>OW818649.1:0-3534167 GCA_942492945.1 uncultured Bacteroidales bacterium
GAGACTTAATCTTACGATTAAATCTCCTTTGAAAGATGGCGGCTACCTACTCTCCCACTTGGTATAGCAGTACCATCGGCGCAAACGGGCTTAACTTCTCTGTTCGGAATGGGAAGAGGTGGATCCCCGTCGCTATAGCCACCTTAAGCTTGCTGTGTCATTTCTGTCTCTTGCTGCGTTTTCCGCTCACTCGACTGCCGTCATTTACCTGATGTAAACTCCATTGTCTCGTTCCGCTCAGCCTTGCAAGATCCAGCCTGACCCGCAATCTACCGTCACCGACGACAGAATGCATCATACTTTTTCGCTTTTCGGCGTTATATTATGTAAAGAGAGAGATAAAACGATAAGGAATATCGTGTATGCTGATCAGTAAAACAATTATTGATAATTATCTATCTGTACGTATAAGAAGCCTATCGGGCTATTAGTACTGCTCGGCTATGACATTACTGCCTTTACACCTACAGCCTATCGACGTGGTAGTCTACCACGACCCTCAAGGGAAATCTCATCTTGGGGCTAGCTTCGCGCTTAGATGCTTTCAGCGCTTATCTAAACCGCACATAGCTACCCGGCGGTGCAGCTGGCGCCACAACCGGTACACTAGCGGTGCGTCCATCCCGGTCCTCTCGTACTAAGGACAGACCCCCTCAAATTTCCTACGCCCACAACAGATAGGGACCGAACTGTCTCACGACGTTCTGAACCCAGCTCGCGTGCCACTTTAATCGGCGAACAGCCGAACCCTTGGGACCTGCTCCAGCCCCAGGATGTGACGAGCCGACATCGAGGTGCCAAACCGCTCCGTCGATTTGAGCTCTTGGGAGCGATCAGCCTGTTATCCCCGGAGTACCTTTTATCCTTTGAGCGATGGCCCACCCATGCGGAACCACCGGATCACTTTGCCCTGCTTTCGCACCTGGTCGACTTGTATGTCTCACAGTCAAGCGCACTTGTACCAATATACTCTATGCACGGTTACCATTCGTGCGGAGTGCACCTTGGGAAGCCTCCGTTACTCTTTTGGAGGCGACCACCCCAGTCAAACTACCCACCAAGCGGTGTCTTTCTCTCGAAGTTAGATTCCAAATAATCAAAGGGTGGTATTTCAACATTGACTCCACGAATACTAGCGTACCCGCTTCGCAGTCTCCCACCTATCCTACACATCAATTACCCAAAATCAGCGCTAAGTTGCAGTAAAGGTTCACGGGGTCTTTCCGTCCCGTTGCGGGTAAGCGGCATCTTCACCGCTACTACAATTTCACCGAGCTCATGGCTGAGACAGTGCCCAGATCGTTACACCATTCGTGCAGGTCGGAACTTACCCGACAAGGAATTTCGCTACCTTAGGACCGTTATAGTTACGGCCGCCGTTTACTGGGGCTTCGATTCAATGCTTCGCATTGCTGCTAACATCCCCTCTTAACCTTCCAGCACCGGGCAGGTGTCAGGCCTTATTCTTCATCTTTCGATTTAGCAAAGCCCTGTGTTTTTGTTAAACAGTCGCCTGGGCCATTTCTCTGCGCCCTATCGCTAGGGTCCCCTTCTCCCGAAGTTACGGGGTTAATTTGCCGAGTTCCTTAGCCATGATTCACTCGAGCACCTTAGGATTCTCTCCTCACCCACCTGTGTCGGTTTACGGTACGGGCTGTATATCAATTTAATACGCGGAAGATTTTCTTGGAAGTCTGTTTACCACAACTATCATCTCATCCGAAGACTCAATGTACTGTAAACCATCAGCATGACATAGCTCTTAACCTTGTCATATACCTACGGCCTTCAACCAACTATTCCGTCAGTTGGCGTGTGTGTCACTACTCCGTCTCTCCTTTGCTCAATATACAGGTAATGGAATATTAACCATTTGTCCATCAGATTCGCCTTTCGGCTACTCCTTAGGCCCCGACTAACCCTGATCCGATTAACGTTGATCAGGAACCCTTGGGTTTTCGGTGTGCAGGTTTCTCGCCTGCATTATCGTTACTTATGCCTACATCTTCTTTTCCATACGCTCCAGCAAACCTCACAGTTCACCTTCAGCGCTGAATGGAATGCTCCCCTACCACTATACTTTAGTACAGTCCATAGCTTCGGCAGTGTGCTTGATGCCCGATTATTATCCACGCCCGGTCGCTCGACTAGTGAGCTGTTACGCACTCTTTAAATGAATAGCTGCTTCCAAGCTAACATCCTAGCTGTCGCTGCTACCAGACATCGTTCTATCAACTTAACACACGTTTAGGGGCCTTAGCTGTTGGTCTGGGCTCTTTCCCTCTCGCCGCCGGACATTAGCACCCAACGACTCACTCCCGAGAAACACTTATCGGCATTCGGAGTTTGTCAGGAATTGATAGGCGATGAAGCCCTCGCATCCTATCAGTAGCTCTACCTCCGATAAGCTATTACTCGAGGCTGTCCCAAAAGACATTTCGGGGAGTACGAGCTATCTCCCAGTTTGATTAGCCTTTCACCCCTACCCTCAACTCATCCAAATCCTTTTCAACGGAAACTGGTTCGGTCCTCCACAGCCTGTTACGGCTCCTTCAACCTGGTCAAGGGTAGATCACAAGGTTTCGCGTCTGCTCCCACTAACTAAGCGCCCTATTCAGACTCGCTTTCGCTTCGGCTCCGTACCTTAAGTACTTAACCTCGCTAGTGAGATGCAACTCGTAGGCTCATTATGCAAAAGGCACGCCGTCATCCCACGAAGGGACTCCGACCGCTTGTAAGCGAACGGTTTCAGGTTCTATTTCACCCCCCTGTTCGGGGTACTTTTCACCTTTCCTTCACAGTACTGGTTCACTATCGGTCTTCTATTGGTATTTAGCCTTGCGGGATGGTCCCCGCAGTTTCAGACAGGATTCCTCGTGTCCCGCCTTACTCAGGATACTGCTGTCTATCTTAGTCGTTGCGTGTACGGGATTATCACCCTCTCCGACCCAATTTTCCAATTGGTTCCACTTCTTACTAAGATAAAGTGTCGCAGTCCTACAACCCCGGAATTGCCTGAACAACTCCGGTTTGGGCTATTCCCCTTTCGCTCGCCACTACTCAGAGAATCGATATTTCTTTCTTTTCCTGCAGGTACTAAGATGTTTCAGTTCCCTGCGTTGGCTCATGTAAACATGTGACTGGCCTTCAACCAGCCGGGTTCCCCCATTCAGACATCTGCGGATCAAATCTCGTTTGCAAATCCCCGCAGCTTTTCGCAGCTTACCACGTCTTTCTTCGCCCATAGAAGCCTAGGCATCCTCCGTTCGCCCTTAAGTAACTTCTTAAAACGTATTGAAATTGTAGTCCCTTAATCTTTCAATTAACAGACCCAATCTATTTTTTTTCGCTCGAGATGACCTTCACAGTTTCCAATAAATCGAAAACCATTAGATCTACCTCATATTCTTTACCTCTTTATCTCTCTCAAAACTTCAAAGAACTGTCCGTTTTTTTCTCAAACGGGCTGCAAAGGTATGGACTTTTTTTTAATCTCCAAATTTTTTTGGGATATTTTAAAACTAATTACTCAGTAATGACAAATTCACTATCTTGGCTAAAAAAAATAACGAAAAATGAAGAGACTGATTTTATCCATTCTGCTGCTTTTCTCCCTTTATATTCAGAAAGGAGAAGCCTGTACAAACTTATTGATAACCAAGGGTGCATCACAAAACGGATCATGCATGGTGAGTTATTCGGCCGATTCACATACAAGGTATGGAGTACTTGTTCACTATCCTGCGCAAAAATATCCGAAGGGGACTATGATGAAGATCTACGAATGGGGCAAGGGACGGTATCTGGGAGAGATACCACAGGCAGAACAGACATACAATGTTATAGGCAACATGAATGAATATCAGGTTGTCATAGGAGAATCCACCTGGGGAGGGCTTGAATCGCAGCTCGACCCCGATGCGTTACTTGACTATGGTTCACTAATGTACATAGCTTTACAAAGAGCAAAGACAGCAAGGGAGGCAATAAAGGTTATTGCAGACCTTGTTGCAGAATATGGTTACGCTTCAAGCGGAGAATCTATATCCATTGCCGACCCGAACGAGGTTTGGTTCCTTGAGATTATTGGCAAGGCTCCAAGAAAAGTTGACGGAATCAACAAAAACAAGGGGGCGCTTTGGGTGGCGGTAAGGCTTCCCGACGGAACTGTATCGGGGCACGCAAATCAGGCAAGGATTACCACATTTCCGCTTAACGACTCTGAAAATTGCCTATATGCACCAGATCTTATATCTCAGGCACGGGAGCAGGGGCTTTTCAAAGGAGAGGACAAGGATTTCAGCTTTGCCGAAACATATGGTCCTGCCACAGGAGAGACAGTAAGAGGCTGCGATGCTCGTGTATGGAGCTTTTTTAACCGATTTGCTATGGAAGATATGAGTAAATATCTTGATTATGCTATGGGTAAAAATATGAGTAACAGAATGCCTCTTTACTTCAAGGTTAAGGCAAAGCTCTCTGTGAAAGATGTAGCAGATATGATGAGGGACCATTATGAGGGAACGCCTATGGATATGATGCAGGATATTGGTGCCGGTGGTAACATACTGCCATACAGATGGCGCCCTATGTCTTACGAAGTGGATGGAAAGAAATATATAAACGAAAGGGCCATTGCAACACAGCAGACTGGTTTCTGGTTTGTCGGAGAGTGCCGTTCATGGATGCCTAAGGAGATTGGAGGAATCTTCTGGTTTGGTGTAGATGACGCGGGTACTTCTCCACTTACACCTGTATATACCTCTTCGAGAAGCATCTCCAGCCATTATGCTCTGGGTAACGGGTCTATGATCAAGTATTCCGAGACGTCTATGTTCTGGATGGTAAACAGGATAGCACAGTTTGCATATCTCAGATACAACCATATTGGGACAGAGGTACGATCAATTATTGACAAACATGAGAATACAATGTTTGCAGAGGTGGCCGAAACAGACAAGAGGGCAAAAGAGATGCTGTCAAAGAATTCCGGAAAACCCGGATCTGTTGGAGATTTTCTTACAAATTTTTCTGTAGGCAAGGCAAACGACCTGTTTGAAATGTGGAAAAATCTTGATCGTTTTCTGTTGGTAAAGTTCATGGACGGCAATACAAAAAAACAAAATAAGGACGGTTCATTTGTAAATAACGGCTTCTCTCCGGACATTCCTCCGGCTCCTGAATTTCCGGGATATTCCGATAGATGGAAAAAGGCAGTCAAGGCGGAATCCGGCAGCAGGCTGACATTATAGAAAATGATTTATATTTGTGGTTAATTAACATTAATCATGAATAACTTCACTTATGAACACAAAATTTCTTGCACAGTTTAAGAACGAGGACTGGATAGCAACCATATTAGGTGCGATACTGGTTATTGGCGTAATAATTTTTCCAAAATTCATGTCGAACATATATGTGATCTTTGCTTCTGTAGGAATACTGGGAGCAATAGGTCTCAGGATTCTGGGAAGCAGCCTAAAAGGATTTGCGATTTCATACACTCTACTGTTCTTGATCTCTCTTTTAGCTCAATATTTAAGCGGAATATCATTTATTAAGACAACCGGATTTGAAGCGGTCTTCTTTTCTGTGGCAATAGGTCTGCTTATCAGAAACACTGTTGGCCTTCCCAAATGGCTCGAGCCTGCGGTAAGAAGCGAGTATTATATTAAAGCAGGTCTCGTACTTCTTGGTACATCAATACTATTTGGCGAAATAATGAAAGCTGGCGCACTCGGAATGGTTCAGGCCGTTATTGTTGTAATATCTGTATGGTATTTCTCATATTGGGTGGCAAAAAAGTTTGGTGTAGACAAAGAGATGGCCGTCATGTTGTCGAGTGCTGTTTCTATTTGCGGGGTATCTGCTGCAATTGCTACTTGCGGTGCAATAAAGGGGGACAGCAAGAAGTTGTCTTTTGTTATATCGATAGTACTTGTTGTTGCCGTTCCAATGATGTATCTGATGCCATTTCTGGCAAAATTGCTGGGTCTTAGTCCGGAGGTTGCCGGCGCATGGTTGGGTGGCACAATTGACACCACAGGGGCGGTTGTGGCTTCGGGCAAGTTTTTGGGAGATGTTGCAGAGAAGTACAGCGTTATAATAAAGTCATCGCAAAATGTCCTGCTTGGAGTTGCTGCATTTGCAATTTCCATTTACTGGTCATACAGAGGGACAAATAAGGATATCAAGCCATCGGCAAGTTTATTGTGGGAGAGGTTCCCTAAGTTCGTACTTGGATTCATACTGGCATCACTCGTTTTCAGCTTTATGTTTGAACCGAACTATGCAAAGGATCTCGGAAAGGTTGCAAAGGGGCTTCGCGAAACGCTGTTTTCAATTGCTTTTGTCTCGATTGGTCTGGAAACCGATTTCAAGAAAATCTTCAACAAGGACAACAAGTATTACATTTATACGTTCCTTGTTGCCCAGACCTTTAATATTCTGATAACATTGCTGGCTGCATTCCTTCTTTTTGGAAATTACGCCTACTTCAACTGATACTATTTTAACTGATTAAGGGCCAAATCCATTTTGGCCTTGATTTCAGAAGTACACAGGTTGCCTATGCTCCCCTTGTGAGTGTGGGCAACCTCTTTTTTTGCTATGAACATGCCCTCCATCACCTCTTTCCCTACCCTCTTGTATGCATCCCTGAATGGGACCCCGTCCAGAACCAGCTTATTAACCTCCTCTACTGTAAAAAGATAGTCATATTTTGAATCATCCAGTATGTTTTTGTTGATTCTGATATTGGATAGCATGAGCATTGTCATCTGTACTGAGTTATGCATTCTCTCAATTGCCGGAAAAAGGATATCTTTCAGCAGCTGAAAATCCCTGTGATACCCGTGAGGAAGGTTGGTACAGAGCAGAGAGATCTCATTTGGAGTGTTCTGGATACGGTTACAATTTGCCCGTATCAACTCCCACACATCAGGATTCTTCTTATGTGGCATAATGCTGGAACCTGTTGTAAGCTCATCCGGGAAAGAGATAAATCCAAAGTTTCCGCACATATACATAGTACAGTCCGATGCAAGCTTATTGAGCGTAGATGCCAGCGAAGAGAGTGCATTGGCAACAACCTTTTCTGACTTGCCTCTGCTTAGTTGTGCAGAGATAGCATTATAGTTCATGCTTTTAAATTCCAGTAGTGTGGTGGTCATCTCCCTGTCCAGAGGAAATGAACTTCCATATCCTGCCGCCGAACCTAAGGGGTTTTGATTAACTACGTTCCATGCTGCTGTCAGTGAATAGATATCATCGACGAGTGTCTCGGCATAGGCTCCGAACCATAGTCCGAATGAAGAGGGCATGGCTATCTGACCGTGAGTGTAGCCTGGCATAAGGACATCTTTGTGCTCTTCGCTAAGATTCTGCAGAAGATTGAACAGAGAGAGTATATCCTCCTTGAAAACCAGAATCTCATCACGTAAAAAGAGCTTTATATCTACAAGAACCTGGTCGTTTCTCGACCTGCCCGAGTGAATTTTCTTGCCAGTTTCACCAAGAACCTTAGTGAGGCAAAGTTCAACCTGAGAGTGTATGTCCTCTACATCGTCGTCTATTGTGAATTTGCCGTTTTCTGCCTCTTTAAGCAGTACTGACAACTCATTTTTTAGCAGAGCAAGCTCATCTGAAGTTATAAGCCCTATGCTCTCAAGCATGGTTATATGGGCCACCGAACCAAGAATATCGTACTTAGCCATTCTGATGTCCAGCTCCCTGTCTTTGCCGACGGTAAAATCTTCTACCAGCTTATTTGCTTCTACTCCCTTTTCCCATAATTTGCTCATAATCTATAACTCAAGTTTGTTGACAAAATTTATGTATCCCTCTACTCCTTGCCTCACCTCTCTTTTGAAAATATATTCATCGGACCTGTGAGACCTTGAAGAGTCGCCCGGGCCCATTTTTATTGCCGGAAATGAGATCCGCATCCAGTCCGATGTTGTCGGGGATACATATTTCTCTATTCCCAGAAGATCTGCTGCCTGGACTAAAGGATGACCGGCATGAATTGAAGAACTTTTATTAGTAAGAGATCTGGCCTTCAGGTCACTTTTCATATACGATTTCAAAATCTCCATTATCTGAGTATTTGTATATAGGTCAGTTGGTCTGATATCAATTACAAATTTACAGGCATCAGGGACAACATTGTGCTGAACTCCTGCCTCTATCTGCGTTACTGTGGCCCTCACCTCTCCCATTAAATCTGACACAAGCGGAAATTTATATTCTCTTATCCAGTTTATATCTTCAATTGCTGTGTAAATAGCATTCACCCCTTCACCCCGGGCCGCGTGACCATTTTTGCCTTTAGCAATCGCATCAACAACCAGAAGTCCCCTCTCCGCAACTGCAACTCGCATTCCTGTAGGCTCGCCTACAATTGCACAACTTATTTCAGGAGTTTTCTTTAACACAAGATCCATTCCGTTCTTCCCGGAATTCTCCTCCTCAGCAGAGAGAACGAGAAGGATGTTGTATGGAAGCGAATGGCTGTTGAAATATAAGAATGTCTCAATCATTGAAACAACTGACCCACCTGCATCATTGCTGCCAAGGCCCAGTATCCTGTCTTCAGATAGCGGAGGATTAAAAGGGTCAAAAGTGTAGCCATTTCCTGCCTTTACAGTATCCAGATGCGAGTTTAGCATAAGGGTTGGTCTGGACGGCTTGAAATCCCTCGAATATGCAATTACATTGTTTTTTAATTTTACGCAATCTGCCCCCTTATCGGACAGATAATTGAAAACAAACTGAGCAGCCATGTTCTCCTCTCCTGAATATGATACTATTCGTACCAACTTTTGAAGAAGTGCCTCTGCGTCAGAAAAATATTTCTCTTCTATCTTCATTAACCTTTACCTTAAAACTGTCCCATTATTGTTGCCCAGATTTGATGCATGCTTGATGCAAACCTCAGATACTCCGCTTTCTATTGCAGCAAATGCGTTGTCGAGCTTTGGCAGCATTCCTCCGGTAATTGCTCCGTTATCTTTCATTGTCTGATAGTTGACTCTTGTTATAAGTGGCACCACCGAGTCCGGATTGTTCTGATCGTAAAGCACTCCCTCTTTTTCGAAGCAGTAGATTAGTCTTGTATAGAAGTCCCTTGAAAGAGAAATTGCCAGACTGGATGCCATTGTGTCGGCATTTGTATTCAGCAGTGAACCGTTCCTGTCGTGTGTTATGGCACAAAACACAGGAGTTATCCCTCTTCCCAGCAGACTCTCAAGTAGCGAAGAGTTGATATCTACTGGATTCACATCACCCACATAGCCAAAATCAACCGGCTCAGGTGATCTTCTTGTAGCAGGCACAAGATCTCCATCGGCACCTGAAAGTCCTATTGCATTGCATCCAAGCTTCTGCAATATTGCTACAATGCTTTTATTTATCCAACCCGCATAAACCATAGTGACTAATTTAAGCGTATCCAGATCAGTTACTCTTCTGCCATTTTGCATCTTTACCTCTATACCCATTTTACCTGAAAGCTCACTTGCCATAACCCCTCCACCATGAATCAGGATTTTTGGAGCAGGATACTTACTGAAGGCCTTAAGAAACTCTTCAAGTGCCGCCGGCTGATCAACTATGTTCCCGCCAATTTTTATAACTGTCAACTCCTTCATAATCTTTTATATAAATAAATTACTTTAAAGTGCCTTTAACATCTCCCTTAACACAACCTGTGCCGAAACCACTCTGTTTGCAGCCTCTTGTACCACTATTGAATCAGGGCCATCAATTACCTCATCGCTTACAATCATGTTCCTTCTCACTGGAAGACAGTGCATGAATTTGGCATTGTTGGTGAGTTGCATCTTCCTTGAATCTACCATCCAGCTTCTGTCGATGCTCAATATCTGACCATAATTGGGATCACTGAATGCCGACCAGTTCTTTGCATATACGAAATCTGCTCCCTTATAGGCAGCTTCTACATCATACTCCACTTTTGCATTTTTTACGAAATCGGGAGATAGCTCATACCCTTTGGGATGAGTAATCACGAATTCGTAATCTGTTTCATTCATCCACTCTGCAAAAGAGTTGGGAACTGCCTGTGGAAGAGCCTTTGGATGAGGTGCCCATGTAAGTAGGACCTTTGGTCTTTCAATGGTTTTATACTCTTCTATAGTGATAAGGTCGGCAAAGCTCTGAAGCGGATGGCGGGTGGCCGCCTCCATGCTAAACACAGGCTTGCCTGAATATTTGATAAACTGATTAAGTATAACCTCATTGTAATCGTTTGCCTTGCTCTCGAATCTTGCAAATGAGCGAACACCTATAATATCGCAGTACGAAGCCATCACTGGAATTGCCTCAAGAATATGTTCAGATTTGTCTCCGTCCATAATCACTCCCTTCTCTGTTTCAAGTTTCCATGCTCCTTGATTGATATCAAGCACAATTACATTCATCCCCAGATTCATAGCTGCCTTTTGAGTGCTGAGCCTTGTCCTCAGGCTTGAATCGAAGAATATCATCAACAGGGTCTTGTTTTTCCCCAGATGGCTATCGGCAAAAGGATTTGCCTTTACCTCCCCGGCCAATGCAAGAGCTACGTCCAAAGGACCTGCATCTTGTACACATGTGAATTTTTTCATCGATTGTTAAATTGATTGTTTAAAGCATGTTAAAAAATGGTCAATCTCTCCCTTGGTGATTGTCAAAGGAGGTAAAAGTCTTATAATATTTGATTTTGCCCCTCCGGTAAAAATCTTATCCTCAAACAGCAGCTTGTCCCTGACCTTAATAAAATCGTTATCCATCTCTATTCCAATCATAAGGCCCACTCCCCTGATATCTGCAATTGCTTTGGAACCTGTGCCGGATTTAATCTTTTTAAGTTCAGAGATAAGATAATCTCCAAGTTCTGCTGCCTTGTTGATGAGCGAATCCTCTTCAATTACCTTAAGTACAGCTATTGCAGCTGTGCATGCAAGGTGGTTTCCGCCAAAGGTAGTACCGAGCATTCCCTGTTTTGGTTTGAAAGATGGAGATATAAGTACCCCCCCTATCGGGAAGCCGTTCCCCATTCCTTTTGCAGTGGTAATAATATCTGGTTTTATTCCTGAGTGCTGATGCGCAAAGAATTTTCCCGACCGGCCATATCCTGATTGAACTTCGTCCAGTATAAGAGCGGCACCATACTTAAGTGTCAGCTCCCTTAACCCTTGCAGAAACTTGTCTGTTGGCATATAGATACCCGCTACTCCCTGAATTCCTTCTATTATAACTGCTGCACAATCATTTTTTGCAAGCTCCTTTTCAACAGCATCAAGGTCATTCAGTGGGACAAACGTAACCTCGTGACCGGAGTTGAACGGGCTTACAATGTTCTTGTTATCTGTTACAGCAACCGCTCCGGAGGTTCTCCCGTGAAATGCTCCTTCGAAGGCTATGACCCTCTTCTTCCCGCTACTGAACGATGCAAGCTTTAGTGCGTTTTCGTTTGCCTCTGCCCCGGAATTACACAAGAAGAGGGAGTATTCGGGATAACCGCTCACCCTTCCGAGTCTCTCTGCCAACTCCTCCTGCAGAGAATTCTGAACCGAGTTTGAATAGAAACATATCTTCTCAAGCTGCTCCTTAATCATATCATTATAAACCGGATGTCCATGTCCTATTGAGATAACTGCATGGCCACCGTAGAGGTCGAGATACTCTGTACCATCCTTGTCCCACACTTTGCACCCTTTGGCTTTTACAGGCTCAATGGGCCATAGTTTATATACTTCAAAATTCTTCATTATATCACTTTGTTTATTAGCATGTAAATTTTAGAAAGCGTTCCCCTTAAGCTTAAGTCCGCAATTCTCATCAAAGCCATACATGATATTCATGTTCTGGACCGCCTGGCCGGAGGCTCCTTTAAGTAAATTGTCAATAATTGTAGTTATGTGCCAGTAGCCGTTGTGCTTTTCGATATGCAACAGCGCCTTGTTTGTATTAACAACCTCTTTAAGGGATATGCTCTCGTCGGACAGAAATACAAAAGGTGAGCTGCTGTATGTTTGTCTGTAATGTTCCCGCATCTCCTCAAGTGAAGTGTCGTCGGAACATTTTGTATATATGCTGGCAAATATCCCCCTGGCAAAGTCACCCCTCATTGGAACAAAATTAATTACGGGGGCCTTGGAGCCCATCATATATGCAAGAGTCTTTTCGATCTCCCCCAGGTGCTGATGTGTAAAGGGTTTGTATACCGATACGTTGGAACTCCTGTAACTGAAATGGGTACTCTCAGATGGCGACTTTCCTGCTCCGGTGGAACCTGTAAGAGCATGAATGTGAATATCATCTGCAAGGGCTCCTTTCAAAGCCAGTGGTGAAAGCCCCAACAGAATTGCTGTTGCAAAGCACCCCGGGTTAGCTATATGATTTGCCGGTTTTATCTCTTTTTTATTGAACTCACAAAGACCATATACAAATTCCGAGTCGTTATATCTGCTCTCAAGACGAAAATCGTTTCCAAGGTCTATGACCTTACATTTGGCCGGCAACGTGAAATCGTCCAGAAACTTTTTTGAAAGGCCGTGTCCGAGGCACAGAAAAAGCACATCCAGACTATTCTTGACTCTTTCGAACTCTGTGTTGCCGGAAAATCTGAGATCGGTATCTCCCAACAGATCTCTGTGCGCAGAGGATACCAGAGCTCCCACAGAACTTGTGCTGTAGACCGACACAACCTCGCAATGAGGATGATTTATGAGTATTCTAAGGAGTTCCCCGGCAGTATAGCCCGTCCCTCCGGCCACCGCAACCTTAATCATTTTTGTGTACCGAATAGTAAATTTTCAACGGATTAGCCAAAACCTTGGTAAAGCCGATCACATCTTGTCCGGTGAAGGATTTGTTAGCCTCACCATAATCTCCGAACTTTGAGTTCATAAGATCGTAAGGGCTTTCGCAACCTAAAACAGCAAAATGATATGGACGAAGTTCCACCTCAACCACACCGCAAACCGATGCCTGTGTGTCATCTAAAAACACCTCGATATTTCTCATAAGCGGATCGAGATACTGAGCCTCATGCATAAGTTGTCCGTACCATCCGGCAAGCTGCTCTTTCCAATAGAGTTGCCCCTTTGTAAGAGTGTGCTTCTCAAGAAGATGATGTGCCTTTACCAAAATAAGCGGAGCTGATGCCTCAAAGCCCACTCTCCCCTTTATTCCTATAATGGTATCTCCCACATGGATATCTCTGCCAGCTCCAAAGGCCGATGCAACTGCATTCAGCTTGTGAATAAGTGACACAGGATCCATTGTTTCGCCATTAAGTGAACATGGCTCACCCTTTTCAAAGCCTATTTTAACTCTTTCGGGATTTGTTTTTGTAACTTTAGAAGGATAGGCCTCTTCCGGCAGAACCCCCGAGGAGCTTAATGTCTCCACTCCTCCTATGCTGGTTCCCCATATACCCTGATTTATAGAATATTTAGCCTTTTCCCACGAGAAGTCAAAGCCGTGTTTGTTCAGATAATCTATCTCATCTTTCCTCGACAGGGCAAGTTCCCTGATTGGGGCAATAACGCCAACTTCCGGGGCCATAACTTCGAAAACAAGGTCAAACCGTACCTGGTCGTTCCCGGCACCTGTGCTGCCATGCGCAACGAATTCTGCATTAAGATCCTTTACAACCTTGAGAACCTCAAGTGCCTGAAAGATCCTTTCTGAACTTACTGAAAGTGGATATGTAGAGTTCTTGAGTATGTTTCCGAAAAGAAGATACTTGATACCCTTCTTATAATACTCCTCTACTGCATTTATACAAGTGTGTGAAGCAGCACCAAGAGTAAGTGCCCTCTCCTCTATTTTCTTCTCCTCTTCTGCTGTGAAGCCGCCTGTGTTCACAACAACAGTATGTACTTCGAGATTCTTTTCAATTTTCAAATACGGAACACAGAATGATGTGTCCAAACCACCGCTGAATGCCAATACTACTTTCTTTTTCATCTCTTATACACTATTTTTTAAATGATATTATTGAATTGATTTTGCCAACTGTAGCCAATATAGGATTGGGTTTGCTTTGTACTGCCTTCTCCTTTGCCACCTCTGCCGGATCGTACAGCAATCCTGTACAGAGACACATTTTATGGTTGTTCCTTTGGAGAATATCAAAGTTTTTACACCCTTCGCATCCCTTCCAGAAATCCTTGTCATCTGTAAGTTCGGAGAAGGTTACGGGCTTGAAACCCAGTTCTGTATTAAGCTTCATTACAGCCAGACCTGTTGTGATGCTGAAGATCTTAGCATCGGGATACATCTTTCTGGAGAGCTCGAAAATCTTAGCCTTAACCCTCCTCGCCAGTCCTGAATGCCTGTAATCGTGAGCAATTATCAAACCTGAGTTTGCCACAAATTTGCTGTGGCTCCAGGTCTCTATATATGAAAAGCCGGCTACCTCATCGCCATCCAGAGCAATGACCGCCTTACCGGCAATCATCTTCTCAGCAATGTATTCAGGAGACCTTTTCGCAATTCCGGTGCCTCTCTCCTGTGCCGAAATAAATACAAGCTCGCAGATACGATCTGCATACTTTACATGACTAATATTAGCCACACAAATGGTTACATCCATTTTTAATAAACAGTAAAATTGTTAGTATGTGATTGATTTTTGCAGGGTACACTACCTGCGTGGGATTGATCTAAGAAAGATCAGAAAAAAACTGCCTTCTCAGGCACATCGTCGGACGTGTCTGTGTTTACGGTTGAAGTTGATATTGCAGTTTGTTTGATTCATTGTAGCGGCAAAGGTAAAATAATTATTTAGAAAATTCATACCTTTGGATATTAAACAAAAAAAAACATGGAAACAGAGAACAGCAAACCAAAAGGTTTACCTGAAAATGCGTATCGCGAACTGAAGCAAGGCGAAGAGTATAAGCCCATTATGTCACCCTCAAAAAATTATCCCGAGGTTAGTGTCTGGTCGGTATCAATGGGGATACTTATGACAATTATTTTTTCTGCAGCGGCAGCTTATCTGGGATTGAAGGTTGGGCAGGTGTTTGAAGCAGCTATTCCGATAGCGATAATCGCAGTTGGAGTGTCAGGCGCACTTAAAAGGAAAAACGCTCTTGGCGAGAATGTAATCATCCAGTCGATTGGAGCTTGTTCCGGCGCAATAGTGGCAGGTGCAATCTTCACTTTACCGGCACTTTATATCCTTCAAGCTAAGTATCCTGAGCTTACTGTAGACTTTGCGAAGGTGTTCATGAGCTCTCTGCTCGGGGGTGTTTTAGGTATTCTGTTTCTTATTCCATTCAGAAAATATTTTGTTTCCGATATGCACGGAAAGTATCCTTTTCCTGAGGCTACTGCAACAACTCAGGTTCTGGTAAGCGGCGAGACCGGTGGCACAGGAGCAAAGCTTCTGCTTGTAAGCGGTCTTATAGGAGGTATATATGATTTTATAGTTTCTACATTCGGATGGTGGTCGGAGGTTTTCACAACCAGGGTTCTACCTTATGGAGAGATGATTGCAGATAAAGCCAAAATGGTTGTAAAGATAAATGTGGGAGCTGCTGTTCTTGGACTTGGCTATATTATCGGGTTGAAATATGCATTTATAATCTGCTGCGGATCTATGCTGGTATGGTTTGTAATCATACCTCTGATGAACCTTATATTTGGAGCACAGGTTATTGACCTTATGAATACCGGTCTTATGGATACAATCGGCAGCATGTCGCCTGAAACCATATTCAGGACATATGCCAGACATATAGGTATCGGTGGTATTGCCACTGCAGGTGTGATTGGTATCATTCGCTCCGCAGGAATCATAAAGTCTGCATTCGGTCTTGCAGCAAAGGAGCTTAAAGGCAATGCCGATACAAACAAATCTACACTAAGGACCCAAAGGGACATTCCTATGAAGATAATTGCAATAGGCATACTGGTTACAATGGCCGTGACATTTGTATTCTTCTACTTTGGAGTGGTGACAAACCTCTATCATGCGATTATAGCATTGGTTGTTGTGGGCGTAATAGCATTTCTGTTTACAACAGTGGCAGCAAATGCAATCGCTATTGTAGGGACAAACCCTGTAAGCGGAATGACACTTATGACACTTATACTTGCATCGGTTGTTATGGTGGCCAGCGGTCTTAAGGGAACAGCAGGTATGACAGCGGCACTTATAATTGGTAGCGTGGTCTGCACCGCACTCTCTGTTTCGGGCGCATTTATAACTGACCTCAAGATTGGTTACTGGCTCGGTTCTACCCCTGCAAAACAACAGTCATGGAAGTTCCTGGGAACCCTTGTAGCTGCGGCAACAGTTGGTGGTGTTATGATTATTCTGAACAAGACATACGGATTCGTAGGAGAAAATGCTCTTGTAGCTCCTCAGGCAAATGCAATGGCCGCTGTAATTGAACCTCTTATGTCGGGTGGCGGTGCTCCTTGGCTGCTTTACGGAATCGGTGCCATAATATCGATATTCCTTACACTTTTCGGAGTTCCTGCATTGGCATTCTCTCTTGGTATGTTCATTCCTCTTGAGCTTAACCTTCCGTTACTGGTTGGTGGTGCAATTGCATGGTTCGTCTCTACCCGCAGCAAGGATGAGTCTCTTAATACAGCCCGCAAGGAGAGAGGAACACTTCTGGCTTCCGGATTTATTGCAGGTGGTGCATTGATGGGAGTTGTTAGTGCAATGATCAGATTCGGAGGAATCAACCTTACAAGTCCTGAATGGATGGAGTCCTCTCCTGCAGTTCTGCTTGCTTTAGGCATGTATATTGTAATTATCGGTTATCTCATCTGGGATAGCTTAAGGGCCAAGGCTGAGAATTAGAAACAGATTTAAAACCAGAAGAAAAAATGGAAACTGTATTAGATAAATTTTTAAGATATATCTCAATTGACACAGCATCTGACCCGGATTCGGAGAGTCAGCCCAGCACCCAGAAACAGCTTGTTCTCTCGCGGTTACTTGTAAAAGAGTTACAGGCTATGGGAGTCAGCGATGCCTCTCTGGATGAATTCGGATATGTAATGGCAACTTTGCCATCTAATCTGCCTGCCGGGAAAAAGGTGCCTAAGATAGGGTTCATTGCCCATGTGGACAGTGCCCCTGATGCATCAGGAGCAGATATCAAGCCTCAGATTGTAAAGAATTACGACGGTGGCGACATAGTTATAAACAAGGAGAAGAACCTTGTTCTTAAGGTTTCTGATTTTCCTGAACTTCCTGACTATAAGGGTCAGACCATTATTACAACCGACGGGAACACGCTTCTTGGTGCAGACGACAAGGCGGGAATCGCCGAGATAATGACGGCTGTAGAGTATGTAATGACACACCCGGAATTCCTGCACGGGGAGATTAAGATAGGCTTCACTCCGGACGAAGAGATTGGTCGCGGAGTAGACAAGTTTGATGTAAAGAAGTTTGGTGCCGACTACGCTTATACTCTTGATGGCGGACAGATAGGAGAGCTCGAATATGAGAACTTCAACGCTGCATCTGCAAAGATTTACATACAGGGTCGCAACATACATCCGGGATATTCAAAGAATAAAATGGTGAATGCCATTATTCTGGCAAGTGAGTTCAACTCCCTGCTTCCGGTTGAGCAACGTCCTGAATTCACTCAGGATTACGAAGGGTTCTTCCACATAATAAGATTTGATGGTACAGTTGAACAGGCTATGATTCAATATATTATAAGAGATCATAACATGTCTAAGTTCGAAGATAAAAAGACCCTTATTGAGGAGTGCATAACCTTTATGAATATGAAATACGGAGAGGGCACGTTCCGCCTTGAATTAAAGGACCAGTACTACAATATGCGAAAAGAGGTGGAGCCTCACTACCATATTGTAGAGAAGGCCATCAAGGCAATGGAGATGTCGTCTGTTGTTCCTCTTATCAAACCAATCAGGGGTGGTACCGACGGAGCGAGACTCTCTTTCATGGGTCTTCCATGCCCGAACATCTTTGCCGGCGGGCACAACTTCCACGGCAAGTTTGAATATGTTCCGGTAGAGAGTATGGAGAAGGCCACCGAAGTCATCATAAACCTCATCTCCCTCTACACACATTAGCATATTAGCACATTAGCATATTAGCAAATTAACACATTAGCAAATTACCATGTTACTTACAACAACATCAACCCTTCAGGGAAGAGATATTGACCAATATTTAGGTTTAGTCTCAGGAGAAACAATCATTGGAGCCAATATAGTAAAAGACTTCTTTGCCGGAATTACAGATATCGTAGGTGGCCGTTCAGGTTCGTACGAGAGAGTTCTTAAGGAAGCAAAAGAGGAGGCTCTAAAGGAGATGACCAATCAGGCCTTGGCTATGGGAGCCAATGCCGTTATAGGAATTGATCTGGACTACGAAACAATAGGATCTTCTATGCTTATGGTAACTGCAGCAGGTACAGCTGTAAGGGTACGTTAAGAGAAAACTGCACCATAAATGTACAATTTCGACAAGATTATTGACAGGCAAGGCACCTCCTGTGTAAAGTATGATTTACGCAAGGAGGTGTTTGGCACCGAAGAGCTCCTTCCTATGTGGGTTGCCGATATGGATTTTCAGTCACCTCCCGTGGTAATTGAAGCAGCCACAAGGCTCTGCGAACATGGTGTGTTTGGCTATACATTCCGGTCCGAGAGCTCCAAAGAGGCTTTTATACGCTGGGTTGCTAAAAGGCACAACTGGGATGTAAAGATTGAGTGGATAACATCCAGCCCCGGAATAGTTGCCGCTCTTCCTATAGCTATACGTGCCTTTACAGAAAAAGGAGACAAGGTTTTAATACAGACACCAGCGTATCCTCCGTTCCATTCCATTGTTAAGGAGCAGAGACGTGAGCTGTTGTGTTCCCCACTTAACCTTAAGAATGGCCAGTACCATGTGGACTGGGATGATTTTGAAGCAAAGTTAAAGAGTGGTGTCAAGTTATTCATCCTCTGCAACTCCCACAATCCGCTTGGTAGAGCATGGAGCCGGGATGAACTTAAACAGATGGGAGATTTGTGCTGCAAATATGGAGTGAAGATCTTTTCCGACGAGATTCATTCTGACCTTGTCCTATTCGGGAACAAGCATACTGTTTTGGCATCGGTCTCTGAGGAGATTGCTCAGATAACCATTACTGGAATGGCTCCAAGCAAGACATTCAACATAGCCGGTATGCTTAACTCGGTAATAGTATCCTCATCCCGGGAACTATTGGGGGCATTCAACAAGGAGCTTACCTCACTTCATCTCGATCTTGGTAACATTTTCGGACATATCACCATGGAGGCAGCTTACAAGGGTGGCGAGGATTGGCTGAATCATCTTATAAAGTATCTTGAGGGAAACGTCAATTATGTATATGATTTCCTAAATAAAGAACTACCGACAGTAAAAATGGTCAAACCACAGAGTTCCTTTTTGCTCTGGCTCGACTTCAGAGACACTGGATACACTCACGATGAGGTTACCGAAAGGCTGATAAAGGTTGCAAAGCTGGGGTTTAACGATGGTGCACAGTTTGGTACAGAGGGAATTGGCTTCCGCCGGATGAATATCGGGGCACCACTTTCGGTTGTAAAGGAGGGGATGGAGCGGCTGAAAAAGATCTAGCGTGGCACGATAAGTGGTAACTTATACATAGCCAGCAAAATACACAAATGTCTCATTTTGTCTTATATCGTAACCATCAATTAATAAGGCAATTACCACTTATTGTGCCACGAGCATTTTCATTTCGGAACATATTGATACTTTATTTTAAATGATATATCACCAACAACGGATTGTCTGAATCGGAGTTGTGCGATTCGACAATCTTTTTTTGATTATCTGTCAATATTTTATTCAAAGCAGCCGCTTTATTATCTGAATAAGAATTTACTATCGAATTGTCATATATTAAATACATATATGGTAACACTCCCTCGATGGTCTCATTAAAGACCTTACACTCCTCGTTTTCTTTATTATAGAAAATAAATTTGCTGGATCCGTTATATCTTGTCGAGATGCCCCTATACGTTTTTGACTCAATACTCGAACTTGGATAATGTTTCATATATTTTTTACTTGTCAACACCTCATCCAAATTAAATCCTCTTCCCTGTCCGTACTGTTCTTTCTGATAGGATTTAAATCCCTTCATTTGTTCTTCTGTAATGTTATTTTCCCCAAAGTCCCAGAAATACTTAACCAGATTGGTAGTGTCAGATAAATTGATAACAGTATTATTAAGATCATCGTTAAAGAATATTGAGCCATCGTAGTTGTATGTTTTACGTATAGGAAGAAAAAGGGTTCTTTGCTCAGGTGTAACTTTAAGGAATCTCTTCAGTATCTTATTTCCTGAACGCGAATAATAAGCTGCTCTATACTCGTTTATTGACAAGAACAGTAAAACATCTTCGTTTATCGAATAAACTTCATTATAAGCTATTATCTCGTCAGGTAATTTTACTTTGGATACGAAATTACCATCCAGATCGAAATAAAGAATATATCCCCAAGGGACCAGAATCATTATTTGATCATTTATTTTATCTATGTTTATATACTGGCTAAAAGTGTATTCATCAGGACCTCTCCCTTTTTTGTTGATTTTGAATAAATATTTTCCCTGTCGATCAAAACAAAAAACAGTATTTAATAACTCGTCAAAAATGTAAAATCTATTTTTATGAAAAATAATTTGACTCATGAATTTTATAAAGCATTCAGGACGGGTTTCAAGTTTAATAACAGAGATTGAATCGACCAAATCAAATATCGAAACCTTATCGTTTCTGTTTAAATCAATAACTAATAATTCATTCTTTTTCTGACAACAAAAAAGGGATAGTAAAACGATTGCAAAAAACACACTTCTCATAAAACAGGTTTTTCTCATAATTTCCTGAATATTAAATTTCAAGATAAATATATCAAATAAATTTGACGTGAATATCTCTTACTTAGAAAATCCTCCAAAGATGCATTATTTACTGAATTCTTTGGAGTTATTTTAAATTTTCCGAGATTCAGACTGAATTAGAAACCAATCGACATTTTATGGGTATATG
Source organism: uncultured Bacteroidales bacterium (assembly GCA_942492945.1). Taxonomy (GTDB): domain Bacteria; phylum Bacteroidota; class Bacteroidia; order Bacteroidales; family UBA932; genus Bact-08. The sequence continues at coordinate 21,082 of OW818649.1, forward strand.
TTGATATTATAATCATTTTTCACAACATAGGCTTATATATAACCATTTTTCAATATTTAAAATTATTTTTCATATATTTGCTTTATCTAAAATTCACAGGACATGGAATACAATAAGCTATTTTCACGGGAAATAAGCACATTTCGGGGAAGGCAAGCTCCTGAAACAGCTTTTCTAGTAGGTTATGGTGCATTAATTGATACGCTGCAACTTGATATTCCAATACCATCCAGGCTTTCGATTATAAGTAAAAAACATAAGAAGTATGAGCTGTTGGATTGGCAGGTTTATACACCCAGACATAGACCTAAGGAAACACTGTACGACCAGCTGGTTTTTGCCTTAAAATATGAAGGAATTAATCTGTTGTTTTTCAAGAAACTTTCTGCTATACTGTCTCCTGTTGAAATCGAAACTCTTGTGCAAATCGAACCACTAGGACTGTATTGTCGTAAAATATGGTTTTTGTATGAATGGTTATCTGACACAAGACTCTCACTTCCCGATTTAGAAACGGGGAACTATGTTCCACTTTTGGATTCGGAATTGCAGTTCGCAATTGATGGTGGTGAGAAATTGAAACGCTACCGCATAATCAATAATTTGCCCGGTACGCTTGACTTTTGTCCATTAATCAGAAAAACACCTAAATTGGAGCAATACATTGCGTCCGACATTTTAGCACAAAACGATCTTTTCCTAAAAGGAGTTCACAAGGATATTTTACTTCGTACATCTGCATTTTTAATGCTTAAAGATTCAAAAGCTTCTTTCTCTATAGAGGGTGAAAGCCCAAAAAGTAAAAGAACAGCCAGATGGGCAAAAGCCATTGGACAAGCGGGAGCTATAGACTTGAGCATAGACGAATTGCTGCGCTTGCAGCAAGTTGTGATAGAAAACGATAGATTTGTAGAAATGGGATTTCGTCAGACTGGAGGATTCGTTGGCGAACATGACCGCATTACTGGAGAACCTATTCCAGACCATATTTCTGCTCGGTGGCAAGATGTGGAGCAGTTGACAAATGGATTGATAAAGACTTATAACTTGCTAATGAATAGCGTATTCTACCCAGTAATTTCAGCAGCATCTATAGCTTTTGGCTTTGTATTTATTCATCCCTTTGAAGATGGAAATGGACGCATTCACCGTTATTTAATTCACCACATCTTAGCAAAAAAACAATTTTCTCAGCAAGGTATTATTTTCCCTGTTTCTGCTTCCATATTGAATCATATTGAGGATTATCGAAAAGTATTGGAGTCTTATTCTCAGCCTCTTCTCGATTTTATAGTATGGAAAGAAACAAAAAATCACAATGTAGATGTCCAAAACGAAACTATTGATTTCTATCGTTACTTTGATGCCACCAAACAAGCAGAATTCTTATACGATTGCGTAAATGATACTATCAAAAATATTATCCCTGATGAAATCAAATATTTAATTAAATACGATGAATTTAAGCGATATTTGGATGATGATTTTGAAATGCCTGATAATACTGTAGCACTGTTAATTAAATTCTTAGAACAAAATAATGGGGAATTATCAAATCGCGCAAGAGTAAAAGAATTTACTCTTTTTTCCGATATTGAAGTTTTGGAAATAGAAGAAAAATACCACGATATTTTTATAAAATCGGAGGTATATATCCCCAATAAATAAGTTCCTCTTTGTTGTGGATTTCATGTATTGCTCCTTCATTTAGTACCAGTATCCTTGAAGCTACATCCAGAATATTTCTGTAATCGTGGTCGGTAATAATAAACCCTTTGTCCTTTGATTGTTCCTTTATAAGTCTCTTTATCTCATCTTTACAGACCGGGGCAATACCATTGAAAGGCTCGTCAATTAATACATATTTCGCCCTCGAATAAATAATGAGGAATATCTCCAGGAGTCTCTTTTCTCCGCCCGACAACTGTTTGCTCTTTTTGTTGATTAGTGGCTTGATAAGAGGGTTCTCTGCAATTATTGCAGCATTGTCCTTGTTGCAGAACAAGTTGATAATGGTTTTTATCTTAATATGATTTGGCAGGAATCCATCTTGCGGTAAATAGTGGATCAGGTTGCGATTATTACATAGCCCATCTACTATTTTACTGCCGACCTTTACGAATTTTGTATCGGCGTTAAGTGAGCCAAATATAATTTTTAACAATGTTGATTTTCCCGAACCATTTCTTCCAAGTAACCCTACTATTTCACCTGTATTACAAGAGATAAAAATATCAGTCAATACCTGTTTTGTACCATAGCTTTTCATTATGCTGTCTGCATGCAGTTTGCTCATAACAGGATCAATATTAAACCGATAATACAACTGATTATAAAGGTTGACGCCCATAGAGATCCCCTGCTCAATCCCAGGTTGTAGTAGAAATAGTACTCTTTGGCGTAGATGAGCTCATATACAAAGTAATGGACCATCGGACAGATAAACAGATAGGCAAGTTCGGTATATTTTAAAGAGAAGGAGCCGGTAACCGTTGTCCCGGCCATTCCTACTAGTATGGAAAACACTGCCGATGGGATGATCAGCTTTCTATAAAACATTATTATACTTGCTAATATACGCATAATCAATACTTAGTCTATTGAGGAACTCCGATAATTTTAACTATCACCAGTTCCGGATTTGTATCCTGCTTGTTTACAAAATCTATCAAATACTGGTCATGCTGCCATTTTGGAAAGAACCGTTTTTCTGGGTTATCATCAATTTTCAATTTGAGCAAATAATATTTGCCATTAGTTTTATCTATCAAGTAAAGATTTTTCTTCCATCCTGTTGTTATTATGGTGGCATAGATAAAATTATTGTCTTCGGCAATATCATAAATAAGGGTAAGCTCCTTAGCCCTTTCCATAAAATGGGTAAAATCATAGGCATCCGGGCCATTAGGATTATGAAACCAGTATCTGGGCTCCAGCTTGCCTGTCCTATGGTCATATGTAAAAACTGTATCGGTAGAAAGTTGATGATAGACAATTTGGTCACCGAGCTGGAACATCGATTTGTAATCGGCGTATGATGCGGCTGTCGAACTTTGGTCACATTCATATTTTAAATGGTTTTCAAACCTAGACAAAGTATCTCCTTCTTTATTTGTAACATATATCTTGATCGGCTCGTTACCGGAAATGACCTGAATACTTTCAAGCAAATTATCATCGCCATCACAAATAAATTCGCTTATCGAGTCTCCGGCCTTGCGCATCCCCTTATATGTGCCATTAAAATCAAATTCCAGAATTTTTCCGAATAACTCTGATAGATAGATGCTTCGCCTCCTTTCATTGACGAAAATGCTACTAACCTTCAGATGTTCTCCGGGCCCGTTGCCTTGCATCGATATCTGCCTGACGAATTTCCCATCTCTTGTAAACTGAAGGACCTTTGGTGTTGATGATAAAACAAATATGTAATCGTTTGTAATTACAAGATCCATAATATCAGCGATCAGCGATTTTTCTGTTGTCTCAAGTTGGATATGTTTAATCTCAGCATTTATCCCTTCATTTGTTATCTCCTTTGCAGTCGAAATTATACTCTCGATAGAATATCCACTAACTGAGTTCTCATTCTTGCATGAATACACTATAAGAAGAAGAGTGAGAATAAAGACAGTTTTTCTCATAATTTCCTGAATATTAAATTTCAAGATAAAGATATCAAATAAATCCAAGAAAAAATCATCAAAAACTACGCTCTTTTACATTGCTGTTAATTTTTCGCTTTCCACTTTTTCTCTTTGAGAAAGTGCGCTTCCGGCAGCAGTTTTGCTTGTAGCACTTGTTCGCCCATCTCTTAAAACTTTTGAAGCGGCAGAAGCAGCGGCTTTACTTGTAACTTTTTTAGCCATTACTTTCAAAATTGGCTTTCAATCCAAACAATACAAGTGGATTGGTTCCTGCTTATTTTTCCCAAAATCAAAAAAACTTTTTCTTTTTATTCGTTTTTTTCTTTTTTCCCGAGATTGGTTCTTCTTTCCAATCTTGAACAAATACACTTCGGTTATTACGAATAAAATAGTGTGATTTGCAAGGAAAATCCCAATTTCCAATGGATGGATTGAGTGAAATAGTTTCCCCGTCAAATGTTAGACTCCAATCATCGGGAGATATTGGTGTAACAACTTTTTCGCCACAACCACAAGCACACAAGTGAATTACAATTTTACCCCGCATCGAAACATACAATATACCTTGCTTAAATTCGTCAGGCATATAGCCGACAAACTGGAATTCGTAATTATCAGTTTTTCCCATTATACATATCATTATCGTTTATGGAATAAACAGAGCGAACTTCTTGCTTTACATCGAAGTAAAACCCCAACATTTTTTTCCACTTAATTATAGAATATATTGCTGCCATCGCATTTAATTCGGCTATTTGAATGTTGCTTGCATACATATCATCATCCTTAACATCATTGCCGCAAAACACTTCTTTAATATGCGAATAGTGATCTTTATAAGCAGTCGTAATTTCCACAATTCCATCTAATTTACAGTCAGATAAACCTATCCCTAAACCTGAATTAATGAATGGAATTTCGTTCTCAATCAGATATCCTGCTATTGTATTACGAACATTCACTTTGTCTATGCACAAAAAAACATAACTCATGTTTCTTAAAGAAGCTATATTATCTTGCATAATATATTCTTTATGAGGAATAATTCCTTTGTGAATTTGACTGTATTTTCTATACAGATACTCAACCTTAAAAAATTGTTGTTCTAATTCTTCAACAGAAGCAGCACCAGGTGCGCGAAATGCATTGTGTGTATTAAATAAATCAGCATCAAATAAATGTATTTCGGCAACAGGTGTCTTAGAAACAAAATCAAGTATGTAAGAGCCAGTACCTCCTGCTCCAATGATAGCAATTTTTAGTGGATAAAACTTTTCATTAAAGCAGGCGGTATTGGAATGGCTTGCATTTGTATCGGTATAAACCAAAGGGCTATCTTCATTTCTAACAATTAATGTTTTTTTTAATTTACGACTCGCTTCTGGATCTAAATTTATTGCAGGTGAAGAGATAATGTTATAGTATGTTGTAACTTTATCATAATAGTCTGTATAAGCCTGATTATCTGGGTGGCACGAAAGATAAAAATCAGAAACAACATTTGCATAAAGATTTTGTTTGTTTGGGGAGTTTACTAATGAAGATACAAAACTGCCATCAATATTACAAGGCTGTTCTCCAATGAAATATGCCGTATGGTCTTTGGGCTTGATTGTAATATTTCCTGAGTTAGTCAATGCCATAACAAGAGTGCCTGATTTAATTTCCTTGTTTTTATTGAGATAAGGTATGTAGTGGACTGTTAAATATCCACTACATATTTCAATCCTGTAATCTTCGCTTTGAAGTTTTATTAGGTCCGGGCTATGATTGATGAGTGCTTCTGACATTGAAATTCATATTATGTTTAACAAAAACTTCCGTTCCTTTGGACATCAAACCATTAGGGTTTTCTTTTGGTCCATCAGAATATTTCACAGTATAACCACCATTTGGGTCATAGCTTCCCTTTGCCAACCTGACAACTTCCTCAAAACTGATTTTGGGTTTATCGTACTTCTTTGGCGACTGATTTACAATGATTTCAACACCGTTAATTTTAGGACGACTGACAAAATGCTCCACTCCTGGGCGAGCTAAATCCACAACTTCATCATCTTCAACAAAATCGTCTTTCCAACCATCTGGCAAGTCAAGATAAAGTTCCTCTTCTCTAGAAATGTTGCCTAATTCCCGAATCTGAATACCGCGAATAAATTGCTTGTACCAAGTGTATTGAACACCATTAATGGTAAAATGCAATTTCTTCTTCACAAAGAAATATTCTGTTTCGGGTCTCGCGAGATTGACCCGCGTATCGTTTTCTATCAGTTCGTCATTGTATGGCTTACTAATAGACAGAAACAATTCGGTTTCCAAAGGAATACCCGCTAATTGCTTCAACTCTGCACCTGTCTTATATTGTTCACAGGTTTCGTACTCTTTTCCCTCGATAACAAATGTCAAGGGTACTTTTTCATTCTGTGCGTTTGGCGCCCCATCATGTATATTCATGTTTTGAAAATTAAATTACCTTATATACTACCAAGCGTGACATTATAACTAGTTTTTTGTATATTAGCATTTTAATGTGATTCGTCACGCTTATTGGTATATTAACTAGAATGTCAACATATGGATGTTTTACAAAACGAAAAACAAGCAGCAGTTTCATACTCGGATGAAGATTTGTTGGTTGTGATATCGTTCCGAGAACAAAACGAAGTAGAGGCCAAAGAAGCCTTCAAAGTATTTTATGACAGATATTATAGGTTTCTTTTCAGTCTATGTTACAACGTATGTAAGAATATTGAGCCTAATGGTGAAGACTTAGCAAAGGATGTTTTTGTCAACACTATGATGGCTGTTTATAAGTCTTCTAATACCTATGATTCATCCAAAAGTAAAATAACTACTTGGCTTTCACGCATAGCTAAACGTGAGATGCTTGATTTGTTAAATATATTAAATGAAAAAAGAATTGGAGAAAAACAATTTATTCCTCTCAATAAAGATTTAGCTATTTCAGATAAAGATACCGAAGAAAGTATAGAAATTGAAACCCCTCAGAAAAAGGCATTAGATGAGGCTTTGCAAAATTTATCAGACAAGGAAAGAGATGTTTTATTAACTTATATGATGTATCAAGAAGGAAATAAACATTTGCCTGATGAGGTTATAAAAGTTTTATGTGATAGATATGAAACTTCTAGTATCAATTTGAGAAAAATTAAACAGAGAGCACTAGAGAAAGTCAAAAGCCACATTAAACAACATTCCCAATTATTGAAATAAAAATATCTTATAGCGATGAAAAAGAAAATCAATATACAAGAAGTAGATTTTGAGTTATATTTAGATAACGCATTAAAATCTTATGGATATTTATTTCCAGAAACAGATGAGCAGATGACTGTATTTGAAGAAAATATGGGAAATATATCTATTCCGGAAGAACTAGAATCCCCTGATTTTGTTTTTGAAGGAAAGAAACGAGTATTTACACCAACCATTATTCCGATAGACAATTCCGAAGGAGAAAATAATTGGGCGTTAGCAGCTAGGGACGGTAAAGAAATTCCTAGTGATATATTGGAGAAAATGAAAAAAGATAAGGAAGAAGCAAGAAAAGAACTCGATGGAAATCAATAATGTTAGAAAAAAAGAATTGATCGATTTAGCAGAATTTATTTCTAATGAATATTGCCCTAGTGGAATCGTCTCACCCGAGCTAATTGCAAAATATTCAAATATATCATATAATTACGGCGAATATGGGGATTGTTTTGATGGAGTATTGGAACACGATGCGGGTCTCTTCCATATTTATTTGAATAAGCAAGTGATTCTATATCCAGATAATACTCGCCTTCGTTTTTCATTCGCTCATGAATTAGGACATTATTTTATTGATGAACATCGTAATGCACTGAAAAAGGGAAAATCTCTGCATAAATCATATCATAGATTATTACCTAAAAATATTATTGAATATGAAGCTGATTGTTTTGCATCAAACTTATTAATGCCCTCTGGTCGGTTTACCCAATTTATTCAAAAAAGAAAATTTGATTTTTCCGTTATAGAATCTCTATCCAAAGAATTTGCCACAAGTTTGTCAGCAACACTTTTTAAATTTGTCGATATTGGTAATTATCCAATAATGGTTGTCTATTCACAAAGCAATAAAATAAAATATCATTGGTGTTCTGATAATTTTCCCTATAAATATATCAAGAAAGATTTTACCGGAAAAGTTCCACCATTGACTGTGGCTGGTGACTTTTTTAATCATGGTATCAAATGTGAAGATACTGAAATAGTAGATGCTTGTGAGTGGTTTAGTTCATATGATGATATACGAGATGTTAAACTGTTCGAAAAATGTATTTATCCCACTTTTAACAATACGGTAATTAGTATTATTTGGGAATAACAAAAAATGTCTAAAATCTTATGCAAGTATACAAGAAAACCCACAATACAAAATAGTGATCCATAAAAATATTATGGCGCAGATTTATATTTTAAAGCACTGTCCAAAATTTTGTGTAAACGATAATTGAGGTTTCATAATTACAATAAAATTCTGTTATCAAATATAAGAATAAACTGATTCAGGACTATCGCCCAGTTTCTTATAGGCATTGTCCATTTCTTTTCGATTTCATTAATAGCAAGATAAACCGACTTTTTGACAGCATCGTCATTGGGGAATACAAGTTCATATAAAGTACTCTCTGAAATTTTTAAATTATCTGCTAACTCTTTTGGTGAACCCGGTACTCTTTGCTTTACGTATTGAGTAAATGCCTTAAGTTTCTCTATTTTTTACGAATATTGTCATAAGAGGATTTATTTTCGAATTATCTAATATCCTGAATAATAAAACTCAGAATAAAGATATCAAATAAACCCATAGTGAAATCATCCGGAAGAGGTTGCTGCGCAAAGTTGCGCTTTTGAACCACTTAACAGATTGATTTATAGAAAATTGAAAAATTTTTGCTGCGCTTTGTTGCGCTTCATGGGGTGAAATGCACGTGAGTTGCTACCAGAAAAGTGCCTTTTACTGTACAACTTTTCCGGAAAGTTGCCAGCCTGTAATTGTTGAAATGTAGGGGATTAGGTTCATGGCTATCTTCTTCTGTCCCTCGTAGTTTGGGTGTCCTGATGAACCCTGGTCGGAGTCGTTGTTGTAGACTCCCTGCAGATAGGCGGCGAAGCGGAGGTTCTTATCGCCCGTTGTCTGGCAGAATGACTGTATGTATTCAAATGCCGGGCCCTTTGGCGGGGCAACACAAAGAACAGGTACGTCGCCATACTTTGCTCTAATCTGACCAATTATCTGTTCGTATGCCTTCAGAAACTCATCTTTGAGGGGATGAGGCTTTGTGGAGAAGTCGTTGGAGCCAAGGTTTATCACAACCACGTCGGGTATATAGTCGCTGAAGTTCCACTTCTGATCTCTGTTTTCGTCAAATGTATTCATCATGAGGTCCTTCATTGAATATTTGGAAACTCTTGCAGTATCACCGTAATTACGCGCTGCTCCTCGTCCGGAGTGGGCTATGAGGGTGTAATCTGCATCGAAATATCTGGAAACTATACAGCTGTAAGCTAAGTTACAGTTCTCTGTCTCAGCCTTGAATGGTTCAGTTTTGGAGAGCCCCTCGGTACCGTAGCCACATGTGATTGAGTTTCCTATAAACTCTATGTGCCTCTCTTTTCTGGCATTGGCCTGCAAAAGTTTTCCTTTTGCCGACAGCTCAAAGCTGTGAATGGTGGTTTTTCCCTGCTCCCCCTCGCTCCTCTTCTGCAAAAGCAGTGTATGGGAGCCACTCTTAAGCCATTTTGCAAGTACAACCAGTGAATCCTTTCCAAATGTGGTCACTACCCCTGTAAGCTTGTCGTCAATAAAAACATTGTAGTAGTTCTTCCTGGTGTCTGAAACCCGAATGGCGCAATAGTTGCCGGTAAATTTAGCAGTCAAATATGTTCCGCTCCAGTCAAAGCACACAGCACCAGTTTCTGATTTCTGGATGCGACCGACATAGCTTATATTCTTGTCATCTGCGCGAAAAATTGTACTTTTTGTTTGTCCCCACAGGCTGCTTACAGAGAGAACCAGCAACAGCAGGTATATTGTCTTCTTTGTCATATTCACGATAATTATTTCTTCATTTTGATATAGTTGCCAAAAATATCAACTTCGGCATTGTTGAAAGGATCTGCGAACCTGTCGATTATTACAGCACACTCTCCTCTTGTGAGGGGTCTGTTTGTGTCAAATATACCAAGTTCAAGCTTGGCCCATTCGCCATTTATCCTCTTCTCCATTTCCGAAGGAGTTATGCTGCCTTCAATTGCGGAAAGCATTTTGCTTAAAGATTTTACAGAGGTTTTCTGTTCCGAAGCGTCATCAAATCTCTTCTCCGGGTAAACCTCGCTGAGCCCCTGCGAAAGTTCCTTGTCGCTTATTAGTGAGTCGGCCCTGAACCATGTCTGGTTTTCCCACCCCTTGTTCATTCCAACTCCTTTGATGATACCTGTAACCCCTATCCTCTGAAGTGCCTTGAAGTGATTGTGTGCAGATGGCAGGTCAAGATAAGGCAACAGATAACCTCCCGAGCTGAGAACACTTTTCTGTACCTCCCTTATTGAGATTTCAGACACATCCTTACCCTCCTTAACTGCAATGGCTGCAAGCGACCCGGCTGCAAAACCTATCTGCATTACTACCGGCTGGAGCCTCGTAGAGCCGTTTACCAGATTTGTAACAGATATTGTTTTTTCCGCAACTATAAGTCCTTTAACCTCTTTTGGAATCATTACTCCAAGTGGGAGGCCGTAAGATGGCACGGGGTGAAAGTGAAGGTCGGGCAGCTCTGCCCATCCTGAATATCTTGTGTGGTGATGGTCCACCGGGTAGTCTCCTACTGCAACCGAGGTACGGTAAAGCTTCTGCTTTTGTCCGTACGGGTCCGACACATCCTTTACTGTAAAGCGTACAACTCCGTCAATACGGCGCGACTCTCTGTGGTATGGCATAAACGGAAGTTTGTCCGCTGTAGGGTACTCATCATCGGCCAGCCCGAGGTTTTTGAACCCCAACTCTGTCTGCATATAGTATAAGAAAGACAACGAGTGGTTCTTTGCCTTCTGGAGAGCCTCTTCCCTCTGTTTTGGGCCCATTTCCAAAACATTAACATAGTAGTCGTTACCCTCTATTGGCCAGTTTATCATGTATTTTTTGTTCGGCAGCTTTCCGTAGGTTATCATCATCTCCTTGCTCCAGAGCCTCTGCTTCTCCTTTGGATGCTTGCACTTGTCACTTATACAACTGCAATAGAACAGCGCAGGGTTGTATCCCTCCGGTTTGGCGATGGTCATGTCGCGGTCATACTCCTTAAGTATCATTACGTATGTAAGATCCTGAATTATATCATTCTCCTCTGCAGGGGCAATATCCTCACCTGTTATATGGCGAGAATCCATACCGATATCATATCTTACACCCAACTCTTTTGCAACATCGCCCAACTCTGTGGCATCTATCAGAACCCTGGCAAAAACTCTCCTTAAGCGGCCATCGCTGTTTATCACTATCTCCCATTTGCCATCCTCTCTCTTAAAACTTACAGGAACGCTTCTGTACCAAATATTCAGGTTCCTCTCCCTCTGTGCCATTTTTTTGAAAATCTTGTTCCCAACTGAAGGTTCAAAGAGGATGTTGCTCACCCAGCCTGTCTTAAGCGCCCCATCTCCACCGTAGTAATTGCTCAGTGAATCTCTGAACTCTCCCCAGAAGCCACCCTTAAGTTTAAAATTTCCGTCGAATGCGCTCACCCCGGCAGCGGTGATCATACCCCCCAGCCAGTCATACTCCTCTGTAATAAGGGTCCTCACTCCCGAACGAGCCGCCTGAATACCCGCTGCCGTTCCACTGTTGCCACCCCCAATAACCACTACATCATATTCGCTTTTCACCTCCTGAGTATAGCGGTTCCCGAAATGGTCAGTTGCAACAATTTCAGTTTTTCCGGCAGTTCCTGAAGGCTTTGCCCTGTAGAAATGGTCCGACAGAGATGGGTAGATCCATTTGTGGTCGAGCTTGTCTGTATTTGAATAGAGTTGTCTGGCAGATGGGTCGTATGCCTCAAACCGCTCCATGGGCCCCATGTTCCTGCCATCTTCGTATAGCTCGACCCTCCATGAAGGGTCGCTGTTCCATATGTTGGCCACTACATACCCCTTAAACTCAGGATAGTCTTCTCCGTTGTAGGTTTTAATCTGATAATCCTTTGGATAGCCGGTCGACTTGTAGTACCAGCTGATGCTGTCGCCACTTACCTCATAGACCCCGTAGCCCCTTGGGGTTCCGTCGGTACAAAGCTCTCCCTGCCACCATGCACCTGAGAGGGCAGGGGTGACATGTTCGTATAGCCTTGGAGCAATCTGCTGGTTATATGCAGTATGAGTATGTCCGGAAATTATGTGCGCGTTGAATGGTTCAAGAATCTTGTACAACCCTCTGTGATTCGTCATCGTCCCCCCTGCTCTCTCATAGCTGAACTGCTTTCGGTCCTTTGGTTCGCATGATGAGGGGATGTGTAACGCAACAACAACCGTTGAACCGCTCTTTACAAATGCAAGATCTCTCTCCAGCCACGAAAGCTGCTTCTCCTCCAGGTATCCGATATAGAAGTAGTCGCGCCCTATGTAAAAGTTGTCGTTAAGTACCACGTAATGGACCCTCCCCACGTTATATGAATAGTATGAAGGGCCGAATGTCTCTTCATATTTTCCCTGACTTGTCTCGAAGGACCTTCCGTAATTTACCATGTCGTGGTTGCCCATGGTATTGTAAAATGGAATTCCTGACTTGTTTATGGTCTGTGTGTAGAGAGGATAAAACGAGTGGTCATTTGAGACGATGTCGCCACAACAGATTCCGTGAAAGGGCATTGATGCGGGATGCTCTTTTATTGTGGATCTGATATCGGCAGCGGCACTATCAAGAACGGTAAACTCCTTTTTGGACCATATCTGCGGGTCAGCTATCGCTATGAATGCGTGCTGGTTATCGTCCTGGGTCTTCTTTGTAAGGGAGAAGTCGTATCTTTTTTTTGGATCGTCAATTTTAATGAAAAAGTTAATCACTCCATCTTTGACGGGAGCACTGTATCCGGCTGGTGTGGAGATATAGACAAAACGGCTCTCTGCGGGGCTGTTTATGCTGTACCTCCCTTTTTTGTCAGTCACCGAGAAATTCACTCCGTCGGTGACAACCACTCCGGACAACGGCCTCTCTTCACAGGTTACACTACCTTTAATGTTTATAACCTCGGTTCCCCATGAAGAGAGGTAAAAAATCAGAAATGCAAGAAGGGTGATTGCCTTTTTCATTGTCCTGCTATTTACATTGTTCTAATACCTTGTTTATCTGATATAGTCCGCGTGGAATATGGAAACAACCTTTCCACTTACCACCTTTAAGGTCGAGAAGAACCTCTCCTCTCCTGTTAAGGTAGCCGAACCATTCTGGATGATCCTTGTCCTTGAAATGTTCCCAGGTGTAGTCATGCACCTTTTCGAACCACTCAAGACACTCTTGCGACCCTGTAAGCTGATAACCCTTTATAAGGGTGATAAGTGTCTCAATATGAACCCACCATAGCTTCTGGTCCCACTCAAGCTGCTGGGTGGGATGGCCATGTATATCCATAAAGTAGAAAATTCCACCGTACTGTTTGTCCCATCCGAACTCAATAGTCCTTAGAGCAATCTTTACAGCCTTCTCTATTATCTCCTTCCTGCCAAGCTTTACTCCAAGATCCATTATGAACCACATAGATTCCAGCGAGTGACCAGGATTTATAAGTCTCCCTTCAAAAGAGTCAGAGAACTTGCCGTCGAGGGTTACATTCTCCATAATCAACCCCAAATCTTCTCGGTAGAAGACATTCATCACCTCGTTCAGGCACTTTTCTATTGTACTGTCCAAAAGCGATTTGTCTATAAGATGCTCAATTTCAATAGAGAGGTTGCACAGGATCATTGGCAGAGAAAACCCCTTGAGATCACGTGTGCCCGGATAAGCCTTGTTCCAGATTCCCTTTGGATTATCTTGTTTCTCTATGATTCTGCAGAATGTACTTTTTGCTATGTGTGCATATTCGTCATTGCCGGTGGCAGTACTCAGCTCGGCAAAGGCCATTGTTGCAAATGTATATGAAAATATGTTATAGGGCTGTATAAGTGGCCGACCCTCTCTGGTAACTGAAAAATACCAGTTATAGTTACCGTCGTGCCCATATTTCTTCAAAAATTCCGCCCCTTGCACTGCTATATCGAGCCACTCCTTTCTTTTTTCGAGCTTGTTGTAAAGCATGGAGAAGAGCCAGACCTCTCGCCCCTGCAGCCAGATAAACTTATCTGTATCGTAAACCTTTCCCTCCCTGTCCAGACAGGTAAAATAACCTCCGTACTCCTCGTCCTGAGAATTGTTCAACCAAAAGGGCAAAATATTATTAAGCAGCTCATCCTTGTACTGATGAGCAAGTTGCTGAAATTTCATAATTGATTTGTTTGTTTTTCAAGAGATTCTAAATATTCGATGTACCTGTTGTAAAGATGTCCCGCCTGCAGGTACGCAGACTGAGGACTCATAAAATGGGAAAATTCGAATGTAACTGCGTTCTCTATTCCTGCCTTTTGAGCAAGATTCATTTTGAGAAGCAGCTTCTCCCATTTTATTGGTAAAAATTTGATTGGCATGTCGCGGTCGAAGGTCTCGGAATTTGTCCAACACTCCAGACCATGCTTGTCTGCCAGTTTTTTGTTGATTGTAAGAAAGTTCACCAGTTCGTCGTATCCTACATGGCCATCCTGGAACGCCACTATATCCACCGCTCCTTTTATCCCTGCAAAAATTTCGTCCCACTCCGCTTCATGCTCCTCAAGTGTTACTGAGTTGCCCTTAGTTGTCTGAGATGTGTATTGGCTAATGTTTTTTGCACCGTCTATAAATGGCGATATCATTGTAGGCAATCCGCCTGAAACCCTCTTGCAATAGAGGCCAAGACTTGCATAAATGTCTATTATCTTACCTGTCTTGCGGCTGCACTCCTGAGAGATGTACCATCCGGCAAATGATTCATGATATCCATACTTATTCCATACTTCGTCAATCACCTTTTTGTTTATGGATATCTCCTTCTCATAATCGCCCTGCTCCCAGTATTTTCCTGAGTCGTAAAGCCCGAAATAGAATTTCATTTTCCATTTGTCGCTCAATCTGAGATACATGTCAACTAGGTCTACCGGTGGAACATAGCAACCCTCCTCAGCAGTCAGAATTACAGATGGATATGTCTGCCAGCGGCGATATCCGCTCCTTATAAGAATTACTGTATCTATTCCGGCCCTTTTCATGTGGCTAAAGTCGGTGTCCCACTCCTTCTCGCTCCAGTTCTGGTGAGGAATGTCGTGACTTATCTCGTCCAGAAATGTTCCTTTTATTCTCATATCTTTATATTATCTTACTTTAACAATCCGGACTTTTTGAGATAATCTGCCCATATAACATATGCCTGCGGATGAATATGCAGCCCGTCCTTTGTAAGCTCAATCCTGAGATCTCCCTTTTGGTCGGATAACAGCGTAGCTATATCGAGAAAGAATATTCCATCCTCTGTACACATAGTTTTCAACCTGCTGTTCAAATCTCTGACAACCGGATTCTTACCCTTCACAAGTGGGAAGGCCAGGCGGTTATCATTCAAAGGGAGGACACTCTGCACATAAAACTTACATGAAGGTGCAATCTTCTTTGACATTTTCACCATCTTTCTGATATTGCTGACAATAGTGTCCAGCGGAAAAGCAAGAGAAATATCGTTTATTCCTGCCATCAGAAAGAGCTTTTGGGGCTTTGAAGCGAGTATCTCCGGTATTCGGTCAATCATTCCATAAGTATTGTCACCCCCGATCCCTCTGTTCACAATGTTCTTTGCCTTGAAGAGCATGTTCCACCAACCCTGTTCGGTAATACTGTTACCAATAAAGACAACGGAACCTTCAGGCAAACCCTCCTGATTATGAGCGGTTCTGCGGGTTTCGTAATACAATCCGCCAAATTTAGACTCTTTCTTTGCCTCCTGCGCATTTGACGTAGTGAACGGCAGAATCAGAATTGCTGCGGAGAGCAGGTAAAATAATTTTTTCATGACTATTTTTTGATTGAATTCAGATAACTGTCTATTCCTGTTTTAACATATTGCCATTGGTTTGCCTTCTTAAGGTGAATCATATCGAACAGGAAGTATCCGTCAGCTGCATTTATACATGCATCAACAGATTGGGTCACCGACAGATTCACATCTGTACCGGCCGGAACTGTCCAGTTCCCAACATCCGGTCCACCATAAACAGGTGCGGCTCCTTTTATTATATCCTTCGCTTTAAGGCAGAAGCCTTGCATTGTCCACTCACCACTACCATAAACCTTATTTGCTGCTGCATAGGCGCCAATCAACATCATATCCATATGGTCGGCATAACCGTAATTCTTGTAATTTGGATTAGCCCATCCATAATATGAAGCGGTGTTGTAATTTGGACTTGCCCAGTTTACCCCCACATCGTAATACGAAGAGTACCAAGCTCCTACATATACTCCGAACTTGATATTCGGGTTTATGGCCTTAACTCTGGCTTTGGCTTTTACCATAAAATCGTGTATAACCTTTACCCTGAATTCCAACCATGATTTCATGAATGTAGGGTATGGCGATGGAAGGGCTCCAACCTGTGTTCCCGGAGGGAGCACCGAATTTGGAAAATTGTTTACCTGAAGACCGGTGAACTCTTCGAATTTCTGTTTTGTGAATGTTGAGAAATCACTTTCAAAACCATCAAAACGGCATCTGTCAAGTACAATTCCATCAAGTGTGCCGTATCTGGCAAGATCTTCCAGAATTGAACAAAGGTACTCCTGAACCTCAGGAAGAACAGGATTGAAGAATTTTGCACTCTTCCCTGCATCCATAATGCTGACAATTCCGCCTGTCTGGTTTAGTTGGGTTGCCCATGACCGCTTTGCAGCATCACGGAAAAGAACCCCTTCAGAACCCAGGGAGGTGGTGTTGCCACCTACCATTGTATTGAAACCGGCATGTACCTTTAACCCCAGTTTATGACCTTCATCTATGAATGCCTGAAGATAATCCCAAGTGGCAGTTCTTTCGACTTTTGTATAACCAGATGATAACCAGGCTCCCAGCCATTTAACCTGATCTACCTTGGAGGTAGTAAAAAGCACATCTCCTGTTGTAGGCCTGATATCAACAACAACATCGGTGAATCCTGCATTTTTTGCAAGTGTAAGGTCCCTTATAATATTGTCCTTGCTGTTTGCAAAGTCGGGAAAGTTCGCTGCTGCATCTATCCATATAAAGCGTGGTTTTTCTGTCTTATCTGTCCCGTCCGGCCATTCCCAAGGAGGAGTCACCGGTGCCTTGCTGCAGGAGAATGTAGAGAAAGAACATCCCAGGAATGCAAAAGGAATCAAAAATGCTATTATTTTGTTTCTCATCGTCATTATTTGATAATTACACAGGTATCCCTCAAAAAGGGATACCTGTAAATTTAACACAATTTATTTATCTATACAGTCAAATTGATATGCCTGCAATACTCCGTTATTTGAGCCTACAAAGTAGAGGTTCATCATGAATCCGTCATCAGATACATTTAGCAGAACGTCTGAATAAGCTGTACCGCTAAGAGAACTTGCATAGAATGTAGGACTGGTGAATACTTTTGATGAAGTGTTGTCGAATGTACCGCTAAAGCTGGCAAGTGTACTTACATCTAACACCATGGCTCTGGTTGCACTGTAGGTGAAATGAGCACCACCATATACAACAACATAAGACGCCTTATTGAACTTGGCAAAGTCTACACAAGCAAAGTTACTGTTTGCATCGTTGGCACCTTTTGTCACAATACCTTTCTGCGCATTGGTGGCTCCATTAACAACTTCAAGACTGTTTCCGCTGTAGCTTGTTACAAACAGGTCAGATGTGATATCAGAAGATGAGTACACTAAATCTACGTTACCGCCGTTCCATGCCAGAACTCCTGTAAGAGTCACAGCCACAGGGGCTCCCAATACTCCACCAGTAACTTTGATGCGGATAAACTCACGACATGCTGCAGGACTTGTCCAGTACCAGTCGTTGATTATTATTATTGCATCTCCGTTTATGTCGCCCGACACAGAAATTTTTGAACCTATTCTTGCTCCTAAACCAATATTGTATGTCCAGCTCAAAATCTCCTGTGGAGAAGATGTAACGGAAGTTAATTTATAAAGTTTAAGAACACCATTCTTGGCAACAGAGTTACACATAATAACGTTTCCACCCTTGTCGCTGGTTATCGCTCCACCAGTCAGGTCTACTCCATTCATATTGATTTTGTCTATGAATGTACCGGTAGACTTGTTTATGTAATTGATATTTGTGTTTCCTGTTGAAAGAAGAAGGTTGTCGCCCAATACAGCAAGCGTATAGTTTACGTTTGCTCCCTTTGTAACAGCAGGATTCGCATTAAGAGTAGTAGTTCCCCAAAGTAAATTCTGGCTACCAGCTCTCATTCCGAATGGAGTTTTGTTTGGAATCTGTTTTTTGACAGTATACACCTTCTTAGCAATACCATCATTGGCGGTTACCGTAAGAGTAACGTCTGAATTGTAGTTCAGTTGTGTAACTGCTGGGTCAGGAGAAATTGTTGCATGATAAGAGAGACGGTAACTTGCAGTTGCAGGTTGTATTGTTCCCACAGCAATCAAAGCAATTGTTCTGGTATCTTCGTTTACAATTCCTGTAAGGCCAAGAGAAGGAATTCTGAACTCTTCAATTGAACATGCGTTGCTCTTTTTTATCTCGCCTCTTACCTTATAAGTTTTCTGCTTTTTCAGCTGGTCTGTTACAGTTATAAGAGTGTTCTGCGACAGATCCATATAGAGGATCGCAGGAGATATGGTCACATTGTCGTCAAGATTGGCCACGACCCTCATTTTCTTAAGGCTGGCCGCAGGAGTGATGTTGTTGCTGCTTTCCGGAAAGTAGTAAGGAACCGGTATTACTATCTCGTCGCTTGTCTCCGAAGAGTATCCGATAAATGAACCGGTACCATCTTCGAATGTTGCTGTTATGCTGTTTATACCATTACGGGAAACAGATGGTAACAGCTCGTCTGGTTTCTGGCAACTGTTCACAGTTACCAGCAGCCCCAGGATAAATAACAAATATATTTTAGTTCTCATATATTCCAATAATTATTTCCATTCATCATATTGCTCAATAGCAGAATTATTCGCCAGTTCGCTGTAAGGAACAGGTAAGACATATGTTTTCTGCAGGAACTTACGGTCTTGTAAGTCGCAGTCTACATATTCGTAGGTATAACCAGCTCCCGCAGGAGAGATTTTCAAGCCATGCACCCTGTAGTTGTTGTACTCTACGTGTGCAAGTTTCCAACGACGCATATCCCAGTAAAGATGACCTTCATAAGAGAGTTCTATCTTTCTCTCCTGACGGATAGCATTAAAGAGAGCTGTGCCGGTAACCCCTTGTTTAGGAGGCAGGTTTACACCCGGACGTGCCCTTACAGTGTTGATGTCGGCAAGAGCCAGACCTTCTTTGCTAAGACGGTAGTAAGCCTCTGCCCTGTTAAGGTAAACCTCTGCAAGTCTTATCTCTACCCATGTCTGTGTACTCTTGTAAGTAAGCAGGTCGGTGTGAGTTTCGTTCATCATCTTCCTGAGATAGTAACCGGTTGTTGTTCTGCCTTTAGCATATACATCCTCTCTGTAACCCATGAATCTGCCCCAGTTTCCGCCAACGCTGTTTTGCATTGTGTGGCCTTTCCATGTTGAGCCGTTATATATTACAGTTGCCTGAAAACGCGGCTCCAGCTGACTGTATGGAGGAGGAGTTGTTGTTGTGCCATGCCATGGGGTCCAGTCAATTTTAGTACCATCGGCCTTTTCATAGGCTTCAACCATTTCCTGTGTAGGAGAGCCTTTACCACCTTCATTTTCGATATCTCCATAAGGAGCATAGTTCCTGTCGAATGTATGGTTAGGACCGGTTGTTATATACTTGTACTGAAGGATTGACTCATTGTTGTCGCCTTTCCATGAATTTTTATAATCACTTACAAGAGCATACAGACCTGTTGCAAGAACTGAATCTGCTGCACTTACCGCACTTTGCCATCTCTCTGCATAGAGCATTGCTCTTGATTTTAATGCAAAAGCTGCTCCTTTGGTGATTCTTCCTGAACTCTCAGCGGGCCATGCCTTTGGAAGTACCGATGCTGCATAATCAAGGTCTTTCTCAATAAGGTTCCATGTCTCAGCAGCTGTGCTTCTTGCCTTGTTTTTCTCAAGGTTCATGTCTTCGTAAAGAATAACCCCACCGTGTCTTTTGGCAAGCTGGATGTATAGAAACGCACGGAAAAACCTTACTTGTCCCTCCAGCTTCTTGTTCTGCTCAGCTGTGAGTTCAGAGAACTTTTCTAGTGAAACCAGAAATTCGTTTACACGTCTTATTCTGGTATATGTATCTGACCATGTCCCCAGGAGGTTTCCTGTAGGAGTGAGAACCTCAGGGATCATTGCATAGTTGTTTGCATCTCCGGCCATTGTACCGGGAGCATACGAGCCATATTTTAGTGTCTCAGTAAGTCCCTCAGTAAGGCTGCCCGAGAATTGTTCATCTCCGAAGCTTCCGTATCGGTCCAGATACGGATAGAATCCATTAACGTAAAGTTCTACGCTTTTAATGTCTTTCCAGACAATTTTGTCGGAAATACTGCTGGTAGGTGTTGTTTCCAGGAACTTGTCACAAGAAGTTGCCAGAACTAATACCGCAAGCATCAATATTGATTTTGTAATATATTTTTTCATAATTATCAATCAATTAGAAAGTTAAATTGACACCAAGTGAAATCACCCTTTGTTGAGGATAGTATCCGTTGGAAACTCCTGGCTGTTCCGGGTCTATGTTGTATTTTGTCAGCTTGCTTATTGTAAGCAGGTTCTGACCTTCTGCGTATATCCTGATCTTCTCCAGACCTGCTTTTTTAACCAAACTTGCAGGAAGAGAGTAACCAATCTGAGTGCTCTTTAATCTAACGTAGTCTCCACTTCTGTACCAGTAAGTAGATGAGAATGCGTTGTTGCTGCTGGCAGGAACAAGTGAAAGACGAGGAAATTCTGCATTTGTGTTGTCTTCTCTCCACGAATTCTCTACAAGATATTGTGGAGTGTTTCCTCCATGGTAGAATGGACGGGTCATTGATGTGTTATCCATGATTCCGGTCGAATATACTCCTGTTAACGCCACATCCCTTCCGAAGCCTGCCTGTACAAGAAGTGACAAGTCTATGCCTCTCCATTCGCCGTTGAATGTCATACCGGCAATAAACTTAGGATATGCAGATTTTCCTGTATAACCGCGGTCTTGCTCGTAAGTGATCTTACCGTCGCCGTTTCTGTCGAGATATTTTATATCTCCGACTTTAACAGGTTTGCCCGGGATAAGTGCTGAGTTTGCAATTTCTGCCTCGCTCTGGAACAGTCCTAAAGCAATGAAACCAACTTGTGCACCAACCTCTTTTCCGGTAAGCTTAAGGTGGTCAGGAGTGTTTTCAGAATCTGAATACCTTAACCATCTGCGTTTTGTATAACTTCCGTTTGCACCAATTGTGTATTTGAAATCGCCAATCTTTGCAGAATGGCTAAGCGAGAGCTCAAATCCTTTGTAATCCTGTTTGTTGTTGTTCTCCAGAGAGTAGTAGAAACCTCCGAAAGAGTCCGGGAAGGTTGCAGATACTGAACTCAGGATGTCATACATATATTTGTAGAATACATCAAATTCTGCATTCAGCATGCCGTCCCAGAGCGTTGCCTCAAAGCCGGCATTGTATTGCAGTGATTTAGACCATGTAAGGTTGATATTTGCAGGGCTTGAAGTAATCAGTCCGTTGACTGTTGTACCACCTATGATTGCTGCCTTCTCAAGAATTGAAAGAGTGTTCAGGAATTGATAAGGAGAGATTCCCGATGTACCGGTAAGGCCGACACTGGCTCTCAGCTTAAGGTTGCTTACGAATGGAAGAGCTTTGTGGAACCACTCTTCATTTGAGATTCTCCATCCAATAGATGCTGCAGGGAATGGACTCCATCTTTTACCGGGAACCATTCCACCAAAAAGATAACTTCCGTCATATCTGCATGATGCCTCAACCAGATACTTGTCTTTATAATCGTAGTTAACACGGGCCAGAAAACCGGCTTTCCTCGATTCGCTGCTTCCGCCAGAAATGTTGTTCTTCTCAGCTATGTTGGCATAATTAAGTTCATCAAGCTCATAGAAGTCGAATCCGTAACCATAAGCTCCAAAATTGTTGCCCGCTCCTTTATAAGTCTCAGCAAGAACCAGTGCAGAAACATTGTGGCTCCCAAAGGTGTTTGCATAATTGATACTTGTATTGGTGGTAATGTTAGAGTTGAGAGTCAGTCCTTCTACCAGACTAGCTGTTGTGCCTCTTGCATCTGTAACCAGAGAATAAGCAATGTTGGTTGTAGCTGCTGTAGGAGCAGTTGCAACATAAGTCTGATATGGTGTAGAGAAACCTTTTGAGGTGTAGTAAGACAAGTCATAGGCTCCAAGGAACTTAACATTTAGCCCTTTGATTCCGGGAACATCGTACTTTAATGTAAAGTTCGACTGAAGTGTTGTAGTCTTTGATTTTTTGTAACCGGTCAGATCGGAAGCTGCTATGGGGCTTACATACGAACTTGCAGTTCTTGTAGATACAGGAATTCCGTCGATATACATAGGCACATAAGGGTGAGCCCTCATTGCCTGTTGAGGAATATTGTTCCAGTCGTCGGGATTGGAACCGTATCCCGGAGTCAGTCTGTCCTCCATACGTGCAGACAAGTCAAATGTAAGGTTCAGGTTCTTTGCGATTTTAGCATCGATGTTAGACCTTACATTGTATCTTTTGTAGTTGAATCCTCTTACGTTACCAGACTGGTCATAAATACCTAGCGATGTAAAATATTTGATTCTGTCATTTCCGCCACTTGAGTTTACATTGTGGGACATACTTGTACCTACTCCAAAAGTCTCCTTGTACCAGTTTGTATTTCCCCATCCGTCAGTAGGGTCGTTGTTCTGCATCATGGCAATATGATTCGATGTAAATACAGGTGTGTCACCGTCCATTACCCTTGCTTTGTTGTACCAGTATGCATAACCGGGCCCGTCAAGCAATTGCAGCATCACTGCATTTGAGCTTATACCATAATTTCCCGAATAAGAGATCTTTGAATCTTTGCTCCCCCCCCTTTTGGTTGTAATGATTATAACAGCATTTGCATCAAGTCCGTAAACTGCTGCCGATGCTGCATCCTTCAAAACGGAGATTGTCTCGATTTCGTTAGGATCTAGCTCTGCGAGACTCCTTTGTACACCGTCAACAATGTATTTCGCGCCTGAACCACGGACAATAATGCTAGCCGCATCTGCTCCGGGTTGTCCGGACTGTTGAAGAGAGGTTACACCTGTGATCCTGCCACCAAGCAAATTGGTGATGTTACCTACAGGAGCCTTCAGAAGTTCCTTGCCGCTGATTTGCGAAACAGAGCCGGTTACACTGGCCCTTTTTTGTGTTCCGTAACCGACAACAATTATCTCATCGAGCTTTGCTGCATCTTCTGCCAGCATAATGTTAATAGTAGATTTACCTGCCAGTGGGATCCGTTCTGTCTTGAAACCCATATAGATAAATTCGATAACGGCATCCTTCATGTTTGCCGCAGAGACTGCCAGAGTATACGAACCGTCAGATTCGGTAAATGTCTGTACAGATGCACCTTGAATTACAACCGATACTCCGGGCAAAGGATTGCCAGTGTTATCGGTCACTCTCCCTCTTAAGGTTGTCTGAGCCGATATCATACCGACGCAGACAAATAAAAAAATCAGAGAAGAAATTAACCTTTTCATAAAGATTTAAGGTAAGTTAATAGTTAATATAGTTAGTTAGTTTTGTTTATGCCTTCATCAAGGATGTTCCACCAGTTCCTTTTTATAATATGGCTAATGTCGAAAATCATAAGACCGTCTGAACTTATAAGAGCCTGTTTTATTGCTTTTTTAAACAACTGTTCATTCCCCTCATACTGTTCCACATAGAGAGACCCGGTTACGGGAACCACTCCGGCTGTTATCTCCTTGACCAATGCAGCTCCTCCCTCAACAGAGTACCAGTACGACCTGCTGTTGTCCATACCTGCCTCTGTCCTTTTTCCAACAACTCCGTTTGCTTTGTCAACATCGTCCTTGGTCACGTTTGTGTAATAGAGACCGGTCATATAAATGTCCAGAAGTTCTGCATAGCCGCTGTTCTTGTACTCAGGAGTGGCCCATTTGAACTCCTTGGACGGATCATAGGTCTTGCTTGCCCAGTTCACACCTACATGATAATAAGTCGGATACCAGCCACCTGTATAGTCTCCTAGTGCCAACTTACTGTTTATCTTTTTCAGCTCCCTGTGAACATCCTCTGCAAACGACTTTATAATCATAGCACGCCATTCTGCCCATTTGTTAAAGTGTTTTCCCAATTTCCACTCCATCTTTCCATTAACAGTTTCCCAATAAAGAATGTCATCTGGATATTTCTCGAGCTTCAATCCCGAATACTCTTCAAACTGAACCTTTGACTGAGGGCTGAAATCAGAAGTTATATTATCGAACCTCATTCTGTCCAGTATCAAACCGTCAAGATTTTTGTATTTTGTCACACACTCCTTTAGAATTTCGAGCTGATAGTTGCGGACTTCCGGGTTTGCCGGATTCATCATACCATTGTAGTTCCACTTCATCTCTCCAATTGGCATTATCTTTCCCTGCCAGTAAACCTGAGACTGCCATTCCGGATGCTGCTTGTAGATGATTCCTCTGTTGAAGAAGTTATGACCTCCGGCAAATACATTAAGAGAGGCATGCACCTTAAGCCCAAGTTTGTGTCCCTGTTCAATGAAGATCTTAAGCATGTCAAAGTCTTCACTTCTGTAGTGGCCCTCCCATTCACCCATATAGGGAGCAATCTTGCTTTTATAGAGAACCTCTCCCATTATTGACTTTACATCTATAACCACATCTGTGAAACCTATACTTTTTACCTTCTTTAGATAAAAAACGATTGAATCCTTGCTGCTCAGTCTTTCATAATTTGCTTCACAGTCGAACCACATATATTTTGGTTTTACCTGTCCAAATGAAAAGCTGACAATAAAAAAGAGAGTAATCAGGAGTAAGAAACGCTTCATAATTATGTCTTGAGTTTTATCGATTAATTTACCACAAACATAATAAATATATTTTTTATAAACACAACTATTATTAAATATTTTTAATAACAATAGCAATCTTCTTAAATTTTATTACCATTTTTGCATCGTTAGAAAATTTTATTATTTTTGCGAGGTTATACACTAATTAAACTTAAACTCTATGAGCCTTTCGTGGATAGACATTTTGGTAATCTGTTGCTATATTGTGACAATTCTGGCCATCGGCTTTTTCTTGTCCAAAAGAGCTTCTAAAAACTTAGACTCCTATTTTCTTGGAGGAAAAAAAATCAAGTGGTACTTTCTTGGACTCTCAAACGCCTCCGGTATGTTCGACATATCGGGAACAATGTGGACAGTGGCCATATTGTTTGTGTATGGGATTAAAAGTGTCTGGTTACCATGGTTGTGGCCGGTGTGGAACCAGGTGTTCGTAATGGTCTTCCTTGCAATCTGGATGCGCCGTTCAAACGTAATGACAGGTGCAGAGTGGATACTCACTCGATTCGGAGGTAGAGGCGGCAAGCTCTCTCATATAGTTGTAATCTGTTTTGCCATAATTAGTGTTATTGGTTTCATGGCTTACTTCTTCGAAGGAATCGGCAAGTTTGCGATACAAATTCTCCCTTGGGACCTCACAGCCAATCTAGGTTTCATGACTCTTACCTCTGCACAGTCCTATGCTCTTATTATAATAGGTATAACTACTCTTTATACTCTTACAGGTGGAATGATGAGTGTTGTAGCAGCCGATATCTTTCAATTTATAATAATGACAATCTCTTGTCTTATTGTTGGTTACATTGCCTACACATCCGTTACCGGAGAACAGATAGCAGCACTTACGCCTGATGGCTGGGACAACCTCTTTTTTGGGTGGCACCTTAACATGAACTGGGACGGACTCATGCCTGCCCTCAACGACAAGATATCGTCCGATGGGTATGACCTGTTTGGTGCGTTGGTTCTGATGATGATATTTAAAGGTATATTCGCCAGTCTTGCCGGGCCGGTTCCCAGCTACGATATGCAACGTATACTTTCGACCAAGAAACCATCGGAAGCAGCCAAGATGAGCGGACTTACAATTCTTTTACTTTTTGCTCCTAGATACCTGATGGTTGCAGGTCTGGCAGCTTTATCATTGGTCTATTTGTCTCCGGAGCTGGCCGGCCTTGGATCTGCAATGGATTTTGAAACCATATTACCTGTAGCGATAACCCGGTTTGTTCCCATAGGTCTGAAAGGTCTTCTTCTAGCAGGTTTGCTAGCAGCATTTGTGGGCACACTGGCAGCATTTGTCAACTCAGCGCCCGCATATATCGTCAATGACCTCTATAAAAAATACATCAAGCCCGATGCTGCTCCCAAGACATATGTTCGTTTCAGTTATCTTGCATCAATAGTTCTGGTGGTGATAGGCGTTGCTTTTGGATTCTATGCAAAATCGCTCAATTCGCTTACTCTATGGATAACATCTTCGCTTTACGGTGGCTATGCAGCCGCTAACGTTCTTAAATGGATATGGTGGAGGTTCAATGGTTACGGTTACTTCTGGGGAATGCTCGCAGGGCTGATTGCTTCTACAGTTAAGCTGGTTGTTTTCCCCGATTTTACCGATATATACTTCTTTCCAATCATACTCGGGTTCTCATTTATCGGCTGTTTTGCCGGCAGTCTGCTTACCAAACCCGACACCGACGAAATTCTGATGAAGTTTTACAAAAATGTACGTCCTTGGGGATTCTGGAAACCAATCTACGAAAAAGTAGCTAAAGAACATCCTGAATTTGAAGCAAATAAAGATTTTGGAAGGGATATGGCAAATGTTGTTGTCGGAATAATATGGCAGATGTCGCTGGTTGTACTTCCTATCTATATCATAATACACAAAACCAATGCAATATGGATAACTCTGGCGGTGATTGCAGTGACAATGACTTTTCTAAAGTTCAACTGGTACGACAAGCTTGTGAATGCCGACAAGGGTTTCGAAAACCAATAATTAGTAATACATTTGTTCGGAGAATAAATCATTTTCAACCATGAATACCTCATTTTTACAACAATCCTACGACGGAAACAAGAGTGCCTCTTTAAAAAAGGAGCTCATAAGACTCTTTGTTGTAAATGGGAACTTCAGCATAACAGATCTTAGCAAGGAGGTCAATATAAGTGCCCCTACAATTACAAAGCTCATAGGGGAACTTATAAACGAAGGATTTGTACTGGACTTTGGAAAGCAAGGCACAAGCGGGGGTCGCAGACCCAATATGTATGGACTTAATCCTGAGGCCGGCTACTTTGTAGGGGTCGATATCAAAAAGGACAGCCTCTCCCTTGGCCTTATAACATTCAAGGGACAACTGATAGAACATGAAGACAAGACATTCATTCTTGAGAATACCATGCAGTCGCTCGACAAGCTCTGTTCGCTAATAAAATCGTATGTATCAAAGCTTTCTATACCTAAGGACAAAATCCTTGCAGTAGGAGTAAATATATCGGGACGGGTAAACTCAGAGTCGGGTTACAGCTACAGCTTTTACTATCTCGACGAAAAGCCTCTCTCTATGCTCATTGAAGAGAGAATTGACTGCAGTGTATTCATAGAGAACGACTCACGTTCCATGACCTATGGGGAGTATATGCTTGGCGAGAACAACAGTCCAAAGAACATGCTCTTCATAAATGCAAGCTGGGGATTGGGAATAGGAATCATTATTGATGGCAAGCTTTACTATGGCAAATCAGGATTTTCAGGCGAGTACGGACACTTCCCCTTTTTCGACAATGAGATAATCTGCAGGTGCGGCAAACGTGGCTGTCTCGAGACAGGAGCATCAGGTTCTGCAGTGCACCGCATTTTCATGGAGAGGTTAAAGGAGGGAAGGGTATCGATGCTCTCAAACAAGTATGGCCGTGGCGAACAGATTACTCTGGAAGATATTATGGATGCTGTTCTTAAGGAAGATGTGCTTGCAATAGAGATAATGGAATCTGTAGGTAATGAGCTAGGCAAGGCCATTTCAGGTCTGATAAACCTTTTCAATCCAGAACTTATTGTTATTGGCGGTACCCTGTCAAGTGCCAAAGACTATATTCTGCTACCTATAAAAAGTGCTATCAACAAGTATTCACTCATTCTGGTGAGCAAAGATACAAAAGTCAAAATTTCCAAGCTAGGCGACAAGTGTGGCATAATGGGTGCCTGCATGCTCGCGCGGAGCAAAACTCTCGGACTACTTTAACAGAGTTTTCACAGATAGATTTCAGGCGTTCGTTGAATATTTTTTAACTTCCTTTGCTATCGGGCTATATTTGATTCATTAAATTTATTGAAATGAACAAGATCTTTTGCCTGGTATTACTTTCAGCAATTTGCGCATCTTTTTCCGGCTGTCAGAAAGCAAACATCACAACAGAACCGGACCCCGAAATAAACACAAATCCGGTAATTTCAAGTTTTACTCCTGCCAGTGGAATTGCAGGTGCAACAATCATCATCTCCGGTACAAATTTCAGCATAACTGCAGCAAATAATATCGTAAAGTTTAACGGAACAGTGGCCACTGTCACCTCAGCAACATCGACACAACTTACTGTAACCGTACCTACCGGAGCCTCTACCGGAACAATAACTGTTACAATCGGCTCAGACACATCGGAATCATCCGGCAATTTTACTATTATAACTTCAACTGCTACAACCATTACCGGGTTTTCTCCTGCAAGTGCGGTAGTAGGAAGCACAATAATCATTACAGGAGCAAATTTCAGTGCAACAGCAGCAAATAACTCTGTCAAGTTTAACGGAACAGAGGCTGTTGTCACAGCTGCAACTCCTACGCAACTTACAGTAACTGTACCATCGGGAGCGACAACAGGGCCCATTACAGTTACCTCAGGCACAACATCTGCAACTACAGCAAATAATTTCTCCGTTCTTAACCTCTCAAATGCTGTCGTAATAACTTATTCTGGGACATCTGCAACTGTAAACAATCCCTACGAAAACACAGGGGTCAAAGTTGTAGTGACAAATGGCAATGTTGTTGTTACATCTACCGTGAGCGCAACAGAAATAAACTATATTTTGTCCGGAACTACCACCGAGGGCTCCTTCAAACTTTACAGCGATTACAAATTTAACCTGGTACTGAACGGGATAAGTATAACCAACGATGATGGTCCTGCAATAAATATTCAGTCCGGCAAAAAGGTATCAGTAATTCTCATGAACGGGACAACAAACAAACTTGTTGATGGGGCTACTTATTCTTCAAGTACAGAGGACCAGAAAGCTGCTTTCTTTAGTGAAGGACAACTAAACTTCAGTGGAACAGGTTCGCTTTCTGTAACAGGAAATTATAAACACGGAATCTGCAGCGATGATTACATAAATATTATTGAAGGGAGTATAATAGTTACGAAGGCAGCATCAGACGGTATTCATGCCAATGATTATTTCACAATCGGTGGCGGTACTGTTACAATTACGTCGACAGGTGATGGTATCGACTGCGAAGAAGGCTATGTTGCAATCAACGGCGGAGTGATTGATGTCACTACTACCGGAGAGAAAGGAAATGCCATATCAAGTGCCGGATACACAACCGTCAACAGCAATAACACCGTAACTTTAAAGGTATCTGGCAGAGCATCTAAAGGTATTAAATGCGGTGGAGACTTTACTATGCTTGCTGGCAATATAAATATAACAACATCCGGGACTGCTTTTTACGACACAACTGATTCGGACATAGCAGCTGCATCGGGTATCAACTGCGACGGAAATATGACATTGACTCTAGGTACTATAACAATTTCCAGCTCAGGGAAGGGCGGCAAGGGTATCTCAGTAGATGGTACTTTGACCATAGATGGCGGAAATGTCAATATTACAACCACCGGCAGTGCATTTACCTATGGATCAAATTCCAGCGAGGCAAAAGGGATTAAAAGTGACGGGGCAATTACCGTAAACGGAGGTAATATTAGCATTTCATCTGCCGATGATGGTATGAAATCTGAAGTTTCAATAACTGTCAACAGCGGAGTTGTAAACATTATTAAATCTACAGAGGGAGTTGAGGCACCCAAGATTACATTTAATAATGGCACAACAAGCATAGTATCATCCGATGACTGTGTAAATGCAACAAAAGGAAACGGTGGAGAGGCAAACGACGGCAGTCTGCTAACATTTGCCGGTGGTACGGTCTCTCTCAACTCTTCTAATGGCGACTCAATTGACAGTAATGGTAGTACTGTAATGTCTGGGGGAACCGTTATTGTTCATGGTCCCTCTTCTGCACCGGAGGTTGCTATTGACGTGAATGGATCTTTCAATATTTCAGGAGGATTGCTTATAGCATCCGGCCCGAATGCCGGAAACATGATTGAGGCTACTAGCAGCACCTCTTCGCAATATGCAGTATTGGTGAAGATCAACGGAAATGTTGCAGCAGGCAAGCTTTTCAATATTCAAAATGCGTCGGGTACCAGTCTCGTTACCTTTGCTCCAGTAAGAAATGCCTACTATTTTGTCTTCTCTTCGCCTGGTCTTACAAGTGGTTCAACATATAAGGTTTTCACAGGTGGTACATGCAGTGGCTCTACCGTTACAAACGGGTTGAACATAGGGGGTACATATTCCGGCGGAACGCAAAAAGGCTCTTTTACCGTTTCAGGTAAATTGACTACCTTAGCGCTCTAGCTATAATTTAACATATGAAGAAAACTCTTTTTGCCGGAATCATCTTGTCGGCCATGCTCATGCTGAGCAGCAACAGTCTGTTTTGTCAGGATATCGTATCCAGTGTAACAAATGGAAAAATTGATGAAGTAAAGGCCTTGCTGGCAAAAGGGGTGAGTCCCAACACAAAACTGAGAAAGGAGAGTGTTTTAGCACTATCTCCCACAGATAAGTTTCCTGAGATGACTAAGCTGCTGATTAATGCCAAAGGCATAAAACTCAACGAGTGGAACATAGAGTCGATGCCCGAGCTTTCGTGGAAATATCAGGTTCTTATGAAGCATATCGAGTTTCCTGAAATTGTAAAGCTCCTTATAGATAAGGGTGCCATGCTTGATCTGCAGGACGACAAGATAGCATGGGACGGAAAGCTTCATGAAAGCGGTGGTTATACTGCTCTAATGTTTGCTGTAGGCGCGCCTAATTTTACTTACACAGAGTCGGCAAAATTTTTGATTGACAAGGGGGCAAAGATTAATATTCAGAATAAGCTGGGTTACACAGCACTAATGCTTGGTGTACACAATACAGAAATAACAAAGATTCTCATAGATAAAGGAGCAAGTCTCGATATTCAGAGCAAGGCAGGCGAAACAGCGTTGATGCTTGCTGCCGGAAAATATACTGATGTTGTCAAAATGCTTATAGATAAAGGAGCTAATATCCTAATCAGACAATCAACCTATAAAGTTTCGCCAAATGCAATGGACTATGCTGCTATGAAAGGAAATATCGAAGCCGCAAAATTACTGATGGCAAGGGCCGTCAGCCTTGGTGTGAAGAGCGAAATCATATATAGTGCATTGCATTGGGCGGTAATATCCAATCAGCTCGAGATGGCAAAATACCTCCTTGACGAAGGGGCAAATATAGAGGGGAACGACGACCTTGGCGGATATACTCCTCTTATGGAGACCTCTATGCTGGAAATGGTTGAGATGCTGGTTTCTCGCGGTGCCAATGTAAATGCCAGAAACAAATTTGATTACACCCCTTTACATAAGGCTGTGAGCAACTACATGGTTGCGAACCCTAATGAAAAGAGTTGCGACAAGATACTCAACCTGCTTATTGAGAAAGGTGCAAAGATTGATGCTCAGGATGGCAACGGAAATACACCATTGATTTATTCTGTACAAAAAATCGGGCCTTTTAAGACTCTTATTGCCAAAGGTGCAAATATAAATATGCAGAACAAGAATGGCGAAAGCGTGCTTATGTATGCTGTCAAGGGAGGTCTGCTGAAGGTTGTACTGGGAGTAATGCCTGTTGTTGGTGGCTCTGTTGATGCTGTTAAATTGCTGTTAAGCAAAGGTGCCGACATAGAGTTGCAGGACAAATGGGGTAAAACTGCCCTCATGCACGCCGCAGGTGGAGTGAATGCAATAGGAAACAAATATGGCACGTACACAGATATCCTGGAAATGCTTATAAAAAAAGGGGCTAAACTAGAGGTTGAAGACAAGGAGGGACATACTGCATTGTACTGGGCAAAGCGATACAGTCGCACAAAATCGGTTGATCTGTTGCTTGCGAAGGGAGCCAACCCTGCCAAAAGCTACGACAAAGCCGCTGACAAATCAAATGTTACCGAAGGTCTCGTGGGAATATGGGAAAAATATTTTAAGCATGAAGGTGTAACTTACACCACAAGGGTTGTATTAAATAAGGACTGGACATACAGCAAGGCGATGAAAACCTCTACCACTCAATGGATTCCTGACGGACCAGGATATAATTCATATGAACTGAGGGATGGCCGTATGTGGATATTCATAAACAACTCATTTCCAGCGGTTATCGAATATCGGCTAGAGGGAAAGGACCTTGTGATGAACGGCGAAAAGTATGTGAAGGTGATCAAATAGTTTCAGCCCTATGCTTTCATGGCCAAATGCTGATAATCAATAATTTAACAATTATTCGCATTCAGCGTATTTACCTGATATCCAAAGACATGCCATGAAAGCATAGGGCTCGAGAGGTGCCATGTGGCGCGATATGTGGTAACTACTTAATATCCATATTAATATAAAGTTTGACCAATATAATCATCTGAACTACTAGCCTAACAATGTATAAGTTACCACTTATCGTGTCACGCTGATACGTAATTATCGAGAATATTGCGAGAGTTTAAGTATAGACAGGCTTATCGATAATATCGCCAGTAAGGGTGGCACCGCAGAGGCCGGGATAAGATATCTGACAGATAATAACATCGATCTCCTGTTCGATAATGTGATCAATATCGCGCATAAGCGGGCGGCGGAAATCTAGGCGGCAAGTTCAGTCCTATTTATGTTTTTCTTCAACCTGTTTCCGTCCTCTATCAAAATCGGAGAGATAATCTCTGTCCTGTATTATTCTGAATTTATTGTATTCCTCGAATGCTTTTATCTTTGCTTGTTCTGCACATATTTTCCCTTTACCCAGAAGAATCGGGTATGAAGATAATTCCAGAAAACCATCTAAAAACTTTGCCCAATCTTCCATTGTAGTGGTGATTTTCCTTTTTGCCCTATTTTCCGCAAGATCCAGATATGCAGATACAATCTGATTTAACTCCTTTATATGACTTTCAGACAAATAGTTTTTTGCAACTAATACATCCGATTTCAAAACCTTCCCATTCGGGGATAGTTTCCAAGTTGTTAACCCCATGTTGGTCTTCGCCGAATCTGCATTTGAATATATTATCTCAGCTGCTGTTTGTCCGGATATTGCCCAATGAAGCTTATTCTGCACCTTTGAATAGAACTCTTTTGTAATAAGAGAATCTGTCTGGTAATCATCAGCGGTAGCATAAATATCGGTAATCTTCTGATATAGCATTCGCTCCGAAGCCCTTACATCACGGATGCGCTCCAATACAAGTTCAAAATGTTCATCACTCCATTTATCTCCTTTCTTGAAACGTTCATCGTCCATAACAAAGCCCTTACGGATAAATTCGCTTAAAACCTGAGTTGCCCATATTCGAAATTGAGTAGCTTTTGTTGAATTTACACGATAGCCCACAGCAATTATTGCATCCAGGTTATAGAATTTTGTATCGTACAGTTTTTCGTCATTGGCAGTTATCTTAATTTTTTGGATAACTGAATATTTGTTTAGCTCTCCTGAATCGAAAATCTGTTGTAAATGGTAACTAATCGTACGAACATCAACATTGAATATTTCTGCCATTCTTTTCTGTGTGGTCCAAAAAGTCTCACCATCAAAAGTGAGTTCTACCCGCAGATTGCCTTCAGGATTTGAATAAAAAATAATATCTGCATTCTCTCGAATATCAAGCTCTTGTGCATTATACAACTTCCCTGAAAAGTATTCTCTTGC
Organism: uncultured Bacteroidales bacterium; assembly: GCA_942492945.1. GTDB lineage: Bacteria > Bacteroidota > Bacteroidia > Bacteroidales > UBA932 > Bact-08. The sequence continues at coordinate 55,208 of OW818649.1, forward strand.
CTGTTTTACTTGTTCTTTTCTGACATCTGCTTTTGTTGCAATTAGCAAACAAGCGTAACGAGAAAGATGTATATTTTCAACTTCACGAGATGCTCCTGAACCCAGCTTGACCATTTCGCCCACGATGGTAAAGTTATCGGCGATTTCGTAACCATTCTCTTTACAAATTTGCTTAGCAAGCTCAATTATTCGTTTGAATTTGCTGTATTCAGAATAACCCATAATAGTAGATAACTCTCTGGATTTCCAGAAAACATTCCCTAAAGAATCGGTTCGCTCAATCTTGGAAAATATGGATTGCATGGCTATTACAAAAATTACTCTAATTCATTTTATTTATGCTGACTAACAGAAACTCTCTTACAAATATATGAAATATAGAGGCATATAATGAATAAACGTTTATATAAATTGATTTTTATTATTAATACAGACCAGTTATTCTCTTCCTGACAACAATCAATCGGGATTAGGACGGGACATTCAATTTATATGGTAATATTGAACTATTACGGCAGTTGTAAATAATAAAGATGTATCTCTTTTTAGAATAAATTTTTATATTTGCATTCAAATTAGTTTAAATGTTTCTGGTGAACCATACTCCATCCCCCTTCGGGGTTAATTATCTTTCCCTTTCTTAAAGGGGAGTTTGTTCATCATTAGAATTCCCCGCCAAATAAATTTATTATTTATTATTTAAGCTGCCATTAATTAATGGCGGTTTAATCCAAACATTTAAACATTATGAGACATGGATTTATAGGATACGGTAATGTAATACGAGCTATCCACAAGGCTGTGAAAAACAGTGATGACAACACATTCGGTTATTATTCAAAAACAAATTCCCACAAAGAGTTAATGGCATTCTCTTCAATATCTGAACTGACAATCAATTCAGATGTGATATGGCTGGGAATAAAACCTCAAAACATACTCAGCGTTTTGGATATTCTTAAAAAGGAAGATTTAAAGGACAAACTGATTATTTCTGTCGTTGCGGGTAAAAGCATAAGTTTTATTGCAGAAAACATAGGTTCCGATATCTCAATTACAAGGATCATGACAAATCTTGCAATTGAGTTCGGGAGCTCAGTCACGGCTTATGCGTCCAACGACGTGGAAAACCCTTATAGAAACAGTATCAGACAGTTATTGGAGGGGCTTGGCGTTTTAATTGAGATGCCAGAAAAGGATTTCGATATTTTCACTGCAATTTTTGGAAGCGGTCCGGCATTTTTATTAAAGCTTCTGGATGTCCAGAAGACAAAAATTATGGAGATTGGGTTTAAGGAACATGATGTAAACAGAATGCTGATTGGACTCTTAGCCGGAACAACTGACTATTATCGGGAGTATTGCGATAGTTTGAGCATAGACTGTCTAATCGATAATATTGCCAGCAAGGGTGGCACCACAGAGGCCGGGATAAGATATCTGACAGATAATAACATCGATCTCCTGTTCGATAATGTGATCAATATCGCGCAGAAGCGGGCTGCGGAAATCTAAACGGCAAGTCCAGCCCTATGCTTTCATGGCTAAAAGACATGCCATGAAAGCATAGGGCTTATTTCTTAGTAGAATATCCAACATAATGGATTGCGTCGAGCAATATTTTTTCTGCACTTAGCACTCTGTTTCTTAGAGTCAGATTATCATTTAATGGACTTCGGGTCTTTTTAATATGCTCTATTAGCAAGATGGGATTTACCTCCTTTGACACTATCCCTAAGTTGAGACGCGAAAACTCGTAGGCATTTATCTCTTGTTCCAAATGAGCTGGAGTCATTAAAACAGGTTTCCCCAGATAGGCTGCCTCGCAGATAGTTTCGAAGCCAGCTGTGGTAAGCAGACCGGAACAACCCTCCAGGTATTTAAGAAACTCCTTGCCGTCAATTTGGTGGAAATGGAGGTTACCATTATAGGTAAATCCATTCGGGGCAACAAAACTATCCATGAAAACATGAATTTCTACATCATTGTTAAAATGGTTCCAGCTAACTAAGTCTGCTGTAAATCCATTATTCACAAGATAACATAAAAGATATTCGTCATCATATGGTGTTAATTTTATAACATCTTCCCTCAAAATAGGTGGGATAACTCTAAAATCATCGTCATTGCTTTCCCATGGGTATACAGATAATGCAAGGGTTAAGTTGCTTTTGTACCTGCAGATGGCAGACAAAAGTTTTATCGATCTCTTCTCTATTGTACTTTGTTCATAATACGACCCCTTGGCAAAAATCATAAATTGATGTGCTATACTTACGATTTTAATTTTGGGCTTGTAGAAAAAAGTATATATCCCAAATATTGGTTCATAAAAATTAATCACAAGATCTGGTTTATGTTCCGCCAAAAGCTTGTTTATATATCTCAATGAACCAAAAAATGAAAATAATCTCGCAGGAGTCAAATTATACAGGATGGTCTTTGTAATAGATACCATTTTGTTTGATCTGGAATAGAAAAATTCAGGTGTAGGGTAAGAACCAACATAAGTGTCTGTCGCCTTAAAAAAATGAGGAATTTCTCTTTGACGAACCTTTCCAACAATTAGTCCACTAATTGTGTGGCCGTCCTCTCTCAGAATTTTGGAAACAGCAAGGGCTTGAGTCATATGACCCCTTCCTTCTCCTTGCAGGAATATCAATATTTTCATATGCTAGATTGTTGCCGGAACCCTTATGCCTAAAGCTCCTTGTAATGATGTTCTGACACTATTGTCTTTTATGGTTTCGTCGGAATAGTAATAAATAATTTTCCATGTGCCGTCATACTCTTCTGTTGCCGCAGAGAGAGACTCAACCCAGTCGCCTGAATTGATATATAATAAATCTCCTATAAACTTATTTTCCGGATGGTGTATATGTCCGCAAATGACCCCGGCACAATTTCGTTTTCCGGCAACCTCTGCAAGATGGTTCTCATAATCTCCTATATAAGAAATAGATGATTTTATCTTTCTCTTGACAATAGACGAGATGGACCTATAAGTAAGATTCCGTTCAGATCGTCTTTTATTGTAGAATGAATTCAGATTCAGCAAAAGGGTGTAGCCTATATCGCCCAATTTAGAAAGCCATCTCCAGTTGGTTGTAATATTGTCAAATTCATCACCATGGGTTACCAGATATCTTTTCCCGAAACTTTCATAGATATAATCTTTAACAATAGAAATGTTTGCAAAACTCAGGGGCTGGATCCTGTCAAGAAAGTCATCATGATTTCCCCTAATGTATACGATTTTAGTCGTTTCGCTCATGGAGAGAATATATTTCATCACATTGGTATGTATTCTTCTCCACTTGATATTACTGCCCCTCAATATGGACCAACCATCTATTATATCTCCGCATAATATTAATGTGTCACAGCTATTTTTTCTCAGAAAATCAAGTACTTCCGCTGCTTTTGACCATTTCGATCCAAGATGTAAGTCGGACAGGACAATGGTTTTGTGGTGTATTTTATTTTGCATTCTTAAAATATATTGACGCTACAAAATAATACACCATTCATTAATTAATGATGAAGATAATGTTGAGATAAAATTAAATCTTAAAGTTTTCAGCCCTATGCTTTCATGGCCAAATACTGATAATCAATGGTTTAGCAACTATTCGCGTTAAGTGTATTTACCTTATAACCAAGGACATGCCATGAAAGCATAGGGCTGAACTTGCGGATTGTGTGAAATCCATGGGGAGGGTGTGGGATTTGCAGATGCCGCAGTGAGGGTTTGGGCACCCACCAAGCGAATGGAGAGTTAGAAAAAACGAGAGTATTAACTATCTGTGTACATATAAGTAAAAACTTCCTTGAAGTTTTTCATAAGTAGCATGTAATTATGCAAATATTAAATTTTTTCCATATAAACAAATTCAACAAAATTTCGTAATTAGCTGTATAATACGTGTATATTAAAAACTTCCTTGAAGTTTTTAAAGTTTCCCACATATCTAAGTGCGAGATTGTCAGTCAGTCTACTCTGCCAAAGTGGTTAGCAGGCATCTGATTTACAAGTGAATATAAAACCATGTAGAGGCAAATCTTGCCAAAGCATACCATCTTGAGCTCTTTGAATCCTCCTCAATACAAATTTTCAAAGTAGGTTTATCTGCCAGTTGTTTACACATGTTGCTCATTTTATGGCACATGTAAAATGTGATAGATCAAAAATCTGAGAAAATAATTTTATAAACAGCTGATAAACAGCAATATCTTATTTTATCTGGCAGATCAAGTTCTTTTGCAGTAGAAATTAGCAACACAGTGATTTACATAGAAATACAAGTAACAGCGAAATATTTTTTATAATTTCAACCTACGAAGATCCTGTAAGTGTTTTATTGAAAAGAATTTGCTAAAAACTGCTACAACGCTCCGGGCTGCAAGAGCTTTGCCTCAGGAGCAAAGTGTTTAAGTTTAGTATGTGGGAAACTTCAAGGAAGTTTTTTACCTCTTTAGAGCTTTTGCCGACACAGGCATTTGAGAATTTTGCATCTCAAAAATTGGGCTGTGTAGTTGCCCGAAGGGGAGTTGAAATGAGATAGTCCTAGACACAAATTATGTGTAAAAATAACATGGTGGGAGGTTGTGATATACTTGCAATGAAGATTTGGGCACCCGCTAAGCGAAAGTCGCGTTAGAAAAAACGAGAGCTGAAACCTTCAGCCTTTTGTAGTGGCATACTTGGTTTCAGCCTTTGTTTTTTAGCGAATTGAGCGCGAAGTGGGTAAATCCGACACAGGCATTTTACTATTTTGCATCTCAAATATGTGATTGTGTAGTTACCCGAAGGGGCGTTGTATGGAGCATTTGGGTACCCGCTAAGCGAAAGTTGCGTTTTGAAAAACAACAAGCGACCCCTGCAGCTCTTTGCAAAAGCATAATCTTGGGGTCGCCTTTGTTTTTTAGCAAATTGAGCGCTAAGCGGGTAAATGCGGTGCACTGCCCCTTCGGGCAACTACACAACAAACAAGAAAGGAGATGCAAAATCTACTTATACAGATAGTACCTCTTCGAAATCACCCTGAACGCCTCAACATCCTTGTACCAGTAATCCTTGATATCCGCAAACTTATGCCGTTTCGCAAAACGCAACCTTATCTGATCACTGCCGGAAACCTGATCAAACATCCTGAAACGTTTTTTATCGGCATTCTTGAACACAGCCTTTTCAGGATAAAGATCTGCAAGAGCCTCCATCACATAAAACTGAATGTCTGTAAGCGCAACTTTTTCGTAATCAAGTATATGAACCTGAACACCCTGATAATTCAAACCAACTCCAACAGAATAGAACGGTTTAAGGTGTATTGGTCTGAAAACAACTCCCGGCAGCTTGTATCCATTTAATTTATCGGCGAGTTCTTCTGCGTTTATCCAGTCAGAGGTAAAAACCTGGAACGGGATAGTGTAACCTACACCAATCGAGATATAACCCAACTCACCCAGAATACCCGATACAGGGTATAAAATTGCACTTATTGGCTGAGGGATATGCGGAGAAGAAGGCACCCACTGAAGACCGGTTTTGTCGAAGGTCATATCCCTGCTCCATCCTGCCATCTTCACAACCGAAAGCTTGCACTGCTTACTCAGCATTTTCTCTCCGTTTAGAAGAAGTGCGAGTTCCCCGCAAGTCAGACCATAAACGTAAGGAATCTTAAATTGGCTAACAAACGATATGAATCCATCCTCTACAAGATTGCCCTCTACCTTCAACCCTCCAAGCGGATTAGGTCTGTCAAGGATAACCAGTTCGATATTGTTCTCAGCAGCTGCCTCCATGGCAAAGCCCATGGTACTGATATAAGTGAACGACCTGCTTCCAATATCCTGAATATCATATACCAGTACATCAATTCCCTTTAACATCTCAGGAGTGGCCTTGCGGGTACTGCCATAAAGAGAGTAGACAGGAAGCCCTGTCTTAGGGTCGTTTACAGTTCCAAATTCATCACCGGCATGTGCATCACCCCGTACTCCATGCTCTGGAGCAAAAAGAGCCACAAGCTTTACGTTGGGAGCTTCAAACAGAATATCGATGGTTGATTTTACGTTATTGTCAAAACCTGTAGGGTTTGTAATGAGACCTACACGTTTCCCTTCAAGAATTTTGAAATTCTGATACTTCAGAACCTCTAAGCCGGTTTTGATTTTCTGGGCATGTGCCGCACCTGCAAATATGCAGATTGCAGAGATAAGAAATAATATTTTTTTCATATCAAGAGATTTTTAAACTAATAAATAACAGAACTACCCCTTCGCCACCTCTTTCTTGCCAAATCCCTCATCTACCTTGATAAATGAGGTTACTATAATTGTTACCACACAGCAGATCATTACCCAGTAGAAGAAATTCTGGTATCCGATAAGCTCCTGCAGCCAACCTGCCGACATTCCCGGCATCATCATACCAAGAGCCATGAAAGCAGTACATATAGCATAGTGTGCCGTTTTGTGCTCCCCAACAGCAAAGTATATCATGAACAACATATAAGCGGTAAATCCGAATCCGTAACCGAACTGCTCAATAAATACACACAGATATACGACAAACAGATTATCCGGTTGGAACACGCTCAGATATACAAATGTGGCGCAAGTCAGCGATATTGTCCATGCCATTGGCCAGAGCCACTTCTTAAGACCACCCTTGGCAGCAATTATACCCCCAATTATACCCCCCAGTGTTAATCCGAGGATACCGATTGTTCCATAAACCAACCCAACCTGACCGGTTGTAAGTCCCATTCCACCAACCTCTCTGGCATCCAGAAGGAATGGAGAGATAAGCTTCACCAGCTGAGCCTCCGGCAGACGATACAGCAGCAGGAAGGCAATTGCAACCCAAATCTGTTTCTTTTTGAAGAATGATGCAAATGTCTCAAAAAACTCCTTGAATATTGTGCCCGGTGTAACCTCTTTTGCAGGTTTGTCAGAAGCCGGACGAGGAAGTATGAATCTATGATAAAGGGCAACGGCCATAAAGAAGCCGGCCATAATGAAGAATGTTATTGACCAGGCAAAGGTGATATTTCCCGATAATCCGTTAAATGTAGTAGTTGCCTCTGTCTTAAGCTTTGGATCTGCCTGCACCAGCAGGTAAGCCGGTTTGTTCCAGTTCTCAGATGTAAACTCAATCCTTTCGCCATAGGCTATGAAGATACTCTTGTCTCCTTTTTTCAAAGAGGTGTTCAAAACTATTTTTTCTCCCTCGGCAGGAGCTTTTGTCAGTTTAACACTCACCAGATGAGAATTTCCAGTAAGTTTATGAACCTCCTTACCTGCATTCTCCTCCCCAAAGTTACGTTTTATGAACTTCCCAAGAGGTTCGGAGACACTTTTTGTCCACCACGATTTTTCTGCCTGAATGTCGGCTTTCGATTTTTCGGCTACAGCAAATCCATTGAGTATATTCTGCTCAATTGCATAAGCCTTAAGTATAGCAGCAGAGTCAACTGAAATTGTGTTTGTACTTAAATTCACCAAAGATGGAGTGACCTCAAATGAAAAATCTGCAGTCTGAGCAGCAGCCGATGTCCCCCCTTGGAGAGTAGTGTCTGCAGCAGGAAGCGCTATAGTATTGCTGAACTGCGGACCCGCATTCACCACTATCTCGGCAGGTTTGATACCTGTAGAGGATTCAAGAAGGCCGGCTATCACAATTAGCAGCCCCTGCCCCATTATTGTTGCCACTCTGTAAAAGGTGCTCCTTATACCAACATACAACGACTGGTCGTGGGAGTCCAGTGCAAGCATGTAGAAACCGTCGGCAGCAATGTCGTGAGTAGCAGAGCTGAAAGCGACCAGCCAGAAAACAGCCAGTGTCACCTGGAAGAAATTGCTTGCAGGTATTGTAAAGGCAATTCCTGCCAGACCCGCCCCTACAAGTAGCTGCATGGTCACTACCCACCACCGTTTAGTTTTCAAAAGATCTATAAAAGGACTCCAGAAGGGCTTGATAACCCAAGGCAGATAAAGCCAGCTTGTATATAGGGCAATATCAGTATTGGATATGCCGAGCCTCTTGTACATTATTACAGAGATTGTCATTACTGCCACATATGGCAGTCCCTGAGCAAAATACAGCGATGGTATCCAGGCCCACGGCGATCTTTTCTTATTGTTCATTATATGGTTATTTGATATGATTAATACAATTTTTCAATGGAGGCTCCTACGAAATAATGTAACAGTATCTCGTCGTACTTATACCCATTCTCCCCCATTACAGCGGCACCAATCTGACATAGCCCCACTCCATGTCCCCAACCGGCACCCTTTAGTATGAACTTTTCCGGTACTCCACCCTCACCCATCACCTTTTCAACAATGAAAGCCGATGAATAAAGATGTGATTTTGAGAGCGTTCTCCTTATCTCCAGCTCCTTTCCAATTATTCTTGTTCTCTTGCTGCCAACAATTTTCAGCTTTACCAACCTGCCCGATGTTCCTCTCTCAATTGGAATAAGATCCAGAATATCACCATAGTCCACGCCCGATCTTTGCAAAATCAAAGAAGATAGTTCGCTCTGCGAATATTCAACTTTCCAGCGGTAAAAGTTAACGGTCTCCTGATCGTAGTTGTTGAGAACCTGTGAGAGAATATGCTTGTCCGAAGTATTGCAGAAGGCCTCAGGTGACGAAAGTATCCACTCCTCAGCGTTTTTTTCAACAGTAAGGTCAGGGATCTCAGTTATTGTCTTGCTGTCCCTCACCTTAACAAGGTATGGATAGTGAATATCTTCCCAGCAGTTCTGAAACTCCTCAAACACTCCCCCGCAGCTCTTTGAGTAGCGGGCATCGCATATTTTACCTTCGAACATAAGCAGCTGTCCCCACGTCTCCTTTATTGCCTCTCTCACTTTGTCTGTTGAAGCCTTTGTTGTTCCCTGATACCTCTGGCAATGGTCATCGGCACAAATATCAAACTTTGTGTGATCCTCCCTGTCGTACCACTTTATCAGCTCCTCATCTGTCTCATGCATCGTGCTGTATGTCTCCTTAGACTCCACAATATCCTTGTTCTTCTGGATCTGGGCCAATAGCCATGATCTGGATATTACGGCATGTGCCTTAAGGAGTTCCGGCGATGCAGTGGCACTCATCTCAGAAGAGATTACAGATGTAAGGTAATCTTCTATCCCAATCAGATTTATAGCTGTTATCTTATCTCCCTCCACAATTAGCTTGAGCGAGCCCATAAAGCTCTGGTTCTCTTTCCTTTCCCAGTGAAAATTCACACCTATTGTCACATCGCTGAGTTCAAAGATATCCTGTAAAGGCTTCGCCGGTTCAAACAGAAGTTCGCTGTACGATTGTCCGTTCCATTCAATTTTGCCCTGAGAAGAATTAACAATCTGCCTGCCGTTGCACGCTTTGCCACCACACATAAAACCGGAGGAGAGGTGAAACTCAATCCTGTGTTCCGACATTATACCTACGCTTACTTTTGGCTCTATCATGATAATTATAGTATTGATTTGATTCTGTTTGCTAAAATATGAAGCTCCTCAAAGGAGATGCAGACCTCCCTTAGGATATCCCTGATGTCAAATGCCGAAATTTTAATAAAATCCTTTTCCAGCGGTGTGATAAATACCCCCCCCAGATCAACAGAAGCGGGGCTAAGAAGAATATTTGCGTCACCCTCAGCAAAATATTGCGATGGCCGGTGTTTCGATCTTATGTAAAAAACTGTGTTCCATATACCTTCCGCAAACCAGCAGAGTATATTGAGCATCGGCTCACTCTCTCCCTCTTTCACATCCAGCACATTATAGATTTTCCCGAATATCTCAAGTGACTCTTTTTTTGAGTCCGATTTCAGTATAAGCATACCGTTGATTCCAGATTTCACCTCATATAGCACAGAACTGTCGCTCCTGAAGATTATATCTTTATCCATCTTGTCCATCTCCTTTTCGACAGGCATAAACCCTTTGTTGCCGGCCTGAAAATGAAAATGGTCCGGCGCAGAGGCTCCGCACTTTGGACCATTGTAAAATAGTGTGTAATCCGGCAAGGCCTCAGCAAGGTTGAGCATAGCATCAAAGTGTCCGTCAATAAGCTGATCCTGATGCTTTAGTAGCGGAATCGTCAAATGTTTAGGGAAAATAGGGAAAGGATTGATGAGAACAGTATACGGATTTGCTGTATCCAAACCATTAATATATTCAAGACCTTTCTGAACAACCGGCCTGTTCTCCTTGCACAGGAAACATCTTCTCTCCTGAATAGATTTCGCATCTACCTTGGCAGAAGATGAGACAATTCTTGCAGGGTTGAACTGTACCTTAAAGGGGAAACCATCCACCAGCACTTCTTTTGATGCAACCCTGTCCAGGGCTTCATAATTTACACGGGCCTGTTCCCAGGAGTCAAGTTGCTCATGGAAAAGTTCTGTCAGATTCTTAGAATTCAATTGTAAGGTCATTGGCTACTTTTTGCTTTTGTTCAAGGCTATCCTTGCCATCAGTTCCCATGTTCTTATCCTGTCCTTGTAAGTATTGTGGGCATTCATCTTTACTACATCCAGTGATGCATCGGAGTTCTCTTCCCAACGACGACAATGGTAAAGCACATCGTAAACACGGCCAATCTGATACTCTCTGGAAATGTTCAGCCCTAGTGCATAATCCTCTCCATAACTTGTATTTGGCACCTTAATGGCCCTGAGTACCGGCGTGTAGAACGCCCTTGGAGCACCCAACCCGTTAATTCTCAATGCGTTGTTCCTTCCGTTATCCGGGGTCCACTCCTTATGGTCAATGATTCCCGGAGCAATCATCTCCATGTTGAAGTTTGTCATCATATAGGTTCCTACAACCATTGCGCAGTTTTGCTCATAGAATGAATTCACTACCTTCTGAAGTGTATTTTCGTCCGAATATACATCGTCACTGTCCAGCTGAACAGCAAATTTTCCGCACTTAGGATGATGTACCCCGGCGTTCCAGCATCCCCCTATACCAAGATCCATCCTCTCGGGAACAAGGTGAACAAGTCTCGGGTCACCTGCAAACTTTTCGATTGCTTCATAGGTGCCATCTGTAGAGTGGTTGTCAATTATAATCAGGTTGAATTTGAAAGTTGTCTTCTGCATAAGAACGGAGCGTATTGCATCTTCAACTGTCCTTATTCTGTTGTAGACCGGAATTATTACAGACGCTTCAAATTCAAAGTTGTTTTCGCTGAACTCAATATGTTTGAACTTAGGCTCAAGGTACCCTCCTATTACTTTAAGGTGGTATGTACAGGCAGATTCCATTTCGATCTGCACGCCACGGTTCTTTGGATCTACATAATCAAAGATCTTCTCCCCCGATTTTCTTGTATCTTGTTCCACCTCTGTATAGAGATATTCGTTGATATGCACCAGTTCTCCCTTTTGTGAAGCCTTGAGTCTCAGGTCATATAATCCTGCATAATGGTATTTTGAAACCATTTCATGAGCAGCCTTCTTTAACGTTGCAGATCTGTAAAGCATTACGGACCCAAAGTTGAAATCGTCTCTCAGACTTCCTTTCTGATATGTTATTACAGGGCTGATACTCTTTTTTCCATCCACAATCTGATAATGGTCGGCATAAACCATAACAGCATCTGTATCGTTTGCAATATTCACCATTCTCTCAAGAGCAAACATCCCCAGTACAAGGGTAGACTCTTTTGTATAAATGAGTGTATATTGCGAATCTGATCTTTCTGCTATTTTTTTTATGGCTGTTGTGCACTTTAGTGATTCTATATTTACAACCTCACAACCAGGGTATTGCTCAATATTTGGGTTTGCCGACATTAGGTAGATTTTATCTACCAGTGCAATCTCCTTTAATCCTGTAATAGTTTGTTCTACTTGTGCTTTATCGTGATACGGAATAAAGCAATTTACACATTTTGACATATTTTCTTTATTTGACTATTCGTGCGCTAAGATATTCAATTTTTTAAAGAATTTAGTTAAAATCCCCGGTTAAATTGGGGGAAAAAGCGTACTTTCGCGCCTTACAAAGTTTTAAAATAATGCAAACTTTCGATTTTGTCATTGTGGGGAGCGGTCTTGCAGGTCTTTATGCAGCCTTCAGAGCCTCACGCTATGGAAGTGTTGCCCTCGTCACAAAATCAAAAGTTCGCGACAGCAACTCATATTATGCGCAGGGAGGAATTGCGGCTGTTACAGATGAAGACGATACTCCTGCATTTCATTTCGACGATACCATAATAGCCGGCAGGGGTTTGTGCGACTATTCAGCAGTAAATATTCTGGTAACCGAAGGTCCTGAGAGGATAAGCGATCTTGTTGAGGAGGGTATGCATTTCGATATGTCTCACGGCACATTTGCTTTGGGACTGGAAGGCGGACACCACAAAAGGAGGATCCTTCATGCCGGAGGAGATGTGACCGGAATGAAAATCACCAACTTCATGATAGAGAAGGTCCTGTCATGCAAGAATATAGAACTATTTGAGAATCACTCTGCTATAGAGGTCTTGACTGACAACGGCACATGCTGCGGAGTAAGAGTCTGGAACCTTGAAACAAATAGAGAAGAGCTATTTTACGGGAGGCACACATTTCTTACACTTGGGGGAGCATCTGCAATCTACAAGCGCACATCAAATCCCGAGACCACCATTGGAGATGGCATTGCCCTCTGTTATTCTGCAAATTGCGAACTTGCAGATATGGAATTCATTCAGTTCCACCCAACTACAATATACACCCCTTCCGACAAGTCATACCTCATAAGCGAGGCTGTCCGCGGAGAAGGAGCGTACCTTATCAATCAAAAGGGAGAGAGGTTCATGACTGAAATTCATGAAAATGCAGAGCTTGCTCCAAGAGATATTGTCGCACAATCCATTTATCGTGAAATCTCAAAACAAGATAATCCATACGTTCATCTCTCCCTAAAACACCTAGATCCTAAAAGAATAAAGGAGAGGTTCCCGAACATTTTTGAGAAGTGCCGTCAGCTGGGTATAGATATGACCGACAAAATACCTGTTGCCCCGGCGGCTCATTATATGGTCGGCGGTGTAAAAACGGACAGCAACGGCAGGACAAACATAAAAAACCTCTACGTATGCGGAGAGCTTGCCTCAACCGGCATAATGGGAGCCAACAGGCTTGCCTCTAATTCTCTTATCGAATGTATTGTCTTCGGGCATCGTGCAGTTGAGGTTGCAGGAAAAGATCTGACAAATTATACCCATCCTTCTTTCGCCCCAAAATATCATATTGAGAAAGAGAAGTTTCAAAAATACATGGATCTTAAAGAGAGGGTGGCAAATATAATGACCCGATATGCAGGAATTATCAGAAACGAAGAGCTTTTGCTTAAAGGGCTCTCCCTTCTTGAAGAGGAGAAAAACATCTTGGACAAAGATTTCGGGGAATATTTCAACTTAATAAGCAATAATCTGTTAATAGTTGCAGGGCTAATCATGAAATCGGCCATCTACCGTAAAGAGAGCCGCGGAGGACACTTCAGAGAAGATTATCCTACAGAAAAAGACACTTTTATCCATCACATTATTCAACAAAAAGGAAGGGAGCCAAGAACTCTCCCCGTTATTACAAATCTCAGATAAAGATCATGTCACAAGACTTAATCAACAAGATAATAGGGTTGGCAATAGAAGAGGATATTGCAACCGGCGACATCACAACAAATTCCCTCATTCCTAGCACATCCAGGGCAACCGCACAAATGACAATGAAGGCCGATGGTGTTGTATCTGGTCTCGATATTGCCAGAAAGGTATTTGAATACCTCGACAGGGACATTCTGTGGACCCCTTATGTAAAAGAGGGAGACAAGGTAAAAAAGGGAGATATCATTGTCGATATAGCCGGCAGCTACAGATGTCTGCTGACAGGAGAACGGACAGCACTCAACATTCTTCAGAGGATGTCTGGAATAGCAACAGCAACAGCAGTATATGTAAAGGAACTGGAGGGCTCGGAGACAAAGCTTCTTGACACTCGCAAGACTGCACCCGGAATGAGAATACTCGACAAAATGGCCGTAAAGGCCGGGGGAGGAACCAATCACCGCATGGGTCTTTTCGATATGGCGCTTATAAAGGACAATCACATTAAGGTTGCAGGGGGAATAATAAATGCAGTAAAGCAGGTGCGAGATAGGATTCCTGCAGGGGTCCGTATAGAGGTAGAAGTAACGAACCTTAACGAGGTACAGCAGGCTCTGGAGACAGGAGCAGAAATCATAATGCTTGACAACATGGACAACACAACAATGGCGGAGGCAGTAAGGATAATTGGGGAAAAAGCCGAAACAGAGGCCTCGGGCAACATGAATGTTTCGAGGATAAGGGAGGTTGCTGCCACTGGTGTGAATTTCATAAGTGTTGGCGCACTGACACATTCAGTTACTGCGCTGGATATAAGCATGAACATAGTTCCACAAAACTAAGCCCCTGACTATGCAACAGAACGAATTTATTACAGAGATACAAAGATTTAAAAAGGAGAAGAATGCTGTAATACTTGCTCACTACTATGTGAGGCCGGAAGTACAGGATATTGCAGACTACATAGGAGACTCTCTTGGTTTGTCACACGCTGCCTCAAAGACCCAGGCAGACATAATTGTCTTCTGCGGAGTCAACTTCATGGCGGAGACAGCATCAATAATATCTCCCCTGAAAAAAGTGCTTGTGCCGGACAATACCGCTGGATGTTCACTTGCAGAAAGCATAGATCCTCAAGACATAATCCATTGGAAACAAAACAATCCCGACGGTATTGTTATCTCATACGTTAACACAACGGCAGAGATCAAGGCATATTCCGACATTTGCTGTACATCTTCCAACGCCCTTAAAATAGTGAACAGCATCCCGGCAGAAAAAAAGATTTTTTTCGTACCGGACACAAACCTTGGCAACTATATCAGAATAAAGACCGGAAGGGAGATGGATATCTGGGATGGTGACTGCTGCGTCCACAACAGGTTCGACACAAAGATGGTTATGGATAAAAGCCTGGAATACCCTAAGGCAGACATACTTATCCATCCCGAGAGCAAGTGCTCAAATGACCCTGTAATTCACAACATGTCAAACGCATACTTCTACTCAACATCAGGTATGATGAAGCATGTAAACAGCTCTCCAAAGAGTCAGTTTATAATTGTCACAGAAGAGGGCGTAATACATGAGATGAAAAAAAACAATCCACATAAGGAGTTTATTCTCATTAGTACAAAGGCTCCATGCAGGCAGATGAAGAAGGTTACTCTGGAAAAGGTATTGCACACACTTCAGACAGAAGAGTTTGAAATTAAGGTGCCTGCAGAGTTGCGTGAGAGAGCGTGGCTACCAATAAAACGGATGCTAGAGGTATGAAAACCATCGTATCACTAATAATTTCATTGTCGTTAGTACTTCAGCTTTCTGCACAGCCGGTTAAACCCGATGCCGACTGGTCCTACTCCTATGATTTCATCGAAAATGGAACAAGATGTGTCTATCTGCAAGGAAAAATAATCAAGAACGCATACTTCACAAACATAGACAGCAGTGGAAACTTTGCTTATATCTCGTGGGACAAGAAGAAATATTATGTAACCCTCAACAGCAAGAGGCTGGGCCCGTATGAATCTGTAAATGGAAAGAGTTTTGAGGAGATGACTCCTGTCGTTCTGGCCAATGGAGGCAAATTTGCCTTTATGTACTCCATCAAGGGGAAAAAATACATGAACGTAAATGGAAAGATACTTGGCCCCTATCCTGCGATAGACCCAAAATCAATTAAAATGAGTCCTGGTGGAAATTACACCTTCTCGTATCTGGCAAATCAAAATAGCAGGTACGTAATGCTTAATGCAAAAAAATATGGCCCGTTTGCAAACGAGACAAACATGTCTGCAAAGATTTTTGACGACGGCATTTACTATTTTGAATATTCCGACAAACAGGGCAATTACCTCATCAATATTAACGGACGTGTCCATAAGATTGATGAATGTGACTATATTACAGATAACTCAATAAAATACTACACATTTCTTGAAAACGGAAAGTGGTACCTGAATAGCGCCGGCAAGATCCTTGGTCCTTACGATAATGTCACAATTCTCAATACCGACATTGTCAACAATATTGTAAACTATAAATATAAGATCAATGATGAATGGTTCATATCTATTAACGGAGTAATTCTTGGCCCGTACCTGAATATTGAAATTCCAGGCAGAAACCTCTATTACGGCGATGTTTATGTTTACCGTTTTTTCACAAAAAAGGGACAATTCCTCAACATCGACGGGAAGATCCTGGGCCCGTACAACTATACTAAGAGAATAACAGTACTTGACAGAGACAATTTTGCATTTGCATATGAATCAAACTCCCGCTGGTATTTGAATCTGTGTGGAGAAAAAACAGGCGGCTCTTATGGTCTGATAGATGATGTGGCACTCGATGGTAAAGGCACCTATGCATTTTCACACCGCGACAAGTCTGACATAAGCGAGTCAAATCTGGTGATTAACAAAAAGGTCAAGAACACATTCAAAGGATACATAGACGAAGTATATCTCGCCCCTAACGGAAAAACTTTACTACTGATAAATAACGGGTTGTTATCTATAAATGCCTTTGACAAGAAGTACGGCCCTTTCGAAGAGGTTGTATCGCTATACGCTCTGGCGGGAGGAGAGTTTTATATCATAGCCTCCGACAAAAACAAAAAGGTTTTCACCACAATCATCAACGGCACATTTCTGGGAACTTGCGAACAACAGCCGTCACCTTATATTGGCACCGGACAAAAATATCTTGTAAAAATAGAAAAGGATGGCAAGTTTTACCTACATGACAGCGGCCAGATTCTCGGCCCATACGATGCCATCACAAATCTGCGCTGTTCCGGCAACTGGAAAAACGGCAACCTGCTTATCCAGTAACGTAATCTATAAATAGACAATGCGAGCTTTAAGACAAAACAGGTGGATGGTAGCTATCATGGGCACAATTCTCATGATTGTACTTGGAACTGTTTATTCCTGGAGCTACTTCCAAAAACCAATCGTTGAAGCTTACGGGTGGTCAAACTCTGGTGTTGCATGGGTATTCAGTACAAATATTCTTTTTCTTGGACTTGCTGCTGCATGGAGTGGGATCAATATTCCCAAATATGGTCCTACAAAACTGGCCGTAATTGGCGCAATGATGTATGGGGCAGGTTTTATCCTGGGGAGCCTGGCACTTAAGGCACATAGTCTGCCGTTTCTGATTCTGGGGTTTGGGGTAGTTGGAGGATCGGGCATCGGAATGAGTTATGTTACCCCGGTTGTATCGGCATTAAAATGGTTTCCCGACAAGCAGGGTTTTATTTCCGGCATGGTGATTATGGGCTTCGGGTTTGGGGCACTTGTTATGTCAAAAGTTATTGCCCCATCTGTTATGAGTATTACAGAAGGAAATCTGGTTTCTTCATTTTTTATAATTGGCATAGTAATTCTTGTATTGGGATTCTTCGCGGCTCTGTTTATAAAACAACCCGCGGTAGATTATCATCCTAAAAGCAACACTTTTCCTGCTCCTACCGCTAAGATATCTGCAAGACAAGCCATCCTTACATCAAAATTTGCAATGATGTGGTTGGTTTTCTTTGTCAATATTACAGCCGGCATCATGTTTATAAGCTTCCAGTCACCGCTTATGCAGGATTTGTGGAGCCGCTTCAGACCTGGGAGTGACCCTGTTTCTCTGGCCGCAATTGGTGGAACTCTAATTGCCTTAAGCTCTTTGTTTAACGGTATGGGCCGATTTTTCTGGGGAGGTATCTCCGACAAAATCGGCCGAATTCAGACATTCCGATTAATTATCGGAACCCAGATACTTGTCTTTATTACTTTGCTGTTTGTCACTAATCCTTACATTTTTGCCGCGCTCGTCTGCTATGTTTTACTTTGTTACGGTGGCGGATTCGGAACTATTCCATCTTTTGTAAAAGAGGTTTTTGGGGAGAAACTGGTATCCGTTGTATATGGGACAATCCTTACAGCATGGTCAGCCGGCGGTGTCCTCGGACCGCAGATTGTTGGTTTTATGAAGGACCAATACCCCGGTAATGCATCAACCTATTCATTTATTATAGGTTCAGTATTTCTCTCAATAGGTTTTATCCTGACGTTGATACTTAACAACAAACCCATTTCATATCAAATAGAGAAATAGGTGGAGAGACTCAGGAAGGTGCAAACTACTACAATATGTCAGCATCCTCGTTAAAGTTTCCATGTATTAAGCGACATTTTGAAGTTTCCCACATACTAAACTTATGCACTTTGCTCCTGTGGCAAGGCACTTGCAGCTCGGAGCGTTGCAGCAGTTTTTTAGCAAATTCCTTTCAATAAGACACTTGCGGGATATTCGTAGGTTAGAATTATCAAAATCATTTCGACATTACTTGTTTTTCCATGTAAATCACTGTGTTGCTAAAAACTACTGCAACGTTAGCAGCTTATACTTTGACGCAGTTTGAGGTAACCTATTAATAATAAACTTCATGGAAAATGCATTTTTTAAAAACATTAGAAAATCTATTTTTACTTAACACATATTCAACAACATACCTCAAACTGCGTCAAAGCATAAAAGTCCATCTTACTTACTGAGAATGTTGCACTTAACCATGTGGGAAACTTCAGAGAGATATTTTTCATAATTCACCAACTTCTTATATATGAATCAATCTCTAATCCCGAAATTTTCTTCCTGTTCAGACTTTTTGAAATTTATGCATAAAATTTATCTACCCACCTACTTTTCAATTTGATCCTTTTCAATTTGATCCTTATTGTGCCACGAGTAAGGGTAGCAGACAAAAAAAAGAGCCAGACGATGTCTGACTCTTTGATTTTTACCTGTGGAGAATAAGGGAGTCGAACCCTTGACCCCTTGCTTGCAAAGCAAGTGCTCTAGCCAACTGAGCTAATCCCCCGGAAAAAAGTAGTCCCGAGCGGAGTTGAACCGCTGACCCCTACATTATCAGTGTAGTGCTCTAACCAACTGAGCTACGGGACTATATAGGTTAAATGATAGCAAAAAAGAGTAAAAAGAAGAGGAAACTTCCTAGTTAGTAAACAGCTCCAAAAAGGAGGTGTTCCAGCCACACCTTCCGGTACGGCTACCTTGTTACGACTTAGCCCCAGTTACTAGTTTTGCCCTAGGTCGCTCCTTGCGGTCACGAACTTCAGGCACCCCCAGCTTCCATGGCTTGACGGGCGGTGTGTACAAGGCCCGGGAACGTATTCACCGCGCCATGGCTGATGCGCGATTACTAGCGAATCCAACTTCACGGAGTCGAGTTGCAGACTCCGATCCGAACTGAGATAGGTTTTAGAGATTCGCATCCCATCGCTGGGTAGCTGCCCTCTGTACCTACCATTGTAACACGTGTGTCGCCCCGGACGTAAGGGCCGTGCTGATTTGACGTCATCCCCCCCTTCCTCACACCTTACGGTGGCAGTCTCGCTAGAGTCCCCAACATTACTTGATGGCAACTAACGACAAGGGTTGCGCTCGTTATGGCACTTAAGCCGACACCTCACGGCACGAGCTGACGACAACCATGCAGCACCTCGATACAGACTATTGCTAGCTATGCCATCTCTGACATATTCCTGCACCGTTCGAGCCCGGGTAAGGTTCCTCGCGTATCATCGAATTAAACCACATGTTCCTCCGCTTGTGCGGGCCCCCGTCAATTCCTTTGAGTTTCAACCTTGCGGTCGTACTCCCCAGGTGGATAACTTATCGCTTTCGCTTGGCTACCGACTGTTTATCGCCGACAGCGAGTTATCATCGTTTACGGTGTGGACTACCAGGGTATCTAATCCTGTTTGATCCCCACACTTTCGTGCCTCAGCGTCAATAATGGCTTTGTGAGCTGCCTTCGCAATTGATATTCTGTGTGATATCTAAGCATTTCACCGCTACACCACACATTCCACCCACAGCAACCATATTCTAGCCTATCAGTATCAACGGCATTTTTCCAGTTAAGCTGAAAACTTTCACCGCTGACTTAATTGACCGCCTACGCACCCTTTAAACCCAATAAATCCGGATAACGCTTGCACCCTCCGTATTACCGCGGCTGCTGGCACGGAGTTAGCCGGTGCTTATTCCTACGGTACTCTCATCGGCCTACACGTAGACCTTATTGCTCCCGTATAAAAGCAGTTTACAACCCATAGGGCCGTCTTCCTGCACGCGGCATGGCTGGATCAGATTTCCATCCATTGTCCAATATTCCTCACTGCTGCCTCCCGTAGGAGTCTGGACCGTGTCTCAGTTCCAGTGTGGGGGATCTTCCTCTCAGAACCCCTAGACATCGTAGCCATGGTAAGCCGTTACCTTACCATCTAGCTAATGTCACGCGAGCCAATCCGTATCCACCAAAGCTTTAAATTTTCATAGATGCCTACAAAAATTACTATGGGGTATTAGACCAAGTTTCCCTGGATTATCCCCCTGATACGGGCATGTTGCTCACGCGTTACGCACCCTTGCGCCGGTCGCCGACAGGTATTGCTACCCTCGCTGCCCCTCGACTTGCATGTGTTAAGCCTGCCGCTAGCGTTCATCCTGAGCCAGGATCAAACTCTTCATTGTAAAAATTTTAAATGTTTAGTCTGTCCTAACTAGTTTAAACCTCATTTATAATTAGGTTTTGACGAAGTTTTTTATAATAAACCTCTACCTTGTTACTCTTTCTAATATGCTATCAAAGAACTTTCTATTCAGCGTTTCATTTTCGAAACGGGCTGCAAAGATATGCGACTTTTTTTATCAAACAAAACTTTTCTTTTAATTTTCTTAAAAAATATTTGCCTCTTTCATTATTCAGCTGATTTACAGCCATAAAAAATTTGAGGGTCATTTTTTATATGCTCTTGAAAAATAGAGCTACATTTGTAATATGAACGTATATCTGGAGATATTCACAACGTTTTCGAAAATCGGAGCCTTTACCATTGGCGGAGGCTACGCAATGCTGCCAATTATCCAGAGAGAGGTTGTCGAGAAAAAAGGGTGGCTGAGTAAAGAGGATTTTCTGGATATTCTTGCAATTTCACAATCTGCCCCCGGTGTATTTGTTATAAATATCTCCATTTTCATAGGAGAACGGCTAAAGGGATTCAAGGGAAGTGTTGTTGCAGCGTTTGCAAGCGCCTTTCCCTCTTTTGCAATTATCCTCGTGATTGCCATGTTTTTCTCAGCTTTTAAGGATAATCCGGTTGTAAACAGCATTTTCACAGGTATACGCCCTGCAGTTGTTGCTCTTATTGCTGTACCTCTTATTGCAATGTCCAAATCGGTCAAACTTAACAAATATACATCTCTCATCCCCTTTGCTACAGTGCTGCTTATTGTTCTCCTAGGTATCTCTCCCATTTATATAATAATATCCGGGGCACTTCTCGGTATTTTCTATTTTTATCTTGTAAAACGATGATTTATCTGCAGCTATTCATAACGTTTTTCAAAATCGGCCTCTTCACCTTTGGTGGAGGATATGCAATGATTTCGCTTATCCAGAATGAGGTGGTAGTGAAACATCAATGGATAGATGCGTCGACGTTTACAGATATTATTGCCATTTCGCAGATGACACCGGGCCCTATTGGGATCAACAGTGCAACCTATGTTGGCTACTCAGTGACCGACAGTGTCTGGGGAGCTGTGGTTGCAACAATTGCAGTATGCTTGCCCTCTTTCATAATTATTCTCCTCATTGCATATCTTTACAAGCAGTTCAAGCGGAACAAGTGGTTCGAAGCAGCACTTAAGGGTATACGTCCGGTTGTTTTAGGATTGATTGCTTCTGCTGCCATACTACTTGTTACAACAGATAATTTTGTCGACTGGAAAAGCTGGGTTATATTCGGACTTGCTTTCGCTGCAACACAGTGGGGAAAAGTAAACCCGATACTTGTTATTATTCTGGCCGGATTTGTCGGGTTCATAATATATTGACTTATACTAATAAACTATTAAATAAACATTTACACTTAACTACACCATGAAAAGAGCATTTCTCACAATTGCAATCATCGTTGGTCTGACCGGCTTTCTGAGCGGACAACAAGTAATCAAATACTCAGCACTTTATTATCACAGGGCATCGCTTTTTGAAAAACTTCCTATACATAAATCAGACATTGTATTTCTTGGTAACAGCATAACTCACTATGCTGAATGGGCAGAGATTTTCAACGACCGGCATGTAAAGAACCGAGGGATTAGTGGAGACCTGGTCGAGGGTGTCTATGACAGGCTAGATCCTATCATCAAAGGTCAGCCAAAAAAGATTTTTCTCCTCATTGGGGTAAACAATCTCGCCCGCAACCATTGTGTCGATTCAGTACTTATGGGAATAGAAAAGATTGCAGACAAGATCATAAAAGAATCACCGCGCACAAAATTGTACATTCAGAGTGGTTTCCCTGTAAACAGCACTTTCACAAACTCTCCGCGCCACGCTAATAAAGGACCGCGTATAATCGAGTTGAACAAGGGGATAAGAAAAATATGCGCAGAAAGGGGCCTGACATATATAGATGTTTACCCAGCTCTAAAATGCAAGGATAGTGAGGAGCTTGACCCTAAGTATACAACTGACGGTCTGCACCTGAATGGCGATGCCTATATGGTTTGGAAGGAGATACTGGAAAAGTATCTATAGAAATCACAAGCCAGAAATATGTACTGTCAATGCTGATGCTATTACAGTTGGCGAAAGCATTTCTGTGCACATAGAGTGATCGCAACTTCCGGCATAGAGTGGTTCTCTCTCTTTATACAGTGTGATCGCTTTTTCCAGAGGATCGGGGCAGCATAACAACGGCCGGCATCTGTTTTCGTTCCGTTTTATTGTTGTCTCGATTGAGTTGTGTAACCAGATAGTGTAGCAGTTTTCTCTTAACAGGAACCTGTTTCTTTCACTAAGAATAGCGCCTCCTCCGCAGGAAATCACACACTTTTCACGTAAGGTGACTTTTTGAATCACCTCCTCCTCTATCTGCCTGAAGAAACCCTCACCTTTAGTTCCAAAAATCTGTTGAATACTCATCCCTGCCTTGGCAGTTATCTCCTCATCTGTATCCGTGAAATCCCACCCCAGCAGTACCGCAAGCTCTCTCCCTACCGTGCTCTTACCTGTGGCCATAAAGCCTGTTAGAGCAATATTTTTAAACTCTTTCATCTCTTTAGTGAGGCTATGAGTTCATTATTACATTCTGGTGGTTGATTGACTCCTGATGGACAGCTTTGAACAGCAGACTGATAAACTCCTCACTCAACCCTTTTGAACTCCCCTTGCTTACTGCTTTTTGTATTATCTCCTCCCAACGTGATGTTTGAAGGATTGTTATGTTATTCTCCTTTTTGTATTTGCCAATGGTCTCTGCCACACACATCCTCTGCTCAAGAAGATCCAGCAGTTGGTCATCATAGATATTTATCTGAGCCCTGAGTTCACCAAGCACATCAAGAAATTTGCTGTCTTTAGAGAGTGGCTGACGTAAAATAAGCCTGCTTAGAAGTTCCTGAAGGTCATTGGGGGTCAACTGTTGATTTTTGTCGCTTAATGCTTTGGAGGGGTCGTTGTGCGACTCTATCATCAGTCCGTCGTAGTTCAGGTCCATCGATTTCTGTGCAATTTCATATAGAAATCTCCTTGCTCCTCCCATGTGACTTGGGTCGCAGATCAAAGGAATTTCAGGAATTGCCCTTCTCAGCTCAATCGGCAGCTGCCATTTAGGCTGATTTCGGTATGCGGTTTTTTCATAAGCAGAAAATCCTCTGTGTATAGCTCCAATCTGGGCTATTCCTGCCCTGCTGAGTCTTTCAATGGCTCCTATCCACAGATCAAGGTCGGGATTTACCGGATTTTTTACGAGAACGGTTGTCTCTACTCCACTCAGAGCATCTGCAATCTCCTGCATTGCAAATGGGTTGGCAGATGTTCTGGCTCCTATCCACAACACGTCTATTCCGAATTTCAATGCATCGTTTACGTGAGCGGCATTTGCAACCTCTGTTGCAACCGGCAACCCTGTTTCCCGCTTCACATCCCTTAGCCACATGAGACCCTCTCTGCCTACACCCTCAAAGGCATCTGGTCTTGTTCTAGGCTTCCATATTCCCGCGCGGTACACATCAATTTTATTTAAAGCTGCCAGCTGACGGGCAGTGTCCATAAGCTGATCCTCAGATTCAGCACTGCATGGTCCGGATATGATGAGTGGCCGGCCTTTGTACATGCTCCACTCCTGCACCGGTTTGATAGTAAGTTTTGTTCCCATTTTAGTTAAGTATTTTTCTTATTTCGTTTGCTTTATTCATTAATTCACACAATGCCTCAGAGTCTTTTTCAATTATATGCTTCTTGAAAAGATTCATCTTCTCTATATAAGTATCCAGTACCTCTACAATAAATTCAGAATTCTGGATAAATATTGGCGACCATGTCTCTGCATTACTTTTTGCAAGCCTTACAGTTGACTCAAACCCGCCTGCTGCCAGGGTAAGGATATTCTCTTCATCTCTCTCCTTTTCCAAAACACTTAGCGCAAGTGAGAATGAAGTTATATGAGAAATATGCGACACATATGCTACGTGTAGGTCATGACTGCCAGAGCTCATAAAGGTGATTTTCATATTGAGCACCTTGAGCATCTCAATAACTCTTTGAGCAGCATCATCGTCCGAAAGCTCCTTGTCGCAAATTATAACATGCTTGTAGTCAAACATCTTCCCTAAAGCTGCAAGAGGGCCCGAAAATTCTGTACCGGCCATTGGATGCAGCGCTACGTACCTACCTCTTGCGGGATGGTCTATCACTGCCTCAGCTATGGATGATTTTGTAGAACCCATGTCGGTAACTATCTTATTGGTGCCCTCAATAATTGTCAATATCTCCGGTAACACCTCTCTGATTTTATTCACAGGTGTACAAAGAATAGTGAGGTCAGATTTTTCCACTCCGTTTTTTAGCGTTGATATTTCATCTACCAACCCTGTGATAAGAGCAAGATTCTGATGCTGGATGTTATTATCCACCCCTATTATGTGCTCTGAAAATCCTCTTTTCCGCAGGTCAATGGCAAGTGATCCGCCAATCAGTCCTATACCGACTATACATATTTTCATAATAGTTATTTATAAAATCTGATTAATTCTTTCGATTGTATTATTGAGCAACTCCTCCTTCGCACAGAGTGATATTCTCACATACTTGTCGCCCTGACTGCCAAATATAAACCCCGGTGTGATAAAGACATGTGCTTTGTGCAGTATCAACTCTGTCAGTTCCTCTCCGTTTTTGTACCCTGCGGGCACCTTGCCCCACAGGAACAAGCCCGATTGCTTTTTGTCGTATGTGCATTTCAAAAGGTTCATTATCTCCTCGGCTTTCACTCTTCTCCCTTTATAAGTTTCGTTTACCGATTCATACCAGTCGTCTCCACAATTGAGTGCTTCTGCGGCTGCAAGTTGCAGGGGCTTGAACATACCAGAATCCATATTGCTTTTTACTTTTATTATGGTGGAAATGTAATCTTTATGTCCTGCAACCATGCCGATTCTCCACCCGGGCATATTGTGTGATTTGCTCATCGAATTGAGTTCAAGCGCCACCTCTTTTGCGCCGTCTACCGCCAATAAGCTCAAATGTTCCTTGTTGAGGATAAAGCTGTAAGGGTTGTCGTTGCACAGAAGTATGTTGTGTTTGTGGGCAAACGCCACCAGCTCTTCAAAAAGCCTTTTGTTTGCCTTTTGTCCCGTTGGCATATGCGGATAGTTCAACCACATTATTTTTGTGTTACTCAGATCGGTATCCTCCAGTTGTGCGAGTTTGGGGTACCATCTGTTCTCTTCAAGCAGGTCATAATATTTAACCTCTCCTCCTACTAGTCTGGTGACTGATGTATATGTGGGGTAACCCGGGTTGGGAACAAGAACGTGTTCTGCAGGATTGACAAATGCCATGCTAATGTGCATGATACCTTCCTTGGATCCCATAAGTGGCAATATCTCTGTTTCAGGATCGAGCGTTATATTAAAATACCTCATATACCACTCTGCAAAAGCTTTTCTCAACTCCGGTGTTCCGGCGTAACTCTGGTAACCGTGATTTCCAGCTTGTTCTGCCGTTCTTTTCAGCACTTCTACTGTCGACTGTGCAGGGGGCAGGTCCGGACTGCCTATTCCCAGGTTAATGATGTCGGCACCTGCTTTTCTCATCTGCTCTATCTCTCTTAACTTGCGGGAGAAGTAATACTCCTGAACTGATTCACTTCTGGCGGATGGTTGTATTTTAGTCCGCTTTTTGTCTGTTTGCTCCATCTGGTTCATTTTATTGCAACTGTTTTTCGTTTTTTTGCATAAAAAAAAGGCCCCGAAAATCGGGGCCTCCACATTATTTGTTCATTTATATGATTTTAGACAATAACGCTTCCGCCCCTTTTGCTATAAAAGAAGTAATACCAGAAACCGAAAGCGCTAAAATTCTTCATTTGAATTGTCTTACATTGTGAGATTCGTATCTCGGTGCAAATGTATAATAAATTTTTATTTGTGATGTTTTTTTGAAAAAAAAATTTGGGCAAGAAAAAAATTCTCCGCCGCAGTAAGTGGTATTAGCCTAATTACACGTGGGTTATAATTACCGAATTTATAGTATCCAAAACTCACGAATCATAATTCATTGAAAACATATATGATACCACTTACTGCGGTGGAGAACTTTTTTCCACATGGTTAAGTACCACATTATCTGTTTGTAAACTGAGTTTTCAATTATTTTTTCTGAATAATTTTTATTTTATGGTTTTTCGTTTTGACACTTTGGTGCAGTTTGAGGTCTCGTGCAGAGATAAGCGGTATTTGTAGCAATTTTTGTCGACTAATTCCGATTTCTGCAGAACTTAATTGTACTACCACTTTAATAACCCATCTAATGCGTTGACAATTTGCATATTGTGTATTTAATTGATTTTCAGACCATTTTTCAAGTACCTGTATATCATGCATATACTACTCACTCTGGCAGAGCCATTAGTAAACGCCTAATCTGCAGCTGATTATAAAACCATGTGGAGGCAAATCTTGCCGACACATACCATCTTGAGCTCTTTGAATCCTCCTCAATACAAATTTTCAACGTAGGTTTTATCTGCCAGTTGTTTTAGCATGTTGTTCATTATAAGGTACATGTAAAATATGATCGATCAAAATTCCGAGAAAATAATTTTATAAACAGCTGATAAACAGCAATATCTTATTTTAACTGGCAGATCGCTAAAGTACGTGGGAAACTTCAACGGAGAAATTTGCCCCCTACGGTTTGAGCAAGCTTGACGGATGTGTCATGCTGCCCCCTCCGGAAGTTGCCTCGCATGGCTGCGAGGCGAGCCCTGAGGGGGGCTTCAAAGAAAAAAGCCCAACCAAGGTTGGGTATGTTTTTTGTCGTTATCCGTTCAAGCAAGCTTGACGAGGGCGTCACATATTGCCCCCTCCGGAAGTTGCCTCGCATGGCTGCGAGGCGAGCCCTGAAGGGGGGGCTTCAAAGAAAAAAGCCCAACTAAGGTTGGGTATATTTTTTGTCGTTATCCGTTCAAGCAAGCTTGACGAGGGCGTCACATATTGCCCCCTCCGGAAGTTGCCTCGCATGGCTGCGAGGCGAGCCCTGAAGGGGGGGCTTCAAAGAAAAAACCCCAACTAAGGTTGGGTATATTTTTTGTCGTTATCCGTTCAAGCAAGCTTGACGAGGGCGTCACATATTGCCCCCTCCGGAAGTTGCCTCGCATGGCTGCGAGGCGAGCCCTGAAGGGGGGGTTCAAAGAAAAAAGCCCAACCTTAGTTGGGCTTTTTTCTTTGGGTGGAAGATGGGGTTCGAACCCACGACCTCTAGTGCCACAAACTAGCGCTCTAACCAGCTGAGCTACGACCACCATGAACGATCCGTTAGAATCGGGCTGCAAAGATAGATATTTTTTTTAAATCTGCACAAGAATTACATAAAAGTACCCTTGGTAATAATTTCGCACAAAATACTTACGATTTGTTAGCGACTAATTACTTTATTTTTTCTACTTTTGCAGCTCCGTAGTGAAGCTAAAAGGAATTACATAAATCACAATAAATTATGGCTCGCGAAATTAAATTCTCTCTGGTTTACAGAGACATGTGGCAATCATCGGGAAAATATGTTCCCATGGTTCATCAATTAAAAGAGATAGCACCTGTAATAATTGACATGGGCTGTTTCGACCGCGTTGAGACAAATGGGGGCGCTTTTGAGCAAGTTAACCTGCTTTTTGGTGAAAATCCTAACTTAGCCGTTCGTGAATGGACGGCACCATTCAATAAGGCTGGCATTCAGACACATATGCTTGAACGAGGTTTGAATGCGCTAAGAATGAATCCGGTTCCGGCAGACGTGCGGGAATTGATGTATAAAGTAAAAGCTAAACAAGGAACAAATATATCACGTTCTTTCTGTGGACTTAACGATCCCAGAAATCTGGAATTATCGGTAAAATACGCTAAATCCGGCGGTATGATATCACAGGTTGCCCTTAGTATAACACACTCTCCGGTGCATACGGTTGAGTATTATATGAGTCTTGTAGACAAAGTTGTTGCATTCGGAGCAGACGAAATCTGTCTGAAGGACATGGCCGGCATAGGAAGACCTGCATTTTTAGGAAAGCTGACTAAAGAGATAAAAGATAAATATCCTCATATTATCGTTCAGTATCACGGCCACACCGGCCCCGGTTTTTCCGTAGCATCGATGCTTGAGGTAGCCCGGGCGGGCGCAGATTATCTGGACGTAGCAATGGAACCACTTTCGTGGGGCATGGTTCACCCCGATGTCATCACAATCCAGGTAATGTTAAAGGATGCCGGTTTCCTTGTAAAAGGGATAAACATGGACGCATATATGGAAGCCAGAAGGCTGACACAAAGCTTTATTGATGATTTCCTGGGATACTTCATAGATCCGGGGAACAAACAGATGACATCTCTATTAGTCGGCTGCGGCCTTCCGGGAGGAATGATGGGATCTATGATGGCCGACCTTAAAGGCTTCCACGGAGCAATAAACTCTTCGCTGAGAAATCAAGGAAAAAAAGAACTACTACTGAACGAGCTTGTAGTAATGCTTTTCCAGGAAGTAGAATATGTATGGCCACGACTTGGATACCCTCCACTGGTAACTCCATTCAGCCAGTATGTAAAGAACATTGCACTGATGAACCTGATGCATACCCTTAAGGGTGAGGCAAGATGGTCAACTATAGACAAGGATACATGGAACATGATTCTTGGCAAAACAGGTAAACTTCCGGGAGAACTTGCTCCTGAGATTATCAAAATCGCTAATGACAAGGGCATGGAATTCTATCACGGCAACCCTCAGGATGCATTCCCAAATGAACTTGACCGGTTCCGCAAAGAGATGGTCGAGAACAATTGGGATCTCGGGCAGGACGATGAAGAGCTCTTCGAGTTTGCGATGCATGAAAGACAATACAGAGACTACAAGAGCGGGGTTGCAAAAGAACGCTTCAACCAAGAACTGGAAGCAGCAAAGGCAAAGGCCGGGGCTCCAATAATTGTAACACGTCCTGTAGTTGAACTGCCAAAAATTGATGTTGCGATAATTCAGGAAAAGAATCCCGGCGCAAAACCCGTACAGGCTACAGTTAAAGGACAAATAATCTGGGAATATGATATGGCCGACAAATCAACTGCTCCAAATATTGGAGAAAAAGTAGAGGCAAACAAACCAATTTGCTATATACAAGCCTTTTATGGACTAGAAGAGATTAAAACATCTATCGATGGGAAGTTTGTAGCCATCTGTGCAAAACATGGAGATATCGTAGAGAAAGGAGAGATTATCGCATTCGTTGAATAGTATTGTAATAATCTGATTTATAGTAAAAGGGAAGAATTTTAAATTTTTCCCTTTTTTCATGCAACAAAACAAAGACAAACTGCATCTATAGTATGATTGGCAAATCAAATTAATTAAATGTTAAAACCTATTGTTAAAACTTTATCTCTGATTTTAATTATTCTTGGAATCAACTCCGGTTGCACCAAGGATGGTTATGATTTAGGTAACTATTGGTTAAGTTATGGAGAGGTTATTGGCGAAAATCCAAATTACAAAGTAAGACTGGATGACGGCACTATTCTCAACATTACTATTAACAGAGTTCCCCAATTAAATGTAACTGACGGACAAAGAGTAATTGCCGACTACACCATTGTTGGTGATGAGCAAGTCTCAGGTCCTGTCACAAGTCGCAATGTAATTCTGAACTATTTGCACAATGTTTTGACTAAGAGCCCTTTACTTTCCAGTGAAGTGGCTACTCCGGCAAAACAGGATAGCCTGGGATACGACAAAGCGGACATCTCTGAAGCTTGGGTAAGCAACAAGTATCTGAATGTTCATTTTGATGTATTCAGACAGGATCCGAATCTGAAGCACCTGGTCAATTTGGTCGTTGACACGGAGCGCAGTACGGAAACTCAGGTATATCTGGCATTCAGGCACAATGCATTTAATGACGTTCCGGCTCTGCACTCTCTTGGCAAGGTATCATTCGATATCTCCACCATTCTTGATGGTGTTTCCACAGGAGAGAGTATTGACCTGCATTTGATCTGGGATAGCTATGGTTATGGAGAAAAGCAGTATACTATTAAGTATACAAAACAATAGCTTTTAGCGAGTTGTAGTGACCTAGGAGGGATTCAAACCCCCGACCTTCAGAACCGGAATCTGACGTTCTATTCAGCTGAACTACTAGGCCTTATATTGAGCAGCAAAGATACACATTTTAAATTTCATTAAAAAATGTATCTTTGCTGCTTAATAATTTTATGACATATGAAAGCATTCGTATTTCCCGGTCAGGGAGCCCAGTTCAGTGGAATGGGAAAAGAGTTGTACGAGTCATACCCGGTTGCCAGAGAGATGTTTGAAAAGGCAAATGACATTCTTGGATTTCGCATAACAGACATAATGTTCAGTGGTAGTGACGAGGAGTTAAGACAGACAAAAGTAACCCAACCAGCAATATTCATTCATTCGGTAATACTATCTGCATGCCATCACGATTTCACACCATCTATGGTAGCGGGCCATTCGCTTGGAGAATTTTCAGCATTAGTGTCTGCTGAAGCAATGAACTTTGAAGACGGTCTGAGATTGGTTTCAGCAAGAGCAAAAGCGATGCAAAAGGCATGTGAAACGGAACCTTCCACAATGGCGGCTGTTTTGGGAATGGACGACGCAAAAGTTGAGGAGATTTGTTCTACAATTCCTGGAATTGTAGTCCCTGCTAATTATAATTCAGCGGGACAACTTGTAATATCTGGATCTATTGTGTCTGTAAACCAGGCGTGTGAGGCACTTAAGGAGGCAGGTGCCAAAAGAGCTATCGTTCTCTCTGTAGGAGGTGCATTTCACTCTCCGCTTATGGAACCGGCAAGACACGAACTAGCCGCTGCCATTGAAGCAACTAAAATTTTAACTCCTATTTGTCCAATTTATCAGAATGTAGATGCAAGACCTCATACCCGTCCATCAGAGATAAAGGATAACCTTATGATTCAACTTACGGCACCTGTACGTTGGAGACAAAGTGTAGAAAACATGTGGTCCGACGGAGCCAGGGAATTTACCGAACTGGGGCCGGGAAGTGTTCTTCAGGGTCTGATTAAGAAAATTGCCCCGGAAAGCATCACTCAAGGCTATCAATAGATATTTCAGGGTTTCTTGTTGTTCAGTATATAGTCAAACAGCATCTTTACATCATCTTGGTTGTTGAGGTTTGTTCCGTTTGATTTCATAAAGGATTCTATAATAACTGATTGTTTAGGAAACAGTTTGTCAAGATTCTTTTTGGTTACAGGATAAAGCTTGTCGTTCTTGATAAAGAAGAGGTCCATTCTAAGGTCAACTTTTAAAGTTGCATCACCGGGAATATGCTCAATAGTATTGTCTGAATCAAGTACACCGACTGTTGTTATTGAAGCAACCTCACCGGATCCGCCGTAAGGACCTTTCTTACTCTCTCCGCCAATTCTCAGAACCTTTATCTGGCCGAGAAATACCTCTCCGTCTGTATCAATAATTCTAACGTACATATTGTTGATTTTATAAAAAAGCTCCGAACCAGCACTCACTGCTTTTATTGATTTTTCAATATTGACACCCAGAGTGTCGCCTTTAACATTTATCATCCTCAAAGACTGGGTGACGGTATTAATATTGATTTTACCGTCGTATGTGGTACCATCTTTGAGAGTTATAATGGCATCAAGGAAATCGTGCAATACATATTGGTTTTTCAGATATAAATCTCCTTCTGTAACCTTACCGTCAGATACTTTGATTAAACCGCTTTGCGCAGAAAGTTGCAAAGAGACAGCTATTAAAAACAGGCCAAATACACACTTTTTCATAATTATTTATTATAGAGAACACGACGTTGAATTTACTAAATAAACTTTTAAAATCTAAAACTTTTAACTAATTTTGCGCAGAGTTGATAATATGCCCAGACTTCATCAAATAGCTACAGATTTAGAGACAGAGACAGAGCTTTTGTCGATAAAACCCCAGAGAGCGGGTTTTATCAATGAGGTTCTGAAAGTCAAAAAAATAACCCCTATTTTGCGGATATCCAAATATGGTCAGTAACCTTTAAATGTTACCGGCCATTTTATGTTTTCTTACACTGTCGGAATAAAGAATGAAAATATATTTAAATAATAAGTACTAATTACTAATAACCCAGCTATGGCAAAAGAAAAAAAATTTATTACCTGTGACGGTAATTACGCCGCAGCACATGCAGCATACATGTTTAGCGAACTTGCAGCAATTTATCCTATCACTCCGTCGTCAACAATGGCAGAGTATGTAGATGAATGGTCTGCTTACGGAATGAAAAACCTCTTTGGAGAAGAACTTAAAGTGGTTGAGATGCAGAGTGAAGGGGGAGCCGCAGGCGCTCTTCATGGTGCTCTTCAGGCAGGAGTTCTTGCAACCACATTCACTGCCTCACAGGGTCTGCTTTTGATGATCCCAAACATGTACAAGATTGCAGGAGAGCTTCTTCCAACAGTTTTCCACGTATCTGCACGTACTTTGGCTTCACAAGCCCTCTCTATATTCGGTGACCATTCAGATGTAATGTCAGCAAGACAAACAGGTTTTGCATTACTTGCATCTACCAGCGTTCAGGAGGCACTCGACCTTGGAGCTGTTGCTCATCTGTCGACTATTAAATCTCGTATCCCATTTGTTCACTTTTTCGATGGCTTCAGGACATCGCATGAAATTCAGAAGATAGAAGATCTTGATCATTCGGCTCTCAAAGATATGATTAGCGAAAAATCTCTGGCAGGTTTCCGTACCAGGGCCCTAAACCCTAACAAACCGGTTACAAGAGGAACTGCTCAAAATCCTGACGTTTTCTTCCAGGCACGCGAAGCATCAAATTCTTTCTACGACGCAGTTCCTGATATCGTTGCAAGGTATATGGGCGAAATCAGCGAACTTACCGGTCGTCATTATCTTCCGTTCGACTATTACGGTGACCCTGAGGCTGAGAACATTATTATAGCTATGGGTTCTGTTTGTGAGACAATCAAAGATGTTGTGGATCATGAGATGGCGAAAGGAGAAAAAGTTGGTATGATAAACGTAAGACTTTACAGACCTTTCTCGGCAAAATACTTCTTCAGGGTACTTCCTAAGAGTGTAAAAAGGATAGCTGTCCTTGACAGGACAAAGGAACCAGGAGCAGTTGGAGAGCCTCTTTATATAGACGTTAAGGCAGCAATTGCAGACAAAGGTGGAAAACTCCCACTTATTGTAGGCGGTCGTTACGGTCTCTCTTCAAAAGACACAGGCCCATCACAAATTATATCTGTTTACGACAACTTGAAGATGAAGGAGCCTAAAAACGGCTTTACCATTGGAATTGTAGACGACGTAAGCTTTAAGTCACTCCCACTTAAAGAGGAGATAAGCCTTGCAAAACCGGGTGTTAAAGAGTGTAAGTTCTACGGACTTGGATCTGATGGAACAGTTGGTGCAAACAAGAACACAATCAAGATTATCGGAGAAACCACTCCAAAATATGTTCAGGCTTACTTTGACTATGACTCAAAGAAATCCGGCGGTTATACTTGTTCTCACCTGAGATTCGGTGACACTCCTATTCAGTCTCCATATCTGGTATCAACTCCAGATTTCGTGGCTTGCCATGTGACCTCATACCTTACAAAATACGATGTCCTTAAAGGCATTAAAAAAGGTGGCACACTTCTTCTTAACACCCTTTGGTCAAAAGAGGATACAATTCAAAAGCTTCCTGATTTTATCAAAGCTACAATAGCAAAAAAATCGTTGAATGTTTATATCATCAACGCAACTCAAATTGCAGAAGAGATTGGACTGGGCAACAGAACAAATACGATCCTTCAGTCTGCATTCTTCCAGATAGCCGATATTATTCCTGCTACACAGGCTATCAAGGAGATGAAGAAAGCTGCCCAGAAGTCTTACGGAAAGAAAGGTGACGATATTCTGAATATGAACTACGCTGCTATCGACAGAGGTGCAGAGTATGAGAAAATAGAAGTTCCTTGCGAATGGAAGAACCTGACTGCCAAGTTTGTTCCTTCCAATTTCAACAGACTTGCTCCGGATTGGGTAAGAAATGTAGCTGACCCTGTTAACGCTCAGGCAGGCAACGACCTTCCTGTAAGTGCATTCCTGCATCTTGAAGATGGCACCATTCCTTCTGGCACATCGGCATATGAGAAACGTGGTGTTGCTACAAATGTACCTGAATGGCAACCTGAAAATTGTATTCAGTGTAACCAGTGCGCATACGTTTGTCCTCACGCTGCTATCCGTCCTTTCTTAATGACTGAAGAAGAACAGTCAACTGCTCCTGCATCAATTAAGAAAGTAAAAGGAAACGGCCCTTACAAAGAGTATAACTTTACAATTCAGGTTACACCTATGGACTGTACCGGTTGCGGTAACTGTGCCGACGTTTGTCCTGCAAAGGTAAAGGCCCTTGTTATGAAACCTCTGGAAACACAGGAGTTCGAACAAGCGAACTACGATTATCTGCATAGTGTTATCGGTTACAAAGACACTGTTCAGTCAAAAACACAGAATGTCAAGAATCTGCAGTTCTCACAACCTCTGTTCGAATTCTCGGGGGCTTGTGCTGGTTGCGGCGAAACTCCTTACATCAAAGCAATTACTCAATTATTCGGTGATCGTATGATGATTGCGAACGCTACCGGTTGTTCTTCAATCTTCGGCGGTTCGTTCCCTGCCTCTCCATACACTACAAACAGAGACGGAAATGGTCCTTCTTGGGCAAATTCACTGTTCGAAGACAACGCCGAATTTGGTCTGGGTATGCATATGGGATCTGACAGGGTACGTGACAGGGTTGCCAAGCTTATGGCCGATGGTCTTGAATGTGACAAGTGCACACCTGAAACTAAGGTTCTCTTTGGAGAGTGGCTCACAAAACGTGAAGATTCTGTTGCAACAAGAGAGATTGCAGACAAACTGATTCCTATCATATCAACATGCAAATGTGATATATGTAAAGAGCTTACTACTCTGAAAGAGTTTCTCGTTACCCGTTCACAATGGATATTTGGTGGTGACGGTTGGGCATACGATATCGGATACGGCGGACTTGACCATGTACTGGCTTCGGGCAGTAATGTAAACGTTCTTGTTCTTGATACAGAAGTTTACTCAAACACCGGTGGACAATCATCTAAATCTACTCCTGCAGGTGCAGTGGCAAAATTCGCCACATCTGGCAAGAAAATTCGCAAGAAAGATCTTGGGATGATGGCAATGAGTTATGGCTATGTATATGTGGCTCAGGTAGCCATGGGTGCAAGTCATAATCAGTTGCTTAACGTATTAAAGGAAGCTGAAGCTTATGACGGACCATCTCTGATTATTGCCTACGCTCCTTGTATAAGCCATGGTTTGAAAGAGGGAATGGGCGCTTCGCAGAAAGAGGAGAAGATGGCAGTTGACTGCGGTTACTGGCACTTGTACAGGTTTAATCCTCTAATGGAAGCAGAAGGAAAGAATCCTTTCACGCTTGACAGTAAGGAACCGGACTGGAGCAAGTTCCAGAACTTCCTTCAGAGTGAGGTCAGATACTCTTCTCTTGTAAAGACTTTCCCTAAGGAAGCTGAGCTTTTGTTCAAGCTGACTGAGGAGAATGCGAAGTGGAGGTACAACTCTTATAAGAGACTTGCGGGTAACTAATAGCTTTCCGGTTTTTTTCTAAAACCTGACAGAGCAAAACACATCTCCCTCGGCAGCTTTCCAGTTTTCTTCGAAAACCTGAGGCTGCTTCGGGAGATGTGTTTTGCTTTTATGCACTTAACCATGTGGGAAACTTTAAGAACTTCCTAGGAGTTTCCCACATATGAAACATAGATACTTTGCTCTCGTGGTATAGCTCGATGCTTTGCAGTAGATTTTAGCAAATAACTATCTGACAGAGACTTACTCAAACAGCATTTTGTAAAAAGTCTCAATCTACAAGCTTCCTCGTGGCACATTAAGTGGTATATTGCTATAAATAACCCTGTTATCCAAATATATTTGATCTGTTTAATTTTATACTGGTCTGAATATAAGATTAATACCACTTATCGTGCCACGCAAAATTTCTGTTAGCATCGTAGTTTGTAAACTAAAAATATTGGGAAATCCCTTATTATATACTGACAATGTAGAACTTAACTGTGTGGGAAACTTCAAAAAACTTCCTTGAAGTTTTTTATATCTATCTGATTTTCTACTATTTACAAAAATGCCTCGGAATGTTTTTTATACAAAATACTTTGTATAAGCCTATATATCTTAGGTTTGCAAAAAACTTCAAGGAAGTTTTTTATGACTTGAATTACCTGCCGTGAGATTTTTCAGCAAATGATCAGCATTTTGTCAGCATTTTGTCAGCAAACTTCTAAGGTTCGGCTAATATGTTCTATATCTAGCGCTTAACCTTATGCGTATATTATCACATGGAAGGATAGATATATACAGGGTGGCTAGTATAGTATATATTTTACTAATAATTCGGTCAATTATACATGCAACCTATACAGAATTAAACTGGATGCCCGGTAATGCAACCTCAGGTTTTCGAAGAAAACTGGAAAGCTGCGTTACAGGGCATCCCGTTTATGAAAAATAATCCTTATTTTGCATAAAATTTATTTAAAATGAGACGAGTTTTATCAGTTTTAGCATTTATCCTTTTTAGTGTAGTAACCGGGCTATCTCAGATAGTTCAGATAGATGAGCTGCGGTTACCTAAGGAGATTCTTGGTTATCGGGTTTTAAAATGCGATTTACACATGCATACAATCTTTTCTGACGGTATTGTATGGCCTACGGTAAGGGTAAATGAAGCAATTTCTGAGGGTCTGGATGCAATTGCTATTTCTGATCATTTGGAATACAGACCCCGTCTGAAGGAGATGAATGTAAGTGACACTATTACAAGAAACAGTGCATTCCGGTTAGCCAGTAAGAATGCCGACAACGCAGGGTTATTGTTAATCCCCGCTCTTGAAATAACAAAATCTGTCCCTCCTGGACACTTTAATGCATTATTTATAAAGGATGCAGATCTGTTTGTACCATATATAAATACCATTAAACCCAATGATCCGTCTACAGTGCGTGCTGCACTTAAGGAGGCTGTAAGGCAAAATGCATTTATTTTCTGGAACCACCCATGGTACAAGGTAAAGACAAATGAGTCTATCTGGTTCCCTATTATTGATTCGTTGTGTAATGAGGGGTATTTTAAGGGGATCGAAGTGGTGAATTCAAACAGGTATGATCCCGTTGTTTTGGGATGGGTGCAATCAAAGAAGATGACTATTCTGGCAAACACAGACTCTCACGCTCCGGTATCGCTTGAAAAAGGTCAGTACAGAACCATGAATATTGTGTTTGCAAAAGAGCGTACCGTTGAGTCTATACACGAAGCCCTGCTGGAAAGAAGGAGCGTTGCATACAGCAATAATTTCCTATATGGCGACAAAATCTTTCTGGAAGCCATTTTCAGGAGTTCTGTCAAAGTTGAGACATCTACAAACTTCGACAAGACAGTCCATATAACCTTTATGAATAACTCCTCCCTGTCCTATAATATTGCCATTAAAGAGGCAAAGGGCTTCTCTTTTGGTATGGGAAAAAAGATTCTGACAATACCGCAAAAAGGTGAAGCGGCTGTCATTATGACTCCTACAGAGAAATTTAAAAAGGGTGACAAAATCACCCTTGATATTCGTGTTGATAATCTCCAGACAGGTCCGGACACTGCTCTTAAAATGGAATTAAGCTTTTCTCTATAAGTAGAAATTGCAAAGTTATTGTAAGTTATATTAATGTTATCGGCTTACAATTAGGAGCTATTTTTCCAACGACTTTAGAACTGCATCCGTGATCTCTTTCTCTTTTAGGGCAGCGGAATTATAAATTTCGGTTGCTTCTGAAACCATTTTATCTGCAACTGTTCTCTCTTTAAGGTCGGCAGAGTTGATTTTCACATTCATATATGCTCCGAATATTGCCGAGCGAAGGCATAATGCTCCCACTCCTGCATCAGAGATTGAGTTAGGGTTACCCTCTCTTACCATGGTCTCAATAAGTTCAAAGGCAGAATTTGCAACCTTCATTGTTCTCAGAGGAATCTCTGTGGCATAAAGTGTTGCTGTCTGAATTGCTGCTGTTCTGGCCTCTTTCTGCTGTTCGCTCTCTTTTGGAAGCGAGAAGGCCTCCATTATTTTGTTGAATGAGTTTGTGTCCTCGTCAACAAGAAAGAGCAGTTCATTCATTACCGACTGTCCTTTGACAGCCCAGTCAGAAAAATACTCCCACTTATCGTCCCATCCAGCTTTGTGAGAAGAGAGGTTTGCAACCATTGCACCAAGCGCAGCTCCCAATGAGCCCATATATGCAGAGATTGAACCTCCTCCCGGCGCTGGTGATTCGCTTGCAGTCTCATTTGCAAATGCCTTGCAGGTCATATTTATCAGCTTAGGCTCCTTACCCTGCTCCATTAGATACTCTATCACCTTCTCTTGTGGATCGAATGGTTTTAGGTCGTCCAAGCCCATCGATTTAACAGCAATTTTGATAATCTCCTCTTCTGATATTCCTGCAGAGCGTTGTTGTTTTGCCAGATAGTGTTTACCCGCTTCAATTAGTACTTTCTTGGGGATAAGTCCCACAATCTCAGACCCTGTCACCCTGAGTCCCCTTTCTGCTGCTTTTACTGTCACCTCGTCAAATGCAACATGAACAGGGGTCTGAGTTATGTTAGTAACATTCATTGAGACCTGGGCAATTCCATACTCCTCTATGAACCAACCTATTGCCTTGCATCCCTTAAGTGTTCCCGGTATCCATTTATCTTTGCCATTCTCGTCTTTTACAACTTTTCCTGTAATCAGGTTTCCCTCTCTCATCTTACGGCCCTTTTCCCTTACGTCGTATGCAACAGCATTTGCCCGACGTGTAGAGGTTGTATTGAGGTTGTAATTTATTGCTACAAGAAAATCTCTTGCCCCAATTGCAGTTGCGCCTGTCCGTGCAACATCCCCGTTAAAATCAGCAGGTCCGAAGTCAGGTCTCCAGTTTGGATCCTGGAATTTCTTGGCCAGACCCTCATACTCTCCAGAACGACAATTTGCAAGGTTCCTCCTTTCAGGCTTGTATGCAGCACTTTCATAGCAAAAAACAGGAATCTGCAACTCCTCTCCCACTCTTTTTGCGAGTTTGCGGGCATACTCCGATGTCTCCTCCATTGAGATACCGGCTATAGGGATAAACGGGCATACATCTGTTGCGCCCATTCTTGGATGCTCTCCGTGGTGGTTACGCATATCGATAATTTCACCGGCCTTTTTAATGGCCACAAATGCTGCCTCTGAGACTTGTTCGGGTGAACCGACGAAGGTTACTACGGTTCTGTTGGTGGCAGCTCCCGGATCTACATTAAGCAGTTTCACCCCCTCTATCTTTTCAATCTCGTCAGTTATTTGTTTTATGATCTGCATATTGCGACCTTCACTGAAATTTGGGACACACTCAATTATTCTTTGCTCCATGATTATTCTTAAACTTTAAATTATCTTAATATTGTAATATTCTATTTTGTATAAAGGGTCACCCCTTCTGGAAGTTTCGATTTTATTGCTGCTTCATTAAGTTCGTTATAATGGTAAGGATAGAGAATCTTAGGCATGACTACCTTTACCGCCTCAATGAACATTTGGTCGCTCATTGTATATGGAAGGTCTTTCGGCAAAAAGGCTATGTCTATTTTGCCAAGCTCTTTAATTTCCGGGATGAGCTCTGTATCTCCTGCGATATAGACTCTGTAACAGCCAAAGTTCAGAATATATCCGTTTCCCTCTCCCTTTGGATGGAACGGCTGTCCGTTGCCACTCTTCTGGTTTATATTGTATGCATAGACGGCCTCAATCTTTAACCCATTGTAGACAAACTCTTCTCCTTGTTTCAACCCTTTTGCCCCTTTAATATCCTTTTGGGCGATAATGCTCGTAACGAATTGTGTCTTTTCTGTTGTTATATGTTTAAGGGCCTCCTTGTCTAGATGGTCATAATGGTGGTGAGTCAGCAGAATGAGGTCTGCCTTTGGCTGAACTGAATAATCTGCCACCTTGCTGTATGGGTCAACAAAAATGTTTCTCCCTTCCCACTGAATCAGCAGTGAAGCGTGACCCAGTATTATTATCGCAATTTCTCCGATTGGTGTGATAAATTTAGCCATGACCTTTAAATTTTATTGTTATTTTACAATTTTCCCATTAAGTATAACATTGTCAATCAGAGGCGTACTAAAAGCGTAAGGCATATATTCAACAGAAGGGATCTCCTTTGTAATTATGATATTTGCCCTCTTTCCTCTGGCTATACTGCCATGTGTGTCGCTTATTCCCATTGCGTATGCTCCGTTAATTGTTACAGCATTCATAATCTCCTCCGGTGACATCTTAAGCTTAAGGGCAGCGAGTGCCATCATAAACTTCATGTCGCCCGATGGTGACGATCCGGGGTTGTAATTGGTTGCCAATGCTATCGGAAGCCCGTATTTGATCATCTCCCTTGCCGGAGCATAGTCCATGTTCAGGAAAAATGTAGATCCCGGCAAAAGTGTCGCAATTGTATCACTTCCCTTAAGTGCCTTAAACTCCTTTTCGCCTGTGAATTCAAGGTGGTCAACCGATAGTGCATTGTATTTTACTCCAACCTGAACTCCTCCAGAGAATCCCATCTGGTTGGCGTGAATCTTTGGCCTTAGACCGTATTTAATGGCAGCATTGAAAATCCTGTCTGTGTCTTCTACGGTAAAGAATCCATCCTCGCAGAAAACATCAATGTACTCTGCCAGCTCTTCGGAAGCTATTACAGGAATCATTTCGGAAATAATCTCATCTACATACTCCTCCTGCCTTCCTTTATACCTTAGCGGCACTGCATGGGCCCCAAGGAAAGTTGCCTTAACTGTAAGCGGAGATGTTTCTGATATTCTTCTGATTACCCTCAGCATCTTTATCTCGTCCTCCGGTGTAAGTCCATATCCGCTTTTTATCTCAACTGCTCCAGTTCCAAAGCCAATTATCTCCTCTACACGGACCATCGACTCTTTATAAAGATCATCCTCGCTTGTCTCATGAAGTAATTTTGCCGAGTTCAGGATTCCCCCACCCCTTTTGGCAATCTCCTGATATGAGAGCCCCCTCTGTTTGTCGAAAAACTCCATCTCCCTGCTTCCTGCATAAACAAGATGGGTATGTGAGTCACAAAACGCAGGCATGACCATCTTGCCTTTGGCATCGATTGATTTGAACACAGAGCCTTGAAAGTTCTCGTTCAGGTGCTTCATCTCACCAAAATCGAGGATTTTATCATCTTTGAAAATAAGATATGCGTTGTCGATACAGTTGAGCTCCGACATCTCCTTTCCGGATCTCAAGGTCACCGGATCGCTCTCCTCCACCTGTACGAGCCTCTTTATATTTTTTATAAGTGTCTTCATTACATCTGAACTTCTCTTAAGAATTTCACAGAATTATTCATGTTGGTGTACATAATCTCGTCCTCTGCTATGAATGAGACATACTTCCGGAATTCAGCCACAAACTGCTCTAGTATAGGCGAGCTCTTGCCGGGGCGTCTGAACTCAAGTGCCTGCGCTGCATTCATCATCTCAATAGCAAGTATCTTCTCTACATTATCCACTACTCTGTAACATTTGGTTGCTGAATTCGCCCCCATACTTACATGATCTTCCTGTCCCTGCGACGAATCTATGGTATCTACACATGCCGGTGTACAGAGCTGCTTGTTCTGACTTACAATTGAGGCCTGAGAGTACTGAGGAATCATAAAGCCGGAGTTTAATCCCGGATGGGCCACCAAAAAAGATGGTAATCCTCTCTTGCCCGAGATAAGCTGATATGTCCGCCTTTCGGATATACTCCCGATCTCTGCCATTGCTATTGCCAGAAAATCAAGCGGTAGAGCGAGGGGCTGTCCATGGAAATTACCGGCAGAGACTATTTTATCCTCTTCAGGTAATATTGTCGGATTGTCGGTGGCGCTATTCAGTTCTGTAACAAATGAATTCTCTATAAATGCAAGTGCATCTTTGGATGCTCCGTGAACCTGAGGGACACAACGGAATGAGTATGGGTCCTGCACATGTTTCTTCTCAATATTTATAAGGCCGCTGCCCTCAAGATATGCCCTCATGTTTGCA
This sequence comes from uncultured Bacteroidales bacterium, assembly GCA_942492945.1. GTDB lineage: Bacteria > Bacteroidota > Bacteroidia > Bacteroidales > UBA932 > Bact-08. Next base: position 98,182 of record OW818649.1, read on the forward strand.
GCAGTTTCCATCTGTCCCTTATGTGGTCTTATTGCATGGACTCCGTGCGTAAACGGTTCTTGCCTGCCATCATATGCTTCAAGGGAGAGTGCTGCTATCTTATCTGCAAGAGCAGACAGTTTCTTCGCTTTTCTTATGTTCCAGATGCTGTATGCAAGCATAAACTGAGTGCCATTGAGCAGAGCCAGCCCCTCTTTTGAGGCAAGTACAAGCGGGTTCCATCCAAACTTATCATTGATTTCCTTAGACTCATATCTCTTACCATTGTAATTCACCTCGCCCAAACCAAGAAGAGGCAGGCTCATATTTGCCAATGGAGCCAAGTCACCGGAAGCTCCTAAAGAACCTTGCTGATAGACAACCGGATAGACCTTGTTGTTGAACATCTCAACGAGTCTTTCAACTGTTTCCAGCCTTACTCCGGAATAACCGTATGACAATGATTTTATTTTAAGAAATATCATCAGCCTTACTATTTCCTGAGGTACCTCCTCACCCATTCCGCAAGAGTGTGAAACCACAAGATTTCTCTGAAGCTGCGAAAGCTGATCGTTGCTGACTGTTACATTGCATAAAGAACCAAACCCTGTATTGATGCCATAAATAGGCTCCTTCTGACTTTTCATCTTATTGTCGAGGTAATTCCTGCATTTGATAATTCTCTCTTTTACCTCTTCTGATAATTGAATTGTACATTCATTCCTGAACAGAAGTTCCAAATCTTCAAGTGTGTGATTCTTTAGGGTTATATGAAAACAGTCCATATTGGCTTATATTTTATTATAATTTGTTATTATTTGGCTACAAATATAAACAATAATTCAAATGGGTATACGGGGACGCACATTGTGTACCCTGTTTTCTGGTATGGTGCGGGATTTTCTGATGCGTGTCCCGGATTTGTGCAGTATCACTTTTTCATTTTGCATCTTTTTACTTGACGCGCAATTGCCTTTATGATGCAAAATGCAGGGTGCCCAAACCCTCCTGACAAGCATCTTCAACGCCCGCACCATATTCTTTTTGGGTACACAATGTGCGTCCCCGTGTACACCTGCGATACGAAGAAGCTAGTTCAGCCCTATGCTTTCATGGCATACGCTTGGTTTTCAGACAATTACGCTTATTGTGAATAATTGCTAATTTACTGATTATCAATACATGGCCACGAAAGCATAGGGCTAATTATAAGCGGATGGGAGGAGATTTGCCATACCTCACAAAGCTGATTATTAGTCTATCCAATAATTCTGATGTGGTAAGCTACATCGCAATTTCCATCGTCTTCATCTGCAGCATGACTCACCTATATTACCGCAATGATGATAGCTATAAAAAACTTCTTGGTTCGTTGGCACTGAGGCTGCCCCTTATTGGCAATCTCGTCCAGAAGAGCTATGAGGGTCAGTTTTGCAAGCTCCTGTATCTGCTCTACAGCTCCGGTGTGCCTTTAATCTCCGGAATAAACATGATTAATGCCATTATCACATTTTATCCTTATCGGACATCTTTCCTTGGCATCGAAGAGGGCATAAAAAGAGGAGATCTTCTTTCAACCACGCTTAAGCAGTATGGCAATTTGTACAGCACAAAATTTGTGACACTCGTGAGCGTTGGCGAGGAGACCAATAAGTTATCAGATATTTTACTCAAGCAATCGGATGATATAAATGGAGAACTCGAATATAAGTTCAAGCAACTGGGGTCAATACTGGAGCCAATACTAATACTGGTTGTGGGAGGCCTCGTAGCAATAATCCTTATTTCTATGTATTTACCGATGTTTAAGTTGGGAGGGACTATTTCATAATCCAACCATAATACCAGCATGGAAACCCGAATTATTGATGTCCTATAGTCTTCCAACTAGAAATGTTAATTATCATCTCGAGCTTTTAAAGCATCTCCATCTCCAATAAAATAATGCTTAGTATATGTCTCTTCCTTATCCTTTTGATATGATTTATAATTAACAAGAATATTACTGACGCCATTAATCATAGATGAGAATGTCAAAGAATCCCCATAGCCACCTGCTATGGGCAATGACGAGATTATTCTACCGTCTAAGGTAAACGTAGATAGAACTATTTCACTCTTTTGTAAATTCACATCGTCTGGGACAAAATTCCTGCTATAGAATAAAATCCAATAATTGTCAATTTTTTTCTTACCCCCATATCTATACTCATAGTAGTCTTTAAAAATCCAAAAAGTATCATTATCAACACGAAGGTATTCTTCATAATCCTTTTTCAAAATTGTCTTCGACTGAAGCTTGGCTTCTCTATCAACAATGAACTCTGTAGGGTTCAATGGAAAATTAAAATCTTCAAAATTTGATAAGAATAAGTTAAAATTCTTACTACTGGATTGTCCGGTACAATTGACAAAAGTCAAGGTGCAACAGATAACAAACATGCTTTTTTTAAGATACTGTAACATACTTATTGATTTATCTAGTTGGTCTTATGCTGGTCACAACTATCGGAAGTCCTTTATTCATGTGAGTTCCAACTAACCTGTTATTTTGAACTCTCAGAATATTAGAAGAAGATGTTCCTTTGCTTTGAAGATTTGTACCTGGGTCAAAATAGTGGAAAGTGGTTGATGTTACTTTCCCATTACTCAATTGTTCTGTTTTGCCTTGAACTACTACAAAATGGTCTCCCATCTTGTCGCCACTCCCTGTTCCAGAACGAAAATCTAAATTAACCTTAGTCGGTTTATCAAAATCCAATGCTTTGCTCATAGCACTAATTGCATTAGTTGCATTTCCGTTTGCGGTTCCAGCTCTGCCATCTCCAGCATTATATACGACAACAGTCATTCCACTGCTAGAATTACCATCGTTGGCTAGCATTGCATCACTTGCCTTATTACAAGCTTTATCTTGCTGCTTTTTATCCCCAAACCTACTATCATATTGTGAAACCCATTGGTCAGAAGTCATTGTATTTGTAACCATCGATGTTACTTCATTTTGAGTATAAGTAATAGAAATCCCATAGCCAATATTTTCAGTGTAATTTGCCCCAAAATTTTTATACCCTTCAACATCTTCACTTCCCTTTCGCCACATTATAGCATTGTCTTCGCCTGTTGACTTATACCAATCTCGTCCATCAGGATCAATCATTATTATTGGATTATTAGCTGCATAATGGTATGGCGACCAACTATGATAATTTTCTGTGTGGGGGTCAACAACTCCCCATCTCCCTATTGCCGGGTCATACAACCTTGCACCGTAATCGAGTGTTGTCATGCTCCCGAACTCTTCCTGCTCCTTTCCGTTAAACTTGTATTTATTGTCACTTAATTGATAGCTGCTCCGTTTCTGTCTCAATCCAAACGGATAGTAGTCGTCCTGCACTTCCTGTTGTCCATTGCTGCTCAGCACCTGCCTTACGTTGCCCAAATGGTCAAGGGCAAAGTAATGGTAGCTTGTCTGCGTGCCGGATACATCTATGTAACCTCCGGGAATAAGTACCTTGGCAAGATCCCCGTTCTTGTATATCATGTTGTCTACGTAGTCCTCAGTTAAAGATATGGCTCCACCACTTCTTGTTGTCTGGCGGAGTTTCCTTCCCTGTGAGTCATATACATAGTTCATGTTCTTTGTGGTATCAAGAGTGTTGGTCACTTTCTTTGGTAAATTTAGTAAATTATATTCAATGCTGACACTCCTGTAAGTAATTCATCCCCTGTGTAGTAAATGTAAAGCAAAAAAAAGGCTGCCACATAAGTAGCAACCTCTCATTTGAATATTTACAAATTCCTATTAGTAGTTTGGATTTTGTTGAGTCGCGATAGCAGGATTTGCATCCAATTCGCTTTTTGGAATCGGCAAAATAGCTTTGTAGAAGGTTCTGTCAATCGAAACAGCACGGTGAGTAATTATTACCGCTGGTTTGATAAAGTCGTCATTGAAAACAATAGTTTTGTTAAGACGAATCATATCAAAGTATCTTTGACCTTCAGCAAAGAGTTCTTTGCTCTTTTCATCTAATATCATGTTCAGTGTTACCGTTGCAGATGTCGAAGGAGCAAGTGCCGGAGCTCTTTTGCGTATTTCATTAAGATAAGTAGAGGCTTTTACTTTATCCGGAGTCGGTTGGCTAAAGGCAGCTTCTGCTGCAATAAGGTACATTTCAGAAAGACGAATAACCTTAATGTTAACCGCAGAAGGTGAGCCTTTATCTCCCAGGCCATTCGGGCCAGAATATTTCACACAAGACCCAAATCTGGTAGTGGATGTTTCGTCATACTCCATTATGCCCCAGCGAACATCAGTCGGATCCTCTTTAAGTCTGTTCAAATAGTAATCACTTGCCATAAACCAACCCATGGCATTTTTAACTTTTGCCAGACGCATCAGATAATAACCAAGGGATCCAGTAAGAAGGTCTGCTTCCGAAGGATAGATAGCCAGTTCAAAAATTGACTCAGATCCAAATTGAGCTGACCAGGATCCAACCCAATTACTATTTGAATAAAGAGTAAATTTGTCACTCGTAATAACAGCTTCTGCTGCTGCAAGAGCCTCTGGATATTTATTCATGGTCAGGTTCACCCTTGCCTGAATAGCTTTGTTTGAGTAATAGTTAAGGTAGCATTTTGTAGCTGCCGAAACTGTTTTTGTAAGCAATGGTTCTGCATCTGCGAGATCCTTAAGTATTTGTGTATAAACAGCCTCTACCGAAGCCCTTGTTGGTAAGGCTGATGCATCAAGAGTTTCAAGAACAAGCGGAACTCCATAAGATGCTTTATCCATATTATATGGTTTCCCATACAACCGAACAAGGTCAAAATACATTAAAGCTCTTGCAGTTAATGCCTGTCCCTTATATTCACTAAGAGATGTCGATCCTTTTCCGTCTGCCTCAATTTTTTCTATATTGACAATCAGGTTGTTTGCTTGTAGAATGTAGTTATATAACTGCGACCAGAAACCTGAAAATGAATTTGATGTGGCAGAATGGTTAAATGTGTATAGAGCATCCAAACCACGTCCTTGTGAGCTGATAGCGAAATCGCCCCCTTTAGCGTCTCCATACATAAGGAAGTTCCTTCCATAATAGTCAGATGTTGTCATTTTTCTCATCAGACCATTAATTGCCACTTTTGCATCGGCAGCTGTTAAAATTGACGTTTCAGCTGCGGCAGAGTTACTTGGCTTTACATCCAGAAAACCCTCACAAGATGAAAGTAGTACAATGCCCAGTACTGCGAATAATATATTTATTTTTTTCATTGTATCACCTTTTTAAATTAGAAATTAAATTCAATTCCGAAGGTATATGTCTTACCTATAGGCATTTCCCATCCTCTGGTGCCATATGCGTTTACCTCTGGATCATACACCTTGTATGCTGCTAAAGTCCATAAGTTAGAGCCATTGAAATATACTCTGGCACTTGAAATCTTAACTTTATCAAGAATAATTTTTGGAATAGAATATCCAATTGTCATGTTTTTAAGTCTGAGATAATCTGCTTTGTGCATGTGGCGGCTGCTTCTTTGATTTACGTCCTCCATATCAGTTGCCATACGTTGTGGAAGGCTGGCATCCATATGTTCAGGAGTCCATCTGTTGTCATACTGATCCTGTGACATTATTCTTTCCCAATAGTATCCGTCATCAGATACGTCACGACCAGCACCGTCATATGTATATCCACCAATTTTGTAATTGAAGTTGAGAGATAGTGATAACCCTTTCCACTCCAAATTGGTATTAATACCTCCAAAAAGTTTAGGGTGTACATTGCCAATAATAACTTCCGATGCATCCTGATATCTGTATGTTGCAGGACGGCCATCAACTGTTGTTGTAGCAGTTTTGTCGTTATTAAGGAACCATACATTTTTACCTGTCGCATCTTCAACACCTGCCCACTCAAGGCCATAAAGAGCAAGAGTTGACTGGCCTTCTTTGTAGATGAATCTTGCACGTGCATCATCTCCAGTAGGGTCGTACCACATAATAGGCTGTGCTATACCATCATCTGCGCTATAAAGTTTGGTTACAATTGATGTCACATGAGATGCTGTAATACCTAAACTCCAGTTTAAGTCCTTAGTCTTTATTATATCACCTGATAATTCAATTTCGATACCATTGTTGTTTATTACACCCACATTTTTCAATGTAGAGTAGAAACCTGTAATATTTGAGATTGGAACGTCCTGAAGCAAATCTTTAGAATCTCTGTTGAAATATTCTACTGTACCGGAAATTCTCTGATCCAAAAGTCCAAATTCCAAGGCTATATTAGAAGTAAAACTGGTTTCCCATGAAAGAAGAGGATCCGCAATACTGCTTACCGCTCCGCCCGGCAGTTCCATATACTTATTTGTGTAGGTAGCCAATGAGCGCCAGCCGTAGTTAGAAGAAGGAAGTGTACCGTTTACACCATAAGAACCTCTTAACCTCAGACTGCTTATAATATCAATGTTTGTCATAAACTTCTCTTTGTCAATCCTCCATGAACCGGCAACTGACCAGAAATCACCCCAACGAGAAGCAGGACCCAGTTTTGAAGAACCATCCCGACGATATGAAGCCGAAGCATAATATTTATTATCGTAGTTATATTCTGCACGTGACAGTAAAGAAAGCATTGCATTCCCTGAGGAGTAAGCTGTTGCATCCAGTTTACCTGCAGTAGCAACTGTGTGAAGACTGCTGGTTGGAAGATTAGTTCCAGAAGCACGTTGATAATCAAACTTATTTGTTTCAGCTTCCCATCCTACTAAAATTCCGAGATTATGTTTCTTTGCAATCTCTTTGTTAAAGTTCAGAGTTGAGGACGAAACAAGTTTAGTATCGTTTGCGCTCATTTCTGATACTGAACCATTAACACCTGATCCATTAAAGTGATTGGCACTGTAATAAATATGATCCAGAGTCTGTGAGTTGTCATAAGACAAAATTGATTTGAAAATCAAACTTGGAAGGAATTTTATGTTAATGGCCTCATTTGCGGAAATTCTAAGAGTATTTGAACTGTTTTCCCACTCGTTGTTATAATAAAGTGCGTTGTATGCATAGCTTCCATATCTTGCAGTCCATGGAAGTCCTGTAACATAGTCTGTTGGCCAATATAGACCCCATAATAAATTTCGCGACTGAAGGAAATAGTTGCTTCCTGTTGAACGTGAATCGTTGAAGCCGGTTTTATTACTTTTTGCGATATTGACATTTGTAGTGAAATCTACATATTTGCCAACTTTCTGAGTAAGATTTACCCTGCCTGTTATACGATCGAAATCGTTTATTACGCTGCGTCCCATATCTTTTGTATACGAAAGAGAGGTATAATAGTTTGAGGCATCGGTTGCGCCGCTTACAGAAAGATCATAAGACTGATAAACAGCAGTTCTCATTAGTTCACTTTCCCAGTCATAAAATGTTCCGGCCCTGTCACCGCCTATTGTAAGAGTTTTAACTGTATTGTCCGGAGCAGTGAATGTATATCCATGCTTAATAAACCTCTTGTTCAACTGGGCAAGTGCTGTGGTGCTTGCCTGAGCTTGGGTTTTACCGTAGGCATAAACATCTGCATTCCAAAAGTTTTCGTAATACATTTCAACTTGTTGCTGATTTCCAGCTGCTTCGTAGTTGTCAGTTGCAAATGATGGCGTGATACCCACAGATGCTTTAAAGTTGATGTTTGTTTTCCCCATTTTACCGCGTTTGGTTGATATCATAATGACACCATTTGCTGCTCTTGATCCATAAAGAGAAGAAGCGGCCGCATCTTTCAGTATAGTGATAGATTCAATATCACTTGGGTTTATCGTACTCATAATGTTACTCGATGTGTAAATACCCATATTCGATACGTTGCCGGAAACAACAGGAACACCATCTACAACATAAAGAGGTTCGTTTGAAGCGTTCATTGATCCAATACCCCTTACTCTTATTGATGATGTCGAACCGGCCTGACCGGAATTTGAGGAAATTTGCACACCTGCAATTTTTCCGTTCAATGCATTTTCAAAAGAGAGTGTAGGTACATCTTTTATCGCGTCGTTTTTAACAACACTGGCGGCACCCGTAAAAGTACCTTTTGTTGAAGTACCATAAGCAACCACCATAACCTCGTCAAGGTTTAGTGCATCTGTAGCCAGTGAGACATCTATTACGGCTCTTCCGTTTACCGGAATCTCCTGAGAGATAAAGCCTATATAGGAAAAAATAAGAACGGCATCTTTTGATAGCTTATCAAAAGCATACCTGCCATCAAGATCTGTGGTTGCTCCTACTCCCCTGACACCCTTTACCTGGATGTTTGCATAAGGGATTGGAGAACCATCTTCAGAAGAGGTCACTCTTCCGGCAACCTTCATCTGAGCCATAACCATATTGACAAGCAATAGGGATAAGACGAACAAGATCGTTTTCTTCATAGATTAAGTTAGTTTAAGTTTAAAATAAGTTAGTTAGTGTTATTGCTACGAATTTATAACTATTTTAAACGATTTCCAAATAATCTTAAGACGAGCGAAGCATAATTTACGAGACTGATATTCAGAGTTATGCGAGAACAAAAAACCAGAAAAACTCATTCGTTTTCTTACAAAAAGAAACCATTCCTCCATTTTTGATTACGTATTGAAATCAAACCATAAAATATTCTTACACATCGAACGATTTTTGTTGTATAAATCAAAAGCAAAACGGGCACCTTTTCAAGTGCCCGTATACATTTTACCGTTATTTGATTAGTCTCTGCTGAAAGGTTTTCTTTCGCCATCCCTGCGTGGACCCCTATCGTCTCTCCTTGGTCCTCTGTCGTCTCTCCTTGGTCCTCTGTCATCATCTCTTCTTGGCTTATGCTCAGGCTCTACATATCCTTCTGGTTTTGGTATGAGAGCTTTGCGTGAGAGTCTCATTTTGCCGGTTTTCGAATCGATTTCAAGAAGTTTTACTTCAACTTCGTCACCAACTTTAACGACGTCCTCTACTTGTGCAACTTTTTTCCAGTCAAGTTCGGAGATATGCAGCAATCCCTCTTTTCCGGGAAGAATCTGTACAAATGCTCCAAACTCCAGAATTGAGACAACCTTTCCTGTATATACAGTTCCTGCTTCCGGAACAGTTGTAATGCCCTTGATCCAGCTAAGAGCAGCCTCCATGTTCTCCTGGTTTTCACCAAAGATATCCACAACACCTGTCTTATCTTGTTCGGTAATAGTAATTGTAGTTCCGGTAACCTTCTGAATCTCCTGAATCACCTTTCCGCCGGTACCAATTACGGCACCTATGAACTCTCCAGGAATGACAATCTGAATAATTCTTGGAACATGAGGCTTGTAGTCTTCGCGAGGTTCGCTGATGGTTTTCATCATCTCTCCCATAATATGCAGACGGCCCTGACGAGCCTGCTCAAGAGCCTGCTCAAGAATTTCGTATGAAAGTCCGTCTACCTTTATATCCATTTGAGTGGCAGTTATACCATCTTTTGTTCCTGTAACCTTGAAATCCATATCTCCCAGATGATCTTCGTCTCCCAGAATATCAGAAAGAACAGCGAATTTCTTTGATTTTGAATCTGTTATCAGACCCATTGCAATTCCCGATACAGGTTTCTTAATTTTGACACCGGCGTCCATAAGTGCAAGTGTTCCCGCACAAACTGTTGCCATTGAAGATGATCCGTTTGATTCAAGGATGTCTGATACAACTCTTACTGCATAAGGATTGTCTTCACCTGTCGGAACGACAAACTTAAGCGCCCTCATTGCAAGGTTTCCGTGACCGATCTCACGGCGCCCTGTTCCTCTGTATGGTTTTGCCTCTCCTGTCGAGAATGGAGGGAAGTTATAGTGAAGGACAAATTGTGATGAGCCCTCTACCAATACTTCGTCTATCTCTTTCATGTCCATTTTGGTACCTAGGGTAACTGTTGTCAGCGACTGTGTCTCTCCCCTTGTAAACAGGGCAGAACCATGAGTAGTTGGCAAATAATCAACTTCGCTCCATATTGGCCTTATCTCTTTGGTATTTCTGCCATCAAGACGGATGCCGTCAATAAGGATCATGTTACGCATTGCCTCTTTTTCAACACCATGGTAATATCTGTCTATCATGGATTTCTTTGCAGCTGCATCTTCTTCGGAAAGTGTAGCAACAAACTCCGCCTTAAGGGCATCGAATGAATCGCTTCTTTCATGTTTTGACACGCCTGATTTTGCTATTGCATAACATTTGTCATAGCAGAAGTTGTGAATGGCCGATTGTAATTCTTCGTCCTTTTTCTCATGGCAGTATGTTCTCTTCTGAGTCTTACCAACCTCTTCCATCAGTTCAATCTGAGCAATACACTGTTTTTTAATCTCTTCATGTGCAAATTTGATTGCCTCCAGCATATCTTTCTCTGCAACCTCTTTCATCTCTCCCTCAACCATCATGATATTGTCAACGGTAGCTGCAACCATTATGTCTATGTCTGCTTTTACCAATTCTGTAAAAGATGGGTTAATGACAAACTGACCATCTATTCTGGCTACACGAACCTCAGAGATTGGTCCGTTAAAAGGGATATCGCTTACTGCCAAAGCAGCAGATGCTGCAAGACCCGCAAGAGCGTCCGGCATAATCTCCTTCTCTGCAGATATCAGATTAACTGTAACAAAAACCTCTGCATGAAAATCATCAGGGAAAAGCGGGCGTAGCGCACGGTCAATCAGGCGGGAAACCAATATCTCCGAGTCGTTTGCACGTCCCTCCCTCTTTAAAAATCCTCCGGGATATTTGCCTGCTGAGGCATATTTCTCTTTGTACTCAACAGAAAGTGGCATAAAATCCACATCTTCTTTTGCGTCTTTAGCACAGGTTACGGCAGCCAAAAGCATGGTCTTGCCCATTTTTACAACTACTGCACCATCAGCCTGCTTTGCAAGCTTTCCTGTTTCGATTTCAATAGTCCTGCCATCGTTCAACTGGATGGTCTTCTTTACTATATTCATATAAATTCTATGCAACTCGTCTCTCCCTACGAGAGTTTATTATTAATTATGTATTCCGCCATACTACCTGCCTCGAGTCGCTTTCTTGACAAGTAATAGATGTTTGATGCAAATATAAATAGATTATTGGTAAGAGTGATATAAAAAAGGGTGCCACCCGGACACCCTCTGTTTTGTGCTTTATTTACGAAGGTTAAGAGCCTTCACTATATTTCTGTATCTCTCGATGTCTGTTGCCTTAAGGTAGTCCAGAAGACGACGTCTTTTACCAACCAGTTTCAACAAAGATCTTTGAGTGTTGTAATCTTTTTTGTTGATTTTTAAGTGACCGGTAAGGTGAGCGATACGGTATGAAAATAAAGCTACCTGACTCTCTGCTGAGCCGGTATCTGCATTAGACTTTCCGTATTGTCCGAAAATCTCTTGCTTTTTCTCTGCTGCTAAATAAGTTGCCATTGTTCTAAGCAATTGATAATTATTGTTGTTACCCCAAAATCGGGACCGCAAATATAGGCAAATATTTTCACTGCACAACAATTTTCTTAAATTTGTGGAATTATGCACCAAATATTGTAACCAATATGATTAAGTTCGAAAAAGCTATAGAAATTGTTCTTTCACATACCCTTGAGACAGATCAGATGCTTATTCCTCTTGCCGGTTCGATGGATCATTTTCTGGCATCCAATATATATGCCGACAGAGATATGCCTCCTTTCAACAAGTCCGCTGTAGATGGTTATGCATGCAGAGGAGAGGATATTGAGAAGGGTCTGAGAGTGATTGAAAACATCCCTGCAGGGTATTCTCCAAAATTTAAAATCACAGAAGGTTGCTGCAGTAAAATAATGACCGGGGCCAAGCTTCCCGATGGGGCTGATACTGTCATTATGGTAGAAGAGGTGGCAAAGGTAATAGAGGGAGTGGAGGTAGCGGATGCAGGCGGTTTTATCAGATATGCAAATGCAGATGGGAATAAATTAAAAAACAACATTTGCTTAAAGGGCGAAGATATTAAAGCGGGTGAACTGGTACTGGAGGCCGGTAAATTTGTAAAACCTCAGCATATTGCAATACTGGCTGCAATGGGAATCAGTAATGTGCCTGTTTTCAAACCTTTGAATATAGGTCTTTTAAGCACAGGAGATGAAATTGTAGAACCGGATGTTGTGCCCGAGGAGGTTCAGATAAGAAATTCGAACGGCTGGCAGCTGAGGGCGCAGGTTATGAGAAGCGGAGCTGTTGCCAACTATTATGGCATTGTGCCTGACAATGAAAAGAGCATTAAAGATGCAATTGAAAAGGCACTTGTAGATAATGACATTCTGGTTCTGACCGGAGGGGTTTCGATGGGTGACTTCGATTTTGTCCCTTCTATCATTAGCGGACTGGGATTTGAAATTCTTTTTGACAAGGTGGCCGTTCAACCTGGCAAACCAAGCACATTTGCAATAAAGAAGACACCAGGTTCAAATAAGACAGAAAAGGTGATTTTTGCCCTGCCTGGCAATCCTGTATCATCCTTTATCCAATTTGAACTACTTATAAGACCTTTCATTTTCAAATCGTTGGGCGCAAGTGATCCCGTTTTGTGGTTTGAAATGGCTTCTGCGCAGGACTACAAAAGAAAACACACTGAGAGAAAGGCTTTGATTCCGGTAATTGCATCTCCCGACGGGAGGTTCACTATTATCAACTATAACGGATCGGCGCATATACTTGCTCTTGCCAAGGCTAATGCGATTGCTGAGATTCCCGAGGGGATTTCTTTTATAGGAATTGGAGATAAACTTCGGGTATTCTTGCTTCAGTAATGGAAAAAATAATTAAGCACCCGGTTATCGGAGTTATTACAATAAGGAAAAAGGTTGGCAACAGAAATATCCGCATAACAGTTCACCCTGTCAAAGGGGTCAACGTATCAATTCCTTGGTTTACAAGATTTTCCTCAGCAGAACGTTTTATTTATGAACGGGAGGATTGGATTATATCCAGCATCCGCAAACAGCAGTTAAAGAGCGAAAAAAAATCAATTCCTCTTGGTGAGGGTCATACCATTACCACTATTAAGAGAGAGATAAGATTCTTCGAGGTTGAAGGGGCCGTCAAGATAAGGGTAGCTGTCTCTCCGGGAGTAGGAAAGATAGAGTATCCTCCAAAATCATCGAAAGAGGAGTTGGGGCTTGCCGTTCTAAAGATTCTGAAACACGACGCTAAAGAGTATCTGCCTGCGAGAACAGAAGAACTGGCAGACAGGTACGGATTCACAGTCAACAGGGTTAGCCTTAAAAGCAATAAAACAAACTGGGGAAGTTGTTCAAAGCTTGGCAATATAAACCTGAACATCCATCTTATGAGGCTCCCGGTTTATATTGCCGACTTTGTAATTCTCCACGAACTTTGCCACCTGAAGCATCATAACCACGGTGCGGAATTTCATAAATTGCTCAATAACCTATGCGAAGGCAAGGAAAAACTCTACTCAAAAGAACTTCGCACCTATCGCACAACTATTTAATTTGGCGCTGGGGTACATGGGGGGTACATGGGGACGCACATTGTGTACCCCTTGCTTATTGCATCTCTTTTTGTTTGTTGTATAACCGGCAAAATAACTCAAGAAGGTATGTGTCGGCAAGTTTACCTCCACATGGCTTTATATTCAGCTGCAGATTAGGCATTTACTAGTGACTCTGCCAGAGGGGTTAGTATATGCATGATTTACAAATACTTGAAAATCGGTCTGAAAATCAAGTAGATATACAATACGCATATTGCCAAGGCATTAGAGGGATCATCAAAGTGTTAGAGGGATCATCAAAGTGTTAGGATGATTAAATATTGCAGAAATCAGAATTAGTCGACAAAAATTGCTCCGAATACCGATTATCCCTGCATGAGACATCAAACTGCACCAAAGTGTCAAAACAAAAAATAAACCAGAAACATAACCCAATTGAAAATCTCTGCTTACCTCCAGATAATGTGGCACTTAACTATGTAGGAAACTTTAAAAAACTCCCTTGAAGTTTTTCATATAATGCTGTCAGAAAGCTGCATGCAAAAATTCTTGGAGAGAATTTTCCTAAAAAAATATTTTGCATCTGTCTATATATCTGGAATTTGTGAAATACTTCAAGGGAGTTTCACCAATTAGATACGCAGTGCGTAGCGAATTTGGACTTGTCCAAAATGATTACCGAACGAAACCGTAAAATGAGTGACCACGAGTTATTTTTAAAGAGAGTGGGAGAATCCGGTGTTTACACCAGATCTCCCACTTCTTATTTTAAACAGGCAACCGGGTACACAATATGCGTCCCATGTCCCCTCCTCTTATTATTTTGTCAGCTCGCTGATTCTTACGAAAAGAGCATCAACTCCTTTTAGAAGATCAATATTTACAGCCTTGTAAGAATCCTTCAGATTCTTTCTGTCGGGATGGTTTACCCGTGTATAAAGACTATTTCTGAGTTCAATTGCATCGTTCATGATCTCTATTGCTGCCTCGCTTTGTTTTGTTGGATTTATATAGATAAATGTCCAGCAATCAGATATTACCTGAGCCAGCAGGAAGTCGATATCTTTTTTAACTACTCTAAGATTTGCCATAATTATTATTTATTTCGTGCAAAGGTAGGTAAAATAATTTATTAAAGCTTTACGACTCCAATTCCCGGCAGGTCAGAAAGAGTAACCTTGCCGTCAACAATCAACATTCCTTTAAAGACATCATTTGAGATCAGAAGGTTTCCGTCCAGGTCTGCCCACTCGGTTTCCGGAGCAATCTGAGCAGCGGCAGAAATTGCACATGATGTTTCTGTCATACAACCAATCATAAGCTTCATGTGCAGAGCTTTTGCCAGTGTAACCATCTCCCTTGCCTCTCGCATACCGGTACATTTCATAAGTTTGATGTTGATTCCGTTATACGCTCCCTTAAGCTTTGGAATATCGGTAAGCCTCTGACATGCCTCGTCTGCAATAATAGGCAGAGGGCTGTTTTCGGTAACCCAAGCTGTTTCGTCCAGTAACAATTTAGGCATTGGCTGCTCTATCATGTTTACGTTTTTCTCGTTGAGCCAGTTAATCATGTCCAGCGCATAGTGTTTGTCCTTCCATCCCTGATTTGCATCTACACATATAACAGTATCCGTTACAGAACGAATGGTGTTTACCATCATCTTGTCTGTAGCTTCATCCCTACCCAGCTTCACCTTGATAACCTTATACGGCGATGCCTCTCTGGTTTTTTCCTTCACAACAGCTTCTGAATCGAGACCAACTGTGAACGAGGTGTTAGGCGTGTTAGCAGGGTTGAATCCCCATATCTTCCACCATGGTTGTCCGAGAATCTTTCCTACAAGGTCATGTAATGCTATGTCCACAGCTGCTTTGGCAGCAGTATTGTTGATTGCAATTGCATCTACATAGGCAAGAATGTCCTGAATTTCAAACGGAGAGCTGAAACGCGAAAGATCTACTTTTTTAAGGAAGTCAATTACAGACGCTTGTGTCTCTCCAAGATAAGGGGGCATTGCGGCCTCTCCGTAACCAACATATCCGTCCCAGGTAATTTCTGTAAGAACGATCTGAGTGGTGGTACGTGATGAGTTTGCAATTGTAAAAACGTGTCTCATCTGTGCATCGTATGGCCTGAAGGAGAGAACCATGGTTTTACTGCCACCTTTCATTGCTCTTCCACCTTTCTGGGCAAAAAGATCGAATGGGTTAAGTATAGTAGCCGCTGCTGTCAGCAGTCCGGCTGTCTTGAGAAAATCTCTTCTGTTTGTCACGTCTTTCATTTT
This sequence comes from uncultured Bacteroidales bacterium, assembly GCA_942492945.1. GTDB lineage: Bacteria > Bacteroidota > Bacteroidia > Bacteroidales > UBA932 > Bact-08. The sequence goes on from OW818649.1 coordinate 113,973, forward strand.
TAATTTGCTTGTTTAGGGAAATACCAAGTATGGTTCTTTATGGATATTATATCATTGTCAGCATCTACTTTTGTAAGAATTCTCCGAGCACGAACCAGTCGTTTTGATCCTGTATAATAATTTGCTGCCTCAGGAATTAGCGAGTTTATTCCCACACAATTTGACGAGTGGATAAATTCTCCCCCGCCTATGTATATTCCAACATGAGAAATACGCTCTTTCTTCTCTGCTGTTGCCTTTGATCCAAAGAAAATAAGATCTGCAGGTCTCAGACTATCAAGTCCGTTTTCTATGTTTACACTATCGCCGGTGAGACCTTGTTGAGAAGCATCCCTCTCCAATATAATTCCGTTAAGATAATATACTGTCTTTGTAAAACCGGAGCAATCCACAGCCTTGATTGATGTTCCACCCCACATATACGGAAATCCCATGAATTTTTTTGCTGTTGCAATGATGTTTTCAGGCGTTGGGTTACGGCTTTCGATCCATTTGCCAAAATCCTCGGCAGCCGATTTAAGAAGAAACGCACTTTTGCCATTTGGAAGCAAAACCTTGTAATAGTTGCCTTCCGTTCCGTTTGCACGGACAATGTTTCCCATCACTCCATCCATAACCACCCCAGCATTTTCTGAAGCACCGTCGCGGAAAAGAGTGTAATGAACGTTAATAATCAACTTAGGAGCTGCAATCCACTCATTGTACTCCTGTTCTGTCATTGGTTGTATGCTCCCCGAAGTTGCCCATGCAATATATCCCTCAGGCGTAATGGCACGTGTCCAGCCTCCCTTCTTCTCAAGTATCCTTACAGGAGTACCTAGTATTGTCTGGGTTGCTGACTCACTCGAATAGTCAGAACCATATCTGAAATTGATGACAGACTGATTTGTAATACCATACAACTTCCCCTGAAGCGAAGAGTCGGGTAATACAACCATACTATCCAGAACAACAATGTTTTTTGCAGCAAGTGCCTTTATAAGAGCATCTTTAGCTGCTGATTCTGTTGTGGAACCTCTGAGCACGATCTTTTTTAAGTCGGCAGATAAATCTAATGAAGCCTCATATGTTTTCACTCTTCTGTCAGGTGCATATTCTGTCTTTATTTTTTTTGACACCATGTCAAACTGCTCCTGTATCTCTTTACTTTTGGGGCCGATGTAGCAAGAGAAGACCAGCAGGGCAGCCATTGATAAAATAAGAACTTTTTTCATAATGAATATATTAAGATTGTTTGATAACTATTTAAACTTAACCGGGGCACTCTCGTTGAAAAGTCTGTCAAGTGCTGTTACATAAAAGATGTATGTTGAGTGTCCTGCCGATGGCATTACATAGCTCTCCTCACCTATAAGTGCCACAATAGATTCCCCTTTTGTAAAATCTGGTGTTTCACCCTTTTTGAACTTATATATTACATGATAGTAGACCGACAATTTCTTTCCTTTGGAATCATTTTTTTCCGGATTGTCCCACGTAAAATACAAGACATCTCCCTTTTTGTACATTTGCGCTTTAGCAGGAGCGTCAGGAGCAGAAGTTTCAAATCCTTTAAGAGTAGGTACCAGCGAAGGGTGTTTATACAATGTATTGAGAACACTGTTTACACCCAACTTGTTATCCTTCATATTCTTTGCACTGAAGAAACAGGCCCCTTGATATACAGGCAATCCTCTTATAATATTTGCTTGCTTCCTGATCTCCTCTGCCGAGCGCCATGCAGGGATTTTTGAATCTTTTTCAAGACGATAGGTGCCAAGCCCTCCATAAACAGGAATTCCGGAAGAGTTGTCTCTCCACCACTTTGCAAGCACATTGAAATCTGCATTGTCATATCCTATGTTGAAATAGAGCTGAGGCAAAACATAGTCGATCCACCCCTTTTCCATCCACAATAAAATATCGGCATGCAGATGGTCATAGTTTGTATATCCGTAGCTTTTTGTATCTGAACCTCTTGGATCTTCCTTCCGGTTTCTCCAGACAGCGTATGGGCTTATTCCGAACTTCACATACGGCTTTACAAATTTAATTGTATCTCTCAGCATCTTTACAACTATATCCACATTCTCTCTTCTCCATGCCATTTTATCCTCAGGTTTGTAACCACGCGAATGTCTGGCGAATGAGCGGGAATCGTCAAAGTCATTATTAGGATAGAAATAGTCGTCAAAATGAATTCCGTCCAGATCATAACGCGTCACCAGATCCTTTATGACCTTGGTCACAAATTCTCGTGTTTCCGGATAGGCCGGGTCGAAATAGAGTTTTTTCCCGTGTCGTTGGAAAATTTGAGGGTTTCTTTTGTAAAGATGATTATTGGAAAACTGCCGGATATTTGATGTGTCCTGGCTCACTCTGTACGGATTCAGCCATGCATGTAGTTCCATTCCCCTTTTGTGAGCCTCCTTTATTGCAAAAGCAAGTGGGTCGTAGAGAGGGTCAGGGGCCTTAGATTGGTCGCCTGTCAGGTATATTGACCATGGCTCATTTTCCGATATATAGAATGCATCTGCTGCAGGCCTTACCTGAAGTACCACAGCATTAAAGTTCATCTTTTTGAAAAGATCAAGGTATTCAATAAGCTCTCTCTGTTGCGCTTGAGAGGTAAGTCCCGGTCTCGAGGGCCAGTCAATATTATTGACTGTCGCAATCCAAACGGCCCTCCACTCATGCTTGCCGTCGTATTGTGCACTTGCTAAATTATTGTTTGCCACTAGCAATACAACCAGACACGAAAGGGCTATTATAATTCTGGGTTTCATTAAGTTATAGGTTAGGGTGTGTTATTATATACAAAGATACTATATTTGCATTAAAATTTACAGCATGATTTTAGATTCACTGAAGGGTTTTGAGAGATATCTCAACCTTCACTCCAGATTTGAAAAGGTATACTCATTTTTGTTAAAAACCAAGCTCCATGAGATGGAACCGGGAGAGTATCCGATTGATGGCCGTGATATTTATTTCACTATCTGGGAAGGAGAGGGAAAAGGGCTCGAAATACCCCCGCTGGAGGTTCACGACACGTATATTGATATTCACGTACTTCTAGAAGGATCGGAAACTATAGGAATTCGCGACCGGAGCAGATGTAATGGCGACAATATCCCTTATGACCAAGCAAAAGACATTGCTTTTCTTGAAGAGTCACCAGAGAATTTTGTAAGTCTCGGGCCGGATAATATCGCTGTTATCTTCCCTCATGACGCTCACGCTCCTCTTATAGGTGAGGGTAAGATAAAAAAGGCTGTCATTAAAATAAGAATGTAGTGAATAAGCGGTACAACTCTTATGTCGGGTACTTCAAGGAGAAATATGGCAAAAGGCTGCAGAAGATAGTCATTGATGCCGGATTTTCCTGTCCCAACCGCGACGGAAGCATAGCATCGGGAGGATGTACCTATTGTGACAATTCTGCTTTTCATCCATCATACAGCTCTCCCGACAAAACCATTTTTGATCAGATAGAGACTGGTATCGAATTTCATAAGAGGAGATACCGGACCGCCGAACAGTATCTGGCTTATTTTCAGTCATTTTCGAACACATACGCACCTCTTGAACATCTAAAAAATGTGTACAGTCAGGCTCTTTCCCACCCTGCAGTAGTAGGAGTCGTAATTGGCACAAGACCAGACTGTATAGATAGCGAAAAGCTGGATTATCTGCAGTCACTTTCAAAAAACAAGATTGTAATACTGGAATACGGAATAGAGACCACATACGACAAAACTCTTTCCAGAATCAATCGAGGTCACAATTATGCTCAAGCGGTTGAGGCAGTTAATGAAACTGCAAAAAGGGGAATACATCAAGGTGCTCACTTCATTCTGGGACTCCCCGGGGAAACGCGTGAGGAGATGATGGGCATGGTGCATGAAATAAATAAACTACCACTTCAATCAATTAAGTTTCACCAGCTTCAGATAGTCAAAGGAACTGCAATGGAGAGGGAGTTTGAGCAAAATCCAGACGATTTTGTTCAGTTCCGGCTGGACGAATACATAGACTTCTTCATCGATTTCCTTGAACTGCTAAGACCCGATATTTATATAGAACGATTTGCAGGAGAGGTGCCGCCCAGATTTGTCAACAGTACACCGTGGGGTCTGATCAGGAACGCAGGGCTACTGCATATGCTGGACAAAAGACTGGAAGAGCGAGATACTTTCCAGTCCCGTCTTTATAAACCCTGAAATTAATCTTCAAGCATTGCTTTTGTAGAGATCTTCTCCCCTACTGCCTGTAACATCCATTGCTGAGGAGTCACGTTTCCAATTGCATATATTCTCATTACCTCGTCGGACCATCTCTTTTTTGCATAAAACTTCTCCAGCTGATATTCTATTATATGACCAAGAGGGTAGTTCGCCAGATAGAGTGGAGAATTTATCATGTGCGAGTAAATTGCAAGCAACGGGGAGTCTTTTTCTCCCAGGACAGGTGCGTAATATTTGTTCCAGATATCTTTTGCTATAGTAATAACCGCCTCCTTCAACTGTGCTGGTGTGGCTTCCGGATTTTCATACAGCCACTTCCATACATTCATGTCCACAAGTGCAACTCCCATAATCTCATAAGATCCCCAGAAAATATCAAGTTCTGTCATTTTTTCCTGATCCGGATTTTTCTGATTATATCCAAGAAGTGTCAGGTCCCTTTTCTGGAAAACAAATGCATTTGCCTCTGTGAATGCTGTGTTTGGAACTCCGTTAAGCATATAGAAATCTACATCTCTCATACTTATGGTCTGCTCAACATTGTGCCCCATCTCGTGAACAGCAATGTTAAATCCCTTATAGTCCATTCCTCCTGCTGCGAGTCGTGTACGAAGACGTGCAAAGTCATCTCTGCTTTGTGCCCCCCAGGCATGTCCCGAACCTCTTGCCGCCTCAACAACAATTGCACCTCCAAGCTCGTCTGCTTTTTTTGCCGGAAATCCAAATTTCACCAGCATAGCAGGAATATTCTTATCAAATGCTTCAGCTGTAGGATAGAGTGCTTTAGTCTTTTTCGTGAGCACCTCCTCAGAAATCGAGCTGCGCGACTTAAATCCGTCATACCAGATATCAAATGGTTCCAATGGTCTGCCAAGTCTCTCCTTAATCATCTCTGCAACCTTTAAAACTTTTGGAGAACTTATATACTCAATAAACATCTTCTCAATCTCCTCCTGCCTTATCTGCATGCTCCCGTCAAAAGCCCGGAGAATGGCCGTAGGATATGCAAATGAGTATTTATCCATTGCCTTCTGTGCCTTAAACTGATCCAACAGAACCTCATACCTTTTCTCTCCCTCAGGCTTAACCTCTTCTTTCACTCCTCCTTTAGCAATTGTGTTAGCATATGGGGCCCAGTCATATTCAGGGTTATTTATAACTTGTTGCGGAATTGTCTGCTCAACTATGTGCATCATAATCTTATAAATGATTCTCTGCTTTTCCATATTGTCCGGGCCTGCTGCATAGTTCGACTTGATTTCGTCCCTAAGGTTCCAGTGACTTAAAAGCTTCATCTCCTCAGGAAATAATTTCACACCCTTTTCATTAACAATATGACCCATCATTATATTGTACTCGGCAATATAGCTTTCTGCTCTCATCTCCGCATCGGCAACCAATTGTTTTACTGCTGCTGGCGCCTTTGGGGTGAATACATCGCCCATTCTTGCATATGCCCAGTCCAGTCGACTCCATTCCGATCCCTTTTCATCTTTCTGTATAAGAGTGAAATATGGAAAGTTAAGTATTGTAATATAAGCTATCTTATTGCTGTACAAATCTTCGGTAAGATGGCTCGATGGGTCGTAAGCACCAAAAATATAATCGATAGATGCAAGAGGGTCGCCATCAAGATGAAGCGGTTTCTTTAAATCTATGTTTATCTTGTTATATCCTCCCCACAACGATTCAAATGCAATCGAAAGTTTATCGAATAACGTCCTTTTTGCTTCTGGTGATGGAGCAAAATTTTCCCGACAGAAAGCAGCGAATTCTTCTGCCGATCCGTCTCCGGCCCTCCATTGCTGAGCCAATTGCTCAACACCAGAAATCATAAGTTCCTGATTTGCAAAATCCGGAAATTTTTGCTTCATCATTTCTGTTGTACTTGCCAAAACCTTGGGAGAAATTACCGATATATTATCTTTTTGCTCTGTTCCTGCCTGATTTGTACAGGATATATTGCCTAAAATCATCAAAATTGCTGTAAGTGTTATTAAGTTTTTCATAGATTAAGATTTGACCTCGAATATAACCATTTTTTCTATACCTTTGTAGATTATAAAAAAAAGACCATGCAATCTTTAGTAGACAGAATTATACCAGAGGGATTAACATTTGATGATGTTTTATTGGTCCCTGCAAGATCGGAGGTACTTCCACGCGAGGTGAATGTCAGCTCGTGGTTCTCACGTAAAATCAGAATAAGCACCCCCATTGTTTCTGCTGCCATGGATACTGTTACCGAGGCTGCACTTGCAATCGAAATGGCAAGAGAGGGAGGCATAGGTGTTATCCACAAAAACATGTCCATAGAACACCAGATGGAACATGTACGCAAGGTAAAAAGAGCAGAGAACGGAATGATTTACGACCCCGTCACAATATTCAAGGATGCTTGTGTTGGAGATGCTCTTAGTCTTATGCAGGAGAATAAAATCGGAGGCATTCCTGTTGTAGATGAACACAAACGATTAATCGGCATTGTTACTAACAGAGATCTTCGCTTCATAGACAACATGAAGATACCCGTTTGTGATATAATGACTAAGGACAATCTTGTAACAACAGGCAGAGGGACAGATCTTCAGCAGGCAAGTGCAATCCTCAAGAAGCATAAAATAGAAAAACTGCCCGTTGTAGACGAGAATGGAATTCTTATAGGACTTCTCACATATAAGGACATTACAAAAATAAAGGATAATCCTAACGCAAGCAAAGATGAGAAGGGAAGGCTGCTTGTGGCTGCTGCTGTTGGAATAGGGGCAGATACAATTCTAAAAGTAGAAAAGCTTGTCTCTGTGGGAACAGATGCAGTTGTTATTGACACTGCTCACGGCCATTCAGTCTATGTTCTGGGTGTTATCAAGCAAGTAAAAGCCGCATTCCCGGGCCTACAGGTGATTGCAGGAAACATTGCCACGGGCGAAGCCGCTAAGGCTTTGGCAGAATGTGGAGTAGACGGCATAAAGGTTGGTATTGGTCCCGGCTCTATCTGTACAACACGTGTTGTTACAGGAGTCGGTGTGCCACAGCTTACAGCCATCATGCTCGCTGCAAATGCACTTAAAGGAACAGGTATTCCTGTAATAGCAGATGGTGGTATACGTTACTCGGGAGACGTGGTAAAGGCACTTGCTGCCGGAGCCAGTTCAATTATGGCAGGGTCTTTGTTTGCAGGAGTAGAAGAGTCGCCCGGCGAGACAATAATACTAAACGGAAGGAAGTTTAAATCATACAGAGGTATGGGTTCACTTGAGGCAATGCAACAAGGGTCAAAGGACAGATACTTCCAGGATATGGAAGAGGACATAAAGAAACTTGTTCCGGAAGGGATTGTGGCACAAGTGCCTTATAAGGGAACTCTCAGCGAAATGGTATATCAGCTGGTTGGAGGATTAAGAGCAGGAATGGGTTATTGCGGCGCTGCCAACCTTGAAGAGCTACAGAAGGCAAAATTTATAAGAGTTACAGCTGCCGGGGTAATTGAAAACCATCCTCACGATGTCACAATTACAAGAGAGGCACCAAATTATAGTAGATAACGAATGAAAAAAACCTTAATTCTGGTTCTGATACCGCTGCTATTTTCCTGCAAGTATCTGAACTTTACATCTTCCGATGCTGTAGTAGCAGAGGTGGGAGATAAAGTTCTGTATGAATCGGAGGTTAAGAACCTTATCCCTCAAGGAACCTCTCCTGATGACAGCATAAAAATGGTTGAGCAGTATGTAAGCTCTTGGGCATTGAAACATCTTCTTCAAAAAAAAGCAGAAAGTGAACTATCTAAATCTGAAATTAACGTAGAACAGGAACTGGAAGATTACAAGTCATCACTGCTGGTTTATAAATACGAAAAGATATACCTTGAGGCCAGGCTTGACACTGTAATAACAGAAGATGAATGTAAGGCGTACTACGACAATTACTCTTCAAACTTCACACTTAACAACTCCGTTGTAAAGGCAAGGGTAATAAAGATTTCTGACAGGTCACCTAATCTGGAGAACATCCGGAGAATGTATAAAGCTAATTCCATTGAGGAGATTGACGAACTTGAAAAGCTTTGCTACAACTCCGCAGACAGATACGATAACTTCAACAATGAATGGGTTGATATTTCGGATATAGCTAAAGAGGTTCCCTATGATGTACAGATGTGTGAGAGAGAGGCCTGGTCAAAATCATATATAGAGACAAGCGACAGCCTTTATCAATACTTTGTATTCTTTCTGGACAAAATTGCACCTGAAGGTACTGCCCCTTACGATTTTTACAAGACAAAAATAAAAGAGATAATTATTAGCAAACGTAAACAGGAACTTATCGCCAAGCTGGAAAAAAACCTTATCCAGGAAGCTCTTGAAAAGAATATTCTAAAAACCAACTTTAATAATAAAGACAAGTAATGAAACACAGGTTAAACTTATATCTCCTCGCCGTAGTTTTGTTGGGATTCATATCCGTTCCCGCAACAGCTCAAAAATACTCCAATGGCTTAGTAGACAAAACAATAGCTCTAATTGGAAATGATATGATACAGCTGTCCACAATCGAGGCAGAGGTTCAGATGATGCTTTTCCGCGGGGTAACATCAGACAAGAACCTCAGGTGCGAAGTACTTGAAAATCTTCTTGTCCAGAAACTATTTCTTACTCAGGCAAGACTAGACAGTCTTACAGTAAGTCAGGATATGGTTGAGACAAATCTTAACCAGAGGGTACAGGAGGTTATGACACAGCTTGGAGGAGAAAAAGCAACTGAGGAGTACTTTAAGAAGCCTATGTACAAGATAAGACAGGAGTGGAGTGAGACGCTGTCGGAACAATCACTTGTACAAAACATGCAGAGTAATATTGCCCAGAAGGCCCCGGCACTTACTCCTTCAGATGTTGAGAGATACTACAAAAACACTCCAAAGGACAGCCTTCCGATAATCTCAACCCAGTATCAGTACAGTCATATACTCATATATCCAAACAAAGAGGATGCTGTTATGGCAGTTAAGGAAAAACTGCTCTCTTTCCGGGAACGTGTACTGAAGGGCGAGAAGTTCAGCACCCTGGCAACAATATATTCAGAAGATCCAAACAGTGCCACAAAAGGAGGCACCCTTGGAATGGCAGCAAAGCAGTTCTATGTGCCGGCATTCTCAGATGCTGCAATGTCGCTCAAAGTTGGCCAGGTTTCCCAAATAGTAGAGACTCCATATGGCTTTCATATTATACAGCTGATAGCTAAGGAGGGAGACATGTTCAATGCCAGGCATATTCTTTTAAAACCGCAATATACAAGCATCGACCGTACAAAAGCTTTCTCCAAGTTGGACAGTTTGAAAAAACTGATATTAGCCGACAGTATTAAATTTGAGATGGCTGCCAGAAGATTTTCTCAGGATATGAAAACATTCGTAAATGGCGGACTTGTTGCAGATGAGAATTCGGGTTCTACATATTTCGATAAAGATCAGCTTAATCCTGCAGACTATAAAATCATTGAAAATCTTAAAGTCGGCGACATTTCAGAACCATTCGAATCTGTTGAAAACGCAGAGAAGAGCGGTAATACTGTTTACAAGATACTAAGGTTGGATAAAATAATCCCATCTCATATAGCCTCCTTCAAGGAAGACTTTTCAGTTCTTCAGGATGAGTTCAAAAATCAGGCTGCCCTTAAGGCAATCGATGAGTTTGTAACCAAGAAACAGAAAAGTACATTTATAATTATTGATCCTCTTTTCGCAAATTGTCCGTTCAAAAGAGAGGGTTGGATTAAATAATGCTTAGAAAATTATCTACACTCTTTTTAACTTTAATTCCGATTCTTCTCTTCTCACAAGACTCCCTTAAGAATCAGGAAAACCGGCTGGTAAGACTTATTTATGCCCAGTCGGCCGAACATAAGCAGATTGAGGGTAAGGAGTTTAGAAAAGTTACGGGACCAGCACAGTTTCTTCACAACAATGCTCTTATTTTTTGCGACACAGCAATCTGGAACGTCCTTTCCAACACGGTGGATGCAATTGGCAATGTTAGGATAATACAGAACCAGACCACTCTTTTTGGCGACAGAATCAAGTACTTTGCAGACAGATCCGTTGCCGAAGTTCGGGGGAACCTTGTTGAGTTGGTAGACAAAGATAACAACAAACTAAGAACCCACTATCTGGATTACTACACGAAAGACAGTATTGCCCTTTTCTACAATGGTGGTAGTATGGTAAACAAAGATGGCAACACAATAGAAAGTCTTGATGGATTCTTTTATAGCAAGCTTAATAAATTTGTATTCAGGAACCAGGTCGAAATGATGGGAGACTCCGTTGAATTCTCAGCCGATTCTCTGGCTTACTTCACAAAAACAGACAGAGCCGTTTTTCTTGGCAGAACCAACGCCTGGCAGGACGATGGCTTTCTGAAAGCAAAAGGTGGCTGGTATGACAGAAAAAATGATCTTTTTCATTTTACCAAAGATGCCTACATAAAAACCAAGGATACCGAAATCTGGGCAGACACTATAAATTACAACAGAAAAACGGCTGAGGCTGAGCTTTTCAACAATATACAGCTTCTGGATACCGCTCAGTCTGCTATACTTTTTGCCGACCATGCCTCTTTCAAGCAGAAGCCATTCAAGGTTATTCTCACAAACAGACCAAGTGTGGCCACCTACACTGTTGAAGATGGCGTGTCCGACACTCTCTTCTTCGCTGCAGACACAATCCGGTATAATACCTTAATGAAAAGTGAGGTAGACTCCGTTACAGTTGCCCTGTCAGAAAATCGCTATAAAGAGAGCAAAAAGGACCCATTGGGAGAGTTGCACAAGAAACGGCCGGAACAAAAGAAGTCTTCCGGCAATAATGAAAAGACGCTTGAGAGGCCTTTAGAGAGGAAACCCGGCAACTCAGTGCCTCCCCCCGACAGAAACACTAAGGCGAGAAGGTCAAAAATTAAGTCAAAACAGGAAGAGCCGCCTATAGTAGTAGAACCGGTCAAGCATGATACCGTTCTTGTCAAACCTATTTCCGACTCAACTATTCTAAAAGGGGTAGATTCTACTTTGTTGAAAAAGGTCGACTCCACTCTAATGAAGAATGCGGACTCCACTCTACTAAAGAAAGCAGATACTACCACTATCAGGTTTCTTTATGCAAATAAAAAAGTGAAGTTCTTCAGGAACAACATGCAGGGGATGTGTGACTCTCTCTTATTCAATTCTATTGACTCACTTATAAGATTGTTTAAAGATCCGGTTATATGGACCGACAATAATCAGCTATCGGCAGATAGTATTCAAGTTATTATAAACGGTGGCAAGATAAAGAAGGCAGAGTTCACATCGTCGGCCTTTGTTGCCATCAAGGAAGATTCCACACATTTTCACCAGATTAAGAGTGCCGATATGGTAGCTTTTTTTGATACAGGAGAGCTAAGCCGGTTTGATGCCTTTGGTGGTGTTTCATCTCTGCTGTTTATTGCTGAAGATAGTATTATCACTACAATGAATGAGAAGGCGTGCAAACAGATGAGCACAAAATTTTCCGACAAGAGTATTCAAAAGGTAACCAGCTATGAAACAATTGAGAGTAATGCCTACCCAATATTTGATCTGGAAAAGGATAAACAGACGTTGAAGGGATTCCGATGGTTGGATTCTTCAAGGCCAAAAACCCGCTTTGATATCTCTTCCCGAGTAATAAGGTCCTCTCTGGCCGAATCTGTTAAAAGTATAGCAAAACCAACCTTTAAACAGACCACTATCTATTTCGGGAAGAAAAAGGAGCCAGAAAAAAAGGCAGATCAACCAAATGACCTGCCTCCTGTTACTCCTCTTACTAAGAATCCATCAGGTTCAAAGTAAATATTTCACGATATTTTTCCCCGACGGCCTACCAGATATTCAGCGGTAATCCGTGCATCTTTTTCCTTGCCTGTTCTCTCACCTCAGCTATAATCTGCTCGTTTTGTGTGTTTGACAGCACTTTATCAATAAGGTCCACAATAAATGGCATATCCTTTTCTATAAGCCCTCTCGATGTAATAGCAGGTGTGCCAACTCTTATACCCGATGTCTGGAAAGGTGACCTTGAGTCAAAAGGGACCATGTTTTTGTTCACAGTAATATCTGCCGATACCAGAACCTTCTCTGCTACCTTTCCGGTAAGATCCGGAAACTTACTCCTTAAGTCAATCAGCATTAAATGGTTGTCTGTTCCTCCCGAAATTATCTTGTATCCTTTTTCTACAAAAGCTGCAGCCATTGCGGCGGCATTTTTCTTTACCTGAAGCTGGTAAGATTTGAACTCAGGCTGAAGCGCCTCGAAGAATGAGACAGCTTTAGCAGCAATGCAATGTTCAAGAGGACCACCCTGGATACCTGGAAAAACACTTGAGTTCAATACTGCCGACATCATTTTGTTTTCTCCTTTTGGGGTTTTTATGCCGAATGGATTCTCAAAGTCCTTGCCCATAAGTATAATTCCGCCACGAGGTCCTCTGAGGGTCTTGTGGGTGGTTGATGTAACAATATGCGCATGTTTTACAGGATTATCGAGCAAACCCGCAGCAATCATCCCTGCAGGATGCGCCATGTCAACTACAAAAATAGCATTGATCTTGTCTGCAATTTCTCTCATTCGTGCCCAATCCCACTCTCTTGAGTATGCCGAGGCACCTCCAATAATAAGTTTAGGTTTAAACTCAAGAGCTTTTTTCTCCATTTCGTCATAGTCTATTCTGCCAGTCTCTTCAGCAACCTGATATGCAACTGCGTTATACAATATGCCGGATACATTAACAGGAGACCCATGAGTAAGGTGTCCGCCATGTGACAGGTCAAGACCCATAAAAGTATCTCCGGGTTTAAGGCAAGCCATGAAGACAGCCATATTAGCCTGAGCTCCGGAGTGAGGCTGAACATTTGCATATTCAGCATCAAACAACTGGCATAGTCTGTCTATCGCAAGCTGCTCAACCTGATCCACTACTTCACAACCGCCATAATATCTTGCACCGGGATATCCCTCTGCATACTTATTGGTAAGCACAGATCCAAGTGCCGACAATACTTGCGGAGTGACAAAGTTCTCGGATGCGATTAATTCTATCCCATGAAGTTGACGATTCTCTTCCTTTTTTATGAGTTCGGAAATTTGAAGATCTTGTTTCATTTTGTTATATTTTGTCTATAAAATGCTTGGGAAAAAGTTTTCAAAGGTACAAAAAAATTCCAGTTAACAACATCTTTTAATGGTGCTTGAGGTAACATTTTCATAATGCTTATCATGGGCTTATTCAATTTCGCTCGCTCCTATTGCATATATGTATCTGATTACAAGCGACATGCTAATAATGTCCCAGAAGTACATCCAGGACATTATTAGTATGATGCTGATTTTCTTATAGTTAGTTGAATAACTATGCGATAGAGGTTTTATTTCTGTTTAAGTGTCACTTCAATAACTCCGTTTTTTGCTTTTTCGCCATATTTCTTTATTGCTTCTTTATCCTTCAAAATATTTATTGACTGAACACTTTCTGGATTTATTGAATCCATATTTTTGTTCTCATCAATAACTCCATCGATGACGACAAGTGGTGATCCATTTATTCCTTTCGTTCCAGTTATTCTGAATATCTGCTTATTATTCTCCTCCTGTTTTCCCTTTTTAAGAGTTATTAAAATTACTCCGTTCTGGGCTTTGTCACCATACAGTGCAACAGCTGCGGCGATATCTTTAATAACATTTACTGATTCTATCGATTCTATAGAAATTGATTTAGCAAATGTACTATCGACAACTCCGTCAATAACGTAAAGAGGTTTATCCTTGGCCGACATGTTTGCCCCCCTTATAACCAGTAAATTTTTATCTGATTTATCAGACGATTTTTTTGTAGTAATTATAATAACTCCGTTTTTACCTTTATCGCCATAATTACGAACTGCTGCTTCGCCTTTGAAAATTTCTGCCGACTTTATTGAATTAGGGTCCAAAGATAAATAATCCTCACTTACTAACCCATCTACAATACAAATTGGCTTAGGATCTCCCGGTTTGTGCTTTAGCATAATATTCACATACTCGACTGCTGCAGGATTATCAGATTTTGATATAGTGATTCTTTCTGTATCCTTTAATGTTATAACAAGAACCCCGTTCTTGCCCTTTTCGCCATATTTTTCTGATGCACTCCTATCTTTAAGTACAGATATTGATTTTATTGCAGAAGGGTTAATTGCGTTAAATACTTCCCAATCTGTTTCTTTTCCGTTTATTATCACTAATGGTCTGTGTTCCTTATCTCTGTCTATCATGGCAAAAGCACTTAGGCTGTCACCTTTTTGGTCAGAAAAAACAGTGACTTTCATTTTTTTTATTTTGCTTGTATCCTTAGAGTCAATATTATAGGCTATACCAAAACCCTGAGAGTAATTTAGATTAGTTATCACTGTTCCCTTCCCATTTTCAGTTGTTGTGACAGTTATAGTTTTTCCCTCTTTTCTGATTGTGTCTTTCTGAATAAAATCTGTAATTTTGACCTCAGAAACCGGTTCAAATGCAGTGCTTACCCTCTCTGAGGCAAATGCAACTACTGCTAATACAGATAATGGCAGCACAAATAATGCTTTCAGGGCTGCCGGACGATTTGATTTTTTCTTTGTGATCATGGTAATTCTGCTTTTTAGTTTACTGTGATTAAAGCTGTTGGCCATAGTGTAGAGTCTGTCGCCAACAGCTTTTTTAATTAATAAAAGTTGATATTGTTTTGCATCGATGCCTTTTTTTATGACCGCTTCGTCGGCCTGATACTCATGAATATTCTGTAGCTCCTGTTTTAGGAGCCAAGCTGCAGGATTGAACCAATGAATAATTTTCACCAACTCCGCTAACAACAGGTCTGCTGAGTGAAGTCTGGATATATGGGCCATCTCGTGGGTAATAATCTCTTTCCCGTTTTCATTATAGTCCTTTTCTGAGATTGCAATGAACCGCATCCAGGAAAATGGAGCGACAGATTTCCTATGAATGACCAACACTATGTTCTTCTCAATAATCATCCTCTGTGATTCCTTAATTCTCAAGAGAATATACATTCGTCCAAACGACCAGACAGTAATGAATGCAGTAACCGCTACTCCTGCCATATAGATTATAAGAACAGCTATAAGCCAGCTATTAGTTTGGTTAACTGCCTCAGCTCCTGCATCGGTTGAGATTTGTGCCATAGCCATCAAGACTTCCAGATTAAGGGCCAGACCGGAATATGGGGTCTCCTTTTGAAGGGTGATCTCAATAAATGGAATCACCAGAGAGAAAACAAAAAGGGAGAGCAGCACAACTCTGTTGAACCTGTGAAACGTCTCTTTGCTAAGCATCAGTTTGAAGAAGAGATAAAATACCGCCAGACAGATGGAGGATTTTAGTATATATACAAACAAATCTCCCATGACTAACTGCTTTTTGATAATTTTTCTACTTTTTCAATAAGCTTCTTAAGCTCTTCCACAGAGATCCGCTCCTCCTCTATAAGTGATGACACAACACCCATATATGAGTTTTTGAAATACTTGCTTACCACATTGCTCAAGGCACCATTCTTATAATCTTCCTGAGATATAACCGGATAGTACTGATATGTATTACCATAAGACTTATGATCCAGGAAGCCCTTCTCTTCCAGCCCCCTTACTATTGTAGAAAGAGTGTTGAAATGTGGCTTTGGTTCCTGATAGAATTCCAGTAATTCGCGAACAAAAAGATCTCCTTTTGCCCAAAAGAAGTTCATCAGTTCCTCCTCTTTTACTGTCAGTTTCTGAATATTTTTGGCTCTTTGTTGCATCTTGTATGATTTTGCAACAAATATAACTAAACATTTTAGTTATGCAACTAAATTGTTTAGTTATTCTTTTTTGTAAGGTTTTTTCCGCAGGGGTTAAGGGTACACATGGTGCGTCCCCATGTACCCGCTAGCTGCCGGTGTTTATAACGGGCTGGGCAGCTTCGTCGGCACAAAGAACAACCAGAAGGTTTGCCACCATACGGGCTTTCTCCTCTCTGTCGAACTTTACAACCTCGTCTCTCTCCAGTTTGTCAAGAGCCATCTTTACCATTGTTACGGCACCTTCAACTATTTTTTCGCGGGCAGCAATTACTGCCGAGGCTTGCTGACGACGAAGCATGACTGCTGCAATCTCAGGAGCATAGGCCAGATAGTTGATTCTGGCCTCAAGAATCTCCAATCCGGACATTCCCAGTCTGTTGTTGAGTTCAATTACCAGCTGATGGTTTATCTCTTCTCCTCCTCCTCTTAAGGTGAGGGCCTCTTTATCCGACTCGTTGTCGTCATATGCGTACTGACCTGCCACCTGACGAAGAGCCGCATCGGATTGAACCTTTACGAAATTTTCAAAGGCATTCATCCTGCTACTTACTGTTTGGATTCCTGACCCTGACGTACCCGTTCCCGGTGTAGTTGATGTAGCCATAGTCTGGGCATCAATTTCGAACATTGCCTTGTATGTGTCCCTTAACTTCCATACAAGAACAAGTCCTATCATTATTGGGTTACCTACTTTGTCGTTTACTTTAATTGGTTTAACATCCAGATTTCTCGCTCTGAGCGACAGCTTTTTCTTGGTAAGAAATGGATTAACCCAGAAAAATCCAGTCTCCTTAAATGTTCCCTCGTATTTACCAAAAAACACCATTGCCCGGGCCTCATTCGGCTCGAGTTCAAAGAAGCCGGCCCATATAAACATGCTCTTGATAAATCCTATTACAGACAAAGCAATTATCCACTCACCAAAATAGCGAATTGTAAACAACAGAGCTGTAGAGAGTATAATCAGCAATAAATTTAAAAACAGCATTAAGAATCCATTGATTTTAACGCCTTTGAATTGAACTTCATTTGTATTCATGACAGAAAGTAATTTTAATCAAAGATATTAAAAATAAAAACCGGTAGTGAAGTTTATACTCACTACCGGTCTCAATATTATCTGTTTTTGTAAAGCGCTAAACTGTCTTAGTCAAGAATAACGACTCTGTTAAGAATTGGCTTGTCGAATGGTTCGTTTTCGTCACCTTTAGCAATAACTTCAAGTTGAGAAGGATTAACACCAAATTTGTTGACAAGAACATCGTAAACACGGTTTGCACGATCCTGACTTAGTTTCATGTTACCTTTCTTGTTACCGGTAGCTTTGTCAGCAGATCCTATTATTTTGTACTTGTTGCCTGATTTCTTAATCATATCAGCGAAATTGCCTAGGTTGATAAGATCTTTGTCTGTAAGCTTAGACTGGTTGATTGGGAAGAAGACAGCCATAGGTGCTGTAATATATTCAGTTTTAGTTACGGTAACTGGTTTCTTGTTTCTCTCAACATTCAGATCATCAGAAAGCCTTTTTGCATTTGCGTCTGCTGTTGCTATCTGTTTTTCAAGCTCAGCTATTTTTGTTGTGTAAGGAGTGTAATCAGGAATGATTGGCTTTTCAGGACGTTTAAAGCCGCGTTGAGGGAAGTTGTAAGCAAAACCTAATGTTGCTGTCAGTAGTTCTTCAATACCTTCACCAATTTCGTATCCGTCAAATCTGTCGTTAACCAGAAGAGCTTTTAGCTCAAGGTTCACGTCTATTGCAGGAGTTACTTTAAACTTGTTGATAAGTCCGGTTGTCATTCCAATCTCTTTAATTACCGGAGTAACTGTCTGTTTCCATGATCTTGCATAACCAACACCTACAAATGGTATGAATTCCCAGAAACGGTCAGCTCTGTAGCCACCTAAAGTGTTTGATAGGTTCCAAAGAACATCACCATGAAGGTTGAACATCTTGAATTGTTCTTTATAACAGCCGGTACAGCCAATAACACCCTGTCTGTATCTTCCGTTAGCTCCTCTTATTGAGCCGTATACGTCACCTCCTGCATATTGGGCACGAACACCGAAATTAGGAGTTATCCATTTACCAAGAGCAACATCTACAGCTGGGGCAATACGTTTTCCAACGCTGATGTCTCCGTCAAATTCTCCATAGTAAATCTGTACGCCACCGCCGGCAGAAATAAACCAGTTGTCGAAGAATCCATTTGTAAGATATGGCCCGTACTTACTTTCGGGTTTAGTCGCAGTCTGTTGAGCATATGTTGCAACAGCTGTAAACAATAATACTAGTGTTAGAAATTTCTTCATATTATTAATTATTTATAGTTAGATGATCTGTGTTTAGTTAATGTTGTGTATATGTTGATACAATGTATACAAAGTTAATATGAAAAACATATATATCAAAAAAAAATGGAGTATAAACAAAAAAAGGCCACCTAAACAGATGGCCTTGATTTGTAAGGTTTAGGTTTATTCCTCTCCTACTATCTCAATTTTGATGTTTGCTTTAATGTCGCGATGACATTTTACAATTGCATCGTAAATACCTACCTCTTTTATATTGGCTTCACCTGTTATGGTGATGTCCCTGCGGTCGATTTCAAAACCCTGCGCAGCAAGAACTTCTGCTAC
The DNA here is from genome assembly GCA_942492945.1 of uncultured Bacteroidales bacterium. GTDB lineage: Bacteria > Bacteroidota > Bacteroidia > Bacteroidales > UBA932 > Bact-08. The sequence continues at coordinate 132,727 of OW818649.1, forward strand.
CTGAATATTGTTTACAGAACCAAAGATCTTGCCTGTTGAGCTAACCTTTGTAGCTAATTTAACCTGTATACCTTCCAGTTTTGCTGCAAGTACTACTGCTGCGTCACGAACCTTTGCCTCTTTGTGGGCACGTTGTCTCATGTTTTCTGCATGTACTTTTTTTGCAGAAGAAGTTGCCATTATTGCAAAGCCCTGAGGGATCAGGTAATTTGAGGCATAACCATTACGTACCGTAACGATATCGTCTTTATGTCCCAAATTAAGAACGTCTTGTTTTAGTATAATTTCCATGTTATCTCTCTCCTTAGCTTATTTCAATAAATCTGTAACATATGGTAATAAAGCAAGGTGTCTGGCGCGCTTTACAGCTACGGAAACCTTCTTTTGGAATTTCAGTGAAGTTCCTGTAAGGCGACGAGGAAGGATCTTGCCCTGCTCGTTAAGGAATCTCTTTAGAAACTCTGCATCTTTATAGTCTACATACTTAATACCGGACTTTTTAAAGCGACAGTATTTTTTCTTCTTAACCTCAACAGTTGGAGGATTTAAGTAGCGGATTTCGTTGTTTACCTGATTTGCCATAATTAAACCTCCTTAGTTTTTACTTCTGCTTTGATTGCACGTTTCTTCTCTGCATAAGCAACTGAATGTTTGTCCATTGCAAATGTAAGGAAGCGAATGATGCGCTCATCACGACGATACTGAATTTCTAGTTTAGCAACAAACTGAGGGTCTGCCATAAACTCGATTAAATGATAAAAACCTGTGGTTTTCTTTTGAATAGGGTAAGCCAACTTTCTTAGGCCCCAGTCCTCCTCGTGAACGATCTCACCACCATTTTCGGTAATGATGTCACGATACTTTTTTACCGCTTCCTTTATCTGAACATCAGATAAAACGGGAGTTGCAATGAAAACGGTTTCGTACTGTTTTAACATACTCGTTTTTTGATTAATAATTTATTTAAAAAGGGCTGCAAAGATAGATAATATTTCCAAGCGGACAAATTATTTTTTTACAGGTGCCTGTTTTAACACTTCAACAACATAATTCCACCATTTGTCGACGGTTTTGATGTTTACTCTTTCGTCCGGTGAGTGAGGAGATCTGATTGTAGGTCCGCATGAAATCATATCCCAGTTTGAGTAGGTGCCACCAAGGATACCGCACTCCAAACCTGCATGAATAGCTTTAACCTCAGGCTCTTTACCATACATGTTCTTGTATACTTCCTTCATGGTCGACAAAATAGCTGAGTCCATATCTGGTTTCCATCCAGGATATCCTCCTGTTAGTTTTATATCTGCTCCTGCCAGTTCAAACACTGCGATCAGAGATGATGCAAGCATATCCTTTGCAGAGTCGACAGAACTTCTCAAAAGACATTTAACGTCAATTTTACCGGCTTCTGCCTTGACAATGGCAAGATTGTTCGAGGTTTCTACAAGTCCCTCCATTGCGTCACTCATTCTCTCCACTCCGTTAGGACAGGCATATATTGCAAGGACAGCCTTTAATGCTGTTGCAGCATCAATGACTTCTGCCGGCGCCGCACACTCTTCTATTGTAATGCTTATTCCTGATTCCTGAGCAGCAAGCTCATTCACGATTTCATTGAAATGCTTTTCTACAATTGCTTTAGCAACAGCTGCCTTTCCAGCTGGAACTGCTAATGTCGCGAAAGCTTCTCTTGGAATTGCGTTCCTGAGGCTTCCACCTTCGAAATAAGAGATTCTTGCGTCTGCCTCTTTTATAAGTGGCAATAAGATTCTTACAAGGCTCTTGTTTGCGTTTCCTCTGCCAAGAACTATATCCATGCCTGAGTGTCCTCCTTTCATGCCTTTAATTACCAGCTTCATACCTACAAATCCAGCAGGTACCGGTTCACTTTTATAGTTGAATGATGCAGTAGCATCGAGACCGCCGGCACAACCTACATACAATTCACCTTCGTCTTCGGAGTCAAGGTTGATAAGAATATCACCCTTTAAATAACCCGGTTTAAGATTTCTTGCTCCTGTCATTCCTGTCTCTTCGTCAATTGTAATAAGAACCTCAACAGGTCCGTGAACCAAATCCTTGGCCTCAAGAATTGCCATAGCAACAGCAACTCCCATTCCGTTATCGGCGCCCAATGTTGTTCCTGTGGCATATACCCATTCGTCAACTATTCTTGGAATTATCGGGTCGGTCTCAAAGTTGTGAACCTTGTCGCTGTTCTTTTGAGGAACCATGTCTATGTGGGCCTGTAATATTATACCTTTTCTATTCTCCATTCCCGGAGTTGCCGGTTTACGGATTATAACGTTTCCTATTTCATCAATAACGGTTTCCAGTCCTAAGCCTTTTCCGAAGTTTTGTAGAAAAAGGACTGCCTTTTCCTCTTTTTTAGATGGACGAGGAATTTGTGTAAGGGAATAGAAGTTTTTCCAAACCCTTGTTGGATTTAAATTAGCAATACTCATTGTTTTAATTATTAAAAAATTATTGTTCTATTTTGCTGTAGCAATTTCGAGAGGAAATGACAGTACATTTCCCAACTGATAAACCGGCATCCTTGTCTGAAGCAGAAGTGTCTGTCCGTCCATGACCCTAGCGTTTATTATAGCCGGTTTTCTGTAGATTACCCTTCCTTTTGATGTCGACAGATCCATTGCAGGAGCTTCTGGAACCTTGCCTTCCTGAGACAGTTCCATTACTATAGGCCTGCCTGACAGATTATTTGACGGGAGCAATCCAAGGTTGTCCGATATTCTGAATGCTATATACATCTGCTTCTGGCTTTCTGCAGAGGGCACAAGTTCAAAGCTCATGCGCTGAGTGTCAAAACTGCTTTTTCCTATAAAGAGGCTCAGATATTCCGATTCAAGCCTGTTGATCTCGTCTATGGCAGATTTTAGCGCCTCCCCACTAAAAGTGGCATCGGTCTCTCCAGTAATTATATCTATCCGTTTGGCCCTCAGTTTGAATATTAATGCTGCTGTCTCTTCTGCTCTTTTTTCCATACTCTTCTCAACCACCTGATTCTGCTGAACAGCTACTCTTTCCAGACCGGAAGTTGCCTGAACGGTTTTGTAAAGCGTGCTTTTTTCATTTGTGAGATTGGAGGTAGAGAGAGAAGAGGTGAATGTAGATTTGTCCATAGTCTTTGCAAACCTCATTTTCTGCTCCTTGCTTGCTTTAGAGTCGGACCATATAATAAGACCTTGATTTATAAACTCCAGAAAGTTCAGAGTTGCTGTCTTGGAGTTACCCAGATTAAGTACAATATTTGAGGAGTTGTCGGCCTCTATAAATGGAACCACCTCAACAGAAATTAGCTTGTAGAACTCACCGCTCTCTTCTCTTGCCTGGATACCCAGATATTTTTGTGCGAATCTTGCATATGGCCCGGCAATGAACGACTCGTGACCTGCTTCTGCAATAAATTGAAATGTTGTAATTGGCAGAGAGTATACAATTGTTCCCAACGGAAGCTTGTCTGCCTGTCTGTTGGACTGCGCCTGTGCCTGTATGGTAATTAATGCGAAGATCGCAGCCAGGCATATCTTTAATGTTTTATTCATCATTTTTCTTACTTGAATTCTTTAAATCATTTAAACTTCTTTTCCATCTTTTATGCGACCACAACCAATCGGACGGTTGCGACCTGATACCGGCTTCCAGAAGGGTCGCAAACCTGCGGGTAATCTCTCCCTCCTCTGTTTTGGATGGGTCTCCGGTAATAACAGTGAGTGTAGATTTGTACTTACCTCTCGACACCCTTCTGTTGTTCAAAAAGGCAACCGGCATATTAAGCTTTCCCGACAATTGCTCAGGCCCATTCATCATAAGTGTGGGCTGATTGAGGAAATTCACAACAAATTTTGCACCAGGAAGGGGCGACTGGTCAGCAACCAGAAAATAGCAAAGCTGTTCGTCCTTATGCTTAAACATATATTTTGCAATTTCGTTCGACTCAACAAGCTTTCCCTCCATATGACGCATCCGTATCCATTTAATTATCATATCCGGGGTCTTATGCCTCATCTTCTTGTATACAATCCTGAAATCCTTTGACTCATAACCAGATGGAGAGAGATCGGCAATAAGTATGTTTTCCCAGTTTGCCTGATGGCCAAGTACAATCATAACCGGTTTACCCTCATCGTGAAATTCTTTAAGACAATCGGGATTTTCCAGCTCCGATATTGAATACTGTCGTTTTGTTGTGTTGGATACAGACCTGAGAAGTTCTATAAAGACATCTGTGAAGTTTGTATAGAAACTTTTTACAATCTCCTCTATTTTATCATATTTTAAATCCGGAAATGACCTGGCAATATTTACATGAATCACTTCATATCTGTACCGTAATATTCTCCTCATGAAAAATGCTGAAAAATCAGAAATACAGTAGAGAATTTTGCCGGGCAGAAGTGATATTACATAAACAGGTGCTAAAATTAAATAAAATCCGATTTTTGCCATTGAGCATTTCACTTTTTAACAAAGTTATCTAAATTTTACTACTTTTGTATAGATGTAGCCAATTTTTTAACTAAATAATATTACAAACTATGTTCAAAAAACATCCAAAAGGACTTCTTTCAGCTGCTCTCGCAAATATGGGTGAGCGCTTTGGGTTCTACACAATGATGGCGATACTTGTACTGTTTCTTCAGGCGAAATTCGGTCTGGACGGAAAGAGTGCCGGGATCATCTATTCCATTTTTTATGCATCAATTTACATCTTGGCGTTGGTTGGAGGTATAATTGCTGACAGGACCAGAAATTACAAGGGTACAATCTTAATCGGTATCATTGTCATGGCAGTGGGATACTTTCTTATGGCTATCCCTACTCCTACTCCGGTGCCGAACAAAACCCTCTATCTGACACTGGCTTGCATGGGACTGTTTGTCATTGCTTTTGGTAATGGTCTGTTCAAAGGTAACCTTCAGGCTTTGGTTGGGAAGATGTACGACAACCCTAAGTATGGCCCGATGAGGGACTCAGGATTCTCCCTTTTCTACATGTTTATAAATGTAGGCGCCATTTTTGCTCCGCTTTTTGCAATCGGTATGCGTAACTGGTGGCTCAACGGCCATGGTTTCCAATACAATGCTGACCTTCCTTCTCTTTGTCACGGTCAGCTTGGCGGAACCCTTACAACTGAGGCTGCTACTCGTTTCGGACAATTGGCAAATGAAGTAAGCGCTACTCCAGTAGCGGATCTTACAACATTCGCAAACAGTTATCTAGATGTATTTACAACAGGATATCACTATGCTTTTGGAATTGCAATTATTGCGATGGTTATTTCATTGGTTATCTACATCTCTAACAAGAAAAACTTCCCCGGAGTTGAAAAAATCCAGACTAAAGACGGAGTGAAGGTTATTGACCCAACCGAGATTCAAATGTCGGTTCAGGAGGTTCGTCAACGTATTTATGCTCTTTTTGCAGTATTCGGTGTTGTTATCTTCTTCTGGTTCTCTTTCCATCAAAATGGTCTTACTCTTACAATGTTCGCAAAAGAGTTCACCGACCTGAGCGGAATCAAGATCAACCTTGGATTTGTAACTCTGCAGGGTGCAGAAATATTCCAGTCAATCAATCCATTCTTTGTTGTGTTCCTTACACCTATAATAATGGGTATCTTCGGCTGGTTCAGAGCAAGGGGCATGGAGCCTTCGACTCCTAAGAAAATTGCGATTGGTATGGCCATTGCTGCTCTGGGTTTTGTTGTAATGTCATTAGGTTCTTATCTGTCAAACCTTCCTTTGCACAACGAGGTTGTTGCAATGGGCGGTCTTCCTGATGCACAAAGGGTAACACCGTTCCTGCTTATCGGAACATATTTTATCCTTACCGTTGCGGAATTGTTCATCAGTCCTCTGGGAATCTCATTTGTTTCTAAAGTTGCCCCTCCTAAATATCAGGGTGTAATGCAGGGCGGATGGCTTGGTGCTACAGCTGTTGGTAACCAACTTCTGTTCATCGGAGCTATTTTCTACGAAAGTATTCCAATCTGGCTGACATGGACAATCTTTGTGGTTGCTTGTCTTATCTCAATGACTACAATGCTTGTTATGCTTAAGTGGCTCGAAAGGGTTTCTAAGTAAACACCTCCAGTTAATATAGCCTGTAAAGGATTCTTATAACTGATACAAGACCCATCCCTCTTCACAGCTTTCCAGTTTTCTTCGAAAACCTGAGGCTGTTCAGAGGGATGGGTTTGTATTTATTAGTATTTAGCAGAGAGAATAGTTTACTGGCTTAACCTATTAGTGTGGGTGTTTACTTAAATGCTTTCTCGCAAGCTGTGTCACTTTAGCGTGATTTTCAATAGCACCTGATTATCTTCCGGAGTTATTTTCTCTAGTAATTCCGGATTTTTTATGAGCTTCTTAAAACTATCGGTCATAGTATCGAAATGGAGAGGAGATGCCAGACAATAAAATTTGTCGCCTTCCATGAATTGAAATGAGTTTTTAAGAAAATGGTTTTCCTTCTCAAAGTCGAACCATCTGATTACTCCTGATTTTTTGTTTTTTGCAGCATATAAAAATTTATTATCTGTGATATTTCCCGTATTGTCAAAAATCTCAAAAAATAAAAATTTATCGCTTTCAAAATATTTATAGATGGATGCAGAAGGTTGCTTAAAGCATATAGCCAGGTCTTTATCGCTCCCTTCAGATTTAAGATATTCCTTATTGGAAAGAGATTTTTCGGCAAAATCGATCACAAGACGAGGCACAACCCCATTATCAATATTACATGAATAAATAGTGTCATTGTAAAACTCTCTGATAATCACCTCTTTTTCGGATTTTAAAGATAGATTATTCCATTCCCCAAATGGACAAGCTTTTGATTTTATCGGTAAATATGCTGCTATCTCCTTCCCTTGTTCATCTATAACTACCATGCGTTCATCTCTTACTCCATTCCTAATATTCAAGTACAGCAAGTACTTGTCTCCAAATTTAAGGGCTTGCATATAATTCTTATACGGAATCGTCATTTTTTTAATAAATTCTCCGGTAGGTTTGAATTTGTTGATAACAAAATCGGGTGATGAGAAGATGTAAATTGTGTCTTTGGAAATGCAAAAATTATGAACATTTATATACTCTTGGGGACCTCTACCGCAGTTTCCTATAAATTTTATTAGTTTTCCTGCTGCGTCGAATTTTAATAATGTGTTTTCTGATGGGCTTGCACCTTCTAATGACAATCTGCGATTATATATGAAATATTCGTTATTATATACTTCCAGTTCAGGGCTATCTGAGAGAAATGCCTCCATCTTGTTATCAAGGGGAACCAGTTCTATCTCCTTTACAAATTCGGAGAAAAAGAGATTCTGATCTCCTGCGGCTTCGGCCTTGATAACTTCAACCTTATTTACTACGGGGTTATTGCATGACACAACTAATATCAGCAATGAAAAGAGGAAAATATTTTTCATTTTAAACTAAATTTAATCTTATACAAATTGCACTGTTCAGTAATGGTGCTTAGGGATCAATGATGGTACAGAGAATAGCTTATATACCATGTCATTGCATAGGTAAATTTAGGAAACGATATCTTATATTGCAAATAAATATAGAATTTTCATTAAAGTGTACTCGCTAAATATCAGCATCTTGCAGCTTATAATTACACTTTTAGCAGAACAATCATGCTTTGTGTTGTTCTGCATAGTTTCTTATTACACTCATCGCCATAAACAGGAAGGCTCTTGATAGAAAGGCAAGTAAACACCCTTGAAATTTCCCACATATCCTGCAAAATTGTCCCGTCCTGAAATAGGTTGACACGATTTTTACAAATATAATAAATTGAGTTCATTCCTTAGTTTGATTTTTGCTCTAAAAATTTGATTTTATATTCTTTCCTTTTTAGAAGTCTCTGTCTGTGCATTTTTGAAGGAGTAAGCAGTGAGCAGGAAAAATGCGGCCGTAGATTGTTATAAGCGTCAACAGAGTGTTTTACAATAACTTTCAGTTCATTAAACGAGCAATCCCTGCCTTCCAGTAAGAACTCCTGCTTCAGAATGCCGTTAACCCTTTCTGCTATTGCATTCGAATAAGGGTCATGGTTTTCGGTCATGCTGGTAATTATCCCGGATCTTCGCAGCATATCCTGATATTCTGCGCAGCAGTATTGGGCCCCCCTGTCTGAATGGTGGATTAGTTTCATTTTATACTCCCTGTTTTTAATTGCCATTTTAAGAGCTTCAAGAACGAACTCTACGTTCATGTTCATGTCTATGTTGTAGCCCATTATCCTCTTTGAGTAGGCATCTGTTACAAGAGAAAGGTAGTAGTGACGCTGCCGGTGGGAGATGTATGTAATGTCACTTACCCACACCTGTTCCGGTCTGGATATATTCATCCCTGCAATCAGGTCCTTATATTTCTTGAAAAAATGAGTTGAGTTTGTGGTGGTTCTGTACTGTCTTAAAGGTTTTACAAGCAATCCGTTAACTTTTAGCATTGTGTTGAACATATCCCTGCCAACATTTATCTGCCTTAGCTCTGGATAGAGCAGGTGGTATAGTTTACGGGTTCCCAGACGAGGGAGTTCAGCTCGCTTCTCTTTTGCCAAAGCTATAGCCGCATAAGCCCTGATCCGCTTGCTCGTGGATCTCTTTTTCCGTTTATAGTAAGATTGTCTGCTTTTCCCGAGTAACTGACAGGCACATTTTACTCCTCCTTCTCCTCCTTTGAAGATGTACCTTTCAATAACCCGGGGATAGCTTTTTTTGACAGATCGATGTTGTAATCTTCCTTTACAACTTCAATTATGGCTTCAACCATAATCTCTCTCTGCCTGTTCAGATGAGCCTCTTTCTTAAGACGCGTGATCTCATCATCCTTGGCCTTTAGCAACTCTTTTAGCTTCTTGACTTCAGAGGTGTCTTTTGATGGTTTCATGGGTTGAACTACTATGTAATCGACGTCAAAAATACCATATTTTCTTATCCACTCTATCAATATGGATTTATTCCTGACATGATACCTCTGAACTGCATCATCAAGTTCAATTCCATGCTTCTCGATACGAGATACAATCAGCTCTTTAAAACTCTCGTTCAAGGATCTGCTTTCTGTAAGACATGTCTTGCTTCTTCTTTTCTTCATAAATTGACACTGTTTTTGTGTCAACCTATTTCAGGACGGGACAAATCTGCCAGTTGTTTTCACAACTATCATATAATGAACGACATACAAAAGTGCTTACTAAAGGTTTTGCAGAAAATTCATTTGTAATGTGCTAATAGACAGGCTTTTCTTAAAACAACTGGCAGATCTAATTGAAGTTTCCCACACAGTTAAGTTCAACATTATCAGTATATGAGCCGGGATTTCCCAACATTTTAGTTTACAAACTACGATGCTAACAGAAATTTTGCGTGGCACGATAAGTGGTATTAATCTTATATTCTGACCAGTATAAAATTAAACAGATCAAATATATTTGGTTAACATGGTTATTTATAGCAATATACCACTTATTGTGCCACGAGGAAGCTTGTAGATAGAGACTTTTCACAAAATATTGTTTTAATATGTCTTTGTCAGACAGTTATTTGCTAAAATCCACTGCAAAACATCGAGCTATGCCACGGGAGCAAAGTATCTATGTTTCATATGTGGGAAACTTCAACGGAGTCCCTACTTTTTAAAACTAACTATTGTCTCTTTTTAATATCTTTGCAATCTGACGGATAAATGATAAATGACGACCGATAAAAAATTTAACAGCAATATAAAACTGATAGCTTTTGATGCTGACGATACGCTGTGGGAAAACGAACTTCATTACAGACGGGCCGAGGAGCGTTTTGGAAAGATGATGGAGAGGTACTGCAGTGCCGAGGTTGCAAACCAGATTTTGCTGAGGGTGGAGAAAGAGAATCTTCCGCTTTTGGGCTATGGCTCAAAGCCTTTTATAATCTCACTTATAGAATGTGGGGTCGAGATTAGCGGGGGAACGCTTAGCAATGATGATATTCTGGAGCTTATCGCCATAGGGAAGAATACAATTGGTCAGGAGATGACCCTCTATCCGGAGGTTGAGAGTGTGCTGGAAAAGCTCTCTGCAAAATACCAGCTTTCACTTGCCACAAAGGGCGACCTTAAGGAGCAGGAGTCAAAAATTGCCCGTTCCGGTCTTGAGAGATACTTCTCACACATAGAGATAATGAGTGAGAAGAACTCCGAGAACTATATGAAAATTGTCCGTCGGCACAACCTGGAACCGGAACAGTTTCTGATGATAGGAAATTCATTTAAGTCGGATATTCTGCCTGTTTTGGAAATAGGGGCAAATGCAATCTATATACCTTCAGAGATAATATGGGCACACGAGGTTGCAGAAGAGAGTGACCACCCTAGGCTCACCAGGGCAGCCAATCTTAATGACTTGTTAAATTTATTTGAGATATGATACCATTCTTACAAAACAGAAGTTACAGGAGGTTCCATCAGGAGGTGGAGATCTCGTTTGAAAACCTTAAAACCATGGTAGAAGCTGCAAGGTTGTCGCCATCGTCCAGGAACGTCCAGCCAATTAAGTTTTTCATTAACAACAACCGAGGGATGAACGACAGGATTTTTCCCAATCTTGGATGGGCAGGATATCTTAAGGAGTGGGACGGTCCGTCAGAGGGTGAGAGGCCTTCGGCATATATAATTCTGATTCACGACAAAAACATCTCTGCCGGTTATTCGTGCGACAACGGCATCTTTGCCCAAAGTATACTTCTACAGGCAGTTGATCTTGGTTTTGGAGGTTGCATGATTGCATCCTTCAAAAAGGATGGCATCTCTGAGCTGCTCCACTTACCAGAAAATCTCGACCCTATAATGGTGATAGCCCTTGGGAAACCAAAAGAGATTGTCATTGTGGATGAAATTAAGGATGGCGACGTAAAATACTGGAGGGATGACATGCAGAATCATCATGTGCCAAAGCGCACTCTTGAGGAGCTTATCTATGTTCCAAATTAAATTTATAAAAGCTATTGGTTATGAATATTGAGAAATGGTAGTATATTTGCAGAATAATATAGCAACTCCACAACGTATTAATATAGTATAAGGGTGCTATAATAATATAGTAACACCTCGATTATGGCAACACTTCAGCAAAAATTAGCAGACTCACTTCAAAAGTTAAAAAAGCTCCAGAACAAGAAGGGGCTTGCTATAGTAAAATCATCTTATTTAACCAGAGTTCATTTAGAAAGATTGGTAAATAATGGATTTCTAACAGAAGTTATGAAAGGGTGGTACATATCATCAAGCCCGGATAGTATCGCCGGAGATTCAACTAATTGGTATATCTCTTTCTGGTATTTTGTTGCCGAATATGCAAATTCAAGATTCGGAGATAAATGGAGCCTGTCTCCAGAACAATCCCTGTCATTTTATAGCGGAAACACAACTGTACCCAGACAAGTAATAATCAGGATTGCAAAAAACCAAAGCAACGTAGTAAATCTTTTACATGAAACTTCTGTTTTATTCTTTAAGGCAAATCTTCCAAATTCAATAAATAAAGACTCACAGTTTAATCTGAATCTGTATTCTCTTCCGGAGGCATTGGTCGAGAGCAGTCCGAATTTCTATAAAATTGATAATATTTCTGCAAGATCGTGCTTGTCATTAATACAGGACGAATCAGAAATATTAAAGATATTGTTGGAAAAGGGGCAGACAACAAAGGCCGGCCGCCTGGCGGGAGCTTTCCGCAATATTGGAAATGAAATTGCTGCCAATGAAATTGTAAACGTAATGAAAAGATTGGGATATGATATAAGAGAAGAAGATCCTTTTGAAAACAAATCGACAATTGGATATTCAAGAACATCTTCACCCTATACTATCAGATTAAAGCTCATGTGGAACTCTATGAGAGAAGTAATAATTAAGAACTTCCCAAAATCGGAGAACACATACACAGATATAGATAAATGTATTAACCAGATTAGTGCTCAATATAGATTAGATGCATATAACTCGCTATCAATTGAGGGTTATATTGTAACAGACGAATTAATTGAAAGAGTAAGGAGTGGAAATTGGAATCCGGATTCTGTCTCTTCAGACACGGACCAAAGAAATGCAATGGCAGCAAGAGGATACTGGCAGGCTTTTGAAGCTGTAAAAGACAGTGTCAGGACAATATTAAAAGGAACAAATGCCGGAGAGGTTGTCAATAATGAATTAAGAACCTGGTATCGTGAATTATTTACTCCAAGCGTTACAGTCGGATTGTTAAAACCATCGGATTTGGTTGGATACCGAACCAGTCAGGTTTACATCAAGGGTTCATTACACACTCCTTTGAATCCTGATGCATTAAGAGATGCAATGCCTGTTTTTTTTGAATTGCTGATAAATGAACCGGATGCACGAGTTAGAGCAATTTTGGGACATTTTATTTTTGTCTATATTCACCCCTATACGGATGGCAATGGCCGTATAGCCCGTTTTATCATGAATTCTCAACTGATTTCGGGAGGATATAACTGGATAATAATTCCGGTTGAAAGGAGGGTCGAATACATGGCTACCTTAGAGAAAGCTAGTGTAAATGAAGATATTTTAGAATTTACCCTGTTTATTGCTTCTTTATATTAATCGATCGAATCATACTTCACTTCAATTTCATTTTTCTGTAACCGGCTCCTGCCCCATTGCTTTAAGGATTTTCCTGCCCCCCTCTTCGGACAGCAGGTATTCGACAAAGGCCTCGGCAGCGGCCCGGTTGGGTGCTTTGTCCAGAATCGTAACCCCATAAACCATAGCTTCACCTTTCATGGTAAGTTTTTCTCCCGGTTTTGAACCTCTCACAATTGTCTGAACCCCGGCATAGTGTGGGTTCAGTGTGGGGTCGCCAAGATTAATGCTTCGTGGAAGTGTCAGGTATTTAAGGTTATGCTGAACTGCTACTGACCTATATAGAAAAATATAGTCTACTGTTCTTGTATCGAGAAGCGCCAGTAGATCTACCTCTTTAGGCCTCATGAACCGGTTGTCCTTTGCCATTATCTTTTCTGCCAGACCAACGCTACCTGCTCCCTTGGCGGCAAAGTCTTTCTCTGCAAGCTTAAGAGTGAGTACCGATCTGTATCCGCAAGGGTCAGCATCGGGGTCAGCCCTCCCTATGATTACATCGTCACGCAATAATATCTGAGCCCAGTTGCTGGTGTCGATCTTGTCTGCATGGGCCGACCGCTCCGTATATACAATAGCCATCTCGTTTGAGGCAAACTGGCTATTCCTGGAGGCGTATTGCGGAACCAGCAGCTTGTCGATTATTGAGTAGTCGGCCGATGCCATAATATCACACTCCCTTTTGAGTTCAGTAATCTTTCTCGCAGCATCTATGCTACCGGATGCCTCACATAGAACCTTTACATTAGGATGAATCTGCATAAATGAATCTGCTATTGCCTTAAACGGCATAGAGAGTGATCCTGCATGAAATATAATCAGATTCCCACTAAGCGTGGAATCTGAAATGGCGGTTTTTTTGCGTCCGCATGAACTGTTTATTGCAACAAATACTATTAAAAGCGATACTATAAAGACTCTTTTCATGGAGATACAATTTGTTCTAAGCTATTAATATAGAGTAATTTTATTCAACCCCTTGATGGACCTGTCGGCAAACATGTCGCAACCTGCATAAATAGAAAATGTTTCGTGGCCCTTGTCTTTGTCTTTATTTTTGCCCTTGCTCATTCCAAACATCAGCAATGGGTCACGCTGGTCGTTCCTGTTTGTTAGCTCTGAAAGTGAAAATGATGCCCTGTAACCATCCACGCCCTCTATGCAGACAAGACCCTCTCTAAGGGAGACCTCATCCTTTGGATAATATGGTTTCATTACATCTCCTAACAACACTCCCGTAAATGTTTTTTCTCCCTTGTATCCCATACTGTGTCCATAATAAGTTGACTCAAAACTTATTGACGAAAGATTTTCAGGCAGTTTCTCTAGTTGCGCATATGTAGAATCTGGTCCGACTAGATCCAGCTTCTCTGCATAGAACTTCTCCGGCCGTCTGTTCACAATAAACTTACCCGACAAGGTTTTTATTACAATCTTTACAGGTTGAGATATGTTTCTTACGCTTAATCTGTCGGTTCCCACAACCAGTTTTGAGTGCTGCGGAAGTTTCCACATCTCCTTGGTTTTGCCCGGGATTACCCGTGTGACGTTTTTGGCAATTATTATCTGGTATGTGTTTGAAGAGTAGAAAATTTCGCCCCAGCTGAAAGTTGCAAACTCCCCTTTGTCGTTATAGACCTCAATATAGAGATCAACCGGCGGGTAAAAGTCATTTTTGCTGCTTTTATCAATTTTTACTGAACTCAGGATGTCGCAAAGTGCATAGCCGTCGTACCTGAAGGCCCCCTCAAACCTTAGGGTGTCTCCGCTCATTCTTGCTTCCTTTACTGCAACCGAGTGCCATGGAATATTTTTGAGAGAAATTCTGACATCCTTCTCTACCTCTCCAGTAATAAGTATCTCTTCCGGTGTGTCGAGTGTAGTGGCCTTTTCCTGATTGAAATAGTTGTTTGCCCCGGACTCCCACAAAAGTGTTGAACCACTGAAGCCGTCGATATGCAGATATTTACATCCTGTCAGTGCTATAGATAACGATGCAATTATAATGAATGACCTGAATTTCATTGTTAAAAAATTTTAGCGAAGATAGCAAAAAACACTACCTTTCGGTTAAATTTACAGCCTTAAGGTTAGCTATATGGACATATTCCCTCTATCATTTTCCGATATTGAAAAGAGCAGACCGCTCGTTCTGGCCGGCCCATGTAGTGCTGAAAGCGAGGAGCAGGTAATGACCACTGCCCGACAGTTGTCTGCCCGTGGAATCAAGATATTCCGGGCCGGCGTCTGGAAACCGCGGACTAAACCGGGCGGGTTCGAAGGTGTTGGTGAAGAGGGGCTTAAGTGGCTGACTAAAGTCAAGAAAGAGACCGGAATGTACACCTCTACGGAGGTTGCGAACTCAGGACATGTAAAGGCGGCCCTTAAAGCAGGAGTGGATATTCTTTGGATAGGGGCACGCACAACCGGAAACCCTTTTGCTGTACAGGAGATTGCGGAGGCTTTGAGTGGTTCGGACGTGCGAGTACTTGTAAAGAACCCTGTAAACCCTGATATTGAGCTTTGGATTGGCGCAATGGAACGTCTTCAGAATATTGGAATTAAAAATATTGCAGCTGTTCACAGAGGATTTGGGTCGTACGAAAAGGGCCTCTTCCGGAACCTGCCCCAGTGGCACATCCCTATAGAGTTGAAAAGAAGACTACCCTCACTCACTTTGCTTTGTGACCCCAGTCATATAGGAGGAAGGTCGGAACTTATATATCCCCTATCGCAGCAGGCGATGGACCTTGGTTTTGACGGGCTTATGATAGAAAGTCATTGCAATCCTGCTGTTGCGCTGAGTGACAAGGAACAGCAGATTACTCCGGAACTCCTGCATACAATTCTCAAGGCAATAATTATCCGTGAGACTACAGATGATTCTGAATCGCTCTATGAACTCAGAAGAGAGATTGACGAGCTTGACCAAAGGTTGCTTGATTTGCTCTCAAAAAGAATGTCAATTGCAAGAGAGATAGGCCGATATAAAAAGCAGCACAGTATGCCGGTGTTACAGCCTAAACGTTACGAACATCTGGTTACAGAGAGAGTATCCCAGGCTCCAGGGTTGGAAATGGATGAGGAGTTTGTAAGGCAGATACTGGAGGCAATACATGAGGAGTCTGTAAGGCAACAACTGGAGATTTTCAATAAAAATTAACCTCCGCTTACCAGGTGAATGATCTTAAGGTCGTCCCCATCCTTCACAAAGGTTGTCGCATAATCTTCTTTATTAATAAGCTGGTCGTTTAGTCTTACAATCAGCATTTTGAACTTAAAAGATTTCAATTCCATTATTTCTGAAACAGTTAGTTCCTGTCCTTTAAAGTCTTCCGATCTGTTATTGAGTGTGATTTTCATCTCGTGGCGCGATAAATGGTATATATCTCATATTAAAATTCTTATAAAAATATTTCAACAATTTCTTAATCAAGCCAACGTGTTAATATGGTCATTAATAGCCATATACCACTTATCGTGCCACGAGCAGCAGCTCCAGCACCTTGTCGGCCTGCATGTTTGATACAATGCCAACTCTTGGTGCAAGTGGAGGGTTGTTTTCCGATACTTCGCTCTCTTCGTCTCCGCAGATGTACAGATTGCCCGAATTTACGCTCTTAAGCAGCTCCAGCCTACCCCATCCTGCCATTCCAGATCCGGCAACAAGTGGTTTCTCCGGAAAATGGGTGAGCATGTAATTTATGAACATCTCCTTTTGCGAAGCATCGTCAAAAGCCTCTACAACAACGTCGCAGGTAGAGTATATTAGAGAGATATTATCTTCTGTGATTTTTGTGTCATGAACCTGTACGCAATCTTCCGGCTCTATTCTTGCCAGATTATCGGCCAGTGCGAATACCTTCTTTTGCCCTATCTGGTCACGAAAATAGAATTGTCGGTTTAGATTAGGCTCAGAGACAATGTCATAGTCAGCAATAATAAGCTTGCCTACCCCGCTTCTCAACAAAGAAACGGCACAATTAGAGCCCAGACCACCTGCTCCGGCAATTCCTACTGTTTTTTGTGACAAAACCGATCTGATTTGGTTAAAAGTTGGCATTATACAGGTTGTTTTGGTTACAATTTTTGTAAATTTACCAAATATTTGTAAAACAAAAAAACCGATGGACTATCAGGATATCAAAAACAGAAGAAAACTCATTACCTCCTTCCCGTACGAGTGGAAACCGATGGATAAAGGCTACAGCGACCAGAGTCTTTATGTGAATGTTGGGACAAATAAAGTGGAGATAAGAGAAATTGCCGCTGAAACCAAAGAGAAGTTCATAGGGGGAAAAGGTTACGGGCTAAGAATGCTCTGGGACGCAATAACGCCTGAAACAAAATGGCGGGATCCGGAAAATGAGATAGTGATTTCCGGCGGTCCATGTTGCGGAATAACTCAGTATTCAGGTTCAGGAAAATGCATTGTGGTTGCACTTTCTCCTCAAACAGAGAGAATCATAGACAGTAATGTAGGTGGTCACTTTGGCCCCCATCTTAAAATTGCCGGGTTTGACGCTTTTGAGCTACAGGGAAATTCCGAGAAAGATGTAATTGTCTATATTAATGCAGTTGATAATGTTGTAGAGATTTTTGAGGCTCCTCAGGAGCTGAGTTATGACTCTCACCTGTTAGGGGAAGAGCTTCTGGATATGTTTGCCGACAGCGAAAAGGACAAGATAAACGTATCTGTGGTTGCTTCCGGCAAAGCAGCAGAACATTCTCTTATAGGGATGCTCAACTTCACATTTTATGACCTTAAAAGAGGCAAGGTAAGGTTGAAACAGGCCGGCCGTGGGGGACTTGGCACACTGATGCGTCACAAGAATGTAAGGGCAATAGTTGCAAAAGTGCCAAGGGTAACCGGAAACATAAATAATGTAGTTGATCTGCCGGCCATTCAGGAGAGGGGCAAAAGGTTCAACAAGGAGATGCGTGACCTGGACGATATTCAGTGTCAGATGAGAAAGGTAGGAACCGCCCACCTTATGGGAGTTCTGGAGAAATATGACATTCTGCCTGTTATGAACTTCAAGTTTGGCGACCATAAGGATTGTCCCAAAATTGACCAGGAGGTATGGAAAAGCTACTTTACTCAAGGAGTTCCCGATGGTTGCTGGATAGGTTGCAATATGTCATGCGCAAAAGGGGTGGACAACTTCGAATTGAGGACAGGACCATATAAGGGTTCAAAGGTTATTGTGGACGGACCTGAATATGAGAATGCTGCGGCACTTGGTTCCAACATTGCTGTTTTTGACCCAAGGGATATCATAGAACTTAACTTCTACTGCGACACATACGGTGTCTGCACAATAACATGGGGTAACATAGTAGGCTTCCTCATGGAGTGCTGGGACAACGGAATCTTGAATCTGGAAAGGACAGGCGGTATTGATCTCTCCTGGGGAAATGCCGATTCTGCCCTTGAGTTGCTACACCAGATGGCCAGGGGCGAAGGGTTCGGTCTTATAGCCGGTCTTGGAGTACGTAAGCAGAAGGAGATGTTTGCAGCAAAGGGGTGGGGCGACATTAATTTCATGAATGACATAGGCATGGAAAACAAAGGATTGGAATACTCTATGTATCTTTCAAAAGAGTCCCTTGCACAACAGGGTGGTTATGCCATGACCAACAAAGGGCCACAGCATGACGAAGCATGGTTAATATTCATGGACATGGTAAACAACATGATTCCAACATTTGAAAACAAGGCAGAGGCACTCCATTACTTCCCTTACTTCCGCACATGGTTTGGCCTTGCCGGTTTTTGCAAGCTCTGCTGGAACGATGTGGAGCCAGCCGACAACTCAAAGCATGCCGAACCTAACAAGGTTCCCGAACACGTAGATAATTATGTTACAATATTCAAGGCCGTTACAGGAAGAGAGTTCGACAAGGAGGAGATGATCCGCCAGTCGGAAAGAGTTTATAACTTCCAGAAAATCTTCAATATACGTATGGGATTCGGTACAAGGGAACAAGACAAGCAACCATACCGCGCAGCAGGGCCCGTGACCAGGGAGGAGTACCTCAGCCGTCAGGAGAGGTATGACAAACAATTAACGGAGATCATAGGGATGGACCCTTCAAAGATGACTCTGGAAGAGAAGATGTCCAAGGTGAGAGAGTATCGCGAAGATCAGTACGAGAAGCTTCTTGATGCTGTTTACAAACGCCGTGGATGGAACAAGAACGGCGTGCCTACAATGGAGCACCTGAAAAACATCGGGATGGATTTGCCTGAGTTGATTGAGGTTGTTAGTAATCGTCAATAAAATAAAATATTATGAAGATTTTTAATTTCGGAATCAAGTCTGTTCTCTTTGCTCTGCTTCTGGTAGCCGGCCTGAATCTTGGAGGGTGCAAGGACCCTAAGAACCCTTATGGGCTCGAGATAGTGAGTTCCCGCGAAGCTTATCTTAAAAGCATAGCCGAGGATGAGAACAACAGGCTCATAGATCTTGAGCAGTATATCCCCGGTGTGGTTCTGGATATCCGCTATGCCGACACAAATAATTTCACCCACAAGAAAATTTATACTCAACCAAAGGCTTTCCTTAGAAAACCTGCAGCAGATTCACTTCTTAAGATTCAAAGACTACTTGCAGAAAAAGGTCTGGGCATAAAGATTTATGATGCTTACAGACCCTATGCAGGGACTCTTTACTTTTATGAAGTATACCCCGACACTACTTTTGTTGCAGCACCATGGAAAGGGTCGATCCACAATCGTGGCTGCGCTGTTGACCTGTCGCTTATCAACCTTGCTACAGGCGAGGAGCTTCTTATGCCAACACCGTTTGATGACTTTTCCCCAGCGGCATCACACAACTACATGGAACTTGATTCCGTAAAGCTTGCAAACAGGGCCGTTCTTTTCAATATCATGACAGAAAACGGGTTTACATTTTACGAACATGAGTGGTGGCACTACAATATAAAAGGACGTGACAAATTCAAGCTGATGGATATCTCTTTTGAAGATCTCTCGGAGGAGAAAACAAAATAATTTATTTACACTATTATGAAAACCAACATTTTTTTTAGAGGTATTCTGACCACCTGCACTTTGTCTTTTTTGTTTTTTGCTTTGCCGGCAGGTGCCCAGAACAATAATTCATTTGAGAGCAGCAAGAACTGGAACCCCAATAAAGTATATTTTCCTCAATACAGTTCTGAGGCAAGGGAGAACCTTACATTCCCAAAAGTTTTGGGTTATGAGGTTCTTACTTGTGATTTTCACACTCATACCGTGTTTTCGGATGGTCTTGTATGGCCCGATTTGCGCGTTGCCGAGGCATGGCTCGGAGGTTTAGATGCCATGGCATTAACCGATCACATTGAATACAGACCACACAAGAGCTTCCTGAACAGCGACCATAACACCTCTTATGAGATTGCAAAGCCGGCAGCAGATTATGTTGGATTCATGCTTATTAAAGGTTGCGAGATAACCCGTAAGCAAAGTACCCTAGGACACTTTAATGCACTATTCATAAACGATGCAAACCCTATTGCAGTGGACGATCCAAAGCAGTCAATTGTTGAGGCCCGTAAACAGAATGCATTTATAATCTGGAACCATCCGGGTTGGGCGGTAGATACTACCTATATAAAAGATTTTCAGGAAGATCTCTTTAAAAACGGACTGATTCATGGGATCGAGGTTTACAACAACTCTGAATTTTACCCTCGCGTCCTTGCATGGGCAATTGATAAAAAACTTACCATAATTGCTGCGAGCGATGTTCATGGTAATGTAGAAAGTGGTGTATTAAAGAGCAATGGAGTGCTAAGACCGATGACACTTGTACTTGCAAAGGAGCACTCTCTATCCGGAATAAGAGAGGCACTTGATGCCGGAAGGACACTTGCTTTGTTCCAGAACAGGTTAGCTGCAAAACAGGAAATCGCTAAAGGTTTTGTTGAGGCTTCTCTCTCAGTAAAGCGGGTCTTCAGCAATGATAAATCAAAATTCTACACAATTACAAATTTGTCATCGGTTCCGTTTATGATGTTCTTCAACAAAGCCCTGCATAAGCTGCCTGCCCTCTCAACTATAACATTTTCAGCTCCTCTGGATTCATCAAAAATAAACGTTAATTTTGAGAATATTTTTATATACGAGAACCAAACTTTGGCATATGATTTGCAACTTGATTAGCAGAGAAGTTTTTCATAGTTTAAGTTTTAGGTTAAGTAGAAATTGGCATAGTTAAAAATTGACTATGCCTCTTTCTTTTTAAATATATTAGTTGTACATTTGCGGGCCTTTTCTCGAGAAGATTAGGAAGTTATATAATAAAAACTTTAAAACCAGTATTATGGCTGTAAAAATTCGTCTTGCCAGACATGGCAAAAAAAACTTCGCCTTTTTTCACATCATTGTAGCTGATAGCCGTGCACCACGTGACGGACGCTTTATTGAGCGTATCGGTACCTACAATCCAAATTCAAACCCTGCAACAATTGAGTTGAACAACCAAAAAGCTCTTGAATGGCTTTCTAACGGTGCCCAACCAACTGAAACCTGCCGCAGAATTCTATCTTACAAAGGTGTTCTTCTAAAGAAACATCTTCAGGAAGGTGTTACCAAAGGGGCAATCACACAGGAAGTTGCAGATCAGAAATGGAACGCATGGATAGTAGAGAAAGAGTCTAAGGTTTCTAAGAAGAAATCTGACCTTGAACTCAATGGCCGTTCTGCAAAGAAAAATGTTATTGAATCTGAGGCTAAGGTAAAGGAAGAGAGAGCTGCCGAGATTGCAAAGAAGAAAGCTGCTGAAGCAAAGAAAGTTGCTGAAGCTGCTGCTGCCGAGGCAGGTGCAAGTGTTGAAGTAGCTGAAGCTCCTGCAGAAGAAGTTGCTGAAACTCCGGAAGCCTAAACAATGCAAAAGTCAGCAAATATTTTGCTGCCTGTCGCAAAGGTCTTAAAATCGTTCGGCACAAAGGGCGAGATGATTATACGATACTCCCCCGAAACGCAAGAGGATATAGACAAGAAAAAACCGGTATTCATCTATTATGATGGATTACCGGTTCCTTTTTTTGTTGAATCCATACAAAACAGAGCTACCAATCAGGCACTGCTGAAACTGGAGGGCATATATTCCGAGTCTCTTGCAGATGAAATTGTAGGTGAGCTAATCTATCTTGAGAAGAAACCTAAAAGAGCCGGCTCCAAAATATCGGGGCCCGAAGATTTGATTGGTTATTCCATTATAGACATGAATGGCACGACTCTTGGAGTAGTCACCGGCTATTATGACTACCCAAACAATCCTTGTCTGGGAGTAAAAATGGATAAAAAGGAGAGCCTGGAACAACTGCTTCCACTGATTGATGAATTTATTGTTGATATATCTCAAAAAAACAAAACCCTTACGGTTTCTGTTGCCAAAGGGTTATTAGAACTATAATTATGAAACGGATTTTTATCTTAAGTACATTGTTGTTAATGATGTTTGTGACATTTGCAAACAGTCAGGAGAGGATCAGATATGCCGGCAAGCCGACAGGTAAATCAATTAAAAAATCTTTTCCTATCGAATTTGACTTCCGGGTAAGTCAGGGACTTCTCCCAATCACTTACGACTTTCCTGCGAATTTTCTGGGAGAACGTGATTATTATGATGTAGCTCCACCAACAATTGAAAACGAATATTACGGAGCCCAGCAATACCAAGGTAATTTGTATTCTACAGGTTCTCTCAACCTATCTCACTCGGTAAGAGTGAAAAAGTGGCTTGAGGTGGGAGCAGTACTTTCGTACAACGGAAGTTTCCGGAACATCTACAGCACTGTTGACCATTCTGTTATAACAACTGACAACAGGCATAGTTTTTTCTTCACACCTACCATTAGATTTGCATGGTTCACCAGAGAATGGGTGCGGATGTACTCCTCTGTGGGTCTGGGCGTCGGGGTTATGATTTCTGATGATCCACAGTTCAGGAATGTTACATATCATGAGAAAGAGATCCAGTTTGGTCCCTCAATACAGCTTACTGGTTTTGGAATCTCAGTAGGAAAATCTGTTTTTGGTTTTGCAGAGGCCGGTGCCGTTGGGACACTGGGGCTTTTCACTATAGGTATTGGATACAGGATTAAACCTGTAAGCAAATCATTTTAATAACGGCTTCACTTATGAAAAAATTGATATTCAGTCTTGTTTTGGCAGTTATTGGCTTAACTGTAACATCATGTGTTATTGAGGAGGGAAGTACTCCTCCCAGAGAGACTCAGGCGGGGAAAGTAATTTTTAATTACACAGAACAATTCATATCCAATAATGTGGTTTTGGCAGATATAGCAATCAAAATCAACAAATTTTCCGAGGCACCTGCCGAGCAGAAAAATGCAATTGAGGACCGTTTTTTCCCTCAGTTCAAACCTAGGGCCACCGGCAATACCTGGAATTTGTTAAACAGCAATTATGTGGTTACAACAGATGGAAAATCGCTTGAAACAATAGGGGCCAAATGGAGAGTAAGCCAGTATAACGATTTCTTCGTGATAAATATTGAGTGTACCGGTAGCAAGCAGTGGAAAGTCACCTCTCAGATGAGTACCGACGGGCAAATTACAGGCTATTCGGATTTGACAATCAAAGCATTATTACCGGATATATCCTCCGGTGCAGCTCTTTTTGATTACTCTGTCTCTGGGTCCTGCAACTATTATGCTTATTCCGATAACTCAATAAGTGTAAGTTGCACGATAAAAGACCCTATGAAATTCGTTCTCGCAAATCAACAGTCTTATTACCAGGTATCCAGTCGCTTTTATGCAGCAGGTGGAAAAATTGAGATGGTTGTATCTTATATTGAAGATGCAGAAAAAAGAGACCTGATTATTGCAGATCTCTCCTCTTCTGTGGGTACCAATATTGTTAACCGTATTACCTTCAAGGGGGTTACTCAGACCTGGTAGATATCTATTTTATCTTTAGGCTTCCGTTCATAACAGAGTTGACAACCTCTTTGTCTATTTTGCCGAATATTGATATCACCGCAAATTCTGCTGTTGAGCTTGCAAGGAAAAGTAATGCTCCCTTGTCATTTTGTGATATATAGACCTCCAGTAGCTCATCTCCTTTATTTACCTTAACAGCTCTTGAGAATTGCTCCTTTATTATTAACTTGTCAAGTTCGTCCTTTAGACTCAGGCGAAGCGGGATTCCATTTTCGACGGCGTTTGTTGGAACATTCAGGATTCTTATCTCTTTAATTTTTGACATAAGCTCTTTTGCCTCCTTATCTTCGCCGCCTATCATAAATCCAAGTAAGGACGGTGTAACTACTATTGACTCGACATGTTTCTTCTTTTCATATTTGTCAAAGATTTCGCTTATCTGTTTTGACTGAGCGCTTGCATGCAGGGGAAAAATGATTGCTGCCAGCAATACTAAAATTATCTTTTTCATAATGTCATTTTTTACTAATTATCGATAATGATTTTTCTACATTATTCAGTTTTTTTAGTGAGCTTGTACTTTGCCTGATCATGCCCATCATATTGCTGATTTTTGCAAGTTGCTCATCTGTTTTTGAAATAACAATCTGTTCATTATTAATCCTTTCGCCGCCAATCATCATCTCTACTCCCTTTTGCTGATCGGGCCAGTGAATAAAGGCAAAAATTGCTAGAGCTGCTGCTGCAGACAGGGAGAAGGAGCGAAAGAACATTTTTTTGTTGAATATATGTTTTACTATTTTTGTTGGAAAATTCATCTTTTTCTTTTCCTGAGAAAAATAGTTGAATAACGGAGTGTACTGTTTAAAATCAGGATCTATCTTGGCCCCGGAAAAATAATTTCTTAAAGTTTCCTCCTCATGAAGAGTAGTCTCGCCATTGAAGTATCTCTCCAAAAGAGTCCTGATACTTTCTTTGTATATTTTCTTTTTATTTTTCATCTCTCTTTTTTTTCTTATTTCCTTAATTCCACCTGTTTTGTAATTTTTCTCTCAGCTTTTGTCTGGCCCTGGAGAGAAGTGTCCTCACATTTACCTCTGTAGTACCAATTATGTGTGCTATCTCGCTCATTTCGTACCCCATTATATCTCTGAGTCTTACAGCAATCATCTGATCGTTTGGAAGTTCATCTATATAGCTTTTTATATTTTCAAACTGATCCTTTCTTTCAAGAGTTGTAAGTGGGTCATGTTCGGCAAATGTTGTGTAGTTTGGCTTTATGCTCTCATTGTTGTTTTTTTTTAACCTCAGGTAGTCTATGCAAACGTTTTTAAGTATCTGTATGGTAAGTGCTTCAGGGTTCCGAATCTCATCCAGATTTTTAGAGTTCCATAGTTTTAAAACTGCTTCCTGCACCATATCGTCAGCTGTGGCTGCGCCCTCCCGCACAAATCCGTTTGCGAAATTCAATAACTTAGGCCTAAGTTTTTCTACGACTATGTTAAACTCCTGGTTTGTCATTCTGCTTTGTAGACGAACATCCTCTATATTTTGTGGCAGTGAACTGGTGGCAGTGAGCTGCCCCTCAGCCCTATGCTTTCATGGCATATTATTGTATATCAACGATTTATGCTTATCGCCATAAATCTATAACACTCTGATAATGAACACTTGGCCATGAAAGCATAGGGCTGATATTTTCTAAAAAATAAAATTTAGGCCTATGTTCAGTCCGCTTTTACCATCTCGTTGGTCAAATGGTTTTCCCCACTCTGCCGATATGATGAAGTTGCGGTTCATTATTGCTTTTATACCCAGACCGGCAGACATATGCAAGGTCTCTTTTTCCGGTTTGTAATCCTCGAAGGAAGACAACGTATGTGGCGTTAACGGAGCTGTCTCCATATCTGCTTTCTTGTAGTACTGCACCACGCGTCCCGCATCGAGGAAAGGATTAAGGGCCAGGTACCAGTTTTGGCCCAGAAACTTGAAGTCCCAGAACCTGTATCTCAACTCCAGATTTGCCCAGGCAACCCCTGCCCCCACTACACGGTTGCGAAGAACACCTCGCAGAGAGTTAATTCCGCCCAATCCTTCGTTGGTTATCTGGCTCATATAGAGACTAGAGAGGTTCTGCATCATGTAAAACGGCTGTTCGCCGGCTAATCCACCCTGATATGCCAGCCGGTAGGCAAACGTC
This sequence comes from uncultured Bacteroidales bacterium, assembly GCA_942492945.1. Classification (GTDB taxonomy): domain Bacteria; phylum Bacteroidota; class Bacteroidia; order Bacteroidales; family UBA932; genus Bact-08. The sequence goes on from OW818649.1 coordinate 158,533, forward strand.
AGTTTTTCCCGGGCAACCGGAATATAGCCACGATGTACCAGTGAGAACTTAAGGTAGTCTGTGGTACCTATCAATATTGCCTCGCTCCAGAATCCATGCGACGGATCTGCCTCATGATTTCTTGTATCATGTACAACTCCTAGCTTAAGCTCCACTCTGCTGCCACCTGTAGCCTCGTCTGCGTTTATCAATCCGGTGTTGACATACTCTTCATAAAGGTTGGCTTCCCCAAGATATTTATCCAGTTTTACCGTTCCGATGTCATATTTGTAATAACCTATTCCTGCTGCCCAGCCGAAGTTCCCACCAAACTTTCCTTGAAAATCGGCAGTGGCTCTCATAAGGCGTCTATCAATTTTATAGTATGATGCGCCCTTAAATTCGTCATATATTGCATTATAGCCGTTATAGCCATAGAAATCCATCATCTTGTCCGTGAGATAGCTTACATCTACGGTGGCCCTGACACCTTTTAAAAGATACTTTGAGTCATAGAAAATATGATACACACCAGATCCTTTGGTATAACGAGACACCTCCACATTGAACTTATGTATGTATTCCGGGAATTTACTACCATCCCCAAAGTAAAAAATGTCGCATAAGGCTCCGTATTGGAAACCCTGGTCGCTGTTATAGGATATTGCAGGCAGTGGCCCGAAGTTCCATCCCTTTTTTACCTTTTGTACAGAGTCATCATTTGTTGACGTTCCCTGTGCAATTGCCAATTCACTCATTACCAGAAGCAGAATCAGTATGACTGTTTGCCTTAACTTAACCATAAATAAACAAGATTTTTGATATTATATATCCTAAATAATTACCCAGAGCATATCCAATAAGACCAACTGTCAGACCTGTAATTATCACTCCTTTGTTTTTCATTGCAGTGGCTATAAGTGGAACAAATGGAGGAGAATTTATTAAGGCTACAGAGGCAATAACAACAGAATCTGCATCTAGTTTGAAGAATCGTGCCATTAAAAGCTGAAATGCCAATGATCCAAATATAACAAATGCAATGTATAACAAAACATATAAGCCACCTGTGAGATTAAGCCGTGATATGTCTGCCATAGATGCAACAACAATACTGAATACATATACAAGATACATTCCGGCATCGTAGCTCTTTTTTATCTCTCTGACCGGCTTTATGAACGATGCTGCAATTCCAAGAGTTGTTATGGAAAGTATAACAACTACGGTTTGCATATCCTTTGGAAAAATGAATGAAAGGCCACCAGAAACTGCAAAAATAAGAAGAGACAGACCTACTGTAGCTAGGAGAGGGACAAAGTGTTTCCTGGAAAAAATATCTCTGTAAGGATTCTCCTCTGTACCCTCATCTGTAATATTTTTAACCACTGTGCTCCCATTTTTTGGCGGGAAGTAGAGAATTCTTCTAAAAAATTTTATCCCGACAGATAATAGGAAGGTAAGATACAGAAGACTGATAGCCATATCGTATGAGTGAATCATTATGTATGTCTCATTTGGAATACCCAACATGATTTTTATTGCAGCAAGATTTGGAGTTCCTCCTGTATATACGCCAGCTAGCATTCCGGCAATATTGTGCATCTGATCTCCAATCAGTGGATCCCGGCCGATAAGAGGCTTGAAAATTATATACCCTAAAATTATGGCGACAACGACAGCCACTACTCCGGTAAGCAAAGTCATAAAGGCATTTTTCACATCCCATTGCTTGAAATTACACGAGAAAAGCATCATTGGTATTGCCAGAGGTATTATTACAGTAACAAGCAAATCCTGAACAGGATATGCAGAGTGAGGAATAATGCCACTGTTACCCAGAATAATACCAATAAGGTAAAGAAGCAGAACTGGACCGATTTTGTTTAGAAAGGGAACTTTTGTACAAAGCCAGATTATTAAAGCTGGAGTCAAAAGATAGGTTAATACAATTGGAAGTATCATAAGTTAAAGTTTATTCATTTTCGGTTTCATCCTTGTCAAGAATATCCTCCTCCTTGCCACGTCGCATGTTCACTTTTGGATTTTCCATAGTTCCGGTTATTGTCATAGGGATCCCCACAATTCCAAGCGGAGGGAGACCAAGTCTGAATTTTATATTGAGCTTGCCGTCAAGTGATGCCTGTCCTTCGAATCTGGGACGGAACACGAAGATTTTAAGCTTTGTCCGCTCAATAGTAATAATATTGTTGGCAATAGTGGTTTTTATAAGTACTGCCTTGAGGTTGGGGTTGTTTTTCAAACTGTCGCGGCCGGTCGCCTTGCTTACAGCACCCAGTACTTTAAACCCTTTAACATTGACATCTTCCAGCCTTATAAAGCCGCCCCCTTTTATACCCGGATATACAGGTTCCATCTTGCTGTTGAGTTTGCCTCTGAGACTGTATTCGGCAGATACTTTACCCTCCATACCGGCTGCAGAGCTCATAAGTTCTCTGAAAACAGGTATATCATTATAAGCTCTTTTTATATCGAAAGAATCTGCTTTAACAGTAAGGTTGAAATCAGCCATATCTGTGCCAAGTGGCTTATACCCGGCTGAAAAGAGGAATTTTGCTCCGGCAAGTGTGATTTTTGTTTTTCTTAGTTCGGCAGAGCTGTTTTTAATGACAACCTCTCCCGCAAAATCCTTTGCCTTAATACTATCATAAAGAATACTTCTGACTCCCGCATTCAATGTGAGGTTCATGTGTGCAGGTATCTGAATGACTCCCTCCGACGGCTCTGTTGTGGAAGTTGTATCATACATACAGGCAAAATCGTCCAGATCAATCTGTGGTGATGTTACGGTAAGCCGCCCCAGAAGGTCGCCACCCTCTAAGTAGTAACCCATGTAGTTCTGAGCATATCCGTCAAGTGACAAATTGTTCTTGCTATAAATTAGAGTTGTATTTTTAAGCCACGCTCTCTCTTTGTCAAATGTCAGCAGGGCTTCCGGTATTGAGAAAGGATACTTGTAGCTGTCACTTTTATATTCAAAGTTTTTAAGGGCTAGTGTCCCGCTGTTGTCGAGTTTATTGTACCTGCCGCTTTTTGCATCAGCCTGGTTTCCGGCTAATTTAAGATTTGCCTGCAACAGTCCTTTTATTGTAGCATTTTCAAGACCGAAAATTTTATAAATATTGTCCAGATTAATATCTCCTTTTGCTTTGATATCATACTTCAGATTCTCAAAATCTTCAAGTTTTGCTGTAAGTATAAATGGTTTCTCTTCAAAAATGAAGGAGAATGGATCTATATCTATCCTGAGACCGGAATACTTCCCGTTTCCGGCAGAAACCGTAACTTCTGCATTGATATTCTGCAACGGATATGGGTAATCCGACGATGAAACCTTTCCCTCTGAAATCTTTAAGGAGGCATCTATCAAAGGAAGTGTTTTTTTGGAAAGATCTAAGATTCCGTTAATCGATGCTTTGTAATCCATTTTCCCACCTAATATGAATGCCTTGATTCCCAGAGACTCAGTGAGTGTACCAAGGTCTACCGAGCCCTTGAGATCTGCCTCAAAGAATGGCAATGTTATTCCTTTATACATAAGCTTTGCTGAGTTGTGGTCGCCATTGAGTGAAAATCCGAGAGTATCCACCTTAAACACCATTACTTCGGGATCTAACCCGGGAATATTGAGCGATCCTTTTAAATAAATCTTTTCAAGAGGGTAAGGGGCATCTGCATATGATATTTTCCCTTTAGTGACATCAAACATTATTTCAAGATCGGGAGCCATTCCGGAGCTGTCTCTTGCCGATCCTTTGAACCCTACAGACACCTCAGCAGAACCTGCAAATTTTGTGTTTTTTATCCAGTAGGTATAATCGGGAGGCAAGAGTGAAAAGAGGTCGGCCAGACTGCTTTTGTCTGTTTTAAGGTTGAAATCAATATCGTATCCGTCGTCATAAATAGTCATCTCCCCAAAAAACAGAGCCGCTATATCCTGTACCCTAATCTTGTTTTCCAGCAATTTAATATTAAGACTGGCAGTATTGATTCCCGTTTTGAGCCGACCCTTGATATTCTTCTGGTTCAGGTACGCGATTCCGTCATATACTAAACTAAAATCTTCAATATTTACATTGGACACCAGATTGAATACATCATCGGCAAATGATCCCTTTCCTTTATATTTAAGATTATTTGCCTCTATGGTTAGATTAAGGGAACTGTCGGAAAATTTGAGGCCGCACTCCTTTAACCTTATCAAGTTGAGATCAAACTTGCTGGCATCTTGGTCATCTGCGCTTTTATCAGAAGACACATCAGTCTCAGGTTCACTTTTTATTATATTGTAATTTGTAGTGCCGTCTTTTCCTCTGATAAGATTCAATCTGACACCATCGAGATAGATTGCGTCTACAATCATTCTCTTTCCAAAAACAGAAAAAATGTTTACCCCCAGACTGAGCTCCCTTCCAGCTGCAAGTGTGTCCTTTTCAAACGGAGCAGAACCGGTAAGAGTGAAGTTATAGATAGATACTGTGAGGTTAGGAAAATGCTCAAAAAATGAAAGGCTCACTTTCTGAAAATCAAGCTTTCCTGTAATTGTCTTGTTTACCAACTCTTTTGCCTTTTCAGAAATGGTTCTTGGAAAAACCACCGGTAGAAGGAACATCAGAATTAACAATACTGATATTATGAGTGATATGATCTTGATGCTTTTTCTGAATTTCATAGTTAGTCTTTTAATGCTGTTATTTGTTGGTTTTTGTTGCAGAACAGTCATATAATCGTATGCCCACTCCGCTTTTTTGCACAATATTCTCAACATTTTCTGCTCCAAGCTTCTCTGCTGCATACAAAACAACTTTCGCACAAGCCTCAGCATCTTCTCCTGCCCTGTGGTGGTTAAAATAGATGCCCATCTCTTCACAGAGATATCCCAGCCCGTGCCGCGGGAGTTCTGTCCATACCTTCCTCGATAGCTGACAGCTGCAGAAGTAGCTGAATTTAGGGTGAGTTATGTTATAATAGTTAAGAGTTGCCTTTAAAACTCCCACATCAAAAGGAGCATTGTGGGCCACAAGATTTTCGTTTATAAAATATGGCTTTAGCTCTTCTTCCCATAATTGATCGAATGTCACCGCATTCTCCAGCATTTCATTTGATATTCCGTGTACCTGTTGGTTCCACCAGTTCATATAAGGGAAACAGGAGGGTTTTATCAACCATGACCTGGTTTCAGTTATTTTTCCGTCTCTGACAACGCATAAACCTATTTCGCAGGGAATATTGCTGCTGGCAGTTTCAAAATCTATCGCTGTGAAATTCATATAATTTATGCTCTCCAGAAAATTTTACGTTCCGACATCGAAGCCACGAGAGCCATTGTAAGTAGAACAGCTATGAACGCCCGGGCTACTCCAATCCATGGATAACCCAGTGGGTATGCCGCCTGGTATATGACAATGAGCCCGGTGAGTTTAAATATCGGCATTAGAAGTGCCCCGAATGCAATGTAGCTCATAAGCGGGTTACTGCCGGCTCCCGCGAATATTCGGGTAAAGAAGCTGACAATACTTTTACCCGTATAGTAGGAGACATGGTCCATCAGCATTAGAAGGAAAATGCTAATGGAGGTTGTAATAAAGCAATATGAAATTGTACATGGTGTTTTAGTAATTGATCCCTCTACAGCCAGAGATATGAGCCCGGCTATCAATAATCCGGATGCCAGATATGTCTCTTTGGTATATACAGGAAGGTGGCGTTTGATTAAAAACACCAGGATTATTACAGCAACAGAGGATACAATGAAATTTGCAAGCAGATATTCATTGTAAAGTGCTACCAGTTGCCATACAACCAATGCAGACAATATTGCAGCTATAAGATTTGTATGCCTTGCTCCTTTGAGCGGATTGTAACCCTCTGGTGCAGAAACTCTTTTCTGAAGTATATCGCCCACATAGGTAGCAGGAATAAGAATCATCAGAAAGTAGAAGTACTCAAGATTGAAGAACCAGCTTGGAGAGAGAGTCTCTGCATAATTATTGTACATGGCTACTGCGCTAAAGATAATCAATACTCCAAAAACAACCGCCCTCCATTTGATACTGTCGCGTGTGGCATACCATACAAGCGCCCCGAAAAGATAGAGGAATGTCAATAGAAATATGATAATGCCACTTCTATTCAGCGATATCTCCTCGCCAAACTGAAAATGGCCAAATGTTATAAGAGCCACAATAAAAAACACACCCCCCAAGCGAAACCACTTCTTATACGGGAGGAGTGAACTCATCCATTTTGGACCTGAATTACTGAAGACCATATAGAGTGGGAAAAGCGCAAGAAATCCTGCAAGTGTTGCAAGTTGTGCCTCCCATCCTTCTGCCTGACTAAAATTCAGAAATACATACAGATATGAGAATAGCCAGAGCATCAGAAAGCGTTCAAAGAGCTCTTTTATATATTCCGATGCCCCTTTCTCAAGACGTCTTCTGCCGGCAAATGGTATTGCAGCACCCATACAGAAGATGAATATCGGAAAAACCAAGTCTACCCAGCTGATTCCGGAAACGTTTTTATCAAAGATATGGGTGGGGGGTGGCGTCTGAATATGGTACATCCAGGCAGGTAAAACTCCGTGGGGAACTATAGCGGAAAAGACCATTCCAAAAATCGAAATTCCCCGCAACAGGTCTAATGAGAGGTAGCGTTTCATAGTAAGTAGAAAATTTATCTAAAGATATAATTTCCTGAGCAAAATCTATTCAATAAAAATCGAATATGCTCTCTCTCCCCAAAACGTGTAACCCTTATCTTCTAGAGGAGATCCAATTAACAACGAATGAATGAATCCGTTGCGTTCTACTAAGACTGTATGGAAGATTTTTCCTGTCGGATTTTCCTTTATTAGTATCTGTACCTTTGCCCCTTTTATTTCCGAGCCACCCTTGCCCACGAATCTGCAAAAAGCGGTGTCACGGAAGCTTCTGAGTTTTACACCCCTGCTTATGAGCGCCTCACTCATCATAGTACTTCTGTATCCAGTTCCTCCCTTGCTGCTTACTATTCGTTTTGCATTCATTACCACTGTTGTGTCTACATAGCTGAATACTGCAAGAGTGTTTCTTTTGGAACTTTTAACCCAATCGGCAAGCTTGCCGGCATGAAGAGAGTCTTCATATCCATAACTGCTGTCAATAAATACAATTCCCCTGACCTTGGGCGGAATCTTTTCCGAGACGTTTATATAATTGAACAGAAACCTTCCTCCGCCACTGTGACTGCTCAGAATTACCTCCTGCTTTTTTAAGGGGACGTACCTGGCAGAAATGATTGAGCAAACAGTATCAATGAGATGGGTGTACAGTTTGGGTGACTCCGGATATTTTGCTGCATGTGATGTCCAGGCCTTCATCGTGGCCTGCAGATATACAACAATGTAGTTATGCTTTGTGTCGTTTTCCCTCAGAAAGCGTGTTTGCGCCGCTATATGCTGAATGTCAAAGTGCCAGTCGTCAGATTGTGTCATCAGTTTTCCTGCTGTCTGCTCTATTGTATTGCCGTTTGGAAGGGCATAGAATACAATTTTTGTAGGTACTTTGGGATTTATCAGTTCCTTTTTAGGGCTGTTCACTACAATCCGGCTTTCGGGAATAAGGTCAGTCAGTTCAAAGGTCTCCTCATTAGCAGAATATATGTTTTTTTCCTGAGCAGATGCCCCAATACAGCCCAACGCTAACGTGGCAACTAATTGAAGGCCAACACGATAAAGAAACCTTGATTTTTTCATAATATGTTGATAATCAGCGATTGGCCATGAAAGCATAGGGCTAAAATCCGGTCAGTAGTTCTTTTAGTTTGGCTATCTTGCTGTCTAGGAGCTTCTTACTGGATGCTTCGGCGATAAACCTCAGGTATGGCTCTGTGTTTGAAGGCCGGATATTGAACCACCACTCCTTGAATTCTACCCTGTAACCGTCAAAATCATACGATGCAACAGGCACTTCCACCGATGTAAAGTAATCTCTTACCTTATCCATTGCCTCTGCCTTTTTCACAATCTTGAAGTTCATCTCCCCTGAATTCTGATATCGCTCAATGCGGGCAATAAGAGCCGAGAGTGATATACCCTCTTTTTTCATTTTCGAAACAACATCCAGGATTATAAGCGATGCCATTATTCCGGAGTCGCTGTAAAAGAAGTCGCGGAAGTAGTAGTGACCTGCAAGTTCTCCTCCGAAAATCCCGTCAATTTCGCGCAGTTTGAGAGCCGCAAAAGCTCGCCCAACCTTCCAGGTATGCATCTCTGCACCCATAGGCACTAAATATTCCCCAACTGCCTTTGAGCTTCGTATATCCTGCAAGACAGCTCCTTTGTCACCCCTCTCCTCAAAAAAATAATGTCCAAGTACTGCAATCATAAGGTCAGGAGAGATAAAGCGGCTGTTCTCGTCTACAAACATTACCCTGTCTGCATCACCGTCAAATATTACTCCTATGTCGCATTTTTTCTCTTTCACAAGTTGCTTGAGAGCAACCACGTTTTCTGGAATAAGAGGGTTTGCCTCATGGTTGGGGAACGTTCCGTCAAGCTCGTCAAAGATGTAATGCAGAGATTCTGAACCCTCCCCCATGATATCTTTGATAAGAAGTGCAGCCATTCCGTTTGAGACATCGACTCCTATGTTGAGGTTGCTGTAATCACCTTTGTACTTCATCTGGAAATCTATATACTCCTTTCTGATATCCATTAAGTGCACAACTCCTTTTCTTTGAGATACCTTACACTCCCTGGTTTCGATCCACTCTTTGATTGTGCCTAGTCCGTTGTCGAAACCCACAGGCAGAGCATTTTCGCGTGACACCTTGAGTCCGTTATACTCTCTTGGATTGTGCGAAGCCGTAATCTGGACAGATGCCTTAAAGCCATATCTGCCAGTAGCAAAATAGACCATAGGTGTTGTTGTGAGCCCCAGATCGTAAACATCTGCCCCTGCATCGGTAATTCCGGCTAAAAGAGCATCATGTATCTCAGGGGAGGATTCCCTTGCATCTCTTCCAACCAGAACTTTGGCCGAGCCAAGCAATTCGGGAATGAAAAACCCCACCTTATATACTGTCTCTTTATTGAAATCCTCATTGTAGATTCCTCTGATGTCGTAAGCGTGAAAAGCTCCCATAGATATTATCTTACTGTCTTGTAAAAGGTTTTTGTCTTGCCCGATTTTATGTTGTTGAGTTTTCCCTGAATCATCTTCCTTCTTATTGGGGCAGCCTTGTCTGTGAACAGGATGCCATCGAGATGATCCATCTCGTGCTGAACCATGCGACATGCAAAATCGTCGAAAGACTCCTCTCTCTTTACAAAATCGGTATCATAGTAAGATACCCTGATTGTCTTTGGTCTTATAACCCCGCAATGAATATCCGGGATGCTTAGACACCCCTCGTTAAACTCTATCTCCTCTTTACTCTCCTCTACAAGAACCGGATTGATCATCGCTCTTTTAAAATCGGCTAGTTGAGGATAGTCTTCCGACAACAATGAGCCATCCACTATAAGTAGCCTTATGGGGCGGCCAATCTGAGGTGCTGCCAGTCCGACACCGTCTGCCTTTGTCATCGTCTCCCACATATTGGAAACAAGAACCTTTAGCTCTTCTTTTAATCCCTCCTGTGTGACATCTATCTCTTTCGCTTTCTCCCTCAATATCTCTGCGCCATATACAAATATTGGTAGTATCATAATAAATTAAAACTTTTTTCTATCTAAAAATGATTGTAAAATAATTGCTGCACTAACTTTGTCCACCATCGACTTGTCCCGCCTGTCCATTTTTTTAACCCCTCCATCTATCATCGCACGCATTGCAAGCTGTGAAGTGAACCGTTCGTCTTCTAGTTTAACAGGTATCTGAGGAAAATGTTTCTTAAGAAGATTTAAAAACTGATCTACAAACTTTGCTGCCTCTGAGGGCTTGTTGTTTAGATTCATAGGGTAACCCACAACGAAAAGCGTGACATTCTCCTTTTGGGTATAATTTTTGAGGTATTCGACGATGTCTGCTGCATGAACAGTATCAAGGCCGGAAGCAAAGATACCCAGAGGATCGCTAACAGCTACCCCTACTCTCTTTCTGCCATAGTCAATACCTATGATTCTGTCCATGGTGCAAAGTTAGTTTTTTTTTAGTACTTTTGGAGCTTACATTTTCATTATGCCAAGACTATTTTCATATCAGGATTTTGCACAGGGTAGCGACAAAGTGCGCCTTTATGCCGACAAACACAGCCCTGTAATCATTTGTGAAAGTGTTGCAATAAGAAACAAACCTTTCAAGGTTACTGTAAGAATCGGAAAAACAATAAAGCATCCGAATGCCCCCGACCACCACTATGAATATATCCAGCTTTGGAACCTGGAGACCCTTGTTGGAGAGATTAAGCTGCAGAGAGCCAGCTATGGCGACCTGCCTGTACATATTGAGGCCGATTTTACATTTGTCCCAAAAGTAAGTCTGAGACTCACGGCACTGGCATACTGCAACAAACACGGTCTCTGGCAAAGCGAAGAGGTTTATGTAACAATAAAGGATGAGTAGATCCAAATAAAAGATAATAATGGCAAGAATAAAAAAGGAGAAAAGGAACAGACTTAGAAGTAAATACCGTTTTTCCATCTTTAACGACACATCACACGAAGAACTTTTCGTTTTCAGGGCAAACGGACTAATGATGCTTTTAAGCCTCAGTCTTGCAGTCATATTTATTATTTCTTCTGTGACAATACTTATATCATTTACTCCTTTAAGGGAGTTTATTCCCGGTTATCCAAATTCCCAGACCAGAAGAGCAATTGTCGAAAATGCATTAAAAGCTGACTCTCTTGAACAGGCAGTTAAGCTTTGGGATTTCCAGCTTGCTAACATACAACGAGTTGTAACGGGCCAGAAACCATTGGCCATGGGAAATGTATCTGCAGTTGCCGACACATCCAAAACTGTTGACCTTAGGGCCACGGGGTCCAAAGAAGATTCAATACTGAGAGAAGATGTGATTAAACAGGAACAGTTTAACCTGGGAACAAAAAGAAATCAAATTGAACAGATTGAGGGTCTTCACTTTTTCCCTCCCGTAAAAGGCATTGTTTCAGATGGATTCAACCTTGCAACAAATCACCCATATCTTGATATTGCAGCATCTGCAAACTCAGTTGTCTCTGCAGTGCTGGATGGAACAGTCATTATGGCAAACTGGACAGATGAAACAGGGTTCACAATTCAGATTCAGCATAGCAACGATCTTATATCTATATATAAACACAATTCAAAACTGCTCAAAAAGACCGGAGACATAGTACGGGCAGGATCGGCTATTTCGCTGGTAGGCAGTACCGGGAAGCTCAGTACAGGAGCACATCTGCATTTTGAACTTTGGCACAAAGGCAAGGCAATAGATCCTTCTAAGTACATCAAATTCTAGGATATGCCATGAAGAGAAGAATTGCAATCTTAGGTTCAACGGGTTCAATAGGCACTCAGACTCTTGATGTTATCTCTAAACATAAGGAGTTGTTTGAGGTTGATTGTATTACTGCGAATTCAAATGCAGAACTTCTGATAAAGCAGGCAAAAGAGTTCAATGTAAATACCGTAGTAATAGCAGATGAGAGCAAGTATCAAGAGGTTTTTGAAGCACTTGACCCTCTGGACATAAAGGTATTTACAGGTATTAAATCCATCTCTTCAATTGTATCTGGCGACAATATTGACATGGTTCTCACTGCAATGGTAGGGTTCAGCGGGTTAGAGCCTACAATAGCTGCGATAAAGGCCGGCAAGGCAATAGCTCTTGCAAACAAGGAGACGCTTGTGGCTGCGGGGTCTATTATAATGAAGCTCGCAAAGGAATACGGAGCGGCAATTATCCCTGTAGATTCTGAACATTCAGCTATTTTCCAGTGTCTTCAGGGAGAAAAAGCTACCATTGAAAAAATTTTGCTTACTGCTTCCGGAGGACCATTCTTCAGGAAAAATCATGATGAGATTGCATCTGCGACAGTTGAACAGGCCCTCTGCCACCCTAAGTGGAACATGGGAGCCAAGGTTTCGATTGATTCTGCCAGCATGATGAACAAAGGATTCGAGATGATAGAGGCATGCTGGCTCTTCAATATAAAGCCCTCGGAGATAGAAATTCTTATACACCCTCAGTCAATTGTACACTCAATGGTGCAATTCACAGACGGGTCTGTGAGTGCCCAGATGAGTACCCCGGATATGCGCCTCCCTATACTTTATGCACTATCTTACCCATACCGGATAGAACTCGACACAAAAAGATTGAATTTCTCAGAATTGCATTCACTTGAGTTTTTCAAGCCTGACATAAACAAGTTTCCGTGCTTACGCATTGCATATGAATCAATTGAAAAAGGAGGAAATATCCCTTGCGCAATGAATGCTGCCAACGAAATTGCTGTAAAGGCATTCCTTTCGGGAGAAATTCCATTTGCAGCAATACCAAAGATCATTGAAGGTGTAATCTCTGGAACAGAGTTTGTTGCAGAACCCTCTATTGACGACATATATAAAACCGACCTACAGGCCAGAGTTCTGGCATCACACATTAAACTAAATTATTAAAATGGATATAATTCTTAAGGTTCTTCAAGTAATAATAGCATTGTCGATACTTGTACTTGTTCATGAATTCGGACACTTTTTCTTTGCTCGTCTTTTCAAGATAAGAGTCGAAAAATTCTATCTTTTCTTCGACCCCTGGTTCTCTCTGTTCAAACACAAGCCAAAGGGAAGCGATACTGAATATGGTATTGGATGGCTTCCTCTTGGAGGTTACTGCAAGATTTCAGGAATGATTGATGAATCTATGGACAAAGAGGCACTCAAAGAGGAGCCGAAACCATGGGAATTCAGGAGCAAACCGGCCTGGCAGAGGTTTTTTGTAATGTTTGGAGGCGTGTTCTTTAACTTTATTCTGGCTATTCTTATCTACTCTTCTACATTGCTTGCATGGGGAGAGGAGTATCTGATGAACAAAGATGCCGTTTACGGGGTCCAGTGTAACGATCTGGCTCAGGAGATCGGTTTCAGGAACGGTGACAAGATATTGTCCGTCGATGGGACAACCATAGAGAAATTCCAGAACATACAGATAGACATAGCAAGGAACCAGGCAAAAACTGCATTGGTAGTGAGAGATGGTGACACTACAAACGTCAATATCAATCCACAGTATATACCTGCTATATTAAATACCCCCGGGATGTTCGGTATCAGGGTTCCGTTTGAGATCCTGAGCATACCCGACAGCTCTCTCAACTACAATGCCGGGCTGATGCCAGGTGACAGAGTGGTAGGGATTGACTCAATCCAGGTATCTATAATCCAGGATATTCAGCCAATACTTCAATCTCGCAAGAACGACACCATTAATGTTGCGTTAAGCAGGAATGGCACCATTCTTACAAAATCTCTTCTTGTAGACAGCCTTGGCAGACTTGGGGTTCTTCTCAATAGCGATGTAAAGGCCTTTTTTAAGGTTACAGAGGTCAAATATTCCGTTTTAAATGCTATCCCGGCAGGCGCAGCCAAAACGTTCTCTACAATCGGCAACTACATAAAAGAGCTGGGGCTCATATTCTCTCCAAAGACGGAGGCCTATAAGTCGGTGGGTAGCTTTATTGCTATTGGAAACATCTTCCCTTCATCATGGGACTGGCAGATTTTCTGGAACATAACTGCATGGTTATCAATAATGCTAGCCGTTGTCAATCTTATTCCAATACCGGCTCTTGACGGCGGACACATCTTATTTCTTCTTTATGAGATAATCACCAGAAGAAAACCAAGTGACAAGTTTCTTGAATATGCCCAGTTAGTTGGAATGCTGTTTCTTTTTGCCATTATGTTCCTTGCTTTTGGAAATGATATTTACAGACTTTTTAAATAAAAAGAATCATGAGAAAATTAATTTTACTTCTGACCATAGTTGCAGGAACAATGATAAGTTCGTGTACAGGAGGTCCTCAGCTTATGCCCAATATCAGCGGCAAAGCAGGAGAAGTGATTATTGTTGTGAATAAGGGCAACTGGGAGAGTGATCCCGGAGCTGCTTTAAGATCGGTTCTTGCGATTATACACCCTTTCCTTCCTCAGCCGGAACCTCTTTTTAATCTAATAAATATTCCGGAAAACGCATTCACAAGCATTTTTCAGTCACACAGGAACATAATAATCCTGAATATTATTCCCGACCTCCCCGAGAGCAAGATGGTAATGCAGGAAAATGTATGGGCCGCACCCCAGATAGTCATCACGATATCCGCTTCAACTCCGCAGGAGGCAGCTTCTCTCATAACCAAAGAGAGCGACAAGCTTACAAATGCTCTTTTGCAGGCAGAGAGAAACAGGAACATCCAGAATGCAAAAAAATACGAAGAGAAGGCTTTAAGAGCACTCGTTACAGCTGAGTTCGGAGGGTCTCCGTTTTTTCCTAACGGTTACAATCTCAGAAAGCAGACAGAAGACTTTGTCTGGATTTCATACGAAACAACAAAAACAAACCTGGGAATTCTGATTTACAAATACCCATATACAGATACTACCGACCTAAAGATCGAAAATCTTGTAGCCAAAAGAAATGAAGTTTTGGAGATAAACGTTCCCGGTCAGTTGGAAGACACATATATGACAACAAATATGCTTGCAGAGCCGGGCATGAGATGGGTAAAATACAACAAGAGAGAATTCATTGAGATGCGTGGTCTCTGGGAGGTTCAGAACGATTTTATGGGAGGACCTTTTGTGGACCATATATTCCTTGACAAGGAGGGCAAGAATATTATTGTTTTGGAGGCGTTTGTGTATGCTCCAAGTTTTGACAAGAGAAATTACCTTCGTCAGGTTGAATCAATAATTTACTCTTTTGAATTTTTTTAAGAAATTTTTGGAACTAAAAATTATATTTCTACCTTTGCACTCCCAACACCAAAACGGTGAGTTTTGATGCGGTCGGTTCGTCTAACGGTTAGGACTCAAGATTTTCATTCTTGCAATAGGGGTTCGATTCCCCTACCGACTACAAAAAATTATAAAATACAAAATGGCAAATCACGCATCAGCAGAGAAGCGCGCTCGTCAGAGTGAAAAACGCAAGGTGCATAACAAGTATTATGCAAGGACTACCCGTAATGCTATCAAGGCTTTACGTAACACTACCGACAAAACAGCGGCAGAAGCTTTATTACCTAAAGTTTCTTCAATGTTAGATAAATTAGCTAAAACTAATGTTATTCACGACAACAAAGCATCAAATTTAAAAAGCGGTATAGCTGCTTATGTTAACAAACTAGCGTAGTTTATACTTTTTGTCACACAAAAATTAAAAAGCTTCCCAATCTTTGGGGAGCTTTTTAATTTTATATAATGACAAACAAATTATCTATCAAACAGTGGCAGGAGGAGGAGAGACCCCGGGAGAAACTGACAGTTAAAGGGGCAGCAGCCCTGAGCGATGCAGAATTAATTGCAATAATACTCGGGTCGGGCCATAAAGATGAGACTGCTGTTGATGTTGCAAGGAACCTTATCTCATCAAACGAAAACAGTCTGAGGGAGCTCGCAAAGCTGCCTGTTGGCAAACTCATGGAAAGAAAAGGAATCGGTCCTTCAAAGGCAATTGCTATTACCGCCGTATTTGAAATTGCAAAAAGATACTCTTCCACAGAGATCAAATCACTGGCACAAATACAATCATCTGCGTATGCTGCAAAAATAATCAGTCCAATTTTACGTGACCTTTCACACGAAGAGTGTTGGGTAATGTACCTTAACAGGGCAAACAAGCTTATCTCCAAGGAGAGGCTGAGCATAGGAGGAGTATCGGCAACTGTTGTGGATATCAAAATAGTAATAAAAAACGCTCTTGACAAACTTGCCAGTTCCATTATTCTTATCCATAACCACCCTTCGGGTAATCCAAAGCCCGGCGAGAATGACAAGGTACAGACAAGACTCCTTAAGGACGCTGCGGCCCTTTTCGACATCTCGCTTATCGACCATCTTATTATTGCCGGGGATGAATATTTTAGCTTTGCAGACGATGGTATAATGTGATTATTTAGTACCTTTGATTCAAATATCTCATTATCACCTAAGGATGAAAATAATAAATCTTGGAGAGAAAAATTCTGTCCTCAACAACTTCATAGCAGAAATAAGAGATCACGTCATTCAGAAAGACAGCATGCGCTTTCGTAACAATCTTGAAAGAATTGGTCAGATATTCGCCTATGAAATAAGCAAGGTTTTAGAATACAGCGAAAAGAACGTTCAGACACCTCTGGGTATTGCTACATGCAGAACATCGGATGATGATATTCTTATTGCCAGTATCATGAGAGCAGGACTGCCGGTCCACAATGGAATTCTAAGCTATTTTGACAAGGCGCAGAATGCTTTCATAGCTGCCTACAGAAAATACGGCAAAGACAACAAGTTTACTATTCAGATAGAGTACGCCAGCAGCCCTTCTGTTGAGAACAAGGTGCTTATTCTGGCCGACACAATGTTGGCAACCGGCTCTTCTGTTGTACTTGCTTACAATAAGATCTGCGACAATGCTAAACCAAGGGAAACTCATCTCGTGTGCCCTATAGCGAGCGTAGACGGCATTGACTATCTTTCCAAACATCTTCCTCACAAAAATACTACTCTGTGGGTAGGTGCCATTGATGAAGAGCTTACCATAAAGTCTTACATTGTTCCCGGACTTGGTGATGCTGGCGATTTAGCCTACGGAGTGAAACTCTGATCCCCTATTTGGAATAAACCAGTTCTCCACCCACAAATGTCATTGAGACCTTAGCATAAGGGACGTCGAACTCCTGTATTGTCATAATATCTCTGTCCAAAACTACAAAATCGGCATATTTTCCCGGCTCTATGCTTCCCTTAACGTATTCTTCAAAAGAGGCTTTGGCTGCCCATATTGTCATTGAACGGAGGGCGTCTTCCTTTGAAAGCGCGTTCTCCATCTGAAACCCTTTTTCCGGAAGAAAATCAAGATTCTTTCTGTAGACAGCTGCAAAAAATGTATATACAGGATTCACACTTTCAATTGGGAAGTCAGTTCCGCTTGGGAGCCAGCCCAATTGCTCTTTTAACTGACGATATATATAGGCATTTTTGATTCTGTCGCCAAGCCGTTCATCGGCCCATAGCATATCCGATGTTGCATGAGTGGGTTGTATAGATGGAACTATTGAATAGTCCCTGAAAATATCGAGATCTGCTGGTCTGACAACCTGAGCATGTTCAATTCTCCATCGCAGGTCATTTCCCTTGGGTAAGAGCTTTGAATAGACTCTTAGCGCCTCATTGTTTGCTGCATCACCTATACAATGTGTTGCTACCTGAAACCCTTTGTCAAATGCCCATTTGCAATTTTCTTCGAACTGCTGCTCAGTTCCTACGCGTATGCCTCTGTTCCCGGGCATGTCGGAGTATGGTTCCATCATTAAAGCTCCCCTTGAGCCAAGTGCGCCATCTACATATAACTTCAATGTAGAGACCCTCACCCTGCCATTTATATAGGGAACGGAATAATGCATTTTGTTCTCCTCACTTGCAGTAAGCCATACATCTAGTCTTATCTTAAGATCACCCTTGACACTCAGGCTGTCCATAAGCATAACAACAGACAGTGGCTCCTCTGCATCTGAAACAGATGTAAGACCATATTTAAAGCACTCTTTTTGTGCATCCAGCAGTATTGAGGCTGCCTCTTCTGGCTTAACTGCCGGAACTGAAGACTTAAATCTGTCGGCACACTTCTCCAAAAACACTCCAAGGAATTTTCCGTTTTTCATAAGTGCCTCATCCGGGGCAATTGAAGGGTCCCCGGGGATGATTCCCAACCTCTTTATTGCTGCCTCATTGGCAATGACAGCATGATAGTCTATTCTGGTCAGAACTACAGGAACATCGGGGAACATTTCGTTCAGCTTTTCATTGGACGGAAAATTTTTGTCTTCCCATAGGTTCTGATCCCACCCCTCTCCCACAATAAATTCCGAAGGCTTAGCATCATTCGATTTTTTGAGTCTCTCAAGTATTTCTTCAAACGAAAGGGCTCCTCTAAGGTCAACTGTCCTGAGACCCTCTCCCATGCCATAGAAATGGCAGTGAGCATCGTTGAACCCCGGATAAAGAGGTGCTCCCTCCAAGTCCACTATAGTCTCAGACCTGTATGTGTTAAGTATCTGGTCATCGCTCCCGGTGGCCAGTATCTTGCCGTCTCTTACAGCTACTGATGTACATTTCGAAAATGTTGAATCAACGGTATAGACTATTCCGTTAATTATAATCAGATCTGCTTTATCTTTCATATTACAGGCCAGTATTAAGGAGCTCAACAGAAGCCCCGAAAGTATTTTTTTCATAAAATGATATGGTTATAGCTCTTTGCGGAGCCTTGCAATCGGAATGTTGAGCTGTTCGCGGTACTTTGCCACTGTCCTTCTTGCAACCCTGTAGCCCTTCTCAGTAAGGACCGCTACCAGCTCCTCATCTGTGAGAGGATGCTGCTTGTCTTCTACGTCTATACTTGCTGCAAGAATATTTTTGATTTCGCGTGTCGACACCTCCTCTCCGTTGTCTGTCATAAGACCCTCAGAGAAAAAGTATTTTAGAGGATATATCCCAAAATGGGTCTGTATGTATTTGCAATTGACCACCCTTGAAATAGTAGAGATGTCCAGTCCCGTTTTTTCTGCAATGTTTTTGAGAACCATTGGTCTGAGCTTGGTTTCATCTCCTTCAATAAAGTACTCCCTCTGAAAGTCTATTATTGCGTTCATTGTGTTCTGAAGGGTATTTTGCCGCTGTTTGATTGCCTCTATGAACCACTTTGCAGAATCCAGTTTTTGCTTTACAAAGGTTGCGGCCTCTTTTCCTGCTCTGTTGCTTGTCTTAGCGGAACTCATAAGTAAATCTGCATATCTTTTGTTTACCTTGAGTTCTGGAACTGAAAATCTGGGCATGGTCATGTAGAGATCGCCATCTTTATACTCTAGTAGAAAATCAGGAATGACCTGTTGAGCCTGATCTGTGTAAGAATCATCTATCTGCCCTCCCGGTCTTGGGTTGAGCCTTACAATCTCATCAATTGCATCTCTTAGCTGATCCTCAGTTATAGCAAGCTTTGTCATTATCCGGGGATAATGTTTTTTTGTGAATTCGCCAAAGTAGTCGGCAAGTATCTTCTCTGCTATTTTTTGTTCAGGCGATGGTTCTGCCGCTCTTATCTGGAGCAGCAGGCACTCCTGCAATGTTCTGGCACCTATCCCCACAGGTTCGAACTCCTGAATTTTTAGCAGTATCCTCTCAAGCTCCTCTTCATTGGTCTCTATTCCCTGTCTGAAGGCTACATCATCTGCCAGAGAATCAAGGTCACGTCTAAGGTAGCCATCATCGTCCAGACTGCCTATTATAAAGGCTGCAATGGTCCTTGCCCGGCTGTCCAGACTGCTGTAACCAAGCTGTGATATAAGACTCTGGTGAAAACTCTCTCTTACCGAAAATGTATTGTATTCCGGTTTAAGATCCTTTCCCTGATTGTTTGAATATAGCTTATATGATGGAATCTGATCTTCCGAATTGTACTCGCTAAGAGATATATTGCCGGCTGTTCCGTCATCTGTATCGTCCTTCTCTGTGGCCTCATCCAAAACGGGATTTTCTTCCAGTTCCTTCTTGATTCTTTGTTCCAATTCCAAGGTAGGAAGCTCCAGCAGCTTGATTGTCTGAATCTGCAATGGAGAGAGTTTCTGTAATAACTTCTGTTGTAAACCTTGTTTTAACATATTTGCGGAGCGTTTGTGCAAAGATATGATTTTTATTTAACTTCGTACCCTTGAAATTTGCTTTACAGATGAGCGAAACTAATAATATCCGGTTGATTGATTTGAGTTCAGTGTTAAGGTCCAGGAGCCCTAAACTGCTGAAAATTATTCCTAAATTCGTAATACGATGGGTAGAGAAACTGATCCATCAGGATGAGCTTAACGAGATACTCACAAAGCACGGCCATCATAAAGGAGTGGACTTCGCTACTGCGTCACTGAAGCATCTTAAAGCGAGCTATGAGGTACATGGAATAGAAAAGACAGAGCGCAACAGGAGATATGTTATTGTATCTAATCATCCGCTTGGAGGTCTTGACGGCATAATTCTTCTGGAGGCATTCGGGAACTTCTTCGAAAAAAACATAAAATTTCTGGTAAATGACCTTTTGATGAATGTAGATCCACTGCGTCCGGTTTTTATTCCGGTGAACAAATACGGTCGTCAGAGTGTTGATAATGCCGTGCTTATTCATGATGCCTATAGCTCAGACTGTCAGATTCTGAATTTTCCAGCAGGGCTTTGCTCCAGACTTAACAACGGTATAATTGAAGACCTTGAATGGAAAAAGAATTTTCTAAATCAGGCGATTAAATATAGAAGAGATATTATTCCGGTATATTTCAGCGGGAGAAATTCAAATCTGTTTTACAGGATGGCCAACCTGAGAAAGGCTCTTGGAATAAAATTCAATTTTGAACTGATTCTTCTTCCTCACGAGATGTTCAGGCAAAAAAAAATGAAATTTGACATCTTTGTGGGAGATGCAATTCCTTTTGGAAAATTTACCAATGAACACAATATTGCATTTTGGACAAATTATGTGAGGGAAAAAGTATACTCGCTAAAACCTAAATTATGGAACCAGTAATTCAACCCGTCGACCGAAAGCTGATAATAGAAGAACTTACAAGCGACAAATTTATAAGGGGCACCCGCAAAGGGGACAATAAACTGTATGAGATAACTGCTCACAACTCTCCACATACAATGAATGAGATTGGTCGCCTGAGGGAGATTTCCTTCAGACTGTCAGGAGGAGGAACCGGTAAGGCAATAGACATTGACGAGTTTGACACTCATATAAAGACTCCTTACAAACAACTTATAGTGTGGGACCCAAAGGATCAGGAGATTATTGGCGGATACAGATACATCCAGTGCGCAGGTCTTGAAACTGAACAGATGGCAACGAGTGAACTTTTTGATTTTTCAGACAAATTTGTAAAAGAGTATCTTCCGTTTACAATAGAGTTGGGACGGTCGTTCATTCAGCCTAATTACCAGAGTACAAACATTAAGAGAAAGGGACTATACGCTCTGGATAACTTGTGGGATGGTCTTGGTGCCCTTGTCCTCAGATACCCTAAGGTCAGGTACTTCTTTGGTAAAGTTACGATGTATACTTCCTATAATGTTAGAGCCCGGAACACTTTACTCAATTTTCTATTTAAGTTTTTCCCCGATGCCGATAATCTTGTGATACCTAAAAAGACTATCGGATTTGAAGTGGAAAACGCTTATTATCAAGAGCTATTCAAAACAGACGATTATAAAGAAGCATACAAAATTCTCTCTAAAGAGGTTCGCGCCCTCGGCGAGAACATCCCTCCGCTTATCAACTCATATATGAATCTTTCGCCTTCCATGAAGGTGTTTGGGACTGCTATCAACGAAGGTTTCGGAGGGGTTGAGGAGACCGGTATATTGGTTAACATATCTCACATCTATCCTGAGAAGATAGAGCGTTACATTACACCACTTCTGAGATTGGCAACTAAATTCAGACCGACATGGTGGAGAGCCACAAAGTCAGCCGAAAAAATCGCAAAGAGTCTGAGGAAAAAAAGGACCAAATCTAAAGGGGAGGGAAATTTATAGGCATTTTCACTAAGAAGGCCGAAGGAAAATCGGGTTGAAGTTTTTTAAGCATAATCATTGCTTCCGATTTAGTTCTAAAGTCTCCTACGGTAACCTTATAATATATTTCGTCATATGTCCAGTATGCAGGGATGTCTGGATAACTAGCTAAAAAATTAGTTTTTACACTTGAAGACCTTCCCCTTGCTGACTGGCTATTATCAAAGAAGATTCTCACCCGATAGCCGGTAATTCTTTTGCTTGCAGCCAGAACTATGTGATTATCAAATGCATTTCGAAGGCTTTCTGTCTGTTGTACTTTTATTCCGTTGGAGTATGACCCTCTCTCCAGTAACATTGAAAAAATATCCTTTTTGAAAAATGTGGAATCCATTACAGGGGCTTTTATAATTGCTGAGTCCTGAATGGTTTCAGTCTCCTGGGCACTCATAGTGCCAAAGATAGAGAAGAGGAGAATTATTGTTAATAATAAATACCGCATATATTATAGTCTGTCTGTCAAGTGCTCAAGTGGCACGTTCCTGAGTTTTAATACTTTTTTATAACCCGATGAGGTCTTGATTGTTATTTTCGCATCAAAGTTAAAATCCTGAACCTTCCAGCTGGATATGTTCAACCCCATAGATAATAGCGAGATTGGATCCAGAAGGTCTATTTTCAGGGATATTTCGCCTGATGTAATTCTTTTAAATGGAATTGTATCTGGTTGCATTAGCTCCAACTGAGCAAAATTCACACCTTTTTTAGTAATGAACCCCTCGGCCGAAGTGATAATAAGTGTAGAGTTTGTAGGATTATCTACCAGATAATCAAAAGTCACATTGGCCCTTGATGTGTTTACAAGGGTGAATTTTTGAATCTTAACCTGCTTTATGTCAATTTCCTTATAGTTAACACAACTTTGAAAAAGCAAGGCAGAAAGCAGTACAGGTAATATCAGTCTCTTCATCTTTTGTTTTGATTATCTGCAAAGGTATAAAAAAGCCTATATTTGCAGAATAATTCGTTCCTTATATGACCAACAAATATTATTCCGTAAAACCGGTACTTGATAATAAGTTACCCCAGGTGTTCATAGAGACCTACGGCTGTCAGATGAATGTCAGCGACAGTGAAGTGGTCCTGTCGGTACTTCAGAAGTGCGGATATGCTCTTTGCGACAAAATTGAAAATGCAGACCTTATACTCCTTAATACATGTTCTATCAGAGACAACGCCGAACAGAGAATCTGGGGACGACTGGAAAACTTCAAAATCCTGAAAAAGAAAAAGCGCACACTTATTGTGGGAATTCTGGGTTGTATGGCAGAGAGGCTAAAAGAGGAGCTACTTTCTCATCGGGTTGTTGACCTTGTTGCCGGACCCGACACCTACCGCGACCTTCCTAATCTGATTTCTGCCCTCACAAGCGGAGACAAACAGATTAACACTATACTATCACAGGAGGAGACATATGCCGATATTTCTCCCGTCAGAATGGATAAAAACGGAGTTTCTGCATTTATCTCGATTATGCGGGGATGCAACAATATGTGTTCGTATTGTGTAGTTCCGTATGTAAGGGGAGCCGAAAGGAGCCGAGACCCTAAAAGTATTATGAGGGAGGCCCGCGAACTTTTCGAAAACGGGTACAAGGAGATAAGCCTGCTTGGGCAGAATGTGGACTCATACCACTGGGCCAATCCAGAGAATCCTACTCATAAAGTCTCTTTTGCAGAGCTTCTCGAGATGATTGCCCTTATTGACCCTAAGCTAAGGGTAAGATTTTCAACGTCTCACCCAAAAGACATGGCAAACTCTGTCCTTTATACAATGGCAATGTATCAGAACATCTGCAACCATATACACCTTCCGGTACAATCGGGAAGCGATGCCATTCTTGAAAAAATGAACAGGAAATATACCCGTGCAGAATATCTTTCCAGAGTTGCCAAAATCAAAGAGATTCTACCTACTGCTACAATAAGCACAGATATGATTGCCGGTTTCTGCGGTGAGACTGAGGAGGACCATCTGGACTCTCTATCTATCATGAGAGAGGTGGGTTACTATACTGCTTTCATGTTCCAGTACTCGGAAAGACCGAATACAAAAGCTGCCAGACACTATCCCGATGATGTGCCCTCTGAGACAAAGACAAGAAGGCTCAATGAGATTATTGCTCTGCAAAACGAGTTGTCGTTGAAAAGCAATCAGGCCGACATTGGAAAGGAGTTTGAAGTTCTGGTTGAAGGTTTTTCAAAACGTTCCAAAAGCGACCTTCTTGGCCGTACGTCGCAGAACAAAGTCTGCATCTTTCCCGCCGGCGACCATAAAATTGGTGACTATGTGACTGTAAAGGTACTCTCCTGCTCCTCTGCTACCCTCAAGGGGGTACTTTGCAGTAGTTTTTAGTAACCTACACATAGTGTGCTACTTACAAATATTTATTTTATCTTTCACATATATACAAAACTATATTTATCAGGATTTCAAATATATACTAAAAACTACTGCAAAGTATGACAAAAATAAGAACAATCTACACCGGCAACCTAATGACGGAAGCCGAACATCTCAAATCCGGCAGCAAGCTGGTTACCGAAGCTCCTGAAGACAATAATGGCAAAGGAGAACACTTCTCTCCGACAGATCTTTTTGCAACCTCACTAGGTTGCTGCATGCTTACCATTATGGGTATAGCTGCACAAGCTCACGGATTTTCAATTGACGGAGCTCGCATCGAGACTGAAAAGATTATGGCTGCAAACCCTCGCCGGGTTGCCGAACTTAAGCTGGATATCTTTTTCCCCAGAAATGACTACACAGAAAAGCAGATGCGTTTCATAGACGCTTCAGTTAAAACTTGTCCCGTAACCAACAGCATACATCCGGATGTAATCAAGACAATCGTCTACCATTTTCCAGAGACAGAGAAATAGACGATAACCCATTAAATATTTTAGTCAGTAACCCGTTGATTGGGCCTCAGGTTCGCAGAACTGGAAAGCCCATCAACGGGTTACTGACTATAGTAGTATAAATGGATTACGTTAGAAGAAAAGGTAGCGGCAAGTACCAATTCCGGCAGTTGCTGAGTTTCGGAGTGATCCATCGGGTGCCACTACCTTTAAGACTGAGTTCGAGGTAAAACTGACCTCTGCAGTAAAAATATCCCCTGTCAGCGGGCTTACTCCAACTCCATAAAAATAGGTTCCCTCATATAATGTAGTCACAGCCTTGGTCTGTACATTCACTTTATAGATTGATGCCTTTTCCGGATTGTAATTTGCATCGAATGCTGTGTTGTATGTAAGAATATTAGAACCGGTTGCGTCAGTTGTTATATATCCATCCATAAAATCTACAGGCACAGCAACGGACGAGTTTACTGAAAGGGTTGCAGGGTCTATCTGTACTACCCCTTTTTCCGGAAATGATGCCCATATTTTCAGAGTACGGTCAAAAGTAAGATGCTTTGCAGAACCGGTTGTGCCGGCATCTCTGATTGTTGCCAGAACAGGCATGTCTGATTTTGAAACATCGAACACTTTCACTCCCTCCTTAACTGCAACGAACAGTTTGTTTCCATAGAGTAGCAGCCCTTCTGCATCTGTCCCTGCGGGAACTTTCTTAACAAGAGCCTTTGTGACAGCGTTATAAACTGCTATGTAAGATTTATTGAATTCCCACATACCCATCGAGTTGACAATATGATCATAATCCCAGTTTGTAACATAAATAAAATCCGACGTTACAACAACATTCCTGGGAGAGGCCAGCCCCTCGGTAATTGTTGTTCCCTTGTCCTTACCTGTCTTTGCATCTACGAAAATTATCTTGTCGGGATTGTTACACACAAGAATCGCCTCCTTATCTGCACCAATGGTTCCTGAAACAATAGTTGCCCCTATCGAAATTCCGTTTGCAGTCTCATAGACTCTGTTCTGGATTTGTTTTGTGGTCTCATCGTAGAGAGAGATGCTTGCAGATTGCTCAGAATAGTTGCCCTGATTGATTACCAACACTTTACCATCACGTACTATTTCGATTGGATCGGCTTTTTCTAAACACGAGAAAAGAGTCGTGCTTACAAGTACTGTTACTAAAAATTTCAAGAAGTTCTTTTTCATTTTATTGTGTATTTTATTTTGATTTATTTACTAAAATTTCCACTGAAGCGAAATCTGACAGTTTCTGCCGGGCATTGCATAAAATTTCACATTCTGATAGCTTACGTCAAATAAGTTCTTAACTACCCCGTTTGCTGTAAACTCCTCTCCAAATGCCTTAAAGCTGAATATTGCACCCAGATCGGTAATGAGATAAGAGGGAAGAATATCGAAAATATCTATTGTTGTACGCTCCCCTGTAAAATATAGCCCTCCGTAAAAAGACAACGCTCCCCTCTCTGCCTTTACAGTTGTCCGCCAGGAGTGTTTTGGCTGATAGGCCAGCTGCTGACCCACAGCAGGATCTTCTTCCCATGTAGCCTTCTTCATCATTATATTTGTAAAGACATAGCTGAAGTTCATAGAGAGGTTCCAGTCAGCTATCTGCCCGGATAATCTCGCACCAGCCTCTCCCCCCCTTGATAATACCTCAGGGATATTCTGTGGTCGCCATACAACACCTGCCGGAAGCCACCTTATCCAGTCCTTTACAGAACTCCGGTATAAAGTACCAAAAAGATCTATCCCCCATGTTCCTGAAAACCAGCTGTAATCAATTCCTCCCTCAGTTGTAAACGACCTCTCACTTCTCAGGTAAAGATGCTCCCCTCCCCAGTAACGATCATTTAAAGATGGTATTTTACTGTTCTGCGAGATTGAGCCCCTAATGGCAACTGTATGATTTTCAGACTTAATTATCAGATACTTTGCATCAAGAGAGGGCATAAGGGGCACTTCTGAGTTTGTCACTTTTGCAAACCTTATACCTCCGGATAGAATGAGTCTGTCAAAAGGGATAAATCTTAGCAGAGCATAGAGATTGGACTTGACCTCCCTCACAGAGTCGGCATAGGAGTACACATCCGGCTTTATATACTCTCCCGATGCGCCACCCTTAAATGTGAGCTTATCAAGCTTGTACTCTGCATCAACCGATGCAAAATATCTCCCCGCCGCAATAATATCTTCTTTATATTTTTGATTATCATACGCATACGAAATTCGAGCGCCGTAAGAAAAGTGATTTCTTGATGCATTGTAACCTATGTTGAGCTTAAGGTTCTTGTCATAAATGGACTCGTAGCTCTCCGGCCTGTAATTCGAAGATACCGATGGCTGGATCTCCCTGTCGAAGTTCTGATACATGAGGGTTGCTGACAGAAGACTAGAGTCACCGAACTTTTTATACACCTCCTGGAGCAAACCATAATTGTCAAACGCAGAATTGTTAAGACGTTCTGTCGGCCTGCCTATGCTAGTGTTGTTTGTAAAAGGGTAATTATTAAGTGCCGACGAATGGAGGATACTGGTCCTGCTCTCGGTTGTTTTTCCTGAATACCTCAACGTAGCACCCTGAACAAAGGAGCTGAAGCTACCGGCAGAGAGAAGAATATCACCATGTATGCCCCTCTCCCATTTGGGTTTAGTATTAAGCTGAATACTCCCGCCAATTGAACCGTCGCCATAAAGGGCAGAATTACCCCCTATATGAATCTCCATCGCGTCAAAAAAGTAGAGAGGAATATGAGAGAGGTCTGTCTGTCCCATTGTGGGAACCGAAAGGCTCTGTCCGTTCCAGGCAATGGTGGTGTGTGACGAAGAGGTTCCTCTCACCGATATATAGGCCCCCATTCCGCGGCCATACTCCTTTAGGTATACCGCATTCTCCTGTTGGATGAATTCGGCCAGCGAACTCATCTGCATCTTTGCAAGGGCCTCTGCGGAAACTCTTATTGAATTTGTTCCCGGGGAGAATCGTCTGTTGGAGAGTGTAAATTGTTTTGATGAAGCACTGACTGTAATGGAATCCAACGATCTGGAATTACGTTGCTTTAAAGTATCATGAGTCTGAGCCCCGGCATGAATAACGCCAAAGTTCAATAATACAACATAGAATAATATAAATGCAAAATGTCTGTGCATCGTTCTTTTTCTCCCGAAAGCTCGATTAATAAAGTTTTGTTCCAAGCAGGTTTTCTGACTCAGCTTTTATATCTCTCGCCTTCCCACCTAATTGGCAGTGGCTTACGGAAGATAACCCTGTTGGGCAAGCTTTACAGCAGCGGGTACTGTCCTCGGATTACACGAGGTTCCCTATCTAAAGAACGGTTCAAAGGTAAATGATAAAAATCAGAAAGAAAAATTTTTTATCTTTGTTCAATACACTCATCTCAAAATCTTACATTTATGTCTAAGCTTTTAAAATCTCTCCTTTTCACCTCCCTGGTAATGGCCACGCTATCGTGTGTACCTAAAGAACCCAAGGTGGAACTCAATTATGAACAGTATACTCTGGAGAATGGTCTTAAGGTGATCCTTCACGAAGACCACTCAGATCCATTGGTTGCCATTGCCATCCAATACCATGTTGGATCTGGCAGAGAGAAGCCCGGCAAAACCGGTTTCGCTCACTTTTTCGAACATATGCTCTTCCAGCGTTCAGAGAACCTGCCAAGAAATGCATTCTTCCAGAACATAGCAAAAATGGGAGGAAGTTTTAACGGATCAACAAACTCTGACGGTACAAACTATTATGAGGCAGTACCTCGCGATGCCCTGGAAAAAGTACTATGGATGGAGTCAGACCGCATGGGATTCTTCATCAATACAGTAACCCAAGGGGGACTTGAGAGAGAGATTGACATTGTTTCCAATGAAAAGAGACAGAACTACGACAGCCAGCCTTACGGACATTCGACTACCATTTCTGCAAACGAGATGTTTCCTGCTGGTCACCCTTACAGCTGGACGACAATAGGCGAAATAGCAGATTTGAAAGGTGCCACTCTCGACGATGTAAAAGAGTTTTACGGAACCTATTATGTTCCTAACAATGCGACTCTTGCTCTTACCGGTGATTTTGACATCAAACAGACAAAGGAGCTTATACAGAAGTACTTCGGCGAGATCAAGAAAGGGGCCGATGTTCCAAAACCAGCTATTCAGCCACTTGTAATGGATTCAACCAAAAAGATTATCTGGGAAGACTCTTACGCCCGACTCCCTCAGCTATCAGTGGCATTCCCAACAGTAGAGGCCTACAATAAAGATGTTTATGCACTTCAATACTTTGCTTCTCTGTTTGCAAATGGCAAGAACTCCCCTCTTTACAAAATTGTGGTAGAGGAGAAGAAACTTGCACCATCTGTCAACGCATACAACATGGCGCGTGAGGTTGCAGGTGCCGTACAAATTGGAATCAGAGCCTTTGAAGGGATCAATCTAAACGACGTTAATACAGCAATAGAAGAGGCCTTTGCCCGTTTCGAAAAAGAGGGTGTCAACCCACAGGAGCTTCAGAAGCTTAAGGCAATGCAGGAAGTTATGCTTTATAACAGAATTTCCGGAGTTCAGGGCAAGGCCCTTATGTTGGCCCGTGACAATGAGTTTGCAGGCAAACCTGATGCATCATTTGACGACTTGAAAAAATTTCAGGCTGTTACAAAAGAGGAGATTATGGCTGTCTACGAGAAATATTTCAAGGGAAAACCATACTTTGCATTGTGCGTCGTTCCAAAAGGGAAACCTGAACTGGCCCTGACTGGTTCTGTACCTGCAAAAATTGTAGTAGAAAACGTTGCCGACCAGAAAATGAAGTCTGCTGGTGGGAAAATTGTGGACGATGAATATGTACGCACTGAATCTGCCTTCGACCGTTCTGTCGAGCCGGCCTATTTGCCTAATACCCCATCCATCACAGTTCCTCTGGTATGGACAGGCAAGCTTGCCAACGGAATGGGTCTATTTGGAATAACACAGAGCGAACTACCTATTATACAAGTAAGTATTGAACTTAAAGGTGGAATGCTCCTCGACCCTGCAAACAAAATTGGTTTGTCATTCATAAATGCTGAGCTTATGAATGAAGGAACCGCTCTCAAGACTCCTGAGGAACTAGAAAATGCAATGGGTCTTCTTGGTGCCAGAATTACAGTCTCTTCCGACGTTGAAGGTATGGGAATCTCAATCACTTGCCTTGCAAAGAATTTCAAAGAGGTTATGGCATTGACTGAGGAGATGGTACTTCAGCCAAGGTTCGACGAGGCTGCTCTTGCCAGAATTAAAAATGAGATAAAATCTTATATCCGTCAGGCATCGGTAGATCCTGAGGAGATAGCCACTTCTGTTACAAACAAACTTCTATTTGGTACCGATTCCAGACTTGCCCAGATTCCTTACGGAAACATTGAGAGTATAGATTCAATAACCATAGAAGATGTCAAATCGTTCTATAATTCATTCCTAAGCCCTACTATTGCTAACTTTAACATAGCTGGTGCCATTGACCAGGCAACTTGTGAAAAAGCAATCGCATCGCTGGTTGAGAAATGGGCAGCAAAAGATGTAACAGTACCACAACCTGCGGCAGGAGTTCCGGCAAAGAGGGCACAAATCTATTTTGTTGACTATCCAAATGCTCCACAATCCATGATTATGATAGGCAAAGTGGGTGTTCCATACAGCAGCCCTGATTTTTATCCATGTGTAATTGCAAACTACAAATTGGGCTCCGGTTCGCAGGGAATGCTGTTTGATGTACTCCGTCTACAAAAAGGTTTTACTTATGGCGCATACTCTAGTTTCAGTGGTCAGGAATATTTGAATACTTTCATAGCTTCGTCAAGTGTTCAGGGCAGTACTACAAAAGAGGCAGTGGAGACATTCAAGAGTCTAATAAGTAACTACGGGACTGAATATAACGAAGATCTTCTTAGTACTACCAAGAACTCTATGCTAAGGGCAAAGGCATCATCTTTTGAAACACTAGGCGCTTTGGTCGGAATGTTGAGCAACATCTCCTCTTATAACCTTCCGTTCGACTATGTGAAACAGCAGGAGGAGACAATCAACAGCATGACCGTTGAGCAGGCAAAAGCAGTCATAGCCAAGAACATAGACACTAACGAAATGGTCTATGTTGTTGTCGGTGACGCCAAAACCCAGCTGAAACCACTGAACAGCTTAGGTCTTGGTAACGTGATTTTGATTGACAAGGAAGCAAAATCTGTGCAAACAAAATAGGAAAACACTTTAAGCAAGATATATCCAAATATCTTTTTGAAGTAAGAAATCGGACATCACCCTCGAAGTAGCCTCAGGTTTTCGAAGAAAACTGGAAAGCTGCTGAGAGGATGATGTCCGATTTTCATATTGCCCAATAAAAATATTTACATATCTTTGCAGCCCAAGTTTACCATTTTGTTTGCCCGGATGGCGGAATCGGTAGACGCGCTGGTCTCAAACACCAGTAGCTGCAAGGCTGTGCCGGTTCGATCCCGGCTCCGGGTACTAAAAAAGCTTGATAACCAAATTTATCAAGCTTTTTTATTTTTACAGGGCCAAAATAGGGACGAAACCCAGCAATCAATCGAAAACTGTTAAGACTACGGTATTATAAGTAATCTGAAATAGCCCTGCAAATATCTTCATTGGAAACATAGCGATATACTTGCGGGGGATGAAAATTAGGGTCGATGGCGCGTAATTTATTAAGATGAATGGGAGCAACTTTTCTTATGTTCTCTACCTCTATACCAATTGACTTTTCCTTTCCTGCATAATAGCCCTCAAATCTAATCTTGTCAATACCCAAAAGTAAATGATACTTTTGCCACATTTGTTCTGGTGTCGTTTCTATGATTTGTTTTATTATACCAAATCCAATCACAGATTTAAGGGGAGATGACGCGTAAATTATAACATAATCTCCAACTTTAACATGCGGTCTAATTTTGCGCAGCTCAATACTTTTTTCTTTTGATACAATTTTATTTGCAAACTCAGGTTTTACCGAAATAAATAAGTATCGTTTTATTTTATTTTGATTTTTCATGTCCTGATTTATATATCTGATTAAAAATAGCACTCTCCACTTTTACAGGAGAAGCAAATGTATTCTCACTTCTTCCATTATCCATAAATATTTGACGAATCAATGGTAACTTTATTGGGTTCTGAAATACTTCTGTCTGACTAAAACGCAAAGCTCTAATTGGTGTTTCTATATCTTTCTTGCATAATTCATAAATGTTTTTCCATTCATAAATTCCAAAATGTTTATTCTTTTGAAATAGTATTTTAGGCTTATCTGTCATTACCTCGTCCAAATATGAAGCTGCCACAATCGCTTGGCTTCTAACTGTTTTTTTGTCTGAACTAACATACCATAATATTCTTCCTGGTGCTAATTCGGTTATTGGTCTGGTGTTCCTGTAATAGACATTTTCGATGCTCCATATTCTATTAGGATCAGCACCAAATAAAGTTGCACCGGAAATATTAGGATCAAATAACTGACCTGCCCAGTATGCTTTGATTGGAATAATGTAGCATGGGATATCTAAATCTGAAAATTTTAAAGGAAATAACTTATGCTCAATTTCTAAGAGAATTTTATCCCTCTCTTCTTTACATGTAGATTGAAGAATACTTACAAAATTTTCTTCGCCAAATCTTTTGTCAATTTCTACGATTTGTGCACTGTCAATTATTCTATTAGAGATAGTTTTGACCCATACGCTTGAATTATTTTCAAATCCCAACCTACCTAATACTGAATTTTGATTTTCTGATAAAAAAGTCTCTTTTATTACTACCTTGGAGAGATTCTTGCCAATTGCCTTTCGTATAAAATCCGATATCAGCTGCATAAACAAAGTTTGTTTATGTTCTGTATCATCCAATCTAATAAATGGAATTATTAGCTCAGATAATCCGTGCTCGTATGCGAAAAAAGCAATTGGATTTGTGCCCGTTTTGACAACCTTAATCTTTGCATTTTTCCCTTTTGAAGTCTCAGCATATACAATATTCTGAAAGGAAGATTTTTTTTCAGAGTTATATTTTGACAAGAATTTATCAATACAAATATCCAACTCCGTATTAGAAATCTTTGAGATGGAATGAAAACTGACTCCTGCAAGTCTCGTTGGAGAGTATTCCTCTTTATTAATCAATTGGTCAATTTCCAAAATAAATTCTTGGGGAGAGTATATTTGAATATCAAAAGCCTCTTGTATCTCATTTCTTTTGTCCAGTATTCCTTTATCTAATGTTATAAAATAAGACACATTAGACACAATTGCGGAGGCAAGTTGCACCCTGTCAGACTTATCATTATCTGAATTACCAGAAACAAAAGGGATTAATTGCGATGTAATATTCTGGCTTTTTGCAACCTCAAAACGAGCCTCTATAAAATTGTTTAAGAAATTCCTTGTTTTCTGTGCTCTCTCATTATTACTATCTCTTGAAATCTCATTAAATAGCTCCGGTGCATAATAGTAGTCAACCTCGTCTGACAGCCAGTCGGCCATTAGCGGACGAGCATCCTGGGAAGGTTCTTGTATAATATTATTATCTCGGAGCTTCACAATTATATTTGCATCTAATAGGGCTTTGATTTTTACAGATGCACTATCAGTGCTATTAAATAAGTCTGACTTATTAAAATCATACCACCATTTATTTAAAAAATGGTCATCGACACTTCTACTACGCACTTTTCCCCTGCAAACAAAACCGTACTTACTCCATAATGCTGAGGCATTTGAGTAATCCGCTCTACAACTTAGGGCGATACCGGCATGTGTTGTTTTATATTTCTTTTGTAGCTCATCAAGTAATTTCGTCGGAATGTTTTTCCCTCTAAACTCTTCTTTAATACATAAATGTACAATGCTAATTCTCGAAGATCGAGCAACAACACGAAACATCAAATAGCCCATTAGCTTGGATTTGTCATGGATAATAATGATACATCTCTTCTTTGCATGATCAATAAACCCTCCTTCTGGCATAAACCCCAAGGTTGACGAATGTTTCCTTCCAAGGGATATAACTTCTTGAAATAAGGGATGATACTGGGAGACAAATTCTACTTGCATAAAAATATTAAAAACTATCTTTTAATGATTGTAATGATTTTCTATCATTAGACGAGCTTATATGAAATATATTATTCATGTAACTCTCATCATAAGGGGTAGTCCATCGTTCAAATATCTTCTTATGAACATCAATGATGCAATTTTCTTTAAAATAATTATTTTTAGACTTCGCACTTAATACGCCATTTGTGATGGTTAAACTTTCTGTTGACTGACACTGAGACTTAGATAACAATTCTACTCCAAGTCTATTAAAAAGATAAATCGGCTCCTTGGTAGTTATTGTATATTCGTTCTGAATAACTATATCATTGTGAAAAACAATAACAAGAGAATTCTGAGCAGCAATCAATTCTCGTAGATTTAGACTTTGAACTTCACTCATAATATTCGGAATCAAATCTTTTACTTTATTTAACTCAGTTTTATACACATTTGTCTCTATAGATCTATGTGACAAAGGGTTTAGTAAAAGAAAAACATAACTATCCAAGGCTTCTAAAAGCGTCGTATCTATTCCTATACGCTCATATACTCCGATTGCAGCATCAACGTAGTTTTTTAAATTTCTACGCTTTTGTCCGTCATTGCCAATAATTACTTCTGTAGGAAAATATTTTTCAACTAACTCTTCTGCTGCTTTCCGAAAATAGTTTCCGGCAGCAGGGTAATCAAAAGACTGTAGATGATAACAAGCTTTGGAATAATACGTATCAGATAATAATACTATTGGTTTATGATTTTTCTCATCGGTATACATTTCGTAAAAACACCAATCTAAATGTTTGTTTTGCTCAATTCTCATTTTCATTAAATCAAATAAAATCTTATCATGAGTAAAAAGATAGATTTTATACTTATCTGAAATTCTAAGGAGAAAATCTATTACTTTTGTACGATTACTCATATCAAGGCTTATTAGCATGTCATCTAATGCAAGAAAACGCCCATCTTCAGGAGCATCAAGATTAAGTAACGCAAATCTAATTGATAAGGCGATTGCCGTAAGTTTTGCTTCATTAAAATAAGCCTGCGGCTTTGGGACTACTCGCCAAAAACCTTCTTCCAACTCCTCAGAGACTTCAAGACGTATAAATGGTTTATTAAGTGCCTTATATTTAGTCTGTTTTGCAACAATTTTACCATTTTCATTTACATAGTCCGTAAAATTATTATATTCAAGCCAATATTGCCTGCTATCATTTGGAGATTTGGAAGCTGTCGATTGGTAATACAAAACTATTTTAAGTTTTGGATGCGTATCTTCTTTGAAATATGCACAATACAAATCCGATGCCCGAAGGTTTACCTCTTCTACAACATTGCTAATTTGCATGTTGAAATACTCAATATTAGACAAGTAATCCTTTGTAACCTTATTTGCCTTTTTTATAACGGACGAGGTTATTGTATCATACATCTCACCAATATGTAGACCTGATTCCTTATCAAGTACAAATGGTAAAATATCTTTTTCAAAGACTGGGAACAAATTGATTTGTTCAGAATTTCTAAAACTAAAAAAATAGAATAAAAATTTATGATTGATAAAAACTCCATTAATATCGGCAGGGAGAGGATGGCGTCCTCCATACAAGGTCGTTTTATAACCGTCTTTGTTTATTTCATAAATGAACGGATGGTTTTCACAAAATGACACAGAAACATGGGAGTCATCCCCCAAAACATTAATATTTAATAAATTTTGATGATTTTCGTTACCCTCATCATCAAGTTTATTAAAATATTTTTTACCCGAATCCTTCTTTAATGGAGACTGGAATAAACAATGCAAGGCATAATATATTGATGATTTTCCGCTACCATTCTCCCCATACAAAAGTAGATGTTTACCATCAAAACTGAGTTTAAATTCACTCGGAAAAGCTTTAAACCCTTTTATTTTAAGAGTTTCAATTGCTGGCATAATTCTTCTTCTCAATTATTATTCTTAGAAATTCAGGACTTCTTAGTGTAAAAAGTTCTAAACGGGTTCTGATTGGATTGTCAGTTTTTTTGATACCATTAAAAACATCAAGTATTATTTGTGATTTTTCATGAATTGCATTCCAATTTGAAATTGGGATTACCCTTTTTGCCACCTCATCTAGAATATTTATTTCACAGTCCTTCATGTGCTCTTCAAAGTATAATTCATAAATACAACCGTCAATAATCTCTTCAAAATAATTTGCTATAAATCTATTGGACACTAAGGCTGAAATGTCATTAACATTTTTATCCTTTAATAATAATATATAATCAACTAATGTTGCAATAATGAGTTGATTGTTCTGTGATGGTGAATATATAGGGATCTCAAGTAAGGGTTCTTTATCCACTTGATAATTACTCCCTTGCATTTTCCCTTTATTTTTCAGCCAAAAAGTGATTAATTTTGAATTTAGTAACCCAACTAAATATTTCTGGTTTATCCTATTTGTCTTGATAACAATAAAAGCTCTTGAGACGTAACAACTAAAATCTGTATAAGTGAATGTAGGATCTACAGAACATTTTCTTAGAGCTAATATTTTTTCTCCTTCAAAAAAGCGCTGCTCCCTTGCTCGATGCAATCCATATGGCTTATATACCGATGTTATTATATTTTTATATTTATCAAGATGATTTTTTATATTGGGGTAATTATTTATGATATTTCTATAATTAATATCTGATTGTGTATATATGATCCAATGAGAATTAGTTCTGTCACCATAGTACTTATGCAGTTGTGTAGTCGTGTAATACGGTTTTATAATGTCTTTTTCGTTGTCCAAAAAATTCATACTATTAAACTCAAAATCACTAAGTACAAAGACACCATCCCCTACTTTAGCAGGAAAATTGAGGTTATCAACAGCATTTTGATTTAGAGCATCTTGTAAGACATCAATTCCTGAACTTATTTCAGAAAATGTTACATCACTCTTACTTGAATTACCAATGAGATAAAAATTTCGTTTAGCATTTATTTTATTTAGAATATCATTAATATTATTTCCACTAAATGTTAATCGTCTATTCCTATAGCTCTCACGTTGAAAATTTGGATATAGATACGTTGCCTCTATAAATTTTCTTCTAAGGAGCAGAGAAACTGCATCAGATTTGGTTGTTTTAGATTTATCTAACCTACGATAATCAAAATAATAATGACCCTCCGCGTTATTTTTCTGAAATAGCATTACCATCGTTTGAATACTCGCACTTTCAAATATCATCAAGTCATTAAAATCAATCAGTTGAATGATTTTAGCATCTGATACAAGCTTGTTTCGTAATTTAGTAGCACCATCATTCGTAACCCAATTATTAGTTGCAATAAAGCACAGATGGCCGTTTTTAGAAAGCATATCTAATCCATAACAGGCAAATAAATACCACAAATCCATTTTTCCTTGATAATAGACCGATTGTTTTAGCCCTTCAAATGCAGAGCGATCTGTTGATTCTTTAATATATGGCGGATTTCCAATTACAATATCAAAACCATCACCAACACCAAACATCCATTCCGCATCAAAGAAAGGAGAATATGCATTTTGGTCAAACATATCCCAATCTGCAATCTGTTTGGCATTGGTATAATCCATAATCGCTTGTTGAGTCAAGAGGTTTGCAATTTGAGTGCGAATCTCTTTATCCTTTTCTTTAAGTTTCCTTTTAGTTTCTGGGCGTCGTGCACTAAACAACTTATGACGAATGCTTCTTAGTTCCGCTTCCTTGGCCTTTACTTCCTTGCTATCAAAAAGAGTAACAGCTTTCTTTTCAATACCAATCAATGTATTGGCTGCTACAAATTTTGCCTCAAGATTTGGTAGTGGGCGGATGCCAAAATTATCATTGCTGTCTTGTGTTGCTTTTTGCTCCACAACCAATGAAATAAAGAAGCGTAATTTAGAAATCTGAACAGCTATTGGTTGTATATCTACACCATAAATACTATTTTCAATCAAATAAAGTTTCCTCGCATAATCAGGCCTGCTCAAATTCCTATTAAAATTTTGTTCTATCTCATTCAATGCATCAGTTCGTGCGATCTCATCATCTTCGTCCAATGCCAGTGATGTTTCTGAAAGTGCCTCCTGTTTTTGTATTGCTTTCCAACGCGTATTGTCGGGATCAAGTTGAAAAAGGATATGTACCATTTGTTGCAACATACCTACCGGGAATGCTCCTGACCCACATGCCGGATCTATTACTTTACATGAAAATAGCGACTTAACAATTTCAGCTATCTGCGTTTGTGATAAATTAAACTCTTCATCGGTATAACGCATTAACTTCCGATATTCGTCTTCCAACTCTTCCCCAACGGTTCGCTTAAGATGGGCAACCAGGCTCTCGTCTACCATGTATTGCACAATTTCTCGGGGTGTATAAAATGAGCCTGTTTGTTTACGCGCCGTTGTTTTTGTTTCTGGATTATAACTTGCTAACAAATTCTCAAAAACTTTCCCCAATAATTCAGGGTCAAGCGATACCTCTTGGTCGTAAGGTGTGTTTTCTTCTATAGTAAAATTATAGGTCTCAAGAATATTGATTAATCCTCGAACGTTTACGTTTTTCTTCTTACGATCACCTCCATAAAACCAACTGAGATCAATGTTTTTACCCTTTTCTTCTCCAAAAAACAAATAATCTGGAACAATCAACTTGTGAGGCGCCACAAGATTGTCCGAAAAACCGTCAATGTATTCAGCAGGTTGTGCCGACTTATTATCTAAGCAATCAAATAAACCTCCATTTAGAAAAGGCACAGTTTTATTTGCCAATTTTAAAAAATGGGATGGGTCTTTAAATAGGATTTTATAACGCATTAAATAATTAGCATCACGGTGCTGTCCATAACTATTGCTTTTACGAAACCCTCGTTCCCGGGTATCATCTTTGCTTTGCGGTGTTATTGGACAGTTCAGCATTGCAAAAAACAGATTTTGTAGTATTGCTTTGTAGTATCTGCTATCCAACTCCTTTTGAGCAAATATTCCCGTTTGTAAAAAAGGGTCAAAGTCTTTCAATAATTTTTCTCTAAGATAGCTGGCATCAAAAAACTCGTTTGGGATAAGGTGTTTCTGCTTTAAAAACCATACAAACAGCAAGCGTGTGAGCAAGCGAATTATATTTTTTGAATTATGTTCAATTTTCCCTTCTTTTGTGACATTCACAGGCTCATTTGGAAACTTAACCTCTGAGATAGCCCACGAATACCAATCGGAAAGTTCTCCATAAAACTCTTTGGTAAGTACTTCCACGGAAAACCTTTTGTGCAAATCTTCTAGGTCTTTCACCCGACCTTTGTTGAGCAGGTATTGCGTTGGAGTATGTATTTTCGCCTCTCCTCCTAACAAAAATGAGTAACGACGAGGATTTGAATACGAGCGACGTACTTTACTATCATCAAGTGTTACATCAATATTAACTAACGAAAAGCGATAAGTCGCCGGATTATCTTTAGGGATAAAGAGAATAAGTGCACGATTAAACTTGCTTCGTTCAAGCAGCAATCGAAATGCCTCTTTAGACAAGCCAACACGAGCATCTTGGGTGGAATTGTGGATAATTTCTATCACATCAAGCCCTAAAGAAGGGCATACACCCAGTCGGGTAGCCCGTTTAGTGTAGTTCCCGGAATAATCCAAAACTTCATTTTCTGTACGAAAATCGTCGGGTAAAAAGCTATCTACACCTCCATTTAAGAATCTCAGAAATTCTTCTCTATTGTAGGGCTGTTTAAAATTTATGTTGGACATAGTTATACTAAGTTATTAAGTTCATTTTCAATCTCTTCAACCGTTGGCAGACTGCTACGTAAATCGTCGGGGAGAGCTTCGATTAAAGAAAATTCGCTGACACCTATTGGTTTGTTAATATCTCTAAGTGCAAATTCGGCTTCAATGTTGTTTTTGTCCCTACATAATAATATGCCAATAGTAGGTTTATCATCATCTTGTTTCAACAATGTATCCACCGCAGAAAGATAAAAGTTCAACTTTCCGGCGTATTCAGGAATAAATTTGGTATTTTTCAGTTCGATTACCACATAGCATTTGAGGCGAATGTGGTAGAAAAGTAAATCTAAATAATAATCGGATTCCGCAATTTCCAAATGGTATTGTTGTCCCACAAAAGCAAAACCTTTTCCTAATTCTAGTATAAATTTGGTTATGTGCCGGACCAATTGATTCTCTATGTCCTTTTCTTTGTATGGTTGAGCCATAGTCATAAAGTCAAATACATAAGGATCTTTTATGGTTTGTTGCACCAAGTCGGAGAATGGCTGTGGCAATGTATTGCTAAAATTAGTGATTGATTTACCGGCTCTCTTATGTAGGTTGTTTTTTATCTGAATGGCAAGCGTATCTCTACTCCACCCATTTTGCAGTGTTTGTTCAAAATAAAAGTTTGCAATATCAAGGTCTTTTACTTTACCAATTACCAACTTAATATGCCCCCATGGTATATTGAAAATTATATTGTTTGGTAAGTGTCCCCCAAGTTGGGGGACAATTGAGTCTAATTCTCCCCCAACCTGGGGGAGAATTAGATAAGTGCTAAAAAATTGCTTACAGTAGCTCAAGTTGGTAATTGAAAATCCTTTCATATCAGGAAATTCCGACTTCAAATCCAACGATAATTGTTCTATTAATTTATCTCCCCAAGCGGTTTGCAATTGTTTTTCAACAATCATTCTGCCTAATTCCCAGTAAAATTTAATCAGTTCGGAATTGACAATAATCGACGCTTTGATTTGCGTTGAACGGATTCTATATTTTATATCCGCCAGCCAACTTACGTACTCTTTATCTATTCTAGAAACAGTGCTCATCTTATGTTTATACTATTTTAATTCTTCTGACAAAATCAACACTTCACTACCCAAATCTACCTCTCGGCCCACTTTTATCATCCTATTGATGTAGTTTTGGTCAATCAATTCAGGAAGAGAAAGAGCATCCTTCAGTTTTAAGTTATTGATAAATCGAATGGAATATCCTGATAAGCCATCCATTTCCATCACTTCTTTCAAGTCGCTCAAATAATCCTTGTCAATAATTCCAGTATTTATCATTGCGCCGATTTTGTCAATGGCTTCCCGCTTGGCTTTCTCCACTTTATCATCTTTGGAGGTCTCAAACAATTTCTGTTTTACCTGTTGATAGATTGCATCATATTTTGTTGAAATTTTCTCCGGCTGTTCAAACACCGTAGCTTCAAACAGGGCAATTGCCTCCTGCGGAGTTAGCGACACTACCTCTTTTTCATTTATTCCAATTTTGAAAACGTAATCGTTTGCTTTTTTACCAAACACCAATACTCCGGTATGTTGCTTTTCAATAGTTCTGCCAATTTTGGCACGGTGCGGCATTTTCAACGCATCTCGGAAATATTCACTGCTCGCTGATTTGTCAAGCAATTCTTTATATTTTGTCTCCCATGACTGTGACTCACTTGCTTTTAACTCTTTATCATAGCGTTCTTTGAAGTAGGATCGTAACTCTTCGTTGCTCGTTAATATTTTAGTATCCTCACCCATAATGGCATGAATCATTGCCATTTTTAGAGTGGAAATCTCTTTGGTGCGGGTTTCTTTTTCACCTATATCTGTTGGAAAATAATTGAAAATATGCAGCGTATCAAACATTTTTTTATTGATCCGGTTGATGCGCCCGATGCGTTGTATCACCCGAGTGGGATTGTAGGGTATATCGTAATTGAATATAGCACCGGCTCGATGTAGGTTATATCCTTCCGATATAGCATCTGTAGCAATTAAAACTTTATACTCATTTTGTTGAAGCTCCTGTTTTATACCAGCATCAAAATTAGTTCTGATAATCTCTTTATTTACAGGCGAAGCATCAGCAGAGGTGTATTTAAAAATCCCCAAACCTTCATCTTTCAAGTTTTTGTACAAGTAATTAACCGTATCAGCAAATTCACTGAAAACAATAATCTTTCGGGAAGGATCATTGAGTTGCATCTTTTGCAGCTCCTTCTTAAAAGTGTCTATCTTTGGGTCTTGCGTTATTTTTTTTGTCTCAAACCATTTCTTGTGAATGTCTTCTAATAAATCAATATCCGCTTTTACGTCCTTAATAAATGTATCATCTAAATCATGCAGGTCAATTTCGAAAAGCCCTCTTGCCGAAAGTTTTTCCATTTCAAACTCAACCCCCGCTTCTCTTGCAGCCTCATCAATACTATCATCACTTGTTTGATATAAATCATCCACATTGGGAAGGGAACCTTTTTTATATACTGGTACTTTCCCTCTTTTTTCCGCCCATTTTACAATCCCACGAGAAGAAGAAATCATAAATTCCAATGAGTTTTTAAATGCAGCTGTAGAGCTTTCAAAGCGGCGCACCAATAGATGGCGCATGAATTTGGACAAGTTTCGTTGTGTCCCCTTGAATAAATTATACTCAAATCCAGCTTCTTCTATTTTCTCTTTCAGATAATTCTCCCTGTCCTGCTTGACGTATTTTATTGGCTGATAACGAGCGGCTTGATACTTTTTTTTGATATTTGAATCTGTATTAATATCGGGAGAAATAAGATTAAGAGTCTCAACATACATATCCTTTAATCCCCCTAATGGATACTCCAATAGTTCAGGATCGCTCATTTCAGCAAAATCAATTTTTTGCTTTCTCAGGTCAGTTTTATAAGAAGATATCCCTTTTAAATCTAAGCGAGAACGTCGAATTACCAAAGGTGAAATAATGGCT
This sequence comes from uncultured Bacteroidales bacterium, assembly GCA_942492945.1. Lineage (GTDB taxonomy): Bacteria > Bacteroidota > Bacteroidia > Bacteroidales > UBA932 > Bact-08. Next base: position 201,066 of record OW818649.1, read on the forward strand.
CGTATCCTTCCTGCAATGGTTTCAACTTGTTTCTTTATTTCTGTGTCGGATAATTTTCCATCCTTTTGCTCTTTAGTCAATTCTTTGTATTGCTTAATGAGTTCACGAAATTCACGTCCCAAATTATCAACGGTTTTAAGTGTCGATTTTGAAGGGATTTGAAAAAGCCGGATCATGGAGTAAATATCTTGAGGGCGATTATTAAATGGAGTAGCTGTCAACAACATTACTTTATTCCCTTGACACAGTTGGTGCAGGTTGAAATAATCCTGAGTGTATTCGTTTCTATATTTGTGTGCTTCATCTACAATGATAAGCCATTTTCTTTTTCCATCGCTAGATTCGCTATAGTAGCTTAAAGCCTTTTCGATATTTCCGCTACTCAAAACAGTAGCATTGAAATCGAACTCTGAGCGGTACTCTTCCCATTGACGAACCAGATGGGGTGGAGCAATAATGATTGTACGAAGTTGCATGTTGTGTGCAACCGCTGAGGCTATAATGCTTTTTCCAAGTCCAACTACATCAGAAATAATTACGCCATTATGATTCTCAATAGTTGCCAAAGACATTTGAATGGCATCTGCCTGATACTTCAAATCTAAAAATTTGCCACTTGTAATATCGTGAGGTGTTCTAAATTCCTTGTCGTAGTTAATAGTGAAATACTCATGGAGAACTCGAAGGTAAAATGAGTAGGGGGAATATAGTTTTTCGAACCATGTTTTTTCTATTACCCCGTTTTCAAATTCAGTTATGTTGTCTTTATCAGCAATCACCACAGCATCTTGCCAAAGTTCTTCGAATATCCATTTACCTTCTTGAAAATCAGATTTACCACGCAGGATTGCATTCAGTTCCCATCGACCTCTAAGACCGGATAATGAAAGATTGCTGGAACCTGTAATCAGGGCTCCAGGATATGTGCCGCACTCTGAAAACTCTTCACCATTTTCAAAAAGGTACATTTTTGCATGATTGGGCTCTTTGGTTTTACGTATCTGTAATGAACCGTCTTTTATTTTTTCGTAAAAAATCTTGAAGGCATCCTCCTGATCCGAACTATCGAAATAGTCAGTTTCATTGAATAAATCCACAAGTGAAGAAAAATAGCTTTGTTTAATCTCTGCGCGGGTGAAATTCATTACCGAATGGTAATCAACTTCACGGATGCGGTTAATCATATCCCTTTCAATATCCAAGCCAACAAGAACCCGAAGTTTTTTATTCTTCAACTGCTCATGTAACTCAGCAAAACCCGAGAAATAAAAGTATCCAACTAAAAAACAACTATTATCGCATTTGGGCAAAATTCCATTTATTATTTCAGCTAGAAATCTGTTATTTTGGTTGGTAATAAAGCTCCCTTCCATATTTTCAATATTAGTTTTTTTTCAAATCCTTTTTTGCCACCAATAAATCGGCAACTTCCACATCCAAAATATCTGCAATTTTGTACAACACCTCCAATGGAGGTTGCCGACGATTATGTGAGTAAGCATTAACCATATTGAAGCTTTTACCCAATTGTTCTGCTAACCACGTTTGTTTAATTCCTTTTTTATCAAGGATTTCTTTTATTCGGTTCATTTGAGTATTAATTACAAGTTGCGTTTTGTAAATATAGTGACAATAATGATATAGGAAATGAATTTTTATGAATTAATTCTGCGCTTATTTGTTTTTCATTGTTTCCACCTCCTTTTGTAACCGCTCTGCTTCAGACGCATTTATCCTTGCTTGCTCAATTTTCTCTGTTGGCTCCTTGACCAAACGTTCGTATTCGGCTGAATAAATCAATTTGTAATAACGTTATTAGTAATAATCTTATTACATATTTCAAAAAAGACGAAGTTTTATTGAACACAGGAAGGATAGATTTTAATTCAAGCTTAAAATATTTCTATTATTTCCCTTATTTTAAAAACATGTTCAATATATTTAAGTGTTCATAGACCATGAACGCTTAATTTTAATGAACAGAATCTATTCACTATGTATCGCAGAGATGAGTCGATAGCATAATTTACATAATGGACATGCATTCACAATAGAAGCTAAGAATGAGTTGCAATATATCAAGTCAAGAGTTTAATAATCCGTTACGAAAAGATCTGTTAGATGTCCATTCCGGGGTGCAGAAAAGGAAGAAGCAGAATTATTCATAGTTTCTTCTTTTTTTGGAAACTTCGATAAATCTTGCTGTTTTTTCTTGCTTTATATACGAATTAATTTTTACTTTACATCAAAATCAACCCTGATGAATTTCATCAGCCGCCTCTAGGTTAAGATCTAGAGGTTTTTTTATATGAAAAGAGTATGTTTTTTAGTTGACGGTTTTAATGGATCAAATGTAAATGTCTATAAATCATGCGCGCGCTTACATGTTTGGTCGCCAGCCAGAGTTCTCCCCGTCACATGCAAAAAATCGCCTTCTTCACTGTCACTTTTTCGAGAGTTTTTTCATTCACTTCAACTCCAATTCCGGGGCCTTTAGGAACATCCATCGTACCATCGCGATTCACCACAAATGCCGGGTCAACAATGTCTTCCTTATAATATTTCTTGCTGGCCGATATATCACCAGGCAGTGTAAAATTAGGCAGCGAAGCCAGGGCGACATTGCCGGCTCTTCCGATGCCGGATTCAAGCATTCCGCCGTGCCATACCGGAATATTCATGCTTTGGCAATAGTCATGAATCAGTTTGGATTCTGTGAAACCACCTACTCTTCCCGGTTTGATGTTAATTATTTTGCAACTGTTAAGTTCAATCGCAGCACGGGTGTCGTCCAGCGAATGAATACTTTCGTCCAGACATATTGAAGTTTTAAGTTCGCGCTGCAGTTTTGAGTGGTCGTAAATATCCTCATAGCCTAGTGGCTGCTCAATAAGCGATAAATTATATTCGTCCATTTTTTTAAAGAGGTCAATGTCGCCAAGTGTATAGGCCGAATTGGCATCTACCTGAAACATTATATCCGGAAACTCTCGGCGAACAGCTTTTACCAATTGCAGGTCTTTTCCCGGAGCGATTTTAATTTTTATGCGCATATATCCTTCGGCAAGATAACCTTCAATTTTCTTTAACAGCTCGCTTTCCGAAGATTGTATCCCTATGCTCACTCCAACATTAATTTTGTCTCTCGTGCCTCCAAGCATCTTCGAAAGAGAAACTCCTTTACTCTTGGCAAAAGCATCCCACAAAGCCGATTCGATTCCGGCCTTGGCCATCATGTGCCCGCGCACCTTTTCGTAAAGGGCAATTGCCTCTCCAACATCTTTAAGGTCTTTCCCCAAAATTTCTGGTATCAGGAAATCCTTCATAATATGCCAGGCTGTAGTTACGGTTTCGTAGGAATAAAAAGGTGTCCCTTCGGCCACACTCTCTCCCCAACCGGTAACTCCTTCGGCATCTATTCTTACCATTATGTGTTCTTCGTCGTACTCAGTACCCATGGAAGTAGTAAACGGACTAACCAGATCCATTTTGGTATGCCGGATTTCAACTCTGTCAATTCTCATCTTATAAATTATTTAATTGTTAATGTTTTACTTTCCGATTTTTCTTACTCTTATCACAGGGTAGATTGTTTGTGCCTTCATTAAATATCCAAACTGTTTATAGGTAGCCAGTCCAAGTTCGGATTGAGGTTCAAGTGCGATAACCAGTAAATTGCCCTTTAACTGTGCCGCAGGAATAAAAACAAAATTTTCCAGTGAAATGTTATCGCTAATAACGGTTGTTATAACCTGCGGAAATGGAATAATATCTCCCTCAAAATCTATTGAATCAACGGCCGAAATAGCCAGCTTTTCAAAAACAAACTTTTCCGGATTCATTAAAGGAATAGTTTCAAAACCCTGACGGCGTGCCCAGCTAACCAGCTCCGTATTAGATGCCGGAATAAGATATCCGAAAGGTTTTTTAACTGACAGGGTAGATTTTACTATCGGCCGGAAATTTTTAAATTCTATTATCGAGTCAGATTTGGAATAATAGGAATAAACCGGCAGTCTTAGAATACTTCCATCTGCAATATGTTCCATCTGAAGTGCAACATCTTCGTTTGCCGGAGGCGACATTAGTTTTTTGCGCTCTTCACGGACAATTTTCTTCATCTCCTTGCCGTTTCTATATACAAACTCAAGCAGGGCAAGCATTCCACGTGATTGAGAATATGCCCTGTGAGAGAGATTCTGGACGAAACTATCTTCTCCGTTCAGGCCCTCCTGAATAAATGAGAAGGTATTTTGAATACCGTAACTCTGGCGCCCGTCGTTGATATCGAAAGTGCTGAAGCGAATATAGGTATCCTCCGTAGGCCCTCCGGGGCTGTAGGTCCCGTTTGAAATACCGCGTGTTTTGAGATATTCTGTCCAGAACGGCATATATTCTCTCTTTTGAAAATCACAGATTGTTGCGGGAATTTGCGGATTTGTATTCAACCCAATAAGAACATCGGAATCTTTCCGGTACCCCTGCTTAATCCAATCTTCGCTATGGGGATAATACTCGTGTACATCCATAGTTACTTCAAAAAGATATTTGTCAAACAACCGATGCAGAGCCATCACTTCCGGCTCAGTCATAATCACATGGTTGCGATTAAGATCCGCTCCATTTGAATTCCTTCTTACATTTTTTTCCGAACCGTCCGGATTAACCTGAGGAACGAGCATCAAATCAATTCTGTCAAAAAGGTAAGAATACTCCGGTTTTACGAGCTCTTTTGCCAGCAGCAATGCCCCTTCCTTTCCGGATTGCTCATTACCGTGTTGCTGAGCATGAATGAGAACCTTTATTTTAGGCTGATTGGAGCGATTCCCGGGTTTAGAATATTTAAGAGCAAAAAGATTACGCCCGGAAACCGATTTTCCAATCGATTCTATAGCAACTAAATCTGAGTATTGGTCGAGTTGATTCAAATATTTAACGGTCTCTTCATAAGAAGAGGGTTGAGTGAAATTCTTTATTTCGGCAGGAGTCCTAAGCGGCTGCGCCGCTGCCACAAATTGAGACAGAATAAAAGTAAGAAGCAGAAGTTTTCGCATCTTTTTTAAATTTTTAAAGACAAGTATATCAATATCAGAATCCGTTCAACTGCATATACACTGTTGGCATCAGTAAAACCAGGCCAATGAGCATAAACACAACCAAAACCTTCCAAAACCATTTTATCCAAACCTCATACGGGATTCTCGCAATACCCAGTGCACCAATAAGTACGGCCGAAGTAGGAGTAATCATATTGGTAAAACCGTCGCCAAACTGGAACGCCATTACAGTCGCCTGCCTGGACAGTCCTATCACATCCGAGAAAGGGGCCATTATTGGCATAGTGAGCGCAGCCTTTGCGGAGCCAGAAGGAATGAAAATATTAATGCAAGTCTGGATAAAGTACATAATCGAAACGGTAGCACCTTTGCCTGTCCCCTCCATTGTAGCTGAGAGAGAATACAGAATGGTGTCCATAATTTTACCCTCTGTGAGAACCTGAATAATACCACCTGCCAGACCAACAATAAGTGCAGCAGTTAAGATATCCTTTGCTCCAACAATAAATTCCTTCGCAATAGCATTTGCACCTGCTCCCATAGCAAACCCGGAGATTACCCCCATTGCCAGGAAAAGTGCCGATATTTCTGTGAGATACCATCCGTATCCCAACACTCCTATCACCAGAAACACAATTGTAAAGGCGAGGATATTGAGAATAAAGAAGAGGTATGACTTGCGAAGCGAATAGAAGCCTATCGCGGCAAAAAGTACTGTAAGCACGGGCAGACAAACGAAAGTAACATTGGCCCCGCCAAGGCTTATAGAAGTGGTTGGATGAATAACAGAAAAAATAACAAGAGCAATTGTAACTAACGCAAACACCACCCATGCCGAAGCATGAGTCCTGGTTGCAAAATCAACCTTCACCGCCTCAGATTCTTTTTTTCTCCAATACTCGTCCAACTCGTACATAGGGGAGAACTTAGGATTCTTCTTAACCTTAGACGCGTATATTAATGTGAATGTGATTATGAGAGTTGTAAGAATGGTCCATACAACGAGCCTGTATTCAAACCCGGAAAACAGTTGAAGACCCGATAATCCCTGAGCTATCCCTATTGTAAAAGGATTTATGATTGCTCCGGAGAAACCCATGTGTGCCGCTACATATACCATGAGCATCCCGGTTATAGAGTCATAGCCCATAGATATTGCCAGCGGAACAAATATTATAACAAACGCCAGCGTCTCTTCGCTCATACCGAAAATTGCACCAAAAAGGCTGAAGATTACCATTGAGAATATAATCACCAGATTGTTCACCCCAATCTTTCTGAAGAGCTTTCGTTTTTCAAGGCTTCCCGATTTTTCGAGAAAGGACAAAATTCCAAAATCTATTGCCCGGCTGCTGTTCATTATCTGAAAAGCCCCGCCAATAATAAGAACAAATGCAATTATGCCCGCCTGTTTCTTAAAACCTTCGAGCAACGACCCAAAGATTTGCCATGTTTGAGGCGAGGATTCAACTACATGATATGAGTCATTTACAATTACATCCCTTGATACGCCGTTTACTTCTTTCTTTTCATATTCATACTCGCCTGCCGGAACAAACCAGGATAGAATTCCGCAAAACAGAATTAAGGAAGAGATTATTACGAATGTATGTGGAATCTTATTTAAGCGCGCCATTTCGTATAGTTATTAGAATTTGTAGGTGTCGCCCGGAACGAGAACAGTAAGCTTAAAACTGTTCACCCTGTTGCTTTTTTCGTCTGCAGGCCTGTATGGCTCAAACAGCATTGCATGGTTGTCGCCTATTACTTCTATTGAATTGTCGGGTTTTACAACAATCGCTGTCTCCTCGTCGATGCCTATCCCTCTTAGTCCCGGATTGTCCATAAGGACAGAAATGAGCCTGATTTGCCTTTTCCTTTTAAGAAAGTGCTGATCAATTACAATGTTGTTAAGAAAGCCAAAACCTTTTACTGTTTCAACATCGTTCTTTATTATAGAATTGAATTCCGGAGATTCGGTTGTATCACTTTTTTGTACCCCTGTAAGCATAACTCTGCTCATAATGGCAGCACCCGCACTTGTCCCGCTTACCACTCCTCCGTTTTTATAAATCTCTCTTATCTTTTCAAGGAACCTGGTTCCTTCCAGATATGCACTAAGAATCACCTGATCTCCTCCCGAGAAAAATATAGCCGTAACACCATCCAGTTTTGCAAGATTTTTAGGTGAATCGATACTGTCTTTTTCGCAGAAAATATAGTCGGCAGCTTTGCATCCCAAAACTCTAAACTCTTCACTCTGTTTGATTCCTGTCTCTTCTGCCGCTCCGCTTGCAAATGGCACTACCAGCACTTTTGAATTTTCACCTCCACCATATTTGATTATAGCTTGGAGTATTACGGCAATGCGATCACCGCCCCCTTCGATTACAAGAGTACCTTTTGAATCAATTTTTTCAGGTTCATATTTCAATTCGGATTGAACGGACTGGCTACAAGAAGTGAGCTGCAATAATGAGATTATTGCAAAAAATAGATATGTTTTTTTCATTTGTTAGTTGATTTCTGTAGTTAAAAGTTGGTAGGCAATATCAGATGCTGCCTGAAGATCTTCGTAGAGAATAAACTCATCGTTGCCATGGGGGTTTTGCGCCCCCACACCTATGTTGATGGTTTTTATTCCTTTTGCGTTTAATGAATTGGCATCACTTCCGCCCATTGATTTCTTTGGAGCGGGAGTCAATCCCAGGTTTTTGGCAGCCTTTGCAAAATGTATGGATGGGAGGTCGCTATCTTTAATGTTGTATGGCAAAAAATCCCAAAAATATTTCGAATCCATTCTGGCACCATATTTAGCGCATACTTCATTAAAGTCCGATATTATTCCGGACATCAGTTGTTCTCCGTGAGAAGGAATGTCGGTCCTGAGTTCACCTGTCAAATTAACCTCGTCACAAACTACATTTGTTCCTGTGCCACCTTTCATTATCCCGATATTGGCTGTTGTAACCTCGTCAATCCTGCCAAAAGGAAATTTGGTCATGGCCTCAGCAGCAACCTTTATTGCGTTGATTCCTTTTTCGGGTGATATACCTGCATGTGCCGAAACACCCCTGATTATAAATTCAAAATTTATTGCGCCGCATGTTTCTGACACAAAATTCCCCGGACTCATATAGGAATCGAAGATAAACCCGTATTTTATATGTGGATTGGGTTTGTAATACATCGATCCCGCAAGGGTTGTCTCTTCGCAAACAGTAAACAGAAGAGTGCAGGGTTTTAAAGTTCCTGCTTTTACTGCTTTTTCTAGAGCAAAAAGTATAGACGAAAGACCTCCTCTGTCATCTACCCCAAGCGGGGTTGTTCCGTCAGAAGTGATTCTGTCCGGAAGAAACTGATGTTTAAGGTTCGCAGTAGATCTTGGAGTATCCATGTGAGAGGCGAGCAAATACTCTCCCCCGTCAAGGATCTCGGCAATTACGTTGCCTGTATTTCCATTCGATAACTCATTTGCACCATCAGTGAAAACCTTCAAACCTAACTTATGAATAAAGTTTTTGATGTATGCAGCAACTGGAGCCTCATTACCGGAGACGGCATCAATTGATGTTAAATCGATAAAAATTTGCTTAAGCCTTTCGTCTAATACCTTATTGTTCATTCCTGATAAATTTTATTTTCCGTAAACGTTAACATTAGACAAGCGGATATAGTAACAGTCAGTACAATTACCATGTACAAAAGCGATATATACACTCTTTCCTTTGTATGATGTAATATCAATAGTCTCAGTCTTGTCCGATGCGTAAGTAGCGTCAAGTTCAGTCCAGTCTCTCAGGATTGTTGCCTGGCGGCAGTTTGCAAGAGTGATTGGCGATTCAGAGATAACCACTCTGTAGTTTTCTTCCGGATAGTCCGAATCGCCGGCAGAAATATCAAACGTAAGTAATACCTGATCTGCAGTATTACCGATATTGATGAGAGGAGAAACCAGATAGTTTTCCGGGGTAAGAGCTCCTACTCCGCCGCCCTTGTAAGAGTCAGACGTTGCGTGGCTCTTATAGTACTCCCAGCCATAACCATCTCCGTCTTTGTCAAGAATGGTCCACGTGTCCGGTATTTCTGTCTGGAACTTTTCCGTGAAATAGTAAACCTTGTCCGGGGCAATTTTGTAGTTAAGAATTGAAGTTGGCTTATTGGCTTTGGTATCCGGAGAATCTTTAAGTACGACATAAAAGTTCTTCCCGGTTTTCTTCAACATATTCACCTGAATATATCCAAAATATTTCCCCTGGGGAATCGTGAGCGAGCCCTTCATTGTAGAAGCAGTAAACGCGGAATTTGTTCCTGTGACAATCTGATAATCTGTTCCAAGCAGAGCTGTCGAAAGAACTGTGTCCACCACAGCTACATCTGTTCCGGCAGGAACCGCCTCTACAAATTTGTCTTTATCCGACAAGTAGTAGAGTTTCTGAACTATTTCATAATTAACCGTAACGTTTCCTGTAGAAGTACTAATAAGCTGTATGCAAATAGAGTCAAGACCAACTTTATTATTTTCTTTCTGCAGGATGTTGCTTATGGTTCCCTGTTTATTTTCAAAAGCACTAAATTCATAATATTGCGGACCCTGGTATGTCCTGTCCTCTTTTTGACATCCGTTCAGCAGGGCAGACAAGAGGATAACAAAACTGATGTATATTAAATTTTTCATAATGTTAGTATCCCGGGTTATTAACTAATTTTTTGTTTACGTCCATCTCAGTTGTACCTATTGGGGCAACAACACGATAATCGGCATAAGGAACTTCTGCAAGTCCGTTAGGTCTTGAAATTGGCATTCCAAGTCTCTTCATATCAAAGAATCTGTGACCTTCGAAAGCAAGTTCAATTCTTCTTTGCAACAGAATTTCGCTTAACAATTCTGAGTTTACTGCATCAGTCTCTCCGATACCTCTGGTGTTTCTGAGCAAATTGATGTCGGCACGGGCAAGAGTGAAATTTGGCTGATGTGCATAAGCTTCTGCTCTGTTCAGATAAACCTCGGATATCCTGATAATTGGAACATCATCCAACCCGAATACTCCTCCCCAGCTGTTGAATTTAGTTGTCCACCAAAGGTCCTGGCCATAATAGTGAACCTTTCTTATTGCCTTAAACCTTTTATCGTTATCCTTATCAATCAGGCCCATAAAATCATCTGAAATTGACAACTGAGCATCTCCCGGGCCTGTACCATCTCCAAAGCCTTCTGCATCTCTTGCTCCATTGTCATATGTTCCGTAGGTTGAGTGAAGAGAGGTTGATTTAAGATTTTCTGTTATAGTAAAGTGCAGTTGCCATATTGACTCTGTTCCTTGTGCGAAAATATTTGTATAATCGCCATCGTATAACTCTACAGAAGCTTTTGTAATAGCATCAGTTGCTGCTGTAACCGCATTTGCCCAGTCGCCTTTGTACAAATATACTCTTGACTGGAAGGCCTTTACTGCAACGGATGAGATTCTGTATGGGGAATTGCTCCCATCATTATTCTCAAGTAAAGTATAAGAATCTATGAGGTCCTTAACTATTTGTGCCCATACAACATCAACAGTTGACCTTGGCACAGATGCCTGCACGGTAATACTTCCTCCTTCATTAAAGAAAGGCTCTGTGAGAAGCGGAACACACAAGTTGAAATTATCTACCAAATGTCCCGGAACACGGCTGTAAACAATACTCAGGTTAAAATAGTTATAAGCTCTAAGGAACAATGCTTCCCCGGTTAGCGACTTTACTTTTTTTGTCTGCTCCATTGCGGACAGATAAAATATCGCTTCATTGAGTGCACCTATCTGCTTGTATGCCGATTCCCATATATCAATATTGTAATATGGCTGAAAGTTATACTGACCCGCATAGCTTGTTGCACTTGGAGAAAGCTGGCTGTTGTCACCCAAAACATCGGGAATACAAATCAGGTTTCTTCCGGCATAGTAGGAGTCCTGTAGTTGATCATATACTCCAATAATTAAGCTTTCGCAACCGGCTACCGTTTTAATCTTATCTTGCGGCAATGCATGCTTAGTGCTCACATCAAGCAACGAGTCGCAGGAAGTAACGGCAAAAAGCAACGTAATTGATACAAATATTAGTTTTATGTTTTTCATCTCCGGATTATTTAAAAGTTGATCTTAATACCTATACTGTAACTTTTCGATTGAGGATAAAGACCTCTGTCAATTCCAACCGATTCTGGATCATATCCCTGATAAGGAGTTGTTGTCCACACATTATATGCATTGGCATAAATTTGTGCATCAGTTATTTTCAGCTTTTTAACTAATTTTTGAGGAATATTGTAGCTCAGGTTGATGTTCTTTAGTTTGATGAAATCTGTAGACTCATAAATGAGGCTCATTGTTGTTTCTCCATTGTTATCGTACTTCATAGGATTGCCTGGATATGAACCGTCAATCACCGGTTTGGGGACCCATGTTACATCTCCCGGTGTTCTCCAATAACCGTAGTACATGTCTGACAACAGGTTGTTGTCTGCCGCCTGGCCAATCAACACCGCCTTGTCGTTCCAGTATTTAACTGCACCGCTTTGAAACTGGAAGAAGAACGATAAAGAGAAATTTTTCCAGGTTACAGTATTTTCCATACCTCCGAAAAATTTAGGATCTTCACCTTTAGTCCACACGCGGTCCTGCAATGTTGGGTTGTAAGTTATGTAACCATCTTTATCGTAGTACATCGGACGACCGTCTGAGCTGTTTACTCCGGCCCAATTATAAACATAGCTTGCTGTAATTGGCATGCCTACCTTATATTGTCCAAGTTCCTGCAGCCCGTCCTGAAGCTCAGTTATGTAGTTGTCGGAATACGAGAGGTTAATTGAAGTTTCCCATTTAAAGTTTTCAATGTCTATATTAACTGTGTTCAACTGAAAATCCACACCCTGATTTCTTACTCCACCCATATTTGATGGTATTTGACTGAATCCTGTTGTTTGCGGAATAATTCTGTAATACAGCAAATCCTTTGTGTCATCCATGTAGAAGTCGATATTGGTGCTAATTCTGCTGTTAAAGAAACCTGCAGTTACACCTACGTTCTTTGAGTGCTTCTTCTCCCATGTAAGCTTCTGGTTTCCTATCGAAGAAGGGATAATTCCGGAAGAACCGCTATAGGCCGAATTGGCAGCATAAAGTCTTTGAGAAACATAGTCCCCAATACTTGCGTTGCCGGTAATACCATAACTGGCCCGCAATTTTAAGTCGTTGAGCCATTTAACATCTTTCAGAAATTTTTCTTCTTTCATTCTCCATGCAAAAGACAAAGAAGGGAACGTTCCCCATTTGTTATCTGTCCCAAACCTTGAAGATCCGTCATACCTTATTGTTCCTGTTAGAATATACTTGTCATTGAAAGTATAGCTTGCACGGCCAAAGAAACCAGCCATTTTCCATTCCGAATAGAGTTCTGTTGTAGAAATTGGTGTAGCAGCACTGCTAAGCAATCTAAGATCGGGACTAGAAACTCCGTTTGCTTCGGCACCAATCATGTGATATTTATAGCTGCTGTATGAGAAACCTCCAACAACACTTAAGCGGTGTTTTTCCTTGAAAGTAGTATTGTACGAAAGAACCTGTTCCGATTGGAATTTATTTATATCTGTAGCATTTGCCAGAATTGCGCCATTTACCCTGGAACCAAGCCTGGTTCTGGGATCGCTAAACTGATGCTCGTTGAGCCATGTCAAATCCAGGTTATAACTACTCTTGAATTCCAATCCTTTCATAATTTTGAATGTAAGGTCGTTGGCCGAAAGCAGATTATTGGTTTTGCCTGTATATTCATTAAGCTCCAGCATCTGTGGAATATTGTACAGGAAGTAGCCATATTTTAAATCCGAATAATAGTTCCCGTCTACATCTCTTGGCGACACACCCGGAAGAAGGAACATTGCTGTTCTTGACGGGTTAGCGGCTCCAACGGTAGACGATTGATTATGAATTGTACCACTGAAAGTGTTATTACTGTTAAAAGTAATCCACGGGGTAATTGTATGGCTCAAGTTAAGCCTGCCCGAAGTTCTGTTGAATCCGGTATGTTTTATAATTCCATCTGTTTTATTGTATCCCCCTGAAACATAAAACTTTGTCTTTTCGGTCCCGCCTGAGAGGCTCACCTGATAGTTCTGAACTACTGCTTTCCTAAAAATCTCATCATACCAGTTTGTTGTAGGTGCGCTTGAATATCCGTCGTCGCCCCATCCGAAGCTCTTAAAAAGATCCAGTTGCTCCTGATACATATTGGTTCCGTTGTATTCATCGTAGTTCTTATACTCCAGCAATGCAAATTCGGCCCACTGCTTACCGTTGAGCAAAGGAACTCTGCGTACAATTTCCTGAATACCGATAGTTGCATTTACAGAAACCTTTGTTTTGCCGGAAGCACCCTTCTTTGTTGTTATTATAACTACTCCATTGGCGGCCTGTGCTCCGTAAATAGATGCCGAAGCTCCGTCCTTAAGAACACTTATTGATTCAATATCCTCCGGGTTAAGTCCGGCAAGTACGTCTGCATTGGTTAAAATATTGGTAGTCTGTGCGCCATTTGTAACCTGAACCCCGTCAATAATATACAGAGGCTCGGTATCGGCATTTATTGACCCTCTTCCCCTGATGTTTATTGAAAATGAAGAGCCGGGAATACCGGACGAAGATGTGATTTGCACACCCGACATTTTCCCCTGAAGCGCTTTCTGGAAATTTGAGCTGTTTGTTTTTGCAAGCGAGGCTGCACTTATGTTTTCAATTGATCCTGCAATGTCTTTTTTCCTTGCTACACCATATCCTACAACAACAATTTGCTCCAGTTCATTTTCGCCCTCTCTTAGTGCAACATTTATTACTTTGCGGCCGTCAATCCCAACCTCCTGAGGTTGCATTCCTAAAAAATTGATAACCAACACATTTTGTTTTGCAAAATCATTGATTTTTAATTTATAGTTGCCATCAAAATCTGTAATAACGCCCTTGTTCTTTTCCCCTTTTACCTCAACAGATGCTCCCGGCAGGGGATCATTATTTGAATCCGTAATCTTTCCATAGACAAAAAGAGAATCGGCCACCTGATCCGGTTTTATTGCGCCAACGGACAAAACGGATTTTACCCCGCTCTTTTTTATGTAAATCACCTTTTTATCAATCGAGAATGAAAGGCCGGTGCCCTTTACGCAATCTTCCATTATTTGGCTGATTGTACTCGATTTAAACTCTTTGTTGATTTTGGGGATGTTTGCTATATCCGCATCTTCGTACACAAAGAAGTAACCACTTTGCGATGTTATTTTTACCATCGCCTCTTTGAATGTAACATTGTTCAATTTTACATTGTAAACATCCTTCTGAGTCTGAGCATTTGTTGTGCCCGAAAAGAGCAGCAATGCATACAATAAAAAGAAAACAAACGAAGTTTTATAACCTTTGTTTTTTTTCATAATTAGTTTAGTTAGTAAATAATAGAGTTAGTATATCGTTACGGTTTTTCCTTCTATTTTTATGTGCCCCGGCATCATTTTAGCGAATGTGTTGAGCAGTTCCTCCGGAGTTTCTTCCCTATTAAGCTTTCCGGACATAACTTTGTTTTTGGCATTGTTATCCTTAAATATTACTTCAAGGCCATACCATCTGCCAAGGTCTTTCATAATATCTTCCAGTCTTTGCTTGTCAAAGAAATAGATTCCCTCTTTCCATGAAGTATAAATAGAGGTATTAACCTCCTTTACATCAATGTTCCCGTTCTCCTTGTCCAGAACAGACTGCTCTCCCTGTTTGAGTTTGTATTCCTGCTCCCCGCCGGTTTTATTTTTGTAACCTATTCTTATTTTGCCCTCAACAAGAGTTGCAGAAACATTCGCATCCTCTTTGTATGCTTTAACATTAAACTGAGTCCCGGTAACATTTATGCTCATCCCGTTTACGTTAACCCTAAATGGCCTTGATTTATCTTTTGTAATGTCGAAGTAGCCCTCTCCGTCCAGAGAGACGGTTCTTGAATCGGCTCTAAAACTGGTTGGATAACTAAGAGTGCTTTTTGAATTTAGCCACACCACAGACCCGTCCGGTAGAATCACCTTAAATAGCTTTACCTCCGGGATGCTTATCTCGTGAATGGAAAAACTCTCTTTGCCTTGCCTATAATACATCAGAGTTTTTTTGTCAATCTTGGTACAAAGATTTTCAATATCCGTATTAACAGCCATCGTATTCAGGTCTATTGTTTTTGTCCCATCTATCCTGAGAGTAACTGCCATTAACTTATCCGGTTTATTAAGGGATTGTTTTTCCCTGATTTCCGTTACAATCTCATAAACGGATAATATTGTAACCAACCCTATAATAATAATTGCAGCAACCTTTCTTAAAACCGGATTGCGGAAAATTGACCAGATAAACTTTCCGGTATTGGAAGATTTGCTGTGAAGCTTAACTTCCTTAAAATCATTATATCTTTTATTAATGTACTCCTTACTGGCAAGTCTGTTGTACAGCTCTTCGTTCTTGACCGATGATTCTCTCCAATTATTTAATTCATAGGCCTCTTGTTCATTTAGTTGCGACAAAAGGTGCTTAGTTAAAAGAGACTTAATTCTGTCAAATTGTTCTTCGTTCATAATGTTACTATTTGGCTATTACAAAAAAATAAGTGCCCTGTATAATTAGGACAACTGAAAATATGAAAAGGGTGGAATCGAAAAATTAATTGTAGTTTTTCAAAAGATAAAGCGCCAATATAAAAAGATCTTTAAGAGACTCTCTTAGTAATTGCTTCGCTCTGCTTTTCTGGCTTTTGACTGTATTGACCGATATTCCTAATTTTTCCGCAATCTCTTGATTGCTTAGGTTCTCAATATAACTTAACTTGAATATCTTATTGCACTCCTTAGGAAGTTCATCAATTTTTGAAAAAACCTCAAAAAGGATTTCAACCTCTATCCTGTCCAGAAGGTAGTTTGAGTCGTCTGAATCTGACTCGTGAGAAATGGTATAATCGGAATATTTTTTTTTAATACCGTCTCTTTTGATATGATTGAGAGACGCATTGCGAACTGCAGAAAAAAGATACGACTTAAGAGCCTGGTCGTTTTCCAGATTGACGCTCTTCTCTAATAGTTTTTCAAAAACAGAATGAACAACATCTTCGGCTTCACCATATGATTTAGTGTATTTATATGCAAAAAAACATAGAACAGAGTGATATTTTTCATAAACATCATTTAAAGCCCCTATTTTTAATGCTGAGATATTATTCATCCTAAGACCCAAGAAATTTTTCAAAGATATAAAAAATCACCTGCATAACTTTCATGCAAGTGTAATATTTAAGTGCTGTGCCACCCGTGATTACTTACCGGAGATTAGTAATAATCTTATTACATATTTCAGAAAAGGTTCGTAAAATGTTCCGATGGAATTGATACTTACTACTGGAGTCCTGAACAGGGTATAGCAGAAGAAAATCTGAAAGCAAAATCGCATAAGAGTTTTCGAGATAAATTCAACCCTGATCTTTCAATAAGGACATCCATGTCTGACTTTCGTAAGGATGAAAATATGACTCAAACGGATCATATCTTTGTTGTCCCATTACTGCAAAAAAAACTTAATCTAATTCTTTCAATTCCCGTTTCAATTCGTTGACTAGTTGTTTTTCAGATGGAAGATAAAGTTGATATTTGCTTGCCATAATTGTGCTGTTGTTCTCCGGCAAAGCGTATTTTACCAACGTATTGTTTTTATCGGCACAGAGCAGGATTCCGATGGTGGGATTCTCTTCGGGGCTCTTTTCTTTACGGTCGTAATAGTTAACATACATCTGCAATTGCCCTATGTCTTCGTGTGTGATTTTGTGAGTTTTCAATTCGATAACTACGAAACAGCGCAATAGCCTGTTATAGAAGACCAAGTCTGCGAAAAATTCGTCATCTTCCAACAGTATTCTTTTCTACCTTGCAACAAACGAAAAACCGTTTCCAAGTTCCAATAAGAATGTCTGTAAATTAGTGATTAATGCACTCTCCAAATCTTTTTCGTAGTAGGTTGCATCGCGCTTCAACCCAAGAAACTCCAATATCATAGGATCTTTGATGATCTCTGTTGGTGATTCGGGAATACGTTCTTTACGAGCAACTTCCAGTACTGATTTTTTATCATTACTCAGTAGTAAGCGTTCATAAAGACCTGAATTTATCTGTCTCTCTAACTCCCGACCAGTCCAGTTGTTATTAAGCGTTTCGTGTTCGTAGTACTCTCTCTTATCGTTATCGTCAATATGTGTAAGAAGCTTATATTGAGACCAATTGAATTGCGTCCGCAGTGCGGACGTAATTGGGTAGGTACGATAAAACTGCCTAGCCCTCTCCAATTGACGCACCGAAAATCCGCTACCAAACTCAGCTTCTATCTTTTGTGCAAGATTTTGCAGCAGGTATGTTCCGTACTCCGCACGCTCCCTGCCTGCCTGCTCCTCTACGACAATACGTTCACCGAGTTTCCAATACATCCGTACTCGCTTAAAATCGATACTCCGTATAGCTTCATTGCGAGAGGTAGTTATTATGTTCCGGATGTCGGAAACGAATTCGTTTCTCAATTCAATATTATTCATACCGGTGATTTTTCTACATTATTGTAGCGAATTTACTATTTCTTTTTCATATCCTCATCAATCTCTCGGTAGTGCACAAACGTTTTACTACCCTCCTTGTGTCAGCTAAGAGAGTCGACAAGATTGGGGTCTTCGACATTCTTACAGAGATTGCCAACTAAAGTTCTACGAGTCAAATGCGAAGAGGCGATTTCATATAATATTCGTTTCACCTCCTCTCTGGTAGTCAGATTTATTACTGTTACCATACGTTTTAGCCCTGCTGCTTTGAAAATCTTCCTTATTGCCAATTAATTTTCCGCAAACTTTTTCTTAAACCACAATTTCATAAATGAGGTCGACAGAATAAGTTAATTTGTAATAACATTATTAGTAATGATATTATTACATATATCTCAAAAATATCCGGAGTTCTTTTATTTGTCTCTTATCCAGCAAAATATAACTCTTTGGTTAAAATTTAAATTGAGCCCTTAGGTTTTTTATTCTAATTTTGTATTATCCGATGAATCAGATATTAATCAACAATTCCCTGATACCTATTTATATTATGAAAAAACTCTTTATTATCTTAATTATTACCGGATTGACACTTCCTATGACAGCCCAGATTCTACCATTCCTTGAAAAAGGGAAAAGTGGTGCTTCAATCAACATTGGTTCTGAAATGG
Source organism: uncultured Bacteroidales bacterium (assembly GCA_942492945.1). Taxonomy (GTDB): domain Bacteria; phylum Bacteroidota; class Bacteroidia; order Bacteroidales; family UBA932; genus Bact-08. The sequence goes on from OW818649.1 coordinate 219,421, forward strand.
GCTATGGGTTCAACGGTTTTATTGCAGGAGCCGGTGTGTCAATCAACAGCGTAATAGATGTGGAAGCCTCATACTATCGGACCAATTTTGACAAACAGAAACTTGGCCTTACCGGGACAAGCCCTAGTTCTGATTATGTTGAGGCCCATTTCACTTTGTGGCTCCTAAAATCTAGACTTGCACCTTATCTGGACCTTTATGTAGGAGCAAATCCGGTTGTTTTCAATAGCAACTATCATGGATATGAATATCCGGACGGGACAAATACAGCTACATACATTGGAAACACAGGAGGGGCGCTTGGTCTGGTTTCCAACCTGGTGTTCAGGACCAACAACAATTGGCTATTCATGCCATTTTACAGGGTTCATTACATGTTTAGTAAAGACCGGATTGAGAAAAACCTTGTTCAAACATCGGAGACATCAAATTCTTGTGGCGTTTCTTATGGAATTTCATTGGGGAAAATGTTGGGGAAAATGGGGACCGTCTACCTTTCGTTGAAAGCATACGATAACACAAATAATTCCAGAGCATTTCACGACATAACCCTCGGATATGTAGTTCCTTTCTGATATTGATTGAAATGGAAGTTTATAAAAACTTCAACATGCCGGCAAGCTGAACAAAGTAATCATTGGACCATATTTCCAGCATTGTTTCATCCTTGACAAAGGGAGCAACATCTCTTTTTACCAACTCTATATCTGTTGAGGTTAGTCTGACTTTGAGTTTATCAATAATCTCCTCTTTACTCATGTCAATTCCATTAAACTGTCTGGCACGCACTTGCAAATGATTAAGGTTGAGAGGAACCTGATTTCTTACATACCACTCGAAATCATACCAGTCTCTTCCCTTCACTCTTGTCTTCCAATTTCTGAATAGTAATGCGTGCATCTTTCCAGCAAACATGTCAGGTAAAACAAAACAGCGAGTCATAAATGAGAATGGCTGGAGAAGAAGCTTTTGCTCTGTTTGAAATTCTAATGGGGGATTTGTATCCACCTCGATTTTTATCTTAACTGTCTGCTCTGTTTGAAATGCAAGATCGTAAATATCAGTATTATCTTTCAGGAAAGCCGATTCAACATCACCAGAGATATTCTTTACCTTTTTTGTAATAGCCACATCTCTTCCCATGGCTTTAAACTCAGCTACTATTGCCGGGAAATAATCTTCAATATTAAATAAATCGACTTTTGCCACCAGAGAGAAATCCAGATCCTCTGAAAACCTTTGCATTGAATGAAATATCCGGAGACAGGTACCTCCGTAAAAGGCAGCCTTGTCAAAAAAACCACTCCTGTATAAACCTGCCAGGGTAATTTCCTGCATAATTTCATGAATCGCATTTCTTCTGTCGTTCTCAGATAAAATCTCATAACGGGACATCATTTGGTCAAAAACACTCATCGCTGTAAAAGTTTTATAAGATTGTTAAACTCATTCCTTTTTTTTCCGGCTTGAGCACATTCCTTGAATATCTCAACATCCATTTTGTAAAATGCATCCATATCGAGTCGGATATCCTCCTCGAGATATAATTGCATTGCCTTTACAAATCGGGGCCTCACTTCCGGTGTATAAGCTATAAGGTCGCAGAGAGCTTTCTCAGGAGATGCAATCAAGAATGTATAGTTTTCCCCGAATTTCTGATTTATCCCAATCGGGTAATACTCATTATTACAATTGATATAATCAAACTTAGAAACTGAATTTTCGAAGAATCTCGACCTTTTTATTGTCATGGACCTTACCATATAAACACTCTCGGGAATCAACCCATAAAATCTCAAGGCACTCTCCATGGATATATAGGATGGCCCATAAAGGTGATTAGCAATAAGTTCTGTAGATAAAAGTTTCCCGGACACCGTGGGAGATACTACATATAACCCACGCTTGAGCCTGATCAGCTTTCCTTCACTTTCAAGATTGGCTATCTTATTTCTTGGGAACTTGTAAATATTAAAAATTGAACCCAACAATGCGTAATCCACAGGTATAATTCCAAGTTGCTTTAAATTTTCCATTTGGGGACAGTAATTAAATAATAAACAAATATAGTATATTTTTACATACTTATTCTTTATTTTTTCAACTTTCTATGCATTTATTAACCATGCAATGGTTTGAGCAGAATTAACGATAGTTATCTTTTACTTTCCATTGATAGTTTCATTGGGAGCCGGTTCAACAATGACTTTTGGGAGAAAACTGAGCATTTTCTCCGGTAAGTTATCGTATCCTCTCTATGTGACACACTATGCAGCAATCTGGATTTTTGGTAGTTATTATACCATATACAAGCCTGTAAGGCTTGATAATCATTATAAAATTGTGTGAGAAAGGTTCGAAGACAGAAAATCTCTTATATAAATATGTTCTACACCCTCGTAACTGTTCTCAAAGGAGCATTCACCAACACGTCTCTATGTTTGACAGCTTTTTGTAATTCTCATGTTATAATTATTATAGTTACGATTATAATTCTATGCATAAATAACATTTATTGTAATCGTAGTTATATTAATTTAATGCATGGTGAGGCGATTTATGATAACTATGACTATATAAATCTACGCCTGCTTTCGAATAAAAAAGCGCATAATTATCTGGCTTGAAATTTGATATGTCTTCTAAAAATAACAAAATAACTACTTAAGCATGAAAAAAGTTAGATTCTTATTACTAACATTAATGTTCAGCGTTGTTGTTAGTGGTTTCGCAAATTGCCAGACAAAAGATCAGATCGGGAATCTTAAAACATTCTCCAGAGCCTACGGATATGTAAAATATTTTCATCCCAGCGATGAAGCAGACAAAATTGACTGGGATAAATTTGCCATTTACGGTTCTCAAAAGATTATTACATGCAAAAACAAGAAAGAGCTTATCAAAACATTAAACGAACTTTTCCTGCCTATTGCACCAACAATTAAATTTTATGACAGTTCCCGAAATGAACGATTTGACATAAAATCAATTACTCCATTAAAAATGGATGGATACAAACCCATATACTGGCAGCACCTGGGTGTAGATAAGGGGATGGATGTTCAGAATGTTGTATATAAAAGCATAAGAGTGAACAGAGATAAAATTGTCAAAATAAAACCTGATCCAAATGGGGGATTTGGTGCTTTATCCACTTATATAAATGCAAAGCAATATTTGGGGAAAAAAATCAAGTTTTCCGGAAGTGTAAAGCTTAAAGATGGAACTACCGGAACAGGTCATCTTTGGTTGAGGGTAGACATTCCAAATTCAAAATCAGGATTTTTTAATAACATGGACAATAGTCCTGTGACAAAAAAAGTATGGGATACGTACCAAATAGTAGGCAATGTCGATAGTTTATCCACCGGAATAGCATTCGGTTGTTTTCTTAAAGGAGATGGTGAGATGTTGGTTGACGACTTTCATTTTTACTACCAGGACAATGACAAATGGGTTGAAGTTCCTGTTAAAAACAGTGATTTTGAGGTAAGTAGTTATGATGATATGATAAAAGACAAATTATGGTATGGTGGAGGGAAAGGGTATATGTTTTCAATAAACGACCAGGAAAGTTTTCTTGGAACAAAATGCATCTCTGTAAAAAAGAATCCATCTATAGAAGTTATTCCCGGCAACAAGATATTTGACAAAGAGCCAAATATTGGAGAGGTTATCCGAGAGAACATAGGAAGCGGGGTCTCTTGCATTTTACCATTAGTACTATACTGTAACAATGATTGCACCTATCCTGTTTCTGACAAAACTACTCTTGAGAAAGAGTTGAGTGGTATAAACAAAAACGAGAATAACCTTTCTTTGAGATTAGGAGACATCATAATAACCTGGAATTTGTTTCAGCACTTCTTCCCATATTTCGATGCTGTAGGAGTTAATTGGGAAAAGGAGCTTGAAAAGGCATTGATAAAATCTTTCGGAGATAAAAACGGAAAGGATTTTTTATTTACACTCCAGGAACTTACTGCTGCTTTGAAAGATGGTCACATTGGTGTCTATTTTCAATCTTTCCCAAATTATTATTTACCTGCAATTTCATGGGAATTCATTGAAAACAGGCTTGTTATTACTAAAGTATATGACAATAATTTAAAATTAAACATAGGGGATATTGTTGATAAGGTAGATGGCATAGACCCCTTAGAATATTTCAAAACTGTCGAAAGCAGAATTTCTGCAGCTACTAATGGGTGGATGGCCTATAGGGCACAAAGAGAATCTCTTATGGGAGAGAAAGATTCCAAACTGACAATTGTTGTGGATAATAAACCCCTGGATCTGATCAGGAATCAAACTCATAATTCACAAATGTTGCTCGATCAAAACTCCGGACTGACAAGAAAATTTAAAATAATAGCTGATGATATTGTGTATCTAAATATAGGGCAGGTGGAAATGAATGTTATTGATAGTCTGATCCCTCAACTGTCTAAAGCTAAATCGGTAATTTGCGATCTTAGAGGTTATCCGAAAAATACAACAAAATTTATATCCTATTTACTTAGCAAAAACGATAACTCCAAATGGATGTTCATACCTCAGATTATTTATCCTGATCAAAAAAACATAGCCGGATATGCAGAATATGGATGGAATCTCAAACCTGCCGAACCTCACATTAATGCTAACATAATATTCATAATAGATGGAAGGGCAATTAGTTACGCAGAAAGTTATATGGGCTTCATAGAAGGATATAAATTGGCTACAATAATCGGTCAACCGACTGCTGGCACAAATGGCAATACTAATCCATTTACATTACCAGGAAATTATAGTTTATCCTGGACCGGGATGAAGGTAACTAAACACGACGGAAGCCAACATCATGGAGTAGGTATAATACCAAATGTTTATGTTACCAAAACAATCAAAGGGGTTAAAGAAGGCCGAGATGAGTTTCTTGAGAAAGCAATTGAGATAGCTAAAAGTTCCAAATAATTTACAGTCAAAACATATTCCGTATTTTGGCACATTTCTATTCCGGACTTTGGCACATTAATCAGACTCTACAGCAGTATTTATTTTAATGATGAAAATATTTCCATTTAATATAACTATAATTAAATAAATCTGCATTTTACAGAATGTCGTCTACAACAAATCATCTAAATCAGTCATTGCATACACCAATTTTCATTTATATAAATGTAGGATTACTCATATTTTCGTTTGTTTTTATGTAATGTATTACGTATTTTCGTTGCGTAATTTGCATCTACGTTTTAAAACATCAGCGAAATGAAAAGAATTGCATACTCTGGTTTACTAGAGTGGAAGAACAAGAAGACACGTAAGCCCCTCTTGATTAAGGGCGCAAGACAAGTTGGAAAAACCTGGTTGATGAAGGAACTTGGAAAAAACGAATATGAATCTGTAGCATATATCAATTTTGAGAAAATTACTCAACTAGCAAACTTATTTGAACAGGACTTTGATATACCTCGTATCTTAAGATCAATCCAACTTGTAACTGGCATAATCCCCAAACCGGGAGAGACCCTTATCATATTTGATGAGATACAATCGGTTAAGAGAGGATTGTTGTCGTTGAAATATTTTTTTGAAGATGCTCCCGAATATCATGTTATTGCTGCTGGCTCACTACTTGGGCTATCTATCCACAAAGACGATTCATTCCCTGTTGGAAAGGTGGATTTTCTGGAATTATATCCTCTTTCATACGAAGAGTATGTTTTAGCCATGGGCAAAGAAAATCTGCTTGATGCTTTGCACCGACAGGAATGGGAGTTGATAAAAGCCTTCAGAAGCAATTATATAGAACTTTTAAAGCAATATTACTTTATTGGAGGAATGCCTGAAGTCGTCAAGTCATTTATTCAAAACAATGATTACAATGAAGTCAGGGAAATACAAAACTCAATACTTGAATCATACGACAATGATTTTTCAAAACATCCGCCATTGGATGTTGTACCTCGTATCAAAATGGTTTGGAATGCCATTCCGTCTCAACTTGCAAAAGAGAATCGCAAGTTTGTCTATGGAGCAGTAAAAAATGGCGGAAGAGCCAAGGAATTTGAACTGGCTATAATGTGGCTCGAGGATGCCGGGTTGATTCACAAAATCAACAGAGTTTCCAATGCATCTCTGCCTCTTGGGGGATTTGTAGATATCGGTGCTTTCAAGCTATTTATTGTAGATATTGGTTTGCTCGGTGCAAAATCGGGACTTGATGCAAAGACATTGATCGAGGGAAATCATATTTTTGGCCAGTATAAAGGTGCCCTTACTGAACAATATGTTCTTCAACAACTAATATGTTCAGGTGGAATTGAAACTTACTACTGGAGTTCAGAGCAGGGAATAGCAGAAATTGACTTTCTAATTCAGACAAAAGGAAGAGTTATACCGGTAGAGGTAAAGGCAGAAGAAAACCTAAAGGCAAAATCGCTTAAGAGTTTTAGAGATAAATTCCACCCTGATCTTTCAATAAGGACATCCATGTCTGACTTTCGTAAGGAGGAGACTATGACGAACTTGCCTCTTTATGGGATCTCTGTAATCAATAATTTAATCACTTAATGTATTGACCCTCTTTAGCATACTGTCTCACTAAATTCGAAATTACGTATAATGGATTTACTTCAATATCCTAGCATTGATTATAGTATATTGCATCCATCTCTATTACAGTATATTTAAATTTATTCAATGCTAATATAACAGATATTTAATAATAATTGAATGCATAAAAGCTAAACCCCAAAAGCTTTATGGCTGACTTCTGGGGTTCACTTCATTCGGGTCTATATATTTCCCCTGGCTTTTCTGTGTAAATACTTTATCCGCCAATGTAGTATTTGTTCCGTTTCTTCGCTAGTTCCTTATTACCACTATCGAATGTTTTAATCATTGTAATAGTGGTTATGTTGGTCCTGGCATCAATATAGAAATCGAATACAGTCTCTGTTATCGTTTTATCTGCTTCGGTTTTGGTGAAAACACAACGCTCGGGTACCATTACACCATTTACTCTTTTGTCTACCACAGAGAAAGCACTTGTTTTATCATTTTCATATGCTTTTCTCATTAAATCAATAAGTTGAGGTTTGTCTTTCAAGGTAATTTTAATAATATAGCTATCCGGTTTTCTTGTGTCTGGGAATTTATTGTCTATTACAGTCATATCCACTAATTTGTCTTTTTCACACTCCTTAATCCAGTTTTGCAGACTCTCCTGAGCAGACATCTGTCCGTAAATGAACAATAAACCAAATAATAGAAGGGATTTTAAAATATCTTTCTTTTTCATTGCTTTTTTAATTAAATGTTTACTTTATTTTTTTACCATCATGATGTCTTTTATTTCTTTTGTTTTCTGTACTGATTGTTCGTAGATCTGGCTATACTCTTTATCTCTTGCAGAAGCCATCCTCATTATCTCAATCTCTTGCTGACGGATAAGCTCAGAATTGTAAAACCTTTCACCGTCTTTAACCATATAACTACCTTCATATGAATCAAATCTGTTGACAATAGGTATTATGATAAGAATTAGCAAAACGGCGGCAACTGATGCTAAAGCAATGATTCCTGTTTTAATTCTTATCCTTTTTCTCCCAGAAATTACATGGGGTGATTGCCCTTCCTCTTTAAGTTCTTCTATTAGCTCCCCTCCATAATAGCAGAATATATCTTTATATTCGTTCAATTCACAGGGGATATCTTCATCTGAAAAAAATTGTAGCAGCTCCTCTTCCTCCTTGTTGGTGGTTTTGCCTTCAAAGAATTTATGTACTAAACTTTCAATATATATTTCTCTCTCTTTCATATTCCCTCTCTTTTAAAGAATAACTCTTTTACCCTTTTCCGTGCCCTCGACAGATTCATCCAAACAGCTTCGCGAGTGCATCCCAGGAGTTGTGCAATCTCTTCCACTTCCAACCCATCAATATGTTTCATTCTTAAAACCCTTTGTTGCAAATCCGGTAATTTATCAACAATTCGGAACAGATGTCTTACCTCGTCCTTTTTTTCAACAATGTCTTCATTTGTCTTGTTATCTGCCTCATAGGCAATTTGTCCGAATATAGAGCGTTTCCTGTTCTTTTGCTTTATTTTGTTGAAACATATGTTTTTTGTTATTCGGACTGATAGTGCTGTAAGGTTTTCATATTTATGCAAATCATACCTTATTATCCACAGTCTGGCAAAAACTTCCTGCATTACATCCTGCGCATCCTCCTCATCATCTGAATATTTACGGGCGAAAAAATATATTTTTTCTCGCAAGGGGATCACAGTTGATATAAACCTCTCTTTATCCATTCTGCAATAATGACAATTAATTCAAGAAAACTTAACATGGTTATGGAAATATATTTTATCATCAATATAGTATTAAGGCCTCTTAATAATTTAGTTAAGAGACCTTAATAATCAGATCAATACCCCACTTAACTGGCTCGTGTTATCTTACAAAGAATCTTAATGGCAGAGCAAATTCAACACATTTGTCTTTCCATTCAGGTATCTGAAGACCAGCAAGTTTATTCACTATTCGAAGAATCTCATTTTTTAAAGCTGTATGTTCACTATCTACCTTTATTTCAGGCACATCATTAACACCGGATTTGAATGCGTAAATTCGCAACTCGCCCAAGAGAGGAACCTTGACTCCCTCTTTTGTTGTATGAAACTTACATTCTATTAACCTTCCATTGTCAATTTTTACTATTACGTATAAATTCACGGAGTCTGCAGATTTTTTTTCTTCAGGAGGGTATATCATATTATTAAATACAAATTTGAGAATTGCTGATTCCGAAGATTTAGAGAATATGTCATTTTTGTTACCAATTTTTGAATCACTGTTTGTGTTTCTTTTAGAATCTATCGTTGATATATTCTGCATCCCATTCTGATCAATTAACTGATAACATTTATTTTCTGTGCTGTTAAAACTTAATTCTTTCCAAGAAGTTCCTTCTATCCCCTTTAAAGCAAGTCCCTTTTTTGTTTTCTTGAGTACAAACAGGAAGTTGGCCAAATTCTTGTCTTTTAAAGGCTTGTCTCTATCTAAAGTGCTCATGCCAAATTGGTCAACAGCTTGTGAGTTTTCATCATTCAATTTGAACGTAAGTTCTTTAAACGCACAACCCTTTATACCAGTAAGTTTGATGTCACCATTTGTTGATTCTACCAAAATCTGAAAGTTGGATAACTCTTGATTCTGTATTGTTGGTGAAACATATGCTTTTTTACCATTTTTCGAATCATTTTGCGGGAGTCGTTGCACAGAGATGTTCTTTATCCCATTATTCTTCAATACATCCTCAAGCGGCGGAAGTTTTTCAAACCTTTCTACTAAAGATACCTGGTTCTCAAACTTGATTGAAACAATAACAGAATCTTTTGGATATTTCATTCTTGGTATTATCTCTTTAATTACTGTTTCGATATTGCTCTTAGTTGCATTTGTCATGTTGTCATCGCTTGAATGATCGGACCATTTGCCTAAGAGATAACTGCCGTCACTATTAATTGTGATTATAAGAACCTGATCTCTCTTTACTTTTGAGTCTTTTGGCGGCTTTGGAATATCTCTTCCTGCCCGGGTTATAATGTCAACCGCTCCATTTTTGGCTTTTTCACCAAATTTTTCAACTGCTTCATCTCGTTTGTATATCTTATAACTAAAAAGGTCAGAAATACTCATTGTTTTAATGACATCTACACTCACCTCTTTTCCATCTACAAAATATATAAATCCATCTTGTTTTTGGAGATTTTGAGCCATGGCAGCGATATTGCTGTTCTCAGAGGCATTAGCCTCGGGAGTAACTTCCACATATTCAGTTTTTGCAAATACCGAGACGGCACCAGCCAGCAATGGAATTAACAGCAATACTTTTATTGCGTTATGTGGATTTGATTGTTTTTTTAGCATCATCTTAATTCTTTGTTTAAAGTTTCCACTGCATAAGTGATTCACTACCGGTATAGAAATACATTGAGTGGTCCCTTTAGAGATTAATAAATATTGATATTTTTTTGCATCGATGCCTTTGTTGATTACCCTGCTATCTGCCTGATATTCGTGAATGGAAATAAGTTCCTTTCGTAAGAGCCAGATTACCGGATTAAACCATTGAAAAATGGCTATAAGATTAATAAACAGTAAATCATATCCATGTTTAAGCCTCATGTGAGCCTTTTCGTGCTCAATTATAATATCCCTGTTTTTTGCATAATCCTCTTCGGAAATTATTATGTTGTGGAACCAACTGAAAGGAATTATTGCTTTTCTGACAATAAAAATTTTTAAGTCGGCAGTAACTTCACGTCTGGAACGCCTCATTATTCTGTAAATCTGCAATATTCCAAATATATTGCGGGTAAAAAATAATAGTGCACCTAAAATATATAAGCCCAGTCCAATTATTGGTAAGATGTCAGTCCAATTATTGCTATGGCTATCTGGGTTAAATTGCATTGGTTCTGTTAAATTACTTACCTCTATATTCTGTTGGAACTCTTGTGTTGCGACAATCTCTTTAGTAATTGTTATTGTCCAGACAGGCAGCACTATCGAAAAGATAACCGATAGAAGCAGAACAAAACGACTTAGCTTAAAAAAGGTCTCTTTGGATAACAGGGCCATATAAGCCAGATAGAAAGCGACTATACAAGCTCCTACTTTTAAAAGATATGAAAGAAATAGTATCATTTCTTACTATTGTTAGCTTTTTCAATCTCTTCCACCAACATTTTTAACTCTTCCAGTTGAATCTTGTCTTTCTTTACAAAGGCCGATACTACATCGAGATAAGAATTCTCAAAATACTTGTCTATAACACCACTTAGTTTCCCCTCTCCGAACTCTCCAGGAGTGACAATCGGATAATATTGGTATGTATAGCCGAATTTATTGTGAGCGAGAAATCCTTTTGCCTCGAGTGCCCTAACCATTGTTGAGATTGTGTTGAAATGCGGTTTAGGATCGGGGTAGAGTTCTATCAGTTCCTTCACATGCATTGCCCCTTTTTCCCAAAAAAAGGTCATTATTTCATCTTCCTTAGCAGTTAGCTTATCCATAATACTGGTACTATTTTATAATTTCGAAACAAATTTAAACTATTTTTTTTAGTTTGCAAACTATTTTTAATAGTTTAAATTATTTTTAACTGTATGATTTTTATGTCTAAGTTTTTATGAGTGTTAAACCATTTAAACTAATTGTTGTCAAATGGTAAATTCATAAATAATAAAATCATGAAAAAATTAGTTTTTATCATCACTCTTGCACTGTTTGCAACTGGTGTTTATGCCCAGCTACAACCCGCTCAAAGACGTCAAATGGATCCTGCAACATTTGCTAAAGAAAGAATTGCAGAAATAGTTAAATATGTGCCTATTACAAAAGAAGATAGCATTAAACTTCATAAAGTTTTTGACGATTTCCTGAAAGAGGGCACATCTGCAAGGGATGACAGAGAGAAATTCACTAAGCTTCGCGTAGATCTGCAAAAGAAAATCGAAGGCGTTCTTGGTGCCGAGACATACAAAACCTACAGAACAAAATTTGAAGCCGATCCGGAAAATCAGAGAAGAATGAGACCTGCAGGCGGCAATCCGAGATAATCGGAAAAAATTATACCTTTATATGCGGGAAATCTAAAACAACTCTATGAAAATTGATTTAACAGCTCTCGAGATAAAGGAAATAGGACCTGAAGAGGTAGAACTTCTGACTAGATACAGGATGGCATACCTCACTGAATTGCAGGGGGAACAATCGGCAGAGTATCAGAAAAAACTTAGCGAAGATCTTAGCTTATATTTTAAAGAGGCCCTGGCAGAAAAGCGATTTTTTGCATACATGGCCGTTTTTCAAGGCGAAATTCTCAGCTTTGGCGCCATGGTAATAAAGAAAATTCCCGGCGATTTCAATCAATCGTTATACCTGGAAGGAGATATTCTGAATATGTATACGATACCTCAAGCCAGAAGGCAAGGTATTTCTGCTATTATACTTAAACAACTTATAGACGAGGCCCATAAACGGGGTATCAGTAAAATTTCTCTGCACACCACAAAGGACGGGGAGAAACTCTACAGGAAGTATGGGTTCAGCGAACCGGTGTATCCAGTTTTAGAATTGTGCCCCCCTTTTTGACGGAACACATTTGATAAGTCCTCCGGCATAAGAGGCAAGATAGACGTTATCCCGCTTGTCTGTTACTATTGGTATATAGGCACATCCTTTGACTAATTCATCAATACCTTCAACTGCCTTTGCTCCCTCACTGCTGTAAATTTTTATACGTGAGGGGTCTTTTTCGACAGTTACAATACCACCGTTCGATAAGAATGCAACACTTACAGGATTGCAGCAACCATGAAAGTCATTGATAGTGTTCCCCCGTTGGCCGAAGGAGTAGAGCCGCTTACCGGAATAGTCGAATCCGTCCACCCTGAAAGATGCCAGGTTTGCAACCAGTATTTCATTCTCCTTACGAACGCAGAAATCCAATATGCCGCAGCATGTATAAAGATTTTCTATTGCCGATTTTTTTATTCCGGTTTCAGCATCAAAAACAACTATCAACCATTTTTTAGAATCAGCAACAATTAGATTATTCTCAAAAACCTTTGCTCCTGTTGCACTCGCTATAATCTCCAGTTTAAGATCGCGGATTTTTGAACCTTTTGTGTTGAAAACAACACAGCTTACTCCTGTCGGCACTTCAATCTCTTTATTCCTTCCCCTTGATTCAACTCTCTTTTTCCCATAAATTGATCCAAGCACATAAATGTTATCTGATTTGTCAACAGCGATGGCTGTCGGTTTATTTATTTTCGAATTGAACTCTTTTACCATTTTTCCGCAGGAATCTATAATAAGCACCCTTCCATCTTTTTTTAGCGCACAAACATTACCATTTGACAGTACAGACAGATACACAATATTGTTGTGCTCCTTACAAACAAAACTTTCATCTACCTTGTATGATAGGTTGTGTGCACCAGATAATAAGGAGTCTACCCTTGCTTCTATTGGCTTAAGCTGCTTAAGATATTCACGCAGACGCACAACCTCTGAATAGTCGGCGAACTTCTTATCTAGCAGATTAAGATATCTTTCAATCTCCACTGCGTTTTTTTCTCTGGACAACTCTTGGACCAATTTTACTGAATAATATGCTTTTGGATTCTCCTTGATAATATCGATCTGAAGTTGATATACATCATCGTCGTATTTACCTAATAATCTGGTGATCTCTATATCGCGTTCTGCGGTTTTCATGTACAACTCCTTTCTCAGGTCATCCACTTTATGTTTTATGGCCAGCTCTTTTTCTCTCCTCCTGAATTCAGAATAAAGAGTCTGAGTCTCTCCCCCTTTTATAACGGACCTCCCCATAGAGTCGACATGTCCCTTAAGTGTCATTCTGGCATTTTCAGCATAAAACTCCACTCGGGTTCTCTTCTCAACCTGCAGATAGTACCTAGATGGTTTGGGGATGTTTCCGACAACAACAAATTTGCCTTTTTCAATTTTGAAAGTATCTGCAGGTAGTTTTCTGTTGTCAGCAGAAGAGAGAATGATATTACCATCTGTTATACCCTCTAAGGTTCCTTTTAACCTAAAACGGTTCTCAGATTCGTTGCTACAAGATGTGAACAATGCAAAAAAAATGATTAAACCAGATAATTGTCGTGATATAGGTAATGTTTTCATATATATATATATTGTCTTCCACACTAATTTGTTAGACATCTTAAAGTTAAGACTAATTATTTATACAACCACAAATTGTGTTGATATTTAGTTGATAAATAACTATTCTAAACTATCTCTTCAGGCAAAGATGAGTTACCTTTGTTTCGTATTAGGAAAAGGGAACCCGGTGAGAATCCGGGACTATCCTCGTAGCTGTAAGTTTCTTTAAATGTCGCACAATCTTTGCCACTGACTTATAAATAGTTGGGAAGGCGTGTTACACGGAACAAGTCAGAAGACCTGCCTTATACATTTATATTTTGTGGCTTTCGGGTGAAAAAGCAACAGATATCGAAATACAACCCTTGATAGTTAAAGGACATTTCTATTCTGTTTCATCCGTTACATATGTTTTAAATAAAAAGGTAAAGGTATGAGTAGTGCAGAAATGTCAATTGTTAAAAGAGATGGAAAGGGCGAGCCTTTTTCTATAGACAAAATCAAGAATGCCATTCGCAAGGCTTTTCTTGCAGTAGGTAGTTATGCGACCGAAGAGGTAATAATCAATATATTGAGCCGCGTCAATATTTCTGATGGCATGAGTGTAGAAGAGATTCAAAATCAAGTGGAGACTTCGTTGATGGCAGAGCGATATTTTTCAGTTGCAAAATCATATATGTTATATCGACAACGTCATTTCGAAGATCGCGAGACAAGAGACAGGCTTCAATTCCTGATTAATTATTGCGATGCAGAAAATCCGGCGACCGGCAGCAAATATGATTCAAATGCTAATGTCGAAAAGAAGAATATCGCAACGCTCATAGGAGAAATACCTAAAGCAGGCTTTATCAGACTGAATCGTAGGCTATTAACCGACAGGATAAAGGAGATGTATGGCAAGGAGGTCTCTGACAAGTATCTGAATTTACTGCAAAATCACTTTATCTATAAAAATGACGAGACCAGTCTCGCAAATTACTGTGCCAGCATAACAATGTATCCATGGCTTTTAAATGGCACATTGTCGGTTGGGGGCAACTCCAGGCCTCCGACAAATCTGAAGTCATTCTGCGGTGGTTTTGTAAACATGGTATTTATAGTATCAAGTATGCTGAGCGGTGCATGTGCAACTCCTGAATTCCTGATGTATATGAATTACTTCATTGGTCTTGAGTATGGCAGGGATTATTACCTTCACCCAAATGACATTGTAGATTTGTCCAAGAAGCAGAGAAGCATAGATAAGATTATATCGGACTGCTTCGAGCAGGTTGTTTACTCTATTAACCAACCCACAGGTGCACGAAACTTTCAGGCCGTTTTTTGGAACATCTCATATTATGACAGGTACTATTTTGATAGTCTGTTTGGCGAATTTACCTTTCCCGATGGCACAAAACCGGACTGGGATTCGCTAAGCTGGCTGCAAAAGCGTTTTATGCGGTGGTTTAATAAGGAACGTACTAAAGCTGTCCTCACCTTCCCTGTTGAGACAATGGCCCTGCTTACAAAGGACAACGATACACGAGATATTGAGTATGGCGATTTTACTGCAGAGATGTATGCCGACGGACACTCTTTTTTCACATATATGAGCGACAATGCCGACTCACTAAGTAGTTGCTGCAGGTTACGCAATGAGATTCAGGACAACGGCTTCAGTTATACACTGGGTGCAGGAGGCGTATCTACAGGTTCTAAGAGCGTATTGACAATAAATCTAAACCGTTGCCTGCAGTATGCCGTAAAAAAGGGGATTCCGTATCTGGAACATCTGGAAGAGATCACAGATCTGGTTCATAAGGTTCAGTTAGCCTATAACGCCAATTTGAAAGAGTTGTGCAATAAAGGTATGCTTCCGTTGTTCGATGCCGGATATATCAATATGAGCCGTCAGTACCTGACCATAGGTGTGAATGGCTTGGTAGAGGCAGCAGAATATATGGGCATAGAGATTAAAGACTCTCCGGAGTATGCTGCTTTCGTCCGGTCGATACTAGGTCTGATAGAGAGTTACAATAAGAGATACAAGAGCAAAGATGTTCTGTTCAACTGCGAAATGATACCAGCAGAAAATGTTGGAGTGAAACATGCAAAATGGGACAAAGAGGATGGATATGATGTTTTTCGCGATTGCTATAACAGTTACTTCTATATAGTTGAAGATGAGTCAATAAATATAATTGACAAATTCCGGCTCCATGGAAGCCGGTATATAGAGCATCTTACCGGAGGCTCGGCACTGCATGTTAATCTGAATGAACATCTTACTCAGAAACAGTACCGTCATCTTCTTAAGGTAGCAGCAACCGAAGGGTGCAATTATTTTACATTCAACATACCCAATACAGTCTGCAATAGTTGCGGGCATATAGATAAGCGGAACCTTAAAGTGTGTCCAAAATGTGAGGGAACAGATTTAGACTACCTTACTCGTATTATAGGGTATCTGAAGCGTGTAAGCAATTTCTCTGCTCCCCGACAAAAAGAGGCAGCAAATCGTTACTATGCTTAAATACTATAATTACGACATAGTTTTTCAGGAAATTCCCGACGAGGTTACTCTTGCTATAAATTTTTCCAATTGTCCGAATAGGTGCAAGGGGTGTCATAGTCCTCATTTAATCGAAGATATCGGTGAGGTAATGACTAAGGATTTGCTTGCAGATTTGTTGTCGAAGTATGGAAAAGCTATTACCTGTGTATGCTTTATGGGGGGTGATGCGGCCCCCCTTGAAGTTGTGAAATTAGCTGAATATATACTTTATAAGAACAGCGACATTAAGGTTGGATGGTACTCCGGAAGAGCAGAATTGCCAATAGGATTTACCTCAGAACCATTCACATACATAAAACTGGGACCATATATTGAGCAATATGGAGGGCTAAGCTGCAAAACCACCAATCAGCGACTATATAAAATCCATGACGGGCAACTATTTGAAGATATTACATGTGGCTTTGAGAAAAGCTAATTATTTATACCTTTGGACTTTTATTCTGCAAATCATACCTGAATTTATGCGAAAAATACTTCTGCCTGTGCTTTTTGCACTGGTTTTGTTTACAGCCTGTCAGAAAGATAACATTCCTGAGATAAAACCCGAACCATATGTACCGGCTGCCCGTATTCAAGGCAGGGTTTCGGTAGCATATGTGACTTATTGGGGAACACTCTCTCCTGACCCGACACTAATCACTCATATTAACTATGCATTCGCAGAACTCTATGTAAAGGACGGAGTATACCAAGGATTCAAATTACAGGGAAAGGAAGATCGTTTCCGGCAGATTGTGAATCTCAAGAAGCAGAATCCACAACTGAAAATCCTAATCTCATTCACCCATTTAGTTGACAATTCTGACAACTCACAAGGGGGAGGGTTTTCTGCACTTGCAAAATCTGATGAATACCGCAGGGCATTCGCATCGGACTGTAAGCTTTTCCTCGAGAAATGGGAGATAGACGGCGTTGATATCGACTGGGAATTCCCCGGCCTGTCGTGGAGTGGTGCCGCTTGTGACCCGGCTGTTGACACACAGAACTATACATTGCTTATGAAGCAGCTCAGGGAAACACTTGGGAACCAATATCTTCTCACCTATGCCGGGTATGTAAAAGATAAGACGACAATTACAGGTGGTTACAGATATATCGATGTAGCCGCCGTTGACCCATACGTAGATTTTGTCAACCTAATGACTTATAACTTCGATTCCGCACCAAAGCACCACTCTGCGCTGAGCGATTCAAGAGCTTACTGGGACTGTGTGAGAACAGCAAATGCTTACAGAGCCGCCGGTGTAGCATACAACAAGCTTGTTTTAGGAATACCATTCTATGGTCAGCACTCTTTCTCAGAGAGCCCCACATCGCTTAATTATAAGACGATTCTTACACTTGACCCCAAAGTTTACAAAATTGACAACTGGGATGCCATTTCCAGCACACCATACGTTACCAAGAGCGGAGTCTTCTTCTGCGGATATGACAATCCAAGAAGCATAGACATTAAAGGAAAGTGGGCCATTGGCCTGGGGATGAAAGGATTCATGTACTGGCAGTATGATGGCGACGACTATAAAGGGACATTACGCAAAGCGGTCTGGGAGGCTGTTATGAAGCCTTGAATTGCTTGATTAAAAACTCTTTACTTTTTATTCCGACAAATCGATTTACCTCAACTCCGTTTTTAAACAGAATTAGTGTAGGAATACTACGTACCTTAAATTTGGCAGCAAGATTCTGGTATTCTTCAATATCAACCTTTCCAATATGCGTGTTGCCTGTTAAAGTCTCAGCAACCTCGTTCAGAACAGGTGCCATCATCCTGCATGGCGCACACCAGCTTGCCCAGAAATCTACAAGAACAATTTTGTTCTTTGTCTGGTGTTCAAAATTTTTATCTGTAAGTGTTATTATCTTCTCGTTATCTGCAACCAAAGGTATATTTTTCATTTTTGCCTTTGCGTAATAAACCAGAATTATAAAAAATACTATTCCAATACTTACTATTATATATGTTGTTTGCATTATCGTCTCCCCATCATCATTTGCATAATTCCGCCACCGTTTTTCACATTTGTAAAGCCAAGCTTAATCAACATACGTTGTCCATATGCCGAACGGGCCCCGGAGGCACAATAGAGTGTGATCTCTCTGGATCTGCTGCCTAGTTTATTCAGATTTTTCTGTAAATCGTCCAGTGGAATATTGATGGAACCTGGAAATGCTCCAGAAGCAAACTCACCTCTTGTTCGCACATCTACCACCAAAGGGGTTACATCTTCTACAGGTTTTACCGGCACATTCTCCTGAACCTTTTTATTTGCAATTACCTCTGGTTTTTCTTTTTCACTAGCATCTTCCTTATCAACCATTTCATCTATTGATTTCTCAACAACAGGAAGCAAGCCCATCATTATGGAATCGAAGCCTACAGCACGTGCATGTCTCTGAAGGGATGTATGTCCACCTGAGATATTGACAATATCTGTGAAGCCCTCGCTGAGGAGAGTCCGAAGTGCCTGATGGCCCTTCTTTCCTGTTTCGTCATAAACAATTATAGAACGGTCGGCAGGGATAGAGTTCTTTTGTAAAACAAGCACTTCAAGAGGGATGTTTATTGCTCCCAGAATGTGACTCTTTTCAAATGCAAATACATCGCGCACATCTATGAATACGGGTTTCCGGTTCTTTGAATATGAATCGAGTTCTGCTACTGTTATAGACGGGCTGAATCCCGACAACCTGTTCTCGGCAGTATATGCAGCCATATTCACAGCATCATTTGGGGTGCCTATTGGAGGCGAGTATGCATAATCAATATCTGCCAAGTCGTGGATTGTCAGTTTTGACGCAACAGCGGTGGCAATAACGTCAAGTCTCTTATCTGCACCTTTGTATCCGGCAGTTTGCCCTCCTAGTATTATCCCTGTCATTCGGTCATAAACCAGAGAAACAGTAACAGAAGATGCTCCCGGGTAATATGAAGTGTGGTGTTCCTTATGGACAACAACAGATTCAGCATCATATCCGGCATCTCTGGCTTGTTTTAGAGATAATCCGGTTATTCCGGCAACTGCCTCGAATACTCTGACAACTGAGGTTCCCAAGGCACCTTTATAGCTGTGAGACCCTCCAAGTACGTTCTCAGCCGCTATTCTACCCTGACGGTTTGCAGGGCCCGCAAGCGGGATCCTGACTTTCTTCCCATTTACCCGATGCTCAATTTCCAACATATCTCCGGCGGCATAGATATTAGGGTCGCTTGTCCTCAATTGTAAATCAACAAGTAATCCACCTGAATCACCCATAGCAAGGCCGGCATCCTTTGCAAGCTGAATTGTAGGGCGGACACCTATTGAAAGCAGCACCATATCAGCATCAATCACTTTGCCGTTTCCCAGTTTTACACTATTAGGCAATATCTCTGCAACATTGGTTCCTGTATGTATTCCTATTCCATAAGAGAGCATCTCATTCTCTATGAATCCTGCTGTCTCTGCATCCATAATGGACATAACATGAGGCATCATCTCAACCACATTTACTTTTAGACCCCTCTTAACCAGAGCTTCAACCATCTCTAATCCTATAAATCCTCCTCCAATCACAACTGCATTCTTTGGTTTGCTCTCTTCCAGATGTCTCGTGATCTTATCCATATCTTCCAGCGTCCAAAGGGAGAATACATGCATAAGATCTGCACCGGGTAACGTAGGTGTTATGGGGCGACCGCCTTGTGCAAGTATTAATTTGGTATATTCAAACTCCTTCTGCTCTCCGTTTCTGGTGTCAATTGCCTTTATAACACAACCTGCCTTATCTATTGAGGTGACAATTGTATGTGTGTGCACATCAACCCCATATTGAGCCTTGAAACTTTCCGGACTTTGCAGGATAAGTTGTGACCTGTTTTTTATATCTCCTCCTATGAAATAAGGTAATCCGCAATTTGCAAAGGAGATATCGGGCCCCGCCTCAAGCAGTGTGATCCTGGCTGTTGATGAAATACGTCTGACTTTTGCTGCAGCTGTTGCTCCCGCAGCCACCCCTCCTATTATTATAATTTTCTCCATCTTCTTTTTTTATGGTTTTCAATTCTGCTGCAAAGATATGAATCAAATTTTAAATTACAATAGTATCACCTTTAAATTATATTAATATCACCAATAATTATTTATATCTTTGCACAATTATTAAAAAAATAACTGAAATCATGTTATTTAAAGAGGACATAAAGCCAGCGTATTTCGAGGAACTTCTCAACGACAAAGAGAAGATCCTTAAATTCATATCGGATATCAAATGGGAAGAGGGATTTGTATGCCGAAACTGTGGACACACTAATTTCTGCAAAGGCAAGTCTCCATCTTCACGACGATGCACTCGCTGTAAGAAGGAAGAATCTGCCACTTCTCATACAATTTTCCACAATATAAAGTTTCCGATAGAGAAAGCTTTTTATATAGCATTTAATACCTGTATTCAAGGAAAAAACCTCTCATCATACAAATATTCGGAGTGTCTGGACATAAACCAGATGACCTGCTGGAAATTTCATAAGCGTATCCAGCAGTGCCTTAATAATCAAGGCAAAGAAAAATCCAAAATAAATATCCGGAATATCGTTAAAAATACTATAAATTTGACTGATATTTAAGAGCCCGGGTATGTCAGAAAAGGATGTAAAGAATTTAATCATAGAGTCGGCAACAAAGTACTTTTCTAAATATGGTTTCCATAAAACCACTATGGAAGAGGTTGCCAAACATATCCACAAGGCAAAGGGGGTTCTTTATTACTATTTCAAAAGCAAGGAAGAGCTTTTTGAAGCGGTGCTCAAACAAGAGCTTAATACAGTAAAGACCGAGTTGACCAAAATTGTATCAAAGGATACCGACTCTATAATGATACTTAAAGAGTATACTCTTACTCGATTTTTTTTCTTACATAAGGCTGTTAACTACCACGAGACCCTTAAAGCAGATTTCTTTGAAAAATACCACTTTGTAAAAGATGTCAGAGATGATTTTGCAGAGTTTGAACGGAACCAAATCAACTACCTTTTAAATAAAGGGAAAGATGAAGGATATTTCGATATTAAGGATATTGAATCAAGTGTGAATATTTACATGATTATAATAACCAGTCTGGAAATCCCTTTGTTTCTTCAAGACAAATATGATGAATATGAAAGCACTATTGAAGAACTTGCTTCTGTTATGTTCAATAGTTTAAGAAATCAAAAGACTACCAAATAATTTTTTTTGCCAATATTTGACTTTGAAACGTATTTAGTCAATTATTATCAATACCTTTACGTCAAATAATGCGAAATATGAAAAAAACTGCAGAATTGATAATAAAGTTAAAATGGCTTATAATCATATCCGTGTCGGCATTAACGCTATTCCTGGGATATCAGATAAAGGACCTTAAGATAGACTCCGATATAATGAATTCTCTGCCCGATAACGATCCGGCTGCCTCATTATATAAGAGGATAGGAGTTCAATTTGGAGGAAATGATATAGGCATGATTGTTCTGGAAACAGATGACATTTTTAAGACAGAGGTGTTAAAGCATGTAATGCAAGTAACCGATAGTCTTAAAATTACAAACGGAGTGTCAACTGTAACCAGTCTGGCAAACATTATTGAAATCAAACATTCTGAGAGTGGAATTGAGATAGGAAAACTCTTTGATGAATATGACCTGCCCGACACAAGACTCGAATTGGACAGCTTAAAAGCATACATATATTCAAAAGATATGTACAAGGGCTCCATCGTTTCTGAAGATGGCACCGCAACCCTCATAATGTTTACGGTTTTACCCGATGCCGACAAACAATCGGTAGCAAGAGATGTAAAGAATAAGATTACAGCTCTCGGTCTTCCTGAGAAACTGTATTTCGGAGGATTGCCAATGCTTATGAACGATCTGTCCGATCTTATCATTGTAGATATGGCTTGGCTGATACCAATAGCATTTTTTTTAATTGCCCTCGTGCTGCTATTTAGTTTTCGCTCAGCAAGAGGTGTTATTTTGCCATTGGTTGTAGCAGGCATTGCAGTAATCTGGACCCTGGGATTAATGGTTTTGACTGGTTTTAAGCTAAGTATGATATCAAGCGACATTCCAATTATCTTGCTTGCTGTTGGCAGTGCATATACGATACATGTTGTAAACCGAATCAATCAGACATTCGATAGCAATAGAAAGGATGCTTTAATAAAAGCACTGGCTTATATAGCACTCCCAGTCTTCCTTGCAGCAATAACAACAGCTATTGGTTTTGTCTCCTTTATATATGGCTCATATCTCACTCTGATTCGCGATTTTGGTATGTTTACAGCCATAGGTGTAGCATTCTCATTTATATTGTCTATAACATTCGTTCCAGCGGCAATTTCTGTATTTCCTACCGGCAATAAAGGTTTTTCAGGCAACAAGAAACCTGTCAGCAAATTCATACTTTCTGATTATCTGCTAAAACCGCTTGTTCCTCTAGCCCTGAAGCATCCCAAATACACTATCGCATTTTGGTCGGTTTTAATACTGATAAGTATCGGGGGTTCGTTTTTTATCAAGACGAGTGTCAATTTAACCGAATATTTCAAAAAAGACAATCCTACCAGAGTCTCAGAAGGTATAATGCAGGACAAGTTTGGGGGTTCATTGCCTGTTTTCATATCCTTTAAAGGAGATATGCAAAGTCCCGATGTTCTTAAAAAAATGCTTAAGACAGAGAGTTACATGAAGCAATTCCCTGATATTTCATTAACTCAGTCAGTTGCAGATCTTATTGAAGAGATGAATGATGCAATGGGCGAAGGAAAGAAAATTCCTGACGAAAAAGAGAAAATTGAACAATTGTGGTTTTTGCTGGACGGACAGGAGATAATGCCTCAACTTGTTACTGATAAACTCGATGAAGGGATAATTCAATCAAAATTTGCTTCCATAGACAGCAAGTCTATGGATGAGTTTGAAATATATATGGACAAATATGTGAAAGAGAACTCAACTGATGATTGCAAAATAGAGGTAACCGGATTACCCTCTATATATAATAGATTAAACTATAACTTGCTTCTCAGTCAGTTTACCAGTCTGCTGTTAGCAATAGGTCTGGTTATTATAATTGTAGGATTAATGCTACGGTCTTTTACCAAAGGCATTTATGCAGTAATCCCAATAATTGCGACAATTACATTCTTGTTTGGATTTATGGGCTTTGCCGGAATTTCGCTCGATATTGCAACTGTTCTCGTTGGCAGTATTGCACTTGGAATAGGCATAGACTACTCTATCCATGTCATTACTCATTTTAATCATGCTCTTGAAGAGAAGAGTGATATTTATCTGGCACTTGAGAATACTATTCTGATTAGCGGCAATGCCATTATTATTAATGTATTATCTGTATCTGTCGGTTTTATGGTTCTGCTATTCTCACAATTAACGGTTCTTCAGAATTTCAGTTTACTGGTTGTTCTGAGTATGTTTGGTTCCGGTCTGGGTGCACTAACACTGCTTCCCGCTGTATTAATACTTGTAAATAAAAAGAAAAAATGAAAAATTTAAAACTATCGATTTTCATAATTGCATTTTCCCTCTTCTCCGGGATTAATGTAACTGCACAAGATGCAACAACCATTTTGAAAAAAATGGATGATATGATGTTTTCTCCTAAGGACATAACAGCCAGTAATAAAATTATCCTGATTGATAAAACAGGAAAACAAGAGGTACGCGAAGCAACTCTAATGCAAAAAGGGAGTGACAAACGTATGTTCCGCTTTACTTCACCTGCCTCACAAGCAGGCATCGCTATTTTGTCTTTGCCCGGTGATGTTATGTATTTGTATCTGCCTGCATTTGGTAAAGAGAGAAGGATTGCTACCAGTGCAAAAAATCAGAATTTTGCCGGCACCGACTTTTCATATGACGATATGGAATCAACTTCATATTCAAGTAAATACTCTCCGAAGTCGATAAAAACCGAGGGCAATGTCTTTATTCTGGAGCTAACTGCAAAAGGACAATCAGAATATTCAAAAATAGTTATGTCGGTCAATTCCACTCATTATTATCCTGAATCAATGGAATATTATGACAAGGGTAACACCAAAATAAAAGAGGCAAAATATTCATTCAGGAAGGTTGGTAATTACTGGAACGCAATGGAAGTTGAGATGACCGATTTAAAGAAGAACCACAAATCCAAAATGCAGATGTCTGATGTTAAATATGATACTGGCCTTACAGATGATGATTTTACGGTTAGAAAGTTAAAACAATAATTTTTATAGATATAGCATATGAAACGAATATATTTGCTTCTGTCGGCTATTCAGCTTGTGCTCCTTCCGGGAATTGTTAAAGCACAAGATTCCATTGTTGGGCAACAGGTTCAGGAGGAGAGCAGGTTGAAATTCTCAGGTGAACTATTAACCGATGAACGATTCTTGCTCAAGGATAAAAATTATTGGGCATGGAACGAGAACAGGCTCACCTTGAAACTCAGCAAAAAAACAGCTGGCAAATCTAAGTTTTATGGTGAGTTTTGGTTGCGAAACATTGGTTTGCCAAAAATAACATCGTCAAGTGATTTGTATAACAAGGGAATAATTGACCCCTACAATCTTGAAATAAGGGAGGCCTATGTAGAACTGTACGGTTTTCTTTTAAAGAATCTGGATGTCACCATTGGCCGTCAAAGAGTTGTCTGGGGAACAGCAGACAAGCTTAACCCTACCGACAATCTTAATCCTCCGGATATGGAAGATATTCTTGATTTTGGCCGTCGTCGCGGATCAGACGCAATAACCCTGAATTACTATTTTAACTCCGATTTTTCATTGCAGGGTATTTTTATACCATTCTTTCAACCGGCCAATATGCCTGTGGGGATCTTTTCAAATGTCTTAAATCCCGGAATGAAATTAGAGCAGGGAATGACGTTAAAAGGATTCTCAGATACCTTGATGATGCCGAAATATAACTTAGGGGAAAGCTCCTCCGTAGGTTTAAAGTTTAAGGGGATGGTTAAGGGAGTTGATTTTTCGTTTAGTTATATCTGGGGTCGCGACGGTCTGCCTTTCGCTTCAAGAAATACATTCGTCCCTGTTGATATGATGGGAGGTATTAAGATCAATTCTCAGCTCTCTTATGCAAGATCTCATATCATAGGAGCAGATCTTGCAACAAGTATAGGTGGTATCGGATTTTGGGCAGAGGCTGCCATGCACATTCCTGCAAAAGACATGATAATGACAAATGATTTGTCGGCGTTGTATCCGATGTCGTCTTTCCCGGTTATTCAAGATTCAATTTTGCTGCACAAGAGTAAGCCATATATAAAATTTATAATTGGCGGAGATTATAATTTTAGTGACGGCTCCTACCTGAACATTCAGTATCTACATGGGTTCATTCATGAAAGAGGCGGTAAAAACCTGAATGATTATCTCTTTATGCGATATGAAAAGAAGTTTTTTAACGACAATCTTAAAGTTGCTCCTCTAGGGGGAGCATTTATTGTTACTGACTGGGGTAAAATTAAGGATAATTATGCAATTGCATATATCCCGCAGCTTTCATACAATGCAACCGATGATGTCGAAATCACACTGTCAGCTGCAATATTCGGCGGCAAAGGAGATAACATGTTTGCCAATCTTAAGGATTATAATATGTTAATATTTAAGGCAAAATATAGTTTTTAATCTTGTCACTTGGGTCAATGACTTTCATTCCTGACATTGGTGGTGAATAAAAATGAAGTGATACAGAAAAGTCATCACTATCGTTTTCAATCTTGTGAAATATTCCTTTTGGAACTTCAGCAATAGTTTGGTTTATCAACGGAACACTACCGATATTCTCTACATTTTCATTGAAAAGGACATTTTTAGCATTTCCCGATATAGAATAAACACACCCAAACGAGTCTCCATGGTCATGAATATTACTTTCTCTTCGTGGTTTCCAGTTCATTACAATCACCTCAAAATTTTCTGAACGGTATATACATTTTCTACCATACGGAAGGTCTTCCGGATATAAAAGATGGTCAGTTAGTTCATCCTTGGAGAATGAAAACTTTTCGAGGATAGCTTTAAAGTCGGCAGGTCCACTTATATTATTTTTATTTGACTTATAAAGCTGGTCAATTCTCTCTATTTTTCTCTCTAATTTCATAATATTTAGATATTTGAAAATATTAGTAAAACCTTTTACTATTATACAAAACTAATAAATAAATATTTATTTTTCTCGTACCTTAGGTCATAGTATATATTTGCATCTGTAAACAATGCGCAAAGTTTATGAAAGAACACAAAATCAAATTTAAAATCGGAGAGTTTTCCAAGCTAAACATGGTTACGGTTAAAACGTTACGCCATTACGAGGAAATAGGACTTCTTGTGCCCGATGAGATTGACCAGTGGACCGGATACAGATATTACAGAGTGGATCAAATTACTAAAATGAATCAAATCATTTTTTTAAAAAAACTGGGGTTTACTCTTGAGGAAATTCGGGAGGTTTTTGACGAAGAAAATCAAATGCCTGAAATTGGACAAATAAAATCTAAAATTGAACATTGTAAACAAGAAATCCTGCATCTTCAATGGAGACAGACCGAACTGTCGCGGCTGGAAAGTACTCTTCACAAAAAGAGAATCATGGAAAAAATTATTATCAAATCATTGCCGGCTGTTATAGTTGCCAGCCACAGAAGAGTAGTATCGGGATATCAGGAGTTGTTCAATCTATGCCCAAACATCATTGGGCCGGAGATGGCGAGGCTTGGGTGTATTTGCGCCAAACCGGAATATGCCTATACAATTGACCATAATAAGGAGTACAGCGACACAAATATTGATCTTGAGTATTGCGAGGCCGTTGTAGAAAAACGGGAAGATTCAGATCTTATACAATTTAAGGAGGTTCCGGAAGTAAAAAAAGCTATCTGCACAAATCACTATGGAGCTTATGAAACATTTCCGCAAACATTTGCTCAGTTGTATGAATACCTAGAGAAAAATGGATTTACAATAGCCGACCTTCCAAGGTTTTGCTATATCGACGGAATCTGGAACAAAGAGTCAGAAGAGGAGTGGCTGACTGAGGTTCAGGTACCTGTTAAGTAACGAAGGAGACTAATTGGCAGTAGGGTTGTCGCTGACTATTTTACTGCCAATATCTTTATGTCCTTTATCTCCAGATTATTTTTGGAGTAACCGTATAATGAAGAGTTGATCATTGCTGCCGACAACTCTTTTAATGTGACCATATATCGCGGAGCAATAATTCTGATCAGGGGAAACAGCCATGCCATAAATTTGTACATTTTGTAATATGTCTGTGATGGTTTCAATGGCAAAAGCGGTTCTATAAGACCCGGCCTAAAATTATATACCTTCTTGAATGGTAGCTTAATGAGGTCATTTTCTGTTTTTCCCTTTACCCGGGCCCACATAACTTTTCCTTTTTCTGTGCTGTCTGTACCTGTCCCGGAAATGTAACAGAAGGTCATGTCGGGGTTGAGTTTAGCGAGTGTTGTGGCAAAACCAAGTGTAAGATTATACGTTTGCATGGTATAGTCCGCTTCGCTTTTTCCTAAAGATGTTGTTCCAAGGCAGAAATAACAGGCGTTATACCCATTCAGTCTGTCGCTGAGAGAAGAGATGTCAGACAAGTTGCTGTGGATTATCTCAATAATTTTTGAATTAGAATATCCGCATGGTTTGCGTGATATTACCAATACCTTCTCCACATCTGCATGTTGCAGACATTCATGCAGGAGACCTTCGCCAACCATTCCGGTTGCGCCGGTTATGATTACTCTTAGTTTATTCATCTATTTTATGATTATTATACAAAGATAACAAGTTGTATTAGTGAAAGATATTTTATAACTTTCTCGT
The DNA here is from genome assembly GCA_942492945.1 of uncultured Bacteroidales bacterium. Classification (GTDB taxonomy): domain Bacteria; phylum Bacteroidota; class Bacteroidia; order Bacteroidales; family UBA932; genus Bact-08. The sequence goes on from OW818649.1 coordinate 247,581, forward strand.
GATTATAACTATTGTATATTATGAAAACCCAGACGTTCCTTTTAACCGTAACTTTCTGTATATTAATTATTTTTAATACTGCCTGCGTAAAGGAAGAGGGAGGACAAAAGATAAAAATAGGATTGGTTACAGGCACTGGTTTACTTAATGACAAAGGATTCAACCAACAGGCTTACGAAGGTATGCTGCTGGCAGATTCAAAGGTGGACAGATTGGAATGTGAAGTAATGGAAAGTGCAACCAATGAACAACTTGTTGCTAATATTGACTATTTTGTAAAGAAAGGGATGGATGTGATAATCACGCTAGGGTTTGATGCCGCCGGGCCAACTATGAAAGCTGCTAAGGATAATCCTGCAATTAAATTCCTTCTCTTCGACTACTCATTTCCCTATCTGCCTGGAAATATGGCTACTGTCGTTTTTCAGGTTGACGAGGCATCGTTCCCTTGTGGTTTTCTGGCAGCCTGGTGGGCAACTGTCAGGAATCCTGCAAAGCCTTCTGTTGGGTATGTCGCAGGGCCCGACATACCTACTATCCGACAGTTTACAACAAGTTTTATTTCAGGGGTAAATTATTATAACCTTCAGTACGGGAAATCGGTATCTGTATCCGGAGCAAATTCTCAAAGTTTTGCCGATGCACAAGAGGGTTCAAGATTAGCAGAAAGCCTTATAAATAATGGTTCTGAAGTGATTTTTGCCTGCGCAGGGGAGACAGGTAACGGAGCATTGTCTAAAGCCAGGAGTGTAAATAAAACAGCAATAGGTGTAGATACAGACCAATATCTTAGTTTTCCTCATGTAGGTAACATCCTTCTCACCTCCTGCATGAAACGTCTCGATGAGGCGGTTTACTCCGAAATTATCTCAATAACAGAAGGAACTTTCCGCGGAGGACAAACACTGGTTTACAATCTTAAGAACAAGGGTGTCGATATTGCCCCGTATCATGATTTTGAACAGCTTGTCCCAGACAATATTAAACAGGCCGTTCTCAACATCAAACAAGGTATTATACAGGGCACAATCAAAACCGGATGGTGACACATTCCTTTATTTTATCTTCTCATCTAAAAAGATCTTAAGATGATCTGCTCTGATATTCAATGCTACAATCTTTCCATCTTTGTCCAGTAAAAAGTTTTTAGGAATAGCCTCAATTGCATAAATCTCTGCAACGTGTTCTACCCCGCTTTTATCTGAATATGCATTGATCCATTTAATATCCATCTCAGAAGAGGCCTTTAGCCATGCATCCCTGCTTGAATCTATCGAAAAGGAGAAAATTTCAAATCCCTTCTCTTTATATGCAGCATAAACCCCGGGTAGCTTTTTCATCTCTTCTCTGCAAGGATGGCACCACGATGCCCAGAATTCAAGTAATGTAAACTTGTTCTGTTTTATTATATCGGCAAGATTAACATTAATATCCGATATCGTAACAGCATTTATGTCTATGAAGCCGGCTCCAACTATTAACTTTTTTTTAATTTCTGAACGTTTATCTGAATCTGCCCTTATTTTAAGTAATCTTTGCAAATCTGCATTGTCAGGGAGCTCTCCCTTGATACTGTTAAGGATTTCGATTTCTTTATCTGATGTGCTATATGACTCAATGACGGCAAAAAGTCTGACATACGGGTCCTTGTGAGAATAGAGAGATGACAAATGGTTCTTTCTTATTTGTTGTAGTTTGTTCCTCAGATTTACCGACATGGATTTATAGCTCTCCATATCTTTGGCCGACATTGCATTAAAATCAACACCAGCAGATTGTTTATACATCTGCGAATTGATCTGTTTTGCCTCTTCTGAGTTTTCCCACCCAAATATCAGATTATTGTAAAAACCCCCATTAATTTCATATCCTGCTTCCCTACTGTATTTTATAGTTACATCTTCATTTTCAAGAATTATCCTGTGAGAAGAACCATTAAGTCCAATACTAGCCATTGTGGGAACACTCACTGGATCAATTTCGAAAGAGAATTTCCCATTTACGGCCTTTGCTGTTGCAATAACTTTTGATGAGAAATCACTACCTGTTACATTAAGTGTTGCATCAAAATTCCCCTCGACATTTATATCTCCGGATATTATTATTTTATTACTTTTAAATCCCGTACTAATCAGTGTTATAACTGAAATTAAACAAAATATTATTTTTCTTTGCATATTATTGATGACTATTGTATGATAGAAAGAGGGGTGAAAATCACCCCTCTCGAAACTGTTAAGTATTAGAATGACACCGGTTTGTCCCAGACTGTCGACTTGTATAGTATCTGTACCGGTCTGGTTGTAATATTTTCAAATTTTTTGGCTGGCAGTAAATTTTGATTTGTGCCTATTTCGGAACAAGTATAAATATAGAACCCTCCTTTTAGTGTATTGCTGCTGTTCTGGTCATAAAAACCTACGTAGAGTTCCTTCATATCATAGCTTACAGACATAGTGGTGATAACCTTACCTGTTCCCAGAGTGATGGATGGATTGTTCGGAAGCTGGTTGTTTGGAGCGGTATTCTTGGGGTACCATGTATATATTTTATTGCCATCTGCATAGTAGACAGAACTATATCTTGCATTAGGTACCATTTCAAGTTCTCTTCTAAATGTAATTGGAGAAGAAGCTGTATAATTATTTTCTGCTATTATGGTGATTCCTGTTGATGTACTTGTAGTGAACTCAACAAACTTAATTTTTAATGGATCGGTCTTATCCTGAGCAAGTGCAAAAAGATTGTAAGGTGTTCCTCCATTTGTTGCACCGTTCATTCTGAATACCGACAGAATATTCGTATTCTGGAATATATTTGTCCTGTAATTATCTCCAAAATTATTCTGGCTTGCGTTGATACCTGAAGTATTGTTTACGGGCAAATTGCTATTATGATAATTGACGGACATCCATATTTTTGAATTTATATAATCTACGCATGCCTCTCCTCCGTTTACATTTGCTCCCTGAGTGTAAATCAGGTTTACAAATGCGTCACCAAACACCATATCTCCCCAGTTATCATATTTGTATAAAAGAAATTCCGGTTTCTGATATCCAAGTAATCTCCCTTTGGTAGTAAAAATTGAAGTAGCCGTTAAATAAGTATCATATGTAGAGACCTTTTTAATATATTCTCCCGGAAACAAATCTGAGAACGCAACGACATTGAAAATTTCAAAAGTACTGGGGTTAGCAATATATATCTTTTCCTTGGTAAAAATATGGAGATATGCATCTGTCTTTCCGTATGTAATTATTGATTTAACAATTCGTACTACATTTTTTATGTTGTATGTTGGATTTGCTTTGTTTATCAGATTAGTTGCAAATGTAAGTTCCTTCCCTTCAAGAATATCTGTTTGAGATAGCGTTCTGGCAAATGCAATATTTGAATTTCCTGAATCATCGTTCCCTACTACAAAATAGCCGGCATCGTAAACCCTCACGGCAATTTCCCAGGTTTTAAATGCACTGTAATCTTCATTTTGCACCTCTAAACGAAGCTGATATGTTCCATATTTAGGAAATTGATATTTTAAAGTGGCTCCCTCTCCAATTTTCACTATGTCTCCAACGACACCGGATTGAACAGAATTTGCGGTCCAGATATACTTTAGCTGTTTGCCGGTGATTTCTTGTGTTACAATCGGTGTAAATGTAAACTCCTGTCCAAAGTCGACACTCAGCTTCTCTGTTGGAGATGTAATTGTAATCTGAGAAAAATTCGGGTTAGTTTCAGGATAAATCATTAAAGACTGGTCTTTTACACAAGAGAAGAGTAACCCTGTGATTACTATATATAATAAATTTTTCATACGCATTATTTCTGATATTTATAAAAATGATGGTTTTGATATTCCCAGGTTAAGTTGTGGATTTGCTTGAGAGTATTCCCACATCTTCTGTTGAACATATTTCATAAAGGTCACCCGATAAATGGTCATCGGACTATTCGAACCAGAATTTGGAAGTATGTTTAGGTTTTTTCCCCATCTGACAACTATAATATCGTATGTGCCCTTGTTGTCCCTTTCCATTTCCCAGAAATATTTGAAAAACAGCTGTCCCTTTAATTTGGTGAAAGCACCATAATTATATGTGGTCCACCATGCAGGAGTCGCAGGCAACTTATCATCAAATGTAACTGTGTATTCAGAATAACCTCTTATGTCAAAATCATCTGACTTTTCGAGCTGAAGGGTTATTATTGCACGTGTAGTCTCAAGCTCAATATCCCTTTTTAATTTTACAGGTATTGAAACCTTTACACTGTCCTTTGGAATGGTCACCTGCGAAGGAACAGAATAATAAGTATCCTTGGCAGCTATAAAAGTGGTATTTGCATATTTGTTATTGACCATTTTTATGTTAATTTTTCTGTCAAATGGTTTTGGAACTCCCATAACCTTACAGCTAACCAATATGGTATATTCTTCAATACTGTCGAAGCCAAAGTTATAAAAAACCGAATCGGTTGCAGCCGTATAGTCCAGATATACTCCATCTTTCTGAGTTGTATCGTATTTTATATAATTCTCCTTGGCACAGGATGAGATTATAAATGCTAATAGTATATAAATGATTCTTTTATCCATAGCTGTTAATATTTAATTGTTTCTATAATCGAACTCCTCAACGGGAATAGGAAGTACGTAGATAAGATCAGACGCCGGTAATGTTTTATAGTCTGTATTGGATATAATATCCATGTTTCTCTTTTTCATATCAAACCATCTGAGACCCTCTCCAAAGAATTCCTTATGTCTTTCATTATAAAGTAGCTCAATACTTGGTTCAATAACAGGATCTCTGCTCTCAAGCGATGTAAGTCCTCTTGAATTCAAAACCATATTTAAATACCTGCCTGCTTCTGCCTTGTTGTTTTCTGCCAGATATGCCTCTGTAACAATATAATACATCTCGACCGAACGTAGTATTGAAATTCCCTCTATTAGCCCTCTGTACTCTGGTGTATTGGTTGATGATGTTTTCATCAGCCAGTCTACATTTTTCAATAAATAGTTTGTCGTACCCCCATCAAAAAGAGGTCTGAACCAGTTAAGCCTCATATCGACTCCTGAATTAGAATTTAAATATTGAGAGTATATGTTTTGGTATGGTAATAGATAACTCCCACCTAATGCTGCTTGGAAAGGATTCATACTTGACCATGATGCTCCTGATGCCAGTCTCAGTTGTGTTGTGTTGAAATAGTCCTTAGAGTAGATTCCCCATATTGTCTCTTTTGTAGACAATGAGCCGGATATAAGATTTGTTATCTCATCCTTGGCTGCTAAAGGGAATTTGTTGGAATCAATAATCTTAAGTGCCTCTGTTCTTGCTTTAACAAGATCACCTTTTGTCCAATATACCCTTGCCAACAGTGCTGTTACTGCATAATAGTTGAAGTGTACCTGTCTCCCTTTAAGAAACGACAGTTTTATAAGGTTATCAAGAACTCTTGGATAACTGATATTCTCTTTATCACTCTCTAAAAGGGTCTGTGCCATTTTCAGATCTGATATAAGGTTCTCATAAACCTTATTCACTGTAGAAAATTCTGTGTGTTTGAATGTGTATTCTGTCACATATGGTATACCTCGCAGAGTTCCGCCTCTCTCTACATGAGGGGCAAATGTCCTTACTAAATCGAAAAGCAGCATAGATCTTATCCCATAGGCTTCGCCAAGGTATAAATTATACAAGGGGTATTTTGAGGGCTCAATCTTCTCCAGATTTTCAATTACATTGTTTGCGTGACCCACAACCTCATAGGCGTTTGTCCACATTTCAGATAAAATTGACTTTGAATCGTTGTAATTGTACTTTGTAAGGTAATGTCTTGGAAGAAACTGGCTGCTTACACTGAAATTCTGTGCAAGGGCATCAAATACGCCCCAATTGAAATATTCACCATACAGAGTTGTCTCTTTCAATTCACCATAAAGTCCCCACAGAGCATCCTCACAACCTTGTTTGTTGCTGAACATATCATCATTAATAACCTCAGCTTTGGGATTTACATCCAAAAACTTGTCGCACGAAACAAAAAGGGAGCAACATGCTAAAAGTAATATTATAAATTTTTTCATATTTTAATGTTTAAAATGTTGGACTTATAGTAAAACTAAATCCTCTGGCAAAAGGGTAATTAATACCTCTCTCCTGCTTAATGGTGGAGAAGCGTGCGATATCATTCATTGATATGCTCAGATTCAATCTTTTACATTTTATCTTATTAAGTATTTTCCCGGCAACTTCGTATCCAAGTGATATATATGATAGCGATAAATAATTCTCCTTCTCAACAAACCTGGAAGTATGGTAATTATTTATTGTGCCATTTGCATTAGGAATGATAGTCAGATAATTAACTACATCTCCCGGTTTTTTCCATCTCTCTGTATATGCTCTTCTGTCGGAATTGTACATTGGGTTAATCTGTTCTATCCTTTGAGCCCTTGTTGAATTGTAGATATAACCTCCACAAGAGTAAAGCATGCTTACATTAAGGGAGAATCCCTTGTATGTAAGGAACGATGAGAGAGCCCCCCTTAAACTTGGAGTCTTGTCTCCTATCGCTACCTTGTCCTGAGGGTTATACAAAAATGTATAATTTCCCTCCTTTGTAATATATATTTCCCTTCCCGAAGCAGGATCGATTCCCGCAGAACGGACAGTGTATATCATACTTGGAGATTCTCCCTCAATGAATAGCTCAAGAGGGGATGCTCCCGAGACCGCTGCATTATTATCGTTCTGAAACTTAAGAGTATTGCCTATCTTTATCAGTTTATTCGTATTGTGAGCGGCTGATGCGTTTACTCTAAGTAACCAGTCGTTATTCTTTATTACAACCCCGGATAATGTAACTTCAAAACCAGTGTTTGTCTGTTCTCCGACGTTGTTATTTACCAGAGTTACGCCTGATGAAGGTGGCATGGAAATGGGAACAATCATATCGACTGTTCTGTAGTTGTACCAATCGAAATTGAGATCAAACCTGCTGTTGAAAAATGTAGATGTCAAACCAACATTTGTAGATTTAGTGGTTTGCCACTTAAGGTCAGAATTACCCATTGTTATGGGACTTGCTCCTAGTCCGTATTTGTTGACCAGGTTTGAAGCATATCTGAAGGTGGTTATTGCCTGATATGATGCAAAATTTATACTTCCTGTATGTCCGTAACTTGCCCTAAGTCTTAATACATCAAAGAATTTCATGTTCTTCACCCACTCCTCCTGATGCAGGTTCCATCCTGTTCCTATGCTCCAGAAAGGTGCATAGCGGTTTTTTGTTCCAAACTTAGAAGATCCAGATAATCTGTATGATGCATCTGCAAAATATCTGTTTCTATAAATTATATTTGCAGATGAGGTAAAGGCAGCAGATGCGCTTTCTGAGCTAAGTCCGCCCGGTTTTCCACCTGTCGGATATGCTGATGCAAATGTAGGATCTATCAGTTTGTCATTAAAAAATCCAACTGCAGAAAATGAATATGGCATATTTTTATCCTCTCTTATCTCTCCTCCAAGGTTTGCAGTAAACATAGAACCCTTGTCATCAAGGTTTTTACTGTAATTAGCTGTTCCCCTAAGGAGGTATTTGTTGCTCTCCCCCGAACTTATTGTATAACTCCCTTTGAGTGACGGATCGGTAACAGCAAAGAATGTTTGAGAGAGTGGTGAGATATATTGATCATCTCTGGAATCGGTATTTGTCATTGAACCAAAACCCACTAAATATAACCCCGGGATTATGTTCCATCTGAGATTTAATGATGCTACAAGATCTTTATTCTTTGATTTTGAGAAAGAAGATAATGTCGATTCATAAATGGGATTAACAAGATTATACGACAAACTTGTTAAAAGATCTCCATTAACATCGTAAGGAGCATCATATGGATTTGCATTGACATAATCCTTGAACATTCCGTATTTTGAATTGTGAGTTGAGTTTTGAGAGTAGTCTGTCCTTAATGTTGCTATGAATTTGGACTTATAGTTATATGACAGAAAATATCCAATACCAATATTGCTTCTGCTGTCATCTTTCATAACTCCGTTATTTCCAACATAGCGCATAGATACCTGATAACTAAGGCCTGATCCTTCTCCTGACAGGTTTATACTATGTTGTTGAGAAAATGAGTTTCTCAATGGCTTAGCCAACCAGTCAGTATTTATGCCACTGTTTACCCTGGCAAGTTTATCTATATATTGAAGGTATAAAGATCCGGTATTATTATCATACAACCCCGACAACCTTTCAAATTCAAGTTTCTCAGAGGCATTCATTAGGTCATAATCTGTCAGGTCCGGAAACTCTGCTTTGCCTGTAAAATTATACGAAACTCTTATCTGTTTCTGAGCAGACTTTTTTCTTGCCACTAAAATTACACCATTAGCTGCCTGCTCTCCATAAAGTGCTGTTGCCGAAGCATCTTTCAATGCAGTGACAGACTCAATTTCAAATATATTGATGTCGTATAAGGCTCTTATTGAAGATTCAACGCCATCTATGACAATTAAAGGAGAGTTTACTCCTAATTGGCCCGAAGTGTTTAGTGAAGTTGTTCCCCTGAGTATAATCTCAGGAATTGCGTTTGGGTTTGAACCCTGTTCATTATTTGGTGTAATTGAAATTGATGGCTCCAGAATTGCCAGTGAGTTGAAAAGGTTTGTTGTGGATACTGTTCTAAGCTGATCGCCACTTATAGTTTTGGCAGAGCCGGTGAATGTGCTTTTATCTCTTTCAAAATAACCTGTGACAACTGCATTTTCAATAAATGTTGTTGCCTGATTAAGCGTTAGTTCAGGCTTTATTTGTGAAAAAGGAATTTCCAAGGTTTCATAACCTATGAATGAAAACACAACTATGGAATTTGCTGTTATGCCTGGAGCCAAGAGTGTATAATTTCCGTTTTCATCGGAATATGCACCATTTTTGGTCCCTTTTACAAATACTGTAACGCCTGCCATCGGAAGCTTATCCTGATCTGTAATTTTTCCGGAAACAGTACTCTTTTGAGAGGAGGCAACCACTTTTTTTATTATTATGGTCTTTCCCTCCAAAACATAGGTAATTTTTGTTCTTGGGGTATCCAGGACTATGTCCATAACCTCTTTCAGCCCTTTGTTTTTAAATGTGAACGACAGATTTTTCAACTCTTTGACATCGTCTGCATTAAAAATGAATTCGTAGTTAGTCTGAACCCTTAATATCTCAGCTATCTGAGAGAAGCTCACCTGCTTGACATCGAGGTTTACCAAGGGTTGACTATTTTGTGCATAAAGAAGTGGGTTCAAAAAAGTGCACATCAAAACACACAAGAAAATAAAAATGTGGTTCTTAGGTTTTTTTATCATAATATATTAAGTTTAAGTTACTTCTACGATATGACTATCTTTTTGTTTATATATCTGTACTTGATTTTACCGGTTTGATTTAACTTATATATCAACTCTTCAAATCCATTGGACCTGTCGAAATATATATAAAATCTGGTCTGTTTAATCTCCTCATTTTCATAAGAAACATCTACCTTGTACCATCTTGACAACTCTTTTATAATATTTTCCAGAGTTTCATTTCTAAACACAAACTCTCCGTTCTTCCAGGCAACTGCTCTCATTGTATCTGCTTCTGAAACTACAATTTCACCTGTTGCATTATTTATCGAACAATTTTCTCCCGGATTTATGATCCTGGTTGCACCTTTATGTATAAACTCTATACTTCCACTAATAAGAGTAGACAGAGAATTTCCCTCTTCGTATGTTCTTATGTTGAATTCTGTACCAAGTACTTTGACCTTTGTATTATCGTTAATGTTTACTATAAATGGCTTATTTGCATTATGAGTGACCTGGAAGTAGGCCTCACCACTAACATATACAATTCTCTCTTTATCTCCGAAAACCAATGGGAACCTTAGTTTTGTCTCTGAATTCAGCCAGACCTTTGTTCCATCTTCAAGATTAATCTGATATTCTGCGAACCTTGGTACTATTATCTCGTTATATTCAAGAGAACGGTCATTTGTCCTGCCTTTTACATCTATTACCAAACTAGCTTTGGTCCCGTTAATGGCTTGTTTTATTGAGAGGTTTTGCGGAAGCTTTTTTGTTTTTGAATCCAACCCAAAATCTCTTCCATCGGCCAATACCAATCTGGCCTTGGTTTCTCCCGGACTTATATGCGGTATAGTATCTTTCGCTTTAAAGTAAGTATTATATGATAATACAGTAAATGCGATTAATGCAAGTGATGCCGCTACTGAAGCTGCTCTTTTCAGGAATTTTCTCCTCAGAACAACTCTTGGATTCACATTGTCCCATGCTTTTTGAATATCTCTATAGGAAATATCTATCTCCTCTTCTCTGGAATAGAAGTCAATAGTGTTCTTTAAGAATTTTTGTCTGGCTTTGCTCGCACTGGCCCATTGGGTTATTTCCGATTTCTCCTGCTCAGTTGCCTTGCCTGTGATTAGATTATTTATCTTTATCCAGTCTATTTCCATAATTATTGCCTTTTATATAAAGACAACAATGTTTAGAAATCGGGTACATTTGAAAAAAAATAAATGATAAAAAATTCTAAGGGGTAATTTTCTCTGAAAAATTTGTAAGCCCTTTTTATATGGGTATGTACAGTTAATTCCGAGATATCTAATTTTTCCGCTATCTCTTTATAGGACATTAAATCAAAGATCCTATATTCCAGAATGATTTTCTGATTTGGAGACAACTTATCCAGACACTCCCTGACCTTGGCGATAACCTCTGTGTTGTCTTCATAATGAATTGTATTTGAGTGAATTATTGCTTCACATAATTTTAAGTTGTTGGAATCTATTACACAGTTATGTTTAAAATAATTCTTACATCCATTCTTAACACAGGTATATAAATATCCCTTGATATTTGTTTCATCATCCAGTTTAGGGGCCACTTCCCATAGTGAAGTAAAGGAATCTTGTACTATGTCCTCAGCTAATTGTCGGTTCATCACATAAGAATTGGCAAATAATAGCAAATCCTTATAGCTGCTCTTAAATAAAAATTCAAAAGCATAACCGGATCTGTTTTTCAAAGCCAGAAAAATTTCTTTACTACTAATAGATGAATCCATTATTATATATAGAACAACTATATTCAGAAATCGGGTACACTGTTTATTTAATTTTTATTTTTCAGACATATTCTTTGAGCCAGGTCATGTGCCGATTTCAGCGCTGATGGTAGACCTCCTCCGGGAATTGACCAGTGACTTGTATAAAAGAAATTTTTTAATCCGGGGAGAGTTATGGCTACCGGTGATGCTGCTACAAGATTTTTCCCCGGGAACCACCCCTGTGCACTCCCCTTCCAGTTACCGGTATATCTGTTGTAGGTGGCTGGTGTTGCAACATCCATCTCTTCTATAAACTCCTTGACACCCCCTATTTTTTCATCAAGAATATCGATCATTGTGTTTGCAAAAGATGTCTTGTACATATTATATTCCTCTATGTCTTCCTCTCTCAGTTTTATCCAGAATTCTCCATTTCTGGTATAGAAACTCATGGCGATTATTGTTTTCCCTTCAGGAGCAATGGTTTTATCATAATTATAAATATGCATCTCAATTTGATTGTAGGCAGTTCCGTCAGGCGACAGATATTCGTTTTTCATGGGAAAACGGAAAAAATGAGCAAATTCATTAAAGCTACGTCTTACCCCCAAAGAAATCAGCATGACAGACGGATATATTTCTAGCTTTTTTAATGCTGCCAGCTTCAGGATTTTTTTATTTACAAACTGTCCGGCAAGAGCATCGAACACTGTAAAGTTCCAATCTGCTGCCGATATTGTTATGTCTGAATAGACAGAGTTGTCATCATCAAGCAATACTCCTTTAGCCACATTGTCCTTTACTATTATCTTTTTTACTCCTTTTTTGTAGTTGATAATCCCTCCCAGCGATTCATATTTATCGGCAATCATTTTTGCAAACTTTGCTGACCCTCCAACAGGATAACCTGCACTTTTTTGATCGTAGAAAGCGAGTGGCATGGTCATTACGAGAAGATTGACTTCATCACCGTCGAACAGCAACTCAAATGCCTCTTTAAGAAACGGGTCCCTCAGTCTGGCAGCAAAAGAATAATTTGTTACGTGCCTCCATTTCAGAAATTCTATCAGAAAAGGAAAGTAAGTAATCATCTCCATTTTCTTTCTGAATGTCTGTAGTTTAGAAATATTTTCGATCATAGGAGGCATTTCGAACTTCTGGATAATCCTGATTAATCTTATCAGTTTGTATATCATTCTGCTGTCTTCTGGAGCAAGGTCGAGCAAATATGCTTCCAGTCTGTCTGTATTTGTATATAATCTGAATACCTTGTCGCCATATTTATTGACGTTCTCTACTAATTCTATTGAAATTCTCTCTTCATGATTGACAAATTCAATTGATTTCATGTCGAGCAGTTCCGACCAGAGTTTGTAAAAAGGACTTCCGCTGTCGGACCCCAATACCCAGTGAAGGCATCCGTCAAATGTATATCCCCCCCTTGTCCAGCTTGCACATAAACCTCCAGGCAATGAGTGCTTTTCGTAAATTTCTGTCTTAAAACCTTTCATCTGGAGATAACACCCCAGTGACAAACCAGATATCCCTGCTCCAATAATACATACTTTCATATGATCAAATTTACTTATTTTATTGGAAGAAATAGTTATCTTGTAACTTGTGAAACCAAACATCATATCAGTAGACCTTCACATAGAGAAGATAGCAAAGGGGTACCGCAGTTTTGCTCCTGCAGACTCATTGATATACCAGATAGATCTCTTTGAACGCACTTTACAGGCAAACAGGTTTAACAAAGGGAAAAAAATTGATTTTGTCCATGGTTCTGGCAAAGGCACTCTGAGAATAGAACTTATAAAGATCCTACAACAGAAGTTTCCTGTATTTATATACGAAGATGCCCCTTTTTCTACATATGGTTATCAGGGAGCGTTAAGAGTTACAATAAAATAATCGGACAATATCAGAATTTCTGAGTTGCTTTTTTTGTGCCGAACTCGTTACATTGTGCCTTAACAGTAACTTCGCAACCATTTACAATTTGCGGGACAACCACTTCCAGAATTTCAGCCTCTTTGTCAGATTGAGTTTGAGGTTTGATGGTTTTAACCTCTTTCCCGTTTACGTAAATAGAAATTAAATCTATATAGTGTTTCTGGACATTTTTGACCGGATGTACTGCCTCAATTTTTAGAGTATGTGTTCCTGCTGTGTAATTCAACAGGATTTTTTTTGGAGGATCTGCGTTAACAATGACCGGCAGAGAAAATATTAGAACTAAAGTGAAAATATATGTTTTCATAAAATGAGAATTTAGGAGAAAAAATAATAATACAACATAACAAAGGCATGTACACAAACTGCCATAAAGCCGACTATACCTACACGCTTGTGCACTCTGTACTTTGCTTTTATCTTGATTATCCGCATTCCTGAAAGAAAGGAAACGGTAAACAATAGAAATCCTAAAATTCCAAGATAGAGTGACACATTAAAAATTATCTGTTCCATATAATATGAATTAAAAATTAATCACAACCATCGAAACTAAAAATGAGCTGTATGCCACATATGCGGTGGCCCTGTGGTATGGTTTCAATGAGGGGTTATCCTCTACCATTCCACTTAAGATGTTTGTGGCAATCATACTGGAAAGATGAACCAGTACAAGATATTTGTGAAGTTTGTAGGTACTGAATCCTTTTGGCCTGTCATTCATTCTGGGTGGCGCAAAGAGAGCAAGTCCCGCAGTTGTAAAATAGCCAATGTTTACTGCTCCGGCCAAACCTTCGTGAAGATCCTTCAATCCTGTGTTCCCGCTATATAGTCTCTCTCCTACGATTCCCTGTGCTACCATTCCGGCGAGTGTTGCATAACCAATGTAACGATGCGCCTTGAACATCTTATCGCGTATGTCCTGCTCCATATCTCTGCTTTCGGGTGATAATTTAAAAATATTGATGTTACGCATCACTCCTTTTTCCCCCCATAGAAGTTTCTGGGTAAATAGGTATTTTTTGGGTAATAGATTTTGACTTTCCTCTGTTATAATGGTCGTTGTTGTGTCATTTAATGCTTTTTCATTTTGAGCCAAAACATTATAAGATGTAATAACCATGAGCAATAATGCAACATAAAGATATTTGAAGTAATTCATTTCCAACTTTATTAATTTAGAGTAAATGTAATTATTAATTCATTCTTTTCATCAATTTTTGATTTTTAAGCATTTGGTCAGCATTTGGTCAGCAAACGATGGGCAAATACCTCTTTTTTTCTGAATAAATTTGCTAAATACGTCGCCAGGCCTTAATTTCAGAATACTAATGAACCAGATTTTTACCATATATTCTCTGTTTTTTCTTGTAACTGCTTTGGTGTCGTTTTTTGGTGCATTTCTGGCATTGTACAGAAGGAGAGTAAAAGGTGCACTTGAGATTACATGGTTGATGGTTGCTTCCGGAATCGGCTCTTTCTGGGTAATTTTCGAGACTTCTGCTGTCACAATGGCCGAAAAAATATTCTGGGCCAAACTTGAATTTACCGGAGGATCTTTTACACCTGTTCTATACTTGATCTTTGTCCTCCGCTTCACAGGAAAAGAGAAATTTCTCTCGGCAAAAAACATCTTCTTACTTTTCATCATACCGCTGATTACGTTGGCAATGGTTTTTACAAATGATTATCATAATCTGATGTGGTCGGGGTTCTCTGCAATCTCTGCTACGACTAACCTGATGGAATACTATCATGGAATATGGTTTTGGACGGGATACATAGCATATAGCTACATAATGCTTGCAGCGGCAAGCCTTAGTATCTTCAGTTTTATCTATCATCACAGGAGTTCATTCCAGTATCATGGATGGGTAATTTTACTAGGCGGTCTGTTACCGTGGTCGGCAAGTTTGCTTTATCTTACGGGAGTTAATATAACGCCAGGCCTTGACCTTGCTCCAGCGAGTATTACCTTAAGTGGTTTATTGCTTATCTATGCCATTTTCCATAACAGGTTTCTGGATCTGGTACCGATTGCCCACGAAACCCTGGTAGAGACATTACAGGATGGGATCATTGCACTAGACGGCCAGAACAGGATCCAGGACATTAATGGTGCAGCTATCTCCTATCTGGGCATAACAAATAAAAGCATTCTTGGTCTTGTTGCCCAAGAGTCCGGAGCTACTGTGATCCCTCTTTTAAATGCAATTCTTGATGATAATCCTGTCGATTTTATAGAAATTCAGAACGGACCGGAATTAAAAACATTCCGAATAATCAAACAGATTATAAAAAATCAGTCAGGTAGCCGCATTATTGTTATACGCGACATTGCCGACTTTGTTGCTCAGCAAAATGAACTTATAAAAGCTAAAGAGAAAGCTGAAGAGAGTGATCGCCTTAAATCTGCATTCCTTGCAAATATTAGTCATGAGATTAGAACTCCGATGAATGGCATACTCGGATTTACAGAGCTTTTAAGAGAGCTAAAGCTATCTGAGGACGAACAACAGGAGTATCTTGCCATAATAGAGAAGAGTGGCACCCGAATGCTCAATATCATTAACGACATTATCAGCCTCTCCTCTCTTGAAGCTGGTCTCTCCAAGGTCAAAATTACAAATTTTGACATAAATGATCAGGTGAATATCTTATTCAATTTATACGAACCTCAGGCTCGGGAGAAAGGTTTAGAGCTTATTATCAAGGATAACATTCCTACAGAGGAGAGCAAAATTAACAGCGACAAGGATAAAGTGAAGGAGATCCTCGCAAACCTTATTAAAAACGCCATAAAATTTACTGCTGAAGGCTCTATAGAAATAGGATTCAGCAAGGACACCGACGGATTAGAGTTTTATGTTAAGGATACGGGTATAGGCATAAACCCTGAACAAAAGGGACTCATTTTCGAACGATTCAGACAGGGAAGTGAATCTGTAGCAAGATATTATGAGGGTGCCGGATTGGGTTTATCAATATCAAAAGCATACGTTCTGTTACTCGGCGGCAAGATATGGGTAGAAAGCGAGGAGGGCAAAGGATCTACATTCTACTTTACTATCCCATGTTAAGGAGCTGTTTAATACACATCAGGCAGCTTCTGTTTCATAATGAATGTCGCAACTAATTCTGAAAATGGGTGGCGACTATAAAAACAGAGGCTGCCAGATTTTAGGCAGCCTCGTTTAGCTATTATTTATTGCTACTCCAAGGAGATTCATCTAATGGAACGTTCCAATGCGGGTTCCAGCGTAGAACATCGTTTTTTATTGGCAGAATAAAGAAATCTGAATCAATTGTTGCTGTATAAGGAGTACCCTTGACAATATGGGTGATGGATTGTTTACTCCATGGCTTACCGGTGTCCAGACAAAAACGTTTCAGGTCGAAGAAACGCTTAGGAGAGCCCACCGTCAGTTCTCTGCGTCTTTCTTTCAAGATTTCTGTAATTAATTGATCCTGATTGGTTATAGCAAGAAGTGGTGTTCCTGTTTTATATCTGAGTACCCTTAGGTAGTTCAGGTCGGCAAGAGCTTCGGTGGTCTTATTGATCCTTGCATTGGCTTCGGCACGCATCAGCAGAATTTCAGGATATGTATATCCCGATGTTCTTGCCATCTTGGCCTGGTTGTTAAGTATTCGCCTTCCATCATCATAGACAACACCGGCAACAGTTGTTTTATAACCCAGATACTCAAAGAAGAAATATTCGCTGCGAAGGTCTGTTTGTTTGTCCAGCAGAGCAACAAATTCAGCTGATGGATATGCATATGTACCTCCGACATTTGCAGCGGTTCTATACAGGCAAATCTCTCTGTTATAGGCTGCCGTGATTGGGTCCGAACCTTCTGATGTATTGATTGATGATGAATTACGTTGGTCAGGCATTGTTGCAACCTTGGCATCGGCCCACGAGAATTTATTCATATCATAAAAAAGGTTCCTTAGCCCTCCCTTTTGGGTGGCTGCCATAGTAAGCGCCTTGTCGGCATAGAATGCAACACTGTCAAATTTTTGGGTATACATATGATAATGAGCAAGAAAGGCATATGTTTGAACCTTTCCAAACCGGGTATTGGCTATCACTTGTTCCGGAATATTTTTCATATTTGAATGAATATCAGACAGTATTCTTTGAAAAACCTCCTTTTGAGTAGAGAGATCTTCCATAGGACTCATCACATCACTGGATGTTCTGTAAGGAATAGTCTTGCGGGAATTGTCACCGTTTGGTTTGTAAACCGGTCCGTATCCTAATGTTGCATAAAAATAACCCCATGCTCTGGCGACTGTTGCCTGGGCAATTATCTCATTTGCGACTTTTGCTACTTCAGCTGTTTTCACACCATTCACGCCATCTATACAAGTATTGAAATACTGAGCAGGACGGTAAAACCCCCAGTTCCAGTAGTAATCCTGAGTAGCTGGATTTCCATAGGGACGCTTGAATATATATGCAAAGTATGTGTCAATGTTGGGGCGTCCGCTATACCAGGCATATTCAGCCTGATTGTCCGACAGCTCTATGTCATCTGTTAGATAAACCAGGGAGCTGCCTCGATTGTTATTTTGATATATAAAGTCTATAGTATAGGTGTTATTAAGCAGTCTGTCGAACGACGCAACATCGCCAGCGACAGGAATGAGTTTTCCTGCAGGTTTTACATCAAGGAATTTCTCACAAGATGTAAAAACTAATCCTAAAATAGTTATAATAAAAAAAGTTATTCTTCTCATTGTTATTTCTTTTAAAGGTTGATAGATATTCCAAAGTATAATTCAGGACGAAGCTGTAGTGAGGTATATGCCTGATTGGTCATCGCTCCTGTACTTCCAGTTGAATTAATTTCTGCTGTTTCAGGGTCAATATCAACACCTTTTGCAGCTATGTAGAAGAGGTTCCTGGTTTGAAAATAAAGCTTGATATTTGACAGCCCAAATTTTCCTGTCATATTTTTTGGCAAATAATATGAGATGGAAAGGTCCCTCAGTTTAACGTAACTAGCATTAGCTACGAATACATCGCTGTAAGGGAAGTAGAACAGATCCATGTTCCATGATGTAAGTTTAGGATAAATTGTTTTAGCTTCGTCTCCTGCAACCCTCCATCTTTCTCCTACATGTCTGTTAGTGTAATTGGAACCGGAGAAATTATCCTTTCTGAATTTATGACCAAGCTTTGCTATAAACATGAACGATGCTTCAAAGTTCTTGTATCTGAATGTGTTCGTGAGACTCATATCTACTTTAGGTCTCATGGTTCCAAAGTATACAGCATCCTTTGCTGTAAGACTTCCTCCTGCAACTTTGTCTCCGTTGACGTTGTAAAATTGTGCAGTTCCGGTGTTGTCAAGTCCTGCAAATTTTCCACCCCAGAAGCCATCCATTGGGTATCCTTGTACCAATAAGCCAACAGGAGAAGCATAACTTGTAAAATATGACCTTTTGACGTTATAATATGTAACCTTGCTACGGTTATAGCTGGCAATCATATATGCTCTCCAGGTAAAGTCTGCATTTCTTACAATATCTCCGTTAAGGGTCAGTTCAAATCCTTCGTTCCTGACAGATCCTACATTCTGAGGTATTGACGAGGTCCCTCTGGTTTCATCAATTACTTCGTTTGCAATAAGGTCCGAACTATATTTATTGTAATACTCTGCTGCAATGTTCAGCCTGTTTTTTAATATTGACATATCAATTCCCAGGTTGACAATCTGAGTTCGTTCCCAGCGAAGTGAATTATTCGGATATGATGAAATTGAATAGGAAATCCCACCAGTTGTTGTGTTATGGGTTCCTACACCTAAGATTAAATAAGGCGCATAATTTAATGATATATTGCCATTTACACCATATGAACCACGTAAATAAAATCTGTCAAAAATATTTTTAAGAGGAGTAAAAAAAGGTTCCTCAGATATTTTATATGTTCCGCCTACTGACCAGGTGGGTTTATATCTGAATTTTGGATCAGTTCCGAAAAAGTTTGCAAGGTCAAGACGGGCACTGGCACTCAATAAATATCTATTATTATATTCATACGATCCATTTGCGTACCATGATACAAACCGGTTGTCCCGTACAGCATAATTATATCCATACCCAATTGACGACAAATTCATTGGCCCTTTTCCAAATAACATATCTCCTTTGATATTTCCAGTATTCTTATTGTATTCATACGGATCGAAACCTGAATTGTACGATGCAGATACAGGGTTGTAACCTAGTCTTGTGGGTTGATAAGTATAGTAATATGTATCCTTGCTTATTTCATTACCTATCATGGCGTTTAATCTGTGCATATCGCCATTTAGTGTTTTATTTGCATTTAACTGGCTACGGATCACCCAGGCCTCAGATGAACTGTTTGTCTCGTCAATACTGCCACCTTCAGGAATATAATGCTTTGTAGAATTTGTAGCGGATGTTCCGTCATTATAGTTAAGCCTCATTGTTAACGAATTTGCATCTTGAATGCTTTGTTTGTTGTTAAAACCCTTGGTCCATGATCCTCCTACTTTCCCTGTTAACCAGTCAAAGAACTTAATTGTCACATCTCCCCCTAGCCTGAGTTGCAGGTTCTGTTCATTGGAATACATCAATGGACTATCTGTCGAAGGGTGATAGGTGACCGGCAATAAGCCCGGATATGAGAGGTATTTCTCCAGTCTTCTTTGAGGAACCGGAGAATACATTGTCAAATTGCCGGAATTATCGTAAAGTCTGGTATATGGCTGTATTCTGCTGTATGGTCCAAGCGTTGTGTATGTATCAATATTATCTTTTGTTGCATGATCTCTGGTATAATTGACATTTGAAAGAACCCTTATTGATATCCACTCTTTAGGTGACCATATGTTATTAATATCAAATATCAATCTTGTTTTTTTGTTGTTATCAAGGTTACCTCCCTCCTCAACAAAACGCACACTGCTTCTCAGTAAATTCTTATCTGTTCCCCCTGACAAATCCAGATTGTGCTGGTACGATTGTTTTGGTTTCAAAAGATATTTTTCAATTTGTGAAAGAGCATTATTGTTTTTCAACAGAGCAATTTTTGCATCTGCATCTGACGCAGTAATCAGCCCTTTTTCTTTTGCCATTAACAAATATGCGTAGTCAGAAATCTGATAATAAGAGTTATAGTCGGTAAAACTTTCATTTGAGTCCTGGTTGAAGAGATCAAGCTCTGCATCCATGTAATCCTGCACAGATGAAATATTCAATTTGTTAAGATCCGGTTTAAGAGTGATGCCATAGGTACCTTTATATGATAAACTTATAAATCCCTTTTCTGCATTTTTGGTTGTTATTACAATAACCCCGTTGGATGCTCTGGCTCCATATATTGAGGCGGCAACTGCATCCTTTAGCACTGTAATCTGATCTATGTTTTCTGGATTGATGGACTCGATTCCAACTCCTGAACCTATTAAAGGATAGCCATCAACAACTATCAGAGGAGTCTTTACCCCCAATATTGTAGAGACGCCGCGGATTTCGATATCTCCCTGTTTTGTAAGGACAACACCCGAAGATTGTCCCTCAAGTATCGTTTTTATTGAAGGTTGGAGTTTATTCTCCAGATTTTTCTGAGTAATAACAGAAAAAGAGCCTGTTGCCCTCTCTTTGGATAGCATCTGGTAACCTGTCACTACTATATCTTCCAGCTTTTGTGTATCCATCTCCAGCACCACAGATATCCCTTTTATGTTTTCTGCGGCTGCTTCATACTCTTTCATCCCCAGGAACTTAAACACTAAAGTGCTCGCTTTGGGCACATTGATTGTGTATTTACCGAGAATATCAGTTATAACCGAATTCCGGGCCCCCTTAACAGATACAAGTACCCCTGGTAATGGAGCTCCGGTATCGTCAATCACAGTACCTTTTATTGTTGTCAGTTCTTCCTGCCCGGGATTTGTTTCCAGCCTGGAAGTTGCCGGTGTTGAAACAGTACCTGTAGAGAGTGCCACCTGTTTTCCCCTGATTTTGTAGCTGATTCCGATTGTAGGAAAAAAACGTGCAAAGAACTGTTCCGGCTTTTCGTCCTTAGAAAAAACCGTTACCTTGTTGTTGATCTCCTTTAGGGCGTCTGAATAGACAAAATCGTATCCAGTCTGCTCTGTAACTTTTTTAAGAACCTCCTTCAATGTGGCGTTCTTAAAATCGAAGTTCATCTGTTGCGCATAAAGACTCGCAACCATGGACAAAAATATCAATACAAATGCTGTATGATACTTAAGGTGCTTTTTGATAGTTGTTATGTTCATAATTAAAGTGTTTAGGAAATATTATTCACTATTGCTTTATACACACTTTGTATCCTTAAATACCCTTAAAAAAACCAAAGGAGCTCAATAAAATATTTTATTATTGAACTCCCATGATGGATCCGTTATAAATCAAATGTTGTTTTCTACTGGTTTCTGGTCGATTTCTTAATACGTAAAGTAACTCGATTACCCTCAATCTTATATGATATAGATGAACAGAATTCTATCATCTCCATAATCTGTACAATTGACTCCGATCTGAAATTTGCTGTTATCTTGTAATTCAATATCTCCTTATCTTTTAGAATAAATTCGGTACCGTGCCACCTTTCCAGCTTCTTGATAACCTCCTGCATGGGGGTTGAATCAAATATTATTTTACCCTCCTTCCAGGCAACCTGTCGGGATGTGTCGGCTTGTTTAATTAATACAGGAGGCATTTTACCTCTTATAACAAAGGATTCTTTCGGTTTCAGTTTTGTTATGAGTTCTATTTTGCTTGATGGAAGCTTTCTTGTCAATTTTATCGAACCGGAAAAAAGTGTTGTCTGAGCGTCAATATCATCGTCGTAGCTGCGAATGTTGAACTTGGTACCCAGAACCTCAACTCTGAAATCCTTATTTGTACTTACAATCATTGGTTTCTGAGGATTTGAAACAACATCAAAAAACGCCTCGCCGGATATTATCACCTCTCTTGTTGCTCCTCTGAATTTGTCCGGATACTCTATCCTGCTTGCAGAGTTTAACCACACCTTTGAACCGTCAGGCAACTCTACAAAACCTTTTATACCATTATTTGTATACAAGACATGCTTCTGTTCATTAGGAAGATTTGTCAGAAGTTCCCGCTCCTGCTTTGGTACATCTAAAGCGTCCGGCTTTTCAGACAAACGAAACAGATTCAATCCTAACAGAATAATAATGACCGATGCTGCTGCATATTGCAGGAATATTACTTTTTTGGATCTCATCTTCCTAAAAGATGAAATCTGGATGTTCTTCTTTACCTCTGCAAGTTCTGAGACTCCAGCCTTACTATTTGGCATATTCTGAAAAATCCACAGATTTTTTATGGTAGAAAAGTACTTCAGATTCTCTTCCGACATACTAACCCATTCAAGAACAGCCCTTTCTTCAGCCTCACTTGCTCTTTGTTCTAAATATTTGATTATTAAATGCTTTGTCATAATGCTCCTCCCTCAATATAATCACACGTTTATCAATAATAACCCTAAGAATAATTTCAGGTAGTCTTTAAATTTTATCCTTAGAATCTTCAATGCAGACATTATCCTGAATTCAACAGTCTTGACAGAGACACCCAGTTTCTCCGCTATTTCTTTATATTTCATATTTTCAAACCTGTTCAGATAGAAAGTTGCTCTTACACTTTCAGACATTTTGCTCATAGCTGAATTAAGAATATTCTCCACATCCTTGGAATACAGCCTTTCAGAAGATTCAAGCAATGTCAGATAGTTAAGTGATTCTTTATCCTTGCTTTTGGAAAACTCCTGAAAACGTCTCTCTACCTTGTTCCTCCTTAGAAAGTTCAAACATCTGTTTCTGGTCAGGACAAGAATATATGGTAACGGGTCCCTCTCAAAATCGATAATATCTCTGTTTTCCCATATATAGACAAATACCTCCTGAGTCACATTTTTTGCTGCTTCATTATCATGGAGGTAGCTGTTGGCATAAAATTGAACCTTATGCAAAAAAGAGGTATAGATCTCATCGAAAAGATCTTCAAAGTCATTTGTATTCGTCCGGGGTTTCTGCATAAGTCGTTAAAGCAGTAAATATAAGAATTATTGCTTTAATGGAATGGTGAAAAAGAATGTTGAGCCTTTGCCCGGCTGTGAGACAACCCAAATTTTTCCTCCGAGCAGTTCTACATAGGCTTTAGAGATGGACAACCCTAGCCCCGGGCCATCGAATTGTCGGGTTGCCGTTGTTTCTACCTGACGGAAGCTTTTGAAAATCATTTCGTGCATGTCAGATGGAATCCCAATACCGGTATCTTCGACAAAAAATTGCAGTTCTGTCACTTTGACTTCATATCCAAAATTCACAAATCCCAGCTTGGTGAACTTTAATGCATTGCATATAAGGTTAGACAGAATCTGCTTAATCTTGGATTCATCCGATAATATTTTAATCTCAGAATCAGGGAAGCTCAGATTAAGTGAAAGTCCGATATTTTTCTCTTTTGCCTTTGGTTTAAATTGTTCTAATAATAGCAAAAGAGTGGAATTAAGCTCGAACTCTGTCTCTCTGATTTTTTCCTGGCCAGCTTCTATAGTCGCTATGTTTACAATATTTGTAATAATCGAAAGAAGACGATTTCCGCTTTGAGTGATAATTTCCGTGAATTGCTTCCTTTTTTCAGGGACAAGATCAGGTTCGTTTATAAACTCAGAGAAACCAATAATGGCATTTAAAGGAGTACGGATTTCATGCGAGATGTTATTGAGAAAAGCCGTCTTTAACCTGTCGCTCTCCTCAGCTTTCTCTTTTGCCACAATCAGATTGCGCTCCATTTGCTTGCGTTCCGTAATATCACGAGCAATACCAAATAGGCCGGATATGTTGCCATAATCATCAAACATCGGACATTTAATGGTATGGAAAGTATGTATGGCGCCGTCTGCTAATGTAAAGGTCTCTTCTGAAGTCAGAGGCACCCCTCCCTCAATTACTTTTCTATCGATTGCCATCGTTATTTTTGCCTCTTCGGCAGAATTAATAAAAGTATCATCCTTTCCTGTCACTTCTGCTGCTGTTTTACCCATTGCTCTTTCGGCTGCCTCATTGTAAAGTAAATAACGTCCCTTGATGTCCTTAATGTAAATTGCATCAAGCGCATTGTTTATTATGGTTTGCAGTAATCTTCTGTTGGTTTGCAGTTCAATTTCGGTTTGTCTGAATATATTAAGCTGAGCAGTTGCGTCTAATGCCCTTTTTGTTGCAAATGGAAGTCTCTCTAATCTGTCCTTAAGCACATAGTCAGTGGCCCCTTGCTTAAGTAGTTCAACCGCAGTGTCCTCTCCTATAGTACCAGATATACATATAAATGGCACATTAGGACAAATATTTTTTGCCAGATAAAGTGCATCTTGTCCATTAAAGCTTGGTAGCGTAAAATCGGCAAATATGATATCATAAGTGTTCCGTTTGAGGTTATAAACATAGTCATTCTCCGTTTCTACAATATCCATTTTCAAATCAAAACCCTCTCCGGATAAGATTTCATTTAACAATTCAGCGTCCTTCTGTACATCTTCGAGAACTAGCGCATATAGTTTTGTGTTCATTCAAAATGTTTTTGTCTGATTATTCTTTTACCGCCGGCGGTAGTTCATTGACTAGTCCCCAAAAAATTCCCAATTGCTTTATTGCATCAATGAATCCGTTGAAATTTACAGGTTTAACCACGTAGGCATTAACTCCTAAATAGTAACTGTTCAACAAATCCTTGTCTTCGCGTGAAGATGTAAGCATTACTACCGGCAATAATTTAAGTTGTGGATCACTTCTGATTTCACGCAATACCTCAATTCCGTCTTTTCGTGGCATCTTTATATCAAGAAGCAGTACAGAGGGCAGACCCGGCTCCCGGTCTTTGTATCTTCCCTCACATCTCAAGTATTCCATAGTTTCTACTCCGTCTTTGACAACTACTACCCGGTTTGCAAGAAGGCTATCCTCCAAGGCTTCGAGTGTCAATTCTACATCCTTTGAATTGTCTTCTGCCAGTAAGATTTTTTTTAGTTCCAACATAATGAGTTCTCCTATAATTTGGGTAATGAAAAATAAAAAGTTGCTCCTTTACCGGTTTCTCCGTGTGCCCAGGTTCTACCTTTGTGTCGTTTAATAACCTGACGGACATTTGCTAGCCCAATACCGGTTCCTTCAAATTCCTCATTTGAGTGAAGACGCTGAAAAACGCCAAAAAGTTTTTTTGCATAATTCATGTCGAACCCGGCTCCATTATCCTTTATAAAGAAGATTATTTCGTTCCCTTCAATTTCATAACCTGTCTCAATGATGGCTGGATTACTTTTTCTGGTGTATTTTATTGCATTGCTTAGCAGGTTCACCCAAACCTGACGCATCATGGCGTAGTCTGCATAAACATCTGGCATTTTGGCCTGCTTCCATTCAATTTCGTGATCTTTGGATTCAGTCTCCAATATGGTCAAGGCATCGTTTATGACTCTGTTCATGTCAATATTGTCCAGCTTCATCTCCATTCGCCCTGTGCGGGAAAAATTGAGCAAATCATCAATAAGGTGCCCCATATTATTGGATGCTTCAGATATTGACTGCATATAGTGCTTGCCCTTCTCGTCCATCTGGTCGTAACATCTTTTGGTCAGTAACTCAAGGTATCCGTTCACATGCCTCAAAGGGGCCCTTAAATCGTGCGAAACAGAATAGGAGAATGCCTCCAGCTCTTTGTTTGCTGCTTCTAGAAGTGCCGTACGATCCTCAACTTTTTTTTCCAGATTGGCATTCAGATTACGGATCTCTTCCTCTGCCATATCCCTCTCATTTTTCCGTTTCAACAATTGCGAGAGCATATTGTTAAACTGCTCGTAGAGAAAACCTACTTCATCGTTCCCTTGTTGTTTAATCTGAACGGTAAAGTCCTGATTTTTTGAGATAGCCGCAGTTAATTGCGCCAGGTTAAGGATTGGGTCAGATATCAGGCGCTGCACCCAGGAAGCAAGTAAATAGGATAGAAGAGCGAGAACCAAAGCCACCAACGAAAATGTTCCTATCAGTTTTCCCTTTTGATCATCCAGCATTTTTGAGTTTGCTTTGATGATTATTACACCCATTAACCGTCCATTATAATTTATCGGCTCAGATATAAGAAAGTACCCATTATTATATATCGCAGTCCGATTACTTGTTACGACGGGGATGAATTTCTTAGACAGAGTATCGGGATAAGTTGCAAAAAGTTTATTGTTTGCATCAAACAGATAACCCTCCTCTACCGATTCAAGAAATTTAAGTCTTAAAAGAGCCTCTGTTGCCTGATTGCTATCTCCGAAATCGAGTGGTACAACGCAATAATCACCAATTAATTTTGCGTTTAAGATAAGGTTTGACTGAATATTCGACTTTAACTTGCTGATATCCCATGTGGCTATTGCCACAAACCCCATAGTCATGGCAGTAAAGACAATAAATAGTATGATTGATATTATTTTATTCTTTATCGAAAGATTCTTCATGAAACGATATTTACTCATCGGTACTTACAAGTATTGCTGTTTTAATAAGTAAGCTGCTCATTTTAAGCCCCGTTTTTCCCAGGGTGATTCTGTTCACTTCATAACGGATATAATCATCTACTACAATCAAATTGATTATTGTCCCTTTCCTGCCATAACCTTTTTTTTCACTTATGGTAAGGATTGGTTTGCCAGTAGTGTAATTTAGTATCTCGTCAAGTTTAGCTGGTCCCACCGATTCCGGTATTACAAGAATCAGGTTGTTATTAATTTGATTGACAGACGATATGCTGCTAATTCTAACGTTTTTGTCTTTTACTTTGACGTATCTGAAAATCTCTTCCAGGGCAAGTCGGAATTTTTCATCACCAAAAACAGCAATTCTAAATAGAGAATCATTGCTATGCTGGTTATTTTTCCAATCTACAAAGTGAGTAAACTTCTCTATGTATCCTGCCTTCAATAACTGCTCCCTAGATTGAGCCTCAGCCTTACAGGGTGCAATTAAACAAACCGATATGACTATCAGTTGGCAGAATTGTAACACCTTATTCAAGCAGCCTTTTGCCATAATGCTATCAGAATAAATTATATGTTATCATAAGCATGAGTGTTCTTTGCGGTTGCCTGTAGCGGCCGGCAAACCTATTGGAAGGATGATAGTAAACCTCGTTAAATATGTTATTTGCCTTGAGTTGTATGTCAAACTTTTTAAAGTTATAATACGACAGGGTTCCGTGAAATAACATAGCGTCGTCTATTTTGTCGTTTCCGGTAGCGGGTATTATAGAGGGGTTTGTTCTTGCTCCCATATAATTGGTTCTGAAATTCATCTTAATATGTGAGTTTAACGACCAAGTAATTCCGGCATTGGCAGTATGCATGGATACTTCCGGAAACTGAATACCATCTTCCTCATACGAATTGGTATAAGTATAATTCATATAAACAGAAACGTCCCCCTTAGTATAATTACCATATAGCTCAATTCCCATGGTGTTTAGCTCATCTCTGTTTATCCACTTATCGGTGTTCCCTGTAGATTCCAGTATTAGTTTATCGTTTATTATATTTCTGTACAATGAGGTTCCCAAAGAGAGGTAGTCGCCTAAAGCATACGAGAAGAATAATTCAAACGAATGCATTTTTTCCGGCTTGAGGTTGTCATTTCCGGTGCCATATTTGTAATCCCAAGGCTTCGGAGCCCTGAAGGCTCTGTTATACATGAATTTTGCCGTAATTTTTTCTGAATTATAGACTAATCCGGTGCGAGGGGTGAGCACCTGACCATAGTAACTTGAAAAATCATGACGCAATCCACCTATGAATGAAAACTTGTCCGATATCTTGTAGCTTGCCTGCAGAAAGTAGCTAAACAGATAGTTGTCCAGCATTACCGGTCTGGCAGGTTTCGGAGGTGATAAAAACTCTGAATTGCTGTTTGACATTGAAAATCCGTTTGAGAGTTGTTCAAATTCGCCCACAATTCCACCGGTAATCATAATTTTTCTTGTGGCTTTATAATTCAGCTGGCTTTCGATTCCAGCCAACTGGTTTGGCCGGTAATATCCGATTTGATTACCAGAGGTGGTATCTGTAGCCTTTTCTATTTGATATATCGTATTGTTTATAACTGTTGCGTTACGGTAGTAGAGTGTTGAAGCAAATTGAAGTTTTTTGTTGCTATTGGAGGAGTATTTAACATAACTATTCAGAAAGGCTATGTTCCATAATGTATTTTTATCGAGATACTCACTCCCTGTAGATTTTGTGTTTGTAGTCATTGAGGATTGCTTCTGCTGGTATGTAATTCCAACGTTAAGATCCTTAAAGACAAATCTTGCGGAAAGGCTAAGGTCATTCTCGAAGTTCTCCATCTGGTCGGTCCAGTTAAAGTCTCCCTTTGAACCACGGAGATCTGCCTTTTCCGATGTTTTGTACATACCTGATATTGAATAGCCAATATCTTTATCCGTATTATAGTTTTTCAGATTGAACTCCGCCATTCCTGTCTTAAAGCTTCCTCCCAACAGGCTAATGTGTCCCTTTCTCCCTCCTTCTGCTCTTTTTGTAATAATATTCACTATGCCGGACACAGCATTTGTCCCGTATACGGGTGATGCTGGTCCATATACAACTTCTATTCGTTCTATGTTGGACATATTAAACTGGCCGCCCCCATAAAACCCTCCTGAGTTGAGTTCGTTTATCTGGATACCATCTACCAACAAGAGTATTAAATTGTTCTGACTTGGAGCACCTCTCATAAACACATAACTGTTGAACCCCACTATGTTTCTGAATTGGAAGCCGGGCAGGTCACCCAATGCCTCTTCAAGAGTAAAATAGGATCTATCCCTAATCTGAGTAGCTGTTATCACCTGAACGGTAGCCGATACATCTTTTATTGATTGCCTCACTTTTGACGCACTTACAACTCTTACATTCATAAGATCAATCAGCGACATCTTTAGAATATCGTCGGCCTTTAAAGTGTCGTGTTCCTGAGCAAAAATGCCTGAAAAGGCTCCACAGGTTGCTATTAATAAAAGAGAGAGAACCAATTTTTTCATACTTGTTGTTTTGTATATATCCAACTCTGGCACACCCTTTTGCTATCTGTACCAAAGATAATAAAAAGATTGGTTTTAAAAACATATTTAGAAAGGTATTGCTCGAAAGGAATACCATCTGTCCTTTCCATAAAATATTTTTTACCCTAGGTCTGTTGATCTGTTTTCAACTACTTAAAGCGAAACGGCATCGGCACCTTCAGTATATTTAACACTGCTATAGTGGAGAGGATGCACGATTTTACTGGTAAGTTTACAGACAAACGATAGTGTTCCAAAAGGACGTTCTATTTTGGCATAAATTTCATTTTTTAAAAGCGAAATATTATCTTTAACAATAAAAATGGACATCTTTAATTTTAAGCTTTTCCTCAGCTGTTTTGTTGCATTTGTTGCTCTTGTAAATCCTATACAGAAGGTATTTGTGATTACATCGCTTCAGCAGCAGTTTGACCTTAAATCGACAAGAGTTATAGCTTATAAGGCCAGTTTAACAGCTCTTATTATTCTGTTGTTTTTTTACCTTCTTGGAAATGTCGTACTGAATTACGTTTTTAGAATTGAATTATACGCTTTTCAAATAACCTGCGGAGTAGTATTATTTTATAACGGGTTGTCGGGACTGCAAAAAGGGATGTTCATTAAGATGGAGAAAAACATGACTATTAAAGATATCTCGGCTGTGCCAATTGCTATGCCAATGATAGCAGGGCCGGCAACAATTACTGCAGCAGTTACTTTCCCCTCGGATTACGGGCACTTGACCACCGTTGTTGCCATAGTGTCCGCTTTGGCAATTAACCTTGTTTTTATGCTGTATGCCAGTAATATTGGAAAGTTTCTCTCTCGTTTCAACCTTATGAATCCGTTGGTAAGAATTTTTGGTCTGATTGTTGCCACTATCGGGACACAAATGGTTCTTAACGGAATTGCAGGGTTTATTCTTGCCTTGAAATAAAAAAATATTTAATACTTTGATATATGAATAAAACAAATTGGTCAGCTGAAGATATTGACAATCTTGATGGCAAGAGAGTTATTGTAACAGGAGGAGCAAGCGGAATAGGTTTCGAGGCGGCAAGAGTGCTGGCACAAAAGGGAGCTGATGTTATTCTGGCAGTGAGAAACATGGAGAAGGGGGAGAGGGCCATTAGCAGAATCACAGCAGAGTATCCGGTTGCAAAAGTGAGTATAATGCACCTCGACCTTGGTTCCCTTAAGAGTATCAAGGACTTTGCAAATGAGTTCCTGGCTAAATATAAGACTCTTGATATACTTATTAACAATGCCGGGGTTATGATTCCTCCATACAAGAAAACCAGTGATGGATTCGAACTTCAGTTCGGAACAAATCATCTTGGACATTTTGCATTGACCGGGCAACTGTTGCCTGCCATTATGGCTACTCCCGGTTCAAGAATAGTTGTTGTAAGTAGTATCGCCAGCAGAGGTGCAGAGATAATGTTTGACAACCTGGACGGATCCAAAGGCTACAGCCGGATGAAGTTCTACCGACAAAGCAAACTTGCAAACCTTCTGTTTGGAGTAGAACTTAACAACAGGTTGAAAAAAAGCGGTTCCGGAACAATCTGTGTTGTCTGCCATCCCGGCATATCTGCTACAAACCTTATGTCCAGAGGCTCCGGAAAGGAGAGCGGCTCAATAATGAAATTTCTTTTCAATTCTTATGCACAACCCGCTGAGAAAGGTGCATTACCTACCTTGTATGCTGCCAGCAACAAATCTCTTAAGGGTGGAGAGTACATAGGACCGGACGGCAAAGGAAACCACCGTGGAAATCCGGAAGTAAGCTCCGAGGTAAATGTTTTGTTTAAATCAGATGTGGCAGAAAAATTGTGGAAGGTATCTGAAAATCTCACCGGTACTATTTATGCTATATAATAAGTACCTTTGCTCAAATTATTGAAATGGAAGAAAAAGGTCAGGATATCAAATATATAGATATCGAGAAAAGTATACGTGAGCGTAAATCGGGAATATTGCCATTGCTTCCCGGGTTCATTATCAGAATTTTGGAGGGGATAGTCTGTCAGGATGGAATGAACTACATTCTTAATAAATACTCTCACACTGTTGGAAAGGAGTTCCTTGTAAAGGTAATAGAGGAACTTAATCTCACTTTGGAAATTGAGGGGTTGGAGAACCTTCCAGAACATAAAAAATGTTTTTTTGCGGCAAATCACCCTTTCGGAATTATCGACGGGCTTGTTCTGACACATATAGTATCAACTAAATATGGAGAGCTTAAAGCCATAGCAAACGACGCCTTTATGTATGTTCCTCAATTGCGTCCGTTTGTAGCTGCAGTAAATGTGTTTGATGGCTCTTCAAAAGAGTATCTGCATCA
Organism: uncultured Bacteroidales bacterium; assembly: GCA_942492945.1. Classification (GTDB taxonomy): domain Bacteria; phylum Bacteroidota; class Bacteroidia; order Bacteroidales; family UBA932; genus Bact-08. The sequence continues at coordinate 279,145 of OW818649.1, forward strand.
GCTGGAAGAGACATACAGACAGGATATTCCTATAACCCATTTTCCTGCAGGTATTGTATCTAGAAAACTAAAAGGAAAAATTCAGGATCTGCCTTGGCAAAAAAGCTTTATATCAAAGTCTGTTTCGAGTCAGAGAGATATTGTACCACTGCACTTTCATGGCAGAAATTCCAGGCTATTCTACTTTATCCACTCTTCCAGAACGGTCCTGGGCATTAAGCTGAACCTGGAACTGGCACTGCTCCCACGCGAAATGTTTAATAAAAGGAACAAAACCATAAGGGTTACAATTGGCAAACCTATACCATATCAGACATTTGACAAGTCTTACACTCATCTGGAGTGGGCACAGAAGGTTAGGGCTCAGGTTTATGGGCTGGGGATGAACTAATATGAATGTCGGCATAATCGGTGGAGGGGCAGCAGGTTTTTTTGCGGCAATAACTGCAAAGGAGAGATATCCATCTGCCAGAGTTGCTATCTTCGAAAAATCACTCACTCTGCTTTCGAAAGTAAGGGCATCAGGAGGGGGAAGATGCAATTTGACAAATGGATGCTCCGACATTGACGAGCTTTGCAAGGCTTACCCCAGAGGTGGCAGACAGCTCAAAAAGGGGTTTCACACATTTGGCACTGTTCACACAATGGAATGGTTTGAGTCCAGAGGTGTTCAGCTTGTTATTCAGGAAGATAATTGTGTTTTTCCTGTTTCGCAGAACTCGTTGAGTATAGTTGATTGTCTGATTTCTGAGGCAAAGCGTCTGGGTGTGGAGATTCACACAGGAATGGGCGTGAAGGCCCTGAGAAGGGTTGATGAAGATTTTGACAATAAGCCCGGGAACAAACTTGAACTGACTTTTTTTGACGACGATCTGGCTCCCCTTACTTTTGACAAAGTAATTGTGACCACAGGTGGCTCTCCAAGAAGAGAGGGGCTCGACTGGCTCGAAGATCTTGGCCATAAGATTGAATATCCCGTCCCATCGCTTTTTACTTTCAACATGCCGGCCGAATCGATAACAGAATTAATGGGTGTTGTTGTCGAGAATGTTGTTGTTGGTATTCAGGGAACAAAAATCAAGGCAAATGGCCCTCTTCTCGTAACACACTGGGGTATGAGCGGGCCGGCCATACTTAAGCTGTCGTCATTTGGCGCACGTATCCTCAACGAGGCTTCATACAACTTTCGCATACAGATAAACTGGGCCAACGAACAGAACAACGACATTGTTTCCGCCGGGCTGCAAAGCATGGCAGAAGAACATCCGCATAAATTATTGTCGAACATAAGGCCCTACTCTCTCCCATATAGACTATGGTGTTACCTTCTGGAAAAGAGCGACCTCTCTCCCGACAGAAAATGGGTTGAGGTTGGCAAGAAAGGGATAAACCGACTTACAACAATACTCACCAACGATGAATATACGGTAAAGGGCAAATCTGCATTCAGAGAAGAGTTCGTCACCTGTGGGGGCGTCAGTCTTCAAAGTGTAGATATGGGCACCATGCAGAGCAAGGCCTGCAAAAACCTCTACTTTGCCGGCGAAGTGCTGGACATCGACGCCATAACCGGCGGATACAACCTTCAATGCGCCTGGACAACAGGGTATGTGGCAGGATTGCTTCAAGATTAGCATTAAGTAGCGAAAAACTGATAGAATTGTATGATAACCGCCCGGAAAGAATGGTTTACGATTGAGAGAATTGATAACAAAACTTCTATTATCAGCGAATATAAACATTGGGAAGAAACGCATTGTTACTTACTAAGTGGAACAGAAAGATGCTTGTTGATAGACACGGGACTTGGAGTAGAAAATATTTGGGAGGAGGTCCAAAAATTGACAGATAAACCCGTTACTGTTGTTTCAACCCACGTGCATTATGACCATATTGGCGGACACAAATATTTTAACGATTTTTATGTGCATGAAGCGGAAAAAGAATGGATAAACGGAGGTTTCCCATTGACAATAGAACAAGTTCGGAGTTTTTTGTTAGAGGAACCTTGTGATTTTCCAAAGGATTTTGATGTTAAAGATTACTATCTGTTTGAAGGAATTCCTACAAGATTGCTTCAGGATAATGATATAATCGAGTTGGGAGGGAGGACAATTCAGGTTTTGCACACACCCGGGCATTCTCCCGGACATATCTGTCTTTACGAAAAGGAAAATGGCTATTTGTTCACCGGCGATTTAATTTATATTGGGGTTTTGTTTGCATATTTCCCCTCAACGGACCCGATTGCCTATATGAATTCTATAAAAAAATTATTACCATTGTCTGTGAATAAAATTCTGCCTGCACATCACAATCTAGAAGTTCCATTGTCAATTATTGAAGATATAGACAAGGCTTTTATGGAATTGTACAAAAAAGGGAAGGTAAAACATGGAAGCGGAACATTTTCTTATCCAAATTTTGGAATTAAACTTTAATTAACCCCAGAATGACAGAGAGAATAAATTTATGAATCATAACAAAACCGACATACTACAAAAATTATGGGCTAAACAGCAAATTGGCAGCAATGATGTCGATTACAGTTTATGGAGTCAAAAAAGGGAACTTTTGAGGCAGATGGCCGATATGAGCCATAGCTGCTTGTTTACCGTTGATGTTTTCAAGGGCAGATATGATTTTGCTTCATCCGGATTTTCGGACATATTCAATTACAAGTCAGAGTGGCTCAATTCAATTGAAAAACAAGGTGATTTTTTCGAGGACATGGCGCATCCCGACGACCTTGAAAAACTCATGAAAATGCAAATTGACCACTCTCATTTCATTTATAGCCTTGATACTCAAAACAGAAATGATTACAGCAACATCTATAAATTCAGGATGCGTAATTCGCAAAAGAAATACCTGAATGTGATGAGCCGTCAGCAGGTAATCCAGCAGGATGCCAATGGGAAAGCATGGATTATTTTGGGCGAGATTAATATTCTGCCCGACCAGCGGCCATTGGCAGATGTGCAGAGAATAACAGTCAACCTGAAAACAGGACAACTTATTTATTATCAAAATAACATCAATAATGACTCCTCTTTGTCGGACAGGGAAATTGAAGTTTTAAACATGGTTCAATCGGGCCTTTTAAGCAAAGAAATTGCCGGCAAGCTTTGCATAAGCCTTAATACCGTAAACAACCACCGCAAAAACATACTACGAAAATTGCAGGTGGCAAATTCAATAGAAGCTATAAATGAGGCGGCAAAAATGGGATTAATACAATAAGCCTAAGGAAGCCATTCCAGAACACAATCCAAAGGATTTTTCATAGACCATTGAATAAAATCAGCATAATTCTTTATGTCGTGCTCTAATACGGCATGGTATATCTGAATTCCCGGAACATCGCTTTTCTCTCCCAATTCATGTTTTATTTGCAGAATCGTTTCCTTTGCTTCCGGCGTGAGTTTTTCGGTAATTTTACCTGTTACTTTCTCAAAAAATCCATCGTAAAACGAACCTTTCCGGATATGGATAATATCCAGTTTCCAGATGTTTCTATCTCTATCTTCGAACCCGAGATGCCACTCAATACACTCCTCTTTTGTATCCAGCAGGTTTTTATATTGAATGTTCTTAACTGCCTTGTTTTCAGCTACCACTTTCATAAAAGAGAAGCTTTTTTCGATCATTGGCTCATCGGTATATATGTGCAAATCAATGTCCCGGTGGTTCATCAAAAGATCGGTTTTTAATGAGCCCACAATATTCACAGTACCACCAACAAGACGACAACTGTTCACAATATCAAGGTCTTTCAGCACATTCAGTGCCGACTGCCTCATTTGCCGTGATAATTCAAGTAGTTCAGTGCTCTTCATTTGCAGTTGCAAAGATAGAAAAATGACGATAAATGGCTATTTATTACGACCCCTTCCTCAGGTAACTTTGCATCCCATTTCTTTGTAGTATAAACGATTGCTCTATGGTATTTAATAAAACAGAAAAACAGGAAAAAGAATATCTGCAGCTGATTGTAAATATAGTAAAAACCGCAATAGATAATACCGATACATCTGTTAAGAAGCATGTTCAGACCCTTAAAGAACACAAGGATTATTTATGGTCAAATAAAGATATCGACCCTCAGGAAATCCGTTCCATGAGGGAAAGTATCCTGAATCATTTTGCTCTTGGTGAAAATATAATCGCCAAACGCAAAAAGTTAGGCAAACTATTGAATATTCCATATTTCGGAAGAATCGATTTTCTGGAAGACTGCCCGGAAAGTGGAATGACCCCTCTCTACATTGGCATTCATGCATTTTTCGATACTAAAAATAAAACAAACCTCATTTACGATTGGCGGGCCCCTATCTCCGGGATGTTCTATGACTGCGAACTCGGACAGGCTTCTTACACATCGCCTTCGGGAGAGGTTGCCGGTCGAATTTCCTTAAAACGTCAATATCGCATCCGAAACGGGAAAATGGAATACATGATTGAAAGCTCTGTTACGGTTAACGACGAAATTCTTCAAAAAGAGCTGAGTGTCAGCTCCAATGATAAAATGAAAAACATCGTGGCAACTATTCAGCGGGAACAAAACCGTATTATCCGTAACCCAAACGCATCTACTCTTATCATACAGGGAGTTGCCGGTTCCGGAAAAACCTCGATTGCCTTGCATCGCATTGCCTTTCTGCTTTACGCATTTACAGGAGAAATTTTGGCAAAAGACATTTTAATCATCTCTCCTAACAAGGTTTTTGCAGATTATATCTCGAATGTGCTTCCCGAACTTGGAGAAGAAACCGTGCCTGAAACAAGCTTGGAACAGATACTGTCCGATATTCTTGACAATAAATTCAAATACCAGAACTTTTTTGAGCAGGTAACGGAACTTCTCGGAAGACCACAGCCCGGGTTTATTGAGCGGATTCAGTATAAAGCTTCGTTCGACTTTATTTCTCAGCTCGTTGCTTTTATTCTGCATATTGAAAATAACTATTTCATGGCGGTAGATGTCAAACTTACTATGCATCATACAATCCCGGCTGAATTCATCGAAGAACAATTCCGAAGATTCGACCGCTATCCAATACGCCAACGATTCGAGGTGATGACCGATTATATTTTGGAGATGGTCCAGGTGAAATACAGAATTGATGTTACTACAACTAACCGTAATATGCTAAAAAAAGAGATTCGGAGTATGTTTGCCGGTAATAACAATTTAGAGGTTTACAGAGGCTTCTTTGAATGGATTGGGAAACCTGAGATGTTTAAATTACGAAAAAATCGCACCCTCGAATATGCCGACCTGGCTCCACTTGTTTATCTACATATAGCATTAGGAGGGAAAACACCCCGAACAAATGTCAAACACCTGCTGATTGACGAAATGCAGGACTACACACCTATACAATACAAAGTTATCCAAAAGCTTTACCCATGCCGCAAGACTATACTCGGAGATGTAGGACAATCAATAAATCCCTATGGTTCTTCTTCTGCCGAGATGATTAAAAAAGCTTTTGCTTCAGGAGAAATAATGACGTTGAATAAAAGTTATCGCTCTACATATGAGATTACCCGTTTCGCAAAAAAAATCCGGCCAGACATTGAATCAGAAGTAATTGAGCGGCACGGAGAGCAACCTCAAATTCTTCAATACAAAGGGATAGAACAAGAACTAAATGCAATATCCGGCTTAGTGTCCGACTTTAAAAAATCTAAATATAAATCGCTTGGAATTATCTGCAAAGAGGAGGCTCAGGCATTAGCCTTATATGAAAGATTCAAGGGACATAAAAAGGATATTCACTTTTTGTCCCATCACAGTTCAGCTTTTGTAAACGGAATCATCGTTACTTCTGCTCACATGGCAAAAGGGATGGAATTCGATGAAGTGATTATTCCACACGCAGATACAAAAAACTATAAAACAGAGATAGACAAAAGTATGCTTTATGTAGCAGTAACGAGAGCCATGCACAGGTTGTCGCTTACCAGCCCAGACGAAATAACCGGTTTTATAAAATGATGTAGGCAGATAATTGCCAGAAGTAGTATATGTTTATAGATCAGGCGCATACACACTGCGTCGACATGCAGGTGTCTCCGCAATTGCCAGACTGTCTGGGTATTATCATTAGGATTTTCAAAATTGTTGAAGTTTCCCACATACTAACTTATACACTTTGCTCCTGAAACAAAGCTCTTGCAGCCCGGAGCGTTGTAGTAGAACTTAGTAAATGCCTATCTATATGACACATAAGGGGTATTCGCAGGTTTGAATAATCGAAATATTTCGCTGCTACTTGTATTTCTATGTAAATTACTGTGTTGCTAGATTCTACTGCAAAAGAACTTGATCTGCCAGTTAAAATATGATATTGCTGTTTATAAACTGTTTATAAAAAATTTTTCTCGGAATTTTGATCGATTATATTTTACATGTGCCTTAAAATGAGCAATATGTTAAAACAACTGGCAGATAAAATCTACGTTGAAAATTTGAATTGAGGAGGATTCAAAGAGCTCAAGATGGTATGAGTCGGTAAGATTTGCCTCCACATGGTTTTATATTCACTTGTAAATCAGATGCCTGCTAACCACTTTGGCAGAGCTATTAGTAAATAACTGACTAGTAGACGGATGTGTATGCTCCTCATTTCCACTGAATTGCTACTCTCTCTGGCAGAGACTCTGCCAGAGAGAGTAGCATATGTATGATTCTCAAATACTTGCGAAATGGTCTGTAAGTCAGAAGAATATATAACGCATTGATTACCTGATAACTGCCAAAGGCATTGGCAGAGTAGACTGAAAAAATGCGTGAAAATGTCATAACATAATATAAAACATAAGAAAAAAAATCGGAAAAGCCCTTTTACGTACTGACAATCTCGCACTTAGATATGTGGAAAACTTTAGCAAAATTGTTCTTAGTGGTTGGACCATGCTGACGCTGAATAGTTCGGTTACTCTGCAAGAGTCTCCGGCTGAACCAATTTTGCTCTGAATTATTATATTTGTACGTAAATGCTATGCCATGGAAAAGAAATTAACATTACCTCTAAACAAAGGTTTAACATTAAAAACTGAATGAATAAAAGAATATATATTAAAGACTGGTTATTGTTCAAGCCTTACGACAGGCAAACCTTAACAGACAGTTTTTATTTAAAATTGAGCAATGATGTTAAACAGGTTATTACAACCAATAACCAATTATTGAAATTCCAAATTGATCTTGAAAATGAGGACATTAATCATTTAGCATGCTTTTTAACTTCTTATTTTGAAGATATTATTTCTGAAACCAATATTTGGAACAGCTTTGTCAGAATTCACAAACGCTTATATAAAAAGCAATTACCATTTTTTCTTCTTGATGAATACTGCGAAAATGAAATAAATACACAAGACATCAGTTTCTTGATTTGGTATTTTTTAAACACATTTCAAGAAGAAAAATTCGGTTCTCCTATTAATGGCTTTTTAAACGAAATTGCAGAAATAGTAATGGAAATATTTGAGGAAGCCTGGGATTATGCGCCAGAAAACGTACACCTTAAATCATACTATCAAATTGATGAAGCAGAAGCCAATTTTTATGTAGCGAGGAACTTAATTGACACCGTTTTATTTAAATCATATCTTTTCTTTCCCGATACTTTTATGAACTTAGAAGAAAAGGAATATGAGATTTTTGAAAACCATAAGAATGATGAGAAATTGCTTATGCTCTTAAATGAGAACAGAGATCTCTCCACACATAAAAGCCATACCCGATTACTTAGCTTAACAGGAAAAGAATGGGTGTCGGAAATAATTGGAAATAACCATTCTCTTAGTTCTGATTTTTTAAATATGTCTCAAAAAATTACTGGTTACTTTTTGTATAAAGGACAAGACCAAACCGATGTGTTTCTAGAACATATTGCATCAAGCAAAAAATTTAAACTAACAAAGAAATCATACGAGTATTCCGGTAATTTAAAACAGATAGATACAATACTATTTATGGGGATTGTAAGATGGAAGGAGGAGTGGTGGTTTTCCGGAGTTCAATTTCAAATCCCATTTGATTCTGACGTAGTTGTAAGTGAAAAAAAATCTCTTGAAAGCCGGATATCAACAAACTTTCTTGACCATCAAAAAAAGGAAATTAACGAAATGCTTGAAAAGCAATTGAAAGCGTTTAAAGATTTTAATAGTGGGTTACAAATCGCATTTGTTCCATCAGATAAAATTGATGAATTTATCAGAGCATATTCCGAGTTTTTTAACAACTCATTAAATCTTTCGGATAAAGAAATTAAGGAAGCCAAAGAAAGAAGTCGTAAAAAAGGCTTTTTTGGTATAAACGATAAATCTAATAATTTCTCAGACGTTTCCGAAACAGGATTAGTTTTTTTCAATTCTAAGTGTGGTTGTGAAATAGCTTTTGCTGTTAATTCTGCATTTCCTCTACCATACAATCCATATTTTGAGAAAGAAAAAAGCGAAGAACATGTTATGGGTTTGTTAATGGATGAAAGCATCTCTCCCGAGCTGGCAATGTTTTGTATTGATAACTGTAAGACAAAATTGCCTTTTTTTGCCACGGGTGTCGGTAAGAGATATTTAGACGATATCGACTTTTTACTTCGTTTTTGGAAAAAAGATATTTACCACACAAAGCCGTCAATTACTATTACGGGACAGGATTGATAATAGTTATAGAACATATATGAGTATAGAATTAGCCATATCACAAAAGCAAATAGAGAACCGGATTTTCACTATTCGGGGTGTTCCGGTAATGATAGACCGCGATATAGCTGAAATGTATCAAGTGGAAGTAAAAAGATTGAATGAACAAGTTAGAAGAAATATTGGGCGATTCCCCGAAGCCTTTCGTTTTCAATTAAATGAATCTGAGAAAGATGAACTGGTCGCAAATTGCGACCGGTTTGAAACAATCAAACACTCTTCAAATAACCCTTATGCATTTACTGAACAAGGTGTAGCTATGCTTTCGGCAGTCTTGCGTAGTGAAACCGCTATACAAGTAAGCATTAAGATTATCAGTGCCTTTGTGGAAATGCGAAAACTTATTGCCAACCACAGCGGAATACTGCAAAGAATGGATAGAATAGAATGCAAACAGCTCACTTTGGATGTACAAAAAGCCAATGAGCAATATGGAAACTTTGAATTAAAAAACTTTGATAAAAGCCACGATCGCTTTTTAGTGATAGACCAAACCGAAGTCTATCATTTGGGTGCTTCGTTAAAGGATCTGGGCAAAAAATGGTTTGCATTCTCAAAAATGGATACAAGTTCGGTTGAAAATATTGTAAAAGAAATTGGAAAATTGATATGACCTCAAAATATAAAATGTCTAAGATTGTAGTACCTCATCACGGTATGTGGGGAGATATAAGCTTAATACAACATACAATTGATTTATTGGAGAAAACAAATTCTAAATGACGTCAGAGAATGAACTCAACTAAATCTGCATTAAATCTTATCAGACTGCGACCATGCTAGATCTATTGATTGAAAAAATAAAAAAGGATAAGGCTTGCAATGATAATTTTCAGAAGTTTTTCGTGGAAAGAGAAATAACTTCTAAAACTACCCTGTTGCAGGAGGGTGAAATTGCCAATCACATGTATTTTATAAAAAAAGGATGTTTACGCTTGTGGTTCAATAAAGATGGGAAGGACATAACTTTGCAATTCTTTTTTGAGAATCAGGCTGTTGCTTCTATTGATAGCTTTTTAAGTAACAAACGCAGTATGTTTACCATTGAAAGCATAGAACCCACAATAATAGTTTCACTTCATAAGGATAATTTCACCAGGCTCCTTCAGCATTTTCCTGATCTTAAAGATGGTTTTCAAGAGATAATGTATGGGCGTTTTAGAAACTACGCCTCACTTTTTCTTTCCCGAATTAAGGACACACCGCAGGAACGCTATAATGATTTAATTATGAATCACCCAGAAATAATTAAACGGATACCGCAGCATTACATAGCATCATATCTTGGCATCACATCCATTTCGTTAAGCAGGATAAGAAACAGGAGATAGATACATTTCTTAACAATTGTTATCTTTTTAATGTTTCCCGCCTAAGCATCTTTGCAAAAAGATTAAACAATGTATGTACAACTTGACACAAGAAAATGCAAAGCATGCTGGAAATGCATAGAAGATTGTCCCAATCTGGTATTTAACAAAGTAGACTTGCCCTGGCACAAGCATGCGATAATTGTTGACCCGGACAAATGCAGCGGTTGCCTGAAATGTGTAAAAGCATGCCAATATGGAGCCCTGTCCAAAGCAGATAAAACTACACATAATCGTTCATATGCCATTTATTTATTGCTGTTTTTTGGTGTTTTAATGATTGTTTCAGGTTTGGTCCTTCAACTGGGGTTTCATATAGGTGGTTCCGGTGGACAACACGAGCATGCCATAGGAATTGACCCATTGAATACTGTTTGGGGAATAATCTATACCGATTGGTCCACTATTCATAAGATTGTAGTTGTCCTGTTTTCTTTACTTATGATCTTTCACATAAAAAACAAACAGGTTAAAACATTATCAATTCTATTTTTATTAGTTGCAATAACAGGTTTTGTCCCATGGCTTATAGATTTATCTGGAAGCTCCGTTACCTTAAGATTATTTTTTATAGAAATACACGATAAAATTGCTTTAATTTTAGTTATTTATCTTATTTTGCATATTATTAAAAGAAGAAAATGGTTTACGCAATAATATTCGATATGGATGGTGTGGTGATTGACAGCAACCCATATCACAAAATCGGATGGACACGTTTTTTGAATAGTAAAGGGGTAGAAGTCAATGAAGAAATCTTTAAAAACTTAATTTTTGGCACAACAGGAGATGAGGCTTTGAAAATACTCCTGCAAAAGGATCTTTCTCAAAAAGAGATAGATAATTATAGTTATGAGATAGATGAAGAGTATCGGAACATAATAAGGCAATTGAGTTGTGTTAATCCCGTAGCAGGTTTAGTAGAATTCCTGGAATCGATAAAACTATCGGGGCATAAAATTGCTTTAGCAACCTCTGCACCTTCGGAAAACGTAGATTTAATATTAAATAAACTAGGCATATACGAGTTTTTTGATTTAATAGTTGATAAAACACAAATATTAAGAGGAAAACCCAACCCGGAAATTTACAATACCACCGTTAGTAAATTATCTGTAGAGAAGGGGAATTGTGTTGTTTTCGAAGATTCTATATCGGGAATCGTGTCGGCAAGAGGGGCAGGAATAACAGTAATTGGAGTTGAAACAAGTCATAGTAGGGATGAACTGATTCAGGCCGGTGCATCATTGACAATACAAGATTTTACCGGATTGACAATTGCAGATATAACAGAACTAATTACTGACAAATCAATTAAAAAACAATGGTAATTCTTAGAAACCTCAATACAGAAAACGAATACAAGTCAAGAATTAACAAGGCTCTCGACTATATAGAGGCTAATCTGGAGAAACCCTTTACTCTGGATGAACTGGCGTCGGTTGCCAATTTCTCAAAGTTCCATTTTCATCGGATATTTTTGGCCATGATAGGTGAAACTCCTTTTCAGTTCATACTTCGCCTGCGTCTTGAAAAAGCAGCGTCATTGCTTATCCTTAACCCTGCTAAGGGCATCACGGAAATTGCGTTTGAAGTAGGTTTTATGGACGTTTCTGTTTTTTCCAGAAATTTCAAGAATTATTTTCATATATCTGCAACACTTTACAGAAACGAGAAGCACGAAAAAAGCAATTTAAGTCAACTGGAAAGCAACAAGCAACAAGTAGGAGAAAGCTCCTTCATTTACCTTTGTCGCAGTTCAAACACACTTAAATGGAGGACAGATATGAAACAAAACAAAAGCCTGGAAGTCAAGGAACTTCCAACAATGACAGTTGCCTATGTAAGGCATACCGGCCCATACAAGGGCGACAATAAATTATTCGAAATCCTTTGGGGAAAAATCTGCGCATGGGCAGGAGCCAGAGGATTAATGCAACAACCCTCTCTTCAATTTCTGATTGTTTATCACGATGACCCCAACATTACTATCGAAGATAAGCTGAGAATGAGTGTCTGTATTACTGTTCCTGCCGAAACTAAAGTAGGCGGAGAAATAGGGAAAATGGAGATTGAAGGTGGAAAATATGTTGTTGCACGTTTTGATATTGCTGCAAATGAATTTACCGATGCATGGCAGTGGGTTTACGGCCAATGGTTTCCATCAAGCGGCTATCAGCCGGGAGATGGCCCGTGTCTGGAAATCTACCCTGAAGAACCTAAAAATGGCAGGTTCATTGTAGATATTTGCGTTCCCGTAAAACCGATTTAAACCATTCTCAAAAACTCATTTTGGGACAAAACCTCTCAGTTTTGTAAAGTGAGAGGTTTTGTCCCTGAATTTTCTTTTAGCGCATTTGAAAACCACAATATGAGATGCTCAAACAGCTCTAGTACTTTTTATATATTGTTGTAGAAGTGTGTCCCCCAAACCCAAATGTATTGTTTATAGCAACTTTCACCTCGGTTTTGTTAGCTTTTAACGGAGTTAGATCCAGTTGAGAATTTATCGCAGGGTCAATATCATTAAGATTGATTGTCGGGGGAATAACATTGTTCTCAATTGCTTTGATACAAGCAATGGCCTCAATTACTCCCGCGGCTCCAAGAAGATGGCCCGTCATGGATTTTGTACCACTAATGTGAATTTTATCCAGACAATTACCGAAAACCTCCTCAATTGCCTTGCATTCGCTTATATCACCAAGTGGAGTAGCTGTCGCATGAGCGTTAATATAATCAACATCTTCCGGCTTCAGTCCGGCATCTGTCAAAGCACTCTCCATTGCCAGAATTGCCCCCAGACCATCGGGATGGGTTGCGGTAATATGATAGGCATCCGAGGCAGCTCCATATCCTACAAGTTCACAATAGATTTTTGCTCCTCTCATTAGGGCATGATCAAGCTCCTCTACCATAAGCACTCCGGCTCCCTCTCCTGCCACAAAACCATCACGTGTTTTGTCAAATGGACGAGAGGCGGTTTCGGGGGAGTCATTTAAAGTAGATAAAGCTTTTATTGAATTAAACCCTCCAATGGCAGAATGTGCTATAGATGCCTCCGCACCCCCGGCAAGCACTATATCGGCCCGTCCCATCCTTATCAGATCCATTGCACTTCCTATTGCGTTGTTTGACGACGCACAAGCAGAGGACATAGAGTAACTGATGCCATGAAGCCCGTATTTGATTGATATCTGACCGGCAGCAATATTGGATATCATCTTTGTTATGAAAAAAGGGCTGAACCTTGGAAACATTTTGTTATCTGCAAAGTTAAGAATCTCCTCCTCGAAAGTCATGAGCCCTCCTATTCCGGTTGCCAGAATGACCCCTACTTTATTGAGATTGCACTTGGTCAGATCAAGATCCGAATCTTTCATACACTCTGCTGCTGCTGCTATGGCATACTGGGTGTAAAGGTCCATTTTCCTTACCTCCTGCTTTTCCATATATTGTAGCGGATCGAACCCCTTGACCTCGCATGCAAATTTTGTTTTATGATCTGTTGTATCAAATTTTGTGATTGCCGCAGCTCCACTTTTCCCATTTACCAGATTATTCCAAAAATCTGTTACATTATTTCCTATAGGGGTCACGGCACCCAATCCGGTTATTACTACTCTTCTCATATTGTTTATTTTAAACTGATTATAGTTTGACACAAGTTTTTATAGTCCATTTTATCCATCATTCTTGATACCTGCAGGCTCGCTACCATGCCTGATAATATTATAAATGCCTTACTCTGCGGTTCCTCCTCAAAAACAAAGAGCTTCTTTTCCTTGCCGGTGACAAGAATATCTGTCAGCCAGTTGAGGATAATTTCTGTCATCCTTTTTAGCTCAGTTTTTGTCGTTTCATTTAATGTATTAAAATCGGAAGCAAGGGAACCAATTATGCACAATTTCTGTTCTCTGTGGCTCTTTAGATATATTTTTACAAACGTATCTAGTTGTTGTCTTTCATTAAAACCATGACTGTGCATATTCTCTAACATCTCCTCAAAACGCTGGATATTTGTCTTGACGATGCTCGTTCCAAGATTTTCTTTTGTAGGAAAATAATAGTGGATAGCCGCATTTTTTATTCCTAATTCGGCTGATATATCCTGGTAGCTAAACGCATTATACCCTTTTGAGCGGATTAGATTTTCTCCTAATTCTATTATTTTTTCGCGAGTTACAGACATTTTATCATGATTTTGTGTCGGCACAAATATACTTACTAATAAGTAAGTTCCAAAAATAAAAAAAAGTTTGTACTTTTAGTGCACTTATAAATGATAAGCTATGTTGATTAAAGATCTTAAAAACTGCGAAGAGTTCATAGCAGGTGACGATACAATTCTCCGGGTACTTTTGCACCCCCACAAAGAGAGTCTGGATATCAGATACAGTCTTGCCCATGCTGTTGTAACGCCGGGAAAGACCACACTTGAGCACACTCTCACTACTTCTGAGGTCTACTATATACTAGATGGCAAGGGTGTAATGCACATTAATGATGAATCAGAAGCAGTGGGTCCGGGCCAGGCAATATACATTCCTCCATTTGCAAAGCAGTGCATTACCAATTCAGGAAATACCGATCTTCTGTTTATTTGCATTGTTGATCCTGCCTGGCGTGCAGAAAATGAGGTAATTACAGATAAAACTACTTAAACATGAGAATTCTACTGCTACTTATATTGCTTTTCTCTGGCTTGTCTTCATATGGTCAGAAAAAACAGGTCTGCTTTACCTTCGATGACCTGCCGGTTGTAAGTTATGGGAAAAACGACACTTGTTATCAGAAAAGCCTGACTGACAAATTAGTACAGTCATTAAAGGAGAACAGGATACCAGCAATAGGTTTTGTAAATGAGCGAAAATTATATGATAATGGTAAACGTAACCCGTTTCAGGTAAACATGCTTAAGAGCTGGTTAGATTACGGTCTGGAAATTGGCAACCACACATTTTCTCATCCTGATTACAATTCAGTCTATTTTGAGAAGTATTCGGCCGATATATTAAGAGGCGAAGTTATCACAAAAGAGTTACTGGCAAACAATGGCCGGACTATCAAATATTTCCGGCATCCCTTCTTGCATGTTGGCAATACAAAAGCAAAAGCAGACTCACTTAATACTTTTCTTTTAGAACATGCATACACAGTTGCTCCCGTAACAATAGACAATGATGATTATCTGTTCGCTTTGGCGTACAAGAGGGCACAAGACAAAAAAGAGGTCCAGTTGATGCAGCAGATTGGTCTTGATTATATTGATTACATGGAGCAGAAGTTGAAATATTACGAACGACAGTCAAATGCCTTGTTTGGAAGACATATACCACAGATATTGCTTCTACATGCCAACCTTCTTAATTCTGACTATATAGCTCTTCTGGCAGAGATGTTCCGGAGGAACAATTATGAATTTGTAAGTTTAGACAAGGTACTGGAGGATAAAGCTTATGAATCTGCTATAACAGTATTTGGTAATTGGGGAATTTCATGGATCGACAAATGGGCCCTCACCAGAGGTGAAAAAGGTGTTTTTTTTAAAGATGAGCCTGCCACTCCTGAATATATTAAGAAATTATCGGAATAAATTAAATGTAATTATATGACAACAACAAACAAAAGGGAGATTGTCCCCGACAAAAATCTGATTGCCTTCTGCGGTCTCTATTGTGGAGCCTGTCGATCCTATCTGGCCGGTAAATGCCCGGGATGCAAGGAGAATGTAAAGGCAGCATGGTGCAAAATCAGACAATGCTGCATGGAGAACAACCTACAGAGCTGTGCCGATTGTAAGATGATTGAACTGAATAAGTGCAAAAAGTACAATAACTTCATTTCCAAAGCTTTTGGATTCATATTTAACTCCGACAGAAGTGCCTGTGTAAACAGGATAAAGGTTCTCGGATACGACAGTTTTGCGCTTGAAATGGCAAATGCTAAAAACCAAACCATAAAGAGAAAATGAGACCCAGGATTAAAATCTGTTGTATAAGCTCCATTGAGGAGGCAAAAATGGCCGTTGATTTCGGAGCATCGGCACTGGGTCTGGTAGCTAAAATGCCAAGTGGGCCGGGAGTTATCTCAGACGAACTCATTCTGGCAATTTCCAAGACCGTCCCCCCTCCTATAGCTACATTTATGCTCACAAGTGAAACATCGGCGGAGCAAATTATTGCGCATCACAGACGGACACTTACAAATACTATCCAGATTGTCGATGAGCTGATGGAGGGTAGTTATGATCTTATTAAAAATGCATTGCCAGCAATCAAAATTGTTCAGGTGATACATGTTGTTGGCGAAGAGACAATCGAAGAGGCAGTAAGAATCTCCGGCCTCGTAGATGCCATATTGTTAGACAGCGGAAATCCGAATCTGAGAATTAAGGAACTTGGAGGTACCGGACGTGTTCATAATTGGGAGATCAGCCGGAAAATAGTCGAACAATCTAAAGTTCCTGTTTTTCTTGCCGGCGGACTTACTCCTGAAAACGTAAGACAGGCCATCGACCAGGTACAACCATTCGGTCTTGATCTGTGTAGCGGCGTAAGGACAAACAGACAACTGGACCCTTACAAGCTGGAGAAATTTTTTAGTCAATTAATTTTATGATTTATGAAAAGTCCGTATTATTTCTTTTTAACCATTCTTCTTTCTGCAATTACAGTTTCCTGTATAACAAAAATGGAGGAAGTTCCAGATTCAGACAACAAAACAGTTGTCTTAGACAATATTTTGTATACCAAAGCAATAACAAATAATTACACAATAAAGAGTGCGGCAGTTGTTGGGGACAGCCTTGTTGTAGAGGTAACCTCGAGTGGGTGTAGTGGCAGCAGCTGGGTTTTCAAGGCGTTTGATTCAGAAGTGATCGCCGAGTCTTATCCAATTCAACGATACATGAGAATTTCTCTGGATAACAAAGAGCTATGTCTGGCTGTGATAACCAAAAGGGTCTCTTTCAATCTTAAACCCGTAAGAACGACAGGCTATAAGATTATCAGCATAAATCTTGACAAATGGAACCCTCAACTCCTGTATAATTACTAAATTTATCATTACTAAAAAGTTGTTGTCTTAATTTCCAGGCTATGTGTGTTCCCTCTTTGTACGGGTATAAAAAGCGATTCTATAGTTGAAATGGAAGTAGAAAATTTACCCTCTTGTGTAACAAAGAACCTCTCGGTAATTATATGGTTCCCCTCTGGTAACATATTGTAATAGTACGTTATAGATGAACGACTAACTTCACGGTAATGAATGCCATTATACCCCGACTTCTCATCACAAGGGCTAAGACAGGACGCATTATTTCCAATTATTCTTACATAGGATCTGTTTTCGTTGCTATAGAAATTATATACTACCTGAATAATATCTCCAGGTACAATTACAGTTGATGGATTAATCTCAATCAGTTTCTCACGGTCATCCTGAAAATATACTTTAAAATATTTGTGCTCTATATCCAACCCGTTTCCAAAGCTTTTAATCTGAGACACTTCCTGCTTAAAAAAATTGTAGATATACATAAATTCCAAAGAGTTGGATTGTTTATGAATCTTAAGTTCACCCGTATTTTCATCTATTCTATAATCTGTCGGCTTCTTTTTATGAGTGATATTTTTTAATCCTCCATCGGCCTTTATAAGCGCATACACCACGTCTGTTATTATGAGATTATTTGTCCAAATCTGGTTACCTTTTTGCAGTAGGATCCATTTTTTAATCTCATGAATCATCTCTTTATCACCAATCTCTGTAAAAAGGTTCAAAATTGATGCATGAGCGGAAAGTTCATTATTTACAAAACCTCTGTAAGGCAACACTGCATTAGGGAAATAGTATCCTGCCGTTTCATTTTTTACTGCATACTCTCTAATTGACTGCACAAATCTTTCGGCCTCCTTCCGTTTGCCATTAGAAATAAGCGCATTGGCAAATATTACATTTTCCAGAACAGTTGGTCTTACCTGTAGTGTGTCCAATGCTTTAAGGTAATAATCTACAACTCCCCGCGTTTTTTCATCTAATGGATACTCCGGATACATACTTCTCACATGTAGGTAAATACCTTTATATGCCGGTATATAACCAAAACCGGATTCCTTTCTCCTTTCCAATTCCAAAGCATGCTGGGAAACAAAATGTTCGTCAATGTTATTTATGGCGGCTTTTATAATCTTCTGTTCTTTTTCATTCGGGGAAAGCCGACAAACATTGTTTATCTGCTTCATTTTCTCCAAAAAGAGATATGAGAGATAGTCGTTACCTTCCATATTTGCATACCACGAAAAGAAGCCATTTCCCTTTTGCAATGCAAGAAAAACATCCACTGCCTTCTCTCTGAACGCATTAAGATCTTTGTCGTTTAAATATGCTTTTGCAAAATATGTACTCAGATAATCGAAAAGGTTCGGAGATGATGCAACTGTAATTTTTTTCAAAGACTCGAATACCATATCCATTGGAGAAGATATTTCCACTTTTAATTCATGATTGGGATTGCTTTTAATGTCAATAATATCCGATACATTAAATTTCCGGGTTCCTGGTTTTTCCAAAACAAATGCCTTTGATTTACATATTTCGATTGTCCGGGGCAAAATTGGCAAAATATATTCCTCGGCATCGGTATACTTTTGAGTGGATAATGTAATACGGATGCCTATTGAGTCCATTGCAGATGGTACACCTATTTTCCATTTAACATTTTTCTGTGCAGACTGTAACAGATTTATTTTTATATCTTTAATGTCGGTATTAGTGATTTCATCTTTACCGTGAGGGTCGAAAATATTGAGACTCACAATTCCACTCAACTGTTCATTAGTCAGGTTAATTACTGTTGTCTGTATGGCGATTGAATCGCCCGCCCTAAAGAATGTCGGTATATTTGACATTAACATTACCTCTTTATTTATCACAAACTCCTTTTCTGCATTGGCAAACTTAAACTCTTTGGTATAAGCCTGAGCCATTACCATAAAAGTAGAAAGCAAATGAGAAGTATTAAAATCAACCTTAATTTCACCATTAGCATCTGGCCTCAGTTGTGGCAAAAAGAGGAGTTTCTCACTGAATTTCTTTCTTATAAGAATTTCATCTTCCGGCAAACGATTTTGCAAATCACCGCTTCCTCTTATGCTTGTACCATAAGTAACATCTTCATAATCACGAATAGCGAATGGTATCTCTTCTTCTGAACCAAGATGTAAGGATGTTGGGGTCTTTAATGTATGACTCACACCATACGTTGTATTAAAACATGTTGAATTTGAATATAAACCCGACCTTGCTACTGCGTATAGATTATTCCTGACAAAAAAACTGTTTGCCCTAAACCTGTCAGTTGTTTTATCGTAAATAGAAAGCATTAATTCTGACTCTTTTATCGGGTTCCCTGAATTATCCTTTATAGTGATAATAAAAGATTCCTTTTTCCCGGGGTTATATTTCTCTCTTATTGATTTAAAGTCAATATTTATACCCGTTTCGGAATTGGGATTCCATTTATATTGTTCCGTTCTGGAATAAAGTTTCCCTTTCAAAATACTTGTTATTGAGAGAGTGACGTCATTTGATGAATTGACCGGATAATCAAAAGAGTAAATCTTCATACCCTTATCAACTATTAATGGTTTTCTCCATAATACAGAATCACCGTCAATGATCTCAACCTCTGCAAACAACCTTTCTGCAACAGTGCCCATTAGAAATTCGATTTTCCCATTAACAGACTGAACATCTTGATTATTCAATGCATAATAGAAGAAATCATTATTGTCGGGAACTACTTTGTCTCGTTTACTAAACAATACTAAGTTTGAAGAATCAACCTTTTGAATTTCATTTTTTCCATAAATGAAGTACTTAAATTTATACTTCCCAGATTCAAGTTTGGTCCAGTCGAATAAAAGATCTTCCCATGTAGTAAACTGACCGGTAGCAATAACAGTGTCCTTGATTATTTCAAACCTTCCCTTAAGATTGACTTTTTCCCAATCGAAATTCTTTGCCCTTATATGAAATTTTGGTACTGCCTCCTTACAAATCAACGCCGGAACTGTATTATAAGACTGAATCGTGGCATCACCGAAAAAAATTGTTTTGAGCAGAGAATGTGTTTCACCGTTATTATCTGTCACAGAAATATTTAAAAGTATCCTATTATTTAATGCAGCCCTTTTGCCCAATCCTTTATCTAGCTTCAAATGCACTGGAATTGAGAAGTTTCCCTCCGAATCGGTTACAATTTCCGCATCAGTACCAGCCACAATATAATTTACTTTTGCTCCCTTAAGAGGAAAACCCGAATAGGAAATGATACTCCCTTTAACATTAATGCTGTCTCCAATCTTGTATTCTCCTGCAATTGGTTGGATATTGATAAGAAAACCCGGTCTTTTGTATTCTTCAATCCTTACATTTGCCGCATAATTATTATCATTCGTATAAATTGTATACTCCCCTTTAGAAGAACCAGCCGGTAAAACAAAAAATCCGGCAACAGAACCAAAATCATTAGTTTCCAGCTTCTGGCTCGCAATCTTCTCACCATAACGTTGTCTGAGAAAAACCTCAATTTGTGCACCACTATTAATTGAGATTTCCTTATTTTCATAAAATGCGGATATTGCTTTATAGAAAATTGTGTCTGAAGAATGATATAGTACCCTGTCGGTGAATATTTCAGTAATGATTCTTCTTGCAGGCATTTTTTGTGATGCGGACGAATTTCCGTTATTGTTCCAAAAGTGCCCAAAAGTGCCAATGGGACCAAATTCACCGGTTCGGAAACATCCTTCCGTTTTAATATTATTGACATCAGGTATTTCTACCGATGTAAAACCGCAGTATTCAACATTTTTTTTACCGATCCTTTTATAGTACGTTGCATGCGGGGATTTTTGTACAGTAGCAAAAAAATTCAAAGTATCTTTTATACATGGTTCCCCGCTATAAAAGTCTGCTGCATAAAACTGGTATTTATTCTTCTTTAACACTCTTGATATGCCTGCTGTTTTTCCAACATAAACACGTGCATCATTTACTATTTCATTTTTTTCTGATACTAGTCTGACAACATAAACACCCTCCTGATCAATATTCAAGTTAAACCTACAGGTATCTGTAATGCCCAGTTTATGTTTTTGTCTCCCCAGATTTTTTGTCCGAACAAGAGTTGCATCGGACTTTAAAATTGAATCGTTGATGGTTATGTTCCAAAAATCATTGCGTTTAATAACTATGGATTCCGGATTGTCAATCTTATATAGCATTAATTCCAGAGAAGATATATTTTTAATTGCGACGGGTATCTCCCGATTTTTACCAGGGTATATTTGTAAAGGATAGAAAACTCTTATGTCCTTACGTGTTATATTATTCATGCTTTGATGAATTGCCCCGATTTCTCTGTGATTGGGATATTTATTTATCCAGAAATTACCGTAATCTACAATTTCCCTGTATTTTTCTTTGTCATTTTCCAGTATTCTTATTTTTTGAATAACAGCCAAAATCACATTAGGGTATTGGCCATAATCCTTTATCAGTTTTTCATAAAGAGAGAGCTTTTCAATTTTATCTCCATCTTCATATAACTGAATATAAGAAACTTTAGATGCAAGAAAATTATTTATATTGTCCCATTCGGACATCATTAACTCATTGTAATATTTTTTGAGGGTTGTTTCATTATTAGCTCGTGGATATGTATTTTTAATTATATTTAATAATACATACTCATATATACTTGTTCCACTATAGTTGGAGTTGTTTTCATCTTTCAATAGTATCTCTTCATATCCTGTTTTTGGGGCTCTTTTTAGCTTCTCTTTATTACTAAGAACCTCTTTTATCCAACTGTTTTTCAAAAGTGAAATATCTTCATAATTGTATTGCGAATAATGCAGATGTTTTAACAGAGAGCATTTAAATACTGCTCTGGCAACTGTGTCATTGTAGTCGGCGAATTTGCCTGCAAACTCCTTTATTACAGATTCGCCTTTTTTCCAGTCCTTGCTGAATGTGTAATCAATTATCACATCTGTAGAGAGAATCATATCCTGGTAATTATTGTACGATTGTGCTACAGTATATATCTGCCTTGCGTAATCTAATGTCGATTGAACCAGATTGTTCTTTTTTGCATCGTCAATTTTAATCCACAATTTTTTAATTTCATCAGATTTTCTAACTGTCTCCTGCGAATAAACGACAATAGACAATAATGAAAATAATATTATAACTGCTATTCTCCTATTCATAATAATTAAGTATTGAAAGATTAGATAATGCCCTGTTATACAAATATATAAATTAATATTTTAAATTTTATAAATTCACTAATAAATTTTAACTTTACATTATTATGAGAATAGAATACGATATTAAACTCGGCTTTAAAGATGTAATGTTCCGGCCAAAGCGTTCTACTTTAAAGAGCAGGTCACAGGTAAAGTTGGACCGCACCTTTAAACTGCTTCACACCAAAAGTGATTGGACAGGAATACCAATAATGGCAGCCAACATGGACACCGTGGGCACTTTCGAGATGGCCTTGGTTCTGCAAAAACAGAAGCTGTTTACAGCAATTCACAAGCATTATACTGTAGAAGAGTGGAATAAGTTCTTAACGAATGCCCCAAAAGGAATTGAAAACTTCATAGCTGTCAGTACCGGCACAAGCCCTTCTGACTTTGAAAAGTTGTCTCAAATTTTCAATGCCAACCCTCAGTTACGGTTTATTTGCATAGATGTGGCCAATGGTTACTCTGAACATTTTGTTGCATATGTAAAGCAAACCCGCAAAAAGTTCACGGACAAGATAATCATAGCAGGGAACGTTGTTACCGGCGAGATGGTTGAGGAACTTTTGCTTGCCGGTGCAGATATAATTAAGGTAGGCATCGGCCCAGGATCTGTGTGTACTACGCGAATAAAAACAGGAGTCGGTTATCCGCAACTCTCTGCCATAATTGAATGTGCCGACGCTGCTCATGGTCTGGGGGGACAGATTATCAGTGACGGAGGTTGTTCCACCCCCGGTGATGTGGCAAAGGCATTTGGTGCGGGTGCGGATTTTGTCATGCTGGGAGGAATGCTTGCGGGTCATGATGAAAGCGGTGGAGAGTTGATAGTGAAAAATGGAGAGAAGGTCAAGCTGTTCTATGGTATGAGCTCTTCAACTGCAATGGAGAAACATTCCGGAGGTGTTGCTGATTACCGGGCGAGTGAGGGAAAGACAGTTACAGTACCCTATCGCGGTAAAGTTGAAGAAACGCTTCTCGACATACTTGGAGGAATTCGCAGCACTTGTACTTATGTGGGAGCTTCTCAACTTAAGGAACTTACAAAACGAACAACATTTATAAGGGTGGCCGAACAGGAAAATCAAGTTTACAGTTGATAAATTATGGAAGCAAGTATAATCAAAAACATTCCCTTTCAGACAATCGATTGGGCAAATGTTCCAAAGACGGAACACAAGGGTGAGACAGGTGTTGCTTACTGGCAAACCTGCCAATATGAGGGGCTACGGGTCCGTATTGTAGAATACTCAAAAGGCTATGTTGCAGACCACTGGTGCAAGAAAGGGCATATTGTGCATTGCCTGTCGGGTACCTTTGTGAGCGAGCTTGAAAGCGGTGAGAAATTCATTCTTACAGAAGGTATGACTTACGTCGTTTCTGACGAACTTAGTTCGCATCGCTCTACCACAGAAAACGGGGTGAAGTTGTTGATTATTGATGGAGATTTTCTGAAACTTGCTTTCTGACAATATTATGTTCTCTCTGCCACTGATATAAGCATTTTCTCTCATCTAAATTGCCTTTTCTGAAGCACATAATAAATAGAGCAGAATAACTGAGGCTGCTTTTTATATGACTCTATCTCTTTTAGCTCATTTTCATAAATGTCAGATTTGTTAGTATCATCTGTCAATGCAATTTCTTCTTCCAAACACCTGTAATAATCATTCCACCACGTTTTTTCATCAATAATGAACGAATCAATTATTTTGTATTTATAGTTGTCAATCAAAATCAGTTTCTCTTCATACTTAGCAAACTCATCGTGGATTATAAAATAGCCATCGTCTTTAATGATCTTATTTACAATCTGTAGACCCTTTTCAAAACCGATAACATTCAATAATCCTTCGGCCAGAACTATATCATATAACTGAGAAGGCAAATCAATCTCAAGAACAGATTTATGAAATGTAAATATTCTTTTCGTCAACCCGAATTTTAATATCTTTTCATCTAGTTCTCGCAGTAATGTTTCATCGGAATCTATAGCATGAATAATTCCATTGAGATGATTGGACAAGACTAATGTTGGAACTCCAGTTCCACAGCCTATGTCTAATATTAATGAGCGTTCTGTTTCAGGTATCTTCGAAATTGCCCTAATCAAAAATCTAGAGAGGTTTGCCCGGCAAATATCTTTCATCATCTGTTCGTCCAGTTTTTAAATTCTGTAGCCCTGTCTATTCTTACAATTGTATCCATATTGTTTTCTGCAGCAAGGTTAAGCACAATTTTTATTATTACAATATTTTTTGTGATTATTGTATTTTTGAATAATAATTATTTATACCTTTATACATAATTATAAACAAATTACCATGAGAACATTAAGATTGTTAATCATGTTGGTAGTTTCCCTTATCGGATTCACCTCATGTGAAAAAAATGCAGTCGAAGAGACAGACGGTGCAAATGTGGAACAATTTATAGGACTGCTTAAATCAAACAGCTATGACTCTTTGTACCTGCCTTCATTTTCTGTCAATGACATTCCGGCCCTTCTCGAATACAGGAACGATACTCAGATCATATCCAATTTCCCTCACAGCATGCACTCTTCATTATATTACAGTGAATGCAAGTTGGGTATGTATGTATTGTGGACAATTGAATCTGTAAGAGCAAAAGCCATAGACAGTAAATATCTTTTTGCCGGCTTCCCTTCTCAGAACCCTATTTTGTCATTGCGAAACACAACTGATTTGAGGATGGTTTTTGACCAAAATGCACATGAAGCAGCCGCTAAAGCATATTATGACTGGTGGCAAAACAATAAAAGCAAGGGTATACGCAGTCTTATGAGTATTGACCCTCTTTCTGACACTCCTTATCAATGGCATTAAAAAATCTGAATAAGAACGAGATTGTCTCAAAAATCCGACATGACCTTACAGCAAATTCCGACGAGAAGACAAAAAAGAGCGGAGAGAGGTTTTTCAAGGAAGAGGTTACACTGTACGGGGTAAGGTCGGCAGTTGTCGGCAATATTGCAAAGGAAAATTTCAAAGCGGTTAAGGATCTGCCAAAAGCAGAGATTTTTGGGTTATGTGAAGAGCTATGGAGGTCAGGCTTGATGGAAGAGTCCTTTATAGCATGCAACTGGTCGTACTTCGTAAACAAAAAATTCACACCTGAAGACTTCTATCTTCTTGAACGATGGGTTGGCACATATCTGAACAACTGGGCCTCCTGCGACACACTCTGCAATCATACGGTTGGATCGTTTCTGGAGATGTATCCTGAGTTTTTGCCCGAACTAAAGAGGTGGGCAAAATCTACAAACCGATGGATGAGGCGCGCAGCAGCGGTATCACTGATTGTTCCTGCGAGAAGAGGAAAATTTCTAAAAGAGATATTTGAATTGGCCGACATCATGCTGATGGATAGTGATGACATGGTTCAGAAGGGCTACGGCTGGATGCTCAAGGTTGCCAGCCAGGCACACCAGAAAGAGGTATTTGAGTATGTTATGAAGAATAAGACAACAATGCCCCGTACTGCATTGAGGTATGCCATCGAAAAAATGCCGCCGGAACTTAGATCGGTTGCAATGGCAAAATAAAACCAGTCATCCATACATATTCAAATTATAATATTATATTTGCATGGTAAATGAATTGTGCGGTTAACATGTATATTCCCCGAAATATTGAACTTTCCATTTTAGAATCGATTGGTAATTACCCTGTAACAGCGGTTATTGGTCCTAGGCAGTGTGGCAAGTCCACATTGGTCAAGCATATTTTGGAACAAAATCAAGATTCTATTTATTTAGATCTTGAACGACCCTCAGATTTAAGAAAGTTAGATGATTCAGAATGGTTTTTATCCTCACAAAAAGGGAAACTAATCTGCATAGACGAGATTCAGAGGAAACCGGAGTTATTTCCATTATTGCGCAGCCTTGTTGACGAATGGGGTGGGAATGGCAATTTTCTGATACTCGGGTCCGCTTCGCGTGATCTTTTGAAACAGAGTTCGGAAACATTGGCGGGCCGCATATCTTACAAGCGTTTAACCCCTTTCCTCTGGTCAGAATTGGAAGGAGAATATACATTTGAAAAATATTTTTCCCAGGGTGGGTTCCCACGAAGTTTGTTAATATCAAGCAGCAAAATATCACTTGAATGGAGAGAAGATTTTATCTCTACCTTCCTGGAAAGGGATCTTTTACAGTGGTCTGGATTTTCACCTCAGACAATGCGTAGATTGTGGCAGATGTTAGCTCATAGAAACGGGCAGCTGACGAATCTCTCTTTAATTGCATCTTCTCTTGGGGTTAGTGGTCCAACTGTCCGAA
The DNA here is from genome assembly GCA_942492945.1 of uncultured Bacteroidales bacterium. GTDB lineage: Bacteria > Bacteroidota > Bacteroidia > Bacteroidales > UBA932 > Bact-08. Next base: position 305,865 of record OW818649.1, read on the forward strand.
ATTATATAGACCTGTTGGATGGAACTTTCATGGTAGAGGTTCTACCCCCTTATGTCTCAAACCTGGGCAAGAGACTTGTTAAGTCACCAAAGGTATATATCTCGGATTCCGGTATAACTGCAGCTCTACTTGGGCTTGGTGACTTCGTGCAATTATCGGGGCATCCGGTATTAGGATCCTTATGGGAGCAGATTGTCTTAACTAACTTAAAAGGCCATTTTCCTGAATCAAAATTCTTCTTTTATCGAACCAATAATGGAGCAGAGGTAGATATTGTAATGGAATTGAGAAATACAGTATTTGCAATAGAATGTAAAGCAACACTTTCACCGGTTCTTTCAAAAGGTAACTATAACGGCATTGCTGATATAAATCCCGCTAAAAGTTTTGTTGCTGCCCCTGTAAAAAGTGGTTGGTCTATGGCTCCCGGAATTGAAGTTGTCTCATTAGATGAAATAATAATAAGCATGTCGCAATATATGACATCTGTATAATCTCGTTCAAGTCAATAATTTTTCTTAAATTTGACCCGTCTGCAACTCAGCAGACAATTTTGTGCGATAAGTATGAGCAGTGCAATTTATAGTGTTATAACAGGGACAGGGAGTTACATTCCCACTGAATGTATAAGAAACGAGAATTTTCTGACAAAGGAATTTTACGAAAACGACAAGAAAATAGAAAAACCCAATCAGGAGATAATCGATAAATTTCTGGAAATAACAACTATAGCAGAAAGAAGGCACGTTACCGACAATCTCGTTACTTCCGATATTGCATATTTTGCAGCTGTTGAGGCAATCAAATCTTCCGGCATTAACCAGGAAGAGCTTGATTATGTAATATTTGCACACAATTTCGGTGACGTAAAAAGTGATAACCGCCGTACTGATATTGTACCAAGTCTGGCAGCCCGTGTAAAACACAAATTAGGGATTGTAAGTCCCGATGCTGTTGCATATGACCTGCCTTTTGGATGTCCCGGCTGGCTACAGGCAGTTATTCAAGCCGATTACTATATAAAATCGGGAGACGCAAAAAAAATTCTTGTCATTGGGGCAGATGTGCTTTCAAGGATATCTGACCCGCACGACAGAGATAGCATGCTCTATGCAGACGGTGCCGGTGCCGTAGTATTAGAGGCCAGGGTAAGCGAAACTCCTGTCGGAATCCTTGCTCACAAAACCCGCTCAGACACTTTCACCCATTCAGACATGCTCAACATGGGTCTTTCATTCAAGTGCGACGATGAGACAAAGGACAATCTGTACCTGAAAATGAATGGCCGGAAGTTATATCAGTACGCACTCGAAACGGTCCCTCAGGCAATAAAAGATTGTCTTGAAAAGAGCAACATAAATATTGAAGATATAAGCAAGGTGCTTATACATCAAGCTAACGGGAAAATGGATGATGCCATATTAAAGCGGTTTTACTCACTTTATAAACTGACAGATTCTCCCAAAGATATAATGCCTATGACAATTTCTAAATTAGGCAATTCTTCTGTTGCAACATTACCAACTTTACTCGACCTAATAATGAAGGGAAATCTTGAACCTCATCATATTAATAAAGGAGACATTATTGTCTTTGCATCAGTTGGGGCAGGCATGAACATCAATTCTCTTGTTTACAGAACTATATAGACCTTATAACTAACTCTGCCCAATATGAAAAAAATTATTTTTACAGCAACTTTTTTGTTTATTACAGTTTTGTCAGTCTGCCAGGTGAAACCTCCTGTTCCTCACAATTACTTTAAACAATGGGCAGGCCGGATTCAGATTCCGGGGTACTCTCTTTTTGAATGCAAAATTGACGGAGCCGTAAACACGGCCAAATATGGAAGCAGCCCTACACAGTTTATCCAGATATTGGTTATGCCTCAGCGAAACTTTAACGATTACAAGACAGGATACGCAACTGCTCAACCATATACATGGAATGGCTATAACGCTGTTTATTATGGCAGTACACACATTACTTTCTTTGCAGTGGAGGTTCCGCAAGCTAAGTTGTCAGTAAAAATCAGCACATCGGGGAAGGTTTCACAGACAGAGATGGAGGAAATTGCAAAAGAGGCGAATATTCCAAGCTTAGCCGCAGGCGAATTTGTATCCGGCCTTGTATGGCCCGAAGAGATACCGGTCGATATGAGAATCAGTCTTGCAAAATCTATAAAGGCCCTTGGTCCGGAAGGAAAATACAAAGAGGTATATGAAGTGAAAGCCGCTATGGGGCCACAGCTTGTAGAATCGGTAAGATTGATTATTCAGAAATATAAGGGTGAAGTAAACCTTATATCTACCGAAAAGCTTGATTTAATATGCACAGGTGCAGAAGATCTTCCTCAATTGAAGGTTTTCTTCATGACAGGTGAGACTGTAATCTTCACATACAATATCAAATAACTCATTACCAGAAAGGTGCTTATAAAAGTCTGAGTTATCAGGAAGCTGAAGTTATCTGATATGCTCAACATACCTAATGCCGGAGCTCCCGTTTCTCCCTTCAACAGTATCTGGAAGGAGAGGAAGCAAATTTTATAGAAAAATATCCCAACACTAATTGACCCAAAGCTCAACAACATATTGTATATCATCTTGTTGAATACTCTTTTGTTCGAAAGAGATACTGGGATCGTTAAAACAAGTCCTTCAAGTAGAATTGCAACCACAGGATTGATAACCAGATAGAAACTGCTGACTGGGACAATCAGGATTGTGACAAGTTTTAACGATGCTGCAACTACCGATGTAAAAACTGCTGCTCTCCTGCTGCCAGTTTTCATATAGACACTTATCATGCATATTATACCTATAGGCATCAACAATGAGCCGGTCAGCGGAGCCTTGAGCATGTGCAGGAAGTAACCCAGTACAAGTTCGGCTGCTCCCCAGGTGAGACCCATGTATATTACAGGGGTATTATTTTTTATCGCTTTCCACATATGAATACGCACTTTTTAGTATTTTCTCCTTCGTCGCCGGTAAATCCAGTCTGGAAGCTTTTTTGTTGAAATAAGTGAGAGCATTTCTTATTGCCAGCCAAACAGATAAACCGTATATGAATGGTGGCTCCCCTACCGCCCTGCTTTTTAAAATACCCGCATTGAAAGGGTTCTTTTCATACAGATTTACTCTGAAATCCTGAGGAATGTCCGCAATCCCGGGGATCTTATAACTGTCCGGACTGGCAGTCAGCAGAGCTCCTTTGTTATTATAAACCAACTCCTCCATTGTTGTCCAACCTGCACTTTGTACAAATGCTCCCTCAATCTGCCCTTTGTCAATCAACTTATCCAGCGATTCTCCCGCATCATGAAGGATATCAGTTCTGATAATCTTATGGGCCCCTGTTAGCATGTCAACCTCAACTTCGCTTACCGAAAGGCCAAACACATAATAGTAGAAAGGATTCCCTCTTGCAACCACTCTGTCGAAATGGATTCCTGGAGTTTTATAATAGGCTTGCTCACTGAGGCTTATTTGTGCCAGATATGCCTTAATTATTATTTCTGATATCGGATATCTTATTTCAGGATTTTTTTTGCTGAATATAAAAGAGTTTTTCCATTCTATATCATCCTTGTTCCATGAATAGCTAAATGAAATAAAATCGTTCAGCCTGTTTTTCAACCTGTCAATCGCCAACTTTATTGCATGTCCGTTGATGTCCGATCCTGTTGAGGCTGCAGTCGCCGATGTGTTAGGGATTACCGATGTGTTTGTAGAACATATCCTGACTGAGCTCTTTGGAACACCGAACTCCCGTGAGGCCACATTCATCATTTTATCATACAGACCCTGACCCATTTCAATGCCGCCTTGATGAACCACAATTGAACCATCCTTGTACATATTCACCAAAGCAGCTCCCTGATTAAGGAAACTTGTCGTGAACGAAATCCCGAACTTGACAGGCACCATGGATATTCCTCTCTTTTTCCATTTTGAACTCCTGTTAAACTCTTTCAATAATTTAACTCTATAAGAATAATCGGAAGTTGCAATAAGCTCTTTATAAAGGTCGCCAATAATATTGTCTTTGATTTTTTGCCCATAGGGTGCCCTGTTTCTAACATTTTTGCCATAGAAGTTCCTGTTCCTTACAACAGCAGCATCTAAACCGGTAACTCTGGAGATCTCCTCCATTATATACTCAATTGCTGCTATTGACTGGGGTGCGCCAAACCCTCTGAAGGCTGTGTTGGATGGCTTGTTGGTCCTGCATGGATAAAAATCGCATTTGACTGCCGGAATATAGTATGAGTTGTCCAGATGAAGCAACGACCTTTCGATTATTGATCTGGAGAGGTCTGCGCTGAACCCAATGTCAAACAAGAATTTTGCGCCATATGCATTTAGTTTCCCATTCTTGCTGAAGCCTACTTTATAAGTGATTTTTACAGGATGGCGCTTGCCTGTGATTAGCATATCTTCCCTCCTGTCCAAAACCATAATTACCGGTCTGGCGCAATGGTTAGCCAGAATTGCACTCCATACAGCACACCAGTTGCTTTGGGTCTCCTTGCCTCCGAATCCTCCCCCTATTATATCTGTAACAACCTCAATTTTTGAGCTTTCCAACTTAAGCGCATGAGATATGATAAGCTGGTTCTCCGATGGATTCTGGGTTGACGTCTTTATCAAAATTGTACCATCTGGTCTTGGTTCCGACATTGCTGCCTGTGTCTCAAGATAGAAGTGTTCCTGCCCTCCGGTGTTAATGCATCCTTCAATGACATAATCCGATTTTGTGAAACCCTCCTCTACATCGCCATTTATAATATGCAGAGGGTCAAATGGGAAGTTGCCTCTTTGGTATGATTCTTCTACATCCAGAACCGGCTCAAGCTCATTAATGTCAACTTTTATCTTTTTAATTGCCTCAAATGCAGCTGCTTTACTCTTTGCTGCAATAAGCAATATTGCCTGCCCTATAAACTCTACGTACTCCTCAGCCAAAATAGGTTCGTCGTCAAAGACTGCTCCCATGAAATTCTTGCCGGGAATATCCCTATAGCTTAGAATGGCTATAACATCTTTTACTCTCTTTGCCTCCTCAACATCAATTTTCTCTATTTTACCATAGGCAACGCTACTTCTATAGATAAAACCATACAGGACATTGTTTGGCTTATCCAGGTCGTCTATATATCTGGTCTCCCCTGTAAGATGCGATGCCGTTCTTTTTAAAGCCTGATCCATTTCTCTCTATTTTAGATCATTAAAGCACTTGATAAGCAGGTTCTCTGCTACCATTAGTCTGTACTCTGCGGAGCCTCTCATATCGGATATTGTACGGAACTCTTGTCTGACAAGCGATTTTGCCTTTATAAAAGTCTCCTCAACAAATGACCTGCCTGTCAGAAACTCTTCAATCTTGCCTGAAGCACATGGAACAGCGGCCATTCCTCCAAAACCGGTGGAGACATTGCCGATTATTCCATTATCAATAGTAAGGCTAATACAGAATGTCATCGAAGATATGTCCATATCCTTTCTCTTTGACTGCTTGCTGCAAAATAATTTTTGCTTATCTGATGGTAGCCTGAATATGAATTTTTCTATAATCTCATCATCTTCCATTATATGTTTACGATATGAGGTATTGAAATCACGACTCTCAATTGTACGGCTGGATTTATCTGACGTGAGAACTATCTTGGCCCTCAGGGCAAGCAAAAGAGGCATAATGTCTCCAACAGGAGATGCTCCTGCAACGCTACCGGCCATGGATGCCTTGTTCCTGATTTGAAGAGATGCAAAAGATGAGAGGTATTCCGACACCTGCGGATAATATACCGACAGTGACTCATTTGCCGATTCTATTGAGGTATTTGCTCCTATCGTCAGGCTATGCTTGTCTATAGAGACTCCTTTTAGCTCCTCAATATCTGATATATCTATCAATGATACCATTTCAGGATGCTCTGATTTATACTTAACGCTAAGATCGCTGGCACCAGAGACTAATGTATATTGTGGATACCATCTCTTGTATTTTAGAAGAGACTTTAAGTCAATTGGTTTAATATAGATACAGCCATCTTTCTCTATAAAAAGCTCCTCTTTTGAATTGTCAGGCAACTCTAATATCTCCTCTGTTCGCTCATATTTTTCCACCTCCAGAAGTGCCTGCATAATGCTTTCATAACCTGTGCATCTGCAAAGATTGCCGGAGAGTGAGCTTTCAATTGATGGTCTGGTAAAAGGTTTGTCATTGAGATAGTGAGCATAAGCCGACATTACCATGCCCGGAGAACAGAATCCGCACTGAGCACCCCTTTTTTCTACCAAGCTCTGTTGGACAGGATGGAGCTTCCCGTTTTTGGCAACACCCTCAATTGTAATCAGGTGCTTGTTCTCCAACATTCCCAGCATAATAAGGCATCCGTTCACAGACGAGATTATTGTATTTCCTAAAACATCTCTCTCTGCAAGGCATACTGTACAGGCACCACAATCTCCAATTCCGCACCCCTCCTTGGTTCCGGTAAGGTGAGCGTGGCCACGGAGGTAATCCATGACTGTCATATGGGGATACAACTGTTTTTCCAGTAAAAAATCAATTTCTACCGGAGTACCGTTCAAGATAAATTTCACCGACGTTTTCACAAGCTATGGTGGGATTTTGTATTAAAGGTAATACTTTTGTCAATTAGTTTGGTATTTTTGACACAGATAATATTCTCATCCTCATACATGACACCTAAGGACATCTTCTCTTCGCTCCACTCACGAAACTACAGACTCTATTTTACAGGTCAGGGTATCTCTATGATTGGCACGTGGATGCAGAATATTGCACTGAGCTGGCTGGTTTACAGACTAACCGGATCTGTCTTTCTGTTAGGACTCGTAGGATTTACAAACCAGATCCCCACTTTTATACTCTCGCCTTTTACCGGGGTACTTACGGACAGGTACAACCGACTCAGGATAATGATTCTTGCACAGGTGGCTTTTATGATTCAGGCATTTGTCATGGCCGGATTGGTTTTATTCAATATGATTGAAGTATGGCACATAGTTGTATTAAGCATTTTGGCAGGCATTATAAGTGCCTTCGATGCCCCTGCAAGACAGTCACTTGTTGTTGACCTTATAGACAAAAAAGAAGATCTGGGAAATGCAATTGCTCTCAACTCTGCAATTTTCAACGGAGCTCGTCTTGTTGGCCCTGCCATTGCTGGTATTACAATAGCAGCTGTAGGTGAAGGTATCTGCTTTCTTTTAAATGCCTTTAGCTTTGTTGCTGTCATTACGGCACTCATGATGATTAGGATTCCTTATAAAAAGCCAGTCGTTGTAGCGGACAAGTTCATTAAGAGCATGAAGGATGGCATTAATTACACATTTCAATCGATGCCTATCCGTACAATGATTCTGCTGCTTGCCATACTGAGTCTGGCCGGTTTCCCGTTCATAGTCCTTCTGCCTGCTTATGCAAAAGAGGTACTGGGAGGGGGTGCGGGAACACTGGGTTTTCTTATGTCTGCCCTTGGGGGTGGCGCATTGACAGGTGCTATTTATATGGCTGCACGTAAGTCTGTTCTGGGACTTGGCAAAATTATTTCCATAAACACCTGTTTGTTGGGTATTACAATTGTGCTTTCCTCTTTTTCCTCAAATACAACCTTTTCGCTGTTCATTCTCTTTGCCGGAGGACTCTCCATGATTCTTACACTGGCCGGTGTCAATACCCTTCTCCAGACAATTGCAGAAGAGGAGATGCGAGGCAGGGTAATGAGTTTCTATGCTATGGCCCTCATGGGCACACACCCTATAGGCAGTCTTATTGCCGGTAGTATTGCGAGTGGTATAGGAATTCCCCACACACTTCTCATTGGTGGAATAATTACTGTTGGTGCCGGAATATGGTTTGAGGTACGTCGCAAGTCTATGAGGAAGTATATCAGGCCAATATATATAAGCAAGGGAATCCTGCCGGGACTTCCTGACGATTTGAGCTGATTAAATATTTTTTGCCAGCAAACTAAGAATTCCATTGATAAATGTGAGCGGGTGCACAGGATTACCCGGAATATAGAGGTCAATATGATGTTTCTCAACAAATTCCCTGTTTAGCTCCGGACTGTCGGCAAAAATACCTCCACTTATAGCATCGGTTCCTGCAAGAATTAAAATCTTGGGGTTTGGAATTGCATTATAGCAAATTTCCAGTGCTTCAGCCATATTTCTTGTAATGGGACCGGTAATGACAATGCCATCTGCATGACGTGGTGAAGCAACAAAGTCGATTCCAAACCGGCTCATATCGAACTGCACATTGTTTGCGGCGTTAAGCTCAAGTTCGCAGCTGTTGTCACCCCCTGCCGAAACCTGCCTCAGTTTGAGTGAGCCTCCAAACATCCGGTAAATCTCCTTACGTACAGTTGCAGGATTCACAATAATGGGATTATCCTCTCCCTCTCTTATAATCAACCGCTCACGCTCGTTGGTGGATATTTTATAATCGTCTGTAAATTGTATCTTTTCCGGAAACTGAATTGCACACTCACCACAGAAGGTACATTTTCCTAAATCTATACTGACGCCGGCATCAGCACCGGCTCCTGATGTAATGGCTCTCGTCGGACACAAATCAACCAATTGCACAACATCAACCTTGGCATTTAAAATGACGGGCCTTCCCCGGAAAATACCCGGAACCTTTGCGGTTGTTACATCGGGAATAAACTGCTTTCCCTGGTGCCACATTATTTTGAAATTATCTAACATACCTTTTAATGTGCGAATATGCGAATGTAGCGTTTTTTCGCAAATATTGGAAAACAGCCCTATGCTTTCATGGCCAAACATTGATAATGAGGCCTTTATGCGAAATTAGCAATTTCTATAACTATCTGAATATGAGCGTTTGGCCATGAAAGCATAGGGCTGATGTTCTTCTTTATATCAAAAAGAATTGTCTTTTGACTAACGATTTTTAGGGTAATCGGTGTTATATATATAGAGCTAATAATTTCTATATGAGACAACAATACAAATTTGAAGTGCTAATTCCGTCAAAATCGTTACTCCTGCTTTATTCCGGAGCATTTTTAATACAAACCATTTTGAATTTTGAGGAAAGATGAAAAGCATAATCATAATACTTTTAATCGGGAGTTCTCTTTGCTTATTCTCCTCTTTGATTATTTCAAAAAATCATTTTTTGAAAGACAATGATATTTCAATACGAAATTATGAGTTTAATACCACTGAGTATAATAATTCAATAAAACACAGCCAATACACCATTTTAATCTTTACGACAAATTATTGTTCCTCTTGCAATTTTGCCCTTGAAAGAATTAAGAAGCTTAAAGATGTGTCAATTATTAAACTTCCCGGAAATGCCTTTAATAATATTTTACTAGGAGAATCATTGTCTGTCCGTGGATTCCCAACATCATTTTTAGTATACAACAAGTATCATATTATTGGGAAAATCGAAGGTGCCAAAAATCTTGCTTATAAGGTTGATTCTCTAATACGTGTTGGGAAAAGTCAGAATAAAGACCGGAACAATGTCTCATATCTGAAAATACTGGAGTCTTTCTTAAATGGCCAATATCTTGAAACCAAGAGCGTTGTTTCTAACAAGAATATCAACGATATGTCTGTTTTTGATTATTACTTAATGTATCGGATACAAAAACTGCTTAAACAAGATGATTCTTTATTTTATAAAGAAAAGATTTTGGATAAAAAAACAAAAGCTAACTTCCATATATACAATCACATATTTTCTGAAATTAACTTTTAAACAAACCAAATTATTATGAAAAAACACAATTTTAATTCAAAACACGGGCCTTTAAAGAAGGCCTGGCTACTTCTAGTTCCTTTAGCCCTACTAGGGTGTACAAAAGAACAGGACCAGTCTTTGAGTATGAACGAAAGTGCTGAATTATTGCTGAAAAACAGCAAGGAATATTTTGCTGATAAAACAGTATCCCCATTCTTTAATACCTCAACATCCACTTACAATTGGGAGGATGCTGAAATTGTAATTGATTTAAAAACCTTTGCATCGGATGGTGAAGTTTTGAAGAATGATGTTAAAATTGAAGATAAGTGGGGAAATTATGAAATTATGCAAGATGAAAATATTAAGCATTTTGTAAAAGTACCGGTAGAAATATCCAACCATAATTCAAGGGGGAAAGCATATGTTTATTTTTATCCTAACAATGGTGATTATAAGAAAATGAGCTATATGTTAGTTCAATACTTTTATAAAAATCAATCTATAATTGACAGTAAAAATTATAAAGCTTTTATTTTGAGAAACAACAAGCTCGGAAATGAATATTCTATAATAGATTATAAAAATGGGAACAAATCTATACAAAGATTAAATATTCCAGTTTTGACAAAAACGGATTTTTGTGAAGAATGCTGTTTTTTCATGGGAGAATGTCCTCCGGGTTTAGTATTCAATCCTGAAATCGAGATGTGTGTTCAGGAGGATGATTATCCTTCAGGAAATTCCTATTTTTTTGAAAACATTTGTCCGATTCATGGCGGAATATATGCTGAATATCCTTATGCAAATGGCTTGCCTCTAACAATATCATCTTCTGATAATAATCAAGTTACTGGGAGTAGTTTTCTCCCAATAAATACTACAACAATAAATGTCGAATGTTTTGTATATGGAGCGATACTACCATTTTTTTCATGTTGGGTAACTACAATGGGACAGGAGGTTCGTAAGACAAGGTTAACGATACCAATTGTTGGTTATGGAAGTACTACATTAAATCCTACATGCTCTAATACTTATGGTACTTTTGGTTTTCAAACGACTTGTTCTAACGGAGGAACATGCACTTTTTACAACTAATTATAAACAAGCTTAATAAATTTATTATGAAAACAATTATTTTTACTATTTTGACTTTTGTGTTATTTTCTTTAAATTCATTTTCGCAAGAAAAAAATTCGAAAATAGTTCAACAATATCAAAGGATTTATCAACCAGATAGTCTTCTGACTAAATCGGAGTTAGAACTAAAATATAAACTTTATGATCTTATTGTAGAGAACATACTCTTCGACGGTAAAAAAGTCTATACTAATCTAAAAGAGCGCGATTTTAAGCATATTGATTTACCTGTTTATTACTATCACGATTTCATAAAAAGTCTTGATGAAATCAATCAGCTTAATGCAAAGAGTAAGAACTTCAATTCCATGGAAATGCAAGAAAGTATTTCAGAATTAAAACAGCAATATATGAAAGTAACAAAAGGCAAACATAAAAATTAACCAAAAAATAGCTCTGGCAGTTTAATCCTGTTATCTTGCTTGTAGCTAATCAGCTCTATATTAACATTTAAAAATATGAAAAATAGAATTGTCATTTTAATCTTTGTCTCTTTGTTAAGTAGTATAAATTGCTTTGCTCAGGATAAAAATGTTTTAACGAAAAAAGAATATCAAAGAATCTATCATCTACCGGATTCATTATTAACAAAGAATGAGCAAGCATTAAGAGTAAAACTTTACGATTTATTAATGGATCACATGTTTATTGAAGGTAAAAAAATGTATACAGACCTTAAAGAGTCAGATTTCAAAAAGAAAGAGATTCCTTTGTTTTACTATGAAGAAATGGTCGAAACGATCAATAAATTTAATGCGTTTTGCGCTAACGACCCAACTATTACTGTTGATAAAGCTAAAGCTGCTGTATTAAAATTAAAAAAAGAATATGGCAGATATAAAGAAAAAGGCATGAAAAAATAATAGATAACACATTTATTATGAAAAAGAAAACACTATTGTTCACATGTCTTACGGTTATTATTGCATTACTACCATGTAAATCATTTTCTCAAAATTCAAATCCGGTTGATAAAAAGGCGGAAATTTATAACAGAATATTTCTTCCAGACAGTTTGTTGACTAAAGAGGAACTTAAACTAAAATATTTATCTGGAGACATGGTTGTTGCAAATATGTATATAGATGGAAATACTATTTGTACAAGACTAAAAGAAGATGATTTTATTAAAAATAATATACCGATATATTATTATAAAGTACTTATCCAAGATATCAAAAATGCTAATGAGTATACGTTAAAGAATAAAATTCACAAGGATTCCTTATCCAAGCTAATGTTAGATGCTAAAGCATATTATTTACAGAACAAACCAAAGTTATAAACAGCATCAACCTGAGTAAGCGCATCAACTAGGAGAGGTGTTCAGAAGGTAATTTTTGACACCTCTTTTTTTTGTGGTTCCAACAGGTTAATCATATTACCCCCATTAGCAAATTAACCCATTACAAATCATTCCCGCAGTACGACAAATTAAAGCTCTTGTTACAAACGGGAAAATCTGAGATCTCGTTGTTTCTCACTGCTTGCGCAAGTGCCATCCAGTTGTGATGCGAGGGGTCCTTTATTTTGTATAGTATCAGATCGCCGGAGCTGTCCGTTATAGCACAGTGGCAGATCTCTCCACGCCATCCCTCTACTAGAGAGAGAACAAATTTTCCGCCGGCAGGAGTTAACAAAATGTTTTCCGGTTTTTTGAACTGGGGGACGTCTGAGATAAGCTTCTTAATATATGTTATTGATTGCTTTATCTCCTCCTTCCTTATCTGTACCCTCGAATATACGTCACCATGCCGTTTAAGCACCGGATTATGCTCTATTACAGTTCCGTACAGATTGAATGGGTGTGAAGTTCGAATATCTCTGTTCAGGCCGCTCATCCGTGCAGCCATCCCTACTGTTCCTATCTCCAGTACCTCCTGATAGCTTACGATTCCTGTTTTCTCCATGCGGGAGAGGGCACTTGGCAGCTTAAAAAGCTTTTCTGTAATCTCATCGAAATCCGGCTCATACTGCCCTAGTATTTCAGACAATCTTGCTGCCAGCTCCTTTGTAAATGGATAGTTGATCTTTCCCGCTCTAATTAGTCCTTTAGCAAGACGGTTCCCTCCCCACTCCTGCAGGAAGTTGACTATTGGTGTACGGAGCCTGCCATATACAGAGTTCCCCAACTGATAGGCAATATCTCCGCAAATTGCCGCCATATCACCGGTGTGAATAGCTATACGTTCCAACTCAAGAGCCAGTGTCCTGGAAAAATCAAGAGAGGTGTCCGGAGTAAATCTGCAAAGACTCTCCCATAGGTTCACAAATGCAGTGGCATGGCCGACTGTGGTATCTCCGGCAATGTTTTCTGCAAGAGTTGTACGTTCCAGTAATTTTTTCTTCTGTAGGAACAACTGTTCTATCCCCCGATGCTGGTAACCAAGTTGAATTTCGAGATGCATAATCTGCTCCCCGTTGCAAATGAACCGAAAGTGTCCGGGTTCAATAATTCCTGCGTGAATAGGCCCAACACCCACCTCGTGCAACTCCTCGCTGTCAGACCTTAAAAACACATAATCTTCTATTTTCCTGTAAGGTTTCAGCCAAGGATGGTCTGAATATTGAACGCCAAAGTTCTCATGAATCTCCCTCTCAAACTTCTCAAAATTATGGTTCTGCGCAGTAAATGAAGGCAGTGCTGAGTCCGGTTCAGCGACAGATGATGACAGATGAATCAGATGTGTAGTATCATCTGCAATGCAGCATAATAACCTGACAACTTCTCCCGTTTTATATCCGAAGAAATTGACACAGTGCCTTTGAGGATTTTCTGACAACATCTCGCAATTGCCATTCATAAACTCAGAATACCCAAGTTCCGGGATATCGTTTAAGGATATAGTCTGATTGTTATATATGGAAATGTACCTCATCTCTTATTGTATTAGTTTTACCGCATCCTGTATAAGTTCGACAAATCTTTGCGGAGGATTGTAAGCCATGTAGACTGCTGCCGCAAGCAAAACGTACTGGCTGAATGATTCCCATGGGCTTATCTCGGGAATTGCACTTTTATCCATTGTCTCAGGCGAAGGGGAAAAGAGTAATTTAAAGGTATTTGAGCCGAAGCCCCATATTATTAATGTCAACAATATGAGAACGGTAATAAGTATAAGTATGTAATGAGCTTGGAAAAGAGACTGGAAAATCATGAACTCGCTCACAAACAATCCGGAAGGAGGCATTGCAGTAGCAGAAATGAAGGCCAGTAAAACAACAATCGCCCCTGTCTTGTTATATTTGAAATAGTTACCCACATCGTAAATGCTTTTGCTTTGGTAGACCCAGTAAATCTGATTATACTGAAGAAAAAGAGCCGGTTTTACCAGAGTATGCAATATAATATGCAAGATTGCAGCATAAACTCCAACTCCTCCTGCAGCAAGACCCAGCATTACCAGCCCCATGTGCTCTATTCCTGAATATGCAAACATCCGTTTAATATTTCTGATACGGGTCATGTAGACTGCAGATACAAAAACAGATAACAAGGCGGCAATTATTATGACTGTATTTGCCCAGGTGTGCAGCGGAGTATGAGCCATGATTGCATATACCCTGTATATCCCAACAAATCCAAGATTCATGAGTACACTTGCAAGCAGTGCCCCTGCCGGAGCCGGAGCCTTGTCCTTGGCATCTACACCGGCAGTGAACATAGGCACCAGTCCCAGCTTGGCAGTGAATCCGGTGAAAATGAAGAGAAACGACAGTTTCAGCCAAAAAAGGTTAAGCTTGTCATAATTAGCCCTTATGGAATCGAAGGACATATCGTCAATCCCGGCTTGTTTAAGCGAAAGACTAAGGAAAAGAATGCCTACGTATATAAAGGTAATGCTTATGGCACAAATAAATACATACTTCCACACACCTTCAAGCGCCCGGATGTTCCTGTGATGATAGATAAGAACCGAAGCACTCAGAGTTGTCAGCTCCACAAATATCCAGGTTACTGCTATGTGGTTTGAAATATATGCCACCCCACATGCAGAGATCAGCAGAACCATAGCAGCAAAGAAGAGCCCCCGGGAACGGGGCGTCTCGTCCGGATTGAATTTCTCTATGTACCTGTAACTGTGAAAAAGGACGGGAACCGATATAAAACAGAGTACCAGTAAAAGCAGAATACCCAACGAGTCAGGTTTGAAAAAGGAGAGTTGTATTGTGTTTATATGATTATACTGATATGTTCCAAAGCCAAGGAGCATAATACCAAAGAGAACAACCAGAAGATAGTTGACAAATTTGTTACGGTTGAATATCAGACAACCGCATATTAATAAAACTCCTGCCAAAAATGCTCCTACTATCATAATTTTCAGTCTCTCAGGTTATTTAAAAAGTCAACATCGGGGTTTTTAATTACGTCCCCTATCTTATTGAAGAAGATTCCGAGTATAAGCACACTGGCAAAAATGTCCAGCATTATTCCGAGGTTTACAAGCATAGGCATCTCGTTTCCGACTGCAAGAGAGAGTACAAAGACACCGTTTTCTATTACCAGATAACCTATTACATGTGTAATAATCTTCTTTCTGGAGACTATCAGATACAATCCGGTAAACATAGTAGAGAGTGCAACAACAAAATATGTTTTGTCCAGATTCGGGTCCTTTATGGAGCTCGATAATATTATTGCAAGTACAATAATGATTGTAACTATGAGCAACGATACAAAATAGGGCAGATATGGTTCTGCGGCACGTGAAATCTTGTTACGTTTTATAATGTAATTCATAAACCATGGCACTGCAATAGACTTGAATACAATGGTTTCCAGCATTATAAGCAAGAGGTTTACTGTATTTACATCTGTAAGAGTAAGATATGTAGCGCCAAAAAGAATGAATCCCTGAAACACCAGAATCCTCAGATATGTATGCAGCCGGTTTGCGATGCTCATGTAGAGCAGCGTCATTGCCAATGCTATCAAAAGAATATCAATCATAAAGTAGCCTGTTACATAAATTTTCCTAAAACCAGAAGTACTCCGAAAAATATCAGCATCGATACCGATGTCAGAATAAAAATAAACTGCGGATTGTGTCCCATCCTGAAACGCGCCATAAACGATTCAATTACGCCAACTGCAATTGCAAAGCCAAATTGCACCACCAGAAACAGAGGAACAGAGATCCAAAAAGGGAGAACTCCTATGAAAAAGTTGGAGATTATGGCTCCATACATGGCAAATTTAAGATAGGAAGTATACTGTATGAGCCCTAAGTCAAATCCGCTGTTGTCCAAAACCATAACTTCGTGTATCATCGTTAGTTCAAGGTGAGTTTTCGGGTCATCCACCGGCATTCGGCTATTTTCAATCATAGCAATCAGTACAAATACAAAAGTGGCCAATGCTCCAAGCATGTATGAGATGTATGACCCATAATGCAGTGTGCTAAAAATGGTAAAGAAGGATGTGTGACCCGTATACAAAGCAAAGGATCCCATCAGAATAAAGAAGGCGGGCTCCACAAGCATAGAGTAGAGTGCCTCCCTGCTTGCTCCCATTCCTTCAAAACTGCTTCCTGTGTCGAGAGCAGAGATAATTATCAAGAATTTTCCAAAAGCCAGCACATAGGCAAACATCACAAAATCGCCATCGAAAGAGATTAATCCGGGGTTGTTTCCGTGCGGAACCATAAGTATTGCCATCAATACCGATGACAGATATGCTACAGGAGCAAGTTTGAATATGAGGGTTGTTGTCTTGCTGTATACCGACTCTTTTTTCAGCAGCCTCACGATATCTTTTATTGGCTGAAAAAATCCCGGACCTCTCCTTCCGGATGTAATGCTTTTTGTCCTTACAACAACTCCCATGAAGAAAAAGCTTGCCAGTATTATAAGTATTAAGCTAATCATGTCAAAGTTGGTTTAGAAAGTTAAAAAACACTGATAGCTTTTCTATTATGACAGGAACAAGAATCACCAGACCAATAAATATAAATCCGTAAAGAATGTAGGCTTGAATATTACCATTCTGCAGGAAAACAAATCTGTTCAAAAATCTTCTTATCAAATGCAATGGCTTGTCTATAAACCAGTTTTCCACATTGTCGCCGGGATGGGTTTGCTGATTTATATAGGATGGATATAATCCCGACGCTTCACTTTTTTCCTTTTTAATCATTAGAAACGATCCTGCAAGTTTACGGTAAGAGCGTATGAAAGAAGAGGCCGTGTATTGCATTTTTGATGTGTCTCCAGTATACCCACATCCCCAGGTGGCTTCAATGGCTTGGGCACGTCTGGAAGTTATTATATGCCTTATTAAATATAACATAGCTGTCAAGGCAATAAATCCCAGAGAGTACCAGCCCACCGAAGTAAGATTGCCAAGAATTGTATTAAAAGCAGGAGTAGTCCGAATAATTGCGGCAGGCATATACAGCTCAGTGATTTTCAAAAGAGAAGGAGCAAATAGAACCGGGAACAAGCCTATGGTTAAAATAGCAACGACTACAATGTACATCGGGTAAAATTTCTTTGGCTTTTCTTTACTAAAGCTCCTCTTTTCCGGATCTCTGGAGATACCTAAAAAAATAATTCCAAATGCCTTTGTAAAACAGATCAAAGCAAGACCCCCTATAACCACCAACCCTAGGATTGAGAAAATGAGAGCCATAATTAATAAAAAGTCATTCGATTGCAGGCCGTTGAACAATCCTGTGTAAATAAAGAACTCCGATACAAATCCGTTAAAGGGGGGCAATCCGCAAATTGCAAGAGAGCCAATGAGAAACAGATAACCAGTGCGAGGAGTATGCTTTAAAAGGCCACCCATCTTTTCGATATCCATTGTATGGGTTTTCTGATAGACATAACCGGCACAATAAAAGAGCAGTGACTTGAAAAGTGAATGGTTGAGAGTGTGGAGCAGTGCCCCTCCAAAACCACAGACAACCAATATCTGACTATTGAATCCCAGACCGAGGCAACCAAGGCCAATTCCTATTCCAATTATTCCTATATTCTCTATGCTATGGTATGCCAACAGTCTTTTCAAATTGTGTTGTACAATTGCCAGCATCACCCCATATACCCCCGTGATTACTGAAACAGCCAGAATAAAGTATCCCAACGAAATCATGTCTGTCTTTACTAGTAACAGCATTCTTAACATGCCGTAAATTCCAATCTTTATTATAACACCGCTCATTATGCCCGAAATGTGTGCCGGTGCAGCCGGATGAGCCAATGGGAGCCAGGTATGGAAAGGAACAAAGCCCGCTTTTATAGCAAAACCAAAAAAGAAAAAGAGAAATAACCCGATACCTGTGATTGCAGGCTCTGCCGAAGTGTATGCAGTAATTGCGGAAAAATCGAAGGAGCCGGTTTTTACTTTTACCCACATAAATGCAACTGTAAGGAAAAGTATACAGACATGTGACTGGATCAAGAAGTTGATACCTGCCTTTATTGTCTCCTTTTTATTATGTTCAAAAATTATAACAATAAAAGAGCTGAGTGCCATAATTTCCCATATAACCAAAAATATGAGGCCGTTTTGGACCAGACAAATATCAATTATAGATGTGTAAAGCAGAATAAAAGCGGTCATGTGCAAAGCCAGATTGTCGGTCTGATCCTTGTATTTTTTCATGTAATGGAGACCATACCAGGCTCCTGTCAGAAAAGTAAAGCCTATTAGAAGAATGAACCATGCCGACAAATAATCGATCCTAATAGGAATGGAGCCGGTTGCAAAAGAACCAGTATAAGAGTATGCCACCGGGCCATTTGTGAAGACAGAAAACACAATAAATGAACTTATTATAACTTGGACGGTTATTACTCCAAGAGTTATTGCCCCCCTGCCCTTTGTTTTGAAAAAAGGGAAACTTATAATGGCAATAATACCAATCAGGTTAAAAAGTTCAATAAAAGATTTTTCCATTTGAGTCTTAAAGTTACGGGATAATCCTAATAACGCAAAAATTAATAACTTTATAGTATGAAAAATTATTTTAACCTTTTGCTTGCCGGAACTGTTGCTTTTGCACTTTCCGCATGCACTCTAAACCCATCAAAGATTTTGAAAGAGAGTGATTTCCCTGCGCCACCAATGGCCGAGGTTATGCCAAAAACGTTTCTGGAATTCAACAACACCCGCGTAGACAACTATTTCTGGCTCCGCGACAAGGAGAATCCCAAGGTAATCGAATACCTGAATGCAGAGAACAGTTACACCGATGCTGTAATGAATGATACAAAGAAGCTTCAGGAGAAGATTTACAATGAGATAATTGGAAGGATTAAAGATGTTGACGAAAGCTACCCCCAGTTTGAGAACGGATACTATTATTACAGCCGTACAGAAGCAGGCAAGCAGTACCGCGTCTATTGCAGAAAACTTGAAACTCTTGATGCAGCAGAGGAGGTAATGTTTGATGTGAACAAGATGGCAGAGGGTAAAAAAGCAATGATATTTGCCGGATTTGAGATAAGTCCCGACAATAAACAGGCTGCATACATTTATAACGAAACAGGCTCCTATGCAGAGTTCATATTAAAGATCCGTGACCTTGCCACAGGTACAGATCTGGATATATCAATACAGGGAGTATCTTCAGTTGCATGGGCAAATGACAGCAAAACCCTATTCTACACCTCCATAGACAACACACTTAGACCTTACAGGGTTTACAAGCATACACAGGGGTTCAAAGTGGCAGATGAACTTGTTTATGAGGAGAAGGACCCTAAGTTTAATATTGAAGTAAGTAAAAGCAAACCAAAAGATTATATATTCATAAGCAGTACCAGTTCAACAACATCTGAATATCTTTACACCTCTGCAGACAGACCTTCGGAACCATTCAAGGTGTTCATGCCAAGGGTTCAGGGTGTAGACTATAGCGTTATTCAACACAAGGAGAAGTTTTACATACGATACAAAGACAAGAACAATCTGAACGGAATGGTTTACGAGGCTCCTCTTGCAGCTTTCCGGAACCGGGCCACATGGAAGGTGTTCATCGCCCACGACAGTCTTGTTCGCATAGAATCAATAGATATCCTTAAAGACTATATGGCCCTTGAACTACGGAAGGACGGACTTAATCATATAAGAGTGATCCCTCTTAAGGGCGGGGAGACTCAGGATATAAACTTTCCTGAGCCTGTCTACTCTGCTACCCTCACAGGAAACCCTGAATACAACGCAACAACAATCCGGTATATCTACACCTCATTAAAAAGGCCAAGTACAATCTATGCATATGATATCTTGAAAAAGGTAAGCATTGTCCTTAAGGAGCAGGAGATTCCATCGGGGTTCAATTCCGACGACTATGAGGTAGAAAGGTTGTGGGCAAAGGCTCCGGACGGTGCAAATGTTCCAATGGCCATTGTTTATAAAAAGGGGCTTAAAATGGACGGAAAAAATCCTGCACTTATAAGTTCATACGGAAGCTACGGGTCCAGTTCCGATGTATACTTCAGCCCTTCTGCTTATAGTCTTATTGACAGAGGATTTATATATGCCGTGGCGCAAGTACGGGGAGGAAGCGACATGGGTGAGCAGTGGTATGAGGACGGTAAACTGATGAAGAAGAAAAACACATTCACAGACTTTATTGCATGTGCAGAGAAGCTGATAGCAGACAAGTATACTGAGCCTTCCGGACTGGCTGCCACTGGTGGCAGTGCAGGGGGCCTGCTTATGGGAGCAGTAGCAAACATGCGGCCAGACCTTTTCCAGACAATTGTGGCTCAGGTTCCATTTGTAGACGTAATCAACACAATGCTAGACAGCACATTACCTCTTACCACACAGGAATATGAGGAGTGGGGGAATCCTAACGAGGAGGAGGCCTACAGCTATATGCTTTCGTATTCTCCATACGATAATGTCAAGGCCCAGAACTATCCTAATATTTTAGCTACCGGAGGGATAAACGACTCTCAGGTTCTATTCCACGAGCCTGCAAAATGGGTGGCCAAACTTCGTAAATTTAAAACCGATGACAATATAGTGCTTCTTTATATGAACATGGCGTCGGGGCACGGTGGTGCCACAGGTAGGTACGACAGCATAAAGGAGACTGCGTTTGAGTGGGCATTCATCCTTGACAGGGTTGGTATCTCCAAATAAGCAACCCTCATGTATATTCCAGATCTCCCGGGTAAAAAAGCACATCTTAGGATGGCTCCTGTGCACAGAGTCTCCACGCTTGATAATGAAGAGGCACCACCCGACCATGCAAGGGAATCAGCTGTTCTTGTACTGCTCTTTCCTTCATCTTCTTACAACATATTGGACTGGGAGGTACTTTTAATCAGGAGGAATACTTATGACGGGGTCCATTCGGGACAGATAGCTTTCCCTGGAGGAAAGTGTGAAGACGAAGACAAGGACTATGCAGACACAGCATGTCGCGAATCTCATGAAGAGCTTGCCCTTGACAGGGATAAAATAGAGATTGTCGGTCTGCTGAGCCGTTTATATGTCCCGCCCAGCAATTTTACAATTTATCCGGTTCTGGCCTATGCTATTGGTGAGATGGAACTTATTCCCGACACCAGGGAGGTGGTTGAATACCGGAAGACTCCACTAAGGCTATTCGACCCATCCTTGTCTGAAACCATAAGAATACAGATTGACAGTGATGAGTTCGTGGAAGCCCCGGGCTATACGGTTGGCGACTACTTTATTTGGGGAGCAACGGCAATGATACTCTCTGAACTTTACCAGGTTGTGGTAGAGGCCAGGTTGACAATATCACGCAATAATCCATAGAGTTCATCGTCAAATCCTGTGATGTATGACCTTGAATTGCAAAGGATAACGCCGTTAATTCCATCATTACCCATCACCCACATTGTAGCCGTGCCGGAAAGGTTGCCGGTATGATAGTAATCTCCCGGAAAGTATGTATGGTTGCACATCCATCCCAAAGCATAACGATAGTAATTCGGAGAGGGGGTAAGCATGGTGCTTCGGGTCTGAGGAGTGATTATGTCCGGAACCTTTGTGAACCCGTCTATGTGGAACATCAGCTTCATCATCTGCTCAGTTGAGGCTATAACCCCTCCTGCAGCAGCTATAACCTGCATCTCGTTTGCATATCCGTTGGTACCGCTCTGTGAATAGTAAACCACTTCGTTTGATCTTTTTTGCGATTTATCTCCCCCAACATGCACATCGCTTATACCGGCAAGTGCAAGCACCTCCTTCATATAGACTTCAAAGTTCTTACCGGTTATCTTTTCAATAACCTTTCCCAAAACCCCGAATCCCATATTGTAATATGCATAAGAGACCCCGGGCGTAGTCTGGGTACCGTTAAGCATACGAACTATCCGTTGATCCAGTGTCTGTCCATAGTAAGGAGAGTCGAACATAAGGTCGGGACTTTTGGGCCACCCGCTGTTGTGTTCCAGCAGGTTTTTTATTGTTACTGTAGATGCAAGTTGTGTTACATTCGGAAACTCATTTTCAAGTATTCCTCCGGAACCAAAGACGTTCATGTTCAGTGACAACCTTCCATCCTGAATCAACTTCATGATACATATAGTGGTGAACTGCTTTGATATGCTTGCAAGCCTGAAGAGATGGTCGGGTCTTGTCCGCTCCCATGTCTCCTGAACTGCAAAGCCAGCCCCCTTTTTATAGACTATCTGCTCATCTTTTGTTAATGCGAAGGATATTCCCGGGATAGAGAATTTATCCATGAAAGCATATATCAGATTATCGATGTTGCTCCTTCCTTCCTGGACCAGTAGCTTATAAGTACTTGTCCGTCCGGATTCTGAAGTGACCACTACGTCTGTAGTATTGGTATAATCGATCAGACTCACTCCGCTCTCCTGCGGTGCACCCCCAATTTTAACAGTCGCTTTTGGGGAGATAGTAAATCTTCCCTTCAAAGAGGATATATTAGCTCCCTGTGTGACAGTGATATAATATGTATTTGCCGATTTAAACCCATAGCAATCCTGAGTAAGTGAAGGGTTGTCGCTTCTGAGAAAACTAAAAGTGAGTAGTTCGTTAAGATGTGATTTTGATGTTGAAGGTTCCGGGACAGGCTCCTTTGAACACGACACGACTACCATTGCAACAATTGTTACAATGGAGAGAAAGCGGTAGAGATATCTGCTCATTTGCATTATGCCATCTCCCTTTCTACATCTTCCACTGTAATTGGGAGACGTTTTGAACCAAGCAACCTGCAAGACTTCTCTGTAACCAGAACATCGTCCTCAAGTCTTATACCACCAAAATTATAGTAATCTTTCAGCTTGCCAAAGTTTATGAACTCTTTGTTCGTCCCCTCTTTTTCCCATTTCTCTATGAGTGCCGGAATAAAGTAACAGCCAGGCTCAACAGTAATCACATGCCCTGGTTTTAGCATTTTACCCATTCTTAGTGATGCCAGTCCGAATTGTGTGGACCTTTTGTAGTCATTGTCGTAACCTACATTATTTTCACCTAGATCTTCCATATCGTGAACATCCAGACCCATCTGGTGACCCAGACCGTGAGGCATGAAGAGGGCGTGTGCCCCTGCAGCAACAGCCTCATCTACATCGCCCTTCATAAGACCTATGTTTATAAGACCCTGTGCAAGTACACGGACAGCAGCCAGATGAACTTCCCTGTAAGATATGCCCGGCTTTATCATACTGAAAGCAAGATTATTTGCTGTTGCCACAATTGTGTAGATCTCCTTTTGTCTCTCTGTAAACTTACCGCCCGATGGTAATGTGCGGGTGAAGTCCGATGCATAATGCGCATTGTTCTCTGCGCCTGCGTCAATAACAAGTAGCCTTCCGTCGGTCAGTATCTGATGGTGCATGTGGTTGTGCAGGGTTTCACCGTTCTGGGAGAGAATTATAGGGAACGACGGCATTGTGCCACTTGATATGGAAATCCCCTCCATTATTCCTACCAGCTCCTGCTCAACCATTCCTGCCTTGGCCATCTTCATAGCAGTGTAATGCATGGCGTAACCAATATTTGCGGCAATGTCAAGCTCCTCAATCTCGCACTTCTCCTTTATCTCCCTCAAAGCCACTACTCCTTTTATAAATTCAACCGAAGCTTTCTCTTTCAGCTTGCCAAACTCAATGCCCAGCAAACTGTTCAACATGATTTTATTTGATTCTCTGTAAGGTGGCAGGTAATGGATGCTCCTTCCTGTGCCGACAGCCTTCTTTACATAATTTTCCAGTTCTGAAAATGGAAGGACCTTTTTAATTCCAACTTCAGAAGCCTTATCCTTCATTGCGGGTTGAGGACCCATCCATATAATGTCATCGATATCCACATCGTTTCCGAAAATAATCTCCTCGCCACTCTCAACATCAATTATTGCTGCCAGATCAGGTTCGTCAAGGCCAAAGAAGTAAAGAAACGATGAGTCTTGCCTGTATCTGTATGTATTTGAAGGGTAATTGAACCCTACCTCCGAATTTCCCAGGAACAGAAGGATTCCCGATTTAACACTTGCCTGCAGCTTCTCCCTGCGTCTGATGTATACCTCTTTTTCGAACATGATATTGTATTTTAATTGTTTATTCTCTGCTTATACTACAAAGATATAAAATGAAAATGTCAAAAGAGATCTTGAACACTGTTTTTATTTGTAATAATACGCTGCTGTAAAATCCTCCCATCGGTCATCGTCCGTCCTTGATCCCTACACTATGCTTCATTGGATCAAATTGAAAAATTGGTGGAGTAACTCAAGTGGGTCAAACTGCTACTGAAGAACTCCCTTGAAGTTTTTTGCATAAAGCTAATTGCCAACCAGATATAAAATTATTTTCACTTAATATCAATTGAAAACATTTTATAAATAACAGATGGTAAACAACTTATGAAAAACTTCAAGGAAGTTTTTTCCCTCATGACTAAGTGCAACATTATCAGTATGTAAAAAGGTATTTCTGAATATTTTTCAGGGTTACATTTTGTTTTAACAATCGTACCACCTCCGTTTTTAATGTCTAGACGGGAAAGAGATACCATTTAAATGCTTAACACATAGTCATTTGCTAAATCGTAGAGAGTTAAGCAATTGCGCACGGAGCCGTTTAATACATGGGAAACTTCGAGGGAATTCTTCGTGTTAGTATTGTCGTTACGCGTAAAATTTATCTCTCCACCTACTTTTCAAATTGACCCGCTTCATTCCCTCCCGCCGAGTATGCCCAATGGGAGGATTTTACAGCGCCTTTACTAACAGCTTTGCCAGAGTTGTTAGTAAATGATTGATTAGCTGACTAATACGCATGCCTCTCATTTCCAAGAATGTGCTAACGCCTCTGGCAGAGGCTCTGCCATACTTAAAAAATGGCCTGAATGTTCCAATGTATGTGTCAATAATGTATACTGGATTGGAGATACCTCGTGCCCGAGGAGGGAGGGGCCACATTTGCATAGCAAATGGGGAGGTGTATCTCCAATCCGGTATACATCAATTAAACTAGCTCGAAACAAAAGAGATCGACCTTTGACAAAGTATTTAGTTATGCCAATCCCTGTTTATTCTACCTGCAGATAAGTAGTTTTGCTTATATATCTGTTATCCGAAGTCTTTCCTTCGATCCTTATGATACATGGGTTTTTGTAGTCCGAAGTATAAAACTCAAATTTTGCCAAACCTTTTTCATCGGTTTTAATGGCAGGATTCCAATAAATAGTGGTCCGGTAGTCAGGTTTGGATGTATTATACATTTCAGGAGTATCATAAACAGGTGAGTAAAATCTGGTTGGTTTTTGCCATCCCAGAGGTTTTATTATAACACCGTTTGATTTTATATTTTGCTTTTCCATTTCGGAATCACCTCTGCGCGTAGTTATAAGAATAACACCCCACACAGATCCGTAAAGTGCGCCTTCATTGCCTCTCAATACTATCAATGTTTCAATATCTCTAACACTCATACCAATTAAATCTTTTGAAGACCATTTTACTCCGTCAACATACAAAACAGGTTGCGCCTGAGTAATTATAGTCTGTCCCGATGTTTGTTTTATGCTTGCGCTTCGTCTGCTGTAAATTACATCATCATATTTAAAAAAACTCGGGTAGTTCTCAACTAAATAATCCTGAATTTCCTTATAATCATATCCCTTGAGTTCTTCTCTCTCTTTTACATTCGACCTTTCAAAAGATTGCCCGAAAGGGGATGGATTATGCTTGGGGGTATAATATGATTTTGCCGTTACTACTACCTCCTTTAATTGCATGCTTTTTATGGAGTCTTTGTAAGCAATCGGAGCGTTCCTTAATGTACCGGTTTCATTTAAACCATTCAACGGTGTTCCATAGAGTTGAGAATACTTAAAATGGGGTGCGAAGATATCACTTTCTATATGAACTGTCAGATTCTTTTTACTAACCCTTCCGTTTGCCTGTATAAGAAACGGCGTGCCATCCGGAAAATCAAGACTGTCTATATAAAAATCACTGCCTCCAAAGTCATTATGATAACTAAGCCCAATCTCCGGCGCAAACATAATGAGTGAGAATCCATCAATTTTACTGCCCATCAAGGTTCTTGCTGATCCGGATATGGACTGTGTAAACTCTTTCCCATACTTAACCTGAGGGTGATGGTTATACAAGTAAGGTATGTCATAGTACCTCCAGCCCTGGACCATCATTAACAGATCAACAGCACGTAGCCTTTCATTCAGAGGAACTGAATTGTCAAAATAATAACCCGGATTATTGATTTTCCTTTTCAGCTCGCTGGAAATCATCATATATGAATCGATATCCTCCTCCTGTGAAAAATATCTGAAATTGCCGTCTATAACGGATACGGAGAACTCTCCTGCAACAGGATTCCCGTTAAGATCCTTGAGTGTGGCACTTACAGATACTTTTTCTCTCTTTCCATAAACATCCTTGTTAAAATTCAGATCAACCTTAACGTTATCCTTTTCATAAACAAAGAACAGCCTTTCTGACAGAATTTGCCCTTCTGAGGATATTAGCAATACATGATTGATGCCTCTGGCAAGATTTTTCTTTTCAACTCTTATAATATTACTTCCTTTGTTTACCGGTCCCGGATTCACCGGTTCGCAATAATAGATTTCTGAACCGTTGTGAAGAACGAGGGAAGCAGCTCCATGTGAGACATACGATTGAATGATAAAAGCATCCTGATTGCTTTTGATATTAATCATTCCTCCTTCGGTTGATGGCTCCGGAAGTGGATATGTTTTATCCGCATTTTCGTCTGATGTAACTTTGGCAAAGTATCTCTCTCCTTCTATTGGAAAAAACATAATTGTTCCCATCCCATCGTTCTCTGTACAAAAATCAGTAACCTTATCCCCTTTGCTGTTCCAGATATATCCTGTAAGGTTTTTGTAGTTTGCCTTGAAAGCAATTGTAGCCATCATACCCGCAAAATACCGCCCACTCTCCGGATAAAAGTCAATTTTCAAATCACTCTTTTTACTTACCGGCTCTTTTCCTGCCGGATTTTTGGAGTCCGCTATCCGGATTTTTGAATAAAACATATACTCTGTAGGCATGTTTTGATTCCAGTTGGTATAGGCACGTAAAATATATTCACCGGGAATTATTTCTTCTGACAATTGCAAATGCCCTGCAAATCCTGCATCCCCTCTCTTTAGCATAATTCTGGAAATAACGGTATCTCCCATTAGCTCTACATACACAAAATTGCTGGTTGGCATAACTGATTGGTATGATTTATTCTCAAGATATCCCTTGAACCATATGGTCTCTCCTGGTGCAAATATAGTTCTGTCTATATGTAGGTATAACTTCTCTGGAGACAGGTATTGAGAAAAATAATTATAGTGTAATTTTAGTGAATCAGTGGTCTGAGAAAATACTGTTATACTTGATATCAGACAAAATAGTAGTGATTGATACTTTTTCATGAATATACTTATATATACCAAATGTGCTTAATCTTAAAAAACCTTAATATAACGTTCTTTTATACACCGCTTTGCACTATAAAGATATAAATAATATTCCGTAATTTTCAATGAGATCTTAGCCACTGTTATTATTTGTTAAACGATTATCCTGTAAAATCCTCCCATTGCTCATCGTCCGTCCTCAGTCACTACGCTTCGCTTCGTTCCCTCCGGCCGAGTATTCCCAATGGGAGGATTTTACAGCTTCCAAGAAAAGTACATGATAAAGCAAATACAAATATTGATAAAATATAACAGGGCGGTCAAAATGACCGCCCTGCATTATTTATTATTGGAAAATGAGATTACTGTTGATCCGAATCCCACCATACATTAATTGTCCAAACATCATCCGCCTTGTTCCATGCATCAATTTCCATATTTGCACCCGGAACTTCTGAACCTATAGCCTGCAGATTCTTAGTGTTGTAGTTCAGCTCGTGTGAGCATTGTTGCCAACGACGGTACTGTTTTCCGTTAGGAATTCCTTTAAGAGCAGTAGCGTTAACAGCATGATATGCAGGAATACCCCAATTCAGGAATTTATTTGTATCGAAGTCATAACGACGCATATCATTCCAGATCTCTACAGAGTAGTGTAAAGCAATCCTCTTTTGAGTAAGGATCTTACCAAGAGTAAGATTTCCTGCAGTACCGATACCATTATTTAAGTAGTTATCCATGTCTGCCTGAGTCATAGTAGTAAACGAAGGACAATTTGCAAGGTTAGGATCACCTGCGATCCAAGAGTTGAGAGTCACATTCATCTGTTCCATACTTGCCTTGATACCCTCTTTGTATGCAGTGAATGCACCAGGAGCATTACTTTGGTTGAAAAGAACCTCCGCTTTGATAAAGCAAGCTTCAGCATAAGTTCCGAGGTATGTAGGAGAAGAAACCCTTGTATAGAAAGAGCCTGATTCCTTTGAAGCGTCAGTATTGTCAGCCCTGTAAAGAAGGTCTGTTTTAGCAGCATAACCTTTAGATGTACTTGTGCACTCTACATAAACAGTATCACCCTTGCGAGCCTGAGACTCTGAATTAATCCACCAATGTTTAGCTGCAGTATATCCAGCCCTTAATGGTCCACCGGTAAGGTTTGGAGCTGAATTGGAAACCATATCTACTCCTAGAGAACGTCTCCAGTTGCCACTCCATTTAATGTTTGCAGGAGTACCTGCAGATTTTGCTGAATATGCCCATGGAATGATCTTGTCTGCACGTGGGTCTTCAATACCGCTACCTGCAAAATTGGTAAGGTTCTTATAAAGCATCTCAGTTACCATATAACCGTTATTCATTCCGCATACAGAATATAGTGGAGAGTAGTCTACAGGCTCGTTCCATCCAAGAACGTCATGTGTAGTACTGTTGTCATCTTTATGGTAGATTATAGTGTTATCGGCATTGCTTTGAGGGCCTTTTGAAAGGGCATCCAGAATTGTTGCAGCGTCATATTTACCGTCAAGATAGCTACCGGCAGCTTTCTTGCTCAGTTTTACGCAATAGCGTGCTTTAAGCAGGTTACCGAATTTGATCCATTTGGCAACATCACCATTGTTCCAGTAATCACCCTCTGCCAATGCAGGAAGCTTTCCATCCTGTGGTTTGGCCAAAAGCTCAAGTCCTTCGTTCAGTTCGTTCAAGCAACCTAAATAGATGGTCTTTCCATTGTCATAGAAAGGAGTTGCGTTTTCGCCGACAGCATCTGTATAAGGCATTTCACCATAGAGGTCAGTCATAAGCATAAATCCATATGCACGGATAATCTTTGCCACACCGGCATAGTGCCATGCTTCTGCTGCCATAGCTTTGTCATACATATAGGAGATATTACTTGCTGCGCCTACAAACCACCATTGATATGGAGTTGTAACAGCTCCGGTTTGAGGACTCCAGAAAGACATGCTCCAATAACTACCACCGTTGTAGTTTCTAGTCCAATCACCCATGGACATGCTAGAACGCCAAGCAGCAAACTGAGTTGCCGAATTGGTATAGAATTCGATATGTGCCAAGCGAGTTTGGTAAGTAGCACTCTCTGAAGATGGGTTCTCCGGGTCAGTGTTTATATTGAGCCAATCGCTACAAGAGACCAGTGTAAGAGTAGTCATACATATGACACACGCAGAAATTATTGATTTAATATATTTCATATTACTAAATTTTAACATTAAAAAAGTTTAGAAAGTTAAATTTAGACCGAATGTCATACCTGTAGTTGCAGGCACTCCACAATAGTCAAATCCAACAGAAGATGAACCACCGACACCTGCACCGGAAGCAGCTACCTCAGGATCTCCCTCGTAATTGGTAAAGAGAAGAAGGTTGTTTGCAGAAGCAGAAATCGAAGCACGTTTGAGGAATCCTGTTTTGTCCAGCCATCTCTTAGGAAGTTCATACATTACAGATAGTGTACGAAGTCTTAAAAGCTTAACATCTGTAATATAGTTGGTAGTTTCCATAGGATAATAAGAAGAGTAATAACTCTTTATGATATTATAACCGCTTGTCTGAACTCCATTGAACAGGTATGTGTTATCGGCATTCCAGGTATGGGTTACAGCGTTTCCGCTTGCATCAACACCTGCTACTGTAAGCTCTTTGTTACGGATATCACCTGAGAATTTGCTTACACCACTGCTGGTCATAGCATATTTTGTACCGTTGATAACATCCCCACCAACTCTGAACTCCCATAACATGTTAAATGAAAAGTTCTTCCATGTAATAGTGTTGTTAAAACCACCTGAGAACTTAGCCTCACGATTTCCGACCTCTTTCAAAGCAGTAGAATAGGTAGGCATTCCGTTATTGTCAAGGATAATCTGTCCGTCAGCCTCTTTAACTTTATTTGTAGTAGTCTTAGGATCAGGATCATATTTATATCTGGTCCATTTAGTACCTGCGATAGCCATGAAGTTTCCTCCGTTGAATGAAGCTGCCTGAGCTCCGGCATACTGTACGTCTGTAACATACATAACGTCCATACCTGCAGGAAGACCGTCCAAAGTACCGCGGTTACCTGCGATGTTCAATGACATATCCCATGTAAGGTTCTTGGTTTCAATAGGAGTACCTGATATAGTCAACTCCATACCTTTGTTATAAACGTTACCGGCATTGATAGAGCAGAAGATATAACCGGTAGACTGAGGTCCGCGAGGTGACAGAATCTGGTTGTATGAGTCGTTTGTATAGTATGCATAGTCAACGCGGAGACGATTCTTGAGGAGACCCAGTTCAACACCGATTTCAGTTGATTTTGTCATCTCAGGTTTTATATAAGGATTACCACGAGTCCATGAGTTACCTACACCGACTTTACCTCCGAGATATGTTCCAACAGGCCACAGAGATGTGTTTGTCTCATAAGCGCCTGTATCTTTACCAACTTTTGCCCATGATGCTCTAAGCTTACCGAAAGTAAGGATGTCGTTCTTAGGAAGAAGTTCTGTGAATATGAATGAACCGCTGACAGATGGATAGAAGTATGAACGGTTTTCAATAGGAAGTGTTGATGTCCAGTCGTTACGTCCTGTAACTGTTGCATATAACAGATTCTTCCAAGCTACACGGAATTCTCCGAATAAACCTAACAGTCTCTTTTGAGATGCTGAGTGGGAAAATTGTTTATTTTCTGTTGAGGCATTTGCATAAGAATAGAAATCAGGAACTGAGAAATTCCAAGCCATCATATAGTTGGCGTCAGATTCAGTATCATCAGTAGCTGCACCCAACAACAGGTTGAGGTCAAAATCACCGAATTTCTTACCCATATTTGATATAATGTTGTGTGACAAATATTTGAAACGACGGGCGTTGTCACTCATCATACCATTTTCCCAAACCTGTTTGATAGCTCCATTGGCACCAATACGGTTAGAGTTAACCTGATTGTATGAGTCAATACCCAATCTGTATTGAATAAACCACCAATCAGTAACATCAGCCTTTACGCTTAAACTACCTGTAAAACGGTCTGTATCGTCATACATCTTGTTTTTGTTGATAATCCAGTATGGATTGTCACGCTCCTCCCATGGTTGAAGTCTGTCATCAAACATTCTGAAACGAGAACCATCTTCATTAGTATAATGAGTCATATCGTCAAATGGAGACCAGTTGTAAACACCATAAAGAGCACCTGTTCCCTGTGAGCCGTAAAGACCAGCAGCTGTAAGGGTCCTGTCTGTATGAGCCTGAGAGTAAGCAGTATTTGCTGTGAATGTAAATATGCCAACCTTCTGCTCGCCGTTGAAACGGAAAGTGTATTTGTTATAGCCTGTCTGAGGAACAAGACCTTGTTGATCGTAATATGATCCTGACAAGTAGTAGTTACTGTTCTTAGTACCACCGGCTACGCTTGCACTTTGGTCATAGATAAGGCCACCTTGGAAGAATTCTCCAATGTTGTCATAAGTCTTTGCAGTGGATTTTTCTCCCCATGAGTTGTATGAAAAGTCATTGAAAACAGTTCCAAGATAATTTTTGTTCTTATCATACTGATCTTCCATATAACCTCTGTTGTATTGAGTCTGAACCTCAGGAAGACTCTTTGCCCATGCAGTAGACAATTTTGAGTTGACATTAACTTCAACTACACCCTCTTTACCCTTTTTGGTTGTAATAAGGACAACACCATTGGCTGCACGTGAACCATAAAGTGCAGACGCCGCGGGGCCTTTCAATATGGACATATTTTCAATATCCTCAGGATTTATATCCATGACACGGTTAGAAGTAGTGGTTGCTGATTTATAAGAACCGTCAAATGCAGAGTTACCTACAAGAGTTGAAGAGTTATCATAAATCACACCATCGACTACGAACAAAGGCTGATTGTCTTTGCCTTCAGAACCCGAAGTACCACCACGAAGAATAATCTGCGCACCGGAACCCGCAGCACCGGAAGATTGTGTGATGTTAACACCGGCAATCTTACCTGAAAGAGAAGAAATAGGGTTTGCAGTCTTATTCTTCATCAATTCCTCAGACTTGATGTCGGATACTGCATATCCCAATGCTTTTCTCTCCTTTTTAATACCCAATGCTGTCACGACCAATTCATCCAGAAAAACGGATGATTCGGCCATTGTTACATTAATGATGGACCGATTGTTTACAGTAACACGTTGATTTTCCATACCAATGGCAGAAAAGAGCAAAGCGGAATTAGCAGGAGCCTCAATAGTAAATTTACCATCAAGATCCGTTGCAACTCCTGTTCTGGTACCCTCAATCAAAACAGAAACACCAATTGCAGGT
Organism: uncultured Bacteroidales bacterium; assembly: GCA_942492945.1. Lineage (GTDB taxonomy): Bacteria > Bacteroidota > Bacteroidia > Bacteroidales > UBA932 > Bact-08. Next base: position 338,965 of record OW818649.1, read on the forward strand.
TGACCGGTTTTGTCTATGACTTTACCGGTAATCCTGATGTTCTGTGCAACCATAGTTCCTGTAATGAGGATCAAGGTAAATACCGAAAGTGTAAATCGCTTACACCATCCGGTTAATTTTTGTGAAACATACATGAATTTAAGTTTTAGGTTAATATTTATAGTTAAGTTAGCAAAATGCCGTTGTATAATTGCAGAAGTATAGTCTGTTCTAAAAAATCATAATGATTTATTATTAAAAACCCATTTTATCCTAAAAAATCTACTAAAAGCTCAATATCCACTCAATTTTCAGGTATGTAAAATTAATAAAATATTAAGACATTGTTACACTCCGGTAAAGAAAAAAGAGGCTGTCTAGTTTTAGACAGCCTCTTAAATGAACCATTATATTACTATTGAATAGTATCCCAGCCCGGATTCTGAGTCAAAGTATAACCCATATCTTTGTAAAGCTTAATCTGATCAAGAGGAACAGATGTGAAATATTGTCTTTCATAGTTGATATCACCCTCTACCCAGTCTCTTCTTGAGCTTGACTGGAACAAATTGTAGGTAGCAACCCTTGTTGAGTCACCAGGAGTGAATACATACAACGAACCTTTAGTCTTGAATGCGTTCCTTATAGCTATAAGGTTCTTTCCATTTGCACTTGAAGGAGCATCGGCCGGTGAACCCCATTTGTAGAAGTTGAAAGCAGCGCCCATACTTATATCTGTTGGTCCGGCTGTCTCAACTGTCTTAAGGTATTTGTATTTTTTCCATCTCTTAAGGTCAGATTTCCTGTTACCTTCGAATACCATCTCAACCATTCTTTCACGCCTGATCTCCCAAAGTATAGGAGAAACAGTAGGATCACGGTCTGGGTCGTTAATAACAACACCATTGGCAGTGATATTTGTTCCGCTTACAACCATGTTAGGGAGCTTAGGTAAAACGTTTCCAACATTATTGTTCTTTATACTTCTTGCCCTTAGTTTATTGATGGTGGCATCGGCAACAGCCTGAGTGAATTGTCCCAGCTCAGCCATGGCCTCTGCATAAGAAACCAGAACTTCACCATATCTGATAAGTGGAGTTGCTGTAACTGCAGTACTTCCCATATAGATTAAGTTAGCAGGGTCGGCAGCGTATGGAAGGAACTTACGGCAAGCTATCCCGGTTGTTGAGTATCCAATGTTTTTTGTTACACCAGAAATTCTTATACTGTCGGCAAAAGAGGCCAGAAGTCTTGGGTCACGTCCCTGAACAGCGTCGTTATAGTACTTACTTGCAGAATAGTTATACAACGGAGACTGTTTGATAGGCAGACCATCGGCAGCAAGGTAGCTGTTGAGAACTCTCAATGTGGTACCTGTCTGACCCTCCTGATGTACATAGGCAACTAAACAGTGTGTTGCCTTAGCTTCAAGATACTCCCTGTAGAATATAACCTCTTTGTTGGCAGAGAGATTATAGTTAGTAGAGAATGTACCTCTGTAGTCATCTACAATCTGGTATTTAGCACCAGCAATAAGTTGCTCAGCTGCCCATTTGGCTTTGTTCAATGCAGCAGTCGCAACAGTCTGGTCCATGTTGTGATATTTCAGTAATGTTCCAAAATATAACATTTTTCTAACCATATATGCAAGAACTACATCTTTATTTATCTGACCTACACCATCGGTTACTCTGACATTTTCTGCCGCATAGTCAAAATCCTCTATCATTTTTGTAACAACTTCACCAAGTGGTTGTCTGTCTTTGTAAATCTCGTCAAGATCAGTCGGCAGAAGTTCTTTGTCGTAAAAAGGCATATTTCCATATGTTGCACAAAGATCTGAATACTCAAGAGCCCTGAAAAAACGGGCAATACCCATCCAGTGTTTCTTTGCCTCATCTGTGATTGTTGTAGAATTCTCTACCCTGTTCAACATAAGGTTGTGTCTTCTTACATAAGAGAAATTCCATACGCTACTTGATGTGGCAGTTGTTGACCCCCAAAGGCTGGTTGCATTGTACTCGTCTGCCCATGCTCCACCAGTGAAATATTGTCCCCAGGTGTAACCGCTGCCGTAACCCATAAAGTAGGCAGTATAGGTGCCCTGGGCAAACAAGCGAATATTGCCTTCACTTGTCCAAAAGTTAGATTCGTCAAATTGATTTAACGAAGGCTTATTGAGATAGTCCTTACAAGAGGTCAGACTCAATATTGCTATAATTATAAATAATACTTTCTTCATGATTCATTCATTTTAAAAATCCAGTTGTACACCAAAAGATAATGTCCGCCTATATGGATAGCTTCTTCCAAAAGACCTGCTATCATTCTCTGTTATTGTTGTCCAGTCTAATTCCGGATCAATGGCAACACCGCCCATATTATCAAACTCAAATAAGTTTTCTCCACTAAAATAAATCCTGAGTTTCTCTATCATTATTTTTTTAGTCATTTTCTGAGGCAGTGTGTAGCCAATATTCAGAGTTTTACATCTCAGATATGACAAATTCAACAGATACCTGTCACTAACCTGATAGTTCCATTGCGAAGTCTGACCATAGTCAAGTGGTCTTGGATAGAAAGCATCTGTATTCTCTTCTGTCCAGTAGTCAAGTGTATGAGAGAAGTTGGATTCAGATCCTGTGTAACCAGGAAGAATCATGTTACCAGTTGCCCATAAGCTTCTGCGACCAACACCCTGGAAGAATATATCAAAGTCGAAACCTTTCCAGTTTGCTCCTACCCTGAAACCAAACTGGTGCCTTGCTTGAGTGTTACCTATAACGGTTCTGTCACCTGTATTACTTAACGTGTTGGTACCATAATTGATTATACCATCACCATTCAGATCCTTAAACTTAACATCGCCGGGGCTGAACCTGAAGTTACCGCTTTGATAAAGCTCCTGATATGCAGGATCAAGGTTTGCAAAAACATTCACAGTCTTACCATTGGCTAACAGTTGTGTCTGAATCTTGCCATCAGTACCATATACAAAGTCCTCTTTCTGGAACAGTCTTTCAACTCTATAACCCCAAATATCACCCATAACCTTTCCGTTATAGTAAGCTGCTGAGTATAATGGGTCTGCTGCTGTTGGATATTTATCTACAACAGACTTGTAATCTGTATACTGACCAGACAGATTAATTTCCAGACCATTTCTGAATATATGATTGAAATTCAATTCTATCTCTATACCTTTTGTAGATATCTCGCCATAGTTTCTTCGTGGTGCGCTTGCTCCAATTGAGCTTGGGATAACCTCCCCGGCTGTAATTGCTTCTGTTGTCTTCTTATTGTACCAGTCAACTGTAAGGCCAAATTTGTCTTTAAAGAATCTTGCATCAATACCAAAGTCCAATGTAGAAATTGACTCCCATGTAAGGTCAGGATTGATAAGACCTGGGGCACTTGAAACATACGGTACAAAGTTGCCGCTTCTTAACCAATAGTTACCCCCGGCAGTAGGATTGGATACAGATATTGTGGGGTAATACAATGAACTAGGAACATCCTGGTTCCCTATAGTACCATAAGATCCTCTTACTTTAAATGAGTTGACATAAGGCTTTACTGCTGTCCAGAATGGTTCTTCCGACAAGCGCCATGCGGCAGAGCCCGAAGGATAAGAACCCCAACGCATTCCATCTCTGAATTTAGATGTAGCGTCACGACGGAAGTTCAACTCTAAGAGATACTTGTTGTCGTAATCATAGTTCAATCTGCCGAAAAATCCTAGAACCGACCAATCTGTATGACTTGAGCCAACAGTCTGGTCACCAATCGCAAGGTTAAGTTCCGGAAAGTTATAATCAATTACTCCCATTCTCTTAGAACTTTGATATACATATTCTTCATCTTCGATATTGGTACCTAGAATGAGTTTTGTGTTATGCTTGCCAAAACTTTTTTCATATTGGATATTTGCGTTATAGGTATTTCTCATCTTCCTGCTATTCGCCATTTGAACATAGTCATAAGAAGAAGATGTATAAGTTTGATACCAGTAATCCAAATCTTTACCTGCGGGATATGTATTGAATGTATTTATACCTGTAACGTATCCACCTGAAGCTTTTGAAGCAATAGCTGTAAGGTTATAGATATAATCAAAATTGGCGGTTAGTCCCTTTGCCAGGTTGAGTGTTGTACCCAAGTTTATACGAGTGTACCACGATTCTGCGACAGAAGGATTCTTTTTACTGGCAGCCATTTCAGCAGCCGGAGAACGGGTTTCATAACCTTTATATGTTCCCTCCGGATAAGTTGAAAACCATCTGTACATGTAATAGATAGGTTCATATGTAGAACCTGTAAAGCTGAATGGTGTATCCTGAGTTAACTTTGTAAAGATGAAGTTTGAACGAAGTGTAATATACTTATTTACGTTTACACTCAAGTTACCTGATGTATTAAGTCTTTGATATTTATCATCAAACAATTTTAATATACCTTGCTGATCTAATAATCCGGCAGACATGTTATATTTTACTTTTTCTGTTCCACCTGCAACTGAAATGTTATGGGTTTGCTGAGGGGCCCATTTCCTGTAGTACATGTTTTCCAGGTCCCATCCTCTATAGAAGTAGAAACCACCGGCAGGACGTTTTTCAAAGTCACGACCCTCTACCATCTCTCTGTCAAGTCCTTCGCCAAGACCATACTGATCGTAGTATGCCTTTACCTTGACAATCATTTCTGGATTATAATAGACAGGGCCAATCTGGCCGAATTCGTTTGTAGGGGTGTTACCTAATCCTATAGCCAGACCATTTCTCTGTTTCCACGAATAGTCAAGTTCAAGGTCCGGTCTTGATGTGATAGGCACCGATGTTTTGGTTGCCCAAGAGAAGTTGCTTGTATATGACACTGTTGTCCTTCCATCTTTTGACCCTTTCTTGGTTGTTATAAGAATGGCTCCGTTGGCAGCCCTTGCTCCGTAAATGGCTGTTGAAGAAGCATCCTTAAGAGTAGTGATACTTTCGATGTCATTAGGGTTCACATATGACAAACTTGGCACCTCTACGTTATCAAGCAAAATGACTGGTGCAGCCGATCCTTGTCCCATAGAAGAGTAATTTGAACGGATCCTGATTGTTGGGTCACCACCAAGAGCGCCGGATGTTGTTGTGATTGACAATCCGGGAGTTGACCCCTGAAGGGCACGTCCAACATCTGAGATTGGTCTTGATTGAAGTGTTTTTGAAACATTTACCGACGATACCGCACCGGAAAGATTCTCTTTCTTTTGGGTACCCCAGCCTACGACAACCAGTTCGTCGAGTAAGACATTGTCCAACTCCATAACAGCGTTGATTTGTGCTCTTCCATTAATAGGTATAGAAAGTTTCTTCATACCAATTGCCGAGAACACCAGCGACCCTTTGGTTGGGGCTGTAATTTCGTAAGCACCATTCACATCGGTAGATACACCGGTTTTTGTTCCTTCGATAACAACTGCGACACCAATCTGGGGCTCGCCCTTATTATCCTTAACAATTCCGGTAACCTTGATGTTCTGTGCCCACATAGATCCTGTGATTAACAGGAGGGCGAAAACCGACAGTACTTTTCGTACCATACGGTCTCTTTCTTTTGAAACATGCATGAGTTTAAAATTTTAGGTTATAAATTTAGTTTACAAAAAAGGTTTCTTGAGTTACATTTTGTCTTTTAATGGTTTATTCATCTTTCATTTTGCAACTAAAACCCAATAATCGGGTTACATATAAATAGTCGGACATCAATAGATATTGAGGTTTTAGTAATTGTAAATATATAACAATTTTCTAATACAGAAGATATTTTCTGTTAAAAGCTGTCATTAAAATGCCTCTGATTTTAATCAAACGTCAATAAAAAGGCATCACAGACAGCTTATTGACTGTCTGAAAATGGTATTGTTACAATTTTGTAACAAATTGAAATCCAAAAATTCTTTTTGCTTACAAAACGAAGTCTATTCCAGATTCCGGCTTATTAATTATCGAAATCTCAATAGGGATGTAAAAGATTCTAGACTTTACATTCTCGGAAAGCTTGTTCTTTGCCATTAATCGCTGAGCATCTTTTTCAGTTGTGTAGATTACGGCTTTGGGCCACTTGCTTGCCAGTTTGTTTATTCTGGAAACTTCGTTAGAAGTGAAATTGTGATGATCGCGGAAAGCCATCTTTGCTATTATCTTATAATCACTCAAAAGATGATAGATAAGGGGCCTTGGGTTGGCGATTGCTGTGATAAGAATCGCAAACCTTGAATATATGTATCTTCTGTCTGCTCCTTGAAAAATACTTTCTGGTTCCCCATAGGCGATGTTGGAAAAAAACATGCGCTGTTTTGAGCTCAGTCTTAGCCTTTTTTCCCATTCAAATCTGGCCTCTAGCGAAATCTCATCGGGACATTTTGTCACAATGATAATATCTGCCCTTTGGATTTGCTCTGGAAGGTCCCGGAGTTTGCCTATAGGAAAGAGATACTCTTTCTCGAGTGGCAGACTGTAATCTATCAGAACTATATTTGTCGAAGGCGATATCCATCTGTGCTGAAAGCCATCATCCAGAAGAATTACAGTAGGTCTCTGTTCCTCAGGTAATGCAAGCAGAGCCTCCACTCCCTTTACTCTTTTCTCACAGACCGCTACAATAATATCTGAAAACTTCTTCTTCATCTGCAGTGGCTCATCGCCCACTTCAGAAACCTTGTTGTCTATACCTACAATTCTGAACCCGCGTGTTTTTCTTCCATAACCTCTTGACAATACCGCTACTTTGTGTTTCGGTAGCAATTCTCTTATAAGAAACTCTGTATGTGGCGTCTTCCCTGTTCCGCCAACCGAAATGTTTCCTATTGATATAATGGGAATATCAAACTTCCTTGATTTGAAAATTCCGTTGTCAAAAAGATAGTGTCTGAACTTGAGTGTAAAATAAAGAGGAAAAAGAAGCAGTTTGTTAACAAAGGTGTACCTCATCTGTCAGTTTTTTTCTTGTGAATAAGTTTGTTCTATGTGGTCAAGTAGTTTAAGCAATTCAATATGGCTGTTTTCTGTTACCAGCTGTAACTTAATTTCTTTAAAGTGCGGCAGAGCCTTGAAATAGTGCGACAGGTGTCTTCTCATCTCGAGTACCCCCACTCTCTCTCCCTTTATCTCCACCGATCTTATAAGGTGTCTCCTTGCCAGCTCTGTCTTTTCTCTTACTGTAAGCTCCGGCATCTCTTCTCCTGTGGCAAGATAGTGTTTTATCTCTTTAAAGAGCCAAGGTCTGCCGTAAGTTGCCCTTCCTATCATTATTCCGTCTACTCCGTATCTGTCAAAAGCATCCTTTGCACCTATGGCTGTTGTTATGTCGCCATTACCTATTATAGGTATATGCATCCTGGGGTTGTTCTTCACTTCTGCAATAAGCGTCCAGTCTGCCTCTCCTTTATATAACTGCGCCCTTGTCCTTCCGTGTATTGTAAGGGCCGCTATGCCAACATCCTGCAACCTCTCTGCCAGCTCCACAATTATTTTTGAATCCTGGTCCCATCCCAGTCTTGTTTTTACTGTTACAGGTAACTTAACTGCATCCACCACACTTTTAGTTATCTCAACCATCTTGTCGGGATACCTCATCATTCCCGATCCTGCTCCTCGTTGTGCAATCTTGTTAACCGGACAACCGAAATTTATATCTATAAGTGTAGGATTTGCCGACTCTGCTATTTTTGCGGCTTCTACCATTGCATCGGGCAAATGGCCATAAATCTGTACACCAATTGGTCTTTCATATTCAAATGTCTCCAGTTTTGCGAGCGATTTTTTTGCATCACGTATAAGTCCGTCGGAAGAGACAAACTCTGTGTACATCATGTCTGCGCCAAATTCTTTACATATGTATCTGAAAGAGGCGTCTGTAACATTCTCCATAGGGGCCAGAAAAAGGGGTCTGTCGCCAAGTTCTATCTCTGCAATCTTCATGATGCAAAAGTATAAATTTGTAAAAGAATAAAAAAGAGTAATTTTGCGGCTCTAAATCTGGAGAAGGAATGAGTAGAAAAAAAATTTGCAGGATAGGGGTTTTAACTTCCGGAGGAGATGCTCCCGGAATGAATGCCGCCATAAGGTCCGTGGTAAGGACAGCAATATACAATAACCTTGAGGTTGCGGGAGTTATAAGGGGATACTCCGGCCTTATAAACAAGCAGTTCATGAGCATGCAGTCTCATTCAGTTTCAAAAATCATCTCTCAGGGTGGTACAATTCTCAAATCTTCCCGCTGCCCGGAATTCAGGGACAAGGAGATGAGAAAGATTGCATACGAGAATTTAAGAGAGGCGTGTATTGATGCTCTTGTTGTTATTGGCGGAGACGGCTCCTTCCGGGGTGCCAATCTGCTTTATAAGGAGTTTGGGTACCCGGTTGTGGGTATTCCTGGAACTATAGACAACGACATCTACGGGACCGACTTCACTATTGGCTTTGACACTGCTATAAATACAGCGGTTTCTGCTGTTGACAAACTAAGGGACACTGCAGATTCTCACAATATAATTTTCTTTGTTGAGGTTATGGGCCGTGATTCCGGGTTTATCGCACTCAATACTGCCATCGCCACAGGCGCAGAGGCCACTCTTGTTCCTGAGGTCCATACAGATATAGATAAATTGTGCAGCTACATGGAGTTGGACAGGCGCAAGAACAAGACTTCGGGGATAATTATCGTTGCAGAGGGTGAGGACGGAGGTGGTGCCATGGAGGTTGCCGAGAAGGTTAAAACAAGGCTTCCTAGCTATGAGATGCGGGTGACTACACTGGGACACATTCAGAGGGGTGGTTCGCCAAGCTGCAACGACCGAGTGTTGGCTAGCATTCTTGGTCATGAGGCGGTAAATGCTCTTATTCAGGGTCGTTTTGGGGTAATGGTGGGGCAGATGCAGAACCAGACTGTCTACACTCCTTTTGACGAGGCTTGTTCGAGACACAACGAGATTAATAAAAATTGGCACGAAATAAGTCGGATTTTGTCACTTTAAAAAATAGTTATATCTTTGCAGCCCCCTATTTTATGGGGAAATCGCAACAATATTAATGTATTAATCTAAAAATCAACAAAGTGGACACATTGAGTTACAAGACCGTGTCGGCAAATGATGCTACCGTTACCAAAGGGTGGGTAGTTATTGATGCCACCGATCAAGTATTAGGAAGACTTGCGTCGAGAGTAGCACTTATTCTCAGGGGCAAGAACAAAGCCAACTTTACCCCACACGTGGACTGCGGAGATAATGTAATCATTCTCAACGCAACAAAGGTTCGCCTGACAGGTAAGAAGTTGACTGACAAGGTGTATATCAGACACACCGGTTATCCCGGCGGGCAGAGGTTCGAGGCTCCTAGAGAGCTTTTGAAACGTAAGCCTTTAGCCGTAGTTGAGCACGCCGTAAAGGGCATGCTGCCAAAAAATAAACTTGGAGCAGATTTATTCCGCAATCTTTTTGTTTATGAAGGATCGGAACATCCGCACCAGGCACAGCAACCAAAAGAAATTAAACTAACAGAAATTTAAACAGAGCATGGAAGTAATTAACGCCCTTGGAAGACGAAAATCAGCAGTTGCTCGCGTTTATGTATTCACAGGAAAAGGTAACATTACGATTAACGACAGACCTCTTGAGGAGTACTTCAAGGAGGAGACTCTTCAGTACATCGTAAAACAGGCATTGGAGCTTACCAACACCGTTTCTCAGTTTGACATCAAGGTAAATCTTGATGGCGGCGGAATCAAAGGTCAGGCAGAAGCTCTTCGCTTAGGCATCGCTCGTGCTCTTTGCAAGATCGATGTTGAAAATTACCGTCCTATGTTAAAGTCAAATGGCCTTCTTACTCGTGACCCACGTGAGGTTGAGAGAAAGAAACCGGGTCAGCCTGGCGCACGTAAACGCTTCCAATTCAGTAAACGTTAGTATTTATATTAACGTAGAAGGCTGATGACCTTGCACAGCATGGATTATAAAACCACAGGATCTATAAAAGTATAGCTACCAGGGTTTGTCCTGCTGCGGAAAATCCGAGAGACTGACTAATCAGAATCATTAAAGTCACTACTCCGGATTGAAATAAAGAGAAAAATAAAAATTTAGAAAAAACAAAACAATGCCAAGAACAAATTTCCAAGACCTACTTGATGCAGGTGTACATTTTGGCCACTTGAAAAGAAAGTGGAACCCAAAAATGGCTCCCTACATTTTCATGGAGAAGAATGGGATCCACATCATTGATCTGCACAAGACCGTTATCAAGATAGATGAAGCTGCAAATGTGATGAAGCAACTGGCTCGTGCCGGACGTAAAATCCTTTTTGTTGCTACAAAAAAACAGGCAAAAGATATAGTTGCCGACAATGCCAAGGCTGTTAACATGCCTTATGTAACAGAGCGCTGGCCAGGTGGAATGCTTACTAACTTCCCTACTATCCGTAAGGCTGTTAAAAAGATGAACACCATTGACAAAATGCTTACAGATGGTACTTTTGAGACTCTTGCAAAACGTGAGAGACTGCAGGTTACCCGTCAGAGGGCAAAATTAGAAAAGAACCTGGGTTCTATTGCAGACCTTAACCGTCTGCCTTCTGCCCTGTTCATTATAGACATTCAGAAAGAAATGAATGCTGTTAAAGAGGCTAATCGTCTTAATATACCAGTAATCGCGATGGTTGATACTTGTTGCGATCCAGGTCCGATTGATTACGTGATTCCTGCAAACGACGATGCAGCTAAATCTATAGCTTTGGTTATGGATATTTTATGCCAGGCAATTTCAGAGGGTCTTTCTGAGAGAAAATTGGAGAAAGATAAAGAGGGTCCTGCCGAAAGTAATGAGGCTGCTCCTGATGGAAGCAAAAAAATGCGTACCCGCAAATCTGCGCAAAAGCCTGAGATTGATGTGAGAGAGGCTATGGCTGCTGCTGCTCCTGCTGCTGCGGTTGTTGCTGAAGCTGCTCCGGCAGTAGAAGTTGCTCCGGTTGCTGAAGCTACTCCGGTTGCTGAAGCTGCTCCGGCAGTCGAGGTTGCTCCTGAAGTAGCAGAAGATGAGGCTACTGCATAAAACAAATTATTAACGCTTTTAAATCAAATAATATGGAAATCAAAGCAACTGATGTTGCCAAATTACGCCACATGACCGGTGCCGGTATGATGGACTGTAAAAGTGCATTGATTGAAGCTAATGGTGACTTCGATATAGCAAAAGATATAATTCGCGAGAAAGGGAAACTTGTTGCAGCTAAAAGAGCTGACCGTGATACTACCGAGGGCTCTGTTATTGCCAAGGTTAGTGCCGACGGAAAAAAGGGGATCCTTACTTGTCTTGGTTGCGAAACTGACTTCGTTGCTAAGAACACCGAATTCCAGAAACTTGCAAACGACATAGCAGATGTCGCGCTTACTACTTTCCCTGAAGATCTTGATGCTCTTAAAAAATGCATGCTTAATGGTCAGACTATAGAAGAGGCTGTTACTCAGCAAACAGGCAAGAGCGGTGAAAAACATGCCATTCCTGTTTACAACAAGCTGGAAGCTGCTTTCATAGCGCCTTATATTCACACAAACGGTAAACTTGCAACTATAGTTGGTTTCTCAAAAGTGATCAGCCTTGAGGTTGGTAGAGAAATTGCAATGCAAATCACTGCAATGAGTCCTGTTTCTGTAAGCAAAGACAGTTGTCCTCAGTCGGTTATCGACAAGGAGCTAGAAATTTACCGCATACAGATTCGTGAAGAAGGCAAACCAGAGAACATGGTTGAGCAGATTGCACAGGGTAAATTGAACAAGTTCTTTAAAGAGAGCACTCTGGAAGATCAGACTTTCGTTAAAGACGGTAAAATAACCGTAGCTGCATATCTTAAGACCGTAGATCCAGAAGTTAAAGTAACCGGATTCTTCCGCTACTCGCTGAACGACTAATTCCGATCAACGATTCCGATCAACGGTTAATCAATAATATCGATTAATCACGACAAATATTATTACCAAAGGAAGGTGGCCAAAATTGGTCACCTTTTTTTTGGCCTCTATTTCCCAGAGTCATCAGCCCTATGCTTTCATGGCCATGTGTTCATTATAAAATAGTTATGCAAATATTGCATTTCAGCTAATTAGCTGATATTCAGGCAGTGGCCATGAAAGCATAGGGCTGATGGCTCTGGGTCAGCGGTACTTTAATTTCCTCACAAATTCATAACTTACATGCAGTAAGGATGCTATTTGCCCATAGCTTGCTGTTGTATTGCGTATCAATAATCGTGTAAGCATTTTTAACTCCTCTTTTGATAGCCCAGACAACACTCTATTATCTAGTAATCTTTTCAGCTCTGCACATAACTCACTATGAGATATCCTTTTCCAATTATCTTCATTCTCCTTGATCTCCTTCTCACTTACGAAATTATTACTTAACTCAAAATCAAGGGTTTCCTTAGATTCAAACATCTCTTGCACCATTGATGTATCTACATCGATATAAGTAAATATATCGGCACTCCTTTTCTTCTTTTTATCAATATTATTAAAATACATTTTATATGAAGACCACTTATGCTCTTCAGGAGTTGAGCACATACGTGCTTTAACCGGATTTTGAAGAATATACAATATTGATGAGCGAATTTTCCCGTAAGTATTTTTTACCGCACTATTGTACGGACTTTGGCAGAGTCTATCAGAAAGTTTGTATTTTCTATTGTACCACATGACAAAACCAATCATGAAACCAGATACAAATTTATCAATGGCCAGACACCTGACAAGTAAGTGTATATGATTATCCATTAGCACATAAGCATAGATTTTTGCTCCGTGCTTCACTCTTGCAATATCTAGACATTTGCAAAATTGACGATAATCATCGTCCTCATAAAAAATGAGGAATTTAGAATTTCCCCTAAGGTAAATATGGTAGATTCCTACCTCCGAAAGTCTTCTGATCTTTCCCACAATCTCTCCCTCCTCTTGACTTTAAATTTTATAATTTCAAAGTTAGTAAAATAAATTGAACCACATCTCCAGCCCTATGCTTTCATGGCCATGTGTTCATTATCAGATAGTTGCACAAATATTGCATTCCAGCTAATTCGCTGATATTCAAGCAGTGGCCATGAAAGCATAGGGCTGGGGTCGGGCTGCGGTGGCTCTGGGGGGGCGGCTGGAGGGCGAGCTGGGGGCAGGTCCACGGTGCAGTGCAAATAAATTTGGACGGATATGTTTTTTTTATACCTTTGCGGCCACAAAATCTTCAGGGCAGGGTGTAATTCCCGATCGGCGGTATAGTCCGCGAGCCGTAAAGGCAGAACCGTTTGAAACTACGGTACCGACAGTAAAGTCTGGAAGGAAGAAGACATTATGGAAACAAAAAAAATAACCTCAACAGGCAGGGCTTTGATGCTATGCATCCCTCTGCTAATCCACACAAGTGGATCAATCTACTCAAACGATTTTCAAAGCGCTCTTGACGCTGGACTGGATGTGGCTCAAGATGTTACTAAAACCCGGCAAAATATTGCTAAAATCGGGCAATATGTGACACCACAGGATAGTCTGCAGATCAATCTTAAGGAAATTGTACTCTCTGCGTCATTCGTAAACGAACGCTCATCTCCATTAAGGCTAAAGACCATCAGCCATGCTGAGATTGCACGAAAATCCACAGGAGGAACCACCTATCCTGAATTGTTGAAAGACATCCCCGGAGTTTATGCAACCAGCGAATCTGGAAGTTACGGAGATGCCAAAATCAACATCAGGGGATTCAAACAGGAGAACATATCTGTCATGCTAAACGGAATTCCCATCTCGGGTCTGGTTACCGGTAACATGTTCTGGAATAACTGGATGGGCCTTTCTGACGCAACCAATTCAATTCAGGTTCAGAAGGGAATCGGTGCATCTATGCTTTCGGACAACTCTGTGGGAGGAACCATTAACATCGTTACAAACACCACAACTCAAAAACCATCGGTATCGACAGGTATCTATTTCACCGACTACGGCCAGAAAAAGAGCTTCGTCAATCTCAATACCGGGCAGAACAGCAAAGGCTGGGCAATGTCACTCATGGGGTCATATGCCTGGGGAAAAGGGTATGTAGAGGGGTCTGATGTTAACTCATGGGCATACATGCTCAATGTAAGCAAAAAAATAAATGCCAACCACAGTCTCCTTTTAACTGTACTCGGTTCACCTGAGCGGCATCAGCAGAGATCGGTAAGGCTTAGTCAGGCAGAAATTGACAAATACGGACTTAAATACAGCAAGAATTGGGGATACCTCAATGGAGTGCCTAAAAACCTCAGCGAAAATTTCTATCATAAACCCTATATAACTCTGAATCATTTCTTTAAAATAAGCGACAGGCTTGACTTATCCAATACACTATACCTTTCTGTAGGTCATGGAGGCGGAAGATGGGCCGAGTCCAAAGGAAAAAGAATCATCGATTTTCAGAAGGATGGACATATAGATTGGGATGCAGTGGTAGCGGCAAACGAGGAGGTCACCAGATATGCTGCCCCGTTACTAATAGAAGATGGTTCGTCTAAAAACATCCTGAGCGACTATCTTGCAGGGCATACTCAGACTGGTTTCAAAAACAACCTCAGCTACCAGGTTTCGGAGAAGGTAAACCTACAGGGAGGCATTCATTATCAGTACTATTCAACATGGGAAAAGGAGAGAATCACAGATCTTCTAGGCGGTGAATACTGGTATGAGGACTATGCCCACAAATCACTTGCAGGCACAGCCGGCAGGAACCCGGTAAAAAAGGTAGGGGACTACATCAGGACCGACAATGGAAAGACAATCAATCATGCCACCATATACCTCAGCGGAAACTACAAGAGTGCCCTATGGGACATCAGAGGCGGAACTTCGCTTATGTTGAGCAGCTACAACAGATGGGATAAGTACAACTATGTCGACAACCCGGCCAGCACAGCAAAATCTGTCAACAGCGCAACTGCATCGGCATTTGGGTTCAGCGCAAAAGGAGGAGCACTCAACCGATTGTCGCAAAGAAGCTCAATATTCATAAATGCAGCAGCATACAGCCGCCTTCCATATTCAGATGTCTTCTTTTCAAGCGGTACAAATCAGCTTACATCAAATGTAAAAAACGAAAAGAACATCCTGGCAGAGGCCGGCTACAGATATATTCACCAAAGAGGTTCGATAGAGGTGACGGGCTATTGGGCTTACTGGAAGAACAAGACAATCATGTCCGACCCCTACAAGCAACTTGATAACACTACCTACAGATACATGGTTCAAGGTCTTGATGCTTTGCACTACGGGCTGGAACTCAATATAGATCATAATTTTACTCATTGGTTTAGTCTGAACGCCTACGCATCACTTGGCAACTGGAAATGGAAAAATGACGTAACCGCAAATATTTATGACGAATACTCCGGAGTTGTAGTTGACCAGATAGAGGTGTACAGTAATTGTCTTCCTGTAGGAGATTCTCCTCAGACACAACTATCAATAATGGCACAAATAACAATATTAAGAGGGGTGAATTTGAATGCTGACTGGAAATATAACAGCAGGTTGTATGCCGATTTTGATCCAACTACAAGAAACAACCCTTCCGACAGAGAGCCATCGTACAGGTTACCAGACAACAATTTGATAAATGCCGGAATCACCTGGGAGAAAAACTGGACAGGCATAAGCCGGGCAGGTATAAATCGAAAAGCCGTAAACACAACGCTGTTCCTTACAGTCAACAATATTCTCAACGAACAATATATTGAGAGAGGAAAGGACGGAACCGACCACACACTTGGTAGTTTCAGGGGATACTGGGGCTTCGGTCGCAATTGCAGTCTTGGAATCAGGGTGGGGTTGTGAGAATGAAAAGTTCGTGGCACCATAAGTGGCATATTGCTATATATGAACATATTAGCCAATTCATTTGATAATATTGCACGAAACCACAAATTGAACTCCCTTGAAGTTTTTTGCAAGTTACAGATATGCAGTCTTATACGAAATGTGTTTTTTAAGGACTTTTCGGACTATTTTAATAGGTAGCTGAATAAGAACTATATATGAAAAACTTCAAGGAAGTTTTTGAAGTTTCCCACATATGAAGCATAGATACTTTGCTACCGTGGCATAGCTAGATGCTTTGCAGTAGATTTTAGCAAATAACTTGCTTCCTCGTGGCACAATAAGTGGTATGTTGCTATAAATAACCATGTTAACCAAATATATTTGATCTGTTTAATTTTATATTGGTCTGAATATAAGATTAATACCACTTATCGTGCCACGTAAACTGGCATTAAAAATATTGGAAAATTCCTTCTTATATGCTGACAATGTTGCACTTAACCATGTAGGAAACTTCAATACACTTTGGTGCAGTTTGAGGTCTCGTGCAGGGATAAGCGCTATTTGTAGCAATTTTTGTCGACTAATTCCGATTTCTGCAGAACTTAATTGTACTAACACTTTAATAACCCATCTAATGCATTGATACTTTGTATATTGTGTATTTTATTGATTTCCAGACCATTTTTCAAGTACTTGTAAATCATGCATATACTACTCACTCTGGCAGAGCTTTTAGTAGCAGAGCTTTTAGTAACGACTTTGCTAAAGTGGCTAGCAGGAATCTGATTTACAGGTGAATATAAAACCATGTGGAGGCAAATCTTGCCGACACATACCTTCTTGAGTTCTTTGAATCCAACTCAATACCAATTTTCAACGCAGGTTTTTGCCAGTTGTTTTAGCATGTTGTTCATTATAAGGTACATGTAAAATATAATCGATCAAAATTCCGAGAAAATAATTTTATAACCAGCTGATAAACAGCAATATCTTATTTTAACTGGCAGATAAAGTTCTGTTAAACCTATAAAGATACTGTAAGTGTTTTATTGATAATAACTTGCTAAAAACAGCTGTAATGCTCTGAGGTGCAAGAGCCCTGCCATAGGAGCAAAGTCTCTGAGTTTAGTATGTGGGAAACTTACAACTTCCCTGAAGTTTTGCTGGGTGGGACTCAGTGCAAACTAGCTCATCAGCACATTAGCATATTTACACATTAGCACATTAGCTAATTCCTGCAGCCTATTTCTGAGCAATTCCTTTTAGAACCCGTTCGGTTGCTCCTGTGTTTTTCTCAATGTATTCGCGGCAAATAGCTCCGCTTCGGGCGCGAAGCTCTTCGTTTGAGAGGAAATTTTTGGCATATGTGTTAAGTTCCTTGATTTTAGAAACTTTTTTGGCACCGCCTAGAGCAATCAGATCAACAGCCTCTTTGAATTTATGGTATTTTGGTCCGAAGATTACGGGTTTTCCGTAGGTGGCAACTTCAAGAATATTGTGGATTCCGGCGCCAAAGCCACCGCCGACATAGGCAAATGAGCCATATTTGTAGACCTTTGACAAAATTCCGATAGAATCTATAACAAGTACCCTGGCTTCTCTCAGTCTTGACTCAATTCTGCCATCAATCTTCACGTCCTTTATCTGGCTGTATTTTATAACTTTATAATCAGAAAAATAGGTACAGATACGGGCTATATGCTTCTGCGACACTTCATGAGGAGCAATAATCAACTTGTTGTCTGGCAGGTTGTGAAAGATAGCAGCAATCATCTCCTCGTCTATTGGCCACGTACTTCCGGCAACCCAACATGGAGCACTCTGAGAAAATATTCTGATATGCTCAACGTCGCCATTAGCAATTGTTATCTGATTTACTCTGTCAAACCTTGTATCTCCACTTACTGAAACATTGTCAATTCCAATAGTATTAAGGAGTGCAGCCGAGGCCTCGTCCTGCACAAAAATATGAGTAAAGTTGCCCAGCATTTTTCTGAACAATCCACCATACCAGCGGAAAAACCTCTGCCGCGGGAGAAATATTGCAGACGCCACATATGTTGGGATTCCCCTCTTATGTAACTGATCGAGGTAATTGAACCAGAACTCATACTTTATGAAAACGGCCAATGACGGTTTGACAATATCCAGAAATTCAATGGCATTGCTCCTGCTGTCCATTGGAAGATAAAACACCCAGTCTGCAAGGGGATAGTTTTTCCTTAGCTCATATCCCGAAGGTGAGAAAAACGTCAGTAAAACCTTGTGAGAAGGGTAAAGCTCCCTGTAAGATTCAATCAATGGTCTCCCCTGCTCGAATTCGCCAACTGAAGAACAGTGTACCCAAAACACAGGATCATTAGTATTTACCTGTGAGCGTATGAGCTCCAGAAGACCTTTCCTGCCACGATAGAATAAGGATGCCTTTCTGTTGAAAAGCCCCAAAATACAGGACATTGAATAGTAAAGCTTTAGGACAATATGATATATAATTTTCAAACCCTTAGTTAAAATTTGTCGCGAATATAGTCAAAAAACGGTATTTTTGCGTAGATTCAATATTAAATGAAAAATTCACTCGAACTATTGGGCAGATACTTTCTTCTTATGAAGATAGTTTTCAGCAAGCCGGAGAAAGGAAAGCTCTTTTGGAAGCAGTTCTTCATAGATACAGAAAAGCTTGTAATCAGCTCTATACCAATAATTGCAGTCATATCTGTATTCATAGGGGCTGTTATCGTAATTCAGACAGCAAGCAACATAGAGAGCCCTTTTATATCAAAGATGTACGTGGGTTATATGGCAAGAGAGAGCCTCGCATTGGAGTTTTGCTCGACAATGATCGCACTCATACTAGCGGGCAAGGTCGGGTCCAACATCTCATCGGAGATAGGGAGTATGAGAATAACTGAACAGATAGACGCAATGGAGATGATGGGCATTAATTCTGCCAGCTATCTGATACTCCCCAAAATAGCCGCATCTACCTTGTTCAACCCTTTGCTTATGGTAATGAGCTTCATTCTTGGGTTGCTTGGTGGAGCGATAATAGTAATGATAACAGGAATAGTGACGCTCAGCCAATATTCAGAAGGACTTCACTATGCATTCCGTTCATACTATATTTTCTACAGTATGGTTAAGATGTCGGCTTTTAGCTTTGTGATAACAAGTGTGTCGTCGTTTTACGGATACTACGCATCTGGAGGGTCACTTGGAGTAGGAAGTTCAAGCACAAAGGCAATTGTAGTAAGCAGCGTATCCATACTACTTGTCAATCTGATTATTACACAGCTCATGCTCAATTAAAGCCGGACAAAAAGATGATAAGAGTAGTAAAATTAAATAAGTTTTTTGGTGAAAAGCAGGTATTGAAAGATATCTCCATAAATTATCAGCCCGGCGAGTGTTCATTGATAATTGGAGCCAGCGGTTCAGGAAAAACGGTACTTCTGAAGTCGCTTGTGGGCCTTTTTGAACCTGACAGCGGAGAGGTGTGGTACGAGAACGTTCTCTTCAACAAACTAGATTTTAAAGAGAAAAAGAACATACGCAAAGAGATAGGGATGCTTTTTCAGGGAAGTGCCCTTTTTGACTTTGCAACAGTAGAGGAGAACATACGCTTTCCGATGGATTTCTTCACCGACTGGAGCAATGCGGAGAAGCTGGAGCGGGTAAACTTCTGCCTGAAAAGAGTGAACCTTCAAAATGTTAACAAACTTTTTCCCAATGAGCTCAGCGGAGGGATGCAAAAAAGGGTTGGTATAGCAAGAGCAATTGCACTCAATCCCAAATACCTTTTTTGTGACGAACCCAACTCAGGGCTTGACCCACATACCTCTATACTGATTGATCAGCTAATATCTGAAATAACAAAAGAGTATAACATGACAACGGTAATAAACACCCACGACATGAACTCCGTAATGGAAATCGGAGACAGTGTAGGCTTTATCTACAATGGAGAGTTGGTATGGGAGGGTGATAAGAACAATATACTAACCTCTAGCCATAAGGAGCTGAACGAATTTGTTTTTGCATCCAATATGGCAAAGAGGATAAAAGAGATGACCCGATAATCTATTTTGCAGGTGCTGCCTGAGCAACAGGAGTTACAGATATTATCTTAACATCGATCAACGGCCTGTCTGAATGGTTGGTAGGCTGAGCAGCAATAACATCAATTGTTTCAATTCCATAAATGGTTTCGCCAAAAATGGTATAATCTCCATCAAGCTGAGCACAAGCAGCAGCATCCTCTACTAGATAGAATTGAGAACCTGACGATTCCCTCTTTGGGTTGCCTGCATCACCCCTGCGGGCAGCAGCCAGCGCACCTTTTTTATGTTTGAACTGTTTAAGGATTTCAGCCGGAATAGTGTAACCCGGTCCACCGGTACCATATCTTGCAACATTTGCAGAATCTTTGGTAAGAGGGTCGCCTGCCTGAATCATGAATCCTTTGATGACCCTGTGAAACAGAATGCCATCAAAAAAACGTTCAGAAGCAAGTTTTACAAAATTATCTCTGTGAAGAGGTGTCTCCTTATAAAGTTTGATCCTGATTGTTCCTATTGTTGTCAGGATATCAAAAACCGGTTCTTCCGGAAGCTCTGCCGGGTTAAATGCTAAAGTTGTCGCCATTTTTACTGTATCTTCTTTTTTTGTTTGTTCTTCCTGCTGTTGTGACGCTTTATTTCCCTTGCAGGAATAAACGATTAAAGGCAAGATAATCAATATTTTAAAAATGTTAAGTTTCATTTAGTTTAAATCAGGATTTAGATTTTTTTAATACCTTTGTCTTACGGGGCAAAAATACCTCAATTACCACTATTATGCAAATCAAAAAGTTTGTCATATCAGCAATAGTCGCTTTATTACCGTTGATGCTGCATGCACAGAGCGTCGGTTTGGTGTTAAGCGGAGGAGGAGCAAAGGGGTTGTCGCATATAGGGGTGATTAAGGCATTCGAAGAGAATCATATACCTATAGATTACATTGCAGGAACATCCATGGGAGCAATTGTCGGAGGCTTGTATGCAATTGGACTCACAACCAACGAAATGCTTACCCTCTTCCGTTCAGAAGAGTTCGAATCGTGGTACAACGGTAAACAGGAACAAGGATTTGCAACATACTTCTACAGACGTGAGACAACCGCAGAGATGCTTGGAGTCACATTTTCCAAGGACGATAAAAACCGGTTCTCTATAAACCTGCCGACCAGCCTTATCTCACCCTTTCCAATGGATCTGGCCGTTATGCAACTTTTTGCATCCCCTGCAGCAGCCAGCGGATACGATTTCAACAACCTTATGGTGCCGTTCCGTTGTGTAGCTGCAGACATCGCCAACAAAAAACCTGTTACAATAAGAAAAGGAGATCTGGGGTCGGCTATAAGGGCATCAATGACATTCCCATTCTTTTTCAAACCAATAATGGTAGATTCCACTCTGCTTTTCGACGGCGGGTTCTACAATAATTTCCCGTGGGATGTAATGCTGGAAGATTTCAACCCTGACTATATAATTGGAGTAAAATGCGCAGGCAAGTACCCTGAACTTGAATCGGATAATCTTCTTTCTCAGATTGAGAACATGCTGACAGTAGAGACCAACTATAATTTACCTGAGACAAAAGGAGTACTTATAGACAGCAAGTTTGAAGAGATAGGGCTACTCGATTTTGACAAAATTGACAAGCTGGTAGAGACAGGATACCAGAACGCTCTCAAGTATATCCCGGCCATAAAAGAGAAAATCAAAAGAGAAGAGAGTGATGCAAACCTATTAAAAAAACGTCTTGCATTCAGAACCCGCTGCATACCACTCTCATTTGAAAATGTAATAATCTCAGACAGTCTTAAACAATCACAAAAAGAGTTCATCGACAGAACATTCCGCGAGAACAGAAAGAGATATTTTGATTTTGAACAGTTAAAAAGAGGATATTACCGGGTAATTGCAAGTGGCAACGTAAAAAACTTTTATCCCGTAGCCAAGTTAACCAAGGACTCTGTCTTCGACATCCACCTCAGAGTATCAAGTGCCCCTTCACTTAGACTGTCAATAGGCGGAAACATATCATCATCGTCTCTTAATCAGGGTTTCATAGGTGCCGAGTATAGAAAATTCTCGTCAAACCCATGGAAAGCAGCAGCTGACATTAACCTTGGACGCTTTTATTCCGGATTGAATGCTTACTGGCGGCAGGATTTTTCAATCAGGCCCCTGGCATTCTACGAGCTTCAGTTTACCCTCCATCGTTTTGATTACTTTGGTGGCAGTCAGACACAATTTTTTACTAACAGGGTATTAAGCAGTAACGTGCAGGAGAGTGAAATATTTACAAAATTCAGTATTGCTACTCCTGTCAACCTCTATAAAAACCTGCTTCTTAAAGTATCGGTGGACATGGGCAGGATCTTTTATGAATACTATCAGTCCGACAAATTTACAACTTACGATATCCCGGACGAGACCAATTTCACATTCTTCTCTCCTTCGGTTTATCTTGAGCGAAATACCACCAACTACAAGATTTACCCCACTGCGGGAGATAAGGAAAAGGTAACACTCAGATATACATATCTTTCTGAGGACTATGCACCCGGGAGCACATCGCTGGGTGCGTCTCCGTTGAAAAACGTGATTCACGGTACTTTTTCTCTCAGATTGTATAAGGAGTCCTATTCTGAGATAAGCAAGAACTTCACACTCGGATGGCTTACAGACATTACAATAACCAACAGGACAGCAATGGGTGACAGGATATCTACACTACTGTTCTTGCCTGCTTTTCAGCCAAACCCACACAGCAGAACCCTTCTGCTTAACGAAAACAGGGCTCCTTCATTTATGGGGATTGCCCTTATGCCAATAGTCCGGGTCGCAAAAAATCTTTCTCTTCATATGACAGGGGCTTACTTTCAGCCATATAAACAACTGATGGTTACTACCGACGGATCTACACAGTTCACCGGTCTGTTCCCGCGAGGAGCATTTTCTGCCGACATTGCAGCTGTATGGCAATCCCCGGTAGGACCTGTCACACTTTCGGCATCATACTATGAAAAGGCAGACGTCAAATGGTTCCCTCAGCTGAATATCGGCTTCCTGGTATATAAACCAAAAGCATTGTCAAACTGAACATGAGCGCACACCCGTTAAAAGTACTTGCAGGAGAGACTGCAATATATGGTCTGAGCACAATACTCGCCAGAATAATAAACTTTCTCTTCATACCAATATACACACGCATTCTGTCAACTTCGAGTTTCGGGACATACACAGAGTTCTCGGCATTTATTGGAATGTTGCTTGTTCTGCTCACACTCGGGCTTGAAACAGGTTGTTTCCGTTTTGCCAATACCCATGACTCACCAAAGGCGGTATTCTCAAATGCCTTATTGACGGTATCGATTCTCTCTGTTTTCGCCTTCACTGTTCTCACCATATTAGCAGAACCTATATCTACACAAATGGGTTATAAAGGATACCCCGAGGTCATTGTGTACATAGCGAGCATCCTGGCAATAGATTCATTTACAGCTATCCTCTTTGCAAAACTGCGTTTCGAACACAAAGCAGTGAAGTTTGCGGTTTTGAAATCGATCAAAATATTTTCCGAAACTGCATTCAATGTCATTCTATTCTTTGTAGTGCCGGCATATCTGTCAAGTCACCCTCAGACGTTGCTTCTGAACTTCATTTCTGCCAAACCTGACTTCACATATATTTTGTTTGCAACATTCCTAAGCGGGATAGTCTCTCTGATTATCTTCATTCCAGACATACTTAAGGTGAGATTCGCCTTTAACAAACAGTTGTGGAAAATTATGATGCTCTACTCGCTCCCTCTTATGGTTGCTCAATTACCCGGGGCTGTTAATGAATCAATAGACAGGTTGATGTTCCGGTTTTTCTCTCCGGAAGGAAGCATCTGGAGGTCCGATCTCGGTATTTTTCAAGCAGGTGTGAAGATTGCAACATTAATGATGTTATGTGTGCAAATGTTCCGGTTTGCCGCAGAGCCGTTTTTCTTTTCAAGGGCAAAAGAGGAGGGTTCAAAAGACCTGTATGCAAGTATAATGGAACATTTCACAGCCTTTTCAATGCTGGTTTTTCTGGGTATAATGCTTTACATGGATATACTTGAATATATTGTAGGTTCAGACTTCCGCGCCGGAATGGATATTGTTCCCATTATGCTAATGGCATATGTGATCCTCGGTATGAACTTCAATGTATCCATGTGGTACAAGCTCTCCGGAAAGACCAATATTGCCATATATATAACACTTGCGGGGCTTCTGGCAACTCTTGCAATAAACATTGTGTTCATGCCACTTTACTCCTACCATGCAGCAGCCTGGGGACACTTTGTAAGCTATTCTATAATGCTCATTTTTAGCGTTATTCTTGGCAACAAATATTATCCTATCCCATACAATTGGAAGAAAATTCTTGGCTTTGTTGCACTTGGCCTTACGCTATATGCAGTTTCTCTGCTAATACCACAAATGAACCTCATACTTAAGCTTGGGATCCATACTGTCCTGATTTTTATTTATATAATCGCATATCTGCACATTGAGAAAATAACCATATGGAAGTTAAAATTTTAAACAAATCGGCATATAACCTGCCAGAATATGCCACTTTACACTCGGCAGGCATGGATCTAAAGGCGAATATACCCGAAAATATAACCATAGAGCCTCTCAAAAGGGTTATGGTGCCTACAGGAATACATATCGAACTTCCGGAAGGATACGAAGCACAGATTCGCCCCAGAAGCGGACTGGCAGCAAAACACGGCATTGGAATAGTTAACAGCCCTGGTACAATAGATGCGGACTACAGGGGAGAGATAAAGATAATACTGGTCAACCTCTCAGATCAGCCTTTTATATTGGTTCCCGGTGAGAGGGTGGCACAGATGATAGTGGCAAAATTCGAGCGTGTTGAGTGGGTACTTGCGGATGAACTGGGCGAAAGTGTACGCGGAGAGGGAGGATTTGGCTCGACCGGTAAAAAATAGAATCAGAAACAGACATGAAAACACAAGAATTATACAAAATATTTCTGGAATCGTCCGGAGTGTGCACAGACAGCAGGGCAATAAAACCAGATTCAATCTTTTTCGCTCTTAAGGGAGATAATTTTGATGGCAACAGTTTTGCCATTGCTGCACTTGAAGCAGGAGCTAAATACTCAGTTGTAGATGATAAGTCTCTTCCGTCACACAGCAATCTGATTCAGACCGCCGATGTTCTCACTGCGTTGCAGGATCTCGCTCGTTTTCACCGGACCATTCTGGCAATACCCGTTGTAGGTCTGACCGGCACAAACGGCAAAACAACAACAAAAGAGCTTATTTCTACAGTATTATCTACAAAATACAGAGTTACATCTACACAGGGCAACCTAAACAACCATATAGGAGTGCCGCTTACAATACTTAACATGACTTCGGAAACCCAGGTTGGAGTCATCGAAATGGGAGCAAGTGCACCGGGGGAGATAGCTACTCTTGTATCAATCTCGCAACCTGACTATGGTCTGGTAACTAATGTGGGTAAGGCTCATCTATTGGGATTTGGTTCTTTCGAAGGTGTAAAGGCTACTAAAGGTGAACTTTACGACTACCTTCTGGAAAACGGTGGTACAGCAATCTATAATACCGACAATTCTCATCTTTGCGAAATGATTGAACAACGTCAGGGAATAAAAACTGCTTTATATGGGATGGATTATCAGGGATGCAAAATCCTGCCGACTTCTTCGGCCGAACCATTTCTGAGAATGAGGCTTCACTCTGGTGAAATAATAAACACTCACCTGATAGGGACATATAACTCCGACAATGTCCTTGCTGCCCTGGCAACAGGAAAACTCTTCAATACTGATCCCGCAGATTCAATAAGGGCAATAGAGAATTATATCCCGTCCAACAACAGGTCTCAACTGGTACAAGGTATGGCAAACACTCTTATCGTAGATGCATACAACGCAAATCCCACTAGTATGAGGGCAGCACTGGAAAACTTTAGCAAGATGGAAAAAAGTGAAACATCGCTTATTATTGGAGATATGCTGGAACTTGGAGCAGAGTCGCAAAAAGAGCACAAGGCTATACTCGAATTAATCAAAGAGATGCGGACAGACAATCTCTTTTTTGTGGGGTCGGAATTTGAAGCTGCTTCTCAGGGTGACCAGATGCTTTTAGACAAGGCATTGTTCTTCAATACATCTCTTGAGCTAAGAGAATACCTTCTCGAAAATCCGGTTACTGAAAATACTTTTTTGATAAAGGGCTCGAGAGGAACACGCCTGGAGCGGATTCTTGATGTTCTCTGAAAAATAAACCTAGGTTATATCCGGACCTATATCATGGTATCTTAATTTCTTCCCCGACCAGAAAAACGAGAAAACAATACTGCCTTGGTAAATACCGGAAATTTTCCGTTTTGCAGAGAGTTCTCTTCTCTCAATCTTGCGACTCAACAAATAGAAGTCTAGGTGGGCCTTGAAAACAGATGCAAAGTATGTGGCTTTGCCCTGCAATATATAAGCAATCGCCGATAGTCCGTCAACAATAAGTCTGGTAAAGATTACCACCCTGCGTCTGCCTGCAGGTAGGTTTTTGTGCAACATCAGAAGATTGTTCCGGTAGTTCAGATAAAGTTTATGTGGAGAGTTGTTCGGCAGGGTCCCTCCCCCAACGTGGTACACAACCGACTCCGGATAAACCCATACCTGCCATCCGGCAAGCTTGGCCCTCCAGCAAAGATCAATCTCCTCCATGTGAGCAAAGAAAAGTTCGTCAAAACCGCCAAGTGACCTGTACAACTCAGACCTCACCATCATTGCAGCTCCTGAGGCCCAGAAAACCTCTATGGCCTGATTGTACTGCATCCTGTCTTTCTCAATATTTGAAAGTATCCTCCCCCTGCAAAATGGGAACCCGAGAACATCCATAAAACCTCCGCAGGCACCGGCATATTCAAAGTTGTCATGATCAAATGCAGATTTTATCTTTGGCATGCAAATACCAACCGAAGGAGAGGATTCCATGTTTTCTATCAGCGGCTGCAGCCATCCGTTGGTCACCTCAACATCTGAATTCAACAGAAGAAAGTAATCGGCTTCAACCTGAGCAAGAGCCCTGTTATAGCCTCCTGTAAAGCCATAGTTGGTTTCGAATTCAATTATGCGGACAGTGGGATGATCCTTTTTGATGTAATCTACCGATCCATCCGTAGAGCCATTATCGGCAACAACTATAGACACACCGGGTATTTCTGACCTCAACTCCAAAAGATGAAGGAAACGCTCAAGAAAGTGTTTTCCGTTCCAGTTAAGTATTACGATTGCAGTAGTAGACAACTCTTTTTTTTGTAAAGTTAGCAAAAAAAGAGCTTACAAGTGGAAACGCATTCCAAGTTCGAACTTGTATTGCAACGGTTGCGCTGTCCTTATGTTTTCAGGCTGGTCACAGTTAAAGTAATACGCAAGTGCCGGGTCGAAGTAAATACCAACCTCCTTGTTCATCTTGAACTCAGCACCCAGACCGGCTGCAAGTGAGAACTGAACACCTTGGATTGCAACACTTTCGAATCTCTTTGTTCCGTTGTCGGTAGTTCTGTAGCTAGCAATCAGACCCTTCTCCAGCATGAACCCGCCGGAAACATAAACCTTGAACTTTTTATTTTGAATTAGACTGTAATATGCATTTACCGGTATACCCAGATAGTGAAGGCTCTGCTGAATGTCAAGCCTGCGGTTATATGAGAATTGTTGATAATGAGATACAAGAAGCGAATAGCTGAGGCCAGCGCCAACAGATAGGTTTGCATTTACAGGATACTGTGCCTGAACACCGAACGACAGAGGCATCGCATACTTTGTGTCGGATACCGATTGAGGTTGTACTGTCTCCATAAGGTTTATTGGGACAAAGTCATTCTGATATCCAAGCGCCACCGAAAGCATGTTTATTGACTTGCTGTACATTGACGGTGAGAGATTTGTAGATAACGAATAGAACAAATCCTTAGTAAACCTTCTTACCGGGGTCTCCTCCTTAAAATCATAGGGCTTGTATTTCCTGTTGCCGGCAGCCGATGGCTGAACGGCTTTTTCATCAGCCTGTTTTGTGGTGTTCATGACATCATCCTTACCTCCCACATTATCTGCAACTAGTGTTGTAACGGGAACTTCACTGCCTGAAGTCTCTTTAGTGGCAACGGCTATTTTATGTTTTTTTGAAATCTTGGTTTTGGTAACCGGAGCTTCACTCGCAGACCCTATGATTTGAGGTTGCGGCGTGTTCTCTACGATCATATTTTGTTTGGCCGGATTATCAATTATAGCCGGGACCGGTGACTCCTTGCCAAGAACCAGAAGCAAAAGAAGAGAGGCAGCGACTGCTACGGAAGCATATGTAGCTCGCCTGAAATAGAGCAACTTTGCCCTTTTCCTCTTATTGAGAGAAAGAAGAAGATTATCCCACGACCCCTCACCGGGCATCTCGAGATGCTCTTCCATCAACTCCTTAATCTTTTTATCAAACTCCTTATCCTGCATACTAATATCTATCTCCTATTCTTTCCTGAAGCCAGATTCTTGCCCTGCTGAGCTGCGATCTGGAACTTCCTTCGCTTATATTCATCTCTTTTGCAATTTCCTGGTGCGAAAAACCCTCTATTGCATACATGTTGAACACTGCTCTGAATCCTGCCGGCATTGTAGCTATCAGTTTCAACAGTTCCTTTGACGAGATACTTCCCAGCACTGAACTGTCAACTGTAACCTCCCTCTCAACCGTTGTCAAATCCTCCGAATACTTGAGAACATCCCCTTTTCTCAACGACATCAGAGCCGTATTGACAAAAATCCTTCTTAACCAACCCTCAAAAGAGCCACTTGCGTTGAAACTGCCAATTTTTTCAAACACGGTAATAAAACCATCGTGCAGAACATCTCTCGCCTTCTCCCTCTCTCCTATATAACGGATACAGAGAGTCAGCATACGGGGAGAATATAACTCATAGAGTGTCCTCTGTGCCCTTTGGTCCTGATTTACACAGGCTTCCAGTAACTCTGTTTCTGTAGAATATTCTCTTGATGTGGCGTTCATCGCTTGTATTTATAAGATGCAAAATAGTAATAATTCGTTGCACAACAAATAAAAATTTTATCGATGGAGTGATATTTGCAAAGCTTGGAAATTAATTAACTTTGCAGTATAAATATAATATAACCAGAACCTCATAGCCAGATGTCCAGATATCCAACCATCCACAGAATCATCTTCTTCTCCATTATAATAACCCTCTTAACTATTAGCCCCTTTCCAAAAGAACTCGCTGCTCAGACAAAAGAGGGTTCAGAACAGTTTTACTACCTTGAAGGTCTAAGACAGTATAATATTGGAAGTCTGGGCGAAGCTCAGAAAATTTTTGATGAACTCATAAAAAGAGGCACAAAAAACGATGCGGTATATTATTATTCTGCAAATCTTAGCCTTCAAAAGGGAGATTTCTCAAAGGCTTTGTTGCTAATGGAAACTGCTGTAAAGATGGATCCTCAGAATTACTGGTATAGTGTACAGCTTGCAAAAATAATGGCAGCTCAAAACATGCTCGACAAAGCAACTCAGATATACGAAGGACTGCTTGAGAAGTATCCGCAGAAAACAGAGCTTTACGATGACATGATTGACATATATATACAGCAGAAGAATATTGGCAAGGCATGGAACGTACTGGATCAGATAGAGAAAGTTGTGGGCAAGAATGAGGCAACCGGCCTGACTCGCTACAATCTGCTGGTATATGAGAACAAAAAGGAGGAGGCATTCAAATATCTGGAGGAGTTTGACAAAGATTACGGCACACCACGGACAGCCACCCTGCTTGGTGACATCTACTCAGGGAAACAGAAGGATACCATAGCTCTTGAGTACTACAGCAAGGCTCTTACTATGGATCCTACATATATACCCGCAAGCTTTGGAATGGCAGAGGTATACAGAATAAGGAACCAGTTCGACCTCTACTTTGAGAGAGTTTTTCCATTTATGGCAAATACGGAGATAGATCCAAAGATGAAGGTAAGCTATATGACCGAGATATTGTCTAGTCAGAAGTTTGTACAGACATTCACTCCACAGGTAGACACCATGATGTCTAACCTATACCTTGCGCATCCTGCCGATACTTCAGTTGCCTATACATATGCACTATATCTTGTCCAGACCAGCAGAACAGATCCGGCAATAAGGGTGCTAATCAAAAATCTTAAGGAACACTACTATTCCAAAGAGGCTCACAAACAATATCTGTCTATGCTATACTACATGGAACAATGGGATAAACTTGTAGTTTGCAGCGACTCTGCTCTTACTGTACTTCCAATGGACCGCGATTTTATGGAACTTAAGGGAATAGGTCTTCTGCAATCGCAAAGGATACCGGAATCTATAGAGATATTTAAAGAATTACTCACCCTGTCAAAAGGCGACAGCGCATCAACCGTACGGAACCTTTCTGTACTTGGCGACCTTTACTACCAGATAGGTAGCAAGAAAGAGTCCTTCAGCTATTACCGGAAGACTCTTGACAAAGAGCCAAAACATATTGCAACACTAAACAACTACGCTTACTACCTGAGTCTGGAGAAAAAACAGCTTAAACGGGCCTATGAGATGAGCAAAAAGACCATAGAGGCAGAACCAAACAATCCAACATACCTCGATACATATGCCTGGATACTGCATCTTATGGACAAGGACATTGAGGCTCGGGCAATTCTTAAACATGCAATGATATACGGTGGCAACGAGAGTGCTGCTATACTTGACCACTATGCAGATGTGCTTTATGCTCTCAAGGAGTACGATCTTGCTTACATCTACTGGGGTCAGGCCGACAAGCTGGACCCAAGCATAGGCATAGCAGCCAAGATGGCAAAAAAAAAGGGAGCGGTTAAATAATGCTACGTACTACCCTTATATCTCTGTTTTTACTGATTGCTGTCACACTAAGTTCCCAGAGTGTTACAGAACAGACAAAAAGGAAACAACAGATAGAAGAGGAGATTGCATTTCTTGACAAACAACTTGCTGCTACAAAATCGAGCCAGCAGGCAAATACAAAGGAGCTCAACTTTATCCAGAGAAAGATTACAAACAGGAAAAAGCTACTCAAGGAGCTTGATGAAGAGATTAAACAGATAAGTAATCAGGTTGTTAGTAAAGAGCAGGAGATAGTAAAACTGAACAATAACCTACAGGAGCTTAAAAAAAGATACGCTCAGCTTATATACCTCTCTTATAAAAAAAGGGACCAGAAGATGTGGCTGATGTATATTCTTGCAAGCGATAATATTGAACAGGGATACCGCAGGTGGATATATATAAGGAACTACTCACGCGCCATTAAGGAGCTGGCTCATAATATCCGCAGCAACAGTGAAAAAATAAGCAGTGAGCGGGCGGCACTTGCTCAGATAAGAGAAAATTCGATAAGTACCCAGGCAAAGAAACAGCAGGAGTTCAAAAAACTGTCGCAGGAAGAGACAAGTGCAAAACGCACTATAACCCAGCTCACAAAGAGGGAGAAGGAGGTGCTTAAACAGCTCAACGAGAAGAGAAAGGAGGTAGAAAAACTCAATCGTGAAATAGAGAGGATACTGACGGCTGCCGTCAAGGAGCAAAAGAGTCCCGAATATAAGGAGAGTGTTGCCGACAGAACACTTTCAGGCAAGTTTGAGAATAACCGGGGAAGGTTACCGTGGCCGGTAAAAAGAGGTGTTATAACTGAACAGTACGGCCAGCATTATCATCCGGTGTTCAAATCTGTAAAATTGCCGTTTAACAATGGTGTAAATATCTCAACTGATGCAAACGCCAGCGTTCATTGTGTCTTTGACGGCGAAGTAAAACAGATACTTGTAATGCCGGGATATAATCAGTGCATTCTGGTACAGCATGGAAACTACTATACATTCTACACCAAACTCGACAAGATATCTGTTAAACCTGGTGATAAGGTATCAACAGGCCAGTCTCTCGGTTCGCTTGCAGAATCCGATGGCAGTTCAGTAATCCACTTCCAGCTCTGGAAGGGAACAGAGAAGCAGAACCCTGAACTTTGGATATCCCGTTAGAGAATCAATACCTGAAGCTACTTCCACCAATAAACTCCCTCATTACAGAAGTAGGTGGCACGAGGGCTATCTCCGATGGCTGAAGTTCCTGAATATAAGACAAAAACTTAAGGAGCCTTATACTCTCTGTTGAGGCAGGCGAATTTGGAGCAATCCTTCTTAACGAAGGTTCTGCATAGTACTTAAGCAAAGGAAGCTCATAAATAAGAGCAGAGTTGAACATTATATCTGCATTCTCCTGATGTGGGAAAATGTTGTTGATTTCGCCCCTTCTCACACTGGGCCACCTGAGAATTGTGCTCTCCGGTGACACTCCCCTGAAAAAGCTATCCCTTACTATTCTGCGAATAAGCCTGTTATCGGAAGAAGAGATATTATTGTTCTCGTCCAGTGAGAGCGAAGTAAGGGCAGATGCGTAAATTTTGAACATAGTATCACGGGGAAGATGTTTTGTAAGGTTTGGGTTTAATGCATGAATTCCCTCCATTATGAGAATATCCTTCTCTCCCATGGTTAGTGTCTCTCCCAGAAAGGTTCTTTTACCCAAAGCAAAATCAAATCTTGGCAGATTGATGGTTTTTCCCTGAATCAGCTCGTTGAGCTGGCTGTTAAGAAATTCTATGTCCAGAGCCTCAAGAATTTCAAAATCATAATTTCCATCACTGTCCTTAGGTGTGAAGTCCCTGTCAATAAAATAGTTGTCTAGCTCAATTATAATAGGGTTCAGCCCAAGCACCTTTGTCTGCAGAGCCACCCTTTTAGAGGTGGTTGTCTTACCACTGCTGCTTGGCCCCGCTATCAACACAAGCTTGACTTTCTCTCTTCTCTTGAATATCTCGTCTGCAATAGCAGCATATTTTCTCTCGTGCAGACCCTCTGCAATCTGTATAAGTGACCTGGCCCTATCTTCCAGAATTGCCTGATTCAGCGATGCGACACCCTTTACTCCAAGAATGGAACACCAGTCGGAATACTCCTTGAAAACATCAAAAAGTTTGTACTGGTATGGTGTTTTCACAATTTCATATGGCTTGGTTATAGGGGGAGTTATTATAAGAAAGCCCCTGCTGAATGACTCAAAATCGAATGTGGTTAATTTTCCCGTGCTCTCGAGCAAGGGGCCATAAAAATGGTCCGCATATCCATCCAGATAATATACTGTTGTAAAAAACTTCCCTCTCTGCTCATGAAGGAAGGCTTTTTCGGGCTTGTTCTGTGACTTGAATGTTGCAACAGCTTCGTCTGTACGAACCTTATATCTGGTAAATGGAAGATCTGCATCTATAAGCAGCTGCATTCTTTTCTTGATCTCCAGAATCTCCTCTTCACTAAGTGAAACAACCTTGGGAGAGTTGTCTTCATCGGGTTCCAGTTCTCTCAACTCTCCATACATTCCGTTCTGGAGATTGTAGTCAATCACAAGAGAATATTGGGGATAGAGCTCAGCAACTACCTTTTGCAGTACGAAGTTCAAAGAACGTATATAGGTCCTGTAACCGTCGGGGTGAGAGTAATCTATGAATTTTACAGTATGTGATATGTAAATATTAAACCCAAGCTCCTTCAATTGATTGTCCACTACAGCTGCCAGCACAGGCCATTCAAGAGTAAGTCCGGTCCGAATCAGAAGTTCACTGAGAGTTGTCCCCGGCTCGCACTCGAATGATTTTTTCCGATTTTCGCAATAAACACTTATCATGGTTACTTTTTCATTTTTGTAATTAATATATTATAAATAGAGACCCGTAACAGATTCTTTATTAAGTTTGAGCTCCTCAGGTGTACCTTGAGCAACAATCCTGCCTCCTTTGGCTCCCCCATCCGGTCCCAGGTCAAAAATATAATCCACAGAACGAAGCACGTCCAGATTGTGCTCAATTATCATAACAGTGTTGCCCTTATCTACAAGTCTTTGCAGTACTCCTAACAAAACTCGTATGTCTTCGAAATGCAGACCTGTTGTTGGTTCATCCAGAAGAAAGAGCGAATTGCCTGTGTCCTTCTTCGAAAGTTCGGTGGCCAGTTTCACCCTTTGGCTTTCACCACCGCTCAAAGTAGTAGATGATTGACCAAGTTTCACATAACCCAGGCCAACCTCTTCCAGGGCCCTGAGTCTCTGCATGATTGACGGCAAGTGCTCAAAAAACTGGACAGCTTGTGAGATGGTCATCTCAAGAACATCGTTTATGGACTTTCCTTTATATTTGACAGCCAGAGTATCGGGTTTGTAACGCTTGCCGTTACACTCCTTGCAGTGAACATGAACAGACGGTAGAAAGTTCATCTCAATAATCTGTACTCCCGCTCCCTTACACTCTTCACATCTTCCTCCCTTAACGTTAAAGGAGAATCTGCCTGCCTTGAATCCTCTTATCTTGGCATCAGGTGTCTCTTCGAATAATTTCCTGATATCAGAAAAGACAGTTGTATAGGTAGCAGGGTTGCTTCTGGGAGTTCTGCCTATTGCTGACTGGTCAATTTCTATAAGCTTGTCAATATTGTCTATGCCAATGATTTCGTTATATGGGAGTGGTGTGTAGAGCGAATGGAAGAAGTAGTTGCTTAGTATTGGCATTAAGGTTTCATTTATAAGAGACGACTTTCCGCTGCCGCTCACACCGCTCACTCCTATAAAGCAACCCAAAGGAATCTTAATGTCTACCCCCTTGAGATTATTTCCTGTTGCACCTTTCAATTCCAAAAATTTTCCGTTGCCCTTTCTTCGCTGCAGTGGCACCTCAATTTTCCTGAACCCCCGGAGATACTCGAGACTCAGACTGTTCATTTTCATTATCTCCTCTTCTGGTGTTTCAAAAATCTCTGAAGGTGTACCCGAAAACAGAACCTTCCCTCCCTTGTCGCCGGCACCCGGGCCAAGATCAATAAGATAATCGGCATTCAGAATCATCTCCTCATCGTGTTCAACCACCATTACTGAGTTTCCCTCATCCCTAAGTTTTCTCAGGGACTCAATCAGCTTTATGTTATCTCTCTGATGTAGTCCGATGCTAGGTTCGTCCAGAATATAGAGGACGTTCACCAGTTTGGAACCTATCTGTGTTGCAAGACGGATTCTCTGACTCTCTCCACCACTAAGCGATCTTGTACTTCTGTCCAGCGAAAGGTAGTCAAGGCCAACATCCATCAAAAAACCTACCCTGTCCAGCAGCTCTTTTATTACATCCCTTGCAATGATTTTCTGTCTAGGATTGAGCTTCTGGTCGAGCGTTGCAATCCATTGCGCCAGTATATCTATATCCATTGCAGACACCTCTGAGATGTTCTTGTTGTCTATCCTGAAACTAAGTGCCTCCTCCTTGAGCCTGGTTCCATTGCATTTGGGGCACACAATCTCCTCTATGAACCTTTCCTTTCTTACCAGAATGTCATCATTATCGGTACTGGTCTGCTCAATGCGGGCTATAACCCCAATAAAGCTCATCATCTGTGAATTTGCTCCAGCGCCTCCTACCCTGAAAAGTTCGTCTGAACCATAAATTACAGTATCAAGTGCATCTTCCGGTATATCCCTTATAGGGTCATGGAGCGAAAATTCATATTTTTTTGCAATACCTTCCAGTTGCCTGAATAGCAGATTGTCTCTCATGTGACCCAACGGGACTATACCCCCTTTGGCTATTGAAATTGAGTCGTCGGGAATAATTTTCTTGAGGTCGGCCTTTGTAATCATTCCAAGTCCCTTACAATGCGGACAAGCTCCCTGTGGTGAGTTGAAGGAGAATGAGTGGGGAGCCGGCTCGGGATAAGAGATCCCTGTTTCGGGGCACATCAGGTGTTTGCTGAAATGTCTAAGCTTATCTTCCTTGATATCCAGAACCGCAAGGGACCCCTTGCCATGATGCAAGGCAGAGAGAACCGATTCTTTTATCCGTTTTTCACTCCCTGGCTCTGGCAGCAACTTATCAACGACAAGTTCTATAAAGTGTGACTTATACCTGTCCAGCGGCTTGATGGCAGCCAGGTCAAAAACCTTTCCGTCTACCCTCACCTGCGTGAAACCACGTCTGATAAGCAGTTCGAACAGCTCTTTGTAATGTCCCTTCCTTCCCTTTACCAGCGGTGCCAGCAGTAACGATTTCTTCCCGTCGTACTCCTTAATTATGAGACTGACAATCTGATCGTCTGAATACTTGATCATCTCCAGCCCCGTTGCTGGTGAATATGCAATTGCGGCCCTGGCATACAGGAGCCTCATAAAGTCATATATCTCTGTAATTGTCCCCACCGTCGATCTTGGATTGCGGCCTGTTGTCTTTTGCTCAATCGCGATAATGGGGCTGAGTCCCGTAATGCTGTCCACATCGGGCCTCTCCAACGCTCCCATAAACTGACGGGCATATGCCGACAGTGTATCCATGTACCTCCTCTGTCCCTCTGCATATATTGTGTCGAATGCAAGCGAAGATTTGCCACTTCCACTCAGTCCGGTAATAACTACCAGCTTATGACGTGGAATGACAACATCAATATTTTTTAAATTGTGCTCCCTGGCCCCTATTACTTCAATACTCATCTATATCTGTTCCCTCATTAACCTATTAGCATATTAGCAAATTATTTTGTTTGGTTAATTGCTTTTAATTGTTTGTTTGCATTTTCGATGCATGCAATAAACTGTTTTTCAACTTCCGAAAGTTCATCAATTGCTTTTGTTTTATAAGTTTCATATTCTGCCAATGCTTTTTTCTGTGCTATTTCGGTTGAAATTTTGCCTGCATTTGTCAGAATATCTTGTCTCGACATCTTTGTAAAACCATCGAGCACTTCAATCCAATCTTTCATCGTCATCGTTTTTTTCTGCATGGCGTTAACTTCTGCAATGTCGAGATAAGCCGAAACTAATCGGTTAAGAATTGCAAGTTCTTCTTCTCCAAGGTAGTTTTTAGCGACTGTGATTTCATTTTTAGCTGGCCTGACACCCTTGAATGCGGTTAAACCCATAAATGGCAATTGTGCATTTGCCCGTTGAAAAATGATCTCTGCAGCTGTATGTCCGTGCGAAGCCCAATGTAGCTTGTTTTGTACTGTTTGAAAAAAGAGTTTAGTTGCTTCGGTATTGGGGTTATAATCAACACTTGTAGCATAAATTTCCAATACTTTTCTATAAAACACCTTTTCTGAGGATCGAATATCACGGATTCGTTCCAATAATTCATCAAAATACCCGCCGCCCTGTTTCAGCAGGTCGTCATTCATTGTAAAGCCCTTAATCAAATATTCACGCAACCGTTCAGTTGCCCAAATTCTGAATTGAGTGCCTCTTAACGATTTAACACGATAACCAACTGAAATAATTACATCTAAGTTGTAAAGTGTGGTATCATATTCCTTGCCATCAGCGGCAGTTAGTCGGAATTTCCGACATACTGAATTTTCGGACAATTCACCTTCTTTAAATATGTTGCCGATATGTTCGGTGATTGTAACTCTGCTTTTTTGAAATAATTCGGCCAATTGAGCTTGTGTAAGCCAAACGGTTTCATTTTCCAGACGGGCCTCAATCTTAGTAATTCCGTCTTCGGTTTGATAAATGATAATTTCAGATAATGATAAATTTGCCGGCATATCTTAATCGTTAAAAAAGTTGCTGATCCTGTTGTTTAATTTTGTGACGATGGCTACCATGTTTTTGTTATCTGGTTTATTCTGTAAATAACTACCAAAGTTTGCTCTGACCTTGAATTAAACCATTATCTGCTACCCTCCTTGGGAATCTTAACGATAAAAGTCCTCCTCGCCTTGTTCACCATAGAGTGCGACCGTATCCACTGATTATATATCTTAAGCAGTTTAAAGTTTGTTTTATGCTTTGCTGCAAACTCAGGCCAGCTTACTACGGGGCCATCTACCTTTACCTCCTTATATTCAAGCGGAGGATACAACTGCTCTTTATCTATTATGAAACCGTATGCCTGAGGATTAGACATTATTGTTTTAAATGCCAGTGCCCTGAAGAGGTACCTCGATGTCTCCTCCGGAAAATGTGTGTCATAATAATTCTTCTGAGACTGCAGCTCCATTCGGTTTCGCACATTACTCAAACCAATGTTGAACGACGCTGCCGCCATGGTCCATGTTCCAAACTCGGCATAAGCCTTTTTGAAGTAAGTGGCAGCCGCACGTGTAGATTTCTCTATGTTATAACGCTCATCCACCTCATCGTCCACAACCAGGCCATACTCTTTTGCAGTTGTTTCAAGAAACTGCCAGTAGCCACATGCTCCTGCCGGTGAAACTACCGGTTGAAGACCACTCTCTGCAATGCACAGATAGTAAAAATCGGCCGGAAGGCTCTCCTCCATTATCACCTTTCTGATTACAGCCTCGTACCTGTTGTTGAGTTGCAGGATATATGCGAGACTGGCATGCCAGTATGTTATCACCATCATCTCCCTCTGCAGCGACTCCTTTACATCCATATATTTCAGTGGCACAGGTTCATTTGCAAAGTTGAGCGTCCTGGGTATTTGCGGAATCTTTACCACCTGGTTTACCCCGGCAGGATTTTCCACATCTGCCTTCATCTCTAAACCCGACACCTGCCCAAAAGCAGTTGAGCATATCGTTAATAACACAAAACTTAAAAAATATTTCATATTTACTCGTACCTCAAGAACGGATTTGTTGCAAGTTCATGCCCGATGGTTGTCTCGGGACCATGCCCCGGAAGTATTCGGTAATCATCGCCCAGCTTGCATAACTTGCCCAGAAGACTGTGCATAAGATCGTCATAATCACCCCCGGGCAAGTCTGTACGTCCTATACTCCCTGCAAAAAGGCAATCACCAACAACTGCAAACCGGTTTCCTTCCTCCTCACAATAGAAGCAAACTCCACCTCTGGTGTGCCCCGGGGTAAAGAGAACCTTTATTGATGAGTGGCCGAACCCTATAACCTCCCCCTCTTCGATATCAATTGTGTCCAAAGGCGGTTCATCAATCTTGTATCCAAACATATCGCTGTAATAGCTTGTCCTCTCCAGATGAGGCTTATCAAGTGGATGAATGTATGTCTTTATGTTCCATGTATTAGTCACAAAAGAATTGCCCATAATATGGTCGAAATGGCCGTGCGTGTTCAGCAATTTTTTAGGAACAAGTTCATTGCTCTCGATAAACTTTTTTAGTCTATCCTTCTCGCTATCGCTGTAACAACCAGGATCAATTATCACACACTCCTTTGTTTCGTCCCAAAGAATATAGCAACACTCCCGTAAATCGTTAAAATAAAATGTTTTAGTATGTATCATAAATCAGTCTGTATCATTAATGAAAAATTACCCCTCAACTCCCTCCAACATAGGAACAAACTTGTAGTCACCATGTTCAGTTTTTACAAAATCATTTTCGCTAACCCTCTCAACCACAACCATAGTCTGTACTTCGGTTCCTACAGGAATGACCATTCTCCCCCCGATTGCCAGTTGTTTTAGAAGGGTACGTGGAATCTCCGGAGCTCCACATGTTATCAGAATACCTTTAAAAGGGGCAAATTGCGGTAGTCCGGCGAAACCGTCGCCATAAAAAAGTACCGGAGAATCGTACTCAAGGCGTGCAAGATTTTTTTGTGAAAGCAGATATAACGAACGTTGTCTCTCTATACTGAAGACCCTTAGCCCCATCTCAACCAGAACAGCAGTCTGATATGCACATCCGGTACCAATCTCCAGAACCTTGTCATATTTGTTGAGACCCAGAAGATGACTCTGCATGGCAACTGTATATGGCTGAGAAATTGTCTGTTTGGCCCCTATTGGCAGCGGTTTGTCCATATAGGCAAGATGGTCAAGACCATACTCAAGAAACATATGCCTGGGCACCTTGTTCATCGCCTCAATCACCCTGCTGTCAAAATTGTATTTTTTTGATAATTGCTGCAATAGCTGTTTTCTTCTTCCTTTATGCTGTAGTGTGTCTAACATACTGCAAAATTACAAAAATCTTTTCGTAATTTTGTCTTTAGTAAAACCCATCGTCTCCAACATTCAAATCAAAATCTACTACTATGCATATCGCTATCGCAGGAAATATCGGCAGTGGCAAAACCACTTTAACCAGATTATTATCAAAGCATTATGGCTGGGAGCCAAAATATGAGGAGGTAGACAACAACCCCTACCTTGCCGATTTCTACAACGATATGCAACGATGGTCCTTTAACCTTCAGATATTTTTTCTCAACCAGCGTTTCAACGGCATTGTGAAGATTCAAAACACTCCTCACCCGGTTGTTCAGGACAGGACAATATATGAAGATGCCCGCATCTTTGCACCCAACCTCCACTCAATGGGGCTGATGAGTTCCCGGGATTTCGAGAACTACACTTCTCTTTTCGACCTGATGCTCTCGTTGGTAAAAGCTCCTGACCTGCTCATTTACCTCCGTTCATCCATTCCAAACCTGGTTTCTCAAATCCAGAAAAGGGGACGTGACTACGAAAGCGGCATACGCATCGACTATCTTTCCGGCCTCAACGAGCGATACGAAGCATGGATCACCGGCTATAAGGATGGACGGATACTGATAATTGACGTAGACGAAAACAAGTTCGAAGAGAGACAGGAAGATCTGAGCATTGTCATCGACAGGATAGATGCGCAGCTAAACGGGCTTTTCTAAACTCCCTATTTCACGTTTTAACTATGATAAACGTGAAATAAATCACATTATTCATATTTATTATTGGCAATGATAGAAAAATCTGAATATTATATCATCTCTATAGTTTCAGTTTCACTCCCAATTTGCCCAGAAGCGCAGTGATGCCTATGATAAAGAAAGCGAATGCAATGCACTTTATCACACCTAAAGAACCTTCATAGAAGGGATCCGGCAGGAAGGGGCCGGTCATATTTCTAATGCTGTAATAGATGTACGGCAGCATGTAACATGTGAGCGTTGCGGTGCCGGCCGGCCTTATGATGTTGAACCACTTCTCCTTACCATGTACATCAACTACAAAATAGACAGCCAGAAACAGAAGCGTGGATATCCCGATGCACAGGAACATCCAGCCCGGTGTGCCTGCGATCTTTGATATTATCCAGAGGTTATGAGAAAATAGTCCGATTATAATCGCTCCCAACCCGACTCCTCCTAAAATATAGAATATGTTTTGTCTGTAACGTTTTAAAATCAAGGAAGCAGCAACCCCGGAAATAGTAAATGCATAAGCCACTGAGCTTCCTGCAACAACGTCGAATACCTTACCACTAAACGGGAAAACTCTTTCTGTATTAAGAATTGTCAGCAGATAATAGAGGATGCAAAATCCAATAACAGCCCATAGGTTATTTTTGCTTATCAGATAAGCCGACGCACAAAAAAGGTAACTCCATCCAATCGTTCCCAAAATACCCCAGCTTGGTTTGATGTATCCCACGATTTCGCCTGCGGACCTGAATGTAAGAACAATGAAAACAAGGGTAAGTATACCTATCCATTTTAATATGGTGAACATCAGATTGTCTTTGCAATACGCCATTACTTTGAGCTCCTCGCTCACTTCACCCTTA
Organism: uncultured Bacteroidales bacterium; assembly: GCA_942492945.1. Lineage (GTDB taxonomy): Bacteria > Bacteroidota > Bacteroidia > Bacteroidales > UBA932 > Bact-08. Next base: position 380,535 of record OW818649.1, read on the forward strand.
ATTCTCTTTTTTGGATAAATGTTCCATATAAGGAAAAAAGCCGCCATGATTATCAATGAATAAACGTTGATACTATAGCCAGTCATATCTTCATTGATGAGCCTGCGGTTTGCTATAAGTACTCCAATAATTATAAGGGCTAGGCTGCGAACCAGAATATGGAGGAAAATCTTACCATTGCCATCGCCTTTTGCCCTTCTGTTCTCAAATGCAAATGGGATGGACATGCCAACAATAAAAAGAAATGCAGGAAAAACAATGTCTGCCAGTCCAAGCATATCTTCTCCGGGAAGAGCATGTTCAAACCAATGCGGAAAATTCCTGGACCATGGCAAATCATTCACGAAAATCATGAGTGTCATGATTATAGCTCTTAAAACGTCTATGCTGGCCACCCGCCCATACATTGCAGTAGTTTTTAGCATATTGCTGTATTATAGATTGTTATAAAATTCAACATAAGAATTTCTACAAAAGAAATCTTTATAAGTGGTTGACTATGTACTATTTGCTAAAAACTACTGCAAAGTGTCTGTCACCTCAGCAACCCGGTGAGCTCCCGGATCTCCTGCTTCGCAAGCTTCCAGCGTGGAATGTCGATCTTTGGGCCGATCACCTCAACCACCTTGGCAGCCACAATTGAGCCAACGTTTCCACAATCCTTAAGAGACAGGCCGTGAGAGTGAGCAAACAGAAAACCTGCTGCATACATATCACCTGCACCGGTGGCATCAATGGTGTCGGCGGGCCATGCCTCAATGTAGTGGTACTCGTCGCCACTCTTGACCATCGAGCCATCCTTCCCAATCTTCACAATGGCAATATCACAAATTTTTGCAATTTCGTCCAAGGCTTCGCGGGGTTCCTTTTTGGCAAAGGCCTGAGCCTCGGTTTCATTGGCAAAGACAATGTTTACGTAATTCTCTATTATATCATGCAGAAAAGCATCGTTACTCTCAACCACATTGTAGCTTGCCATGTCGATGGAGATTATGAGTCCGGCTTCCCTTGCCAGCTCAACAGCCTTACGGACAAGATCCTGATTCTGAACAAGGTATCCCTCTATATGAAAATAGTCATGGCCAAGAAACATTCCCAGATGAAGATCCTCCGGCACCAACTCTATGGCCGCACCAAGGTAAACAGCAAAGGTTCTTTCTGCGTTGGCAGCAGTAATAAATACCATGGCCCTGCCGGAAGCTGCTGTTCCCTTAAAGAGAATTGACTTTATTCCGTTACGCGACTGGTCTGATTTGAAAAGGGAACCAAGTTCGTCATCTCCGACCTTACCGATAAAGGTAGAAGGCATGCCAAGTACTGCTGTCCCGGTAATGGTATTTGCAGACGATCCGCCTGCCACATACTGGACACCCATGGGCTTGAGTGTTTGCCAAATTTTCTCACCTGTTTCTCTGTCCACATGTTGCATACTACCCTTAGGTAGATGATAATGCGTAAGAAGTGAGTCATCCGGCATAACCGCCAGGATATCCGTCAAGGCGTTGCCTATTCCCAATATTGATTTCATATGTATCTAAAGTTTGTAGAGTGCAAAGTTCTTATTTTTCCTATTTTTGCAAAAATTTTTAATCAAATGAACATCTGTTACTCCTTGGCCGATTTTCAGGAAGCGTTGGAATTATTGCCTAAAGATAGAAAAATCGCCTTTGTTCCAACAATGGGAGCTCTTCACGAAGGACACATCTCACTGATAAATACAGCACTTAACTACTCTAAATATGTAGTAGTAAGCATATTCGTAAATCCGACACAATTTAATAATCCCGCCGACCTCGCCCACTATCCGCGGACGGTTGAAGAGGACTGCAAAAAACTTGAAGAGGCTGGAGCCTCCCTCGTTTTTGTTCCAGCAGTGGAAGATATATATCCAAAGAGTGTCAACAAGGCAGAACAATTCGATTCTCTTATTTTTGATCTGGGCGGACTCGACAAGACCGGCGAAGGGCCACGCAGGCCCGGCCACTTTAATGGAGTAGCACAGGTAGTAACCAGACTATTCGATATTGTAAAGCCTGAATATGCAATTTTTGGAGAGAAAGACTTCCAGCAATTGGCCATAATTAGGTACTTCACAAAGAAGCTGGGATATCCCGTTGAGATAATTGCTTCGCCTACATTGCGCGGGGCAGATGGACTGGCGTTAAGTTCGCGGAATATGTTACTAACTCCTGAACATCGCACTGCGGCACCTAAAATATTTAAGACGCTAAAAAGAGCAGAAGAGAAAATAGTGGCTGCAAGTCCTGCAGAGCTTACACAATGGGTAACTGAAACAATAAATAGTGACCCACTTTTGAAAGTAGAATATGCAGAGATAGTAAATTCATTAACTTTGCAGATTATTAACAGCTGGGAAGAGGCAGAAAGCATACAACTTTGTACTGCAGTTTTTGCCGGAGCAGTAAGGTTAATTGACAACATAAAACTGAAATGACATGCAACTCCAGATACTTAAATCCAAAATCCACAGAGCTAAGGTTACTGAAGCAAATCTCAATTATATTGGCAGCATAACAATAGATCAGGATCTCATAGATGCTGCCGGTCTGTATGAAAATGAGAAGGTTGCCATAGTAAACATCAACAACGGAGAGAGGATAGAGACCTATGTTATAAAGGGTGAAAGAGGAAGCGGTAAGATAGGGATAAATGGAGCCGCTGCTCACAAATTCTCTCCCGGAGACCTGATAATCTTAATGTCATATGCAATAATGACCCCTGAGGAGGCACTTGGCTTCAAACCTAAGCTGGTTTTCCCCGATTCTGACACAAACAAACTGGTTTTGTAAATTGCTAACAGCCTACCCACCTATGTAACAGACAATGAAAAAGATCTCCTCCGCAATAAAATATATTCTTTTGTTAGTCGTAGCCGGAGTATTTCTTTGGGCCACATTTAAGGGGGTTAAATGGGAAGATTTCATTGCAGGATTAAGCAGTGCAAATTATTACTGGATAACACTGTCAATGTCTATCAGTGTTTTTGCATTTCTTGTAAGGGCCCTTCGGTGGCGCCTTTTAATGTTGCCCCTGGGCAAAAAAATAAAGATCCGCGACTCATGGGATGGTGTCAATATTGGCTATCTGACAAACTTTGCAATACCCCGGGCAGGAGAGCTGGCCAGATGCGGAGTCATAACACGTAAAACAGGTATTCCCTTCGAAACAGTGGCCGGAACCGTTGTTTTGGAAAGAAGCATAGACCTTCTCTCGCTTATAGTGGTTTTCTTCTCTGTCCTTATATTTTCGTGGGATACTTTCGGAGCTTTTATAAACATAGAGATCATAGATGCTCTTGAGCGAAAATTCTCAGTCAGCCTTGTCTGGATGCTTGCAGCAGCTATGCTTGCTTTTTTATTGTTCATATACATCGTTTACAAATACAGGAAAAAACACCCCATATTCATAAAGATTACAGCTATTGTAAGAGGAATAATAAAGGGGATTGTGTCTGGTTTCCGCATGCCCCAAAAATGGTTATTCCTCATTTACACTGTATTATTGTGGATTTGTTACTGGCTCATGAGTTGGACCACAATTCTGGCGTTCCCTGCAGTATATGGTTTAGGAGCAGGAGACGCACTATTTCTGATGATGATAGGCGGGCTTGGCTGGGTTGTTCCTGTACAGGGGGGAATAGGCGCATACCACTTCATTTTATCACTGGCTCTTGCTTCTGTATACGGGATAACACAGACTACAGGTGTCATTTTTGCTACAATTTCTCACGAATCTCAAGCTCTCACAATGATAATATGCGGATTAGCCTCACTTGTCAGTTTCACCCTCAGTAAGAGGAGAGATATGAATAACCAAAAAAGAACCTCCGCAATATGATACGATTAATCACCTCAGCTCTTCTCCTCTCATTGCTGATTCTTTTACCCTGTAATGCAAATGCTCAGGTATCCTCAACACGGTCGAAAGACACATACCTTATAATTGCCTCCTACAACCCCGATACCAAGCGAATGTCGGACTTCATAAACTCTTTTGGAGAGAGTCTGCTGGAATTCGGCGATAGATCGGAAGTGCTTATCGAAGACCTGGGCACCAAGAATTTTACACTGGAGGCGCATACCTGGAAAGATCAGGTAGCTGCACTTATAAGGAAACATGAAAAAAGTAGCATCAAGGCAATTGTACTTTTAGGTCAGGAGGCGTGGGCAGCCTTCCTGCAACTTGCAGAAAAAGATTCAACAGCACTCACTCCGTTCAGGGATGTTCCGGTATTCTGCGCCTTTACAAGTGAAAACGGAATAACACTCCCCTCTGAATTGCGTGACAAAAACTGGAGACCGACATGGATAAATATGGCAGAACATGCAACCAGCAAATTCAGGTGTGGTGGATTTCTGAATGTTTATGATGTTGCTGCAAATATAAAGCTAATAAAGGATTTCTACCCAAGCGTTACAAGTATTGCCTTGCTTACCGACAACACTTACGGAGGGGCTTCACTCATAGCTTTGTTCAGAAAAGAGATTGCCAGCTTTCCGGAAATTGTCCCTATTTACATAGACGGAAGAAAAGTTTCGGGTGAAGAGGCCAAAGAGACTGTGAAAAAACTCCCGGAGAACTGCGTTCTTCTGATTGGCACATGGAGGGTTAACAAAGAGGGACAGTATTTTCTAAGAAACTCTCTTGAAGAACTGGTATCTGAGAGACCGGATTTACCTGCTTTCTCTCTTACAGGATCGGGGATCGGCACTTTTGCAATTGGTGGTTTCGTACCAAAATATGGAGCAAATGCTAATATAATTGCACATCAAATCATTTACTTCAAACAGGGCAAGGCCGACTCTGTAAGATTCATAAGGGGTGAGTGTGAGTACAATTTCGACAACAGAAAAATTAAGGAACTAGGAGTAAGGTCAGACCAACTTCCTGCCAACAGCGTATTCATCAGCAGCGAAGATCCCCGTATAGACCAGTATAGGAATTACATAACAATCATATCGGTAATAACCATAATATCGGTATTGCTGCTTGTCACTATGTTTATATTGTACAACAGAAACAGAAAACTCAGAAAAAACCTGGAGATAAGAAAAACTGAACTTATTGCCGCTAAAGACAAGGCAGAGGAGTCAGACAAGCTTAAATCGGCATTCCTTGCAAACATGAGCCACGAAATACGTACCCCATTAAATGCAATCGTCGGTTTTTCCGATATACTCTGTACCGAAACCCTTTCTGATGAAGAGAAAACAAACTACAATGGTCTTATTTCGCAGAACTCAGACATATTACTCACTCTTATAAACGACATACTCGATATTTCGCGATTAGAAACCGGTAAAACCAAATTCTCATTTCAACAAATAGAGCTAAATGCGCTTATAGACAATGTTTTAAGCACTACTGCACATCTCCGCAAACCCGGAATCCAATATAACTTCAACCCAGGGGAAGAGAGTTTCGTCTTAAAAACCGACCCTAAAAGACTGATGCAGGTTCTCATGAACCTCATCACCAATGCAAATAAGTTTACGGAACAAGGGACAATAACCCTTTCGTACGAACTGGATTCGAGTAGTTCTTTCGTTCTCTTCACAATAACCGACACCGGTTGCGGAATACCCTTCGGAAAGACTAAGAACATATTCAAGCGTTTCGAAAAACTTGACGAATATAAACAAGGTACCGGACTGGGCCTTGCAATCTGCAAACAAATCATCACCAAACTAGGTGGCGAAATCTGGATAGATCCTACCTATACTACCGGCGCACGTTTCTGTTTTACACACCCAACCTCTCATTGACCAAGACTTTTTTGAAAAAAAATTAGGGTAAAAGCATTTTCAATTGTATATATTGTAGAAACAGGCTGAAGAGTTTCTGATATTTAGATTTAAATTAGTTTAGGTAAAATGCGTTCAAGAAGACGTCCATTTGGGGAAATCTCCCGAAATGGACGTTTTTGATTTAGGATAAGTAAGTTTTGGCGAGTGTGCCAAAAATCTTACATTTGACCATCAATTTGCAACATACAACAAAACAAACTGCCATGTCATTCCTGAGAGTCCTCATCTGCATTCTTTTCCCGCCCCTGGCCGTAATTGACTACGGATGCGGGTCGGTACTTATTGTATTTCTTCTAACCCTGGCCGGATGGATTCCAGGCGTAATAGCCGCACTTATAATCGTAAACAGAGGCAGATATTAATTTAATCAATAAAATAACAATCACGTATTGTGCTAATCAACATAACCCAAACAATCATAGCCAGAAAATCCTGCAGAACATACAGGCAGGAATGTCTTAAACATACCGATAAAAAAGCACTTGAAGAATTTATTGAGCTGAATAAAAAGGTTATAAAAGGAGACAACATCAATCTGACAATTCTGGAGAAGGGTGCAGGAGAGAAAAAAATGAAGCTCGCTTACGGTGCAATAAAAGGTAATAACACATATCTTCTTGGGGTCACAAAAGACGATCCTATTGCCAGACTGAATTATGGATATCTTATGGAAAAAGTTGTCCTCAGGGCAACTGAACTTGGTGTTTCTTCTTGCTGGATAGGATATTTCGACCATGATTATTTCGACGACATAATACTGGAAAAAGGGTCAGTCATTCCCGGTCTGGTAATTATAGGATATGGCGCTGAAAAAAAGACAATTCCCGAAAAGCTTATGAGATATGCAGTAGGAGCCTCACAAAGACTTACATGGGAAAAGCTTTTTTTCAACCACCAGACACAGGTACCTATCAACCGCAGTCAGATAGACTCTGACAGCGACGGCACACTTTATAAGTATTCCGAATCACTAGAAATGCTCAGGCTTGCCCCATCGGCCAGCAACACTCAGCCATGGAGAATATTTTTCGACGAAAAGTGTGACACGTTTCATTTCTATAAAAAGTCAAAGAACAGAATCTACGAATCCATGGGAATGCATGAACTCGACATGGGAATAGCAATGGCACACTTTGAACTAACTTCACTCAGCAATAATTTAAACGGCTCCTGGATAATATATCCTGACATTGAAAAAACGCGACTGCCAGATGATTTACAATACATTATCAGCTGGAAGTGTGAAAAACAAAGCAACTAAGATTTGCTATTCTCTGCGTTAATATTTACATTAGAGGAAATAATAAAGAGATGAAAAAACTTTTTCTATTCATACTTATGATATCGCTTGTAAGCATATCATTTGCACAGAAAGCTAAAAAAGCCGACAATCAACCAGTAGGCAACCAGAAGGTTTATTACAAGTCTGAAGATCGCAGTATATTTGACAAGTACACGGCCTACATATATAACAAGACTAATTTGCCTGACAATCAATTGATTATTGAAACAGCAAAATTCTTCCTAAATGTCCCTTACGTTGCCAACACACTTGAAATTGAACCAGAAGGGCTGGTAGTAAATCTCAGGGCACTTGATTGCACTACATTTTTAGAAACAGTATATGCATTAGCCATGACAGCTAAAACAAAAGTGCTAACCTTCGAAAATTTCTGCAGCAAACTAAGACTGATCCGCTACCGAGATGGAGTGATAAACGATTACACCGACAGGCTTCACTATACTTCGGACTGGATTTACCAAAATCAGGAAAAGAAAATTGTGAAGAATGTGTCCAAAATGGCAGGATCTAAACCACTCAATCTAAACTTATACATAATGTCTTCTAATACCGACAAATACAAACAACTTAAAGGAAAAGATGATCTGATTGGCAAAATAAAAGTCAAGGAGAGTGAAATAAATTCCAGAGAGTACTATTATCTGCCAACTGAAGAAATTGAAAAAAGAGCATCGCAAATCAAGAGTGGCGATATGGTAGGTTTTGTAACCACAATACCAGGGATAGACATATCACATGTTGGCATAATCTATAAAGACGGTAAGAAACTGACCTTCATTCATGCATCTTCTACACATAAAAAAGTGGTAATCAATAAAGAACCACTGTCAGAATTTGTGAAAGGCACAGGCCGAAACACAGGAATAGTACTGGCAAGGGCACGCTTTTAACATTTACACCAATAAGAAACAAGCAACAAGAAACAAGTAATGGAAAAGCTCACATTTACAATAGAACCTGCACTTTTTGATAATATTGTAGCGGGAGAACAAAAAAAATTCAGAACTAGCATAAAACCATCAGATATAGAAGAATACTTTTACCTGACAGATTCCGGATCGATAGGTATAAAGGATTTCAACATTGTAGAGTTCAAGACAACACTTCACGATGGAACAGAGAAGAGCTGTCTGTTCAAAACCGGCAACGAGGAAATTGATTTTCTGATTCCTAATGATCTGCTGGACAAAGGCTCTCTGGATATAAACTCATTCTACGACTCCGACAACATGCCTCCGGCAGAAATTGAATTTGAACTGCATAAACAACTGGGATAATTAAAAATGATAATAAGAGCCGATAAAAAACCGGAATGGTTAAAAATAAAATTAGATACGTCCGGAGGATATTCAGAAGTAGACAAAATAGTTAAAGAACATGCTCTTCACACAATTTGCAGCAGTGGCATGTGTCCAAACAAAACGGAATGCTGGAGCAGAGGAACGGCAACATTCATGATACTAGGTGATATCTGCACCCGTTCTTGCAGATTTTGTGCAACAACCACGGGCAAACCCCACTCCCCAAATAAGATGGAGCCCGCTGAACTCGCAGAGTCTGTCTTGCTCATGAAATTGAAACACTGTGTAATAACTTCCGTTACACGTGATGATCTGCCCGACGGGGGTGCGGCTCACTGGGCCGATGTAATATCGGAATGCCTTAAAGTAAACCCATCTACAACAATAGAAGTACTAATTCCTGATTTTGATGCCCGAGAGGAACTGATTGATATTGTACTAGATGCAAGGCCCCACATTGTGGCACACAATATTGAAACAGTAAAAAGACTTACACCCTCTGTGCGGTCAAGAGCAAAGTACGAGGTCTCGCTGCAGACAATCAATTACATCTCCAGGAAAGGCTTTATAGCCAAAAGTGGCCTTATGCTCGGTCTGGGAGAGAGAGAGGAAGAGGTTATGGAGGCACTATCCGATCTGCATAAAAACGGCTGCAGTGTTGTAACTATTGGTCAGTATCTGCGGCCATCCCTGAAGCATCTTCCTGTAATAGAATACATTAACCCCATACAATTTGACAAATACAAGGAGTTCGCTCTAAAAACAGGTTTCACCTATGCAGAAAGTGGGCCGTTGGTGAGATCGTCATATATGGCTGAAAAAGCAATGAGCAGTAGCATTAAATAAAAGTTCTCAAATTATTATTTGTTGATTATATGATAATTACCACAAACCGCGGCGCAGAATTCCTGCTCCGGGAGCTTGGTCTGATAGACTACAAAGAGGCCTGGGATTTGCAGAAAGAGCTTTTCAACAAGCTGATAGAAGCAAAATCGAACGGAGAGAAAGGCGAAATGTATCTTCTTCTGCTCGAACATCCCCATGTGTACACAATGGGCATGCATGGTAACGTAAACAACATGTTGTTTAACGACGACTTCCTAAAACGGATAGGAGCAAAATACTACAAAATTGAGAGAGGAGGCGATGTAACCTATCATGGCTACGGGCAACTTGTAGGATACCCCATCTTTGACCTCGAAGAGCTCGGTCTGGGAATCAAGAAATATATGTGGTGCCTGGAAGAGGCAATCATTATGACAGTTGCAGAGTACGGGATAGCCGCTTCCAGAATGGATGGAGCCGTGGGGGTATGGATTGATTCCCAAACGCCACGTGCACGTAAAATAGCTGCTCTTGGTGTAAAGGCATCACGTTTTGTAACGATGCACGGATTCGCACTTAATGTGACTACCGATCTCAGTTACTTCAACCATATAAATCCATGCGGGTTTGTAGATAAGGGGGTCACTTCCATAGAAAAGGAGACCGGTCTCAAGCCCTCATTAAAAGAGGTAGGGGAGAAATTCACACACCATTTGCTTTCCGTTCTAGGCAACTAGTTATTGATTTAGATGGGGTTGTATTTTATCCCAAAGTAGAAATAGCTCCCTTTTCCCGGCTCCGACTCAACACCTATGCTCCCACCCAGCATCTCTACGTACTCCCTGACAATTGCTAGACCAATGCCCGCTCCTTCGTAAGAGCGGGTTATGTTCTGATCGACCTGCATAAAAGCGTCGAAAATAACCTCTTGTCTATCCGTTGGTATGCCTATACCGCTATCCCTTACAAAAAACATCAACCTGTCGTGGTCGAGCATATATCCAAACTCAACAAAACCCTCTTGTGTGAATTTAATTGCGTTCTTAATAAGGTTTATGAGAATTGCCTCCAACTTAACCTTGTCAATACTTACAAAAGATGCCCTGTCTACAAGGCCTTTGATTGCCGATATCCTTAACCCCTTGTTCTCAGCCTCAGTCTTGAAAGTGGCACAGAGAATGTCAATTGTCTCATTCAGACTTACGCTACCCTCACTAAGTCTGGCATAGCCGGCCTCAATTTTTGAAATCTCAATTATATCGTTTAGGGTACCGAGGATTCTTTCGCTGCTCTTCTTTAGAAGGTCCGAATATAGTATCTGTTCTTCTGCACTTACTTCTGTAGTTTGAAACAGATCCAGGAAACCGGTTATTGCATTGAGCGGAGTGCGAATCTCATGGCTAAGGTTGGAAAGAAAAGCAGATTTAAGTCTGTCGCTCTCCTCTGCTCTCTCTTTTGCTACTATAAGTTCCTCCTGATTTAACTTTCTGAGATAGGCGGCACCTATTGTGTTTGCTGCAGCAGAGATGAGTTTCTCCTCAAGCACCGACCATTCACGTTCATTAATACAATCATCAAAACCAATAAATCCCCAAAGTTTCTTGTCGACAAAAATTGGAGTGGCCAATATAGATTTTATTCCCTGACTCTCAAGACCTGTTCTCTCCATATCCGGAAACTCGCGCACTATTCCGGTAATGGTTCCTCCGGAAAGGAAGGTTGTAAACCAACGAGGACAAACATTTTCATAAGGAAGATTCTGCAAATATGCATTATTTATCTGTTTTTCTACGGTGCCGTCCGTCCACTCATACTTCTGACTCATCAAAGGCATCTTGTAACCGGGATGGTCTGTATTCGTAAAAATATATGATCTGTTTGTCTCAGTTGCCATACCTATGATTCCTAAAGCTCCCTCTATTGACTCGTCAAGATTCTCTCCCTGTACCAGAATTGAAGTAGCCCGTGCTATTGCATCCAAAAGTTTGTCTCTCTTAAGTATAATTGATTCTGTCCTTTTTTGCATGGTTATATCTCTTGCACTTCCCACTATACCTATGACTTTGCCGCAATCGTTATACATCAATGCTTTATGAACATCCAGAACAATAAACTGCCCTTCCACATTTCCAGACTCTTCGAATCTCTCTGGTTGTCCCGACTCCAATACAACATTGTCGGTATTCCGACACAGTTCCCCAAAGGTATGCCAGTCGTCCCTTTCGGGATGTTGCAACCTTTCACGTGTAGCAAAATATAAGTCATTTTTTCCTATTGGTTCCTCAACACTATTTGCCTTGAGTAGTTTCTCACATATAGCCTTGTTTGCAAAAATGTAATTCTTGTCAAGATCCTTGGCCCACAACAAATCCTGCATATTGTCGGCCATAAGGCGAAACAGGTTGAACATGTTTCGGTAACGCTCCTCTCCCAGCTTTAACTCATTCTGTCGCTTTACCTCAATAGAATGGTCCCGTATAATAATCAGACGGCTGCCGGCATGATTGGCAATTTCCTGTTTGTTTACAATATAAGTAAATGTGCTTTCATTGGCTACCCCATCCCATTTTGTTATTTCAACACTAGCCTGTGTATTTTCGTTGAGTACAACTTTAGTAAGCTTGTCCTCTCCGGCAGCAGCCTCAAGACTTAGACCCAAAACATCACTCCTCATAATTCCCAGAAACTCACGGGCAGCACTGTTTATATCCTGTATTCTGTTCGCTTCGTCCAGCACAACAATTCCCTCTTCCAGCACTTCCACAAGTGTCTCTCTGGCAACAGGAGCTATCTCCAGAAAACGCTTATTAAATATGGACCAGGCGATCAAAGTTCCGCTTATTATTATGCTAAAAGGGACAATATCGAAACCAGGAGCAGGGTTGTTGTTGGTAAGATAGAGAACGCTGGCTATCCATGGACACATAGATGCAAGGAAGATAATGCCTCCCTGTACCTTTAATATTTCAATCTGTTTAAAGATATGTCTGACTAAAAAGAAAGATGCAGTAAAAAGCAAAATGTAATTGTACCCCAGATAGCCTATCCAGAACCCTATCCCATGAAAGTATTCTGTAAGATTGGTCACTGGAGATATTGGTGAAAACCTTGTCCAGATAAGATGATGAAACTCGTTTGTCAGAGCAAGCAGGAAAGTTGTTGCCGGAATAACCGATATCAATATTTTTTTTTGAATATTCAGCCATTTCTCCCTGTCTATAAAGCTTATCACAAAAAAAAGATAGGCAACCGGTGTGAAAACCGCAGGAAAATATGCAATTTTTGACCAGAAAATCTTTCCCTCAATTGTTCCGGAAGCTGTCTCCAGGATAACGGACATAGCCCAGAAACCTGCCGAAAACATAACGATTGCCAGTTCCTCTGCCGCCTTTACTTTTTTCCCTTGCCAGGAGAGATATGCCACAAAAAAAGAGAGAAGTCCTGCTGCCAGAAAAGCCAATGAATATATTGTAAACCTGTAGTCCATTTCCTTTATTCCACTTCGGGCAGCGATACCGAAAATTTAGTTCCCTCCCCTTCTATGCTTTCAACCGAAATATCTCCTCCTAACTTATTTACAAACTCTTTACACAATATGAGCCCCAGACCGGTCCCATCTTCATTGTTTGTGCCTTTTGTGCTAATATTGCAATCAATCCTGAATAAACGGGAGATATTCTCTTTCTTTATCCCAACACCGTTGTCAGCAACAGATATTACTATTTGTTTCCCCTTCCTCACTGCCGAAATCCTTATCACACCCTTGGTTTTACAATATTTTACAGCATTGCTCAGCAGGTTCCTCAATATGGTTTTTAGTATGTTGGAGTCGGCACTCACGTTGTAATCAAGGGTTCCATCATACAATATATCAATATTCTTCTTGATTGCGCCGGCAGATACAATACTTCTTGATTCGTCCACCGCCACCTTTAGAGGGACAGGCTCAATGTTGATTTTTATTGCGTCGAGTTGCGATCTTGCCCATTCAAGCAAGTTGAGTAGCAGTTTGTATCCTTGTTCCGACAGCCCTTTGATTATTGTAGCAAACTCTTCTGCCGATTCATAATCCTTCTCCCGGAGATTGGAAAGTAGTAAATCACTGAATCCAATCAAGCCGGTGAAAGGATTTTTAAGATCATGCGCTATAATTGAGAAAAAACGGTCCTTTGTGGCATTAAGTTCCTTAAGCTCATTCAGATATTTAAGATTAAGATCGTCTATCCGTTGTTTTTCCCTAAGTGATGCACTCATTTTGTTAATTGCGGCAGAGAAGTCTCCCGAGAATGATACCTTCTGGTCATAATCACCCTCCGAAATCTGTTTGATCTCCCAGGTCAGGTGCAGAAGATCTGCATGTAGCTGCTTGTAGGGATTTGCAAAGCTGTTATTGGAGGGAGGAGTCGTATCGAGCCTTCCCTTGGCTATATCAAGAACAAAAGCATAGTTGTCGTTATACTGTTGTACCAGTTTCGTAATTTCTGCTTTCAGCTTTATAACCTCCTCTGTTTCAGAATCAGCAATAGTGTCAAAATTCACATTTACTCTCTGTCCCTGAGAAAGTTTGCTTACAACATTGGTAAGTTCAGCAATAATCTCCTTCTCCTTTTTCTCCATGTTCATTTACTTTTGAATGAATCAACTCTTTTTTTCATCTATAGTAAATCTGCAGGTTCTTTCTCCGGTGCACCAGCAATCCACCTCTTTTACAACGAAATCCTTGCCTGTATATGTGCTGAAGATCCCTTCTAAAAAACCCTCGTCATATTCACATACCGTGTAACCTGTTACAGGAAGGCCCGAGCAATCAAGATCTTCAGAGACAGTAACAACAAAGCTTAATGTGTCGGGGTTTGATTTTTCTACCTTCAAAATACCTATGGAGAGTTCCAGAAGCCTCTCTGTAAGTTGCGCAATAAATTTTGTAAGTTGTAAAGAAGTATCCAGCTTCTGTTTACAAAATTCCACCCCTGCAAGCCTTCCGGATTTCATCAGAATTTCTTTGGCTATTTCATTCCCATACTCCTTTTCGAGTACCGCCCTCATTGTAAATTGCATCAGACGGTAAACCTCTACTCTTGTATCCATTCCCAAGTTTGGACGCCCCTCTTTTACATCCCCTAGCTGATCCCATGCAAAATTATAATCATTCATATAATACTCTCTTTCTGTTTGTGATTTCCAATATAAAGATATGAAAAAAAGAAATCTTTATCTAAATTTAGCATTTTAAGAATCTTTATGACCAGAAACGACGCAATACTGAGATTTCTCTTTCTATTACTTGCATCCTGCTATTCAGTAACCACTGTAAAGGGCTCTGCAGTAGATACAGCCGGCGTTCATGAACTCACAATATATGTAGTAAAATCTAGTTCGCCTCTCAACTGGGAATCACCTTCTTTGCTTTACAGAACATCATTAGAGAGTTACACAAAGTCTCTTTTCAGCAAAAACGCTTACTCGATAGGCCACCTCTTCATAGAACTGTCTACTCCTCTCTTGGATTCTGTTGTACTAACGTCTATCCGTTCTACATCGGGAGCAGAAAAAAGGAGACTTGTATTAAAGGAAAAAATAGGACTGGGTATGCTTGGTGCCGTCTTGCATGGAAGAATGGAGACCCGCGCGGAACTCACAAGGAAAATCGACCACTTTTCAAAAAAGAAAAATGGCATTCGGTTCATAAAATACAGGATATGTGAGGAGTCGGCAAGGAGAATTGTTGAATTTCTGGAAAAATTCACGAAAAAATTTGATGCCAGAAACAAACCTTGCGATTTCTACGGCGGGGCATTCTGGTCGAGATTCGAAAATGAGGGTGGCGGTTGTACATCATTTGGAATGTCTGCCATGGAGGTTGCCGGGCTCTTTCATGACTATCCCGAATGGCGTGTTAGCGTTAATATCCCCATTAACCTTATTGGAGGAGAGTACAACAACGGACACAGGGTTAAACGGAGCACAATCCTTCGCGCTCACAGCTGGTATAATGGCAACGGGCAGGAAAATATAGATTTTATCCCTATTACGGTCTATGATCCAAGCCTCATATTTGACTGGATAGACAGACAACGGATAACAAATTGCAATACAACTGAGAAGATCTCTGAGAAAAGTACGGACAATCTTATATTGTCGACTTTTACTCCGGTGTTAAAAAACGGTATACCTGGACTTTACATAGATTCTCGTGAAATAATTGTTCCCTCTGAGGAACCTGTCTTTAAACAAAGAAATCAGCCCTCTGTTTTTATAAATACCTTCCGGAACAAAATATTATAATTATAATTTGTAATCAAAATCGGCAAAACAAAGTTTGCATCTTAAAAAAGTTATTGTTAAATTTGGATAACTACAAAAATTTATTAACAATGCCACCGGAAAAACATTTACTTTTTGAAGATTTACTGGATGAACTTTTCAGTCAGTATGAGGACCCTATCACGGCCCGTCAGGCACTGCATGAAAAGGCATCTTCCGACGAAGATTTCAAAATGAAGCTTAACCACTACATGAAGGCAAACAACATGCAGAAATGCAGCGAAGTCTTGCCGGATTACATGTTTGCACGCGAAGATTCCGATGTTGAAGAGGATTCTTGCTGGGAAGTTGCGACATCTGGCGGAAACTAACGTTATCTATTAGTTTACCTGTCTGCCGCCACACCACCGGTACAAAAAACAGACGAGTCATAAGTTGGCTCGTCTGTTTTTTTTGTATCTTGGTGCACCAATGGCAAGGTTTATAAGTGATCTTTCGTGCGATTTGGAAACCGGTATTGGGCTCTAGTTAATGTCAATGTAATAATGATCTGCATGAACTCTCTGCGAAAATTCATAGAAATGTATACGGAATTGTCCGACTCCGACTGGCAGATAATTCAGAAGGCTTTTGAGAAGAGAGTGTTTGCAAAAAATGAGATAATCCTTGCAGAGGGCAGTGTCTGCAAGTATTTTTATTTTCTGGAGGAGGGGCTGGTAAGATACTACATCTACAAGGATGGTGTCGAAATCACAAAATTCTTTACTACTGCTCAATATTGCTTTACCTCCAAAATCAGTTTCACAACACAGAAACCGGCAAAGGAGAGTATTCAGGCTCTGGAGAAATCTACTGTATGGCAAACTTCTCTTATTGAGGCAAATGAACTTCTTGGACTAAAGTCATGGAGTACATTCACACGTAAATTCCTCCATGAGGTGCAGAATCAGATAGAGGAGATGCTTTTGGAGGCAATGACAGAAACAGCCGAGTATCGCTATAAAAAACTATCAGAAAAATACCCGTCGATAATCAGTAAAATCCCTCTCAAGCATCTGTCGACATTTCTGGGGATAGCACCTCAGTCATTGAGCAGGATAAGAAAAAAGCTCATAAATTAACATAGGTGAAGTATTTTAAGATTTTGTTTGCAGAACTTTGCGCCTCAGAATTTATTTTTTTATATCTCACAATTACAAAAGATCAAGATGACAAGCTTTAAAGGAAGGGTGTTTAATTTCCTGATGAGAAACCGACATCTGTTAAACGGAAGAATAAGGAAGGAGCGGTACGACATGAATACATCCATTGCCGGTTTCAGGCATGAATGCGAAACGGGGGCGGCAAGATATGCACGTATTCCCGAGGGTGTTGCCGTAAATGAGCAGGTTATAGAAAATATGAAATGTGAGTGGCTCATTCCGGAAGGAGCAAATAGTCTGAATATTATAATGTATGTGCACGGGGGTGGCTATGTTTCAGGCTCCTGCAGCGACCACAGGGGATTTATCTCTAAATTTGCAAAAAAGACAGGTGTTACGAACCTGGTTTTCGAATACCGGCTGGCGCCCGAGAACCCCTATCCTGCTGCGGTGGACGATTCGGTAAAAATTTACAAGTGGTTGCTTGCTTTTGGTTATAAAGCGGAAAACATACTGATTGCCGGGGAATCTGCCGGCGGCGGCCTTTGTCTGGCAACTCTGCTCGCCCTTAAGGAACAAAACATTCCTCTGCCCGCCGCCGCCGTTGCAATTTCGCCGTGGACAGATCTCACCTGTTCGAGCGACTCTTACAGGACCAAGAACCGATTCTCGCTTGCTCCTCTTGATTCCTGGTTCGTCTTCAGTAAACACTATACGGGCAACAATCCTCCTGAGCTGCCGTTGATATCTCCACTGTTTGGCAACCTTGAAGGGCTACCTCCCATATTTATAAATTCAGGTTCCGACGACGAACTATATGAAGACGGAGAGAAGTTCTGCCTTAAAGCGAAGAGTGCCGGTGTTGATGTAACATTCCGAAAAGGTGCGAATATGGTTCACTGTTACCCTCTGCTGTCCCCAATGTTCCCGGAGGCAACGGAGGCTATGGACGAGATTGTCCGTTTTGTGAGAAAATTTACAGTCTGCCGTACAGATCCTTGAGAAATTCAAGTGTTTTTAATTCGTATTTTCTGATCTTGCTTACCGCAAAAAAAGCAACAAACAGTCCAATCGGGGTTCCCACCATGAGTCCTGTCAATGATTCTCCATTCTTCAAAACATCCAGATATGGTTCATTTTCATAGTAAACATGTATTGAGAGAACCATCAATACATAGATTATTGGTATTAAAATGACATACAATTTGTTATATGCTCCGGTCAGCCATTTGGACAAAATTTTTATTCTCTCCTCCAGCCACTCCTTTAAGGGTTTGTTGAGTTTATTGTCCTGCAGTTTATATATCGACCATAAGGCGGATACAAATGATATTAAGGTAATTAAGCCAAGAGTAATATTATTGATCATGTAGATTTTGTCATCGGAGCGGTTAAGAGCCGTCACTATCAGCCAGATGAGCAGGCCGAGACATATAATGGCAGATATACCTGTGATCATCCGAAACTTATTGATTGTTTGTTTTGCCTTAGAGGTCAGTAACAACCCGAGCTCTTCTTTGGACTTCATATTGATTTCGCTGTCAACGCTTTTCCATATCTTTTGTAACTCACTATTTTCCATGTTATTGTTATGTTTTTTTTGTCTTTATCTTCTATTATTACATCCTTCAATTTCACAAATCGGAAATTTTAAGGCTCTGCTTCAGTAGCTCTTTTGCCCTGCTTATCCTGACGCCAACATTCGACCTGGATATTCCAATTATGTCAGCAATTTCCTCATAGCTTTTCTCCTCAAGATAGAGTAGCATTATAGATTTGTCTATTTCGTTAAGATTGTAAATTGCCTTTAGCAACATTCGCAGAGATTCATTTGCAATAATTGTCTCAACAATATTTGAACTGTCCGGCATATCTATGAACTTTTCTCTGAATTCAATCCTCGACTCTTTTTTAATCCTTGAGATTGAAGTGTTTATAGAAACTGCGTATATCCAGGAACCAATACTGTCCATATTTTTCAATGTCGGGTAAGACCTCCATAGCTGATATATTATCTCCTGAAGATTATCTTCCCTTTCGGATTTGCCTTTAAAATAGATAAGGTTAACCTTGTGCAGAATCCCCTGATAGTTTGTCAATATTTCCAGAAATTTCTCTTTGGTCGATTCCATTATTAATTCGTTTATATTAAAGTATAGGAAGGACAAAATTTATTACAAAAGTGATTGATAATTTTTAACTTTATGGCTGTTTGTCAAGATAAAATTTAAAATTAATGAAAAGAATAACAGTATTCTGCGGTTCCAGCTCCGGTTCAGACAACAAATATATAAATCAGGCTTTTCTGCTTGGTCAGACATTGGCAAAACAGAATATCGAATTGATATATGGCGGTGCAAAAGTGGGTCTTATGGGTGCTGTTGCAGATGGTACCCTTAACGGCGGAGGGCGGGTGATTGGTGTTATGCCTGATTTTTTAAAATCGGTAGAGATTGCCCACGAAGGACTCTCAGAGTTAATCTGGGTTGAGAGCATGCACCAAAGAAAGACCAGAATGAACGAGCTTTGCGACGGAGTAATTGCCTTGCCGGGTGGTTTTGGCACACTTGAAGAGTTTTTTGAAATGCTCACCTGGGCGCAGTTGGGTCTGCATAAGAAACCGATTGCCATACTGAACATCGACGGCTTCTACGACTCCCTGCTGGGGCTTATTCAAACAATGGTTGACAAGGGATTTCTCAAGGAGGCAAATCAACGGTTGATTCTGGTAAGTGACAATATTGACGACCTGCTCAACCGGATGCATAATTATGTGGCACCTGCCGTGGGGAAATGGATACACAAGAGCGACAAAATGGATCCGCCAACGAACTGCCAGTTCTTTTAACATCTTCTACATTTTCTGATCATTACAAAATATTTTTTCTGTGATTTTTATAAAAATCTTTTTACAAACAACAATTAATCAGCAACATATAAAAAGAACTGGCAGATGAAAACCGTTGCTATACACTACTTCACCGGAACCGGCAATACTGCCCATTCGGTAAAACAAATTACTGAACAACTGAATAAAGCCGGTCTCGATAGTGCCGACGAAACATTGAGATTCAAGGTGACAGTTCAGCAGGTCAAAAAAGATGTGAAGCCTCTGACAGATACGTTTGACTATCATATATTTGCATTCCCGGTCCTTAGCTGGGCTCCTCCCGTAATAATGAAACGTTACATGCGGCAGATGCCTGTGTCGAAAGGTACAAAAACAGCGGTTCTGGCTGTTAACGGCAGTATATTTCATGACGGAAAACTAGTGAAAGGCTATACTGGTCAAGCACTTGAACAGGCAGAAGGTATCCTCAGGCATAAGAGATACGATGTCTTTCTAACGGCCAACGCTTCGTTCCCCGACAACTGGACGCAGGCAACCAATCCTTGCAGCAAGGAGGATTCCGCAGCAATTTTCCCTTTGGGTGATGCTGAGGTGCGACAATTTACAGACGATTTTATTCGAGAGAGTAGGTCGCTGTACAGATGCGGATGGTTCAACAGGTTATGGTCATACATTGTCGCTTTCCTGTTTGGTCTCATAGGACGCAGGGCGCTCGGCAAATTCTATATTGCGGACGAAAACTGCACCGGTTGCGGCCTCTGTGTCAAACAGTGTCCGGTAAGAACCATCAGAATGGACAACCACAAACCAAAGGGGAGGCCTTACTGGGGAACAAAGTGCGAGGATTGCAACCGTTGCATAAACATCTGCCCCGAGCGTTCTATTCAGGTATCGGTACCTCTTTTGATAATTTTGTTCGGAATAAACATCGGCCTAACCATCTATGCTGCAAAGGCAATTTTTTTATATACTCCATTATGGTTGCATATTGGCAGAATACCTCTCTTTGGTCTGGAACTGCTACTTAAGGTTATCGCCACTCTCATACTTCTTTGGGTGACATTTGTACCTGTAGCAGCATTTTTTCAGATGCTGCTCAGAATTCCGGGCGCCCGTCGCTTTTTCAGCAGGAGCTACACACAGAATTTCCGACGCTACAAGGCAGAAACAAATAAAATAAATGATTAAAATTGAAGGACTTACGAAAAGATTTGGGGAGTTCACAGCCGTTGACGGTTTGAATTTTGACATCTTCCAAAATGAGATATTTGGGTTATTGGGCCCGAATGGAGCCGGCAAAACAACTACAATAAATATGATTTGTGGATTGTTGCCCCCCACGGAAGGAAAAATCACATTCCAAAATGACAATGGCAAGAAGGGAAAGGATCACAAATCTCTAATCGGATACTGCCCTCAGGAAAATATTTTTTACCCCAAACTTACCTGTCTGGAACAACTGCTCTTTATGGGTCAGATGTACGGGCTTACTCTGAAAGAGGTAAAAATCAGAGCCATAGAATTGCTGACCCTCATGGGATTAGAGGACAAAACCAATAAATGGGCAAACAGTCTATCCGGAGGAATGAAGCGTCGGCTTAACATCTGCCTTGCCCTTATACATGATCCCGAAATACTCATTCTCGATGAACCGGAAGCCGGACTGGACCCGCAAAGCAGGATTCTGGTCCGCGATTTTATCAAGTCATTTGGAAAGGAGAAGACAATAATCCTCACCACTCACAATATGGACGAAGCCGACCGATTAGCTGACAGGGTGGCAATTATTGACCATGGAAAGTTACTCTTGATGGACACCCCTCAAAATCTGAAAAGGAGGGTTGGCGAAGGTGATATTCTTGAGCTCGTTATAGAAAATTATGATGAAAATGCGATTAAGCTATTCGAAGAGAATCTTGCTTCGCTCTCTCTTAAGGTCAAGATAAATAAGGAGTCTGTGCTGATACAGCATTCAAACATTGTTGAGAAATTGCCGGCAATAAAGAGCCTGGCCGAGGCAGGCGGCTTGTCAATTTCTGAAATCAGGCTGCGCGAAACAACGCTAGAAGATGTATTTATTCATTTAACCGGCAGAAATCTACGTCAATGAAAATCTTAAGTATAATCGTCAAAAGTCTTAAAGAACAGATAAGAAGCTATTGGGTGCTTCTACTTTCGTTATCTATGGGGCCCTTCTTCATTTTCGTCTACTTCCTTATAATGGAAACGTCAAAGCCCCAATACACCGTTCTTATTGCCAACAACGACTCCGGCATAATGACAAATGGCCGGAAGATTAACCATGGCAATGATATGACCGCATATTTCAAAAGTTTCAAAACCGATAAAATCGCGACACCTTTTACCGTCAATGAAATTTTAGAAAACAATACCGGTTCAGAGAAAAAAAATATCGGCATAGAAAGCTTAAAGAACAAGAAAGCCGATGCGCTCATAATTATTCCCGAATCATTTTCGCAGGACATAGAAAAGCGCAGGTTAAATGAGGTAGAATTTATAGGCGACCTTACTAATACCGAATATCTGATAAGTGCAGTGTGGGCAAACGAAATATTAAACGAATATGCCCTGCAGGCAACTCACAATAAAAGAGTTGTAGAAGTGAAGGAAACCGCTCTGGGTTCGTCGGCAACAATGAGTGATTTTGATCTGCTAGTGCCCGGAATACTGATAGTCTCTTTAATTATGCTGATGTTTACTGCAAGCATCGCATTTGTGTCAGAAGTTGAAAATAAAACCATTATGCGTCTTAAGCTATCTAAGATCAGCGTCTTCGAGTATTTGAGCGGCATAAGCATAGTCCAATTAATGGTCGGCAT
This sequence comes from uncultured Bacteroidales bacterium, assembly GCA_942492945.1. GTDB lineage: Bacteria > Bacteroidota > Bacteroidia > Bacteroidales > UBA932 > Bact-08. Next base: position 402,889 of record OW818649.1, read on the forward strand.
AGCTTCTGTTTTGCTGACTCTGTTAACTGCAATCCTGCTCGGATTCAATTATGCAGGTTCGCTAGCCATTCTGATAATTATTGCAAGCCTCACCAGTCTCTCAATTATCGCCTTTAGCCTCATAATTGCCGGAATAACCAAATCTGCCGGCGAAGTGCTGGTCGTAGGAAACTTTCCAATGTTTTTGTTTATGTTTTTCACCGGCGCAGCATTTCCTCTGAAAAGCGAAGCACTATTCACAATTGCCGGTTACCCGATAAATATCCAGGGATTAATGACACCGACCCATGCCATCTCCGCATTGAACAAAACGCTCATAATGAATATGGACATCTCAAGTATATTCCCCGAGATCATATCACTGATTGCGCTGACGATTCTATACTTTTTGATTGGCGGGATAATTTTTAAACAAAGGCATTTGAGCTGTCAGTTCTCTTAACATCATGAAAATAAAAACATGGCTAAAAAGGCCCTTCCCATTTTACGAAACATACAAGCAGAAATTAATAACACCTCTACTGTTTGGGTTGTTTATAATGTTTTTTTTAGTCATTTTCAATCCATCTCACAATACCGATTTTGTACGGGAGCAGTTCATAAAAGTTTTCGCCTATGGATTCATTACTTTTTCTATAATGAGTTTATACAATGCTGTTTTGCCCCTGGTTTTTCCAAATGTATTTAACGTTGATAAATGGAATGTTCAAAAGACGATAGCGTTTTTATTATTTACAATCATTTCAATTGGCTTGTCGAACAGTCTTTTTGCATTCCAATATGACAATCCCAATAACAACAGTCATCTGTTCTCTTTTATACTCGCTGTCCTTATTAAAACTCTGACAATAGGCATTTTGCCTACAATAATGTTTGTTTTTTATCTGGAGAAAAGTCTGTATAAAAAACATCAGTTATTAGCACTTGAAGCAATAGGAGAAATTAATAAAGAGAAAAACAGTGATCAGAAAAAATCAGAAAAAATAATTATTACGTCGCCAGACACAAAAGAAAAAATTGAAATTGCCTATATCGATTTATATTGTATTAAGGCAGAAGAAAATTATTGTATTTACTACTTCAAAAAAGATAATCGTGTAGAAAAAATAATGATTCGCAGCAGTCTTAAAAAAATTGAACAGGAATTTATCAAATCAGAAAATATTATAAGATGCCACAAATCATATATTATCAATCTCAATACAGTAAGCGGTATAACAGGCAATGCCAGAGGATATTTCTTTTCAATAAAAGATATCAATTTCAAAATACCCGGTTCGCGAAATTTATCGAAAGCATCAATAATCCAAAAAAGAAACCGATAATTCTCATTTCCATTTTGTCACACATATGTCCCATTCATCACAATAATTTCATATTCAAAAAGCTACAGGTTATTTTTGCAACAGTTTTTACGTAATAATAATTCGAATTATACAGATTATGAATGACGAAATAAAAAGGTATCTGAAATTTCTTATCACCCCTGTTGCAATAATTTTACTTGGGATTATTGTCGGCCGCTCTTTCTTCATTTTCATGAAAAACTGGGCATGGATACCAGTTGTATTGCTATATTGGTCTGCGGTGGGGTTGGTTATATATCTGGATTATAAAAAGAGGGGTAAAAAGCCGGCTGACTATTTTAAAAGGTTCCGGTTTAAGCTTTCAGCGGTAATATTGTCGTTGATTGTCGGGTTAATTCCATTACCGATTTTCTTAAAATACTTTTATCTTTTTGATGCCAGTTATCTGATTGTCTTATGGATAATATTTGCATTAATTAATCCCCTTTTTGAGGAAATTTTCTGGAGAGGTTATATGCTGGATCGCTTTTCAAAAATACCTTTCTGGCTAAAAGCGATGGTTTCATCACTTCTTTTCGCAGTTGCGCATCCATTAACATGGGGTCTTTTTTCGGCAAGCATGCTTACCCCGGAAGTATTTCTCTCTGTTTTCATAATGGGGATAGTATGGTCGTTCGCATACAAAAAAAGCAATAGTCTTTTACTTCCATATTTTTCGCATTTTCTGGTAGATCTGTTAAATTGCTCCATCCTGGCATTTTTGAATATACTGCCAGTAATGACTAACCTATATCAATGATAAAATGAAAAAGCTTTATTCCTGGAATTTTATTTCAAAAATAATCTTCCTGCTGCTGACCCCTGCCTTTTTCCAAATTTTCGCTATTGGTTTTATCTGGCATTCAATATATTGGGGTGTAATTACTTTTGTAATGGTAATATGGCTTACATTTATCCTGATATCTCCTTTGTTGGGAAGAGTCGGCTGCGGATGGTTTTGCTTTATGGGAACAGCATCGGATTTGTCAAGCAGACATTCAATAATAAAAATGAAATGGAGTAAACCTAAACTTTGGTCCCGGCTATTTGTCGTCGTACTGTTTTTTGCATCGGCCATTGCCTTCAATATTCTTAATGCCCAAAGAGGAATCACTCATGGATTTTCCATTGAACCTTTGTTTCTGAAACCGGATTTTAACAGTCATTATGCGTTGGTGTGGGTGATTGATATAGGGTCGGCATTGATTTTGGGCCTTTTTCTCGAAAGAAGGTGGGCATGTAAAAACCTCTGCTTCATGGGAGCTTTGTGTGCGGCAGGTGCCAGTCACTCCCGCCTTATACCGGTAGTTGACACCAACAAATGTACCTCATGCGGCAAATGCCAAAAGGAGTGTCTGGTAAGAATTCCGATAACGGATTATATTAAAAACAACAATGGTTTGATTACAAATTCCGAGTGTATTCTTTGTGGAAAATGCAGTGATATATGCAAGTTTGAAGCAATAAAAATAAAATTTGTCTGGAACAGGAGAGAGTATAAAAACAAGCTTCTAAAATAACAGCCAGAATTCGAGTAAACATTAAAATTTACGTTTTTAATGTCTACTGCTTTAGGGTATTTGCCCTCTTGACGATCTTATATGAAGGCATAATGACCAGAAAATGAAAACAAAAAAACTTCCGGCAATCACTATCGTCACTCTTTCCCTGATTCTGGTCGCACTTACCTTCTTATCGCTTACAACATCCTGCAAAAAGGCAACTGCCCCAAACCCGGACGGGTATAAATGTTCCATCCCTCAGGTATATGCCGACGGACTCGAGACAGCATCGCTGGAAAGTGTGGGAATGTCCGTGGGCCCAATTGAAGATATGATGGACTACCTTAAAAGCGAAAGCCTAAAAACTCCAAGTGGCCACACAATCCATAACATCCTCATTGTAAAGGACAACAAGCTGGTTTTTGAAGAGTATTTCAAGGGATATAAATTTGTAATTACCGCTCCGGACTTTAACGGGGAGGTAATGGATTACACAAGGACAACCGATCACTTTATGGCGTCGGTCTCAAAAAGCGTTACCTCAGTGGTGTTCGGAATCGCAGTCAAAGAGGGCTACTTCAACGACCTCAACAAGAAGATCATCGATTACCTCCCCCAATATTCCGACATCCTCATTGGACAAAAGGCAAATATTACACTCCATCATCTGCTGACAATGACCTGCGGACTTACCTTTGACGAGAGCACATACAACTACGGCGACACCCGCAACGAACTACGTCAGGCTATAAATGCAACTGATCCACTGCTGTTTATCCTTTCAAAACCCCTTGAGGCAGCCCCGGGAACACGCTTTCACTATTCCAGCGGAAGCGGACTTTTATTGGCCGCCATTTTGGAGAAAGTGACAGGCATGAAGTTCCTTGACTATGCAAATGCCAAACTGTTCGATCCTCTGAGGTCGGAAGGCGGAGCATGGTCAGCCACAAGTTCAGGCCTCATATTTGCGTCCGGCGGACTTTACTTAAAAGCCCGCGAGCTCACAAAAATCGGCCTGTTGTTCCTGAACGCCGGCCAGTGGGAAGGCAAGCAAATAATAACACCCGCCTGGATCGCCCTGACGCAACAGACCCAAGTTACCTCAACCGGAAATTATCTGCCAAACTCCCTTTACAGCTACCAGTGGTGGACAACAAGTTTTACTGTTAAAGGCGTACCCCGCAAGTGCTTCTACGCCGCCGGCTGGGGCGGCCAATTCATGTTCATAATCCCCGACCTCAACCTGATCATAGAATTAAACGCCGGCAACTATCTTGGAACCGACAGAGTTTCGCAGCTAGATCTGGTTACGGGGTATATACTCAGGGCGATTTGTACAGTGGATGGTTAAATGACCTGTATCTCTTGTACAATCGTTTCTGTCTTATCACCAAAATACAATATAGCCTTTACTGTATGAGAGCCTTTGGTAAGAGTGATGACTTCTCCGTCGCTCTTCTCTGCATTGTCAAAAAACCATTTGATTGAATCTGGTGCGGGATTGTTTGTGCGATTCTCTCCTGTTTCCAACTTGAGAGTAAAGGATTCTCCAATGATATACTTTGTTTTGGGAGATGATATCACATTATAACCAAGATTGAAAAAAAGGTTGTCCTCGTTGAGGATTTTTGCGGAGACGATTATGTTGCAATCAAGATCGATTGGGGCCAGAGATTCCATTGTTGCTGATGCATAGACACCCAACGGCACAAGAGGACCCCCATCTGTAGCTAATGGATATCCACTATTTGAGCCTATTACATAATAACCGAATTTTACAGTTTTGTTGGCAGGGAGAACTATTCCTGCGTCACTGACATCTATAGTCATCATAGTTTCAAATAATGGTTGGGAAACAACCCTCGATAGTACACATTCATTTCCAAGTATTATGAATACTCCAATTTGTGTGGCAGAATTTCCTCTTACTATAAAAGATAACGATTTAACAGCCCATCCTGTATAATTTACTAGCTCTGCAGATGAAAATCCTACAGCACCGTATATCGTTCTTCCAGGTGTTCCATAACCAACACCACCACTATATGAACCATGCTTTTTCAAGCTTACCCTTGAATTCTCCAATACTGTATAAAGTGTAAAATTCAGAGTCGTCACCTTGCTTGATGTGCTGAATTCCTTATATGATTCATTATATCCGAGTTTTGAAACCTCTATTCTAAAATTTCCACCTGGATCCTTGGAGAATGAATATTGTCCGGCTGCATTAGTAGTCACTATGGTGGTTTCAGCCGTGATTTTCATTGGAGATGTTAAAATTGAAATGCCCGGAGCAAGATTTCTTGTATTTGACACCAAACTGCTAGAAAGCCTTGTCAGCTTAACACTAGCACCTTGTAGAGGCCTCCCCTCGGAATCAATAACTTTTCCTGAAATTTGAACTGATTTATCTATACTAAGATTGAATGAAACACTATTTGAGCTTTCAGTTATACCTGTTATGTCATATCCTGTACTGTAGCCGCTCCACTCTTTTGCGGCTGGGCTGGTAGTAGCTGTAAATGACCTTTTTGATGTGGATCCTGGAAATGGAATTTGCCTAGAATCAGTTATTGCGCTTTCGGGGTAAACTGCCTCAACTAAGTCGCAGCATTGATGGTCTGCATATGCATTGATGCTATTGGTGTAGTTCCACAGATCTTTTGCACTATTTCCGTGTACATCATTATCAGACTGATCGATATGATATATTAGCATTCCTGAGGCAGGTATATAAGAGTCCCACCCTAATTTGGGTCTGAATTCATAGAGAAAGAACTCGCCTTCGTTGCCGGTAGGTGTGTAATAGGCCACATTGCTGCTTACCGCTTGAAGAACATATGTTCCAGATGATATAAGTCTGGCAGGAAAGTCCATCCACCCCAATAAGTATCTTTCAATAGCAGTGATGCTAGGTGGGGTATTTTTCGAGTTATTGTAGTTTCCTAAATCCATCAGCGAGAATTCTCCTAATCCTTGTCCCTGACCATTTTCACTATAATCTGTGTCATAAAAATCAGGTAGCCCTATAACGTGACCATATTCATGACAGAAGGTGCCTATTCCATCCATCAGGCTGCCGCTGATTCCCTTGAGTTCAGAAGCGCAAGCATAACTTCCTGCCCTGACTCCATCCACTACCACGTTCATATTTGATATACTCCATGAATGTGGCCAGATTGTGCTAGAGCCACCACCTGAGCTTTCGCTGTATCCTGTATAAAAGACAAAAATATTGTCGATTGTTCCGTTACCATCCTGGTCATATTGAGAGAAGTCGACATTTAGCGATATGTCAGCAAGTCTGATAGCCTCTGCAACCATTTCTCTTGGATACATATCATCTCCGTTTTCGTCGTTAGATCCATAATAGCTTGATGATTTTGATAAAGTGACTGGACCTATGACGTCGAAGTCAGGATTGAATACCCCCCTGGAATTATCGTTGAAATAGTTCCAGACAGAACCGGTTGCGGAGTTTGCGCTATATCCATTCAGATTTAACATGTTGTCAAAATTTGACCTTGCAGTTTGTGAGGCGAATGTACTGTTACTGAACTGAACTAGTATAACCAAAGATTTCTTATTCCCTATCGAAAGAGATTTACTTGCATCCTGAATCCTGTCAACCTTCTTTTGAAAAGAGCTTGTAAATATTGATCTATTTGAAAAATTTCTGTAGACTTCCTTCCTCTTAATTTTTGCTCTCTCAAAGGCTGTTGCTGGAGGAAAAACATCGGGCGACAGGGACATCACGTACTGAGTATTGCTAACTCTTACTTTGGAAATGTTTTTTTTCCCATCAGCACTGTATTGTGAGTAATAATAGTATCCATCCTCCCCTTTCTCTACGAAGCGGTTTCCACATGTTATCCAGTTAAGAAACTCATCCCCATATATTCTGATTGTTATTACGGAACCATCCGGCTGGGTTACTTTTACTGGAAATGGATATGCGGGAATAGCAAATGATGGTGTGTTGATTAGCAAAACAATCAGCGTTATAAATAAAACCTGGATTTTAATTAGACTTTTCATAAAACAATATTTTATTTATAAATTACTAATAGTGATAAATTACATATCCCTTAGCATTTATTTTATCATAAAGCCAGGCTTTATTTCCATCTGTCCTTACAACCTTAACCCTAATCAAAGCGGATTCAAAATTCTTAATACCATATGAAAAAACTGAAATATCAAAAGACTCTCCAACAGTAAAAGTTAGTGGTAATGAGGATATATCAAGCAATTTATTCTCTGCTTTATTTTGAATTCTGAATGAATAGCTTGTTTCAAATGATTTTAGAGCCCACTGGTCAACGAACTGCCTGTATGCTATGACTGTGTCGCTTTGTCCTGAGTATACCCCAAAAGCGTCATTGTTGTAAAAGGGAGGTAGATCCTTGATGTCAATATTCCCTGACATTGTCAGTAGGTTGAGAGGCATTGAATAGTTGTACCCTGCTACCATATCTTTTGTAGATGTCAGGCTTACTGTAGCTATATGTTTAGAGGTAGTAATCTCTACTTCTGCTATATCTCCTTTTTTTATATCTGCATTGACAAACATCCAGCATTTTATTGTACTGCCTGAAACAAATTTTGGCTTGTTTGATAATGTAATGTTTACATACGAGTAAGAGGAATCTTCAAAAACCGGAGAGGCCGTTTTATTGGTTAGGTCTATAGTGAAATTCCCCGTAAGCTTCTTTCCTTTAACGGTAAAATAGACATTCAGCAAGTCATCACCCACTAATGATGTTCCTGTCGGATCGATTATCATTGAAATCATTGAAACCACAGGTCGAAAATATATCCGGTACCCCTCTGACGAGTTGCCTCGAATATCTGCGCTTACTTTGATGTCCATATGAGCTATGTTTGGATCGGTCCCATTCTGAACCTGCTCTCTGGAAAGTATTCCTGCGATGGATGAAGCTGAGCTCCCTGCAGTTTTTCTGTACGGATAATAGACGTAGAGTGGAGCCCCCTCAATGGTCCCTTTAAAATACGCTGCGAGTGTTCCACCTCCAGTAGATATTGTGAATTTTGAGTTGCTTGTACTGGCACTGAATACACCTATTGAATCATCGGTATTCCAGACAGTGGACAATCCATTTTCACCCAAAGTGGTACGGGTAAGAGTGCTGTCTGGACTGACAATCACTCCGAATAAGGCAATTGTATTGGTATCCTGAGCCTCATTCATAGAGTTTTCAATTGTACAACCGGCGATGAAAAATATTGGAAATAAAAATGATAGTATCTTTTTCATATTTATTCACTTTAAAAATTTCCTCCGTCAATATAACCGTCAGCCCTTGACTGTGAAATCTTTACTGTATGAGTCGCGGTTCCAGCAGTGAAGACAATTGATGCCTCTCTGGCAGTATTTTGTTTGTTTTCCTGAATATCTACCTTTACAGATGCGCTTGAATTGCCACTTGCAAGTGTAAGAGTTATCCAACTTGGCACACCAGAAGTTGACCATGGTGCAGAGTTAGTTTCAACTGAAAGATTTACCGACCCAGATAATGCATCATGCATCACTTCACTCTTGTCAACAGAAATAGTTGGAGCTGCTTTTGTCTGGGTAACCTTCAACGTCTGAGATGCTGACCCCACAGTAAAAACTATGCTGGCTTCCCGACTTAAGGCCAGCTTGTTTTCCTGATATGCAATGCTTACACTCCCACTTGAAGAACTGCTGCTTGGAGATAGGGTAACCCAAGTCGGGACACCAGATGATGACCACGGTGCCGAGTTGGTAGTTACGGCTATGCTGAAGTTTCCCGACGGGACTTCTACATTCTGCTCCTTTTTATCTATGGATATTGTTGCTGGTGCTGCATCTTGAATTATCCTGAATGATTTTGTTGCGGTTCCTGCATTAATTGTAACCGAGGACTCTCTCTCTAGATTCTCTGAGTTGATCAGTGCTTTAAAAGTCAGAGTGATGTTGCCCTTTTCTCCATTCATAGGACTGACTGTTACCCACGAGCTCCCTTTTATATCTATGACTGAAACACTCCATTTTGTATTGGTAGTAAAAGTAAGCGTCTTACTGCCAGCCAGATAATCTGAAGTTAACACACCGGAAGAAAGGCTAAGATTTATTTCTGGAATTAGTTCCTTTGAACATCCGGCAATAAGAAGAAATATAATCGGCAATAAATAATATTTTCTTTTCATCACACTAATTGAATTAAAATTTTATCAATATAAATTACTACTGATGCGTTAAATATTTAACTAAATAAATTATCACCTGAGATTCTAAAATAAAAGAAGCATCTGTCGGATATAATACTTATTCTTAAAGTGTTAAACAAAAAACCAACACTCACCCAACATATGTAATGCAAAGATAATAAGAACATTGGATTTAAGGCAGGAAAAGCTTATAAAAATTTTACAGAGGAACGATTAACAAGTTACACAGAAGATTTGAACTGCCAGTTGTTTTTACATCTTGTTCATTTTCTGATTGTTAAAAATACATTTTCTCCAACTTCTCTAGAAAATCTTTTCACAATCTGCTGATTTGCTGCTACTTGTGATTTTAACTGGCAGATCCCTGTTCGCGCTGCTGGTTTCTAGGGTGCCAAATTGGAACCTTTAATAAATTAATATTAGTAGTCGTTTCACTACTATTTTTTAGTGTATATTTTTGGTTAGTAATAAAATGTTTTCTATTATTGCTGCTGAATATGAAACAAATAGAAGTAAAAATTGGTAAAACTCCTGTTGGATATTCGGCTGCTATAGATATATTGCCTGGTTGGGTTGTGGCTGTTACCGGCAGCTTTGCAGATATCCGGAAAGAAATTGAAGACAGCATTGCCTTTTATATAGATTGCGCAAAGGCAGATGGCGAATCTTATCCTAAAGTTTTTAATGGCAAGTTCGAACTCGTCTACAAATTTGATGTCGAAAGTCTGCTGTATTGCTACGACAAAATAATCAGCAAAGCCGCTCTGTCCAGACTTACCGGCATTAATGAAAAACAGCTAAGCCGATATGGACTGGGCTTATCGAAGCCACGTCAAAAACAAGCGGACAAAATTGTTGAAGGGTTGCACATGTTGGGCAAAGATCTGCTAGCGGTTGAAATTTAGAGAGAAGATTTCTAAATAAAAAATAATAAGCCCTCCAGGCGCGTTAGAAATAACAGCAACTTTACATACATCCCATCTATGTTGAAAAAGATTATTAAAAATTATGGCATTTAATAAATTATTATTCGTATCATTGTAATAAGCTTGTAACTGATATTAGAACTATGAGACATAAAAATATCTCAACTCAATCCAATGAACTTTTATCCCATTTTAATGGGATTGATAAACCTTGTTTTAAAAGTTCAGATGCATTTGATGTTCTTCCTCAATCATCAAAAGCAACTGTAAATCAGCTCTTGAGCGACATGACAAAGCGAGGTTTGTTGATGAGAATAAAAGATGGTGTTTATTATATCATACCCTATGAGAAAGACCCCGAAAGTTTTATGCCTGACTGGCATTTGCTGACAGAAAGCCTTGTTAACGGAGAAGAACATTACATTGGGTATTACTCTGCACTTCAAATACACAATCTAATAACTCAACCTTCATTAAAGCAACAAATTGTTGTTAGCAAACAAATTAGACCATCTACAATTATTATAAAAGAAGTTCCTTTTCAGTTCATCTACCATAATCCAGATCACTTTTTTGGCGTAAAAAAAATATGGATTGACAGCTTTCATAAGGTGAAATGTTCTGATTTGGAAAAAACTTTTATCGACTGCCTTTTTAAACCCAACTATGCCGGTGGTATTGTCGAAATTGCAAGAGCACTCTACATCTCAAAGGATAAAATACAGTTTGACAAGTTACTTGGTTATGCACGACAGTTTAATTCTCAGGCGGTAATTAAAAGACTTGGCTTTTTATTGGATGCATTGGAAATAAATCAACCAATCACAAAAGACCTGCAAAACATAAAAACAGCATCGTATGTTGTTCTCGATACGGAATTGCCAAAGAATGGAAAGCTGTTAAGCAAATGGAGTATTATGCAGAATATAGATATCGAAACTATTAAATCGGCCATTTACACATGATTAAACCAAGCGAAATACAAAATAAAGCAAGGGCAGTTGTTGTGCGTGACCAACAAATTGAAAAAGACTATATCCTTTCATGGATTCTTCAAGGAGTTGCAGTGCATGAAAATTTGGCAAAAGCACTTGTGTTTAAGGGAGGAACTGTTTTGAAAAAGGCTTATTTTAAAGATTATCGCTTTTCGGAAGATCTTGATTTCACCTTATTAAACGATGAGGTTACAAATGACCAGATTTTTCTATGGTTTGAAGAGATATTTGAATATATCCGTGAAGAGGCCAATATACCCTTAGAAATTATTGACAATAATGAACATGAAGATGGTGGCATAAATTTTTATATCAGTTATATAGGGCCTTTAGGTGGACAAGGAAACAATAAACGCGTTAAAGTAGATATTTCGAGAAGTGAAAAACTTGAATTTGAGCCCGTATTGCAAAATATTATTCTAAATTATACCGATCAGGAAGAACACAAACTACTATGCTATCCTTTGGAGGAAGTTTTAGTTGAAAAATTACGTTCGGTGATGCAGCGTATGCAGGCTCGTGATTTTTACGATATTTGGTATTTACTCGAAATTCATGGAATGAAAATCGAATTTTACACTCGGGAATTTAAGGCAAAATGTGAGAGAAAAGGATTAAACCCATTACAATTCCATGAAAAATTAGGGCAGCGTCTTGCTTCATACAAAGGGAGATGGCAAACATCGATGAATGATCAAATAAAGGATTTGCCCGATTTTGACAAAGTGGAAAGAGCAGTTCAAAGACACATTCGTAAAATGGAATTATAATATTATCGAGAATATGATTGCTGCCTGCCCACCTTCTGCTGACATAGGAGGATGCAGGAAGGTCTGTTTTGTATAAATAATTTTGATATCAATTTTAAACCCATCGAATTCGATGGGTTTAAATTAAATAAGGCATATTCGCCCTGCAACTTTTCCGCTGATTTTCTTGTCTAACTATCAACAAGAAAAACAAAACATGAAAAACAATCTATTATTTTGCATTGCTGCGATATTCGTCGGCAGTGCGTCCGTGATTTACCCAACGGGCAACCTTATGGCCTGCTCTACCTTCAAGCTACAGAAGGGGAACGAGCTCATATACGGACACAACCTCAACGAGGGGGACATTGGCGTTCCGGGAATGATATTTATTAACAAGCGGGGCGTTTTTAAGAATGGGCGCACATTTAGCGAGCTGAGCACCAAAGAGGGCAAAAATCCGTCGGGTTACAGCTGGATATCGCGCTATGGGTCGGTTTCGTTCAACAACATTGGGCGGGATCTGCCGGACGGAGGCATGAATGAGGTCGGTCTGTATATCTGGGAGATGAACGAGGAGGCAGATTACCCGCAAAACGACAGTCTGCCCAGGCTGATGCACGCAAATTGGATGCAGTTTGTGCTGGACAACTGCCTGACACTGGACGAGGCAATCAGCAGTGCGTCGGCATTTCAGATTGACGGCTGGACCTGGCACTACTTTATAAGCGATGCGTCGGGAGATTGCGCCTCACTTGCGTTTATTGGCGGGAAAGTGAAGGTGAACCGCGGGAGGGAGATGCCCGTTGCGGGGCTTTTCAACACACCATACGACCGCGAAATGGAGGTCCTGCGATACTACAAAGGTTTTGGCGGCTTGTACGACGTTGAGATGAACAACCCTTTTGTTCCACGCTTTGTAAAGACAGCTGTTATGTTGCGCGATTATGACCCTTCCCTCAACGCTGTTGACTATGGCATCGAAATGCTAAAGAACATTACAGTTTATGACGAACCTGAATGGTCAATAATTTTTGATGCAACAAGAAAGAATGTGTATTTCAAGACCAGACTCAACCCCGCAATCAAAAGCTTCTCGATGAACTCTCTTGATTTCTCCAACAACACTCCCATCTTAATTCAGGACATAGACACCCCAAAAGGTGGAGACGTCCTCGACAGGTTCCAGCCGTATACCAACCCGGCGATGAAAAGCTTTCTTACAACAAAACTGATTCCGTTGCTCCCCAAAGAGATGTTCACATCAGGAGGCTTAACGCTCGATGAGTTTGCCGACCGACTAGCCTGCAATGCCGACAAAGCAGAATTATCTACAAATCAATATTTTGCCGGAATGTGGAAAACCAAGCCCGCCCTAACCAAAGATGATCTGGAGATTGAAATCCGCCTGCTGACAAACAAAAATGCCGTATCGGGCGAAATCATATTTAACAAAGGAGAGTCCGCCTACCCAATCTCGCACATCAGCCTGCTGGGCAACCGCCTCACCTTCACCTACAAGAACAAACGAGGCTACCTTCTGGATGTGCAAGCAACAATCAACAACAATCAACTCACCGCCCACCTCCAGACGGCAGACGACGATGCAGGGAGGTTTGTGCTGTATAAATAGAGCTAGGCTGCAGAAATTTATTCCATGACATATAGAGCAAAAATGCACAAAGGCCACCTTCTCGAAAGGTGGTTTTTTGTTATATAGCTACACTTCTGGCTGATACCACATTTGAGTTTTAATCAATAAAACATATTTCCATAGAAAATTATTTCACTTTATTGATAATATTTGTGTAAAGTATCTAAATATTATATCTTTATAGGGCAATTGATTCGTGATGTTGGGTTAATACCACTTCTGTTATCTTGGAATATGTTTTTGAGCATTGTGAAATGGGATATTATTCAATATGCATTGACTAATATGCTCATTTTTTGAGATATGTTCAATAAATGTGATTATATAAAAGAGTAACACTGACATTTAAGAGGTTTTTTAAAGCTTTAAGGTATAAAAAATCATATAGACAGGACAAATAGATTATGTAACTTCTAAAATTTCACAACTTATGATTAACTATTCTACAACTGATGATCAAAGAGAAAAAATACATTTTTGGATAGCAACAATTAGCATTTCTATTTCTTCATCCTTGTTTATATTGGATTTGACTTTTATAAACAAAGTTATTGCACCATCTGCTTTTTTGATATATGGTCTTTTAGTATTATCGTTTGATAAATGGTTGTGGAAAATTAAACCTTTTAGTTTGTTTGTGAATTTTCCAAACCTGAATGGTAAATGGAAAGGGGACAAGAAGTTAATTGTTACAATATCTCAAACTTGGAGGAAAATGGATATTGTATTTAAATATCCTTATACTATTTCTAATGTTAGCTCGGCAACATTTTATATTGATAATGATAAAAACAGATTTATAAAATATATCTACACGGTAAAACCTGTTCGTCCTAAGATTGATCGCAACTTGTATGGAGAAGGATGCTGTGAAATTAGAATAATAGAGGAAAATGGAACAATTAGGCTTGAAGGAAACTATTTTTGTAGTAAATTAAGTGTAGGGTTCTTTAAATTAACAAAAATTTAGACGCAAGTCATTTCTTATTTCAGAGCAAACGACACTTTTCAAAAATTTAAGTTACTCAAAAATATACTATGCAGGAAACTTCTATTAAAGAATTTTTTACTTATAAAGATATCAAATCGGTTAAAATTGCACTTAATGCTTTTATTGAGTCAATTGATAAAATATTTTCTACTTCTGAAAATATCAATGAAATTACAATTTATGGTGAGTTACTTTCAGCCTACATTACTTTAAATAAAGAGAAAGGTACAGATATTTTGCAAGTTCCTTTAACAAGAATATACTGTTACAAGGTAACATTCATCTTTAATGATAAAGATCTTTATAATAAAGAATTACAAAGATTTAAGAAGTTAGAGAACTTTCTAATTAGTTTTTCACCCATTGAATTTTCGGAGATACTTAACTCAATGCCAATAATTAATAAATTTTCTCAAATATTAAAGAACTCTAATTTAATAGAGTTTGCCCTCATTTGGAGAGATCATTTTCTTGAAGAAAATATTCCGCTTCTTAATAGTTTTGAGAAACTTGGAGTAAGTCCTAATTGGATTTTTGCCCTTGCTAAAGGTGATAAGACTGTTAAATGCGAAAGAATAGCTGCTTATTTTAGAGAACAGGGTTACTATGATGTTGAAACTCTTCCGAATTTACTTGATAATTCTGATACTTCAAAAGAAATAGTCAATAATGTCGTTGAAAAATTGAAGCTGTTTATTAATGACGCACGTTATCACAACAAAAAAATAATGCTAATAGACGATGGCGGAATAATTGCAAATTATTTCAAAGAAAATCAATTATATTTTGATTGTGCAATAGAGGTTACAATTGTAGGAATACGTAAATTGAAGAAATTAGCGAGAATTGATATTCCAATCTATGATTTTGGAATGTCAGACTTAAAGGAAATAATAACATATCCTGAAATAGCTGAGTCTTGTGTTAAAAGAATAAGAGAACTAATACCAGGTGAAAAAATAATTGGAAGACCTGTCCTTATTTTGGGCTATGGAACTTCAGGGAAACATATCGCAAAAATATTTAGAAATATTGGTGCAAATGTCGGTGTGGTAGATGTTGATATGTTGACACTTATTAACGCTGCTGAAAATGGATATAGGACCTTTAAAAGTGCCTCCCCTGGGATTATATCTATGAAACCGTTCCTAATTGTTGGGTGCTCTGGTGAAGTTTCAATGCAATTTGAAGATTTCGAATTGTTAAATAGTGGCACCTATGTTACAGGAATAGCAACAAAAGATTTAGAAGCAATTAGAAATTCTCATCTTAATTATTATTCATCTGAATGGCTTCCAGAAACAGGGTATATTCATCGTATAAATTCCAACAAATATTTTATTCAATTAGGAGATGGACAATCAATAAACTTATTTAAATCTGAGGCAATTCCAAACCGTGCAAATGATATTTTTAAATCAGGTATTTTAATTGCAGCATCTGAATTAGCCAGTTCATATAAATCTCTTAAAGGTGGTATTTATTTAGATCGAGTTAATGAGATCATCAAGCAATCAACCATTTATGACATATATTATAATCTTTATTATAATTATGAATAATTTTTATGGAACATATTATGATTACGATAACGGCGAGGTCGTATATAAAAAAACATTAAAAAATAATTCTAATGAATTTGATAAATGGATCAAACCAGTTTATAGCTTTATTAGTTATGGAACTGAGTATTGGCAATTGCAACAAAAAAGCAATATGTTCCATGCTGGATACATGTCCATAGGATATGATGACAAATTTATTATTTCTGCGACACCTCATGGTGCATTTTTTAAAAAAACAAATCCCGAAAATTTAATTGTAAATGCTTCATTAGATATAAAAGAAGTGTGCGTTTCAAGATTTCAGTTAATTGCTGCATATTCTTTATCAAATACAATACTTAAAAATCAAACGAACGATGAAGTAACGATTATCGGAAGTGGAGCAGTTGCAATTGGAGCTGCTTTAGAGTTTATAAGACGAAACTATAAAGTGAAAATACTAACAAAAGGCTATAATAGAGTCCAATCCTTACTTGCCGATTTAAATATTCAAGTTTGTGAGTGGAAAGAAAATAAATTAAGTAGATTAATTATAGATTGTACAGGAACTCAGGAATCTTTAAATTTCATTGTCAAATACTCAAAACCAAACACATTTATTGGAATTTTAGGAAGCCCCCGGGCAAAATTTCAAATCGATTTATATGCAATTCATAGGAAAGGAATATGTATAATTGGCCTCCATGAACTAAATGATTTTTCAGTTGAAATTAGACAAAACACGTTTGATGAAATATGCTTATGGGTAAAAAGTTGTGTTTATGTTTCAAACTCATGGATTAAATTTTATGAAAGTGACGATTTTATAAAAACCTTGTATTCTTTGAATTTTAATAGAAGTTCTGAACCTTTTTTAATTGTTAAATGGTAGGCTAATGGTAAAGTACATTGCAATCACACCTATCAAGGATGAGGATAACTATCTTCCTAATTTAATTTCAAGTTTTCAGAATTCAACCTGCAAGCCTTTAATGTGGTATTTGGTTGATGATGGGTCAGAAGATACCTCAAAGAAAATAATTGAGCATTTTGTTCAACAAGTAACATGGTGCAAGTTAATATCAATGGGGGGGAAAACTCATAGGAAGAGAGGAAGGGCAGTTGTGGATGCTATAATGCAAGCATATGAAGATTCAAAATCATTACAATATGACTTTTTAATTAAAGTTGATGCAGACATTACTTTCCAAAAAGATATAGTTAATCTATTAATCAAAAGAATGGTTGAGAATCCAGATTTTGGTATTTGTGGTCCCGAATTAATAATAGAAAGAAATGGAAGAATTGAAGTTGATAGAAAATTACCAAAAGAATTTGTACGAGGTGCGTTTCGTATATACCGTAATGAATGTTTTAAATCCATAAATGGATTAGTTAGAAAAAAAGGATGGGATGGTATTGATCAAATTAAAGCTAAGATTAATGGTTGGAAAGTTGAGCGATTTACTGATATTATTGCTTGCAATAATAGAGAGCAAGGTAACGCTTCTGGAAAAATAGTCTCATCTATTGAAAATGGCAGGGGAAGCTATTATATGGGGTCTTTGTTTCTTTTTATGCTATACGAGTCCGGTCAATATTCAAAACAAAAACCATATTTTATTAGAGGTATATTTATGATAATTGGATTTTTGATTGGTTTTATTTTACGTGATCGAATTCAAGATAAGTTTGTTGTTAAATATGTTCAAAATCAACACAAAAAGTTTTTGAAAAATAAATTAAGCCTGTGACATTTCAAGAAATATTAGCGAACTTAAAAAATCAAATTATGAAAGTAATTTCGTTACTTACTTTAGCATTAAATTCTAATGGGGGGTTGAGGATATCACCCATTATAGTCTCCATATTATCTAAAAACAACATTCCTAATTATTGTCTAAAAGACAAATGCTGTTCGTAATAATTACCATACACAAATAAATGATTACCCAAAAACATTAATACAACAATATAACTATAAATTCCTATTTATTTTTATCAATATGGTGTGTGAAAAATTTTCAAATGAAGCGAATCCTTTAAAAACGATACCGCATACAATACTTAAAACAGTTGTCATTTCGTTATGTGAGCATTGTAATCTCAACTGTTGGGGGTGTGACCATTTTTCACCGCTTGCAAAAAAAACATTCTTGAAGATTTCTGAGTTTGAGAAAGATATTAAACAACTCTCTGAACTCTTTGGAAATCTTGTTGGTCGAATAAAACTTATGGGAGGAGAACCGCTTTTACACCCGAATAAAGAGGATTTTGCTAAATTGGCGAGAAGCTATTTCCCATGCACTAAAATTGAATTTACCACAAATGCAATTTTGCTTATGAATCAAGACGATTACTTTTGGAAAACATGTTCGGAAAACGCAATAGAAATAGTTGCAACAAAATATCCAATAATTATAGACTGGGAAGGAATAATTAATAAAGCAAAAAGTGAGAATGTACAATTCTATTTTTATGGTGATACAGAGGATACTTTAAAAACCAATCATCATTTTCCTTTTGATACGAATGGCGAACAGGATATTGTTGATAATTTCATGAATTGTTTTCATGCCAATCATTGTCGAGAATTACATCACGGGAAAATGTATACCTGCACAATCATCCCTCATGCAAAGCATTTTAATAAGAAATTTAATATACATTTATTAGAAGATGCAAAAGACTCTATAGACATACATACTAAGGCAACCGCAATTGAAATTTTGGAGTTTTTGGCAAAACCTATTCCGTTTTGCCGTTATTGTAATGTTAAACATCGTTCATTTGGTCATAAGTGGCACAAAAGTAGAAAGGAGATAAATGAATGGATGTAGCAAGCATAAATTCTTTGCGTGATACGCAATTTATTCCAAGAAAGAATCTTAGATTTGAAGTACATTTGACAGACCACTGTAATTTAGATTGCTTTGGATGCTTTCATTTTTCTCCGCTTGCTCCTGAATGGTTTTTGTCACTTGACAGTTATCGGCAGGATTGTCAGCGACTTTCGGAACTTTCCGATGGTATTATAGATAAAATTTTTCTTATGGGCGGAGAACCCCTTTTGCACCCAGAAATATCTAGTATATGCAAGATAACGCGAGATGCATTTCCTGTTGGAAATATTAACATTCTAACGAATGCTTTGTTAATCAATAAAATGGATGTGCCTTTTTGGGAAGCATTGAGAGTGAATAATGTTGGGGTTGTTATTACTTGCTACCCAGTAAATCTTGATTATAATGGTATTAATATTATTGCTAAGAGGCTTGGAATTTGTATAGAATATCGTGGCAATGCAAATGATAAGACTCAAACAAAAATCCCACTTGATTTAAACGGAGAACAAAATGTTGAAGATACTTTTTATAGGTGTCATCGTCCGAATAAGTGTATTCAACTTAGGGATGGCAAATTGTGGACTTGTGTTATTCCACCATACATAAAATATTTTAATATATATTTTGGAAAAAATCTTGAAGTAAGTGAAGACGATTATATAGATATATATAAGGTGAATAGTATTGAAGAAATTTATAAATTTCTTGTTAAGCCAATTCCGTTCTGCCGTTACTGTAAAAATAAAGAAATAGAGAGCGGAATCAAATGGCGTAAAAGCAAAAAGGATATTTTCGAATGGCTATAAGTGTGTCAAAAAACACTTATAGGTAATTAAATCTGATTATTAATGAAAACATTTGTATATCATATATTAACAGAATTAGGTAACATATGAAAAAAATTTCCGTGTTGATTTCAGCTTATAATTCAGCAGAATTTATTAAGGACGTATTTGAATCTATTCAAATACAAAAAATTCCCTCAAATTATTGCTTAGAAGTTATTGTTGGTATCGATGGATGTGAAAATACTTGGAATGAAGTTCTCAAATTTCGTTACAAAAATTTTTGTTTAATAAAAATGGCTAAAAATTATGGTACTTATATAACATTTAATACTTTAATGAATTATGCCACAGGGGATTTAATTGCTCGATTCGATGCTGACGATGTAATGTTAGATGATTATCTCGCCGATCAAATCCATGTTTTAGAAAGTGAAAATGATATACATTTGACAAGGACATGGAGTATATACACAGATATACAAAAAAGACCAATTGTGAATAAGTTGCAGGATGGGACTTGTACATCTGTTGCAGGAGAAAGACAAAAAGGATCAGATGGGCAGTTTATGATGAGAAAAAAGGTTTGGCAAGTTTTAGGAGCCTTCAAACCCTGGATATGTTTTGCAGATACCGATTTTTTTATTCGCTATCAGTTTTCGGGGTTCAACCTTTTTGAAGTTGAAAAATATTTATATTTAAGAAGAGTTCATGAAAATTCTTTGACTCAAAGTCAAGAAACAGGATATTATTCTGAAATTAGGAAGCGATATAAAGAGATTTTGCGCCAAGAATCAGATAATTTTAAGTCTGTGAAAGATTGCTATATTAAGCCAATAGTGGGTGATGTTGAAACAATTATCTCTTATGATAGAAGTGAAAAATATTACGTATATAATTATTAATTAAAGCTTTATGTTAAGTTTAATAATGCTTAGTTGGGAGCGAGTTGAAAATGTAATTAATAATATAAGACAATATTCAACTTACAAAATAATTGATGAGATTATTGTATTCAACAATAATTATAAATATAGATTGCCAAATTTAAATAGTGATAAGGTTATTGTAATAGAAAGTTCCAAAGACATAGGTCTATTCACAAGATTCGTTGCCGCAGGTATAGCGAGCAATGAGTGTATAATGCATTGTGATGATGATCTGATAGTTCCAGAAGGTACAGTAAATGAGTTATATAAGCAATGGAATTTAAATCCAATGCTATGTCATGGAACCCAAGGGCGAGTTATTAATGAAGAGTACAATATGAAAAATGTTTATGGTAGAGTTCATATAGTTTTGACACGTTGCATGTTAACTAGTAGGACTAATTGCTTACTGGCATTACAGTTTTCTGTACTATTTAAAGATATTATTTGTGAGCCCAAAGGAAATGGTGAAGATATCATACTTTCTTTCATTTCAATAAGTAAGAGTGGCGAACTTAATATCTGTCACAAATTGCCGTATAATGATTTTCAAGAAAATTTTGAAGAAGGAGACAAATTAATTGCAATAAGCAAAAGATGGGAAAAACATGTTGAGCATAGATCTAATGTAGTCAAAAGATGTAGAAATTTATTGGGGGAGGATAATATATTACTAAAGTCGCTTGATAATAGCAATTATTAAATACGATATAATAAATAATTACTGAGAAAAAAATAAAGCTAAGCAAATTATGAATGAGATAGAAATTCATCATGTAGGTATCCAAGTTGATGACATGGGACTTGTGACAAAATTTTATAGCGAAATATTTGACATGGAAATAATTTTTTCCAAAATATCAAAGCATTTTAAAGGTCATGATAATCTTCAAATACTGTTCTTGAAAAGTGGAAGTTTTATTTTAGAGTTGATTGATTATAAGCCTGAAAAGAATATCGAAAGCTCAATTCATATTGCATTGTCAGTAAGAAACTTGCCTTTGTTAGTAGCTAAACTAGATCTTAAAAGTATTGAGTACAAAAAATTCCTGAATGATGATGGATGTATTGATTTTATTACGTTTGCTGATCCAGAATCTAATTCTATTGAAGTTTCACAAAATTCCACAAAATGATGTTCGATATTTTTCTAATTGGCTTTGGCATTGCCGGTAAACTTCACAAAAAAGTTTATTCGAATGAAAAACATTACATTAATAAAATATCGTTGTATGACCCGTATATAAGAATAAAAGAAAAAGGTGAAATAAATTTTGTTGAATGTATCGATTTAATTAATTGCAATAAAAGAGATACCATTCTTGATATTTGTACAAATTCGGATCGTCATATTGAATGGATTGATTTTGCTTTGGATCAAAGATTTAGATATATAATAATTGAAAAGCCTCTTGTTACATCTTATGTTGATTTGTCGAGAATAGAAAGTAGGTTCAATGATAAAACAGGGTTATATACAGTAAACTATAACTATTTGTGTTCTCCAGTATTATCCTCAATCGAAAATATTATAAGTTCACATAAATTAAAAATAGTCAAGATTCGAACGAATTTTTCTAAAAACAGGGTAAACGATTCAAAAACGAAGAGAGGTGCTGACAAGAATGGTATTTTATTGCATAACTTCTTAATAGAAATACCGCATCAGCTTTCAATTGCATTAAAACTACTGGGTCAGATAAGAGACATAGACTTTTGTTGTGCTAAAGATATGGTTGAAGAAAATGAAGTCTATACAAATCATGGTGAGGGCTTCATAAGGGTTATTCACAATAATGGAATTGTTTCAGAACATTTTTCAAATCTAATGAATGCTTATACTATTAGAGAGATAATAATTGAATTTGAGGATGAATACATTTTAACCGGATATTTTGGAGTACACCCTGAATACCTTGGAAAGGCAGAATTAAAAAGAAATGGAATAATTTTAATTACTGATATTATTGAGGATAAATCTCTTGATTCTTTTCTGTCAAAAGCACTTTTATTCTTTGATAAAAAGACTGATAATCCTTGTGATATAAAATTTGCATTTGATATTAATAAAGTAATTCTTGAAGGTATAGATAGAACAACCCTAAAAAACAAACATAATTAAATAAGCAATAACATATATAAAAAAAAGAATAACAATCGGGGTTTCCGTAGTAGGCAAACATCCGATTTCCGCTTAAACATCGGCGTTATGCGAGCTTGACAACGCCCGCAAATCCCCATATGCAGATATTTCGGACGTTGGCTACAACAATAATATAAAATATCTCGCGAACCAATAAAAATAGATAATTCGGCAATATAAATGCTTTTTGAATATGCAGAGAAATTTTATGCAAACAATTAAAGGTCGCTTTGCATGAAAAACATAGGCATAAAAGAAAATCTTCAATTTCGCAAGAATGTTTCCTGAAAGAATACCCAAAGAAAAGGCGACATTGTCCAATAATGTTTTATACATCATTATATTATCTCTTAAAAAATAATTGATTATCAAGTGTTGATTGACTCACTTTTACTATATTTGTAGGGTAACGATGTGTCCAACACTATACGTTCTGGGTAAGTTTAGAAAGGATAACCTAGGTATAAAGAACCCAAAATAATAATCGGAGTTAAATTACGGAATTTACACTAAGTTAAACGGCATATCATGATTGGTCAAATTGAAGAACTTTTATTACGAAAAACAGAAAATAAAAGAAGTCGAATTTTCCATACGCAATGGCAATTAGCAAAAGAATATGTCCCTCAGCTATTGAGTGTAATATCTCATATATTTCCTCATTATAGCCTTCATGAACAAACACATTCAGACACTATAATTAACAACATTTCAAGGATTATTGGAAAATCCACTTTAGAAAAGCTATCTGCTGTAGATTTATGGCTATTGATTAGTTCAGCTTATTATCATGACTTAGGTATGGCAGTTTTTGCTGTAGATAAATTGGAAATTTTTAAAAATGACGATTTTATAGATTTTATCGTGTCTTTACAAGAAGATACACGTTCACCATTGAATGAATATTCAAACTGCCTCGAGATAAAAGAAAAGAAAGTCTATTTTAAAAACGACGAACTAAACATTAAAAACTTTGATAGTTCGCGTTTCATTTTGGCAGAATACATAAGAAGAAAACATTCTGAAAGATCACATGATTCAATTGTAAAAAACATTTCTATGAATCTACCTGGCAGCCCTATTCCAAAGAGAATTATCGAAGTATTAGCTGCTATTTGTCAATCCCATACTCGGTCTTTTGAACAAGTGATGAAGTTACCATTTTCTGAAGTTGGTATAGATTCTGATGATTGTCACCCTAGATATATAGCTTGTCTTTTAAGGTTGGGTGATTTATTGGATATGGATAGTAATAGATTTTCTGAGGTTCTATTGCAAACATTAAATACGATTCCTTTAGACTCTATACAGCATAAAGAAAAACACTTATCTATTAAACATATAAGAATTGATAATAAGAGAATAGAAGCTACTGCTGTTTGCGATAAGTATGAAGTAGCTGATTTAGCAAATAGGTGGTTTGAACTTCTAGACAATGAAATGTCAAACCAAATGAAACGTTGGAACGACATTGTGCCGGATTCATCCTTAGGTTTTTTGCCAACACTTGGAGAACTTGTTGTCGATTTAAAAGATTATGATACTTTTGATGGCAAACTACGCCCCAGTTTTAAGATTGATCCATCCAAGTCAATTGAATTATTGCAAGGGGCTGGTTTATATTCAGAACCTTATCAATGTATTCGTGAATTATTACAGAATTCAACCGATGCTACATTCTTAAGAATATTCGCAGAGAACGAATTAAAGAAAATTGAAAATAAAAAAGATGATTTTATTGATTATTGCAAAGATTATCAAATAGACATTTCTGTCAAAAAAGGGAAGGTAATTGGGGGTAAGATTGAATGGCATATAACAATTTCAGATAATGGCATTGGACTATCAAAAAAAGATTTATCATATTTGACAACAACAGGAAGTTCTAATAAAAATTTTGAAAAAAAGAAACTACTGGATAGAATGCCTGAATGGATGAAACCTTCAGGAACTTTTGGAATTGGTTTTCAAAGCGTTTTTCTTCTTACAGATGAAGTCACATTGATAACTAGAAAATTCAATAAAGAAGCTATCCTAAAAGCGAGATTATTTAACCCTGCTGGTAAAAATGATGGGGCTGTGCTATTGCAAACATTAAATGATGAAATAAAAAAAGTAGGTACTGACCTAACATTTGTGATAATATCGGACAAAGATCCTAATAGTTGGTCAATTAATAGTGAGCAAAATACAGCATCACGTGTTGTGAATTCATATGATTTTGTAAAGGATGACTCTTTAGACATTGATATTGCAAAAATTGTTGATGAAATATATAAATTTTCTGGAGCAACATACATACCGATAACTTTGAAAATAGATAATCAAGATATTATCGAATTGATTCCTAAAAAAGAAAATTTATTTCAATTTTATTGTGAAGAAAAAAATATTGAATTATCAATATCGTCATCTGACTATCAAGACAGAACATATTATAGAAATCAATTTGTTGAAAAGTCAATAACCGGTTTCAGATTTCTATCATTAACTGTGAATATTTTAGGTGGCAATGCAAAAGAAATACTCACTTTAAATCGCAATGAAATAAAATCAACTTATAAATCTAAGTTAAGTGAAGATATTATTGAATCTGTATTATTGATTTTAAAGACTGAATATGGTAATTTAGACATGGATTTAAAGCCTAAAGCAAGTATGTTTATAGAGTTTTATTGTTCTGACCAACGAAAGACAGAATCATTTGAAGAAAAAGACTACTCTGATTGGAAAAAATATGTGTTCATAAACAACATCGAAACAAAGACTATTAGCGAAATTATTTCAAATTATGATAAAATTATATTTAAATTCAATGATAATTCGTTTGAAAAAACCCCAAAGTTTGAAATTAATGGGAAAGAATTGATAATCCAAAGTCATGATAGAAACGAGTTTGTGGAGTTTCTATGTCTCAAGGCATTAAAAAAATTAAAATATGTCACACTTGGCTCATATCTGTATAATGGTGAAAAAAAGAGAGAAGTAACTCTATCCAAATTAAAAGATAATGACTTAATACAAGATTGGGAATTCTGGTTTCATACATATTGGAACCAATCTCATTATGCTAGAGGTTTAATGCCTTGCGTTGATAAATATAAAAATATTCAATTAGATAAGAAATTTACAATGCCCATGGCGTATGATAATACTTTTTATGGATTTCGCTTCAATTACCCATTAATGATATGTCCATATATTAGAAAATATAAACATACCGGGTTCTTTGGAATCGTTGATTCTTTGGAGGTCGACATACCAGATAAATTAATTGACATTGTTTTTAATAATCGTGCTGTCAAGTCTGTTACAAAGGCGGAAATTAAGAAAACATATCAAAGTTTTGTTGAAGACATGAAAGAAATAATTAGTAATACCAATAATAAATAATTGGTTGCTAGGTTATTACCTTGTGGCTTGAGAAGATTCAAAATTTAAGTTAACGAATAAAACCCAACACATAAATTTAGTATAAGTAAAGACATGGAAAGTGCAAATAACAAGGACTGTTGCCCGCTCAAACTTCATCACGTTTGGTAGGAGCGTGCCACTCAATAGGTCATTACTTATTAAAATTATCATCGACAACCATACTAAAGATGTCAATATCAAAATGAAAAACTTCATTAAAAAGAACTTTACAGACCTTCTTTGGATTATAATAGTTTTTGAGCTAATTTTATTTATACTTCCGACAAAGTGGTATGAAAATGATCTTGTTTTGTTTACATCATACCTACTCCAATTTTCCGCTATTTTTTCTGTTATTGCATTTACTGTTATAATTTCCAAGGTTTTCAGCCAACGACAAGAAAACTCTAGAAGAAAAGAGGAGATAGTTAAATTATCAAATAAGGTTTCAGATTTGAGAAGAATCGCAAAAATTCTTATAGATAACGATGGGTTTTGGCCCTCTGAATTAAAAAGAATTATGAATAATGACTATGCTGATTTGACGAATGAAATCTTAGAAAATCAAAATTTACAAAAAGACTCGGTTACAGATAATCTCAAAATGAAATATATTGATGATTCAAGAATTAACGAGTCGATTGCTAATTTGTTTGTTGCTCTTCGTACTTTAAGAGGAGATGTAACAGAACACGGTCTTTTTCTTTATACAAATTATGATTTTGATTATACTTATAGATTTGACATAATTAATGTTTGGACTGAAAATCACATAGCAAATAATCTGTGGTATGTTTTTGATAATAAATACAGCAGTCTTAACAAGATTATTCATATTGAAGAAATCCGAAGTGATAGTCAAAACGAGATATTACATCTTGCTAAAAAAATTAGTAACGAAAAATACTCTGATTATACAACTCTTACAAACAAATTACTTTCAAGGATTGGAACTGATTTTGACTCTTTCTATTTTGAACGTTTACGATATTTGTTATTTGAAAACAGGCCCGTTTTGCCTAAGTCTGTAAGATTTTCATTTAATATTATGCTAATAATAATGATTTCTGGAGCATTGTTACCTATTTATTTTCAGACAATAAAACTTTATAATCCGTTGATATTAAAGATCGTTTTTTCAGTATTCATTTTTTCAATATCAATCTTCTTGATTAAGTTTAAAAAAATATTGAGAGATGAATTGATCGTATAAAAGTAAGATTGCAAACACATTGAATATAGCGCACCAAACAGTACCATTGTAGCGGAGCAAACGGTACCACCGTAGCGGACCAAACAGTACCACAAAATCATATATCAGGCTGTTTTCGAAAAAGCCTTAAATATCTTTGCTTATCATTTTAAACAAAGGAAGTTATGGCCAACAAAACAGTTTGTATGTTAAGATTACGAAGACTAATTCAGTTATTGGAACGTGGACATTCTCAACGATCAATTTGCGCTGAGTTGAAGATGGGCAGGAACGTAGCTTCCGGATACATCAACAAGGTTGAATCCGTTAAAATTCCTTATGACGAGCTCCTGGGCCTTGATGATGAGAGATCATCAAATCTTCTTATTACCAGTAGTATTTCCTCCGAAAAGAGGTCACCAGCATATGATTTATTG
This sequence comes from uncultured Bacteroidales bacterium, assembly GCA_942492945.1. Taxonomy (GTDB): domain Bacteria; phylum Bacteroidota; class Bacteroidia; order Bacteroidales; family UBA932; genus Bact-08. The sequence goes on from OW818649.1 coordinate 430,558, forward strand.
TCGGAGCGACTTCCGGATTATGCAAAAGAGCTCAACAAAAACGGAGTTACTAAGTTATTGTTGTGGGAAGAGTACCGGAAAGAAAATCCGGAAGGTTATGAGTACACTCCGTTCAAGCATTATCTGAATCAACATCTGGACAACAAGAAAAGTTCCTATCATAATCAGCACACGCCATGTTATGAGCTACAGGTAGACTTTGCGGGAGATCCCCTTTATATATTTGACCGCACTTCCGGAGAAAGGCAAGAGTGCCCGGTGCTTATATGCACACTTCCATACAGCGGACATACTTTTGTAATGGCATTAAAGAGCGCAAAGCAGGAACACTTTTACCATGCTTTAAGTATGTGCCTTAGCTTTAGGAGGTACTCCGTAGCTCCAACAACCTCCGAAATACAGGGACATGTCTGCTCGGTTGTGGATGTAATTGTGGAGAATGTTTTTGCTTTTATCCTGTGAAAACACTTTTAGTTTTAAGAGACCCGATAGAACCCTAGAAAACAATCTAGTGCTCTCTCAATGATGGTTGAATCTGATTTTTTTTAATACAGTATTATTTTTAAAATATGTACAATCGTAAAGTTCATCAAATCAGATTTTATGCTTATTTTTATGACATGGAAAAAAATATCCCTAATTAGCACTAAAAACATTTTTATGAATATGTTATTTAATATTATTTTTTTATTTACTGGTGCACTTTTGAGTGTATTATTTGCTGCAATACTTCAGCGTAAATTGGAATCTTCTTTTATCAAATTATTTAACGATAAATATTCTAGCAAATCAATTAGGAATATATCTGGTCTATGGCTAACACAGTACATTTACCCATTTAATGATACCAATGGCAAATTGACAGATAAGGTAGAAACACAAATTGTGAAATTTAAACAAAAAAGTAATTTAGTTTATGGAGAAACAATTATAGCAGAAGAACATCCAGAGGTTTTTGAGGGGAAAATTACATTAGATAGATATTTTACAGGTCAATATATCAATACTTTAAATCATCATAATTATCATGGCTCTTTTCAGTTTGTTTTATCAAGTGGTCACAAAAGAATGCGTGGGAAATGGATAGGTTTTGATGATTTTGGTGAGGTTAATTGTGGTGAATGGCGTTGGTTACAATTGTACTCAACTAATAAAGTTGATAAAAATATGGTTCAAAAAGCAAAAAAAGGATTAAAATCTTTGGATTTATTTAATGACAAACAATTTAAAACAATATTAACCGGTAATAATAGCAACTAAGTTCCAATATTCAGATTAACTGCCAGACAATAAATTTCTTAATTCGACTCTGTTTAACCGTGGATTAGTCTCCTCTTCAAAATTTAAGTCCCAAGAAATTATTGGTCAGACAAAATGACAACATTGTAAAAAGAAAACATGATTTAGAGATTACAATAATTGAAAATCGTTTTTCAAAAAAATGGGTAATATTGTTTGGGATTTGGACGCGAAAAATATAAGTGAGACATTTTTACTTGAAGTTAAAGACTAAACTGTAGTACTTCATTAAAGAATTTACTCTTAAAGAATATCGAAATTTAATCAAAAGATAACCAAATTATAAAAAGGGTATAGCAACAAATACATTTAAGATATAATATATGGAAAAATTATTAATATCAGTAATTGGAAACAGTAATTCAGGAAAATCTAGGACATGGAACACACTATTTAACAGAACTGTAAAGACTGGTACTGGATTAAGAAGATTGTACCTTAATAAGTCAGAATATGTGATAGTTTTTTTAGTAAGCGGTAGTCCAGAGGAACGAGAAACATATGTTGGAGATATAATAACTCAAAATAATCCATCAATTGTATTATGCTCAATGCAATACAGAGAAGATGTAAAAAAAACTATTGAATATTTTATTAAACATGATTATAAAATTTATTGTCATTGGTTAAACCCTGGATTTCACGACCCTAACGGACAATCTCAATTTGACACGATTGGCATATTCAATTACATTCTTGGCCTTGGCTCTATAGTTGGAATAAAAAATGCAAAAACAAATATTAATGAACGTGTTCAAGAAATTAAAGAATACATATATGGTTGGGCAAAATATCATAACTTAATTTTAACTGATTAAAATGGCACTTTGACAAACTATTTCCTTTTATTAGTAGTCTAAAAAAACAATAAGCACTGCTTATTTCTCCCTTAACAACTTGTATAAGAATTCTCATAATTCTTTCTCCCTCACCACTCCAATAAATTCCCCAATAACCGAGAAATTATCATCTTCCACAATCGTTATAGCCTTAAATTCTGCATTCAGCGGTTTCAGCACTATTCTTTCGTGCATCCATTCGCCGGTCTCTTTATCGTAGGATTTTTCGCTGGTGTAGGTTTTGATGGTGTAGCTGCCGTTGTGGTCGGAGTCGAAGATGCCGCGGTGTTGTACTAGGACGATTTTATTGTTTCGGGAGCCTACGACATTTGTGCGGAATACACAAAGGCTGCCGTCCGGAATGCGGGGCTCCATGGAGTTGCCCTTTGCTTGGACTATGAACATGTTTCTGTTTAGCTTTCCTAAACCTTCTACCTTTAACCAGCCGAGTTCTCCCTCGTCATATTGGCCTTCGCCAAATGCTCCGCAGGCAGCCTTGATGGAATAAAGTGGCAGGAAGTCGACATATTTCACATTATCATTCACTTCGGATTCAATACGCGGTCCTTTTGAATCTGCCTGCCTTACCTGCGGAATCGGTTGTTCCAGCGGAATCGGCTGCGCCAGTTGGTTTGCAAAATGCGCCTCCAGTTCTTTGTCGCAGAAATAGACATAACACCCTTTCATTCCGCGGGTCATGAGGGTGCGGTATGTGTTTTTGATGATGCGGTCGGCAATTGCGATTGCTTCTGCGGGGTTTTCCTTGAGCATTGTCTTGATGCCGGCAATGGATCGGTCCATCCCCGACCGCCGTTTTACATCGGTGATTACTTTGCCGTTTTCATATCTGATATCTGTTCCCACAATCACGCCCACATAATCCAATTCAAGTCCCTGGCAGGTGTGGATACAGCCGATTTCGTTCACAGATTCTTCTGCGATTATCCAGGCGCTTCCGTCTTTGGTGAGGTTCCAGCGCATTTTGAAGTCGGAACCAGGTGTCGTAACTGGTATAGTTATGTCGTAATCGAGTGGGTTTCGCTTGCTTTTCCAGTCCCAGCAATATCCGGCAACCATCCGGGACTTGTTGTTGATGCGGTTTTTCTCGGTAATTGCCGTGTGGAGTTCGTTAGGGTCGGTAAAGATGCGGAAGTCAAAATCGTCTTGTGTCAGTTTGAAGTTGGCTGTTTCGCGTAACTGAAGTGTGTTGTCGAGCCAGGAGAGGTAGCCGTCCGAACCGTTGCAGCGGAACTGTGATTCGAGTTTCAGCTTTTGCACATTTGCCCCTGCACTCTCTGCCCATTTGGCTATCTGCGTTGAGTCTCCGATGTCTTTTATGTGGATTTTCTGGTCGTTGTCTATAAAGAAGATGGTGAACTTTGATGCGTTTATGAGTTCGAGCACCTGGTTTTCTCCCTGATTCTGATACAGTCCGCTTTTGAGGTTGAGCCTGTGCGCTTCGTCCACAATCAGTGCGTCAAATGTGTTTTTGTCGCAGTCCCAGTAGCTTCCGGTTCCGCCGAACATATTGTCGATGTTGGTGCGCTTGAATTTGCCTGTCAGTTTGGTTATGTACACTGCTCTGGGGGCTGCGTTTTTGGAGACGTACTTTGCAACCAGACCTCTCTTTGTCAGTTCTGTCAGCAGGTTTATCGCTACCACGCTCTTGCCTGTCCCCGGCCCTCCTTCTACTATCAGAACCTGCTTCTTTTCGTGTGTCGCTCTTTGGGCCATCAGCAGTGCAGTTTCATAAACCTCCTTCTGGTCGTCAATCATTATGAATTCCTGATTGCCGGCAATCATTGAGGCGACGCTGTCGGCCAGCTGTTTGGATGGTCTCAGCCTGCCGTTCTCGATTTTGTACATTATGTCCCTGTCGTCGCCATATTTCACGCACTTCTTGATGAAATTCCTCAGCTTTACTGCGTCGGGTCTTAAAAAAACAGGGGCCTTGTTTATGTGAAAGTCATAAAAGGCGTTTGTGATCACGTCGTCCGGGGTGTAGTTGTGGAGGTAAGCGCATGGTATCAGGCTGATGTTCTCGTCCTGCACTGTGCGGTTGTAGCTCTCTATGAGTGCGGCATAGGACCACGCCTGATATGATGGGTGAACGGTGTCGGTGGCTCCGTGCTGGAAGTGGGTTCTCACCATCGCCTCTTTTTCTGTCAGCTGTGCTTTTTGCCATTGCTTAAGCTCGACGATTATGACTTGCTCCTTGTGTTCTTCGCTCAGTCCGGTTATGATAAAATCGATCCGCTTTGAGGTGAGCGGTATCTGAAATTCGATGGATATTCCTGCGTCTGTTGCTATTTCCGGGTCGGACAGTACGTTGCTCATGTGCATCATCGAGTTGGTCCAGGAGAGGACCTCATTCTGCGATGTGCTTCTGCCCAGATGTCTGATAAACGCTGCTTTGATTTTGGTGTCGATCTCGTTGTTGAGGACATCGCTCAGGAAGCCGTCTTTTGTAGAGTGATATACAATCATAGTCTTTGGTGTATATATCTCGCTGAATTTATAGCTCGTTATATTTTTTGGCGGTGCCCTTTGCCTTGTCCGCCGGATACTTTTCGCCGTTCCTCTTTATCTTTTCGCGGACAATCTCGAATATGTCAAGATTGTGCTTTTCGGCCAAGAGGAATGCGTACGCTAGGATGTCGGCAAGTTCTTCCTTTAGTCGCTCTTTATCAACTGCTTCTACCTCCGAATCCTTCTTCCATAGAAAGAGCTCGTTGAGTTCTCCCGCTTCCAGAAAAAGTGCCAGCGCAAGGTTTTTTGAATCGTGAAACTGTGCCCAGTCTCTCTCATTTCTGAACTCGATCAGTTTTTTGACAATTTCTTGGTATTCAGTCATAGCAAAGTATCGTTAATTCTTGAGTAACAAAGTTACCCAAAAAACTTTAACTGCCAGTTGTTTTTACATATGTTTGAATATTAACATATTACAAAATATTTTTCCGCCAAATTTCTGGGAAAATATTTTGTATGTTGCTCACTATATACGCATTGTAAAAACAACTGGCAGTTCCGAAGTTTTCGCTGTTTCCCAATTTACTTATAAGTGAATTATTTTTGAAATTACCTTAAAGGTCAATACATTTGTGATAAATATTTGACCTTTAATTCAGAAAATTATTAAAAGAAAAACCCAATTATGAGAAGTAAAGTAGCAGATCGTATTTTGGCAAAGACTCCAAAAGACGTTGAGATATTTGTACGGCTGCATGCAGATATTACTGTCCGTGTTAACCAGCTTTTAAAAGAGAAGGGATATAATCAAAAACAATTAGCTGCAAAACTAGATAAAAGTCCATCTGAAATTAACAAATGGTTAAAGGGAGATCACAACTTCACACTTAAGTCAATAGCAAAACTTCAGGCAGAACTTGGTGAAGCCATTTTGTGTGTTCCTAAATGAGTAAAAATCAAAAAAATCTACCTCAAATTACATGTAAACTGAATATTCAGTTCATCAATAAACATAAAGTCATCAATCCATGGAACGCCCATGTTTTCACACACGTTAGGAATTTTTATCCGATTTGAATTTATAGCTGTAAGCTTTTCCTCTTTAGTAACCACTACAGCCCTCTCTTTAATCGCATGAGCAATAACCCACGGGTCAGCCAAAGATCTGTTTTTTATATTGTCTACAAGGTGCATATGAAGAGGATTGCTTGAATATATGTCCCTTAGACAATTTGTTACCTCTTGGTCAATTTTTAAAATTGGGATATTGCTGTTTTTAAGCCATTTCGTCAGATCATCTTCAGTACGAACAATTTCGTCCTTCACAGTCTCCGGAATAAAGATTCTACCCTGAGATCCCAATGAATTCAGTACTTCCCAGTAACTTGGGCAAAATTTTGGCGAATAATATTTTTGCCACGCTTGAATAAGCACATTAGCATCAAGGCAATATGTCTTTGAGAAAAGATTCATCTATACATAATTGCTTCGAATGACGAGAACTTATTTACCGGTGCATTGAGCAAAGAACTTGCTTGTGTTGGTTCAATATGCCCACCCCTAAATGCATCAATTACTATTTGTGTGAAAAGCCTGCTGTTTTTGTTCAACATTAACAAATATGCATTAGGACCACCGGTGGTGTTATTTTTTAGCTCCTTTTCTCTCTCCCTCTCCAAAAACTTCTTGAATGCAATATCTGCTTCATTTTTCAACGCTATATACCTATCAAAAGAGATAATATTTAAGGTCAATGCTCTCACTAACAAGGCAAAAGAACTAATTCCAAAAGACTTGGATGTGTTAAAAATTCTATTGAAAGATTTGTAAATAGAAATATCCAGATTGCTAAAAATTTGTGACGGCATTAAAGCATTGGCAGCTACATTATTGCAAAATATTTCAATAGGATTTTTATTGTCCCGGTTTATAATATCAAACTCTATATCATTTGAAACTCCGGATTGGGCTATCCAGATGTGAGCTAATTCATGTACTAATGTAAATAATTGCGGGGCATTCCAGTCATCGGAATTGATAAAAACAAATGGTGTATATGCATCGGCTATTGCAAAACCCTGAATTTCATCACTGTCCAGCGTTAAACGAGAATGAATAAAACTGGTCCTTGAAATAAAAATGCCTTTTGATTCCGCTTTGTCAATCCATTCTTTAATTGGATTTTCTGTACTATAAGCTTCCGGGTTAATATCAAGCGTATTCAAAATGTCTTTTGCAACAATTTCCGGATTATCGTCGATTGTGTATTTTCCTACAAATGACAGCTTTTCTTCACCATTCTCTTCAAATACATCTCTTATCCAGGCTTGTTTTTGTTGAATTTCCCTAATTATGAATACCGATGCTGTTCCCAACTCTTTGGACCCTTTTTGTCTGAAATCCTGTAGTGGCTGAAAATCCTTTGGTACTTCTGGTAAAAACAGGAGGGCAAATGGTCTTCTATATGCTTTTGCAAGGATCTCGGCTTGCCTTATTGATGGTTGGCTAATACCTTCTTCCCATTCTTTAAGTTTATCGACTGACACAGAAACTTTAGCAGAAGCAATTTCTTCGGACATTCTTGCCGATTCCCTTGCCCATTTCAAAACATTCGGTGTTATGTATGCTTTATCTGCCATTGTTGGTCCAAAGATACAATATTTTAAACATTCAAAACCTCCAAAATAGATAATTATAATCTATTGATAGCAAACTAATCACAAGACTATGCTCGTTTATGGGACATTAAAACCCGATAGTCACTATTCCGCCTGATTTTGTTTCCCACTTTTGCTCCAGTTGGTTGTGCTGATATTCTACTCCTGTGACAATTTTCAGGTTCTTTTGTGGTGTAAATTGTAGTTCTGCGCCAATGTTTGTCTTGGGAAACATATTACTCTTGTTCAGAAACGGGTCATTCATTCCGGGTGCGACATATTGCCCCCGAAGGTTTAGTTGACACTTGTCGGTTAAATTATAATTCACCCCGAGACTTGCTCCGTAAACCACTTGCTGCGAAAATGACATATAGCCCAATTGTCTGCTGATAAAGGCACTCCCTTCTAATGCCAGTTCTCCTGTTGGCTGCCACTTTAATGTGGTTCCGATATTATTATAGCTACCAAGCCCGACGTAGGTAGTTTGGCTATTGGTTGGAGTCACGGAAAAATGAGGCGATAGCTTGGTTGTGTCACTTATGTCGTGGTTCCACATCAACGGATTGCTTTTTTGCATGCTTGCAAACGGATTTGAAATCAGATTATTCTGATATAAATCTGTTGATAATTTACGAGTCAAAAATGCATGAGTCAAAGAAGTATTATCCAATAATAGCCCCTTTTTATAGCCGTCGTTTGAGATCCCTGTCAGATTTCTGTTTAATCTATTCTCAATAGTATTCTGCGACATTGCCATCGCAGATGAAATTAGCGCTAAGCCTAATAAAAATACTCGCAACACGATAATTAATAATTATTTGTAGAACAGGCCATTTGCAAAATTTTTCGCATTAAAAAAACCTGATTTCAACACGCTTTTGCCTTAATATCTATCACATACCACTTATCGTGCCAAAAATCTAACTGCCAGTTACGAATTTTACTATATTTGTAAGAACTTCTAAACACCTGAAAAACATGAAATACAGAATCTGTACCTGGATCCTTCCATCGGTAATGCTGGGATTCTCGCTTTTACTAAACAGTGGTTGCAAAAAAGACAATCTTAAAGACTACACTATTGATGTTTCATGCATCGAGTTTACACCAAACTGCTTTATTAAGGATGGCCGTATTATTGGGTATGACGTAGATATCGCAACCCAGGCTATTCAGGATGCAGGTGCACAAGTGGATGTGAAGATGTCCGATTCCTGGGACGAGGTCGTTAATGCAACTCTGAAAGGCCCAAGACGAGCTCTGCTGACTGTGGGATATTCTACCACCCGCAAAGACCTTTTTAAGTGGGCGGGGCCAACAAGTCAGGGTATTTACTACATATTTGCCAAGAAAAAATGGGGCATAGGAGTCCTAAACAGCATCGAAGCTTCAAAATCGCTACAATCCATTGGTGTTGTCAGAAATTGGCTAGAGACTACCACTCTGGAAGAGCTCGGTTTTAAAAATCTGGTTTATTACAATACATACGACGAAGCTCTTAACGCATTTAAGAATGATCAGGTAAAAACCATTGCGAGCGATATTTTCCACTTGATCAAAACACTTCCTACAGGTTATTATGAGCAGGAGGTAGAAGCTGTAACGCGTTACTATACAGTTTTTTATTACATCGCCTTTTCAAAAGATGTAGACGACTCGTTTGTGGCGAAATGTCAGGCTGCAATTAATAAGATGATTGAAAGTAAAAATACTCTTACAATTATGCAGAAGTACTTTGCTACAATAGTACCTCAGTATATTCCCGGAACCATTCAGATTTTTACAGAAGTGGCTCCCCCTTATAACTATTATTCCGGTACCGGGGCATCCCTCAAAGTTGAAGGCTCGTCAACAGAAATTGTAAATGAGATTCAGCGTAGGAACGGTTTTGTCAATAAAATAAACATAACCACCTGGACCGACTGCTATGCTACGGCACTATATCTTCCTAACACTGCCATTTACTCTACGGCCCGCACTCCGGAACGCGAATGGCTCTTTAAATGGGTCGGCCCGATATCGTCGTTGAGGACTTGTTTTTACACACTTACTAGTTCCGGTCTTAAAATTGAAACCGTCGCCCAGGCGAAGGCACTTACCTCTATTGGCACAGTTAAAGATTGGTATACACACGATTATCTTAAGAACAACAACTTCCAGAACGCTGTCGTTACTGCATTGACACCTGTCGAAGCCTTCAATCAGCTTATCAACGGCGAGGTGCAAGCTCTTTTGATTGCTGATTCCAGGGTTAAGTGGATGGCCGACAATGCCGGAATTGCCTCTTCTGCAATAACTGAGCATATAGAAGTCATCAACTACAAAGGGTGCATCGCCTTTTCGCTTAACACGCCGGCAGCAATTATCCAGCAATGGCAAAACAACCTCGACGCAATGAGAGCCGACGGTACCCTAAAAACTATCTGGGACAAATGGTACAAAGGTGTCCCAATGCCATAAATTATGAAAACCATCACCCTAAGCATTAAGCAAACATTTTTCGACCAGATTCTGGCCGGAACCAAAACGGTAGTGACTCGGGAGATTAAGCCATCCAATGCCACCCGATATGTCTATTTTGTGGACTCTGCCACCAATACGCAATACAAAAGCTGGAAGGATATTCCCGATGGAGTGGGCGACATAGTGATAGAACCCGTTAGTTACGATGCACTCAAGCTAATCCCCGGGGCGAATAAAGGGACACATCAAATAAACCATGAAGAAACCCGCCCCTCCTGCCTTGTGGAGGTAAAAGGGGCAGAAATCTTTTTTCTGATGGATGAAAACAACGATAAGATTTTCTACGACGACGATCTGGAATTCCCGGCTATGGTAATTGATTATTATTTGTAAATCCAGCACAATTGCGTAAATTTGCTCAGCGCATTGAGCAAATCCTTCTAATTGAATTAGTGTATGTATCAAAGAAAACAATATCAGTTAATTATAGACAGGCTTCGTGAGCCGCGTAAGTTTCTTCAGGTGGTAATAGGGCCACGACAAATTGGAAAAACTACAGTTGTAAAGCAGGTATCAAATGCCCTTAGTGGAGAGATTCCTCACCTGATGTTTTCGGCCGACAATGTGCCTGCTACCCAAAATTCGTGGATTAGCGATTGTTGGGCCACTGCTCGAGCTCAAATGAAGCTTGAAGATAAAAGAGAGTTAATTTTGATAATTGACGAGATCCAGAAACTCAGAGGGTGGAGCGAAGTTGTTAAAAAAGAGTGGGACCAAGACAGTTACAATGATCTTAATATGAAGGTTGTCCTGCTCGGATCGTCACGCGTTTTGTTGCAAAAAGGTCTTGCCGATTCTCTTGCCGGACGGTTCGAAACTATAAAGATGACACACTGGAGTTATTCCGAAATGCGGGAAGCATTCAATATGTCACTTGACGATTACATATATTACGGGGGCTATCCTGGAGCGCAATCACTAATTAAAAATCAAGAACGTTGGAGCGAATATATTCGCGACTCAATAATAGATGCTACAATAAACAAAGATATTCTCTATGATACGGCTATCAGTAAGCCTGCCCTTCTAAGACAAACATTCGAACTTGGAGCCTCTTATTCCGGACAGATAATTTCCCTAACAAAGATAGTGGGTTCATTACAAGACGCCGGAAATACAACTACTCTTTCTGGATATCTGAATTTACTTAAAGACAGTGGTTTACTTGCAGGCATTCAAAAGTTTTCCATTGATAAAGCCCGACAGAAATCAAGTGTGCCTAAGTTTCAGGTATTCAATAATGCGCTTCGGAATGTTTATTCAGGCTACACTTTTGAAGAGGCATTTCGCAATCCAAAAGTTTGGGGACAGCTCTTTGAATCTGCCGTAGGTGCTCACATTATCAGCGGAGCTATAAATGGTAATTATGAAGTTTTCTATTGGCGTGACGGTGATTTAGAGGTAGATTATGTTCTCCGGAAAGGAAGCAAAGTTGTTGCTATAGAGGTCAAAAGCAATACTGATACAACCAATAAAGGTCTGGCCAAATTCAGGGAGCGATTCAATCCTCACAATTCTATAGTTGTTGGCAAAGGAGGTATGGATGGCGAGATTTTTATGGGTATAAATCCGGTAAAACTATTTGATTAAAACCACCATATCAGAGGCTGAGTTGTTCCACCGGATGCTTAAATTCGTAACAATTTTGAACAGAAAATGTTAATCAATTAATGTCTTTGCTCAGTTTTGTAGCCCTGAAGATTAGATAGTAGACATTCATTACCAGCGACAAGCCCATCAAAAACCCTTCTGTAAAATCATAAGCAGGGGTGCTTGGTAAAGTTTTTTCCATTAGTATCGATACAGACAGCAACACCACTCCTACTGGCAGGGTAAGGAGTTGTAAACGTATAAATTGTAGCTTATTCATATTTATTGTTATTTTATTATTAATTATTGATATTTCTATTGTCGTTATTCATATTGTTGTTCATTTTCGAAACGACTTAATTCTTCTATCAAAGGGCTGACCTCTCTTCTGATTCTCCATCTTCTCACTAACAGTCCCAGAAAGCCCGAAAGGGCAATGAGTACAGAGAAAATTATATGAAAGTAAAGAGGATTGGCAGATCCGGATCCGGAATCTGGAATCATTCCCATAAACATTATATTGGCACCTGCAATCATAAATAAAATAAACATCAGGAACGGCAGGCCGAAAATTCCGTTTTGCCTTCTTAGCATCGTTATTGCTTCATGGGCAAATCTGGCTGATTCCACACCATAATCTAGTTTTGAGGTATAGAACTGATTTTTTAAGTAATATCCTATAAATATGGCTGTACTTGCAATAATTATTGAAACGCCTATATAAACTTCAAGTGTAATATTGCTTAAAAAATTTAAAGTAATAATCAAAGAGGTTAATATTAGGATTATTGCAACAACCTTAAGTCTGTTTATACGTTTTTGAAAAAAATCTAGTTTTTTCAACTTTGCTATAGTTTGAGAAGAGTCTGTAGCAGGAATCTCTCCCCAAATTTTACCCAGGTAGTCTAACTCATTCATTGTCATATTTTTTAAGGGTTTCATACAGTTGTTTTTTTATTCTGGTAACTTTTACGCCAACATAGTTTGCCTTTATGCCGACAATTTCGGAAACCTGATCATAGGTGAGCCCCTCAAGAATCAGAGAGATTATCAACCTGTCCTGTTTCTCCAGCTTCGATATAGAGAGTCCAAGCTGATTCAATCTGGTCTCTTTTAGTTTGTGATCGTCGGGGCAACCAACATCTGTCAGAGTGTTATACTCCGTTGCCTCCCGGCTCACCTTTTTGTATTGTTTTGTTTTCCTGTTATATAACAAGGCAGTGTTCACGGCTACCCTGTATGCCCAGGTACCTATCGATGAGTCTCCTTTGAATTTTTCCATGCTGTTCCAGATGTTAAGCATGATTTCCTGAAACAGATCATCTACCTGCTCCTTCTCATAAATATATCCGTAACAGATACGGTATATCCTTAACCGGTAATCGGTATATACTTCAAGGAACAGTTTCTCTTGTTGTTGTTTGTTCATCTCTGCAAATTTGATAAAACTTTATCTATTTGTAACAGCACACCTGATTTTATTACAGGAAACATGGGACATAGGTACAAGGGGACGCACATTGTGTACCCGCTAAGCGAAAGTCGCGTTAGAAAAAACGAGAGCTGAAACTTGCAGCCTTTTGTAGTGGCATACTTGGTTTCAGCCTTTGTTTTTTAGCGAATTGAGCGCGAAGCGGGTAAATCTGGTGCACGTATATCACAACCAACCACAATGCAATGAAAAAATCACATAATTTGTGTTTTTGGGGAAACAGTGCATTTTGTTGTATATTTGGATAGATTTTGAATATATGGCAATCCTTATAAGTTTGTTTCCTGTCTTCTTTTTCCTGGTTTTTCTTTTTCTACTGGACAGCTTTAAGCTGGTCATTAAGAAGTATCTGTTTTTTGCCGTACTGTGGGGAACGCTAAGTGCTATTGTTGCGTATTTTCTGCACACATTTCTTATAGAGAACACGGGGGTCAGTTTTGAGATTCTGTCGAGATATATTGCCCCTGCAACCGAGGAGACTCTGAAGGCTCTGTTTATATTTTTTATGATATATAAAAAGAGGGTGGGTTTTATGATTGATGCTGCCATTTACGGATTTGCAGTTGGTGCCGGATTCGCTTTGATTGAAGGCTCCCTGTTGTTGAATACCTATGAAAGTACAGACATGCTTTTCTGGCTGATACGCGGCCTGGGTACATCCATTATGCATGGCGGCTGCACGGCTCTTTTGTCGGCATTGTTGCTGGGTAGTATAAGCAGAAAAAGGCTGACACCGGGAAACATAGCAATAGCTCTATTAATTGCATACGCAATCCATTCACTGTTCAACCATTTCAGCATAGACCCCCTTATTCAGACTGCCAGTATTATAATAGTTCTGCCGGTTCTACTGGTTTCTATTTTCAAGTACAACGAAAACCAGCTGCAGCACTGGCTCGAAATTGAGTTCAACAGTGAGGTTCAATTGCTGGCAATGATTAACAAGGGTAAAATTCTGTCTACCCGTTCCGGAGAGTATCTGGCTTCTTTGAAATCCCGTTTTTCCGGAGAGACAATTCTTGACATGTACTGTTTTATAAGCCTTTATCTGGAACTTTCAATTATTGCCAAACGGAACGTAATGCTTAAAGAGTGCGGCTTCCCAGTCATTATTGAAAAGGGGACAGAGGCTAAATTAAGAGAGCTTCACCTGCTAAGGAGGAGCATTGGAAAGGTGGGAGAGCTTACACTCTCCCCTCTCATAAGACTTAAATACAGAGACTTGTGGAAACTTAACACACTAAAATAACTTTCAAACTAAATAAAGATGAAAAACAGGACTAAAATTTTAATCGCATTCGGAATCATTACTGCATTAATAGTAGGTTTCCTTATTGGAGTATCTGTCGAATATCCAAAAATTGACACGAGCTATGCTTCCGGCACAATCGGTAAAATTAAAAACTACAGGAACATCAAGGCAACAGAGGCCGACATCAATTTTCACAACGAACTTCTTGCCGATACTGCTAAAGTGGCGCAGTTAAAATTATTTTACAACTTTCATTACGTAAATGCCGCAAAATTAGCCGGTTACATTGAGAACGCTGTTAAAGAGGCCAACTCTGCAGAGTTATTCAAAGAAAAAAACAAGGCATCAATTGACAATCTTGCTGAGTTTGGAACTTTCCTTACAAGTGCAAGAAGCGATCTGTTATTGGAACTTTCTGCTCTTAAATCGCTTAAGGAGATAAATCCCGGATTATTCATGATGCTTACAAACCAGGCCAATAACATTATTGCCCAAATGAATTACAGGCATAGGGTCATCATCAGCTTTATAGATAATATTAGTGTTTTTGTAAATGACAATCCCTCTTTGGATTGTACCAGCCTCAAAAGAGTGCATGATCTATTGTCGCTCAACGAGGTTTTCAACTCTTCGATTACCAGAGACAAGGTGACACTTAAATATTTCGACAAAAAAACTATGTTCAGCGATAAAGAGTCACTTAATATATATGTCGACCAGGCACAACTGAACCTGAAAAGTACAATTCAGATGGACATGGAAAAGTTAAACATCATTATATTAGTAGATATGGAAAAATTAGGTATCATTTATACCGACAAGGAGGTTCTTAATGGTATAGAACTAGATGCCACGGCTTTAGGCAGCCTTTTGTTTTTGGACCCTCAGACACTAAATGCATTTTACGGGGACAATGAAAAATTGGGTCTTTTTAGGATAAACAGTAACGAGAATCTTGGCATATTAAATACAGAAAAACTGGGATATCTTCTGAATAGCAGGCTGCTGGATGTCGAAAATCTTGGTATATGGGATCAAGAGAAACTTGGAACCAGGTTTACGGATAAAGAAAAACTCGGTTGGGTATAATAATGGGAAAACGCTTTATCAAGAGTTTTATCATCACCTTAATTTTCATCGGGAGCTCAACTCTGACTGCACAACAGATCTCCTTGCTTAAGGTTAAGAATATGAATATGGTTTATCTTGGTAAAAGATATTCATATTTATTGCCGCATGTATCCAAATCGTATGAAAATGCCATGGCATTTAATCGAAAGCTATGGAATTACAAAGATTCCACGGTAAATATATTTCTCAATGATTTTCAGGATATGGGGCATGGCGGGGCCTCTGCCATGCCGTTTAACACTGTAGAACTGGGAGTGGAGCCTTACAGTTTCGCTTTTAGTATAGTCCCTTCTAATGGCAGGTTCCAGTGGCTCTTTAATCACGAACTTACCCATATAGTTATGGCCGACAAACCAAACAAAGGGGATGAGTTTTTTCGCAAATTGTTTCTTGGAAAGGTCCTCAGGAATGAGGAAAGCCCTTTGTCGGCCCTCTGGAGTTACATTACTGTTCCGCGCTGGTACTCGCCTCGCTGGTACCACGAGGGAATTGCCTGTTTTATGGAGACATGGTTGTCCGGGGGAATGGGCAGGGCCATGGGTGAGTATGACGAAATGTACTTCCGTAGCATTGTTAAGGAGAAGGAACCCATTTACTCGCTCATAGGGCTGGAAACAGAGGGTACCACAATCGATTTTCAGGTTGGGGCAAACGCCTATCTGTACGGGTCGAGGTTTGTCTCATACCTTGCCTATCAGTATGGGATTGACAAATTAAAGAGCTTCTATACCCGTACCGACAGCAGTAGGGCCTTCTTTGCAAATCAGTTTAAAAAGGTTTATAATCTGCCCATTAAAGTGGTCTGGAGTGACTGGATAAAATGGGAGAATACAAATCAGAATCAAAACTTAGACGCAATAAAGGAGTATCCTCTGACACAATTTCGTCAGCTTACTGAGAGGCCACTTGGAAACGTATCAAAGGTGTGTTATAACCCTTCTACCCAAAAACTATATGCTGCCATTAACTATCCGGGTGTAATTTCTCAGATTGCTGAGATTGACCTCAGGAGTGGTTCTTTACGCAAGATTGCCACGCTTGATTCTCCTGTCCTTTATTATACTACCGACATTACTTATAATCCTGTCGGAGAGAAGATTTATATAACTGAGCAGAATCAGAAGTACCGTAATCTGGTGGAGGTTGATGTAAAAACCGGTAAAAAGAGGGTGGTAAATGCCTTTACCAGAACCGGTAATCTGGTATTCAATGCTAAGGATAACTCTATCTGGGGTGTCAGACACGACAACGGCAATGCAATACTGGTAAAGATTCCGGAACCTTATACGCAAGTTATCCCCATGTATACTGCTCCTTTTGGCAAAGTAATCTTCGATCTTGACATTTCTAAGGATTGCGGCAAATTATGTGCATCAATGTCGGGGCTTAAGGGTGAGCAGTCGGTTGTAATGTTCGATATGGACCTGCTGGAAAAAGGAACCCCTAAATTAAACATTATTTATACTTTGGAAGACAACACGTTAACTCAGTTCAAGTTCTCTAATGACGATAAATACCTCATTGGCACATCTTATTATACCGGTGTTTCAAATGTGTGGAGAATAAAATTAGATGATCAGAAATTTGAACTGCTCTCTAATACCGAGACCGGATATTTCATGCCTGTGCAGTTGAATGCCGACTCGCTTTTTGTCCTTCAGTTCAACCGCAACGGAATGGTTCCGGGCACAATGCCAATTAACGTTATTGAGGATGCCAATGCAATATCATATCTTGGGAGCATGGTTCAGCAGAAACATAAAGTTGTTGAGGATTGGTCCTTACCGCCGGCGGGGGATATTATGGGGCTTTACGAGACAAAACAGGAGGAAAAATATATACCTGTTAAGCAGATGAAGCTGGCGAATGCTTATCCCGATATTGCCGGATTTAAAAAAACGGTGGCGGTCGGTTACCGTGTCAACTGGCAGGATCAGATGGGACTGAGTCGTATAAACCTGTTTCTTGCCGTATCGCCATGGAGCACATATAAGGACAATCAGAAGGTTCACGCAATGGTAGACTGGAACTTGTGGAACTGGCACTTTTCTGCTTCATACAATAAAACTGATTTCTACGACTTGTTCGGACCTACAATGAACAGTCGGGCTGGCTATTCTCTGGGAGTAAATTACAGAAGGGCCAGTTCAAGGAGGTCGCCATTAAAGTCTTTCTATAGTTTTGGGGTATACACATACGGGGGTCTGGAGGTATTGCCGCAATATCAGAATGTTGCTTCTCCAATAAGGAACCTGCAATCTGCTACTGCTTCGTACGGGATTTCTAAGTTGAGAAAAACCTTGGGTGCAGTTATGGACGAAAGTGGATATTCATGGGATGTTACTGGTACAACCTACTATGCCGGGGGCAGTCTTTACCCTTCTTTTGTCTCTAATCAGGATTTCGGCTTTCTTGTTCCGGGAATCAGGAACACTAGTTTCTGGATTAGAAACAGCATTGGTCAGTCGCTCGGCAGCAGGCAATCCGGTCTCTCTTACTATTACTTTGGAGGATTTCGCAATAATTATGTGGACTGGCAGCAATCTGAGCAATATCGTTTGCCAATGGCTTTTGCCGGATCTGAGATTGACGAGATACAGGCCTACAACTATTTGAAAACCATGGGCGAGCTCAATATGCGACCTCTACGCATAAAAAATGTGGGGACCACTTGGTTGTACCCTACATTCATAAAGTCCTCGTTGTTTGGCACCCATCTGATGACCGATTTTGACAAGCCTTCCAATACGTCGCACATTTTTAACATTGGTGCCCAAATTGACATTCAGCTTGTTTTATTCACCTACTTTAAAACCACCTGGTCGGTGGGTTATGCAAAAAAGCTGGAGTATGGTCAAAAACCTACTGACAAATTCATGCTCTCACTAAAGCTGCTGGGCAACTAGGGTACATGGGGACGCGCATTGTGTACAAAGGCGACCCCAAGATTGTGCTTTTGCAAAGAGCTGCAGAGGTCGCTTGTTGTTTTTCAAAACGCTACTTTCGCTTAGCGGGTACCCAACTCCTAATGACAAGTATCTTCAAATCCCGCCCCTTTCCCTTTTTGGGTACACAATGTGCGTCTCTGTATACCACCTGTGTTCCCACTTCCGCCGAATAGCTTTAACCAGAAATTTTTCGTACATTGATGTTTTGGCTAAATTCATTACCATGTCGCGCAAAACAATTTTCAGAATAGTTCTTTATTCATTCCTGTCTGCAGTAGCCATATTAATTTGCATCCAGTTAAGCTTTACTCTCTATTTTAACAACCAAATCAAAACCGCTTTACTGGAAGAGGTTGTCAAACAGACGGACCAGAAATATGATGTAAGTATTGCAAAGATCCGTACAAACCTCTTCAGACAATCGATCTACATATCGGGGTTCCTCATGAAGCCGGTAAAAAGTAACGGTTTGTTGTTGCAAAAAGATTCTGCATTACAAAATAGCTCTGCCATACAAAAGTACTTTTTCTCAGCCGGTAGAATAAATTTCATAAATTTTGACGTTTTTTCTTACATCTTCCGTAAAAACCTGATAATCTCCCGAATGGAGCTGGGAAGCCCCTCCGGTAAGATCTACAGAAGCAGGGCCACGCTCTCCAAACACCCAAAAGGTGAACTGCCAGAAGATCCTAAAACGATGTTCTCAATTTACCACCTCTTCAGCAAAAAAATCCATTCACTGCAGATAATCAATATCAGAATAAGCAATGCCGATATTGTTGTTTTTGACGATTATACCGATATTGTTCCCTCCATTGTCAGCAAGGAGAATGAGTTAAAAATTTCCAATTTGAGAATTGACAAGCTATCAGATGATAATGGGAGACTTTTTGTTGCCGACAGTGTTCATCTGATTATCAACAACTTTTCATACACTCCTAAAGATAGCCTCTACTCTTTTCGTGTGAACAGATTAACGGCATCTTATTCAGACTCAACCTTGCTTCTGGATTCTTTCTCTTTGGTTCCGAACTATAGCAAACGAGAATTTGCTAACGAAGTCAAGAAGCAGACCGACCGTTTTAAAATTTCCGCTAAAAGGGTTGTTTTCAATAAGATTGATGTAAAACTGCTTTTTGAAAGAAACATATTCATATCGGAAAAACTGAATATCGACAGACTCAACCTGTCGGCCTACAGAGATAAAAATGACATCCGTAAACCTCAGAGAGCAAAATCATTACAACAAATATTGAAAGGTCTGCCCATCTATTCTGTTGTTGACACAATTCGCCTGAATGATGCCGATATAATATATGAAGAGGTTGCTCCGGGGTCGGTAAAACCCGGCAGAGTTACATTTAATAGCCTTAATGCAACTATCACCGGCTTTACAAGCGATTCTACCCTGTTTTCAAAATTCAATATTCTCAAAGTTGACGCAACTTGTATGTTGATGAATAAAGGCAGGCTGCAGGCTCAATACCGCTTTCCGCTGAATACCAGCAAAATGGAATTCGAGTGTTCGGGCACACTTACAAACATGCCTATGACTGCATTAAATCCGATGCTGGAACCCAATGCAAGAGTTTCTATGAAAGAGGGCATTATCGATGTGATGGATTTCTCCTTCTATGCAAATGAATATGCATCAAAAGGCAAAATGAAATTTCTCTATCATGATTTAAAAATGGAGATTCTGAACAAGAAAAACAATAAAACCGGCTTTTTAAGAGGAATTGAGACATTTCTGGCTCACCTCGTGATTATCAGGGAGAGTAACCCCTCAGGAAACCATCCGGTGCGGATTACCGAAATAAACTATCCGCGCGACCCTACGCGATTCATCTTCAACTACTCCTGGAAGTCTATCTACAGCGGTATAAAACCGATAATTTCACCCAGCAGTAATAAGTAATATATACCTGTTTATTTACTTACCAATTGCGGCGGCGTATATGCACGCATATCTACTTCCTTGAAGTTTTTTGTAATCATCAATTATACAGCTATTTATAATAATTTTTCAGAAAATTTGATCTGGGAAATTTCTCGTATTTTCCTACAAACCTGTCACATGCAAAAAACTTCAAGGAAGTTTTTTCAAGGCAATTTGTCTAGTCCTTCAGGCAACGCACTGAAAATCCGGAAATTTCCTCGTTGAGCAGGTTGCTGGCATATCCGCTGTCGTTATACATCACCCTGCTCCATGCTTTAGCCGTACCCTCATAGCTGGTCCACCAGTATCCGCGATATCCAAGATCCTTGAAGGTGCCGCTGTAGTCGCGGTAACCTCCCGGCAGGGCAGAAAAACCGATTTCGTTGGTCGCTCCTGTGTTGGGGCTTTTCCACTCTCCTGTACCTGCCTCTTTCAATTTCCCGCCTGCTATATATGAGCCACCGAAAAATGTGACTAATAATCCCCACTCAACATCGGAAGGAACATGCCATCCGGTTGGGCACAGTTTTTTCGTGTTCACAGCATACCAGTTGTACAGAACCCCGTATTGCCGTTTAAATGTTCCCTCGTCATTGTTGTACCAGCAATAGCCGGGTGAGGATAACCCTTTCCAGTCAATCTCTTCCCTAACCAAAGGGATAGGAGATCCGTCGTTGTATCTTGTGGTTTTAAGGTTTTCTCCCATCCAGACCTGCTTGTCTATGGTCAATGTCTGATAAACGTTCCCGTCTGCATCCCTTACCATTTGTCCTGTCTGGGCATTCAGCAAAGAACCACCCCACAGGAATGCGCCACCCCAAAAAAGGAGCAGGCTAATTGTAACCGATAATATTTTCTGTCGCATATTTGTAAATATACAAAAAGAATCTGACCAAGTCATTCGAGGGATTTTATTGTCAATCAGTCATTTAGGATTTTTAGGCAAACTGTGTAATATACTGATATTATGCTCGATCCCTCGAATGACTTGGTCATGTACATTTTTTCTATATTTGTACCGCATGACCAAACAAATTCAACTTTACAGACTTCGCAAAATGCTGATGTTTTCGGCTATCCTGGCAGCTTTGCTGACAGGTGGCACACAGCTTAGTGCGCAGAAAAACAATGTATCTGAGGCTATCAACAAGCAGTTCGCATGCTATCTGGAGGGGGAGAATAATGGAGAGGTGCTAAGGAATTTTGCAGCGTTTTTCCTGAGCACAGAGGAGTTTCAGCAGGTTATAAGTTATGCCGGACAACTCAAAAGCCTCGGGGAAAAGAATAACAATACAAGGTACAGAGCTTATGCCAATGCATATCTCGGGCAGGCATATCTGATGACAAACCAGAACGATATTGCCAAAATGTATCTTAATCAGGCTCTCCGTCAGGCAAAATCAATCCAGAATGACTCCATTCTTTGTTCCGTTTACAACGGACTGGGTCTGTTCGCCTCAAATGTAGAGTCGGACTATAATTCGTCAATATCGTATTATTTCAGTGGGATAGAGGCGGCAAAACGATGCTCACATAAACGCCTTTACAATATTTTGTTGTGTAACATCGCCGGAGTATACTATCTAAAAGGCGACAGCACCGGCCTCAAGTATGCCCAAGAGTGCTACAACTTCGGACACTCACAGAACGATCCATTCCTTGCTCTTTGGGGAGCAGTAAACTCTGCGCGGATGTACATTGTCATGAAAAAGTACGAAGAGGCATTCAAGTACATTAAGGAGGCCGAATTTATACTACAGAAGAACCAATATAACGATCAGACCAATGTCTTTACTTTGTATGGCGAAATTCTGGTTGCACTAGGGGATAATATCGAAGCAGAAAAATATTATAAGGAGGCTCTCAAGAACATAGGTCATGCGCAGACATCTTCCATAGCAAATATATACCTGAGTTACGGAAAATTGCTGGCAGAGCAGAGAAGATATTCCGAAGCTGTTCCTCTTTTCGAAAAGGGAGTAAAGGTGAGTGTAGATGGTCACAACCAGATATTCATCAAGCAGCTCTTTGCGGCACTGAGCGAATGTTATGAAAAGATGCAGCGGTTCGACAAATCACTGGAATATTTCAAGATATATCATACACAGGCCAGCCGGGACTTCAATGAGGAGAGTGAGCGATCGATAAACCAACTGAGAATAAAGTTCGATGCCCAAAGAAAAGAGAATGAAGCGGAACAGGCCAGGCTGGAGGTTCTCAACAAGACCAGGAAGATGCAGTTTCTGATAATTATCCTTGTTATGGCCGTTGGAGTAGCTATATATTTGTACATAATATATGTAAACAAAAACAGACTCTACCGCAGGATAATTATAAGGGACAAAGAGGCCATCAAACGAGAGGACGACCTCAAGAACCAGTTGAAGAACTTTGCCACAGAGTGTCCGAATGTTGCAGATAAGTATTCTGTCTCTTCGTTAAAGGAGGATAAAATTGAAAACATATTCCAGAAGATCGAATATATAATGCATGAAGAGAAGCTTTATCACGACCCTACCCTCACAAAAGAGAAAATTGCAGACAAACTCAACACAAACCGGACATATCTTTCTCAGGTGATTAATGAACGTACCGGACTTACCGTACCACATTATATAAATACATTCCGCATAAACGAAGCTGTAAGAATACTATCGGACAGTGAGGATGACACCCCTCTCAAAGCCCTTGCTTTTGATTTAGGATTCAACTCAATATCAACATTCTACAAGGTGTTTCAAGCCTCTGTTGGAATGACCCCGTCGCTCTACCGCAAAAAGGTTCAGGAAATTTCTTCCTGATTCGGCAATTGCCGTTCACGCGTGTTTATTAAGGTTAAATTGCGTTCAGATTTAATCAAACTAATAAACTATGAAACTAAAAGTCTTTCTAATTATCCAGCTTTTCCTTGTTGGGTTTTTGGTATGTGCGCAGACTGCAAATGCTCAAAATGCAGGACAGGCTCAGGCTCCAAGAACTATTCTGGGAATTGTTACAGATGAGAACGGAGAACCCTTGCCGGGAGCAGCAGTTGCTCAGAAAAGAGTAAACAAAACACAATCCATTGTTGGTGTGCAAAGTGACATAAACGGTCATTTTTCTCTTACCCTGCCAGCCAACACAAAGGAAATTGAGGTATCGTTCCTTGGTTTCGAAACGCAGACCATTACACTTACCAGTAAAAGGGATTACCAGATAAAGCTTAAACCAAGCACTGCCTATCTGGAAGAGTTGGTTGTAACCGGTATGTTTACAAGAAAAGCCAACTCCTACACAGGAGCTGTGGCAACTGTAAAAAAAGATGCTCTTTTGCAGATGGGGAATCAGAATGTGGTGCAGAGTCTTAAGAATCTGGACCCTTCATTTATGCAGCTCGATAATCTGGCTGCCGGTTCCAATCCAAACGCAATGCCAAATCTGCAGATGAGGGGTCAGTCGGCATTTCCCGATATTAAAGGGGAGTATCAGAATAATCCTAACCAGCCCCTTTTCATTCTTGACGGTTTTGAAACCAATCTTACAAAAATAATTGACCTCGACATGAATCTTGTTGAGAGCATTACCCTGCTTAAAGATGCAACAGCAAAGGCCATTTATGGTTCAAAGGCTGCCAACGGGGTTATTGTAATGGAGACCAGAAGACCGGAAGCCGGCAGAATGAAGATCAGCTACAACGGTAGTGCAGTTATAGAGGCACCGGACCTTACAAGTTACGATCTTGCAAACGCGACAGAAAAAATTGAGATAGAGAGGTTGGCAGGTCTGTTTGACTCAGATCGTGTGGATTACAGAATTACAAGACAACAACGTTATAACGAAATCCTTAAGGAGGTACTTGCCGGAGTAAATACAGACTGGCTGGCTCAACCAGTAAGAACAGGCATAGGACAGAAACATGCCCTTTATCTGGAGGGTGGCGACCAATTTATGCTTTATGGGGTGGACCTCTCCTTCAACAGCATTAATGGTGTAATGAAGGGTTCAGACAGGAACACCTTTTCAGGTGGCCTCTCACTATCATACAGGTTAAAGAACTTCATATTCAGAAATAAACTTTCAATCACTTATAATTCGGCAAATGAATCACCATGGGGCGACTTCAGCACCTATGCTATAATGAATCCTTACAGCCGTATTTATGATAACGCCGGACAACTTATTAAAAGTTACAACTATACTTCCATGAAGGGAGAAGTTGATCCCCAGACCAATCCTATCTGGAACTCAATGATAAATACAAAAAACATCTCGAGGTATACAGATATCACAAACAACTTCTATGCAGAGTGGTCTGCAACAAAATCTCTGAAATTTACCGGTCGGCTGGGTTTTTCCAATACATCTACTTCGTCAGATGATTTCAAACCGGCCAGCCATACCGATTTCGTAAAATATGAAGGAGACGATATTTACAGGAAAGGGTCATATTTTCAAAGCCACGGAAAAGTCAATAACATCAGCAGTGACCTCGGTGCAAACTACTCTCTCAATTTTGGCAAAAGTGTACTGTTTCTGAATGGACAATGGAACATGTCCATGTATTCATACGACTATTCTTCTGTTTTAGCTGAGGGATTTCCTAATGATAACATGGATCATATAATATTTGCAACGCAATATGAGAAAGACGGCAAACCGGAAGGAAGCGAAAGCATCTCAAGGAGTCTTGGCGGAATTATCTCTGCAAACTATGCTTACGACAACCGCTATCTTTTTGATGCCAACTACAGGATAACAGGTTCTTCGGAATTTGGAGCGAACAACAGATGGGGATCGTTCTGGTCACTTGGTGGTGGATGGAACATTCATGAAGAGGCTTTTCTCAAGAACAGCCAGCTCATAAACAGGCTTAAACTCAGAATATCTACAGGTTATACCGGGTCGCAGGGGTTCAACACATATCAGGCACTTGCTACAGTTAAGTACTACACAACATCGTCATATAACGGCGAGATAGGTTCCTACCTTGTCGGCCTTGCCAACCCTAACCTGCAATGGCAGAAGAAGTATGACCAGAATGTAGGGGTAGATTTCTCGTTGTTCAAAAACAGGCTTAACGGACGTTTCGACTACTATATAGCAACCACAACAAGCATGCTTACAGATGTGACGGTGCCTGAGTCAACAGGATTCAGCACATACCGCGAAAATCTGGGAGAGACAGAGAACAAGGGCTTTGAAGCATACCTAAACTACAGGGTTTATGAAAACAAAACCTCAAAAAGCTTCTTGAATATATATGCGTCCATAGCTCATAATAAAAATACAATCAATAAAATATCAGAATCGCTGCGTAAGTACAATTCAGACCAGGACGCTATAAAAAACAGGGCAGACAGTCTAAGTAACAAATCTCTTCTTACAACACCATCGGTTAGATACGAGGAGGGACAATCACTTAATGCAATATGGGCCGTAAGATCACTTGGTATTGACCCTGCAAACGGCAAGGAGATATTTCTTAAGAAGAATGGCGAGGTTACATATCAGTACAATTCAGCCGATCAGGTTGTTTGCGGCGATCTTCTTCCAAAATTCAACGGTAACTTTGGCCTGAGTGCAGAGTTCAGGAACTTCGGAATCAACTTCTCGTTCAATTACCGTCTTGGTGGTCAGATTTATAACCAGACCCTTGTAGACAAAGTTGAGAATGCAGATATAAAATACAATGTAGACAGCCGTGTCTTCACCGACAGATGGCTCTCTGCAGGGGACCATGCGCTTTACAAATCTATACAGGACCTTTCATACACAAAACCAACATCCAGGTTTGTACAAGATTACAACATGCTCTCTCTGTCCTCTGTAAACATATCCTACGACTTCCGCGATACTAAGATTGTAAAGAATTCATTCCTGGACAGGTTAAAACTCCAGTTCTACGTTAATGAGTTGTTCAATGTCTCTTCTGTAAAGATTGAGAGAGGTACCAACTACCCTTTTGCAAGGAACTTTACTTTTTCAATTCAAGCCTCATTTTAACTATATAAAGAAATTAATATGAAAAAGTTTATCAAACACAATAAGAATATAATTACACTAACCCTTGCCGCTCTGCTCACACTGGTTGTATCGTCCTGCGCGAAATTTCTGGACGTAAGACCAAAATCGGAGATACCGGTAGGGCTACACTTCGATCGCGAAAGTGGGTTTAAGGATCAGCTTACCGGAGTCTATACAAAAATGTGCGGAACAAACATGTATGGTCGCGAAATGACATTCGGCCTTGTTGAGGTGCTTTCACAGAACTATGACCTTAATGCCAACAATACCGCATACTATTATGCATCGCTGTATAATTACACCGAATCTGTCACAAAATTAAAAATCGACAATATCTGGTCCGACACATACAATTGCATTGCAAACCTGAATGTGGTTCTTGACCAGATTGACAAAGTAGATACATCAATATTCACAGGAATCAACTACAGGTTGTACAAGGGTGAAGCGTTGGGTCTGCGTGCATTCCTGCACTTCGACATGCTTCGTCTTTTTGCACCAAGTTATGCAAGCAACCCTACAGCTCCTGCAATACCTTACGTAACTGAGTATGCCCCAAAAATAACACCTCAGACAAATGTAGGCCAGACACTTGATCTTATAATTGCAGATCTTGAAAAGGCTGCCACTCTTTTAGAGGTTGATTCACTTAATACTGCTACCTCCAAATACCTCAATACATCCAGGAGATTGTATTTCAACTACTTTGCAGCCGAAGCAGCACTTGCTCGCGTATATATGTACAAGGGAGATAAGGTAAATGCATTAAAGTATGCAGAAAAGATTATTACAGAAAGTGAAAAGACCCTAAACAATGCTTTTGCATGGACACATTATACCTCCCTTGAGACAACATACGAGTATGAGTGTAACAGAACCTACACTACAGAACATGTGTTCCAGCTAAGGGTCAACAAAATGAACGATATTGTAAAATATTTCTTCACCAACCTTGCAGGAAACAATGCACTCTCTCCAAGCGATACAAAAGCAGATGTTATCTACGAAAAGACTAGTAAGGGATACGGAAATGACTATCGTATGAACAAATGTTTCCAATATGATGGTGTCCGGAAATACCTCTCTAAGTTCTGGCAATATGAAAACGGGCCTCACAATAATATTTTCCCAATTATCAGAAAGACCGAAGCATTTTATATTGCAGCAGAAATTCTTAAAAATACCGACAAGGCAAGGGCCATCCAGCTTCTTAATCTTGTAAGGAGCCACAGAAAGCTCACCGATTACCCTCTTCCAGCAACATTAACTGCCGACGAAGTAAACACCGAGATTTTCAAAGAGTACAGAAAAGAGTTTCTTGCAGAAGGGCAGCTGTTTTTCTACTACAAAAGGCTTAACCTTCCTGTAATTGAAGGTGCCGGAGTTACTGCAAATAACAGCATTTACGTATTACCTATGCCTGACAACGAAATCGAATTCGGACAAAGAAAGTAATCAGAATGAAAATTTAACATGATTAAAAAAATATGAAAAAAATTACGATATCAATATTTAGCCTGATTCTGGCCCTTTCACTCTTTTCCGGTTGTGAAAAAGAGGGGTTCTATTATCAGGATGAAGCAAGAGCCTGTATAGAGGGTCCTTACAAATGGGCCGTCAAGACAGACTCTCTGGAGTTCTCCTTCGTTACATCCCCTGCATCAAAGACCGACATGGTGATGGATATAACCCTTTATGTAATGGGCGATAAATCGGCACAGGCTCGCACAGCAAAAATAGCTGTTGTTCCAGAAAAAACAACTGCTGTTGCCACTCAATACACATGCCCCACTCAGGTGGTGGTTCCGGCAAATGCATACTCTGTTACATTTCCTGTAACACTTAAGCGTACTGCCGACCTTCTGACAAAGACCGTTCGTCTCTATATAAAAGTTGAAGAATCAACAGATTTCAAGGTTGGAGTAAGAGAGAGGGATCATCTGCTTATCAAGTGGAACGATATTCTTTCAATGCCAAAAAACTGGAGTGAGCTTGAATCATTCTTTGGAACATTCAGTATGGTAAAATATCGCTTTATGATAAATAATACCGGAGTTACCGAGTTCAGTGCAACCACAATGAGCTGGGCACAGCTGATGAACTACAGGATTGTGTTAAAAAACGCACTTGACCAGTACAATGCAATTCATCCTAACGATCCGCTTAAGGATGAAAATGGACAATACGTTACATTTTAAATAGAAAAAATATGAAGAATTTTAAAATATATACTGTTTTAATACTGCTGGCAGTAATGCTTGCCTGCAGCTCATGCTATGTGGACAAGGGGAACTATGATTACATAGTTGTTTCGGATATTAAAATTGACACAATAGGCATGGCAAACAGACTGACACTGCAAAATGTCACTATCGGTTCAAGACTTAAGTTGAAACCTAATGTAACATACACAAAGGACCTTTCGAAACTTGATTTTTACTGGATCACTTATGCTTACTACTACACATCTGTTCAGGAGGGTAATGCTATAGTATATCCACAGGCTGATACAATCGGACGTGCACAGGAACTTGACTGGGAGGTAGATGCAAAAGCCGGCCAGTACAATATGCAATTTGTTGCTGTTGACAGAGAGACCGGAATGCGTTCTTTCTTCTGGTTTTACCTCGGCATCCCAAGCAAAGGGACAAAATCAGGGTTATACGTTCTCTCTGAATACAACGGTCAGACCGATATTGACCTTTATGGTTCGGCCCGCGCATTGATAATAGGTGGAAACCATTTCACTCCAAAGTATTACAGCTCATTGCATGGTGGCGAGATGATCCCGGGCAAACCAAGGTTTATCAGTTATGGAGCTTCATATTACTATGCCTTCACAGAACAACAAGGAAAAAGGCTGAACGAAAACGGGTTGCAGTTGATGGACGATTTCAATGCCATGTTTTACAGTACTCCTGTTTACAATCCGCAAAATGTAATGTATACAAACAATTGCGAGTTTATAATAAATGATGGTAAGCTGCATGTGATGTATACCAACAAAGCTAACGACCGTAAATTCTCTGCACCTGTTGCCGGATCATACAATGCTGCTCCGTTCATGTCAAAAGAGACAAAAGCCTCCTGGAGGCCTGTTGTTGGAGCCATAAATTCGGACCAGGTAATCTTCGACCTTACTGCAAAGGCATTCCGTCCTTACTTCCCTCAATCGACTGCAATCAGTCAGTTTAAGGCAACCGTTCCAGGTGCTTTTATAGATGTAAACAACATGAAGAGTGCCCCTGTGGCTTCTCTTGAAGCCAATGGAGGTCATGTGTATAACATTATGAGGATCAACGGAAAAGATTCACTTTATGTTGTCAATTATTACAATGTTGTGGATGACGGTGATCTTTCTGTAGGAGGGAATTCACGAATCAGTCTGGCAGGTTGCGAAGGTATCTCTCAGGCAAAATATTTTGCTTCTTCAAATGCAGGGAGTGCTTTCTTTTATGCAACAGACAATGCCGTATACTCTTTCTCTTACACCTCTGGACAAACAAAGCAGGTAGACATTTACAAATGTGCCGCAGGAGAAGTAGTTACGTGCCTATATCAATTACCTAACGGAGGATTTCCAACCGCCGGCTGTGTATTGTGGATAGCAATATGGAACACGGCTAACAATACAGGAAGTTTGCGTGAATATGAGGTTGACCCTACATCTGGTGCCATTACAACATTTTGGTCCGATATGTTTGCTCCGGATCTTGGCAACCCATCAATTAAAACCGGATTCGGAAAGATCAAGAGTATGATTATAAAAATGTAACACAAACCAGATATTTAAAGTATTGAATTATAATAATATCCTTACCCGATAAGGATTAAACCAAATAAACATGACAAAAAAATTATTAAAACACCTGTTTCCTTTAGTACTGCTTACACTATTTGTCTCTTGCGCCTCATCAAAAAGCACTAATTTCACAATCACCTGCGAAATTGAAGGACTTGAAGAGGGAACTGTTATGGAGCTTAAGCCGGGAGGAACCCATAAAGAGGAGAAAAGCATAGCAACGGCCATTGTCAAAGACGGAAAGTTCAAATTCAGTGATACACTGCAGAATATACGTTTGTTTTACATTGTAGTGACAGGAGAGAACAATTACGGTTCAATTCCTGTCATGACAGAAGCAGGCAAAATAAAAATCACAGCCAAAGCAACCAAAAAAACAGAAAGTGACCGTACAACGTACATCTTCAGCGATGTTTCTGTTCTGGGAAGTCCTTCTCATGAGCTTTACTTAGAGAAGGTGTCCGCAAAAAAATTTCTTAACGATTTGTATGAAGAATATCACGCAAAAAGTAAGGATATTAACGACCAGGTTGTCGCCGCCCAAACTGCTAAAGATGACAAAAAACTGAATGAGCTTTACTCCTCAGATGCATGGAAGGCTTTCCAACAGGACGAAGCACACTTTTTCGACACTGTAACTGTAACAATGACCAAAATGGTTCTGGATAACGCCAATTCATGG
This sequence comes from uncultured Bacteroidales bacterium, assembly GCA_942492945.1. Lineage (GTDB taxonomy): Bacteria > Bacteroidota > Bacteroidia > Bacteroidales > UBA932 > Bact-08. The sequence goes on from OW818649.1 coordinate 461,184, forward strand.
TGGGGGCCGTTCCTGATGCTGGACCAGATGTCCTACTTCACAAAGGAACAGGAAGCTTGGTGGGGAAAATTCTCCGATGAGGCAAAAAACAGCTACTATGGCAAAATCGTTTCTGAAGAGTTGTTCCCTGCTGGTTTTGCAGGAAAAAGCGCACCTGAGTTCAAGGTAATGAACGATAAAAATGAGGAGGTAACCCTTGCGGCACTGTTGGCAGGAAAGAAATATATCCTTCTGGATTTCTGGGCATCATGGTGCAAACCATGCAGAAACGAGATACCTAACTTCAAGAAAGCCTATGAAGTGTTCTCTTCAAAGGGATTTGGCATAGTTAGTATCTCTACCGATAAAAGTGCAGCCGACTGGCAAAAGGCTCTTAAAGAGGAGCAGCTGCCTTGGCCAAACTTCATGGACAAAAGCGATATAGCCGGTCTATACAAGGTTAAGCTCATTCCTTCTACCTTCCTGATTGACGAAAAAGGTATAGTGGTTAGCGAAAACCTAAGGGGCGAAGCATTGCAGAACAAACTCAAAGAGCTTTTACCATAGTATTGATCTTGAACCAAACTGTATAATGAAGAGATCTATTACATTGCTTCTGTTATTGCTATGCATCGGAATTATAGCAGAGGCCCAAATTCAGATACCTGTTAAATTTAAAACCGAGTTGAGAACCAGCTCTGCCGAAAAGGCAGAGTTGGTATTCACCGGCGTTACAGATACGGGATGGCACATTTACTCGACCAACCTGCCCTCGGGTGGCCCTTCCTCTGCGATAATTACAATAGACACAATCAAGGGTGCAGAAATTGTTGGGGTCTTGACTCCGGGTAAAGGTGAGGTTGAGGAGTATGATAATGTCTTTAAGATGAAGCTTCGCTACTTCGAGAAAAAGGGAGCCTTCACTCAAGTGGTTAAAATAAATGAACCAAAAGGATATGTCATTAAAGGAAGGCTTACATTCAGCGCATGCAACAATGAGAACTGTCTGCCCCCTACCGATGTACCCTTCGAATATTATGGGTCTGATATAGCAGTCAGCCCTGTAAATGCTTCTGTCAGTGGGACCGGGGCAGCAGACGTTGATGGAATTACCGGGCAATCTCCAAAGGAGAGGTTCGGTGAGCTATGGACCCCTGTTATTGAAGAGCTCAACTCTTTCGGGGGGAACCAATCTACAAAGGAGCTATCATGGTTATACATTCTGGCAATGGGTTTCCTTGGTGGACTTCTGGCTCTGTTCACACCTTGCGTGTGGCCCATTATTCCTATGACCGTCAGCTTTTTTCTCAAACGCAGCAAGAACCGGAAAAAGGGTATACGTGACGCCTGGATATACGGGGTGTCAATAATAGTAATATACGTTACTCTTGGACTTATAATTACTGTTGCATTTGGAGCCAGCGCCCTTAACGCCATGTCTACTAATGCAATTTTTAATCTGTTTTTCTTTTTTCTGCTTCTGGTTTTTGGTGTGTCGTTCCTTGGACTATTCGAACTTACGCTGCCTGCAAGCTGGGTAAACACTATTGACAACAAGGCAGAAAAAAGCAAGGGGCTTATAAGTATCTTTCTCATGGCATTCACACTTGCGTTGGTCTCCTTTTCATGTACCGGCCCCATAATCGGGTTTCTGCTTGTAGAGGTTTCGACGCTTGGAAACATACTCGGCCCTGCCATCGGGATGTTCGGTTTTGCTCTGGCTCTCTCACTGCCATTCACTGTTTTTGCTCTTTTTCCCACGTGGCTCAATTCTGCTCCAAAATCCGGGGGATGGATGACAACCCTCAAGGTTATACTTGGATTCATTGAGCTTGCATTCGCATTCAAATTTCTCTCTGTAGTGGACCTGGCTTATGGTTGGGGAATTCTGGACAGGGAGGTCTTTTTGATGATCTGGATATTGCTCTCTGTTCTTCTGGGGGTCTATCTTGTCAGAGGGGAGTGGTTCCGTAAAGTAATGTCTCTTGCCGCCTTTGCATTTGCCGCTTATATGGTTCCCGGTTTGTGGGGTGCCCCGTGCAAGGCTGTAAGTGCCTTTGCTCCCCCAATGTATACTCAGACATGGAACATCTACAACAACGATGTTCATGCTAAGTTCAACGATTATGACATGGGGATGGAGTATGCAGAGTCTGTTAATAAGCCTGTCTTACTTGATTTTACCGGCTATGGTTGCGTGAATTGCAGGAAAATGGAGGCAGCTGTGTGGACAGACCCTAAAGTAAGGGAGATAATAAACAACCGTTATGTATTAATAACTCTCTTTGTAGACAACAAGTCTCCTCTGTCAGAACCAATTGAGGTGGCAGAAAACGGCAATATCAGAAAACTCCGCACCTTTGGCGATAAATGGAGCTATCTGCAAAGAGTTAAATTTGGAGCAAACGCTCAACCATTTTATATTCTTGTTGACAACAACGGCTATCCTCTCACTAAATCACACTCTTATGACGTAGACGTGGAGAAATATGTGGAATTTCTTATGGCTGGATTAGAGAAATATGAAAAAATCTGACTATCTTTCATATGATGAAAAATACAGTTGTCTGGATATTTTTGCTTTTACTGGCGAGTTGTGCCGGAAATAATGGTTATGTTATCAAGGGGCTCATAACCAATAACTCTGTTCCGATAGATTCCGGCACCGTATATATTTTCAACAGCGACATGTCTCATGCCGATACAACTACTATCGAACAGGGTCGTTTCGTATTCAAGGGCAAGGTCGAAATTCCTGATATTTATTTTATTATGGTTGAGGGTTCACGTGCTTTTTCTCAGTTGTTTCTGGAGAATGACAAGTTCAGTCTCACAGCCTCTCTTGATAAAAACATGAATGATATAGAAATTGAAGGGGGAGAAAATCAGAAGCTTTATAACCTGGATTCTGAAAAAGAGCGGGAGATAAGTAAAAAATACAACTTCGAAACACTTAACATTGAATATCAGAATCCTGAGACCTCTCAAGTGAGAAAAGATGAGATTTTTGAAGTATTCAGTAGTATCAAAAAGGAGATTAGAGAATATAAGTCGGAGCTTATGGATAAGAATCCTTCCTCCTATTTTACACTAAAACATCTGCTTACCAATGTCGACGGAATGTCATTTGAGGAGGCAGAAAGACGTTTGTCGGCATTTACCTCAGATGAGCGGTTTGTTCACAATAAAGATGTTGATGCAATCTCACTTGCCATTACACAACTCAAATTAATACAACCCGGCATGCAGGCTCCGGATTTCACCACTCCCGACCGGGATGGTAATCCGATTGCTTTTTCTGATATTTACAAAGCAAACAAAATCACACTTCTCGATTTCTGGGCAAGCTGGTGTGCCCCTTGCCGCAAGGTCCACCCTGCCTTAAAAGAGATTTATGAAGAGTATCACTCAAAAGGGCTTGAGATATTCGCCGTCTCTTTTGACAATTCCCGGGACAAGTGGCTGGAAGCCATTAATGAGGATAGTCTGCCATGGCTACATGTGTCCGACATAAAATACTGGAACACAGCCTCGCGCGATCTCTATCAAGTCACATATGTGCCACAGTATATCCTGGTCGACTCTAACGGCATCATTCTAAAGCGTAAGTTGTCGGAGCCCGAAATCGCACAATTCCTGACCAAATCATTCGAGGGATTAGAGAGATAATCTGCACATTATGTACCCATAAAAGGATAAGGGGCGGGATTTAAAGATGCTTGTCAGGAGAATTAGGTGTTTACTAACGACTTTGGCAGAGCAGTTAGTAAATGACAGATTAGCAGACGAATATGCATCGCTCTCATTTCCAATGAAGTGCATCTAATTGATTGTCTGACAACTGCTAAAGGCATTGGCAGAGTTACATGGGTTCGAAAATCCTCCCCTTACCTAAAACGAGGGTACACAATGTGCATCCCCATGTACCAATTAGTATAATCCAATATATTGTCGTAGCTTTGCGCCGATTATATCAAACGCCGTGGCTTCTTTTCATTTTTCATTTATCACTTTTTGAAGCAAATAAATTAGAAACGGCACATTATCCAATTTATTTATTCAATTAATGACATTTAAAGAACTGAACATTATTGAGCCTATATTAAAGGCTCTTATTCAAGAGGGTTACACTACCCCGACACCAATCCAGCAAGAAGCAATTCCAATTATTTTAGAAGACTCCGACATTTTAGGCTGTGCTCAGACCGGAACAGGTAAGACTGCTGCCTTTTCAATCCCTATTCTACAGAAACTGTATTGCAACGTAAAACAGGGACGCAACAAAGAGATAAAAGCACTTGTGCTTACTCCTACAAGGGAACTTGCAATCCAGATAGGCGAAAGCTTTGCTGCCTATGGTAAATACACATCACTTAAGCACACCGTTGTGTTTGGTGGTGTTGGCCAAAGACCCCAGACAGATGCGCTAAGAAGCGGAATCGATATACTCATAGCAACTCCGGGAAGACTTCTTGATCTTATAAATCAAGGGTATATCAATTTGAAAACACTTGATTTTTTTGTACTTGACGAAGCCGACAGAATGCTTGACATGGGTTTCATACATGACATCAAACGAATTTTGCCCCTTCTTCCAAAAAAGAGACAAACCCTCTTCTTTTCTGCCACAATGCCTCAGGAAATTGCATCACTTGCGAATTCAATACTAAGCAATCCTAAAAAGGTTGCAGTAACACCTGTGTCATCTACTGTGGATTCGATTGACCAGTACATCTATTTTGCAGAGAAAAAAACAAAGACAGCATTACTCATAAACCTGCTTAACGACAAAGAAAAGGAATCTGTCCTAGTCTTTTCAAGAACCAAGCATGGTGCAGATAAAATTGCAAAGGCACTCACTCAGGCAGGTATCGGCACAGAAGCCATACACGGCAACAAGTCGCAGAATGCCCGTCAGAATGCGTTGTCAAAATTTAAAAGTCACACAACCCGCGTTTTAATAGCTACCGATATAGCCGCCCGCGGTATTGATATCGACCAGCTGTCGCACGTTATAAACTATGACCTGCCAGAAGTTCCTGAAACTTATGTTCACAGGATAGGACGTACCGGTAGAGCAGGTTACGGAGGAGTTGCACTCTCTTTTTGTGATCCTGAGGAGATGCCACAATTAAAAGGAATCCAGAAATTACTTGGAAGGCAGATTTCAATTGTCCGCGACCATGGTTACGAAACACAATCCAGCTCCGGAGCTAAGGCCGACAACAGAAATTATTCCGACACAAGAACAAGTTCCGACAGCAGAAATTATTCTGACAACGGTTCCCGCTCAGAAAACCGATCTCGGTCAGAAGGCAGGTCTCATTCAGACTCAAGAACTCGTACAGACTCAAGAACTCACTCAGACTCCCGTTCACGTTCCGGCGCACCATCAACAGAAAAGAAGGAGTTCCGCGGAAACAATTCCAGTGGTGATTTCTGGCGCAAACAAAAACGCAAGACAGCGTAATTATTTAACAATCTACATATTACTAACAGCTCTGCCAAAGGTTCTGGCGGAGCTGTTAGTATATAACATACTTACACATATATAATAGGTTGTCACCCTATTACATGTAAAATATTAACATCGCCGGCTAATAAATAATAAATTTTGACAATAAATAATATTTGATTATATTGTTCTCCAATGTTGTTGCCATATTCGGTCATTATAAAACAGTTATGTTTAGTCAGTCATGAAAACAAGGTCAAAATATATAATTAACAATGAGGTTCTTATAGTGGATGACTATAAACCAAATCTGGAGTTACTTGTAAAAATCCTTCAAATTGCAGGCTACCAAGTTCGTTCAGCAAACAATGCAGAATCGGCATTAAAATCAATTGCAGAAAGTCTGCCTGCACTAATTCTTCTTGATGTCAAAATGCCCGGAATGGATGGATTCGAATTATGCCAGAAGCTAAAATCTGACAAAAACACACACGACATTCCAATAATTTTCATAAGCGCCTATGGTGACGATTTTTCAAAAATACGGGGATTTCAGGTTGGAGGAATCGACTTCATAAATAAGCCTTTCAATACAGGAGAGGTTCTGGCAAGAGTTGGCGCCCATATGGAGCTCCGTAAAATGCAAATAACTCTGGAGCTACAGAACGAACAGCTCAAAGCAGAGATTGCCAGACACGAGCGGGCAGAAAAGGCTCTCAAACTTAGCGAAGAGAAGTATAGAAATATTTTCAACAATGCTATTGATATTTTGTACAGAATAAAGATTGACGGTACCACAGAAGAAATAAGCCCTTCTATAAATCATGTTCTTGGATATACAAAAGAAGAGCTTTTGGGTAAATCAATTTTACTTCTCTATCTCGATCAGTCGGATAGAGAGGCTTTGCTCAGCGAAATAATTCAGAATAAAGAGATAAAGGATTATGAGTTAAAGCTAAGAACCAAATCAGGCGAACTTAGGTATGTATCGCTTAACAGTCGTTTAATGACTGACATAAACGGTAACCCCAGCCATATTGATGGCATAATGAGAGATGTCACAGACGTTAAAAAGATGACCGCCGACCTTATCTATGCAAAGGAAAGAGCCGAAGAGAGCGACCGTCTCAAAACAGCATTTCTTCATAATATCTCTCATGAAATTCGTACTCCGCTTAACGCAATACGCGGGTTTTCAGAATTATTGGGCGACCCGACCATCCGCAAGGAAGATTGCAAAGAGTACTCCCAAATAATTATAGATAGCAGCGATCGTCTGCTCTCTCTTATAACTGAAATTATAAATATCTCATCACTCGAGACCGGGCAAGAAAAAATAGTTGAAAACGAAGTAAATGTCAATTCTATATTGGATGTAATAGATGAGCAATTCCAAATAAAAAGCCAGAAACAGAATATTACGATTCACTCTGAACCCGGTCTGCCAAATACAGAAGCAAACATAATAACCGATGAGACCAAATTGATTCAGATACTATCTCAACTTGTGGGCAATGCATTAAAATTCACAAAAGAGGGATCTGTAGGATTTGGCTATTCAGTTAAAGAGAATGTGCTGGAATTTTATGTCAGGGACACTGGAATTGGCATCTCTGAAAATGACCAGAAAGTAATATTCGAACGTTTTCACCAAGGTGAAAGTAGTATGAATAGACAGTATGGCGGTTCCGGTCTGGGATTGGCAATTTCCAAAGCTTATTCAGAATTGCTTGGCGGAAAAATGTGGCTGACCTCCGAGCCAGGTGTTGGTTCAGTTTTCTATTTTACTATCCCTTATAAGAAGGTTTCAAGAAAAAGAACAGAAATTGATGAAACGTCAATTTCTGCACAGGTCCTGGAAAAAAACTCAAAAATACTGCTTGTTGCAGAAGACGAAGACATTAATTTTCTTCTAGTACAGAAACTTTTGGCTGGGCTCAATTATATTATCATTAGGGCCAAAGATGGCAAGGAGGTTATAGACCTCTGTAGCTCCGATCTCGCAATAGATTTGGTTCTTATGGATATAAAAATGCCTTATCTCAATGGTTACGACGCAACGACAAAGATAAAAAAGAAGAGGCCGGAACTGCCGGTTATAGCACTAACAGCATATTCTTCAGATGAAGATAAGGAGAGAGCATTGTCGTGCGGCTGTTCCGATTTTATAAGCAAACCATTCAAACGTGAGGAACTCATATCTAAAATAAAGCTATATCTGACATAATCGACAATTCTCCTTAAACTTTGTTGTAGATTAGTTGTCTTAATCAGACACAAATAAACCTGCAATGAATAAATTCTCTCCGTTAGCACTTCTGGTTTTCTTTATTTTTTCTATAACAATAACAGCCAATGCACAACCTTCTGTCAACAAAAAAGGCAAATATACAATCTCGGGGAGGGTCGTTGACAAAGAGAGCTTAAAACCTCTGGATTTCGCCAGTGCCGCCCTTTACAAAACCGTCGACAATACATTGCTGACTGCTGCAATCACAAATCAAAGAGGAGAATTTACAATTCAGGAAGTTCCGGATGGCAGCTACTACATAAAGGTAGACTTCATGGGATATATCTCACAAAAAGTTGAATGCTCAATAGACGGATCAAATAAAAAAATTGACACTCCTATAATGCTGGTTTTAAATAGCTTTACAATAGCCGCAGCAACAGTTACAGGAAAAACAGACGAAAAGCAGATATCAATAGAAAAGACTAAGGTTGACCTTTCTAAAAGCACAGCCAGCTCAACCGGAAGTATAACAGAGGTTCTTAAAAGTCAGCCTGCTGTAACTATAGACAACGACAACAATATATACCTCAGGGGCAACAAGAACGTTCTGGTTCTTATTGACGGAAGACCTACTACATTAACGACTCTCAGTTCCATTCCTGCAACAAACATAAGCCATGTAGAAATTGTCACAAGCCCCGACGTAAGATATGACTCAGAGGGTTCCGGTGGAGTTATTAATATAATCTCTAAAAGACGCGCCGCTGAAGGCTTCAGCACCCTTCTGACAGCAAATTACGGCATAAGCAACAGGCTCAACGGCGGAGTGAACCTGAACTACAAGAAAGGAATATGGGGTGCAACTCTCAACTATTCCGGACGAATGGAGAGAGAGATGATTGATAGCCGGCTCACAAGAGAGATTCTGAACCCTGTATCTATTGTCAATCAGATAGCGAGTTCCGAGAGGAAAAACTCCACTCATATGATTGCTTTGTCGCTTATGGCAGAACCAACAAAAAAGGATATTTTCTCTCTTAATGTCAAAGGAATGTTTCCTTCGATATTCACAGAGCAGCACATTACGGCATACGAGGACATCACTTTGTCCACCCAGGAATATACACGATTCAACGACATCACCTTTTCTCGCAAAACAGCAGAAGGAACATTTTCTTACAAACGGATTATAGAAAAAGGCAAAAATGAACTCTCCTTCGAAGGTGGTTATTCAAGAACCAGAGGCTCCAGACCAGCACTTTACTGGACCAACGACCTACTAAAACAGAAGTCAGATGGCGGCGGTACACCCACAAATGCAACACTTCAGGCCGATTACATGAAGGCTTTCAAAAGAGGGACCAAAATAGAGACAGGTATCAAGTTTTTCTCCCGGTGGAACAACTTTGTCTATCATTTCTACAATGTCAATCCCGATCCGTCACTTTTCAATGGTGTTGACCCTTTATGGGTACTCGACCCTGCCTTCAGCAACGATCTTGAACACAGAGAGTATATCTATGCCTTATACTTCATGTATTCTAAAGAGATCCCAAAATTCGGGTATAAACTGGGTTTCAGAAGTGAATATAGCACCTCATACCTGAATCAGATATCTACAGGTCAGAACGACTACAAGACTAAAATGAGCCTCTTCCCCTACTTGACAGCACGATACGATATAAGCAAAGAGCAAAATCTTTCGTTCAGCTTCACTCGAAGAATTACAAGACCGGCCTACCCTCAGATTAACCCTTTCGTAAGTGTAATAGATCAGATGACCTACGAATCGGGTAACAGAGAGTTATTGCCGGAATTAATAAACAAAGTTGAGCTCAACTACTCGTTTCAGAAAAAGCAAACACAATTCAGGTGGAACGCATACTACAGTATAACAACAGATTTCATAACCCAGATTACTACCTTGTCTGCGGCGGATAAGCTCCTTATCACATATGCAAATGCCACTCAGCAGCAAAAGGCTGGCTCCGATATTGATTTGGGTTTGAACATCGGAAAAAAGCTGTCTGTTAACCCGTCACTCTCTTTCTTCTATAATGATAGCAAAGGTAACTACAAAGGAACCGACCTCTCTTCCAAAGGGTTTGCATGGGCAGGAAACGTTAAGTTTCAATATTTTCCTGATTCCAGAAGTGACATACAGCTACAATTGAGCTATAGTTCACCAGTCGCTCTTCCTCAGTTTAAATTGCAGTCTGTCTACTATGCCGATGCCTCTGTAAAAAGATCGTTTTTAGATAACAAGTTAGCCGTTACTTTTTCTGTAACTGATATCTTCAATACCCGAAGCTGGGCCATAGAGACCAATAACAGAGTGTTCCGTCTGAATAACTACAGTAAGGCAGACTCAAGAATTTTTTGGATAGGTATGAGTTTCAACATTAATTCATTTAAACCGGGTAAACAGTCCAAAGAAGAGAAATCAAACGGAGAAGAGGGCCTCATAAAACTGGGATACTAGTTTTTCCAACAAAATTCTTATCTTAGTACTTTAAGAAGTACAAGATATGACCGGAGAGGTAAAGATAGTAAGTGAGCTATTGTTCGTCTCCCACGGAATGGATGTTTCTAAGTTCGACGATTCATTCCTGAGAAAATCTCTGAATAAAAGAATGTCTGCATTGGGCATACATTCTTTTGGAGACTATTACCTCTATTTACAAACTAACAAGAGTGAGGCCGATGCTTTTTTTAATTCGCTCAACATTAATTTCAGCGAATTCTTCCGCAATCCTATAACATTTGCATATCTCGAGCAAATAATCTTTCCGGCATTAATTGAAAAAAAGAGGAAGAACAAACAGAAGGAGATACGCATTTGGTCGGCTGCCTGCGCTGCGGGACAAGAGGCAATTAGTATGGCCATTCTTTTTGACGAAATCTTTGAAGCTTTAAGAGAAAACATTAGTTGTCGTATTTTTGCCACTGACATTAATAATGAAGAACTGGAAAACGCCCGTAAAGGAGCATACATCTCTTCTTGCTTAGGCAAAACCACCCTTAGACGAGTTAATTCATATTTCACTAAGCTGGGAGATATATATACTGTATCATCAAAGCTCTATAAGTATCTCGAATTTTCTGTTTTTGATTTACTTACAGATCAAGGCTCTTGCCCGCCCACAAGCGTATACGGCAACTTCGACCTGGTATTCTGCAGCAACCTTTTGTTCTATTATAAACCGGAATATCGTCAGGTTATTCTGGAAAAAACGGGTAACTGTCTGGCTCCCGACGGTTACTTGATTACCGGTGATTCGGAAAGGGAAATATTGAAGGGTCACAACTACAAGGAGGTATTTTTAAACTCAGGAATATTTAGAAAACCATGAAAATAACAGACCTAAAAATCGGAACTCAACTCAAGATCAGCTTTGGCATAATACTGCTGCTAATCTTACTTCTTGGCTATACATCATTGGATCATTCTAATAAAATAGCTAATCAGACCAAAGACCTGTATGAACACCCCTTACAGGTAAGACGGGCTCTCGGAGAGTTGAAAGCCGATGTGCTTATCATACACAGAGCCATGAAGGACATGGTTGTAAGCGCAAACAATATGGATACAGAAATTTTTATCAGTGAGATAGAGGTATATCAGGCCAGTGCCTTTAAACAGTTTGACTTTCTGTATGGTCAGTATCTGGGCCAGCGTTCCGACATTGACTCTGCTTACAATAGTTTTGTTAAGTGGAGGGCCGTTCGTGAAGAAACTATCCGTCTTCGGCACGAGGGAAGGGTTAATGAGGCTCTGGATCGTACAAAACCGGATGGAGAGGGAGGACGCCTTGTTACAAAACTTATGAATGAGATTGCGATTATTGATAATTATGCCATCAATAAAGCAGAGCTTTTTTATAAAAGCACCGTGGAATTTAAAGAATCCCTTAACCGGCAACTGATCATTCTGATTTCTATTATTCTGCTATTTACATTTTTACTGGTATTTATTCTAAGAAAAGCTATAAATAGTCCGTTGAAAGAGCTAACTAATATTACGCAACTATTCCGTGAAGGCAAAACTGAGATGAGGAGCAAGTACAAGTCTCGTAACGAGTTTGGCCTGTTGTCTGATTCCTTCAATGAGCTTGCAGACACCATAGAAACAGAGCTGACCTTAAATTCGCAGGCGGCCAAGCTTGCCGGAATAATGCTGAGTGAAGACGATGCACATCGTTTCTGCCACTCACTCCTTAGAACTTTGATTGAGCATACCGGAGCACAAATGGGAGCAGTTTATCTTCTTAATGATGAAAAAACCTATTTTGACCACTTCGAATGCATCGGTATGGAAATGGAAGGTTGCAAGTCTTTCTCAGCAACACATTTCGAGGGAGAGTTCGGCCCGGCCCTTGCATCAAAAAGGGTATATCATATAACAGATATCCCTGACGACACACGTTTTACATTTCTTACAGTAAACGGAGGGTTTAAGCCAAAAGAGATTATCACAATTCCTATTAGTACCGGTAACGATACAGCAGCAGTAATTTCACTTGTCACCATCAAAAAATTCAACAATAACAGCATTCGTCTCATCGACACCATTCTTAGCACGCTGAGTGCACGAATGGATGGTGTACTTGCCTATAGGAAAATACTGAATTTCTCGCAGCAGCTCGAACTGCAGAATCGCGAACTGGAAGCACAGAAAACAGAACTATCTGCTCAGGCTGATGAACTGAGCGCACAGAACACTGAACTGGAGATGCAAAAAAATCAGCTTGACGACTCAAACCGCATGAAGACAGTGTTCCTTTCCAATATGAGTCACGAACTCCGCACCCCTCTGAATTCAGTGATTGCGCTATCAGGTGTACTCAACCGTCGCCTTAAAGGAACCGTTCCGTCTGAAGAACATGGCTATCTCGACGTCATTGAACGAAATGGCAAGCAACTCCTTGCCCTCATAAATGATATTCTGGATCTGTCGCGGATTGAGGCCGGACGAGAAGAGATTGAGATACAGAAATTCAACTTGTCCGAATTGACCAGAGATGTTGTGGAGATGATAGAACCTCAAGCTGTACAGAAGAATCTCCGGCTCATCTTCAAATCAGGGAACACTCCTCAAAATATTATAAGTGATTCTGAAAAGATTCGGCATATAATTCAAAATATTGTTGGGAACGCTGTAAAGTTCACAGAGGAGGGCAAAGTAGAGGTTGCCGTAGAAATTAAAGAAGAAAAAAGCTACATTGTCGTTACAGATACCGGCATTGGAATAGATAAGGACCAGCTCTCACATATCTTTGAGGAGTTCCGGCAGGCTGACGGAAGTAACTCCAGAAGGTATGGTGGCACAGGTCTCGGACTTGCTATCGCCAAAAAATACGCCCACCTGCTAGGTGGTGATATTACAGTTGAAAGCTCGCCGGGCAAAGGATCAAAATTCACTGTCTGTCTACCCGTAAAATCTACAGCCAGTCTAACTGCTTCCGGATTAACCGAACCCAAACACTTTAAAGCTGAGAGTAAAACTGTCGGCATTGCAGACCATTCAATGGACCCTGCAAAAACCATTTTGCTTGTAGAAGACTCCGATGCAATAGTTGTGCAGATGAAAGACATGCTGGAAACGCAGAATTTCAAAATAATGGTTGCACATAACGGAGCCGAAGCTCTTGAACAAATTGAGCAACACATACCTGATGCAATGATTCTCGACCTCATGATGCCCGGTGTAGATGGATTTGAAGTTCTTAAGCATATCCGGGAAGTGGATAAAACAAGCCGGTTACCTGTAATTATATTGACAGCCAAATATGTGACAAAAGAGGAGTTGGCATTTCTTAAGCATAATAGTATACACCAGCTGATACAAAAGGGAGATATAAATAAGGATCAATTGCTAAGAGAGGTAGAAAGGATGTTGTATCCTGAACATTATCTTACACCTCCTCACCATGCTACAAAGGTTCACCTCTCAGAAATGGAAATCCCGGTAATACTGGTTGTAGAGGACAATCCCGATAATATGCTTACCTTAAAGGCTCTATTCACCGGTAAGTTCACAATTCTGGAAGCAGAAGATGGTGTAACGGCCATTGAACTGGCAAAAAAACATAAACCACATCTTATTCTTATGGATATTGCTCTCCCGGGAATAAACGGGATTGAAGCCCTGAGAGAGATAAGAAATGATAAAACTCTGCAGGACACTCCTGTAATAGCTGTATCTGCAAGCGCAATGAAGGGAGACAAGGAGAACTTCATATCGTTGGGGTTCGATGGATATGTTCCAAAACCTATAGACAACAATGTTTTCTCACGTGTAATAAAGGAATGGCTCTCAAATTAACCCATTAGCTCATTAACCAACCCATGGTAAAGATTCTTGCAATAGACGACAGAAACGACAACCTGATAAGTTTAAAAGCCATAATCAAAGATACTTTTCCAGATTATGTTGTATTAATGGCATTATCGGGACCTGAGGGTATTGAAATTGCTATAACGGAAAATCCCGATGTCATTCTTCTTGATATTTTCATGCCTGTCATGGACGGATTTGAGGTTTGCCGAAGGCTCAAACATGATGAAAGGATTAGTGATATTCCTGTCATTTTCCTGACTGCAGCCAAGGGCGATAAAGAGAGCAGGATAAAGGCGCTTGAGGCAGGAGCCGAGGCTTTTCTCACAAAACCAATTGATGAAACCGAAATTACTGCCCAGATAAGGGCCATGGTAAAGATTAAGGCAGCCAATCAAATAAAGAGATATGAGAAAGCCAGGCTTGAAGAACTTGTGGCCGAGCGCACTAAAAAACTTGAACAGAGCCAGATTGCAACGCTCAATGCTCTTAACGACCTTATGGCAGAAAACAAAGCCCGGGAAAAAACTGAGGTTGCTCTGAGAGAAAGTGAAGAACGGTTTATACATCTGTTCGAAAGAGCCCCTCTGGGCTATCAGTCACTTGATGAAAATGCTCTCTTCATTGAGGTTAACGAAGCCTGGCTAGATACTTTGGGATATGCAAAAGAGGAGGTTATAGGTAAATGGTTTGGAGATTTTGTTGCCCCCGAGTTTGTAGGTACTTTTAGAGAACGCTTTCCTATTTTCAAAGAACAGGGATTCATACATTCAGAATTTGAAATGCTGCACAAGGACGGTAAACGCAGGTTCATTGCTTTTGACGGACGTATAGGACACAAACAGGATGGTAGCTTCGAAAAAACCCATTGTATTCTTCAGGATATTACAGAACAGAAAGAGGTTGAAAAGAATGTGAAGCTTATGGCTCATGCACTTGAGAGTATAAGCGAATGTGTTACCATTACAGATACTAATGATATCCTTCTATATGTTAACGAGGCCTTTACAAGAACATACGGATATTCTGAAAACGAGTTAATAGGCAAACACATTGGAATATTGCGAACCAAGGATGCAGATGCAGGTTATAACACAGACATTCTCAATCTAACAATTGATGGAGGCTGGAGAGGCGAGATGATAAATACAAAAAAAGACGGGACGCATTTTCCGATACTTCTCTCCACATCTGTAATAAAAGACGATAATAAAAAACCTGTTGCTCTTATAGGCGTAGCAAGAGATATATCGGAGATGAGGAAAAAAAACGAAGAGTTACTCTCTGCCAAAAGGAGAGCCGAAGAGAGTGATCGTCTTAAAACTGCATTCCTTCATAACATCTCTCACGAAATACGCACACCAATGAATGCAATTGTTGGATTTGCTGAATTGCTCAACGAACCGGATCTGCTTCCCGAGGAGAGTAAAAGTTACTCCGATATAATAGTAAGGAGCAGTAACCAGCTACTTTCAATAATCACAGATATAGTGAACATCGCTACAATTGAGGCGGGACAGGAAAAAATTGTGGAACGTATTGTTAATGTTAATTCAATATGCCAATTGGTATACGGACAATTTCAATTAAAAGCAGAAAAACAAAATATTGAATTAAAGCACATAAATTCTATTGCTGACTGCAATTCTAGCATTCTGACAGACGAAACCAAATTGATACAGATACTTACAAACCTTATAAGCAATGCAATTAAATTTACAAAAGAGGGATCTGTCGTGTTCGGGTGTGAGTTAAAAAATGATTATCTTGAATTCTATGTAAAGGATTCCGGTATAGGAATTCCTCCCGATAAACAAGATGATATATTTAAACGCTTCCGACAACTGGAGAACACTGAGAACAGGCAATTCGGCGGTTCCGGATTAGGATTGTCCATTTCAAAGACATACGTAGAACTTCTTGGTGGAAGAATGTGGGTCGAGTCCGAACCCGGTAAAGGCTCATCATTTTACTTCACCATCCCCTATAAAGAAGCCATCACATTAACCCATTAGCACATTAACCCATGGCAAAAATTCTGGCTATTGACGATAATTCTGACAACCTTATAAGCTTGAAGGCTATTCTTATGGATGCATTCCCGGACTCTGTTGTTTTTACTGCATTATCAGGTCTAAATGGGATAGAGCTGGCAACAACTGAAAATCCGGATGTTATTCTTATAGATGTATTAATGCCCGATATGGATGGTTTCGAAGTCTGCAGCAGACTAAAAAAGGAAGAGCATTTAAGTGATATCCCTGTTATATTCATAACAGCCTCAAAAGGCGATGGAACGCAGCGTATCAAGGCACTTGAAGCAGGAGGGGAAGGATTTCTTTCAAAACCAATTGATGAACAAGAGCTTATTGCTCAAATACGTGCAATGTTCAAAATAAAGGCAGCCAATGAACAGAAGAGAAAAGAAAACGAACAACTTGCAAGACTTGTTGCTGAACGTACCAAAGAGCTTAAAGATAGTGAACTCTACTTCCGCACCCTCGCAAATTCCGGACAACTTCTTATCTGGACCTCGGGAACAGACAAGATGTGCGATTATTTCAACCTTCCATGGCTGGAATTTACCGGAAGGACTATAGAACAGGAGCTTGGTGAAGGTTGGACAGAGGGAGTTCATCCTTCCGACCTGCAGAAATGCGTGGAAACCTATGTGAACGCTTTTGACAAGCGTGAAAAATTCTCTATGGAGTACAGGGTACGCCATAATAGCGGAGAGTACCATTGGATACAGGACGATGGCACACCCAGGTATAACAATGATGGTGAATTCATTGGATATATCGGGCATTGTCTGGATATTAGCCATCTCAAGCTCGCAGAAGAGGAACTCAAAAGAAAAGACTTCCTTATGAATAAGGTATTTGATCTTCTTCCTATAGGGCTTTGGTTTGCAGACAACAGCGGCAAGCTCATACGGGGTAATCCGGCCGGGATAAGTATCTGGGGCGGAGAACCAACTGTACCACCAGACGAGTACGAAGTTTTCAAGGCAAGGCGCCTTCCTTCCGGAGAAGAGATCGCTCCTGATGACTGGGCTCTTGCACATACAATAAGGGAGGGCAAAACTATAAGGGACGAACTTCTAGAAATTGATGCTTTTGATGGCCAGAAAAAGATAATATTAAATTATACAGCTCCGGTATTTGACGAAAACGGGCAAATGCTTGGAGCCATTGTAGTTAATAACGACATTACAAAACTCAAACAAACTGAATACGAGATTACTAAATTAAAGGATGAACTGGAAATAAAAGTCGAGGAGAAGACCCGAGAACTAAAAGAGCGGGTTGCTGACTTAGAGCGTTTTCACGAGGCTACAATAGACCGCGAACTACGTATGAAAGAGTTAAGAGACGAAATAGAACGATTGAAAAATGACAAACTATAAGGTAAAATATATATTACTTACGTTCTTATGCGGAATTCTCTTTAGTCTTTCGGCTGAACCTGCGTGTGCAAGAGTGAATCTTCCGGCAGCTGATACTGTCATAGGAAGAGTTGTAACCATAGCATCGGAACCAGACTATCCCCCGTTCTGCATTATTGATAAAAATGGTAAAGCAGACGGGTTTTCGATGGATCTTTTTAAAGCTGCGGCCAAAGCAGTAAATCTAAAAATTAATGTAAAAATTGGCGTCTGGAACATAATCAAACAGGATCTTGTAGAAGGGACAGTTGATGCTTTACCTTTAATGGGCCGGACTCCTGAACGTGAAGAAATCTATGATTTCTCTCTCCCGTATATCACTCTGCATGGTGCTGTCTTTGTCAGAAAAGGGACCTCCGATATAAAATCTCTGGCAGATTTGAAAAAGAAGACAATAATAGTGATGAAGGGAGACAATGCCGAGGAGTATGTCCGCAGGAATAGTGTTTCTTACAATATCGTTACTACCAACACATTCTCCGAAGCATTTCGTATGTTGGCTTCCGGTTTGCATGATGCGGTAATTACCCAACGAATCATGGGAATCGAGCTTCTTAAAACCGACAAAATAAAATCAATCATACCCCTTGATCTTGAATTATCTGAATTTCGTCAGGACTTTTGTTTTGCAGTCAAAAAGGGGAATACGAAATTGCTGACCAAATTAAACGAGGGGCTCTCAATAATTATTGCGAATAAAACATACGACGATATCCACCTTAAATGGTTCGGGCCGGCTATTAAGGAAAAGCTTTCCTCTTTTGATGTGTTAAAGATAGTTCTTTACACTGTGATACCCCTGATATTGATTTTCTTTGGCGCATCCACTCTCCTATTAAGAAGAGAGGTGAGAAGAAAAACAAAAAGTTTGCAGCAGGAAGTTTCAATGCACGAAAGAGCTGAGACCGCTCTTAAGAACCAACAATTGCTACTTGCCGAAATGGAAAAAGGAACAAAGGTTGGAGGCTGGGAATATGATGTGGAAAAGAAAGAGTTTACATGGACAAATGGTGTTTATGCTATTTACGGCCTGTCTCCTTCTGAATATAATATAAAGGGGAAAATTAAGGAAGGCCCTGCCCGGCTGTATATTCCTGAAGACCAGAAAATTCTTGACAAAGCTTTTCAAAATGCCCTAAATGAAGGAAAATCCTACGACCTCACATTAAGGATGAACTCATTTGATGGAAAGTTCAAATGGGTGAGGACAGCCGGAAATTCTGTATTGAGAGAAGGAAAGGTTGTTAGGATCTTAGGCAATATTATAGATATTACAGAACAAAAACAGACCGAAGAGGACCTCAGGAAGCTCAAGGATGGCCTTGACAAATTAGTTGCGGAGCGTACCAGGGAGTTAAGCGAGAAAGTACAGAAACTAGACAAGAGTCAGAAGGCAATGCTTTATATGGTAGAGGACCTTAATAATGTTTCTGCAGAGCTTAAACTTGAACATCAGAAGATGGAAGCCGCAAACAGAGAGCTTGAGGCATTCAGCTATTCTGTCTCTCATGACCTGCGCGCCCCCTTGAGGGCTTTGGCAGGTTTTGCCAGAATATTGCAGGAAGACTACTCAAAATCACTTGATAAAGAAGGCAACCGTATTCTGGATGTAATTATCGAAAACGCAAAAAAAATGGGAACTCTTATAGATGATCTCCTCTCTTTTTCGCGACTCAGCAGGCAGGAGATAAAACTTTCATTAATTGATATGCACAGAATGGCTCAGGCGGTTTATGATGAGATAGTACCTGAAGAAGACAGAGAAAAGATTGAATTCCTGCTTCAAAATATACCGAATGCACAGGGAGATCCGTCAATTCTAAGACAGGTATGGGTAAATCTGATTGGCAATGCAATAAAATTCACATCCACAAAACAGAAGCGTATTATAGAGATAGGATTCTTTACGCGGGAAAAGGAGAATGTGTACTATGTCAAGGACAATGGAGTTGGTTTCGACATGGCATACAGAAACAAGTTGTTTGTCGTTTTCCAGCGTCTCCATAATATTAAGGAATTTGATGGCACCGGAGTTGGCCTGGCCATTGTGCAACGTATAATACTCCGTCTTAACGGTCGCATATGGGCCGAAGGAAAAGTTAACGAGGGGGCAGAGTTTTATTTTACATTGGGAAACGTGGAACAAGATGGGCATATAAATAATACCTGAAAATATGAACGCAAACAATTTAGTGGAAATCCTTCTTATAGAAGACAATCCTAACGATGTAGAACTCACGCTGAGAGCCTTGAGAAAAAATAATCTTGCAAACAACATCTACGTCGTTACCGATGGTGCGGAAGCTCTGGAGTATTTTTTTGGAACCGGTAAATATAATAACCGAGATATCAATTTAACGCCAAAATTGATAATTTTAGATCTCAAGCTTCCAAAAATTGATGGGATGGAGGTTTTGCGCACTATTAAAAATGATGACAGGACAAAGAGCATTCCGGTGGTTGTTCTTACATCATCTAAGGAGGAGAGTGATATTGTCGCCAGTTATAAGCTGGGAGCCAATAGTTTTATTGTCAAACCGGTGGATTTTGACAAATTTGTTGTAACGGTAAGAGAACTTGGCATGTATTGGCTGCTTTTAAACCAACCCCCTTGTTAATGTGCTAATATGCTAATAAATCAAAAATTAAAAATCCTCATGGTGGAGGATTCACAGACTGATGCAGAACTGATTAAACGGGAGATAACCAGAAGTGGTATACGGTTTATAAGTCATATAGTAGAGACCAGAGAAGATTATTTATCTTTTTTAAAGGAATTTGATCCCGACCTGATTCTTTCTGACTTCTCTTTGCCGACTTTTGATGGCATGCAGGCAATTTTACTCCAACAAGAATTGGCTGCCCATATACCATTCATACTTGTCACCGGTTCAATCAATGAAGAGACAGCTGTAGAAGTAATGAAGGCCGGAGCCGATGATTATGTAATCAAGGAGCATCTTACTCGTCTGGGAGCTGCAATAAGGGCGGCAATACAAAAGAAGGAAATTATTCGTCTGAATATTGAGGCCGATGAAAAGCTAAGGGTCTTTTCACGAGCAATTGAGCAAAGCCCCTCTTCTATTATCATTACTGATGCTGATGGTAAAATTCAGTTTGTAAATGCAAAATTTACAAATTTCATGCAATACTCCCTGGAAGAAGTCAAAGGAAAAACACCTCGCATTTTAAACCCCGGACATACCGGAAAGGAAGAGTTTGATGAAATGTGGAATACTTTACAAACACGTAAAACCTGGCAAGGAGAGTTCAATAATAGAAAAAAGGACGGAACAAAATTCTGGGAGAATGTAATTATTTCTCCCCTGCTTTTCCATTCAGGCAATATCAGCAACTTTATTCTTATAATGGAAGACATAACAGAAAAGAAAAAAATGATTGACGACCTGGTGATTGCCAAGGAGAGAGCAGAAGAGAATGACCGGTTGAAAACAGCTTTCCTGCACAACATCTCACATGAGATCCGTACCCCAATGAATGCGATAGTAGGATTCTGCGATTTGCTTAATGATCCCGACCTCAAGGCAAATGAATACAAACATTATACAGACATCATTACTCAAAGCAGTCATCAGCTTCTTTCAATTATCACAGATATTGTCAACCTCTCAACTATAGAAGCCGGACAGGAGAGAATCCAGGCGAATGCTTTAAATATAAACTCGATATGCCATCTTGTCTATGAGCAGTTCTTCCAAAAAGCAAAACATAAAGAGATTTCAATAAGTTACCAAACTGCGCTGCCTGATAGTGAAGCAATAATCATTTCAGACGAGACGAAATTAACACAGGTCCTCACCAATCTTTTAAGCAATGCTGTAAAATTCACTAATCATGGTTCTGTAGAATTTGGTTATCTTCTTAAAAACGACATCCTTGAATTTTATGTGAGGGATACCGGAATTGGAATTCCTGCAGAAAAACAGGAAGAGATTTTTAAACGTTTTTATCAGATTGACAGGACGGAGAACCGTCAATATGGTGGATCTGGATTAGGCCTGTCAATTTCCAGAACATATATCGAATTGCTGGGAGGAAAAATATGGATCACCTCCGAACCAGGCAAAGGGTCGACTTTCTATTTTAACATTCCTTATAACAGGCAATAGGAGTTGGGACATTTTTATGTGAATTTCGCTTGACTAATTTGCAATTATCTGAAATAGCCCTACTTTTGCACCCCATTACCAAATTAGCACATTAGCAAATTACCACATTACCATGCCAAATAAAGGAACAATAATCTGGACAACTATCTTAGCAGCTGTCGCAGCATTTCTTATTATCCCGCAAACGCACCAGATTTTTATATCAGCTACAAATGCTCATCCCTATTTAATGGGGTTTGTCAAGTTTGCCATTCTCTCAATCATGGGGGAGTACCTTGCCAACCGGCTGGTGCATAAAAAATGGGTTAAGGTAAATAGCTTATTTGTGAAGATGGCGATTTGGGGAATCCTTGGTGTAATGATTGTATTGATGTTCACCATTTTCTCTCAAGGAGTTCAGGGAGCAATAGACAAAGGGGTGCTTTATATAGGGGACACATGGGCATCACCTGTTATTCGCGCATTCTACATATCGGCAATAATGAACCTTACCTTCGCCCCTGTATTTATGGCCACCCACCGTATTACCGATGTTTATATTGACGCATACGCTGCCGGCAAAAGGATGTCCGTAAAAAATGTAATCAACTCAATTGACTGGCCGGGCTTTATGAGTTTTGTAATCGGAAAAACCATCCCGCTTTTCTGGATTCCAGCACATACAATAACTTTCCTCCTGCCCGATGAATATAAAGTGATATTTGCTGCTTCTCTTTCAATCGTTCTTGGATTGATACTCTCTTACGCAAAGCTGCGGAAGTCATAAATTCGCTATCTTTAGCCTGTTAAAAATATCTAAAAATTTATGGGAAATCTGGACTATGGCGTAATAGGAAACTGTCAGACGGCTGCACTGGTTTCCAAAACAGGTAGTATAGACTGGCTCTGTTTTCCGGAGTTTGATTCGCCGTCATTATTTGCTAAAATACTGGATAATGAGAAGGGAGGCTCTTTCGGTTTCGAAGTTACGGGCGATTACTCTGTTAATCAATCATATTTCAGAGACACAAACATTTTGAATACTAAATTTATATCGAATGAGGGTTCATTTGAGGTATTCGATTTTATGCCAAGATACAAAACCGGCAACGGTGATGATTATTACCTACCCGCAGAAATTTATCGATATGTCAGGTACTTAGGTGGCAATCCTAAGTTCCGTGTTATCTATGAACCGGCATTTAATTACGCAAGAGAATCTGCCGTACACTCATTAACAAATGATTATATTAGAACCAGCTCCAATATATCTAATAACAATTCGGTCTACCTATACTCAAGCATTAATCTCGAAAGTATTATAAAGAAAGAGACAATTACTCTTAAAAATGATCAGTTTTTACTGCTTTCCTATAACCAGAAACTCATAACCACAGATATTGAAAGGGTTTATCTGGAATATTCCAGAACCAAAGTATACTGGCTCAACTGGGTTAACCGTTCAAAAAAATATGACAAATACAACAAAGAGCTTACCAGAAGCCTGTTGGTGCTTAAATTGATGTCATTCCAGCCTACAGGTGCAGTATTGGCAGCACTTACTACCAGTATTCCGGAATCCCTGGGAGATGTGCGAAACTGGGATTACAGGTTTTGCTGGTTAAGAGATGCCTCAATGCTAATCGAAACGCTTATTGCAATGGGACATCAGGGTGCGGCAAAAGGGTTTATTTTTTTTATCAAGCGGATACTGAAAAACAAGGGCGACACATTTCAGATTATGTACGGTATAAACGGAGAGAGAACTCTCACTGAAGAGGAGCTACCTCATCTCGAAGGATTTCTTGGAAACCGACCTGTCAGAATTGGAAATGGAGCATATAATCAGAAACAAAATGACTCTTTGGGGTATTTAATGGATGTTATATATCAGTATTACATATACTTTCCAGGCACTCTGGACGAAATTGAAGATATGTGGGAGATTGTAAAAAACATCTCCCTCACAGTATGCGTAGAGTGGCACAACCCCGACATGGGAATTTGGGAGTTCCGTACAAGGGAACAGCATTTGGTTTTTTCTAAGGTAATGTGTTGGGTAACTTTGGACCGTGCTTCAAAAATAGCTCTGTTTCTTGATAAACCAGAGCATGCAAAAGAGTGGAGAAAGATTGCAGACGAAATACACGAAAACGTTTTAGAAAAAGGGTGGAAAGAGGATATCCAGTGTTTCTCGCAGTCTTATGACAATAACGAATATGACTCTTCACTTCTCTTAATGGAGGCTTATGGCTTTCTAAACGCCAACGACGACAAATACATTAGAACCGTTAAATCTCTTAAGGCCAAACTCCTTTATAACGGACTGATGTACAGATACAATAACGAAGACGATTTCGGAAATCCAAAGTCGGCATTTACAATTTGTTCCTTTTGGTTAATCAGGGCTCTTTTTGTTATTGGAGAAAAGGAAGAGGCACAGGCTCTTTTTGAAGAACTATTAAGCCATTCCAATCATGTCGGTCTTTTTAGTGAAGATCTTGATTTTGAGACAAAAGAACAACTGGGCAACTTTCCTCAGGCATATTCCCACCTTGCATTGATAAATACGGTTAAACTTTTTTCATCGGAACTCAAACGCTCAAAATTCCTGAGACCCTAAGTTCTATTTTTCCCTGCCCGAAAGGCGCTCGATAAAAGGTCTTGTATCCGACTGCTTAAGCAGATTATAATCTGCCGCTTCAGAGAGGTTGCCTATTTTTATTGATATGGAGTTTTCAGGCAAAGCGTTAAACATGTCTTCATCTGTAGTATCGTCGCCGATTGCCATAATAAAGTCGTATTGACGGTTTTTCAATAATCGTTGAACCTCTGACCCTTTTGTACAATCGGGATACTTAACTTCAATTATTTTGTTACCCTTAACAATGTGAAGATTATTTCTTGTACAAGGTGCAATTAATGCGTTAATTAGCTGTTGCGATCTTATTGATGCGAGCCAGGGGTCAACTTTTCTGTAATGCCACACAATGGCTGTCTCCTTTGTTTCCATAAGAGATCTGGGTGTTTTATCGGTTACTTTCTGAAAAATGGCAAGAATCTCATCGTTCCAGACATCCTTATGAACATTCTCTTTCCAGGTTCCTCCGTCTTTGTAAAATGCTCCATGTTCAGCTGCCAGACCGATGTTAAGATTACCGAACCAAGTTTCCATAGTCTTATGATCTCTTCCACTAATTATTACGACATCGTTTTTCTTATCCGACGATAAATCTGATAATAGGTTTATCAGCCCTGCATCTGGAAACGCATCTTCCGGCCTTGGCTTAAATCCAACTAGTGTTCCATCATAATCTAGCAACAAAAGCCGGTTGTTTGCGCTGTCGTATTTCTTTTTTATAATGGATTCCCTCTCTGTATCAACTAATTTCTTGCTAAGCTCATTGTTCTTTATCTTAATTTCCTTTAACTCCTGTATAAAGTCGGCAGCCCATTTATTTACTGTTTGTTTAGATAAGGTAGCCTGCATTCTTTTTATTCCATTTACCTGTTCCTCCACAGGCATCTCCAGCGCTTTAAGAATTGCGTTCTCTATTTCGCGTGATTCATTTGGATTTATTATAATTGCATCCATCAGTTCAATTGATGCTCCCGCCATTTCACTCAATACAAGAACCCCTGGAGTATCTCTTTTTGCTGCAACATATTCTTTTGCGACCAGGTTCATTCCGTCTCTTAGTGGAGTAACTAGTGCTACATCTGCTGTGTAATACATTGCAACAAGCTCTTCAAAAGAGAAGCTCTGGTAAAAATAGTTGATTGGTATCCAGTCAATTTTAGAAAACTGTCCATTAATGGCTCCTATTGCTTCGTCAATTTTTGTCTTTAGAGCAGCATAACTCTCAACATTATCGCGAGATGGAACAATTATCATAGAGAGAGTAACCTTACCCTGATATTGAGGATTATTCTTCAAAAACTCGCTGAAAGCCCTCAATCTATTAAGTATACCTTTGCTGTAGTCAAGCCGGTCCACCGACAATATCAGTTTTTTCCCGCTATAACTCGACTTTAATTGGGAGACGTTTTTCTTTACCTCTTGTTCAAGATATGCATCATTGAACTTTTTATAGTTTATACCCATTGGAAAAGTATCCACATGAACCACTCTGTCGTTATACCATACTTCATCCAGGTTATAATTAAGATCCAATACCCTTTCACTGGCACTAATAAAGTGTCTCATGTATTCATGTGTGTGAAAACCTATCAGGTCACATCCGAGCAGTCCTTTTAAAATTTCTTCTCTCTCAGGCAACACTCTGAACAGCTCATAGGATGGAAAAGGGATATGATGAAAATACCCAATATTGGCACCTGGAATTTTATCTTTTATCATCTTTGGCAATAGCATAAGATGATAATCCTGAATCCAGACAATGTCGTCTTCCTTTACTATTTCCAATGCTTTGTTACAGAAAAGCGCATTGACCTCCTGGTATGCCGACCAGTGATCATTATCGTGCTTTACATATACATAAAAGTAATGACATAGTGGCCAGAGTTTACTGTTGCAATACCCTTCGTAAAATTCCCGTATCTGCTTTTTTGTTAGAAACACAGGATAGTAATTGTGCTCCTTAAGCTCTTTTGATATATACTGTTTGTCCTCTTCGTATTTTACGTCTACACCGGGCCAGCCTATCCATATCTTTTCCATTGGTATATCAAGAGAATTGAGCCCTGTGGCAACCCCTCCTTCACTTTTGGAAAAAGTGTACTTATTGTTGTTTCTTTGGGCTTTTACCGGAAGTCGGTTAGAAATAATAATGAGTCTCATAATATGTAGAATAAGGGGTATTATTGCAATATACAAAAAAAATACCTTAATGCCACATTGAAGTAGTTCTCAGAGATCCATCGCTTTACGGATGAGTGCTATAGCCTGTGAGGGTATGCAACCGCATTTACCCACTATATGTTCGTTCCACTAAAAAACA
This sequence comes from uncultured Bacteroidales bacterium, assembly GCA_942492945.1. Classification (GTDB taxonomy): domain Bacteria; phylum Bacteroidota; class Bacteroidia; order Bacteroidales; family UBA932; genus Bact-08. The sequence goes on from OW818649.1 coordinate 487,706, forward strand.
AAGGTGCCCCTTTGAGAGTTCATCGACGCATATCAGAGACAATGGGCACTACTTGTTTTTTGACGCTACACTCTCATAGTGGGTACCCAAATGCATCCTTTGCAATGCCCTCACAGGCTATAGCACCTCATCTATAAAAGCTAGCGCTTATTTCTTTGCCTCTTCTACAAGATACTTGAAAATGCCCAGGAATGTGTCTATGTTGTTTGCGGTGAATACCTCGGGATGAAACTGCACTCCAAATACCTTTGAGCTTCCCATCTTTTCAATAGCTTCTACAACTCCGTCTTTTGAACGGGCCGTCACTTTGAAGCCCGGGGCAACAAACTTAACAGCCTGATGATGAAATGAGTTTGTGGCAACACTGTCCAGACCTATCTGTCTGTTCAGTAAAGAACCTGTTTCTATCATCACTGAGTGAGTCCCGTAATATCCGGGCGCTTTCTGCTGATGCTTTACATAGGTACCTTTCACCTGCGATGGAATGTCCTGATAAAGACTGCCTCCGAATGCCACATTCATCATTTGTTCACCTCTACAGATACCCAGTACCGGAAGACCTTTAGCCACTGCCATTCTTATAAGAGTGATGTCAAAGAGGTCGCGCTCAGGAACAACTTCTCCCAGAGCCGGATGGGGCTCCTCTCCAAACCATTTTAATGGATCTATATCCTCTCCCCCGGTCATGATAACAGCATCCACTGTCTCCAGCATACGGGCAATAAGTTCTGGATCGTCAGTAACTGGAAGCACCACAGGAACTCCTCCGGCTCTCATTACAGATTTTACATAGTTTAACGGAACAGATGTGGTAGTGCCACCTCCCCATGTAGACGAAATGCCGATAATCGGTTTTTTAGAACTCTTCTGTTGCTGCGCAAATGTTACTCCGGTCACAAGGAGTATCATAATTAGAGTAAGAAATTTTTTCATTGTCAAGTTCTTTGATGTTTATACAAATATAGCCTAAACTATTTATTATTCCTGTAGTTTTTTCTGTATTCAGAAGGAGTCATAAGTTTATATTTCGAAAAAATCTTTGACATATTCTGATTAGATTTAAAGCCGCTTGCAACTGCTATGTTTTCTATTGATTTATCGGAACAGATCAGCAAATTGCATATGTTTTCTATCCTCATCGTCTGTATATAATTGTAAATTGAAGAGCCGGTATTCAGTTTGAATCGTTTTTCCAGAACCCTTCTAGATAAGGGTACCTTTTTTAACAACATCTCAACATCTATCTTTTTACAGAAATTTCCCTCTATATATTCAACCACAATCAAGATATACTTATCTCTTATATTGAATTTTTCTGTAGACTCCCTCTTTACAATCTGTAGTGCCTTTACAATAATATCAGATGGTTGGGATATCTCTTTTTTTATAAGCTGAGATATAGTTCTGGCTGCAATGTATCCTCCATATTCAACATCGAGGTTTATCGAAGAGAGAGGGGGATTGGAAATATTACAAAACAGATTATCATTATCTACACCCAGCAGGGAAATTTCATTTGGTATGGAAATGTCGTGGATTTTGCATGTTTCGGAAATATATAAGGCATATTGATCGTCACAAGCAAATATTGCCACAGGTTTAGGCAATGACTTGAGCCATTTTGCAAGCATGTCTAAGTTGTAAGCCCTCCGCTCTTTGACTCCTCCTTTTTCCAAGTACTCAAAAAAATTATATTTCCCCTCTGTAACACGCTCCTTGAAACCCTGATAACGTTCACGTGACCATATTGTTGCAACAACTCCGTAGAAAGCATAGTTATTGAAACCCCGCTTTATAAAGAAATCTGCTGCCAGGTACCCAGTTCCAATGTAATCTCCTGTCAGGTTAATTACATTATTGAGACGGTCATAATAATTTTGTATGATTATTGGTATGTTCAGTTTCAAAAAAAGAGATAAATCAAGATCCTGAAGCTGTACTATTATTGCATCTGCCTTCCACTTCCTGGCCCATCCCGCTACATATTTATCGCCATATTCAGCTCGGTAAAACAGAGGCATCCTATAGAAGCTCAACTCCTCAATTTCGTGAGAGTATCTTACGATCCCCTTAAGTAAGCTACGACTGTATGCACTTGTAAAATCTGTAAGTATTAATATTTTAATCATTATAATTACATTTTGTAACTATCTTTATCAACTTAACGCAAATGTAGGATTTAAATTCGCATATAGACAAATATCCTGGGTATTTTTTTCTTTAATTTGTTAAAAAATTAATAACCTTTAACTAAGACTTAATGTAATGAATTATTTTAATCTAAACAAACAGAAGCTGCTTATCAGTTTTTGTATTTGCATTATTTTCTCAATTAGCCAGACGTTTACAAACAATGCCATAGCGCAGACGTCTCAGAATGTTACTGTCTCCGGTACAGTGACAGATGAAAATAATGTGCCTATAATGGGCGTGAATGTCGTTGCTGTTGGAGAAAAGAAAGCTTGTATAACCGATTCAAACGGATTCTTCACAATTCAGGTTGCTAAGAACAGAATTCTTTCATTTTCATGTCTGGGCTATAAAACCAGGGAATTATCTGTTTCTGGGTTTAGTGGAGGAAAAGTTATCCTTCAGGAAGATGCGAGTTTACTTGACGAACTGGTTGTAATTGGTTACGGCACAAAAAGGAAGCGTGACCTGACAGGTTCTATTGCATCAATTAGCAGTAAGGAGTTGGAAAATTCTCCAATAAAAGATGTTATGACTGCAATGCAGGGAAAAGTTGCCGGTGTACAGATCCTTTCCAGTGACGGAGCTCCTGGTTCCAGCATACAGATTCGTGTCCGCGGAGCATCTTCACTTAATTCAGGGAACACTCCTCTTTATGTAGTAGATGGTATTCCGATAGAAACTACAACCACATCTTTACTAAATGTAGATGACGAACATGGCTTAAGCCCATTGGCATTTCTAAGTCCGGGAGACATCGAGTCCATAGAGGTTCTCAAGGATGCAGCCTCATCTTCAATTTATGGCTCCAGAGCTGCCAATGGTGTAGTATTAATAACAACAAAAAGAGGGAAAGAGGGCAAAGCTAAAATAACTTTTAATGCCTCGTATGGAATCAGTAACATAACAAGAAGGCTCAGTGTCCTCAATTCCAAGCAATGGAGAGAGTTTATCATTGAGGGATATCGCAACTATGATAAACATATGGGACTTACAAAAGAGACCACTATAAGTAACACAGTGGTCGACTCCTTGTGTCCATTGAATGCCGGTGACGGAGATTGGCAGTCGCTTATGTACAATGCTGCTTATGAGAAGCAGTTCGGTATAAACATTGCAGGCGGGACAAAAAGCATGAGGTACTCATTAAGCACTTCATATCTTGATCAGGATGGTATTATCCGAAATTCAAAATACAAGAGATTCACTACCCGTGCAAACACGGAGTATGATGCCACTGATTATATTAAAGTAGGTACCAACATATCTTTTACTCGCAGCACAAATGACCGTATATCTGCCGGTGGTATGGGGAACAGGTCTATGGTTGTAGCTCTGTTAACCAGACCTCCTACTTATGCACTAAACTATCCCGATGGTTCCTACTTAGGATACCTGAACGGCAAAAGGAACCCAATAGCTCTCGCAGAAGAGTGTCTCCATCTCAATACATCTAACAGGGTAAATGCCAATGAATATATAGAAATCAGTTTCACAGACTGGCTTAAGTTCAAATCTAGCCTGAGTGTTGACTTTGAGGCAATGAAAGAGGACGAGTTTTTCCCAACAACCGTTGACTACAGGGTCGGCTATAACACAGGTGCAGTGAGGGTATCTGAATACTTCACATGGGCCAACGAAAACTATTTTACATACACCCAATCTTTCGGTAATCATCATATAGGAGGTCTTCTAGGGTTTAGCCAGCAAGAATGGAAAACAGATGTTACAGGATTGAACGGAATGAGCTTTGCAAGCGATGACATACGGACGCTGAATGGTGCCGGAACAATTTCGGGACAAGAGGTAAACGTTGCCTATGGTCATGCTCTTGCCTCCTTCTTTGGAAGGGTAAGCTATGACTATAAGGGTAAATATCTGTTTGAAGCAAATTTAAGAGCCGATGGTTCTTCAAGATTCGGGAAGAACAATAAATTCGGATACTTCCCTTCGGCTTCGGCTGCATGGCGTTTCTCAGACGAAAAGTGGTTTAAGACGTTCACGTTTGTAAATGATGCAAAGATAAGGCTGAGTATAGGTCAAACAGGTAATGAGGCAATAGATAACTACAGTTCACAAGGAACTTTCCTTACCGGTAAGAGTTATCTTACAAATGCCGGAGTGGCTCCTTATCAGATGCCTAATGCAGACCTGTCATGGGAGACAACAACACAATATAATCTGGGTCTCGACCTTTCGTTCTTCTACGGAAGACTGGATTTCATATTTGATGCATACCTCAAGAACACATCGGATCTTCTTTACGATGTTCCAATGCCAAACACTACAGGTTTCGCATCTGTGATAAACAATGTTGGAGAGATACAAAACAAGGGTCTTGAATTCTCTGTCAACACCAAGAATTTTGTCAAAGAGTTCAAATGGTCCACTAATTTCAACATAAGTTTCAACTCAAATAAAGTGTTGAGTTTACCTAAAGATGTGTTGGTTAATGGATACATTCAAAACGGTTCTTTTCATATTCTAAAAGAGGGCGAACCTGTAGGAACATTCTTCGGATATAAGTATAAAGGGATATATGCTTACGACACAGACAATGTAAATCAGTTAAAACATCTGACCTCAACCGGCAAGGTTTTCAAAGGAGGAGATGTAATATGGGAAGATCTTGACAACAATGGTTATATTGACCAGAATGACAGAACAATTATTGGAAACGCGCAACCTCTTTTCACAGGCGGTTTGACAAATGAGTTTTCTTACAAGAATTTCTCTCTTAATCTGTTTTTACAATTCTGCTACGGAAACGATATCTACAACAATGTAAATTACTACAGAAATTCAATTTTCTCCTATAACAATGTAAGCACAGAGTTCTATTATAATGCATGGAGAAATCAGGGAGATATCACTGAATATCCCAAAGTTGTAAGGAACGACCCTATGCAAAACGAGGCAAGAGTTCAAAGCAGATGGGTAGAAGATGGTTCATACCTTAAAATCAAGACATTAACTTTTGCGTATGACTTTCCACGTAAAATGGTTGAGAAGATCAAGTTACAAAACCTGAGGCTGTATGTAACGGGAAGTAATTTACTAACCTTTACCAACTATAGCGGCTATGATCCGGATGTCAACACTCTCTCTTCCAGTCTAAGACAGGGGGTAGATTATGGCTCTTATCCTCAAAGCAGGACTATAATGTTTGGTTTAAATATTGGCTTCTAAAAATATAGTGAAAAATGAAAAAAATAAATTATAACATAGTTATCTTAGGATTGGCACTGTTAAGCCTCTCCTCATGTGTTAATTCTTTGCTGGATAAGAAACCAATTAGTAGTTTTTCTGCCGAAAGTTTCTATCAGAATCAGGATCAGGCAAAGGCCGGAGTATACGGGATATACAATAGCTTACAATCTACAATGCACACCAACTTCTCATTCTGGGGAGAAGGACGCGCAGATAATGTCAAGACCAAACACTCCGGTGAACCTACGTTCTTACTAAACAACACTCTTACTGCCTCTATTTCATCTGCAGACTGGACCAATCTTTACACTACAATCAGCAGGGCAAACTATGCAATTAAGTATATCCCCGGTATATTTCCTGACGGTGATGCCACAGGAAATCAACTTGTAGGACAAGCTAAGGCAATAAGGGCTCTTTCATATTTTTATCTTGTAAGAATATGGGGAGACGTTCCACTAATTCTTGAACCTTATACACAGACAGGTCAGGACATTTTTGTTTCCCGCACCAATTCAGAACTGGTACTGGATCAGATTGAAGCAGATTTAAAATTTGCAGCAGCCAATTGTGTTGAGAAATTCAACAGTACTAATGATAGGATAATGTTTAACAAAGGCAGTGCGAATGCCCTTCTTGTTCAGGTTTATATGTGGCGAAAAAAGTATAATGAGGCAATAGCAGCAGCAGATCTGGTGCTGTCAAATTCATTATATTCCCTCGCAGCGGACATGGTAGCCTGGGGCAAGATGTTCTCCGACAGCTACTCAAATGAGAGTATTTTTGAGGTTGGCTTTAATGAAACCCAAACAAATGGGTTAAGAGTTTTATATGCTATCGGGTCCGATTCTCACTATACACCGTCACTCAACTTCATGGCCTCATTCGAAAATGGCGACCTGCGACGTGCATATATATATGATGTAACTCAGGCCGATCCAAAAGCAATATGGAAATATCTGGGAAAAGGAGTCAGTGACGAGGTTTCCACTACCTCAAAGCAGAACATTATCCTTATCAGACTTGCAGATATCATGATGCTTAAGGCAGAGGCGTTGAATAAACTGGGAGGAACCACAAATGTTACAAATGCCCTTAAGTTGTTGGAACCTATCAGAAAAAGAGCAGGTATCGTACCAAACTTGTTGACAGAAGCTCAGGCTATATCTATGTATGGATCTGTAGAGAATGCGATTTTACATGAACGCTCTATTGAACTCTGCTACGAAGGACACCGCTGGTTCGACCTTGTAAGGACAGGAAAGGCAATATCAACAATGGGACCTATTAACGGATTGAGTAGTGTCAAAAACCTTGTATGGCCAATAAGCACCTCAACTATAGACAAGAACCCAAATATTACACAAAACGAGTTTTACAGGTAATAAATACAGGCAGATGAAAAAACTTAATATATTTCACACAATGAGAGAAAAATCTATAGTATTTGTTATTATAGCCCTCTCCCTCGGGTCATGCATACAAAGCAACTTCGACTACGAGTCTTCTACAACTTCAGAAACGGGAAAATTCAAGGGTACGGCACTGGAGTTTATCAATACCGCAAAAGCAATTGACTCATTATCGTTAATGAAAGAAGCTATAACTTTAACTGGGTTGCAAACTTTATACAGCCAGACAGGCCCAAGAACATTCATTATTCCAAGAAACCCGGGCATAAGGGCATATCTTAAGACAAATGGATTTGCTTCTCTCGCTGCGATGCCGGTTGCCACTTTAACCGAAGTGCTTAAATATCATATTGTAAAAGCATCTTACTACACCCAGGATGTCCAGTTTATGGAGAGTAACAAACCAATAATGTACCAGACAGAAGGAACCAACCCTCTCTATTTTTCACATAATACTGGATTTCAGGTTGTTGTTAACCAAGGAACTAAGAAATCTTTTACAATTTATGTTTCAAACATAAGACCAACTAATGGCATTATACACATTGCATCGGATGTTGTGTATTACTTGCCTTGATAAAGCCGCAAATCAGGGAGCCATTCGGTTCCCTGATTATTTTTATTTATAAATTTGATCTATGTATTCTATCGCTTATTCTTATAAGAAGCTGGTTGTATTTATTGGCTTCATTCTGTTCACTTGTTCCCTCTTTGCTCAAAAGGGCAACTTTCCTTTTTATGATTTTGCCGGAATTTATAATTTTGGAGACATCATTCCTAAGGATCAGGGAGGAAAGTTTGTTCAGGTAGAGTTATTGAATACAGAAAACGATGCAATAATCGTTCACAGGATAAGGAATGGATTGTTATATGAGAAATTTGGCAACCCTATTGACTGGGAGAGGTATGAAAAAACGGAACTCGAGACCAGTGTTTGGATAAACCGGCTCTATTTTCTCCCCTCTTTTGCAAGAATGTACTATATCACCAAAGACAAATCATATCTGACCGATATGATGGAGATTCTTAACAAATGGATCGGCGATAATCCAAGGGTTCCTGGGTCGGAAAAGAGGACTTTCAACTGGAGGGACATGCAGGTTGCCTGGAGGAGTATCCATCTGTCGTGGTGCTACTATCTTACAAAAGATGGACTATCGTCTGAAGACAAGACCACAATAGAGAACATTCAAAAGGAACATGCTGCAGTTTTGCTCTCCTGGTTTGCCCGGCAACCGCTCAACGATTTTAACCATCAATCTCATGGTGCTTTGGCAATGCTTTACCTTTCATGCCTTTTTCCGGACATAGATAAAGAAGGAGAACTTGAGAGTAATGCAATAAGGATACTCACACATCATATGAGTGCCGCACATTATAAAGACGGAGGCAACGTGGAGCAGATGTTTGGTTATTACCCTTTCCAGACAGCTATTTTCAGAGATATGCTCCTTCTTTGCACAGCAAACAACATAGAGTATCCATCGGAACTGGTTCCTCTGCTACACAAGATGCTGACATATATGTCGGATTTTGCTCAGTCAGATGAAACCATGCCTCCAGTTAATGACTCTTATGAAATGACCATTATACCATCTGTAGATATTCTGAATTCTGCATTAAAAACAAATATCAGCACAAAATCCATTGTTTCTGCATATTATCCCGATACTCAGATTGCTGTAATGCGTAGCGGAAAGGTGGAAGAGAAAAGCAATTGGTATATTTTACTAAATCCGGCAATAAGAATCGGGAGCCATGCACACGCTGGTCGTCTTGGAGTATATTTATGGTATAACAACAAGCCTGTATTAATTGATGCCGGATGCAGCAACTATGACAAACCCATAAAAAACAGATGGTACAGGACTTCAATGGCTCATAATACAGTCCTAATTGACGGCGTCCAGGACGCTGAATCATCTTCAGATGCAGAATATGCAAAGAAAAGAGATACTGAAAACCACATAACCGAATGGTTAGACAAAGAGAATTATAAATATTGCAGAATGGTATCTCCCCACACTGACCCAACAAACTGCAATGTTACCTGGACAAGAAATGTAGCCCTTATCAAAGACGAATTTGCGGTTATATATGATTGCTTTACAACTAAAGATGCGCACACTTATGAAATACTTTTTCATACCCCTCCCGTAGAGGTCCGGCCATATAGTGGTGACAAATCTGTAAGCATAAAAGGGGACTCCCCCATTTCATTGATACCAGTTAAGAGTGATGCCATCAAGAGCATTAATGTAACCAATGAGTATATCTACCTGAATGGTTCGGACTATAAAGCCCCTATGATTAATTTCACATATAAATCCAGAGGGAATCTAAATGCTGTAACTGTTGTTTTACCTGAATCGGGAGATGGTTCCAGACTAAAAATTGAAAAAAAAGAATCAGACCAAGGCCTTGGTCTTTTGATAGATACAGGAAAAGGAGATAAAAAGATATTGCTCTTTAAAAGTAATGATGCTAAAGAGATAAGCATGTTTGGCGAGAGAACCGGACAGCCATTTGAACTATTTGAAAAACGATAAATAATATTAATATGAGAAGATTAACAGTTGTTGTTCTTGCTTTACTAATGGCTTTAAGCGCATTATCCCAAACACGGTATAATGTGATACCATTCCCGAACTCATTAGAAGCAAAAGATGGTTATTTCAATTTCAATAAAGAGTTAAGTGTTAGCTGCAGTAAAGAGTATGTGCCAGAAATATTAATGTTTTCAGAGATATTCAGAAAACAGTTTTTTGCTAGTCTCTCCATCTCTGCCAATGGCAAAATTGTAGTCAGGAAAGAGAACAAACTCCCGAATGACTCCTATAAGCTGAATATAACAAAAAACAATATTACGATTGAGGTAAATACAACCTCTTCCTGTTTTTATGCATTTCAGACTTTACGTCAGTTAATTACTCTTAAGGGAGATGGATCCTACGAGATACCGGCCTGTATAATAAACGATTACCCGAATTTCTCATGGAGAGCATTCATGCTGGACGAATCCAGACACTTCAAAGGAAAGGATTTTGTTAAAAAAATGCTCGACCAGATGGCATTATTAAAAATGAATGTTTTTCACTGGCACCTTACTGACGATCAGGGATGGCGCATAGAGATAAAGAAGTACCCTTTACTTACAGAGATTGGAGCATGGCGGGAGAAGACTCAGTCAAAATACGCACCTAAGGATAGTGCCCGTGTATATTACCAATACCCACATGGTGGATACTACACACAAGAAGATATTGCAGAGATTGTGGACTATGCATCCAAAAGACATATTATGATTGTGCCGGAGATAGAAATGCCCGGACATGCGACAGCTGCAGTAGCATCATATCCTTGGCTCTCTGCATCCAACCCGTCAATTAAGGTAACCGGTGACTTTGGGATATTCAAGTCTACATATAATGTTGCTGACGAAAAGGTATTTACTTTTCTTACTGATGTTTTATCTGAAGTAATGTCACTTTTCCCTTCAAAGATTATTCATATTGGCGGTGATGAAGTAAAATATGATGAATGGATTGCGAGTGACAAGGTAAAAGAGCTTATGGCCAGAGAGGGTCTTAAAAAACCGGCCGATGTACAGGTGTTCTTTGTTAATCGCATTTCTAAGATTATACAGGACAGAGGATTCAGGATGATGGGATGGAACGAGATTATGGGTAAAAACATTCATGAGTGGTCCACAGAAGAAAATTCACAACAGACCCTGGCAAAATCGAGCATAGTACACTTCTGGAAAGGAGAGCCCGCTCTACTTAAAGAAGCACTGGAACAGGGTTATGACGTAGTAAACTCAAATCACTGGGACACATACCTGGATTACACGTATACACGAATTCCATTAGAAAAGGCATACAATTTCTCCCCTGTTCCGGAAGGTTTGGATCCAAAATATGTGAGCCACGTCCTCGGTTCGGGATGTCAGATGTGGAGCGAGTATATACCAAAGGTCTCTGATCTGTACCGACAGGTGTTTCCCAGAATTGCCGCATATGCCGAGGTAGGGTGGACAAGCAGAAAAAATAAGGATTACGACAGGTTTGTAAAATCACTGACAGTGTTAAAGAGATACTGGGATACCATGGGCATTACATACTATACTGAATAAAATGGGAAAACCTGAAAAAAAGAGATACATAGTCTCAATGATGATTTTGTGCTCCCTGTTCTTTATCTTCGGATTTGTTTCCTGGGTAAATGCAATTCTCATTCCATACTTCAAAATAGCATGTGAGCTGACCCATACGCAAGCCTATCTGGTTGCCTTTGCATTTTATATCGCCTATTTTCTAATGGCAATTCCAGCCTCTAAACTTCTCAATAAGTTTGGTTTTAAAAAGGGGATGCTCATTGGCCTGTGTATGATGTCCCTTGGCACACTTATTTTTGTACCTGCTGCCTACACCCGTATTTACGGAATATTTCTGTTTGGCCTGTTTTGTATTGGAACAGGACTTGCCATTCTCCAGACTGCAGCAAATCCATACGTTACAATGATAGGGCCTATTGAAAGCGCAGCCAAACGGATAAGCATTGTGGGCCTTTGCAACAAGTTTGCAGGAATAATTTCGCCCCTCATCTTTGCTGCTGTTATATTGCAGGCAAGTGACGGAGAGATGTTCCGTCAACTTAAAGCAGGATTGATAATGGGTGCAGAAAGGGAGATAGTTCTTGATGCTTTAGTCAGGAGGGTTATGCTCCCATACGCCTTTTTATCTGTTTTGCTTTTAATTTTCGGAATACTGATAAGATACTCCCCACTTCCGGAAATCAATGCCAAGGAGCAGAACAGCAGTGCCGATGCTTCACACAAGGAGAGATCTTCTATTTTTCAATATCCCTATCTTATTCTTGGTGTATTTGCCATATTCTTCCATGTAGGTGCGCAAGTAATATCTATAGACACCATTATAAGCTATGCAGGCACCATGGGCATAGAATTAACCACAGCAAAAGTCTTCCCATCATATACAATGTCGTGTACTCTAATTGGGTATATAATCGGAATTTCTCTTATACCCAGAGTGTTAAAACAAAAACGAGCACTGCAGATAGCTACCACAATGGGACTGGTTTTGTCTTTTTGCATTATATATGTTTCCGGCAATGTTACAATTTTTTCTCACAACACAGATATATCAATCTGGTTCTTAGTGCTGATGGGTATGCCAAACGCCTTGATTTACGCAGGGATATGGCCACTTGCCATAAGGAACCTTGGTAAGTACACCAATCTAGGCTCTTCTCTTCTTGTAATGGCATTATGCGGAAACGCATTTCTTCCGGTAATTTACGGTTCAATAGCAGATTCATATGGAGCCCGATTGTCTTACTGGGTTCTGGTCCCTTGTTTCTTGTATCTGATATTCTATGCTTTTAAAGGTCACAAAATTGAGCACTGGTCTAAAATTGTTACAAATGAATAAATTAAAGATCTATAACGGTTATATTATAACCCCATTTGAAAATCTGGGGTTGGGAACAGTTTTGGCAGTCGACGGCAAGATTACCGCTGTAGAAAGAGGAGATACAGAGGTATCCGGATATGAGGAAATTGACGCAAAAAAAAATTACATAAGCCCTGGTTTCATAGATTTGCACACTCATGGTGGCGCCAATCATGATTTTATGGATTGCTCCGTTGATGGATTTTTGCAAATTGCAAGAATGCATGCTGCTCACGGGACAACTTTGCTTTTTTCAACAACACTGGCAGGTGACCAATCCGAGCTTTATAGCTTTTTTGACACATACGAAGAGGCAAACAAATTAAATAATAGAGGAGCACGGTTTGGGGGAATACATCTCGAAGGCCCCTATTTTTCATACAACAACAGAGGGGCGCAGGATCCTAAATATTTAAGAAATCCAGATCCTGCTGAATACATGGAAGTTCTAGGTAAAAATAAAAATATAGTTAGGTGGAGTATTGCTCCGGAATTGGCCGGAGCAATTGACTTTGGCAAGACTCTTACAAAAATGGGGATATTACCTTCAATTGCACATACAGATGCCATATATGAGGAGGTTTTAACTGCCTTTAAGGCAGGTTTTACACATATGACACACTTCTATTCTTGCATGAACGGAATTACCCGTCGCAATGCTTTCCGCTACGCAGGCTGCATAGAGGCAGGATACCTGATAGATGGAATGACAGTAGAGATAATTGCAGATGGGGTTCATGTACCGGAACCTCTGATGAAGCTTATTTACAAAATTAAAGGGGCAGATAATATAGCACTTGTTACAGATTCTATGAGAGGAGCAGGTATGCCGGACGGAAGGTCCATTTTAGGGAGTTTACAAAAAGGTCAGGATGTAATTATTGAAGATGGTGTCGCAAAGTTGCCGGACCGTACTGCATTTGCAGGGAGTGTCGCAACAACCGACCTGTTGGTCAGAAACATGATAAACATCGGAGGAATTTCTCTGACAGACTCAATCCGGATGGCTACCTCTACTCCTGCCCTAATAGCAAACATAGCGGCAAGAAAAGGCAGAATTGCAGTCGGGTACGATGCTGATATTGTAATATTCAATTCAAACATCGAGGTTCAAAGCACAATAATTGAAGGAAAACTAATTTAACAAACACAGAAATGCTTAAGCAATTTAAGAAGGATACATTGGAGATCAAAGTTTTTGAGACAAGAGAAGAGATGGGACAAATTGCCTCACGAGATGCTGCAGATTACATTCGAAAGGAATTAGCTAATAAAAGCGAACTATCAATAGTATTTGCATCTGCTCCGTCTCAAAATGATTTTTTATCTTCACTGTTAGAACAAGATGTCGATTGGGGAAAAATCAATGCATTTCACATGGATGAGTATATTGGCCTATCGGAAGATGCTCCTCAGGGTTTTGGAAATTTTCTGAAATCAAAAATTTTTGACAAGATTAACTTAAAGTCAATCAACTACCTATATGGAAAAGATGACCCGCAAACTATTTGCAAGAACTACTCCTCTTTACTGAATAACCATCCTATAGATATTGTTTTCATGGGAATTGGAGAAAATGCACATATTGCCTTCAACGACCCACATGTTGCATTATTTGACGATCCTGAAAGGTTAAAAGTTGTTTCGCTCGATTTGGTGTGCAGGAGACAGCAGGTAAACGATGGATTCTTCAAATCAATTGATGAAGTACCAACTCACGCAATAACAATGACAATACCTGTATTGCTAGAGGCAAAAAGGATATTCTGCATGGTTCCCGCTCCTTCAAAAGCAAAGGCAATTAAAGCTGCAATATCCGGAGAAATTACAGAAAAATACCCTGCTTCAATATTAAGAACCCATAAGTTTGCTACATTGTATTGCGACAAGGATAGTGCAAAATATATATTATAATAATTTATAAATGAAGAGAAACTGGTTAATTATTATATTTCTTATATTCTCAAATCTGCTTTTTGCAAAAGAACCGGACAAGGGTTTTGAAGTTAAAGGATTTCATATAGATCTCAGATGTCAGATAATGACGATGCCGGCACTAAAGGGATTTGCAAAAGAGCTCTCAGAATTTGGGATAAACACAATAGTTATGGAATGGGAGGCAACCTTTCCATTTAAGAAACATGCCACCTTATGTAATAAATATGCATATTCGGTTGAGGAGGTGGCCTCTTTCATTGCCTATTGCAGTACCATAGGGATAGATGTCGTCCCTCTGCAAAATTGCTTTGGTCACGTAGAGTATATTCTCTCTCACGACCGTTACTCTCACTTAAAAGAGGACAAAAAAGAGGTCTCCCAACTCTGCCCTATGAAAGAAGAGGAGTGCGTAGAGCTGTTTACAGAAATATTTAAAGAGGTAGCCGCAATGCATCCATCTAAATACTTTCACATAGGAGGCGATGAAACATACCTTTTAGGTTCATGTAAGTTGTGTGCAGAAAAAAGTGCCAAGGTTGGTAAATCCAAGCTTTTTGTAGACTATGTAAAGGCTATGTGTAAGATAGCAACAGATTTAGGCAAGACACCTATTCTGTGGGCCGATGTAATTTTAAAATACCCCGATGCTGTAGATGAACTGCCCAAAAATGCAATTTTTGTGGACTGGAATTATGGCTGGAAAAATGACCATTTCGGAGATATTGATCGCTTGTATAAAGCCGGAGTAACATTCTGGGGTTCTCCGTCAATCAGGAGCCATCCCGATAATTTGTACCTTACTCAATGGAACAAACACTTTAATAATCAGCAAGTCTTTATCCCCTACGCCAGAGAGAATAATTATAAGGGAATTGTAATGACCTCCTGGTCCAACGGTGGAACGTATGGTTTCTTATACGACACCGGCTGGGAAGTTGTTCAGATGTATCCTATCAGGTATGTATATCCTCTTTCCGGGTTCAGGATTATTGTTGCCTGCTACGGAAAGGCTCTTAAAACCAACGGCCCTGTGGATGCAGAGGCATTTGTCATAAACTATTCGCAAGAGCGTTTCGGGTTTTCAAAAGAAGAGGGAAAACTCCTGTGGAATATTTTAACCGCCCCTCAGGATGAGGTTGTAAAAGGCAAGGGCCCCGACAAAAGAAGTGTGTCTGAGATATTAGCAGAGACAGAATCTCTCCGCTCAAAATTATACACATTACACCCTCGTGCCAATGTAAAAGAGTTCGAACATTTCAAGCTCATGTTCGATATTCGTGTCCAATATTTGTTGTTCAAAGAGGTTGAATCGGAATATGAATCCCAAGATTTTGACAGAGATGTTGCCTCTTCATACATTTATAAGCTATCTATGCTTGTAGATGAGGCAAAAAAAATTGACAAGAGATTCATAAATCTGAACAGAGGGTTTTTATACGACAAGGAGTTGGCAGAAATAAACAAGCTAAGGACCGAGAAGCTCTTTAAAGTATATAATACTGTACAAAACCTTATAAAATAAGTTTTATAATGATACAGTCAAAGAAAATCTCCTTATTACTTGTACTCTCGCTATTATTCAATATCCTGGTGGCGCAGTCGTGCACCAAGGCGGGCATAGATTTGAATATATCGCATAAAATGAAACAGAGGGCCATAGAATTTAAAAACACAATCCAAACGCAACAGGGGTTGAGATCAAGTACTTACATCTATTCATCAAGAACAATCAAGAAGTATATAGCCAACCCGGAAGAGTTGGTTGCAAAACTGACATTACTTGGGTTTACAGATGTTTATATATCCTTCGACAAACCTGGCACCTCTCTTTACATAGACTTGAGCTGGTACAAGGTTTTCAATAAAAGTGCTCACAACAATAATATTAAAGTTCACGCCCTGGGTCTAAGTAATCTTAAATTGTATGTTAGTGACGAAGTGGTTAAAACAGATGTAGATTGGGTAAAATCATATAATAATTCTGTTAGTGCTGCCGAGAGATTCGACGGCATCTCTGCAGACCTTGAACCTCATATCTTAAAAGCCGACTACCCTAACCGTCCGGCAGGATTGACACTTGCATGGGATTCTGAGAACAGCTACGGAATAGGCAAGGATAACGATCTTTTACTTAAAAGGAGCGTTGAGGTTATGTCGCTGGCAAAAAAAGAGATGGGAGAACTGACATTAAATGAAGCTCTGGGTTTCTTTTTTCAGCCGAGATTCGATACAGGATTACTGGAATGGGGAGGAGCTCAGCAATTCCTGAAATATTGCGATCAGGTAGTGGTTATGGCATATAACTACCGGGCAACCCGTGTAGTAGAGATGGCAACACCTATTTTGATTGCTGCATCGGATTATCCGAAATCTGTGAGTATTGCGGTAAAAACCAGCCTCAACACATTGGGCGACGATGGCCCGCTTACCTCTTTTCAACCTCAGGGCTGGGACAATCTTATCACATCATTGTCTCATATTGTATCTGAAGGGAAAAAATACAATTCATTCAGAGGTATGGACTTTTTTGAGTTTGCCGGATTCGAAATAATGTGGGAGTCAGATTAAGATTTCTATAACGAATATATTATGAGACATATTATTCTTTTTATACTATTTGCTACTTTAAGTACGGTTGCCTGTTCACAGGAATATGATCTGTTTTTACTGATCGGGCAGTCCAACATGGCCGGGAGAGGTGCCATGGCTATGGGTGACAGCTCTGTCATAGAGGGGGTTTATCTTCTGACGCCCGATAATTCAATAGAGCCGGCCACTAATCCTCTCAACAAATACTCTACTGTTCGCAAGGATTTATCAATGCAGCAGATCTCTCCCGGATACGGATTTGCAAAGAAAATATATGAAACAACCGGCAGAAAAGTGCTTTTGGTGGTTAATGCCAGAGGTGGCAGCACTATAGAGGAGTGGGCAAAAGAGAATACCGAGAAAAATTACTACTCAGAGGCTGTCAGAAGAACAAAGTCTGCTATGAAATTTGGCAGGCTAGTCGCTATACTATGGCACCAGGGCGAAGGGAACAGCGACAACCCCGGCGATTATCTGGCAAAACTCAGCACATTCGTAAACAATTTAAGAAGCGATCTTGGGGTGAAGAATCTCCCGTTTATTGCAGGAGAGATAGCTCCATGGTGGAACCCGCAAGCATCAAAATTTAATCCGGTTATCCGCGAAATTTCAAACACAATACCCCACTCCGACTATGTTTCGGCAGATGGAACAAAAACAGCCACAAATGAATCTGACCCACACTTTAACAGAGAGAGCCAGATAATTCTGGGAGAAAGATATGCACAAAAGGTATTAAAGATGTGCTATTGACCCATTTTAAAAACACAGTTACTATACAACTATCAAAAATCATGAATCTATTCGACATAAAAGACAAAGTCATTCTCATAACCGGAGCCGCCGGGATACTTGGAACAAAAATGGTGGAATATTTTGCTGAACAAGGCTGCCGGGTTGTCATTCTGGATAGAAATGAACTTGCCGGAAAAGAGCTTGAATCATCAATAATTGCAAAAAAACAGGAAGCACTCTTTTTATATACCGATGTTCTAAACAGAGAAATATTAGAGAGTAACTATACCGAAATCATAGCAAGGTACGGAACAATAGATGTACTTATAAATGCTGCAGGGGGCAATACAGAAGGTGCGACTATTGCACCTGATAAAACATTGTTTGATTTAAATATGGATGCATTTAAGTTTGTTGTAGACTTGAATCTGTTCGGAACTGTTTTACCTACCATTGTTTTTTCCAAAATAATGGCGGAGAACAAGAGAGGAAGCATTATCAATATCTCTTCGGAGTCGGCTTTAAGACCTCTTACAAGGGTTGTGGGATATGGCGCAGCTAAGGCAGCCGTTACTAATTTCACCAAGTATCTCGCTTGTGAATTTTCTATAAAGTATGGTCACTTGCTTAGGGTTAATGCTATAGCTCCCGGTTTTTTTATTACAGAACAAAACAGAACCCTGCTTGTTAATCAAGATGGAACATTTACAGATAGAGCAAAGAGCATAATAGCTCATACCCCTTTTGGCCGGTTTGGCAAACCAGAGGAACTTCTGGGAACTCTCCATTGGTTAAGCAGCGATGCATCGGCTTTTGTGAATGGTACGGTCACCGTTATTGACGGAGGTTTTGATGCTTTTTCTATTTAATAAGCTTATGGGACACAATTATCATGCATTTATGTGAACAGACATGGAGATGGTTCGGACCGGAAGATCCTGTATCGCTTTGGGATATAAGGCAAGCCGGTATCAAAGGTGTTGTAACAGCATTACATCATATCCCTAATGGTGAAATCTGGACCATTGAGGAGATTGAAAAAAGGAAACAAGAGCTCGATAAAGCAGGTTTGTACTGGAGAGTGGTAGAGAGCATACCCGTACACGAAGATATCAAAACACTAAGCGGCAATTTTCGGAAATACATAAAAAACTACAAGGAGTCGTTAGTTAATCTGGCTACATGTGGAATAAAAACGGTAACATATAACTTTATGCCCGTTTTGGATTGGACCAGGACAGATCTGGCATATACTCTTGAGGACGGAGCACGTGCATTAAGGTTCGAGAAAGCAGCGTTTATCGCTTTTGATCTTTTTATTTTGAAAAGAGACAATGCAGAAAAAGAGTATTCTCCCGAAGAGATTTCTAAGGCTGAAGAGAGGTATGCATCTATGAACCAAGAGGAGAAGCACAGGCTTACAAGAAATATAATTGCCGGATTGCCGGGTTCGGAAGAGAGTTTTACAGTGGAACAGTTCCGGAAGGCTTTAGATGTCTATTCCGCTATAGACGCCATAAAACTAAGATCAAACCTTATCTATTTTCTCAAAGAGATTGCCCCGGTAGCAGATAACCATGGAATACAATTAGTGATTCACCCCGATGATCCCCCCTTTCCTATCTTTGGTCTGCCCAGAATCTTAAGTATCGCATCCGATTTCGAAATTCTGATTAAGGAGGTTCCTAATATCTCCAATGGTTTATGTCTGTGTACCGGTTCTTTTGGAGTGCGATCAGATAACGACCTTGTTAGTATAATGCATAGATTTTCTGATAGAATTAATTTCGTTCACTTCAGAAGTACAAAAAGTGACAGCGAAGGGAACTTCTATGAAGCAAACCATCTGGAAGGCGATGTTGATATGTATGCTGTTATGAAAGCTCTGTTAGAAATCCAGTCCGAGAGAAATATCTCTGTTCCTCTCAGACCTGATCATGGCCATCAAATATGTGACGACCTTACAAAGAAAACAAATCCTGGTTACTCTTGTATAGGGCGGTTAAGGGGTATCGCAGAACTTAGAGGATTGGAACTGGGAATTGCCCGCTCTTTGTTTAATTGATTTTTTTCCACTCTCCAAAGTTTTCACCGTATCCAAAGTCAATATCGAGCGATTTTATCTTCCTGCCCTTTTTGTCGAATATGAATTTAACCGGAAATGCGTGTCCGTCGCTTCGGAATGAGAACTCACCGGCTTTTTTGGATGTCAGTTTGTTCTTCCATCCTTTTGGCCCAACTGTAATATAGAGGTCGTCGCCCTCTTTTGATATGACAGCCTTGCCGAACAACTCTCCCTTATCGTAGGTTCCCACGAGCAGGTCGGCTTTCGGAGCCTCTTTTGGTTTTTCCTTTCCTGCCTGGTCCTTTGCTTTCCTGTCAGATTTAAGCATATCTTCCCTTGCAGATTTTAGATAATCCTTAAGGTATTCTGCACTGTAGTCCTTATCTGGATATCCTTTGTATAAATCTATCAACCTGCGCATTATTGCATATCTCGGACTTGACGGTGCCTCTGAGTTTACCAAAACCACTACCGCCAGCTTCTGCTCCGGTACAAATGCGCATAAAGCTGTGAATCCCCACGTTGTACCTGTGTGAAAGTACAGTCTGTAGCGGCTGTTTTGCTCAACGAACCAGCAATGTGCATAAAGAGTTGTACGTGCCGAATCCTGTGAAGTTATTGTCTGGCCGCGGTGAAGATAATCCATGTTCTTCTTTGTTATTACCTCCTTGCCGTCAATTTTTCCGTTGTTAAGATGGAACTGGGCATATTTCGCCATGTCCGATGCTGTAGAGTTGACCGACCCTGCGGGACCAATTACTGTCAGCCAGTGAAGTGCCTGCTCAGAGCCATAGAGTGGTCCAACCTTTAATGAATCTACCCATGTAGAGTCATTTATCACCCTACCTTTTACATAATCTATTTCATGAGGAGTGGCAACATTCTTCGAGTTCCTGAAACCCGCTTCATTTACTGAGGAGTTTGTCATACCGACCTTGTCAAATATCCTCTCCTGAATATTCTCCTCCCAGCTCTTTCCGGTAATCTTCTCAATAATCTTCTGCGCAATTATGAATGTTATATTGTTGTACTCATACGCACCTCTGAAGCTGTACGATGGTTTCAAAAGATGGAGCATCTTGTAGACATCGTCCCTGTCGTAACCCATATTTGGAATATATGTACCCATCTGACCCTTAATACCGGTGCGATGTGTCATAATATCCTTCACCTGAAGGTTCTCTTCAACCCACTTGTCGTACATCCTTAAATCCGGCAGGATTTTTTTGACAGTATCGTCCCACTTAACCTTGCCCTCATCTACCAGAGTTGCCATAATGGATGCAGTAAAGGATTTAGATATAGAACCAATCTGAAAGACTGTATTTTCGTCTATGTAATTCTCCTTAGTAGCGGTTATCTCTGTTTTTGTCATATCCTTTACACCAAAACCCTTAGCATAGATCAACTGACCATCTTTCATAATTGACATAGCCATTCCGGGAATTTTCCACTCCTGCTGAACCTTTTGGGCATAAGCGTCAATTTTTTTAATTATAGCCTCATTGTCCTGATTCCCTTGTCCATATACAGATGCAGACAAGCCAAAGCATAGTGATAGTGTAAGAGATAAGAGTTTTTTCATCGTGATCGCGATTTAGGTTGAACTTAAGTGTTGCTTACAAAGATAACAGAAAATAATCTCCGATTTTACATATATTTGTATAGGTTAAACCAACCTGTAATTCTTATTGAACGTCTATGGCAAAAGTTAAAAAAGCATGGTTCTGTACATCATGCGGCAACGAAAGTGCAAAGTGGCTGGGCAGGTGCCCTGCCTGTGGGGAGTGGAACACTATGCAGGAGGAGCTTATAAGCAAGGATACCTCCGGAAGTGCAGGGATGAGGAGTGTGAGCTTTTTGCCGACAAGTAATCCAAAACCGGAGCCTCTTTCTGCAATCAACTTCTCAGAAGAGCACAGGACCTCACTTGGCAACAAAGAACTCGACAGAATTCTTGGAGGTGGACTGGTTGAAGGTTCGGTTATTCTGATTGGGGGCGAACCGGGAATAGGCAAATCCACCCTTTCTCTTCAGATTCCTCTTCATTGTCCCGATATGCTGACGCTTTATGTTTCTGGAGAAGAGAGCCCCAAGCAGATAAAACTTCGAGCCCAGCGGCTCGGTGGCGACGACAGTAACTGTCTTATTCTTAGCGAAACACTTCTTGAAAATATCGTTAACAGGGCAAATGAAACCCGTCCGCAGCTTATAATAATTGACTCTATTCAGACTATATATTCACAAGCCATAGAGAGCTCTCCGGGGTCCGTCTCGCAGGTTCGCGAGTGTGCCGCCTTGCTTATGAAGTATGCAAAGGAGACAAACACTCCCACAATTCTGATTGGTCACATTACCAAGGACGGCAGCATTGCCGGCCCCAAGGTTCTGGAACATATTGTAGATGTGGTGCTTCAGTTTGAAGGCGACACTCGCCACTCATACAGGATTTTACGTAGTATAAAAAACCGTTTCGGTTCAACTGCCGAGCTTGCTATTTTCGAAATGATAAACACTGGTCTGCGAGAAGTCAGCAACCCGTCCGAAATGCTGATACCTATGCATCAGGAGAATCTTTCGGGCATAGCTGTTGCCGCAATGCTCGACGGAACCCGCCCGTTTCTGATTGAAACTCAAGCATTGGTCAGTTCCGCAGCTTATGGCACCCCTCAACGTTCCGCTACCGGTTTCGACGCCCGCAGGATGAACATGCTTCTTGCCGTTCTGGAAAAACGGGCCGGTTTCCGTCTCGCCGCAAAGGATGTCTTTCTGAACATGGCCGGCGGACTAAAAGTTACCGACCCTGCCTGTGACCTTGCAGTAGTCTGCGCCATTCTCTCCTCCAACTTCGATGTATCAATCTCACCCCGTGTATGCTTTGCAGCAGAAGTCGGCCTGAGCGGAGAGATCCGTCCCGTAAGCCAGATTGAGCGACGTATTGCCGAAGCAGAAAAACTGGGGTTCGAGAAAATCTTCATCTCCTCCTTCAACAAGCCCACAGGCAAAACTCGTGGCAAAAATGCTTCCCGAGCAAACGCCAACATAGAAGTAGTGGAGATACAGGATATCCCTGCACTTGTGCGCAAACTGTTCCAGTAATTGAACTTAGGCTATATTTTGCAATCAATAAGTAGATTCGGCAGTTGAACTGTTACCGAAGAATGACGAGGTTCTGCCCTGCCAATAATAGATCTAATGAATTCCTTAATTTCTTAATCATATCATTATTACTTAAAATGATAAATCACCAAAAACGGGTTATCGTTATCGGGGTTATGATTCTCCACAATCTTTAATTGCTCTGGGGTTAGTACGCTTTTAGAGAAATAGTTTTCCACAAACTTTGTTTTATATGTAATGAGGGAGTTTTCACAAACCGATAGAAAATAAAAACCAATACCTTCTGTCGTTTCTCTAAAAACATAATTTTTCCCGTCATTTTTATCATTAAATACAAATAGATATGAGTTGCGATCTTTGTAACGTAAAGAAGTAATTCTGTATCTTCTCGTCTCTAAACCGGTAAAGGTATAATAGTTAGGGAATTTTTTATTCCCAAGATTGTTTAGCGGAGAAGAATTGGGATTACGCTCATTATTCATTCGTTGTTGATATTGTTGTGCTTCTTTTATCTGCTCAGTTGTATTGTTATTCTTTCCAAAGTTCCAGGAATAGGCAATAGGTTGATTCTCGTCTGTCAGATTCAGAACATCATTATTAATGCCCACATTGTTAAAGAATAGCGAATCATTGTAATAATACGATTTATGAACAGGCATGAAAATGACATGTTGGTTTTTTGCTGTTTGCAAAAACCTTTTTATAATTTTTTCGCTGTTTCTGGAATAATACGAAGCCTGGCACTCATTCAAAGAGATGAATAGTAATTTATCTTTATTCAACGCATACACCTCATTATAAGCAATTATTTCGCTTGGAAGCTTAACTTTAGAGATAAATTTGCCATCCAGGTCATAATACAATATATAGCCCCAAGGGACCAATATCATCAATTGGTCATTATATGGGTCAATATTGAATTCCTCTAGATAGTTGTACTCCTCAGGACCTCTCCCTCTCTTGTTAATTTTAAATAGATATTCACCATTTGCTTTGAAGCATAAAACGGATTGTTGGGTGTAATCTACGATATAAAACCTATTTTTATGTGAAATTATTCGCTGTATTCCTCCAATTAAAGATTCCTCTTTCGTTTCAAGTTGAACGACAGAGATTGAGTCGACAAGATCAAAAACAGATACCTTGTCCATCTTGTCAAGGTTTATGGCATTATTGCTATGTTTTCCTGCAGTACAACCAGAAATAAGAATAGTGAGAATAACGACAATATTTCTCATAATTTCCTGAATATTAAATTTCAAAATAGAGATATTAAATAACCTGACCCTCAAGTATAATTTTTTCAAATCTATTGGAAGCATTTGATTCAAAATAGACCGTTCTTGAAAATTTTCCTTTGGCTTTTGTATCATAAAGAAAGTTGCATTCAACACTTTCATTTGGCATTATAGATTTTTTTGGATAATCAACAATTAAACAACTACATGAAACTCTTGTCTGGAGAATAACAAGTGGATATGTGCCCTTGTTTGTAATCTTTACTCTGATTTTAAAGTCTTTCCCTCTCTTTATATTGCCACAATCAATTTTTTGTTTGTCAAATGTAAGCAGAGGCATTGTAGTTACTTGCGTTCTGTAAATATTTGAATAATCTTTTATCCTATTGTTCAAATCTGAGTAAAACAATGGATTGGAATCAGACATATATTTTTGGTAAGCTAAATCTGCATAATTATTTGCGCTGACTGAATCATTTAATTTTATCGCTAATTGAGTTTTAAGATAAACTGTATAATAATTTAAATTATCCTCCGTTATTCCATCAAGTATTTTCTTTGCTTGTAAAAGTGTGTCCGTCGAATCTGAATAGTACACAATATTACTAGCATTAATAAGCATGCTAAGATGATTCAATGGATCTATACGTTTTAAAAAGTTTATCTCTGAGGAATCAACATCAGATGGCTTTTCGTTTATAACAGAATTTAATTGGTTCTCAACGAATGCCCTAATTTTACTAGAATATTCAAACAGGCTTATTATATTTCCCTTATTGTCAAATATGTAAGAGTTTGGTATACTATGTGGTTTTAAAATGTACCAGTACTGCTCATTCTCTTTAATATTACAGGCATAGTAAATAAAATTGTTTTTATGTTTCTTAAATATCCCGTTACTACTTAACTCGTTTAAAAATGCAGTTGTATGTTTTGTATCTTTTGTATCCCCAATTACTACCCATAAATATTTATTCTCCTGCCTTGCTTTTTCTAAAGCTTGATGAAATTTAACTCCTTCAATTACATATCTTAGGTATGCCTGGTCATCTCCTTTGCAATTGTACAAACAAGAAATGGAAATGACACACACAATAACCGAAAACATCGATTTAAAATAACTCATCATTATTTATAGAATTTTGGTCGATTTAAACTTAGCTTATAGATCTTGTAATGACTGTAAATATTTCTTTGTCCGATCAAAGTCTACCTTTACTACAATGTGTATTGAGGTTATTTCTAAATTGTTATTGAGTCTAAAAAAGAAAGGAACGTCATTTTTTTCAACAGGCAACCCAAGCATCTTAAATTGTAATGATAATAATTTTTTACCGTAACAATTATCTGTGAGTCTTTTGGGATAATCTGGAGAAATGAAGATAATAGAGCTATCACTTTGGTAGTTTGGGTATTGTTGTTTAATTACCTCAATTGTATTGACAATACATGGAGGACAAATTTTATCAGAAAAATAAAAAAATACTTTACTACTATCCCATAAGTTTCTGAACATAATGAATTTTGTAGAATCTTTACCAAAGTAGCATTTTTGGTCAAGAACAGTACTATAAAGGTTCTCTTTTTCTAATAGTTCAGCCCTGTTAACAATAGATCTAATGAATTCCTTATTTACCGATTTATCCCTGCTATTACTTTTAATAAAAGTCACAGCAAAAATTGTAATTGCAGTGGCAAATACAATTACAGAGAGTATTAAAGATAATTTCTTTATCATATCATTATTACTTAAAATGATAAATCACCAAAAACGGGTTATCGTTATTTGGGTTATGATTTTCCACAATCTTTAATTGCTCTGGAGTTAGTACGTTTTTCGAGAAATAGTTTTCCACAAACTTAGTTTTATATGTAATTAGGGAGTTTTCATAAACCGATAGGAAATAAAAACCAATACCTTCTGTCGTTTCTCTAAAAACATAATTTTTCCGGTCATTTTTATCATTAAATATCATTAGAAATGTGCCTGGATCTTTGTAAAGTAACGAAGTAATTCTGAATTTTTTAGTTTCAAAACTAGTGAAAGTATAATAGTTAGGAAAATCTTTATTTCCAAGATTGTTTATCGGAGAAGAATTGGGATTACGCTCATTACTCATTCGTTGTTCATATTGTTGTGCTTCATTTATCTGCTCAGTTGTATTGTTATTCTTTCCAAAGTTCCAGGAATAGGCAATAGATTGATTCTCGTCTGTCAAATTCAAAACATCATTATTAATGCCCACATTGTTAAAGAAAAGTGAATCACTGTAATAATACGTTTTATGCAACGGGTTAAAAATATATTGTTTATTATTTGTTACGTGTAAGAACCTTTTTAAAATTTTGCCACTTATTTTAGAATAATAAGATGCTTGATACTCATTCCAGGAAATGAATAGCAATTTATCTTTATTCAATGCATAAACCTCATTATAAGCTTGTACTTCGCTTGGAAGCTTAACTTTAGAAATAAAATTGCCATCTAAATCGTAATACAAAATATTACCCCAAGGTACCAATATCATCAATTGGTCATTATATGGGTCAATATTGAATTCTCCTAAATAATTGTATTCCTCAGGACCTCTCCCTCTCTTGCTAATTTTAAATAGATATTCACCATTTGCATTGAAGCATAAAACTGCTTGTTGGGTGTAATCTACGATATAAAACCTATTTTTATGTGAAATTATTCGCTGTATTCCTCCAATTAAAGATTCCTCTTTCGTTTCAAGTTGAACGACAGAGATTGAGTCTACAAGATCCCGGACAGATACCTTGTCCATCTGGTCAAGGTTTATGGAATAATTATCTGTCTTTGCACAAGAGAAAATCATTTGTGCTATGATTAATATTATAAATAATGATCGCATAAAAATAGGTTTATAAGTAATATCGAGAACTCCGTAATTCTGAGAATTCGTTCACTTTCACTACGAACTTTCGACATACTAAATAGATTTTTGTTGATTAGAAATAGAAATAAGCACAATTATTTACCTGCACACCTGTCCATATACATGGTGGATAATATGTGAAATCTAGTTTATAACATATTAAAAGAGTACTGTATTCAACATATTGGGTGCATGAGATCGAAGGTTCTCCTTGAATGCATACTCCATCCGGTAGTAAACAAAACATACCTAGAGGACAATCATTATTCCCGCCACAACGACTATTTCCTGCATAAAGAACTGCAGAAAAAAGTGTTGCAAAAGAAACCAAAAGGGTAAAGAAATAAGTTTTCTTTTTAAAAAAATTCTTCATACTAATTTTTTTTAGAATTAATAATTACTTTAATATAACATAATTGATAAATACTAAAATTAAGAATTAGTATTTTCTCCATTAAATTTGCTTAATATTAATTTTGACCTAACAGGATTTTTTAACTCTTTAATTTTCTGACAACGGCTCTTTATGTTATTAATGTAATCTGTAGCAAAAATAATATCTCTCACTCCTAAAACTTCGGAGTGAGAAATTATTTTCATTCATTCAAAAATTTATTCTTGATATCTTCCTTTTCAAGACCTAGGTGAAGATAATTATCATTAACCGATTCATAACACCTTCTTTGCCTATTATACCTTACCTTCATTCCCAAATCATTACATAGGTTTATAAGTTCATATAATGTGCTCTCGGAAATATTTAATTTATCTGCTAACTCCTTTGGTGAACCCTGTACGCTTTGCTTTACGTATTGTGTAAATGCCTTAAGTTTCTCAATTTTACCCAATGTTGTCATAACAAAATTTATTTTCTAATTATCTCATATCCTGAATTATAACCGTTCATTAATGTGTTTAGATAAAAGGGTTATCGCAATTACATAGAAAATCCTCCGACAGATGCATTATTTACGGAGTTCTTTGGGGTTACTTTAAATTTCCCGAGATACAGCCTGAATTCGAAACCAATAGAAGAACTTTTCCGTAACGGATCGGCTGTGATATTGTAGATTATCTGGTAGTCATACTCTTCTATAAGTGGCCTTACGACAATCTCCTGTAGTTCTTTAGCCACTCCGGAATGTAGCAGTAGTAATGCTATTGATGAAATCATCAGCATGAATCTGTGTTGTATTTTCATATCTAATTAATTAGCTATAACTATATAACACCGAATATGCTAAAAATCGTTAGTGAAATGTGTAAAAAATATATAAGCTTTGTGGATATATATATCAAACAATCCTAAAGAAAAAACAACGAAACCCCCACCACAGAAAGGATGGCTCCAATAACCTCTATAAAGGTGATCTTCTTTTTGTAAAGGAGAATGTATGGTATCAGTATGATTATTGGAGTGGTGGCCATAATTGTAGAGGCAACAGCTGTATTTGTGTACTGGATTGCCATTAGTGAAAGTGAGACTCCAACAAAGGGGCCGAATATTGAACCGGCAAATGTTGCACTTACCGCTTTCCGGTTTTTAAAACCGTCCCTAAAATCTCTGAACCGTCTGGTGAAAAGTATAATAAGCGCAAATCCGATAATCCCTGTAATGATTCGCATCTGAGTAGCGGCAAAAGGAATGTATCCGGCAACATCGGTACCCTTGGCGGCTATGCTGTAGTAATTCATACCCTGCTTGCTCAGAACTATACCCAGCCCCTGACCAAGCGCCCCGCCAATACCTAAAAGCAATCCTTTTAACGGAAGATGAAGCCTTAGGTTGGGACTTAGCTTGCTTATGACCCTTCTGGTAAAACTTTCCTTTTCACATCTGGTCACAACTGTGAGGTTGCTGCCTCCTGCAACCAGAGTCTCCTCTCCCGCACTTGCAGCAGTGTTGCTTCCTCTTTTGAGAACCGATATTGCTATACCCACCAGCGTAACAGCCATTCCTACAAAACCCATGGGAGAAAGGGTCTCCCCAAGAAGGAGCCAGCCAAAAAGAGCCGCAAACGGAGGCGCCAGGGTCATCAGAAGCTGGGAGAACCTTGCTGTTATAAGCAGGTATGAGTAAAAGAGGCAGAGATCACCAAATACAAACCCCACAAGACCAGACAATATCATCCATATCCAGGTATCGGCATCGGCATTCTGAGGAATAAACGATCCGGTTGTAAAATAAAGCAATGAACCCAAAAGAAAGAAGGCAAAAATAAGTCTTAAGATATTTACTATAAGCGATCCTATTTTCTTGCCGGCATACTCGAAGAAGAGAGCAGAAAGGGTCCATGAGACTGCAACAGCTATTGATATGATTTCTCCAAGAAAATGCATCATGTTCGTTTTTAAGACTCCAAATGTAAATAATATTTCAATCTCTCTTATGAGAATTTATCTATCTTTGACAATGTTAACAATTTTATAAAAACCGACATACATGAGTAATGTAAAACGCTCCTCTTCGCCAAAAGTAGTCCTTTTTGCATTTATAGCTACCCTTTATTGTACATTTTCCTGTACAAAACCCATAACGTTCACACAGTCTGAACTTGATCTAATTGGCAGCGATTCAACTGCCGGTATAATGCGCCTTTTTATTGTAGACAACCCTGCCGACACACTTGTGCTCAGAAGTGTTTCATCTGACCTTACAGCAGAGGATGTAAAAAGTGATTATTATAATACCCTTAAGAAAAGGATGCTGGCTACAGTTCTCGACACAGCAAATGCAGGTGTTGGAATTGCTGCTCCGCAAGTTGGAATAAACAAAAGACTGGTGGCAGTTCAGAGACTTGACAAAGATGGAGAACCATTTGAATTTTATGCAAACATCAGGCTTGTAGAGCTTTCCAAGGAGTGTAAATGGGGATGGGAGGGTTGCCTCTCTGTTCCCGGTAAGCGCGACACTGTCCAACGTTCTACACGCGTAATAATATCATTCCTCGACGACAATACATTCAAAGAGAAGAGGGACACAATAGAGGGATTCACTGCAGTAATATTCCAGCATGAGGTTGACCATCTTGAGGGTATTCTCTACACCGACCGATAGTGGGAGTGTATACTACTGAAAATTTTTTCCCCTTATTATCACATACAAAATAACCGGAACCCCAAAAACCGGGGTAATTGCATTCAAAGGAATAATTCCCGCATTTGTAGGCATGGATATTATGAGATTACACAGCAGTGCCATAAAAGAACCGGTAAATATTGTGACCGGTAAAAGTATTTTGTGGTTTGAGGAACCAATAAACAGTCGGGCTATATGTGGCACTGCCAGCCCTATAAAAGATACCGGACCGCAAAAGGCTGTGGATACAGCAGTAAGGATACCGGTACTTAGTAATAGCAAGAATCTCACTCTGCTTACCTTTACACCCAGGTTTTTTGCGTAGAGTTCCCCCAGTAAAAGGGCATTCAGAGGCTTTACAAGGAAAACCGTTATAGTTAGACCGACAAAAATTAATCCACAAAAAAGGGGAAGCTGCTTAAGAGAGACGCTGGAAAAATTCCCCATTCCCCATATGGTATAAGAGAAAACACCTTCGGCAGAAGCAAAATAATTAAGCAACGATATTACCGATGATGTAATATAGCTAAGCATAATGCCTATAATAAGGAGCATAATATTACTCCTGACCAAAGTCGAAAATAAAATGATAATTGCAAGAACGAGCGCAGCTCCCGCTATTGCGCCTATGACAATTGCCATATATCCGGTAATAGTTATATTAACCATGGAGCCTCCGATGGTCCCCCCTAAAAACAGCATTACCACAGCAACTCCTAAACTGGCTCCTGCCTCAATTCCAAGAATGGAGGGACCCGCTAAGGGGTTCCTGAAAATTGTCTGTAACATTAACCCGGAAACCGCAAGTGCAGCTCCCGCAAACATTGCCGTAATAGCCTGAGGAAGTCTGGATTGCAGAATTATTATACCCCATGAGTATTTATCTGCTTCTCCTCCTGTAAGAATCCTGAAAATCTCATTAAACGGTATTTTGACAGAACCGGTAAACATGCTGGAGAAAAAAACCAGCAACAATCCTGAGAACAGGGCAACGATAATTATAATAAGTCTCTTTCTGCCTCTCATTCATTACCTGTAATTAACATTTTCTTATAATAGCGAGGCACGTAACCAGTCAATAACTCCGGGTGAAACACCCATACCAAATCCTTAAGAATATAATCCGGATGAATTGGCAACTCCTCGTAATAAGGAACCTTACCCGTATTACAGGCAAAAATTGTTCTTTTTTTAAATGCTGAAAAGTATTCGTATCCGGTATACTCATTTTTGAGGTCATCATAGCAGATATCCTTAGGTTTGTTGTACTTCATCACCCATATATCAGCATTTTCTCCTAGCTCCAGTACGGTCTCAAATGAGACTGGAACGGACCCGGAATTGGGATTATCTCTCCATGGGTAATTGGCTCCGGCATCGGTAAAAAGGTTTGCCATATAACTTTTGCCCCCCGGAACATACCATACTGAACCTGTTTTAGTTTCTGATATTACAGTCGGTTTGAACTTAACATTTCTCACAATTTCTTTTATATTGTTATAGGATTGTGCCGTAGCGTTGAAAATGGAGTCCGCCTTGTGTTCTCTGCCAAA
The DNA here is from genome assembly GCA_942492945.1 of uncultured Bacteroidales bacterium. Taxonomy (GTDB): domain Bacteria; phylum Bacteroidota; class Bacteroidia; order Bacteroidales; family UBA932; genus Bact-08. Next base: position 519,209 of record OW818649.1, read on the forward strand.
GAAAAGAGCATAAAAACGTATCCACTCTGCTCGACCCAACGGAGTCACCTCCATATAATCTACGCTCTCTATCAATGGAACGCCAATTTTTTCAATGCGCCCATAGCCCATATTTTCCAATGGCGATGCAATAATTGCTTCTGGTGCAATATCTATTATTTTCTCAACATCGGGCGAAGATGCCTCTCCAAGATCTGAAATAGTACCGTTTTCCAATCCTTTTTTCACAAATTCAATATCTACGTACCGCGATTCACATACTCCCGCAATCACCTTTTCAAGACCCAAAGCATCAATAATACCACAATGTACAGATGAGTAGACCACAACTTTCTCCAGCGGTGTTCTAATCAATGTGCCTTCCGGAAGGTTTTCCGGCAAATCCATGCTTTTGGGCACTAAAATATACCGGTGCAGGCTTCTGGTTGTATCCCAAGGGTTTCTTACATTAATACAGTCATACCCCTCTCCCTTCTCTACTGTAAACCACCTTGCATACACCACCGGAGAGCTTATTTCGCTCTCTACTCCCGTTTTTCTATTACCGTTTGTCCAGTTGCATCCACCAATAAGAAGAACAACAATCAAAAAATATATATACCGTTTTTTCATTTTCAGCTATTTAAAATGTTAGCATTATGCTTCCTGAGATATTTCTCAGAGGCATTGGATAGTACTGTGTAGACTCATAAAAAGCATTAAAAAGATTATTTACACTTAGCCGGGGTGTAAGTTTGAAGTGTTTTTTGGTAAACAATTCATATTTCAGTCCGACATCGTGAATTGTATAAGCTACGGTGCTGTATGACTCATCTGCAGATGTATATCTTTTACCTGTGTAGCAAACCTGGTAATTGAAAGAGAGCTTGCCATAATCCAGAGACAACCGGGCATTTGCCTTGTGTAGAGGGACATATGGCAGTTGTTTTTTATATGTATTATCCTCCTCAAAATTTCTCTCCCGGTTAATTGATGGAGAATATGTGTAATTTACACCCAGCTTTACCCTGTAATTTTCAAATACCACATTGCACTCCGAGAGCACCTCTATACCATACGAAAGCACGTTCTGCACATTACGTGGTTCCCAATACCAGTTCATGGTAGGCAGCCACATAATCCAGTTGTCGATATTCATCAGATAACCGGTTACTTCCGACTTCAACCAAATATTGCCGCCGGGTTTATGGGTAAAAGTCAGTGTTGCATCATACGAGAACCCCTTTTCCGGTAAAAGATCGGAATTCCCTCCAGGTTGCCAGTAGAGGTCATTCATGCTGGGAAATTTATAATTGTAGGAGCAGTTTGCCTTTGCCGATAACACTCCTTCTATAAGAGGAGAGGACAAGCCTGCAGAAAAGGTAGGAGCATATCTGTTGTCATTTACCTCCAGCATTATATGACCATTTATTGTAAGGTGCGCTAATAAAGTCCACAATGCTCCTGTCTGTATGGAGAGAATGCTCCTGTCTACTCTCGTTTCAGAAAAGCTTGTAGCATTTACAAAATCATGAGTATACTTAAGTACTGCATTCATATTCAGCTTTGGTGAACATTCGTAAAGATAGTCGCCTATAATATGAATGGTCTGTGAGCGGTTATGAGTGCCTTCATCAGGAAAATAGTCGTTATCGAACCACTTGTCATAATCCAGAATATTAAGCAAATATGCTCCTTTAATGGAAATATCGTGTTTTTTGTGGCGAAAGTCATATCCAATCAGGTATTTTAAACCTGAATCCTGCTGTTTCTCATGTTGTGTTACGTTCACAATTATTGGCTGGGGCAACCGACGACTGCCCGACTGAAACCATAAATTTGTATAAATATCCGCATTATCTGAAAGCTTGAAGTAAGCCTCCTGCATTACTCCAGCCAGTTGATATCTGGCCTCTTTCCTGTATTCATAGAAATCATCTTTCTTAAGTACCTTGTTAAGATAGCGGTAGTTATTCTCAGATTGCTGATAATAAAACCGAGTTCTTAGCAGGGACCTCTTCTTTAGGAACTTTACAGACGCAGCCGCCGTATATGTGTCATAAGAACCTGTTTCTGCAAAAGTATTTAACAGGGCAGAATCTTTCCAATCTGCCCTGTTGTCGATATTGATACTCCCGCCTAAAGCTCCTGTCCCATTTTTAAGATGTCCACCTCCATGGTAAAGAGTTACATTATCTGCAAAGAAAACAGGAATCTGAGAGAAATCGAAGCTCCCGGACATAACCGGGTTTATATTAATTCCGTTCCAGTTTACTTGAGTGTGCCCGGAACTTGTACCTCTGAAAGAGGATGTTGCCAGAGCCCCTTGACCCAGACTTTTAATATAAACCATGGTATTGTCCGAGAGAAGCTCGCTCAATGATTTTGTCTGATTTCCTTTGAGTATTACAGAATTTACATTACTCACACGTGTACCAACTGTAACCTCATTTATTCTGTTAATGCGCTTCTCTTTGACTACGACAGAATCAAGAGCAGACTCTTTAACAGAATTGATATTTTGTGCCAATGAATCTATGGCAAACATCAGCAAGAATACAGATATATATGTAAATCTGCGCATTATCCTACTTGTCGTATTCGGTAAAATGCACCATTCTCGGATATATGCCCACTCTCTTACTGTCTACACTGCCATCTGCCTTGTACTCTCTCAGGAATCCTCTTTGAGCTGTATAGTCAAGACAATCACACAGATACACCTCACCATCTGGAGATATCCCCATCCCATACATCATTCCCAATCCTGGAAGTTCGCGGTATGGAACCGGATCAATTGCGTTTTTATCAACATCCAAAGTGAAAATTGCTCCAATTGTAGATTTTCTCTCTACATTCACCAACATAGTCATATAGAAATATAACTTTCCCCTGGTCCTGTCGGTATCCATTCTGGTATAACCAGATGTGCCTGTGATACTACCTATTACATACCCTTCAGTTCCAGATACAGCATACGGTATCTCAACTGTTTTTACAACTTGCTCTGTAACCGGATCGATACAATTTAGCACCGACTTTCCACTTGCTGTTGCAAATACCCATAACTTATTGTTTTTGTCAAGGATCATCTTTGCTGTTTTAATAATGCTGCCTGTGAATCCCTCTACGAATCGTATTGAGGTTTTAGAAATATTGTCTGTATCAATTACACCTACTCCTTTTCCACCTGCTGCACAGAATATTTTATTACCCACTTTTGTCATCTTCTCTATCTGTGATATACCTGTGCCGGATAGACTAATATATTCCAGAACCTTGTATGTTTTGTAATTTATCTTTGTCAACTGAAGAACAAGGTCGGAAACAATAGCTTCTGACTCGTTTATAGGCACCATGAACCTTGGACTGGCACTCTGTTCATAATCTATGGTTCCCAATAATTCAAAAGTACCGGGTTTTATAACTTTAATCTGTTTTGAGTTGTTTAGCACCACAAAATATTTACCATCAATATATGTGATACTCTGTGCAACATCACCAAGAGGCATCTGATTTACATCCCTGAAAATATCCCATGTAGTTGTTCCATCAAAAGTAATCGCCGAGAGTGATGCAGTCCCCTTCGTGAATTGTCCTTCACTTACAACTATCATCTCTACATTTTTCCCTCTTCCTGTTTGCTTTACCTTGAGTGTTAATTCATCAACCCCGCTGTTTACAGAAATGTATGCCGTCCTGCTTTCATTGCCGGTGTATACATCTGTCGTAATTAACAGCTTCCAGATATCTCCACCTTTTGCCGCGATATCCTTTTTAACTGTCACATTACACCAGGTTACTGCTGCAAAATCCACACTTGCAGTAACATCTCCGGTTACGCCCTTAAGTATAACCTCATTAGAAATTTTTTCTCCGGTACTTCCAGAGACAATAAGCTCGCTGTTTGTTATTCCCTCGAACCCAAGCTGGCCAGGTGTAACAACATCATCTTTGCTACAAGCAGCCATAAATAGCAGAAGCAGCACAAATAGTAAATTTTTCTTCATTTTTAAAAAAATTAAGTAATTAGTAAAAAATGAATAAAAAGTAAAGAAGGAAAAAGTCCGGAATTGTGTGACGTCAACACATAGAAACTAATCCATTTTTGCCTTTTACCCGAAGCATAAATTGAATAATAAATAATGGGCAGGTCTTCTGGCTCGCCTCTCGTTTAACGGTCTTCCCATCCTTAGACAGTGACTTTAAGATTGTCAAACAATTTATTGAGGCACACAGCTGCGGGTACAGCTCCGGATTTGATAATTAATATCTTACCGGATTCCCTATTATGATTTCTCCATACAGGATGGATTAATCACCTACTATTTAATACGTGACAAATATAACGCGTTTTTCCGGGAAAAAAAATTGAGTTTAGTCAGTGTTGTATTATAAGATCTAGCATATCATCTATGCTCTCAACTTCAACTTCCTCTTTTTCTGGTATATGTATGACGATTGTTTTATCACTCATCTCACCGGCATCAATAAACATATCGGTCTCGACCTCCCTTGATGCCTCTATCCCATTTCTTTGGAGTGCCTTTTTTATCATTGAATATTTTTGCCCACTGCCCAAAAGCTTTATATGTGAGTGATAATTAGCTGACACTTTGAAATATCCACTATCCTGATCAAATTTTATATCTTTTTTTGAGAAAAAATGGTTCAGTTCGCCCCTTAATGAAAGATCCTCCGGTGTACCAATGGTTATTCCCCTCTTTTTATCCATCAACCATATCCTGTCTGCGAGCTGAAGAGCCAAATCCAAATCGTGTGTAGATACAAAGATGGTACTCTCTCTATGCCTGGCAATATTGTGAAGCAACATCATAATTTCAATCTTACTGGGATAATCCAGAAAAGCAGTAGGTTCATCCAGAATAATTATTGGAGTATCCTGGGCCAGAGCCTTTGCCAACATTGCTTTCTGCCGCTCCCCGTCACTGAGCGTATCTATCATTTTATCTGCAAGATTCTCGATCTTCACCTCCCTCATGGATTTTTCGATTATCTCTTGATCTTCATCTCCCAACTTCCCCCAAAATCCTGTATATGGGCTTCTTCCCATTGAAACCAGTTCTCTTACGCTCATATTATGAACATCACATTTTTCGGTCAGTACAACACTGACTTTTGCAGCGAGATTCTCTTCCGAATATGATGCAATGTCCTTCCCGAGAATATAAATCTCACCCTCAATCTTTGGCAGAAAAGAGGATAGTGTTTTTAAAAGGGTAGACTTCCCAACACCATTTGCTCCCAGAATACATGTCAGTTCTCCACTGTATAGCTTTGTATTTATGTCACTTGCCACAATTCTGGCACCGCGCCTGATTTTGTATCCAATAGTAAGCGATTTTATCTCAATAGTCTCCTTCCTCATATAAAGATCTTTATACTAAAATGAAGTGCAAAGTTAAAGATATTATATTGTACCATTATTATTATTCCTTACCTTCGCACTGCTTTGTTCCATCTTGAACACATCAAGAGGATTAAAAGGGAATCGGGTGAAAATCCCGAACAGCAAAAACTGCTGTAAGCCCCGTAAAAAGTTTCGGGCATTCTTTGCCACTGTCTCTTCGGAGATGGGAAGGCGCCCGGAATGGTGGTAAGTCAGAAGACCTGCAAAGAGCGAATTCAGAAAAAAACTGAATTTCTGTTTAAATAATTTTTTATATGCGTAAGCAACTGCATCCTATTATGTTCGCGGGAACAGGCAGCGATGTGGGCAAGAGTGTTACAGCTGCTGCCTTTTGTCGTATTTTCCTGCAAGACGGATATAATCCGGCGCCGTTCAAGGCTCAGAACATGGCGTTGAATTCTTATGCCACTCCCGATGGGTTAGAAATCGGGAGAGCTCAGGCCGTGCAGGCATCTGCGGCCGGTATCGATTGCCACACAGATATGAACCCAATACTCCTTAAACCATATTCCGGCAATAATTCCCAGATTATCCTTAACGGCAGGCCATACGGCAACCAGAATGCCTTCTCTTACTATAATAAGGCTGGAAGAGATATTTTCAGAAAAGAGATTCAGAAAGCCTACGACAGATTGGCAAAACGATATAATCCTATAGTCCTGGAAGGGGCCGGAAGTATTGCAGAGATAAATCTAAAAGAGAGCGATCTTGTAAATATGTCTATGGCAAAGTATGCCAACGCAGATGTCATATTAATTGCCGATATAGACAGAGGGGGTGTTTTTGCAAGTGTTTATGGGACATTATTATTGCTCGAACCAGAAGAGAGGTTGCTTGTCAAGGGAATCATTATAAATAAATTTCGGGGAGATCTCCGGCTCTTTGAATCGGGAGTAAAGAAGATTGAAGAGCTGTGTAATATTCCGGTGTTAGGTGTAGTTCCATTTTTTAAGGATATCTACATAGAGGAGGAGGATTCTGTCTCTTTGAAAACAAAGGATAGTAATTATATGGCTGGCAAAATTAATATAGTTGTTGTTTTGCTTAAACACCTCTCCAACTTTACTGATTTCGCCATTCTTGAGCGAGATCCCAGGGTACACCTCTATTACAGCAATAATCCCGAAGAGATTGAGAAGGCCGATATAATATTGATACCTGGCACAAAAAGCACCATATCAGACATGTATGAGATTCGCAAAAGTGGAGTTGCTCAAAGTATATTAAAGTCCTGTAAGGATGGGGCGACAGTGATGGGAATATGTGGCGGCTTTCAGATAATGGGGCAATCAATCTGCGACCCTATGCACCATGAAGGTGAAATTGAACAACTTCCCGGGCTGGCGCTTTTGCCTGTAAACACAGTAATTGGTGATAGAAAAATTACAAGACAGGTTAAATTTACATTTCCCGGTTCGCCGGAAATCTGTAAAGGCTACGAAATACATATGGGTTCTACAACTGTTGCCGAAGGATCGGAAAACCGAGCCCTTAATCAACTGGATGACGGCAGCGAAGATGGGTATTATTTAAATCAGAAATGCATGGGGAGCTATATCCACGGCATTTTAGACAACAGTCAATTCATCGATTTTCTTCTCTCTCCTTATACAGACAAACTTAAGAACAGCCCGGTAGATTTAACACAATTCAAGGAAGAGCAGTTTGACAAGCTCGCAGAGCATATTCGCAAATATGTTGACATACAAAAAATTTACAATATTCTGTCTATATGATACATGGCCACGGAGACGACTCCTACGGATATAGTCGCAAAACAGATGTGAATTTCAGTTCTAATGTATGTCCAGAAATTGACCACAATGGACTTGAGCGTCATCTTGCAAAATCTTTCTCACTTATAAATTCTTATCCAGAACCTGACGCCAGGTCACTTGCCATAATTTTATCCGGCCAGTCAGGAATAAATGATGAAGAGATTATTGTAACAAATGGTGCAACAGAAGCCATATACCTTATAGCTAACGCATTCAGCAACAGAAACAGTGCCATAATTTATCCCTCATTCAGTGAATACTACGATGCCTGCACCCTGTTCAGACACTCTATTAGTTATATAGAGTCTCCAGATGATATTAAGGAAGATGTCGAAATAATCTGGCTCTGCACACCTGGGAATCCGACTGGATCCGTAATTGAAAAAGGTAAACTGGAGAAAATAATAAAAAACCATAATAACAAAATTTTTATAATTGATCTGTCTTATTGCAGTTTCAGCAGACTGGAGCAGATCTCCTCAAAAGAGGTCTGCAGTTATCCCAATGTTATTGCAATTCACTCTTTAACAAAAAAATATAGCATACCCGGGCTGAGATTAGGATATCTGGTGGCAAATAATTCTTTGACAAGCAAGGTTAATGCGTGTCGTATGCCCTGGTCGGTTAATGCGTTGGCTATTGAAGCCGGAAAATATCTTAAGGGATTAAAAGAACCGTTGTTTGATCTGGACAAATTACTTGACGAGACCAATAGATTCCGGAAAGAGTTAAACAAAATAAAGGGAATAACCACATTCTCCACAGACACTCACTTTTTCTTGTGCAAAACCGATTCCGGCACAGCCGGTGAACTGAAAAGATACCTGATAGAAAAACACGGTCTTTTGATAAGGGATGCATCAAATTTTTACGGCCTCGACAATAACTGTTTTAGAGTAGCGACCCAACTGAAAGAGGAGAATGACAGGCTTATAAACGCAATAAAATATTGGAAAAGACAATATATATAATTGTTCCATTGATAGCAGGCTGGCTGCTTGACCGGATTTTCGGCGATCCGGCCAGATTACCTCACCCTGTTGTTGGTTTCGGAAAACTAATCTATACAGGAGACAGGCTTTTCAATAAAGGGGAGAATCTCTTTCTTAAGGGAGCCCTACTTGCAATTTCTCTGGTTACTCTCACATATATCTCAACTTACTCATTGCTGTTCCTTTCCGGGAAATTTTCTATAGTCATATCTGCAATAATCGTCTTCTACTCTTTGTCTGGTAAAACTCTGGCAGATGAAGTCAAGGCTGTCTTTATTGCCACTTCCAGATCTGTTGAGGAAGGCCGGTTACAGCTTGCAAGAATTGTTGGCAGAGATACATCAAACCTCTCTGAACAACAAATACGCAAAGCAGCACTTGAGACATTGGCAGAGAATCTGAGTGATGGTGTAATTGCTCCACTTTTCTGGTATTTAATACTTGGGGTCCCCGGTATGGCAGCCTATAAAATGTTCAACACCCTCGATTCCATGATAGGATACAAGACTAAACGTTACATTTTATTCGGACGGTTTGCAGCAAAAATGGACGATGTTGCAAACTATATCCCGGCCAGATTAACTGCATTGCTTATGATTATTATCGCCGGAGACTCTAATTCATTAGCATTTGTGAAAAAATACGGTCGTTGCCACACAAGCCCCAACTCCGGTTATCCGGAATCTGCATTGGCAGCTATCTTAAAATGCCGGTTTGGTGGTCCAAATTACTATTTCGGGGAGCTGGTCAGCAAACCCTACATAGGCAAAAATGAAAAAATATTTGACAACCGTGACCTGCGTAAAGCAATATCTGTAAACACCAGGGTTGAGGTTATAATGGTTTTGATTGTCGCTGTCACCCACTTAATGATAAATTATTATGTCTGAAGTTACATTAATTACCGGCGGCCAAAGATCGGGGAAAAGTTCTTTTGCCCAAAGACTGGCACTCTCTCTGAGTGACCGGCCTGTATATATTGCCACATCACGTATATGGGACGACGAACACAATATGCGAATTGTGCGACACAAGGCAGACAGAGGAGACAAATGGATAAATATTGAGGAGGAGAAGTTCCTTAGCAATCATAAGTTTCCGCTCGGAGTTATTGTCATCGACTGTGTTACATTGTGGGCAACAAACTATTTCTTTGATCTCGACTCCGATGTTGAGGCATCTCTTGGGGCATTAAAGGATGAATTTGAAAAATTTACTTCGCAGGAGGCACATTTCATATTTGTTTCCAACGAAATAGGTCTCGGTGGAGTCTCTGAAAACACTATACAGAGAAAATTCACCGATCTGCAGGGATGGCTAAATCAGTTTATTGCCAACAGGGCAGACGAGGTATTCTTTATGGCTTCGGGAATTCCAATTAAAATTAAGTAACTACCAATATATTATGATTCATTTCAATATCGAAAAACCTAACACCTCCATAAGAGAGGAGATTCAGAAAAAAATCGACAACCTTACCAAACCAAAAGGATCATTAGGTATGCTGGAGGAGATAGCCCTCAAAATAGGGATAATCGAGCAAACATCAGAGCCTGTACTCAATAATCCTCACAACATTATCTTTGCCTCCGATCACGGCATTGCGGTTGAGGGAGTAAGTCTTTCTCCTCAGGAAGTTACATATCAGATGATTGCAAATTTTTTATCCGGAGGTGCCGGAATTAATTTTCTGGCCAGACAACACCGGTTCAAAATGAAAATTGTAGATGCAGGTGTAAATTATGATTTTCCGCCTACTCCTGGATTGATTAATCTTAAGATCAGAAAGGGCACCCGTAACTTTCTTCACGAGGCAGCAATTACCCGAGAGGAGATGGAAATGGCCCTTGAGCGGGGTGCGGGAGTTGTAAGCGATTGTTTTAATGAGGGCTGCAATATTATCAGTTTTGGGGAGATGGGAATAGCAAATACCTCGGCATCTGCTCTTTGGATGAGCTGCCTTACAAACATTCCGCTAAAAGAGTGTGTAGGGGCCGGTTGCGGGTTGGATGACAATGGTATTCTGAATAAATATAATATACTTAAAAGCGCTTTGGAGAACTATAAGGGAGGTTATTCAACTTTAGATATTATCTCGTACTTCGGTGGCTATGAGATGTTAATGGCTGTCGGAGGTATGTTGAGGGCAGCTGAACTTAAGATGATTATATTGGTAGATGGGTTTATAATGACAAACTGTATTCTGGCTGCTTCCAAATTGTATCCGAATATACTGGAATATTCGCTATTCTGCCATCAGGGCAATGAATCGGGGCACAAACTTTTGCTTAAGCATCTTAATGCCACTCCAATTCTTAATCTGAATATGCGTCTTGGCGAAGGCACAGGAGCAGTATGTGCCTACCCCATAGTTGAATCTGCCGTAAGGATGATTAATGAGATGAATTCATTCAACTCCATTAATGTTACAAAGTATTTTAATTGAAAATATATGTATAAGCTTGTTGCATCACTAATGTTTTTTACCCGTCTTCCCTTTTGGAGGTTTGTAAAGGTTCCGGGGGAGCACTTTAAAGATGTGGTAAGTTATTGGCCGATAGTTGGTTTAGTTACCTCTTCTGTTATGGCCGGAACACTGTGGGTTACTTATCAAATCGCACCTGCCCCTGTTGCCGTTATATGTGCAATAATCAGCAGGATACTTCTTACCGGAGCTCTTCACGAAGACGGCCTGGCCGATTTCTTTGACGGTTTTGGCGGTGGAAAATCCCGGGAACAGATTCTGTCAATTATGAAAGACTCACATATAGGTTCTTATGGTGTCATCTCGCTTATTCTGTACTTCATTACATTGTCGGCCCTTTTAAACTCTTTGCCGGTAAATGTTGCCTGTTGCGCCATTCTTGCAGGTGATCCGATAAATAAATATATAGCCTCATTTATTACTTTAAGGCTTACCTATGCCCGAAAAGAAGAGGAAAGCAAAAGTAAAATCATATACAGGCACAGCGGGGTAGCTCCAATAATAATTGGTCTGATAATTTCATTATCCCTACTGACAATCTGTTTAGAACCCCGTTTTTATATGGCTGTTGCTACTCCCGTCCTTCTCTTTTTCATACTTACCCAGCGTATGAAAAGAAAAATTGGCGGCTATACAGGAGACTGCTGCGGGGCACTATTTTTACTGTGCGAGCTTGCTTTCTATTGTGCTGTTGTTATTATAAATAATTATCATGGAACTTTATTTGGTCAGGCATACCTCAGTTGATGTACCACAAGGCACTTGTTATGGTAATAGTGACGTACCGTTGAAAGATACATTTGCCCGGGAGGCTTTGGTTGTTTATAATCAGCTTCCCCTATTAACATTTTACAGAGTATTTTCAAGCCCCTCTTCCAGATGTATCTCTCTTGCAGGGTTTTGTAATTTCACGCCAGTCATCGACAATAAATTGATGGAGATGAATTTTGGTGACTGGGAGATGCAACAATGGGATGATATCAAGGACCTTCGTCTTCTGCAATGGTATGACGACTGGATAGAAACCCCTGCCACAAATGGAGAATCGTTCAGGGGTATGTACACCCGGGTCTCTATCTTTCTGGATGAAATTAGAGCAAGTGAATTGCAAAGGGTTTTAATTTTTACCCACGCCGGTTTTATCCTCTGCACAAACATTTATGCAGGTATCGTATCATTCAAAGATGCTTTTTCATATGTTCCGGATTATGGCTCTATAACAAAAATCACTCTTTAGATATGAAACGGATAATATTACTCAGACACGGCGAAAGTCAATGGAACCGTGAGAAAAGGCTTACTGGCTGGACCGATATTGACCTCACGGACCAGGGAGTTCAAGAGGCTCGTCTTGTAGCGGAAAGCTTTAAAAAAGACCGGATTACTATCGATAAGGCATACTGTTCTTCCCTCCGTCGGACTGAAAGAACTCTTAAGATTATTCTGGAGAGTTGTGCTCTTAATGATATTTGCATCGAGAGAAGCTGGAGACTAAACGAAAACCACTATGGCGTATTGCAAGGGATGCACAGGAACATGGTAAAAGAGATATACGGAATTGAGCAGGCAGAGGCGTGGTTGAACAGCTACAATAGCCCGCCCCCACCTCTTACGACAGACGATATCCGCAATCCTCGCAAAGATGCGCTCTATAAAGAGGTGCCAGAAGAACTGCTTCCACTGTCCGAGTCATACAACGATCTCTCCAAAAGAATAGTTCCATACTGGGAGGACTGTATTGTTCCCTCATTAAAGGAAAATGATACAATACTCGTTGTTGCTCATGGGAACAGCATAAGAGAGATATTGAAACACTTATATGATATTTCTGAATATAAGTTATTTAAGATCAATATCCCCTCTGCTCTGCCTTTAATTCTGGATATTACTCCATAAGTGTTATATTTGTGGTATTAACTAAAAAACAACCCTCGAAAGATGCTTATATCATTAAAATTAAAACAGTTATTTCTTAAAGTAGGTATTGCTCTATCAATAATATATCTTGCCCTTATATCAGCCGGCTGCACGCCTGAGCCCTCTCTTTCGCTCTCGTCATCAACGGTGGAGGTACCTCCTGCAGGATCGGAGACAACAATAACAGTAACATCAAATACATCGTGGACCATAAGTGGCGGAGGAGGATGGTGCAGTATCACACCTGTCTCGGGAGAAGGAACTGCAACAGTAAAGCTTGTAGCGGCAAAGAATACATCCAATGCAGACAGGTCAACCACAATTACAGTTATTGCCGGAACATTGTCGGGTTCGATTGCTGTAAGCCAGAAACAAAACGATGCTCTTATACTTACAAAAAAAACAGAGAACCTAGACAACAGTGCCCGTACGATATCGGTTGAACTAAAAAGTAACATTATATATGATGTAATAATGCCTTCCGGAGTAAGCTGGATAACTAGAGTAACATCCAAGAGCTTTGACACATATAATCACGAATTTGCAATTGAAAAAAACTCTGCCTATGACAGCAGGTCGGCAAAAATCATATTCAAGGATAAAGCAAGCACCCTTGCAGACACTCTCACAATCAATCAGTCTCAGACAAATGCTATTATCCTGACATCAAAAATTGTCAATATGCCAACTGCCGGGGGAAATATCGATGTAGAACTTCGGACAAATGTTCTCTATGATTTTCAGATACTTGGCGACGACAGCTGGGTGAGTCATCTGGGGACAAAAGGGCTTAATACTTATACGCATCAGTTTTTCATTGCCCGTAACAGTACCTTCGACAACAGAACATCTAGGGTGGTTTTCAAGGAGAAAAACGGCTCTATGGCCGATACTCTCATAATCAACCAGCAGATGATGTATGCTCTCTTATTGAGCAAGGAGAACTTTTACATTCAAAAGAGCGGAGGCAGTTTCAACTACTCTGTTCAGTCAAACACAGAAAACTCTGTTACAATATCGGGTGGAACAGGCTGGATATCTCAAATCCGCACCAAAGGACTGGTAACGAGCGATTACACTTTCACTGTGAGCCCCAACACAGGGAGTACAGACAGAACAGCTATGATCATCTTTACCCAGAATGTAGGGACAATTAAGGATACTATAAACATAAAGCAGAGTGGGTTCAACGGATATTATGTATATGAAGAGAACAATCAGACACTTGCCTCTCTTGTTCCTGTGGCTGACCGTGCCGGAATAACCCGTTTGAAAATTGAAGGGTTCGTTAAGGCCGATGACTTCACAACAATACGCGAAAACATAAAAGCATTGAAGGATCTTGACCTTAGCAGCGCCAAAATTGAAGATGACAAGATACCTGACTATGCATTCAAGTCTACCCTGGCCTCTCCGGTTGCTCTTGAGACCATCGTCTTTCCATCTACCCTGGTCACTATTGGAAAGGAGGCTTTTTATAATTGCCTCCAGATAAAATCATTAGTCCTTCCTGCAAATCTTGCAACAATTGATAACTACGCTTTTGCTACCTGTAACAACCTTGCGGGCCATATTGAGTTCCCGGTCGGACTAAATAAAATTGGAGAGTACGCCTTTGCCAATTGTCTGGCTCTAAATACTGTCAGACTACCAAATTCGCTTAAGATTCTTAATAGCTATGCCTTCAGCGGATGTTCTGCACTTAATAAGGTATACAGCAGAATTGCGCAGCCATTTGTTATCTCAAATGTGTTTCAGAACATCAATGTTGACGCTGATCTTATTATACCGGTTGGGTCCCTAAGCACCTATCAGCTTACCGCCGGTTGGGGATACACATTTTTCAAAAGGATTTATGAAGATGGTACCAGTCCGGAAAGTTACTTGATAATACTTGAAGGTCGTGTACGGTCTACCGGCGACGGCGATACAAAGACACTAACGATACAGGCCTCAGCGCCATGGGAAATAGAAAGTTGTCCGAGCTGGGTGACTCCTTCAAAAACAAGCGGCACCGGCAGTACCACTATGCAGATAAAGTTTGACCCCTACACCGGATCTACATTAAGAGAGGGAAATTTAGTTATAAAATTAACCGGAACCACTACTAAAACCACAGCGATATTGGATCAGACCAACATTAACTTTAATGATGGTGACTATGTAACAATCCAAAGTGCCACTCAAGGGTCGGGTGTAAACATTGTCTTTATAGGTGACGGGTTCTCTCTGGCTGACATGATGACCAAAAAGTATGAAAATAAAATCCGCGAAGCTGTTGGTCACTTCTTTAATGTTGAACCATACAAGACCTATGCATCATATTTTAATGTCTATATGGTATATGCATTTTCTCAGGAGAGCGGGATCAGCGATCTTACCAAGACTGTAAATACAGTTTTCGGGACCAAATATAAAGCTGCTGCACCATCTACCAGTATGGAGTCAAACTATGACATGTGTTTTACATATGCACTCAAAGCACCTGTCACCAGTGTGAACAAAACCCTTATCGTATTGATTGCCAACAGCACAAGGTACGGAGGCACTTGCTGGATGCGCTCAGATGGTGCTGCTGTGGCAATGTGTCCCACTTCTGCCTCCAACTATCCTTACGACTTCAGGGGTGTTGTGCAGCACGAAGCAGGAGGACATGGTTTTGGGAAACTTGCCGACGAATATGTAAATACAACCGGATTAATCCCACAGGAGAAAATCAATACTCTTAAACAGTGGCAGGGTTATAATCACTACCTGAATGTTGACGTTACCAACGACCTCACCAAAGTCCTTTGGAAGCATTTTGTAGGTCAACCTAACTACTCACCTGTTGGCGCATACGAAGGGGGCTACTACTACTCTCAGGGTGTATGGCGCGCAGAGAATCGCAGCACCATGATTAACAATATCGACTACTTCAGCACTGCCAGCCGCGAGATGATTGTAAAAAGAATCAAGTCACTTGCCGGTCAGACATATTCACTGGAAGATTTCAAGTCACGTGATGTTGTTGAGATATCACCTACGACAAAGGCTGCCGGTATGTTCGTAGATCCTACTATGTTTCTTGCTCCTCCTATTTTGGTCGTAGCCCCAACGAAATAGGGTACATGGGGACGCACATTGTGTACCCATAAAGAAAAGGGGGCGGGATTTGATGTTGCTGGCCATTAGGAAGTGGGTAAATCCAGACAGTAAATGCCATCATTGGCGTTGAAATGAGATAGTCACAGATACAAATTATGTGTATAAATAACATGATGGTTGGTTGTGATATACTTGCAATGAAGATTTGGGTACCCGCTAAGCGAAAGTCGCGTTAGAAAAAACGAGAGCTGAAACCTGCAGCCTTTTGTAGTGGCATACTTGGTTTCAGCCTTTGTTTTTTAGCGAATTAAGCGCGAAGCGGGTAAATCTGGTGCACGTATATTACAACCAACCACCATGCAATGAAAAAATCACATAATTTGTGTTTTTGGGTAAACTGGGTACACAATGTGCGTCCCCATGTACCCTCTACAAGTACTCCTCGTAAGCTGGAATGTCAAGCAGTCCGTGGCCCGAGAGGTTGAAGAGCAGAACCTCTGACCGACCGGCCTCTTTAGCCTTTAGTGCCTCCCTTATGGTTGCGGCAATTGCATGTGTAGATTCAGGCGCGGGAATAATTCCCTCTGCACCTGCAAAGAGGATTCCGGCTTTGAACGCCTCCAGCTGTTCTATCGCATAACTGTTTATGTAACCATCCTTCTTAAGCTGGCTGACGATCCTTCCGCCGCCATGGTAGCGTAAACCAGCGGCATGTATCTGTTCCGGCTGGAAATCGTGACCAAGGGTGTACATCGGAATAAGAGGTGTCATGCCGGCAGAATCGCCAAAGTCATACTCAAGAACGCCCTTTGTAAGCTTTGGACACGCAGCAGGTTCGGCAGCAATCAGTTCTACCGACCTGCCACCTGTAAGCTTGTGACGGAGAAACGGAAAAGATATTCCGGAAAAGTTCGAGCCTCCACCAAAACAAGCAATTATCTTATCGGGATACTCCCCTGCCATCTCCATCTGCTTCTCCGCCTCAAGGCCGATAATTGTCTGATGTAGCAAGACATGGTTAAGGACACTGCCAAGGGTATACCTTGTGTTTGGTTGTGTGACTGCTCTTTCCACAGCTTCCGAAATCGCCATGCCAAGTGAGCCCCTGCAATCGGGATCTTCTGCCAGAACCTTTCGTCCATATTCGGTAATGTTTGAAGGGGATGCATATACCTTGCTGCCATAAGTTTTCATAACCACCTTTCTGTAAGGTTTTGCCTCATAGCTTTGTTTGACCATGAACACCTCCAGTTCAATTCCGAAATGCTTGCATGCAATACTCATTGCCGAACCCCACTGACCAGCACCCGTTTCGGTTGTCAGTCGGGTGATTCCCTGTATATGATTAAAATAGGCCTGTGGTAATGCAGAGTTTAGCTTATGAGAGCCAACAGGGCTGATGCTCTCATTCTTGAAAAAAATCTTTGCCGGAGTATCCAGCGCCTTTTCCAGACCAAAGGCTCTTACCAGCGGTGTGGGCCGGTAATTCTTATAAAGATGAAGAACCTCGTCCGGAATGTCATGCCATCGCTTCTCCGAAAACTCCTGTTCTACCAGACCTTTGGCAAAAAGTCCTTCCATCTCCTGAGGTAAAAGGGGTTTTCTTGTCTGGGGATTCAACATAGGTTGTGGTTGTGTGGGCATGTCTGCCAGAATGTTGTACCACTGTTTCGGCAACTCGCTCTCGGCGAGCATGATTTTTTTTGTTGTCTTCATCTTCTTAAAAGATTTGAAATTTTAAAAAAGTTTGGTTAAAAATGGATAAAAAAAAAGCCCGGCGCATGAGCACCGGACCTTGATAATACGATAAGTATAATTATACCTTCCCTATACACAAACAGTAATGCTCACAAACCCATCGGATCTGTGCCACCACCACATTTGTGTTAAAGAGATATTCACTGTTTTCTTTTTATGTTGCAGCAAATGTAAAAAACATATTTTACTTTAGCAAACATAAATTTCTTAATGCTTGAACTATAAGCAAATCTGAGACTTACTAAAAACTACTGCAAAGTCCCCCCCGCACCATCCGATCTTTGTCGTTGATGTCCTTACGGAGAATTATGTCGGTGTAACCGGCTAATGCAAGCATTTCAACGACCTCTTTACCATAGGCTTCATTTATTTCGAAATAGATGGAACCACCAGACCTTAGTAGTTTTAACCCCCATTCAGTAAGAGCTTTATAAAACACCAAGGGATCGTCATTACTTACGAAAAGAGCCTCCGCCGGTTCGTAATCAATAACATTTCTATGCATTAGTGCCCTCTCCTGTTCCCTTACATACGGAGGATTGCTTACAATAATGTCCAATGAGTGTTCTTCAATTATTTCCTGACCCGAAGGTCCGGCCAGAATATCTGCCTTATATGGATGCAGGAAACTATTGTGAAATTGTGGAATAGAAGAGGCAGCTTCGGTCATGAGCCTGTTTGCATTTTTGACAGTCACCTCCAGTGCCTTGTCAGAAAGATCCAGGGCAAAAACCTCAGACTCGGCCGGAGAGCCTGAAGCCGCAATCTCAGTGGCCAGTGTTATTCCAATACAACCCGACCCACATGCTGCATCCAGGATCCTGACCACACTTTTGTCCCTTCCCCATTGTTTGTTGTCTGTTGCATACTTACTCTCTCTTGCCTGCTGCCGGATACCCATCTCTCCAAGTATCCACCCTACAAGCTCCTCTGTCTCCGGCCGGGGGATAAGCACACCTTCCTCTACCAAAAACCTCCTTCCGTAGAAATCAGCATAACCTAAAACATACTGAAGGGGGCGGGCGGCAACAAGTTCTGCCATGTAACGCTCCATTTCAGCAATATTATTTTCAGATATAACTCCAAAAGGATCAACAATATGGTCGTATGATCGCAATCCACAACTGTGCTGCAGCAGCTTCAATGCAATAGCCCGCCCCTCCTGCCTTCCATACAGCGGTTCCAGCTTCTCCCCTGCATTTTCTATAAACTCTTTGTAGAACATAAAATAAAGAATCGGATAATGGACAAAGTTAGAATATTTACCTAATTTTGATTATCCCTAAAATAATTCAAGTATGAAAGTAAATCTTAAAGCTATCACAAACAACCTGATTGTGATAATTGCCCGCAATCCTGTAGAGATAATTATCTCCGGTGCTTTTTTCTTCCTCACTTTCCTCACATACGAGAAGATTATGCCACCGGAAACCTATGGAAATAACCTGCTTCTCGCTCCACTTGTATTTGCCTTCTCCTATCTTCTAAACCGGGTTTTCACTACCGGCATTAAAAGAGTTCTTTATTATCTGTCTGTACTGTCAGCAGCAATACCTTTTCTTGTAAATGCTTCGGATTGGGTGCAAAGCGGAGAATATGTGGCATCGCTTGCAGTGGCCGTTGCCTTTCTGGCTATCTACTCCAACTACAAGGACAATACAAGATTTGTAAGAAACATACTTGCCTATGCAAAGGAGCTTTTCTTTACAATGGCCATCGTTACTGCAATCTTCGCGGCACTTATTGCGATATTCTTCTCGTTCATCTATCTTTTTGACATTTTTAAAGATTCATACAACGACATCGCTTTCTATACTTTAATTGTCTGTTACATAATCATTGCACCCGTTATTTTTTTGTACCTCAACGCCGACGACGAAAATAAGAGGGTCACCTTCCGGATAACCAAGATATTTGAGACAATCATCAACTACATCCTCGCTCCGGCTCTCATTATTTACACTGTAATCCTATATATGTACATTGCAAAAATCATAATAGGATGGTCACTCCCTAAGGGCAATCTTGCGTATATGGTTTTTGGATTCATAATCTCAGCAATAGTAATAAAAGCTGGAATGCTTATGGTTAGCAAACCACTGTTTACGCGCTTTTTCAAGACATTCAGCCTGATAGCAATTGCACCACTTGCACTTTTCTGGATAGGCTCCCTCCACAGGATCTCACAATACGGCTTCACAGAAGAGAGAGCATATCTGATTGTATGTGGGGCAATAATGACACTTACGGTTCTACTTTTCATAACCGCAAAATACGACAAATATCTATATGTAAGCTACATAACAATTGTACTGCTCTCTCTGTTTTCTTATATCCCTGCAATATCGGCCAAACAGATTGGAATAAAATCACAGACACATCAGCTTAAAACGCTTGCAACCGAACTTAAAATGATGGGAGATGAGGGAAAGTTGACAGCTCCGCCTCAGGTATATGACGACTCTCTATCAAAGGAAAAGTTCGAGCGCCTTTACGACATCTACTCCTATTTGGCAAGACAAATTGATAAGAACCTTTTGGAGTACCTATACGGATATCCATCGGGAGGAGATCTCCGCACTAAATTTGGAGAGAACTTCACATATAAGGAGTACAACAAAAATTCAATAGAGAGAGTTGAGGATAAGTTCTCCACAGACGGATACCCATGGGTAAATACAGATGTATATTCTACTGTGGCCAATGACACTCTTGCAGTTATTAGCTTACAAGGAGATGAGATAATTGCTGCCCCACTCACTCTGCTTAAAGAAAGGCTCACATTATCGGCACAGAAAGACTCTATTACAGGAGTGTTGTTTTATCCAGACTCCGTCCTTTATCTTGACATCGAAAATTACAGAGTGATTTTCTCAAAAATATCATTTGATAAAGAGGAAAATATATCAAAAGCAATTGTAAAGGCATTACTAATCAAATAATTACTTGTGTAATTATTTGTCACAAGAATATGGGATCAAATTGAAAAGTTGGTGAATAGAAAGTTGGTGGAGCAGAAACTATCACTTAATCTGCAAAATACAGAACATGAGATTCTTAAACAAAATTTCGCGTTTGGCAATTTTTTACATACAGATAAATACCTCATATTACGTAGGAAACTCTTCCGTATTAAAATTTCATTTTGCATGTAGCTCATGGTTAACAAGTTGCCTCAAACTGCGTCATAGTGTTACTGCCTCAGCCTGATTTGCGGCTTCTGAGTTTCTGCCAGTTGTTTTAAGATTAGTCTTATTATTAGTGTGTTACAACTTTGTTTTTCTGCAAAAACCTTGGAAATATTTTAATAAGTCGCTCAAAATCTGAGCTTTGTTAAAAGAACTGGCAGATCATTTCGTGCCGTTTACAGTTTTCACATGATTATGATGGATATGTGAGAAACTTTAGACTATAGACTATAACCTCACGGACCACAAGTTACCTCCAAAGTCACATACGTAGAGAATTCCATCCTCTATTACTATGTTGCCAAGGATTGGTGCTCCCAGGTTCAACCTCCATCTGAAAAGCCCGTTGGCAACATCCAGACAGTACAGAAAGCCGTCATTGGCACCAAGGTATACCCTATCTCCATCAAGAGCGACACCACTCTCCACAGTCATCTGAAAATCCTTGGTGTAGGGTGCAGTATAGAGAATAGCAGGGTTTGGCTTAAAGTTCCAAAGCTCCTTGTAACCGTTCTGACGGTCAAAAGCCGCAACGCCTTTGTCTGTAGTTCCTACAATAAAATACTTATCTGTAACAAGAGGACGGGAGTTACTGTTAACAGTGTAGCTGATCTTTTGCTTTACAGTTTCTGTTCCTGTAAGAGGGTCAACTTCTGTTATATAGCTAGGAGAAGTATAGTAGAATTTACCTTTGAAAGCCACAGGGGAGTTGTCGCAGATACGTGAATCCTCATCTTTTTTCTCCCAAAGCATTTTTCCTGAAACGGCTTCATGAGCAAAACGACCAAGCCAATACCCGGCAGCAAGCAAAACACCCGAATCCGGATCGACAACAAGAGAGGCAACTGCAGATACACCACCGTTCCAGGCACCATTCACCCAAAGGACCTTTCCGTCAGAAACATTTACAGCAGTAAGATTTTTACCCTGCCCTGCATAGACGATGCCATTATATGCAGTTATCCCCTGAGTAAAAACCGGGTGAATACCGTTCTCTCTCAATGCTCTTGACCACTTAAGCACTCCCGATCCAGCATCAATCGCATAAAGCCACCCCTCAATATCGCACACAAGCAGGGTACCATCTGAGACCACCATGTTGTTTTTGACCGAATTCTTAGTTTTAAAGCTCCATTCATTCTTTCCCGAAACTCTGTCAAAAGCCTTTACAGCGGCATTTTTGCCCGAATCGTCGTCGGTTGTTGCTGTAATTACCAGATTACCGGCAATAACCGGCGAAGTCATGAATATGTTTGAGCCCAGATTGCTCACCCATTTGATTGAGGGCGTGTGATTCATTGTAATCTGCTTGTAAACATCACTCCCGTCAGAAAATTTAACTCTTACCCTTAATTCCCTCCCAGTAAAATCTTTATCAATGTTCAATGACCAGCTCCATGAACTTTTCCGCACCATCATAAACGCCACCGGACCATCCACAACATCGGCACCGACCACATCAGTTCCTGTATCATAAATATTCGCAACAAAGGAGTACCCTTTATTGGTGACACTCTTGAAGCCATTGGCCACAATATGCTTTTCCAGATTAGAGTACCTGATTTCAGAGCTCAGCTCCCCTTTTTCATTAAACTTCAAAACCCTGAAAGACGATGGGGAGTGGTCTATTCCCCCTTTGTTGGGCGACATTGTGCTGAACAGAGAGGCCCCTTTATTGGTTTTATGAAACGAGTTGGTATGGTAATGAGCATATAGATAACCCTTGAAATTATAATCATAAAGATTAAGTGTCTGCTTGTCGGTTTTCATCACAAAGTTGTCAGCAACTCCATAGAGGTGATGATTGATTATAATAACCGGAGTATTGCGGGGAATGGCATCCAGATCCTTTCTCAGCCAGTTGTAAATATCGTCCGGAGTGTATGAGGGTACCTTGTCACCATAGTTTACCGGAAGGTTCACAAAGTGCACACCTCCGACATTGAACGAATACCACACCGGTCCAAAAAGCTTTTCGTAAAGCTGTTCGCCATAATCACCGGCAACAAGATCGTGATTGCCAAGAGAGTATACAACCCTCAGCCCCATAGTTTCTGTTGTTATCTCCCTGGCATGAAAGTTCATTCCCTTTTCATAACATATATCTCCATTCAGAAGAAGAAAAGCAAGCTTATGGTTAGCCAGATAGCCCTTAAGTCCGTCTATCCAGTTTTTGTAAATATTTGCCTCGGTATCTCCAATATGAATAAACTTATCGGATTGCCGGCCAACCTTTTTCAATCTGAAATCCAGCTGCTCTGCCTGATTCTTTTCAAGTCTGTAATAAAAATTGCCATCCTGCTCATAACCTCCCGGAGTTGACATAAACAGAAACCTTGCCCGCGGGTTGGTCTCTAAAAAAAATTCACCCTTCTCATCACTCTTGACTACATTAAAACCATCTGAGACTAAAACATTCCGAACACCTATACCTGTCTGGTCCGTAACCTTTCCTGAAAACCGTTGCTGACCATTGGCAGATGATACGGCAAATAACAACAAAAACAAAACAGCAAGTGAACCTGCCGTTTTTCTTAAAATTTTAGCAACCATAATATTAAGTTTTAGAAAGTGACTCTTTAACCAAGCAGTTTTGTCAAAAATTCCTTTATTGTCATTCCGATGGCCCTTATCTGCTGAGGGACAAGGCTCATTTCGGTCATTCCCGGAACCGTGTTAATTTCAAGAAAATATACCTCTTCTCCCCTTACAATATAGTCCATTCTCACAATACCCTTACAACCAAGATAGTGATACATTTTGTGTGAAAGGTCAATAATCTTATTACTCAAATGCTCAGGTATGGCAGCTGGACAAATCTCCTGACTTGCTCCAAGATATTTTGCCTCGTAGTCGAAAAATTCATTTTTTGATATAATCTCAGTTACAGGCAATCTTACAAGGGCTCCGTCAGCCTCAAACACTCCATTTGTCATCTCCCTTCCACTAATGCACTCTTCAATAAGGATTGTCTCTCCCTCAGAAAAGGCGGCTTCAATTGCGCCTGTCAGATCCTCTGCCCTCTTTACCTTTGTCACACCAAAGCTGCTCCCCCCCGAGTTTGGCTTTACAAACAAAGGAAGACCAAGCCGGGAGACAATATCCTCAACAGAATAGTGATCACCCTTTCTCATAAAAACCTCGCGGGCAAGAAGAATTCCGGTATCCCTCAGGTAGCACTTGCAGGCATACTTGTCAAAAGTAATGGCAGAAACAATGGAAGAACAGGTTGTGCTTGGCAGCCCAATCATCTCAAAGTAGGCCTCGAGTATGCCGTTTTCACCGGGTGTGCCGTGAATCATTATGAGAGCAATATCAAAATTAACCCTTCTGCCGTTTTTGTCAACAAAAGAAAAATCAGCTTTATCTATCTGGATTACAGAGCCATCTTCCATCTGCACACCCCAGTCCCTGCCCTTGACAAGCACCTCAAAACAATCATACCTCTCCCTGTCTATATGACGGGCAACATGCTTTCCGCTCTTTACCGAAACTTCTGCCTCGGATGAATCTCCCCCGTAAACAAGGGCAACTATTTTTTTCATTTAATCTGCAACTGTTAATCTGATCAATAAATACTAATGGAAAAAAGGATCGTTCAGCAATGAGTTTGAGTTCATGTCTTCGTCACTTCCCTTGCAGTTGAACTGAACGGAGAAGCCCGGAGGAGCAACAAAGTTGTCTTTTGTAGATATTCCCAGAGTGCCGTCCTTTAAAACCTTTTGCATGAAAATCCCCCAGATAGGAAGAGCCATGTTGGCACCACCTCCCTGGTCGAGTCTCTCAAAGTGTACCTGCCTGTCCTCTGCACCAACCCATACTCCAGCTGTCAGCTTTGGCACGTATCCTATAAACCATCCGTCGGCCTGATCGTTGGTGGTTCCTGTCTTTCCGGCTATTGGCCCCTCCGGAACATACTTCCACCTTAACCTAGACGCCGTTCCTTCATTTACAACACCCTCCATAAGGTTAACCATAAGGTAGGCAGTATGTTCGCTTATGGCTTCTCTCTTTCTTGCAGTAAAGTTTGAGAGCACATTTCCAGCCTTGTCTTCTATCCTCAGCACAAAAACCGGATCTACATGAACCCCCTTGCTAGGGTATGTGTTGTATGCCCCAACCATCTCAAAAAGGGTAAGGTCGGCAGGTCCCAGACAAAGTGAGGGAACAGGGTTAAGATAGCTGGTAACTCCCAGTTTTCTGCACATGTCCACCATTGCATTAGGCCCGAACTGCTTCATGAGAAATGCCGATATATTGTTGGAACTCTTAGTAAGACCCCATTTTAATGTAACCTCATTGCCAATCCATTCAGGTTTGTCTGTACTTTCGGGTGTCCAGGTAGTATCTCCAAGAATGAATGTCTGCGGCACATTGAACACCTTGTAGCAAGGGTCGTAACCCTCCTGCATGGCCAGAGTATAGAGAAACGGTTTGATTGTAGAACCAACCTGTCTTTTTGCCTGACGAGCATTGTCATATTTAAAATACTTATAGTTAGGTCCGCCAACGTATGCCTTTACAAATCCTGTCTGCGGCTCCATAGCCATAAAAGCAGCCCTGAGAAATGATTTGTAGTACCTGATAGAGTCGTTGGGTGTCATTACCGTATCTACATATCCTTTGTTCTTCCATGAAAACACTCTCATGTCTGCAGGTTGGGTGAATGTCTCAATAATCTCGCTTTCAGACAATCCGTCTGCCTTAAGGTTTCTGTACCTGTCGCTCCATCGCCTTCCTTTTTTCATTACCGATTCAACTACGTCCCTTGGTGCGCTGTTTGAAAAAGGAAAAGAGCTGTTTCGCTTAATTTCCCTGTTGAAAACAACCTGCAGATCTTTACTCAGATGCTCAACAACAGCCTCTTCTGCATAACGCTGCATTTTTGAGTTTATAGTAGTGTATATTTTTAGCCCGTCCTTGTCAAGATTGTAACTCGACCCATCTGGTTTTGGATTCTTGAAAAGCCATCCGTAGAGAGGGTCGTCCCTCCAGAGCAGCGAATCTGCCCTGAAATCCTCTTCCTGAACATAATCCGATCTTTTAGGTTTCTCTGCATGCATTATCCTTCTTAGCATATCCCTGAAGTAGGGACCAAGACCGGAGTTGTGGTCCTGTTGTATGAAAGCGAGTTTTATAGGAATTGTCCTGACAGAATCGTAGGTTGCCCTGTCTATGAAGTCGTATTTGTACATCTGGCTCAGAACATGGTTCCTTCTAATTATGGACTGTTCCGGATTTGTCACAGGGTTATATCTGGTAGGTTTATTTACCATCCCAACAAGAAGAGCCCCCTCCTCTATTGTAAGTTCCGACGGATGTTTCCCGAAAAAAGTATTGGCAGCGGCCCTTATTCCGTATGCATTGCTGCCATAGAAGACAGAATTAAGGTACATGCTAAGAATTTCGTTCTTGGTATAATTTCTCTCCAGTTTTACAGCAGTGATCCACTCCTTGAATTTGGAGACTCCCAGAACAAATGTTTTTGCACCGGGGATTCTGCTCTTTACAGTATCTCTGGGAAAAAGAGACTTTGCTAGTTGCTGTGAAAGGGTACTACCTCCTCCACCTGAGCTTCTCTTGCCGAGCATAAGCGATTTTACCGCCACCCTTGCCAGACTCTTGAAATCTATACCGCTGTGGCTCTCAAACCTGACATCCTCTGTTGCTATTACAGCCTGTACAAGCGAAGGTGAAAGTTCGTCGTAAGTAACAAACGACCTGTTTTCTATATGAAATGTGGTAAGGAGTTCACCATCTTCCGATATCAGTTCTGTTGCAATATTCTTTTGCGGGTCCTCAAGCTCCTCGAATGACGGAATGTCAGAAAAAATACTGACCATCAGAAGAAAAAACAATACCAGTACAAAAGGACTTAAAACAACTATCCAAAACCTTTTCAGGAACTTATCTCTATCTTTAATCTTCATTTTTTTGTAATATATAAGGTATGCCAAAGCGCAAAAATAGGAATAAAAATTTGGATATTACCTTACTTTATACCTTACTTTGCAGCCATCAAGGTTTAATGTTGAAGATATGGGAGAGAATTTAGTAATCGTTGAGTCACCTGCCAAAGCAAAGACAATTGAAAAATTTTTGGGCAACGGGTATCAGGTAAAATCAAGCTTCGGGCACATCAGGGATCTTTCTAAAAAGAATCTTGGAATAGATATAGAGAAGGGGTTTCTCCCCGATTATCTTGTTTCCGAAGACAAAAAAAAGGTGGTTTCGGAATTGAAATCCCTTGCAAAAAAAGCAGACATAGTATGGCTAGCATCCGATGAGGACCGTGAAGGGGAGGCAATTGCGTGGCACCTCAAGGAGACACTTGGCCTTGACGACAAAAAAACCAAAAGGATAGTTTTCCACGAAATAACAAAAGACGCAATTCTGAACGCCATCGAGAATCCAAGATGCGTGGACATGAACCTGGTTATGGCTCAACAGGCCCGCAGGGTTCTTGACAGGTTGGTAGGTTTTGAACTATCTCCAATTTTATGGAAAAAGGTAAAACCGAAACTCTCTGCCGGCCGTGTACAATCTGTGGCGCTGAGGCTCATAGTGGAGAGAGAGAGAGACATTCAGTCATTTGCAGCCAAATCGCTATTCCGTATTGAGGGGGTATTCAATCCCGATGGTGCAAAAACCTCGGTAAAGGTAGCAGCCGAACTCGATGAGAAGTTCGAGAAAGAGGAAAAGGCTCGCGAGATTCTGGAAAAATGCAGTGGAGCACGCTTCAAAATCGTATCAATAGAAGAGAAGGAGTCAAAAAGAACCCCTCCGCCACCATTCACCACATCTACACTTCAGCAGGAGGCAGCAAGAAAGCTCGGATTCTCTCTGAGTCAGACAATGAGAACTGCACAGAACCTTTATGAGTCGGGTTTTATCACATATATGCGTACAGACTCGGTAAACCTGTCCACTTTAGCAATCGGCGCAGCAAAAAAGACAATAACTGAGCTATACGGCAAAGAATACTCCAAGACAAGACAGTATGCCACAAAAACCAAAGGGGCGCAGGAGGCACACGAGGCAATCAGGCCAACATATCTGAGCAATCAGGAAATTGAAGCCGGGGCACAGGAGAAAAAGCTATATGCACTTATCTGGAAAAGGACCATGGCCTCTCAGATGGCCGACGCTACAATTCAGAAAACCGAAATATCTATAGGTACCGACGCAATAAAAAATCTGTTTCTGGCAACTGCAGACAGGGTTAAGTTCGACGGGTTCCTTAAAATATACATAGAGTCAAAGGATGATGACTCAACAGACGAAGAGACCAACATGCTTCTACCGGTACTTGCCGTTAATCAGGAGATGCATATGCAGACCCTCAAGGCAACAGAAAAATTTTCGCAGAAGCCGCCACGGTATTCAGAAGCCAGTCTTGTTAAGAAGCTTGAGGAGCTGGGGATAGGAAGACCATCTACATACGCCCCTACAATCTCAACAATCATAACACGTGGTTACATTGTAAAAGACAACAGAGCGGGACAGGAGCGTCAGTTCAGAGAACTCAGGCTGGATAAGGGAGCCGTCGTTTCAAAAACCCTTACCGAGACATGGGGAGCAGAAAAGAACAAACTCTTTCCCGAGGATATCGGAATTTTGGTAAACGATTTTATTGTAGAGAATTTTGGCTCTATTGTAGACTATGGATTCACCGCAAAAGTAGAAGAGGATTTTGACAGGATAGCCGAGGGGGAACTAGTATGGAACGATGTTATAGCAGAATTCTACAAACCATTCCATAAAAAAGTAGAGGAGACGCTTTTAGTCTCAAGACCCGCAAATGCCGAGAAGGTTCTTGGCACAGACCCTAAGTCGGGCAAGACAGTATCTGTAAGAATCGGACGCTTTGGTCCCCTTGCGCAGATAGGCGATAGCGAAGACCCCGAGAAGAAGTTCATGAGTCTGGGTAAAGGACAGCTTATAGAAACCATAACACTTGATGAAGCACTTAAATTGTTTGACCTTCCTCGCAGTGTAGGTTCATACAAAGAGAAGGAGATAATTGCCGCCATTGGCCGTTTCGGACCTTATATAAAGTACAACGGAGGGTTCATCTCCATCGGCAAGGATAATGACCCTCGCACAATAGACCTTGACACCAGTATAAGACTGATCGAATCACATGCAAAGAAGGAGTCTGAAAAACTTATAAAAGGCTTCCCGGATGAGGGTATCGAAATCCTTAACGGCCGTTTTGGAGCATATATCAAAAAAGGCAAAGAGAATTTCAAGATTCCAAAGGGTACAGATCCAAAGGAGCTGGATCTTGAAACCACTTTAAAACTGATTGAAAACGGCGGAAAATCAAAAAAATAGACTGTCATGAAAAACAAAGGATTTCCGGAGATTATCCCTGCTGCAGCAATAAGCGAGGCGTGTCTGGATTCTGCCGCAATTATAATAAACACAACCGGTGACTCATCGGTTGTCAACTCTCTCGCTGAACTTTTCCCGCAATCCGGATACAAGGTATACTATGTAGAACCGGGCATCAATCAGCTCAAAGAGACAATTGCCCTCTGCTCCAGTCTAAAAATCAGGAGCATAGTCTTGTGCGGAGAGGAATTGCCAGAAATTAAATCAATATTGCCAGACAAACCATATTCGGCTGCACTTGTGTCTGCCGGAAGCAACGAGGACAAAAGCAATATACTCACATACCTTCTGGAAGACGGACTCGTTTCCGATTTCTCACACATTGCATATCAAAGCTATAAATACGACCCTAAACTGCTGCAGAAGACAAAAGGGAAGTGCTTCGAAGATCTGCGGTTAGGTGCAATAAGAGGAGATATTTCCAAAATAGAGCCACATCTGAGGTCGGTAAATTATATGTTTCTCGATATGCGCTCAGTTCGCTACAGCGACTTCCCGGAAAGCCTGACAAAATCACCAAACGGCCTCTACGCAGAAGAGATATGTCAAATAGGAAGATACATTGGAATGGGGCAAAATCTTGTTACTACATATATCTATGGATACCCTTCCAAATCCAAACCAAAATCTGCTTCGGCACAACTAACAGCAGAGATTCTCTGGCACATGTTCGAAGCCATATCTTCCAATGTGAGTGAAGATCCCGGCATTCCTGAAGTTGAGAAACTACTGTTGAGAAAAATCGTAAGCATGGGACAAGAGGGTCAGGACCTGGACTTTTATACAAGCAGCTCAACCGGTAGGTGGTGGATGAAAATTCCAGAAGTAAAAAACAATAATAATCAATATGTTGCATGTTCCTATTCGGACTATATAACTGCTTGTTCGGGCGAAATTCCAATGAGATGGCTTTTCTTTTTTCAAAAAATAAATCATAATTAATTATAATTTATTATTATATTTGCCATCTGACATTAAATTATTAACAATTATGCCTAAGTTCCAAATAGATCAGATCGATCAGAAAATACTTGCATTCCTGGTTAAAAATGCAAGAATGCCTTTCCTGGAGATTGCCCGTGAATGCGGAGTTTCCGGAGCAGCTATTCACCAAAGAGTTAAAAAGATGGAAAACCTGGGAATTATCACAGGCTCTCGTCTTTTGGTAAAACCACAGACTCTGGGGTTGAACGTTTGTGCTTTCGTTGGAGTAAGTTTAGCTCAGGCAAATCATTATCCTTCAGTTATTGAGGCTCTTAAAAACATCCCGGAAGTAGTTGAGTGTCACTTTGTGACCGGCAAACATGCTCTCATGTTAAAGATCTATTGTCAAAATCACGATCACCTGATGGAAATCCTGATCAACACCATACAGAATATCCCTTCAGTTGAACAAACTGAGACATTCATATCACTGGATCAGGCAATTGAGAGACAAGTCTGGGTTAAAGATTTTCCACCAAAAGGAACACCTCTTAAAAAACGCTAAGTATGGCTTTGGCCAGAACAAGATCTTCGGGCCTTGTTATCTTAATGTTATAACTGTTCCCTTCCGTAAGGAAAACCTCTTTTCCAATACTTTCCACAACCGATGCATCATCGGTAAAATCGGGAGAATAGGCTTGTTTATAAGCATCAAGGATTATATCGGAATGAAATACCTGAGGAGTTTGTACCATTACGAACTCCTCTCTGTTTACGTACACACTCCTGCCTTCTGCATCTCTCTTTCTCATTGAATCATTAACCTTTACTACCGGTACAACCGCACCTTTTTCTTCTGCAATACCATAGAGAGATTCAAGAAATTCTTTAGAAACAAAAGGTCTGACACCATCGTGAATCGCCACAAGCGCTCCCCCTGGGACATATTTGAGGGCATTCTTAACTGAATGAAATCTGGTTATGCCTCCAGAAACCAAAATGTGGCTGAATGTGATCTGCTTCTCCAGACAATAATCTTTCCAGTACTGGCGGTAGTCGGTATGCACCACAAGAATTATCTCTACCGGAAAAGAGAGGTGCAGGAATGCCTCAATAGAATGAAGGATTACCGGCTTATCACCCAGTGTAAGAAACTGTTTTGCTACATCACCACCCATCCTGGTTCCTGTTCCGCCGGCCACAATAACAGCGTAGTATGTTTTATTCATTTATTGTTACATTATATGCTCACAAAATTAAATAAATATCGGTTATTTTTTCGTAGTTTTGTAGTCATTTATTACATATGGAGCATAAAACAATCAAGCGGGCACTAATATCTGTCTATCACAAAGACGGAATTGCCAAAATTGCAGAAAAACTCATCGAATCGGGCGTTGAAATTCTTTCGACAGGAGGAACTTATGACTTTTTGAAAGGTCTTTCAATTCCGGTTCTTTCTGTTGAGGAGATTACAACCTACCCCTCTATACTAGGAGGCAGGGTAAAGACATTACACCCTAAGATTTTTGGGGGAATACTTGGAAGACGGGATAACACAGGAGATATTGAAAGCTTTAAGGAGTACGGAATACCTGAAATTGACCTTGTTATAGTAGATCTCTACCCTTTTGAAGAGTACGTTGCATCCGATGCCCCACGAGATGTGGTTATCGAAAAGATAGACATTGGCGGAATATCATTGATTCGCGCAGCAGCAAAAAACTATAAAGATGTGGTGATAATTCCGTGCAAGGAGCTATATCCTCTTCTCACAGAAATCCTCGAGACCAGAGGAGCCGTAACCACACTTGAAGAGAGGGCCCTTTTTGCAGCTCAGGCATTCAATGTAAGTTCACACTACGACACAGCCATTTTCACATACTTCAACAGAGAAGCTCAGATTCCAGTATACAAATATAGCATCAAGGATTCAAGATCTTTGAGATATGGAGAGAATCCCCATCAAAAGGCCCTGTTTTACGGTAAGGCAGAAGATCTGCCGGTTCAGATTCATGGCAAAGAGATCTCGTACAACAACCTTCTTGACATTGAAGCGGCAATAGAACTCATTTCAGACTTCGATGATACAACTGTAGCTATTCTCAAACACAACAACGCTTGTGGATGCGCTTCCAGAAATAAGCTTTCTGATGCTTGGAAGGCGGCCCTGGCAGCAGATCCGGTGTCGGCATACGGCGGAGTTATAATTGCCAACAGAGAGATTGACAGCGATACTGCAACTGAGATGAACAAACTGTTTTTTGAAGTATCAATAGCCCCGGGTTATACAAATGAGGCTCTTGAAATACTTAAGGAGAAGAAGAACAGAATCATACTCATTAACAATAAGGATCTCAGAAGCAGCAGGAAGTTCAGGAGCATGCTGGGTGGAGTATTGGTGCAGGACAGAGATTCAGAGGTAGAGACAGAGGAATCGCTCAAAAGCGTTACAATTACTGCTCCAGATAAAAAACAGTCGGAAGATCTGCTCTTTGCAAACAAGATTGTAAAACACTCAAAATCCAACGCTATTGTTCTGGCTAAAGACAACACATTGCTCGCCAGCGGAATAGGGCAAACATCACGTGTAGATGCACTTAAGCAGGCAATTGCCAAGGCAGGAGAATTCGGCTCTTCTCTTGAATCTGCAGTAATGGCATCCGATGCGTTTTTTCCTTTTGCAGACTGTGTAGAGATTGCACACAAAGCAGGCATCAATTCAGTCATTCAACCGGGTGGTTCCATTCACGACAAGGATAGCATAGAGTATTGCAACCAAAACGGCGTGGCAATGGTAATGACAAGCATCAGACATTTCAAACATTGATAATTATAATATAAAATATGGCATTTTCTTTTTTAACGCAAGATTTGGCTATAGACCTTGGAACTGCAAATACAGTCATTCTCATAAATGACAAGGTTGTGGTTGATGAGCCTTCGATAGTCGCTATAGATCAGAATACCGGCAAACCTATTGCATTCGGGCAGAAAGCCCGTATGATGCACGGTAAGACTCACGCTAACATAAAGACAATTAGACCTCTCAAAGATGGTGTTATTGCTGACTTTAATGCTGCAGAGATGATGATCAGAGGCTTTATCAAGATGATCAACTACAAGAACTCGTTTTTTACTCCAAGCCTGAGGATGGTAGTCAGTATCCCATCCGGAAGCACCGAGGTGGAGATACGTGCTGTACGCGACTCGTCTGAGCACGCCGGGGGACGTGACGTTTATATGATTTATGAGCCAATGGCAGCTGCAATAGGCATAGGACTAGATGTGGAGGCCCCTACCGGAAACATGGTTGTGGATATCGGAGGTGGAACTACCGAGATAGCTGTAATCTCTCTGGGAGGCATTGTGGTGAATTCAAGTATACGTGTTGCCGGTGACGGGTTCACATACGAAATACAACAGTACATGCGCCAGCAGCACAGTATCAAGATAGGGGAACTGACTGCAGAAGACATCAAGATAAAGGTTGGTGCCGCCATTTCTGAACTTGACGAATATCCGGAACCTTATGTTGTAAGGGGACCTAACCTTATGACTGCCCACCCGGTTGAAGTAAGCGTTACCAGTCAGGAGATTGCACACTGCATAGACAAATCAATTGCAAAAATAGAAGCTGCCGTTATATCCGTACTTGAACAGACCCCGCCTGAACTTTATGCAGATATCGTACAGAGAGGAATCTTCCTTACAGGAGGTGGTGCTTTGCTGAGAGGTTTGGACAAAAGACTTTACGAAAAGATCAATATTCAGTTCCATGTTTCAGAAGATCCTTTGCATGCTGTTGCCAGAGGTACTAGTATTGCCCTTAAGAATGCCGACAAACTTCCGTTCTTAATGCGATAGTTGTCAATGGCCAAAAGATCTTCCATCACTCCCATTTTGGCAACTATAGTGCTCTTTCTGCTGTTGGAGGCAGGTTCGCTGTTGATGATGGCTAACTCTTCTATCTTTCAGCAAATAAGGATATATGGCGTTTTGATGCAAATTCAGGGTAAGTTTCTTAAGGCCCAGACAAATATCAAATACTACCATGGTCTTAAAACTGTCAATGAACAACTGGCTCAACAAAATACACGTCTTCTCAACGAGCTGGCAAGGTTCCAAACCCAGCTTGATACGTTAAAGAAGGACACGTTGGCCTATAAACCATTGACCGACAGTTCGTATTTCGAATATCTTCCGGCTAAGATTGTAGGCAATAGTATAAACAAAAGCCATAATTTTATTATTATAGACAAAGGGAAGAAAGACGGAGTCCGGCAGGACATGGGAGTAATATCTCCAAACGGTGTTGTGGGCGTTGTGAGTGCAGTATCAGATAACTTTGCATACATTATCTCCTTGTTGAACATTAACCAGAGTGTGAGTGCAAAGATATCCAGGTCGGGCGCTTTCGGACCACTCATATGGGACGGTAAAAACCCGGGGTATGCATTGCTCACGGAGATACCTCAGCACATTAAGCTACAAATTGGAGACAGTATTGTAACGAGCGGTTTCTCTTCAATATTTCCTCCCGACATACCTCTGGGTTCAGTAAGAAAGTCAAAAATAATAATGGGTACCCACCATGAAATACAGGTTAAGCTTTTTCAGGATTTCAGAACATTGAATTTTGTCAATGTTGTAATAAATACACACAAAGACGAGATAGACAAATTAAGCACAGCCGATGAAAAATAGTTTGAGCAACTTAATACTTTTCTTTTCATTCCTCATAGTACAGGTCTTGATGAGTAATTTCATCAATTTCGGGCCTCTGTTGATTATCGTTGTATATCCTCTTTTCATCCTTACCATGCCAACCACAACATCCACTTCGTCCTTAATGCTGTGGGCCTTTGCAATGGGGCTGGGTGTTGACTATTTTACCGATTCCATAATGGGTCTCAATGCTGCGGCTGCAGTTTTCCTTGCATTTGCACAACCCCTGGTGTTTAAGCTGGTTTGCCGCAAAGGAGAACTTGAAAACCAGATAAGACCTGGACTTACCGAACTTGGTCTCAGTCGCTTTTTAACCTTTATCTTAATTGGTCTTGTAATTCATCACGTTACTATTGTTTTACTTGAAAATTTCTCTTTTGCTTTTAGTATTCACTCTTTAATCAGAATTGTATTAAGTTTGTTGGTAAACACAGTACTAATCCTGCTTATAGAGTTTGGTATTTTTTATAAAAACTGGCGGTAACATTTGATATATGGGTGTCGAGCTAAAGAAAAATAATATTCTTATAATCGGGACCATTGTTGTTGCAGTTTTAATACTGCTACAGCTGGTTAATCTGCAGATACTGGACAATCAGTATAAGATAACTGCCAGTAACAATGCGTTCCGGTACGATATCCGCTATCCTGCAAGGGGATTGATCCTCGACCGTAATGGTAAGATTCTTGCAGGTAACGTTACTGCATACGACATAATGATAACCCCAATTGAGGTTACAAAGCTGGATACTGCCGACCTTTGCAGGATTTTCGACCTTGACATAAACGTTGTGAGGAAAACCCTAAAGGACTACAGACGTAATCGCCGTAAAATCGGGTACCAGTCTATGCCATTTGTTAAGCAGATTTCCAGCCAGCAATATGCCGTTTTTCTGGAAAAGGCATATAAATTCCCAGGTTTCAGCGCAATATCACGTACAGTAAGATCGTACCCATACAACGCAGGGGCCAATTTGCTGGGGTACATCTCCGAGGTGGACACCTCGTACATCCGCAAGAATCCCGAATATAAAAGAGGCGATTACATAGGACGTACGGGTATTGAGCAATCTTACGAAGGAGTACTGAAGGGAGAGAAGGGCTACAATATTTTCCTGAGAGATGTAAACAACCGGGTTAAATCTAGCTTTGCTGAGGGACAATACGATCTCGATGCCGTTCCGGGCAAAAATATAATTTCATCTATAGATGCAGAACTTCAAAGTTACGGAGAGTCTCTGATGATCAACAAGGTAGGCAGCCTTGTAGCAATTGAGCCATCATCCGGTGAGATACTCACTCTGGTCTCCAGCCCTGGAATTGATGTGAATAAACTCGCCACAATCAACAAGTATTACAGTGAACTTGTAAACGACCCTCTCAAGCCTATGTTCAACAGGGCGGTGATGTCGCCTTACCCTCCCGGTTCGGTATTCAAGCTGGTTAATGGTCTGGTTGCACTGCAGGAAGGCGTTCTTGATACACTTGTGCGATATCCGTGCAGTATGGGTTTCCATATAGGGAGAGGTGTTGCCTGCCATGCCCATCCTTCACCGCTGAGTCTTACCGGGGCAATAATGATGTCCTGCAACTCATACTTCTGCTACGCCTTCAGAAAAATAATGGATAACCCTGCTTATCCCAATGTGGCTGCAGCTTTCAACAGCTGGAAAGAGAAGGTGGAGAGTCTAGGATTCGGGTTAAAGCTGGGAACAGATTTTCCGTCGGAACAGGCTGGGATTCTTCCTACTACAGATGTTTACAACAAAATTCACGGCAAGAACAGATGGAGCTCTCTGTCAATAATTTCTCTGGCAATAGGTCAGGGAGAGATTGGAACTACGCCTCTTCATCTTGCAAACTTTGCCGCAACAATAGCCAACAGGGGTTTCTTTTATACTCCGCATATAATAAAGGGGGCCGAGGATACTGTAATAAATGCAGATTTCTCCAAAAAACACTACGCAAAGATTGATGTGCAAAACTTCAAAAAGGTTATTCATGGCATGTATCTGGCTGTCAACTCGGCACCGGGCTCGGGTGCCACAGCAAGAATTGCAGCCGTACCTGGTCTTGAAATTTGCGGAAAGACCGGAACTGCGCAAAACCCTCATGGCAAGGACCACTCCGTTTTTATATGCTTTGCTCCCAAGGATAATCCAAAGATTGCAGTAGCTGCATACATAGAAAATGCAGGATTCGGAGCAACATGGGCTGCACCTATAGCTTCACTGTTGGTTGAAAAATACCTTAACAAAAAAGTGGAACGAAAAGATCTTGAAGTATATATCCTCACAGGAAACACTATGATAAATGTTTTGAAATGACAACAAGCATTAAATACAAGAAACTTGACTGGCCGCTTATAGCCACATATTTGATGCTGGTGATAATTGGCTGGATAAGTGTCTTTTCTTCTGTTTACGATCCCGATCATGCAGGAATATTTGACTTGTCACAAAGATATGGAATGCAGTTCCTTTGGATAATCTCGTCTCTTGGAATTGCAGTGCTTATTCTTTTTGTAATAAATCCAAAGTTGTACAATGTAACAGCATGGTTCATCTATGCTATCAGCATACTTTTCCTTATTGCCGTTTTGGTTGCCGGAGTTGAGATAAACGGGTCAAAATCATGGTTTATGCTGGGACCATTCCGATTTCAGCCTGCAGAATTTTCAAAAATCGCAACGTCTCTTGCCCTTGCAGCTCTTATGAGCACATATAACTTCCAGTTCAAATCTTTAGGGGCCCTGGGAAAGATAGCTGTAACCATTCTTGTTCCTATGGCTATGATTGTTCTGGAGAAAGAGACTGGCTCTGCGCTTGTTTATGCCGGCTTCATTTTCATGCTTTACAGGGAGGGACTTAACGGATGGTACCTTGTCTTTGGAATCCTTGCCATAATGCTCTTTCTGATAACACTTTCTTTCTCTTCCTATGTGGCCATAATCTGCCTGTTTACAATTCTTGTTATTGCCCGGGCACTATTGACACATCAGGTTATCCGACATGGACTCTTTCTTTTGTTTTACATACCTCTACTTATATTTTCGAGAAAATTGGGTGAGCTCTCTCTTCTTGACTCAATTATCCACTTTTCTGAGACTGCATGGCTGGCATTGCTTATTATCCCTCCCGTTATATATCATGTTATAAGCGCATTAAAGCAGAAAATATCTCATCTCTGGTATATTTTGCTGTGCTTTATTGTCTCTTTTGCAATGATATTCTCAGTTGACTTCTTTTTCGAAAAGGTGCTTCAGGACCACCAGCGTGCAAGGATTGAGAACCTTCTGGGTATACATGTAGATCTTAAGGGAGCTGGCTACAATGTACATCAGTCCAAGATTGCCATAGGGTCCGGTGGTTTTTCAGGCAAAGGTTTTTTGCAGGGGACACAGACTAAGTTCAACTTCGTCCCCGAACAGAGTACCGACTTTATCTTTTGTACGGTTGGTGAAGAGTGGGGTTTCATTGGTTCGGCATTCGTTGTGTTCCTCTATTGTTTCATGATAATAAGAATTGTAAACCTCTCAGAAAAACAGAAGGATGCATTTGCCAGGGTATATGGTTACTGCCTTGCCTCAATTATATTCCTTCATTTTTTCGTGAATATTGGAATGACTATCGGGCTCATGCCTGTAATAGGAAT
This sequence comes from uncultured Bacteroidales bacterium, assembly GCA_942492945.1. Lineage (GTDB taxonomy): Bacteria > Bacteroidota > Bacteroidia > Bacteroidales > UBA932 > Bact-08. The sequence continues at coordinate 557,527 of OW818649.1, forward strand.
CCCCCTGCCCTTTGTGAGCTACGGGGGATCATCTCTATGGAGCTTTACTATTTTCCTTTTTATTTTTATCCGTTTAGATCTAGAGCGCTGGAAATAGAATCATCTGAGGTCAGAAAATCAACATCTGCCTTAAGATAGATCATCAGGGTTCCCTTTGCCAGTTTTTCACCCTCTTTTACCAGAATCTTATCTACTGTTCCATCAAAAGGAGCCCTGATTATATTCTGCATTTTCATTGCCTCATATACCATTATTTTATCGCCCTTTTCAACGTGATCACCTACCTTAACCATAATTTCGGTAACGGTCCCAGGGATAATTGAGAAAATCTCCTGCAAATCGGGTCTTTTCCACACTTTACGGTTACGTACCTTTTTTGTAAGGTTCGTTTTATATATCCTTGCACCGGGAAAGATCTGAAGGGTCTCCATCATTTCCAAATCGACCAGTGGTACGGTATTAATATTCTTTTTCATCTCAGTTGGTTTAATTGTTAAAACGGTGGAAGGCCATGCTTTTTGTTGGGCCTCTTTACTGTTTTGTTTTCAGAGACTTCAAATGCGTGAATAATGTATTTTCTGGTATCCTTAGGATCAATTACAGAATCTATGTACCCTTTAGCCGCAGCAACATAAGGATTGGCAAACTTTTGTTTGTACTCCTCAACCTTCTCCTTGCGCATTGCATCCGGGTCGGCAGCCTCTGTAATCTCCTTTCTGAAGATAATGTTTGCAGCTCCTTCAGGTCCCATAACGGCAATTTCTGCCATTGGCCATGCAAATACAAAGTCTGCCCTTAGGTGACGCGAGTTCATTGCTATATAGCCCCCGCCATAGGCCTTTCTGAGTATAACAGTAACCTTTGGTACAGTTGCTTCGCTATACGCATATAGAAGCTTTGCACCATGCCTTATAACTCCAGCATGCTCCTGGTCAACTCCCGGCAAGTAACCCGGCATGTCTTCCAGAGTGACAATAGGGATATTGAAGGCATCACAGAAACGTATGAATCTTGCTGCTTTGTCGGAAGAGTCACAATCGAGCACACCTGCCAGTACAAGTGGCTGATTGGCAACAAAAGCAACGTTCCTTCCGTCTATCCTTCCGAATCCTACAACAATGTTTGCGGCCCACAGTTCCTGGCTCTCAAAAAACAGAGAATCATCTGTAAGTGCCTTTATAACATCCCTTACGTCGTAAGGATTAGTAGGATCTTCCGGCACAATCTTGTCTATCTTGTATTGTTTCTCCGGTTCTTTTGTCTTTAATTTAGCATGTTTGCACTCATTGTTAGCCGGAATATAATCCAGCAGAGTCTTTATCTGCTCGAAGCACTCAATCTCACTGTTTGCAAAGAAGTGTGCATTACCTGTAATCTCGCTGTGCACCCTTGCTCCGCCAAGCGACTCCATGTCTATCTCCTCACCAAGGACCGATTTAATAACCTCAGGGCCGGTAATGAACATCTTAGAAATCTTGTCTACAACAAACACATAGTCTGTGAGAGCAGGTGAGTATACCGCTCCTCCTGCACACGGACCCAGAATTACAGATATCTGAGGGATGACACCGCTTGCCATTGTGTTTCTGAAGAAGATCTCTCCATAGCCGGCAAGAGAATTAACCCCCTCCTGAATACGTGCGCCACCTGAGTCGTTTATGCCAATAAGTGGTATACGCATTCTAAGTGCATAGTCCATGATTTTTGTAATTTTTCTGGCATGCATCATTCCGAGGGAACCTCCTGCAACAGTAAAGTCCTGCGCATAAATAGCTATCGGTTTGCCTTTGATAGTGCCCGTTCCAATTACAACCCCGTCACCTGCGAGGTCCTTGCCCTCCATGCCGAAACCTCTGGCTTCGTGCTCAATAAAGAGGTCATACTCATAAAATGATCCTTCATCAAGAAGGTGATTGATCCTTTCCCGCGCCGGAAGCTTACCCATGGCTATCTGCTTTGCAATGGCGGTTGCACCGCCTCCTTGTTCTGCTTTAGCTTTCCGTTCCTGCAATTCGGAAATTTTTCTACTTAATAAACTCATTAGATTTTTGTTTTAGTCTCACAAAAATATGAAAATAATTTAATTCGCAAATTTTAGGAAATATTCACTACATTTGCACTTCTAATTGCTATTAACAATCTAATAAATAACACAATATGTCACTTTCTTTTGTTGATCGCCACAACGGCCCAAGGGAGCACGATATCAAGGATATGCTCGCATTTATTGGCGCAAAAAGCTTGGATGAGCTTGTAAAACAAACAGTTCCTCAAGATATTCTTCTTGACGGGCCCCTTGCTTTAGAAGATGCAATAAGCGAATATGAATATCTTGCTAAATTGAAGGCAATGGCTTCTAACAACAAGAATTTCCGCTCTTTAATAGGTCAGGGTTTTTATGGCACAGCTACACTTCCGGTAATTGTCCGCAACATATTCGAAAATCCAAGCTGGTACACTTCATACACTCCGTATCAGGCAGAAATATCACAAGGTCGCCTGGAGGCTCTTTTGAATTTCCAGACAATGGTTTCTGACCTTACCGGGTTTAAAATGGCCAACTGTTCTATGCTAGACGATTCCACAGCAGCCGGAGAGGCTGTACGCATGATGTACGAGCTTCGTTCACGCGATGCAGTCAAAGCCGGAAAAAACAAGGTGATTATTGATTCAAACATATTCCCGCAGGTTCTTGCCGTTATCCAGACACGCTCAGAAGTTCTTGGTATTGAGGTTGTAGTTGCCGGTTTTGACACAGTTGAATTTGACGATAAATGTTTTGGCGCAGTATTACAGTATCCTGCTGCAAACGGCGAGGTACGTGACTACTCTTCTTTCTGTGAAAAGGCGCACTCTAAAGGTATTCTTGTAACAGCTGTAACCGACCTTCTTGCGCTTGCTCTTATAAAGGAGCCTGCTGCATGGGGAGCAGACATTGCTGTTGGGACAGCACAAAGGTTTGGCCTTCCTATGGGATTTGGCGGCCCTACTGCAGGGTTCATGGCAACACGCGACGAGTACAAGCGCAACATGCCGGGCAGGATTATTGGTGTTTCTGTGGACAGACTGGGCAAACCGGCTCTTCGCATGGCACTTCAGACAAGGGAACAACATATCAAACGCGAAAAAGCTACTTCAAATATCTGTACCGCAACTGCTCTTATGGCCTCAATGACCGGAATGTATGCAGCTTATCATGGACCGGAAGGCATTAAATCGATTGCCTCAAATGCTCATGCATATGCAGGTGCTGTTGCCGGAGAACTCAAGAAAGCCGGATTCAAGCTTGCTGCAGAAAATTTCTTCGACACAATAGAGATTAGCGGCGTGAATGCAGAAGAGATCAAAAACAAGGCAGAAGCTAAAGGATTAAACTTCTTTTATCCTTGCAGCAAATCTGTACGCATTAGTTTTGATGAACTATCATCATGTAAGGAGGCTACAACAATCCTTGAGATATTTGGTCTTAAGAACGTTCCGTGTCCTGGAGCTCCAAAAGGGGAGATCTTCATGGCCCGCACAAGTTCATATCTCACTGCAGATGTGTTCAACAAATACCACTCTGAGACTGAGATGATGAGATACCTGAAAAAGCTGGAGAGAAGGGATATTTCACTTACTCACTCAATGATTCCGCTTGGATCATGCACAATGAAGCTGAATGCCGCAGTTGAAATGTTGCCTCTTAGCTGGAGCGAGTTCACAAATGTCCACCCTTTTGCTCCTCTCGATCAGGTGGACGGTTACATGCAGCTTATACACGAAGTTGAAAACGACCTCTCTGTAATTACAGGTTTCGATGCTTGTTCACTTCAGCCAAACTCTGGTGCCGCAGGTGAGTATGCCGGTCTTATGACTATTCGTGCATACCATATAGACAAAGGCAACCTTGAGAGAAACGTAGTTCTGATACCTACCTCTGCACACGGCACTAACCCTGCATCTGCGGCTATGGCAGGAATGGAAATCGTGCTTGTTTCCTGCGACGAAAAAGGAAACATAAACGTAGATGAGTTCCGTCAGAAAGCTGAACAATATAAAGAGCGTCTCTCTTGCACTATGATCACATACCCTTCTACGCACGGAGTTTTCGAGGTCAAGATCCGCGAGATGGTGAAAATCATACACGATAACGGAGGTCTTGTATACATAGACGGTGCAAACATGAACGCACAGGTTGGTCTTACTAACCCAGGTGTTATTGGTGCCGACGTTTGCCACCTTAACCTTCACAAGACTTTTGCAATCCCTCACGGTGGTGGTGGTCCGGGCATAGGCCCTATCTGTGTTACCAAAGAGCTTGCTCCATACCTCCCTTGTCACCCTTACTTGTGCAATTGCGAAAAGAAAGGGGTTTCTGCGGTAAGTTCGGCTCCTTATGGTTATCCGTCTGCACTGCCTGTTACTCATGCATACGTTAAGCTACTAGGCCCGGACGGTCTTAAAAAAGCCACAGAAGTTGCAATTCTTAACGCAAACTACATGTCGGCTAAACTTGCTCAAAATGGCTTCAAAACCCTTTATACCGGTAGCATGGGAAGAGTTGCCCACGAGTGTATAATTGATGTGAGACACTTTAAGGCTGAATATGGCGTAGATGCCGGCGATCTGGCGAAACGTCTGATGGACTTCGGGTTCCACGCACCTACCCTCTCTTTCCCTGTTCACGAAACCCTTATGATTGAGCCTACCGAGAGCGAACCTAAGGCAGAGATGGACCGATTTATTGATGCTATGATCTCTATAAAGAGTGAGTGCGAAGCCATAAAGGCCGGTACAATGGACAAGGACGATAACCCTCTAAAAAACGCCCCTCACACAGCTCTTGAGGTGACAGGCAATGAATGGAGCCACCCATATAGCCGCGAACAGGCAGCCTACCCTCTTGAGTGGATAAAGGACAACAAGTTCTGGCCACATGTTACCCGCGTAGACAACGGCTTCGGCGACAGGAACCTGATGTGCAGCTGCGAAGGCTGGAACTAGTCTCCGCCGCAGTAAGTGGTAACCACCTGTTAATATGTAAATTATAAAGCGCGAAATTTTCACATGAAAATTTCGCGCTTTGCAATTATATTACCCAACTAACGAAAAAAATTAACAAAACGATATATCCTAAATACTTAGAGATATTATCTAACCTTTTTTGTAAATCACTCTTCAATAAACAGATAACCCTTAATGGTACCTGAAGGACAAAATATATTGCTAATGAAAAACCGGCAACGTTTAAATTGGATGCATTAACCCAATTTCCTTTTGCAATTTCACAAAATGCTCTTATAGTTCCGCAAACAGGACATTCAACCCCCGTCAATTTGTCGAAAAGGCAAAAATGAGGTAATAAATTCAAAAAAGTCATCAGATGATTTTTAAAAGCAATAAAAATTGTAATAATCAAAAGATTACTTATAAGAATATTGATGTCCCTGAGCTTCAAATAATCATCAGAAAAACATCTAATTAACCATCGCGGTATAAATGATATTTCCACTGGTGCTAATTATAAATTCTATGTTATTAAACCTGCCAGGTGTGTCCGCATTTTTGACAAGTTGTAGGGTTTCTATCGGCCAGTAATGCTAATAAACCCAGTGGGAAAAAGCAAATTGCAACTATTATTTGCCATGCCTTGTAACCACCCCTTTTTGTCATTTCACTACATTTTGGACAAGATATGTTAGCCATAATTCTATTTATTTAATTATTAATACCTTGGAGTCTTTGATTGTCACGAGAAATTTCAACTCACTTGTAATAATTTACGGGTCCCTTATATGAAGCATAATGTCAATGATATTTATTGTGTGTGTTTTATATCATTCATGACCGAATCACCAACAGAGGAGAGATAATCTGTCAATTCGACCAACAAAACAGAGTGTTCATTTTCAGGAAGTTCCGCTAAAATTCCCTTGGCTATATGAAAATGCAGATTTGCCTCAGTTGCACAACGTTGTATGCTCCCGGACTTTTGAAGTATCCTAATTATTTCATGTTTGTTTTTTTCAGAAATATCTTTTTTTGAATTAAAAATTTGATTTAATTTTTCTTTATCCCCCGATGTAGAATATTTTTCAGCGAAAATAATTGGCAGCGTTTTAACTCCGAACTTAATATCCTGAAAATTGTGTTCACCCGATATCTCTTTTGTAAAAGCGAAGTCACGCAGGTCATCTATAATCTGATAAGCAACTCCTATATGATGACCAAATTGCTTTAACGACTCAGAAAATATGGAAGTATAGCTACCAATCTTAGAGCCAACATAGCACGCCAATGAAAAGAGGCTTGCTGTTTTATTCTCTACAATCTGATAGTAACAAAGAATTTCATTTTCATTAGTATCCGGATTTTCGTTTAAATTATTTTGCTGTACTTCTCCCAATACCAGCTTTGAGATATTGTCCAGAAAACAATACAAAATATCATAATCTAATATGTGTTCTGCCTGATAAACTAATTGATAGCAATTTTTTAATGATTGAGCAATTAAATAATCACCCATTAAAACTGCAAAACGATTTCCTCTTAAACTGTTAAGGGTTGCCTTGTTCCTTCTTGAAAATGAATTATCAAGGACATCATCGTGAACAAGAGAGCTCATTTGAATTAACTCCAAAATTGCGGCTGCTTTAGCAGTATCGTCCAGGAAATATTGTTCCTTCCCATTTTTCCCCTTATTTGCCAGATTGGAATATTTACTACACAAGGTTAAAAATATTGGGCGCAACATTTTTCCTTTGTTGTTAACTATATGCTCTATTGATTTATTAGCTGGTTTGTCTTTGGAGTTTGAAAATGAATTTATATATCTCTGTGTTAAATCAAGTTCTGTTTTTAACAAACTTTGAAAATAAGTTATGTCCCTTGCCATTTCCATTAAACTAAAGTGTCGTTATAGGATGTTGGCAACCCAAACCCGGACGTAAAGCCGATCCCAAATTTAAACGGTTTTACTCTCTTGTTTTGGGCACTTACAGATTGTGTAAATACAATTAACGCAGCTAATAAAAAAAACTTTGATTTCATAAAAAGATAATTTTTTGTTAAATAGGAATAATGTGTCTGAGACGATTATATTAATGGCAACTAGTCCTTTACGCACCTTACAGAGAGACCGTTTCGCATAGAGAACCTTACAGATGTAACAACGTTTTCATCAAACTGCATTCTCCAGCAATAACCATCGGTGTCATTGTAAGAATTCCTTGTCCACCAAATAGTTTTATATCCTGTATTCCAGAATTCTCCTTCGAACCCAAACCACCAGTCGAAAACCATATAACCGGAAGGGACAGCGTTAAAGCCGCAGGCATTGTTACCGGTCTGAATATTGCCTACAGCACCAGAAACTGTACTATTGGCCCAGACACCCGTTTTAGAAGCCATTGCCTTTGCTCCGTTGCTATAATGACTATTAATATATTCAACCATGGTTGTCCATTCATAATTGGACGGTAAGTGCCAGCCATATGGGCACACACCTCTTGAATCTGATGCTGCATATAAAGTATACAATCTTCCATAAGTTGAAACATAAGCTTCAACACCACTACAAGGCCACTGAAATACAGGAGTATAGAGATGTGGTATATCCAAAAACAATTCATTGGTGGTGGTCCCGATAAGAGAACCATTCCTGAATCTTGTAGTCTTAAGATTTTCTGCCATCCAGATTTGATTGCCAAGGTTAACTGTTGAATATACATTGCCATCTATATCGGTAACTGTTAAGACAACCGTTTTAAATGTAACCTCACTACCATAAGCAGTTCCCGCACTATTTGTTGCATAGGCTCTCACATAATAAGTTACTCCAAGTGTCAATCCTGTAATAGAACTTGAAAAACTTCCGGTTCCTGTGCCATCGGTGGTCTTATTATTTGCAATCGTTGGATTTGGGCTGGTACCCCAACATACACCCCTGGCAGTTACTTCTGCCCCCCCATCATTAGAAATATTACCACCTCCCACAGCTGTTGTTGCTGAAATAGAACTAATTGCATTTGTGCTTATTGTTGGCAAATTGGCGAGGGTAGTAGCAGTAACTTGATTTCCATAAGCTGTACCAATACTATTTGTAGAATAAGCCCTTACATAATATGTAGACCCGGGAGTCAGTCCGGTAATGGAACTGCTGAAAGTTCCTGCCGATGTTCCATCATTGGTCTTACTATTCAATATGGTTGGATACTGAGATGTGTTCCAGCAGACTCCTCGTGCAGATATAGCAGCCCCACCATCACTTATTATGTTGCCACCTCCGGTAGCTGTGGTAGTTGTGATTGCTGAAAGCGAAGTTGTAGTAATTGTAGGAAGAATTGCAGTTGTGCTAAAACTCACCTGTGTTCCGTAAGCCGTGCCTACACTATTTGTCGCATACGCTCTTACATAATATGTGGCTCCTGGTGTTAATCCAGTAATTGCACTGATAAAGGTTCCAGTCCCGGTTCCATTGTTGGTTTTAAAATCTGATATTGTAGGATTCTGGGTTGTGTTCCAACAAACACCACGAGCAGTTACCGGGGCTCCGCCATCTATTGTGATAGTTCCACCACTAGAGGCGTTTGTAGAAGTAATATTGGTTAAGGTAGTTGTTGAAACCTTAGGAATAACTTTAGGGGGGTCTTTCTTGCAGCTAGGGATAATAATCAAAAACAATGATGATATTACTAATAAGAATTTGCTAAAATTGTTTTTCATAAGGAAATTATTTAAAGTCGGCTTGAATTGGAAAGAAAATAGAATTTATGATTTACAAACAACTGAATATATGCGTGTTTAGAATATTATTGTAATTTCATTTTTCTAATATCCACACGCAACCTCAGTCATTCTGTATTTTTGTGGATAATGCTACTTTATCCTGAGTAAAGAAAAAAATTAGAGCCAGATAGAACATTGCAAACTAAATAAGATATAGCTCAACATTGATTTCATGCAGGGCAGCATTATTTCTATTTTTTCCCAAATTTGTAGCCTACCGAAATACCTATAACGTTATTTTTTAACTTAGTGTTATGAGCAGTATAGGGAGATAAATTTGCTAAGCCAATGCCATATTGAAGAACAATTGTTATATCTTTAATTTCTACTCCGCCACCAATATTTAACCCAAAATCATGTGGTTTGATGTCATCTCCACTATCATCGCTACCTATTTTTATTTTTTGTTCCTTTTCATCTCCATAATAACCTAAAACAGCCTCGCTTGCCTTCCATTTACCTGATATAGCATAGCCCAGATAAGGTCCTGCTTTAATCAAAATTTTTGCACCACCTATATCAATTTTATAAATGGCATTAATCGGAATTTCCAAATAATTCATATTAAATGATAGTACATCACCGTCTTCCTCGAACTTATAACCTTTTGTAGAAAGCAAAAGTCCAGGTTCTACTGCAAATTTTTCTGAAAATGAAAACTCAGCAGTTGCACCCATGTGAAAACCTATTATCGTCTTGGGAGCTAAATCATAGAATTGATATTCATCCGGATCATTAATAACCATATTTGCAAGGTTTAATCCTCCTTTTACTCCAAATCTTATTTGCGCAAAAGATTCCATCGTCATTGTCAAAGCAATAACAAAAAATAATAATTTCATTAAATTCTTCATCTTTTCTAATTTAGTTTTTCCTACTCATATGGCTTTTCAGTAACGCCCCATTTTTTGAGTGGATCTGGATTCCACGGTTTTGTGCAGTATGGTAGCTACTTTATCATTGTTTTGTAAAAACGTAGAGCTCCCCGTCTTCTACAAAAGTTATTGTTTTTTTGTCGATTGTTCCGGTAACAGCTTCCCCGGTGTTTATTGTTATCGTACTTCCTTCTATGTAATATATCCCTTCTCCATCTTTTTCCAGAGGGCTGCCGTAGGGTTTATACCAGAATTCCAGTGTTGTTTTTGATTTAAACTTTAATAGCGTATACTCATCCCAATCATTGTCAGGGAATGTATATTTCCACGTTGTACCGGTGAGATCCCCCGAATTTGGCACTCCGTCTTTATTACAAGATGACAGAACGGCTATTCCAAAAAAAAATGTAAGAAGTAAAAAGTGTTTCATGATATAAAGAAATTTATGATTTATAATTAGTACCATTATTTCAATAATTGCAACAATCAGGCATCCATCTCTTTTCCACCTCTCTTAAGAGCCATGGCACGAATCTGTTTCGCCAGCTCACTTTTTGTTCTGTTTCGAAGTGCATTTGTAACAGTAACCCTGCTTACCGAAAAAATCTCGGACAATTTTGTGACTTCGGAATATTCTACCAGTACCTTCGCCATTTTTTAGTCTTTATTTTTTATCTTTACAATTGTAAAGGCAGTGCAATATTAAGCAATATATCTCGCTTATACAAATTTTTTATGCAAAATAAATCGCTCATCAAATCAAACACCCTTGAATTCATAACCCACAGGGGCATAAGTAAGTATCAGTTTTATAAGGAAACTGGTATTACTCGCGGGGTTTTGGACCAAAATAATGGAATGAGCGAAGAGAATATTGCAAGAATTCTCGCCCAATATTCTGACATTAACACAGAATGGCTTATTACCGGCAAGGGAGAAATGTATAAAAGCAGTAATGATACAGCCCCAGCCCAAAAGTTAAAATTAACCGGGTATCCTTTAGTTACCCAGGATGCTGTTGCGGGCCTTGGAAATGGCCAATTTCTGGTTTCCGATGGAGATGTGATTGACTACTATAATATCCCTAAATATAAAAATATCAGAATCGATTTTTTAACAGAAGTATATGGCTCATCTATGTATCCCAAGTATAGCAGTGGAGATATTGTTGCCTGTAAGATAATAGATGAGAAAAAGTTTATTCAGTGGAACAAGTGCCACGTTATAGTAACAAAAGGTCAGGGAATATTGATTAAGCGCCTTAAGAAAGGTGATGATCCGGATACTATTCTGGCAGTATCGGACAATAAAAATTACGAACCATTCGTAATACCTGTTAATGAAATAACCAGTATGGCGTTAGTGGTTGGAGTAATCAAACTAGAGTAATCTCTTTGAAGTTTCCCATGTATTAAGCGGCATTTTTCACAATTCGTCAACTTCGTATATATGAATCAATTGCTAATAACTTCTTGGAAGTACTTCCAAGAAGTTATTAGCAAAGCACTATATATCTATCATTTAAATACAATCTCTTTCTCGTCTGGACGTAAAAAGTGGAGGTGCGCCACTACAATCTCCCTGGACCGTACAGATTTGGTGTTTTCCGTGGCACCCTAAACGGTATATTACTATAAGTGATTATATTATCGATATTTATATAATTAAAAAAATGTTGAAATATATGAAAATATAATACAGACCACTTGTCCTGACACAAGTGTCCGAACAGAAATGTTAAACCAGAAAATTATCAAAAATCTCTTTTTACATACTGACAATGTTGCACTTAACCATGTGGTAAACTGAGATTTTCAATTATTTTTTTTCTGAATAATTTTCATTTTATGGTTTTTCGTTTTGACACTTTGGTGCAGTTTGAGGTCTCGTGCAGGGATAAGCGGTATTTGTAGCATTTTTTGTCGACTAATTCCGATTTCTGCAGAACTTAATTGTACTAACACTATGATACCCCCCCCATAATGCATTGATACTTTGATTGTTTTGTATTTAATTGATTTCCAGACCGTTTTTCAAGTATTTGTAAATCATGCATATACTACTCACTCTGGCAGAGCTATTAGTAAACGCCTAATCTGCAGCTGATTATAAAACCATGTGGAGGCAAATCTTGCCGACACATACCTTCTTGAGCTCTTTGATTCCAACTCAATACAAATTTTCAATCTGCCAGTTCTTTTAGCATGTTGCTCATATTAAGACACATATAAAATACAATCGATCAAAATTCGGAGAAAATAATCTTATAAACAACTGATAAACAGCAATATCTTATTTTAACTGGCAGATCGCTAAAGTATGTGGGAAACTTCAACGGAGATTTCAGTCTACTCCATTAACGGAGACTACACTTCCTCCAGCGTCATAACTGTTTTTACTTTCTGACTCATCGGAATAGTCATATTTTGTTGCCCGGTTACCGTGATTGTAGTATTCACCTCTGCCTCGCTTTCTGAATAGATAACCATTGAGTTTGATGTGTTAAAATAAAAGAATCCGACAGTCTGACCGGTTCCTTCCATAAACAAGTCCATTCCCGACTGCTTGCCTTTACCGGTAATTTCAAGAGTTCCTGTATATGAGATTTTGTAAAGCTCCTTGCCATCTTTAATCTCCTTTCCAGCAAGAGTATATTCGTTATCTGTAGTAGTGGTCATGAATGTGATTGGATTTGATGACTGCATCTGCATTGTATCAATCTGCTTATCGAGCCATTTTTCGCCAATTTTAATTTCCTTGACAGGCAAAAGGAAAAACTTCATATTAGATATGGATTCTATTGAAGATAAGGTGGTATCTGTAATCTTTGTTGACACCTTTCCTGATGGTGAGAAGACCATGCTTATTCCATCTTTCTTGAAGTCAGACTTATTTTCTTCTTTCTCCTGACCCATTGCAGATGTTTTAGCAGAGATACTGAGTATAGACACCAAAGCAGTGGCGTTTCCCCCTGGTTCTACCTTAGTAAATTTCATTTCCGACTTAGATACAGCATCGGCTATAATCTTCATCTCCTGCCCCATCATGGACTGAACAATATTTGTATTCATAGACATTGTCATACGAAATGTCTTTCCTTCTTTAAAATTGTACTTTAAAACCACAGACTCCTGCCCGTATACAGATGAACCGATAATACAAAAAGCAAGAACCAGAACCAGTGAATAGAGATTTTTTTTCATCATTTTTTATTTTAAATTATACACTCTCAATTAACCCATTAGCATATTAGCACATTACTTCCTAACCACCCTGTACCTCTTATTGTCATTCGCAATAACTTTTGCTGTTCTGTAAACCAGACGAGATATTCTTGCAGCCTTGTCATTGTCAATGCTATCCGGATTATCCCGGACAGTATGATAGTCTTTGTGGAGACCACCGGTAATGTCCACAGCGGTTATTCCCTTTACAAAAAAGTTGTAGTGGTCGCTTCTTCCAAAAAGGTCGTCCTTGGTAGGTATATATGTAAGACCAAGCCCCTTGTTTTCATTAAGCATTATTTCGAGAAGATCGGGATTCTTTATTCCACCTTCCAGCTGCAGAGAATCAGTTCCATTGCGACTTATCATATCCATGTTAAGCATTGCAACTGTTTTGTCAAGCGGGAATAGCGGATTGTCGCAATAGTATCTGGACCCGTATAATCCCTTCTCTTCTCCTGCAAACAGAATGAAAAGGATACTTCTTGCAGGTTTTCTCTTCATTGAAGAGAATGCTTTAGCAACAGCCATGGTCCCTGCTGTGCCTGAGGCATTGTCGTCCGCTCCATTGAAAATATAATCCTCCCCATCGCTATGACTTTTATTAAAGCCGACATGATCGTAATGTCCACCAATCACAACAAACTCATCTTTTAGTTTTTCGTCCGACCCCTCTATGTACCCCACTACATTTTTTTGCGTTTCGTACTTCGTGATTAAAGGTTTTGTTGCCAGTTCACAATTAAACCCCTTCAGCAGAAATGAGTTTGGTTTACCACTCTTATCTATTCCTTTTTGGATTTTCTTAAGAGAATCTATGCTTCCAAACAAGTACTTAATTACATTTTCTCCAATTTGAATAACAGGAATTGAGTCTACTTGTTCTACTTGAAATTCCAGTGGCAGGTTTATATGACGGGAAAATTTTGAGAGACTTGGCCACGGAGAACCTTGTGGCTTAAGCAAAATATGGTTCAGAGGATCGGTTACAACAATCAAACCTGCTGCTCCTTTACTTTTTGCATTTCTAAATTTCTCGCTTAATAATGGGTATTTGGTCGACTTTTTCCCAAAGACAATAGAGCATGTGTCTAATTCGCCGGGTTCATGTGTCAGGACAAGAACAATCTTGCCTTTTACATCGATGCCTGAATAGTCGTCATAATTATATTCCGGTGCCGAAATACCATAACCTGCAAAAACAATTTCTGCGTCAACCTGTTTATCGGCAGTCATGTAATATGGAATAAAATCTGTACTCAGGTCAAATGTCTTGCTTGCAGCTAAACCGGTAATTCTTAGCAGGCACCCTTTAATATCCAAGTCTCTCGTATAGAGCGGAACGGTCTGAAAATAAGAACCATTAACCTTGTTTAGTTTAAATTTTGCAAACTTTGCTGAAATATAGTCAGCTGCAATATCAAGCCCTTCACTTGGCGTATCGCGCCCTTTAAGTGAGTCAGAAGCAAGAAAATCTACATACTCTTTAATGAGTTCGGGTTTGATTTTCTTCTCTGCTTTGTCTGGTTTCTGAGAGTAGAGGCCGGTTGTAAAACAAAGCAACAGCAATAGGAAAGCTGAAAATCTTATTTTATCTGTCATATATTTATATTAAATCCGACCGTAAATGTAATTATAATTAGCGGATTAATCACCGCCTCCCCGGAATCAGCTTTGTCCTGTTACTCTCCTCAAAGTACTTAAAGTACATAAAGAGCTTATAGTTGAATTCAAAATCATACTTGACAAAAGGATCATACGCTATATAACTGTCTATCCTCCTGTCTCCTCTGTTGAACCGGCTGTTCCATTCGTTTACATACTGCAGGTTAGCGGATCTGAGATAATCGTTTGAATACTGAGACTTAGAGAAACCTCTGCTGCTAAACCAGTAATCAAAACCTGGATCAAATACAATCAGTTCATATTCTGTTGAATCTGCAACGGAAATAGTATCCTTGACAGCTATCTTTCCCTTGGAATCCGATATGCTTCTCTGAATTCCGCAAGAGAACAACATGGTCAGAACTGAGGCCAAAATCAGTGTTTTCTGTATAGTTTCCATACATTAAAGTTAAACATTAATAGTTAAAACCGAATGTCCACAAAGGGATAATTTTATCATAACCATATTCGATATCATCTTTAACAATAAAAGAGTTATCAACACCAGAAATCTGCTTCCCCTTTTTGTTTTTGCCTCCTACTTCAAATGTCATGTCACCGATGTAGAAGTCACTCACATCCGAAGAATATACCTTGTTTTTTATTGCCATCTGGCTAAGGAAAAAAGTTTCGCGCAAATTGCCTGTTTCAGGGACACCCTCTGCTATAGCATAAACCAGATTGGTGTTGGCTAAATAAACTTTTTCTACTTTTCCCATCAATCTTATCCCCTTTGTGTTATCACGAAGCTGGGCCAGAATTCCCGCCTTTTCCATATAATAAAGAAAATCAACTACCTGATTCCGGTGCACATCAAGCATTTGGGCGATTTTTGTAAAATTTGGCTTAAATGGAACGCTCTGCGATATAATATAAAGTAGCTGTTTAAGTTTTTTTGCTGTTGATATATTCATTTTGGCAAAAACAGGAATATCTGTTTCCAATGTCAGATTAATGACATTTCGTAGTCGCTCTCCATATCCAATTTCCTTATAGAATGGGTAATAACCTGCCTGTAAGTATTCTTTGAACAGAGGCAGAGGATGTTCAATATTTGGAATTTTAACCAGATTATTTACAATGTCATCTAATGAATATACAGGCAGTTCCATACCCAGGGACATATTCAGATATTCGCGAAAAGACATACCTGCAAGATGATAGGTTAAAGCACGCCGGCTAAGGTCGTCACTTCCTTTATAGATATCCAGTATAGAAGAGCCGGTAAAAATTATCTGCATATCGGGAAAATAATCATACATCATCTTTACCTCTTTGGACCACTGAGCATATTTATGGACTTCGTCTATAAAAAGGTGCTTACCTCCATTATTGTGAAATTTTACAGCCATATCAAAAAGCTTATTATCAGAAAAATAAAGATCATCGGCATTTACATATAAAGTATTTTCCAGATTATGATTCAGTTTGATGTGCTGTAAAATCATTGTTGTCTTACCCGCTCCGCGCGCCCCAACTATAGCAATCATTCTGCTGTTCCAGTTGACCTCGTTATGCAGATATCTTAAATACGTAGTATCCTGTCTCTCAAGTAAGCCTCTAAAAAGCATATTTAAATTATCCATATCCCCTTAATTTTAATAAGTTATGCAAATATAATACTATTTGCTGATTTAAATCAGCGTTTTTCAATAAATATGCTACTTTTATTCAGCAATATTATTAATAGTTTATTTCTACATTTGTTTTCAAATCCATTTACAATGACCTCTTACAAATTCATATCGAATTTATACCACAAACCCGGGAGGGGTCTTTTTTCCTGTCTTATAAGCTGATTTTCCTTACTCTGTATCATTGTCCTGAGTCTGCCAAGTGCAGATTCAGTAATTAACTCTGTTTAAAAAAATTCAAAATTGAAATTATTATGGATTATTCTAAAAGGATAGAAAAGCTACGTAAATTATCGGTTGAGACAGAACCAACTCTTTCTATAGAGCGTGCCTTGATTGAGACAGATTTCTACAAGGAAAACCTGGGAAAATATCCAACTCCTGTGCTTCGCGCCCTCAACTTCATGGAAATCTGCAAAAGGAAAACAATATACATAGGTGACGACGAGCTGATTGTTGGCGAGAGGGGCCCTAAACCAAAGGCGGTTCCGACTTTTCCTGAACTTACATGTCATTCTGTGGAAGACCTTAATGTGTTAAATAGCCGGGAACTTCAGCGATACACAATTAGCACAGAGGATATTGATACCTACGAAAAGATAGTTATACCTTACTGGGCAGGCAAGACCCAGAGGGAGCGGATATTCGGACATGTTCCGGAAGAGTGGCGCGCGGCATACGAAGCGGGCCTTTTCACCGAGTTCATGGAGCAGCGCGCCCCCGGACACACGGCGCTTGACGGCAAGATATACAGGATGGGGATGCTGGACTTCAAGAAGCAGATTTCCGAAGCACTGGACAAGCTTGATTTTCTGAACGATCCGGAAGCTACTGACCGGCAGGAGCAGCTGCGCGCCATGGATATCTCATGCGACGCCGTTATTTTGTTTGCAGAAAGGCATGCCCGTCTGGCAGAGGAGCAGGCTGAGAAGTTAGCTCAGGAACTTGAATCAAATTTGTCAGGAAAGTCGGACGTGGCAGGTTCGGACGTGGCATATTCACAAGGGTTGAAAATACGTATAAACGAGCTGCATAAAATCGCAGAGGTTTGCAGGAGGGTGCCGGCAAATGCTCCGCAGACATTTTGGGAGGCAATCCAGATGTATTGGTTTGTTCATCTCGGCACAATCACAGAGCTAAATGGGTGGGACGCAATGAACCCCGGCCACCTCGACCAGCACCTTGCACCATTCTACGAGCAGGAGATAGCCGCCGGCACCCTCACCCGAGAAGAGGCAAAAGAGCTCATCGCATGTTTCTGGATAAAAGTCAACAACCACCCCGCCCCGCCAAAAGTAGGCATAACAGCAAGAGAAAGCGGCACATACAACGACTTCACCAACATCAACACAGGCGGAGTCAAGGCCGACGGAAGCAGCGGAGTGAGTGAGGTTTCGTACTTAATTCTTGAGGTACTTCAAGAGCTTCACATTCTTCAGCCTGGCTGTTCGATACATATCAGCCGCAACACCCCTGAAAGCTTCCTTCATGCAGGATGCAGGGTTATCGGAAAGGGGTACGGATACCCTTCTGTTTTCAATGCCGACGCATATATTCAGGAGCTGACGCGACAAGGGAAATCACTTAAAGATGCCCGTGAAGGTGGGTGCAGCGGTTGTATAGAGGTAGGAGCTTTCGGAAAGGAGGCATATCTGCTCACAGGTTACCTGAATGTTCCAAAAATACTTGAGGTTACACTCAACAACGGAACCGACCCTGTGAGTGGCCTATTCGTCGGCATAAAAACAGGCAATCCGCTGGAATTTAAAAACTTCGAAGAGCTTTACGAGGCATTTATCAGACAGTTGAATTACATTGTGGACCTCAAGATAAGGGTAAGCAACTACATCGACAGAATGTTCGCGAAATATGCCCCGGCCACATTCCTGTCGGTAGTTACAGAGGATTGCATTACCAAAGGGAGAGACTACTACAACGGCGGGCCTCGTTACAATACAAACTACATTCAGTGCACCGGGCTAGGAACAGTCACAGACTCGCTTTCTGCCATTAAATTGCACATTTTTGAAAAAGGGAGCTTTACAATGGAGCGTTTATTGGGCGCCATTGAAAACAACTTTGAAGGCGAAGAGATACTCAGGCAGACAATAATAAACAAGACCCCCTTCTACGGAAACGACAACGACTATGCCGATTCAATAGCCGTCAGAGTATATGATGACCTCTTCGCTGCCATAGACGGAAAGCCAAATACCAAAGGGGAGTGCTTCCACATGAACATGCTCTCCACAACCTGCCACGTATACTTTGGGAAGGTGACAGGAGCTACCCCAAACGGCAGGAGAGCAGGACGGGCGATCTCCGACGGCACATCTCCCTCGCAGGGAGCAGATACACATGGCCCCACTTGCGTAATCCGATCTCTGGGAAAGCTCGACCAGATAAAATCGGGAGGAACCCTTCTCAACCTTCGATTCCTCCCTTCACTGGTAAAATCGGAGAGTGACCTCTCCAAACTGGGATCCCTTATCCGCAGCTACTTTTCGCTTAACGGCCATCATGTACAGTTTAACATTGTGGACTCCGCCACCCTGCGCGACGCCCGCAAGCGGCCCGAAGAGTATCGCGACCTGCTCGTACGGATGGCTGGTTACAGCGACTACTTTAATCATATGAACAGCGACCTTCAGGAAGAGATAATCTCCAGAACAGAGAACGGTCAATTTTAATATTTATAACCATGAGCCTTATTTTCGACATAAAGCGCTACTCAATAAACGACGGTCCCGGGATCCGTCTCACAATCTTTTTCAAAGGCTGCCCGCTATCCTGCATCTGGTGCCACAATCCGGAAGGGATAAAAAGCACTAAGGAGAAACTGTATAATAAGCAGAAGTGCCTCAGTTGCCGGACGTGCGTGAGTGTTTGCCCCAATACGGCACTGGCCATGACATCGGAGGAGATCTCCACCGACGCAACTCTCTGCACAGATTGTGGAACCTGTACAGAGGCTTGCCCCGCAAATGCTCTGGAGATATCTGGCCGAGAAATGACAACAGACGAAATAATGAAGGATATCGAAAGAGAGAGTTTCGTTTTTGACCAGTCCGACGGAGGAGTTACATTTTGTGGAGGAGAACCCCTTTTGCACAGAAAGCTGTTGCTTGAACTGCTCGACAAATGCGGAAAGCGGGGCATCCACCGTGCAGTGGACACCTCTCTCTATGCCACTGAAGCCATAGTAAGAGAGGTCGCCTCAAACTGTGAGCTCATACTTGCAGACATAAAGCTGATGGACCCGGTTCTGCATAAAAAATATACCGGAGAGAGCAACGAGCTCATATTATCCAACATACGGATGCTTGCAGCAGAGGGGTTTGAATTTATCCCCCGTATTCCGCTTATTGAGGGGATAAATGCCGACGAAAAGAACATCAAAGCCACCGCCATATTCCTCTCCTCCCTGCCCGGGCATAAAAAACGCACCGTCGAGCTCCTTCCCTATCACGACATCGCCACCGGAAAGCACACCCGGCTGGGTACAATCTACAACCCCGGCAACATACCAATGGCCCGCCCAACCGACCAGACAATTGAGAAGTGTGTAGAGATATTCCACGAGAAGGGTATCGTGGCTATTGTAAAATAGGGAATTTATATCTGCCAAAATATAACCCCAATTTTACACATCGGTTTTTTCATATCTTTGCAATCAAATTATACCTGATTAAAACAGATACCGGAAAATGATAGAGAATGCAATAACAACGCGGGCAACGGCTCTCTTTGGGGTGGTTGACGGAATATACCAGATGCTGGTCGACTGGGGAGTCTCTTCGGTAGTAGCCGGCTGGCTCGACGAAATCATAAGCATGACGCTTCTTTTTTTACTCGCATACGGAGTCGATCTCATTTCAAGATTCATACTTCACCGGGTAATGGGGCATGTGTCAAAATTCACGACCGCTATCTGGGACGACATTTTTGTAGAATTCAAGGTCTTCAAGTTTCTTGCTCATATTTTCCCCGGCATAGTATTCTATCTGTGTGCTCCAATAGCCCTCAAGTCACTATTTTGGGTGACAATTTTTGAGAAGGGCGCTCTCATATATATAGTCTATGCAATCATTCGCGCAATTCATGCAGCAACAAAAGCGATGACCAAAATATATTCGCAATCCGAAGATTACTCCAACAAGCCCATCCAGATAATCTTCCAGATAGTGGCCGTAATTGCCTACTTTGTAGGAGCTGTCTCTCTGTTAAGTATTCTTTTAAACACCTCTTTCACAGCTCTTTTTGCAGGGTTGGGCGCATCAATGGCAATTCTGATTCTGGTTTTCAAGGACACAATCCTCGGATTCGTGGCAGGTTGGCAACTCTCTTCAAATGACATGCTTCGTCAGGGCGACTGGATAACTGTTCCCAAATACGGAGCCGACGGCAATGTGGAAGAAGTGAGCCTCTACTCTGTCAAGGTCCGCAACTTCGACAACACCATAACTACAGTTCCCCCATATGCACTTGTGAGTGAATCGTTCCAGAACTGGCGCGGAATGCAGGAGTCCGGCGGACGGCGGATCAAGCGCTCTATAATACTAGACATGACCAGCATAGGCTTCTGTACACCTGAGATGTTAGAACGCTTCCGTAAAATCAAGTACCTTAAAGAGTACATAGAAGAGACCGAAAAAGAGATTCAGAAGTTCAACAGCGAAAACGAAACCGACAACACCGTTCTGGTGAACGGTCGCCGCCAGACAAACATCGGGGTGTTCCGCGCATACATACAGACCTACCTGGAACATCATCCTGAAGTCAACCACGAAATGACCTGCATGGTCCGCCAACTGCAACCCACAGAAAAGGGCATCGCCCTTGAACTCTACTTCTTTACCCTCGTAAAGGATTGGGTCTACTACGAGAATGTACAGTCCGACATCTTCGACCACGTAATGGCCATAGTTGAACAGTTCGACCTGCGGGTGTTTCAGTACCGGGGTATCTAGCTCGTGGCGCGATATGTGGTATTTTATTACAAATGACCACGTTAGCCAAAGTAGTTATTTGAAGCGTTTTGTGTATATGGCTTATAGTGTGATAAATACCACTTATCGTGCCACGAGCCGTTTCGCAAACTCCTCTGCGTACCTCAAGAATCCAAGGTCGGTCATGTGAACGCCGTCAACGGTGCCCTCACCGTCACAACCGGCGAGCTTTGCTCCGGGAATGAAGTAAACATTGCGGAACTTCTCTTTTTTAAGCTTCTGATAGACAGTTAGCCACTCGATGTTCTCTTCGCTGAGTTCGGCAGCAGTTTTCTGATCGAACTTCAAAGTGGGGAAGATGGGGTTCTCCACCATATAGATTTTAACTCCGGGTTTTGCATCAAGAATCATGCGGATGAAATTGTACGCGCTGTCCCTTACAATCTGAGCATTTGTGTTTGGCAGACAATCAAGAACAACCGTTTGGGCACTTACCTTACAGATAGCCTCGGCCATAGATTTGTCCATCCGTCCGTTACCGGAGAACCCCAGGTTTATGGTCTCCCTCTGCAACATCCTCCCCAGGATAGCAGTGTAGGCCATACCCGGACGCGATGCACATCCACCCTGTGTAATGCTTGTTCCGTAAAACAGAATGGCACCCCCGTCGTCACTTTTCAATAAAACCCTCTCCTGAGGCAGTCCTATTGTAGCCAGTGAATCCACCCCAAAAGAGAGACTCTCGGTACCATCATAAAGCGGAAGATAAGCAATATACTCCCGTTGTTTGGCAGTCATATTCTTGATAACGACTGCATTGTTCTCCTTATCTGTGGGCCTTGCGGTACCTACAAAATACCACTTTCCATTTTCCAACGCATAGAGGTCGACACCCTTTATGCCGGTTGCAGCCATGTGGTTCATAGACATATTTGTCATGACCGTCCAACGGACAGCAATAGAGGTACTGTTAGAAGAGAACCTCACGGCAAGGCCGGCAGAGTTCTTAGCAAGGCTCCAGAGCTCCTTTCGGAAACCGTCCTTGCCACTCAAAGGCAACCTGCTGTAATACGACTCGGTAACATCAAAACCCTTTCCCAGAAGCATAAGCTCCCTGGCATCGGTATATTTCATTTTACCAGTACTCTGCCCACTGACAGCATTACAAAGGCACATCGCAAAAAGGGGCAAAAGAATCAGTAGATAGCTTTTTTTCATTTCTTCTTTCTGTTTAAAAATATAATCAATACAGATATGGCAACAATAATTCCTACAATGTACCCTATCATTGGATCCAGACTCAACCCGCCGGCTTTGTATGGGGCAATAAAGAAATACGACACACATATCATTGTAAGGAAGGTTGCAGGAACAGACAATATCCAGTGTGGTTTTTTAACGGTAACCGCATAGGCAGCAGCTGTCCATAAAACAATAGTCGCAAGAACCTGATTTATTATTCCCACATATTTCCATATTGTAGAGAAGTCCAGGTTACATAACAAATAAGCAACAACAAACATAGGAATAGCCAGAATTAATCTGTTTTTTATCGGTTTTTGCTGATATTTGAAGGCGTCGGCCAAAAGAAGCCTCAATCCACGGAATGCAGTGTCGCCGGATGTGATGGGACACACCACAACTCCAAGAATTGCAATTATTGCCCCTGCCCTGCCAAGCCACGAGTTGCAGATTTCATTAACAATTATAGCAGGAGTCTTGCCACCATCTGCAGCAATGTTCAGACCATCTGCTCCTCCAAAATATGAGATGGCAGCAGTTGCCCAAACGAGAGCAACAATACCTTCGGCAATCATGGCTCCGTAAAATGAGGGACGGCCATACTTCTCGTCGGTCATACATCTGGCCATCATCGGCGACTGAGTTGCGTGGAATCCGGAGATTGCTCCACATGAGATCACAACGAACATCATTGGGAAAAGCACATTAACACCCGGGTTGGAATGCATGTTTCTGAAAGAGTCCAGAGAGAGTTCAGTCATTGTAATGGTTCCGTTGAAAACCTTGAATATCAATGCCCCTCCTATAGCAACCGCCATAAACAAAAGGATACCTCCAAAAAGCGGATATATTCTGCCAATGATCTTGTCTATCGGCAACAACGTAGCGAGGATATAATAAACAAAGATTATGTAAAGCCAATACATCATCTTCATTCCCGTAAGGACAGCCATAAGATTTGCAGGCCCGTTTACAAATGCCACACCCACTGCCATCAGCAGAAAAGCGGTGATTATAACCATTGCCTTCTTTATATTACTCCCCAGATACTTACCAACCATGTCCGGCAGGCTCTTGCCGTCATTTCTTATAGAGAGCATTCCGGAGAAGTAGTCATGCGAAGCACCCATGAAAATGCAACCCACCACAATCCATATATATGCCATCGGACCGTATGCCGCACCCATTATTGCACCAAAGATAGGCCCAAGTCCCGCAATGTTCAGGAACTGGATAATGAATATCCTCCAGGGTTTCAGTTCTACATAATCCACACCGTCGGCAAGTCTTTTTACAGGAGTCGGTATTGCCGATGAGGCGCCAAAAAACTTCTCAACAAATTTTCCATAGGTAAAGTAAGCCCCAATAAGAAGCAGAACAGCTACAACAAAAGTTATCATATTATTTAAGTTAAGTTTCTACTGCAATTGTTTGTTTATATTGCCATTACATCTCTACACCCACTCAATATTCACCCCCCGTCGCTCCATCCCCCTGAACCAGGTCATCTGACGCTTTGCAAACTGATGTATAGCAACTGCAAGCTGCCTCTCCATCTGCTCGTATGTAAGCCTGCCCAATATAAACAGAGTTACAAATTTATACTCCAGTCCGTAATAAATCAAGTCTTCCGGCGAAATTCCCGAGTCAAGTAACCTTTGTACCTCCTCAATCATGCCCCCCTCCAGTCTCTCTCTGAGACGTTTGTCTATTCTAGCGATCCGCTCCTCCCTGCTCACAGAAATTCCTATAAATTTCGTATTTATGGGATCTGTCTGCACATATTCAACCGGAGAATTCTGTCGGTAAATCTCAATCTCCAGAGCCCTTATCACCCTCTTTTTACTATCAATGTCAGATTTGTTGTGCATCTTCTTCATCCCCTCCAACCTGCCCGACAGCTCCTCCATCGACAGCTTCTCCAGCTCTGCCCTCAACTCCGGGTTCTCCGGAACCTCCGCCAAAGAGTATCCCCTTGTTACGGCATCGATATACAGGCCCGTACCCCCGCACAGGATAGGCAGCTTGCCCCGCGACTTGATGTCGTTGTAAACTCGTTCAAAATCCTTCTGAAACTGGAAGAGATTGTACTTCTCTCCGGCATCGGCAATATCTATCAGATGATAAGGTACCTGAACACCATTCACTGTGTACTCCGACAGATCCTTACCCGTGCCAATATCCATCCCGCGGTAAATCTGCCTCGAGTCGGCAGAGATAATCTCGCCACCTGTCTCAAGTGCCAATCTAACAGCATATTTAGTCTTTCCCGAGGCCGTCGGCCCCAATATACAGATCAAATCGTGGTTCATTCCACAAATTTACACTATTTTTGCACTCCCATGCCAAAAGCAAAAAGTAAAATAGAGATTAAAAACAAGAAGGCCTCTTTCGAATACGAATTCATAGAGAGCTTCACTGCCGGTATAGTTTTATCAGGAACAGAGATAAAGTCGATACGTGCGGGAAAAGCCTCTATTGCAGACGCTTACTGCTATTTTGCCAACAGGGAGCTATATGTGAAAAACATGCATATTGCCGACTACTGGTGGGGCTCATTCAATCAGCACGACCCTAAAAGGGACCGCAAGCTGCTTCTTTCAAAACGCGAACTGAACCGGCTCCACAGAGGATCCCGCGAAAAAGGGCTCACAATTGTAGCCACCCGACTCTTTATTGCCGAAAATGGCTTTGCAAAGCTGAACATATCCCTTGCCAAAGGGAAGCGCGAGTACGACAAGCGTCACACAATAAAGGAGAACGATCTCAGACGAGAGAGCGACCGGGCCTAGCTGCGCCGCAGGGCTTAACTGCGCTGCACTTTCTGATAACTACTTAATTATTAGCACACAACAAAACCAAAAGTACTCTCTGCCAAAGCCTTTGGCAGTTATCAGACAATCAGATAACAGAAAAAACTTCCTTGAAGTTTTTCATATTTAGCTATCACACACGGGATTATAAAAATATACCAAAGAGATTTTTATGAAAAAATTTTTATATACGCCTATATATGTGGAACTTACAAAAAACTTCAAGGAAGTTTTTGCCCACATGGTTAAGTGCCACATTATCTGTAGGTAAACAGATATTTTCGATTAATTTTGTTTCTGAAAAATTTTTATTTTTTGTTTTGACACTTTGGCACAGTTTGATGTCTTGTGCAGGGATCCTTGTACGATCTGTTGAAGTTTTCCACGTACTTTGCCAGTTAAAATAAGATATTGCTGTTTATCAGCTGTTTATAAAATTATTTTCTCGGAATTTTGATCGATTATATTTTACATGTGCCTTAAAATGAGAAATATGTTAAAACAACTGGCAATAAAACCTACGTTGAAAATTTGTATTGAGGAGGATTCAAAGAGCTCAAGAAGGTATGTGTCGGCAAGATTTGCCTCCACATGGTTTTATAATCAGCTGCAGATTAGGTGTTTACTAATTACTCTGGCAGAGGGGGTAGCACTTGCATGATTTGCAAACACTTACGAAATAGTCTGAAAACCAGACAAATACACAACTAGCAGACTATCTAATAATTGCTAACGGCTTTAGCAGAGTAATTTGCTAATATTATTTTAGATTACTTTTTTTGTCCAACACCCTGCTTTGTTGCCTTAACATCCGGCTCGATCATGGCCGGCTTTCCTTTTAGAACGCTGTAAACGACTAGTACCGCTCCACCCAATATGAAAGGTATGCTAAGGATCTGACCCATGTTCAGTGTCATTCCCTGCTCAAATGCAACCTGAGGCTCCTTTACAAATTCGATGAAGAAACGGGCCGCGAAGAGGCCGATCAAAAAGATGCCGAACAGGGTTCCTCTTTTAAGTCTTGGAAGGAACTTGTAATACATAATCATAAGGATAACAAAAACAAGCAGATAGGAGAGAGATTCGTACAGCTGCGTAGGGTGTTTGGCAACCGTTTCACCTCTTAGTGTGAAGATGAAGCCCCATGGCAAGTCAGTAGGGTTGCCGTAAATTTCGGAATTCATGAGGTTGCCCAGCCTTATGAGGGCACCGGCAAGAGCTGTCGGAATACCAATCCTGTCCATCAGCCACCAGAAGTCGAAGTTGTACTTTTTGCCGTACTTCTTAACGTACCACCAAATCCCTATCAGAATGGCAATGGCTCCACCGTGGCTGGCGAGACCGCCGCGCCAAGTCATCAAGATTTCAAGCGGATGGGCAAGGTAGTACTCAGGCTCGTAAAAGAAGCAATGGCCAATTCTCGCACCAATCACTGCCGACCCCAGCAGTGTATATAGCAACACATCCAGAATATCTGTCGGAAGTTTCTCCCTTTTGAAGAACCAAAGGAAAATGTAAAAGCCGATTATGAATCCCGACACGAATAGAATGCCGTAATATCTTATGTGGATTGGTCCCAAAGAAAAAAGTTCAGGTGACGGGCCCCAGGTTATGGACAGAAGATTGTTCATAGATTATCTTTTTAAACGTGTGAAAACACTTAATGGTAATGCTTTTTCAAATTTATCCTGCAACACAAGCTCTCCGTATGTCAGCTCAAAGTTCTTTTTGTCCGATCCGTCTCCCTTTTTTGCCGTTCCGTTGAGTCTGAAGGCTGTCTTTATAAGAGTGTCGGCCAACACAGCAGAGTAGCCGTTTGAGTAGAGATTCAGCACAACATAGCTGTCTTTGGGAGCAAGTATAGACGCGACCTCTCTCAAGAGTTCAAACAACAGCTCGTCCAGTTTCCACCTCTCACCGTCAGGCCCGTGTCCGTAAGCCGGTGGGTCAAGTATGATTCCCTGATAAATGTTGCCTCTGCGGGCCTCCCTCTTAACGAACTTAAGAGCATCCTCTATAACCCAACGGATATTGTCAAGCTTGCTTATCTCCATATTGACCCTTGCCCAGTTCACCACCTGCTTAACAGAGTCCAGATGCGTAACGTCGCCTCCACCGCAATTAGCTGCGAGACTTGCGGCGCCGGTGTATGCAAAAAGGTTCAGGATTTTTGGTTTCGACCCGGGATTGGCGTTTCCTACCTCCCTTGTCTTGGCATAGATATAGTCCCAGTTAGGAGCTTGCTCGGGAAATACTCCCACATGTTTAAAGGCAGTAAGTCCGAGGCGCAACTTGAATGAAAACTCTGCGCGGTTATATGCGATCAACCATTGTTCATCCATCTTCTTGAGCATGTGCCATGTACCCGAATCCTCCTTGCCCGAGCTTCCGAAACCGGCGCCGGTGGTAAACCGTGTGTGCGCCATGCTCATCCACTCCTTTGTAGACAACGTCCTGCCCCACAATGCTTTCGGTTCCGGTCTTATAAGATAATACCCGCCAAACCGTTCGAGTTTTTCAAAATCACCCGAATCTATCAATTCGTAATCGTTCCATTTAACAGGGTACTCCAGCAACATATCTATTAATTCTTAATCTATACCATTTATATCGGGCCGAAGTTAGTAATTTTAATCAGATTATTTCTAAATTTGCCTCGACAAAATAGTACCAACTTAACACTTTTCCTTATGCAAAAGATTGATAATTACGATTTCTCCGGCAAAAGAGCAATTGTCCGTGTAGACTTTAATGTTCCACTGAATGAGTCATTTCAGATTACTGACGACACCCGTATCCGTGCAGCAATTCCAACACTTAAAAAGGTTCTTGCAGGTGGCGGTTCGCTTATTATAATGTCGCACCTTGGCAGGCCTAAGGGTCCAACCGGTAAATACTCACTCAAACATATTATCCCTGCAATCGAAGAGAAGCTTGGTACAAAAATCAAGTTTGCCCCTGACTGTATGGGCGAAGAGGCTGCTGAACTCTCTAAAACCCTTAAACCGGGTGAGGTACTGCTTCTTGAAAACCTTCGCTTCTATGCTGAAGAGGAGGGAAAACCTCGTGATTTAGCCGAGGATGCTACCGAGGAGGTTAAGAAAGCAGCAAAGGCCGACATGAAAGAGAAACAGAAAGATTTCACTAAAAAGCTGGCATCTTATGCCGATTGTTACATAAATGATGCTTTTGGCACCGCTCACAGGGCTCATGCCTCTACTGCGCTTATTGCCAAATACTTCCCTGATGACAAAATGTTCGGTTATGTTATGGAGGGCGAGATAGTTGCTATCGACAAGGTTCTTAAGACTCCTGCTCATCCTGTTACTGCTATTCTTGGTGGTGCCAAAATCTCTACCAAGATTGCCATTATCGAAAAGTTGTTTGATGTTGTTGACAATATGATTATTGCGGGTGGCATGGTTTACACTTTCGTTAAGGCTCAGGGTGGCAAAATTGGTAGTTCTCTTTGCGAGGATGATCAGATGCCTCTTGCTTTGTCAATTATTGAAAAGGCTAAGGCTAAAAACGTTAAAATATATTTCTCTGGTGAGGTTGTGATTGCCGATGCTTTCAGTGCCGATGCTAATACCAAGGTTTGTCTGGATTCTGAGATTCCTGATGGTTGGATGGGTATGGATGCTGCTCCTTCTACTCTTAATGAGTGGGAGGGTGTTCTGAGGGCTTCTAAGACTATTCTCTGGAACGGGCCTGTTGGTGTGTTTGAGATGGAGAAGTTTGCTGTTGGTACCAAGAGGATCGCGACTATGCTTGC
The DNA here is from genome assembly GCA_942492945.1 of uncultured Bacteroidales bacterium. Taxonomy (GTDB): domain Bacteria; phylum Bacteroidota; class Bacteroidia; order Bacteroidales; family UBA932; genus Bact-08. The sequence goes on from OW818649.1 coordinate 586,473, forward strand.
CGATGTTACTCAGCATGGTGTGTTCACGCTTGTTGGTGGTGGTGACTCTGTTGCTGCTGTTACGCAGATGGGTTTTGCCGATAAGGTGAGCTATGTGTCCACTGGTGGTGGGGCGATGCTGGAATATCTTGAGGGTATCGAGTTGCCTGGGATCAAGGCTATTCGTGAGTAACGCTCATTTGCATTTCTTTTAATTGTTGTGTAATTGCCCTCGTGGGCCGTGCACCGCAATTACCCGCTTCGCGTTCATTACGCTAAAAAACAAAGGTGTCGACCGAGAGTATGCTAGTGCAAATTAGATACCGGTCGACACTCTCGTTTTTTTTAACGCTCCATTCACTTAGCGGGTGCCCAATTGCTAATTGCAATGCCCACTCAGACAATTACACAATCAAATTTTTATGCAAATGAGGGTTATTAAAATAACGTAATTCTTTCTGGAAACATCCTCTATTTTTGTGTTACCCAAGTACAAATCTGGCAGGTTGAGACCTGTGATGAATTCAGTATTGTATCTTAAAACAGGATAAATAATTTACGTTCCTTGTTTTTTGATCTGTTTGAACAAACATATGTGGTCCTGCAAAACCATATTGGGCATACCTTGCTCGAAACGTAGCGTATTACATAGAAAATGAAACAATTAATGGCTGATTTACATGAAAAGCCTATGAATAAAAGAAAATCTTACTTTTTTAGAATAAACATTCCTGAAAGAATACCCATAGAAAGGCGGCATCGTCCAACAATGTTTTATACATCATTACATTACCCCTTTAAAAATAATTGATTATCAAGTGTTGATTGTTTCTCTTTTACTATATTTGTAGGGTAACTATGTATAAACCACTTTTACGTTAGCGGAATGCATAGAACCCACCTCCAAATATTATCAAATGGCACAACAATTATTTCACACCCCGGATGAAACCTATTTTTATGGAAGTTATACATTCAAGGAAGCTAGAATACTAACAGATGATAATGAAAAAATAGAGCATTTGAAGACAAGGTTTGAATCTTATTATGTTAATGGTTTAATGGAGTGTACAAATCCATTTACTATTTCAATTTTGACTTGTGTCGGAATAGAAGTGCTTGGGCAAGTACTTTTAGGAGTTGACATAAATGGAGAAAGCATACAAGCCAATACAATTTTAATTTACCAAATGTTATCACCAGAACTTTCAAAACCTTTATCATCCAAGTTTGTTACAAATTACAATCTTAAAAGGAATGTCTCCGGGCAATCATATAATTACGCAAATAGTTTTCCAAGTTATGCGAATGTGCTGAGAAAAGGTCTTAGGAATGCATTCACTCATAGTTATAGACCATTAGGTGTTTTTCTGGATTCAGGCAAACAGGACTTGATGGTAATTAACGAGGATGAAGGTTACTTAGCTATTGATTTTGATATTTTTAGAAAGAATTTTATAATTTGTTTTAATGATTCATTTTCAGAAATTCTCTCAAACAAGAATTTAATTTATAAAGCTAACGCGTTAAGATATTTTGATTTACTCATAAAATAGATTTATGGTTAACACATATAATGCCTTCTGCTAATATGGTATTTATTGCATTACGGCTCTTCTTTTCGTGGGCAATAAATACCGAACCGTTGCACAAGGTTAATAACACAATACATCCAATGATTCCAATAGAAGAAAATACTCTTTTCATATTATTCCGACGAGGAAAAACTGAATATATAAAGAATCTGTTTGAAGAGGGAGAAATTTATATGAACACTGTAGATTTCATTAGAGACTGCGATAATAATCAAGATCGCTCTGACCCATATGACAGTATTCAAGAGAGGCAGTTTCTAGGAGATGTAAAAATAAAAATGTGTGATGTTGGACAGGATATAAATAAAGATGGCGTTTCACTCAATGGTAAAGACGGTGTTTTAATTATTGATAGTAATGACAAAGGCAATATCTATTGTTTAAGTGGAATTTATACAAAAGACTTACTGGACAAAACAGAAATAACGGAGTTTAAAACCAAGTCTTTTGGAGAATCTTTAATAGTTATAAGCAGTCCTGGAATATTTATTCAAAGAATCAAAACGGCACTATTCGAAGCAGGGTATAAGGATATAATATTTAAACCAGTAGACTATTATCCTAATGAATATTCCGGCCACGTAGGACCCTTTAAGAAGCACCAAAATTTTAGTCATCAACGTGAATTTAGGCTATATGTTCCTAATTCAGACAACAAACCGATAAAAATCAATATTGGATCAATAAAAGATATTGCGATAATGAAAGAAAGTTGTTGTTTAAGATTCGAATTTACAGATAACAGAATAAAAACATTCATGTTGGTTTGATAACTTGTGAAATGAAAACCCTGTACCTAAACAAAAACTATATATAAATATAACAATTGGGGTTTCTGTACGGACAACAAAGCTCGCAGCCGCAACAACGGCAATGATGTTCGACAGGAAAGTTCTCTGCAATCAACAACTAATCATAGCGCAACCACTAGGTAAAATGTAAAGATATGGAAAAACAAGAGACCAAAAGGCAACATTATGTTCCTGAAACATATTTAAAAAAATTTGGATTAGAAAGAAAAGAAAATGAATTTCAGGTTTTTGCGCTAGACAAGAATAGGCTACAAAATCCTTTTCCTGTGAGTACTTCAAAAATTTGCGTCCAAACAAATCTTTACACATTAGAAGGATATTCAGAAAAAGAAAGACAGTTAATAGAAAATTTTTATAACACCGAAATTGAGCAAAAATATATTGAAATTTATGAATTATTAATTAACGATAAAATACGTGAAATAACAGTTGCTCAAAAGGAATTAATTATTTCAACTGCTATTACCTTACTTTATCGAGTAACAAAATGGTTAACTACTCATAATGACTTTATCAAAAGAGTTTTTGAAAAAGGAATTCAAGTGGCAGAACAGATAGGTAAAGATTACTTTTTATTTGAAGGTGAAAAAGTAAATTTTAAAGGACGAAAACTGGAAGAAATTGTAAAAGAGATAGCACAAAAGGAAAAAGGAGAAAGTATTATAACTCAATTAAAAGTAGCACTTAAATTAATTGAATTAAGAAAATCAAATACAATCAGTGTAATTAAACTTGAAGACGAAAATTTTTCATTTGTTACATCTGATAATCCGATTGCTCTCTATAATTTTAATTCTCGCTTATTTGCTCCTTTCAATCCGGAAAATATCATTTCAATGCCTTTGAATAGTAAATATAAGCTGACGCTTTATCCCAATGATTGTCTTGCAGAGCCCGGATATATTTCAAGAATATTCCACAAAGGAACCTTGGCATATACAGAAATGATGACAAATAACTTTGAGCAATATAATAATGCTGAAAAATTTATAATTGGTGATGAAAAAACATTATCTGAATTTGAATCATTTTTGGAAAAAGCAAAAAAACCAATTGAAATAAAAGAAAAGCAATCAAAAGAATTAGAAAAAATAATGGAAATTAGCAGAAAACTTGGAATAATAAAGTAAACACATTGCCTAAGAAGTTACATGTAATGCAGGGTTCAGTGGGTAATCCATCAGCAGTTCTGCTTGGCATCACCGCCAATTAGTCTTTAAGTATTGGCCTAATAAAAGAAAATATTAATAACCAAATTGGCTCTGATCACAGTTGAAAGCGAAGTGTTTCGAAAACCCACTTTATACATAGCTAAGCAGCAAGCAATTATGACTTGTTCCGTAAACAGTAACGACTTATTAACAAAGTAAATAACATGACATCTATAAATTATCAGGTAAGAAAATACCTTGCGTTTTTTATTGAGACTGTAAAAAAAGACATCTCAAACCTTTTAATAATAGCCGACAATGGAGAAAAAGAATATCATGAGGGTGTAAAAAATGGTTTGTACGACAGAGACCTATTGAGAACGACACTAAACCCAGACACAACAGTATTTTTTACATATGGAGAGCAACCTTCACGATGTAGCATTCCGCTAGCAATGACATGCTTATCAAGCATTGAGATATTAGGGTCTTTACTTGATCCAAACGGCTACAAAAGAGATTTTAAAAACAGTGCAAAACAGTTTTTTGACTATGCCCTAAAACCTCTAAGTGACAACGAGCTTAAACTTCTTCGGTCTATTTATAGAAATGGACTAATGCATGGATTTTTTCCAAAGGGACAAAAGATTGGAATAACCTACGACTCAAGCCTAAACTCTCGGGCAGAACTATTCTACATCGAGAAAGACCATGTTATTTTGAATGTCAATCGACTTTGTTCCATCACGAATGACGTCTTTACAAAAATCTTTACTGACAACTCTGTTCATACTACTATTGAAAACAATTTAACAGATTTCATTATAAAAAATGACGAAGACACAAAAGCAGAAATTAGTATTTATAAATCAACCCATTAAAAATTGACTGGAGCACTAGAGAACAATTCACGGTATTAAATTATTTAAACTGGGATAATTTAATTAAGTAATAGAGAAAGGCAAAGTTAGCAGACAAGATTCAGATCAAGAGCCAAATGACCATTTTCTCCGAGTGGAGAATATGGTCTAAATTTGTTCGGAGTGCAAAAAAGTAGTTGAACAATTCCTACAACCCTACAACCAATACCCCCCTATTAGTGCATCATCCCGCCCTTTTTGTTTGTTTTTTCAATTATTTACTTATATTTGCATCCAAAAGAGCCATAAAATGCACTTAGACGATTTAATTAAGACTATTAAGGAGCGCAGGGAGATGCTTAATGTTACGCAGGCGACTCTGGCGGAGCTTTCGGGTGTCGGGCTGCGTACGCTTAAACAATTTGAAAGCGGTAAGGGCAATCCTACGCTGCTGACTTTGCAGAAACTGGCCGATGTGCTGGGGATGGAGATCAGCATGAAGGTAAAGAGTCTCAGTAATCAATGATGCAGGCATAATCCATGAGACTGGCTAAAATATTATATAAGGGAGAAGTGGCTGGCGTGCTTGTTCAGCATGATGATGGTTCTTTCACCTTCAGGTATGGTGACTTGTGGATGGCAGATTCGGGGAGACCGTCCATCAGCTTGACTTTGCCCAAAAGTGTGCAGGAGCATCATTCTGCTCATCTTTTTCCATTCTTTTTCAATATGCTGACGGAGGGATCAAACAAGCAGGTTGTTTGCAGGCAAATGCGTATCGACAGCAATGATTATTTTGGGTTGTTGCTTGCCACGGCCCGGGTCGACACTATTGGAGCCGTAACTGTTATGAAAATGGAGGGATCTGTATGAGTACACCGGAAATAAAATACTGTCCGGGGACTTTGGCTGCTGGGTATGACTCCTATAGCAGGACTTGCCTTAATCGGGTGTTTAACGGTCGGAAAGTGAATCATCTGCTGCCGTATGACTCTTCGGCTACAAACGATGCCAGCGATAAGCTGTTTTTGGGAAATCGTATGCTGATGTCAATCTCCGGGGTTCAGAAAAAATATTCGGTTTTGCTTGAGAAGAACAAGCTTCGTTTAACTAATGAGGGTGAGCAAGGGTCATATATATTAAAGCCTATCCCGAATATTGGCAAAAATCCTGACCAGATGCCGGCCAATGAGCATTTGACTATGCAGATTGCCCGACAGGTATTCGGTATTGAAACTGCTGAAAATGCTTTGATATTCTTTAAGAGTGGCCAGCCGGCTTATATAACTAAGAGGTTTGACATAAAAGAGGATGGCAGCAAGTGGGCCTCGGAGGATTTTGCTTCGTTGGCGGGCAGGACTCCTCAGACTCATGGTGAACACTATAAATATATCGGCAATTATTCTGAGCTTTTCGACATTATGAAAAAGTTTTTGCCGGCATACAAGCTGGAAGCTCCAAAGCTTTTTAAGCTCATCGTCTTTAACTATCTGTTTTCGAATGGTGATGCTCATTTTAAAAATTTCTCCATACTGGAAACACCTCTGGGCGATTTCCGGTTAAGCCCGGCCTATGATCTGCTGAATTCCCGAATCCACATAGAAGATTCTGATTTTGCCCTGGAGGACGGACTTCTGCCCAAAAATCTGGCTAAAGGAAACATACGGGAACAATTCCAAATACTCGCCTCACTTGCAGGCTTAAGTAAGGGCCAAACAGAAACAATTTTCAGCAATCTACTCTCAAATTCAGAAAAGGTTACCGCACTGATTAACGCCTCCTACCTTAACGACTGCTTTAAACGCAGTTATCTTCTGGCATATCAGACCAGGTACAAACAATTGATTCAATAGCCGATCGTTTTCCTGATGTCAGGAAGATGACAAATAGTTATATTTGAATATTAATTCAAGATTTAACCAAGCTAATTTTATGGAAAGCAATAGTTCAATTCTACTGTATCAAACCGAAGACGGCATCACTAAAATTGATGTGCGTTTGGAAAATGAAACCGTGTGGTTGACACAGAAGCTTATGGCTGAGCTTTTTCAAACAACTACACAGAATATAACGATACACCTCAAAAACATATTTGAAGAAGGCGAATTAGAGGAGATCTCAACTTGTAAGGATTTCTTACAAGTTCAAAAGGAAGGAAACAGACATGTAGAACGCAATCAGAAATTCTATAACCTCGATGTAATAATTTCTGTTGGTTACCGGGTTAAGTCACATCGAGGCACGCAATTTCGGATATGGGCAACTCAACGACTCAAAGAATACATCGTTAAAGGTTTTACAATGGATGACGATCGTCTGAAGGCTGCCGGACAAATCCGCTATTTCGACGAACTAGTTGAACGTATCCGTGACATTCGCAGTTCTGAGCGAATTTTCTACCAAAAAGTAAAAGATATTTTCACCTTAAGTATCGATTACGATGCCAAAACCAGCCAGGCAAAAGACTTTTTTGCCACAATCCAGAACAAACTGCATTGGGCTATCCATCAGCATACAGCCGCCGAATTGATTACCCAAAGGGCCATTGCGTCCGAAAAGAATATGGGTTTAACATCGTGGCAAGGTTCCAAAATCAGAAAAACGGATGTAGGTATTGCCAAAAACTATCTTAACGAAAGTGAATTGAGCCAACTAAATCTGTTGGTAGAGCAGTTTCTTGCTTTTGCAGAAAACCAGGCTCGCCAGAAAAAAGTGATGTATATGGCTGACTGGATTAAAAAGCTGAACGACATACTCACCATAAACGAAAACGATATCCTGGAACATGCCGGGAAAATTTCGCATGAACTGGCTATACAAATAGCTGAAAGCGAATATGAAAAATATTCTAAAGAAAGACTTACTGCAGAAGATTTGAAAGCACTCGAAAATCTGAATGATGAAATAAAAAAACTCAAAAAATAAGCTTTTAGGAAAGTTCATGGATCCTACAAATAAACAAATAACCCTTTTTAAATCTTTCTTTAACGGCAGACAGGATGTTTATGCCATTCGTTGGGAGAAAGACGGGAAAAGCGGTTATATGCCAGCATATAAAGTGGACTGGAGCGATTACAACAAACACAAAGCAAGTGGCGGAACATTTAAAGATTACAACAAAAAAGAATATTTACCTTTTAGCTCGGAGGCAATTTTAAACCACATATCCGGAAAAGAAACAGTTGGTATTTATCCTCTTTTGGAAGATAATACCTCACATTTTATTGCAGCTGACTTCGACGATGAAAATTGGCAGAAATCTATTCGAAAGCTTTATTCCACCTGCAAGAATTTTGAAATTCCTGCTTACATAGAACGGTCTCGTTCGGGAAACGGGGGACATGTGTGGATCTTCTTTGAAGAAAATCTTCCTGCCGAACAAACTCGCAAATTAATGTTTGAGCTTTTGCGTGAGGCAACAATTGTTTCACATTTCGAAAAAGAGCCAAGTTTTGACAGGTTGTTTCCAAATCAGGATTCTCATTCAGGCAAAGGGCTTGGCAACCTTATTGCTTTACCGTTAAATGGAAAAGCTGTTCCAAATGGTAATTCCTTATTTCTTAATCCCGATACCTTTGAACCAATAGATAATCAATTTGAGGCGATTGCAGATTTTAAAAGACTTTCAAAGAGTAAATTTCTTTGCCTCTATGAACGCTTTTTCTATCAAACGCCGCAGGATTCTATAATATCAAATATTCTATCCGATTCCCAGGCTGAATTTGAAATTGAAATCAGCAATCAAGTTTATCTGAGACGGTTACAGCTAAATAAAAAGCTTATTTCATTTCTCCGGGATAACCTGAATTTTCTCAATTCTGATTATTTAGTTATGAAGAATTTGGGCAAATCAACATTTAACATCGAAAAATATTACCGATTGATTGAAGAAACCCAGGAAGAAGTCATAATTCCCAGAGGGTTTGTTGCAAACATTATAAATTTCTGCAAGCAGGAAAGAATCTATTTTAAAATAATTGATAAAAGGAAAAAGCTTGACCCCATTGATTTTGAATCGGAAATAAAGTTATTACCCCATCAGATGTTGGCTATCCAAAAGATTTCAGACAAAGATTTTGGTGTAATTGTGTCGCCTCCTGGTTCCGGTAAAACGATTATAGGGCTTGAGATTATTGCAGAAAAAAAACAACCTGCATTAATCATTGTCCATCGAAAGCAATTATTCGACCAGTGGATAGACAGAATTCAAAGCTTCCTGAAAATTCCCAAAAAAGAGATAGGCCAAATTGGTAATCAAAAGTTTACTGTTGGTAACAAAATTACAGTAGCTATGATTCAATCGCTTACACGAAGCGATGAAATCGACAAAATTGCGAACAGCTTTGGAACAATAATCGTTGATGAATGCCATCATATCCCTGCTAAATCATTCAGAGAAGCAATTGTTAACTTCAACTCATTTTATTTGTATGGTTTAACCGCTACACCTAAACGCAAAAACAATGATGAAAAACTTATATACTTATACATTGGAAATATCTTGTATCACGATGAACAACAGAGACAAATTCAACAAAGTAAGTCTAAGGCAGAAATCAACATCAGAGAAACCGCTCTTTATGCCCCATTCGATTACAAAATTGATAAATATGAAACTATTTCCCGTATTCTGATACATGATACCCAGCGAAATTCTCTGATAATAGAAGATATCGAGAAAAACGCTGATAGGTTTAAAACAATTTTAGTATTAACTGAGCGAAAAGCCCATGTAGATATATTAAACCTTTACCTTAAAGATAAATTCGAAACCATAACCATACATGGTGATGATTCTGAAAGAAGCCGCAAAAGTAAACTGGATCAGTTAATACAGGGACACTATAAAATAGTAATTTCTACAGGCCAATATTTTGGGGAAGGCGTCGATATTGATAACTTAGAATGTCTTTTTATAGTTTATCCATTTGCTTTTGAAGGCAAATTAGTTCAATACATTGGCCGCATTCAACGGTCAGGAAAGCCTCCGGTAATTTTTGATTACCGTGATGTGAAAATTGATTATTTCGACAACATGTTTAAACAACGAAACAGGTATTACAAAAAACTAATATAAGCGAAGCAACATAAGCATATCTCCTCTCAATTCATATCCACGAAATATAAAGTTCATTCTTGAGATAACTTTGAAAATATTATTGTTCTCTTTGTAGATAACATTTAAGTATGGCAAGAACAAACACAGAAAACACCAAAAATAGAAATTGAACGAGCCATGCGATTAAAGACTGAGTATTTTCAAACTAAAAACAACAGAAAATAATGGATTACAAGAACATAACGAATTTTGATGATTTGATAGAACTTGAACACGGCAAATTGGGAACCGAAAGTCGCAATGAGTATGAAGAACGTTCTCAAATGTTCATCGTGAGCGAGATGTTGAAAGCGGCAAGACTACAGGCTAATTTAACACAGGAAGAATTGGCATTGAGAGCTGGTACAAAGAAAAGTTATATTTCAAAGGTTGAAAATGGAAAAGGAAACATTCAGCTTTCAACTTTGATCCGGATATTTGAGAAAGGCTTGAATAGAAAGATAGGCTTGACCTTTTTATAAACAGGAGAATGAGAGAAACTTTCTCCTAGAACCGCTAACAAAACCAAATATGTCCGAGATAATAACATATAATTAGGATTTCTATTCGAGGATTTCCTAAACACTGTCTCGTAAATCTGAAATAATTGAATTCCAACCTTTGAATATCTTTATGTTAAGCATTAAGTCGAGACAAAAAGGAGTCCAAATATTATCCAAACAAGGACTTGTTGTCGAAGGATCGCAGGATGCTAATCTGCATATCTATATTTCGGCAGCATTTGAGTAAAACTCCGCCGCAGTAAGTGGTAACTATCTCTTAATTTGGTAATTCTCACATAAACTTTAGTACGATCTGCCAGTTGTTTTAATAAAAGCCTGTTTATTAACATATTACAAATGAATTTTCTGCAAAACCCTTAGAAAATTCATTTGTATATCGTTCATTATATGATAGTTGTGAAAACAACTGGCAGATCGGAAACTTCAACGGAGTCCTTCTCTCTACAGTATATTTATAGTCGTTTTAAGCGGAGTGCTTGGTTCAACTTCAAGATTCAAAACAGAGATTTCAACTTTCAATCCTTTATTTTTATCATAATTATCATTAAATGTGACCTTAACGGCGGTTTCACCGTTTGCCGGGATGGTTAGACCACCGGTATATGTCGATAATTTTGCATTTTCACATTTTTCTATCTTGACATCGAACTTTAACGATGATGAATTTTTTAACACTAACATCCCGTTTTTGTCTATAAATGATTGAAAAGAGACCTGGATAGACTTCTTAAATATCTCTTCCAGGAAAATTTTATCGCCAATCAGCATTTCGTTACAATAAGATACGGTACGTCTCTCTTCTAGCGCCTCCCTTATTGATTCTGCGCTCTTCTCTTTCGCAAAAACAATAGTCATGGTTCTATACCTTCCGTTATTGTACCCCGATGGTGTGTGAAGATCTGTGTTGGCAATATTTGTAAGTGATTTTGATTGTACCCAGCTTAAAATTACAGGATCGTACTTAGTTGCGTTTACAACCTCAACACCGTCTATATAACCCTCATTATACAAAGAGTCAATAATAGGAAACCAAATCGATTTATTCATACGAATCTGAAACCATGGATGGTTCCAGAAAATAAACGCCCCCTGATCTCTGGCTTCGGTAAGTGCTTTCCTTATAAACCTGCCATCACGTGGATTCTCTTTGTTGTAGCAATTGTTGAATTTATTGGCATCTTTAATAAAAATGGCGTTGAAGTGTCCCGGAGGAGCCTCTTTGGTAATCTCAATTCCCGGAATAAGAATTATACCAGCTGCATCGGCAGCTTTCTTTGCAAACTCATAGCCAAAAGAATGGGATAAGTTGTCGGTTCCCATATTCTTCATATGTGGCCTGTACTCCAGGTGATCTGTAATTGCTATTGCATCTAGACCTTCTGCTAATGCTTCATCTACTCTTACCGAGGGCCATACCAATCCGTCGGAGAAGATTGTATGTAAATGAAAATCACATTTTAATGGTTTATACCCTAAGATATTTTCCGGCAGTCTTAATGAAGAGCAACGAATTTCTTGTGCGTATGAAGCACTATATACTATGAATAGTAGTATAAGTGAAAAGAATAGTTTTTTTAATCTCATAATTATATTTGTTTAGTTTACTGTCCAACCTGAATTTTGCGTCAGGTGTGAATTTTTTAAAATAGCACTCTTAGGTATCGGGTAGAGATAGTTCTTATCTGGAAACCTTTTTGTTATATTCGAATAAATAGCTATTTTCTTTGCAGCAGGGGCAGAAAAGGTAGCCGAAGAGAGATAATAGTAGACCCCTTGCGATGGAGATGCAGGGGCCGAGGTAACAAAACAAACATCTTTTTTCCCGTCTCCGTTCATATCCAACTCAACATTATGACTTTCTACGTAAACACCATCCCACACCAGAGTCAAAAGATTTCCTGCCCTCCATCTGCGTAAATCATCAAACCGAAAGCCTTCGGCAACAAGCTCAATGGCCCTTTCACGTCTGATTTCAAGCAGATCGGCAGAGTTTATATTTGGATATAAACTTTTCATATATTGATCCTCCTGCGAGGGGCGCGATATATTGGTAATTTTTGCCCGTGAACGGAGTACACCTATGGTTGCATTCCAAACCTGATCGGTCATTTGTCCCAATTCTGCCTTAGCCTCGGCAAGATTCAGCAATACCTCAGCATATCTGATAAGTGGAATTGAATTCGTATTTCTGCCCATTCCAAGATTTGAATTGTTATCCTGAGTATATTTAATGAGATGATACCCGCTCTTTGAGTGACCAAAATCCGGGGCCGTTAGAACTCCCAACAATTTATACCCCTCTGTTCGTATAGTTTGAGATAATCTTGAATCCCGGTTTTTAGTCTCTGTCTGGAATGGAGTCGTGTCATAAGCTGGATTGTCGGTGAACCTTGTACCATTCGAATTAAGGAAAGTGTTTACAAATGTCTTGGTCAATCCCGGGCGACTACCGAATGATGAACTGGTAAATAACCAGTTAGCTTCGTGATACCTGGCAAGTGAACTGCTGTAAGTATCACCTAGGATTACCTCTGTTCCGGGGAAAGTTCCCTCTCCGGTAAATAGATCTCTATAGGGAGTAGACCCTGCTTTATATATATCAAAATATGTTTGATTTATAAGGGTTTGGGCAGCTTCGGATGCCATTGACAAAAGATTATCTGCAGATGCCTTAAGTGACTGATCTCCTGAATATTTTCTGTATGTTCCTTCAAACAAACATATTCTTGATTTTAAAGCCAGTGCGGCAGATCTTGTAACTGTAGATCCGTTTCTGTTGAACGGTTCTACTATATTTTCGATTGCATAATTTATATCTTCAATTATCTTGTCCATCACCAGAACACGGCTGTCACGCGGTGCAAAAAGGTCCGGATCATTACTGGAGAGAGTCTTTTCACACCAAGGTACATCACCGAATGTCTTGACCTTCTCAAAGTAAAACCATGCCCTGAAAAATCTTGCAATTCCATTGTAATTTGCTCTTATCCTTAGCGGTATCTCCTCATTATTGTTCCTCTCAAGAAAATAATTAATGTTCCTCAATGCATCCCATTTCCACCATGTAGACAACTCGCTTTCCTGATCGGTATAGTTCCCGCTCACAAGCAGTGCCGGCGAATTTGCGGTAGCTATATTATCAGAAAGATTTGCGTCTCTCGTATAGAGTTGTTGCCCCGTAGGAAGTATATCATACATAGAATTGGTATAGATGCTAAGGTCATTCTCCGTCTTGAAGAAAGTATCCGGATTAAGCTTGTCTCCGGGAAGTTTATCCATTGAACAACCCGATATAAAAGTTGAAACAACAATTAACAAATAATATATTGATTTTTTCATAACCATTTTTAAAATTTAATATTTAATCCCAATGTCAGGCTTTTTGTTATTGGATAACCATTACCTCCTCCGAATGCCGAAGTTCCTGTATCTGGGTTAATGCTTTCGATTGTCTCCGGATCTATATTGGCGGCATGTGCTGAGAGTCCGCTCAGGGTAAAAAGGTTTTGTCCTGTTATATAGAGCGTCACCTTGTCTATCCCTGCACTTTTTATTAAATTTTCAGGAATTGTATATGATAGAGTAATGTTCTTCAATCTGCAATAGGCTGCATTCTGCAAGTATCTTGTCTGTTGTTGTCTTAACAAACCAGCTGAATTTTGCGCAGTGAGGCCTGAGTATCTTGGAAAATATGCATCGGGGTTTGGTGCAGATGGATCTTCATCGTAAATATTACCAAGCATCTGTGTAGGTATAGGAGAATAAGGCCTGTTGTACTGCCCCCAGAAGTAATATGATTCGCTTGGCGGATACCAGTCTCTCTTTCCAACTCCCTGAATAAACATAGATAGTGAAAGATTTTTCCAGTCTACATTTAAATTCACACCGTATGTATATCTGGGAGAGGTATTTCCAATAATTTTCCTGTCGCCTGGGTCATCAACAGTATTGCTGCCGGTTGATATATAGTCACGAGTATTGTCAAGTTTTTTAAACTTAATATCGCCGGGTCTCATAACGGCTGTGTTGTTCGAACGGAATAGACTCTGACTTGGATGTGAGTCTATATCTGCCTGATCTTTAAACAGCCCCTCTGTTACAAAGCCCCATATCTCTCCAACAACCATTCCTTCATAATAGTCATTAAGGCTCTTAGTAGGGTTATAATATCTTGTGATTTCCGATATGTTATCGGCCATAAATAATTTAATCCCGTAATTGAAAGGTCTGTTCTTTTTTGAATCCTTCCATTCGAGAGATACCTCCCACCCTTTTGTTACTATATCTGCATAGTTTCCTTTTGGCACCTCGGCTCCAAAAATATCAGGCAAGGTTGGTCCAACGGTAAACATATCGGTAGTTTTTCGCTTATAACCATCCATTGTAATGTTTAACCTGTTTGAAAGCGTGCTTATATCGAGGCCGAAGTTGGTGGTAGTTGCCACCTCCCATGTAAGACCGTCCGGAATAACGGATGGATTGTTCGTTGCGGTTGGATATACACCGTTTATTATTCTTGTCGAACGATAAACCGGCATAGATTCCATATATGAATAGGGCTTTATATTTCCATTACCAAGACTACCCCATGAAAAACGAAACTTTAACTGCGATAAGACATCCTTTGACACTTTCCAGAATGGCTCTTCTGTTACACGCCATGCTCCTGAAACCGATGGAAAAAATCCCCATCTTTGTGTACTGGGGAATTTCGACGATGCGTCGTATCGTCCATTAAGTTCCACTAAATATCTGCTTTTATAATCATAGTTTACCCGAGCAAAGATTCCTATTGTAGACCAGTCACTTATATTATCGATAGTTGAATAGTTATTCCCATCCGATAGCGAAAATCCGGGATTATCTGGATAAAGCAGTTTATCTCTGCTTACTTCAAAGTAAGAATAGTCCGATTTCTCTCCATTCAGACCGGCTAGAACTTTTAAATAATTTCCACCTTTATTAAATGATAGGTTGGTGTAGATATTTACCCCATTGTAGTTTGTTTCGGTTCTGTGGTCATAGATTTTTGAATCTCCGAGCCATATAACAGCATCGGGGATATTACTGTAGGGTACAGGTGAATAGTATCTTCTTTTTTTGGAAAAAGATTTTGCAAATGTATAATCTCCTTTTAGTGAAAGTAAACCGGAAACGATATCTGCACTAAAGCTTATGGTATTTCTTATATTATCTTTTTTCGAAATTGCTTTGTTTTTTCCGTAATATAAATCCCCTATACTTCTTGCACCCATTTCTGTAATTGTTCCATTCGGATTTAACATAGGTGAGACAGGAAACGCACGCATGGACCAGCCCATAGATATCTCGCTGGTAAAACCATAACCTCCGTAATAGAGTGGTTCCTTATATTCCATGTTTGAATATTCGAGATTATCTGATATCTCAAGCCATTCTCTGATTTTAACAGAGGATTTCAATCGGAAATTATATGTTTTGTAGTTATCACTGTTATATCTGTAGATACCGTCCTGATCAAAGTATCTTCCCGAAAAATATATTGAACCTTTTTCAGAAGAGTGAGCAATGCTTATATTTTGTTCTGTTGCCCCATTATTATCTTTATACAGATCTTTTAACCAGTCATGGCTGTCGTAATAAACATAACGTCCGTTTGCCGGATTTATGTCAATTTTTGAAAGAGATTGATTTTCTGATCGTTTTTTAAGTTCGCTGAGGTACTCCTGAGAAAAGGGGAAGTTGCTGTTTATTGAAGTAGGATAAGCATTGTACCACGCATAGTGCGATCTGTTAAACAGGTTTGCCCATGTATATCCGTCTGTTACCAATTCAGGCGTAACTACTCTTTTGTTTATTATATAATTACCGGAATAATTAACTACTGTTTTTCCTCTCTCGGCAAACTTTTTGGTTGTTATTAAGATAACACCGTATGTACCTCTAGACCCATAAACGGCTGCAGAAGATGCATCTTTAAGAACCGAGATGCTTTCGATATCATTAGGGTTTATCATATTCGCATCTCCCTCCACTCCGTCGACCAATACCAGAGCGGCACCCCCGGAACCTATCGAAGTAGCACCCCGGACATTAAAGCCTGGACTTCTGGATGGATTTCCATCATACATGGTTATGTTTAAGTTAGGAATCAGCCCTTGTAGTCCTCTTGAGAGGTTGGTGACCGGTCTGTTGGTAAATTGTGTGCCGGAAATCTGTTCTACTGCACCCGATAAATTTGCCTTTACCTGGGTGGAATAACCTACTACAACAGCTTCGTCCAATGACTGTAAGGACTCTTTCATTTCAATCAAGAGTAATTTACTGCCTGAATATTTGATGCTTGCATTAGTAAAACCTAGCATAAAAACATTCAATGTCCCCTTTTCAGGAATATTCTTTATGGTAAAATTACCGTCAAAATCGGCAATAACCGTTTTGTTAGTATTTTCCTCAATTATTGTTGCTCCTGCCAATGGCTCTCCTGCAACATCCACTACTTTTCCACTAATTATAATTCCGGTGGCAACACCCTGGTGATTCTGGGCATTAAGTACATTAGAGTGTATTCCTGCATATAACAAGAACAGTAACAATACTTTTTTAATTTTAGTTTTTCTTTTCATATTAATCGGATAAGTCATTAAAGCACCACAAAAGTACTTTACGCATATTATCGATTTATGAAGGAATAGTTAAGATAAAATTAATGGAAAGCTGGTAAAAATTTAACAATTTATTATTCTTTTTTTAACATTTTAAAAACATTAATGCCATATCTTCATGCAGTACTTTGTTTAAATAAACTATTTATAATGAGACTTTTATCAATAATAGCAGTGTGTATTCTAGCACTGGGCTCCTGTAATCATTTATCCAATAGCAACAACAATAAACCCAAGCTTGTTATAGGTATAGTTATAGATCAAATGAGGTATGATTATCTATACCGGTTTTATGATCAGTATGGTGAAAATGGATTTAAAAGGTTGATGAATCAAGGTATGAATTTTACCTATGCACAGTATAATTATGTACCAACATATACCGCTACCGGTCATGCAAGTATTTACACGGGGACAACGCCATATTATCATGGAATTATTTCAAACGACTGGTACGACAGGTTTCAAAAAAAAGAGCTATACTGTGTGAGCGATACTAATTATAGTACTGTAGGGGCTAATGATGCCTCCGGTAGAATGTCTCCAAAAAATCTGAAAACATCTACCATTGGTGATCAATTGCAAATGTCAAATAATGGTTTGTCGCGAGTTTTTTCAGTCTCGATTAAGGACAGGGCGGCAATTCTTCCAGGTGGGCATATGGCAAATGCTGCTTACTGGTATGATGGAGCTATTGGAAACTTTGTAACATCAACCTATTATATGAAGGAATTGCCACAGTGGGTAAACAAGTTTAACGAAAAGCAAATCCCAGCAAAGCTTATGAGTTCAGATTGGACATTATCTCTGGCACAAGGCGAATACGAAACTGTAATGCCCGATGATGGTCCCGGTGAACAAGATGTGTTCGATGAAGGAAAAGCTACCTTTCCGCACGTTTTCGGCAAACACAGCATGAGCGAGAAACTTGATCTTATTAAAAATACACCATTTGGCAACGAACTGCTAACAGCCTTTGTTATCGATCTAATAAAACAAGAGAAAACCGGTCAGGGAAAATATACTGATTTCCTTGCTATCTCCTATTCATCGACCGATTATATCGGTCATGCATATGGCCCGAATTCAATGGAAATAATGGACACCTACATCAAACTGGATAAGCAATTGTCACGCATTATTGACGAATTGGATAAAAATCTTGGCAAGGGCAATTACTTGCTCTTTCTTACGGCTGATCATGCAGTTAAACCCAATTCGGCCTATCTTAAAGCGAACCATGGGCCAACGGGTTTTATTGACATCAATTCTATGGAGCGCACGTTAAATGCTTTTTGTCAAAAACAATATGGAGTTTCGGGATTAATAGAAAAGATTCACGATGGCAATATTTATCTAAATCACTATATAATTAACAAACAGCAGATCGAAATAAATTCAGTCTGCTTAAATCTGGTAACTCACATGCTGGATATGTTTCCTGAAATAGCTACGATTACCACAAAAGAAAAGCTTAGGGGCAAATATCCAGAACGATCGATGTCTAATTTCATACTCAACGGATTTAACCCTGTTTTATCCGGAGATATTATTTTTGAACTAACCGCAAATTATGGGTCAGAAGATAATTCAACCGGCACTACGCACAGCTCATCATACGATTATGACACACATGTTCCGTTGTTATTTTATGGATGGCATATTTGTGAAGGTGAATCTAACCAAGAGGTATACGTCGAAGATATTGTTCCTACCATTGCTTCGCTATTGCATATTCAGGAACCAGAAGGTACACTGGGTGTACCAATTATTAAACCATAAAATCATTGTTGGATCCGGACATCTTTTTTTGTACTTATTATATTTATTTCAGTCATAATGTTCAGCTAATCAGTTTTTATGCTTAATTTTACCCAAAACAATCACTGCATGAAAACGAAAATTCTTGTACTCTTATTTACACTTTACTGTCAAAGTCTCTTTTCTAACACTATTTTTAAAGATACTATCAAAACAAAACAGGAAGAGTGGTTTACCAATCCTGATCATTTTATTTTAAAACAGTACCTGACAACGTCAGTAATTGTTAGGGAGAACCCGTTGGAAAGAAGTGCATTTAAGAGCATACAAGAAGGTTTGCAAGGAAAAGTTGCTGGTCTGCAAATAATTAGTCAAGGAGGAAAAATTAGTCAGGATCTCAATGTCTTTATCAGGGGCAATTATAGCTTCACAGGAAAATCTCAGCCCCTTATTATTATTGACGGGCATAGGCTTTCCAACAGAATCTGGGAGAAATCCAACGGACTGTTTGGATCGTTTGAACCAATAAACCCTCTCTCTTTCATTAATCAATATGATATTGAGTCTGTTGAGATTATAAAAGATGGACTGGCCGGGGCACTATATGGGCCACAAGATGAAAACGGAGCCATAGTGATAACAACAAAGAAGGGGTATAATAGCAAACCCAGTTTTTCCTTTAACACTGAGATTGGAATAGCGCAGCCATCCAAAAAATTGGAGCTGATGAACCGTTCACAGTTTATTGAAATGTTCAGGGACGGTTACAACAACGACTCATATGGTCAGAATAACTCACGGTCCTGGCAAGAATTATTATCATTATATTTTCCGTATTGGAAAGACCCATCAAATCCAAACGATCCTGCTCTGGGCCCAGACACCGATTGGAAGAAACTCATCTTTAGAAATTCACTTATGCACCATTACAACCTCTCGGTCAGAGGAGGGACATCAAAATTAAGATATTATTCTTCACTTTTTTGGTCAAATCAAAAGGCACCTATAATCGGGAGCAATTCCCAGAATATAGCCGGCCAGTTAAATATCGATTATAAACCCTTAAAATGGCTTACAATGTCTGTAGGGGTAAGTCCAACTATGACAGATTTTGATAGAGCTTCTCCTATGAGGGCTACCTTGCTATCTCCACTGGAACCGCTCTACATACCAAATACAAACCAGTACAATAATCTTTATAAAAATCCTGTTCCATTGCAATCTGTTGGAGAGTCAACTTATAAAAATATCTTAATTAATGCTTCTGTTAAGGCCGATATTACTAAATATTTGTTTTTTTCTGCCGATCTATGGGGACAACAATCTCAGCTGAAAGAGAAAAAAAGTAACGATTACATTTTCGATAGTTTCAGTTATATAAATTCTACTATCACTAATTATAATTACAGTCTGACTTTTACTAAACCCATTTATGATAAGCACAGAATAACAGTATCCGGAGGTTACTACTTAAATAAAGAATATCTCGATTATGATTATTTTGCTCCCAATGAACTAATAAGTAGAGGTTCGAGAATTTATAGAAGCCACAACTACTATCTAAACGCCAGTCTAAGCCTTTACAATAGATTTTTTATCAACCAGATAATCCGACAAGATTTTGTATATTTATTCCGATTACAAAAATCAAAAGTCTCTTCGTACACATCAGTTGCATGGCAAATTTTAGACTTTTTATCGGTCAACTCTAGTTTCGGCAGTATAGAGAGTAATTATCCCGAACAATACATGTGGCAAACAACAGAGCATTTTAACTTCGGGTTATCATTTGCTTTTTTTGACAAACGACTCTCCGGGGAGCTTAATTATTTTGATAAACTTATCAACTCTTATCCCATCCGCTCATTGAGAAATAATGGTGTGGAGGTTACGTTAAATTCAATAAATCTGGATAAGCGGGTAAAGTGGAACACAAGTGTCAATCTTACTTTTTTAAAAGATAAAATTACGGAGCTAGATCAAGACATTATTTCCGGTTCTCGAATATTTAAAAAAGGTTTATCACCCGGGGTTTACAACCTGGCTATTAATGCCGGAGTTGATCCAGCAATTGGGAAGGCCCTTTATTATACCGACAACACCAGAACCGAAATAACTGCAGATCGATATTTAGCAAGTCGGCAAGTGACAGGAAACTCAAATCCAAAATTTTATGGAGGGATTACAAATAACCTAACTTATAAGAATTTTGACCTTAGCTTCTTTTGGCAATTCGTTTATGGAAATGATATACTTAGCGGAACAATGATGTATTTTGCAAGCGATTTTCATTCGTATTCAAATAATAAATCAGTTGAATATTATAACAATTATTGGAGAAAACCGGGTGACTTGGTGACATACCCAAAACCAAGTGTTTCAACTGATACCGATTATACAACCAGTACACTATACCTTTTCGATGGCTCATACCTAAGGCTCAATGATCTCACAATCGGATACACTCTGCCATCGAATGTTTCTTTAAAATATAAAATTGCATCGGCAAGATTTTTTGCACGAGGCACCAACCTGTTAACCTTAACAAAATATCCTGGCTGGACACCAGATATATATGCCTCAGAGAGTTTGAATGTCCCTCAGTCCCGGATTATTAGTCTGGGTGTTCAAATTGGCCTTTAAGATATAAATACGCTATTGACTATTAATTAAATATGACCAATATTAACTTTACGGAAAATAAATCCGAGATATTGTTTTATCAAACTGTAGATGGCAAAACCAACATTCAGGTGCGATTGGATGAGGATACTGTATGGTTGACACAAGAACAGATGGCAGAGTTGTTTCAACGCGAACGTACGGTAATTACTAAGCATGTTGCCAATGTTTTTAACGAAGGTGAGCTGTCCGAAGAAAGCAATGTGCAAAAATTGCACATTGCAAATTCTGACAAACCTATAAAGTGTTATAATTTAAATGTTATAATCTCTGTTGGTTACCGGGTGAAATCGCCTCGGGGAACCCAATTTCGTATATGGGCGACACAACGTTTGAAAGAGTATATTGTAAAAGGTTTTACACTTGATGATGAACGTTTGAAGCAGGGAGGAAAAAGTGCCCGCTATTTCCAGGAGTTGTTGCAGCATATCCGCGACATAAGGAGCAGCGAACGGAATTTCTACCAGAAAGTTACAGACATATATGCTACAAGCATTGACTATATGCCAAGTGATGAACTTACCCAAAAGTTTTTTGCCACAGTGCAAAACAAGATGCATTATGCCGTTCATGGTCAAACAACTGCGTAGTTGATAAAAACCCGTGCCGACAGTTCAAAACCACTTATGGGACTGATTAACTTTAATGGTGATTACATCACTGCTCAAGATGTAAAAGTTGCAAAAAACTACCTGACAGAGCAGGAGCTAAATCAATTTAATCTGATTGTATCGCTATATTTAGATTTTGCCGAGTTGCAGGCATCCAATGAACGACCTATGAAAATGACTGATTGGATCATAAAGCTTGACCAGTTTCTGGCGTTGAGCGAAAAAGAGTTATTACATGGTCCGGGTAAAGTGAGAGCAGAAGAGGCAGCAAAGAAAGCTTTTGATGAATTTGAAAAATACAAGGAAGAGCGAATGAAAAATCACATATCTGATTTTGATACGATTGTCAAAGAATTAGAAAAAAAGGGTTAGTGGAAATCTAAATTATGTAATGCCGCCAAAATGGATACTAAACCTATTCAGGAGGAATACAAAAAATTAAAACCACGGACCTTATAAACTCACGGCATTGTTCTGTAATTCAAAATATTATTAAGCATAAAATCATTATGTAAATATCAAAAAAATGTTTAAATTTACTCCCATAGAATTAAGGTGAATAAATCTATGGAAATCAACATTCTTAATTTAATCGATTTTGAGGGAGTAAATAAGTTGCTTGAAGGGTTCAATCAATCTACAGGTTTTGTTACTGCCATATTAGACCTCGAAGGAAATGTGCTTTCGAAATCGGGATGGAGACATATATGCACCGAATTTCACCGGATAAATCCCGAAACAGCCAAAAATTGCAGGATTAGCGATACAGTTTTAGCAAACAAACTTTTCGGTGACGAGAAGTATCATTTCTATGAGTGTTACAATGGATTGGTAGACGTAGCGGTACCTATCATAATTAACGGTGAACATATCGCCAACCTTTTCTCAGGACAATTCTTCTTTGAAGAACCAGACAGATCTTTCTTTAAGAAACAAGCCGAACAATATGGTTTTGACGAAAAGGAGTATCTGAAGGCTCTGGTGGATGTACCCATTGTCTCCAAGGAGAAGGTTAAAATCACGATGGACTTTTTACTGAATATGACTCAGCTAATAAGCGAGATGACATATCAGAAAATGGAGCTATTGCAACTGAATGATGCATTAAGAAAAAGTGAAGAACGTTCGCGAAGCACGCTTGACCAAATGCTGGAAGGGTGTCAGATATTAGGGTTCGACTGGAGATACATTTATCTGAACCATACTGCGGAGCTACACAACCACCGGTCGAACAAAGAACTGCTTGGCAAGCGCTATATGGATATGTGGCCGGGGATAGAACACACCAATGTGTTTAAAATTATCAAGCAGGTGCTCGAAAAGAGGATTCATAAGCATTTCGAAAACGAGTTTGCTTTTCCTGATGGAACTCTTGGCTGGTTCGACCTGAGTATCCAACCTGTACCGGAAGGAGTCTTTATTCTCTCTATGGATATCACAGAACGCAAACTGCAGGAAGCAAAGCTTCTTGATAGTGAATTCCGGTTCAGCAAACTGTTTGAAAACGGTCCTTTCGGAATGGTAATTGCAGATAAAGAATCTAGATTTAAAAAAGCTAATCCGGCTTTCTCTGCTATTATAGGGTATAGCGAAGAAGAGATTCTGCAATTAACATTTAAAGACATATCCTATCCCAATGATCTGAAAAAGGATATTACTTGTATTCAAAAACTTAATAATAAAGAAATTGCCGTTTACAAAACAGAAAAACGCTATATCCGGAAAGACGGACAGATTATTTGGGCTTCGCTGACAGTTTCTGCCATTTTTGACAGTGAAGGACAATTTCTTTATAACCTGGGTATTATAGAAGACATTACCCGCAGAAAGCACGTAGAGGAAGAGTTACGTGAAAGTGAACAGAAGTATAGGTTGTTATTTGAGGATAATCCACACCCAATGTGGGTATATGATTTGGAAACCCTTAATTTTCTGGAGGTAAACCAAGCAGCAATTAAAAAATATGGTTTCAGCAGGGATGAGTTTTTGAATATGAATTTAAAGGATATTAGACCTGCCTCTGAAATGGGGAAATTAATGGAAAATGTCAGACAAGATTCAGATGAATTGTCCTTTTCGGGTGAATGGAAACATAAAAATAGAACCGGTGACATTTTTTTAGTCGAAATTATTTCTCATAGTATAATTTATAATAACAAAAAAGCACGATTGGTATTGGCCAATGACATCACCAAGCGTTTGCAGGCCGAGGAGGAGATCAGACAATTAAATGAAACTCTGGAGCAACGGGTTAGTGAGCGAACCACTCAGCTCGAAATGGCCAATAAAGAACTGGAAGCGTTCAGCTATTCCGTATCACACGACCTGAGGGCTCCTCTGCGCCATATAAACGGTTATGTAGATTTACTGAACGACCGGTTCCAGGACAATTTACCGGAAAAAGCCGGTCATTATCTGGGTATCATTACTGATGCTGCAAAACAGATGGGTTTGCTGATCGATGACCTGCTTCAATTTTCAAGAACCGGTCGTCAGGAGTTGCGTAA
Organism: uncultured Bacteroidales bacterium; assembly: GCA_942492945.1. GTDB lineage: Bacteria > Bacteroidota > Bacteroidia > Bacteroidales > UBA932 > Bact-08. The sequence goes on from OW818649.1 coordinate 610,697, forward strand.
AGCAAAAACAGACATGAACGTTTTGGTTAATGAAGTGCTGGAAGATAAAATAAAACCATATATAAAAAACAGAAAAATCATATGGTCGGTGCAAGAGTTGCCTGAGGTATTTGGTGACTACTCTCTGCTTAAGCAGGTTTGGGTTAACCTTATTGATAATGCCGTTAAGTATACAAAGTATAAAGAATCCGCCGAAATTTCGATTGGATACAGAGAGGAAAAGGACAATTTTATACTCTTTATTCGTGACAATGGAGTAGGTTTCGACATGAAATATGCAAATAAACTATTTGGCGTTTTTCAGCGCCTGCACTCCCAATCTGATTTTGAAGGGACGGGAATCGGACTTGCCAATGTGCAGCGCATTGTACAGAAACACAATGGTACTATATGGGCGGAAGCCGAACCAAATAAAGGAGCTACATTCTTTTTTAACATACCAAAACATCGGGAGGAATAATAATGATTGAGTTGAAGACAATTTTAATAGCAGAAGACAATCCGCAGGATATGGAACTGACTATTGAGGCACTTACCGAACATAACCTTGCTAACCATGTTGTTGCAGTCAAGGACGGAGTAGAAGCAATGGAATATCTTAATTATGAAGGGCAATTTAAAAATCGCACAAAGGGTAATCCTGCTGTTTTACTACTCGACATTAAAATGCCCCGCATGGACGGGATTGAAGTTTTAACCGCCATCAGGGAACATGAGAAATTAAAGATAATCCCTGTTGTTATGTTGACTTCATCTCGAGAAGAACCCGACCTGAAAAGATGTTATGAACTTGGAGTGAATGCATATGTGGTAAAACCCGTGGATTTCAAGGATTTTATGGACGCAGTAAAACATATTGGCATCTTCTGGGCAATGCTTAATGAGCAACCTCAAACTACTTCGCAATGAATGACAAAAGTGATTTTTCAGGCATCGAGCTAAAGGTGCTTGTTCTGGAAGATTCCCTGAATGACCTCGAATTGGTCCATGAACAATTAACAGATTCTGGTTATATTTTGGATTTAACCCATGTAGATAATGAAGTTGAATTCTCCTCTTCCCTGCGAGAAAACAGCTATAACATTATTTTGTCTGATTTTAAACTACCCGGGTTTGATGCGTTTGGCGCACTTCAAATCTCTCAGGATATTTGTCCGGAAGTTCCATTTATATGCATTTCCGGGTCCATTGGTGAAGAGACTGCGATAGAATTGCTAAAACTTGGTGCTGTCGATTATGTTTTGAAAGATAGGTCCGAAAGGCTTCCTTTTGCCGTAAAACGAGCACTGGAAGAGGCAAAAGAAAAAATGGCCCATAAAAAAGTAGTGAAAGCTTTACAGGAAAGCGAACATCGTTTTAAACAAGTTGCAGAAGATGCCCAGGAATGGATATGGGAAGTTGACAAAGATGGATTATATACCTATGCAAGCCCGGTCTGCCAGACATTACTTGGTTACTCCACAGATGAAATTGTGGGAAAAAGACATTTTTATGATTTCTTCGTTCCAGAGAGAAGGAAGGAGTTAATGAACGGAGCTTTTGAAACCATTGCAAAAGGAGAACAGTTCAGACACTTTGAAAATCCAAATATTCATAAAAATGGGCATGTAATAATTCTAACAACAAGTGGAAGTCCTATTATTGACGAAAATGGAAATATCAAAGGTTACAGGGGAGTAGATTCCGACATTACTGAAAGAAAAAAGATAATGGAAGAGTTGGTCTTTGCCAAAGAAAAAGCCGAAGAGAGCGATAAATTGAAGACCGCTTTTATCAATAATATCTCGCATGAAATAAGGACGCCGATAAACAGTATTCTGGGTTTCGGACAGTTTCTCGCAGAAGCCGATCTTTCAGCCGAACTAAGAAAGGAATACTTCGGTATTATTAAGAAATCCAGCACCCGCCTGACAAATACTGTTTCCGACTATATTGATATAGCCCGGATAGTATCTGGCACAATTGAAGTCCATAAAAAAGAATTTTCTCTCAGACCATTATTTAACGAAATCATAGAAAACGCACAAGCTTTATGTGATGAAAAAATGATTGGTTTTGAGGCTGTCATACCGTCTGAACCAATTGACATAACCCTAAATTCCGACAATGAGTTTATTCGTAAAGTATTAAATATTCTTATTGATAATGCTTTGAAATTTACAAAGCAAGGCAGTATAAAATGTGGTTTTGGAATTAGTCCTGGGTTTCTTGAATTTTTTGTACAGGATTCAGGTATTGGAATACCATCTGAAAAACTGGAGCTAATTTTTAACATGTTCTCTCAAGAGGACTCATCAAATACACGTGGGTACGAAGGCAGCGGTTTGGGACTTACCATTGCCCAGAGTTTAGTTAAGTTGCTTGGAGGATCAATTAAGGTAACTTCCGAAAAGGGGAAAGGCTCTGTTTTTTCTTTTACTGTTCCTTATAAAACATTAGATGTTCCGAAAAGCACCTTTCTATCAAAGACTTTGGCGTCACAAAATGTTAACAATCTATATGTGCTTATTGCAGAAGACGACGAGTCGAGCTATTTGTACATTGAGGCTATCATGAAAATTGTGGGGTGTAATTACATCCATGTAACTAACGGAGCCGAGGCTGTTAAAAAGTGCAAGCAAAACCCTGATATAAATTTGGTATTGATGGATATTAAAATGCCAGTAATGAATGGGATCGAAGCCACTCAACTTATTCATGAGTTTAGACCCGAATTACCAGTAATTGCCACTACTGCTTATGCTCAGACCGGCGATGAATACCGCTTTTTATCTGCCGGTTGTAATGGTTATCTGTCAAAACCAGTAAAAAAAGAGCATCTGCTGTTGCTATTACAAAAACACTCCTAAATTTAATCCTAAGTCAATTCTTAAAAGAAGTATCAACTTAAAATCTACAACATTTGAAATAAAATTTGTATTTTCGACGCCTGGAACGAACCACCGATTCAGGAAATAAACATATAAAATATGAATTTACTTATTAAAAAGGGGCTGTTAGTTATACTGGCGGCTATAACCTTCACTATCAACGCTAATGCACAAGGTTTTGATGCTTTGGTCAATCCTAAAATAAACGTAAAACTTCTTCATCCTCCCGGACTGGGCTTGAAAATAAACAAAGTCATATTTAACCCTGCTACCGGCTACTTTTCCGACCAGATTATTGACCAGATAATCAGCGATTTCGTTAATAATGGAGTTGATGTAATTGATAGAGAAAACCTTAAAGCAATATTAGCAGAGCACGATTTGAATCTTTCTGGATATGTCGACAGAAATAGTGCCGTATCAATCGGAAAAATTATAGGCCCATCTGCCTTAATCTCTATTAAGGTACTCAGGTGCCAGACCGAGCAGAACGACAAGTTGTATGTTGACGAAAAGAAACGTGATTATCAGGCTAAGAAAGATTATATTGAACGCTCATATATTGCTCGTACAACGGTCTTTCTAAAGGTTTCTCTTCAAACCACCGACTTGACCACCGGTAAAATATTTACCGCTCGCGTTTTGGATTACTCACCAACTTTAGAAAACAGATCCACAAAGGGAAGACCGGAATTACCTTCGGAAACAGCAGTACAGGATATTGCATTAAGGGCCCTAACATCAGATGTCCACAGGATGTTTTTCCCTTGGGAAGAGCGCACCGATTTATACTTTATGGACGACAAAGAGGGTGGCTTAAAGGATGCATTCAAAGCCTTGAAATCGGGTTTCATAGATGATGCTTTTGACCTTTCGCAGAAGAATCTTGAATTCTGCAAGAATAATCCTCAGCTCAAGGAGAAGATACTGGCACATGCCTATTACAATATGGGTATGATGTATTTCATTAAGAACATGTTCGACCAGGCCATTGAGAATTTCCAGGCTTCTCAGAGATTGCGTCCGGGAAGTATTGTCACAGAGTCTATAAATGAGTGTAATCGCGCAAATTCTTTAGCCCGCGAATTGCAAAGAGTAGACGATAAGGCTGCCATCGAGATAGAGCAAAGCAACAAACAAACCTTACAAGCTGCCAAATCTCAGGCCGCCAATACAATGACCAACGCCGACGTTATTGCCCTAACTAAACAGAAGTTGCCAACCAAACTGATTCTCCAGAAAATCAAAACATCTATATGCAAATTCGACACATCTACCGAGGAGTTGGTTAAACTCTCGAATGCGGGTGTAAATGAAGATGTAATTCTGCTTATGATGGAAAAGAAGTAAATACTTTTCGTAATGCTTGTTATTCCAAACAACAATATATACCTTTGTATGGAATAACAAGCATTATCATGGCTAAACGACCATTATTACCTAGACAGGAAAAGGCATTGCAGGCATTTGGAGAGAATCTCCGCTATGCCCGGCTTCGCCGTGATTTGTCCATGGAACAGATTGCAGAAAGAGCCGGCATCTCTCGTTACACTCTTGACCGCATAGAAAAAGGCGAAGAGGGGGTTGCCATGGGGCACTACTTCCGGGTACTGCTTGCCTTAGGATTGGAGAGTGATTTATTGCTGGTCGCAAAAGACGACATACTAGGCAGACGATTACAGGATGCCAAGCTTGAGCCAAGGAAAAGAGCCTCTAAGAAGTAACCAAATGTCCACTACTATCATAGAACAACATCCATTGGAGCCCTTCCTTCCGCTACACGCCAAAGTGCTGCTGCTTGGCAGCTTCCCTCCACAACGTAAGCGCTGGTCAATGAACTTCTTCTACCCCAACTTCCAGAACGACATGTGGCGGATAATGGGGTTGATTTTCTATGAAGATCCTTTGCACTTTGTTAAGGGCAAAAGGTTCGACGAAGTGCTTGTCAGGCAATTCTGCGTAGATAAAGGAATCGCGCTCTATGATACTGCTCAGGCTGTGATCCGTCAAAACAACAACGCATCGGACAAGTTTTTAGAGGTTGTAACCCCGGTCAATTTAGCCCATCTTCTTGATCGTATTCCGGAGTGCAACACTATTGCAACTACAGGACAGAAGTCCACAGAGATACTTTTCTCAATTCTGTCAGAAGGACCGGAGTTTGACCAACCGCAATCTATGCCCACTATAGGTACATTTGTCACCTTTTTGTATAACCAAAGAAGCTATCGTCTTTACCGTATGCCTTCCACTTCACGAGCATACCCAAAGTCCCTCAAAGAGAAGGCCGGAGACTTTGCAGTAGTTTTTAGCAACAGTTTGAATATTTGATTTTTACGCAATATATTCTTATGCATCACCCAATTCACATCTTTGTAACACTCTCTATTTAAGGCACTTGCTAAAAACTACTGCAAAGTCATTTTTTTTGTAACTTTCTATTCACATTTACAAAAACATGAACGGACAATACACAGTATCGACTTACCTTCTCCAACGATTACAGGAGATAGGTATAAAACATCTGTTCGGAGTACCCGGAGATTACAATCTGGATTTCCTGGACGATGTTATGGAAAGCTCAATAAAATGGGTAGGAAACTGTAACGAGCTGAATGCCGGATACGCAGCCGACGGATATGCCAGGCTAAACGGAATCGGTGCGGCGGTAGTAACATATGGAGTAGGTGGGTTCAGCATAATCAATGCAGTGGCCGGGGCCTTTGCAGAACATGTCCCCTTGATAATCATAAACGGGGCTCCGCCTGCACGTAGAAGGGAGGCCGGAGCCATGGTTCATCATCTTGTCTCAAACTACTACCTGCAGTTCGACATTTTCAAAAAAATCACGATTGATGCAACCCTTCTGGTTGATCCCGTTACTGCCCCGGAGGAGATTGACCGCGTTATCAGTAATTGTCTGGCTCATAAACTACCAGGTTATATCGAACTGCCAGCCGACATAACGCACGCACCCTGTCATGCTCCGGTGGGGTCCCTTATTGTACAGCCTTTGATCTCAAACACCGATAGTCTGGACGAGTGCACGAAGGAGGCTGCTGGGTTGCTCAACAAGTCGGCCAATCCGATGATATTAGCCGGCGTGGAGCTGCTTAGGTTCGGTCTCGGAAAAGAAGCACTTCAACTTATTGAAACAAGTGAGGTTCCATTTGCTACAATGCTCAGTAGTAAATCGGTGGTGCCGGAACTTCATCCTCAGTTCACAGGCATCTATCAGGGAGGATGGAGCAAGGAAGCAGTTCGTCTGCAGGTTGAGAATTCCGACTGCTTGCTATCACTTGGAGCATTGATGACCGACACCGATACCGGATTGTTCAGCATCAACCTCGACACCCGGCGTATGATAACCGTAGGTGGAGGTCAGGTGCGTATAGGAAACCATATTTATGATCAGGTTCATCTGGGTGATTTCATCCGGGAACTAACCCTTTTGGCTGAGCCCCGCTCATATCTGGCTTCCCACCCTGCCGTGTCATTTAGTCCAAGACAAAACTTTGTAGCTGAACCTTCGTGCGAGCTCACTGCTCCCCGCCTCTACGAGTGTATCAACTCATACCTCGACGACCAGATGATCCTTCTTTCTGAACCCGGAGACTCTTTTTGCGCAACTCCTGAATTCAACATAGAAGAGGCAGAAAACTTTATTGTGCAGGCATATTACTGCTCAATAGGGTTCTGTACCCCTGCAGCGTTGGGTGTTGCCCTTGCTCGTCCAGCCAAACGTCCCGTAGTACTTACCGGCGATGGCGCCTTTCAGATGACTGCACAGGAGGTTTCTACCCTCATAAGGGAACATTGTCCGGCGGTAATCATAATAATAAACAACGATGGCTACCTGATAGAAAGGCGCCTCCACAAGGATGGAATGTATAACGATATACAGAATTGGCAATATTCCAAACTGCCCGCTGTTTTTTGTAGCGAACCCTTAGTTACTGGCACAAAGTTTGTTACAAGCATAAAGGCAACTACCGAAGAGGAGCTGGAACTAGCTATGAAGGTTGCTGTAGCAGAAAAGGACAAACTAGTTTTTATTGAGGTTAGCCTCCAAAACCGGACATGCTCTAAGGGACTTGAACGACTTGGCAATTCTTACAAAATGTCCCTACAGAAGCAGTAGTCGTGACCAACAATACAGATGTAAATATTTACAAACAAATTTTTGTATTATGTCTATATTAAATCACTTATACCAAATGGCAGCAGTATTGTCTCTGGCTCTTGGTCTTTCTCAACCGCAACTCCTTATGCAACAACTGTCGCAAAATCAGCAAATACAGTTGCATCAGAAGCTTTCAGTACCTACTCATACAATAATCACCGGAAACATTAAAAACCTGAGCACCTACCCTACGACAAAGGTTTTCACTGCACAAATTGTTGATTTCAGAGGTGAGAAAACCATTATCAAAGATTCAATCGGTATTGACGGCACTTTTAAGCTTGAATTTGACCTGTTCATCACTCAGGATATTAATATCCAGCCTATTGTCGGAAAGATAATTGCCAACCCAGGCGACAGCATCCATCTGGATATTGACTTCAATAACATAGGGAACGTCGGTTTTTCCGGTGATTCTAAAAAAACGAACAGCGATCTGAACAAGTACCTGAACCGATTCTATTCCGACAGCGAATTTGTTAACAGAAAGTCACAAAAGCTTGATCATGTGAGATTTCTCTCTTTCTGCGATAGTGCCAGGTTAGTTATGGTTAAAAAACGAGAAGAGTTCCTAAAGACTACGAATGCCAATAAAGTAATACAGAAATGGACATCGGATTATATTGACATTATATATGGCAGGACTCTTTTCCAGTATTTTTTCATGCATAAGTATTACATGAAAAATCTGGGTAAAGATTTGATGTTCCCAGAAGTGTACAAAAGTTTTCTCAAAAGGGTTGAGTCATTATATAATAATTCTGTAATGAATTCCGGTGCCTATGAACTTCTCGATTCTTATACAATGATTGCAACATCGGAATTTCCTCGCGACTCAGCAAAGAGCGAAGATATAATGATTCATTTGTTTAATAAATCTTGGGCATCAAATGATAATGCCGTGCTAAGCCAGATGTTGGTTGGCAATATTTTTTTTAATATCCTTTGCCGGAACAAAACTGATTTTTTTATAAACAATGAAAAGTTCCTCGACGAGAATATATCGGAACCCTTTATCAAGACACCTCTTAAGATGAATTTTGCTCAGGTAAGGCAGAATATTGAGAAACCTCAGATAGTACACAATCCTATAGTAAAGTCATTGGCCGGTACTGCCGGTGAAATACTTTTAGATTCAATCCTTAACGCAAACAGAGGAAAGGTGATTTACATAGACTTCTGGGCCAATTGGTGTGGTCCGTGCGTAGCTGCTTTTCCTAGTTCTAAAACATTGAAGGACAAATTTGAAGGAAAGGATGTTGTATTTGTTTATCTGTGTCTGGATGCCAATATCGAACAGTGGAAAAAGAACATATCGGTTCTTGGTTCTACAGGCATTCATCATGTATGCACCAAAGATGAAAACAACAGTCTGATGAAAGGCTTCCAGATACACGGCATTCCATATTTTGCACTGATTAACAAACAAGGCTATATAACAGAATCCGGCAATTACTTAGTGCCGGCCAGCCCGGAAACAGAAGAAAAAATTGTTCAGCTTATCAATAAACGATAAATATTTTTGGTAAATCAGAAAATTGTCACTTATTTCGCATATCGAATAACAATAAATATTTATCGATTATGGAAATAAGTAAACAAATCAAAAGACGTATAACAATGCTGTATTGCGCATTGTTGGCATTCATCTTATTGTGGATTGTCTATGAAGGGGCTAAAACTTTTATTGGTTATGGGGGCCCGGTTCAACAAACCGATGGCCTTTTTTCTCAGGATATCGGTGTATTCACCCTTGGGAGCTCTTTTAAACCACCGTATGATATTCTGGTAAAGACAAATAGTGACAGCTCATTAGTTGTCAAGGCAAAAATCAGAGATATTGTTGCAAATATAGCATTCAAGAGTGGTGTCAACTATCGCGATAAAACTTATGGAACAATATACAATCTGACAAATGTCCTGAGATTGTTGTCATTGATCGCAATGTTAGCTGTTGTTATAGTAATGATTACGAAGGTTGTAAGAGGTTCAAAAACGGGAGATGTTTTCCCTCGTAAAAATATCGTATATACTAGACTTATTGGTTTTATGATTCTTTTATATGCTCTGCTTAACTCACTCAACAGAGCGATGGATGTCCTCTCTTTAAGTCACCTGTTTGAAAATACGGCATATCATGTGAGTGCTTCATTATATTTCACTTTCGATACATTTGTTATAGTTATTCTTGTCTTTATTTTTGCAGAAATTTTTGCAATCGGCAACTCTGTTAACGAAGAGAACAAAATGACAATATAACATCCGGAGATATGGCAATAATAGTTAATTTAGATGTAATGATGGCTAAGCGGAAAATGTCGCTTGGCGAATTGTCTGACAAGGTCAATATAACAATGGCTAATATGTCTATCCTCAAGACAGGAAAAGCTAAAGCTATACGCTTTTCAACATTGGAAGCTATATGCAATGTTCTTGAATGTCAGCCTGGTGATATTCTCGAGTTTAAAATGGACTGATGATAAAAAAAATACTTTTCATTCTCTTTTTAATCTACCCTTTTGTAACTAATGCTCAGCAAATTATAAAAGGCAAGGTGCTAGATTCATTAAATAACGAACCGATAGCTTATGTAAATGTTGGAATAAGGAACAAAGCAACAGGGACAATTTCTGACATAAATGGTTATTATGAACTTAAATTATCCGATAAGGTTTTGCTGTCAGACAAGGTCGAATTTTCGCATTTAGGTTTTATCCATTACGGGATTGGAGTAAAAAAATTAATGTCGTCAAGTGATGTCCGGTTAGTTTCTTCAATAACCAAATTAGATGAAGTTGTTGTAACACCCAGGAAAACATGGAAAAAAAAGTTAGGCAGGACAATCAGAGGATCAGGCATTTTTCATGCATTGTTTTACACAGTACATGAGAAAGAGGTAAATGCAGAGTTAGGCCGTGAAAAAGGGATGCTTTTTGACATTAAAAATGATTGCAAATTAGATGATTTCAATTTTTGCATAAGCAGCAATGGATTTAAAAGCATAAAATTCCGTTTGAACATATATAATATCAAGGGAGGCGTTCCTAAAGAGATTATTACAAAAGAGAATATCATCGTGGAGGTCGAAGGAGGTCATCTTGGATGGTTATGGTTTGACCTTAAGCCCTATAACATCTACTTGAAAAAAGAGGAAGGACCGGTAGCTATAACTCTTACTTGGCTGGACAGTGAGAAAATGGATAAACAAAGCTGGATGTTTTCGCTTAACGCAGCCATGTTACCCAATTTTACCACATTTAACAGAGACAAGGTGATGGATACATGGAAAAAAAGCAGGTATGCCGTTAGTATGTATATAAATACTACTTGTTATAAATAATCCAAATAGTAAATGTGTAAATAATGTAAATTATTTCAAGTATTATGTAACACAACCCATTGTGTTTGTCTCCACTTTCGTGCCCAAATCAAACAATAATCATGAATAATCTTTTTAGGGGTCTGATTTCGGGCTATGGGGCTATGAAGCTTGGGGGTGGCTGTATAAGCACCATCGTAATATTTGTTATACTCTGGATGTTGCTCGGACAATGCAGTTAAATACTAATTTCCGGGAATTTTTATTCCGTATCTGGTACTGGTATGTGAATAAAGTCGACAAAAATGCCGAAATCCTATTTATGAACTATGGCTATAGCGATAAGGACCAAGAACTTCCTATGGACGGACAAAGCGAGCCCAATAGATATTCCATACAACTATACCACCATTTGACAAGTGCAACAGAGATAAAAAACAAAGATATTGTAGAGATAGGTTGTGGCAGAGGAGGCGGGTTGTCGTATATCACTAAGAAATTTTCTCCGGCTACTGCTAAAGGGGTCGATCTGGATACTCTTGCTGTCTCCTTTTGCAAAAGCCATTATACATTGGATGGGCTCTCTTTTTTAAACGGAAACGCCCAGAATCTCTGTCTGAAAAACAATATTTGCGATGTTGTTATAAACGTGGAATCGTCACACCGTTATAGCGATATGTCCTCATTTCTGCGCGAAGTATCGCGTATTCTGCGTCCCAATGGATATTTTTTATTTACCGATTTCCGGTACGATCACGAAATGGAAGATATGAAGAAGAGTCTTGAATTGAGCGGTTTGTCGGTGCTTAAGGAAAAAATTATCAATAATGAAGTTGTTGCTGCACTTGCTCTGGATGACGAACGTAAGCGTAAACTTGTAAAAAAGCTCGTTCCCAGACTTCTTCATAAGATAGCTCTCAATTTTGCCGGAACAATTGGTTCTGAAACATATAACTTATTTGCCTGCCGTAAGTACGTCTATTTCAGCTATGTGCTGCAAAAGAATTATTAGCAAGTTCCGGATTTTATAAGTGCAAGATTGTTCCGACATTTGCATAGTAAATTCAATACTATGAAAGAGCAGGACAAGATCAACTATAACCGCATCGCAGAGGCTATATATTATATAAAAAACAACTTCAGGGACCAGCCAGATTTGGACAATGTTGCAGAGAAGGTCCATTTGAGTCCTTTCCATTTTCAACGACTTTTTACTGAGTGGGCCGGCACAAGTCCCAAGAAGTTCCTGCAATATATAAGTGTGGAGCATGCAAAGAAAATACTACAGGAAAATCACGCAACTCTTTTTGATACGACTGGTGAAACAGGACTTTCAAGCACCAGCAGACTACACGATTTGTTTGTCGGAATTGAGGGGATGACCCCTGCCGAATATAAAAATGGAGGCAATAACCTTTCGATAAACTATAGCTTTGAAGAGAGCCCGTTTGGAAAAATTCTAGTGGCCTCAACTCAGAAAGGCATCTGCTATATGGCGTTTTGCCAAAGAGAGGCCGATGGAGAAACTGATAGAGATGACGAGTTGAAAACATTTGAAACATTGAAAAGTCGCTTCCCCAATGCCGCTTTCAACAGGAAGTCCGATTTATTTCAACAAAACGGTTTGGCTATTTTCCATGATGACTGGAACAACCTCAATCAAATAAAGCTGCACCTTAAAGGAACCGAGTTTCAGTTAAAGGTCTGGGAAACCCTTCTTAAAATACCAATGGGAAAACTCTCTACCTATGGTGACATTGCAAAGGAGATAAATAACCCAAATGCATCCCGCGCAGTTGGAACTGCTGTCGGAAGCAATCCTGTTGCTTTTCTCATTCCTTGTCATCGTGTAATCCAGTCGACAGGAGCCTTTGGTGGTTATATGTGGGGCAATACCCGTAAAACGGTCATCATAGGCTGGGAAGGAGCAAAATTTTTTGTACCTTCACATGAAGATTCATGCAATTAAATATGATATCATCATGAAATACAGAAAACTAGGCAACACAGAAATTCAACTGTCTGCAATCGGATTGGGCTGTATGACAATGAGCCATGCCTATGGTGTAAGAGACGATGTAGAGTCTCTGGCTACTCTGCAATTGGCAATTGATCTTGGTATCAACTTCTGGGACACTGCCGATTTTTACGGTAATGGCGACAACGAAGAGCTTATCTCCAAGGTTCTTGTGCCTAATCGCGACAAAATTTTCATAGCTACTAAATTCGGGATGAGAACAGACACTGGTACTCCTCCTCAGGTATATGTCGACGCATCTCCCTTATATATGAAAACAGCTATAGAAGCTAGTTTGCGCAGACTTAAGATTGACACTATTGACCTTTTCTATGCACACCGCCTGGACCCTGTTGTGCCGGTTGAAGAGACCGTTGGCGCTATGAGCAATCTGGTAAAGGAGGGAAAGGTACGCTTTCTGGGATTGTCGGAGGCTTCCGCTGCTTCTATCCGCAAAGCCCATGCGGTCCATCCTATATCGGCACTGCAAAGCGAATACTCCCTGTTAACTCGTGATGTAGAGAAGGAGATTTTGCCTCTCTGCGAAGAGCTAGGCATTACCTTTGTGCCATTCAGTCCTCTAGCAAGAGGATTGATGACCAACACAATAGACAGACTAGGAGAAACTGATTGGAGAAACAACCTGCCTCGGTTTGCCGGTGAGTACTGGGAGAACAATCAGAAACTGGCAAGTGCGTTTGACAGATTAGCTGCCGACAAGAATTGTAAACCTTCTCAACTCGCTCTTGCCTGGGTACTTGCTCAGGGCAGTTATCTTATACCTATTCCTGGCACAAAAAGAAGAAAATATCTTAAGGACAATGCCGGAGCGGTAGATTTAAATCTATCTTTGTCAGACATTAAAGATATTGAAGAGCTGTTGACCATTTTCCCGAATATCGGTCCGAGGTATACAGCTGCTATGGCAAAACAGACAGGCAAATAAAAAAATTGATTGTATTCTAGATGAGGAGCATTTTTGAAACCATTGGTCGTTGGCTGAGGGTGGCCATAGATTGTTTTTATCCACCGTTCCGGAAATACATGCCCTTGCAATTTTTCCGTTATGGAGTAACCGGTTCGGCAAACCTCATTTTCGACTGGTTTTTGTATTTTTTTATCTACAATTTTATCTTACGGCACAGAATGCTGAACCTTGGCATTGTTACACTGAGTTCTCACATTGCCTCTTTTGCATTTAAATTTCCTATTGTCTTTTTTTCCGGATTTTTACTCCAGAAATATGTTACCTTTTCAAATTCCGACCTGGTGGGGCGTGTCCAGCTTTTCAGATATATGGTTGTATTTCTCATTAATGTGCTCTTTAATTATGTCGGACTTAAAATCCTTGTAGACGGCATGAACGTTTACCCATCTGTATCCAATATGATAATATCAATTCTGTCTGTTTTAATAAGTTATTTCATGCAGAAGAAATATACTTTTAGGTAACTTTATCAAAATATTTATTTTATGGATAATTGCAGAACTATAATTTCATTTACATATCCTCATGAGGCCCATCTGGCTAAGGGATATCTGGAATCAAACGGTATTGAGACATTCATGGAGAACGAAATGACCGTTCAGGCAAACAACATCTGGTCAAATGCCGTAGGAGGAGTCAAGTTGCTGGTTAAGGATACTGATTACGAACAAGGACTACTGCTTCTTAAAAGTGTGGGATATATTAAAGAAGACGGCACAAAACCCGACAAACCAAAAGTTGTTCACATTAGCATGGAAACAGATAAAAAGGTTTGTCCTTTCTGCAAATCGGACAATATTGGCAGAAAGAAGAAATTCAGCGCCTTCATGCTTCCTTTTTCCTTTATTTTTGGTGTGATTTTTCCACTTTACAAGTTGACATATACTTGTTTCGACTGTGGTAAGGAGTGGAGGTTTAAAAAATAATTTTTAGATACATGAAAAAATCCCTTACTCTGTTTTTTGCAGCCATCTGTTTTCTTACTGTTATGTCTGCCCAAAAACTGTCGGCACAGAATCTGACGGTTGCCTCATACAACATCCGTTATGAAAACCAGGACGACGCTTCCAAAGGCAATGGCTGGAAACAACGCTGTCCGATAGTTTCGCAACTTATCCGCTTTCATGATTTTGATATTTTTGGTGCACAGGAGGTGCTTCAAGGTCAGTTGAACGACATGCTTGGTCAGTTACCTGGTTACGACTATACCGGAGTGGGTCGTGACAATGGTCTTAAGGATGGAGAATTTTCTCCTATTTTCTACAATACTGCAAAACTGAAGCTTTTACAGTCGGGAAACTTCTGGCTATCACTAACCGACGACAGGCCAAGTGTTGGTTGGGATGCCGCCTTGCCACGTATTTGCTCATGGGGAAGATTCAAAGATAAAACGACCGGTACCTGCTTCTGGTTCTTCAACCTGCACATGGACCACAAGGGTGTAACCGCAAGGCTAGAAAGCTCAATACTTGTCCTTAAGAAAATAGGGACCCTGACTAAAGGGGAACCATTTATTCTTACTGGCGACTTTAACATGGACCAGACCAGCGATGGCTACAAGATGTTTGCAGGCTCCGGCTTAATGCAGGACTCCTATGAAACGGCTGATATCCGCTATGCGCTAAACGGAACCTTCAACAATTTCAATCCCGGACTAAAGACAGAGAGCCGTATAGACCATATTTTCACAAGCAAAGGGTTCCATGTCTTACGTTACGGTGTTCTCACAGACTCATATCGCACAGAAGCCGGCAGCAGTTCGGCCGACATTAAATCGGCCAACTTCCCAAAAGAGGTTTCGCTACATCAGTATATGAACAGACTCCCCTCCGACCACTATCCGGTTATGGTAGAAGTAACCTATTTGAAGTAATCACAACAAATTTATACCTCAAAGGGTATAATCCAGTAAAATTTAATTACATTTGTACCCGAAAGGGTGTAATATTACTGAAAAGAATAATATTTATACCCGATATGGTATAATAATACATTCGACAACCATGGATTTATCTTCATTTGTTAAAGAAAAACGAAGGCTTACAAAACTTACACAGGAGGATCTGGCAGAGAAGGCCGGGGTTGGTTTACGTTTTGTCCGGGAACTAGAGCAGGGCAAGGCAACATTACGAATCGACAAGGTAAATCAAGTACTACAACTGTTTGGATGTGAATTATCCCCTACACCAGTTGATAGAAATAAACTTTTAAGCAATGAGAAAAGCGGCAGTTCTGATTAATGACCAATTGTCCGGGTTTTTAGAGGAGACAGCAGAGGGTTTTAAATTTATGTATACACAAGAGTACTTAAATTCTCCGGGTTCTACTGCAGTAAGTCTGACTCTTCCTCTCAGAAAGGATCAGTATAACAGCCCTGTTATTTTTCCGTTTTTTGATGGTCTCATCCCAGAAGGTTGGCTTCTGGATATAGCTTCAAAGAACTGGAAAATCGATCCAAGGGACAGAATGGGTATGTTGCTGACTTGTTGCCGTGACTGCCTCGGGAATGTAAGCATTCATGAAATTATAGAGGAGGAGTGACATGAAAAGGTGTATGTATTGTTATCAACTTTTAGATGATGAGTCCCTCAACTACCATTCGTCATGCAGTAAAAAGTTTTTTGGGACCACTGTTGCCCCATTGCTGGAATACAATAATAATGAGATAGCACAATTGGGTCTCAAAGTGGTTAGTAGCAAGATTGCTGTCACCGGAGTACAGGCAAAACTGTCATTGCATATAGATACTGGATATTCACCTAAAAGATTTACAATAGTGGGGCTTTGGGGAGAATACATTCTCAAGCCGCAAACAGAACATTACCGGAAATTACCTGAAGTGGAGGATTTGACCATGCATCTGGCTCAATTGGCTAAAATTCCCACTGTACAACACGCATTAATTCCTCTTAAGGATGGCTCTCTGGCCTACATAACTAAAAGGGCCGACAGAGATAAGGTTAAGAAAATCGCAATGGAAGATATGTGTCAACTCACAGAACATCTTACCGAATACAAATATAAGGGTTCGTACGAACAGATTGCAAAAACTATTCTTAAATATTCTGCAAATCCGGTTTTAGACGAAGTCCGGTTTTACGAACAGCTCTTGTTTTCTTTCCTTACCGGGAACGCAGACATGCACTTGAAAAACTTCTCTTTGATAAAAGATGATGCTCAGGGGTTTGTGCTGATGCCTGCTTATGATATGGTAGCAACGGCTCTTGTCAACAAGATGGATAAAGAGGAACTTGCACTCACTTTAAATGCAAAAAAGAGAAAATTACGTAGGGAAGATTTCATTATCTCTTTTTCTCACAATGAGATAAACACGAAACAAATAGATCGAATATTCTCCGGATTTGCAAAAATAATCCCAACATGGTTTGAGTTTATTTCAATAAGTTTCCTGCCCGAGGATATGAAACTGGAATATATCAATTTGATTAAAGATAGAGCCAACAGACTCAAAATAGAATATTAAATTAATGAAAAAGTTAATGAAAATGAAAATTAGACATGTCTTAACATTTCTGTTTGTAGTTTTTTTTGCAATAAGCTCCTACTCCCAGGACAGTGTTGTAAAGCCTGTTTACGAGAGGATTACATTTTTGCATAATGGGGTTGCAAGAGAGTATATACTCTACAAGCCAAATAATTTAAAAGACAATGCCCCGTTGGTATTTATGCTTCACGGTCACAAAAGCAGTGCCGAGAAGATAAGGGCATACAGTGGCATGAATCCAATAGCCGACAAGAATGGCTTTGCCGTTTGTTACCCTCAGGGATTGGTGGATGAAAATGGATTTTCTTACTGGAACGCCGAGTTGATAAATCTCCCTGCCGACGATATTGGGTTTCTTTCCGAACTTGCAAAATTCATTCAGAAAGAGTATCGCCTGAGTACTAAAAACACGTTTGTTTGCGGCATGTCAAATGGTGGTTTTATGAGCTATACTCTGGCATGCGCCAAACCTGATGTTTTTAAGGCAATAGGCTCTGTTTGTGGGACAATGAGTGGGATAACATGGAACAACAGAAACAAATCCAAACCGATTCCAATTTTGCAGATTCATGGTACTGCAGATAAAGTCGTGCCCATTGATGGCAGCATGGCAATACCCGGAGGTTGGGGAGGGGCACCGGCAATGGATTCGATTATTGTCTTCTGGGCAGCTCGTGACAATTGCACAACTACAGACAGCACCTTTTTTCCGCAGAACACAAAAGCATACTATCATAGGAACGGAACCAATGGTAATGAAGTTTGGTATTACAAAATAGATGGCTGGGGGCATGTATGGCCCGGAGCTTTGAGTAAGGACCCAAACAGAGTAAACAATACCGGCACTAATGCCAGTTCTGTATTATGGACATTTTTCAGCCGATTTTTAAAATAATATTAAAACCAACATTGATATGAAAATGACATCTGGCTATGTTATGGCCATCATCGGTTTTGCCTTCTTACTGCTCGCTGCATTGAATTACATCTTCGGGTGGAAACTTGGGGCACCTCCTGTCGGCATAGGAATCGTTTTTCTCGGTGCCGGAGCTGCACGCATCCGCAAATCCAGAAACCAGACACTGTAAGAGAATTGATTGTATAATTGCATGAATGGCCATTGCTAATAAAAGAGAACATACTTATGGCGAAAACCAAGACAAGAAGCAGGTTCTGGAGATGCTTATCGAGAGGATTTGGGTACCCACTCAAGGAGTGGCGCGTTAAGAAAAACAAGAAGCGCAAGCCTGTATCCCGTACACATTGGCATAATTGGGTTGCGCATTTGTTTTTTAGCAAAACGACTGTAAAGTGGGTAAATCCGGGATACGCATCTCCAGAGCCTGCTCCTTGTATGGAAGTGCCCATAATATACAAAGGAATAATTTTCGACCTCGACGGCACCCTCGTCAACTCACTGGAGGACATAGCAGATTCCATGAACAGCGTCCTACAGGAAAACAACCTGCCCACACACCCTCTTGAATCCTACAAGCTATTTGTAGGCAAGGGTATACGCAATCTTGTCCGTCAGGCAATTCCGGAAGAAAATAGAGAGGAGGAGCTGGTTAATAATTGTTATAGGTCTATGGTTGATGTTTATCGCAGAAACAGCACAAAAAAGACCAGACTTTACGATGGAATTGCAGAAATGCTAGACGAGCTATCTTCCAGAGGATTAAAACTGGCAATACTGTCCAACAAAGCCGACGAACTAACTCAGCAAATCGTTTCGGACCTGCTCTCTGCCTGGCATTTTGATGTTGTGACCGGTCTTCACACAGAGGCTCATAAAAAGCCGAATCCTATTATTGCGCTGCAAATAAGCGAAAAGTTCGGCGTTTTACCGGAAGAGATTATATATGTGGGAGATACATCCACCGATATGCTTACTGCAACCAATGCCGGTATGTATGCTGTTGGTGTATTATGGGGTTTTCGCACAAAGGAAGAGCTAATACGAAGTGGTGCAAAATACTTACTAAGTTATCCTTCAGAAATTGTTAGTATATTAGTGCCTGCCTAAAACTATCATCTATGAGAAAAGCGAGTTTCATCCTTGTCTGCATTATGTTGCTATTTGTGCAGAGATCAAACGGTCAATATGTCTCTCCCACAAAGGAGAACAATGACAAACGTGCCCAAATTCCGGCATTTATGCAGAAGTCCTATTTTGAGGCGACATTCGGAGCCATAAATTATCCGTTTTCTGCAGAACAACTGGAACCCGGATACCTTTTTCAATCTGTAAAGGTAAGTCACTCTGCTGTCCGTCTGGTTCTGATGGGTCATCAATTCAACAAATATCTTGCAGCTCAGGTAACATACATGCGACCAATCCTTTGGGTAGGCTACAATTACATTGACCAGAGTGAAACCTCAGGAAGAGTTCATGGCCATTCGGTCTGGATGAACATTGCCGGATTTACCATCAAACCACAATTACCTATAGGACAACGCTTTTCACTATATGCCGAGGGTGGTCTCGGGTTGATTACACGCCACGGGTTTAAAGATGATTATGGTAATCCCGTAATAAAGGATGCAAACTTCGCCACTGTCACTTTTGGAGCAGGAATGCATTACAAGATTAACAACAGGTTCGGACTCCAGGTTGCAACCAGTTATACTCCCGCTAATGAGAAGAACAAGCAGCCCTATACTACTTTTGTTGGTGGAGGCATAAGGTGTAACTTCCGCCCGTTTTCTGAGGAGCGAATTGAGAAAGCTGCCAAACGGGGACAAATTCATCCCAGGCAGTGGATACAGCTTGGTGTATCGAGCAATGTGCTTGGTTACGGAATCAATAACTTTGTTGCCGATATTCCGATATTCTGGGGAGGCAATTCAGAGGTGGCACAGGGTATTCAGCTGACATACCAGAGAAATATTTTTCACGGCCCACGGTTTTTCGCTATGGACTGGGGAACCAACATCTCATACTGGCAGACAAAACAGAACAGGGAAAACTTCTTTACAATATCTGTTTTCCCCGTGTTCCGTTTCAATTATCTGCATACAAAACCATTTGATGCCTACTTCTTCTACACTCTCGGTGGGCCGGCATTTATTTCAAAATCCATACTTGATGGCGATGATACCGGCAAGAAATTCACCTTCTACGACGCCATGGCACTTGGTTTCTTCTTCGGAAAAACCCGCCAGTACAACCTGGAGTTCAAAATCGCCCACTTCTCCAACGGCAACATCTTTCCGCAGAACGGAGGTGTCAAAATACCACTTTCGCTTAATATAGGTTATGCGTTCTAGTAGACTCTCTCTGCGTTTTCCTTAACTCTGAATTCTACTATCCTTTCAATAAGACTAAACGGAATTGGCTTATTTAAAGGAAACTAGACCGACCCCTTCCCTTGTTTGTATTTTGGTAGTTCGTCAGAATTTGATGTCTTCAATTTTTATTGCCACGTTCCCTTTAAGGTTTACTTGAATACGTACCGCACCGGGAACCATATTCACATCGGTGACAGATATATATCCAAGGTTGCCCCGGAGTTTGACCCCATCGTAAATCTGATAGTCTTCTAACATTCTGTTTGCCTCAGCCCTGGCACTATCAAGATCTGCAGTCAGTGGATAGGAGAGGTATGGCATTATCTTCTTAAGTATCATCCCATGAAGTAGCCAGCTGGCCGATTTTACAAGAGAGTTGCGAGTCTTTACATCAAATTCCGGTTCAACAACCTCAAGGGCATCTTTTTCCAGATTATAGGCCAGTTTGCCGGTAAAGTACACTCTTCCCTTTAGTGATCCCGAAACATCTGCCACAAAGACAGCCCTTCCCGCACTGCTATATAGCGACAACTGATCTATTATCACCGTTTTCTTACCCTCGGTAAAGCTTTTACCGGTAAGCTGTTTTTTAGCCATCTCCGATATTTTGTCGAATGTAACATCTGCAGCAATATTAAGATTGAACTGCTGCGGTTGTCTGGCAATATTTCTGAACTGAGGAAGTTCCGCTTTATTGCCGGTAATCACTGGTTGCGCACCGGTAATGGATTCCAGCTGTGAGTAAAACGACATGGAGAGAATCAGACGATTGCCTCTTGATACAAATGGTGATACCAGAATGTCTTTTGGAGTAATTCTAAGCCATACATTATTCTCCTCGTTCATCAGGATTGGCTTTTGAACCTCTTCCCACATCTGCAAAACATATTTTTTTAGATCGACGGTCTCTGAAAGAGTCTTGTCTATCTGTTCATTTATAGTTTTGTCAAACCGCGACAGAGCCAGATCTGCTATTGGAGTAAAAGGGATATTAACTCCTATAATGCTTATTTTTGGTTTTTCAATCCACTCATATCCGGAAGATACCGTTTTGGAAACAAGCTTCCAGTTTTTGTCGATACTTATTGTTGTCCGGTAAATGAGGGCAATGGTGCCGGTTGCTTCATACTGGTCGGAAAGGACAATGCCCAGCTTCTCCATCTTCCACGCAAAGCGCGACCATACCTTAAGCGGAACGCGATAGACTATCTCGTTGTTGTTTACAAACAGTGCAAAATTCTGAGCCTTCCAGATCTTGATTGTCAGATCCCTGTCAGAGACGTTGTTCCCTTCATATAAAAGACCAGTCATTTTTTTGTTGACGGCAGCCTCCAGCTTCTTTACATCCAGTTCCAGTTCCAGTGGGAGTTCAGATATTGCCGGAGCAAGCTCCGAGGGCAGATAAGATTCTGCCGGTCCATCAATTTTTGCTGTCTTGCAGGATACAATCAGAAAATTGAAAAAGAGAGCCAAAAATAATAACCTTTTCACTATACGGTCATTATCTCTTTCTCTTTAAATGCAAGAGCCTCATCTACCTTTTTATTGTAGTGTTCAGTCTCCTTCTGGAGAGTATTTTCACCATCCTTAACCACGTCTTCAGGAAGACCGTCCTTCTGATATTTTTTCAAAAGTTCCACTCCATCTCTGCGTGCATTGCGAATACTTATTTTTGCGTTTTCGCCGGATGCCTTCACTCTTTTTACCAGGTCCCTTCTTCTGTCTTCTGTAAGAGGAGGAACATTTATTCTTATATGTTCACCATTGTTCTGCGGTGTGAATCCGATATTGGCAGCCATGATGGCCTTCTCAATTGCCGGAATCATCTTCTTGTCCCAAGGCTGAATCAGCATTGTCTTTGCATCGGGAGCAGTAACACTGGCTATCTGAGGAACAGGAGTCGGGTTCCCATAATAGTCCACCATAACATTATTGAAGACTGCTGTATTTGCTTTGCCGGCCCTAAAGGTTTTAAGTTCCTCATCAAGATGCAGAAGCGCTTTATGCATCTTGTCTTTTTCTGAGGCAACAACCTCGACTTGTTTACTTATATCCATAATATTTAGATTTGTAAATTAATTTATCCTTTCGAAGCGACAACTGTCCCTATTTGCTCACCTTTTACCAGGCGCAACAGGTTTCCGGGGATGTTCATGTCAAAAACTACAATAGGCACACCGTTCTCTTTGCACAGAGAAAAAGCGGTCTGGTCCATAATCCTGAGATTGTCAGCTATAGCCTTGTCGTAGCTAAGTGTTGTATACTTTATGGCTTTTGGGTCCTTTTCCGGGTCAGCTGTATAGACCCCGTCTACCCTTGTTCCCTTTAAAAGTGCATCTGCCCCTATTTCCGAAGCTCTCAATGCCGATGCCGAATCCGTTGTAAAGAAAGGGTTTCCGGTGCCTCCGGCAATTATTGCCACACCCCCACCCTGCATGAATCTGACAGCTTTATCTCTCTCGTAGTATCTTGCATAAGGTTCTGCCGGGGTAGAGGTAAAAACCTCTGCGTCAATGCCAGTTGATTTTATGGCCATAGACAATCCAATGCTGTTGATTATTGTTGCCAGCATCCCCATCTGATCTCCCTTGACTCTGTCGAAACCTTTCCCCACACCTGAGAGGCCCCTGAAAATATTGCCTCCCCCTATGACTACAGCAACCTCAACGCCTGCCGACACAATCTCAAAAATATCTCTGGAGTATTGAGAAAGCATACTTTCATCGATACCCTTACCCTCTTTGCCACCAATGCTCTCGCCACTAAGTTTTAGAAGAACTCTCTTGTATTTCATTAATTATTAGATGTTAAACAGCAACCATGGCCTTTATTAATCAAACAAAAATAGCTAAATATTATGAAAATACCAAGCAAGAGATTATCTTTGCACCCTCTCAAAAATCGATAATAAAAACAATCTGTCATGGGAAATATATTTACATCATCTATCGGGAAAAAACTCATTATGAGTATTACCGGCCTCTTTCTGATTCTCTTTCTGCTGATCCACCTGTTTGCAAATTCAGCATACATTCTAGGTCCTGAGGCTTTCGATACTATTATAATGATAATGGGTTCTCCTGTGGTAGTTGTAATGGTGCCTGTTTTAGCTGCCGGTTTTGTTATCCACATTATATATGCGGGGTTCCTCACAATTACTAACCTAAAGGCAAGAGGAAAAGAGAGGTATGCTGTTTCACACACTGGTAAGACCGACTCTTGGGCATCAAAGAATATGTTTGTTCTTGGTATAATAGTTCTTGGGTTTCTCGGTTTTCACCTTACCCACTTCTGGGCAAAGATGCAGCTTCTGGATTTTACAGGAAGTGAAGCAGAGGATGTGAATATGCTTATGAATCTCACCTTTGGTAACATCTGGATAGTTGTAGCGTATGCCGTATGGTTCGGAGCCCTCTGGTTCCACCTTACTCACGGCTTCTGGAGTGCTTTCCAGACAATTGGTCTGAACAATTCAAAATGGCTGGCTAGATGGAAATTTGTTGCTTATGCCTATGCGACATTCATTTTCCTTGGCTTTTTGACAATTGCAATCACTGCATACCTCAGGGCCAACGGCTTGATAGCTTTCTAGAGGATTAGATAAAAAGATCTCTTATAATCCCGTCGGAGAGGAACAGTTTCTCCTGCGGGATTTTTATTTTGCCGTCTGAAAGAACAAGGTTACCCGATTTTAGCAGCGGGGCCGATTGTCTTTCAAACAAACCAAATATACTTTCTCCAAATTTTTCTCTGAGTTGTTCCGGATTGAGACCATCCCGCTTTCTTAGTGACAACATTATTGCCTCATTGAATTTGTCTTTTATGCTGAGCTTCTCTTGCCTTGAGCAACTCTTGCCCATACCTGTCTGCAGGATGTACTGGTTAAGGTTTGAACAGTTCCAGAATCTGTTATCTCCGTTGAAAGAGTGAGCAGCCGGTCCCAATCCAAGGTAGGGTGTAAGGTTCCAGTAGGCGCTGTTATGTATAGACTCCTTGCCCGGGAGGGAGAAGTTGGATATCTCATACTGAACATATCCGGCATTTTCAAGACTCTTCTGCAGCAGTTGATACTCTTTGTATGACATTTCGTCGGAAGTAGCACTATAACAACCTTTTTCGTAGAGTGACCCCAGCTTTGACTTTGGCTCTATACTCATCTGATATGACGATATATGTTCCGGCCGCAGCTCCAGAATCTTATGAAGATTGGAGTTCCATCTCTCCATTGTAAGCTGTTCATACCCGAATATGAGGTCGAGGCTTATATTATCAAAACCGGCGGCCCTGGCATTATAAAATGCATCAATGGCCTGTTTTGAGCTGTGCCTTCTGTTCATCCATTTGAGATCTTCATCGGAGAATGACTGGATTCCCATGCTGAGCCGGTTTATACCACTCTTTTTTATTGCAGCAAGGTAATCGGGAGTAATGTCATCGGGGTTGACCTCCATTGTAAACTCCTCAATATCCTTAAGTGAAATTTCAAAAACTTCGCAAAGTGTGCCGACTATTTTTGAAAGCTGTGTATCAGATAAAAGGGATGGGGTTCCCCCTCCAATGTATATTGTTGTTACAGGTACTCCGTTTTCTCTGAAAAAATCCTTCTTTAGCCCTATCTCACTCAGCAGTGCTTCCACATAACTATCCATCCTGCTCGTTTGCTTAGTAGAGTAGAAATCACAGTAGATACAGAACTGCGAACAAAATGGGATATGGATATATAAACCTGCCAACAGACTGGTTTTAAATTATCTCAAAAGCAGGTCGGTCGATCCTAGCTTACCCTCTTCAGTATAGACATCCACGTTATACACCCCTTTTACAAAAGGGCGGTTGTTTGTGAAGAAAATGCACAGTTCCAGTTCACTCCCCTGATAGTCTACCTCTCTTACAGCCGAATATATCATCTGCTCACCGGCAACATTAAAGATCTGCTGTTGTGCCCCTGTCATGAGGATCCCATCGGGTCCCTTAACCCTTATGTATACCCTCCTTGGCCCTTTTGCTGCCAATGTGTTCTCTACAAGGTTAAGACAAGTTTTAAGCTTAACGGTTCTGCTGCTTCTGTCTGTATCTTTGTTCGAACTTGTAATTGCCACAAGGCTTATCCCTCTCCCCTTAAGAATGGCTCCTATCTGTACCTGTTTTGCATACTCGTCTGTGGTAGATTGCAACTCCTTGTATTTCTGTTGTGTCTCTTTAACTTCGTCCCTTGCAACAGCGGCATCTTTACGCAATGAGATGTTGAGGGTGTTAAGTGAATCTATCTGTACAATATAACCCCTCATAATTGACCTGAGTGTCCCCAGTTCCTGCTCATACTGACGAAGACGCGACCTGTTTGTTGCCTCTGTGCTTTTAACTCTCTCAATCAGCTGGTCTACCTTTTCACGTTCCCTTGTAAGCTGAACGTTGAGGCTATCATTATTTGAAGAGAGACCTTCATAGTCGGTCTTTAGCTGTACCATCTGAACTGTCAGCATATCTTTTTCCTCCGAAAGATTCCCTATCAGCTTGTTCCTGTCAATCCATATCCAGGCAAGAACTGCAGCCAGTATAACTGCAACAACGGCCATTCCAATAACAAGGTTTCTTAATTGTTTCTCTTTTTCCATACTTCTGATAATTTTTGATAAAAGCAATATAGTACAAAAATAGGAATTTTACTTAGCTTTGTGTGCTAAAACATTTTTATCATGAAGGATTTTAACATAAAAAAGTATCTTATAAGAGTAGTTAAGTATGCAATTTACCTGGCTATAATCTTTTTCCTCCTAATAGCAATAATGTCCGTAACGTCCAACCAGGGACTTAAGTACGAAAATCTCTTCCGCGCGGGAACCGGTGGACAGATGTTAATATTCTTTGCTGTTTTCTCTTTTATATATCCTTTATTCGGATTTGTAAAGAAAAAAGTTTACCTCAACCACAATTTCACAGAGGATAAGGAGAAGATCAAAGAGGTGATTATCAACAGTCGTTACGTATTGGTTGCAGAAGATGCCACAACAATCACCTTCAGACATAGCTCTAAATTCATACGGGCCATGAGAATGTATGAAGATGCTATTATCCTTGATTTTTCAGACAACCCTATAATACTGGACGGGCAGAGAAAAGATGTATACAGGATTAGCCGTTCAATTGAATATGCATTAAGAGACACCTCGGCTGAGTAAAGCAAAAGGTTAAAAACTATCCTTTTCCGGCTCTGTCAGTTTATTGTGGCTACTTAGCTTAAAGGTCAGGTATGTTATTGGGATTCCCATAGAGAGATAATTCTCTTCATAGTGGGTTTTAATGGAGAGTAGTTCGTCCGCTCTTCCGCTCCCATAGATATCTTTATTTTCCTCTATGATTTCCAGATGGTTAAGCTTAGCCATTGCAACAGTGTAATTATGCAAATAGATACTATCTGTCTTAAGATGTATGATGCCGTCGGCCACTAAAAACTTCCTGTACCTCTCCAGAAACAACGTTCCGGTCAGTCTTTTATTATCTCTATTTATCTGTGGGTCCGCAAAAGTTATCCATATCTCCGATACCTCTCCGGGTCCAAAAAGCCACTCGATAAATTCTATCCTGCACCTTACAAAGGCAACATTGGTAAGAGATTCTTCTGTTGCACTCTTTGCGCCCCTCCACAATCGTGCCCCTTTTATATCAATCCCTATAAAGTTAATATCGGGATACTTCCTTCCCATCTCAACTGTATACTCTCCTCTTCCGCAACCAAGCTCAAGAACAATCGGATTATCATTCTTAAAAACTTCTGAATGCCATTTTCCTTTGAGTTTATAGTCTTTTCTGAACACCTCTTCGAATTCGGGCTGAAAGAGACACCTGAAGCTCTCGTTCTCTGCAAATCTTTTTAGTTTGTCTTTTCCCATGTGTCTATCTGGCCTTAATTGATATTTGCAAGTCTTTTATTTTTTTCAGTGTCTCACTATCAGACAGGTGCTTTACAGTAAACATCCACTTGCCGCTTGCAGGAAATTTTACCCTGTCTCTGTAGAGCCATCTCAAATCTCTCCACACACCACTTCTAACCTCCTGTATATAACTATATTTAACATCTTTCACCAGTGGAAACGATATTGTATCCCTAAACATATCTCCTCCCGGAGATGAGATAGTAAGAACCATGGGAATAGACACCTCATTAAAGTGGTCCGGTAATCTTACATTTAAGTAGATGCTGTATTCCGACAAAGAATCTGTGATCTCAACAGGAAAATATAAGTAAGATCTGCTCTTATTTTCACAAGAGAACAGAAAAAAAAGTGACGCAAGAAGCAAAATGTTATTTTTGATTGTCATGGCCCCCTCTAGGAGATTTTTTGTGCCTTTTCCTGTTTTGCTGACCCGACCTTGATGTTTCGTCAAATCTTGATATGCTCCCTTCACCAACGGCACTCTTGTATTCTGCCACCTTCTCTTCAGTAGGGTTCAGGTTTGCTACCTTAACACCTCTCTTATTAAGCTTGATAACCTCCTTTACTCTCTCTGTTGTAAGAGGAAACATATTGGCCATACTGTTCTGTTCGTAGGAGAACCACATTACTCCTTTAAGAGTGTCGGTTTTGACAAGATATGCAAAACCGTCTTCTGTCTCCAGAGGGGACCTCACAAACGGAATGTTGGCATGGGCATCAATATATACAGCAGCTTCATAGTTAATGCAGCATTTGAGTTTACTACACTGCCCGGCTAGTTTTTGCGGATTAAGTGAGAGATCCTGACTTCTGGCAGCCTGAGTTGTAATTGATTGGAAATCCGACATATACCTTGCGCAACACAGTTCTTGTCCACAGACTCCTATACCCCCAATAAGTCCGGCCTCCTGTCTTGCACCAATCTGACGCATCTCTATACGTATCTTGAACTCTTCTGCAAAGAGCCTGATAAGTTGCCTGAAGTCGACACGTTCGTCTGCAATATAGTAGAATATGGCTTTTGTTCCGTCACCTTGATATTCCACATCACCAATCTTCATGTTAAGGTTTAGAGAAGCAGCAATCTGTCTCGAACGGATCATTGTTTTGTGCTCTTTTGCGATTGCCTCCTGCCATCTCTCAATGTCAAGTGTTTTTGCTTTTCTGTATATCTTTTTGAATTCAACTGTTTTAATATCTACATTGTTTCTTTTGAGTTGATGTAGTATTACAGGTCCCGACAGGGTTATGATACCTACGTCGTGTCCATTAGACGCCTCAACCGTAACAATATCTCCAACAGCAAGAGATTGCCCCGAAGTATTGAGAAAACAGGATTTTCGTGTATTCTTGAACCTTACTTCAAAAAGTTCTTTTGTAATCTCTTCCGGAATACCTTGTAACCAATCGAAAATACTTAGTTTGCAACAGCCTGTTTTGAAGTTTATCCGTAATTCACCCTCATTGGTCCGTTCAGCAGAACAGCCCCGGGAACAATCATATATTATATTTTGTTTATCCATAATTTTTCACAAAGATAGAAAAAAGCGATTACTAAGGTCGGAGAAAATATATTTGGAATTTACATTGCGGTCTATGTCTGCAAGTGCTCCGTTTATTGCATCATAACCTTTTGAGTAAAAGGAGGGTTTTATTTTTTTTGCCCACATAGATACTACATCTCTCTGTGAGTCGGGAGTATTAGATATCTCCTCAATTCCCATGCTCATGATATATACTCTTCTTATAAACTCCAGGGCATAAAAGCAAAACTGTTTCTGCCTCTCTCTGCCGGAAATTGCAAGATCTTCCCAGACAGATATCACACTTACCATATCCTTGGATACACACCCCTCAAGGAGCCTGAGGAAAAGCTCCTGACTGCTGCTCACCTCTATTGATTCTTTTATTATCTCCCGCGCCTTGCTTATGCTGCCACCGGCAATCTTTGCCCAGAATATTCCGTCTGCCTCACTTATAGAAAAATCGCGCGAAAGTGTGTTCCCAAGCTCTTCTATCTCGAGGGGATTGACTCTTATAATCTGGCATCTCGATATAATTGTAGGCAGAATTTTTTCAGGAGATTTGCTCACTAGAAAAATATATGTACCTGCTGGAGGCTCTTCTATAAGTTTTAACAGTTTGTTTGCAGCTTCCTGATTCATCCTCTCCGGCAGCCATACTATCATATACTTATCTCCCCCTTCGAAAGATCTGAGACTTAGCTTCTTGAGAATAAGGGCCGCCTCATTCACCCCAATAAGTCCAAGCTTGTTCTCTACTCCAATTTTATCGTACCACTCTTGTTCTGTAAGATTTGGATTTTCTATAACTGATGTTCTCCAGACATCTATAAAGTGATCGCTCACCGGCTTCTTATCTGATGCTATCTTTTTTGTGTTATTTACCGGCATTGCAAAATGAAGGTCGGGGTGTATAAGTTTCTGAAACTTATTACAGGTGGGACAGGTACCGCACGAATCATGTCCATCTCTGTTGGGGCAGGAGTTATATTGAGCAAAAGCAATTGCAAGAGGGAGCGCCCCATATCCCTGATCTTCGCAAAACATGATTGCATGGCTCACCCTACCCTCACCGGATAGATTGATGAGCTGAGACTTAAGTTTATGTTGACCGACTATTGAGGAAAATTTCATTTATATACTCCCAATTTTAACCAAAGATAACCATTTCACAGTTTTTACAATC
Organism: uncultured Bacteroidales bacterium; assembly: GCA_942492945.1. Classification (GTDB taxonomy): domain Bacteria; phylum Bacteroidota; class Bacteroidia; order Bacteroidales; family UBA932; genus Bact-08. The sequence continues at coordinate 640,514 of OW818649.1, forward strand.
AAACCCCAGACGATATCTCTTCCCGTTGTTTTCCAGAAACAGAGGCTCGTTTATCTGCTTTACCGACCCCTCTTTGGGGCAAATCCCCATTTCAAACTTTATACAATATTTGCATCTCATTAGCTCTGCTTCAGAAGGAGGCGATAATTCGAATGCATCTCCCACATTCTCAGCTCCAGAATCCAGATATAACTCTTTTGCAAGGGTATTGGCTATATTTGTCTTATAATCTAGCCTATAACCCTCATGCATTTTATTTTCCCGGCCATTAATCCCCTTATCATTTTCAATACCCTTCTCTCGCTCCCGCTTATGTAGCCTTCTTTGCTTCTCTCTCTCGACATTAAGTTTTTCTGCAAGTGACCTTCTTACTTCATTAAGTGAGGAAACTGGGAAAAACAGTATTTTGTCAGCATCTATTCCTGAGACTGTAAACTTATATATATCAGAGGTCTTGTTCAGTTGGTTAATAATGTTTTGTCTGGCAAGATCTTCATTTTTTGCCACTTCGTAATCTCCTTCAACCACATATTCTGCATTACACCCATCTTCGCTTTGAGCCCTCACAACGGTTCCATCTTCCAGTGAGATAAATTTCACATCTACTCCTATCAGCCTTTTAGGCATGTTTTGCTCTAGCTCCTTTTCAAAACCATGATTGAAATTCCGATAGATCTGAGAACCAACAGCAATTATAAGTGGTTCGTTAGCCGATACCAGATTATCCTTAACACTACTCGCCCTTGCTCCTACAACCTTTCCTTTTGGTGTTATGAAACAGAGTCCGTCTCCATTCTGAATTTTATTGTCTGATTCATACCTGAATGTAAGATTGCCACTTTTGTCACCTACTATTTTATCCACTTTCCCTATATACTCTCCTACCGACCTGGCACTTTCTCCACTCTGCCAATTGCCCCTTTTTCCCGATATGAAAAGATCAGTATAACCTCTGTTGAACGTCATTTCCGGCCTTGGTGTGAACCCACCGTATAACTTTCCACTGGAAGATGCAGTAAATCCCTCTTCGGACGACATGAATCTGTCAATAAGCGTCCTGTAATATTTTACAACGTTCTTGATATAGGATATGTTCTTAAGCCTCCCCTCTATCTTGAATGATGATATTCCGGCTTTGGCCAGTTCTTCAATATGGTCCCCCATATTTAAATCCTTAAGCGACAAAAGAGCCTTATCCCTTACCAGGACATTTCCCGAATTGTCCACAAGGTTGTAGAGCGACCGGCAAGCCTGAACACAAACCCCTCTGTTGGCGCTTCTTTCTGTTGCCCTTGCACTTAAATAACATTGACCGCTATAGGAAACACATAGGGCCCCATGAATAAAAGACTCAAGTTCTATTGAAGTACAGCTTCTTATCTCCTCAATCTGAGCTAATGACAACTCCCTGGCAAGTATAAGGCGCTTAAATCCGAGAGACTCCAGAAACATAGCTTGCTTTACACTCCTAATGTTTGTCTGCGTGGATGCAAAAAGAGGAATGGGTGGCAATCCTGCCTTAAGAAGCCCCAGATCCTGAATAATCAGCGCATCACATCCCGCTTCGTAAGCCTGTTTCGACAGTCTGACCGCCTCTTCAAGCTCACTTTGGAAAAGTATTGTATTAAGTGTCATGTAAACCTTTGCACCAAACCTGTGAGCATAAGAAGCAAGTGCCTCAATCTCTGAAATTGGGTTACCGGCAGCCTCTCTTGCTCCGAATGATGGTCCTGCAATATAGAGAGCATCGGCACCACAATTTATAGCTGCAGTGCCGATGTCTCTGTTTTTTGCCGGTGCTAAAAGTTCTAATTCTCTTAATTGCACTTAAGTTCAGTTTTCACCTTATATTCTGCTATTGCCTTGAAGGTAGGATCTGATAAAAGTTGTTTGTAATATCCGCATGCCTTGCCCGGGTTCTTTTTGCCTTCGAAAGCTACAGCAAGATTGTATATTGTACTGTTCTTGTCTTTGGCATTAGGATCTTCTGCAAGATAGCTCTCCAGAGCAGCAATTGCTTCGTCAAATTTCTTTAGTTGAACACTTGAAAGACCAACCAGTTTGTTTGCCTGTCCCGACACTACATACTGATTTGATTTCTTAGCATTCTCATAAACACCTGCCCAGTTTTTGGTTTTAATGGCCGCGGCAGACCTCTTAAGGTAAACAACAGATAATTGTTTGCTTGCATCTTCTTTGTCTCCCAGTTGAATTGCCTTTTCAAAAGCAGCAATTGCGCCCTCTTCGTTATTCAGGCGTGCTTCACACATTCCTATCCTAAGATAGGCTGTTGCATTTTCCGGGTCGCGCGCTATAAGCTTTTTGTAAACAGTAATTGCTTCTGCAAATTTACCCTCATTAAGGCAAGATGTGGCGTCTGCCATAAGAACCTGTGGAATAAGTTCTGTTGCCTCTTTTTCTACATCGGCCATAGAGTTTGCCTTTGCTGTCTCAGCAGCTTTTTTAAGCTGTATCAAAGCGTTGTCAATATCTTTGCTGTTTGCAAGTTCTTTACCATATCTAAGATAAATCTTAGGAAGAATGTCTTTGCACTCCTTAGAAAGTGTTGCACCTTCTTCTCCCAGTGTTTCAAGCATTTTAAGCGCTTTATTAAAGGAATCGATTGCACCCGGATAGTTGTTTGTATTAAGTGCTGCGGCACCTGCATTATAAAGTTCTGTAGCAGCAGCAAGGTCCTGTCCATATACAGATCCAAAAGAGAATAGGGATAGCATACAAATAGCTAAAAATGTCTTGAGATGTTTCATTGCAATAATTTTTTATAAAAATAGGTAATTATATTGTCTTAAGGTAAACGCAAATTTAATAAAAAGCAAAACACGATGCAAAATATTCCCTATATTTGTTCCCATTATCAAAAAATCAATCAATTAGTATGAAAAGACTATTTTTATTAGTGGCATCTATTGCTCTTTTTGCAACTGCAAATGCGCAGGTACCACCCACATTACCACTGGACCCAAAAGTACGAACCGGAAAACTGGACAACGGACTCACATATTATGTTGTGAAAAATGCTGAGCCTAAAGGACAGGCAGAATTTTACATTGCCCAGAAAGTTGGTGCAATATTAGAAGAAGAAAACCAGAGAGGCCTTGCTCACTTTCTTGAGCACATGGCATTTAATGGTTCTAAAAATTTCCCCGGGAACGGGATCATCTCTTACCTGGAAAAAATAGGGGTCAAATTTGGTGTAAACCTTAATGCCTCTACAGGTGTGGACCAGACAATCTACAATATTTCCAGCGTCCCAGTAAAAAGGCAGGGAATAATTGACTCTTGTCTGCTTGTTCTTTATGACTGGTCTTGTGCCATAAGTCTAAAAGAGGAAGACATTGAAAAAGAGAGGGGTGTTATACGCGAGGAGCTTCGTACTAGAAGCAACGCTCAAATGAGAATGATCGAGACTATTTTACCGGAAATCATGCCTGACAGTAAATATGCTCACAGGTTACCGGGTGGTCTGGTTAAAGTTATCGATAGTTTTACCCCTAAAGAGTTACGTGATTTTTATCAGAAATGGTATCGTCCAGATTTGCAGGGCATTATCGTTGTTGGGGATATTGATCCTGTTGCTATTGAAAATCAGATCAAGTCTCTCTTCAGTTCAATTCCAAAGAAAAAAGATGCTGCAGAAAGAGTTGAGTTTCCTGTCCCTGACACAAAGGAGGCATTGATCTCAGTTGCAAGCGATCCTGAGGCTACATCAACCGATATTATGCTGATGTTCAAACAAGATGTTCTTCCTAAGGAGTTCAGACCTACAGCTGCATCCCTTGCAGTGGATTACATGAATAATATGGTTACCGGTATGCTAAATGCCCGTTTGCAGGAGGCTGCTCAGAAGGCAAATCCACCTTATACATTTGCCAGTGCATCTTATGGTGATTATATCGTATCAAACACAAAGGCTGCATTTGATATCTCCGCCGGAGCAAAAGATGGAGAAATTGACAAGGCACTCAGAGCAATTGTAAACGAATCTGAAAGGGTAAGAAAATTTGGATTCACCGCATCTGAATATGAGAGAGCAAGAGCCAACTTTACAAGCCGAATGGAACAAATATATAAAGAGAGGGAGAAACAGAAAAACTCTTTTTATGTAGATCAGATACTTAACAACTTCACTACAGGCAATGCAATGCCGGGAATAGAGATGGAGTACACCATGATGATGCAGATTGCCCCTTCCATTACTATTGACCAGATTAACATGTATGCCAAGTCTCTTCCTAAAAACGAGAATCTTGCCATTGCCATAATGATGCCTAAAAAAGAGGGGATTAAAGTACCTTCTAAAGAGGACGTTCTGAATATATATAACAATGCTCTAAAAGACAGCGTTGAAGCTTATAAGGAGACTGTGTCAAACGAACCTCTTGTTCCTGTAGCTCCTGTAGCAGGTAAAGTAGTTAATGAGATAAACGATCCTATGAGCGGTGCTATTGTATGGACATTGTCGAATGGTGCCACAGTAGTTGTAAAGAAAACCGACTTTAAGGAAGATCAGATTATGTTTTCTGCAAGTAGTCGTGGTGGGTTCTCTCTTTTTGACAAATCTGACATTGTGCTTACAAAGGTTATTGGAAACATGATCTCATTAGGTGGCGTTGGCAAATTCAGTCAAACCGATCTCAGAAAGGTTCTTGCCGGCAAAAACGTTGGCATAAGTCCATCAATTGGCACATATACAGAAGGTATGGGGGGGTCTTCGACTCCTAAGGACATAGAGACATTCATGCAGCTTCTTTACTTGAATTTCACTGCTTTGAGACAGGATAACGAAGCTTATCAGGCATTTATGGGCAGAATGAAAGCTCAATTACAAAACGCTGCATCTGATCCAATGACAGCATTTTCTGACACATTACAGGCTGCCTTGTATAATAACAACCCTTATTCAAAAAGAATGAGCATAGAAATGCTTGACAAGATTGATTATCCAAGGATAATGGAACTGGGTAGGGCTAGATTCGCAAATGCTGCCGACTTTACTTTTGTTTTTGTAGGGAATGTTGACCCTGCTACCCTTAAACCACTTGTTGAAACATATATTGGTTCACTACCTGCAAATAAGGCCAAGAAAGAGAATTGGGCAAATACAGGCATGGTTCCTGTAAAAGGAAAGCTTGTAAAGCACTTCGATAAAGAGATGCAAACACCTAAAGCTACCGTATATACATTTTTATCGGGTAAGGCTGCATATACTGTTGAAAACCTGATTATGGCCGACATGATGAAGCAGGTTTTTGATATGGTATTTACAAAAACGATCCGCGAAGAAGAGGGTGGAACTTATGGTGTTGGAGTTAACATGAACATGAGTTTTACTCCTGAAGAGTTTTTCGTATTTATGTTTGGTTTTGACACAGATGTAACTTTAAAAGAGAAACTGCTTAAGAGAGCTCATCTGGAGATCAATAATGTTATTGAGAAAGGAGTGAATCCTGCTGATTTTGCAAAGATTACTGAATATATGCAAAAGAACTATACTCAGAACCTGAGAGAGAACAAATACTGGTCTTCGGTAATCACCAACAGATTTGTTTTCGGTAAGGATCTTCATACTACTTACGAAGCTGCTCTTAAATCAATTACTCTTGCCAAACTGCAGGACTTTATTAAAACTACCATTAGTCAGGGTAATCAATTAGAAGTAATTATGAGTGGCAAAGCTGCCGAGAAAAAATAAGATGCAAATTATTGAAATCGGCAATTTTCTGGTTGCCTCTACAATACTTACAGAAAAATTCGTATGTGATTATTTCAGGTGCCATGGAGCCTGCTGCATTATTGGTGACAGCGGGGCCCCCGTCTCTGAAACAGAGTGCAACTATTTAAAGAACGATTTCAATAAAATTTCAAAATATCTGAGACCTGAAGGGATCCGCTCCATTGAGGAGCAGGGTCCCTTTGTTTTGGATTCCGACGGCGATCTGGTTACTCCTCTTATAGAAGGCGAGGAGTGCGCATATACTCAGTTCGACAAGGACGATAACTGTTTCTGCGGAGTGGAGGTTGCCTTTAACGCCGGAGATAGTACATTAAAAAAACCAATCTCGTGCTGGTTATATCCAATACGGACAACAACTCTGTCGAACGGAATGGTGGCACTTAATCTTCATGAGTGGCACATCTGTCTTGACGCTTTTGCAAAAGGTAAAAAAGACGGGGTCCCCGTATTCAGATTTTTACGGGAACCCCTTATTTTTGCTTATGGGCAGGATTTTTACGATCAGCTGGAAATTGCTTATAGACAAATAACTCTAAAGCAGTAATATTTACCACGTTACTCTTCTCTGCTTCCCACGTATCTTGCCAGTTTAATCAAATCACTTTTATATAAAGATTCATTTAATACAGAAAGAGCATCTTCTGCATTCTTACAATGTCCTAACAATGCTTTCTGTGCAAGTTCTATTCCACAATATTTTTCAATCAGATCCGATGCTTCATCTACAAGCATATCTTCATCTGTCGTATCTCTCATCAAAACCATAAGGGATTCTCTCTCCTCCAATGTAGCAAGATGTAAGGCACATATAAGAGGAAGCGTTATTTTCTTCTCCTTTATGTCTCCTCCGGCAGGCTTTCCGGTATTCAGCTGTGGCATGTAATCGAATATGTCGTCTCTTATCTGGAATGCAATGCCAAGGTGGTATGCATATCTCTCCATTGAAAAGAGAATTTCTTCATTTGCGCCGACTGAATATACTGCACTTTTTATTGCAGCAACAAAAAGACTCGCTGTTTTTCTGTATATGATGTTGTAGTAGTCTTCTTCTGTTGTATCAAGACTTTCTGCCTTCTGCATCTGGAAAAGTTCTCCTTCTGACAGATCTTCAACTGTCTTGGTGAAAAATCCCAATATATGCGGATTTGGCTTTTTTACCAGCAAAGACAAAGCTTTTGCAAGCCAGTAATCACCCGTAAGAATAGATGCTGCCGGACTGAATGTGGTTTGAACAGTGGGTGCTCCTCTTCTGTATGAGGCATTGTCTGCCACATCGTCGTGGAGCAAAGTTGCTGTATGTATCATCTCTGCGACTACTGCACAAGTTACTGACAAGTCGTTTGATTGTCCGCATGCTTTGGCTGAAAGGATACTGAGTAGAGGACGTATCTGCTTGCCTTTGTTGTCGAGAAGGTATGAATTAATGGTATTTAGCAAAGAACTACTACTCTCCAGATTCTCTATCATGATTTCCTGAAAGCTTTGCCACTCCTTGTCTATGTTGCTGTTAATGCCTTTTATCTCCATTGCATGTTACTTAAGCCGGTGCGTAATGTTTTGGTTCGAGAAGCTTTCTTTCTGCCGATTCCAATGAATACATAAGATCTTCTACATTGTCCACAACTATCATCCCATCTCTCCAATTGTTACTTAAAACCCGTTCCTTCTCAAAATGTTCAAATAGCAAAAAAAGAGGGTCATAAAAACCATCCTGATTAAAAATTATCACTTCTCCTGAATACAGCCCCAACCTCCTGAGAGTAAACGTTTCCATTAGCTCTTCCAGGGTTCCCATTCCACCGGGAAAGGCTACAACTGCATCTGTGTCATTGCGGAGTTTATCCTTTCTTTCACTCATTGTCGGGACAATTTCTATGTTCTTCAGGCCCGGGTGATGAAACTCCAGCTCTTTCATAAATCCGGGAATAATCCCCTCAACTCTGGCCCCATTAGAGATCATGGTGTCAATTATCACTCCCATCAAACCCTTACAGCTTCCTCCGCAAACAATCGTATAATTAAGAAAGGAGGCCGCCTTAGCAAAGCATTCGGCGACCTCTTTATATTTATCTTCCAGAATATCGCTGGATGAACAATAGACACAAATTCTTTTACCCATTAAACTAATTAATTGTTAAAAGAGAAATGCCACTGAAAGCTGGAATCCCTGAAGAGTTGCATTTTTATAGGTACCAACCTGGTCCCATGTAGCATCAGCTGTTTTAAGTTTTCCAAGACCCCAGTTATACTTGCCCATTACCTGAAGCTTCCACAGATCAAAACCTGCTCCCAGACCTACTCCATAATCGAACCTGTTGATATCGGAAATTGGTTGGTTTTCCAGTCTTGTATCGTTTTGAATTGCATATGAGATAAAAGGGCTGGCAACGATGAATGGTCTGAAAATAAGCATATCTATACCTATCTCAAGATTTACGGGAAGAGTAAGGTAGTCGATATTGATAGTGTTCGCGGGATCATTGTTGATAGATGTATTTACCGTTGAATAAAGAAGTTCAGGCTGGATGGCCAGACCTAGCAGTGGAACCTTAAACTGTAGAGCAACACCAAGCTGATAGCCAGTCTGGTTCTTCCATGTTTCGTTAACGTTTGAGCTGATATTTGACATACTGGCAAAATTAAGCCCTCCCTTTATCCCAAACCTTGCTTGTGAAAACGATGAGGTACTAACTATTAGTATCCCTAAAATCAGTGCTAAAAACTTTTTCATAATAAATTACATTAGTGCGTTAATCTTGGCGACTATTGCGGTTTTTGTTGTTGAGCCTACTATTTTATCTTTAAGTTCTCCGTTTTTGAAGAACAGGATCGTAGGGATATTGCGGATACCATATTTTACAGGAACCTCCGAACTTGAATCAACATCACATTTTGCTATTATAGCCTTACCTTCATACTCTCCTGCCAGCTCATCAACAATCGGAGAAATCATGCGGCAAGGGCCACACCATGGAGCCCAGAAATCTACAAGTACCGGTTTGTCTGATTTGATTACAATTTCGTTGAAGTTTGCGTCGTTTACTACTATTGCCATAATTTTTTAATTTTTATTTATTCCGACTGCTAAATTACTATCTATTTTTAAATAATCCAATTTTGGTACATGGGGACGCATCAGGTGTACCCATTTCTATTTATTCTTTTTTCTCATTTTGCCTCACAAAATGGTTTCTAAATGGGTACACAATGTGCGTCCCCATGTACCTTCATATACCTTATACCTTGCCGACGAGCTCAGCGAGTCCTCCTGCTGCGGTCTCCTTGTAAATCCGGGGGAGATCGTGTCCCGTACGTTTCATTGCCTCTACTACAGTATCAAATGATACGAGATGTTTTCCGTCTGAAAGCAGAGCATACATATTAGCGTCCACTGCTCTTGTTGCTCCAAAGGCATTTCTCTCTATACAAGGTATCTGAACAAGTCCACAAACAGGGTCACAGGTAAGACCAAGAAAATGTTCTATACCTATTGAAGCTGCATACTCGATCTGAGCCGGGGTCCCGCCAAAGAGTTGTACTCCTGCTCCTGCAGCCATGGCACATGCCGATCCCACTTCTCCCTGACAACCAACTTCGGCTCCTGAAATTGAGGCGTTTGTCTTTATAATATTACCTATAAGGCCTGCTGTTGCAATTGCTTTTATAATACGACTGTCAGAAAAATCATAAAACTTCCTATTCAGATACAGAAGCCCTGGTAAAACTCCCGATGACCCACAGGTAGGTGCCGTTACAACAATTCCACCTGATGCATTTTCCTCAGAGACAGCAAGTGCAAATGAAAATGTCATTGATCTGCGCTGCATTGAACCCTGATATCCCTTAGCCTTGATATAGAAAGACGCTGCTTTTCTTGAAAGATTGAGCCCGCCGGGAAGAACTCCCTCTTTCTCCAGTCCTCTCTCAACAGAGTCCGTCATTGCCTTCCATACCTCAGCCAGATAATCCCATACATCACTTTTTTCATGAATGTTCACATACTCCCAGAATGTTCTTCCATTTGCCTGGCACCATTCAAGTATCTCCTTCATTGTACTGTGAGGATAAACTGTAGCTCCTGTTTTTCTCTCTCCGGTGTCACTCAGGTCACCTCCTCCAATGCTGAATGTTGTCCAGCTCTCCGTGATTTCTCCTGCACTATCATATGATACAAACTTAAGTCCGTTAGGGTGTTGAGGAAGAAATGTTTCAGGTTCCCAAACAATTTTTGTACGGTCCTTTCCAAGAACATCCAGAATAGCCTTATCTGTCATATGACCCTCCCCTGTGGCAGCCAGGCTACCATAAAGAGTTACCGAAAAAGAAGATGCACCCTTGTTCCTTTCAAGGAACTGTTCCGAAGCAAGCGTGGGAGCCATCGTATGACTGCTTGATGGCCCCCTGCCAATTTTAAAAATCTCTTTTATACTTTCCATGCAGCAAAGTTATTCGATTTCCATCATCTGTCAAAACCGCTAGTAACAGCATTCTCCGTTGAAGTTTCCCATGTGTTAAGCGACATTTTTCATAATTCGTCAACTTCTTATATATGAATTAATTGCTAATAACTTCTTGGAAGTACTTCCAAGAAGTTATTAGCAAAAGACTATATATTAAGTATTTAAACACAATCTCCATGTCCGAGACGATTTTCTGGCGCTATAAGTGGTATTTACCACTTACTGCGGCGGAGAATTAAATCACTGAGTCCGCATCCCAGACAAACGCCCGAAGGCCTTGTTTTTCAGCTTCTTCGTTATGCTTTCTGAGTTCTGCAAGCAGAGCTGGTAAAACTTCGGGTTCAACAACAGCCATGGTAACCATGTTTTTTGACGGCCAGGCATGTGAGGAGTAGTGAGGTTCACCCTTACTACTCCCTCTGCCCTGAACATCTTCCCATTTGGTGAATCCACGTATGCTGCATTTATCCAGCGCCTCAAGCACATTTGCACTGTGTGCCTGATTATATATTATCATTATTGCTTTCATTCGGTATAATATTTAATTTTTATAAATATGTTAAGCGTGTTGCTTTGCATGAGCCCTTCTCCTCCTCTTGATATCTCCCACATGGAACGATGTATAGATAGTAGGAATAACGACAAGTGTAAGGATTGTCGAAATTGTAAGACCTCCTATTATGGATATACCCATCGGCTGCCATATTTCGGAACCTTCACCTATACCCATGGCCATAGGAATCATACCCAAAATAGTAGTTAGGGTAGTCATCAGAACCGGTCTCAGACGGGATTTTCCACCTTTTATGACGGATTTTCTCACCGTAGCTCCTCTCTCCTTGTTCAGATTTATATAGTCAATCAGTACAATACCATTCTTTACAACAATACCTACGAGCATTACTGCACCAATAAGAGCAATAAGGCTAAGAGATGTACCACTAAGCCAAAGTGCAAGGAATACTCCGGTGAAGGCAAACGGCAGTGAGAACATGATAATGAAAGGATCTCTGAACGACTCGAACTGAGCAGCCATTACTATGTATACCAGCATAACTACAAGCAGAAGCAGTGTAAGCATGTCGGAAAACGACTCCTGCTGTTCCTGAACCGATCCGGATGTTTCTACATCAATCATAGGAGGGAGAGATAATTTATCGACCTCTTTCTGTACTTCGGTAGCTATATCACCAAGTGCCCTTTTATATACAAAACCCGTTACTTTTATAACCCTCTCCCTGTCCTGGTGGTCGATTGAAGGTGGCGCAAAACCCTCAATCACATCGCCAACTTCCGAAAGTCTTACTCCCTTTCCACGACTGTTGTAAATTATTATATTCTTAATATCGTCTATCTCTGTCCTGTATTTAAGGTCATTTTTGACAACTATGTCATACTCCTCGCCATCTTCTCTGAACCTGCTTGTTATAAGACCATTTATCCTGTTTCTTACAACAGTGGCTGCTCCGGTCATTGTAAGACCATTCATGGCAAGCTTCTCCCTGTCAAACTCTATCTGCAACTGAGGTGTATAATTCTCCCTGCTGAGCTTTATATCTCTCAACCCCTCGGTTTTCCTCATGATATTTGCGACCTGATTAGCAACAGTGTCTGCATCTTCCATATTGTAACCAAGTATATCCATTTCAAGTGAAGTTCCTCCCGAACCAAATCCCATATTTGAACCACCCGGGGTTACTTCGAACCTGTATATCTCAGGAATTGCAGCCAGATCCTTTCTCATTTCGTCGGAAATCTCGAAAATATCCCGCTCCCTTTTAGATGCCTTTGACAGACGTGCCGTATAAGTAATAAGATATGTACCGGAACTCCTCATTGCCATAAATATATTTGAACCGTCTGACTGACCCAGAGAAGACTGATAAATTTCAATTTCCGGATATTTGTCTTTCCATAAATTATATAGATATGTATTGAGTTTTCTTGTCTGTTCTACCCTTGTCCCGACAGGTAGTTCTATCGTAAGGCCTATCTGCGCATTATCCGACGCCGGGAAGAAATCGGTTCCTACCTTTGCCAGAAGGAAGAGACTTCCAATAAACAACATTGCAGCACTTATAATTACCAGTGCCCTGTTTCTCAATGCCCAGGTAAGTAGAGAAGCGTATCCTCTGTCCAATGAATCAAGGGTCCTTTCTATTGGACTATAAAGCAAATTGAAGAGCTTGCTTCTCTTGGGATCTTTTGTTAGCAATTTGGAGGCTAACATTGGTGTGAGACTAAGTGCCACAATTGCCGATACAGTAATAACAATGGTTACAATCCATCCAAGTTGTTTGAACATGATACCGGCAAGTCCTGTCACCATTGTAAGCGGGAAAAACACAGCAATTATTGTTAATGTAGAAGCAATAATTGCCACAGCCACCTCATTGGTTGCATATATGGCAGCATCCTTTGGCTTGCTACCCCTTTCTATGTGCGTCGTTATATTCTCCAGCACCACAATGGCGTCGTCAACAACCATACCTATAGCAATCGACAGAGAACTGAGCGATATGATATTAAGGGTATTCCCCGTTACCATCAGATAGATAAATGCAGCAATCAACGAAACCGGAATAGTAAGAATGATTATAAATGTGGCCCTCCACCTTCCAAGGAACAGTAAAACTACTAGCATTACAAGTATACCGGCAAGAACAACTGTCTCTGTAAGGGAGTTGATACTATCCTTTATAAATTCTGATGAGTCAATAATCACTTCCAGTTGTACATCCGGAGGCAGCGATGCCTTTATATCAGGTAAGGCTTTGTTTATCTTGTCTGCAATGTCAACAACATTTGCCCCTGACTGCTTCTGAACTACAACCATAGCACCGGTTACACCATTGGTTACCACCTCGGTGGCCCTCTCTTTTAGTGTGTCTTTTACAACGGCAACATCTTTTATAAATATGTTCTTCCCCTGGATGCTCCCCAGAATAATGTCATTTATCTGGTCACTCTCTGCAAGTTCCCCGTTTACCCTTACCGAATATGTGTCCGAACCAACATCTATGCTTCCAGCAGGAACGTTGCTGTTTCCGGCAGCGACAAGAGATGCAATCAGCTCATCGGCAAGATTGTATGCCTGCATTTTATTAGGGTCGGTAAGAATCTGAATCTCACGCTGAGGTGCCCCGGAAATTGAGGTAGAGGCTACACCGTCAATCCTGTTTAGTGGATTGGCAACCTTCTCTTCAAGAATCTTATAAAGTCCCTGGGCGTTCTGTGAAGTTCTGGCAGAGATGAACATTATAGGCATCATCTCTGTGCTATATTTGAATACTACAGGAGATTCAGCACCATCCGGCATGTAGTTCTTCTGCATGTCGAGAACTGAACGTATATCGTTGACCGCCTCATCCATGTTTGTTCCATACTCGAACTCAATGGTAATGATTGAAACATTATCCTTTGAGTTTGAAGATATCTTCTTAAGATCGGAAACAGTACTTAGCGATGTTTCCAGCCTCTTTGTCACATTTAACTCAATATCCGCTGCACTCGCTCCCGAGTACGTTGTCATGACAGTTGCCATGTTAAGCTCTATCTCGGGATACAAGTCAACCGAGAGCTTCGTATATGAGAATAGTCCCAGAACCACAATGGCTATAAAAATCAGACCCGTGGTTACCGGTTTCTTTACTGCACTTTCATATAATTTCATTCGAAAAAATTTTAATAGTTTTTATGACAGGTCCGCACCTGATTCCACAACCTTAACCTTCGACTTGTCGTTAAGTCTTGTCTGCCCGGCAACAACAACCTTCTGTCCAGCCTCCAGACCACTTCTCACTTCGTAGATAGAACCAACTCTCTTTCCAAGAAGAACCTTTGTGTAAGTAACAACATCTCCATCCAGTACATATACATATTTGTCATTTGTACCAGCCTGTTTTATAACTGCTTTGTCCGAAACCACAACTTTCTCTTTGGTGCCAAAACTTACTTTTGCCGTTGCATACATACCAGGACGTATTTCCGAATTTCCATTTGCTATGCTCACCTGAGCCTGAAATGTACGGGTACCGGGGTCGATGGTAGGGTAGATAAGGCTGACCTTGCCAGGATATGTTTTACCTTCATATACATCTACCTTTATCTGTACAGGGGTTCCGACTTTCACCTGAGGAAAAAACTCTTCAGAAATGTTTACCAGTATCTTTACTGGCTGTATCTGCATAACAACCAGTATTGGCATTCCTGTTGCCAGGTCTCCATTATCAAAATTACGCTGCGTGACAACTCCGTCAATAGGAGAAAGCAGTTTTGTATTTTTGTCCAGGTTGGCAATACTCTGTTCGGCAACAGAAACCTGTGTCTTCATCTGATCGTATTGTTGTGCTGCAATACCACCTGACTTGTACAGGGCTTCTATACGCGAAAGGTCTAGTTTCAGGTTTTCAAGCTGAGTTTTTGCCTGAGAGTAATTTGTATTCTCCATCTGAACCAGAAGCTGACCTTTCCTTACCCTACTGCCTACCTCTGCATAAATCTTCTCAACCCTTTGGGCCGCTGCACTCGAAATATTATTTTTTACAAATGGTTCTATGTTGCCTGAAAATTCAGTCTCCTGAGGGACCATCTGCTTGCCTATCTCTTCAATCTTTACGAGCACATCGGCTGTTACCGCGGCCTCTTTTTGTTTGCCGGAAGAACATGCTCCTAAAAGCAATACACCCAGAGCGAATAGAATTGTAACTTTTTTCATATATAATTGGCTTTTTATTGTTTACTAATGTTTTCTGTCCCCAAAACCTTCTCAAGCTCATTCTTTGCCTTGAGAAAATCATAAAGGGTCTGATTTAAATTTAATTGCGATCTTGTAAGGGCCACCTCTGTGTCGTTAAGCTCCAATACTGTTCCCACTCCTGTGGAGTACCTTACTTTTGCTATTTCATATCCTTTTTTTGCCTGCCTGGCGGCTTCTTTATCGGATTCCAGCTGAATTTTTGCCCTTGTCATTTCATTTATAGAATTCTGAGCAGAAAGAGAGAGGTTCTCTCTTAAAAGATCCCTCTGATACTCCATTTTTCTTATTACCACCTGAGTCTGTTTCTCCTTCATAGATACCGAAAGTTTATTGAAGATTGGAATCTGCAAAGAAATTCCCATTGCAAGTGAGTTTGACCAGGCGTTGTTGAAAGTAAATTCATTACTCTGCATCTGAAGCTGATAGTTTGCGAAACCTGCAAGCATTGGCAACCGTTGAGAGTGAATCAGTTCAAAATTCTTGTTCATCTTTTCAAGCTGGATCTCCATACTTTTAAGGCTACTGTTCATCTCAAATGTAAAAGAGAGGTTCTTCTGAAAATTATTTATCTCATTTTCAAAAATCGAAAAACTTCCTTCTGCGGCAATAGGTGTGTCCATTTTTAGAGAGAGCAGTATCTTTAATTGCATTTTTGCAAGTTCTAGTCCGTTCCTGGCCTGAGTGAGAGTTGGCATGATATTTCTCGCAGCAACTTCCGACCGTATTTTGTCATATTCGCTTGCCAGTCCTTTCTCATACATATTCTTTATGTTATTGGCACTCTCCATAGCATTTTTATAGCTCTGTTCCAACACTATAAGCGATTCTTTCAACATAATGATGCCATAGAAGCTATTCTTAACCTGAGCCACAAGATCAATTTTTGTTGTCCTTGCCGACTCCAGAGCAGATTTTATCTCAAGTTCCGATAGTTCAATGTTTTTGTACAAGGCAAATGAAAGTAAAGGCACCTGCAATGTTCCTCCCAAGGCATAACTATGAGTAGAACCAACCTCCATTTTCCCCCCCGGGAAGAAGTCTGAGAAGAATACGGGTTTAAGTATGTTGTTTGTATACTGGGCACTTCCGCTTACTGAAGGAAGCAGCATATACCAATTCTCTTTTTTAAGATAATCCACACGCTCGAGCTCGGCGTCGGCAATTTTAATGTTCAGGTTATCACTCATTGCAATCTCCAGAGCCTTCTCTATCGTAAGTCGGATAGTGTCCCTTGATTCTGCTTGTACATTAAGAGTTCCGGCAAAGAAAAGCATTGCCATTAATATGGCTGCCAATTGTGATTTTTTTAGTTTTCTCTTAACCATTTTATTTTTGATTTAAATATTTATCAATTATTTCTATTCCTTTTTGTGTTGATATTCCTCTGAAAAAGTAAATCAGCGTCTCCTTGAACAGCTGCTTTCTGGTTATGTTTTCAAGAGAAAAAATATCTTTGTCCCCAATTATATTAGATAATTCAATTATTGTCTTTGACACAGTCTGTGTGTCTATATCGCTCATAACTAGCCCTTCTGCCTGCCCTCGTTTTAGAAAACTGATTATGTTTTCTGTATGATACTTAGCAAATTTCTCTACAAACTTTGAGTATGTTTCCGGATAAAATTTCTTTAGTTCTATAAAAAAGTTTATCCTCAGGTTTACACTAAGTTCCGACTGGTTTTCATGTACTTTAAAAAGCAGGTCCAGAACATTTCCGGGTGCTTTTTTCATCTCCTCCATGTTGCACTTCATCTTCTCGCTTGAATAAAGTATACACTCCTCAAGGAAAGTTGATTTGTCGCTGAACATTTCATACAGTGTTCGCTTTGAGATACCGTTTTCTGTGGCTACATCGTCCATTGTAACCGACTTGCACCCTCTGTGCAGAAACATATCCATTGCGTTTTCAATTATTCTCTCTCTTAAATCCATTATAAAAAATTAGGCTGCAAATGTATATCTAGAAAACTGAAAAAACAAAAATAGTTTTTTAATTTTTCCTTCACTATTTCTTTTTTTCCTTGTTAACTTTGTATTAAAACCAATTATTGATACTAAAAAACATAATATGTATACAGAATTTCAGAAGCACCTCAGTACAGAGCTGGAGAACATCGAATCTGCCGGCCTTTTTAAAAAAGAACGCATAATTACTACAGCCCAACAAGCATTGATTAAAGTAAGCACGGGTCAGGAAGTTCTAAACTTCTGTGCCAACAACTACCTGGGCCTTTCAAATAGTCCTGTGCTTATTAAAGCGGCAAAAGAGGCTCTGGACACAAGAGGTTTTGGTATGTCAAGTGTGCGCTTCATCTGTGGTACCCAGGACCTTCATCTCGAACTTGAAAAAAAGATTGCAGCGTTCTTTGGAACAGAAGACACAATACTTTATGCAGCTTGCTTCGATGCCAACGGAGGAATTTTTGAACCTCTGCTTAACGAAGAGGATGCCATAATATCTGACTCTCTTAACCACGCATCAATTATAGACGGCGTAAGGTTATGTAAGGCTCAGAGATACCGATATGCAAATGCAGACATGGACGATCTGGAAAATTGCCTTAAACTGGCCCAGGCTCAGAGATACAGACTTATAGTAACAGACGGTGTATTCTCAATGGACGGCAATGTGCCTCCTTTGGACAAGATATACGAACTGGCAAACAAATACAACGCCATGATTATGGTAGACGAATCGCACTCGGCAGGTGTAGTGGGAAAAACAGGTAGAGGCACAACCGAACAATTCGACCTGCGAGGGAAAGTAGAGATCATTACCGGTACCCTTGGCAAAGCTTTCGGAGGAGCCATTGGTGGTTTCACAACCGGGAAAAAAGAGGTTATTGCCATGCTGCGTCAGCGTTCAAGACCATACCTTTTCTCCAATTCAATTCCCCCTATGGTAGCGGCTGCCGGTATTGCTATGTTTGATATGATGTCAAAGACCCATGAGTTACAGGATAAGCTGCACAGCAATACGGAATACTTTGTAAAAAGAATGACCGATGCCGGTTTCAGCATTAAACCCACTCAATCTGCAATTTGTGCAGTTATGCTTTACAATGCCAGACTCTCCCAGCAATTTGCTGCCAGAATGCTGGAAGAGGGCATATATGTGGTAGGATTTTATTTTCCGGTTGTCCCTAAAGAACAAGCTCGTATCCGGGTACAAATTTCTGCCGGACACGAGGTTGAACATCTTGACAAGTGTATAGCTGCCTTTATAAAGGTTGGCAAAGAACTAGATGTGATTTAGCTGGACAATCGTTAATCGCTGTCATTGTTCCAATCCCTGCGCCACTCCCTTCTCCATTCACGTCTCCACTCGCTGTTCCAGCTGTTGTTCCACCTGTACCAACGCCAGTTTTGGTCACAGTTCCAGTCGAAGTCGTGCCTGCGATCTTTGTCAAAATCATGTTTGACAGGGTTTTGAACAATTATTTTCACATTTTCAGGAACATATATTGAGACCTCTTTAACAGATCCGCTCCATTTGTTGGTCTTAGTATAAATATCGGCGTGAATAGTGAGTAGAGAATCTTTAATTTCTATCTGCGGAAGACTATTTTGAGCCTTGATAAGTGCCTCTGTATGTGAATAAGCCATTGCATGTGTCTCGAAGTAGATTGTTGCCGAATCTTTTTCGTCCTGTCTTACAATATTGATTTTAGGGAAAGTCACTATCTCTCTGGCACTCCTTTGTCCGTCTATCCAGAACATAACCATTTCCGACCGTCCTGCGTCGACAAAAACTCTTGTATCAGGCATAGGATTTGGTGATTCGAATTTGATATACAATGTGTCTATACCCTCCTTTAGAGAGAGACTGCTGCTGTCCCTGCCTTCGTTCCAATAAGGTCTCGAGGCTGTTATTGCAAGTGTTACGAATGCAAAGCCTGAAATAACCCAGAGTATGAATATAATAAGTCCCGGCCTTAATCTTGGAGACTTGAAGCCAAAAAGTATCTGGATTCCGCCATAAAGCATTCCAACCAAAGGAAGGAACATAACCAGAAGAAATGTTATCTTAAGCCACAGAGTGTTCTCAAAACCCAGGTTCACATAGTTGAAAAGATCAAATGGAATTACTCCCTGGAAAATCTCAACTCCCAATAAAAGGAACGAAAGGAAGAGTATTCCGGAAACCGAGAAAATTACCATAAATACACCTATTACCTTTAGAATGACCCTGAATATATCATTCACAACTGCTCCACTGTGTGCCCCGGCTCTTCTTAGTCCGCTGCCTACCTGGCTTACACCATCTTCTACTCTTTTTTGTATGTGCGAAAGATCGGGCGACTCTCCGTGCATTGCACAACGCTGTTCAACAGTCTTAGCTTCAGGAATTACTATCCATAAAACTATGTACAATAAAACCCAGAAGGAGCCTCCGCCAAAATGGAAACCTACAGCAGAAAAACCAAGAAAGCATACAAAGAAGATAATTCTCACCAATATCCTGTCAATGTTAAAATATGTGGCTAGCCCGGAACAAACTCCACCCAGAACCTTATGGTCGGGGTCTCTGTAAACTCTTTTGGGAGTAAGTCTGGTTGCTCTCTCTTGTGCCTGCTCATACCCGGCAGGTTCTGTTGCACCGGTCTCTTCATCAATAATTTCGGGTCTTCCCAGAATATTGATGACCTCTTTTACAACCGCCATAGAGACAACAGCATCCTTGTCTGTTTTCTCCATAAAAAGTTCGGCCATTCTCTCCTCTATGCCTTCGATGATTTCATCGCCGTTCTGTTTGGATCTGTAATGAGCATTCAGCTCTCCAAGATAGGCCTTTAATAGCTCGTAACCATCTTCGTCTATGGTAAAAGCCAGGTTACCTATGCTTACTTTAACAACTTTTTTCATCTTATAGGGTTTTTTTGTTTCTAATAAAAGCAATTGTATCTACAACCTCCTGCCACGCACTGTCCATCTCGGCTAAAAGTTCTTTACCCTTTTCTGTAATAGAGTAGTATTTCCTTGGGGGGCCCTGTGGAGACTCCTCCCATCTGTAGCTTAGCAGACCCTGATTCTTCTGTCTTGTAAGAAGAGGATAAAGGGTTCCTTCCACAACAATCATCTTTGCATCTTTCAAATCTGATATCAATGATGAGGCGTAGGCGTCGTTATTGTTCAGAATACTCAGTATGCAGTATTCAAGAACGCCTTTACGCATTTGTGATTTAATGTTGTCTGTATTAATATCGTTCATGACCTTTTTTTATTTATAGTTTGAATACTTCCTTAAATTCTCTGCAGTAACAGGAATTCCTCTCATTTCACATTTTTGGGCCGCCGTAGTTGCGAGAGGTGCAACTATCCAGAATATAATGTAAGCCCAAAAGCCGGTACCACCCAGAAAGAAGGCAATAGCAAAAAGCACCCTTAGCAGAACAACGTCTACGTTTAAATAGAGAGCCAATCCTGCGCAAACACCTCCGATAGTCTTGTTCTCGGGGTCCCTGTACAACTTCTTGACGGCATATCCGCTATAAGTTGTCTCCTTTTTTGAGGTAAAATCATCTTCCATCGCTTCACCGTCTGGCATTCCCAACTGAGCAATGATCTTGTTGACAAGGGGCAAATTCACAACCTCCTGTCCTGTCCTGAGATATTCAGAAAAGAGCTCGGCTATTCTCTGCTCGAGGTCCTCCATAACATCTCCGGTCTGAACACCCATTCTGGTTCTTTCACGGAACTTTTCAAGGTATTTGTCCAATTTTTGATAGGCGTCTTCGTCAATTATAAAACTTCTTCCGCCTATCCCTACATTTACAACTTTTTTCATTTTATATAGTATTTAAAGTTTCACAGTATTTGGTGCTGCAAATATATATATAAATATTATTACCTTGTATCACATAGTAGTAAAATTTTTCACAAAAAAAGCCCGTTACTAATGTAACGAGCTGATATTCTGCTAGAAAATTTTTCTATTATTTTTGTGTTGCCGGCTTTTCAGTGGCAGGAGTTGTTGTCGGATTGGTTGTAGGGAACTCAGGTTGACCTTGAATTGGAGTTGAATTCTCTATTCTTTGCTGTATTGCATTTTGTTTTTCTGTGTTGCCCGTTGAAACAAATGCTGTAGCCATTACGCATAGAACAATTATTGCTATTGCAAGTGTCCATGTTGCTTTCTCAAGAAAGTCTGCTGTCTGACGGACACCAAATGTCTGATTACCTGATGCAAAGTTTGCAGCTAATCCGCCGCCTTTTGAATTTTGCACTAAAACTATAATAGTCAGCAATATGCTGGCTATAATAATTATGATGGAAATTGCTGTGTACATAATATCATTGGTTGTGTTTACTCTTTAATTCCTGAACAAGGGTTGCAAAGTAAGTACTTTTTTCCGGATATAACAAAATAAGTTTCGCATAAACCTCTATCGCTCTTTTGTAAAAGCATTGTTCAGTATAAATTTTGGCTAGTGTCTCTGTATAGAAACCAGAATCATCGAATTTCTCTCCCAGCTCAATCTCCTCAGCAGACTGGGTTTCATTATACTGACTATTTGTATTGGATCTTAACAGTGATGGTTTTTCTGCTATAAACCTGTCTAGTGGCTTTGCTGTATCCAGTTTTACCTCCTCAAAGTCGTTCTTGCCAAAGTAGTCGCCGCCGGCAAGTACTATTTTTGGCAGCTCGTTTAAATGCAAAGGGTCCGGTTCAATTACAAACGAAATCTCTTCAATTGTTGTCTCTGCCTCTTCTGTCTCTTGAATCTCCCTGGGCTCTTCTGTATTATTCTCTGCAATTTTGGATTTCTCAACAGGAATATCCTGCATGTCGAGAACCTCTGATATCTCTGCGTTTATTCCCTTTGATATGTCGTAGAGTCTCTCTCTGGAATAAACATATGCGGCAGTCCTGTTAAGAGATGCATTTTTTTGTTCTTCGCCTAGTTCGCATGCCTTTTTAAAAAGTTCCAGATGTGCCAGCGAGAACCATGGGTATGTATTAATTGTCTGCTCCAGGGCAGAAATGTCAATATTATTCATAGCTACCAGTTTGCAACTGTTGCGTTAAAGACATCCTCTACCAGCTTTTCCACTATAGCATCCACAAGTCTTGCCTCCACCTGATCCAGACTGCTGGTAGATGGATAATCCATGAACTGAGCATAAGTTTTTTCAAAGTTCTCCTTTGGATACTTATTGTTAGTGAATTTTATCTTTATGGTTATAGTGAGTCTGTTTTGCGATGCAACCTCCTGAGCTGTTACTGCAAGAGAGGTTGTTTCGTAGGCTACAATATCTCCCTCAACAAAGAGATCCCCGTTGGATGGGTCAAGCCTTAAGCTTGTCAACTTTTTATATTTGTCCTTAAGTGCCTCTGTGAGGGTGTTGCTAAGCGATGGGTTAACCCTCATTGCCCTGTTTTGAATGTAATCGATAGTTATGGATTTGACGTCCGGAGCAATTGAGGTACCTGAAAATGAATACCAGCTGCAGGACTGAGCCATAATTAGAGTAACGAAGAGAGCTATTGATGTTTTTTTCATAGGTCTAAATTTAGCTCTTTTATCTTACGATACAATGTTCTTTCAGAAATTCCCAGTTCGGCTGCTGCTGCTTTTCTTTTTCCGCTATGTTTTTCAAGCGCCTTTTTAATAAGATCGGCACTCATGTTTTGTATGGAAAAATTCTGAAAATCTTGTCCGGCAGACATTTCTGTGTCTTCATCATAATCTACAACCGAAGTCTCTTCAATTCCTCCTGATATATCTTTGGACCCGGTCATAATTGCTCCGGTCTGAGGGACTTGTTGCTGATGTAGTTGGTTTTTGAGTTCCTCCACCTCCTGTCTTAGCTGATAAAGAATCTTATAGATAATATCTCTGTCTGTAAGGTAGTCCGGATTATATCCGTCGGTCTTTACAGGAAGATGGTTAGGATTGTCTTGCGGCAGGTACTTTTTTAATACCTCGGCACCTATAAGCCTGTTATGTTCAATTACCGAAATCTGTTCTGCAAGACTTTTGAGCTGACGTATATTACCGGGCCATCTGTATGAATCAAGAATATGGATGGCATCAGGGGTAAGCTTCACGGCCGGCATTTTGTACTTGTCAGCAAAATCTAGAGCAAATTTTTTAAAAAGAAGGTGAATGTCCTCTTTTCTTTCTCTTAAAGAGGGTACAGTAATAGGTACTGTATTTAGTCTGTAATATAAATCCTCCCTGAACTTGCCTGTCTCAATTGCTCTCTGGATATTTACATTTGTAGCAGCAATAACCCTTACATCTGTTTTCTGAGACTTAGAAGAGCCTACTTTAATAAATTCTCCTGACTGAAGTACCCTGAGAAGCCTCACTTGAGTAGACAGAGGCAATTCTGCAACCTCATCAAGAAAAAGTGTGCCTCCGTCGGCTACTTCAAAATATCCCTTTCTGGTTTCAATGGCTCCGGTAAAAGAGCCTTTTTCGTGCCCGAATAATTCTGAGTCAATAGTCCCCTCAGGTATTGCACCACAGTTGACTGCAATATATTGGTTGTGTTTTCTGGGGCTGTTCAGGTGAATGATTTGCGGAAACACCTCTTTACCAACGCCGCTCTCTCCTGTTATAAGTACTGACAGATCTGTTCCGGCAACCTGAACTGCAATGTCTATTGCTCTGTTAAGGGTCGGATTATCACCAATTATATCAAACCTTAATTTAATTGCCCGTATATCCATAATCTGCAAAAATAGATAAAATTTGTACCTTTGGAAAATTTTAACCTCATTTGTAATGAAAATCCTTGCGATAATTCCTTCAAGATATGGATCGACCCGTTTTCCGGGAAAACCTCTGATTCTGATTGATGGCAAAACAATGATTCAAATGGTTTATGAACGCAGCTCTTTGGCTTTCAGTCATGTCTGCGTTGCCACAGACGATCAGCGGATTTTTGACGAGGTTGTCCGTTTTGGAGGCGATGTGGTTATGACCTCATCGTTTCATAAAAGTGGAACAGATAGATGCTATGAAGCAATGAACATTGTAGAGGGGAGAGATAATACAGAGTATGATATTATTGTTAATGTTCAGGGCGACGAACCATTTATTTCTCCGGAACAACTTTTAGAGCTTGTTGCTTGCTTTGATGACACTGGTACAAAAATTGCGACACTTGTAAAGAGATTTTCACCCGAAGAGGACATTTTTAACACCAATAGTCCAAAAGTAGTGATTTCCAAAGACTACTTTGCACTTTACTTTAGTAGAAATGCAATACCTTTTCAGCGTGGAACAGACCTTAAAGAATGGAGTGGAAATATGCCTTACTACAAACACATAGGTTTATACGCCTTTACCCGGGATGCCTTGGGTGCTGTTTCGAAGATGGAGCAAACCCCACTTGAAAGAGCCGAGCAACTGGAACAACTAAGATGGATTGAGAACGGTTTTAAAATTAAAGTTGCGGTAACTCAATATTCTTCATATTCTATAGACACACCCGATGATATTGCAGATTTGACATCAAAGAACATTATTAAATCTAGTGTTTGAAATATTCTTATATTTGCGTTCTACGTAGCCAATTTATTAATAAAATCATATACATAATGAAAAAAAACTTGTTTAAAATCCTTTCTGTCGCTTTTATTGGCTTTACTGCTGTCTCCTGCAGCAATCCATCCAAAATGGCTAAAGACGCACAACTTGTAAGCGTACAGAATAACCCTAAGGTACTTGAAGTTATTGCAGACGAGATTACTGCAACTTACACAATGAATTTCCCGGAAGGTTACTTCCATCCAAAAGCCATACTAGAAGTTGTTCCTGTTTTAGTTTATCAGGGAGGCGAAGTTGCTGCTCCAGCCTTTAAACTTCAGGGTGAAAAAATTACCGATAATTTTCAAGCCATTCCTCTTGCCGGTGGCAAAGCCAGCAATACTGTAAAATTTGCATATAAACCCGGAATGGAGGCTTCTCATCTGGAAATAAGGGTTGCTGTATGGAACAAGGATAAGAAGATTGATTTTCCTGCTCCTTACAAACTTGCCGATGGTGCAAACATTACCTATAAGTTAGTACATACATCCGGAACTACTGCTCTAACTTCTTACGACTACAAAAAAGTCATTGCTGAGAAAAAAGAGACTCAGATTCTTTATAAAATCAACAGTTCAGTTGTACGCCCAAAAGAGCTTACAAAAGCCGAAATCAAAGAATTCGAAAAATTCCTTGCTGCTATCGAAGCTGATACCCGCAGAGAAGTTAAGAGCACAAATATTGTAGCCTATGCATCTCCAGACGGTTCAATGGATATTAACAGTAAGCTTTCTGACAAACGTGGTGAAACAGCAAAAAGTGCTTTTGACAAAATCACAAAAAAAGCTCCGGTTAATGCTCCTGTAAATGTATCAACAATTGCAGAAGACTGGGAAGGATTCCAGGAGCTGGTTGCTGCCTCAACAATTCAGGACAAAGAGCTTATTCTTCGCGTTCTTTCTATGTACAGCGACCCTATGGTTCGTGAGAGAGAGATCAAGAATATGTCAAAAGTATTCAAGACTCTTGCCGATAAAGTTCTTCCTGAACTTCGCAGGGCAAGATTCATTGCCAATGTGGACTACTCTAACTATAATGACGAAGAACTTGTAGGGCTTACAAAAACCAACATAGATATCATGGATGTGGAGGCTCTTTTATACTCTGCTACTTTAGTAAAAGACTTTGATGCAAAGGTGAATATCTACACAAAGGCAGGCGAGAAATTCAAAGACGACCGTGCTTACAATAACCTTGTTGCAACATATCTGGACAATAACAAACTTCCTGAGGCTAAAATTGCATTAGCTAAGATTGGCAACAAAACGTCTAAGTATTACTACAACAATGCAGGAATTATTGCTCTGAGGGATAATAACCTTAAGGGAGCATCTGAAATGTTCAGAAAATCAGACCTTCAGGTTTCCAGACAAAATCTTGCAATTATTGACATTCTTGAAGGAAGGTACAACGACGCTGTTGCAAAACTTGCCGGGACAGGTGACGACAATGAAGGAATCGCATACATTCTTACAAACCAGCTCGACAAAGCCTCAAAGGTAATCACTCACATATGTCCTCACGCTGCTTACATGCGCGCCGTGATTGCTGCTCGTCAGGGCAACATGACTGAGGTTGCAAAACAACTTGATATCGTTTACAGTAAGAGTGAAGCTCTTAAACTTCGTTCACAAAAAGACATTGAGTTCGCGAAGTTCCGCGAATAAAATCTGTCAAACTATTGATGCATAAAACTAGGCTAGCCAATTGGTTAGCCTTTTTTATTATATTATAACAGTAAACCATATCAGCACGGAAAATCCTCCCCACCTATTGGTGGGTCCCCTCCCTATTCGGGAGCCAATGTTTTCCTTTGCTGATATGGTTTACTGTTTAGTATTAATTTTGAACAGTCTCTAGCAATCATCTGACATTCTATACGTTGCTAAAAACTGCTTCAAAGTATCAGTCCAGCTTGAGGACGGCCATGAATGCACTTTGTGGTACCTCTACGTTACCTACCTGACGCATTCTCTTCTTGCCTTTTTTCTGCTTGTCGAGAAGTTTGCGTTTTCTGGAAATATCTCCACCGTAACACTTTGCGGTAACGTCTTTTCTAACAGCCTTAACTGTTTCGCGGGCTATGATTTTTGCACCTATTGCTGCCTGAATGGCTATGTCAAACTGTTGACGTGGTATTAATTCCTTTAGTTTTTCACACATTCTTCTGCCGAAATCATATGCGTGTTCCTTGTGAATAAGACTTGAGAGAGCGTCAACGGGTTCGCTGTTAAGCAGAATATCCAGCTTAACCAGTTCCGCCTGCTTGTATCCGATAACATGGTAGTCAAATGAAGCGTACCCTCTTGAAACAGACTTGAGCTTGTCGTAGAAGTCGAAGACGATCTCTGCAAGTGGCATTTCAAAATTAAGTTCGACCCTCTCGCTTGTGAGGAAATGCTGACTGGTGAGAACTCCTCGTTTATCGAGACAGAGCTTCATTATTACGCCAAAGAAATCTGATTTGGATATTACCTGTGCCTTTATATATGGTTCTTCAATATAATCTATAAGTGTCTGAGCAGGAAGACCGGAAGGGTTGTGAACATCCAGAACCTCGCCCTGAGTTGTGTATACTTTATATGAAACGTTGGGGACCGTAGTGATAACGTCCATATCGAACTCCCTGTAGAGTCTCTCCTGAATTATCTCAAGATGAAGAAGTCCCAGAAAGCCACCTCTGAATCCAAAACCCAGCGCCAGTGACGACTCCGGTTCAAAAACCAGCGAAGCATCATTCAGCTGTAACTTTTCCAACGATGCACGCAAATCTTCATATTCGTCGGCTTCAACCGGATACATACCGGCAAAAACCATTGGCTTGACCTCCTCGAAACCTGCAATTGATGCTGCACATGGCCTCTCTCTGTGAGTTATGGTGTCTCCAACCTTTACTTCGCTCGCAGTCTTTACTCCGGAAATGATATATCCTACGTCTCC
Source organism: uncultured Bacteroidales bacterium (assembly GCA_942492945.1). Classification (GTDB taxonomy): domain Bacteria; phylum Bacteroidota; class Bacteroidia; order Bacteroidales; family UBA932; genus Bact-08. The sequence continues at coordinate 667,970 of OW818649.1, forward strand.
TGTCCTAACTTCACCTGTCGGAATCATCTTAAGTCTGAGCAGACCAACTTCGTCGGCCTCGTACTCCTTGCCTGTATTGAAAAATTTAACTTTGTCCCCTTTCCTTAGTATTCCGTTCTGAACTTTAAAATATGCGATAATTCCTCTGAATGAGTTGAATACCGAGTCAAATATAAGAGCCTGAAGCGGAGCCTCCTCGTCGCCCTTAGGTGCCGGAACCCTCTTTACAATCGCTTCAAGAATCGCCTCTACTCCCTGACCAGTTTTTCCACTGGCCAAAAGAATATCCTCTGTCTTACACCCGATGAGTTCAATGATCTGATCCGTTACAGAGTCAATCATTGCTGCATCCATATCAATTTTGTTGAGAACCGGAATAATCTCCAGATCGTGGTTTAAGGCAAGGTATAGGTTGGATATTGTCTGTGCCTGTATACCCTGAGTGGCATCAACAACCAGAAGTGCCCCCTCGCAGGATGCAATGGCGCGAGAGACTTCGTATGAAAAGTCAACGTGACCGGGGGTGTCAATTAGATTAAGAATGTACTTTTCTCCCTCGTGGATATAGTCCATCTGAATGGCATGGCTCTTTATGGTAATCCCCTTCTCCTTCTCCAGCTCCATAGAGTCCAGCACCTGATTTTCCATATCTCTTGAGTTGAGGGTATGCGTAAACTCAAGAAGACGGTCGGCCAAAGTGCTTTTTCCGTGATCAATATGCGCTATAATACAAAAGTTCCTAATTTGCTTCATCTTAATATAAAAGGCTTTTAAGTGTGTGCAAAGTTATAAAAAATTACCATAATCAGTCGTTTGGTACTATCTTTGTCCGATTAGTAACAAATCAAATAACAAATGACAAGTATCGCAAAATTACATGAGGTAGCATCTCAGGTTAGGAGAGATATTGTCCGAATGGTCAATATGGCCGCTTCTGGCCACCCGGGAGGCTCTTTGAGCAGTACCGACTTTCTGACAGCACTTTTTTTCAAGGAGATGAATCATAATCCAAAAACCTGGACCCGTGCGGGTAAAGGATCGGATATGTTTTTCCTCTCTGCAGGACATTTATCTCCCGTTTATTATAGTCTTCTTTCAAGAACCGGATATTTTCCGGTTAAGGAACTTGCGGAATTCAGAAAAATAGGATCGAGGCTCCAAGGCCATCCATCGGTTGAGAGGGGTCTGCCGGGAGTACATGTTGCTTCGGGATCGCTTGGTCAGGGACTCTCTGTTGCTTGTGGAGCTGCAATTGCAAAAAGGCTTGACAATGACCAAAACAATATTTACGTGTTGATAGGAGACGGAGAGAGTGAAGAGGGTCAGATTTGGGAGGCAGCATTGTTTGCCGCTCAGAAGAAGCTTGACAATCTTATTGCAATGACAGACTGGAACGGACAACAGATAGACGGGCCGGTTAGTTCTATACTGAACCTTGGCAATCTGGAGTCGAAGTGGCTTTCTTTCGGCTGGGATTGTCTGATGGTTGACGGTCATAACATGGAATCTGTGCTGGATGCCTTCAAATGGGCAAAGAACCTTGCAGGAAACGGGAAACCAAAGATGTTGCTCATGAAGACAAATATGGGTCAGGGTGTAGATTTTATGCAGGGTACCCACCACTGGCACGGAAAAGCACCCAACAATGAGCAGACAGAGAAGGCCCTGAGTCAGCTACAAGAGACTCTCGGTGATTTCTAAAACTTAAACCATCAGTTATGAAAGAGATATTTACAAATACAGGAAATAAAGATACCAGATCTGGGTTTGGAGCCGGTCTTCTTGAGGCTGGCCGCAATAACCCCGATGTTATGGCACTCTGTGCCGACCTTACAGGATCATTAAAGATGGATGAATTTGCTGCGGAATTTCCGGACAGGTTTATCCAGTGTGGAATAGCCGAGGCAAATATGATAGGAGTATCGGCCGGTCTGGCACTCTCAGGAAAGGTGCCCTTTGCCGGTTCGTTCGCCAATTTTCTTACAGGCAGGGTTTACGACCAGGTGAGACAGGTGGTTGCCTATTCAGATACAAATGTGAAAATTTGCGCCTCTCATGCCGGTATAACACTGGGAGAGGATGGTGCCACTCATCAGATAATGGAAGACATGGGCCTCATGAGAATGCTTCCTAATATGACAGTTATTAACCCTTGCGACTACAATCAGACAAAAGCTGCTACAATTGCAATATCGGAGTTTCATGGCCCTGTTTACTTAAGGTTCGGCAGGCCCGCTGTTCCAAATTTTACTCCGGCTGATCAAAAATTCGAGATAGGCAAAGCGCTGAATATGATTGATGGTAAAGATGTTACAATTTTTGCCACTGGTCATCTTGTTTGGGAATCAATTATAGCTGCACAGGAGCTGGAAAAGAGTGGAATATCTGTAGAGCTTATAAATATTCACACCATTAAACCATTGGATCGCAAAGCAGTCATAGAGTCTGTGACAAAGACCCGTGCCGTTGTCTGTGCAGAGGAGCATATGATTGCAGGAGGAATGGGTGAGTTGATTGCCGGTCTGCTGGCCAGAGAACTTCCGACACCTGTGGAATTTATTGCTGTAGATGATATGTTTGGGCAGAGCGGAACACCGGCAGAACTTTTAAAGGAGTATAAACTTGATTCTGGCAGTATTATTGAAGCAGTAAAAAGAGTGTTTCTCCGAAAATAATTTTTTTTTAATAAAATGGACGATAAGGATCTCCTGGATCTATATAGAGAGGAAGGAAAAGGAAATTATGCCTTCAACCTTATTGTCGGCAAGTATGGCGAGAGGCTATACTGGCATATAAGAAAGATGGTTGCTTCTCACGATGATGCAAATGATCTTCTCCAGAATACATTTGTTAAAGCTTGGAAAGCGCTACCGGATTTCAGGGAGGAGTCGAAATTATTCACCTGGTTATACAGAATTGCAACAAATGAGGTACTTACATTTCTTAAAAGGAAGCAGGTAAGGTCTTTTTTATCTCTGACAGATTACTCAAAGAAGCTGGAAAACGTTTTGGAATCTGACACCTATTTTAATGGCGATGCAGCCCAGAAGGCACTTCACAAAGCAATTTTAAAACTCCCTGAGAAACAACGCATTGTGTTTAATATGAGATATTTTGACGAACTTAAATATGAAGAGATTTCTGAAATTCTGGGCACATCAGTAGGAGCATTAAAGGCATCGTATCACCATGCTGCTCAAAAAATTCAGGATTCTTTACAAGAGTTGCTTTAATCCTTTTAACTTTACAATAGTCAAAGAAGCATGAAAGAAAAATACAATATAGAACAACCACATTTAAAGGAGAATCCCTACTCTGTACCAGAGGGGTATTTTTCCGCCTTTCAGAGCAATATTTCTGAGATAACTTCTCAAAAAGGTTCCAAACCGGGTGCTTGGTCGGTAATTAAACCCCAACTTGCTCTGGTATCTGTTTTTGCTTTTGTATTCCTTATGGGATACGGTGCAATTAAAATATTTTCCCCATACGTTGCTGTAACAAACTCTGATAAATTTGCTGCAAACTCCGCTCTTATGGAAGAGCATCAGCTTGAATCTTCCTTTATCGATTTTTTTGACAATGAAACCGATTCACTAACACAAAAACAGGAGATCGACCCAGCTGAAATAATTGAATATCTCAATACAGATGCTGGTTTTGTGTATCTGGCATCTCTAGATTAATATCTATTTTATGAAAAAATTAATCATATCTATCATTGCTTTGTGCTTCATTATTGGAGCGTATGGTCAGGAGACCGAGCAAAGCAGGCAACAGAGAGAAAAAGCACGATATGAGCAAGTTGTAAGTGCAAAAATAGCATTCTTCACTACCTCTTTAGAGTTAACGCCACAAGAAGCCGAAGCTTTCTGGCCCATTTATAACCATTATTGGAAAGAAAGGGAGACGGCCCACAAGAGAATTCAAAACAGTTTAATGGCGGTCAACAAGCTTCTCAGTAAGGAAAGCACAAGTGATAATGATTTGAAAAAAGTGCTGGACATATATATCAACAATATATCCAACGATAGTGCAATCCAGAAAAAGTATCACGAAGAGTTTCTTAAAGTACTTTCTGTACGTCAGGTTGCCAGGTTATATACTGCAGAGGAGGAGTTTCGTATGAAGATGATTCATCAGCTCAGAGGCGGCAAGCGCTAGGCAGAATATTCTCCAATTTTAAAAGTAAGTGTTAACTGCGAATTCAAATTGATCTATAAAGATTTTCTTGAAGACGGTAATGTTGTTTTGCTCATAGAACAACAACATAGCTTTTTTATATTCAACTGAATCAATTGTCCGGAAAGATATCGGGCAATATCCATTTGCCAGGAGTTCCGCATTGCAAACGATGCGGGCAGTTCTTTTGTTTCCATCATTAAATGGCTGGATGTAGGAAATTAGCACTAAAAGTAATAATGCCCGTTCAAAGACATTGTCGATACTATTTATTAACTGACACATATTGTCTAATGCTTCCCGAATCTGAAATTCATTGTCCAGAGGTCGGTAATTGGTACCCGTTATACCAACCCTTCGAATTCTGACATTTCTTTCTATGCTCAATTCTTTAATTAGAATACTATGAATATCTTCAATTTTTGGAACAGTGATCGGCTTAAGATAATCGGGATTTTGCAAGATAAAATCCAATGCTCCCTTGTGATTCAACAACATAACAGCTTCATCTTTGGTTTTACCTGATGCTGTCACTTTATCCTTAAGCAATCTTTCTGTCTCCAACAGAGAATATGTATTTCCTTCTATCTGAGACGATTTCCAGCTTAAATCAATTGCAAGACGTTCCATCTCCTTTAAATATTCATTTTCTGAAAGTTTCGAGATGTTCGCTTTGAATGTTTCTTGAAGGTCGGTAAGATGTTTTAATTCTTTTTCTGTAAATAATCGGATTTTATAAAGGAGATCTGTTATCAATGTAAAATTAAAACTCTCTTTAATTATTCTTTCATCAATCTCTTTTTTGAAATACTCTTCTATATCAACAGGAAAAAACATATCATACGCGGGAGAAATAATATATTTACTTACCTTCCCCTTCCCTTGCTGATGCACAAGGCTGTTGAAAACCAACTGGGAAATAATCCTCTTTACGGTTGCATAGCTCATCTCTGAAGTTAGTCCCGCATGGATCTCTTTAGATGAAAGAAGAGGATTTCTCTTGATAAATTCTAATATTTCTGTCGTTCTATTCTTTCCCATTGTGAATAAAATTATTTTGTAGCTCACGAAGATATGATATAAAGCTCATTTTACAAGCTTTTTGATCACAATTTCTGTTTTTCGTGAGCTTTATTTTTGAAGATCGATCTGCCAGTTGTTTTAACAATTTACATAATATCAATAGTTTGCAAAAGAATTTGCAATACGTTTCAAAGAAAAGCGTTTTACAACCATCTGATAATTAGCACTATTTTAAAACAACTGGCAGATTAAAATTTAAGGTAAAATTCCTTTGTAAGAGTTTTGTACTGTTCGGTATATTCCAGTCCCCCGGTTTGCTGCATTATTAGTACCTCCTCTTGAACCTTGTCTGATTGAGTCGATTTTATGAACTCCATAAGATAGCGCTTCTCCATCTTGTTTGCCATAGTTTTTAACTTACACCTCCTTGCAAAATGCAAAGGCCCCATAGTTGCGAGCTTAATAAATCGTTCTCCCTCCTCTGCAGGGAGTACTATAGCAAGTTTTCCTTCATCCTTTAGCATTTGAATAGCCGATTCTATGATAACCTCGTAAGGAAGGTCGTGGTTATGCCTTGCCGACGAGCGTCTTGCAGATGGTGCCTTAAGTGAATCTATGAAGTATGGTGGATTGGACACAATCAGGTCATATTTTTCTTTATTTGTATCAGGAGGTAGACCATTCCTTACAAATTGTACATTCAAAAATTCCTGAAGCGAAATTTTCAAAGCCGTCAGATGCCCAGCCCAGGGAGATTGTGAAAAATTATAGTTTGCCTCTTCAACTGAAGGTTTGTCTATATCAATGGAATCTATTGAAAATTCGTCTTTTGAAGAGGTTGAAAATAGTTTCGACAGTCTTTGAGCAACGATGAGTGCTATTACTCCAGTACCGGTGCCAATGTCAAGCACTTTGAATTTGTCCCTTGAAAAGCTTGTTTCCATTACGGTCATGTTGTGTGCACCAGAAAGCGAAAGCCAAGCCCCAAGCAACACTCCGTCGGTGTTTACCTTCATTGCAGAGTGGCTCTGCCTCACTTTGAACTCTTTAAAGCAGAAACTCTCCATCTCTCATCTCCAGTATCCGGTCGCTCATGGTTGCCAGATCTCTGTCGTGGGTTACAATAACTATTGTCTGTTGGTACTTGTCCCTAAGATCGAAGAATAGCTTGTGAATCTCTGTTTTTGTATTGGTGTCAAGGTTTCCGGATGGTTCATCGGCAAAGATAACCGATGGTTTGTTAATAAGTGCACGGGCAATTGCTACCCTCTGTTGCTCTCCTCCGCTAAGTTCTCCAGGTTTATGGTTTAGACGCTCCCCTATTCCTAAGAAGGTCAGGAGTTCCTTTGCTCTCTCTTTTGCGACCCCCATGCTCTCTTTTGCAATCAATGCAGGAATAGCCACATTTTCAAGAGCTGTAAATTCCGGTAACAGGTGATGAAACTGGAAAACAAATCCTATCCTTTTGTTTCTGAAATCTGACAGTGCATTTGATCCTAGAGAGAATACATCCGTTCCGTCTATATACACTTTACCAGTGTCAGGACAGGAGAGAGTACCAAGTATTTGGAGCAAGCTGGACTTACCGGCCCCGCTTGCTCCAACTATACTTAAAACTTCGGCTTCCTTTGCTTCAAAATCAATTCCTTTTAAAACAAGAAGTTTACCAAATGATTTTTTTATATTTTCTGCACGGATCATCAATTTGTTACTCATCCTTTTCGCTTGCCTCGTACTCCTTAAGCAGCTTATCCTGAACCTCGGCAGGAACCTGTTGGAAATCTGCATAGGTCATTGTAAATGTTGCTCTTCCGGAGGTAAGCGAGCTTAGTGTGGTTGAGTATTTGTGAAGCTCTGCAAGTGGAACCCTGGCTTTAATTACCTCAAAGCCCTTTTCGCTGCTCATGCCTTCTATCATTGCCCTGCGGTTCTGAAGGTCGCTCATAACATCACCCATACAGTCGCTTGGCACAAGAACCTCAATATTGTAGATAGGTTCCATAATCTTTGGACCAGCTTTTTTGAACGCCTCTTTAAATGCATTTCTTCCGGCAAGTCTGAATGAGATTTCATTTGAGTCTACCGGGTGCATCTTTCCATCGTATACGAATACTCTGATATCACGTGCATAAGAACCTGTAAGAGGTCCCTCCTCCATCTTCTCCATAATTCCTTTAAGGATAGCCGGCATGAAACGTGCATCAATTGCACCTCCTACAATACAGTTGTAGTACTCCAACTTGCCACCCCAGTCCATTGTATACTCTTCTTTGCCTTTAAAGTTTAGCACCAGCTCCTTGCCTTCTACCTTAAACCTGTTATTAGGGGCCACTCCCTCAACAACCGGCTCAATAAGAATGTGTACCTCACCAAATTGACCTGCTCCGCCTGATTGTTTCCTGTGTCTGTAATCTGCAAGGGCAACCTTAGTGATTGTCTCTCTATATGAAATTCTGGGTGCAAATAAATCAATCTCCAGTTTATGCGTGTTTGTAAGGTGCCACTTAAGGATATTTATGTGGTGCTCGCCTTGTCCGCTTAGAATTGTCTGCTTAAGTTCCTTTGAATATTCAACTACAATTGTAGGATCTTCTGCGTGCGCCCTGTTAAGTATTTCTCCCAGTTTCTCTTCATCTTTTTCCGCCTTAGCCTTAATGGCAGTACGGAATTTTGAAGGTGGAAAGACAATTTCTTCAAATGCCCACTCTTTAGGACCTCCGTTAAGTGTCTGATTTGTCTTTACCGATTTTAACTTTACAGCACAACCAATATCTCCTGCAACCATTTCTGTCACTTTCTCCTTTTTCTTCCCTGCAACTGCATAGATTGTGGACAATCTCTCCTTTGATCCGTTTTCCGGATTGGTAAGGTCTGCTCCCTCTACGAGTTTACCAGACATTACCCTGAAGAATGAAACGTCGCCAAGATGCTGTTCTACAGCTGTTTTATATATAAAGACAGATGTCTGCCCTTTTGAATCACAAGGAACTGAGGTTCCGTCTTTAAGCTTCTGAATTGTTTTTTCCGGTGATGGCGCAACATTGATGATAAAATCCATCAGCCTTTTAACTCCTATGTCCTTTTTACCGGACAGGCAAAAAACAGGCATTATGTCGCATTTTATAAGACCTATTGCAAGTCCTGTACGTATCTCCTCCTCTGTAAGTATACCTTTATCGAAGAATATCTCCATTAGATTTTCATCATTTTCCGCTGCCATTTCTGCCAGTATCTGATGTAGTTCCGATGCCTGATCCATAAGGTTTGCAGGAATTTCACGCTCTTCCCGGGTACCGTTGTCATCCTTGAAGAAGTATAATTTCATCTTGAGCACATCTACGAATGAATTGAATCCGGTACCTGTCTCAACAGGAAACTGAATAAGGACAATCTTCTTACCGAATGCTTTTCTAAGCATTTCTATTGAATTTTCCCAATTTGCCTTTTCGTGATCCAGCTGGTTAACACCAATAATAAGCGGTTTGCTATGTTTATCTGCATAACGTGCAAATATTTCTGTACCAACCTCAACACCCTGCTGAGCGTTTACTATCATAACTCCTGTATCTGCAACCTTGAAGGCCGAAATAACACCGCCAACGAAATCGTCTGAACCGGGAGTGTCAATAATATTGAGTTTGTGATCCATGAACTCTGTATAGAGCAGAGTCGGATAAATCGAGCGTTGGTAAATTTGTTCAATTTCGGTATTGTCGCTAACGGTCGTTTTTGCCTCAACGGCTCCTCTACGATCGATAACTTTACCTTCAAACATCATCGTTTCCGCAAGAGTTGTTTTACCGGACTTTGTGCTTCCGAGCAAAACAACGTTACGAATGCTTTGGGTGGGATAGACTTTCATGTTAATTTATTGATTTTATATTCGTTATTGTTTCTTCATCAATAGGGGTATCAAAATTAGCAAAAAAAACTTAACGGACAACACCCTCAAACTCTCTTTCCATTTCTGCGTGTGAGCTGAATCCGGAATATCTCCATAATTCTCTGTATGGAGTTCCCCTTTTCAGCAGTCCTGCTGCATGCTGAATCCTGTACATGCCAATTATCTGGTTCAATTTTAATCCCAGACAATCGTTAAGTAAACTGTCAACATCTTTTTTCTTAGCATTAAGAAGACCGGCAATGTTCCGTTTTGTGATTTTTTTAAAAAGATAGAGATGTTCAACCTCCATTAATAACAAAAGTTGTTCAACAGATTTTTGATTCTCAAGTGTATTCATAACCATTCATTTTCCTTCAAATTTATGTCAACGCTTGTTATAAAAGAAGTCTCCGATTGTTATTTTTCTTTTTCTGAAATTGATTTATTCGTTTCTACTTTTTTGTCATACTTATAACATATGTTAGTTGTTTTTATAACATGTATTACTTGTTGTTTGTCTGACCAAACATTAATTTATATTTGTTTTAATGGAAAACAGACTTATCAAATTAAAAATTCAGAATCTTCGAAAGACGCTGGGATATACGCAAGAGAGTATGGCCAGCAAAATTGGTATGTCTACTAATTCATATAGTCAGATAGAGCGAGGAAAAACCGTCCTTGTTAGTAATAGGTTGTTTGACATTGCCAAGGCACTTAATACAACCCCCGAGGAACTTATTCTTGGTTATTCCGCTTCTAAGGAAGATCTTTCAGATAAGATCGCAGCTATTGAGGTTATGTACAAGGAGAAAATTGCAAAAGCAGAGTCTGAAAATAAAATCACACAGGTTGAACTTGAGGGTGAAATCCAGCGTCTAAGAGCCACTCTTGAGTCAAAAGAGAGCATAATTGGGGTTCTCAAAGAGAGTCTTAACAGATATAACTTGTAGGTTAGATTTACTATCTTGCAGTAAATTTTTATTCTAAGAATTCCACACATGAAAAAAGAGGTATGCCTCGCTCCTTATCTAAATTTTGATGTCATTGAAGCTGGATGCGACGAAGCCGGCAGAGGTTGTCTTGCAGGAGCTGTTTTTGCCGCAGCAGTAATTCTCCCAAAAGATTTTTTTCATCCTCTGCTTAACGATTCAAAACAGATTAGTGCCAGAGACCGTAACCTGTTAAGACCTGTTATAGAAAAGAATGCAATTGCCTGGGCTATTGCATCGGTAGACAATCAGGAGATCGACCAGATAAATATTCTAAGAGCATCAATAAAGGCAATGCACCTTGCCTTGGATAAACTGGTTGTAAGACCCGAATTCATACTGATAGACGGGAACAGATTTTATAATTACCCTGGCATCTCTCACTCTTGCATAATAAAAGGGGATTCCAAATTTGCCTCAATAGCTGCAGCTTCGGTTTTGGCAAAGACACACAGAGACGAATATATGTTATCTATAGCACAAGAATTTCCAGCATATGGCTGGGAGAAAAACATGGCATATCCTACAAAGGCTCACCGGGAAGCTATAGAAAAATACGGAATATGCAAGTATCACAGGCTATCGTACAATTTATTGTAGTGTATCGGTTTGCTGCCTGTTCCAGGTCACTTCTCATCAATAGCAAATTTGCCGACAGCAAAAAGACTGGCGCCCATAAATACGACAGAAACAATCACTTCCGGTCTTGTTGAACTCAACCCCTCGAATAGCGAACCCATAGATCCCAAGCCAATTATAAGAGTATTGTAACCACCAAGTAGTATGAATAATACGAGACCGATCAATGCAAAAACCGATATAATCAATCTTGACCTGTCTACCCTTGGCGAAGGGGCAGGAATGCAATCTAGATGAGCGAAAAGTCTTTCACTGAATCCGTCGTCTGCGATGGCTTGCTTGTGCTCCTTAAAAAACTTGTTTATATTTTCATCTTTCATATCCAATCGATTTTAAATGTTCCGACATATGTATTTTAGCTCTTGAGATATGCGATTTTACCGTATTCAAAGGTATATCGGTAATTTTAGAAACATCCTTAAGACTTTTATCTTCCATATAAAAAAGCAGAACTATCAGTCTTTCCTTTTCGTTAAGTTTTGCTAGAGCCATATATAACTCCTGGTTCTTGTATTTATTGTCGGTAGTCTCCGGCGAAGTTAGTATTTTATCTTCAATCTGAACAGAACTGTATCTCTGGCTTACTCTTTTGTTGTCGCAATAACAGTTGTACGCTATTCTGAACAGCCAGGTGGAAAATTTTGAGAGTCCGTTAAAAGAGTTTAGATTAAGGTAAGCCTTTATAAAGGCATCCTGAGCTATGTCGTCACTCAAAGCAGAATCACCGTTGCAAAGGTTTAACAAGAACCGCCGCAGCGGTTCCTGATTGTTTAATACCTGCTGTTCAAACTCTTTTCTGCTCACCAGCTATTTTTCTGTTTTGTTTTTGTTAATCAGGTAGGCAACCAGTTGTCCTATACCGATAAACAAAGGAATAAATCCGAATGCTGCAAACTTGAATCCTCCAAAGAAGAAGTAGAGAGCCAAAAAAAGACCGATACCAACTCCAATTGATACAAGAGCACTTGTTAACGGGTCTGATTTTTTTGAATTTCTTTCATCTGCTGCAAAAAGGTCGGGAGACAACTCCTTGCCATGTTCTATTGCTTTTGCAATAAGCTCGTTTCTGGATTTATCCCTGGTTATTTTTGCTCGTAATACTAAAAAAATAATAGTAACTGCTGTAAGAAACGGGATAATAATTCCAAAAAGCGGGATGAGGATATCCTCTAAACTTGAGTCCATAATTTTATGTTTTAATCTGTTTGCCTATTTGACTGAAAATTGTTAAGAAAAGTTGCAGATTCAAACGAAATTCTTTCCAAATATTTTTTTGCCCCTCTCATTGATCTGTATCTGTCACTCTCAATATCTGAAATAGCAAATATCTTTTCTATTCCTGTTGCTGATATTTGTCTTTCATTCAACTTGTTCACTCCACAATATGCCCATAACCGCTTTCCATGTTTTCTTGCAATTTGAGTTATCCCATCTATCAGTTTTCCCGATATGCTCTGCTCGTCTATAGAACCCTCACCGGTAATTATAAGGTCAGATTCTTTTATAATTTTCTCAAGGTTTGAGAATTCGGAGAGCACCTTCCACCCCGGGACAAGTTCTGCTCCCAAAAACGCAGTCAGAGCAAATCCCACTCCTCCGGCCGCTCCGGCACCAGGCAGGTTTGAATAGTCTTTTCCCAGATACTCTTCACAAACGGTTGCATAATTTTTCATTTCTCGCTCCAGCTCCTCAAGCATGTTTTCTCCGGCTCCCTTCTGCGGTCCGTAAACCATTGTTGCACCCCGCTCTCCCAAAAGAGGGTTGTTTACATCGCTGGCTACCATAAAACGGACATTTTTCAAAATATGGGTTACTTTTGTTCCATCTATTTTCTTAATTTGTCCCGGAAATATTGTCTCATTTCCTTTATAATCATAAAACCTGTATCCCAAAGCTCTAAGCATTCCCATTCCACCGTCGTTAGTGGCACTACCACCAATACCTATCACAATATCCTTTGCACAAGAACCCTCAATTGCCGCCAGAATCATCTGGCCAAGTCCGTATGTGCTTGTTTTATGAGGATCGTACTCATTTTCATTGAGAAGTTGCAGACCGCAACATTTTGCCATCTCGATAAATGCCTTGTCCTTAATCAGCAGGTATGGTGTCCGGACCGGCCTTAACAGAGGATCACAGACCTCTGTGTATATCAGCTCTCCCCTTTTGGATTTCTTGATAACGTCTAATGTCCCCTCACCTCCGTCGGCCATAGGAAAAATTTTTATATCATGATTTATTCCGTGTCCGAACAAACCCTGAAAAAGCCCTTTTCTGATACATTCTGCGGCTTCTTTTGCAGTAAGGCTCCCCTTGAACTTGTCTGTGACAATAAGAATTTTGAGCTCTTCTGCCATTTTTTTCTATTTTTGTTAAAATTATAGAATATTTAAATACAATGAAAAAAATCTGCTTATTAATTTTATCTGCTTTAGTATTTTCGATCAGTCCTGTCAGGGCAGATGAGGGAATGTGGTTATTGCCTCTTATTGAAAAACTCAACAGCAAAAAAATGTCTGAACTGGGACTCAAACTTTCTGCTAAGGACATATATAATGTAAACAATTCCAGCTTGAAGGATGCTATTGTTCAGTTTGGTGGCGGGTGTACCGGAGAAATAGTGTCTAAAGAGGGCTTGTTACTTACAAACCACCACTGCGGATATGGTGCAATACAGAAGCTGAGTACAGTTGAACACGACTATCTTCAGGATGGATACTGGGCAATGAACCGTCAGCAGGAACTCCCTTCGGCCGGCTTGTCTGTTACATTTCTGGAGAGTTTTCAGGAGGTTACAAATGAGGTTGCCGGTGCTGTCGAAGGTGCAACAACACCTGCCGATAAACAAAAGGCATTTGAAGCCATAATTAAGGATCTGACATCAAAAGCAGTCGGTGACAATAAATACCTGCAAGCAAAAGTAACATCTATGTATGGCGAGAATGCATACTATCTGATTGTCAGCAAGACTTATACAGATATACGTTTTGTGGGCGCCCCTCCTTCATCAATAGGCAAATTTGGTGCAGACACAGACAACTGGATGTGGCCCCGTCATACCGGAGACTTCTCTATGTTCCGTGTATATGCCGACAAAAATAATAATCCGGCTCCTTATTCACCGGATAACCAGCCTTATGTCCCTAAGAAATCACTGACTATCTCTCTTAAAGGTGTTGAACAGAATGACTTTGCGATGATTTTGGGTTATCCCGGCCGTACAAGTCGTTTCATGACCTCTTCTGAGGTAAAGCAAACAAGTGAGGTTTCAAACGCAATTACTATCTATGCACGTGGTATCCGTCAGGATGTCCTTATGGAAGACATGCTTGCCGACCCTAAGGTCAGGCTCCAGTATGCAAGTAAATACTCCGGCTCTTCTAATTTCTGGAAAAAAGCCATCGGGATGAACGAGACTTTCAAAAAGCTGAACGTTCAGGAACGAAGGGCTCAGGAAGAGAAGGAGTTTACTGCTTGGGTGAATGCAGATCCTAACCGCGTTGCAAAATATGGAACTGCGCTTGATAATATTAACAAGGCAATTGCTGAACGCGAGGAGGCTCTTTATCTTTATAAATATCTTACAGAAACACTTGCCAATATAGAGATCGCCTCTGTTGCAAATCACTATATGGGTGTTGTTGGAGCATTTAACAAAGGCGATAATAATGGCGCTCTGTCAATGGCTAAATCTCTAGAGGGAAGGATAGACAACTTCTTCATAAACTACTCTGCCGGAACCGACAGAAAGGTGGCAAAGGCTCTCATTAAAGTATTCCAGGACAAAGTAAAGAAAAGCGATCTTCCTGCTTTCTATAGTGTCATTTACAACGACTTCTCCGGGAACATTGATGCTTATGTAGACAATATGTTCGATAAATCGGTATTCACCTCTAAGGAGAAAATTGCTGCGGCTATTGCTGCCGGCAAAGATGCAATAGTAAACGATCCTGCCTTGGCTTTTGGCAAAAGCATCTTTGACATGATGCCTAAACTCCAGACAGCCCTTGCAAAATATAACGGGCTGTACGCAAGGGGGAACAAAGACTATATTGCCGGCCAGCTTGAGATGAAGAAGGGTATGGCAATGTATCCGGACGCTAACTCAACCATGCGTCTTAGTTATGGCAAGATTCTGAATTACTCTCCAAAGGATGCTATTCTTTATGAGCACATTACAACCCTTAGCGGAGTAATGGAAAAAGAAGACCCAAACAACTGGGAGTTTGTAGTTCCTGCCAAACTAAAAGAGTTGTACAAAACCAAAGATTATGGTAAGTATGCTATGAAAAACGGAGAACTGCCCATTGCTTTCCTCAGCAATAACGACATTACCGGCGGCAACTCAGGCAGCCCGGTCCTTAATGCCAAAGGAGAACTTATCGGAATCGCATTTGACGGCAACTGGGAGGCAATGAGCGGAGACATTATATTCGAGCCCACACTTCAAAGAACCATCAGTGTAGATATCCGCTACGTCCTCTTCATTATGGATAAGTTCGGCGGTGCAGGCTATCTGCTTAAAGAGATGAATATCGCAAAATAACTTTGCGGTAGTTTTAAGGGTATACGGGGACGCATCATGTGTCCCCGTTTTTTTGTATATTTGTAGAACAAAGTATCAAAAGTGTTATGTACTTCGATGACTACAAAAATTTTCCTTCGGTGGCTCTTAATCCAAAACTATTGTGGGATTACGACCTTAAAGATTTTGATTACAATAAGATGAAGGATGTTGTAGTTCAGCGCGTTGTAGAACGTGGTTGGCCTAAGGACTGGTATTTTATTCTCAACAGATACGGAATTACCGGTGTGCGATCCTCAATTATGAACATTCCTTATCTCAACGATAAGGACATGTATTTTGTAAGTCAGCAATTTGATATCCCTCTTACATCATTGAAATGTTACAAAAAGAAACGGTCAGCAAAGCTACATTGGAACTCCTGAAAAACCTGATGGATTTTCCCGGACTAAAAGACTTTTTTTTAGTTGGAGGCACTTCGCTTTCTTTACAGATTGGTCATCGCATCAGTATTGACATTGATTTATTCTCCCTGAATTCATTTGATGATGAAAGCTTACTTGCCCAAATGGAGAAAGAATTTGGCTTTGTTCTTGACTTTCGCTCTGCTAACACACTTAAAGGAGAGATTAACGGAATAAAGGTAGATTTGATAGCCCACGGCTACCCGCTGGTTAAACCATTGTTGTTGTTTGAGAGTGTAAGATTGTGTTCTCTTGAAGATATTGCTGCTATGAAACTGAATGCCATTTGCGGAAATGGAACCAGATTGAAAGATTTTACAGATATCGCTTACCTGTCGTCATACTTAACCTTAGCACAGATGTTGGATGCTTACGGAGAGAAATATGCCACAAGAAATCCAGCAATAGTTGTTAAGTCTTTAGGTTATCATCTGGATATTGATTTCAATGAACCAATAGAAATTGCCCACGGTAAGTTTCAATGGAGAGCTATCGAAAAGCGCCTGTTCCAGATGACCAAATCACCTGGAATCCTTTTTGAGCCGATGAAATAAACATTGGCCAGCATCTACTCTAAAATAGCTTCCACTGCAAATGGAAGCTATTGTTCATCTTAACTGGAAAATCTGTTATTTTATGAGCATCACCTAAAGGGCTACGCAGATTATAATTTTCAGGAGTTTTTTCCACACCAATGTTCATTTCACTCTACAATTACTTCGTTTAATTACAAACATATCAATTTCACACAACTCCTGTTCCAGGTCCAACCCGTATTTGTTAAGGCAAGACTTAAATTTAAGTATATCCTTCTCCTTGGCCGGAAAACAGATGTCGATCTCTGATGTAATACCGGTACTGTCAATGACAGGACAGGTCTCTTTGCTATAAAGAGAAACCACTGCATTATAAAAATTCTGGAAAGGTTGATTGTGATATACCACCAAGTTAGAATCATTCGTTATAATTCCTGGGGAGTCGCTTTTAGAAACGAGGTTCTCTATCGATCCTTTCTTTTTTAACACCCAACATTTTACCATCCTTTTTTCTACTGCTCCCCGGATGTTATAGATGGCGCCAAAAAAGCGGTTCAAATCTTCAAGCATAAGTTGAGGTGCCTTTTCTTTTAAACCGACCGGTATAATTAGTTCGTAACAATAATACTTATCACGGACAGTTGGTGAATAAGCCGGCACTTCTGGCGAGGGAAGTACTTCTTCTTGTTTGTCGAAATCCAAAATACACCTGTTGGTATAAGATAATGATTGATTTACATAGCGGATCGCTCCCCGGTACAACTGCAGTACATTGCCGTTTAAAGCTCTGATCTTGTACCGGCCTAAGCTGTCGGTAAAAACACCACCACCACCTATTCCTTCCAGATAACCAGTAAACAATGAATGATATAATAGGTCATTAACTCCACCACCATTGTCGTTCAACAGCAAGGGCTGCGTCAGATCATAATCAAAATTGCTCTTTTTTTCCGGAAAAGATTTTATTCTTCCATTCAGTACTTGATTGATATTATCTAATGTTACTTCTTTTTCACCGGTTATGGCAAATATCTCCCCATCTTTAATCCATACTTCATGCGGAACATAGCGATGAGGAAATATTTTTGTTAACAACGTATCGTTTACTAATGACGGCAGTTTCACATTCCTCTTTATAAAAAATTGAGATATAGACTCTTTAGATTGAGATGTGACCATAATGAACTGGACATCGTTCTTTAAATCGTGTTGCAGTTGTTCAAATTTAGGAATAGCTTTTATACATGGTGAACACCAGGTCGACCAAAAATCAAGTATTATCAGTTTATCCCTGTAATTTCTCAGAGAAATGTTCTCTCCTCCTTCTTGGTTCACAGCTGTAAATGACATTTTCCACAGCTCTTCCGGCACTTTATCTCCTACTTTCAATGGGGTAATATACTGCTTCTGCGCCGATATTGCCGTTTGAATAAACATTAACAGCAGCAGCAAACCTATCTTGTAAGTTTTCTTTTTCATATATATAATTTTTTTATTCCCTTGGATTTTGCTCAATTCCGTTTGCATCGGTAACATTTTTAGGAATAGGTAGTGTGTAATTTATACTATTAGGTTTCAATTCATAAATAGTACCATTCAGGTTCCTGTACAATGTTTTTGCCGTAGCAGTGTTCAAATTGAGCCGGCGCAAGTCTGTCCATCTTATTCCCCTGTATAATAGCTCCTTTCGCCGTTCCAGCAATACAATACGCAAAGCTTCTTCCGATGTGCCGGCGGTTAAACCGTTGAACGTTCCCGTTTTATACCTTGTATTTAATAAGCTATTGAGAACATTCATTGCTCCTTCTGTTTGCCCTTTTCGGGCAAGACACTCCGCTTTTGTTAAATAGCATTCGCTTATAGAAAGTCCATTAAAAAACGAAGTTGTACCATCATAACTTCCCTTATATGTGTTATTACCGCTTACTATTTTAAACCATGCTTTTTTTCTTATATCATTATCATTATAAGATTTGAACAAAACACTATCAATAATAAGGCGCGAAGTTGAAAATATAGTAGAAGAAAACTTACAGTGTGTTATTACTTCACTATTGAACCGGGTCATGGGATATGATGCAGAAGTATTGAGCGTATTAAAGTTGATCAGACTAAAATCTGAATCCAAGGCTAACTCCGAGAATTCCAATGCCTTGTCATATTCCTGCATAGTGAGGTAAACACGAGACAGCAAAGCATAGGCAGAGGTCTTGACAGGTCTGGTTTTATATGTCTCGTAATCTGGCAATAGATCTTTCGACTCGTTCAGGTCTTTCAATATCTGGTCGTATGTCTCTTTTATGGTTGACCGTTTAACCTTCACATTCAAATCGGATGTCAGACGCAAAGGAATACCAAGGCCGTCGTTTGTGCCAGCCTTATCATACGGCGGACAAAAGAGCTGTGCCAACTGATAACTAAGCCAAGCCCGGAAAAACAGTGCGGCCCCCTTTATGTTATTGTACTGAACTTGGTCAGTTATATTAGTAATCCTGTTCAATCCGTCTAATGCATTATTTGCATAATATATTCTTGCGTAGCCATCGTTCCAACCGTAGGAGATTCCGGTTTCAAATATCTCTTTCTTCCATATATATTCATTCTTTAGCCATGGTGAAGAGAGAATATTCCAATTGTTATACATCATATAATAATCGTCCGAACTAACTTCTCCGTCCGTTAGCTGAGAGTAGAACATTATATCCCGGTCAAGCAATGCCCTCATATCATCCAATGTGGAGGGAATAACCAGTTTTTTATCTGGTTTTACCTCGAGGAAATCTTTAGTACAAGAGCTTAGGACCATTGTTACCAATAATATTTTTATTATAAAATTTTTCATAATTGTTGTTTTAAAACTGTACTTTTATACCAATAGCAAAAGATCGCGGAGCCGGATAAGAATGGGTAGCATAATCGGGATCAAGCTTGTCTTTATTGGCACGCCATATAATGCCGATATTATTTATATAACCATATATAGATGCCTTATTGAACGGCAACCAGTTGTACCTGGAACGGTTAAGGTCATAGGAGATGTTGATGTCCTGAAAGCGGATATGATCCCCTTTCTCCACTAAAATATCGGAATATGTATAGACATCATCCCTTGTGGAACTGGTACCTGGAGCGGGCATAGAGGGAACTTGCGTAATCATTTCGTCCCCTGGTTTGACCCATCGCTTACTAAAATCAGCATGACCTGTCCAACCATTATAGAGATTAATATAAATAATAGATGATTTCCTGAAATAATAGCCAAATTTATAACTAATATTAAAACCAATCTGGAAGTCCCTGAAACGGAAATTATTCCGGAATGAACCAAAATGCGTTGGAATGGCAGATCCATGATAAACAAGATCTTCTGTTGTCAGACGTGACATAATGGTAGTATAATCCTTGGATATAAGTCCTCCAACGAATATCTGAGGATCACCATTTTCCGGGTCCAGTCCACCCCATTTTAAGCTGTATACACTATATCGTGAATTTCCCACCACAGGCGAATATCCTGAGAAATAGCTAGTAATGGAACTATTTTTAAAATCATATCTTGTTATTTCGTCTTTGGCACAACTGTAAAGAAGCTGCGCGGACCAATTGATTGTCCCAATTGATTTTTTAATATCCAATTGAACGTCTATACCCCTGCCTTTCATCGAAGCGTTGTTACCGGTAAACTCATTCCGGCCTCCTACCTCGAAGCCTATGGTAGGGTCCAAGGTCGATCTGCCTATCAGGTCTATCCCTTTCTTGGTATAATACTCAATGCTGCCAGACAGTAACCGGTCCCTGGTTTCAAAATCCACTCCCCAGTTAACCATTTTTGTCTTTTCCCACCTGAGGTTGGGGTTTGGAGGAGTTAATAGCTGAATATAGGGCAGACCTGTAAGGGAAGTGTTGCCGTACAGGCCAGTAGCATAGGCTGTAAGTGATTTGTTTACATTGCCGCTATATCCGTAGCTACTCCGTAATTTTAATAATGACAGCCAGCTTTCAGATGGATAGAAATTTTCCGAACTTAACTTCCATCCTATTCCCGCCGACCATAATGGAACTCCCTTCTGATTGGCATCTACACCAAACAGATTGGATTTATCTTTTCTGGCACTTGCCGATACCATATAGCGGGATTTATAAGTATATGATGCATTGCCATAATAGGATATATTCCTGTCTGTCTGGTCGGATAACCAGCCTCCGGAAGGAATTCTTGAACTATATCCTGTTGGATTTATTGAATAGTCTGTTATATAGTCTACATCAGAAAAAGTAAGTACATTGTCATTATATCCGTATATCCTGGAGGCGGATCCGGTTGTATTGGTCAGCCTCATTTCTATACCTGCCAGTATGCTCAACTGATGTTCATTCGTCCATTCCCTGTTGTAATTAGCCTGAGCCCTGGCAGCATGAGAAACGATTGAGATATAACTATTATCTAAAATAGCACCTATGGGAACAGGGAAAACAACAGTACCATTTGTGCTTGTGTAGGCATATTGGTTAATCAAATTTCGAGTGTAATAACAATTCTCATTTTGCAAATCTCTGCTGTTTACGTCTTGTTGCTGAAACTGATACCTTCCTTCTATATTGAAAGAGTTGTTAAAGTTGTACTTTATAGAAGAATTAATCCGCATATCGTTTGTTGTTACCGTGTAATCGGCGTTCCGGAGTTCTTCTAACGGAACGTACGACCAATCAAGCAGACCGTTCCCTTTTGCCTGATTCACAAAATCTGTATTGTAATCGTGAACGACAGATAATGGATTACCATCATTGTCGGCTAACCTGGCATAAGGGTATAGCCCTTTAGTGCCTCCACTGGTGATATAATTACTTCCATTGTTATTTGTTACCTGATTGCTGTGGGTATAAACCATATTTGTGGAAATCTCCAATTGGGGTGTTGGATGATAGGCCAGCAAAGTATTTACACTAACCCTGTCAAGTCCGTTCCTTACAAGGTTAGTGGTGTTTTTATCAAAACCTCCGCTTAGATAATAACTTACTTTTGTTCCACCTCCTTTCAAAGAAATGGAGTATTGTTGCTCAAAGCTGTTCCTGTAAAGATATTTGCTGAAATCTCTTCGCACATCCTCTGTCCTGTATCTTGCAATGGAGCTTTCTGCTTCCTCTGAGCTTATTCGTCCGTCTCTCTTTGCAATTAACAATTGAACAACGGGAGATATGACCGGATGCGAAATATTTGTTTCATCCGCCAAATAATAGCCCTTGTCGAAAAGACTTTTTTCTACATCAATATAATCGGAAGAATTTAGAAATTGTCTGTTATAATAGAGGTCGGGTTTGGAAACAACTGATAAATTAGAATTTACTTCTATAGTGAGAGGTTGTTCCAAACGACCTTTTTTGGTTACAATTACGATCACCCCATTACCGGCCCTCGCACCCCAAATAGATGCAGCAACAGCATCTTTAAGGATAGTTATATTTTCAATATCATTGGGATTAATAGTGCTTATATCTCCTTCATAGGGAAAATTATCCACTACAATCAAAGGCGTTGCATTGGATTGAATCGTACTTTGTCCTCTTATACTTAATGTTGGTGAACCGGTTGATCGTTTGTCAAACAAAAGGCTACTGGTAATATTTTCCAGTCTGTTGATAATATTCGTACTTGTACTTCTATTCAATAAACTGTTGTTTATTAAGGCAAAAGAACCGTTTGTCCTCTCTTTTGGTATTTCCTGATAACCAGTATTGAATACGAAACTTACCTCTTGTAATTCGGTCGTTGCTTCAACCATCTTTACATTTATTTCCGTTTTACCGACGACAGCTACTTCCTTTTTCTGATAGCCCAGAAAACTGAATACAAGAATTGCTTTTTCAGAGACTTCAATGGTGTAATTGCCGTAGGCATCAGCGATTGTTCCCTTTGTAGTTCCTTTTATCATAACATTGGCTCCGGATAACGGACTACCCTTTGAATCAGTGATTTTCCCTTTTATTAATTTTACAGGTTGTTGATCATTATCAGCTTTTTTGGTTGTAAGAACTATAGTTTTTCCGGTAATTTTATAAGAAATGGGCTGCCCTTTAAGGCAAGCATCTAATGCATCGGTCAATGGAGCATTCTGCAAGTTTACCGTTACTTTTTTGGCTGCACTGATGCAATCGTCTTTGTAAAAAAAGTTATATCCGGTTTGCTGGTGTATCTCCATGCAGATCTTTTCCAGAGATACCCCGGATGCATTAATGGAGACCATTTGTGCATAAGATTTAGCGCTTACCTGGAAACAGGTAGCCAATACTAAAACAATGGATATTTTTATCACTCTCATTGCTTGTTTAAAACCCCACCCCGTTTTAAAAAAGGAGGGATTCTGAAGTTTAAATTTCATACCTTTGTGTTTGTTGGGTTAATGTTAATTTTCATTCGTGTGACATATTAGCTTATCCCTGACATTCCGCCACTCCGGTTGCCGCCGGGGTGGTTTGTTTATGGGATAAGGCTCTGATTTATTAATCAAATTATCCTGTTCCCATACAACCTCCTTTATTATCTAAGTTCATAATTCATTAACATTAAAGCACAATAAGCCTCTCTTCGTCAATTTTGCATATAATTCCACTGATTTCAAGCATATTCAGCACTTCAGAAAGATTGGTGTTACGGCTGACCACGCCTGAATAAAATCCCTGAGGTTTATCGCTTTCATAAATTACTTCCACTTTGTACCAACGAGATATTTGCCTCATAATCTCATCAATGCTAAGGCTGTTAAACTGGAATGTTCCATTTTTCCATGCTACAAATACTTCTTTATCTACATTTTGAACGGATATTCTACCTTGATTATCTGTAACAGATTGCTGTCCGGGAGATAAAGTTACAGGAGCGCCGGAAGGGTTGGTTACCTGGACTGAACCTTCCAGAAGAGTCGTTTTAATTACTCCTTCGTCCGGATATGCATTAACATTGAAGTGTGTGCCCAGAACCTTTATCTCAGTCATCCCATCTACTTTTACTATAAATAGTTTGGTTTTGTCTTTACAAACCTCCAGATAAACCTCTCCGGTTATTTCCACAACACGTTCTTTGCCTTTAAACGCAGTCGGGTACTTTATACTGGAGGCTGCATTCAACCAGGCTTTTGTTCCATCGGGAAGTATGACCTGGTACTCTCCCCCGCGTGGTGTGGTAATTGTATTTGTCCCTACAATCTCATCATCTGCTGAAATAGAAGCTGATGCATCGTAAGCCAACAGGCCCGATTCTTGTTTTATTATGCTGGTATTGCCCTGTGTGGCCAGAGTTCCCATTTTGGCCTCCTCCAAAATAATTTTTGAACCATCGTCCAGAGTCAGTAAAGCCTTAGAACCGCCCGGGCCAATATCATTTGATTTTTCCAGCAAAAGCAAAGCCCCGACACAAAGCATTACAAGTATGGCTGCAGCTGCTGCATAACGATAAGATTTCCTGAAATATCCCGAGATACCGGACCCTACAGGAGGATTCTCTATTTTTGCCTTGATCTCCTTGAATATCTTGTTTCCAAGGATCTCTTTTTCTTCTTGAGAAAATGAATCGGAAATTTTTGCCTCTCTGTCGAAATATGAATAATACTTATCCAAAAAGGCTGCTTCCTCAGAAGAGGCCATACCTTTGCGATATTTCCTGATTAATCTTGCAAGCGTTTTTTGTGGATCTTTATTCATAACTAATGACTTTCTGTGGTTATATAATACATGTCACACAGAATAGTAAAAGTCCCAAAAAAATAGAAAATTTTCTTAAAATAGTTTTAGATCTGATTCCCAATAACGAGAATTAATAAAGGAGCAATACGGGTTCGAACGTCTAATATAATAGATCTCAATTGGTTTTGAACAGTTTTGCGCGGAATTTTCAACAGCTCTGCAATCTCCTTTGTTGATTTGTTT
The DNA here is from genome assembly GCA_942492945.1 of uncultured Bacteroidales bacterium. Classification (GTDB taxonomy): domain Bacteria; phylum Bacteroidota; class Bacteroidia; order Bacteroidales; family UBA932; genus Bact-08. Next base: position 692,131 of record OW818649.1, read on the forward strand.
TCAAGGAAATGAAGACGGAATATCTCCCTTTTCTTTTCGTTAAGCGTATTAATGTACGCAATAAGCAGGTTGTAAAGTTCTTTTTCAATTAATGAACCATCTGTCCCATTTGAGCTCAAAGCAATATCAATTAACGGATCATAAAATGATTTATGAGAGAGATTCCGTTCTACATAATTAAAAACCTTGAATTTTACAGCAGTATGCAAATATGCGGGAAGATTATCGATATTCTGATTTTTTCTGCGGAGCCACAGAGAGAGAAAGACATCTTGCACAATATCTTCTGCCTGTTTTTTATTCTTAAGGCGTTTATAAGCACTGTCATACATTTCAAACCAGTAGCATTTGTATAGCTTTTCAAATGCTTCCTGGCTATCCTGCGCCATCAGACACAAAAGTTCACTGTCCCGAAAATTATCCCCGGCCAAAATCTTCTTTTTGCAAATATAGAAAATCTATCAACAATGGTTTACTAAGATTTTATCTTTAGTATATCTAAAGTTTCCCACGTGCAAAAAGAGGATTAATCTGTTTAATTATTTAAATATTTCCGCATACTTCTTCTCGAGATTGTTCCACTTAAGATTTTTTGCAATTATTATTCCTTCAGGATTTACCAGTACATTCTGAGGAATAGCTTTTATACCATACATAGCTGCGGCTTCATTTGGCATCTTAAAGTCTGATACCTGCCGCCATAGAATCTTATCGCACTGAATAGCCTTTATCCACCACTCTTTCATTGCAGTAACATCCTGAGAAACTTCAGGAAGAGCCCGCCTAAACTGGTAAGACGGGCTCTTTGTTATATAAATACCTCAAGTTCAGCGCTTGTTTACTTGCCTGGCAAATAAATAGTGCCTAATTGATAAAAGACATGATTTTCAATAGTTTCTCCATCTTCTCTTTGTCGGCAATTTCCTGTTTCGGTTTAAATTTTTCGATAAGAGCAAGTTCTATTTTAGCTTGATTCAATTTCGCAGACATGTTGTCCATTCTTTCCAGGAGAGTGATTTTATCTTCCCAATATGAGATGTACATATACATACTGAATGAAACATCCATTTCATAGCATTTTTCCATCCATTCTATAGCATTTAACAGGACAGCTTTGTCTTTGCAGTTACTCTTAACGACGGGCTGGTACCACTGTCGATATCTTTTCGAATCAAGATTGGTGTAGAAGCAGGCCTTCACAAGTGAATCGATCTTGTTGGCATACTCTCCCCAGTCATTCATATATTCAAAAACCTTTATACGAGTATTCTCAATAACCTCTGCTCCGGATTCGAAATTTCTTTCCTTCATAAGAGCAATTAATTTGTTGAATAAGGCCTCATCAAATTTATTACCCTCTTTGACTTTCCATACAAGCGAGTCTGCGAATTTCTCATAATTAGAATTAATTACACTTGTGACACGTTCCTCGGTAAATTTCTTATTAAATTCAGCACGGTTATCAATTATGTATGTAATGATTGAAGAGAAAGGGTCCCTGACCTTAGAGGCAATCATCTCGAATTTATCCTTATCTAAATATTGCTCTTTTGGTATTAGCGACAGATAATGTTGGGTCACAGCTCTTACACGAGAATCAGACATGGATGTTAAGGCATTAAGATACTCTTTAACAATTTCCGGGTTATTCTTATTATCGTTATATCTCTTTTCCAAATCTGTATTGAAATTCCCACCCTTGAGAGCTGCACCTGCCTGGGACAACAAATTTTCAGCTTTCGTAAACCCAAGTATCCTGTGGATGATATTCCCCTTGTAATCTACCCATAGCAGTGTAGGATAAGCTCCTACATGAAACAATTTCTGTAAGGTAACACCCTCTCCTTTCTCCATGTCCACCTTATAATTTACAAAATGGCTATTGAAAAAGCTGCCGACATCTGATAATGTAAATATTTCCGAGGCAAGCCTTTTGCAAGGCCCACACCATGACGTATAGCAATCAATGAATATTAGTTTTTTTGCTTTTTTTGCTTTTGATGTAATCTCTGCCCATGAACCGCTTTCAAATTTAATCCCCTCGGTATTATCTGCATAAGATAAAAGCGAATAAACGGTCAACAAAAGTAAGGTTATTATTTTTTTCATAGAACACGATTAATTGGTAGGTACATTCTGGAATATTTCAGTTAGTTTATTCTCAAGATCTTTTCCCATAAAATTCTTAGCGATGATTATTCCGTCAGGGTTTATCAGCACATTCTGAGGAATAGCATCAATACCATATAAAGTTGCTGCATCATTTGGTATTTTCAGATCTGAGACTTGCCGCCAAGGAATTTTATCAGATTGAATAGCTTTAATCCACCAATCTTTCATTGCAGCAGCATCCAGGGAGATCCCCAAAACTTCCAACCCTTTAGGATGATATGCCAAGTATGTTTTTATAAGGTTTTTGTTCTCTCTTCTGCATGGGCCACACCAAGATGCCCAGAAATCCAACAAAACATACTTACCTCTATAATCGGATAATTTAACAGGGATACCATCAACATCTGGCTGGGTGAAATCCGGAGCCTTTTTACCTATGGAAGTTGCTAAGATACTCTCTAGTTGAGCTGAATATTCTTTTCCTGTTGGCGTTTTTCTGATGGATGAGGATAGAGCATTAAGCAGAGGAGTTATTTCCGCGTATACAGGATAATATCCTCCGAATTTTTTCAAGGCAACCAGGCTAAGAAAGCTGTCGGGGTGTTTATTAATATAGTCCATGTATATAACTCTTTGTTCTTTGTGAATTTCACCCTCTCTTCTGTCAAACTCAGCGTTTACATTCGGATCACTCTTCTTCTCTTCTGGCAGTGCGGAAAATTCAGCCTTTAATGCATCTTTCTTCTGTTGAGATGAGTGGAGAGCTGCTTGAAGCATTTTATTGTCTGAATTCAACTTGGATCCAGTGATTTCAGCATTTGATAACCGATCAGTTTTGCCTGTTAAATAGATTGTTCCTGGTTCAAGATACAAAGAAATTTTATCTATTTTGAATCCATGAGACCCCGACTTGTCTATAATCAATTGTACTTCAATAGGCTCTTCGATCAAGCCTTTGAATTCAAACTCCCCATTTGTTGTATTAACAGATTGGGAAATATTCATATTTGATGTCTGTCCCGAAAGTTTAACGGACACTGATGTATTCTGTATTGCAAATTTGCCTTTGAGTATAAACTCCCCTTTTTGTGCAAATAATACCAAGGGAATAAAAAGTATAATAATAAGAAGTAATCTTTTCATTTGTTGTTTTAATTTTTATGTCGATTGTAAGCAGAAATGTTTATTCTGGATTCTGTGTCCAGCTCGGATTAAAATATAATACCTGTATCGGAATCTGGAGAGTATATTTATTGCTGCCTGGAGCCAGAACTGCAATAGCATTTCCTTGTCCATCATATCTTGTAACCTCTGGCATACGTCCCTCTTTATCAAGACGTCTCATGTCAAACCATCTCAGGCCGCAGAAAGCAAGTTCAAAGGTTCTTTCATCAAGAATCTTTTGCAAGACCGCTTCTTGGTTGGCTGACACATACTTAGCGTAATTAGCTGCCAGAAAACGGCATTTGCGAATTGTGTCCAACTGATTCAATGCCTCCGGCAGATTATTTGCCCTTGCCTCCGATTCTGCAATTATCAATCGTATTTCTGCCACCGATATGCCCCAGTTTGGATAAGGATGAGTACCACCCGCAATTGCTCCATAATGGACAAAATTCACCTTTCCTCTAGTTGGGAAAGAGTAATCTCCCAGATTGTTATAATAAAATTTCAAACGAAGATCTTTTGTATCGAAAGATTTAAGGAATTCAAGTGTAGGTACGTCTTTTCCAAGGTAAGAAATACCTCCGAGCCTGGCATATATGGCATCCTTTCTTTTAATAATATCAGGAATATCTTTTGCACTACTCATGGTTGTATAATCTAAAATACTATTGGTTCCCCTACTTAGTGCTAATCGCGCATTCTCTGCAGCTAATGAATAATTCCCCATATAGAGATATGTTCTGGCAAGGACTCCATATCCAGCAGCCAAGCTGCCACGGAAATGATTCTGGCTATTATCTTGAGGTAAATTTGGAATAGCCTCATTTATATCGGTAATAATATGGTCGTATATCTCCTGGACAGTACCTCTCCGTGGGGTAGAATCAGTAACATCAATGGAGGTCACAAATGGTACAGCAAGATCTGCCGCTGCTGTCTCGGAATTATACTGCCTGCCATATAGATTAACCAAACCCAGATACTCATAAGCCCTTCCCAACAACGCTTCTGCTTTGAGGCTCAATTTTTCCTGTTCAGTCCCATCTTTAGCAGTAGAGACCTTATTAATGACTGTATTAAACAGATAAATGCTACTATAATAGTTGCTCCATATCGCAGCATTGCCAGGTACATCCAGTGAAAACTGAGATTGCCAGGTATATACCCTATCACTAATTGCGCTCATATCAGTGGTAATAGTAGGATTATCCTTATTGTCCGCAAGCATGTTTAGCTGAAGAGGAGTTGATGTTTCCAGGTCGGTGTTATTTAACCATCTGTCATAATCTTCTACGGTCTCTAAGAGACGTTTCCCTTTAGGAGTGACATCCAGATACTGATCACAAGAATATAGTAAAAGTACTGGAATGATATAAATTATCGGGTTTCTGTATATTTTTTTCATTGTTTGTATTCTTTTATTATGATCAGAAACTTAAGTTAATGTTAAGTGTATAGGTAGGAGTAAGGTATGACTTTGCATAACTGCCAGTAGCTACACTATAGTTATATCGATTAAATCCGATTGTATAGATATTTGAAGCTTGAAGTCTTATCTCAAAATTAGATAATACGGTTTTTTTCAGCCACTTGCTATTTCTAAAGCTATAAGCTGCTGTAAGATCTCCAATTGTCAAGTATGCTCCGTTTGCAACGAATCTGTCACTGCTCTGAAGATAGCTAAAATAGTTTTTATATTTAATTGCTTGAAGAATACCAGGAACTGCCTCGTCTCCCGCTTGTTTCCAATAATTTCCGGACCCTTCCAACGGTCTGGTTGATGATGCGTCAGGAATAGGGATCTTAGCCTTAAAGCCTCCATAGTAGTGGATCATTGAATAAAAATAGAAATCTTCTATGTCAATTCTGTTACTTAATCCAAAGTTAAAAGATGGTATTTTCGTGCCTTTGTAATCTACATCACTGATGCCCTCGTCATCCTCGTCAAAATGCTTTGTGTTTCCAGCATTGTCATATATCAGAGTTCTTCCTTCATTATCAACTCCGGCATATCTATATGTGAAAATTGCGCCAATTGGATATTTCTTTAGGTAATCAGAACGGTCGCCCAATGCATAGAGATACGATGCTGCGTTAGATGGAATGCTCGTATTATATACCTCCAGGATCTTACTTCTATTATACGAGAAGTTAAATCCAGTATTCCAGTTGAATTTCTTATTTGATATCCAGTCTGATTGTAAACTTATCTCCAACCCTTTATTAAGAATTGAGCTCTTGTTTATCATAGCTGAAGAGACACCTTTTGTTGGGTCAATCATATTATTTGCCAACACATCTACGCTCTTTTTTATGTAATAGTCAATGTTTCCGCTGATGTTCCTGAAAATGCCGAAATCAAGACCGATATTGGTGTTAAATGTTTGTTCCCAGCGTAATTTCGAGTTTGCAGGAGATGACAGAGAAAGTGAAGCTGTACTGCCGTTAAATAGATTTAACTCATCTGTGGCAATAACTTGAGAAAGAGCGTTTTTTGCCACATTGCCATTAAATCCAAGTGCTGCACGAAGTTTCAATGTTCTAACCCATTGAACATCCTTCATAAACTCCTCTCTGTTTATATTCCAGCCAGTCCCTATCGACCATAGAGGTTTGTATTTATATTTTGGATTTGTTCCGAACAAATTAGACTGGTCCATACGGATACTTCCAGAAAGGGTGTATTTTTTTTTGTATGCGTATACAAAATTGGAGTATAAGGATATATACCTGTTATCTGAATATGTCTGGTTAAATAGTGATGCATATGCAATTGATGGATTATTTGATGCATAAGTGGTCGTAAATGAACTTGATAGAGTTACATAGTCGACGGGTTGTTGAAGTAATGTCTGGTCGCTATACCCAAAATATGCTGAAGAACTTGACTGTGACACCACATCTCTGACCTCTCCACCGAATATCATATTCAGGGAGTGATCCTCCCGGAACTTCTTCTCATAATTTAACTGGGCGCGTAAAGTGTAGCTATGATTGTCTGTTTTCTGTTGCTTCATGTAGCTGCCTCTTGGTATATAATATATTAATCCGCTTGTACCATCCTTTGTGTAACGATTGACAAGCTGGCTGACTTCAGATGACTTTTCGGTTGCAAGATGACGGGTGTCGGTACGGGAAATCTCATATACTCCGCCAATATTAAAATTAAATCCGTTGCCTATTTTATAATTGATCCTTGTGCTGATTCTGTTGCTCACTAAGTTTGTCTTATTACTTATCTCATTTACATCCACCAGAGGATAATAGAGATTGTCCAGCAGCCCCAGACTCATAATTGTGGCATTATAATAAGGATTTACACTAGATCCGTTATATACTGCCATAGGATTGCCATTATCATCCTGGAGACGTTCGAATGGATATAGACTGGTTATACTTGGAACAGGTGCCGACTTCGTTTCACCCTCCTGGAAATCATTGGTCAACTCCATCGAAAAACGCTTGGAAAAATTTAAATTAATTCGCGCGGACAACGAGAAACGATTGCTGCCATTCTTGATCTGGGTGGTTTTTGTATCGGCATAATTTGATGTGATATAATAAAGCATACTCTCGTTGCCACCGGAGAAATCCAGGTTATATGTCTGAGTTGAGGCAGTACGCAGGAATAATTTGCTATAGTCCTTTGTATTATTATAAGATGTAAGTGCAGTTAACTGCTTGTTTGCTTCATCCTCACTAATAACTCCTGCTTTTTTTTGCAAATAGATATTGACTGGGGTTGGATAATTAAATAGTGCTCCCAATGATTTATTACCCAAATATGACCAATAAGCACTGGAAATATTAGTATAAGTATCAAGTAGATAATCAACTGTCGTCTGAGAAGCATCCTGATCCCAGCGATAACGGTTATAATTGTCTTTAGGTGTGATACTTGTCGTTGTCCTGAAATTCACCTTCACTTTCCCTTCTTTAGCTTGTTTTTTTTCAATAATAATCACCCCGTTCGATGCCCTTACTCCATAAATTGTCGAGGCAGCAGCATCTTTGAGAACCGTTACCGACTCAATTTCATTTGGATTTATCATATTAATGGAGAGTTCGGTAGGATAACCATCCACAACAATAAGAGGACTCTTACTGCCGTTTATGGTTGATATACCCCTTATCTGGAAAAGGCTGTTCCCTTCAAACTGAATGTCATTGTTAATAAGCAGGCCAGGAATTTTATTCTGAAGACCGGTTAGAATGTCTGTTGTATTGACGCGGGTTTCAAATTCCCTTGCACTTATTGTAGAAAGGCTTCCCGTACTTTGCTCCGGCCGGATTTTCTGGTAACCTGTTGAGATGAATGCCAACTCTTCTAATTCAGCTGCCTCCTCTTCCAACACAACATTAATTACTGTTTTACCCGATACAGTTACTTCCTTCTGTTTATAACCCAAAAACCTGAATATCAGAATTGCATTTTCAGATGCTTTAATAATGTAATTCCCTTTTTTATCAGTAATCGTGCCTTTATATGTGCCTTTTATCAGAATATTTACCTCAATCAAAGGCTCTCCTTTGCTGTTGGTTACCTTGCCGGTTATGGAAAACTGGTCTCTTGCTTTTTTAGCCTGTGAAACAGGGAAGATAACTACTTGCTTGTTTACTACTTCAAAAGCAAGGCCTGAGTCTTTAAGGCAATAGGTGACAATTTCGGCCAAAGTAACTTTTGTGAAATCACTGGTTACTTTTTTTAGGATCTTAATATCTGAGCTCTGGTAAAGGAAACTATACCCACTCAGTTTTTCAAGTTGTTCAAAGACCGATTCAACAGTTTGATTGTTACACTTAAGTGTGTAAGTTTTGTTTTGATTACTCTGGGCAGAAGCAGTAGTCAATGTCATGACACTGAAAGCCCATGATAGAATAAGCGAGAGATTGACAATTAACAATGTTTTTCCTATTCGATGCTTTTTGCGGAAAAACATTGTATGAAAATTTTTCATACATTTGTTTTTAGAGTTTAACATAAATTCTGATTGTTTCCACCCGGTTAATTCCGAGGGGAGGCTGGGCAGGGGGTTGTTCGAGCAACTCCCTGTCTTTTTGTGTAGTGGCTTAGGTTATGGTTCTTTCATAATAGTAATTGTTTTATTGGTTACCTGAAACTGTATCCGTTTTGTTTTTCCCAACAGAATGAAAATTTCTTCTACGCTGGTTTCTCTCGGAATATTACCTGTGAAACAGAGTCCCTTAAGTGAAGAATCGGCATAAAAAATATCTACATCGTACCATCGGGACATATTTCTCATTATATCTTCAAGCGGAGTATCTCTAAATATGAATCTGCCGTCTTTCCAGGCAGTGTACAAGGAGGTGTTCACCTCTTTCACACTTATCACTCCTTCAGAATTAAGTTCTGACTGTTGGCCGGGCTTTAATATTACCTGCCCTGTTTGTACAGAACCTTCCACCAATGTTGTTCTTACTGTAGATTCGTCGGCATAAGCATTTACATTGAAATGTGTACCAAGCACTCTTATTTCGGGTTTATTAACTACTTCGACTATAAAGGGAACCTTGTTTTTCTCTACTTCAAAATATACTTCCCCTGATATTTCAACCCTGCGTTCTTTTTTGGTGAATTCAGCGGGGAATTTTATACTGGAAGCAGCATTTAACCATGCTTTTGAACCATCGGGCAGCTCCACAAAATATTCTCCTCCGCGTGGAGTTTCTATGGTATTCATTCTTACCTGTGCCCCTTCATAAGGTGAAGAGTTTGCATATACCAATTTACCATCGTCCTGTTTTATTATTTCTGAGCCTCCCTGAGTAGCCAGAGTGCCGGTCCTGGCACTGTCTAATACTATTTTGGATCCATCTGCCAGAGTAAGTATGGCTTTATTGCCACCCGGAACTATTTTATTTATTTGTAATTCTGCTGTTTGTTCAAGAGATATTTGTTGTCTGTCATAATAAAACCAGGTGCCGGTTATCATAAGAATCACTACAGCCGCTGCAGCATAACGAAATATAGAACGTTTAAAGTATCTGTGTTTATCTATCTGTTTGTCTATTTGACGTTCGAGTTTTTCCCACTCTTTCTCCTGATCATATTCTGCCAGTATCTTTTTACGATTTCCCCATTGAGTCTGACTTTTTAAGGTATTATAGATAGTCTTGTTCCCGGGGGCTTCATCAAGCCAGTTCTTTAATACCTGCAACTCATCAGGCGACGCGTTCCCCGACAGTTCCCGGCTTATCAAACGGGCAATTTCTATATGTTTTTTGTAATTGTTCATTCTTTTTACTGTGTCCTTCATATGTATAATAACGTTTGGATGGAAAACGGGTGACAATTTTTTTATACTTTTACCAACAAATGGAGTCAATGCAGCTTACAGATACGCATATTCTGAGTATCAGAGAGGGAAACAAGACAAGTTTCAGATTACTGTACGAAACTGTCTTCCCTCCCCTGATTTTATATTCACGCCGGTTTGTGGACGAAAAGGATGCTGCTGCCGATTTGGTGCAGGAGGCTTTGCTTGCATACTGGAACCGTCGTAAAGAATTTAAAACGGTTATCGAAGCGAAAGCGTTTTTGTACGGCACCATGAAAAATATGTGTCTGAACCATTTAAGGACAAAAAAAGTGCATGGGCGCTATGTGCAAAAGACAATGGAAGAGGCAGAACGAACCACAGAAGCAGTGGATGAACCTTTAGTGATCAACAATGCAATTATTGAAGAAGAAACCTTTGCATTGTTATACCATGCTTTATCGGAACTGTCCCCACGTGAAAAAGAGATAATAGAACTTAGTCTGCAAGGCAAAAAAAATCAGGCTATTGCAGATGTTCTAAATATCTCGGTGAACACAATAAAAACATTGAAGTTACGGGCCTATCGCAGGTTAAGAGAAAATATACGATGATACAAAACAACGAACAAAAGGGCGTGATATTTGTTAATAAGGTTGTCTTTTAAAAGGAAAAAATGAATATAAGCAGAGTAGAGGAGGCACTTAAAAGTGTTATGCATCCGGTTAAGGAGAGAGACGTTGTTTCTCTCGGTATGATTGAGGATATTAAGGTAGACCCTGAGAAAAGGGAAGTGAAATTCAAACTGGTTTTTCCTTCACCCGATGCGCTCTCATCAATTATTAAGAAAGATTGTGAGGAGGCTGTGAAAAAGGCTTTTCCGGGAGAGGAGATTAAGGTTGGCATTATGGAACTGGTGAGAGAGAGAAAAATAGAAAAGAGGGTGAACCTTGAGATGGGGCAGGAGGCTCTGGCAAATGTGGGTCATATTGTGGCTATTGCATCGGGAAAAGGTGGTGTGGGAAAATCTACCGTAGCGGTCAACCTTGCAATTGCACTTTCAAAAGCAGGATTTCGCGTTGGGCTTGCAGATGCCGATGTTTACGGTCCATCTGTACCCAAAATGACAGGGACAGAGTCGGAGGCCCCTCTTGTTGATGATTCTAGTGGAAAAGAGATGATAATTCCTATTGAAAAATACGGCGTAAAATGGATGTCTATAGGATATTTTGCAAAACCAGATCAGCCGCTTATATGGAGGGGTCCCATGGCCAGCAATGCCCTTAAGCAGATGGTTCTTCAGGTAATTTGGGGAGAGCTCGATTTTCTGCTGATAGACCTCCCTCCCGGAACAGGCGACATTCATATATCAATTGTGAAAGATATTCCGCTTTCCGGAGCCATTGTGGTTAGCACACCACAGGCAGTCGCTCTGGCCGATGTAGAAAAGGGGGTAAATATGTTCCGTAGTAAAGACATAAACAAGCCGATACTTGGTCTTGTAGAAAACATGTCGTGGTTCACACCGGCGGAACTTCCCGACAACAAGTACTACATTTTTGGAAAAGATGGGTGCAAAAAAATGGCCGAACGATTTGGAATTCCGTTGCTTGCTCAGATTCCGATAATTCAGAGTATAAGAGAGAGTGGCGATAATGGTGTTCCGATTGCCCTTCAGGAGAGAGAAGATAGTGCAGCATTTGCCAGCCTCGCCAAAAAACTTGTTGCCACTACTTTGCAGTAGTTTTTAGCATGTACTTATCTGGTAGGGCCTTACGCGAACAACGTTTTGTAAAAAAATTTAAAACTGCTGCAAAGTGTTCGTCACAAATGCTGGTACTTAGCCATCCGCTCATTCCATCTGTCTCTGGCAAACTGCTGAAGATCTGCTACTACGTCCCTGTCGTCCATGATTTCCAGACCCAGAATTGTCTCTATTATGTCTTCCATTGTAACGACTCCCTCGAAGCCTCCGTATTCATCCACTATTAATGCAATATGGGCCTTCTGAGAAAGAAGTTTTTCCCATAAAACTGTAAGTGGCTGAACATTGGGAGCTACCAGAATTGGTTTTTTAATTTCCAGAAGTTTAAGATCAAAATTGTCTTTGGCAAGGTGTTCAAACACCTCCTGGCGATATATGAAACCCGTGATATCCTCCTTGTTTTCTCCCGAATAGACCGGAATTCTGGAATAGTGAAGGTAAATCTTGTTTTTGTAAAACTCTCCAATGGTAATATCCTCCGAAGCAGTTGCGACAACAACCCTTGGGGTCATTACATCACTTGCCCTCACACTCCTCAGCTTAATAAGGTTTTGTATAATCTTTTTTTCTGTATCCTCAAATGTCCCCTCCTCTGTACCAATGTCAACCATGGCAGAAATTTCCTCTCTACTTACTGTTTGTTCATCCTTGCTGCGTCGCGAGATAAGTTTTGTCATAAGGGCAGATAAAATTACCAGCGGATATGTAATATATATCATACCCTGAATAATCCGGCCCGAACTCATTGCTATTGACCTCCAGTAGTGAGCTCCTATTGATTTTGGTAAAATTTCTGAGAGAACAAGAATCAAAATTGTCAGTATAGCTGAGATTAACCCAAAATAAGCCTCTCCGAAAACAATTACAGCCTGAGAACCAACTCCGGCAGCGCCAACGGTATGAGCGACAGTATTTAACGACAAAATTGCCGCTAAGGGTTTGTCGATATTCTGTTTTAAGCGCTTTAAGATTTTTGCCGATTTAACACCTTGTTCCTCTTTAATATTTATAAAAGAGACCGGAGTAGTGAGCAAGACCGTCTCCATCACCGAACAGAGAAAAGAGATCGATAATGCAAGTAAAAGGTAAAAAATCAAGAGACCCATAAACCTATATTTTAACTAATATTTTTGGACAAAAGGAGTCTTCGTAACTACTTTTTATCTCTTTTCTGAGTATCTTATTGTGAGGCAGTACTTTTCAGACACAGCTCTTTCATCTGAATCTCGTCAATTTTTGAAGGAGCATCTAGCATTACGTCGCGCCCCGCGTTGTTTTTAGGGAAAGCAATGTAGTCACGGATTGTCTCCTGTCCCCCGAACAGTGCACAGAAGCGGTCAAATCCAAAGGCGATTCCTCCGTGTGGCGGGGCGCCATACTTGAAAGCATTTATCATAAACCCGAACTTGTAGGTCACCTCTTCAGATGAATATCCCAACACTTCAAACATTCTGCGCTGAACTTCAGAGTCATGGATTCTTATAGAACCTCCGCCAATCTCTGTTCCGTTCAGTACAAAATCGTATGCATTTGCCGACACTTGTTCAACTTCATCTTTGATAGAACTATAGAACTTATCCAGATCCTCCGGTTTTGGAGAGGTAAACGGATGGTGCTTTGCATAAAAACGCTGAGTTTCATCGTCCCACTCAAGAAGTGGGAAATCATAAACCCAAAGTGGAGCATAGACACTGTTGTTGCGAAGACCTAATCTGTTACCCATTTCGATACGAAGGGTTCCGGCAGCCTCCTGAGTCTTTGTACGAGAACCGGCAAGGATCAGAATAAGATCTCCGGTTTTTGCACCCATTGCTTTTGCTATTGAAGCAAGCTCCTCAGATGTATAAAACTTATCAACGGAAGATTTAATACCATCCTCTGCAACTCTTATGTATACCAATCCCTTTGCCCCTATCTGCGGACGTTTTACCCACTCAGTAAGTTCGTCCAGCTGCTTGCGTGTGTATACAGCAGCTCCCTCAACACATATTCCTCCTACATATTCAGCAGAATCAAACACCGGGAAGTTCTTTCCCTGAACCATTGAGGTAATTTCAGTAATTTTCATCCCAAAACGAATGTCCGGTTTGTCTGAGCCATAAAAGTTCATGGCATCGGCATATGACATTCTTGGAAAAGATTCGTTGAATTCAAGGTTAAGTACGTTTTTGAAAAGAGCCCTTATCATCCCTTCAAATGTTTTGAGAATATCCTCTCTCTCAACAAATGCCATCTCGCAGTCTATCTGGGTGAACTCAGGCTGACGGTCGGCGCGCAGATCCTCGTCCCTGAAGCAGCGTACAATCTGGAAGTAGCGGTCATATCCGGCTACCATTAACAGCTGCTTAAGTTGCTGAGGACTTTGGGGAAGCGCATAAAATTCTCCCGGATTCATCCTTGAAGGAACAACAAAATCGCGTGCTCCTTCCGGAGTGGATTTTATTAGTACAGGGGTCTCTATTTCCATGAAACCTATTCCATCCAGATACTTGCGAACCTCCTGTGCCATTTTGTGTCTCAGCTCCAAAGCTTTTTTTAGAGGATTTCTGCGAAGGTCAAGGTAACGGTACTTGGCCCTGATCTCTTCTCCTCCGTCGGACTCGTCTTCAATCGTAAAAGGCGGCACCAGCGAGGCGTTCAAGACTGTAATATCAGTAAGTTTGATTTCAACATCACCTGTAGGCAGCTTTGAGTTCTTACTGGTTCTCTCTGTTACAACACCCTTTGCCTGAATCACGAACTCCCTGCCAAGCTTTTCTGCAGATGTATTTAAATCTTTCGACGCACTCTCGTCAATTGTAAGTTGTGTTATACCATATCTGTCTCTCAGGTCGATGAAACTCATCCCTCCCATCTTACGAATTCTTTGTACCCAACCAGCCAGTGTAACCTGCTCACCAACATTGTTTATGCGTAACTCTCCGCACGAGTGTGTCCTATACATATCTTATAATTTCTAATAATAGCTGCAAATGTAATACAATTATTTTTTTCTGGCGTATTTGGCTGCTTCCGGAATAACTTCCATAATTTTCTCTATTCTGTTTTCATCCGATGGATGTGTGCTTATGAATTCCGGTTGTTTTGAGCCCGAAGAGCTCATTTTTTGCCAAAAGCCGGGAGCCACATTAATATCATACCCTGCCATGGACATAATTATAAGTCCAAGCTTGTCTGCCTCGTATTCATGTTTGCGGGAATATGGCAGAAGTACACCAAGCTGGGAGCCAAGGCCAAACGCCATTCCGAATATTGCTTGTGTTTTCTGGCTCTCTGTACCTACATATGCAGCCAGTGCCTGACCTGCAACTCCGACGATTGCCTCCTGGCTCATACGCTCGTTGCCATGTTTTGCAAGCGCGTGGGCAATTTCATGTCCCATCACTACAGCAACAAGATCGGGAGTATTTGTAATCTTCATGATTCCTTCATAGAAGACAATATTACCGTTTGGCAGACAAAAAGCATTTACTGTTTCGTCCTTGACAACATCAAACTTCCAGCTTATTCCGGTCAGCTCCTTTTCCCAACCGTTCAGTTTCAGATATTCCGACACAGCTGTTGTCAGCCTCACACCTACTTCATTAACCATTTTTTTATACTGACCATTTGTCGAAACCACCGACTTGCTCATTAAATCTGTATATGCCTGATTGCTGAGAGATGTCACTTGTCCCTGACTATACAACAGCACCTGGTTTCTGCCTGTAATCATAACCTTTCCGCAGGCAACCATAAAAACTGAAATTATGGCAAGCAGCACCACTTTTATAAAAATCTTCTTCATGACTGTTTTGTTTGTTAGTTGCTGCAAAGATAGAGAAAAAAGAAATCCAGCCCTATGCTTTCATGGCCATGTATTGATAATCAATGATTTAATCATTATTTTCAAAACACATAATGTTATGAATATCAAATATATGCCATGAAAGCATAGGGCTGAGGAAATTGAAAGAGCCACCGCGAATGGCAGCTCTTTATAACACTCTTCTCTGGTATGTACTAACCAACTAATTAAAAAACTTAACCTAGTTAAGACACATAACCTAAATTTTAATTTGTAAATACCAGAGAAGATAGCGTGACGTACTGCTTGAATTATTCCCCGAATATCTCTTTCAGTTTGGCTGCAAGTTCTTCACCTCTGAGGTTGTATCCGCAGACCTTTCCCTCTTTATCGAGCAGAATTGAGTAAGGAACACCTGTCATGCCGTAAGCCAATCCGTACATTCTGGCTACAGGACACTCCCAGCCAACCAGACTGGAAACCTGATTTTTCCATGGCAGGTTGTCAACTTCTACTGCTTTGACCCATTTTTCCTTATCCTCGTCAATTGATACTCCCATAACAGTGAACCCTTCTGCATGGTATTTATTGTACAACTCAACCACATTCTTGTTTTCCGCCCTGCAAGGGGCACACCAAGAGGCCCAGAAATCGACATGTATAACCTGACCCCTTAATGAAGAGAGCGTAATTTTTTTGCCGTATGGATCTTTAAGGGTAAAATCAGGAGCAACTTTGCCATAATCACATCTGCTCATAATGTCGGCCCTGTCCTTAAGTCTGTTAGTATACCAATTATCCGGCGTTTTAGGATCAAAGAGGTTCAATAAATCACACAATCCTTTGTAATCCAGGTTACCTGTCCCTGCAGAAAGAAACATTGGTGCTACGATAGTATTATTATGTTTTATCGCAAATTCCCTTCGAAAAGCATAAAATGCATCGTACGACTTACCGTTCTCTTCCATTAATGCCTTTTTCTTAACCGGGTCTGTTTCTGCTTTAATAGCTGCCCTCTCTTTAGCTATCTTTGCTTCAATTGGAGCAACATCTATCTGATATTTGTTCCATGCATCGTTGGAAGGAGTCCCTGTTGCCTTTATGGTGACAGGTTTTGTAAAGTCTCCGCTGATTGTTATTACACCCGGTTCGATAAAAAGATTTGATAGAGTTCTTGTGTTACCTACAAAAAGGACAGTTACCGTTCCGATAAACTTCTCTTTATTTTCTATAAGGAATACTCCTGATTTAATCTCTCCGGAATTTAAAGTATCACCATCAAATGCTTTTAATAAATATACCATACCATCAGGAGCTCCTTTAATATCACCTTTAATGGTATAACCTCCTTTATTTTGCGCTAATGCCAGAAATGGTACAAATAATATAAATAATAGTATTTTTTTCATAATTCTCTGATCAAAAATTAAGACATGTTAATCTGTTAATGGAACCTCGGCACCTTGGCTGTTATAGTATTTTACCCCTGTAACCGTTCTGTCGTATTGCTCCAGCTCTGAGTTCATCTCAATATATGGAGTGAATATGGGCCATACTACACGTGGATCATTGGCCGGAACAGAAATCTTTAGCGATCCCAGATTGTGTGAATAAGGAATGTTAAGGCGTTTCAGGTCAAACAGCCGCATGTCTTTTCCATAAAGTTCTCTTCTCCTTTCTAAAAGCACCCTGTCTAAAACCTTGTCTTTGTTGTTCTGGAAATCTGCCGGTGTAAGATCGGTAAAGGTTCCAGTTTTATATCTTTTCACACAAATTGCATTTACATCATTAAGTGCCTCCTGCAGCTTACCATCCCGGGCATTACATTCTGCTCTTGTCAGATACATTTCAGGAGTGGCGACCGGATTATGACAAGCAGTACCACCTAAATTGCTATCTGTTTTATATCTGTTGTTATAAAAATTGAACAGAAATGTAACCGTTTTAGTTGTCATTTTCCTGTTCAATGCTACAGCGTTGAACTTAAGGGTACGTCTTAGGTCAAAATTGTTTAAGGTACCATCTGCGTTTTTTGTGAAATCCGGATACAATTTATTGAAAGACATAGTATCTAAAATAAAATATGTATTCGAGGTTGTGGAGTTTGCATTTTTTGCGAACGTCTTCCATAAAATCATCTCTTCGTCGTTAAGCCTAGAAAGACCTATTAAGTTGGCGTAATAATCTACGGTCCCTGTATAAATTGTATTATAATCATACAAATAGCTTCTTGTCTGAAGAGCCTTGTTGGAGTACTCCAGAGCTTTTGCATAGTTGCCCATATAAAGATATGTTCTGGCCAATATGGCATTAACTGCTAACTTAGTAGGTCTGTGTTTGAATTGGTTCACATCATCAGGCAAATCCGGCATTGCCTCTTCCAGCTCTTTTATAATGAAGTCATATACCTCTTTTACAGAGTTTCTTACAAGAGGAGGTAATGCTGTAGGATTATTAACAATAGGTATCCCTTTTGTTTCGGCTGCTGTTGATTCGTTATAATGAGGGGCGTAGAGATTTACCAACAGTAAATAAGCATACGCTCTGTGAACCTTTGCTTCTGCAATCATTTGCTTTTGAAGAAGAGGATTGTCGTCTGCTTTACCAATTTCAGATAATATGGAGCTGCAAAGCGATGTGATAAAGTACTGATTGTTCCAGTTTACCTCATTTGTAAAAGAGGGAGAAGAATAGGTCCATATTGTATTCTTGAACACATACAGATTTTTAATGTGCTCCGTTGTTGTAGTGTAGGTGTTCCACTTAGTTGAATCAAGGTATACATCATCCGATAATAAATCTGCAAAGGACATTGTTAAAGACAATGAGTAGGAGTATCTGGAATTATCGACATAGTCCAATAGTTTTCTAAAATCTGCTGTTGTTTTGGCTACCACCTGACCTCTCGGTAATACTTCAAGGAACTCTTTCTCACAAGAAATAAATATACTTGAGAAGAAAAAGATTGCAATTAAATATATAATTTTTTTCATAATCGTTTATTTTTATGCATTAGTTAAAATAATCCAATCTTTAATCCCAAAGAGAACTCAGGGCGATTGCGGGTCACAAATAATAGTGCCCCATATGTAGAAC
Organism: uncultured Bacteroidales bacterium; assembly: GCA_942492945.1. Taxonomy (GTDB): domain Bacteria; phylum Bacteroidota; class Bacteroidia; order Bacteroidales; family UBA932; genus Bact-08. The sequence continues at coordinate 710,336 of OW818649.1, forward strand.
TACTATATGGTGGGTTATCCGGATCGAATGGAGAAAATTTGATAATCGGACCTAAATTTCTGGCTTCCAGCACTATTCTTAAATCTTTAAGATTTGCTTTTTGAAGAAAGGACCTTGGTACCAAATAAGATAAAGTAATACTTTGAACCCTTACAGAACTAGCATTATATACGTTTTGTGTCCCATAAGTCATAGCGGCTTCCAATAATTGGATGTGTGTACTATTGGTAATTTTATTGTTAAGATTGTACATTTGAGCAGTTGTTGCATCCTCTGCAGATTTCCAGCGATATACCATCATTTCAGGGAGAAAAGTATACATTTTAGAAGCAGTCATAACAGAGCTGAACATTGAGCTGGGAGGATAGTCTCCAATGACCTTGTGTCCGAACTTATAATACAACCTTACAGAAAGTTCGAAGTTCTTGTAGGCAAAACGGTTTGCCCATGATCCAAAGTGTTTTGGATCCTTTTGACCCACATACTTGAACAACTTTTCCAGATCAAGCTTATTTACGTCTGCAATATCGGTGATTTTTGTTTCTACGCCGTCATAAATAATCTTAGGTAATCCTACCTCATCATATCCTGCCCACTCAATTGCTGCCAGGTAACTAAGAGGATGGTTTGGTTTCCGGTAATAGAATGCCATGGATGTATATGCAGATATATTATTAGACACCCTTGTAATACCAGTTGCCATATTTCTGTTAGTCGAATAATTTAACATTGTCTGCCATTTAAAGCTTTTTGTATTTATGATATTGGCATTAATACTGAATTCCAACCCTGTGTTATGCAACTCTCCTGCATTTAATGTGGCTCTGTTATTCTGGAAACCATAGGTGCCGTTGACTGCCATCTGGACAAGACAATCTTTTGAGTCCTTCCGATAAAAGTTAATGGTACCACTTATATTGTTCGACAGGATAGCATAGTCCAGTCCAAAATTGTAGGTAGCGGTTTTCTCCCATGTCAGGTTAGGGTTAGGAGCCGATTGTATTGCAAAATACGGGAGACTCAATACTTTATCGTTCCACGGATATCCGTACAGATATGGAGCAGCGGTCTTATCTATATTTCCGTTCCATCCGTATGAGGCCCTCAATTTCAAATAATCAACACCCTTAAGATACTTTTTGGCAAATGGTTCTTCTGTTATGCTCCATCCGAGTCCTACGGACCACTGAGGTAGATTGGGAGAGTCTGATGAACTCCCGAAAAGATTTGTCTTGTCCAGTCTGATACTTCCAGTCAAGTCATATTTTGTGGAAAATGTATAACCAAAATTGCCGAAATATGAAACATATCTGTCATCCCTCCCATTTACACTAAAATAGTATTTACCCGGAATCATTGGTACTGTCGGATAATAATGATATTGCCCTGATAACTTAGGAGTTATCGAAGTTTTAAAATCCATTCCAGTAGCATAGGTAAGCGACTGAGGATCATACCCATAATAACCATATGGATTCTCGTCATAATAGTCTCTTCTCCAGTCGGTACCCGCCATTGCTTTAATTGAATGTTTTCCAAATCTTTTGTCGTATGTAATCTGTGCACGGTAACTGTTCCCGGAGCCAAATCTTTTGTTTTCATACAACATACCTCCCGGAGGAATTGGAAATGTTCCGTCTGTGCGGGCATTGTTGTTAACCTGATTTCTAACCGTCCACGTATTCTCATTGTAGTACTCACGTAAATAGCGGTTTATATATTGATATTGGTAAGATAGTTCAATATCTAAACTCTTTATTGGCATCAGATTTACCTTTGCGGTTAAACGCAGGTCAGAATTTCTCTCCGTATTGTCCTTGTTATCGGCTTCTCTTTTAAGGTTCCAGTCCCAGTCATAAGGAAGCCTGTATTTGGTCACAGAATCTCTTCTGGAAGCAGTACTTAGAGAATAATACGAATCATAAGATGATCTTGAATCCTGAGCAATCATGGGCAGGTAATTCCCATTTTCGTCCAATATCCTGGTCATCTGATTTATATAGTTCAACTCTTTAATATCTACACCATTATTGGTTTGTTCAGTAAGATTTAGATTAGCTCCTACAGAAAACCTGATCCACTGGGCAGGCTTTAATTGATCATTTACACTAATAGTATAATCTGCCCTGGAGTTACCCTTGTTATACTTCTGATTTGTAGTGGCAGTAATGGAGGTTCTGAAACTATGGGTTTTACCGCCTAACTGATAAGCTACGTTAGCTTTTGTATTCGTCTCTAATTTATTAAAAAACAGCTGGGCAAATTCATCTCTTACATCTATTTTCCTTAGTTCGTCCAGTTGAGTATTTGCCTGTTCCATGGTAATTAAACCCTTCTTGGCATTTGCAATGGTTCTGACTACCGGAGCCAGGTCATAGTTATCATAGGAAGTGGTCTTAAACTGGTCCAGATATGTAGTTTCAAACGCCATCCACTTGTAAATGTCAACGGCCTGTGAACTGCTGGCCCATGGAATCTTATTAAGGTTAGGAGCAGACTGAGCATAAAAGTCAACTGAAACATCAACCTGAGGAGTTGCACTCTTTCCTCTTTTTGTTGTTATAACTATAACCCCATTGGCTGCCTGCGCACCCCAGATTGAAGCAGCAGCAGCATCTTTTAAAACAGTGACATTCTCAATATCATCCGGATTGATAGACTTCCAGGGATCTGATGCAGAGCTTACAGGAAATCCGTCCACTACAATCAAGGGATTATTGTCGCCGAACGTGCTTGCGCCCCTTATTATTATACTTCTGCTGGCCTGATCGGTAGGATATTGGTCCTCAACGTAATTTGGCTCGAAATAGAGACCTGGTACAAGACCCTCCAGCTTATCCTTTAAACTGAAGCTTGATGTCTGTTTCAGCATTGTTGAATCCAGTATTGTAAAGGCACCTGTGGCCCTCTCTTTTGGCAGTGTCTGATACCCGGTTATCATTACTTCGGAAAGTAGTTTCTGATCTTCCTCCATAACAATCAGATAATCTGTTCTGTCGTCCAGATAGAGAACAACTGTGTTCATACCTATCATCTTTAAAAGCAGTGACAACCCTTTTGCCTTTGGTACTTCTAATACAAATTTTCCGTTATCGTCGGTAAATGCTCCTTTCTTTGTTCCCTGAAGGATTATTCCGACCCCGGGCAAGGGTATCTGATTTTTATCTATGACCCTACCTGTGATTTTTACTGCTTGAGCTATTGCCGGATTAGCGTTTTTCTGCTGTATTACAATCTGCTTTTCATTAAATGTGTAAGTAAGATTGGTTTTAGCGAAAACAGTGTTTAGAACAGTAGAGATTGGCTGATCTTTTGCCTCAATCGAAATTTTTGGCAACGATTCAACCTGAGATGTTTTGTAGAAGAATTTAAATGTAGTTATTTTCTCAACCTCTTTAAAGAATTCAATAATAGTCACATCTTTTAAGGAGATTGTTATTTTTTCCTGTTGTCCCGCTCCATAGACAAATGGGGGGAAAATCAGGGAAAAAACTACCGGTAACATGACAAGTTGCCGTAAAGCATGCCTCCCATTGAGGCATTTTTTTCTCAATAGTGAAAAAATTTTCATAGTTTTGTGATAATTTCTGGTTAATATTCATGTATTGATCGGTATAGCGGGAGGTATTAAAGTTTACCACGCCTTAGGATCTCCCGCTTTTATTATTCATTGATATCTTCAATTATTAAAATTCCATTTTCTATTCTGTATCTTACTTTTGCACAAAGGGCTATTGTTTTCATTGCTGCTTCAATATTTTCCCTATCAAATTTACCGTTGAATTTCTCACGTCTGGATACTGTGGAGTTGTTGACTATTTCAACTCCATACCACGAACAAAGGCTCTCAAGCATAGAATCAATTGATTGTTCTTTCAGAACCAGGATTCCATCTTTCCACAATGTCATTGTTTTTGAATCAACATTTTTTACCGACATTTTTTTATGAAGGCGGTTGATTGAAAGCATCTCGTTAGGGCTTATTATCTTGCTTTGTCCGTCGGCCAGAACCTTAACCGAACCCTCAACAAGGATTACCGAGGAACTCGTTGCATCCTTTTTTGATTCCACATCAAAGGATGTTCCCAGCACCTCAACCTTCATGTCTGATGTTGTAACTATAAAAGGAACATCAGATTTCTGAACGTCGAAGTATGCTCTCCCCACTAAGGTTACATCTCTGCTCTCTTTTCCAAAACTTACAGGATACCTTATATATGAGTTTGAGTTCAAATATACTTTCGTTCCGTCTGAAAGCACAATTGCAAAGCGTTCTCCCGATGGTATTGATACGGAATTGTATTTAAGGCTTTCCGATTTTTGAGGGCGTCCTGTTTTCTGAGCAACGTAAGAGATCTCTCTCTGATCTGCCGAATTCAGGTTAAGCTCTTTTTCCTTGGCATAGTAGGGCGATTTTCTCATTGGATTTATTACCCTGCCATCTGATAATACAACCTTAATTGAATCTGTGTTATACTTTAATTCAGAAAAGGAGACATGTGAATAATTATACCACATGTTATAGTTGTCATAAAGAGAGAATAAACCTAAAATTAACAAGATAGCCGCAGCAGAAGAGATTACAAAAATAAATCGTCTTCTGTTGCTTTGTCTCTTTTTGTTATACCTGATATAGTGTATTAAAGATTGAAGGGATTGATCTTTCTTCCCTTCGCTTACATGAACTTCTTGTGCAGAGTGCCACACCTCTTTATATTGTTCAAAGTATCTCTCATTGTCGATATCTTTGATCCATTCTGCAAACTCTTCAATTTCATCCGTATCGGCGGTTCCCTTAAGTATCCTGGAAATCAGAATATCTGTTGCCTCTTCTCCTTTTAATTGCATCCTAGATAATTGTTATTTTTCCTAAGACGTAAAAAAGGGAATTATCCCCTAAAACAAAATGAAATATTTTAATTTTTCCTTAAGCCGTTTTAAGGCAATTGTCATTTGGTTCTCTACCGTCTTTATGGAAATATCCATAATACCAGCAACTTCTGCATAAGATTGTCCGTTAATCTTGCATCTGATAAAGATCTCTTTGCACTTCTCCGGCAAAGATCCAACGTTCTGTAATATTGCCCTCCTTGTTTCTGAATCAATCAGACGCATCTCTGTCTGCGGACTTTGAATTATTCTGGAAAAATAAAGGTCTATCTGGCCCTTTTCCTCATATTTCAAAAGCAACTTCTTTTGCCTTATGATATTAATGCAATTATTATACACCGACCTGTATAGGTACGACTTTATTGAGTCCCGTATTTCCAGTTTGTGACGGATATCCCACATATGATAGAATGTCTTCTGCACACATTCCTGTGCATCACTATTGTCATTCAGGATCCTGTATGCATAAGAGAATAAATTACCATAGTGTTTAACAAAAATAAAAGAAAAAGCCTCCTCTCCTCCCGCTTTAAGAGCGTTAAGCAAATCCTCGTTATTTGTGAAGTTTCCCATCAATAAATACAAATATAGATAAATTCTTATGTTGGGCATTTAGGACAAAAACACAATGTCTCCCCAATAATACATCATAAAAGTAATTATGGCTGCGCCTGCCAGATTGATTACGAGTCCGGTTCTGGCCATCTGCCCAACTGTTATCCTTGATGTTCCAAATATAATCGCATTTGGAGGAGTTGCTACCGGTAACATGAATGCCATAGAGGCAGAAAGAGTGGCCGGGATCATAAGCAGTAATGGGTTTATTCCTGTAGTCACAGCTATTCCCGCTAATATTGGCAGAATCATCTCTGTAGTTGCCGTATTTGAGGTTAGCTCTGTTAAAAAAGTCATTACCAAGCAAATAGTAATCACTATAATTATTGGATGAAAAGATGCAACTCCCGAAAAAATACCCCCGAACCATAGAGATAAGCCCGACTCCTTAAAACCGGTAGCCAGAGCGAAACCTCCACCAAACAATAGCAGAATGCTCCATGGCAGTTTTGATGCTGTTTCCCAGTCAAGCAATTTTTTCCCCTTTTCGCTTTTTGATGGAATAAGGAAAAGTATTAGTGCCATGAAAATAGCAGTAGTACCATCATTTATAAAACCACTCTCAGGAAATAAACCGGCCCATCCGGGAATTGAGAATGCCCCAAAATTCAGATTCACTCTGAGCAACCATAAAACAGCGAGAATTGTAAATACAATAAAGACCATTTTCTGCTCATAAGTGGTTTTCCCCATTATCTCAAGCTGTTTGTAAAAAGTGTTTTTATCAATGTCCCGCCACTCCTCCTTTTTTGGTCTGAAACTATAATAAAGAAATGCCCATATAAACCCGAATATAATCAGTGAAACCGGCAATGCAAATAACAACCATTTATAAAATGAAATTTCAGGCGAATCAGGGAAGTATATGTGATAAATCCTAATGAAAGATAGATTGGGAGGGGTGCCAACCAGTGTTGCCATTCCTCCGGTTGACGCACTGTATGCAACTCCCAATAATAAACCTATACTGAACTTAGAAGAGCACTTGTTGTTCATCAGATCATCCAATTGTCTTATAATGGCCATGACTATAGGCAGCATCATCATTACAGTGGCTGTATTTGATATCCACATAGACAGGAAAAAAGAAGATAGCATGAATCCCAGCAGTATACGGGCAGGGCTTACACCAGTGACACAAAGGATATTATAGGCAATTCTTCTGTGCAGGTTCCATCGCTCCATAGCAAGAGCTACCAGAAAACCACCCATAAACAAAAAAATCACATCGTTGAAATATGTGGCAGAAACAGCTCGCCCGTCCATAATTCCAAATAGCGGAAACAGGGCTACCGGCAACAATGATGTTACGGCAAGCGGGACCACCTCTGTTATCCACCAGACAGCCATAAGAAGTGCCACGCAAAATGTATAGGTAACCTTCGGATTTTCTGGTACAAAATCGGCAAAAAGAAGAATGCCTAAAATGACTAACGGAGTAATAAAAAAACTGATGATTCGCTTGATTTTCATTATTAAAGCATCTTAATTGCCAAAATTACGGGATATATCATGCCAGCTATAAGAATAAAGGTTATGAAGGGCCTGTTGACGTTTTGCCACTTGTAGTTTTTTTTCTTTACGGCCTCAATGGCATGATTAAGGCCTGAGAATATGAAAAAGAAGATAAAGGCAAAAAAGATTGTCAACTCGGCCTTTATCCCCCAATTAAATAAATAGACCATAACTGCTACCACAGCATAGGATAACAGGGCAATTGCAGATTGCCGCTGATAATTGCTTCCTACCTCGAACCCTTTGATTTCGGCCGATTTTTTTGCAAAGAGCAGTCCCTCAAGGCCGGAAATTCCTGCAATTGTCGATATAATTACCGGAATCATAAAATGCAGCTGTGCCAAAGGATCGTATCCATTAGCAAACCCAATGCTGTAACCCAAATAGAACGTAATACAAACAATTACAATTCTTACAATATCTAACAATTTTATTATCATGGCTTTATATTTTTACTTGTTATAATATTAGTGCTATGTCAAAAAATCACCTAGTCTGGTCCTCTTTATCTCTCTACCATGCCCAGGCAAGAACAAGTTGCATCCTGAGTCTAACAATATCTTCCAGCTTTTCTTCATTAGAGGAATGTCATCGGCAAATGGCGGAAATATAGAATCCGTTAATACTCCAAAAAGCGTATCGCCAACAATTGCGATTTCTTTTTCTATAATTATACTGAGAGAACCCGGCGAATGTCCGGGTGTATGGATGACATTAATATTTAGCCCTTTATCCTTCAAGTCAAGATGTTCGCCCACAATTATGTCTACATTAAAAGGGTGATATCCTGCAATTTTATCCCCTAGAATTCTACCCAAAGCAGATATAATCCGGGCAGGAGCAATGGTCCCTTTTGGAACAGGAGTATAGCCTGTCATTGCAAAATCACTTTCAAACATACTTGCCACAATTTTACAATTAAATAACTCTTTCAATGAAAAAGCATTCTGGCAGTGGTCATAGTGTGTGTGAGTCAATATCAGATAGTCAATACTTGTACAATCCAGTATTGATAGGTTTTTCAGAAGTTTTCTGAATGCTGTTTTCCTGCCGGTATCAACAAGAATTTTATATTCTCCTGCCTCTATGAGAAAAGCATTGCTTCTCAGGGAGAGGACCTGATAAATTTTATAACCGTTTTTCGTGGTCCAGTTTTTCATAGTAGGCCATGCGAATTCAAAAATAAATATACTATTGTTTTTTTAATTTCTCATCTTTACTTGAAATACCTACATTTTATATATGATTTCGATAAATATTCAAAGCATTAGTTCAGTTTCTCTGGTATTAGTGGAGGGAAAACTGGACACAACAACCTGTCTGGAATTTGATAAAAGTGTCCAGCCATTGGTGCAAAATGAGAAATTCATAATAATAGACCTCTCTGAGTGCACTTATCTCTCGAGCGCAGGAATAAGGGTTCTTATGATTTCTGAAAAAAAGTTACTTGCCAAAGGGGGCGGTTTGTTTTTGTCGGGGTTGCTGCCTGAGGTATTTGAAGTTATCGAGATGGCCGGGCTTCAGGTTGTTTTCCGTATCTTCAGGAACAATGAGGAGGCCATGGATGAGATCAGACGAAAAAATCTAAAGACAAACGAATCCATAAAATGGCAGTCTGGTGGTTTTTCATTTAATTTCGTTCAGGCCGATAAAGAAACTAATGCATTTACTCTCTGGCGTGACCAGGGAATTGCCGGATATGACGAACTTGAAGTTGCCATTGGAACAGATTCACAAGGATTATTTATCTCCTGCGGCCGTTGTGCCGGATTCATTCCAGACGACACAGGCGTGCCTCCCGATTTCAAACTTCCAAAGGACCCCGCAAAGGCAGGGATTTTTGTGAAAGAGGCTATATCCTTCGGAAGCAACCCAAACGGTCTTGCAAGACTTTCTGGGCCATGTTCAATCACCCTTGAAGAGCTGTCAAAAGGAATTCTTCCTTTAAAAAAACAATTACGGCCAGACGGTATTAATCTCATTGCAATGGTTGTTGCAAACTTTAATCCTATGGATCCATCTGTTGTAATTTGTCAGTTCAACAGCAATGAAGAAAATCTCTCTCTCATCGGTGCAAAATTTGTACTGGCCGACATGTGCGGAGTTCCGACAGATGCCTCCTTGTCTAAATTCCTTGATAGCACATTGTCGCTTGAAAACATAATAGCCGTTGAGAAAATTAATTCCACAGATATAGCAGTCAACCCAATTGCATGGGTCTTCATAACAAATATATTGACACATGCCCCCGAAACTCGTCTTAAAATCGATACCTCCGGGGAGGTTCCTTTGGAACCCCATATAGAGTTCCTTGCCAGGAGATTGTATACCGACTCTGCGCGAATAATAATAAAACAGATTCATGGCGGTTACTCTGCAAAAACTTATCAGGTTACATCCTTCGACAGCGAAAACCGGAAACTGAGACCAACCGTACTCAAAATTGCAAATAGGGCAATAATAACAAGAGAGTCAGAGCGATGCCAGAAGTATGCACTTCCTTATATTCTCAATAACAGCGCTATAGTGCTTGGCAATGAGTTTTTTGGCGACACAGGTGCTCTGAGATATAACTTCGTGGGCATTGGCGGAGAGCAGACGCAACTTCAATGGCTCACTAATTATTATAACAACTGGCCCGTTGACAAGCTTGAACCTCTTTTCGACAAGATATTCCTACAGATTCTCAATCCGTGGTATGGTCAGCCTGTACATCAGACAATTTTCCCATATCGCGATCACGACCCGACTTTTACGTTCTTCCCCAACCTATGCAAAACAGCAGAGGAGATATTCTCTATCTCTGCAGACGAAGAGTTTTTTACCGTCAGAGAAACTGGCCGGAAACTCACAAACCCATACTGGTTCCTTAAGCATGAGTTTACAAACCGACGTGAAACTGCCCTGGATTATTATACATCTATATGCCACGGAGATCTTAACATGCAGAATATTCTTCTCGATCAGGACATGAATGTATATCTTATAGATTTTTCAGAAACAAGACCTCGGTCACTTGTGTCGGATTTCGCAAGACTTGAGGCAATATTTATGGTTGACAACGCCCCTGTGGAAAACGACAGCGATATGGAAGAGTATGTAAAGTTCATATCGGGTTTTTATAATACCAACAGACTTGACGAGATCCCGGTAAATTGCTACACTGGCGCACACAGCCAAAAAGTAGACAAGGCGTATTCATTAAGCCTCAAAATGAGAAAGTATGCATTCAATAGTGTAAACTGCAACCCAGATCCTTTACCGTACAATCTGGCCCTTCTTGAATGGGTATTGCCGGTTGTGTGCTATAGCAGTGCTTCTGCGGCTCAGAAGCGGGTTTCTATGATTGTAGCAGGGTTGTTGTGCGGGAAGTGCTGATTTTTTTGCTGACTAATATTTAAATATATGAAACAAGTAAAATTTGGATTTGTAAGCGCATTGCGTTGTATCGCAGTTATTTTCTCACTTGTACAAATGTCCGGTTGTGAAAAAAGTATTGCAACTGCCTCAATAGATTTTGTTTCCGAACAGATACCCGGAAGCAAAAATCATAGTCCCAACGGAACCTGGTGGGGGTACAATCAAAGCAAAATTGTACGTTACGGGGAAGTAGTCTATATGTATGTTATAGAGAATCAGAATGTTGATTCTAATCCTAACCCGAATGCCACAAATCCCTCAAAGATAGTCCTATACAGGAAAGACGGCGACAATAGCTGGCAAAAAGGAGGGTCGTTCAATACATCGCGCCCCGGCAATATTTTAATAGATTCCGACGGAATTGTGCACCTTATTGTTTTCGAACCGACGTATACCCAGTCAACTGAAAACGGCTCGTATGGCAAACTTAAGCACTACTGGTTCCCGAACTGCAAAACAGGCGACATAACAAGTTCCCAGCAAGAGACAATCATAGATAACGACGGTGTATCCCAGGGAGAGACAGTCAATATACGAGTGGGAGCATCAATCGGCAAGGACGATATGATGGCTGTTTCTTTCGGGCTTAATAAAACCCACAGACTATATTGCAAAGAAAAAACAGGAGTAAAGTGGATCATGGATTATTCCAGTCCAAACCTGGGAAGCGACATATATTATCCTTATGTGATTGTTACAGATTCTGGATTTGCCATTCTTGCCATTCAGGATGATTATGTTGGTCAGAATTTGCCTAACATATACCAGAAAACCTTTTATTTTGAAAAGAAAAACGGCGTCTGGAAGAATGAAATTTTGATTAACCTACAATCTCACCCTCTGGCGCAATCGCGTCCCCAACTGATAGAGAACAGCGATATCTGTCAGGATGCGGCAAAGCAAATCCATCTGCTGTACCAGACCAAATTACATCCATCCGATAAATACGAAAACACTTTCTCCCTCTCCTCTCAACTCACATCTGGATGGGACAATCAACCTGTTACTGCCTCTGACAAGACAAACTGGATGCGGATGATAGAGATAAACGGCCAGATTTACTATCTGTGCTGCTCCTGGGACAAGCTTTACATAAAAAAAGGAGTTGCCGGAGAGCTCAAGCAGCTGAAGGTTCCAAAAGTGAGTGGCATGTATATCTATGTTGCATCGCCACGCGGAGGTACCAAATCCACGGAAAATTATGTTGACATATTGCTACTTAACGGCAACAGCGGCGATTATCCAAATGCAAAGAATTATTATGTAAGAATTGCAAAGTCTGAATTTGCCAAAATTTAACAGAGTAAATTTGTTTATATTTGCCTGCTGAATTTGTACTATCGTAATGAAAACATACCTCTCTCTTTTAAAACATATAATGGACAACGGAACACTTAAGAGCGACCGTACCGGTACCGGTACAAAAAGTGTGTTCGGCTATCAGATGCGTTTCGACCTAAGTAATGGCTTTCCATTGCTTACAACAAAAAAACTTCACCTTAAATCTATCATTCATGAGCTGCTCTGGTTCATTGCCGGGGATACCAATATTAAGTACCTGAAAGACAATGGCGTTTCAATTTGGGACGAGTGGGCCGACGCCAATGGAGATCTTGGACCCGTCTATGGAAGTCAGTGGCGTTCATGGAAGAGAGCAGACGGTAGCTCGGTTGATCAGCTGTCGGCCCTCATAGAAGGAATCAAGAACAACCCTGATTCCCGCCGGCATATAATTTCTGCTTGGAACGTCGGTGAAATTGACAAGATGGCCCTGCCTCCTTGTCATGCACTCTTTCAGTTCTATGTTGCAGACGGCCGGCTGAGTTGTCAGCTTTATCAGCGTAGCGCAGATGTTTTCATTGGGGTACCATTCAACATTGCCTCATATGCTCTTTTTACAATGATGGTTGCACAGGTTTGCGGATTGAAGCCCGGGGAGTTTGTCCACACATTCGGCGATGCTCATATCTACCTTAACCATTTTGACCAGGTTAAGCTTCAGCTTTCTCGTGAACCACGACACCTGCCCAAAATGTTAATCAACCAGGATGTGAAGGACATCTTCAGCTTTAAGTACGAAGATTTTCAGCTGGAGGGCTATGACCCATACCCTGGGATCAAGGCCCCGATTGCAGTATAAATCAAAATGTTTCATTAAGAATTAAATCAGCACATATACATGATATCCATAATAGTAGCAATAGCCGACAACTACGCAATCGGTTGTAAAAATCAACTTCTTTGGCACATCTCAGAGGACCTTCAGTATTTCAAGCGTGTCACTCACGGACATCCCGTGCTGATGGGATGGAACACATGGGAATCAATAGGGAAGGTATTGCCCAACAGGAGAAACATGATTGTGAGCCGCACTCCTGCCTCAGCTCCGGGAGCAGAGGTTTTCCTCTCAATTCCTGATGCGCTTGCTGCTATAGATATGAAAGGTCCTGAACAAAAAGACCAGGAGGTGTTTATTATTGGCGGAGGTGAGATATACCGTCAATTCCTCCCATTGGCAGACCGCCTTTATCTCACTCTTGTTCACACCTCCATTGAAGAGGCAGATACATTCTTCCCGGAAATAGACTTCAGCCAGTGGCGGGAGATATTCCGCGAATCACACCCAAGAGGCGAGAAGTTCGAACACCCATTTGATTTTGTAGTACTGGAGCGACTGTAAGCCCTATGCTTTACTTCTTGATTATCAATGCTTGGCCATGAAAGCATAGGGCTGGGCATTTTCACCCGGCATCTCTGTCATTGAACATTTTTGGAGCTGCTCTGTTATCTTAACATAACAGTAGTAACAACTATTTACACACACGATATATGAAACAATTGACATTAATGCTCGCATTGGCAATTTTGCCTTTTGCCGCTTTTGCGCAGACGGGCAACACAGATATTAACACAAAAAACAAAACAACAATGACAACAATAAATAAATTCGAATTCCCTCAGTTACCATACGCGTTCGATGCTCTTGAACCATTCATAGACAAACAGACAATGGAGATTCACTACGGTAAGCATCACAAAGCATATTTCGACAACTTTGGAAATGCAATCAAAGGCACAGAGCTGGAATCAAAAACCATCGAAGAGATTTTTGCAAACATAAGCAAATACCCTGCAGCTGTCCGTAATAACGGAGGAGGATTTTACAACCATGTAATTTACTGGGAAAGCATGAAGCTTAACAGCGGCAAATTGTCAGAAAAGCTGCAAACTGCCATCAACAAGACTTTCGGTTCAATAGATGAGCTACGGAAGCTGTTTCTTGACGCCGGCAAGACACGTTTTGGCAGCGGTTGGTCATGGCTTAGCGTCAACGACAAAGGAGAGCTTTTTGTCTCTTCAACACCAAACCAGGACAATCCTCTTATGGATGTTGCAGAAAAGAAGGGAACACCAATTCTTGCAATGGATGTATGGGAACATGCTTACTACCTGAAGTACCAGAATAGACGTCCCGATTATGTTGAGGCGTTCTGGAACATAATCAACTGGGAGTTGGTATCTAAAAAATACGAGGCACTCGTTAAATAGGATAGCTCGTGGCACGATAAGTGGTATATAATTATTAATGAGCGTGTTAGTAGAAATGTTTTTAAACCAAATCGTTAAAATATTTTAATATATGCTTGAAACCTAGAGAGATACCACTTATTGTGGCACGCTAATTTACCAGGTCCCGAATTATCTCTGCAGCACTCTCCTCCTTCCTAACCATCGATGCCACTTGTCCTATTTCGAGTTCTCCCTGAGAGAGGTCACCTTCAAAGATTCCTCTTTTTGCACGTCCACGTCCAAGTAGTTCCGCAAGCTCTTCGGCAGAGGCTCCACGGTTCTCAGCTTCAAGGACCGCCATAGAAAAGTCGTTGTCCACAAGTCGGGCAGGGGCGAGTTTTTTAAGAAGCAATTTTGTCTCACCCTCTTTGAGACCGCGGCACCTTGCTTTAAAATCGGGATGCGCAGAGCTTTCGGTGCAAAGTGCAAAGCGGGTTCCAATCTGAACGCCTTCTGCTCCTAAAGCAAATGCGGCATTGTAACTGGCTCGGGAAGCAATCCCTCCGGCTGCAATCAGCGGTATAGTTATAGCTTCGCGCACCTGCGGAACCAGACAGAATGTGGTTGTCTCCTCCCGACCATTATGCCCCCCTGCTTCAAATCCCTCTGCAACTACTGCATCCACTCCAGCCTCCTGGCACTTTACTGCAAAATCCGAACTTGATACAACATGCGCCACTAAAATTCCGTGACTTTTAAGGAACGGTGTCCACTTTTTAGGACTTCCTGCCGATGTAAAGACTATTGGCACTTTCTCCTCAACAATAATATTCATTATCTCCTCAATCTGAGGATACATCAGAGGCACATTTACACCAAATGACTTATCCGTAGCAGCCTTGCAGCTCTGAATATGGTGTCTCAATACATCCGGATGCATGGACCCGGCTCCAATTAATCCTAAACCACCAGCCTTGCTGACTGCGGATGCCAGTCGCCATCCACTGCACCAGACCATACCGGCCTGAATTATAGGGTATTCTATAACAAAAAGATTACAAATTCTATTTTCCATAATGCGACAAATATACTTAAAACAGAACATTTTTGCATGTTTGCATAATGGTAATTATATTTGAATAATATCAACTCAACTGCAAGTAAAGTCATGCAAAAAGAAAATGACAAGATAATTGAGATATTCTCAGGAACCGTCTGGGAGTGTGAGATGGTTAAATCTCTTCTTGAGAACGAAGGAATAGAATGCTTCTTCCGGAACTATCTGGGAACATCGTATGGTTATATTCCCACTTCGACAGAATCTGTCAGAATCATGATTTCAGGTTCCAATTACGAAAAGGCAAAAAATATTGTAGACATATATATAAATTAATGTTTTCACGTTACACTCTACTATTCATTTACTTTTTAGGAAGTTTTTCTGTCGTAAAAAGTCAAAGTGCTAAAGAATCTTTTTTTTGGCACTCAGAATCATGCGACTATACAGGATATTTTGCAAAAGGAAAATATGATACTACTGCATTAAGGAATACCTCTTTCTGACAATAAATTCAGATCAAACATTTTTCCCCAGAGAAACTAATTGGGTTTTTGACAAAAAAATCAGAGACACAACTAATATTCAGGAATTGAGGAAAAGACTGAGGGATAGGTTAAGTGTTGTCGAAAATAGAGCTGTACTAAATTTTGAACCCTGGTTAGAACTTAAAACGAATAGTATCAGCTATCGAAAGACAATGGACGAGAAACTGGTTTTAGAATTAGAAGCATGGTCAAATCCTGCATTATTATGTAATGATGTCATACTCGACTCGTTGTCAAGAATATGTGCTAGAATCCTGGTTAATGCCGATGTTGATATTGTTAGCCAAACACGAAAATTATGTATCGACCTATACTCATCTACCTTGCATAAAAATAAAGCACATAGGGACTATGCAATCAGTTTGATGTATGAGCGATTATGCAGTGTCGATAGCACAACTAAAGCCCGAATTGAATTAATGATAATTATCCACAATAGAGAGAATATTGCAATTCAAGAAAAATATCGAACGTTTAATGATAAAAGCTGGTGGTACGAAAGAGAGTTTATAAAACTTTTTGACGAGGTTGAAGAGAGTAATGTAAATGAACCATAACGTCTGATATATAATAGTCAGACACAGCTCTTATGCAGCTTTCCAGTTTTCTTCGAAAACCTGAGGCTGCTTCAAGAGCTGTGTTTGACTTTAATAATATGAATAATTGCCAATATTATTTCTGGACCTTGCACCTCTCCAGATAACCAGCAAGTTCTACCGCCTTGTCTCCTGAATAAAAGAAAATTGAAGTATAGGGCTCATATGTAAATGGAACATATTCCAACACCTGAATGGCTGCAAACTGTTTGTCCTCAGATGAGAGATATTCTATTTTAGCATTCCCGTCACTATCAAATTTTATTGGATTTGCATCCTTAAAACTCTCTTCCGATAATATTTTCTCGATTTGGGCCAGATTGGCTTTCTCAAAAAATTTAGAATAGAATTTTATCGGACTACCCGTTTTTTCATATAAGGTTTTTCTGTATTTAACACCGAGTATTATTAGACCCAGAGAAATCAAAATAGCCCCTATTAAATACTGCGAGAAAAACATACTGACGACCCCAAGGTCAAAAATAAGGAAAGAAGTTACAATGGCCCAGTAGTTTATATTTGTATTTATGTCCGGATGTGTGATAGTTTTTATGTTTGGTTTTTGATCTTGTGTTTTCATCTTTTTTATGATTTATTGTTAATGACTATGATACATACACAACCATAAACCCTCAATACAACTATTGCATGAAGATTTATGATTGTAACCCGTAAAAAGATAAAACGCTAAATGATAATCTCCCTGAGGACAAATACAAAGTAATTGCCGGGAGTTTTAGATGAATGAACGAAGTATGGTAAAAATGGTTTTAACGTAACTCTTGAGAGAATTTTTTCTCTCAAATATGAATACGATAAAATCTTCTCCAGCAGATATGCAGAAAATACATTTATTGATGTAACCTCTGCCTGAGGCGTTCCTCCGGAACCACTATTGAGAATCGCTGCACTTCCATGAGAAAGGTTTGCATTTGAAAATTCAAACTGGCTCTTAATGTCACAGGATCCTGAATTATTTATGTAATAGTTATCGCTGATTTCCGAGATATTCAAATACGGGGTTATCAGCAACATACCGGTAATAATTACCAGGAATCCGGAGAAAATTATGTTTCTTACCAGTCGCATATTCACAAATATAGTAATAAACAATAAGCAGAGAAAAAAGCTACTCCTTGCGCCTCGACTTCACAATCTCGACCCCTATTCCGGCGATCAGCAGCAACAAAAGCAAACCAGAGCTTATTCTTGAGTACAGAACCCCTTTGCTGAACGATTCCGGTTCAAAAACAAATTCGACCTTATGGTTTCCAGCAGGCAATTTCATTGCTCTCAGAATATAATTGGCTCTTAATATTGACGCCGTTTCTCCGTCGATTGTTGCCTTCCAGCCTACCGGATAATATACCTCGCTGAATACGGCAACTCTATCTTTTGCCGAAATATATTCGTAATTAAGCTTATTTGGAGCATACCCTGTCAGTCTTATGGTGTCGGCTTTTGGCGCAGAAGTTGTATCGGCCACACCAAGTCCCTCAATCTCCTTAGCGAAATCTTCCGATACAACAGCTGTGTTTTTAACATTAATCATTCCAAGAAGTCCTATCTCCTCTTTTGCTCCTTTTGCCAGCTTAATGTCACTCACAAACCATGCATTTCCCATTGCCCCTATATTTGTAAGCGGAGGATTTTCTCCTCCCACAACAATATATTTTGTGTTTAGCATGTTAAGAACCGGGTAGTCGCCCAGCTTTGCCTGTGCTTCATCAAGTGTCTTGCTTCCATTTATATCCTGCCTCATCTTTTGCATCTGCGGTGCAATAAAGTAATCAATCATATCCTGATACCTCTGTAATTTTACAGGACTATACCCCCCAATTGTCTTGTGATGATAGCTAACGTGAGCATCATTAAACGTATTTATGCTTATATCAAGAACCCTGTAGTCGGGGTCAGTGTCTTTAAGAATTATTTCGTCAACTGGTCTTTTAGCATACTGATTTGCAAACTCCCTGTTTGGAACAAAGTGAGAGTCGTTAAGATATCTTTTGTCGACGGCCCACAGATCGGCTAAAATAAGCAAGCCCAAAATACCGTAAAACCATGCAGGTTTTATCTTCTTTGTAAACGTGAACCAAAGCGCCCCGGCAGCAAGAAGAATAAAAATTATTGAACGGAAAGCATCTGTTCTAAGGAGCGACATCCTGTCCAAAGTCAAAGGATTTCTCAGTTGTTCCGGAAGCTGCCCGTCGGATGCTCCGACGAATGAACCTGCCAGTGAAGGGAGAAGAATCATAATAAGAGCAAACCCTGCTGTAAGCGTCAATGAGATAATCATCCCTCTTTTTACCCTTTTTTTGTCGAACTCCTCCTTAAGAACTCTATCAGTTGCAATGATAGCTAATAAAGGTATGGTAATCTGTAGAATAACCAGTATCATCGAAACCGTTCTAAACTTATTGTAAAGTGGAGCATAATTAAAGAAAAACTCCGTAAAAAACAGTAAATGAGAACCCCATGAAAGAAATACCGCAATGAGGCTTACGACAGCAACCCACCACTTTATTGGGCCCTTTAGCAAGATCAGTCCTAGTATAAAGAGGAAGAAAGAGATTGCTCCCATATACATTGGACCTGCCGTAAACGGTTGCGGCCCCCAGTATAAAGGCATCTGTTTTATAATCTGGTCGGCTCCCTGATATCCCGCACTCTGCAGAGCTTTGTACGTTTCCGAACTTTTGGAAAGCTCCCCGCCAGTAGCTCCTCCGTTAAAGTTTGGGATCATGAGATTAGGCATCTCCTGGGGACTGTATGACCAATTTGTCGCATAAGCAATATCAAGTCCCTCCTGTTTGTTGTTTTCAGTCAGCTCCGACCCACCCCTCATAGTATACTTCGAATATTCATATGTCGGAAGCAGATGATTAATGTTCGTTGCAATTCCAATGGCTCCTGCAACCAAAAGATAAACCGATGTCTTGAGGAACTTAAGAAAGTACTTCTCCTTTATCGAAGAATATAACAAAGCTAAGCCATAGCCGAGAATAATGATTGCCAGGTAATATGTTATCTGCGGATGATTTGCCTTTATCTGAAAGCTAAGAGCAAGTGCAAAAAGGAGGGCTCCCAATATTGGTTTTTTCTTGTATGCATATACGACCGCCGCAAGAACCCACGGCATAAAAGCAATGGCAACCATTTTTGAATTGTGTCCCACCTGAATTATCTGTGGGTTATAGGCGCAAAATGTAATAGCTATTGCTCCAACTGCAGAGAGATATATATTAACCCCAAATGCAAGGAATAACAAAAAAGAGCCGATAAGGCTTATGAGCAGATAACTTGGCGGTCTTTGCCCTACAAACAACAAGTTGTAAAGATAATCTGTATAGTCTCCTTCATACTTGACAGAGATGCTGGTGGCCGGCATTCCGGAGAACATAGAGTTTGTCCAGAGAGTCGGGTCCTTGTCTGGATTAGCTTCGTTATATTGAATTATTTCGTTGGCCATTCCTCTCCACGAGGCAATGTCGGATTGGTTTACAACCTTCCCCTGAAACACCTGAGGGGTAAACATGTATGCCAAGATAGCAAATGCCAGAATAGCAAGCGCATGAGGCAGATATTGTTTGTAACTGTTCATATTTTGTATGGTTAATTTTTGTTTTGTATAAGTTCGTCAAGCAGTCCCGCAATGTTTTCGCACAAGCCCCTTCTCGAGTATCGGTCAATTTTCCCCGACATTACCGGAACCTCGCCCCTGCGGTAAAGTTCATATTGACCATCTATCCACTCTTTTGCTCCGCTATAGTCCGAGTAGTCAAACATTGCTCCCGCCTCACTTTCACAAAGAGAAATATCCATATCTCCACCCTTTGGTCCAAAACCAATGATTGGTCTTCTGGCTGCAAGATACTCAAAAAATTTTCCCGTGAGTATTCCTTTTGCCTCAGGTTCCTGACCACCTGCCAGCAGAAGTACCCTTGCCGCTTGCTGCCATTTTACTACCTGACTATGCGGCATGTAGTCCATTTTTATAAGATTCTTATCCAGCCCGTTATCTGAAATGTCTTTCCAGATTGTTTCATCGGTCTGACCAATTATTCTTATCCTGAGATCATATGCAAAAACCATATCCGATTTCACCTTTTCCCCCAAAAGCCTCCAAAGCACTTTAGTGTTCCTGTCCTTCACAAAAAGTCCGGTATATGTAATTGTGAACTTCTCTTCGGGTGACTCCGGCTCCCCCGCAAAATCACTTTGGTCAAATCCGTTTGTTATTACCTCTATCCTCTTTGGACCAAGTTCCAGATACTCCTCCTTCATAACGTTTGTAACAACAACCACAGCATCGGCCCGCTGAACAACATCCTTTTCCATCTTTCTATGGATCGCTTCTACCAGCCTGGTGTTATTCATGTATTTGAAGTTATACATCCTTGTCCATGGATCACGAAAATCTGCCAGCCAGGGAATTCCGGTTTTACCGGCCACCTTCATCGCTATCATGTGCATAGAGTGTGGCGGACCAGTGCTCACAATTGCATCCACAGGATTCTCCTTAAGGTATTTTTTTAAAAAGTTTACCGAAGGAGCAATCCATAAACACTTAGGATCGGGAATGAAGAAGTTGCTCCTTATGAACAACGACATCCTCTCAGCCCATTGCCTCTTGCCTTTTGCCTTTTGTGTAATAAAACCCGGCTTGATGCCCTGACCCTTTTTCCCTGTAATCAGTTTGTAAAAAGAGTAGGGCTCAATTATCTTCCTTTTAATTACAGTTACACCCGCAGGTATCTCTCCAAGCAACTTTTCGTCCATAGCCATAAACTCCGGGTTAAGCGGAGTGTACACAACCGGTTCCCAGCCAAACTCCCTAAGGTATTTGACAAACTTGAGCCATCGCTGCACTCCGGACCCCCCTGCCGGTGGCCAGTAATAAGTTATTATTAGTACTTTTTTCACAGATTCTTA
The DNA here is from genome assembly GCA_942492945.1 of uncultured Bacteroidales bacterium. Taxonomy (GTDB): domain Bacteria; phylum Bacteroidota; class Bacteroidia; order Bacteroidales; family UBA932; genus Bact-08. The sequence continues at coordinate 731,422 of OW818649.1, forward strand.
TTAGTCCTTCACAAAAATATTGTACATCGCCCTTATAACGTCGCCCTGAATTACAGTGAAACCATCTTTATAAACAGGAGTGCATCCGTTAGTCATCATTACAACGCCGAACTTCTCCTTTGGCTCAAAAAACATAGCGCTGTACAATCCATAGGCAGATCCTGTATGTCCTACCATATCCTCTCCCGGAATCAGGTTGTTATTATGGAGAAGAGCCATACAATACTTACTCCATTCACTAGTGGCAATAACAGGAGTCTGCATCAGACGAGAACTCTTTTTGGAAATAATCCTGACTCCTCCCGATTTTCCGTAGTTCATATGCATTATCATATATTTGGCCAGATCCTGGGCAGAAATCTTAATTCCGCCGGTAGGTGAGAACAGCGGTGTGCTGTAACCCATAATGTATCCATTTGCAATATCTGCAGACCGGCTGCGGTAAGCAGAGGGATCAGGAATGAATTTACCCGAAGCATCCTTTGAATATAATGGCACAAACATATTTGCATCCAGTGAATCCACATTATGATTTGCATAAAGGCCGAGTGGTTTTATAATATTATCCCTTACATAATTGTCGAAGCGTACACCTGATAATTTTTCCACAAGCGTACCAATAATATTAAAACCAAGGTTGCAGTAGTCATACTTCTCCCCCGGTGCATAATAACTGTGATATGCCTTTGCATAGCCCGGGTTTTTATCGGGATTGACAACATTCAGTTCAAAATAGCCCAATGAATCGCAAAGGCTCGATGTATGAGAAAGAAGCATCTTTACAGTAATTTTAACGTCAGGATATTTTGGGTTTCTTAGCCTGAAACCAATAAGGTCGCTTACGTCCATATCGAGTGATAATTTCTTTTTCTCTACCAGCTGCATCAGAGCTGTTGTAGCAAACGATTTTGAGATAGAGGCTATCCTGAAAACATCTGTAGGCACAAGGTCAATATTCTTTTCAATGTCTTTCTTGCCAAGTGATTTTACAAAAACAATTTTTCCGTCATCAACCACAGCCACCGCCAAACCAACAGCATTTGTCCTGATCATTATCTGTTCAAGCTCCTTAACTGCCTGCTCCTCTTTAGTCATTCTCTCCTGAGACATAACAGCGCCCGAAGCAAAAAGAATAGCCAAAACAAAGAGGGCCATTCGTTTGATAGTTAGAAAATTTTTCATAATCTGTTTTTTAAAAGGATATATTACAAAGATAAAGTTTTGCAATAAAAATATCTACTTTTGTAAGAATGAACCACAATAAATAAGAATGAACGAAGATAAGAAGATAGTGGAGACACCTCTGATGAAACAGTATTTTGCAATAAAGTCGAAGTACCCCGATGCTTTGTTGCTTTTCAGAGTAGGCGATTTTTATGAGACATTCGGAGAGGATGCAATAACAGCATCTAAAATTCTTGGAATTGTACTAACCCGCCGGGCAAACGGAGCGGCACAATTTGTTGAACTTGCAGGGTTCCCTCATCACTCTATAGATACTTATCTGCCCAAACTTGTACGGGCAGGCCATAAGGTTGCAATCTGCGACCAGCTCGAGGACCCAAAGCTTACCAAAAAAATAGTAAAAAGAGGCATAACCGAACTTGTAACACCAGGAGTTGCATTCAACGACCAGCTCCTCTCCCATAAAGAAAACAACTATCTTGCCTCTGTCTATTTTGAGAAGGACAAAGCCGGAATTGCCTTTCTGGATATCTCTACCGGAAGCTTCCGGGTAGCAAGTGGTTCCCTTTCATATATAGAGCTGCTGTTATCTAGTATTGCACCAAAAGAGATCCTTTTGCAAAAGGGCTATAAGAGCGGTTTTGAAGAGCGTTACGGCCGCGACATTTATCTTTCGACAATGGACGAATGGGCCTTCGTTACAGACTCTGCTTATGAAAAGCTTCAACAACACTTTGCTGTATCGTCACTCAAAGGATTCGGTATAGACAATATGCCCCTGGCTGTAACTGCTGCGGGCGCAATCCTTTTTTACCTGGAACTTACAAGACATGAAGGTCTCGGCCACATCTGCTCAATATCTCGTATAGATGAGGGTGAGTATGTCTGGATAGATAAATTCACATTCCGTAATCTTGAGATATTCAACAGCTTCCAGGAAAACGGAGCCTCACTCATAAGCGTTGTGGACCGCACATCGTCACCCATGGGAGCAAGGTTGCTAAGAAGCTGGCTGGCCATGCCAATACTTAATACCGATGAACTAAACCTCCGTCTAAACATAACTGAGTACTTTTTCAAGGAGAGGGAACAGAGGGAGACAATACAAAAACATCTCCGGGAAATTGGCGATCTTGAGAGAATCGTTTCAAAGGCAGCAGCAGGCAAAATTTCTCCGCGTGAGGTCGTCCAGTTGAAAAGAGGACTTGGACAGATTGTTCCCGTAAAAGAGATTTGTTCAGGATCCGGTATAAGAGAAATGGAAGATTTATCAGAACCATTGGATCCTTGTACCGCTCTCCGCGAAAGACTGGAGAGGGAAATTAAGGCTGAGCCTGCAAGTCAGTTTGGCAAAGGAGACATAATTGCAGACGGTATAAATGCAGAGCTCGACACTCTAAGACGAGTAGCCAGACACGGTAAAGAACTCTTGAACGAGATACAGGAAAGAGAGATAAATAGAACGGGAATAAGCTCACTTAAAATAAGTTACAATAATGTGTTCGGCTATTATCTTGAGGTCAGGAACACTCATAAGGAGAAAGTTCCACAAGACTGGATACGCAAGCAGACACTCGTTAGTGCAGAGAGGTATATCACGCAGGAGCTAAAGGAGTATGAAGAAAAAATTCTTGGCGCCGAGGAAAAGATGCTCGTTTTGGAACAAAATCTTTTTGCGTCCATAGTCTCTGAGGTGCAAAGTAACATTCCTGTTATACAAAGGGATTCTTCTGCTTTGGCTAAACTGGACATTCTTGTAGGTTTCGCCCAAATAGCGCATAGCAATAATTATAACAGGCCCTCTGTCAACCTTGGAAACTCAATTGTTATACGAAATGGCCGTCATCCTGTCATTGAGACACTTATGGCTCCCGGCGAGGAGTACATTGCCAACGACTTGCTCTTAGATTGTGACAATCAGCAAATTATCATTCTTACCGGCCCTAATATGTCTGGTAAAAGTGCACTACTAAGGCAAACAGCACTAATTGTATTGCTTGCACAAGTAGGATGCTTTGTACCAGCCGACTCTGCCGAGATAGGAATAGTTGATAAAATATTTACGCGCGTAGGAGCATCGGACAACATCTCCAGAGGTGAGTCCACCTTTATGGTAGAGATGCTGGAGACAGCTACTATTTTGCACAATCTTTCGAGCAGATCTCTTATTTTGCTCGACGAAATAGGCAGAGGAACAAGTACTTATGATGGCATGTCCATAGCATGGTCAATTGTGGAATATATCCATGAACATCCCGAACACAGGGCAAAAACCCTGTTCGCAACCCACTACCATGAGCTTAATGACCTGGAAGATAAATTTGAAAGAGTTAAAAATTTCCACATTTCTGTAAAAGAGGTAGACAAAAAAGTTTTATTTTTACGTAAATTGCTCCCCGGTGGAGTTGCGCACAGTTTTGGTATACATGTGGCAAGAATGGCAGGGATGCCGCAAGAGGTTGTCAAGAGAGCAGAGAGGGTTCTTAAACAGCTTGAAGCAAGGGAAAAGGACCTGTCAAAAGCCGACAGGAAAAAGCGAATGACAATGAACGACGATGCTGTTCAATTATCATTTTTTCAACTGGACGATCCGCTCCTCATGAGTTTAAGAGACGAACTCAATGAAATGGATATCAATACAATGTCTCCTCTCGACGCATTTGACAAGTTGAGAAGTTTAAAAAAGAAGATTGGTTTATAACGAGAGAATATGGTTACTTATTACAGAAGACTCACAGTGGTTATCAAGCTGGTAATCGAAAGCATCCGCTTCGCCTTTGGTTCGCTTAAGGGCGATCGATTCAGGACATTCCTTTCTCTCTTTGGGGTAAGTATAGGAATTTTTTCCATAGTTACCGTATTTACTGCAATAGATGCCTTGCAGAAAAATGTTGAAAGCGGACTTAATAGTTTTGGTGGCAATACCCTCTATATTCAGGAATTTCCTTGGGAACCTCCTCAGGGCGAAGAGTACAAGTGGTGGGAGTACCGCAAAAGGCCGACCCCCAAATATGAAGAGTTTCAATTTATTAAAAGTGAGTCCAAAACAGCAGAAGCCGTAGCTTTTGTAATCTTCACAAACAAAAACATACGATATAAGAGAAACTCCTTTTCCGGAGGATTCATTACGGCACCCACAAGTGACTGGGACAAAATCTCAAATGTAGAGATCGAACAGGGAAGATACTTCTCTACCTTTGAGGCACAATCCTCAACTCCGGTTGTAATCCTAGGTTTCTCAGTAGCAGAGGCACTCTTCAAAGGAGAGGACCCGCTGAACAAGGTTATCAAGGTAGGGTCAAGCACTGCAAGGGTGATAGGAGTCCAGAAAAAAGCAGGAGAGAGCTTAGTGAACATATTTGATACCGATAACTCAATCTTGATTCCTTACAGATACGCGAGTACCATAGTAAATGCCCGTAACGCAGGTTCGATGATCTGCGTCAAACCGCTTGAGTCGGCAAACAGAGAGGAATTTCTTCTGGAAATGAAACAGCTGCTCAGGTCTGTCCGCCGGTTGAAACCCAATCAGTCAGACAATTTTGCATTAAACGAAATGACATTCCTGCTTAATCAGACAAAGGCAATCTTTGGTGGAATAAACCTCGCAGGGTGGATCATAGGCGGTTTTTCAATACTGATAGGCGGTTTCGGGATCGCCAACATAATGTTCGTTTCAGTAAAGGAGAGGACAAACCTGATAGGTATCCAGAAGGCTCTGGGGGCAAAGAAATATATGATTCTTACACAGTTCCTGGCTGAGGCCGCAGTTCTTGCACTTGCAGGAGGGGTGATTGGATTGCTTATGGTAATGGGGGTTGTACTGGCGACGCAGGGAAACCCTGCTTTTCCAATGGAGCTTAGTGCATATAATATAATCCGAGGCTTGCTTATATCTTCTGTAATAGGCATTGTTTCGGGGTTCGTTCCAGCATACACTGCGGCCCGACTGAACCCGGTTGATGCAATAAACTCTAAATAGCAGAACCGATCAGCTTCGTAAGTTCAATAAATTCCTCTACCGACAACTGCTCCGGCCTCTGCCCAAGCAGATAGCTATCTGAGAGAACAACTCCGTTAAGCAGTGGCTTTATCGAATTCCTTATGGCCTTGCGGCGTTGGTTAAATGACGTCTTGACCACCATTTTAAACAACCTTTCATCGCAATCTATTGATTTTCTTGTGTTTCTTTTTAGTCGTATGACTGCCGATTTCACCTTTGGAGGTGGGTTGAAAACATGCTCATCCACAGTAAAAAGATACTCTATATCGTACCAGGTCTGCAACAGGACGGAAAGAATTCCATAGTTTTTCTTCCCCGGAGGAGAGGCCAGCCTCTCGGCCACCTCTTTCTGAATCATCCCCACAACCATTGGAACGCGCTCCTTGTAATCAATTACCTTGAAAAATATCTGCGAGGAGATGTTGTACGGAAAGTTCCCGATAACCAGAAATTTGTCGTCAAACTGCTTCGCCAGATCCATCCTCAGGAAATCACCCTCCAACAGCCTCTCCCCCAGTTGCGGAAAGTGAATTTTCAGATACTCCACAGACTCCCTGTCAATCTCTGCAACAGTCAGTCTTATTTTTGGGTCCTCAATAAGATACTGAGTAAGCACACCTGTTCCCGGGCCCACCTCTATAACATCGGTCGCTTCTTCAATAGTGAGGCTCTCTACAATCCTTCTTGCAATGCCCAGATCTTTAAGAAAATGCTGGCCAAGTGATTTTTTTGCTTTTACATACATGGTGCAAAGGTATCTATTTTGTTTTACAATCGTCTGAGGACTATATATTCTATCATTTGAAAGCGCAACTTTGTGTAGCAATTATTTTCTATGCAACTGAATATGTGCCTGTTCTGTTGATTTTAAGCGCAACTTTGTGTAGCAAACTATTTCCTTGATATATAGAATAAAATTTTTCATTAGTTTCACTAAAAAATTAATACCTCTAATTTTAATGAAAAGATTATCCTCCGTTATATTTTTTTTCATCCTTTTCTGTATCGGTTCCTATCAGATTGCTTCGGCTTCAGGTATGCAACAAAGTTTCTCGTATACAGGAAAAATAGTAGACAGCAAAGGGCAAGGTGTACCATTCGCCACAGTTGCCCTGACATGTGAGATAAATAATCATCGGAAAATTGTCTCTCTATCATCTTGCAGCGAAAACGGAAGTTTTATTTTTCAAAATGCCCCGGCAGGTAAATATTATCTTGAGGTATCGTGTCTTGGATATACTCCCGGGAAATTTCTCATCGAAGTAAACAACAAAAACACAGATTTAGGCACTTTTACAGTAATTGAGGGAATTGAAATAAGTGCGGTAAAAGTAATCGCAACCAAACCATTGGTTAAAGCGGAGATAGACAAGCTTATATATGATGTAGAAAACGATCCTGATGCTGCGAAATCAAATACTTTACAAATACTTAATAAAGTTCCTTTTATACAGGTAGATAAGATGACCAACAAGATTAATGTTATGGGGCAGGAGAGTGATTTTACCATAATAGTTAACGGGAAAAGGAGTCTTTTGCTATCGGAAACCAACCAGTATGTAGCTAAAATGTTACAGGCGGGGCAATTGAAGCAGATAGAGCTTATCACGAGTCCAGATGGAAAATACTCGGATCAGACGGCTGTAATAAACATAATCACAAAGTCTTCATTACCTGACGGACTTGTGGGTGAAATATCTGTATATGGCAGTGATATGGTTCGTGTCGGTTCAATGTTCCGGTTAACCTCCAAAATAGGGAAGTTTATCTATAATGCCAATTACGAATATGGATACTCCAATCTTTTTGGCTCAATAAGCAAGTCAAACACTATAGATTACAGGAATAATGACCTACGGTTCTCGGAAAGCGATATTAGAAATTCTCCCGGCTCATCAAATAATCATAATGCAGGAATAAGTGCTAGCTATGATATAAGCGAGCAGGATTTGGTGGCTATAAATTTCAAAGCTTTATTAGTGGATGGCATTAACAATATTACCTCCTCCAGTAAATATCAGAATATCAGCAATGTTGTGACAAGAGAGTTTAACAGCAAGAGCAACAATGAAATTTATGATGCTCAGTATGTAGGAAGCATTGATTACCAGCGGTCTTTTAAAAACAAATCCAATAAACAGTTAACAGCTACTTACAGTTTCGATAATCGCAAAAATGAAATGAAATATGACAGGATAACGGAAGCTATTACTGGATATACTGATGACCGGGATCAAACTCGTAATGACCTGAAAAACTTTGAGCAGACTGCAGCAATAGATTTCTATAATACTATCGCTAATAATCAAACTTATTACATTACTGCAAAATATGTTCACAGAAAATATGGGAGTGACACGTGGTTGTCAGATATGAACGCAACTCCCTCTTTAACAACACAGATAGACGCATTAGACTATACGCAACAAGTAGGATCGTTACTGGCCAACTATTCAATCAAAACGAAGAAAATAATGGCAACGGGAGAAATTGCCATTGAACATACCGACAATGACATTAATTTCAGAATCAGTAATTCTGGACTGAAAAAAAGTGATGATGCCTTGCTTGCAAACTTCCGTTTTAACTATCGACCCACTAATAAAAGCGTGCTTGTTCTAACACTTAGCAGAGAATATTTTCGTCCGGACATAACATATTTAAATCCGTACGAAGACAAATCTATTGCCGGGCAGATATATAAGGGAAATCCTGAGTTAGATAACCAGAAATCATATTTCTCTATGTTGATGTACCGTTACTTCCTTCGCAAGAGTTTTAATATTAGCGCACTCGCCTCTATGAGATATTCAAATAATGCTATTCAACAATATAGCTTTATAAATAGTAATGGCTCATTAGTAACTACATATGGCAATATAGGCAAAGAGAGTATGATTAATTTTGCTATCGGAATAAATTATAATCCTACATCTTGGCTGGAAATAAATCTCAATGGCCGTATGGCGCGCAGATCTTTCGAATATCCAGGGAATAAAAACGCTTATTGGGATCCTATGTGTACTTTAAGTTTCACAAGCGAATTATGGCAAGGAGCAAATTTCAGGACACAGTTACTTTACGTAAACCAGAATTGGGGCACTAATCCCACCATACAATCCAGAAAACAACACATGAGAGTTGAGGGAACATTTAATTTTTCTCAAAAGATTGGAAAGAGACTGAGATTAGGAATAAGCATGCAAAATCCTTGGCAAACATATTCAACTCAAATTATTGAGCAAAATTCTTCAGATTTTTATAAGAAAACCGAAAACAGATCTCTCGGACGTACAGTAGGACTTAATCTCACTTATAACTTTGGACAATTCAAAGACTCTGTAAAAGCAGCTAAAAGAGCTATAAGAAATACTGATCGTACTAAATCAGATAAATAAAAATTATTCCTGCAGTATTGACATGACTATCGGCAAATGGTCACTTATCCCTCCGTTATATCTGGGCCCTGTATAGCTCCTTTTTGGCTTGGTGCCTAGGTACTCTTTATCTTTTTCCAGTAGAAAGGACGGTCGATAAATTTTCATTGTCAATGAATCGCAAAATATTGGTTCTTTTCTGTTTAGAAGGTTCCCGGAAACCATAAACTGATCTATTAGCTCCCACTTTCCCCTATATCTGATGGTCCCCTCCCCTTTTAGGAATAGATATTTTGCCAGATTTGTGAATTTATCAAAAGCATTAAAAATGCGAGAGTCAGGGGTGTCATTAAAATCACCGGTGAGCAAGATATTTGCATTTATATTTTGCGAAAAAATCGAATCAGTTTTATTTTTTAACATTTTTGCCGCAGCAACCCTGTTTGGGAGAGACGCCTCCTCCCCGCCAAACTTAGACGGCCAGTGGTTGACAAAAAAGTGAAGTGTGTCGAGTTCTTCAAACACCCCTTTAATGTACATTATCAGCCGTGTTCTTGCAGCGGTATCCGGGAGAGGCACATATACAAAATTAACCGAAAGTGGCCTGAAAACGTCCTTTCTGTACAAAAGAGCCACATCTATACCCCGTCCGTCCGGAGAGTCCCGGTGAATGACCCCATAGTTAAGCAAAGCTAAAGGCGTGCTTCTTACCAGTTGCTCCAGGACAAACCTGTTTTCAACCTCAGCAAGAGCAACCAGGGCAGGGTAGTTTGTCCCTTCACCAGCAGAAATTATCACCTTCGCGATCCCATTCCTTTTTGCCATGAACTTTTTCCAGCTCCAGTGCTTCTCTCCAAACGGAGTAAACTCATTGTCCGACGTTTGTGGGTCATCAAATGTATCAAAATAGTTTTCCAGGTTCCAGAACATGATAATATACCTCCCCGTCTGACCCTTTCCTTCTCTAAGCATAGAAGCTAAAATCAGCACCAATACCATCCCTGTCCATTTCATAAATATCTTTTTAGCCAACCCGTTTTTCATATATAAAAGTAGGAACAATACGCTTTTATTAGTCGCCTGCACTTTCTAATTATCTGATTTGATGCCCGTTTTATCTGATTTTAGATTTTCCCGTAATTATTAGCTATTTTTGCCATCTCAACTAATTAAATTCAGGAAAAATGTCACTTCAATGCGGTATAGTAGGCCTTCCCAACGTCGGAAAATCAACATTGTTCAACTGTATAAGTTCCGGCAAGGCACAATCTGCAAACTTTCCTTTTTGCACAATTGAGCCGAATATCGGGTCCACAATAGTGCCTGACGAAAGACTCCAGGTACTTGAAAAGCTGGTAAAACCTCACAAGGTTATCCCTGCCACGGTAGAGATTGTAGATATTGCAGGGCTGGTAAAAGGTGCCAGCAAGGGAGAAGGTCTTGGTAATCAATTTCTTGCCAATATACGTGAAACCGACGCAATTATACATGTAATACGTTGCTTCGAGGACCCTAACGTTATTCATGTGGACGGTAATGTCAATCCGGTAAGAGATAAAGAGATAATTGATACAGAACTACAGATAAAGGACCTTGAGACCGTAGAGAACAGAATAAGCAAGGCTCATAAACAGGCGCAAACCGGCGGCGACAAGAACGCCAAGAGGCTATACGATATTCTTCTAAAATATAAAGAGGTTTTGGAGCAAGGCAAATCGGCACGTACGGTAAAAATTGACAACGCAGAAGACAGAAAGCTGGCAAAAGAACTGTTCCTGCTTACGGACAAGCCTGTTCTTTATGTCTGCAACGTGGATGAGAAATCTGCTAAAGAGGGAAATGCCTTTGTAGAGAGTGTAAAAGAGGCCATAAAGGGCGAAGACGCACAACTACTGATAGTCGCAGCAAAAATTGAGTCGGAGATTGCCGAACTGGAGAGCTTCGAAGAGAGGCAGATGTTTTTAAATGAAATCGGCCTTGAAGAGTCCGGGGTCTCTCGTGTTATTCGCGCCGCATACTCACTTTTGAACCTTGAAACCTACTTTACTGCCGGCGTTCCGGAGGTAAGGGCCTGGACAATCCACAAGGGAACCAAAGCACCTCAGGCAGCAGCCGTCATACACACCGACTTCGAAAAGGGCTTCATACGTGCAGAGGTGATCAAATATGAAGATTATATCAAGTACCGCTCAGAAGCAGCCTGCAGAGAGGCCGGCAAGCTGGGCGTAGAGGGCAAGGAGTACGTCGTTCAGGATGGCGACATAATGCACTTCCGCTTTAACGTATAAACCGGTATAAGGACAGGTATATGGGCAGGTATATGGGGACGCACAATGTATACCCGACCCGGAACAGATAGGTCAAAACATAAAAGAGGCAGACTAAAAGCTCTGCCAAAGCTTTTAGCAGATACCTAATTTGCAGCTGAATATAAAACCATGTGGAGGCAAATCTTGCCGACACATACCTTCTTGAGCTCTTTGAATCCTCCTCAATACAAATTTTCAACGTAGGTTTTATCTGCCAGTTGTTTTAGCATGTTACTCATATTAAGGCATATGTAAAATATAATCGATCAAAATTCTGAGAAAATAATTTTATAAACAGCTGATATTCAACAACATCTTATTTTAACTGGCAGATCATGATTTTGCAGGACATGTGGGAAACTTCAAGGGAGTTTTTCGTGTTAGTATTGTGGTTACGCGTAAAATTAAAGCTCCACCTACTTTTCAATTTGATCCCGGATTTTCCGTGCTGATACAGATAACTGTTAAAATAAAAAAGGCTGACAAAAAGTATTTTGTCAGCCTCCTTTTATAGTCATATTGAGGTTTCGGGTACACACTTTGCGTCCCCGTATACCCTAAAAGAATTTCGTTCTGTTGTCTTTAACACCTGCTGCCTTTTCAAGAATCGAAGGCAACATTTGCATCTGGTAACCAAACATTTGATTAGCTCTTGCCTTTGCATCGTCTTCTGTAAAGAATGCGCCGGTCTGTCTTGCATCAACGTTGAAGATATAAACACCCACATTACCGCCAATTGGGCCTGTTAGAGTGTTTTCCTTAGCTCCGGCAACCGATCCTACAAATTTAGGGTCAAACGATTGCGATCCGATAGCTCCAAAAGATATCCCAGTTTGCTTGCTGACAGCAGCGCCTAGTTTACCTGCAATTGCATCAAGCGTTGTCAAACCTTTAACTTGCTCTGTAATATTTGCAAGCATCTTTTCATTAGATTTTTCTCTCTTGAGAATTGATGTAATATTTGATTCAACAGCATCAAGTTCCGGAATTCCCTCTTCACGTGCAGCAGTCAGTGCAACCACAAAGAAGTATTTGTTGTCAATAGAGATAATCTGTGACACATCGCCAACCTTTGCATCGAATGCCCAACGGCTTATTTCACGTGCATTCTTATAAGTGGCAACAGTTTTTGCTCCCTGAGCTATTCCGTTTGCAGGAACAGGAGAGAGGTTCATCTCTTTAACTGCGGCATTGTATTTTTCAATTTTACCATCAGATTTTGAAACCAGGTCATTAGCTTTTGAATAGTAAGTCTGGAATGTCTCCTTGCTGGCAACTGCGTCTTTTTGCAAGATAGCAAGCTGAACCTTTGTTACAGGCTTTGTTCTTTCCTTAACTCTTACAATATGAAGACCATAATTGGTTTCGATAGTGATAAGCTTGTTTGGGGCAAGTACAAAACATGTGTCAAAACCGGGGATGTTATAACTCTGGGTCATCCATCCAAGGTCACCAGGAGATGCTGCTTTTGGGTTCTTGTCTGCTGAGTTGGCTACTGCAATCTGGCTGAAATCGGCCCCGCCCTCTATAAGCTTAATAAGAGAGTCTGCTTTTGCCTTTGCAATTGCCTTGTCGGCGTTTTGAATAAGAATATGCTGAACATTCACAGAGTCCGGTACTTGTTTGATAGCGCTTATTCTTGCTGCCCTGAAGGTATTACCCTCCTGATATACAGGAAGAACAGATGACAAACCTGCTTTAAATGCAAAGCTGTCCAGAACCGGTGATATTGCTGCAAGTTCTCCTGCTTTGTAAAAATATGGGTTAAGCGATTTATCAGAGTTTCTTGCCAGAAATGTTTTAAGGTTAGTAGATGTAACGAATTCGTTATAAACTTTATTAATATCTGCCTCGGCAAGATTAACGTCCTGCAATGAAGGAACTACCTCAAAAACAACATATTCAATATCTCTGTTTGCCTTTTGCTCAAAGTTGGTTTTGTTCTTGTTATAGTACTCTCGTATCTCTTGCTTTGTTACTGAAATGGTTGTATCGGGGCTCATACCATAAGGCTGGATAATGAAAGAGACATCTGATGTTACATTGTTCTCCTCAATGGTCCTTCTAAGCTCTACCGGATTTGAAATATTGCTCTTCGAAAGAAGAGAGATATACTTTGTAAACATCTGCTCGTTTTTCATTCCATTTTCCAGATACCGCCAGTAGGTGGCAAGATTACCGGAATTGTCCTGTGGTATGGCTTTGATAAAGTCTACCAGCTTCTCTCTGTCAAACTGACCTTCAGGAGTAACAAAAGACTGTTCTCTGAGAAGTACCGGAGATATCTTAGAACCCTGACTCAGGTCGAACAATTCTTCTTCTCCAACAGCCAGACCGGCATCTTCTATAACCGGAATAAGAACATTTTCACTGATTAGCTCCTGCCACGCACTCTGATTTACCATCTCCTGACCTTGCTCGTCAAGTGTGCTTGAGCCAGTTGTAAGTTGGTGAATCTGTGTGTAATAATCAATTTTCTTTTGAAAATCTCTATAAGAGATTGCCTTCCCGTTCATCTCTCCTATATCGTTTTTAGAAGAGAACATAGAGATTGCCGATTGAAATGTGTCTGCGTCTATAATAAACGAGAGTAGTGCAACACCAATGAGAAGTGTTATAAAAGCTCCCATTTTAACGCGGATCTTCTCTAGAACTGCCATTTTGTATTAGTTTTTAGTTATTTTCTTGTAGGGCGCGAAGATAGTAATTTTTTTTATAATCTCTTTATTCTTCAACTATTCTCAACTCTACCTTTTCTACTCTGTTTGAGGTAGTTTTTAAAATTGTAAAGAACATGTTTCCATATTCGAGAACATCTCCTTCCGAGGGAATATTTTCGTGGAAAAAAGTTATAAAACCGGCTAATGTCTCATAATCTTCCGATTCCGGAATACCAAGTCCGTATATCCTGTTCAGGTATTTAATCTCAATCCTTGCCGAAAAAATAAATTCGTTATCGGAAATCCTCTTTTCAATTAACTCTTCCTTGTCCAGTTCGTCTGAAATCTCTCCGAAAATCTCCTCAATAAGGTCCTCCAGAGTAACAATTCCTGCTGTTCCTCCATATTCATCCAGAACAACGGCGATAGATCTTTTACTCTTAGTAAGCATTTTGAGCAGCGACTGGGCACTCATAGTCTCCGGAAGATAATCAATCTCTCTTATAAGCTCTTTTATTGGTCTTTCGCCGTTAAAAAGATCCCGAGAATGTACATATCCTATTATCCTGTCTATGTTTTCCCTGTAGACAATTATCCGGGAGTAGTTGGAATCGGCAAATTGAGCCAGAAGCTCTTCAAAGGTGGCATCTTCTGCAATTGAACAAATCTCAGTACGCGGAACCATGCACTCTCTGAGAATAACTTCCGAAAAATTAAGAGCATTCTGAAAAATAGCGATATCCTTTCCCGGTTCTTCCATTATTATTCCCTCCCTCTTCACGATTTTTTTTGCCAAAGGAGAGAGTAAGGAATATGAAATACTTGCAAACCAATAAAACGATTCAAGTACCCGGTTTGGATTCTTTGTGGCGACAGCAAATGGAACAAATATTGCAACAATTAGCACAATAAGGGTAATTCCCGTAATCTCAACGGCAATGATCAATCCTCTTCCCGGGCCTATGAACTGCCACAGAAGTGGGTTCAAAACCGCAGCGAGCGACAATGCAAACACAAGAAGGGAGATTGTTCTTCCAACCCTGAAAGAGGCTATAACCTCATCCTTTTCCTGGGCAAGTCTGTCCACGCTCAGTGCATAAGCTTTTTCCTGCTTCTTATCCACCTCTACCTTAAGCATGTTGTAGCACCTGAATGCCCTTTCCAGAGCAGTAAAAATGGCCATTATGACCAAAGAAACAACGGCAAAGGTAGTTGATGTGTACATATTACTTTTTTTTAGGAATTAACGGCCCAATAAAATTTATTGTGTCTATATATGGAACCTCCAGTGAATCCCTCGCCACAATTGCATAACTATCAAACGGTCTTAGAATTATAGCATTGCCCGCCCTGTCGTCAGACTCCATTCCGTAGCCTTGCATAAACATGTCGGGAGTCGTGAGTTTAACCCAGCATTTTGTAAATATCTTCTTGTTAACCCTGTCCCAGTAAAGAGTGTCCGTGACCATTTTTTCTCCTTTTACGTAGTTGTTCACAATCACATTGCCATTAGCCTCCCATATCTCTTCAGTTGCAGCATTTATATGTTTTGCAAAATTTGCCCTTATTTCGGTCTCCAGAATTCCCTCCTTTGTAAACGCCTTAACGTTTATTCCTTTTGGAAAATTGTCATATGGCTCCTTCTCTTCTGTAAACCTCTCCATAACCGGTGCCTCAATCCGTAGGACAACAATACCTCCGTCTGTCTGCTGAACAGACATGTTTTCAATTATTTGGCTTGGAAAAGCAGTAGGATTCACTGAGTCGGTGGCCGGAAGGCTATCCTTGCACGACAAAATGATGGTAGCAACCACAAAAGTGACTGCTACCATAAGAAATTTATGTTCTTTGAATATCTTTTTTCTTACCACCTGGTTTCCGGTTCTTACTGTTTTCTGGTTCTGACAGTCGTAGTTGCGCTCATACCTCCGCATGAAACTGTAAATGACGATCCGTCAACTATATCGTACATAAAGGCCTCTTCTTGCAATGGGAAGTACTGAGTGTACTCTCTTATACGGCTTGTAAGCTCTTCCATAAGCGGTGCAGCATCGGCAAACCCTTTTGCTTTTACAAAATAATCAACAGCAACCCAATATTTTGCCCTTTGCTCTATTTCTGTGCCACCGCATTTTTGAGATGCCCATATAAGCCCAAGAATGTAATTCGCTTTTCCTGCAACATTTGTGCTTTTTTGAATAGCCAGTCTGGCTGCCTCAGCTGCTTTTAAAGGACTTCCCATTTTCTGGAAGTAGTATGTTGCCATATCGATAAGCATATCTGCATCTTCTGTTTCAGTTGATTCCGGGTAGTCAATTGCCTCCTGTAAAAATTTTATTGCATTCTGATGTTCGTCTCTCGATGAGTAAAGCTTATAAAGATATAGAGCAGTTTTGTATGAAGGATCCTGTCTGTGCAGGCATCCAACAGCAGTTACATAAAGCTCTTCCTTAAAACACTGTGCATCATTAAGCAGCCGTACAATTCTTGAAATAAGTTCTTTATCATTAGGATTCTCATTGAACTTAGGGCCAAACATAGCTACTATGTTTTCGCAACTTGCAACTCCGCTGTTTGCAAACAAAAGGTCTATATCCTTTTTCGCCTGTGGCGCCTCTGTAACATTCGCTTTAACCTGGTATTCAACAATAGGTGTCAACTGAGAATAAAGATCCAGGACATTGTTGGCAGATACTTGTTTTTCATTAAACAGGTTTACTGCCACCTGCATATAAAGAACCAAAATTGAAGGATCTGTATTGTTTCCCGCTATTTTAACAACACTCCCAAGGGCTTCGTACACCTTAGGACTTTTGTCTCCCAAATATCCAAACATATCAAACGCCTTGTTAGTCTGAGCGCCTATAGTGTATTGAGGAAAATATTGTGTTCTAAGGTCATACATTAAGAACAAAGAGTCTATAAGCTTACTTTTTAATTGTGGGTTACTTTTGTTTTTCTCAATAAGGTACTTGAATATCTTCTCTCCGTGCTGATATAATCTTGCACTAATCCCCGGAGGGCAGAGTCTTAAGGCTTCTCTCCAGAGAGGAGTGGCCTCAATTAAATTCCCTTGTTTCATGTAATCATTATAGAAACTCAGGCTGTTTTTACACTCTACACTATCTTTACCGTTGCCATATTTGCCTGGTTGAGCATAGCCGGTTGACATCCCAAATGTCATGATAGCTATTACAAATAAAATGGTTGCTTTCTTCATAAAATTGAATATTAATACTGTATGTTTATTACTAATTAATCGTATTTATATTTTTTGAACCAAGACGGGTCAAACAGGCTTATGTTTACTACAAACATAAGATATCTTTCTCTTACCATATTGTTTTTAATGCTTCCCCTCTGACCCATGTCAACGGCCACTCCTAACGAGTTATGCAATCTGAAGATTGGGAAGCTTGCTCCCAGCGTCAATCCCGCAGAGTTAACCTGATGGCCACCCAAGCTCATATATGATTGTTCATAGTATGCTCCTCCCTTGTAAGTTACCCTTCTGAAATAATATCTTACGTCGTATCTGTTTGGTGTGAATTCAAATCCGAATTTAAAAGTATTGCTGAGAGAGGGAGCAAAATTCACTCCCGGCGTAGCGGTGAAAGAGGCATTTCTCCAGTCCTGCCTTACAAAGTCTGCTCCAATCATCCATTTGTCTGTTTTTCTGAGTGACGCACCCAGAGCTATCTCCGATGGTATTTCTATTTCCGTTTGGGTTGACGAGTTAAAGGATACAGTATCTGTCGTTCCTGCGCTGTTAACGGCAAATGAATACCTTGTAAGGTCACCCCTCATTTTGGAGTTGAGAAGGTATGTGGCGCCAAGTGTAAGACTCTTGTCTTTAGGTAGTTTAAGAGAATATTGCAGCCCAAGTTTCCCGGAAATTGATCCTACAACATAGTCCATGCCTGTCTTTATGCTCCTGTATGATGATGCGTTAGATGTGAACAGAATATTTGAATATCTGTCAATTGTCCCAAAATAGTATATACCCTCGGCTCCAAGCGACAAGTTTTTGGAAAGCTTCACTGAGCCACCCAGAAAGAATCTGTTTATTCCACCGGTACCGTATTTCTGATATTTGATATCTCCCATCTCTGCAATGATTGCAGGATCTGTCTCGGTCTGCTCAAATTTGTAGCCGACACTGCTGTATGGTGTGATTCCCACAATAAGCGCAGATCTTTTGTAGATTGGAAGAGTCAGTATCAGATGGTGCATGTTGAATGCATTGTATGCCGATCTGGTATTGTTGTCGGACATATAAAAATTCTTCTGCTCCAGACCAAAATCAAGCATGAACGCCAAGGTATCCCTCTCCACAACAGAAGCCGGATTTAGATAATTTATGACGCGATTATCCCTGACACCTACGCCTATACCTCCCATTCCCTTGTTATAGGCCGTGCCCGGTCGTAACACGTCGCCCAATCCGAAGATTGAGTATGGTGTAAATGAGTTTAAGGCATCAGTACTTTGTGCAATAATTTGCTGACTGAATAGAAGCAGAGTAATTAAGAATACTCCTTTCTGAATTTTTTTAAGATTTCGCATGGTAATCTGCTATACGGGCCAAACCCATCAACACTAAATTGTAAACTACAAATATGGAACTTTTCAATTTTTCTGCAAAATAAATCGCATCTCCTCCGGTAAAAATATAAATATGATCTGGATAACGACCTATATAACCCTCAACTTCAAAAATCAGACCTAAAACAACACCACTCTCAATTGCGTCTCTTGTTGACTTGCCCAAAGGGTTAACCTCGCAAGGATTTTCTAGCAACGGAAGTTGTTGAGTATAATGATTTAATGCTTTAAATCTTGTTCTTAGTCCAGGTGAAATATTACCCCCCAGAAATTCTCCTTTATTACTTAAAAAATCTATAGTCAAAGCTGTACCGAAATCAAATATAATGCAACTCCTGTCGGGAAAGAGGTCAGAGGCGGCAACTGCTGCAGCAAGCCTGTCGGGACCTAATGTAGACGGTGTTGAATATCTGTTTTTTATGGGGAGCTCTGTTTTTTCGTTCAGAACTAACAGTTTATCACAAATACTCTCAAGAGATTTGTAAAAAGCTTCATCAAAGAGCCTTACCGAAGAAACTATCAATATATGCGGACGCTTTACTAAAGCAAGATCTTTAGTAAACTCCAACACATTCTCTCCCTGATATTTATGGGTCTGCCCCAACTCAATACCCTCGGCAAATGCCGCTTTAAGGGATGTATTTCCTATATCAATTATAAGGTTAGTCACAATTTGCAAAGTTATAAATTATCAGGACTTCATCTCTAAAAATATTTTATATGCTTTTTCAACGCTCTCAACAGAATTAACTGTAATATAGAGTTTGTCTTTCTGTTCCTTAAGTCTGAAGCGCTTAGCCTGCTTTTGGAGAAACTCCATTATTTTGGCAAAATGGGCAGATTTATAATACGACGAGAGTTGATTGCTTACAAAGTAGGCAAGCATCATTCCGTTTTTAAGGACAATTTTTTCAAATCCCAGTTCAACAGCAAGCCTTCTTAATCTTACTGTATAGGCAAGTTGTGTCACTTGTTCGGGAATTGGTCCAAATCTGTCTCTCATTGCATCCAGAAACTGAAGCAGTTCATTCTCCTCTGTTATGGCATCCAGTTCTTTGTAAAGCCTTATCTTCTCTGCTGTTATCCCAATATACTCGTCGGGTATCAATATCTCAAGATCCGTATCTATGCTACAGTCCGAAATATATTCATAATCTTTTTGTCCTCTGTCGTTTGTATCCTCAATTCCTCTCTCCTCCCTAAGCTCCGAGAAGGCCTCTGCCAGAATTCTCTGGTATGTTTCAAAACCCATATCGGCAATAAAGCCGCTCTGTTCTCCTCCCAGAAGATTTCCTGCTCCTCTTATATCCAGATCCTGCATGGCAATATTAAAGCCGCTGCCAAGATCAGAAAATGTCTCTATGGCTCTGAGCCTTCTTCTTGCATCTTCAGTAATAGAAATAAGAGGCGGGACTATCAGATAGCAGAAGGCTTTGTTGTTCGACCTCCCTACCCTGCCCCTTAGCTGATGTAGGTCGCTAAGACCAAAATTCTGAGCATGATTTATTATAATTGTGTTGGCATTAGGTATGTCAATACCATTTTCAATAATTGTAGTCGCTATGAGAACATCGTAGTCTCCTGCCATAAAGTCCAGAGTAACCTTCTCCAGTTCTGTCGGTTCCATCTGTCCGTGTCCAATGCATGTCTTTACATCGGGGCACAACCTCTTCACAATATCTTCAACAGACTTTATATCCTCCACTCTGTTATGTACAAAGAACACTTGTCCTCCCCTGTCTACCTCAAAATTGATTGCGTCCCTTATGTTCTCTTCGTTAAAATCTATTATCTCAGTCTGTACAGGGAGCCTGTTTGGCGGAGGAGTA
Organism: uncultured Bacteroidales bacterium; assembly: GCA_942492945.1. Taxonomy (GTDB): domain Bacteria; phylum Bacteroidota; class Bacteroidia; order Bacteroidales; family UBA932; genus Bact-08. Next base: position 751,390 of record OW818649.1, read on the forward strand.
TTTATAATAGACAAATCTCTTGCACCAAGCAGTGAAAACTGAAGTGTCCTTGGTATTGGCGTAGCTGTAAGAGTAAGAGTATCCACATCTAGCTTAAGCTGACGCAGTCTCTCTTTTGCTGCAACCCCGAATTTCTGCTCTTCGTCAATAATAAGAAGACCCAGATCCTTGAATTTTATCTCTTTGTTAAGGAGCCTGTGGGTACCAATTATGATATCTATCTTTCCTTTTTCCAGATCCTGGATTATCTCCTTTATTGCATTTGTCCCTTTTAATCTGCTTATATATTCTATGTTACACGGGAAATCCCTGAGTCTTCTGCTAAAGGTCTTGTAGTGCTGCAAAGCCAGAATTGTTGTGGGAACAAGCAAGGCCACCTGTTTACTGTCCGAAACCGCCTTAAATGCGGCCCTTATTGCAATTTCCGTTTTGCCGAACCCAACATCGCCGCAAATCAACCTGTCCATAGGAAAAGATTGCTCCATGTCCTCTTTAATTGCCCTTGTGGCTTTCATCTGGTCTGGTGTGTCTTCGTAAATGAAGGAAGCTTCCAGTTCGTTTTGCATATACGAGTCATGTGAGAAGGCAAATCCCTTAGCATCCCTTCTTTTTGCATAAAGATCAATAAGATCCTTTGCAATATCCTTTACCTTCGACTTTGTCTGGCTCTTTAGTTTCTGCCATGTTCCTGTGCCCAGCTTGTATATTTTGGGTGGAGCAGAATCCTTGGATTTATATCTTGATATTCTGTGAAGTCCGTGAATAGAGACAAAAATGACGTCACCATCCTTGTATATGAGCTTAATGGCCTCCTGTTGCTTACCATTTATCTGAGTCTTTACCAGTCCTCCAAACTGACCCGTTCCATGATCGATGTGTACTATATAGTCTCCTATCTGATAGGAATTCAATTCGTTAATAGTAAGCCTCTCACTTTTTTCCACCGATCTTTGTGTCTTAACCCGGTGGTATCTCTCAAAAATCTGATGGTCGGTATAGAGGCATATCTTAGAAATATGGTCGATGAATCCCTCGTGCAAGGTGAAGGTTTTTGTGTCAAAAACAACCTTCATTTTCTCGAATGATTCAAAAATCTGACGCAGTCTCTCCAGCTGATTCGGGTTGTCGCTCAGAATTGATACAGAATAGCCCAGAGACGTCTTGTCTGATATCTCCTTGGCCAGTAATTCAAAATTTTTATTAAAAGTTGGCTGTGGTGTTGTATGATAGGAGAGCGTCACATGTTCTTTCAATCCCTTTGAAACAGGTCCGAAAAATACTCTTTTATGTTTTTCCAGCCCTTTTACAAATACTTCTTTATCCAGTAGCTCCTGACCCTCCTTCTGATGTTCCTTCAAAAGAGCAATCTGTTGTGTAAAAAACTCATAGTCAGTTACCCATACTATTGACTCCCCTTTGGTAAAAGAAAAGTAATCAACCATCTCCTCTGCTTCGTTCCCCTCGTAAATGTTCGGGTAAATTTCAATTGTCTCTACCTCTTCTGTCGATCTTTGTGTTTCAATATCAAAGAACTTTATACTCTCCACAGTATTACCGAAAAAGTCAATTCTGCACGGACGGTTGTCAGAAAATGAGAAGAGGTCAATGAGCCCGCCTCTTAATGCAAACTGTCCCGGTTCTGCAACAAAATCAACTCTTTCAAATGAATAGGCAATGAGAGTCTCCTTAATGAATTCATGAGAGAGAGTATAACCTCTTGAAATACTTAAAATACTCGATTTTAATTTTTTTGAATTAAGGAAAAGTTCAGAAAGTGAGTGTGGATAGCCAACCAGAACAACCTTTCTGCTATTCTTTTCCCTGTCCAGATATGATTTTATGGCCCTTATGGCTGCTGTTCTCTGCACCTGATGAGAAGAGTCCTTTATACTGTTCTTTAAATTGAAGTTAGAAGAACTGGGCAGAAAGAATACTTGCTCCTTATCCATGAGGTTACAGAGATCGTTTGAGCAATAGGCAGCATCCTCTTTATTGTTAAGAAGTACCAAATGCAACCCATCCTGCATGGCCGATGCCATTGCAAGAGCCTTAGCAGATGAGTATAACCCTTCCAGAACAAGAAGTTCCTTAGAGGGGCCATTAATCCAATTAATAAGCTCTTTATTAGATTCTTGCTCTACAAAAACGTTCTCAGAAATTTTATCTTTCATAAATCAGGTGGCAAAGATAGCTTATTAACATAAAGTATGAAAAGATGTTAATAACTCCGTTCAGAAAATGTGAAGAAGTAAGCACAACTAATTTTTAAAAATTGAAGAATATTTATATATAATTTCCATTTTTTCTTATCCTAATTTTCAAGCCCCTTTTTTCCATCTTTTTATCATAAAATTATCCACAAGAAATTTTTGTTGAAAATTGAAAAGAATAGTTTTCAACAGTTGTTTATAATTACAAAATAAACATTCTTACTTCTTGCTTTAAAGCAATTTACATATTATCCATTCTGTTGAAAACTATGTTAATTTATGTTCATAATATGATATTTCGGTTAATATCTTTAGTTATTAACATATCAACAAACATATATTAAAAACAAAATAATTATTAAAAGATTAAATTATATTTGTAATAATTAATACAGTTGATAAATGGCAAGTTTCGATCCTCATAACGACAAGGAAATCAAAGATAGAGATTTTGAAGGACAAATAAGGCCACAGGATTTTGCTGAATTTTCCGGTCAGGAAAAAATTATAGAAAACCTTAAGATTTTTGTAAAAGCAGCTCAAATAAGAGGAGAAGCATTAGATCACGTTCTTCTTCATGGGCCACCGGGGCTAGGAAAGACAACACTGGCACATATTGTGGCTAATGAACTAGGAGTAAATATGAAAATTACATCTGGTCCAGTTTTAGATAAACCAGGAGATCTGGCTGGTTTGCTAACTGGTCTTGAAAGAGGAGATGTTCTTTTTATAGATGAAATTCACAGGCTAGCCCCTGTTGTAGAAGAGTATCTATACTCTGCAATGGAAGACTTTTGTATAGATATTATGATTGATAAAGGCCCGGGGGCAAGATCGGTACAACTTACTCTTAATCCTTTCACTCTAATAGGAGCTACTACCAGAAGTGGCCTTTTAACTTCTCCTTTACGAGCGAGGTTTGGTATACAATCTCATCTTGAATATTATGATGCAGAGGTACTTCTTAAAATAATTATAAGAAGTGCATCAATATTGGATATAGGAATTCAAAAAGAGGCAGCAATGGAAATTGCCAGAAGAAGCAGGGGAACTCCAAGAATAGCAAATTCACTATTGAGAAGAGTGAGGGATTTTGCACAGGTAAAAGGAGATGGAAATATTGACCTGAATATTACAAAATATGCATTGGATGCATTGAATATTGATAAAAGGGGTCTTGATTTCATGGATAATAAAATACTATCTACAATTATCCATAAGTTTAAGGGAGGTCCGGTAGGGGTAAGCACAATAGCAACGGCTGTAAGTGAAGATATTGGCACAATAGAGGAGGTTTATGAACCTTTTTTGATTATGGAAGGTTTTATACACAGAACCCCAAGAGGAAGAGAAGTAACTGACCTGGCATACAAACATCTGGGTTTAAGTAGAAACACCATACCAGATGACTCTTCCCTTTTTTCTATATAACACTATAAATATCAAGATAATGAAGAAAACTATCATTGTTTTCATAGCGGCTTTTCTTATTGTTTTAAACAGTAATGAAGTAATGGCATGCACATCTGCAATTATAACTGGAAAGATCACTCCGGACGGAAGACCCTTATTGTGGAAAAACCGTGATACCGGAGAAGATAATAACAGAATTCAATATTTCAGAGGAAAAAAATACAACTTTATAGCATTGGTGAATAGTCCGGATTCAACAGGTGTTGTGTGGATTGGTACAAACAGCGTAGGTTTTTCAATAATGAACACTGCTTCTTATAATCTTAAGGACGATGATGTCAAGGAAGCAGATCAGGAAGGAGTAATAATGTTCGAAGCCTTGTCGGAATGTAAGACCCTTGCAGACTTTGAGAATTTCCTTAAGAAACACAAGAAACCAATGGGAGTTGAAGCAAATTTCGGAGTTATAGATGCAGAAGGAGGAGCAGCATACTACGAAACTAATAACTCTTCGTTTATAAAAGTAGATGCAAATGACCCTAAAGTTGCTCCGGATGGTTATCTGATTTATACAAACTTCTCTTATACCGGTAGATATAATGAAGGTATGGGTTATATCAGATATAAGACAGCCACGGAGATAATATCAAGAGAATCATCACACATGACCATTACTCCTGCATGGATTTTCAACAACCTATCACGTTCTTTTTATCACTCTTTACAAGGATTTGATTTACTTAAACCAGACCAGTCACCTGAAAGATTCAATGGGTGGGTTGTCGACCAGGATTTCATACCAAGAAAAAGCTCTACTGCTTCAATTGTAGTGCAGGGTGTAAGACCGGGAGAAGATCCGGAAATGACAACAATGTGGACCGTTCTGGGCTATCCACCAGCAGGAGTGGCAGTACCTCTTTGGGTAAAAGCAGGAGAAAAGCAACCATCTGTACTAATGAGATCAAAGGATTCTCAAAACGCAATTGCTTGTGATCAGGCTCTTAGACTTAAATATAAGACATTCTCCTTAAAGAGAGGTAATGGTGGTAAATATATGAATTTCAATCTTATCTATAATAGTAGAGGGACCGGCTACATGCAGGAACTTAAACTGGCAGAAGAGCAGTTGAGTCGGTTATACCAGCCCTCTATTGAAAAATGGAGAAGAGAGGGCTTGAATACCGATGAAATAGAAAAACTTAACGAACAATCATCAAGGATTATTGATGCAGCATATAAAAAACTGACGATTAATCAATTTTAAGTTCCTGGAATGCAGCAGTATTAGCATCATTGGGAGCAGTTACCTGTATCCTTACAGATATAACCGGTTGTTTAGGATAAATGACTGCTGTTCCGTTTACAAAATCTTCACCTTTTATATAGTCAGTTCCATTAATGGAATACTCTACATATCCGTGTGTTACGGGGTAGAAAGAGATATTGGGCATTCCTGTCTCAACAGTTATCCTTTTCGTACTTACCGGCTGCTTGAACATATATGTCAGGAAATCTCCCGCCTTTAGTCTTCCCGCTGTCTTTACATAGGTGTTCTGTTTGTAGTCGTAAAGATTTTCCACAGGAGTGGTTCTGTTAAAAAGAATCGAAGTCACTACTTCATATTCAGGTTTCTGATATTCATATTCTACATTTGATACTTTTGCAACAACACTTCTTAGTTCATCGTGATAAAAAGTTGCAAATCTGAAGTTAAGAGGTTTATCGGTAAATATCTCACCTTTGTATACAGGAGAATACGGAGAGGGGCTGGATTCATCCATGGTATATCTTATAACTGCCCAAGGAAAAGGAGCCTCTGCCTTTACCGAGCCATTATTATATGTTGCAACCGGAGGAGGAACCCTGAAAGCAATGCCCATCTGATTCATTCTCTCAAAATGATCTCTTGTCAGCCTTTTATTAAAATCTTCCCAGCTTCTTAGCTCTTGTTTTGTCCACCCTACTTCAGAAATTGCACATAAACGAGGATACGTCTGATAATCAATAAATTTAGCTGGTCTGGCGAGTAATTCGGTCCATAACCCACCCTGGACACCAAGAATAAGATTGGCCTCGTTTGGTGCCAACTCAGTTGATGCCAGCGGGTCAAGTGAGTAGCTCTTTTCGATGGATACAATACCTGCCCAGTTGTGACCCCTCTCCTCCGGTGTATGTTTCATATCGAGATAGCAGAAAGGGCTTGGCATCATGATTGTAGGCTGTCCCTTTTTTGCCGACTGAATACCCTTAGCAACGCTTCTCCAGGCATAAACCCTTGTATTGGAATTTAGTATACCCCCATCAAGAATTTCGTCCCACCCGGCCATATGTTTGCCATGTTTCTCAACAATTTTTTCCATCCTTCTTACAAAATAGTTTAGAAGCTCAACTGGTTCCTCCATTCCTCCCTTAGACATAACCTCCTGGCATAATGGGCAAGAGTTCCATGATGAATAGTTGACCTCGTCGCCGCCGACATGAATATATTTGGATGGAAAAAGCTTAGATAACTCCTTTATAATGTCGTCAAGCATCTTGAAGTTTTTCTCTTTCCCTACGCACCAAACATTTCTTCCTTCGCCATTAACGCTTTCGCTGTTATCACTTGTATTGCAGCCAACCTCGGGATAAGAGGCCGTTACCGCTTTACTGTGTCCCGGAAGGTCAATTTCTGGAATTATCTCAATATGTCTTTCGGCTGCATACGCCACAATCTCCTTAATCTGCTTCTGCGAGTAAAAACCACCATATCTTTTGTTTCCAGAACCATAAGAAGGAGCCAGTACCTCATCAGGACCCCTCCATGCCCCCTTGTTGGTAAGTTCCGGATACTTTTTAATCTCAACCCTCCATCCATTATCATCTGCAAGATGCCAGTGAAATGTATTAATCTTATGATAAGACATCCAGTCAATATATTTTTTTACAATTTCTGCATCAAAGAAAGTTCTTGATACGTCAAGCATTACTCCTCGATAAGTGAATCTTGGCGAATCTTCCACCCTTAGCACCGGAACCCTCCACTCTTCGAACCCGTTTGTCCTGCCTGAATATACGGCAGGAGGCAGGAGCTGCAATAATGATTGTATTCCATAAAAAATACCGGAGCTGCTGGAGGCCTGAATAGATATGCCGGAAGTTGTGACAGTGAGTATATAGCCCTCATTTACAATATTATAATCTTTAGAATAGTCTAAACTTACAAAATTGGCCGTCGGTAGGTTTTCAGCAACATTAAAAGGGATACTTGTTGCTTTAACTAGCTTGCTTCTCAGGTATTCCATATTTGAAGAGCTCTTTTCATTAGAAAAAACAACGCAATTCTCATTAAGTTGAAAAAAGCCCTCTCTCATCTCCACTTTATTTGGTTTTGGGATAATACTGACTTGAGCGTAACAAGTTAAAACAGAAGAAATAAACAGGGTAATAAATATAAATACTATCTTTTTCATATAAAGGTTTTTAAGCAAGCCATAAAGATACAAAAAATGAGATATTATTGGTATTCTTCTCTAAATTGCATAGTTTTGTGCACTTTTTAAAATACAAAATAATGTCCGAAAAGCTAATTTCAAAAATCCCTGAAGGACCCTTGTCCTCCAAGTGGACAGAGCACAAAGCTCATATTCGCGTTGTAAGTCCGGGAAATAAACGTAAGTTAGATATCATAGTCATTGGCACAGGGTTGGGAGGAGCTTCAGCTGCTGCCTCACTCGGAGAACTTGGCTACAATGTAAAAGTTTTTTGCATAAGCGACTCTCCAAGAAGAGCTCATTCCATTGCAGCACAAGGAGGAATAAATGCAGCAAAAAATTATCCGAACGATAATGATTCGGTTTACAGACTTTTTTATGATACAATAAAAGGTGGTGACTACAGGAGCAGGGAGGCAAATGTATATCGTCTTGCAGAAGTTAGTAATTTAATTATAGATCAATGTGTTGCACAGGGAGTCCCATTTGCAAGAGAGTATGGCGGACTATTAGATAATCGTTCCTTTGGAGGAGCTCAGGTAAGCAGGACATTTTATGCAAGGGGTCAGACCGGACAGCAATTACTTTTGGGAGCATATGCTGCACTTAACCGCCAGATACACTTGGGCAGTGTTAAATCATACACTCGTCACGAGATGCTTGACCTGGTACTTATAGATGGTGAGGCAAAAGGAATAATTGCCAGAAATCTGGTTACAGGCGAGATTGAAAGACATGGTGCTCATGCAGTAGTTATTGCCACAGGTGGTTACGGAAATGTTTTCTTTCTGTCTACCAATGCAATGAACAGTAATGGTTCTGCAGCATGGCAATGCTACAAAAAGGGTGCTTTCTTCGGAAATCCGTGTTTTGCACAGATCCATCCTACATGTATTCCTGTACATGGAGAGCAGCAGTCGAAGCTTACCCTTATGAGTGAATCGCTTAGGAATGATGGAAGAATTTGGGTTCCAAAGAAAAAAGAGGATGTTGAGAAAATAAGGGCCAAAAAGATTATGGCTTCTCAGATACCTGAAGTGGACAGGGATTATTACCTGGAGCGTCGCTACCCGGCCTTCGGGAACCTGGTACCAAGAGACGTAGCATCAAGGGCAGCAAAGGAGAGGTGTGATGCCGGTTTTGGTGTAAATGAGACAGGACTAGCTGTATTTCTCGACTTTAAAACATCAATTGAAAGGCTTGGCAAGCATGTTATTGCAGAGCGGTACGGAAATCTTTTCCAGATGTATGAGAAGATAACAGATGTAGATCCATACAAAGAGCCAATGATGATTTATCCGGCAATCCATTATACAATGGGAGGAATATGGGTAGACTACAACCTTCAGACAACAATTCCCGGATTATTTGCCATTGGTGAGGCAAACTTCAGTGACCATGGAGGAAACCGTCTTGGAGCATCTGCTCTCATGCAGGGATTGGCCGACGGATACTTTATCCTGCCATATACTATAGGTGATTTTCTTGCAGGCAAGATACAAGCTCCAAAAACTGATGTAAACCATCCTGCTTTTGCTGAAGCAGAAAAAGCAGTAAATGAGAAAATTACTAAACTCTTTGCTGTCAAAGGTAAGGAACCGGTAGATTATTTCCATAAAAAACTTGGCCACATTATGTGGGACTATGTTGGTATGGCCAGAAACGAAAAGGGTCTGGAAAAAGCAATTAATGAGATAAGGGAGCTTAGATCTGAGTTCTGGAAAAATGTATATGTTCCGGGAGAAAATAGTGAGTTTAACCAGGAGGTAGAGAAAGCACTTAGAGTTGCAGACTTTATTGAGATGGGAGAACTTATGGCAATGGACGCACTTCTTCGCAACGAATCCTGCGGAGGTCACTTCCGAGAAGAGATGCAGACCGAAGATGGAGAGACTCTTCGAGATGATGAAAATTTCATGTATGTGAGCACATGGGAATACAAAGGAGAGGGAAAGGAGCCAGTAAAACACAAAGAGCCACTCAAATACGAGAATATTAAAATCGCTACAAGAAACTATAAAGATTAAGGAGCATTTTCATTATGGACTTAACATTAAAAGTATGGCGCCAGAAAAGCGCAAAAGAGAAGGGTTGTTTCGAAACGTATAAGGTTAGTAATATCTCGCCGGACTCATCGTTTCTTGAGATGATGGATATACTTAATGAGCAGCTTATAAGGGAAGGGAACGACCCGGTAGCTGTAAATAAAGGCTGTAAAAGCACAGATCCTGTTGCATTTGACCATGACTGCCGTGAAGGAATATGTGGGATGTGTTCACTATACATAAACGGACGCCCTCATGGTCCGGATAATGAAGTAACAACCTGTCAGTTGCATATGCGCAAATTCAAAGATGGAGACACTATTACCATTGAACCATGGCGCTCAGCCGGAATGCCTGTCATAAGGGATCTTGTTGTAAACAGAGGAGCATTAGATCTTATCTTGCAGGCAGGAGGATATGTATCAGTCAATACGGGAGGAGTTCCAGACGCAAACTCAATTCCAATCCCAAGAGACAGTGCCGAAGAAAGCATGGATGCAGCAGCCTGTGTAGGTTGTGGAGCATGTATAGCTACATGTAAAAATGGATCGGCAATGTTGTTTGTTTCGGCAAGGGTAAGCTCATTGGCACTTTTACCACAAGGTAAGATAGAGGGCGCCCGTAGAGCCAAGGCAATGGTGGCGAAAATGGATGAACTTGGTTTTGGCGCATGTACGAATACACGTGCTTGTGAAATGGAATGCCCAAAGAGTATCTCAGTTGCACATATTGCTCGTTTGAACAGGGAGTTTCTTCTCGCAAAATTAAAGGACTGAAAAAGCTACTATAATTTGGCTCTTACATAAACGCCAACGCCGTCAAACTCCTCAATAAGTGTCGAAAATGTCTCCTGAGAATCATCCTCAGGAGTAAGAATGGAATTGAGAATGCCCAGCATATATGTCTTATCGTAATATATTTCAAGCTTCTGATTGTTAGAAGCTCCGGTAAGACCATTAGGGAAAATGGAGTTTTTAATACTTACGTATATCTCAAATTGTTCAAAAGTTCCTGTCACCGTTGGTGCCGAAGAATTCTTATAAACGAAATTGACAGTATTGGGAGCTACGAATTGTATAATTTCCGGTTTTTTTATCTCTTTTAATATCTTTTCTTTGTTATCTTTAAGAAATTGAATTGCTCTCGGATTCTCGGAAGCGAATGTTGGATTGTAAAAAATCTGAAGAAAAGTAGAGGAGGAATCTAACTGCCACGAACCTGTAAGAACAATTGGTTCAGGTTCTTTATTGCAACCGGAAATAGAAAGGACGATAATTGCAAATGCAACAATAGACAGGAATTTTGTTAATTTCATTTTAAATAGTTTTGTCAATTAATAAATTTCAGGTCTGGGTTAGTCCACAAAAATATAAAAATAACTCCAATTACTATTAAATTTGTAAAAAATAAAAAACAAATGGAATTTTTTGCAACCTGTAAAGGAATCCCTGTCCATATTTCGGACAGTAAGAAAGGTGAGGTTACGATACTTCTTCTGCATGGGTACCTTGAGACGCTTTATGTCTGGGACGACTTCACAGCAAAGCTCTTACCCAAAATAAGGGTAATTTCGATTGACCTTCCCGGGCATGGACTTTCGGGCTCGCACAAAACCAGCAACAGTATGGAATTTTCTGCAGATGTGGCAAAAGAGGTCATGGATATATGTAAAGTAGAGACAGCATGCATTATTGGCCACTCAATGGGAGGTTATATTGCAATTGAAGCAGTAAAAAGATATCCTGAAAGGTTTACATCGCTTATTTTGATGCATTCAGGTCCCCATGCCGACTCAGAAGAGAAAAGGATCGACAGAAGGAGAGAGATTGCACTGATAAATAAATCAAAGCTTCAAGCCATAGCAAAGATGGGAATCCCTAAAATGTTTGCACACCAGAACCTTCGCAGAATGGACGAGAAGATACATGAAATTATTGAACTTACAGAGACACATGACCCCGAGGGAGTAGTTGCCACATTGGAAGGGCTAATGACAAGGGAAGATAATCTTGAATTTTTAAAAAAGTATACATCCCCGTTCCTCCTGGTGCTTGGTAAACACGACTTCCATATACCTGAGGAGAAAGCAAATTTATTGATTAAAGAACTTCCTGATGCACAAAAGCTCATCCTTGAGCACTCCGGCCATAATGGTTTTCTGGAGGAAACAGAGATAGTTCAAAAAAGAGTCCTTGAATTTTTGAATCTGGAAATATGAAAAAGCTTTTATTTTTAGCCATGTTATCATTTTTTACTCAACTGACAGCACAGGAGAGGGTAAGAGACTACGGAGTTGAGATAGGTGTATTCAAGACAGGTAAGAACAACGCCATAACCGATGTAAATGGAGTTAAAGTAGGGCAGGTCACACTAATAGAGGGTAGTGACGTAAGGACTGGTGTTACAGCTATTATTCCACATGAAGGTAATTTATTCAGAAAAAAGGTTCCGGCAGCAATTTATGTAGGAAATGGATTCGGAAAACTAGCGGGGTACACTCAGGTAAAAGAACTGGGAAACATAGAAACTCCGGTAATACTCACAAACACTCTCAGCATTGCTGCAGGACTTGACGCTTTGATTAGTTATACCTTAATGCAGGAAGGGAATTCCAATATAGGATCTGTCAATGGCATAGTCGGTGAAACAAATGATGGTGGATTAAACAATATAAGAGCACGTTACATCAAACCTGAACATGTTCTTAAGGCAATTGAAAACGCAAAGGACGGCAGAGTAGAAGAGGGGGGCGTAGGTGCAGGAACAGGTACAATATGTTTTGGCTTTAAGGGGGGGATAGGTACATCTTCAAGAGTTCTTCCGGAGTCGCTCGGAGGTTATACAGTTGGAGTGCTTGTCCAATCTAACTATGGGGGAGTTATGGAAGTTGCAGGAGTGCAGGCGGGCAGACTATTAGGAAAGTTTGATTACAAGAATGATATTTCCGGAAGTGCAGACGGATCATGCATGATGGTTGTAATAACCGATGCTCCAATTACTTCACGAAACCTGGAGAGGCTTGCAAAAAGAGCGATTATGGGACTTGCGAAAACAGGAGGTATAGCATCAAACGGGAGCGGAGACTATGTTATTGCACTATCGGTAGCAAAAGAAAACCTGATAGATGAGAAATCGGACTATTATACACCTAAGGAGCTTCATAATGAGTCACTTTCTCCACTTTTCCTTGCTACAATAGAGGCAACTGAAGAGGCTTTGCTCAACTCATTATTCGTGGCAAAAACCATGAAAGGGTACAAAGACAGAGTCGTAGAGGAGCTGCCTGTTAAAAGAATTATTGGGGAGCTTAAAAGAAATCAGAAGGCAAAAGCTGACCAATAAAGGTTTTACCAAAGAAACGTATCAAAAGGGTATCTTCCGGCATGAATTTCGGCTACCATTTTGTAAAGGTCGTTCCTGAGTTTGTCTATCTGAATCTTCTCTTTTGCAGAGATAAATATGCACGGGTCATTCTCTTTTCCCATCCAGGAGTTCTTAAGCTCGTTTAAACTGTAATTTTCGCGCTTTTTAGGCCCTAAATCATACTCGTCCTGCGGGATGTACTTAAAAAGGTCGACCTTGTTAAAAACGAGAAAAAGGGGCTTCTCTTTGGCGCCTATCTCTGTAAGGGTTTCGTGAACAACTTTTATCTGTTCCTCAAAATTAGGGTGAGAAATATCAACAACATGCATCAGTATGTCAGCTTCACGTACTTCGTCCAGAGTGCTTTTGAATGATTCAACAAGCTGATGTGGGAGTTTACGTATAAATCCTACGGTATCGCTAAGCAAGAATGGGACATTTTCAATTACAACCTTTCTGACAGTTGTGTCAAGAGTGGCAAAAAGCTTGTTTTCTGCAAAAACGTCGCTCTTTGCAAGAAGGTTCATAAGTGTGCTTTTCCCAACATTTGTATATCCTACAAGGGAAATCCTTACCATGTTACCCCTGTTGCCTCTTTGAGCAGACATCTGACGGTCAATTTTCTTAAGCTGTTCCTTAAGGCGACTTATTTTATCAAGGATAATACGTCTGTCTGTCTCAATCTGACTCTCTCCCGGCCCCCTCATTCCAATACCACCACGCTGACGCTCAAGGTGTGTCCACATACCGGTTAATCTCGGCAGCAGATATTGATACTGAGCCAGTTCAACCTGAGTCTTTGCATATGCTGTCTTAGCCCTTTGAGCAAAGATGTCTAAAATAAGATTTGTTCTGTCTAGTATACGACATTCAAGATCTTTCTCAATATTTCTCAGCTGTGAAGGAGTAAGCTCGTCATCAAAAATGACAAGGTCAATTTCGTGTTCTTTTATGTAAGCTTTTATCTCTTCGAGCTTTCCGGCTCCTATATATGTCTTTGGATTTGGTTTGTCAAGTCTCTGAATAAACCTCTTTTCGCCAAAAGCCCCGGCGGTTTCAGCAAGAAATTCAAGTTCATCAAGATATTCCTTAACCTTTTGTTCGTCATCATTTTGCCTGATAACTCCTACAAAAACGGTTTTTTCCATACTATTAACTCACTCTTTTAACTACAGAAAAGGCTGCTTCAAATGAGGCAGCCTTTATCCGTTCATTTTTATGTTTGTGTTATCTCAATTGGAATATCACAGGGAAAGTGTAGCGAACCTTTACAGGTTTGTTTCTCTGTCTTCCCGGTTTCCATTTAGGCGAAGATGCAACAACGCGCTGAGCTTCCTTATCGAGAGATGCATCAACACCTCTGACAACTTTAACGTCACTGACGCTTCCATCAGTACCTACAAGGAACTGAAGGATTACGCGGCCTTGAACGCCGTTTTCCTTGGCAATCTCAGGATACACTAGTCTGTCAAACACCCATTTGGTAAATGTGTTTTCGTCACCACCCTGGAAAGAAGGTTTTTCTTCTACAATTGTGAAAGGAATTTCTTCTTCCTCAATAACCTCTTCTTTACCACCTTTTACATATTCTTTAATTTCAACACCAAGCTTGCTATTGTCTTCTGTGCTTATAACAAGGTCGTTAGACAATTTCATGTCGTCGTCTACGATTTCGATAACGTCAGATACAACAGGAATTTTAGGCATTTCAGGAGGAGGAGGAGGAGTTTCTGTGGTAATAGGAATCATTTCGTCCTCAATTGTTACTGCGTTTTCATTCTCAAGGGTAGAGGCAGTTTTTTCATAGGTTTTCCATTCAAAAGCAAATAGTACTACGGCCAATGTCAATACCAGACCAATCTCTCTGAATAGAAATTTCTTGTTTTCTAGGTTTGCCTTAATAGTTTTCTTTATTTCCATAACTTAATGTGTGTACAGATGTTTATCAGAATGTAAAAATAGTAAGAAATAATTATTAGCCAAAAGTAATTGTGGATAAACTTTTAAATAATAACTCTAAGTGCAAGTAAATAAGGCAGATAAAATTCTGTTAAATTGTTAAAAACTTTTTGTGGAGCATATCGGAGTCGAACCGATGACCTCTTGCATGCCATGCAAGCGCTCTAGCCAACTGAGCTAATACCCCTTACCTTTGGGTCTGCAAAGATGAGAAATATATTTATTATCTCCTAAATAAGATTCAACTCGTTAAGTACCTGATTAGTTGACCTTACTGAATCGGCGCTTTGACTGAAGAGTAGTTTTTCTTCATCATTAAGGTTAAGCTGAACAATCCTTTCCCAACCTTTTCTACCAACAACAACAGGAACGCCAAGGCAAATGTCGCTCTGGCCATACTCACCTTCTAGCAAAACGCTACATGGATAAATTTTCTTTTCATCCAGGACAATAGATCTTACAAGGGCCGCAGCAGCAGCACCTGGAGCATACCAGGCAGATGTGCCAAGATGCTTTGTAAGAGTTGCTCCGCCGACCATTGTTTCTTGCGCAACCTTATCGAGGGCCGCTTTAGAAACAAGTTCACTTACTGGAATGCCCCTTAAATTAGCAAATCTTGTAAGAGGTATCATTGTAGTATCACCATGGCCACCGATAACCATTCCGGCAACATCGCTGGCAGGTGCATCCAGAGCTTTTTTAAGATAATATACAAAGCGGTTACTATCTAATATTCCACCCATCCCTATCACCTTGTTCTTTAATAAATTATGAGTTTTGACAGTAAGGTAAGTCATGGTATCCATAGGATTTGAAATCATAACAATAACTGCATTAGGAGAATATTTAAGAGCATTTTCCACAACCTCACTAACTATGGCAGCGTTTGTTCCTATCAGTTCCTCGCGTGTCATGCCAGGCTTACGGGGAATGCCGGATGTAATAACAACAACTGCAGATTTGGCAGTTGCTTCATAATTATTTGTTACTCCTGTAATTTTTGTGTCAAACCTCAACAGCTTTGCTGTTTGCATCATGTCAATAGCTTTCCCCTCTGCTATACCTGGCTTGATGTCGAGCAATACAATCTCTCCGGCAAACTGCATCATATTCATAGCATTTACGCACGTTGCTCCAACATTTCCAGCACCAATGACAGTTATTTTAGCCATAATTTTTTAAAGTATTAATTTATATATTTTTGTAATTTTGCATCAAAATTAAAATTCCCATGGAATCGATTACCAATTTCCGCACATATCGTGCCAAAATGAATAAAATTATCCTTGATTCGGACAATTTATTTTTCAAGCGCTTCTTCAATTTAGACACGCGCACATACGAGGACGGGGCCCTGTCTGCTCAGACGAAAGAGATGCTGGGACTGGTTGCTTCTTTAGTTCTGAGATGTGACGACTGTGTAAAGTATCACATTGAGAAATGTTTTGAATTGCAAGTAACAAGGGAACAGGTATTCGAGATTTTTTCCGTTGCGAACCTTGTTGGGGGATCGATTGTTATACCACATACAAGGAGAGCTATAGAATACTGGGACCAGCTTGAGGAGATGAAAAAAAATGATTAGTTATTTAAGAGAAGGAACTAAATTTCACTTTCGAAAAAGGCGTATCTGTACAAACTGGATCAAATCGGTAATTCATGATGAGAGCCGTATATCCAACAAAGAAAAAGACGATTGTAAGGAAACAACCGGTGACATATCTGTAGTCTTCTGTTCAGACGAGTATCTACTGGAGATAAATAAGAAATTTCTTTCGCACGACTACTTAACTGACGTAATTACTTTTGATTACTCTACAGAAAAAATCATTTCCGGAGATATTTTCATTAGCATAGATACTGTAAGGGCTAATTCGGAATTTTACAAACAAGATTTCTCAAAAGAGCTTAACCGTGTGATAATTCATGGTGTGTTACACTTAATTGGTTATAAAGACAAGACAAAGACTCAAAAGCAGTTTATGAGGGAGAAAGAAGATTTTTATTTGAATAAAAAAGAGCTTAATGACTGATAGTTACGACGTGATTGTAATAGGAGCGGGGCATGCAGGTTGTGAAGCGGCTCATGCTGCTGCAAAATTGGGGTCCCATGTTCTTTTATTGACTATGGACATGGGGAAAATTGCTCAAATGTCATGTAATCCTGCGATAGGAGGAATAGCAAAGGGACAAATAGTAAGGGAGATAGATGCGCTTGGTGGTTATACAGGACTTATAACCGACGCTAGTACCCTGCAATTCAGAATGCTTAACAGATCAAAGGGTCCGGCAATGTGGAGCCCAAGGGCACAATGTGACCGGCAACATTTTTCTCTTAACTGGAGATTCCTTCTGGAGCACACAAATAATCTGAACATATGGCAGGATACTGTAACCGGATTTACTTTTGAAGACGAAAAAATAACCGGTGTCAAAACATCGCTTGGTGCAACCTTTTTAGCAAAAGCCGTAATCTTGACAGCGGGAACCTTTCTGAATGGTAAATTGTTTGTAGGACAAAATTCTATAGTTGGTGGAAGGATAGGTGAATTACCATCCTTGAACCTGTCGGAACAACTTATAAGCAAGGGAGTTGTAGTTGATAAGATGAAGACTGGAACCCCTCCACGATTAGATGCCCGGTCAATAGACCTTACTAAGCTCCAGATACAGCAAGGAGATAATGTTCCGGAAAAGTTTTCTTTTCTTAATATACCATCTCCTATTCAGGGAAGTGTAAAACAGATGTGTTGTTATATGGTGCATACTAACCAGAATGTGCACGAAATACTTAAAAAGGGATTTGAATTATCGCCACTATTTTCTGGAAAGATCACAGGAAGGGGGCCTAGATATTGTCCGAGCATTGAAGATAAATTAAAAACATTTTCTGATAAAATTTCGCACCAACTATTTCTTGAACCAGAAGGATGGAATACAAACGAGTATTATTTGCAAGGCTTTTCATCATCACTTCCTTTAGACATACAATATGAGGCTCTAAGAGCAATTCCAGGATTTGAGAGTGTTGTGATATACAGACCAGCATATGCTGTCGAGTATGATTATTTTCCCCCAACACAGCTATATCATACACTTGAATTAAAAAACATATCCGGACTTTATTTTGCAGGTCAAGTTAACGGAACTACAGGATATGAGGAGGCTGCGGCACAGGGGTTAATGGCGGGGATAAATGCACACCTAAAAATTTGGGGGAAAGATCCTTTTGTTCTAAGGAGAGACCAGGCATACATTGGTGTTCTTATTGACGACCTCGTTACAAAGGGAGTAGATGAACCTTATAGAATGTTTACTTCTAGAGCAGAATATAGAATTTTATTAAGACAAGATAATGCTGACCTTCGGCTTACAGGTCTTGCACATGAAATTGGACTGGCCTCTAGTGAACGATTGGACTTATTGACAAAAAAATATAAGGCAATAAATGTACTAACAGATTTTCTGGATAAGTCTTCCTTACTTCCGGAAGAAATAAATACATATCTCAATGAAAAGAACACATCCGGAATCATGCAAAAAAAGAAGATTTCAGATGTCTTAAGCCGGCCACATGTTGACATACTTGATATTCTTAAAATTGTTCCACGTGAAACTTATTTCAACTATATTCAACAAGGTGAGCAAGTTGGGAGCTCTTCTCTAGAGAGCGATTTTATGAGGGGCGTTAGTCTGATATCAGGAACAGATAACTCTGGGGAAAGCGCCTACCAGACTATAGCGGATAATTTGTGTGAAATGTTTCCTGGGGTGAAAGATGCATTTAAACTACCTTACGAGGCAGACATTTATCGGAATAAATCAACTTCGGCGACATTGTCGATAAAAGAAATTATTGAATCTGCAGAAATATTGATCAAGTATAGGGGATATATAGAAAGAGAAAAGAGAATTGCAGATAAAATTCTCAAGCTTGAAGATGTGATTATTCCAGAAAACTACGACTTCGCCTCCCTTAAATCGCTATCAATTGAGTCAAGACAGAAATTAGAGAAGCACAGGCCAAAAAACATTTCGCAGGCATCGCGGATTCCTGGCGTTTCGCCATCCGACATTTCTGTATTGCTTGTCTGTTTTGGAAGATAGGGGATGTTCCACGAGGAACCTTGGGCGTTATTCCATGGGTAGAGAGAGGTGTAATTTTTCCATATAGGAGGACAGTTCTTTGTGAAAAGGCAGTAAAAGTGCCGATCTACTTACCGATTTATTGTTTTTTGAAAGGATATCGCAAGAAGACTCAATCTCTATCTCCTCGGTTATGGGGTACTCGGATTTAATTACTGAGACTAAACATTCAATTTCTAAAGAATTTCTGGCATTTGTCTCCAGAACTTGTATCCTTTTTATGTTTTGCTCTGCTGGATATGCAATATAATAAATCAAGGCCGGAGTTTCAGTGCCTCGTATTTCAAACTTTTTGCATGACCCCGATCTACTTATTGCTTCAATAATTGCGTACTCAAGTATCTTTTCTGGCCAAAGAAAAGATGTCTCTGCCAAAGAATCCTGCCTGAGTGTGTAGAGATCTGAAGCTTCTATGGGTGATAATGACGTTATATTATATGGGATTGATTCGTGATATTTTGCAAATATGATTGTTGTGCTTTTATAAAGGACATTTTCAAAAGATGCTCGTTTGTATAAGTCAAACAGCGATTCTGTGGCGGGCTTAACCAGAAGATACGAAAGGCCATCTTTCTTGCATTCTTTTATTGCTGATTCCATTAATAATTTTGAGTACGAATTACCTCTATGCTCTGGTAAAGTTCCCACAGCATAGAGGTAACCACCTCTTATAATTTTAGAATTTAATACAAAATATGATGGAATGATTGAAAGACACGAAACAAATTCGCCATTTCCAACCCCCAGGACCCAGGTTTTAGTATGAGGGAGGCAATACTTAAGATAGGTCATTATATATGCCTGATCATCAGTGAAACAAGCGTGCCATATCTTAAATATATGTTCAGAGTCTTTATTGGTGGCTAAACGGATGGTCATCTAGCTGTCGTACTTATAAATATCGTTAATTTGATCGGCATATTTTGCCTTTATTTTGCTGCGCTTTAATTTTAGAGTTTGTGATAGCATATCATTTAATGGAGTCCACTCATCATTTATCAATTTTGGTCTTCTGATTTGCTCGTGAGCAGCAAGTTTTTGATTGACAGCATCAATTTCTCGTACAATTTTCTTTTGTACTTCAGGATTTTTAATTAAATCATCATTATCTGTGAAGTGTACTTTGTGCTTTGCTGCCCAGAAATGCAATCTGTTAAACGAAGGAATAATTAACGCTGAAGCAAATTTCTGATTTTCGCCCACTACCATGCAGTTTTCTATATATGACGACTCTTTCAGCATATTCTCAATAACCTGTGGGGCCACATATTTTCCAGCTGAAAGCTTAAAAATCTCCTTCTTCCTGTCGGTAATTTTAAGGAATATCTTATCTACCATAACTCCTATATCTCCGGTATGCAGCCATCCGTCATTGTCGATAACAGTTTTTGTATACTCGGGGTCTTTGTAGTATCCCATCATAATATGAGGACCACGGCTTAAGATTTCTCCGTCCTCTGCTATCATCATTTCTGTGCCTTCCATTGCTTTACCAACAGTGCCGATTTTTATAATCATCTCTTTAGGATTGTTGACTGCAATAACCGGAGATGCCTCTGTCATCCCGTAACCTTCAAATATATACATCTTTGCTGCCGTAAAAAGACGTATTATCTTTGCTTGAATAGCTGAACCGCCAGAAACAATTAGCATCTCTTTTCCGCCTAGTTTAGCTCTCCATTTGCTGTATACCAGTTTATCTGCAAGACTATACATCATATTATAGAGTGTTCCGTTTTTTGTATAGTCATATTTGCAGGCTAAGCCGAATGCCCAGTAATAAATAACTTTTTTTATTCCCTTAAGGTCCTTTCCTGCTGCCTCCAGTTTGTTGAACATCATTTCGAGAACACGAGGAACGGCACAAAATCCGTCAGCATGGCAATCAGCAAGGTCACTAGCGATAGTTGCAAGGCTCTCAGCATAATAAATACTAATTCCAACATATTGATAGTCGTAATTCATGCCTCTTTCGTATATGTGGCAAAGAGGAAGAAAACTTAGCATTTTATGTCTGTAGTCCCTGATTTGTTGTATGGCTGTGCCTATAAAATTAAATACCAGGTTCTTATGCGATAGCATGACCCCTTTTGGGGTTCCCGTTGTACCTGAGGTGTAAATTATTGTAGCTAGATCGTTTTCGCTGATAGTCTTTTTGTTCTCTTCCACTACTGGAGCATAAACCGATGCTTTTTCCTCTCCTCGCTTATAAAGTTCATCGATACACTTATAACCAGGGACAGCATCCATTGTGTAAATTTCAATCGGAGTATCCATCTTTGCTATAATGGGGGCTATTTTTTTCAATATAGCATCACCGCCGGCAAAAATGATCTTAGCATCGCTGTGAGAAAAAATGTGTTTATAATCGTCGTTACTTAAAGTTGTATAAACAGGAACATGAACCATGTGTGCAAGCGATAGTCCCATGTCAATAAAGTTCCATTCTGGTCTGTTGCTGCATATGGTAATTACTTTATCCAAGGGTTGGAGACCAAGGTCAAGAAAAGCATGTGCAAGTGTGTGTGAATACCGGCAATAGTCATCTACAGAATATTTTATCCATTTGCCATTAACTCTTCTGCTTAGAATATCATCTTTTGGAAACTGTTCCTTGAGCCTCTCAAGGAGATCAAAAACTCTGGTTACTTCCATAATTATAGTTTGTTTAGTTATTGTTTATCACTAGTGTCTTGATATCACGTATAAAAGAATCTATATCATCTTTTCTTGTATTGAAAGAACACATCCAACGTACCTCTGTTGTAGTATCGTCCCAAATATAGAAGTAATGCTTTTCCTGTAATTTTTTGCATAAATCGAAAGGAAGATAAGCAAATACAGCATTTGTCTCAACTGGTCTGCTGATTCTGATTTGTGGAATAGACTTAAGTTCGCTCTCAAGATATTTAGCTATACTATTTGATTGGTTTGCAAGTTTTATGTTTAAGCCTCCTGACAGAAACTCAACAAACTGAGCGGCAATGAATCTGTTTTTAGAATATAACTGTGCTGCCTGCTTTCTGATATATAGAAAGTTCTCTGCCAATTCTTTCCTGAAAAAAACAACAGCTTCACCAATTAGTAATCCGTTTTTTGTCCCCCCAAAAGAGAGTGCATCCACACCAAGGTCTGCTGTAAATTCTTTAATTGGCATATTAAGAGAAGCAGATGCGTTCGAGATTCTCGACCCGTCCATATGAAGGAGGCAGTTGTTCTCATGCATCAAATCTGCCAGTTCCTTTATCTCTTTAGGAGTATAAAGGGTACCAAGCTCGGTAGGTTGTGATATAGAAAGGACCTTCACTTGCGCATGATGCTGAAAACCAAAACCTTTAAGCTCTTTTTTAACATCTTCAGGAGAAACCTTGCCATCTTTAGAAGGAATTGGAATAAGTTTGCACCCGGTCATCTTCTCAGGCGCAGCACACTCGTCGCAGTTAATATGGGCAGTATCTGGACATACAATAGCATTATAGCTGTTAGTCATAGCTTTAAGCGCAAGGATATTTGCTCCTGTGCCATTAAAAACAAAAAATGCTTCGGCACTTTCTCCAAGTTGTTCCTTAAAAAGAAACGTGGCCGCTTTTGTTATATCATCTTCTCCATAAGCAACCTGAAAATCTTTGTTTGCATTTATAATTGCTTCCAGAATTTCCGGCGCAACCCCGGAGTGATTGTCACTTCCAAAACTATGTAACATATAAATTACTGAATTAGGGATAAATAATTGTGTGGTGTAAATATAATAAAAAAACCCTTTGGCTTGAGTCCAAAGGGTTTTTGTTTAATTTCTATTTGCGAAAGACTACAAAATTGCCTTATATGCAACCGCATCTAAAAGAGTATCAAGTTCTGACAAATCAGTCATTTTGATTTTTACCATCCAACCATCACCATAAGGGTCCTTGTTAACAGACTCAGGTGAATTCTCCAGATTGGAGTTAACCTCTACTATTGTGCCGGATACCGGCATTAGGGCGTCAGCAACGGTCTTTACGGCTTCAATTGCACCAAAAACCTCTGTTTTGTCAAGGGTTTCACCTTCGGTTTGGATATCAACAAACACGATATCACCTAATTGGCCTTGAGCAAAGTCTGTGATACCTACTGTTGCGATGTCACCTTCTACCTTTACCCACTCGTGGTCATTACTGTACTTAAGATTTGCAGGAATATTCATATATAAATGATTAAATTTTTCGCAAATGTACTAAAATTATTTAATATTATAATCGTTTTAGTGCAAGCTTGATAAGTTCTTCCAGTTTGTATCCCGGGCTCTCTTTGAGCAGAGATTCAATCACTTTATCTACATTTGGTTTGGAAAATCCCAACAGTACAAGGGCAGTTGTAGCCTCTTCGCGTTGCGCAGAACCGGCAGATAGAACGAAAGAAGTTGCTCCTGCTGAATTTCCTCCTTTTACAATTTTGTCTTTAAGTTCTATGAGCATCCTTTGAGCTGTCTTAAGGCCTATCCCCTTGATACTTTTGAGTTTGTTAATGTCTCCGCTAATTATTGCGTTCCTTATTTCGTCTGAAGACATAGAAGAGAGCATCATTCGGGCAGTGTTTGGACCGATTCCTGAAACTTCTATCAGAAGACAGAAAATAAAACGTTCCTCCTTGTCGGAAAAGCCGAATAAAAGCTCAATGTCCTCTCTAAGATGGTGATATATAAATAATTTCGACTCACTACCAGCCTTTAATGTAGAGTATGTCTGAAGCGAAATCAGTATTTTATACCCTATATTACCGGTTTCCAAAACAACTTCGGTTGGACCAAGTTCTGTGATTGTGCCTTTGATATAATCGTACATAAGAGGTTAAATAAACAATTAGGGCAAATTTATGTTTTTTAAAATAGAAACAGAAACTTTGTTTTGTTAATTTTGCAAAACTACGCTATCCAAATAAATACAATTAATTAATGGAACCAATAAAAAATGTTGAAAGCATACGTAAACTGTTTCCTGCTCTTGATCAGAAGGTAAACAACAGAAGCCTTGTTTACTTCGACAACGGAGCTACTGCCCAGAAGCCGCTCTCTGTTATTGAGTTGACAGATAAGATGAACTCTGGGGTAAATGGTAACATCCACCGGGCCGTCCACGAGTTGAGTGCCAGGACAACTGAGTTGTACGAAGGTGCAAGGGAGGATATCAGAAAGTTTATAAATGCTAAGGAGAGAGAAGAGGTGATTTTTACGTCGGGGACTACGGCGTCCATTAATCTGGTTGCCAATAGTTTCTGCCAAAAATTCTTGAAAAAGGGAGATGCTGTTATTGTTACAGAGGCAGAACATCACTCTAATATTGTACCATGGCAGATGGCCTGCGAAAGAGTTGGGGCGGAGTTAAGAGTGCTCCCTGTTGACAAGAACGGTGAATGGATGGTTGAGAAGCTGGAAGGGTTACTGGACAATAAAGTGAAGATTATTTCTGTTGCTCACATATCCAATGTTTTGGGCATTGTAAATCCTGTTAAGGAGCTAATAGAAGCCGCTCACAAAAAGGGAGTACCGGTAATGATAGATGGTGCCCAGGGAATTGTTCACTGCAAAGTTGATGTACAGGAGCTAGATTGTGATTTTTATGCTTTTTCTGGTCATAAGCTATATGGTCCCACGGGTATAGGAGTTCTTTATGGTAAAAAAGATCTACTAGAGAGTATGCCGCCCTGGCTAGGAGGAGGTGATATGGTAGGAACAGTTTCGTTCAACAAAACAACATATGCCGACCTTCCTCTTAAATTCGAAGCCGGGACACCAAACTTTATTGGTGCCGCGGCGTTGGGAGAGGCTGTGAGATTTGTCCGGTCGATAGACGGAGATTTTCTGAAAATCCATGAGGAAGAGCTAGTCAATTACCTCATAAACAGTTTGTCATCTATCAATGGAGTTAAGGTTTTCGGAACATCGGCCAATAAGATTTCTTTGTTTTCATTCACTGCTGAGGGTGTTCATCCAACAGACCTTGCTATGCTGATGGACAAGATGGGAGTTGCTTTACGGTCGGGTTTGATGTGCTCTGAACCGCTGATGACAAAATTCGGGGTTACAGGAATGCTTAGGGCATCGCTTGCTATGTACAACACTGTGAGCGAGTCGGAATACTTTATTGACTCATTGAAAAGAGCGTTGAAGATGCTTTCATAATTTGTGAAGTTATAGTTAATATAAACACATGTACTAAAAAGAAAATAAGAAGAATAAATGTTAACAATTAAACAAGCGGAGCAAGAAATAATTGAAGAGTTCTCAATCTTTACAGATTGGCTCGACAAGTATGAATATTTAATTGAACTAGGTAAGTCGCTGCCAATAATCAATGATAATGGCAGACAGGAGAGCAATCTGATAAAAGGTTGCCAATCAAGAGTATGGCTAGCGGCGGACTATAGAGAGGGAAGGATATATTTTACTGCTGACAGCGATGCGATAATCACAAAAGGAATTATTTCGTTGTTAATAAGGGTTTTTTCTGGAAGAACCCCCAAGGAGATTATTGATGCAGATCTTAGCTTTATTAAGGAGATTGGCCTTCAGGACAACCTCTCTCCCTCCAGATCTAATGGATTGGTATCAATGATAAGACAGATAAAGTTTTATGCTCTTGCATTTGCAGCAAACAAATAAAAATTCAGAACCATGAGCGAAAATAGTGTAGAGAAGAATATAGTAATAGCACTTAAACAAGTGCATGACCCGGAGATACCGGTGAATGTTTATGACCTTGGTCTTATTTACGAAATCAAAGTTGATGATAACCACAAAGCATTCATCAAGATGACGCTTACTGCTCCAAACTGTCCAATGGCAGATCAGTTGCTGGAGGATGTATATGAAGCTGTTTCGGATGTGCCTACAATAGAGGACGTTGCAATAGAATTGACCTTTGACCCTCCTTGGGACAGGAACAGAATGAGCGAAGAGGCACTGCTTGAACTAGGTTTTCTATAAAGAATCATTAGCAATAAATAGAATAAATGTCCCAAGTGTACCTACTCCTGGGAAGTAACCAGGGAGATAAAGTAAAAATACTGCAACTGGCAATTGACAGACTGTGCCTGCTTTCCACAAAAAAGATTGTTAAATCATCATTATATGAAAGCGAGCCATGGGGATTCGAGGCAGACGAGTGGTTCCTGAATATGGCGGTAAGACTTGAAACTGATCTAGATCCGAGGGATTTGCTGAAAATATTGCTCAAGATAGAAACAGAACTTGGCAGAGTGAGGGATGACAAGGCTGGTCGCACAGGGGATAATGAGAGGCATTATTCTTCAAGAACAATAGATATTGACATTTTGCTTTTTGAAGACAAAGTTATTAATGAGGAGGATCTTATTGTACCTCATCCAAGAATGCAGCACCGGAGATTCGTACTGTTACCTCTTTGCGAGATAGCCCCAAAGATTATACATCCAGTTCTAAACAAAAGCATAGAAAAATTGCTTGATGAGTGTGATGACAAGTCAAACGTAAGAATAATTCCGGCCTGATATGAAAGACAAAGTTTTTACCGATGCAACAAAAAGTGCGATTCCGTCATTCGACCTTTTGCACTATGAGGAGCCTGTTCTCTTCGCATTCAAGACTATGGAAGGAATCTTTGACGAATTCATGGGAGAGACCGATGTGCCCCATAAACATAATTTTTATACGATAGTATGGGCCAAAAATGCCTGTGGCAAGCACTATATAGATTTCAGGGAGTACGACATAAAGCCGAATATTGTCTTTTTTGTTGCTCCGGGTCAGGTCCATCAGGTTATTACTCCTCATAGACCGGTAGGAGTAGTTATAATGTTTACAAGGGAGTTCCTTTGTAAGTATAATATTGAAGAGGAGTTTATTACAAATCTTGGGATCTTTGCCGGCTATCCTGACGAGCCGCCTCTGGAGATAAACGAAGAGAGTTCATTCAGACTTGGGTTCTATGCAGATGAGATAAGAAAGCTTTTTGAGAATGAAAGCAGGTTCAGAAACGACTCATTGGCTTCTTGGCTTAAGCTTTTCTTGATAGAGTGCAATAAAAACCTAAGAGAGAGGGACGATATAACAAATACTCAGCTCCTTGAAACGGGAAGTCAGCTCGTAAGAAACTTCAAAAGAGAGTTGGAAAAGAATTTTTACAAATGGCACATGGTTAGTGAATATGCTAATGTTCTTAATGTCACATCGGACTATTTGAACAATGTACTTAAAAACGCTATCGGACAAAACGCAAAAGAGTATATACAAAACCGCCTGATACTGGAAGCAAAACGACTAGGTGTTCACACGGAATTATCATCAAAAGAGATAGCATATACACTTGGTTTTGACGACCCCTCTCATTTCAGCAAATTCTATAAAAAGGTTTCTGGTTTTAACTTCAGCGACTTCCGGGAAAATCCGGAAAAATACAACACATCTACGTAAAATTACATTGATTCAGGCTTAGTGTGACCGTATCTTTGTGCCAGAATAAATGACAAAGAGTATGGAAGCAAACAATAAAAAATACAACATTGTAAAAGCAGAATCAAGGGGTCACGCCGAGCATGGCTGGCTGGATACTTACCACTCATTTTCTTTTGCGAATTATCACGATCCACAGAGGGTACACTTTGGTTCCCTACGGGTACTTAATGACGATAAAATTGCCGGAGGAGAGGGATTTGGCAAGCATCCTCACGATAACATGGAGATTGTGACCATTCCAATAAAGGGCGACCTGAGACATGGTGATAGTATGGGCAATACTACGGTAATAAAAGAGGGAGACATTCAGGTAATGAGTGCCGGTACCGGAGTATTTCACAGTGAGGTGAACAATAATTCCGACAAAAGCGTAGAACTTCTGCAGATCTGGATAATTCCAAACAAACAGAGCGTAGAACCAAGATATGGCCAGATAACGCTGGACATAGAGAAAATGAAAAACAGATTTCTGCAGGTGCTCTCTCCAAACAGAGAGGATGATGGTGTCTGGATTTATCAGGATGCATGGTTTCATATGGGTGACCTCGATAAAAACTTCAACGGTAAATATCTCTTGAAGAAATCTGGTAACGGAGTTTATGTTTTTCTTATAGAGGGAGTTATAACAGTTGATGGACACAAGCTAAACAAACGGGACGCTATATCTGTTAAGGAGACTAATGATATAGAAATTGTGGCCGAACAACCTTCAAAAGTGCTGATTATAGAGGTCCCTTTAAAGCTTTACACAAAATAATATTAATAAAACTACATTATACACAACATTATGAGCATAACAAACAACCTTAAATGGAGATACGCTACTAAAAAATTTGATACATCTAAAAAAATACCTGCAGACAAACTGGAAATCCTTAAGGAGGCGGTTAATCTTGCACCAACCTCTTACGGACTACAGCCCTTCAAGGTTCTGATAATTGAAAACCAGCAAATAAGAGAAGAACTGAAGGATGCAGCCTGGGGCCAGACACAGCTGACAGATGCTTCGCACATATTTCTGTTCTGTAATTACACAGACATGGGGCCGGAGAAGATAGACAACTATCTTAAATTAAGGTCAGAAATAAATAACACAGATGTTGCAGATACTAAACCATACGGCGATTTGATGAAGGGGCAGATGGCAGTATTGTCAACGGACCAGATATCTGCATGGACCGCAAAGCAGGCTTATATCGCACTGGGAACACTCATTGCTGCTGCCTCGGAACTCCAGATTGACTCTTGTCCAATGGAGGGCTTCGACAAAGTGAAATTTGATGAAATTCTGGGACTTAAAAATAAAGGAATAACGTCTGCAATGCTTGCAGCTGTTGGATACCGCTCAGAGTCCGACGATACACAACACTTCAAGAAGACAAGGAAACCTATTGAAGAGATATTTGAAATAATAAAGTAGTTTCTAAGAGTCACCTTCTCTTTTGAAACTCAGCAATACCCGACTCCAGAAATTTCAGAAACTCATCAGCTGAACACTCCCCGACAGGATTTATCAAGACCTCCTGATTTTTATCGATCAGAACATAAAAAGGTTGAGAAGCAACGCCGAAACGGGTCACCTGATAGTCTCTGAGCTTTCTGCCCAGGGTATTTTTTATTTTTCCGTCAATTGTAGATATTATCTGTTCTTCTTTTGGCAGTCCGGTCCTGTCATCGACATAAAGGTTTGCAAGCACAATTTTGTTTCTCAGAATATCAAGAACCCTGGGATCGTTCCACACTGTAGCTTCCATCAATTTGCATACACTACAGGTTACTGCCTTGAAAGATAGGAGTACTGGCTTGTTAACCTGTTTTGCGCACTCCACAGCCTGCTCAATCTCAAAATATGCCTGAAGCCCGTAAGGAGCCCTGTGGTTTGGGTCAGCATATTTTGCAGGGCCGCAAAGACCTTCGGGAACTATCTCACCGGACAATTCCGGGGCAGCAGATGTGGGTAAACCGGAACCAAATACAAACGAATTCTCATCTGCTGGTGGAATTATAGCAGAAAGAGAGGCGAGAGGTGCACCAAAAAGACCAGGTATCAGATAAACGGCAAAAGAGAATGAGGCAATTGCAAATAGCAACCGACCTGTGCCAACATGTTTGGTGTCGGAGTCATGAGATGTTTTGAACTTACCCATGAAATAAAATCCCAGAAGGGCCGCGAGCACGATCCAGATAGAGATAAACACAGGACGAGTGAGAATTCCCAGACCGAACCATGCATCCACAGATGCAAGGTACTTTAAGCTGAATCCAAGTAATATAAAGGCAAAAACAACTTTTACAACATTCAGCCATCCTCCCGATTTTGGCATTTTCTTCATTAGTGACGGGAAGAAAGAGAACAATACAAATGGAAGCGAAAAGGCAAGTCCGAAGAAGAACATTCCCAGAATAGGTTTTAAAGCCAAACCTCCTGTAACCGCAGCCGCAAGAATTGACCCCACAAACGGACCGGTACATGAGAAAGAGACAACAACCATTGCAAAAGCGACAAAAAACGATGCAATGTATCCACCTTTGTCTGCCTGTGCATCTGCTTTGTTTGCAAGACCCGTTGGAAGGGTAATCTCAAAGGCCCCAAAGAATGATATTGCAAAAATCATGAAAAGGAGGGCAAACAAGAGATTCGGGATCCAATGGGTGCCAAGGGTGTCTGTTGCGTCGGTGCTTTGAAATACGGCCACCAGAACGCCAATAAGGGTATAAATAAGTGTTACGGAGAGTCCGAAAACCAACCCTTTGATAATTCCTGACCGTTTTTTGCCCGAACCGCTCAAAAAGAAGCTTACGGTCATGGGAATCATAGGAAAGACACAAGGGGTGAAAACTCCTCCAAGTCCGGCAGCAAATGCTATAAGAAGGAACATAAGCATTCCTTGGGGTGCTCCGTTTTGATTGGTAATAGTCTTTATGGCGGCGCCCTTTACATCAAACACAACGTCTACCTCCTCCATGAGGCACTCCTTTCCGTTACAAGTCTGAAAGGAGAGAAGCCCTTCAACTTTTACAGGGCCTTCTGTGGTTTTGCGGATTGTCTGTATAAATGTTGCACTCTTCTCAAATACACTCACCTCAACCTTGAACGCCTTATCCATCTTTTTTGTGCCAACACCAACGTCCTTAAGTTTTCCTACGGCTTCGTAGCCGGAAATGTTCTTTAATTCGAAGGTGGTGGGAAGTGGTCCGTTTTTGATTGCCTCTGTTGTGTATATGTACCAGGGCACTTCAATTTCTGCATTGAATATCAGGTCAATTGTTCCGTCGCCGTTATCCTTTTGGCTGTAACTCCAGCTTGCAGAAGTCTGAGCGTCAAGGTTTATAAAAGCAAACAAAAAAAAGAGGGAGAAAATTAGTTTTCGCATCGATATTGTCTTTAATGATAATCGAGCACTAATTTACCCCCTTTTTCCAATAAATGATTCAACCCCTATTTAAATATTTTACTAAGGGTTTCATGTAATCCTTCTCCTCTCAGATTTTTGGCAACTATTTTTCCCTCGGGACTGATCAGGAAATTGGCAGGAATAGCGTGTACACCATACTGTTCTGCTACCTGATTCTTGAAGTATTTCAAATCAGATACATGTACCCATGGCAGATGATCTTTTATTATGGCTCTTTTCCATTGTTCGGCATCCTTGTCTAATGATACAGCAAGGATTATCAACCCTGAGTCCTTGAATTTCTCATATGCCTTAAGCAAATTAGGACCTTCTGCCCTGCATGGACCGCACCAGCTTGCCCAAAATTCCAGTAAGACATATTTCCCTTTAAAAGAGGATAAGCAAACCGGATTGCCAAGAGTGTCGTTTTGAGTAAAATCAAGGACTTCTCTCCCTAGCTGAACCTTTTCCAGTGTAGCTAACCGAATAGCAACCTGTTTTCCCTCGTATGACTGCTTGACCATAGGAGATAGCGACTCATATAAAATCTTGCACTCGTCCAGATTATTTTCACTGGTGTTGTAAAATAACTGATTGGCACTAAGATAGCTGTTCGGATGTTCTTTAATGAATCTATTTATGATAACTTTTTCATTGCGTAACAGAGAGTCATAAAGCAATTTAGATTGTTTCTGATCTTTAGCGTCATTGTTTTTTTGAATGGCGAATACTGCTTCTCTGTTATTTTGAATTGTTTGCTGAAGTATTTCGTATTCATCCTGGTTATTTGAACCACTAACCTTTATGTCTGCCGGTGGGCCATAAGTACCTTTCAGGTTTATGTTTGAATTGTCAAGAAGGAATAATCGCTGAACAGAGTAGTTAGCATTATAGAGCATTGATACACACGGTTCTTGTATAACGCCCTTGAAAACAAAAGAACCGTTTTTTACCCTGACAGTATCAGTTTTTTGCTTTCCTTGTATCATGTATGCCAGATAAAGATCAGATTCAGTCAGACCGGTAATTGTTCCGTTGACAACAAAACCCTTTTTTGTTTGTCCCGTTAACTGAAGGCCGAAAAAAGAGATGATAAGCGTTAATAATATTATGTTTTTATTCATGGTTGTTGTTTGTGAAATAAGTAATAAAATAGGTAAAAAAAGAGGTTGCCGGAAAGCAACCTCTTAGGCATTGTCAGCTAACCCTGATATATGCGTCGACAACTGCCCCCGGGATTCCATTAATTGTTTTGGCAGGGATTATAACACCATCGACACCCAGACTAATATTGACAAAAAATATTTTTCCGCTCTGGACACCTACCAGAAGCGTATTTGAATCGGCAAATTTCATCATTGTAATCTGATCGCCATTGAAGTTTGCAGTTAAAGGAACAATGTCCTGAGTAATACGGTTGTAGCGGTAAATTTTATCGCCGGAAGTAAAATAAAACTCATTTGTAACTGAAGAGAGCCACTTTGAATCACTTTTAACGTATTGAGAACCAACAAAAGCTCTTTTCAAAACAGGAGTGATAATATCTTTTGCTTCTTGGGTTCTGGTGAACTGGAACTCATAAACATTGCCATTATCGTCCTTACAGAAGGCAAAATTTGTTATGCCTATAAGACTCATGAAAAGCACCTTGGACATACCCACGTTTTTTGGGTCAAATGGTAATGTTCCTCCTCCGATTGGGGCAGGAACAACATAGTCGTCACCAACCCATTTCCCATCCGTTGCAAATTTGATAAACTTCTTATTGAACTCATCATAACCATACATGTACTGATAATCTACATAAATGAAAGAATTTCCGAGTTTATAAGTACCATCTCCTTTGATAAGGTAACCATCGCCCCACATACCATAAGGGTCGGAGAGGGGGTATCCTATTGTGTATGTTGCAGCCAACTTGTCATTCATAACTCCCAGTAAGGCAGAGCCGTTTGCAAGTTGAATCTGATAACCCATCTTAATTGGTCCTGTTTCCGGTACAAGAAAGTTTCCCTTTACGGTTCTTAGTATGCTAAGTGTATTTGGTTCCAACTTAACTCCGGGATCGTCGCCTTCGCCACAAATAATCCAGTAAAACTGCATCCCCCACCAGAAGTTTGCCGATATAAGCTGTTGCGGTTTGTTTGGTAGGTTTTTGCCATGCATTGCCTTATATATTCTTGGCATTATTGTGTTGTCGGGTTTGACAAAAGACAACTGGGCAACACCAGCTTCGTCACTTAGCACCATTACTCCTTTACTGAAAACTGTTGAGGTTTTAATTGTAAATGGATATATATATTTACCTCCGGTTACATTATTGGTTATAATTAATTTGGCGGTCCAGGTGCCTACTTCGGATAAAGGTGAGAATTTTAGCGTTTCACCTGTAGATTCAATCCAACCGGTAGAAAGAAGGATCTTCCATTGATAACTGAAATCTGCTTTCCCCTGAATGGTAACTGTTGGCTTAATAGTAAGTTCCTCTCCCAGCAATACAGAATATTCATCATTTAGCCCGGCAACCACAGGCCTGGGCACATCTGCATAATCGTAATTGCCCTTATCAACAATAGTGCAAGATGAAATAAACAATACAATGCTTGCAATAAAAATAAAATATATGTTTTTCATATCGTTATGTCTTTTATGAAATATTATTACTTGCCAATAACCTTGTCATTCTCATCAAATATCCCATATATTGTTGATCCTGAAGACACAACGCCATATTTAAATTTCATGGTCGGGTCACTTGACTGATATAAATCGTAGTTATTGTCATTTGTGTGTTTTACCAATACCCATCCCGGATGATTGTTTATCCACGTAGTTAATGATTGTACACCAGATGTTAAGGCAGAGAAAAACGGACTCCAGACATTTAACATAGAATATACAGAAATATTGAAATCAGAATCGCCGGAAGAAGTTGAGGCAAATGAAGTGCGACGGGTGACTTTAGTCACAAGACTGTATGCAGTAACTGAAAATTTGGGGAAGTTGCTTTGTGATGCGTACCAGTAGTCCCACCATATTGGCTGGCTTATTGTGTTGGAGAAGGTAACTAAAGTGAACTGCATTTTTGGATTCGAAATAAAATCTTCATTTGCTTCTATCTGGATTCCAATGGTAACCGGACTAATATTCAGCCTGCTGTCACCCTTCTTTACAATAACAGGAAGTTGAATGGAGCCAGAGTCTGCAGGCATGATATACTGAGCCTTTAAAGCCTCATAATGGACTCCTGTTAAAGCGGTCGTCTTATTTGGAACGACAGATATTTTTATTTTACGGTCGAAAGGTTTCCTGTTTCCCTGAATCCTAACAGGAACGTTAATAGTGTCAAGAGTTTGTGCTTCCGGATGTTCAAGGAAAGAATATACAATGTATTTAAGAGTATCTGATGTTACTCCAAAAACAGCACTGGTAGCACCTATATATTTCATCTCCTCTGCTTTTTGACATGCGCCCAGAAAGAGAAGGAAAGTTATAATTAATAAAATACTTTTTTTCATGATGAATATGGGTTATTTCGTTACTATGTTGCCGTATTGAACTTCGGCATCGGGTATTGGCAGTACAAAGACATTGTCACTTGCCGGTGTGCTTGAACCGTTTATGGCACTTATTGGTTTATTCAGCCTTTTAAACAAATAAAAGAGTTGTCCCTCTGCAAAGAACTCTTTTCGATATTCTTTAATTAGTTCAGACATAAACAAGTTTTGATCACCCGATAAAGCTGCCGGAATTCCACGCTGAAACCGTACTGTATTAAAATACGTCCATGCCTGGGTCGGATTCGTTGCAATATTACACTCTGCGGCTATATAGTACATTTCACTTATACGAATCGCGGGTAATCTGAGGTCATACATGTTTGATTCTGCATCTGAATGATACTTCATTACTGACATCATTGTTCCTCCGGAAATAGTATTGTACATGTTTGCATACCTGAGGTCCGTACCACCCGGTCCACCAGATCCGGTTTCAAATGCGTCGTTGAAATAGATGAGGTCGGTAAACATTCCCTGTTTTTCTGCCTCAAATTTAGCAATCATATTTTTCTCAAGACCAGGAGCATAAAACGAGAAAATGAGTTCGGTATAGAATATTTTGTCTTTATATAAGGGATCGCTGGTTGTAATCCTCTCCTTTGTGGCCCAAGGGAACTTGTTAGCTTCTATAATTTCCGTAGCATTGGCCAGGGCGTTCACTTTATCCTGTTTGTAAAGATAAACTCTTGCAAGTTCTCCACATACAGCATAGTAGTTCATACGATCTCTTCTGGTATTGGAAAAAATATCGTTTTCTGTGCTTTCGTTAGTTTTCTCGGTATTAGCTAAATCTGTTTTGGTATAAGGGTACCCTACAACATAGGTAGGGGAAAGTATTGGGTCTTTTTCCTTAAGTAATGCCTTGGCTGCGTTAAGGTCGGCCAGTATCTTTGTTATTACCTCGGTTACAGAAGATTGTGGGGCTCCCTTGAGAGAAAATTCAGTTATATATGGAATTGCTTTTGCATCCGGTTTACTGGCATAAGAGGGGGCAAACAACCTTAAAAGATCAAAATACAAGTACCCTCTCAAAGCAAAAGCTTCTCCTTTTATAATTGAATAGTTATTCTTTGTAAAAATGTTCTTTTTTGCATCAATCTTTTCAATAATGATATTGCAAAGGGCAATGGACTTGTACAAAGAACTCCATATAGTGTAACATTTATTCAATACGGCTTTATCTGTATAGTTGAAAGTAAAGAATGGCTTATATTCGTTATTTGATAATCCACCATATAAGTTTTGAGAGTAAATCCCCGCCAGATAATCGGGAAACCCACAAATAAGTTCTCCATATGTTTCTGACTTGTTGCAGTTTGCATAGATTCCATTTAATGCTTCCTGAAATCCGGTCTCAGTCTGAAGCAAAGTTTCAAGATCAATTTCAGATTCCGGCCTTACATCCAGCCATTTGTCGCAGGAAGTAAAAATGAACAGGCCGATACAAAATATAAATATGTATTTTTTCATAAGGATTAACGATTAAAATTGGGTTGTAATTGAAAATGTAACCATTTTTGAGAAGGGATAGTCAATTCCTCGTTCTATGTTTACAGAGGACCACCTCCAGATATCTCCCATATTTATTCCAAACCTTACACTCTCCATAAGTATTTTGCGTGCAGAGGCTTTAGAAAGCTCATATGTCAAATTAACCGAGGTAAGACCAAACTCATTATCCTTTTGAATAAAGCGAGAGGTCGCCCGTGTGACAGCGGTACTGGTAATTGACTTATAGAATGTTGCGTCACCCGGTTTTTTCCACCTTTGTTCCAGTGCCCGTCTGTCTACATTATAACGAGGATCGGCATTCTCTACCCTGTCTACCAAAGTCTGGTTAAACAGATATCCTCCATACCTGTAATGAAGGTTTGCTGTTAAAATAAAACGTTTGTACGAAACTGTGGCCCCAATATATCCCTCTACCTTAGGTGCCCTTTCTGCACAAGGAACCATATCTGCGGCATCATAAGTATAGGTGAGTGTTCCGTCTCTCTTTACATATACCTCCATACCGGTCTGTGTATCAATGCCAAGAGATTTAACTGCGTAGATTTGTGACAACGACTGACCCTCTACATACTGAGAAATTGGTCTTGTAAAGTTATTGGGGTCATTAGAAACAAGATACTGATTGTATGCCTTGAGAGCTTCCGAGATATTTAATATTTTATTCTGATTATGAGCAAGGTTACCTGTGAGGTTTATTCTCCAGTCCTTACTGTTTCTCATTAAGTCTACCTTTACATTCAGCTCTATACCTTTATTCTCGAGTTCGCCAAGATTCGATTTATAACTTGAAAAACCCAAAGATGGTGCTACGTTTATGTCTGCAAGCAAATCTTTTGTCCGCTTATAATAATAACGACCTGAAAACCAGATACGGTCTTCTAAAAAGCCAACCTCAACGCCAATATCGGAACTCTGGGTACGTTGCCATTTCAACAACTGATTTCCGTAGCCTATATATCCGGCGCCAACTCCTGTTGAGTACCAGTTATTAGTGTAATATTCATAAATTGTATTTGCCATAAATGGATTAAACGACACCTCTCCAAGAAAACCGGTGGTAGCCCTTAGTTTCAACTGACTTATAGCTGTATTTTCAAGAAATTTTTCTTTATGAATGTTCCATCCTATACCGGTTGACCAAAAAGGAGCATATCTGTTTTGTGAGCCAAATTTTGATGAACCATCAAGGCGAAAAGAAAAATCGAACAAATACTTGTTTGAATATGAGTAATTTATATTTGCAAAAGCTCCGAACAACCTGCTTTTAACAACCTGGCTAACTGGAGAGTCTCCCACCTGGTAAGCATTTGCAAATCCAAACTCAGAGAATTTGTCATTTGTAAAACCTATCGCCCTGATACCTCTGTTATCTGAGTTGTTGGTGGTGATATTTGAACCTAGAGCAAAATTCACAAAATGTTTACGAATGCCTTTACTGTATGTCAACACTGCTTGTCCGTCCAGATTGTTGGAAACGCCGGTACTGTAAAGGTAACTACCTCTTTTAATGTAGTCTGCCGGCAGATAGAAATAGTAGGTGTTATCGAAGGGCGATGTAAAAACATCGGAAGTTGACTTGTTCGAAGAGTAGCTTACCAGTGAGCGAAAACGCAAGCCGGGTAATATGTTCCATTCAAAGGAGAACTGGTCGGTGATATTTGAATAACCCGATTTGTCGAAACTGCTTAAAGTCGCATTATACAAAGGATTAAGCACGGTAGAAGTTAATACCGCACCATTCGACTGTTGAAGCTTCCATATCTCCATTTCTCTTATGTAGTTTCCAGCCTCGTCAACTATTGGATAATAGGGATTTGCCTTTACATAAGTAGAGAAACTGCCATAAGGGGAGTTCTTTGATCTGACATCTTCTATTGACAGGTAATTCTTAAAAAGAAGTTTTTCATTTAGATTATATGACAAGTTCATACCCAGACCCAAACGATCTCTTCCCGATCCTTTCATTACACCCTGAGATGTCTGATATCTAAGATCTACTCCATAACGAATAGTTTTTGAGCCACCTTCTATATAAACGGAATGTTTCTGTCCAAAAGAGTTTCTTACAGGTTTAGCAAGCCAGTCAGTATTGACACCTGCTGCCAGGTACTCTTTTTTTGTGGTGTAATTTTTAATTTGCTCATCCTCAGATATATTAACCGTTGGTTTATACAATCCGGCCAATATCTCATAGTCCATTTTTTCACTGGCGTTCAATAGATTGTATGCCGATAAATCCGGAGAGGATACTGTAGATTCAAAATTATAAGAAAACATCAGCTTCCCCTCTTTAGGGTCCTTTGTCTTGATTACAAGGACACCATTTGAGGCTCTGGATCCATAAATGGCAGTTGCAGCGGCGTCCTTCAATAAAGTAATCGATTCAACCCTGTTTATATCCAGGTCGTATACTTTTTCCAAAGATACCTGATAACCGTCCAGGATAAATGTTGGTAAATTAGGATTACTTTGAGTCAAAGTACGCTTGTCTAAAGGATCGAGAGAAGAGGTTCCCGCATCTAAAGCAGTAGTTCCCCTTACTTGAAACTCCGGGAGTTTATTGGGATCCGACCCAAACGTATTATTTACTACCTGCTTGAAAGAGGGGTCAATAACCTGAATATTCTGCAGAAGATTTTGTGTCCCTATTCTTCTTAATTCATCGCCGGAAACAGTTAAGGCACTACCGGTAAAACTCTCCTTTTTTTGTGTGTAATAACCGGTAACAAACACTTCCTGCAACGATGCCAGGTTTTCCTTCATTGTCAAATCAATAACGGACCTGCCATTTACCGGAATTTCCTGAGTTATGTATCCAATATAGGTAACTATAAGGACGGCATCTTTTGACACGTTATCAATAGTATACATACCGTTTAAATCTGTTGTGGCACCAAGTCCCGGTAAACCCTTTACCTGAATATTGGCATAGGGAACCGGAGAACCATCTTCTACAAAGGATACCTTTCCTTTGACTTTTAACGGAACCTGAATGGATTGTCTGCCCGCTTTTTGTAGAATAACAATTTGTTTATTGTTAAAGGTGTAAGTAAGGTCGCTTTTTGCGAAAACAGAGTTGAGGATAGAAGTGATTGTCTGATCTTTTGCTTCTATAGAAATGTTGGGGAAAGATTCTACCTGAGAACCTTTGTAAAAGAATTTGTAAGTTGTGTTTTTTTCAATTTCTTTAAAAAACTTGACAATACTTACATCTTTTAAGCTAATTGTGATTTTCTCTTGCTGACCAGCTCCAAAAACAGGAGAAGGAGATAGAAGAAAAAAAACTACCGGCAACAATACAATTTGCCGCAAAGCATGCCTTCCGTAGAAGCACTTTTTTCTAAAAAGTGAAAAAATTTTCATAGTTTTGTTTTAATTCTGGTTAATACTTAGGTATTGATTGGCGCGGCGGGAGAGAGTAAAGTTTACCAGGCCTTAAGTTCTCCCGCTTTTTCTATTATTTAGAGTCTTCGACTATTAAAATTCCATTATCTATCCTGTATCTTACTTTAGCACTGATGGCAATTGTTTTCATTGCTTCTTCAATATTTTCCCTGTCGAATTTTCCATAAAACTTTTCTGTCTTTGATACTGAAGAGTTGTTAATAATCTCCACTCCATACCATGAGCGAAGGTTATCTAACATAGAGTCAAAAGTGAGCTCAGAAAGCACCAGGATTCCGTCTTTCCATAAAGTCATGGTCCTTGAATCTACGCTACTTACAGAAACCTCTCTGTCGAGACGGTTTATGGAGTATTTCTCGTCGGGGCTAATTATTTTACTTTGGCCATCGGCAAATACTTTTACAGAGCCCTCCACAAGAATGACAGAAGAATTTTCGGCATTTTTATTAGATTCTACATCAAAAGAGGTACCCAGCACCTCTACTCTCATGTCTGGAGTATTAACTATAAACGGAATGTCCGATTTAGTAACATCAAAATATGCTCTACCCATCAACGTGACAGATCTGCTCTCTTTTCCGAAACTTACGGGATATCTTATATATGAGTTGGAGTTCAGATACACCTTTGTTCCGTCTGACAGGACTATAGCAAATCGTTCTCCGGAAGGGATAGTTACTGAGTTGTATTTAAGGATTTCAGACTTTTGGGGGCGACCAATTCTCTGAGACATATAAGAAATTTCACGGTGATTTGCCGGGTCGAGACTCATCTCTTCCTGGTTATCCTCTTGAATTGAAACAGAAGATTTGTTCAGAGGATTTATTATACGGCCGTCTGATAATTCAACCTTGATGGAATCGGTATTATATTTTAGTTCAGAAAAAGAGACATTTGAATTTTCATTTGGGATAAAAAGAGAATAAACCCCAAAAAGCAACAATATTGCAGCAGCAGAAGAGACAGCATAAACAAACCTTGTTCTGAAATTTTGCCTTCGTTCTCTTGCCCGGGTATATTTTAAAAAGCTTAAGAGAGACTCTTTTATCTGGCTATCGTCAGCCGGAATATCCTGAGCAACGTGCCAGATCTTCTTATATTGCTCAAAGTAAGTCTCATTATCGAAATTCCTGACCCAGACAGATAATTTTTCAATTTCATCCGGAGTGGCACTTCCATTGAGGTTTTTTGAGATTAGTAAATCGATTTCTTCGTCTTCAGTAGTTTTTCTTAGCATTACATGTTTGCTTTTACTCTAAGACGCATGCAAACAGGCCGACCCCTAAAAACAGATAAATAAATATAGCGAAAACTTTAATTTTTCCCGTAGCTTTTTAAACGCTATGGTCATTTGACTCTCTACGGTTTTTACAGATATGTCCAAATCACATGCAACATCTGCATAAGATTGTCCTTTTATTTTACACTTAATAAAAATTTCCCTGCATTTTTTTGGGAGGGACTCTATAGAATTCAGAATTATCTGTTTTGTTTCTGAATCGATAAACCTCATTTCTGCCTGTGGGTCCTGGACAATACTGGTAAAATAGAAATCAAGTAGACCCTTCACTTCATATTTCGCAAGAAATTTCTTATGCCTGAGAATTGACACACAATTATTATAAACAGCTCTATACAAGTATGATTTTAAAGAGTCATTTATTTCCAGCCCTTTCCGTACGTCCCAGAAGTGGCAGAAAGTCAACTGGACACACTCCTTGGCATCTTCTGTGTCGTTCAGGATTCTGAAAGCGTATGAAAAAAGATTGCTGTAATACTTGACAAATAAAAAAGAAAAAGCATCCTCTCTCCCCGCTTTTATAGCGTTAAGTAATTCTTCACTATTTAGACAATCATCAAATGGTTTGTTAATCTGCATGACGGGATGCAATTTTAAAGATAATTAACGACAATCGCAAACTCTGTCAAATTTTAAACTAATTTTGCCGTTTATTAACAGAAAAAGAATATGACACAAGAGGAGCTATTCAAGAGTTTGATTGCACATGCCAAAGAGTATGGCTTTATTTTTCCTTCGAGCGAGATTTATGACGGACTAAGTGCTGTATATGACTATGGTCAGCTTGGCGCTGAACTTAAGAACAATATAAAAAAATACTGGTGGGACGCAATGGTTCGTCTTAACGAAAACATTGTGGGAATAGACTCTGCAATCTTCATGCATCCTAAGATTTGGGAGGCTTCCGGCCACGTAAATGCGTTCAATGACCCGCTTATAGATAATAAAGATTCAAAAAAGAGATACCGTGCAGATGTACTACTGGAGGACCACATTGCCAAAATTGAAGAGAAGATAGAGAAAGAGGTTGAAAAAGGACATAAGAAATTCGGCGAATCATTTGATGAGGCACAATTCAGGGCAACAAACCCTAATGTTTTGAGGAACAGAGCAAAGGCCGACGAGGTTACTGTAAAGATGAATGAGGCCCTTAATGCAAATGACCTTGAAGCAGTTAAACAACTTATAATCGATTGCGAAATAGTTTGCCCAATCTCAGGCACCAGAAACTGGACCGATGTCCGTCAGTTTAACCTGATGTTCTCTACACAGATGGGAAGCATGAGCGAAGATACAAACATAATTTACCTCAGACCGGAAACTGCTCAGGGCATTTTTGTAAATTTCCTGAATGTACAGAAAACCGGAAGAATGAAGATCCCTTTTGGAATTGCCCAGATAGGGAAAGCCTTCAGAAATGAGATTGTGGCAAGACAGTTTATCTTCAGGATGAGAGAGTTCGAGCAGATGGAGATGCAGTTTTTCGTGCGTCCCGGAGAGGAGATGAAGTGGTACGAACATTGGAAAGCGGCTCGTCTGCGTTGGCACAAAGCGCTTGGACTAGGCGATGACAAATACAGGTTCCATAATCATGAAAAGCTTGCCCACTATGCGAATGCTGCAGCCGATATTGAGTTTGAGTTTCCATTTGGATTCAAGGAGCTCGAAGGGATACACTCCCGTACCGACTTTGACCTGAGTCAGCATCAGAAATTCTCCGGTCGTAAGCTCCAGTATTTCGACCCTGAGACAAATGAGAGCTATGTGCCATATGTTATTGAAACATCTATTGGTCTGGACAGAACCTTCCTTGCAGTCTACTCCTCTGCATATTGCGTGGAAAAACTAGATGACGGAGAGGAGAGGATCGTACTAAAATTACCTGCAATTCTTGCTCCTGTTAAACTTGCGGTGCTTCCGCTTGTTAAAAAGGATGGACTTCCGGAGATGGCGAGAGAAATCATGAACGACCTCAAATATGAAATCAATTGCCAGTATGACGAAAAGGACAGCATTGGAAAGAGATATCGTCGTCAGGATGCAATTGGAACGCCGTTCTGCATAACAATTGACCATCAGAGTCTGGAAGACAAGTGCGTAACTATAAGATATAGAGATTCGATGGAGCAGGAGAGGGTTCCGGTTGAGAAGCTGAGATCAATAATTGAAGAGAAAATAAGCTTTAGAAAAGTATTGGAAAATATTTAAAACCAGAATTATGAATAACTTATCTGTAAATTACATGGGGCTCTCATTGAGCAGTCCACTCATTGCGGCGAGTTCCGGTCTGACATCACAGATTGATAAGGTTATTGCTTTTGCAAAAGCCGGGGTAGGAGCCATAGTTGTAAAGTCCCTTTTTGAAGAGCAGATAATAAACGAGGCAGAGTTTATAAGCAGCCAGTCTGCCGATTATCCGGAGTCTGCCGACTATCTTTATCACTACCTTCGTTCAAGTTCGATCACAAAGTATCTTGAATTGATAAAGGATATTAAGGCAGCTGTGCAGGTTCCTGTAATTGCAAGTATCAACTGCTACTCTCCGGGAGAGTGGACAGCTTTTGCAAAAGAGATACAGGATGCCGGAGCAGATGGTCTGGAACTGAATTTTTATTCACTTCCGCTGAATATACTAAAGAGTGCAAACGATGTAGAGAAACAGTATCTTGAGGTTGTTGGAAAGGTTAGCAAATCGTTGAAAATACCGGTTTCTGTTAAGATAGCGAGTACCTTTACCAATATCCCCGGTTTTGTAAACGGCCTTAAAGCCTATGGTGCAAAGAGCGTGGTTATGTTCAACAGGTTCTACAGCCCCGATATAGATATCAAAAAAGTAAGAATGATTGCAGCAAATGCATTCTCATACGAAGAGGAGTATCTTAACGAGCTTAGATGGATAGGGATAGTATCGGCATTGGTTCCGGGTATAGACCTTTCGGCAAGTACGGGCATTCACAATGGAACAACCGTAATTAAACAGATTCTTGCGGGTGCAACAACCGTTCAGATGTGTACCTCTTTGTATCAGAAAGGGGCAGAGGCTATCACTCATGCAATTGACGACATTAATCTGTTTATGGACGCGCAGGGGTTTGAAAATCTGTCGGACTTCCGTGGAAAACTGAACTATTCAAACATTGGAAATCCTCAGCGGTTCGAGAGGGTTCAATTTATGAAGAACTTCGGGGAGCTGTAGTTATAAGTTGTTTTCAATCTTCAATTGATTTATCTCATGTGAATTTAGTATTGAATTGACTCTATTCCTGAACGCTCCTGTTTTCCCTCCTGTAAAGAATTTGTATGTGAAGGTAAACAGGAAATACTGTCTTATTATACTATAACGGGTTTCTTGTACATAAAAGTCAGTTACTTCTCTCTGGATGTTCTTGTTTTGATTCAGAATATCTCTGGCAGAAACTGTAAGAATCAGTTTATTCCGGATAAGTGTCTTTGAAATGTCTGCATTCCACAGAAGGTATGATTTGTCATTCTGAGTGGTATAACCGGTGAAAAACTGATATGAGATCTCAGTTCGGAAGTCGATTTCAAGAGGGAATATATACTTTAGACTTCCGTCTATACTATTTCTCCATGTAGAATTTTTCTTGCCCGGGTAAATTGAGTTCTCGGATTTTTCATAGTTAAATGACGCTCCGGCATTAAGGTACAAATCATCAATATTTATAGTTAATCCGGCTTTTTCTCCAAATACCGTCCTTTTTGTAATATTCCTGCCTTCACCTATATAGGAGATATTATTATAATAACCGGCACTTGTAGCATTCATACAACTGAGCACACCTTTGAAAAAAGGCAGATCAAACCCCAATTTTGCAGTCATCGCATAATCCCCCTTGTCATTATATGGCATCGAGTATTGTACTCCTTTGTTGTCAAACCAGGATTTGTTTATTATTTTACTTGTGAAATATGAGACATTGGTATTGAAATAAATACCCGATGCGAATCCACGGGAGATATTCGTTATCTTCATTAACCTAAGACTGGCAGCATGCTCGTATTCGCCCTTCAACTCCCTGTTACCGATCCTGAAGTATTGCGGATTGGTATTGTCCGGAACAGGCATCATCTGCGAAAGGTCGGGTGTCCTGGAGTTGGCATTGTATTTTAGAAAGACTTCAAATAATTTCGGCGTTGCTAT
The DNA here is from genome assembly GCA_942492945.1 of uncultured Bacteroidales bacterium. Classification (GTDB taxonomy): domain Bacteria; phylum Bacteroidota; class Bacteroidia; order Bacteroidales; family UBA932; genus Bact-08. The sequence continues at coordinate 795,800 of OW818649.1, forward strand.
CCTTAGTTCAGCTTTTGGTGCTACGTTTATAAACCATTTATCTATATTCCCTCCCTCAGAAATTCTTTTGATATATGAAGGCAGGACAGAGATTCCAATCATATAATAGCTTCTCTCTCCTTTTCCCTTTGGCTTCTGAAGTGAAAGGTCAATATTCTGTCTGAGCTCGGTATTATCCGACCTGTCTGATAGCAGGGGGTCCAGTTGTGTAAAATTTCCATAATTATCAGGATTGTATGTCTCTTTATTCAATTTAGACAAAGACGAAGTCACTCCCCAATTGGTTACTAAAACCATCTTTTTTGTCATTGGCTCTGTATATGAAACCAAAGCAGAAAGCTTTATGGAATTATTGTTTATATTATATTTCTGATCACTTCTTCCCGAAATACTGTTCCTACCATCATTTGCACTTCTGTCAAAACCAAGTTTTCCGTTTATACTTAGTGTTCTTCTTGGTTTTTTTGCTCTCCTGACAAACTGAAAATCTGTCGAAATTGACTCTTGATCTCTTTTCCCGGCATCATTGCTCTCACCCTCATTGATTATTGTTCCCGATTCTCCCCCCATTATCTTGTATTTGGTCGAATTTGAATAGTCTCCATAAGAAAATCTGACCATCGGCTTTATAACGATCATGTTCTTACTGTCATTCTTGTTGATTACTCCATTGAAGCTGTGGGCCACGGTATTATTCTCATTCCTTGCACTTTTTTCATAAACAAAAGAGCTGTCCTTTATATAATTCAGCCGGTGAATATCAGTTTCAGACACATTGCCAGTCCCGTTTAGTTTATAGGATATATCCGCACTGTACCTGTTTTTTCTGTCTGTAAGGTTCAGGTTGCTCCCAAGTGAATAGTTGTGGGATTCGCCTGAATTTGTCTGTGTTGCTCCCGGTATTATGGATGGCTCGTTAAGATTTGATGCATTACCAATTATTGCCACCTGATTATATTTATTGAAATTAGCAAGAAACTCTTTGGCTTTATACCTCTCATCTGTTCCTCCACCTGCACTAATATTACCCAGCCACCCGTTAAGCATATCCTCTTTTATTGCGACATCCACAGTATTTGTCCTTGCCCCGTCGTCAATTCCTGTAAACTTCGATTTTTCAGACTGCTTTTCAAAAAGTTTTATATTCTTCAGTATTTTTGCCGGTAGGTTCCTGCTTACAAAAACCGGATCATTGAGAAAAAATATTCTGCCATTGACAGTGATCTGCTCAATCACCTTGCCGTTCGCCGTAATTCTTCCATTATTATCAACGCTCCAACCAGGAAGTTTTTTGAAGAAATCTTCCAGGACATCTGAATCAGATAGTTTAAATGCGGCTGCGTTATATTGTATTGTATCACCCAGGTATTTAATTGGTACAACATGATCCTTTATTGTAACAGCATTAAGTTCTTTTACATTCTCCTTCAATTTAATCACTCCCAAGTCTTTTATATTATCGCCCTTTAGGAGGTCTCTGCCGTCAATCATGATGTTGGTTACCAATTTCATAAAATATCCTACATATTGCAACGATATTTCATAATCAGACACTGGAATTCTGTTGAATTTTATAGTGCCAGAACTATCGGAGATTGCATAAGTGAATATCTCTTTGTTTTTGTTCTTGTCAATTTTTGATAAAACTGCTGTTACAAATTCCAGAGGTGCTTTTGTCAAACTATCCTGCACAGAGAGAATTATATTTGCACTCATTATAACACCGCGCTGCTGGGCATTTGTCGAAAGTGTAATAAGCAATGTAGTAACTACTAATACAAGGGCACGCATCTTTATTGTCATTTACTTCTTCTTACTTTTCCCGGCATTTTTCAAACGTTCCATATTCCGCCTTTCATATTCATTAATTAGGGTCATATAGAATTGTTTGTATCTCTTTTCGCCAAAAATACCATAAATAGATGTACAGACTTCGTTATATAATGCATCTCGTTCTCGCATTTTTTCAGGATCTGCTTTCCCGATAGGTCTACCACCTAAATCAATTGGAATAGATTTTTTTACCTGATCAATTAATTTAAAATACTCTTCTTTTTTCTCGTCAATAATTTTGGATATTTTAACAATTTCTTCATCGGACATTTTTATCCGTGATGTTTTGGCTGTGACAAGGGTTCTGAGCTCGTCGCTGTTCAATGAGAATATCAAAGGCAGTTTGTGGATTACAGATTCTTGAGAGAAAATAGCAAGAGGGAACATTAAAAACAGAATGACTAAGATTTTTTTCATAATAAATTATTAGTGTCAATATAAAGGATTTTGTCTTTCAAATATAACGAGAATATAACCAAGAAAACCATAAACGTAACATGCTACATTTTGTTGCGCTTTTTCATCCGATAACAAAATGATTATCTGATGCTTCAAAAAAATTTGTTGCGCTTTGTTGCGCTTATATTGCAAGGACTTTCAGCTTTAGGATCAAATTCTGTTTATAAAATGAGTTGAATATAGTCACAGCACAAAGAAGCATCCAATTAAGAGCAGGTAAATGGCAGTTAAGGACATCCACAAACTGATCTCCCCTTTAAATCCTGTTGCAAAAGCATAGTATGGGTCAAATTGCTTGTAGAATAGCTCTGATGAGGATATAGAAATATATAAAAGAACAAAATTAATGAGTAAAGCTTCTGTTCTTTGTGCAATGAAAAACAGGATCTTGAGAAAATATAATTCTCAAAATCCTGTCTTTTTAGGGAATCCTACAATATATTTGCTTTATCTTGAATTCATCCTTTTTAGATATAGGGCAAAAGACCTAGAAATTCAGCCCGAGGCTAACAGATATAAGAGATCTGTATGTACCAGGTAAAACTCCATCAAGAATATTACTGAGATTTCCGTCATTTACTAAAAACTGATGGCTGTAGTTTACACTACCGTAAAGTGTTCTGCCATTATTAGGATTAACTATGTGAGAGTATTTAGCTCCAATACCAACTTTTGCCCTGTCAGCTGTCCGATATGCAAAATCGTGGTGTAAAAGAGGGCTGTTAAGTTTAAGAGAACCCGTTGTGATAGGGTTAGAAACCTCCAGCATAGTACCACTCCCATTTGTATAGCTACCACTAAGATTCAGGTCAATCAACCCTTTTTCTTTAATCTTAATGTTTTTATCTAAGCGGGCATATACTTCTGTGTTTTCATAATCCTGATGATATTTGGCAGGGTAGATTTTGAAATCTTTTTGTGTGGTTATATAACTGACTCCCAATGTTCCTATAAACGAACAACCAAGACCCTGACCTCGTCTTAAATAACCTTTGTATTCAGCACCATATCGTTGACTCTCCTGCATATACCTAAGTGTCTTTCCATATTCAAAAAAAGCCCACCAACCGGGTTCGTCCGGAATCTCCTCATAATTGTTGGAAACATTGTATGACAGTTGTTCGTCGCTTAAAAAGTTCAAAGCAAGGGTATGATCAAACTTCTGTGTTCTATAAGTAACAAGGCCGTCGTATTGATATTTAAGCCCCTCTACAAAAGCATATCTCTTTATTAGACCATTTTCAAAGTCATTCTCTTTGTTGTAATCTGCTTTGAACTGATTGAAAAATTTCAGCCTCTTGCCATTAAGCTCGAACTGAATTGCACCACCAAAAACGTTTGAGTCATATGCTCTGTCCAATATAGTTGTAGTAGCTATGCTAGAGCTGGAGGTGAAGAACAGACCTTGCATATAGTTGATGTATTTACCAGTTAGTTCGCCAAGATACTCATACTCAACCTTTTCTGCATTGTGCTGGTATGCAAGGTTAAGGCCTGCAGTTAAAATACCACTTCGATATGTCATACCTGGAGATACAGTAAAATGAGAATATGTATTTGCATTTCTTCCGTCTGTTCTTTTTGCTCCGGTGGCAGTATGATAATCAAAAGTGCCTCCGATAGAAAATTTATCATTTAAAAGATAACCAACTTTTGCAGTAAGTAAGTAGTCCTCTCTGAGAACCTTGCCTGGGATGGAATCTAGTATTGGGTTAAGGGTAGCATCCGGGTAAATTGTGCCAAGCCAGGCCTGATTGTTTTTTATGCCATAATCGTAATTAAATGATCCATAGAAGAAAACCTTTTTGGATTTTACGTATGACTTTGTCTGAATTCCGAATGTCTGGTATTTACCGGGTTCGTTGTAGTTTCTATAATCGCCGTCCTGATATCCATAATAGGCACCAATAGTAGAAAAATTCAATGCGTTGTTATATACCAGTCCTGCCCCATTATCAGATGCTATCCATGGGGCCCTCTTTTCCAATCTTTCAAAAGTGTATGCACTCTTATCTGATGAAGATTTTTGCGCCAACAGCGTACCTGATTGGAGAGCCATTGCCACAATAGTTATTACATATATAATTTTATTTTTCATCTTAATACATTAAATTATTTATTTAACAATGAGGCTGAATTTCTCTTTTCAAAGTCATTTGAAGAGTTGTTTGAGTCCACATATACAATTCTGCCACCGGCTACCTTAGTCGCTGCTAAGGTAGCAGCTTCGTCAATTGAAGAGTTATTTGTGTCCATATAGACAATTATGCCACCGGCTGCCGTTGTCGCAGCTTCATCAATTTTTCTGTGTACGGCTTGTCCCGTACCTGTACCATCTACCTTGATAAACCCATTGTCAATCTCGGATCTGAACCTCTTTGTATCGGTTACGTTTCTTAAACACTCAACACCATCAACAACAAGATTCTTATCTACCATCAGACAGTCAAAATTTCTTGAAGATTGTCCCGGTTTCCAGGTATATGTGTCAGCTACAAACTGAGAGGATGTTTTTCCCCCAAGAGTGTAAATAAACAGGCCAGGTCCCTGCGGAGCTATAATATATGCTGTAGCAGTTCCACATTTCCAGAATGCTTCAAGACGATTAACGCCTGGTTGCGGAGATGTTTGCCCTGGTGTCATAATTTGATTGTATAGAGCCCAGTTGCCTGAAGTTGAGAGATCTACAGATGTTGAACAAACTGTTTTATGGTTAATGCCATTCAGGCAAACAACCACTTCTCCTCCGGGAGCAACAGGATGATTAGTCCCATTGCCGGGGAACATCCATCCAATTAGAGAATTTGGAACAGAATCCCTGAGCTCGGTTGTTCCTGTCTTTACCCAAGGAGATGTTCTTCCACTTGTAAGAGCGAGCCAAGGATCAGAAACACCAACACATAGCGAGTCCAAGTATGCAACATCCTCTGAATTGTTATAGATTATAAAATACGTGTCTTTGCTTGTATAAGATTTTCCGTCAGCAGGATTTGTAACTCCTCCGTAGTAAATCTCTTTGATAATAAGCTGCCCGGATTTGGAAACGTTAAGAGGAAGAGCAGAGCTGACTGTTTTAGCATCTGAAGGGTTTACTCTTATTTTGTTAGAGGTCCCATTAAATATATATATTAACTTTCCGGTAGAGTGTTTTGTCTCGGTGGTGGCAATATATGATCCATGAGCCACTTTAATAGTGGCGACACCATTTTGATCTGTTAGTCCGGAAAAAGCCAGACCGGTAGACGGATCGTTTAGTTTGACAGTAAGACCGGCAGTACTATAGTTATATCCCTGAGGCATAGAAACACTAACTGTAATGGTCGAGCTTATTGAATCGTCTGAAAATTTGTCCATCCTCAGATCTTTCATACATCCCCATAGATTAAGGGATGCAATTAAAAGAATAAGTATCTTAATATTTCTCATTTTCTTTCAGTTTTAGAATGTTAATTTTAACTCGGCACCAAAGTATATCGGTGTGTTCATACGGATTCCTATTGCGTTTGGTCTTGCCTTGTTTTTAAGAATCGGTTTGGAGTTTGTAAAGTTATTTGCATAGAAAGAGAGAGCAGCAAGCTTTCCGATTTCCTTGGTTACACGGATGTTTGCCATAAAATATGGATTATACCCTGTTTCCTTGAACCAGTAACTTCTGTTTTGATTTTCTATAAGCATACTTAAACGAGTTTTAAGGTTTTGGTCAGTAGTGGTCCAATAATCACTAAATGGTCTTATTGTGCCACTGTGATCCATGTAGTAAAGTGGGTCTTTATATAATATCTCCTGATTGCTTTGACCATCATAATTGCCATAGACCGGCTTACCGGTTGCATCCAGTTTGTATATCTTACCCTGGTCATAGATGTTCCACGAATTGTTCATCCACACACACTGCGTAACGAGAGATACAATCATTCGGATTGAAGGGATGTTTGCTACCAGGCTAATATTAGTTGTTAACCTCTCTTTTCCGTAGCCTAGTTCTACAGTATTGTCACCTTCGTAAATAGCCACATATGGTAATAGCATATTTGGGTCAATTGGATCTACATAGCCAGTGTAGCTGTATACAAGCCCTTGAGTAGAACTCATGCTTCTCATATATGCTCCGTTGACAATGACAGAGGTATTTATTGCTTCTATCTTGCCAAAATTAATATCGTATTCTATACCCCATTTCTTAGCATTTTGACGATTATCAGGTCTTGAGTAACCTTTGAAAAGTTGTCTGGTGGTAAATGGCACGGCCACATATTCACCTGATGAATTTTTAGCATAAACCCGTCCGTCCTGATACTTTGGAGATGCTGTGGCAGAAGTGACAGAATTGTAGTAATCAAAGGATTCTGAAATATAAGAACCGTTATATGATATTCCATCCTCAAGATTTTCACGGAAGTATGTCAATTCTCCTGTAATACCAAAGAGATTAAAGTCAACTCCGATTTCTGAGTTAGTTGTTTTAGAAGGCTTAAGGTTGTAGTCTAGTTTTTCATCAATAACTGCAGTCTGTATTACAGCAAGTTGTTCTCCACTGGTTGCATTTCTGTATTGGAAGAGAGGGACGTCCATATATTTGGGATTCGGATATAGTTGAACGATAGATGGCAAGCGTTTCATAATACCCCATCCTCCCCTTAAAGCGAGTGATCTTAAAGCTCCATCTCTTCTTGAAGGAACAATTGTGTATTTCCCGTTGAAACGAGGTTCTATAGTAGGGTCATAGTTGTACCCTTTTATTATCATCTTATTGGCTCTAATACCGGCATTCAATTCTAGGGAAGTTTTGGAAAACATAGGAATAGTAACTTTTTCTTCCAGGAAAGCACTCAAGTCAGAGAGGAATGGTACCTCGTTATATTTTCTCTCCCTGAAGTATTGAGGAACGCCACTCATGTAGTAATAGCCCCGGCCTTCGTTCCCTTGTGTGTTATACTCCAGACCCAGGATTGTTTTGGTAAGGACGTTCCCTATTTTTTTGTTCAAATTGGCAGAAACCTTTGCATTTGCGTAAATAGGAATATCCTCAATTCTTTCATCTTTTTCATTAAATTGTTCAGTAAAGTATCCAACATTTACACCATTTACAGTTGTATTTGTGGTAGGTAAAGGTAAATTGGCAGATACGGTGAAGTTTTTAGTATAGCTGTTTTGGTATGTACCTGAAAGATTATAGTTTAATGATGAGATCCACGATTTATTGATCTGCCAGTTACCATATAAGGAGAGAGAAAGATTGCTGTTCTGTACCTTGGAATAATCCAATTTGGAAACATCAGGATCGCTTTCGACATTATTACCAGAGATATATCCACTAATCCTTGCATTGAACCTAAACGGTTTTTTATCTGCATTGAATGTGTTCGAGTAAGTAATACCCATTGTTGTACGGTCGAATATACTGACAGGAGACGTCCAGTCTTTAAAGGCTCTCGCATAGTCGGCATCAATGTTTATATTACCGGCATTTTTACCGATGGAAAAGCCCTTGCTTACGGCAAAAGCCTTGGTATTAGGGTCTGACTTTATACGGACTTCGAATGGTGTCAAGCCCGCTTTAGTGGTAACCAGAATTGCTCCTGATGTAACATTGCCGTATTCTGCCGAGAGAACACCTTTAAGAACTTCTACTGATTCAATATTGTCTGTAGAAAAGTTTCTGAAGTCAACTGTAACCGAAGTCTTAGTTGGGACACTTTTATCCAGAGTCATTGATGCATCACTTGATACTTTTGATCCATTTATCATAAGGCCGACCCCTCTTTGATTTTCATAGTCTGAAGTGTTAAGTGATCTGATAGAAACGTTGTTGACAGATGAAAGAGTTGGATTTGCAATCAGGTTCCCGGGCATCAGTTGCATTACATCTGCCAGACTGGAAGCCTGTACGTGATCAATCGCAGCTTTATCAACTCTTGAAGATGAGTTCATACTTGACCCTCTGGTTGCCGTCACTACAACATCGTTAAGAGTAAGGTTCTCCTCTTTGATCTGAACCTTAAAGTCGGAAACATCTTTTGTAATAGTAACGGGTAAAGAAAATTTCTGATAACCCAGAGATGTCGCCTCCAGGGTGTATGTTCCCGGAATAACACCAGCTATTTTAAAGTTTCCTTTCGCATCTGAGGATCCCCAAACATTGAGCTCTTTTATCAATATGTTAACGTAGGGAATTGGCTCAGTAGTGCCGTAGAGTGTAACTTTCCCCTCAATAGTGTACTTCTTTTGCCCTTGGGCAAAAGAGACAGGGGGTATCATCCAAATGGATAATAACATGAATACTAGAATTTTTTTCACTTTTTAGATTATTTTAGGTTAATTGCGTATCATTATATTGTTGTTTTCAACAAATTTTTGTCAGGTATCCTGATAATTATAATTCGTATTATTATTTGTAAATAATAATAATCTACTAATCAAAACTATATGTAATAAATCTACTGTAAAATCTTCTGTATCCTAATGTCCATAAGGGTTTGCAATGTAAGAAAAAATTTGAAAAAACACGACAAATTCTCACTTTATCAACATAGGCGACATCTTAAGACTACTAAAAATGCTAATGGTTTAATAGGTCAAAGTTATAATTTGTAATGTGCTAATTTGCTAATGTGTTAATTTGCTAATGGGGGGAGTTTTGCGTATTTGGAGATGATGGAGAGTAACTCCTTCTTAATGATTGGTTTTGATATGTGATCGTTACAACCTGCATTGATTGCCTCCTCCCGGTCATTAGAGAGAGCATAGGCTGTCTGAGCAATAATTATGATATCTTCATCAAAGGAACGGATCTCCTTTGTAGCTTCAAACCCATCCATTTTTGGCATTTTAATGTCCATAAGAATGATATCGATATCGGGATTCTTTTTAAAAACCTCAATAGCTTCAATTCCGTTTTTCGCATGCAGAATATCTGCATCAATCTCCTTAAGAAACTGGGTAAGAAGAATGTCAGAAGAACTGTCGTCTTCTGCGATTAATACTTTTAACATACTTGATGGTTTTAAGCCGGATTTTTTATTTTTTGTATTATTTGTCCGAGGATCGCATTTTGGCATACTCTCGCAAGGAATGGTAAAATAGAAACTCGAGCCAAAATCAGGTTCGCTTTTTACCCAGATCTTACCGCCAAGAGCCTCAACGTAAGCCTTGGTGATAGTCAATCCAAGACCAGCTCCCTCATAATCCTTTGAAAGAGACGTATCTGCCTGTATGAATCTGTTAAATATAACCTTCTGCTTTTCGCTTGAGATACCTATTCCTGTGTCATGGACAAAAAAAGTGAGCTCGTTATCAATTTTATCGAATCCAAACTTAATAAATCCATTGTTTGTAAATTTAGATGCATTTTTGACAAGGTTTGTAACTATTGTATAAACCTTTTCTCTGTCCGATTTTATTGTAACCTCATTGGTCGGAAGTTTTTTATCAATTAAAAGCAGAATTCCCTTTCGCTCAACCTCAGGTTTAAAATATGCATATATGTAGTCAAGCAACTCATTTAGATTGAATTGAGTGATATTCAAGTCAAGTAATCCGGACTCTATCTTCGAAATATTAACTAAGTCGTTTATAATATTAATCATACGGGTGCCACTCTCCTCTATTATCTTAATATATTTTTGCTGCTGTTCACCTGTAAGGTCGGGCTCTTTAAGCAACCCTGCAAAACCCATTATTCCATTCATTGGTGTTCTTATTTCGTGGCTTATATTGGTGAGAAACGACGATTTCAACCTTTCAGACTCTTCCGCCTTCTGTTTAGCTGCTATAAGCTCCTCTTTTTGTCTGAGATGCCGCCCGAACAGTTCTGCAATTTGCCTGAACTCACCGGGAGCTTTCCTAAGCTCATTAATATGATTGAGGTTTTCAGTAGCAATAATAGATTTTATAAGGTTAAGTGGTTTTACTACCCAACGTATAAGAGAAAAACGAATAAGCAACCATAAAACAATAATTGATGCTAAAAGCAGTAAAATCATTCGCGAAGAACTTTGTTTGTATAGCTTTAATCCTTTAGTCTCTCTTGTGAAGAGAACGTTTCCGACCGGTTTTCCGTTCCATCCGTTAAGACTAACAGACGAAGATAACATGAACTTGTCGGGCTTTGCAGTATTGTTACCCGGCTCCTGTAATGATATGGTGGTACCGCTCAGGTTAGAGAGCTCTTCAATAAACCGCTTGTTCCATAGTTTCCCCACAAATAAAAACCCGCTGGGTTTTGTTGCTTTGTGAGTAGGGTCATTTGAAGGATGTACCGATGCTCCGCTTATTTCAAAAAGCCCTTGAGAAGTTGTAAGATAAAAACTAATTGAAGGATTCTTGACAAATTCAGAAAAAACGGAATCAGGAATAAATTGCCGTATTGTTACGTCATTGGAAGATGCTTCATGAGTGATTTTAAGGTCGGGGTCGTAAACAACTACATAATCCATATGAAAAGAGGTAATGATTGTGGAGATGTTCTCCTCATACCAATACAAATCGCGGGTTTTCAATGCACTTACGAACTCGTCCCAGTAGGTATAATCCCAAGAAACTTCACCCTGTGTCCTGTTGCTGATTTTTATAAGAGCATTAGCTTCTTGTTCAAGCTGTTGTTTAGACAGTTCGGAAATAATTCTGTATGACCTTCTTTCTGATAAATACAGAGACAGGATAAAAAGAATAAACAAAACTCCTGTTATTGTAATGATAAGAAGCAGCCTGCTGTTTACGCCGTAATTCCTTTTCATCTGAATAATTATTTATACAAACTGACCCCAATTGTTAAAAAAACAGTTTTTGCCTGTGGATTCGCAATCAAACTGAGCAGCAGGTCCAGATTAAGGTTGTCCGACAGAAGCAGTGGCTGGGTGAATGTGGCACCAATATTTACAAAACCTGCTTTTTCTGCATAAAACGATCCCTTTGGCTGAAAACCGGTGAATATCATGAGCTCAGCCCTTTTTATAGGCTGAACAAACTGTAGTTCCAGATAAATACTTTTTGAAGGGTCCGAACCATAGAAAAAATAGCTGCCCAAAAGATTAAATGGCAATTTGTCTCCACCGGAAAGCAGAATCTGACCCTCAAGCAGGTGCGATGTGGATTCACGATTATAATTAAGGAAGGTAGAAGGGTTTGTTTTGCTGTATGACCAGTAATCCCATACAGATAGCGATACCGGCCCAATCTCCTTTGATATATAAAAATCAAGTTCATCGTCGCCCGGCCCGGCTATTCTGTAAGCACCCCAGGCACCTAAAGTGAAGTTTTTCCATGAAGCAGACACGCCCGGCTGCAGGCTTGGAACATGTCCATAGTCCAGACCCCTCCAGATATACTGACTGAATATATCTGCATTAGCAGAAAAAGTGACAGATTTAGAAGAGTCCTGCTGTGCCGGCAAAGAAGAGCTGCAGAGAGAAAGAAAGATTAGCACAACAAACGTTTTTAAGGCGATATTTGCTTGCATTGGCAAAAAGTTAATATTCTCTACAAATATAACATTTGTAACGTATAAATTATCTCATAAATACAGATGTTTTTATATTGAGTTAGTTTTTTTATATTTACATAAAATATCCGAGACATTCCACGTCGGCTACCTCCAGATCGTTAAACTCTACCGGAGTCGTGACCGGTAATATCCGGGCAGTATAAAAAACTGTCGGGTTTTACTTAAAGAATGAGATTTTGTCCTTGAACAAAACGGTACTTCGTGGAGCTGTTTTGTCAAGATGAAAAGTCTTGCAATTTTCTGTTTTTTAATTCAAAATTTAAACTTATGGATGGATTTATTGGAGAAATCAGAGCATTTTGCTTTGATTATGTACCACAAGGATGGCTGCTCTGTAACGGGGACTCTATGGCCACCGCAAATTTTCAAGCCCTGTTTTCCGTAATTAGTTACACTTACGGTGGATCAGGTGGTACTTTTAAGTTGCCAAACATTAGTGGTAAAACCTTGATAAGTCAAGGTGATTTACACTACGGTAGCAGTGGCATAGGAGGTCGTTACAGGGTAGGTGACAAAATGAACGGAGACACAATTGTACTAAACGAAGGAAACATGCCTCCTCACAATCATGCATTTTCTATCGGCTTCGTTAATGGGGCCCAGTTTTCACAACTTGTAAAAGTGCCAAGAGCCGGCTCCTATCTTTCGAACTCAGGCACAAATACCGTACCTGTCATAAACGGGAAGAGTTATGTTCTCCCTACTCCTCCGCCGGCAAACCTTTCCGAATTGTCTTATAAATCAGTTGGCCCTTTCGGAATGTTAGCACCACAAGGTCACAACAACATGCAGCCATATCTGGTATTGAATTACTGCATCTGCCTTGAGGGTTTCTATCCTGTTAAACCGTAATAAATATTACAATATCAAACATTAACAATACAATTATGGATAATTTTTTAGGAGAAATAAGGGTGTTCTCATGTAGCAGGACCCCAAAAGGCTGGTTGCCATGCGAAGGACAGACTTTACAAGTACAACAGTACAACGCCCTTTATGCATTAATTGGACAGAAATTCGGAGGAAAAGGAACAGATTTTATGCTCCCCGACTTAAGGGGAAGAGCGATGCTTCACTATGGAACATCGGAAAGCGGTGTACCATATCCATTTGCACAGGCATTAGGCTCGGAAACAGTTCGACTAGCAGACACTACCAGTTTTATTCACACTCACTCTTTTGTTGTGGCCAACTCTCAAGGAGCAGTAATAGCTGCAGCCAGCAACCCATATTTTGCAAAAGCGCCTACATTCACTACAATAGAGGGTGATATTATATACTGTTACAATGCTCCGTCCACTACAAACGCTACGGTTGCATTGACCGGTATAAACAACGCAGGAGGCAACATCGGGCACGAGAATCGTATGCCTTCGCTTCCATTACAATTATGTATTGCCACAACAGGAATATGGCCATCAAGGTCTTAACTTTTAAATTAATTTATTATGGATAATTATTTAGGCGAAATTCGTGCATTTGCTGGAAACTATGCACCTGATGGATGGCTTTTGTGTAACGGAAGTATTTTAAGTATAAGTTCATACGAGTCTCTTTTTACATTGATTGGAACACAATACGGAGGTGATGGCTCTACAACATTCGGAATTCCCGACCTGCGAGGACGACTGGTGGTAAACCGGGGACCAATGCCAGGCGGCTCAACCTATACTCTTGGTGCTCAGTATGGAGTAGAGTCTGTACCACTGACCGAAGCTAACCTGCCTTCTCACGGACATACTTTTAATGTAAGCACTCAGAATGCAACGACCGATGATCCAACCGGAAACCTGCTTGCTGCTCCCATAGATGTAGGAAAAAGTAATGAGGTTGAGATATATCTGCCGGCCGGAATAGCAAAAACAACAACAAATGACTTGAACACAAACACACTCACAAATTCGAGTGGAATTGGAGCTCCTCATGAAAACCGGATGCCATTCCTTTGTGTAAGTTACATCATTGCATATAGGGGATTATATCCCGAATTTAACTAAAAAGGTAAGAACAGCATGAGAATTGGTCTCATTTCGGATTCCGAATCGTTTATACCTTCCTGCCATACACTTGCGGCTTTAGGGCTGCAAGTGTATTTGTATTTTTTACCATCGCCCGACCAGACAACCAACCAATATGTGCGGAACTATGCAAAACAGTCCCGTATTACTGTAACCGAAGAGAAAAACAAAGAGCACGACTTGTACAGATGGATGATTAAGGGATGCTTTGACGTTTGCTTTGTTTTTGGTTACAAACACCGGATAAAGCTGGAAAAACTGGCTAATTGCCCCACTCCTCTCTACAATGTCCACTTTGGCTCACTGCCGTCATTCAGAGGACCATCTCCCGTTTTCTGGCAACTAAAAAAGGGGGTTGAGAAGATTTCTGCATGCATTCATTGTTTAACCCAACGCTTTGACGACGGGCCGGTAGTTTGGGTAAAGGAGACAGAGAACAGGGACCACTTCTGCCACAGATTAGCAACACAGGTTCTGAGCCGGATTTGCGTAGAGGGTGTTGCCTATATAACAAGCCTTGTTGCGCAAAAATTGCAAGTTCCTGTAATTGACAGAGGTCTCATTGTTCCGGAATACCAGAAACGCCCTGGACTGGCCGACGTTATGGTTGACTGGCAAAGCATGAAGGCAGAAGAGATATGCAACCTTATAAGGGCTTGTAATCCATGGAACAAGGGAGCAATCACCTTTTTTAAGGGCGAAGAACTCAAGCTGATGGATGCAATGGTTGTTAAAGACGAAACAAACAGCCACGGCACCTTATCTGCCGGAAGCATAATAATCAGCAACAACAGGTTATACGTAAGCTGTATAGACGAAAAATTGCTAAACATTAACATGCTATTCTACCAGGATATCTTTGTGCCTGCATACTCCTGCGAGAAATTTGGCTTTTCTGCCGGAAACCGATTCAGTAATATGAGTTGATAATAAAAAAAACATATATTATATTTGTGATAATTAAGTAGTAACCTAAAGTTAATAAATCATGGAAGATAACAAAAAGACCAACCAAGTTTGGCAGACTCCTGAAATAATTGATTTAGATGTTGAAAAAACAAAAAGCGGGATTCAAGCCTGTAGTCCGGAAACAAGTCCTTCTGCAACATCATGCGCCCCTTCTTAATCATATTACTGATGACATTTGACAAAGCAAACTAGTTTCCATTTTTTAATCCGTTGATAATCCATCCATTTTTGTGGGTGTAAGAAAATGTTGTATCATAGTAACAATTAAATTTACTGAACATGGGCTTCATTTATGGCATCATCAACTTAGACGGAAGTACCATCACAGAAGATGAGATGGCCCCTCTTGCAGCCGCAGTTGGTTATGAGGGGTTCGTCTCGCAGACAATTATAGAAAATAATGTAGCATTGGGTTTCTGCCACTACCCCGGCCGGATGCCCAAGGCCGGTTTTTATATAGATGACAACCTCATGGTTGTGGCAGACATCCGTATGTACAATCAAGAGTTCCTTAATGAGGCACGTGCCGGAGTAACTCAGGTCGACATTTTTGCCAAGGCGTTTCTTTTCTTTGGATTATCATTTGCAAATCAGATCAATGGTGATTTTGCCGCAGTTGTAATAGACCGTAAGAAAAACGAAGTACATCTTCTTCGTGACCATATTGGAGCCCGCCCGCTGGTCTACTGTTTATCCGGAAACAGGCTTTTATTTGCGTCGCATGAGTTTGGTCTGGCAAAATCGGGGGTATTAAAACCTGAGCTGTCAGAAAAAAAGCTGATAGACACCTTTTTAAAGATAAGGGGACAATATGAGCAGACAGTTTTTCGTCAGATATTCAAGGTTGTTCCCGGAAATGTAATATCGTTCTCGGCAGATGGTCAAAGAAGAGTCGTTCCATACTGGAAACCAGAGAATATAAAAGAGGTGAAAGGCATGACCTTCAGTTTTGCAGCAGAGCATCTGCGGGAACTTATTGTTGCCGCCACTCAGAACCGTATGGAGAAGGGTAAAACAGGGATGCATATAAGCGGCGGAATAGACTCCTGCAGTATTGCAGCAATTGTTGCCCAAAATTCACCCGACAAAAGCCTGCTGACAGGTTACTCATGGACACCGGAGGTGTCCGACGGATTAATAGAGGGGCCCAATGAAAAGGAGCTAATTAATTCTTTCTGTAAAGAGGCCGGAGTAAGGCTAAAGTATTTGAATACAGCAGAAGGCGAAAGCGCAGAAAACGTGATTATACCTGAGTTTGAACACCAAACGATAGAACTTCCTGTAATGATAGAGGCAGGAAAAGATGGTGTAGAGATAATTTTTAGCGGATGGGGAGGAGATGAGTTTGTGTCCCTGAGCATGAGAGGGGTTGTTAATCATCTGTTCTTTAGCAATAAATGGAAGACCTTGCTAAAATTTGTCAGAAAAATCGGCTTCAGGACTACAATTGCTAAATTCCGTATAGAGGTTATTCCTCAGTTGGTTCCCTTCGGATTGATGCCGGTTTATAAAGCAGAGAGACCAGACTGGTCGGTACTTCGTCTTTTTAAACATGCGTTCATATGGAAGCACAGGAGACAGATTTTTATTCATCACAGAAAAAATATCTTCGGCCATGGTAACCGAAAAAAATTCACACTTAATTTGATTGAGTACAGGCATCTTCAGGAGCGGATAGATTCGTGGGCCATAAACGCAGAAAAATATGGGCTGGAATACAAATACCCGTTGTTGGACAAAGAAGTTCTGGAGTTTTGGTTCACCATTCCGGTAGAACACACATACCGTGATTTTCAGTCACGACTGCTCTTCAGGGAGGCTATGAAGGGAATCTTGACAGATAAGATACGCTTACGCAGCGATAAGAGGGAGCCGTTACGAACTGCCTTTTCTCAGAGGGAAAGGAGAAATAACAGGAAGTTTCTGGCAAATGTTTTTAACTCCATGCCCCAGGAAGAACATCTGTCGTTTGTTAGAGCCGATGCCTTTAAGAAGGCTATAAACAAACCGCCATCAAAAAATGAGTTTAAGAACAACAGGGCCCTCCGCAAGCTAATTATCTATCTGCGTTGCGTGGCTCTCGTCAGGAAATACATTACCGGTCAGGAACCGGGTTAAGTCGTCCACATTATAAATATCGGGCAGCCTTGTTCCATTAATGAAGATTTCGGGAACTGCAGTAATCTCCTCCCTTTCACACCACTCCCGCATCGCTTTTATCTGTTCCCACCGGTTTCCCATATTTTCTTTTACAGGATAGTGTGTGGCAAACTCCTTATAATCCTTTTTCCCGTACAGGAACCAATCACTCAGTGCATTCTCCGTATTATTTATCTCCCCCTCCTCTGCAATTGCCAGCAGGTGTTTCAATGGACTGTTCTTTGGGTTGTTGTGGTCTGCAATGGAGGTGAAAATCAGCTGGAGATCAATAGTGGGATTATCTTTTATAAGCTGAATGATTTTAAAATAGGTTTTTGAGCACACTCCACAGTAGAGTCCCGATACAAAAATCAAATGGATGGAAGCTTCAGTTTTTTTCATGCTTATACCAAGGCCGGCGGAGGGATTGGACATCTTTTTGCCATCTGTCAGAAGAGCACGGAATACCAGTTTGCTATGTTTCAGCTGTTGTATATTGTTTCCAAGGATGCGAGCCTGCTTTGTCTTGTTGATAGCAATAATAGTTATTTGTAAAGCGAAGAAGATAATTACAAAAAATAAAATGAATACAGGCATACTGTACTGGACTCTATCCGCG
Organism: uncultured Bacteroidales bacterium; assembly: GCA_942492945.1. GTDB lineage: Bacteria > Bacteroidota > Bacteroidia > Bacteroidales > UBA932 > Bact-08. The sequence goes on from OW818649.1 coordinate 813,339, forward strand.
ATTTCCGTCTCTCCTAAAAAGCCTCCGGCCAAAGAGGTTACAAACTGCATAAGCAGCACCACTTGAACAAGCAGACACATAGGACACACTTTTCTGACAATAAAAAACTGGTAATATAATGAGTAAAAGACAAATGGCAAGGCAAGAATATTGATTAATGCCGCTGTCTGCAATACAAGGGCATCTACAATGCCGCCTACCATAATTGCAAGCATCACTCCAGTGAAGTATGTAAAACCTATAGTTGCCCAACTTATTCCAAAGATTCTGGATGCACCTGAATTAAGAATGGCCGCGCAATCTATTTTTTCTCCTATGTGGCAGACCCTCTTTAGAAAGGGGTTGTTCCGGTCAATTTCGAAAAGTTGCAGTGTTGCCGATGTAATCGCTCCTGCTAAGGAGAGCAACAGATATATTAACGGAAACAGGCTTGCCCGGAACCCAAATCTCATAAACGTTACAATAGAGACAGCTGCCACCAATAACGGGAATGCGGCCGCAATAAAGAGATTCATAATTGTCTCCTTTTTCTCCTTTCTTGATTTTTGTTTGTAATCAGGTTCCTCCGCAAGTTCATTTGCAAGTTCATTGTTCTCTGCCACAAGAATCTCTCCGGTAAAGATCTCGGAGAAGCTTTGGCCGGAAATTATCTCTTTTCTTAGAGAAACAGGATTGTACCACTCGATGCTTTGGTCTGGGTTTGTTTTAATTACAAGTGCAAGGAGTGTCGACATTTTTTGTTTGTTGCGAACCCTTGCAATTAGAGGGAGAGGATGGCCATTCAGCTCTGTAACTGATGTTAAAACCTTGCTGTTATCTACGCCATGGCTTCTTAACAGTTCATTTACTGCATCCAATCCTGGGTAACCCGGGTATGCCGACAACTTTTCCCTTATAGTGGTTTCGGTAATTAGAATACCGGTCAGACGGCAAAACCGTATGGCAACATTTTCGCAATTGCCAACAGGAAACAGAATATTGGTAAACTTGAACATACGTTGTAAAAATAGACATTTTTACTAAATAAAAAAACCTGCAAATCATAAGATTTACAGGTTTTATGTTGAGAAGAGTCTCATTTTGTCGGGGTACTCCGACTCGAACGGAGGACCCCCTGCTCCCAAAGCAGGTGCGCTAGCCAACTGCGCCACACCCCGAAAAAAGAACTATCCCTTTTTGGAAAGGGATTGCAAAGTTATATAGGAATTGTTAATATGCAAAAAAATGTTCAAAAACTTTCAAATTGTATCGGATCAAGTTGAAAAGTAGGTGGGGCATTAAATTTCAAGTGGAGCAAAAGTGTGGATTATTTTCAGTCCTGGTGTGGATTTTTGGATGCTGCACCGGGTTTACCCACTTCATGTTCTCTCCGCTGAAAATCAAAGGCAGCCCCGATATTGTGCTTTTGCAGATCAGCTCGCGGGTCTGCGCTCGATTTTCTTGCGCTCCGTTCACATAGTGGGTGCCCAAACCCTCCTATGCAAGCATCCTTCAAATTCCACATCAGGATCTGCTTTTACCATGCTTTTGCTCAATTATGTTTTACACCTCATCCAACAAAAAGTGATGTCTCCACCTACTTTCCTATTTGATCCATTGTATCCTTTGTAGAGGTAAACCGCCCCTCAATCACTCTTTGTTGAGAGAGAATAGTTTCTGCCTGTGTTTGAATCAACTTGAAAATTTCAACCGGGATGGTCATGTATTCTATAGTCTTGTCAGTTAACACGCGAGGGGTTTCACTATTCTTTATGCCGTGCTCTATTTCGCTAATGAGCATATTGCCCTCTCCCATTCTTAGCCATACCGGATTAAGCTCAGGAAAAGTCAGGACAACTCTCTGTAAGATATTATCACTGATTGACTTTCTGATATTGTTCACATACCCGTTTGAGAGTCCACACCTTTTTTCGAAGGCTGTCTGACTCAGTTCTTTATATTTTAGAAAAATTTTAATGCGCTCTTTTACAGACATTTGTGCGGGGGGTTTAAAAGATGTTACAGATATTCGCTCTAATATATTTTGATAACACAGAACAATGTTCTATATTGCGTAACACTAACATATGTAACATGTCAACAAATATAACAAATAAATCGAGAGTTGCGCCTCCTCCTCATGGTTATATAAATGAGATAGCAAAAATTCTGGGGTGCCACAGGATTACAGTAAGCAATGCTCTAATGAAAAACACCAAGGGGATTTTAGCCGAAAAGGTAAGGCAGATTTATAAATTGAAATTCGGGAAGGAGAACAATGAGCCTCTCTCTCAAAACGAAGAGTCTAACCGCCTTAGGATGCTTCTGGCAGACATGAGTCACGAAATACGGACTCAAATGAATGGTATTCTGGGTTTTACAGAGCTCATGAAGAACACTAATCTTACAGAAGATGAACGACACAAGTACATACGTATAATTGATGAGTGTGGGGCACGAATTCTTCATATTGTAAATGACGTAATCTGTATATCAAAGATTGAATCGGGCCAGATGATGGTTTATCTCTCAGAAACCAATGTAACGGAGCAGATAGAGTTTATCTGTGCCTTTTTCAGACCGGAGGCAGAGCGGAAAGGTATTGTGATTTCTGCTGATGTCTCCTTGCCGGAGAATGAATCCACAATAATGGCAGACAAGGAAAAAATCAACGCCATTCTGACAAACCTCGTTAAAAATGCAGTGAAATACAGCGATAAAGGTGCAATTGTCTTAGGGTGTAAGAGAAAAGAGAGGTATCTTGAGTTCTATGTGAAAGATACTGGAATTGGAATACCGAAAGAGAGCCATCAGACGGTATTCAAACGCTTTGTCCAGGCAGACACTAAAGATAAAAGGACCTTTGGTGGGGCGGGGCTTGGCCTCTCCATAGTTAAGGGTTATGTAGAGTTGCTTGGGGGCAAAATCTGGATTGACAGCGAAACGGGAAAAGGATCTACCTTTTATTTTACAATCCCCTTTGACAGAAATATTACTCTTTATTGAATCATATAAAAATAGTATTTTTGCTAGTGGAAGATCATCACAAAATTCAGTTAGTGCAAAAATTGCTTGAAACATAATCCATAATTTTAGCTTACATGTATCTTAAAAAAATCATCTCACTCTTTTTCGGAATAATTCTGATTTATAATGCAAAAGCACAGCATAATACCAGTCATAACTATGTGTGGCCCAAGGACAGCTTGGTTATGAGTAACTTAAAGGGTTGGCAAGATCTTAAATTCGGTCTGTTCATGCATTGGGGAACATACAGCCAATGGGGAGTTGTGGAAAGTTGGAGTCTCTGCCCGGAAGATGAAGAGTGGTGCAAGCGTCAGGGGAAGTATGCCTATAACTACCAGGAATATGTTAAGGCATACGAGAATCTTCAAAAAACATTCAATCCGGTTAATTTCAATCCGGAAAAATGGGCAGCAGCGGCAAAAGAAGCCGGAATGAAATATGTTGTATTCACCACCAAGCATCATGACGGTTTTTGCATGTTCGACACCAAAGAGACCGATTATAAAATCACATCGCCGGTTTGTCCGTTTTCTAAAAGCACCAGAAGCAATGTGACAAAAGAGATATTCAACACATTCAGAGAAAAAGGTTTTCTCACCGGAGCGTATTTTTCTAAACCGGACTGGAATTCTGATGCATACTGGTGGAGGTACTTTCCGCCCAAAAACAGGAATGCGACTTATGATCCTGCAAAATATCCTGAGAGGTGGAGTGCCTTTAAAAACTTCACATTCAATCAGATTAAAGAGCTGATGACTAATTATGGCAAGATCGATATTCTTTGGCTGGACGGGGGTTGGGTAAGACCCATCTCTTCTATTGATACTAATATTTCATGGCAAAAGACAATTCCCTTTAATCAGGATATTGACATGCCCCGGATAGCAGGAATGGCCAGAAGCTTACAGCCGGGTCTGATGATTGTCGACCGAACAGTTGAGGGTGAATTTGAAAACTACGTTACACCTGAACAGACGGTGCCGGATAAGCCTCTTGACCACCCGTGGGAATCATGCATAACAATGGGGAAATCATGGAGTTATGTGCCGGGGGATCAATACAAAACGGCAAATGAGCTTATACATCTGCTTATAAACGTAGTATCAAAAGGGGGAAACCTGTTACTCAATATAGGCCCTTCGTCTGATGGCGACTGGGATCCAATTGCATATCAGCGACTTAAAGAGATAGGTTCCTGGATGAAAATTAACGGAGCTGCAATTTACAATAGCGTGCCACTGTATCCGTATCTTGAAAACAACATGGTTTACACCCGCTCAAAAGACAATAAAACAATATATATCTACATTTTGTCAAATAAAAATGAGGACGATTTAATACTGCCGGCGGAGCTTGTGATTGAAAAGCTTTCAATTCCTGTGGGAAGTAAAATAAGCCTGATGGCAAACACTTCCAGGGTATTTAAGTGGAGGCAAGAACAAGGTAAAACATTCATTAAAATTCCACAAGATATGCAAGGGAAGGCTATCTGGAAATATGCACTGGTACTTAGTATAAGATGAAGATTTATAGAATAATATTTGCCGCAGTAATGGTCTTCTGCGTCCACCCTACCGTTTTCTCCCAGTCTGACAAAAAGCTTCCATATAAGAATGCGGGGCTCTCAATTGAGGAGCGGGTTAAGGATCTGTTGCAGAGAATGACTATAGAGGAGAAGTTCTGGCAGATGTTTATGATTCCGGAGGAGTCCGATATTCAGAATATATCACGATACAAAAAAGGGCTCTTCGGGTTTCAGTTCAGCGCATTGTCTCAGATTGATAATGAGCTGGCAGTAAAAATCAACAAGGTTCAAAAGTATTTCGTAGAACAAACCCGGCTTGGAATTCCAATTATACCATTTGATGAGGCCCTTCATGGCCTTGTCAGGGGTGGTTGCACTTCTTTTCCGCAGGCTATAGCTCTTGCAGCAACATGGGACACAACACTTGTGGGACTTGTAGCTGAGGCTATAGCAAAAGAGACCAAGGTAAGAGGGATAAGGCAGGTACTTACGCCTGTGATAAATATAGCAACAGATGTCCGTTGGGGGCGTACAGAGGAGACTTACGGAGAAGATCCGTTTCTTACTGCAGTAATGGGAGTTGCATTTGTTTCGCCATTCGAGAAGAGTGGTATTATTACAACCCCTAAGCATTTCATTGCGAATGTTGGAGAAGGTGGCCGGGACAGTTATCCCATAAGCGCAAATGAAAGAGAGCTTGAGGAGAGGCACTTGTTCCCGTTCAGAGAGGTTATTGAAAAAGGTGGGGCAAGGTCCGTAATGACATCTTACAACTCTCTTAACGGAGATCCCTGCACATCGAATGACTGGTTGCTGAATGTCAAGCTGAAAAAGGAGATAGGTTTTAGAGGATTGGTCATATCAGATGCCGGTGCCACAGGTGGTGCAAATGTTCTGCACAATACGTCTCCAGATTATCCTACCTCTGGCAGGCAGGCCATTACCGGAGGATTGGATGTAATTTTCCAGACAGATTACGATCACCATAAATTATTTATACCCCCTTTTCTTGATAACAGCATAGATATGCAGATAATTGACTCTGCTGTTTCAAGGATACTAAGGGCAAAATTTGAATTGGGTCTCTTTGATAATCCTTATGTTACAGAAGTGCCTGAAGGAGTGGAAGATATTATGCGGCATAAGAAACTGGCAAGACTGGCTGCCTGTGAGTCAATTGTATTGTTGAAAAACGAAAAGAGCACACTGCCGCTTACCAGGAACGTGAGGAGTATTGCTGTTATTGGGGTTGATGCTGTTGAGGCCCGCCTGGGAGGATACAGCGGTCCGGGGAACGGAAAGGTCAGTATTCTTGAGGGAATCAAACAACGAGCCGGTAAGAACAAGAATACGGAGGTCTTTTATGCTCCGGGTTGTGGAAGAAAATCTGAACTTCTGACTGTTGTTCCGGATTCCTGTTTGTCTGCATTAACAGGAGAGTACTTTAATAATATTAATTTGGAGGGAGTTCCTGCTTTTACACGGGTAGATAAGAAAATCTCCTTTCACTGGACACTGTTTTCTCCGGACCCGAGGCTTCCTGCCGACTTCTTCTCTGTCCGCTGGACAGGAAAGCTTAAGGCTTTCAAAACAGGTTATCATCAAATTGGGATTGATGGGAACGACGGTTTCAGATTATACATTAATGGTGAATTACTTGTGGACAACTGGCAAAAACGTACGTACAGCACATTGTCTAGTCGATATTGTTTTGAGAAGGACAATGAGTATGACATCAAGGTTGAATTTTATGAGTCCTCCGGGAATGCTTCCGTTAATCTGGTGTGGGACATGGGAGTGGAGGATGACCACCGGCAAAAAATAAAAGAGGCCATAGCTGTAGCCGAAAAAGCTGATGTGGTTACAATTGTTGCAGGAATTCAGGAGGGGGAGTTTCAGGATAGAGCCGGCCTTGGTCTTCCTGGTCATCAGGAAGAGTTGATACGTGGGATTGCAGAAACCGGAAAGCCGGTGGTTGTAATTATTGTTGGAGGAAGTGCTGTAACTATGGGCACATGGATTGACAAAGTCGATTGTATCCTTGATGTGTGGTATCCGGGAGAAGAGGGGGGAAATGCTGTTGCCGATGTTTTGTTCGGCTTCTACAACCCTGCCGGAAGACTTCCTGTAACGTTCCCTGTTTCCGAGGCACAGCTTCCATTGGTTTATAATCACAAGCCCACTGGCAGGGGAGATGATTACAATAACCTGACCGGACTCCCGCTATTTCCCTTTGGATATGGACTTAGCTACACTAAATTTGAATATGGTGATCTCTGCTTTGATAAAGATACAATTTTGGGATCAGAATCGGTTGATGTCCGTTTCAAACTAAAGAACAGTGGCGACAGGGAGGGAGACGAGGTTGTTCAACTGTATATAAGGGACATTCTGGCCTCGGTTGCAAGACCGGTTATGGAACTGAAGGGTTTTCAAAGAGTTCATCTTTTACCGGGAGAGGTAAAGGAGGTTGCATTTAAAATCACTCCGGCTATGTTAAGTATGCTTGACAGGGAACTGAAGAGAGTGGTGGAACCCGGAGATTTCAGGATCATGATAGGCTCGTCGTCGAGGGAGCTAAGGTTGAAGGGGAATTTAAGGGTGCGGTGAATATTTTGTCTTTTTTGATTTTATCAAATGGAAAATAATTAGCAACAGGTTAAAATACAACCATATTCTATGAATTTTCGTTTATATACGAAACATTCAGGCCGGCATCTTTTCTAAACCCCTCGGATTCGAGTGGTTTAAAATCAGGATTGTATAATGTCTCCCATATTCCCAGGAATTCAATTGTATTACGGTTTACGCATCTAATTGGCAATAACTGGATCAGATTGAATAATAGGTGGAAAGTCTTGCTCCATTGTCCCGTCCTGAAATAGGTTGACACGATTTTTACAAATATAATAAATTGAGTTCATTCCTTAGTTTGATTTTTGCTCTAAAAATTTGATTTTATATTCTTTCCTTTTTAGAAGTCTCTGTCTGTGCATTTTTGAAGGAGTAAGCAGTGAGCAGGAAAAATGCGGCCGTAGATTGTTATAAGCGTCAACAGAGTGTTTTACAATAACTTTCAGTTCATTAAACGAGCAATCCCTGCCTTCCAGTAAGAACTCCTGCTTCAGAATGCCGTTAACCCTTTCTGCTATTGCATTCGAATAAGGGTCATGGTTTTCGGTCATGCTGGTAATTATCCCAGATCTTCGCAGCATATCCTGATATTCTGCGCAGCAGTATTGGGCCCCCTGTCTGAATGGTGGATTAGTTTCATTTTATACTCCCTGTTTTTAATTGCCATTTTAAGAGCTTCAAGAACGAACTCTACGTTCATGTTCATGTCTATGTTGTAGCCCATTATCCTCTTTGAGTAGGCATCTGTTACAAGAGAAAGGTAGTAGTGACGCTGCCGGTGGGAGATGTATGTAATGTCACTTACCCACACCTGTTCCGGTCTGGATATATTCATCCCTGCAATCAGGTCCTTATATTTCTTGAAAAAATGAGTTGAGTTTGTGGTGGTTCTGTACTGTCTTAAAGGTTTTACAAGCAATCCGTTAACTTTTAGCATTGTGTTGAACATATCCCTGCCAACATTTATCTGCCTTAGCTCTGGATAGAGCAGGTGGTATAGTTTACGGGTTCCCAGACGAGGGAGTTCAGCTCGCTTCTCTTTTGCCAAAGCTATAGCCGCATAAGCCCTGATCCGCTTGCTCGTGGATCTCTTTTTCCGTTTATAGTAAGATTGTCTGCTTTTCCCGAGTAACTGACAGGCACATTTTACTCCTCCTTCTCCTCCTTTGAAGATGTACCTTTCAATAACCCGGGGATAGCTTTTTTTGACAGATCGATGTTGTAATCTTCCCTTACAACTTCAATTATGGCTTCAACCATAATCTCTCTCTGCCTGTTCAGATGAGCCTCTTTCTTAAGACGCGTGATCTCATCATCCTTAGCCTTTAGCAACTCTTTTAGCTTCTTGACTTCAGAGGTGTCTTTTGATGGTTTCATGGGTTGAACTACTATGTAATCGACATCAAAAATACCATATTTTCTTATCCATTCTATCAATATGGATTTATTCCTGACATGATACCTCTGAACTGCTTCATCTAGTTCTATTCCATGCTTCTCGATACGAGATACAATCAGCTTTTTAAAACGCTCGTTCAAGGATCTGCTTTCTGTAGGACTTGTCTTGCTTCTTCTTTTCTTCATAAATTGACACTGTTTTTGTGTCAACCTATTTCAGGACGGGACACATCTGCCAGTTAAAATAAGATATTGTTGTTAATCAGTTGATTATAAAAATATTTACTGGAAATTTTGACATAAAATATTTTGTATGTGCCTTAATATGAGTAATATGTTAAAACAACTGGCAGATCGAAAATTTTTCTTGTTCCGACTCAGTAAAATTTATGCGTAAATTTATTACTCCACCTACTTTTCAATTTGATCCGGGATTGCTTCGCTATGCTCGCCCCCTTGGGATTGCCTCGCTATGCTCGGCGTTCCCCGAGTGGGGGGGCTTAAAAGGGAAAAAGCCATATGCTGCGCATAAGTTTTTTTGTTTCTCCTCTCTCAGCCTCGAAAGCGTGCTTTCGGTCTTCGGAGTAAAAACAAAAAACCGGGCGATTGCCCGGCTTTTTTCCTTTTGCGGTGAGGGGGGGATTCGAACCCCCGGAACCCTTACGAGTTCGGCAGTTTAGCAAACTGCTGGTTTCAGCCACTCACCCACCTCACCAAAATGCTGGGTAACATTGCTTTCACAAGCGGTAAGTACCGCAAAGGAGTGCAAAGATACTAATTTCTTTTTATGTGCAAAATTACTTTTCTTCTGGAATGGTGTTGGGGGCGTCATTTTTAATAATTGCCTCGGTGGTCACACCCTCCGCTATTTCGCTCAGCAGGGTCACAAGTTGGTCGGCGTCTTGTTTATTACTGAATGGGCCTACAAAATAAAGAGTTTTGCCATCGACCACCTTCATTGCGATATCTTTGTCTGTGGTTTTTCTAATCAAATCAAGAACCGGTTGAGGAAGTCCGTCGGGATAACGCTCCAATCTGACCTGATAACTTTTCTCTTCAACCGGTCTGCTTTCAAGAAGTCTCGCCTCTTTTATTCCGATGCTCTTTCCGTTATGGTAAGCTATAGCTATCACCTTAGGAAATTTCCGGGCCTTTACCTTGACAAGTGCCGAAGATAGTTCTGCGTATGTTGAAAACCGACCAGCTGTGTAGTTGAACTTTCCGGAAGGTGTAACAGTTTCGAAAACAGGACTTAATCCGTTTAGTGCTTCAGGATCTGCCTTTTCGGCAAGAAGGAATAGTTGAATGCTGTATACAAGACCGTCAGGAATGGAATCATCAGTAATAATTACCGCTTCGTCCTGAATTTTGAATGTATAGTCTACAGGCACAACGGGTGATAGTATCTCCATTTTAGGGAGTGCTCCATACAGCGATACTTTGGCTGTAAGAGGTTGTTTTATTGCCGAAGAATCTATGGTAACAACCGGATCCTTGAAAAAATCTTCCCTGGGTATTAGTACTCCCTGACGAAGAAAATTCATTTCACGTTCCTGAATCATCTGATTTGCAACGCTTAATTTTGATTGTTGTTCCAGAAGCAACAGTTCTGCCGCTTTTATTTTTTCCCCGAGAAGGGCTTTTTCTGCTGTGTTCGACAATGTGTCATACAAAGCTCTGCTTGCATTTATCTCTTTGTTGGAAATGGCTATCTCATTCTGTATTCTTCTTACATCTTTTACCATATTCGTATAATCGCTGGTTTCCGGATTTGCTCCAAGAGAATCTTTGTCCGTTATGGTTTTATTCTCCAGTGTATTAGAAGAAGTGTCAACGGCAGATCTCAGAAAAGAGATTTCAAGAGCCTCTTCTGTTGTAACAGGACTTTTTACAGGAGTGTTTTCGAACTCCAGTTTATATATCCTTATGCTGTCCTTTGCTGATATACTCCTTGTTGAGGCAAAAATCGAATAATTTTCATTGTCGGAATTAATAAACAGATAATCATCGTAGGGCGAAGAGTAGGGAAAGCCGAGATTCTGAGGTACTCCCCAGTTACCGGTTTTTTCATCCCAAATACTTACATAAAGGTCAAACCCGCCCATTCCATAATGGCCATTCGATGAAAAATATAATTTTCTGCTGTCGGGGCTAAGAACAGGAAAAAGTTCGTCCCCCGGAGAATTTACAACGTTATTCAACGATTGTGGTGCGGTCCATTTGTCACCATCAATATATTGAATGGAATATATGTCCCATGCTCCCTTTTTATCCTGCGCAGAAAAGTACATTGTTTTTTCTCCTTCTCTGTGAATCATTGCGTTATAGATGGGATAGTCGCTTTTGTTCTTGTTCAGAAAAGAGGGTACCAGCATCCATGTACTATCCTTGATATTTGGATAATAAAGGAAAAAATCTTTTAAAGGGACATCCACAGATCCGTAAACTTTTGGTCTGATGCCATACTCAAGCATCTTGATTCCATTTTCGCTCCGGGCAATCTGATCTATAAGGGCTTTCTGGAAACTTGTATCTGTTGTGGCAGCGTATATTTCTTTGTAGAGAACAATAGCTTCATTAAAATTGTAGCTCTTTCTCAGTTCTTCTGCACGGGAAAACCTTGTTTTTTCATCTGGTGTTTGTCCAACTAAAAGACTACCTGCAAGCATGGAAAGAGAGAGCACGAGGATAGACTTTTTCATACATCATTAATATATTGACCAACAAAAGTACGAATTTCTTTATGTTTTGGGAAAAAATACTACTTTTGTACCCTAATTTTCCTTGAATTATATAATTTAAACTAATATTCCATGCAAAGTAAAGGTGCCATTCGTATTTTGGCAATTGTAATCGCCCTAGCCTGCTTATACCAGCTATCGTTTACATGGGCAACCAAACATCAAGAGAAAAAATCAAGAGAATTTGCAGCCAGTGCAGTTAAAGCAGAACAAGCTTTACCTTCTTTTTCAAATGTTTCCGATCTGGATAAGGCTTATTATCTGGATTCGGTAAGCGCCAGAAAAGAAAAATTCTACATCGACTCAATTTCTGCCGAGAAAGTATATCTTGGTTTTACTTACAAAGAGGTAAAAGAGAAGGAAATAAGCCTTGGTCTTGACCTTAAGGGAGGTATGAACGTTATGCTAGAGGTAAGTGTGGCCGAGTTGGTTAACTCTCTTGCAAATAACAATACCTCACCACAATTTACTGAGGCGATTAAACTGGCAAAAACAAATATGGCCAGTTCTCGTACAGATTTCATTACTCTTTTTGGAGAAGCATGGGATAAAGTAGCTCCCGGACAAAGACTTTCGCAAATTTTCGGAACATACGAAATGCGCGACAGGATCAAACCGGAAACTTCAAATGCCGATGTTATAGATGTTATACGTGAAGAGGCAGAGAGTGCAATCTCGAATTCATTTAATGTTCTTAGAAATCGTATTGACCGTTTTGGTGTAACCCAGCCAAATATTCAGAAAATAGGCAACTCCGGACGTATTCTTGTAGAACTTCCGGGCGTTAAAGAGCCTGACCGTGTACGTAAGCTTCTTCAGGGAACAGCTTCGCTTGAGTTCTGGGAAACATACGAAAACCAAGAGATATATCAATTTCTTGTTGAAGCAAACAAGGCCGTTAAAGAACTTTCAGAAGCAGATGTAGCAACTCCTTCTGACTCGCTTCTTGCAGCAGCAGTTACTACTACAACTCAGGACACACTAAAAGCAGCCGGAGACACATCAAAGGCAAGTGCGGCCCTTCTTAACGAAATCAAAGCCGACGACTCACTTAGCGTAGATCAGGCAGCTGTAGCAAAGGAGAACCCACTGTTCTTCCTGTTAAACCCAAATGTATCTCAAGGACAGCTTATGTCTGGCCCTTGTATTGGAAGGGCTCACTACAGAGATACTGCAAGAATTGGTTCATGGCTTAGAATGCCTCAGATTATGGCAATTCTTCCTGCAGACCTGAAACCTTTGTGGACAGTTAAAGCTATTGACCCTGCAGGTGTAATATTTGAACTTGTTGCTATAAAAATAAATACACGAGACGGAAAAGCTCCACTTGATGGTGGCGTGGTAACCGATGCCAGACAAGAAATTGGAAACAGCGGGGCGCCAGAGGTTGGTATGGGAATGAATGCTGAGGGTGCAAGAACCTGGGCAACAATGACTGCCAACAATGTTAACCGTTGTATAGCAATTGTGTTGGATGGAATGGTTTACTCGTATCCAAAAGTAAATGGTGAAATTACAGGAGGACGTTCTGCAATTTCGGGTCACTTTACAATACAGGAGGCAGATGACCTTGCTAACGTTCTTAAGTCTGGTAAGCTTCCGGCTCCTGCAAGAATTGTTCAGGAGGCTGTTGTCGGACCAACTTTGGGTAGCGAATCTATAAATGCAGGGTTCTTCTCTTTTGCACTAGCATTCTTGCTGGTTCTGGCATATATGATTCTTTTCTATGCCGGAGCGGGTTTGGTTGCAAGTATTGCTCTTGTTTGTAACGTTCTCTTCCTTCTTGGTGCACTTGTGTCGTTTGGAGCAGTTCTCACGTTACCTGGTATCGCTGGTATCGTTCTTACAATGGGTATGGCGGTAGATGCTAACGTAATTATTTACGAGCGTATAAAAGAGGAGCTGAGAGCAGGTAAAGGTCTGCGGCTTGCAATAGCCGATGGCTATAGCAATGCTTACTCTGCAATTATTGACGGTAACCTTACAACTATCATTACAGGTATCGCTCTTGCAGTATTTGGATCGGGTCCGGTTCAAGGTTTTGCAACAACATTGGTTATAGGTATCATTACTTCACTTATGACTTCAATCTTTATCACTCGTCTGATTTTTGAATGGAGACTTACTAAAAATAAACCTATCACATTCTCGAATAAATTCACAAAGAACTTCCTTACTAATACAAAAGTTGACTTTGTGGCAATGCGTAAGTATGCATACATATTCTCGATTTCGGTAATAGTAATTTCTCTTGCATTTATATTTACCAAGGGATTCAGTTATGGTGTTGACTTCACAGGTGGTCGTACATTTGTAGTACGGTTCGACAAAGAGGTTACAACCAGCGACGTTCGTGCAGCTGTTCTGGCCGAATTCAAGGAGGGCATTGAGGTTAAGCAATATGGGGGCGGAAGTCAGATGAAAATAACAACCAAGTATCTGATAAACGACAACTCACCTGAAACTGATGCAATTGTAGATGGTAAACTGTACAATGCACTTAAAGGGATGTTTGCAACACCTCTTACTCTTGAAGAGTTCACAGCAACTACAGATAACCCTAACGGGATAATTAGTTCAGAAAAAGTGGGTCCTACAATTGCCGACGATATAAAGAGAAATGCTGTTATAGCAGTTATTGTCTCGTTGTTTGCAATCTTCATTTATATAGCTTTGCGATTCAGGAACTGGTCCTGGGGAACAGGTGGTGTTGTGGCCCTTTTGCATGACTCAATATTTGTTATTGGATTCTTCTCGATATTTGCAGGGGTCTTTCCATTCAGTCTTGATATAGACCAGACATTCATTGCGGCAGTACTGACGGTGATTGGTTATTCGATAAACGATACCGTTATCATCTTCGACAGGATACGTGAGTACAGAAAGTTGTATCCAAAACATGACCTAGCGCGCAACATTAACGAAGCTGTCAATAGCACACTTGCCAGAACCGTCAATACCGGTGGTACAACATTGGTTGTATTACTTGCAATTGCACTATTTGGTGGAGAAGTTATCAGAGGTTTCTCTGTAGCGCTTATTGTTGGGGTTCTGATAGGTACTTACTCATCGGTATTTATTGCAACACCAATCGTGTTTGACATTTTCAAGAGAAGAGACAAAAAAGCCCTTGAACTGAAAAAATAAGGTTTTTGGGTATATGGGGACGCACATTGTGTACCCAACAATGCAAGGAGCTGTCTAATAAGTATTAGGCAGCTCTTTTTGCATCTGCCAGTTAAAATAAGATATTGTTATTTATCAGCTGTTTATAAAATTATTTTCTTGAAATTTTGATATGAAATATTTTCTATGCGCCTTAATATGAGCAACATGTTAAAACAACTGGCAGTTCGACTCCATAAACTGTTATCAGTATCAGCATAGGAAAACATTGGCTCCCGAAAAGGAATCAGGTTGAAAAATTGCTGGAGCTAAAAACTTCAAGAAAGCAGATTATGTGCTATAGCCTGCAATGGCATTGCAAAGAATGCATTTGGGCACCCACTACGTGAGCGTAGCGTAAAAAAAACAAGTAGTGCCCCATGATTCTGATATGCATTGGCAAACTCAATGGGGGTACCTTTGTTTTTTAGCGAAGCGAACGTGATGTGGGTAAATGCGGTTGCATGCCATTGCAGGCTATAGCACATAATATGAGTAAGATTTATTGCTCCACATACTATTTTCCGTGCTGACACAGACAACTCTTGTAATAAAAAAGGCTAACTAATTACTTTTGGTCAGCTTCTGTTTTATAATGACAGTCGTCACAATTTAAGGAAATGGGCAAGCTCAACTGTAAGCATATCTGTTTTTTAGCTATTTTCTGAGGAGTTTTTCGGATAAAGGCTGAGGACTGTCCGACGACCATGGGGAGGAGTCCCGCAAGCCCCGAAAAAGGCAAAGAAAATAGCGTTAAAAAAACAACGGTGCTTATGGCGAGCTTGCCCATTGAATAGGTGGCGACCTCATATAAAAATAGAAGTTGCCTACTTTTAGATAGCCTTTTTTGCATAATATTATTAACTTTGTAGCAAAATATTCAAAATTAATAATAAAATGAAACTTCCTTTTGCAGAATCCTTTAAAATTAAAATGGTAGAGACCATTAAAAAGAGTACAAGAGAAGAGAGAGAAAAGTGGATGAAAGATGCAAAGTACAATCTTTTCAACCTTAAAAGCGACTATGTTTTTATAGACCTTCTTACCGATTCGGGAACAGGTGCCATGAGTGACAAACAATGGGCAGCAATGATGGAGGGCGACGAAAGCTATGCCGGGGCCAGGTCATACTATAATTTAAAGGAGAGCATTAAGGATATTACCGGATTCCCCTATTTTCTCCCTACTCATCAGGGAAGAGCCGCTGAAAACGTGCTTTTTTCTGCGATTATAAAGGCCGACGATGTTCTGCCGGGGAATTCACACTTCGACACAACAAAGGGGCACATAGAGTTCCGCAAGGCACATGCAATCGATTGCACAATAGAAGAGGCAAAGGATACAACAATAGAGCTTCCGTTTAAAGGTAATATGGATCTTAACAAGCTGGAAGATGTGCTAAAAAAATATCCTAAGGAAAGAATCCCATGCATTGTAGTTACCGTTACCAACAATACAGCAGGCGGACAACCGGTTTCTATGGCAAATGTTAAGGGAGTCTCTGCACTAGCAAAAAAATATGGTGTAAAAGTACTGTTTGATTCTGCCCGCTTTGCAGAGAATGCATACTTTATCAAAACAAGAGAGGAGGGCTATGCCCACAAGAGCATCAGGGAGATTGCCTTAGAGATGTTCAGCTATGGCGACTTCATGACAATGTCTTCTAAGAAGGATGCAATAGTGAACATGGGTGGTTTTCTCGCTTTCCGCACTGAGGAAGACTGGCAGAAGTGTCAGATGTACAACATCATGTTCGAGGGATTTATAACCTATGGCGGAATGTCGGGCAGAGATATGAATGCTCTTGCTCAAGGGCTAAAAGAGGGAACGGACTTCGAATATCTTGAGACCCGCATCAACCAGATTGCATATCTTGGTAAAAAACTTGACGAGTACGGAATTCCTTATCAGAGACCTGCCGGCGGACATGCAATTTTCCTTGACGCAAAGAAGATACTGACACATGTTCCAAAAGAGCAGCTTATCGCGCAGACACTGGGCATAGAGTTATATCTTGAGGCCGGTATAAGAGGGGTGGAAATTGGTTGTCTCCTTGCCGACCGCGATCCTGATACCAGAGAAAACCGATATCCGGAACTTGAGCTCCTTCGTCTGGCGATACCTCGCAGGGTGTACACAAACAATCATATGGACTACGTTGCTGCCGCAATTAAAAACGTATATGACCGCAGGGAATCAATCACAAAGGGATATGTAATAGTGAAGGAGCTTCCGATAATGAGGCACTTTACAGTAGAGCTGGGACCGGGTTAATGGGCTAGTGTGCGAATATGCTAATGTGCAGGTAGGGGGAGACTTACAAAATATTTCATACCCGGCTGGAAACAACCGGGTATTTTTTTGTGGGCAGACGACTCTACGAGTGCTGCAGAAACTCTGTTGAAGTTTCCCATATTCGCGCCTCAAATTGCGGTATTTGCTTATTTATCTGTGTATTACAAAATCAAAACTCTTTTATTTGACGACTTTGCAATATGCAACATGCTAGTAAATAGCTATTTGTCACGTTTTGCGGCGCGTTGTCTGGCTAGTTACGCACATTAATTAATGGCTTTTTTCACCGTATACCTAAGCGTCAGGCTTGCCATTACAAAGTAGACTGCGGTCTGGATCCAGAGACCCACATATTCGAACCTCACCTGCGGGAGCTCTGCTGCCATGGAATTAATCCTTATGTATCCCTGTACTCCATGGGTTGAGGGGAAAAGATATGAGAAGTATCGCCAGAATTCCGGCATGTTGGATCTTGGCCATGAGAACCCGGCAAGAAAAAGCAAAATAAGGGTGAAGAAGAGGAATGAGATGAGCCCTGTCTCCCTGTTCTTTACAAATACCGAGACTGTCATCGAGAAGAAAATTGTAGCCAGAAGGAAAGGTATCATGAAACTGAAAAGTGTACCGATGTTTCCTATATGCGGCAAATTGAAGAGTTTTGGAATAAATCCAAACACATATGCACTCAGAACCAGATATATGGTAAAATAGCAGGCGGCTTTTCCCAAAACTACCCTGTAAATGCCCTTTCCTCTGAGATGTTCCGGAACTTGAGTGTGGTGGATGTTCTCTTCTCTTGCTGTTCCTGCTAACATTCCAATCCCAAAGAATAGGGTCTGGTGAATAATAAGAATGAGAAGGGCTGGTATAAGAAAACTTGCAAAGCCGCCGCCGGGGTTATAAAGAGCAATATCGTTGTATGGTACTGCCTGCACCAGCTGTTCTGCCTGTTCTCCGGCTACTCCTGCTGCATTAAAACGCTCTATTTGAATATCATGACTTTCTGCAAGCATTGCGTAACTTGTTGCCATAGTCAACCCTTTGTAATACAAAAAGCTACTCATGTCGTTGTAAATAGAAACAGTTGCCTGCTCCATTTTCTGGAGCTTTAAGTGATAATCGGCAGGGATAAAAATTATTCCATGTACTTTTCTGGATTCAAACAGTTGTTGTGCTTCATCCATATTTATACACCTGTTAGAAATTTTCACCTCGCGGGCAGCATCAATTTTCCTGAGAAACTCTCTGCTTTCTGGTGATGAAGACAGATCTACAACAGCTACAGGAGTTTCATAAACGGCTTCATTCCTGTAGATTCCATTATAAAGGAGTGGATATATGATTACCGCACCAAAAAAGATTATAATTACTCCCGTATCCTTGAAAATGCTCTTGAACTCATTAAGGAAGACCCAGTAAAGATCTCTGAAGCCCTCTGTAATATATTTGAAAACTGATTGATTATGTTTCATGTGATTTATTTAACCGGATAATGTTGATTTATGAGGGCTTTTTTGAGTCGGTAGTAAACCAAAAACGGAAGGAGGAAAAATGCAATCAACGCGGCAAAGTATATCACGGACTTGCCAATATTTGCTCCCAGTAAAGCCTCATTTACATATATCATAAAGTAATGTCTTATAGGGAACAATACGCTGGCTCCCTGTGCCATTGGAGGCATTGCCTCAATAGGAAACGTAAACCCGGCATAGGTGAATGAAAGTATGCCGTACAGAGCGGCAAAGCTTATACCGTCTCTTAATACAGGAAACAACCCTATCATAAATATGCCAACGGCCTGATGTGCTATCACAAACAAAACCGTGGCCACACAAAGGAAGGCGAAAGAACCATGGAAAGGGAAGTTTACAAACTTATAAAGCAAGACATTTCCTGCTATTCCAAGAATAGAGAAAAGTATTGTATAGGGAGCAAGTTTCCCTGCCAAAGCAACCGCAAGGGAACCGTCGGCAGCATCCAGCCAATCGAGGGAGCTTCTGTTTTTAAGCTCTACGCCAATAGCATACACCGTCATCAGAAGAACTATTAGCTGAAGCACACCGGGCAAAAGGACGTTTATAAGGTAAACGCCATAGTTTGCCCATGGATTTCCAATAAGATGCGAGTCAATTACTATTGGTTGGATGCGTCCCATTATAAGGTTTTCCGGAACACCCCGGGCCCTGAGGAACTCCCTCTGATAAGCCCCGGAAGCCAGAGCAGACATTGTCATCATATCTTTGTAGCTGAGGGTCCCCGCAATAAGGTAAGAATTGTTTACATAAAAGGAGACCTCCGGTCTTTTGTTTGCCAGAAGATCTTTGTACAGGTTATCTGGAATAACTATAAACCCATGAATATTTCCTCTCTGCATCTGTTCCCGGGCCTCCTGATAGCTTGTGCACCTCATTACCACCTCGGTTGAGGCCGTGGCATTTATCTCTCTGTAAAAACGACGAGAAATGGCAGACTGGTCCAGATCTACAACCGCTATTGGCAATTTCTCGGGCATTCCCTCTTTTAAGAATGTAAGAAAGAACAGATAGCAGAAAGCCAGGACAAATACAGTGGAGAAAAGATATATCGGCCTGCTGAACATCATCTTAAGTTCCCTTTTCCAGACCCGTTTAAACGCGTTGAAAGTCATATTGAAATTTATTTTTGGTCACTTTGAATGATTGCTGTCATTCCAGGACGAAGAGCATCAATTTTAGATTGTGGAACGGCCTTTACTTCAAATGTCTTTGCATCAAACTGTCCGCTTACTTTTGTGGACCGCCATGTTGCGTATGAAGCCATTGCCTTTACAAATGTCACTTTTGCATCAATTGTCTGATTGCCAAGGGCAGGAATCTTTAGCTTAATGGTTGAACCAACTGTAAGACCGTTCAAAAGGTCTTCCCTTACACTGAATGTAAACCACATATCTGATAAATCTGTAATACTAAGTATAGGGGCTCCTGTACCTATAAGCTCTCCGCGATTTGGAAATATTTCAGAAACTTCGCCAGCGGCAGGAGCGAGAACATACATTTCTCCCATATATGACCTAACCTCAGAAACAGCACCTTTTGCCCTGAATACCAAGGCTAGTGCTGATGCCTTATCCTCCGATTCTGCTCCGTTTACAGCCATATCGTACTGTGATTTTGCAGCCCTTGAGGTAGCAACAGCCGCCTTATACATTGCTTCGGCTTCATCTCTTTTCTGTGCAGGGACCACCTCTTTGTTGTAGAGGTTCTGGACCCTGTCAAATGATTTTTTGGCAATCTCAACACCAGCCTCAGCCTTTTGCCACATTTCGAATGCTCCGGTTATCTGCTCAGATCGAGCGCCTTTAATAGCCTTTCTGTTTTGTGCCTCAGCGGCAAGCTGGGCACCTTCTGCCTGATCGAGCTTTGCAAGAAGTTCTGGACTATCTATAATTGCCAGGGTATCTCCTTTTTCTACCATTGTTCCCTCTTCTGTAAGGAACTCTTTTATTCTGCCGGGAACCTTGCCAGAAACGCGGTATTCTGTAGCTTCTGCCTCTCCCTGAAGTATCAAAGGTTCAGGTTTTGCTGCATAATATCCTATAATTGATACTATTGCGATTACACCTATAAGGCCCAACAGGCCTATTAATAAACTGTTCTTGTTATTTGACTTTTTCATATGTTAATTTGCTAATGTGCTAATTTGCTAATGTGTTAATGTGCTAATTTGCTAATGTGTTAATGTGCTAATTATTAGTGCCAATGGCTTTCTTAAGATATAGTTCGCAAAGGCGGACATCTATGCTGGAGTCGATTCTTTCGGAATTTGCAGAGAGCCACGCTGTCTGGGCCTCCATCAACTCACTGCTGTTTATAATGCCCTCAGTAAACGCCTCGTTTGCCAATCTTAGGTTTTCTGTTGCCTTTTCTATGTTTTTTTCACACATGACAAGCCTCCTGTTTGCCTCTGTCATCCTGAACCCAGATTGTGTTACCTGCAATTCTATCTTCTCTTTTGCCTCCTCCATGGTATATTGTGCAATCTTGTACTGTCCTTTTGCTGCTCTTAGAGTGTGAACCCTGTCTCCAAAATGAAACAACGGAATATTCACCCCTATCCCTACTGTAAACATTCCGTCCAAAGAGGTGCTTACTCCATTGAAAAAGTTAGGAGAAGTAAGGAGGTAATTACCTGTTAGTAAAAGATTGGGCAAAAAACGAGATTCCATTATCTTTACGTTTGATTTTGCAACATTTTGCATGACACCGAGGGCTTGAATTTCCGACCGGCGACTTAATACTTCATCGATATCCGGCAGAGAAACAATCACCTGAGACTGTGAGAGGTCACTGTCTGCCAGGAGAATTTCTGAGTCTAGCGTAATTCCGCAAATCTGGAAAAGAGCCATGCGAGATAATCTTAAACCATTGTCGGCTTTGGTGAGACTCATCTCTGCCTCATTAAGCTTTACATTAACTTTTAGAGCATCGCCCTTTGTAGCCACTCCCTCCTCAATCATGATATTCACATTCTTACTGAGTTTTTCCAACAGACGGCAATACTCATCTGCCAGTTTCTTTTTGTTTTCTATAGAAACGACTCTCCAGTAAGCCTCATCTACCTCTATCATCAGGCTGCTTATCTCCTCGTTATTCTTTATCTGAGCCAGTCTCTCTCCATTTTTGGCAATGTTGTACAGCTCTCTTATTTTTCCTCCCATATACAGAGGCTGAGTAAATCCGATTCCTCCAGCAAAAATATTATGGATATTCATCTCCATAGACTCTTTTGGTAAAAGGGCATAATCCTTCCAGATAATTTTACCTGGTTCTGTTTTGGGGTCAAACGGTTTTCCGGAAGCATCCAACGGGGCATATACACCCGGAGCAACCTGTGTCCATTGATTGCTAATCTGATCCTGTCTGAAACCAAACGATCCGTCGGCCATTTTTGTACCTATAGGAAGAAGAGCGTCTTCCGAAAGAAGAGAGATGCTTTTCTCGTTCCATATGTATGTGCCGGTTGCTGAAAAGTTTGGGAGGAACTGTGTGAATACAGCTTTCTTGAGTTCAGAGGCAACTTTGACCCTCTCCTGCGATGCAAGAAGATTTTTGTTGTGTTCCATTGCCATTCTCCTGCACTCTTCTAAAGTAAGGACATTTTGAGAGTAGAGTTGTAAAACAACCAGTGAAGAGATGATAAACAGGCAAATTCGTTTCATTTTCATATAATTATATAAATTCAGTTATTGTTGTATTTTATATTAGTTGATTATGCAACTATTTTGGTTTGAAAAATCAGTATCATTAGATAAATAGTGCTTATAGCCGGAATGTCATGTGATAATGTTGTTTAATAGCTTGAGAAGAATATCTCGTGTGAATAGCAGATCTACTCTATCTATCCCTTCAATGGCCTGGTTAAAAGATTCCTTGACCAGTTCCATTGCCTTCTCTTCCATATCTTTCCCTTTATTTGTGAGATGAACTATATTGATTCTTCTATCTGCAGGGTCTGAAATTCTTACAATCAGACCATGTTTTGCAAGTGAGTCAAGAAGTCTGGTAATACTGGCCTTGTCCTTGAATGTCTGCTCGCTTATAGACTGCTGGGTTTGCTGATCCTTGTTCCAGAGACTAACCAGAACGCCCCATTGCTCTGTCGTAATGTCAAGCCCGGCGGCTCTGAACTTCCTGTTAAGATGCCGGTTAAGAGCAGCAGACAATCTTCCGTTAAGAATGTATAGCAGCTCGTTGGTTTTTACAATTTCTATTAGTTGCATAGTTAACCGTTGATTAAACAACTTTGCAAAAATAGATATTTTTTTTATATTTGTAATGCAAACCTATCTTTATGAAAAGAATATTGCCTTTAATTTTATCGCTTATGCTTTCGCAGTGCCTGTTTGCGCAGTTTCTTGATTCTGCGTATATAAGGGTCCAGTATGAGGCAAAATTCAAAAATATGACCGACAGCGATAAAATATTTAGTGACTGGTACTACCTTGATGCGGGAGTTACAGCCTCTGTTTTTTATAGTTTTTATGATAATTTCTCAGATTCGACAAAGCAATCCCTACTTACATCAGGATTTTCATACGAGGAGGTTTTTCTAAAAACCAAAAGTTTAAAGAGAGGTTCGGATGATAAGATTTATAAAAACTATCAAACCAACACTCTCGTGTTTCTTTCTCAGGTATTAGCCCAGGATTACTTATACGAAGAGACTTTGGAGAGGCAAAACTGGGAGTTGTCCAAAGAAACTATTATTGTTGAAAACTATAGCTGTTTTAAGGCAACATGCAGGTTTAGAGGAAGAGATTGGACAGCATGGTATACGCCTGATATTCCAATGATTGAAGGGCCATGGAAGCTGGGGGGTCTGCCAGGACTTATATTGATGGCAGAAGATGCAAATGGAGAATTCATATTTGAGTGCAAAGGCATATCTCTTCTTAAACCACAGACTGCAATAGTTTTGCCATTGGAAGCGGATAAAAACAAATTTATAAAGACAGATGGCAAAACCTTCATGCAAATCAAAAGAAAGAGCATAGAAGATTTAAAAAAATCTCTTGCTTCGCAGGGAATGACAATAGTTTCGGTGACAGATGAAAAGGGAGTCAATACCGTCATTCAGAAAAAAAAGATGAATGCGATAGAGAGTTATGAATAATGCGTCTATAAGGGTACTTCTGGTTCTGTTTTTTCTTTCGGCAGGAAAACTTTTTTCTCAGGATGGTATAAAAGGAGTAGTTGTCTCAAAAGATGACAGGGCAGTTATATCGAATGCACAGGTATGCATTTATGATTCGGACGGTAAGAGTATGCTGGGCTACACTTTCTCTCAGAAAGACGGCACTTTTGAGTTTAAACCTGTTACTGTAGGGGCCCATTTTTTTCTGGAGGTCTCATGTATGGGTTTTGCAAAAAACACGATAAGATTCGACCATCAACCGGTTGAATCATTCAAAATAGAGATGGTTAGGTCGGCATTTCAACTTAAGGAGGTTATGATAAGGGCTCCTAAGGTCACAGAAGCGGGAGATACCATTAACTATCTGACAGCTGGCTTTGTCAAGGATCAGGACAGATCGATAGGAGAAGTTTTAAAAAGGCTGCCGGGAATAGATGTTTCAAAAGGTGGTCTGGTTACATTGAATGACAAACCTATCAATGCGCTTTACATAGACGGCAAGAATCTTTTGGACGGAAAATACGGGATTGCTACTCAAAATATCAAGCCGGATATTGTTTCTCTAATACAGATATTTGAAAATCATCAGCCCGTAAAGGTGCTGGAAAAGAAGGTGTCTTCTGAAAACGCAGCAATAAATCTTGTTCTGAAACCTAAGGCAAAGGGCGAGTGGATAATTTCTGCAGATTTGGGAGTGGGAGCTTATCCTTTTTTATGGGATTACGGATTGTTGCTTTTTAAGTTCAAAAAAAACATTCAATCTATGAATGTAATTAAGAGCAACAATACAGGAGATGATATAAGAAGCGAGGTGAATGAGCAGAGTCTTGGGTCTTCTGCAGAGTCACAGATTATAAGCAAGGAGGAACAAAACCTTCTTAATGTAACAGGCAAGGCATCTACTCCTATTGGCGAGCAAAGGGACATATTCAACCAGAGTTTGCTGATATCTTCCAACACTCTCTTTTCTCTGAAAAAAGATGTTGAAGGAGTTGTTAAGCTCAACTACATCTATGATTATCAGGAGAGGTGGCAGAATGAGAGGACAGAATATGTTATTGAAGGAGCAGAAAACATTGTAATAGAAGAAAATAATAGTTACAGAGGATTCATGAACTCTCCGGAAATCGATATTGTCATAAAATCCAATACACCAAGAAGTTTTATCCAGAACCGCATAAATGGCAGACTGCGCTTCTGCAACAATATTTCAAATACAACAGGTACAAAGTCCATTAATCAGGTTGCCAGTCTCAGACAGTACGACCTTTCAGAGATATTTACTTTCATAAAACCGGTTAAAAGGTCCATTTTAAGAGTGAATTCCAATACGCAGATTAAGTCACTACCGCAAACACTTACTATTGTAACAGAAGATATTAGGCAGAGTTTAAGCCTTTTTCAGGTTCAGTCTGACAATTCAGCAGGAATTATTATACCGCTAGGTAGGTTTTCTGCCGACCTTAGGGGAGGGGCTAATTTTACATATCAGAAACTGGAATCGGACCTATCTTTTTGTAATGAAGTAAACAAAGCTGACTGGTCTTTTACAGAAATTTTTGCTTCGCCTTCTTTAAAATTTGAAAATGAAGCTATAAGAATATCTGCCGATTTTCCCCTGAAACTGCAGAACGGGATGTTCAGGTTTACACCGGGTCTTGCTTTAAGTTACAAGTTTTCTCCCTTCTGGGAGGGCTGGATAACATATAGCTCAAACAACAGTCAGACAGATATTCTAAAAATGAACAGTTCGCCAATGTTGATGGACTACCGTTCTATTTACAAGGGTTACAATAAGATGTTTGAGAGTCGTATTGATGTAATATCGGTCAAGGCACAATATAGTAATCCACTTAAGCTCGTCAACCTGTACGGGGCCGTAAATTATAACAGGAACAAGAATGGTTATACGTTTTCTATGCAGTATGAGGATTTTTATAATGTACGGACCATTCTGCCCGACCAGAGAGAGAATTCCGGGTTGTCGCTGGTTTTGTCTGCGACAAAGAGTTTTTTTGATTTACCTCTATTGCTGGATATTATAAGCAAATGCAATATTGCTGACAACTCCATGATACAGCAGGGAACAGATGTGAAATTCAGAACTTTGACATGGTCGGCAGTTCCAAGGATAGAGGCAACTCTTTTCAATACTCTGGAAATAGATCTTGAAACAAGAATAACTGTTTCAAAAAGAATTACATATAATGGCGGGCAATCCTCTTTCACACGGACAGGCTATAACCCGGTACTATTAATAAGTTATAAACCACAGGAGAAATTCAGGTCACAGATAAAGTTTGATTGCTATATAAATGAATTGACCAATGGTGTAAGAAAAGGCTTTCTTTTTACAGACATAAAGATAGCTTACAAACTGGGCAGGGGAGAACTCACAATGGACTGGACAAATATATTCAACAAGAGGGAGTACAAATATTCGTACTTCAGCGAGCTTGCAAATATAGAAAGAGAGTTCAGGCTCAGACCGGGAAATCTTATGCTGGGCTATAGCTTCTCTCTATGAGTCCTTACCGGGAATAAATTCCTTCACATGGGTTTTTACGAAACTCTTGTGATCCCTCACTTTTTTTGGACTTACCCTTGGAATGGTCTTTCTTGTCTTATGCTGTTCCTCCTGGCGGGTTTCTACTCTGTCTTCCCAAATAAGAGAGTAGTCAAGCTGCTTTTGCTCCAGATTTGCCTTCTCAACTTTAACCTTTACAGAGTCGCCCAGCATGAATTTTTTTCCGCTGCGTTTACCAGACAGGGTGAAAGACTCTTCGTTGAAAACAAGATAATCCTCTTTTATCTCCCTTAGAGCAACCAGTCCCTCAATCTTGGTATCTGCGAGTTCCACAAACATACCCCAGTCGGTAAGTCCGGAGATGTTCCCTTCATATATCTGACCCACCTTGTCTTGCATAAATTCAACCATCTTGTACTTGATGCTTGCCCTTTCTGCCTCTGTAGCTATCTGTTCCCTTTCGCTTGAATACTTGCATCGCTCTTCGAAATAGTTCTTATCCTGAGACTTGGCTTTGTCGAGATACATTGCGAGAAGTCTGTGTACCATCATGTCGGGGTACCTTCTTATTGGCGAAGTAAAATGAGTGTAGTAGTCGAATGCCAGACCATAATGGCCTACATTGTCTGTGGAATAACGAGCCCTTGCCATTGAGCGGAGAGCCATTATTTCTATGGCCCCCTCTTCCGGTTTTCCTTTTGCTGTTGAAAGGAGGTTGTTTATTTCGCTTGAAAGTTCCCTGGCATTCTTTGTCGGCTTCATATCGTAACCGAAGTGCTTAATGAATGTTCGGAATAACACTATTTTCTCGGGGTTTGGCTCTTCATGAATACGGTATACAAATGTCTTGGCGCTTTTGCCATCTTTTACTCCTCCAATAAACTGGGCAACTTCGCGGTTGGCCAGTAGCATGAACTCCTCAATCAGCCAGTTAGAGTCAGAACTCATCTTGGAATATACTCTTATCGGTTTTCCGTTCTCGTCAACTTCTACCTTCATCTCCGGTCTTTCGAAGCTGATGGCCCCTCTGCGGAACCTCTCATCACGAAGCAAACCAGCCAGATAGTGTAGCTTTAGCATTTCGTCTTTGAGCGGGCCCTCTCCGGTTTCGATTATCTGCTGAGCCTGACCGTAATCAAACCTGTAGTCCGATTCAATTATTGTCCTGCCAAACCATCTGCTCAGAACCTTTCCCTTTTCATTAATTTCAAATACTGCAGAAAAACAGAGTTTCTCTTCATTTGGTCTTAAAGAGCATAGTTTGTTTGATAACTTCTCCGGTAACATAGGAACGGTACGATCGACCAGATAGACAGATGTTGCTCTCTCAAGAGCCTCCTGATCTACAAGTGAGCCCGGTCTCACGTAATGTGTGACATCGGCAATATGTACGCCTATCTCCCAGTTCCCGCTCTCCAGCTTCTGAATAGAGAGAGCATCGTCAAAGTCCTTTGCATCCGTAGGGTCAATGGTAAATGTGGTAATACCCCTGAAGTCTCTTCTGGCCTTTATCTCTTCACTGGTGATTTTGTCTGAAATCTTGTCTGCATCCTTTTCAACCGAAGGGTCAAATTTGTATGGAAGACCGAATTCGGCTAGAATGGCGTGCATCTCAGTATTGTTATCTCCCGGAGTACCAAGAACATCAATTATGTGTCCTATAGGTTCATCTGAACGCCTCGGCCACTCATCTACAATAGCAGCCACCTTCATTCCATTGTGGATATCCTGCACGCCGTCAATCGGAATTCTTATGTCATAAGGCATATTCTTTCCCTCTGTTATAACCCATGCCTGATTTCCCGTGATCTGCAGAATGCCGATAAAGGGTTTTTTTGTGCGTTCTATTATCTCTATTACCTCTCCCTCAATCCGCCTTGTGGCTGTTTTGGGACTTTGGGCAACAATTCTCACGGTGTCGCCATGCAGGGCACCTCTTAACTTTCTTGCTGACACAAAGATATCATCCTCAAATCCATCTCTTATTATGAATGCATAGCCCTCTCTTGTCATGCTTACCCTTCCGGTTGACTCCTCTTTTGGAGCCTTTGAGACATTTTTCGGGTTTCTTTTAAACTTACTGTCTCTCTCTCTGTTTTTATTTCTAGGCATAATTGTATAATTTTGCAGTTACAAATTTAAGGAATAATATGGATAAAAAGGTACTATTGATGATTCTCGACGGTTGGGGCGAAGGGAAGAAAGACAAATCGAATGTTATTTATACTCAGGGAGAACCAAATATTGATGCTATACGGGCCAAATATCCAATGTCGCTTCTCTCTGCAAGCGGAGAAGACGTTGGTCTTCCGGAAGGACAGATGGGAAATTCGGAGGTTGGTCACCTCAACATTGGAGCAGGAAGAGTGGTTTACCAGGACCTTGTAAAGATAAATAAAGCCTGTCGCGAGAAGAGACTAATGGAGAACGCAGAGATAAAGACTGTTTATGAATACGTGAAAAGTTCCGGAAAGGCACTTCATTTTATGGGATTGATGAGTGATGGAGGGGTTCACAGTGCTATGGAACACCTTTATGGTTTTCTGGATGCGGCAAGAGATATGGATCTCAGGAAAGTTTACATACACGCTTTCATGGACGGAAGGGATACCGATCCGCGGAGCGGAAAGGGTTATATTGCAGACTTAGAGGACCATCTTAAAAAATCTACAGGTAAGCTTGCCTCAATAATTGGCCGCTACTATGCTATGGACAGGGATAAAAGATGGGAGAGGGTGAAGCTTGCATACGACCTTTTGGTTACAGGCAAGGGCGAGAAATTTACCAGCGGGGTTGATGCAATGCAGCAGAGTTATGATAATGGTGTTACAGATGAGTTTATATTGCCTCTGACAGCTGTGGACAAGGACGGTAATTCTGTAGGAACCCTCTGTGAAGGTGATGCAGTTATCTTCTTTAACTTCCGTAACGACAGAGCGAGAGAGATAACAAGTGTGCTAACACAAACTGACATGCCGGAAGCAGGAATGAAGACAATTCCTCTTTACTATTGCACACTAACCCCTTATGACGACAAATTCAAGGGCCTTCATATACTGTATGACAAAGATAATGTGCAGAACACTCTTGGAGAGGTGGTTGCAGCAGCCGGGAAAAATCAGCTGAGGATTGCAGAAACAGAAAAATATGCACATGTTACATTTTTCTTTTCAGGAGGAAGAGAAGCGATATTTAAAAACGAGAGCAGAATTCTGATAAACTCTCCAAAGGTTGCAACTTACGATCTCAAACCAGAGATGAGTGCCCCGGAGTTACGGGACGCTCTTATTGAAGAACTAAAAACCGGAAGGCAAGATCTTATAATACTTAACTTTGCCAATGGCGACATGGTAGGTCATACCGGGGTATACAGTGCTATAAGAAAAGCGGTTGAGACAGTTGACAAATGTGCTTCTGAGGTTGCCGGGGTAGCCAGGGAAATGGGATATACTGTACTGATTACTGCCGACCACGGAAACGCAGACTTTGCCCTGAATGCAGATGGATCGCCAAACACCGCTCATTCACTTAATCCGGTGCCCTTTATTGTGGTTGATGACCAGATTAAAAAAGTGGAAAACGGAATTCTTGCCGACATTGCTCCAACAATTCTTAAACTTATGGGTATTCCCGCTCCTAAAGATATGACCGGCAAATCACTGGTCTGATTAACAAGATTGTTGATAAAAATTTTTTAGGCTGGCTATCTTGTCAGCCTAAATTTTATACCTTTATGCACCTACAATACCCAATCATAAAATGCCTTTCGTTCACCTCCACGTACATACACAATACTCTATCTTAGACGGTGCTGCACCAATAAAACGCCTTTTCAAAAGTGCATCCGAAGATAATCAGATTGCACTTGCTATTACCGACCATGGCAACATGTTCGGGGTTAAGGAATTTCTGGATGCTGCCAAAAGCTTCCCAAATGTAAAGCCAATAGTTGGGTGCGAATTTTATGTTTCAAAGGAGGGGCGTGACCTTAGGAGAGGCAAGGAGGATCAGAGCAGCTATCATCTAGTTTTGCTTGCAAAAAACCATGCCGGATATAAAAACCTCATAAAGCTTACATCTTATGCTTTCATAGAGGGGTATTACTATAAGCCCAGGATTGACAGAGAGCTGCTTGAAAGATATTCGTCGGACCTCATCTGTTCGTCGGCCTGTCTGGCTGGAGAGGTTTCCAGGGCAATAACTGCCGGAAACATGAAGGAGGCAGAGGAGACTATAATTTGGTATAAAAATCTTTTTGGTGAGGACTATTACCTTGAACTTCAGAGGCATGAAACTGACGCGCCGGGAGCAGACACATCTGTTTTTCCTGCCCAGCAACTGGTTAACAAAGGAATACTGGAGTTAGCTGCTAAACATAATGTCAAGTGCATTGCAACTAACGACGTTCACTTTGTCGCTAAGGAGGACCGTGAGGCTCATGACAGGCTGATATGCCTTACCACAAATGCAGAATACGACGACCCCAAAAGATTGAGATATTCAAAACAGGAGTATTTGAAGAGTCAGGCAGAGATGGAAGAGATATTCAAGGATGTTCCGGAAATTCTTGAAAACACAATAGAAATTGCTAATAAAGTTGAGGTTTACAGTCTGGATTCAGTTCCGATTATGCCCAATTTCCCAATCCCTGCAAGCTATTCAGATTCAAATGAGTACCTGAAGGACCTCACCTATAAGGGGGCAACAAGCCGTTATGGGGAGCTTACTGACGCTCAGAAAGAGAGAATTGAGTTTGAACTTGCCACCATCAAAAAAATGGGGTTTCCGGACTATTTTCTTATAGTCCAGGATTTTATTGCTGCGGCACGTGGAATGGACGTATCCGTGGGGCCGGGAAGAGGATCGGCAGCCGGATCGGTGGTAGCCTACTGCCTTAGAATAACAGACATAGACCCACTCAAGTATGACCTCCTGTTTGAGCGTTTCCTTAACCCCGACCGTATCTCTATGCCCGATATTGACATTGACTTTGACGATGACGGCAGATCCAAGGTTCTCCGGTATGTTGAGGAAAAATATGGGAAGGACCATGTGTCGCATGTTATTACCTTCGGTACAATGGCTGCCAAAAGTGCAATCAGAGACATTGCCCGGATCCAGAAGCTGCCGTTGAGTGAATCTGACAGGCTTGCTAAACTGATACCAATAAAGCTTCCACCGGACAAAAACGGCGACAAAGTGGCTGTCACGCTGGAAAACTGCATAAAATACGTACCTGAGATTCAGGAGGCTTTCAACTCATCGGACCCGCTTGTAAGAGAGACCATGGAGTATGCACAAAAGCTTGAGGGAAACGTCCGCAACGTGGGAGTTCATGCATGCGCAATAATCATAGGCAGGGACGATCTCAGGGAATATATTCCAATATCAATTGCCAAGGACAAGGAGACGGGAGAGGAGATATGGGTGTCACAATACGAAGGGTCGCAGATAGAGAAAGTTGGAATGCTCAAGATGGACTTTCTGGGACTCAGGACACTTTCGATAATAAAAGACGCTTTAAGGAATATAAAGCACTCAAGAGGAATTGATCTTGATATAAATTCAATACCAATTGACGACAAGGCTACTTACGCAATGTTCAGTAGGGGAGACTCAGTTGCTACGTTCCAGTTTGAAAGCGATGGTATGAGAAAATGGCTGAGAGAACTCAAACCAAACAGGTTTGAAGACCTTATTGCCATGAACGCCCTCTACAGGCCCGGGCCAATGGAGTATATTCCGGATTTTGTAGACAGAAAAAAAGGTCTGAAGCAAATCCAGTATGACTTGCCGGAGATGGAGCAGATACTTTCTGATACATACGGCGTTACTGTATATCAGGAACAGGTTATGCTTCTTTCACAGAAGATAGCAGGACTTACCAAGGGCGATGCCGATCAGCTCAGAAAGGGGATGGGAAAGAAGGACAAGAAGATGATTGACAAGCTCAAGGAGAAGTTCATGGCCGGAGGAACTGAGAGGAACCACTCTGCCGAGACCCTTGAGAAGATATGGAAAGACTGGGAGGCATTTGCAGAGTATGCATTCAACAAATCACACTCTACATGTTATGCATGGATTGGTTATCAGACTGCATACCTTAAGGCAAACTATCCGGCTGAGTACATGGCCGCCACGTTAAGCAGAAACCTTAATGACATAGAGGAGATAACCAAGCTGATGGATGAGTGTAAAAGGATGGGAATAGCTGTTCTTGGCCCTGATGTCAACGAGAGTGTCGATACTTTTACTGTTAACAAAAAGGGGAACGTCCGTTTTGGAATGGCGGGTATAAAAGGTGTAGGAGCCGGTGCCGTGGAGAATATAGTCAAGGCAAGGGAAGAGAACGGCGGTAACTTCATCTCTATCTTCGATTTTGTGGAGAGGGTGAACCTTAGCTCTGTGGGTAGAAAAACCATTGAGTCCCTTATTTACGCAGGTGCTTTTGACAGTTTTGAGCCTGTCAGGAGAGAGCAGTACCTGGCATCAAACTCAAAGGAGGAACCATTTCTTGATGCATTGTACAAATATGGCAACATATACCAGTCAGATGTACTTAACGGCGGGCACTCACTTTTTGGCCTTAGCGAAACAATAAAGCTGGTACCTCCGGAAATTCCGCAAAATGTGGAGGTGAGTCAGAATGACCTTTTAAAAAGAGAGAAGGAGCTTGTTGGCATGTACCTCTCTGCCCACCCGCTTGACCAATTTGACTTTGAGGTAAAGAACTTCACTACTCATACTCTGGTTCAGGCCATGGAGATGGTGAACATGGCACCAAAGGAGGAGGCACTTCAAGGGAAAGAGATAATCATTGCCGGTATTGTCACAAATGTAAAAATCTCATATACAAGAAGTACGGGGAGGCCATTTGCAAATTTCACCATTGAGGATTTCAACGGGTCCGTAAGCTTCACTGTTTTTGGTAAGGATTATGAGAACTTGATGCAATATACTCAGCAGAACCTTCCTTTGTTGCTAAAATGTACAATTGCTCCAAAATATGGTTTTGGTGCGGCAAAGCAGGAGGCGGCAAAGAATGTGGATTATGAGCTGAAGATAAAGAGCATAAGGCATCTTGCAAATACAAAGGAGGACTTCATAAAGCAGATTACAATAAATATTCCAATAAGAGCATTGGATAGTAATTTCAGAAAAG
This sequence comes from uncultured Bacteroidales bacterium, assembly GCA_942492945.1. Taxonomy (GTDB): domain Bacteria; phylum Bacteroidota; class Bacteroidia; order Bacteroidales; family UBA932; genus Bact-08. Next base: position 846,464 of record OW818649.1, read on the forward strand.
AGCTGATTGGCAGGTTTAAGGAGAACAAAGGAAACACAATGGTCATTATAAAGGCTCTGGATTACGAAAACCAACTGGCAGTAGAGTTCTTCTCAACAAAATTCAAGGTATCCTTAAACAAAGGGCTGTTCGGCTATCTTGACTCAGTTCCTTTGGAATACTCATTCACTCCAGCCCTGAGCTTTTAGATTTAGTTCTGTACCATCCGGAGTTATAAGCAGAGTGCCGTAATCGGCAGAACACAGGTGTCCTATTATATCAAGCTGAGCAACCTCCTTCTGAAGGGATTCATACTTAGAGAGAGGTATGGTATACAGAAACTGAAAATCGTCCCCTCCGTTTAAAGCAGCAGTAGTAGCGTCTATGCCAAGCTCTTCTGCCATCTGAAATGTCTGTGAGGCAATAGGAATCTTGTCGAGGAAGATCTTTGCTCCAAGGTTGTTTCTTTTACACACTCTTTTAACTGCGTCTGCAAGTCCGTCAGAGATAAAGGCTCCGTCAGATGGATATATTGAGTTCAGATTAAGGGCCTCTATGGCAGATGTGTCGAGATTGGGGTTGAGATATGATTTAAGAATGAATTTATATTGCTGCAGGTTGGGCTGAATATCGGGATTGCCGGTAAACAGAGCTTTCTCTCTTTCCAGTAGCTGAAGTCCCATGTAGGCAGCACCTAGATTGCCTGAAATGCATATGAGATCACCGGAAACCGGCGACGGGGTTTGAACAATTAGCTCTCTCTGTTGTTTTCCCATGGACGACAAACTAATGGTTAGTCCGGTGAGAGAAGGAAGAAGGTTTAGTTCAACGTTGCTTACTTTGTGTTCTTCCAGAGCTGCAACCATTCCTGACCAAAGTTCTTCGATATCCTCTATGTAATATTTTACGGAGAGGCCAATATTGACAGAGACCGAGAATGGAATATGGTTTTTTGCATAAATGGGACCCAGGAGACTTATGACGGCTTTGTATCCAAGGTGCTTCAAAGGGGTGTAAACGAGGTCGAAGTCAAGTCCTTCGAGAAGCAACTTGTGAGAATTGGACCAAATGCAGCCCTCAGGTTGTTCTTCTGGAAAACAATGCTGAACTTTTGTGCCGGTTTGTGCAAGAAGCCGGTTTATAAGGTTTATTTTTCCTTCATCCGCTACTTGTGTTTTTTTTGGTTTGCCGTTTCCTGCTTTTGTCATCACACTATATTTGTGTGCAAAAATAGGTTAAAATGATATAACTTTGCCCCATGATGAGTGAAAATGATATAATTCAAAAAATAACAGAGTCCGATTACGAACACGGCTTTGTAACGGAGCTCGATCAGGATTTTTTCCCGAAAGGATTGAACGAGAATACAGTAAGAATGATTTCGGCCATAAAGGAGGAGCCGGAATGGATGTTGGAATTCAGGCTGAAGTCCTACAACAAATGGCTCACCATGAAGATGCCAACCTGGCCACATCTTACTATCCCCGAGATAGATTATCAGGACATTATTTATTTTGCCGCACCAAAGAAAAGGGCAGAGGGGGCAGGAATAGATCCTGAACTTCAGGCGACATTCGACAAACTCGGGATTCCCCTGGATGAGAGAAATGTTCTAGCCGGGGTAGCTGTAGATGCTGTTTTTGATTCAGTTTCTGTAAAGACTACATTCAGAGAATCTCTTGCAGAAAAAGGGATTATTTTCTGTTCTTTCTCCGAGGCGGTCAGGGACTATCCGGAACTTGTCAAAAAGCACCTTGCATCTGTTGTTCCTTATGGCGACAACTTCTATGCAGCATTGAACTCGGCAGTATTCAGCGACGGCTCTTTTTGTTATATTCCTAAAGGTGTGCGTTGTCCTATGGAGTTGTCGAGCTATTTCAGGATAAACGCAAAGGGAACCGGTCAGTTTGAGAGAACGCTTATTGTTGCAGAAGAGGGATCGTATGTCAGTTATCTGGAAGGGTGCACGGCACCTCAGCGTGACGAAAACCAATTGCATGCAGCAGTGGTGGAGATTATTGTGATGAAGGATGCTGAGGTTAAGTATTCAACTGTGCAGAACTGGTATCCTGGTGATGTAAACGGCAAAGGGGGTATTTTCAACTTTGTAACCAAAAGAGGCATATGCAAGGGAGAAAACAGCAAGCTGTTCTGGGCACAGGTAGAGACAGGCTCTGCAATTACATGGAAGTATCCAAGTACAATACTAAGGGGCGATAATTCAATATCGGAGTTTTATTCGGTTGCTGTCACAAATAACTACCAGCAAGCCGACACCGGCACAAAAATGATACATATAGGCAAGAATACCAAAAGCCGCATTGTTAGCAAGGGTATATCTGCCGGCCACAGCCAGAACAGCTACAGGGGTCTTGTAAAAATACTTCCGAACGCAGAATTTTCAAGAAACTACACTCAATGCGACTCTCTTTTGCTCGGCGACAAGTGCGGTGCACACACATTTCCTTATATTGAGAACGAAAACGAGACAGCTATTCTGGAACATGAGGCTACTACATCAAAAATAAGTGAGGACCAGTTGTTCTATTGTCAACAGAGAGGTATCGGAACAGAAGACGCTGTTGGCCTTATAGTGAATGGATATGCAAAAGAGGTTCTCAACCAGCTCCCTATGGAGTTTGCTGTTGAGGCTCAGAAGTTGCTTCAGATAACCCTTGAGGGTAGTGTGGGTTAAAATTTATATTCAGATGGATTATATTTTCAGTATAAAAAACATTCTTTTTACAATTGGCGGACAGGGAGTCAGCCTTATTGAGATAATAGCGGTCCTTAGTGGGCTATCATGTGTATATCTGGCAACCAGGGCCAAGGTTGCAAACTTCTGGATAGGATATGCCTATAACATAATACTGTTCTTTCTCTTTTATCAGAAAGGTCTGTATTCCAGCATGCTTGTTCAACCGGTGTCGTTTGCAATCAATTTCTTTGGACACTATCGTTGGACACACCCAAAAAAGGAGGAGGAGAACAGCAAGCATCAACTTAAGATATCGCTACTGACAAACGGTAAACGGGTATATTTTGTTGCTCAGATTATTGCCCTTGCGGTAATATGGGGCACTGCCCTCACATATCTGGACAATATATGGCCGGGTATTTTCAAAGAGGCCCGAACTCCTTATCTGGATGCGGTTATTACCATTACCATATTGACTGCTCAATATCTGTCGGCTCAGAAGAAGCTTGAGTGTTGGGCCGCATGGTTTACTGTAAACGTAACCAATATAAGTTTATACATACTGGCAGGTCTGGTGTTTATGCCAATAGTAAGTGCGGCTTACCTTGTTCTGGCATTTTTTGGTTTTTCCATGTGGAAAAAACAGTGGAAGTTGAATAATTAAATAATATTATAATATGTTAGAGATAAAAGGCTTACACGCCTCAATCGATGGAAAGGAGATACTTAAAGGTATTGATTTCTCGGTAAAAGCAGGAGAGATCCATGCCATCATGGGACCCAACGGTTCCGGTAAAAGCACTCTTTCTGCTGTCCTTGCAGGTAGGGATCACTTTGATGTTACTGCCGGCGAGATTATTTACGAAGGATTTGACCTTTTGAAACTATCTCCGGAAGACAGAGCAAGAAACGGTATTTTCCTTGGTTTCCAGTATCCTGTTGAAATACCCGGGGTGAGCAATGTCAATTTTATGAAAACAGCCATTAACGAGAAGAGGAAACACATGAACCTGCCACCACTTACTGCAGCAGAGTTCCTGAAGCTTATGAGAGAGAAGATGGAAGTTGTTGAAATGGACAAATCTTTCTCAAGCAGAGGTGTGAACGTTGGATTTTCCGGAGGAGAGAAAAAAAGGAACGAGATTTTTCAAATGGCCATGCTGGAACCCAAACTGGCAATTCTGGACGAGACAGACAGTGGACTTGATATAGATGCACTCAGAATTGTTGCTGCAGGAGTGAACAAGCTTAAGAAACCGGACAATGCTTTTATAATAATCACACACTACCAGAGGCTGCTGGACTATATTGTTCCGGATATCGTGCATATACTCTACGACGGAAGGATAATAAAAACTGCCGGAAAGGAGTTGGCTCTTGAGGTTGAGAGCAGAGGCTACGACTGGCTGATAAACCCATAGATATGTCAGAAAAATACACATATTCCCCTGAAATACCGGAAGTGTTCCGATGCAGGGTTCCTTTGCAGGGAACACATCAGGCTTTTCTTATGAACGGAAAGCTCAGAAAGGAGGAGGGTAATGGTTCTCCTGTTTCAATATTGCCAGGTGAACCTTTGGGCTTTAACCTTAATGTGTCAAAAGGGGCAATCATGCCGGAAAGCCTGCAGATAATAACCGTAAGGGATTCGGATAATACGGAACCTATCAGCTTCTCAAACAACCTGACGTTTGGAGCAATGTCGGAGTCAAACATACTTTTGTGTTCCCACACCCTCTCGATGGACGACTTTAAAACAGATTCTGAGATGAATATCAATGTTTCTGAAGGTGCAAGGGTAAATATAGTGGTCATGCAAAACGAGCATAACAGATCTACACATAAGGTAAGGTTTAATGTCAATCTTTCCAAAGACTCTTATATCCGTATAAATATTGTCTCTTTGCACGGGGGAATGCTGGAGAATGAGATAGAAGCAAGACTCACCGGTGAGGGTGCAACATGCGAGCTTAATGGTATATATCTGGTAGACGGAACTCAGGAGATTCATACAACAGTGAATATGCACCATCTTGTTCCCAGATGCACCAGTCGTCAGCTGTTCAAAGGGATACTTAATGATGAGTCCAAAGCACTCTTTTTTGGTAAGATAAATGTTTCACCGGACGCCCAGAAAACAGAGGCATATCAGGCAAACCATAATCTGTTGCTTTCCAGGAAGGCAAAAGTTTATGCCCAACCTCAACTTGAAATATATGCCGACGATGTTAAATGTTCCCATGGGGCCACAAGTGGCAGACTGGACGAATTGGCTCTGTTTTACATGCGATCAAGGGGCATTGGAGCAGAAGAGGCAAAGATTCTTCAGCAGCTTGCTTTTGTATATGCAGTTCTGGAGAAAATATACAACGAAGAACTTCGTCAGAGACTACAGGATCTGGTTGAATCGAGACTCCGGGGGGAGTTTGGTCATTGTACAAACTGTAGCATGAACTGTTGCTGAGGGTAGATTACAAATACTTTTCTCAAAATATATTCTGCTGAAAATGAGCAAAAAATCACTTGTTTGCTAGAAGGGGTGATTCAATAGTGAAATTATTGCTATATTCGAACAGTATAAAACAATAGAAAAAATGAAAAAAATTACAATTCTGGCAACGATGCTTTTTATGCTGACAGGTTTTTCAGCTTATGCTCAAACTAACAAGATAATTGGTAAGTGGTACACGATAGATGAGGAGGGAAGAAAAAAATCTCTTGTGAATATCTATCAGGCACCAAACGGAACATACGAAGGTGTCATAGAGACTCTTTTAACTGGTGATCCAAAAAGACTTTGCACTCAATGTACAGGTGCAGACAAAAATAAACCTATTGCTGGTCTGAAGTTTATAAAGAACATGAAGGCAGACAATAATAAGCTTACCGGTGGAACAATACTGGATCCGCTGGACGGGAAAATCTACAGTTGTTCAATGTCGTTTGACAAGAAAACAGGAAAGCTCAAAGTGCGAGGCTCTCTGGACGGTTGGGGCCTTTTGGGAAGAAATCAGACATGGGAGCCAGCCGCCGGTGTTAATTAAGTGTTGATAAGATTTGAGGATTTTTCAGAAGAAGTCCGGCTATTTAATATAATTTTGTCAGAGTCGAAGGAGAAATCTTTCGGCTTTTTCTTTCAATAATTTTTTCAAACTATGAAGACATATACCTACGAAGAGGCAATGGCAGCCAGCCTGGAATATTTTAAGGGGGACGAACTTGCAGCATCTGTGTGGATCGGTAAATACGCAATGAAGGACTCATTCGGCAACCTGTTCGAACACTCTCCTGAGGATATGCATTGGAGGTTGGCAAATGAGTTTGGCAGGATTGAGGAGAAATTTCCTAACCCGCTAAGCGCCCAGGAGATATATGATCTGTTAAAGGAATTCAAGTATATTGTTCCTCAGGGTGGTCCTATGACCGGAATTGGCAACAACCATCAGATAGCATCGCTTTCAAACTGTTTTGTAATCGGGCATGACAAACCTGCTGATTCCTATGGTGGAATCATGCGTATTGACGAAGAACAGGTTCAGTTGATGAAGAGAAGAGGCGGAGTGGGTCACGATCTTTCGCATATAAGACCGGCCGGAAGTGCGGTTCTCAACAGTGCCCTCACATCTACCGGAGTTGTTCCTTTCATGGAACGTTACTCAAATTCAACAAGAGAGGTGGCTCAGGATGGACGCAGGGGAGCTCTTATGTTAAGTATCTCAATCAAACATCCCGACTCTGAGCATTTTATAGACGCCAAACTCGAACAGGGCAAGGTTACAGGTGCAAACGTTTCTGTAAAGATTGATGATGAATTCATGAGGGCCGCTCTCAAAAACAAACCATACACACAACAATATCCTGTTGATGCAGCTGTTCCAAAAGTCGTTAAGGAAATTGACGCCAATGCTCTTTGGAAAAAGATCATTCATAACGCATGGAAATCGGCAGAACCGGGTATTCTTTTTTGGGATACTATTATAAGGGAATCTTTGCCTGATTGTTATGCTGACCTTGGTTATAAAACAGTAAGCACTAATCCTTGCGGAGAAATTCCTCTTTGCCCATACGACTCATGCCGTCTGATAGCAATTAATCTTTTCTCATATGTAGACGATCCTTTCACTCCAAAGGCAAGTTTCAACATGGAGCTGTTCAAGGACCATGCAAGAAAGGGAATGAGGCTCAATGACGACCTCATAGAACTTGAGATGGAGAAAATCGAAGGGATTCTTGCAAAAATAAAGGCAGACCCCGAGGATGAGGAGGTAAAAAGGGCAGAACTGACTCTCTGGAAAAAGATACAGGACAAAACACTGGGAGGCAGAAGAACCGGATTGGGAATTACTGCTGAGGGAGATATGCTTGCTGCTCTCGGACTTATGTATGGTAGCGACAAGGCGATAGACTTTTCAGTTGAAATTCAGAAAACACTGGCAGTTGAGGCTTACCGTTCTTCAACTCAAATGGCACAGGAAAGGGGAGCATTCCCTATTTATGATGCAAAGCGCGAAACTAACAATCCTATGATTGCCAGGATCCGCAAAGAGGATGAGGAGTTATACGATATGATGGTAAGGCATGGCAGGAGGAACATATCAATGTTGACAATTGCTCCAACAGGCACAACATCTCTCATGACTCAGACAACATCGGGAATCGAACCTGTGTTTCTTCCTGTTTACAAACGCAGAAGAAAGGTGAATCCGAATGACAAGAATGTTACTATAACATTCAGGGACGACGTTGGTGATGCTTGGGAAGAGTATTATGTTTTCCACCATAAGTTCCTTACCTGGTGCGAGATGAATGGCCTGAACAAAGAGCAGGTACTTGCAATGAGGGGCTCTCAGGTAGACGATCTTATCAAAAGATCTCCTTACTACAAAGCTACATCGAACGATATTGACTGGCTTGCAAAGGTAAAAATGCAGGGCAGAATGCAAAAATGGGTAGATCACTCGATAAGTGTTACCGTAAACCTGCCTAACAGTGCAACTGAAGAGCTGGTATCTGATGTTTATAAAACAGCCTGGGAATATGGTTGTAAGGGAGTTACTGTATACAGGGATGGTTCAAGGTCAGGGGTTCTCGTTTCAACCAAAGAGAATGAAACTAAGGAGTCTGTGCTTAGGAAACGCGAACGTCCAATATCTCTTGAGGCAGAGGTGATCCGTTTTAAAAACGGGGCCGAGCAATGGATTGCATTGGTAGGTCTCATGAAGGGAGTGCCGTATGAAATTTTTACGGGTCTTCTTGACGAGGATACCAGAAACATACCAAAGTCTGTTACAATGGGATTCATTGTAAAAGAGAAGGATGATGCCGGTAATTCCAGATACGACTTCCAGTACATAGACAGGTATGGTTACAAAAACACAGTGGGTGGCATATCTCATATGTTCAACAAAGAGTACTGGAACTATGCAAAATTGATATCAGGTGTATTGCGTAACGGAATGCCTATTGTGGATATTGTAAATCTGGTAAATGGTCTTCAACTTGATAGTGAGGCAATCAATACCTGGAAAAACGGGGTGGAAAGAACACTAAAAAGATATATTCCGGATGGAACCAAGGACGATTCCGGAAAAAAATGTGAAAAGTGCGGTTCCAGCGAGCTTGTTTACCAGGAGGGATGCCTTAATTGCCTCTCATGTGGATACTCTAAGTGCGGATAATGTTTTAAAGTTTGGATAATGTTTTAAAGTTTGGATAATGATACTCTATCCTAACGCAAAAATTAATATTGGTCTTAAGGTTATTGAAAAACGTACCGACGGTTTTCATAATCTTGAGACCTTCTTTTTTCCTATTGAGTTAACAGATATTCTGGAAATAGTCGAATCAGATAAAACGACTCTCACCCTTTACGGAATTAAACTGGATGGCATCATGGAAGACAATCTTTGTATTAAAGCATATAATATGTTGGCAAATGATTTCGATCTTCCACCTGTTGAGATTCACCTCTTTAAGAGAATCCCTCCGGGTGCCGGACTGGGAGGCGGGTCGTCAGATGCTGCACATACACTTATTGCCCTCAATAAATTATTTTGTCTTAACCTGAACCACGAAACTCTTGCCACATATGCTGCCCGGCTTGGAAGTGACTGCCCCTTCTTTGTATATTCAAGGGGACTCAACGCAGATGAAGGAGAAGGAATGTTGGCCAGCGGAAGGGGAGAGATTCTTACTCCCTTTAAGGTTCCTCAACTCAAGGGTTTGAAAATACGGACTGTTGTGCCGCCCGTATTTGTCTCAACAGCAGAAGCATATAGAGGAGTTATCCCAAGCGGGCCACATTACTCTCTCAAGGATCTTCTACTTATGCCTGTTGAGATGTGGAAAGGCGCTGTCAATAATGACTTTGAAAACTCAGTCTTTAAAAAACATCCTCTTATAGAGGAACATAAACAAGATCTTTACAACAAAGGGGCCATCTATGCCTCAATGAGCGGCAGCGGCTCTGCTGTTTTCGGGTTGTTTAGATAATGTGCTAATGTGCTAATTTGCTGTTTCAACTCTTTTACCTAACTTTAAAATTGAATATTTAGAGAGTAAATTATTATGAGAAAATTTCTATTGGCACTGGGTGCGGGGTTATTACTTTTTTCAAATGGGTCTTTTGCTCAGAATCAGCAAAATACGCGAAACCAAATCAAAAAAAGTCCGAATTTCTGGTATGGACCTAAAGTAGGTGTGGACCTGCTTACACCAACAGTTAATCAGGAAGAGATTAAGGCACAAGTGAAATCGAATTATCAGATTGGATTTTTTTTACAGTTCGGGAGGACATTTTATTTTCAGCCAGAGTTTTATTATCGTACTCACAAGGAAAACTATAGTAATATAAGCGATGAGGTAACCGTCAACACCTTAAAAGTGCCAATGATGTTTGGGGTACGGGTGTTAAATCTGAAAATTGTGAGTGCTCACCTTATGGCAGGTCCTACTGCATCATTTCTTCTTAAAGAGAGTGTGACGGACCCAAACAGGAAAAAAAGCAACTTTGCGCTTCAGGCAGGCGGTGGTGTGGATGTTCTGGGCTTTATCACATTGGATGTTCGTTACTCTGTTGATATCAACAGCACAACAAATGAACAGATTCGCCAATTAGGCTGGGATAGCGGAGTTAACGTCACTCTCGGAATCAAACTCAGATAATTAAGTAAAAATGAAAAGGTCAGGCGCGATTTGCCGCCTATAAATGACGGCATTAAGTTGTCAGACAGGAAACGGTATGGTTATTGTTGCGATGGTCAAGAGTGTCAATGTAAAAATTGTAAAAGAGGGATTTATATCTGTTCGCACCAAGAATATCAACAAGGATAATGCTCCGGTAATACCTGTTACTTGCCAGATTGATTTACTTGCAGATGAGTCTTTTGCTGCATCGGTCCCAGCCGATTTTGTCAAGACTAAAGCATAATAGAGATAAGTGCCAAATAATACTATCCGTACAAGGCTTATTGTAAAGGTTGCGGACAGCAGTACTTTAAAAGTTGAAATAGGCATAAGGTAATAGAAGAATATATAAATTCAAATGAAAAAAACACTTATAATAACCGGCATAATATTAGCCGCAGCAATCATCTCTCTTGTTGTCATAAACAAGGTAGTATCAAAAAAAGATATAACAAACCTTTATGCCGAATCTATAAGGGGGCAGTTTGACATTATAGTCACTACCACAGGAGAGCTACAGGCAAAGCAGTCAACCGAAATTTTTGGCCCGGAACTGGTACAGGGGAGAAACTTCAGGTCGATGGATATTAAGATAACAGACATGGTGCCTGAGGGAACAGAGGTTAAACCAGGCGACTATGTAGCAACACTTGACAGGACTTCATTTGATAACAGCCTCAAGGAAGAACTTGAAAAGCTGAGATCCGCAGAAACCAATATGGAGATGAAAATTCTTGACACAGCTGTAAATCTCAGTAATTTAAGGGATAACATAAAAAATCTGAGATATACAGTGGAAGAGGCTGAAATTACACTTCAACAATCGAAATACGAGCCGCCTACAACAATCCGTCAGGCAGAACTTGCTCTTGATAAAGCAAAACGCTCACTGGACCAGTCCATCAGAGGTTATTCCTTAAAGGTTGAACAGGCAAAATCAGATACAAGATCTTTAAAAACCACCCTTTTAGACCAGCGCACCAAAGTAAGTGACCTTCAAGATGTCTTGTCAAACTTTGTTATAAAAGCTCCGGCAGCAGGGATGATTATCTATAAAAGAGACATGATGGGAGGGAAAAGGAAAGTAGGTTCATCCATTAATCCATGGGACAATGTTGTGGCAACACTTCCTGATATGTCGGCCATGATGTCAAAAACCTACGTAAACGAAATTGATGTAAGCAAAGTAAAGCCGGGTCAGAAAGTTGAAATAATTGTAGATGCCTTCCCGGAGAAGAAGTACACTGGAGTTGTAAGTAATGTTGCTAATATTGGAGAGCAACTACCAAATGCCGATGCAAAAGTATTTGAGGTAAATATAGAAGTTGACGGTTCTGATCCAATATTAAGACCATCTATGACAACCGGGAACAAGGTAATTACCAAAACAATAGCCAATGTTGTCTATATACCGCTGGAATGTGTACAGGCCGGGACAGACAGTATTCCGTTTGTTTATATGAAAAACGGGAAAAAGCAGATTGTAGTTTTGGGTGAATCAAATGAAAACAATGTAATTATAGAACAGGGGCTTGAACCCGGAGAAAAAATATATCTCAGTATTCCTGAAGATCCAGAAAGTTTTGATTTGGAGGGGAAAGAGTTAATATCTGTAATCAAGGATAAAGAAAAAGCAATAAAGGCAGAGGAGAACCGTATAAGGCAGGAGGCAGAAAAAGCTAAGGCAAAAGCCGCTGCAGATACAAAGGCCAATTTTGGCAGAGGAGGTATGATGAACATAACACCAGAAATGATGCAGCAATTCCAGAATAACAAGAACAAACAGCCAAAGGTAGAGGGAAGTACCAGTGATACATCTTCAAGGACAAGAAAAAACTTCCAGCAACGTCCTAAAAACAGCAATTGAGATGTTCAGATTTATATTCAGGTACTTTCATGATATTGAAATAGCTGTAGAATCAATAGTTTCAAATAAGCTAAAGTCGATTCTGACGGCTCTGGGAATTATATTCGGTGTAGCAGCAGTCATTGCCATGCTTGCCATAGGAAAGGGGGCCAAGCAGGAGATTATGGAACAGATGAAGATGGTAGGGGTTAACAACATCATCATAAATCCTATAATTCCCGATAAATCCTCATCTAGTGAAGAGGGCGAAAAGCAACAGAAAAAGTTCTCGCGAGGACTAAACATGCTCGATGTAGATGCCATTAAGGAGACGTTACCGTCTGTAAAGAGAATAAGTCCCGAAATATCATTTACATCTGCAGCAATGCTCAATGGAGTAAAATACAATGCAAAACTTGTCGGAGTATCAAATGATTATTTCCATCTGTATAACCTTCCATTGGTAGAAGGAGTCTTCTTTAACGATTATCAGGAAAAAATGGGCATACAGGTCTGTATCATAGGTGCTAACATACGGGCGAAGTTCTTCAGCAAAATTAATCCAATCAACCAGTATATAAAATTTAACGGTATATGGCTTAAGGTTATAGGCGTACTCCAGAAAACAAATGTCTCACTTACCGGATTTGAGGAGAAGGGTGTAAACGTATACAACGACAACATCTATATTCCAATCGAGACATTGTTGTTAAGGTATCAGAACAGGGCACTTCTCAACACAAAACTGGTTTCAGAGGTAAGTAATATCAGAATTTTCGGAGGGGGTATGGGGAGAGTTGTTATAAGCTCTTCAGATGCCTCCAGTGATACAGAGACTAATTACAACCAATTGGACAGAATAGTGGTTCAGGTAAATGAAACAGAACAACTAGCAACAACAACCGAAGTTCTTAGCCGCATGCTTACAAGGCGCCATACTGGCGTGAAGGACTTTGAGATAACAGTACCGGAATTACTTCTTAAACAACAACAAAGGACAAAGGACATTTTCAATATTGTCCTGGGAGCAATAGCAAGTATCTCACTTATTGTAGGGGGCATCGGTATCATGAATATAATGTTTGCCTCTGTCATGGAGAGGATTAAGGAGATTGGTACAAGAATGGCCCTTGGAGCTAAGAAAATGGATATAGTTGTACAATTTCTTTCTGAGGCGGTTTTAATTAGTGTGAGCGGAGGATTTATAGGAGTTTTTATTGGGGTTATAATGGCCAAACTGATTGAACAGGTGGCAGGAATTACAACAATTGTATCGTTTTTTTCTGTTTTTATTGCATTCGGGGTATCTGTCAGCATAGGAGTGATATTTGGCTACTCTCCTGCAAAAAGAGCATCAGAAAGAGATCCGATAGAATCATTGAGATATGAATAAATTATTAATAATGAATAAAATACGTTTATTTTCGATAATATTATTGCTTGTTTTTTCGACAAAGAAAATCAATGCGCAGGAGGTTATAAAGCTTACTTTTCAAGAGGTTATAAAGCTGGCAGAGGAACAATCACCTAATGCCCTTATGGCCAAACACACTTTTCGAGCAAGTTACTGGAACTACAGGACATTTGTTGCTCAGTACAGACCATCGCTCACGCTAAACGGAACCCTTCCCGACTACAGTACCGCCTATGATAAAGTCTGGAACTCCCAGTTAGAAAGGTGGGATTATAAAGCTACCAATACAATAAACAACAACGCATCGCTGGTTTTGTCGCAGAATATCGGTTTTACCGGAGGGTCAATATCGCTGACCTCAGATCTCACACTATTCAACGATTTTGAAAACGATTCACAAAAATACATCTCTTCTCCTATAAGCATAGGGGTGACACAACCACTATTCCGGTACAATGCCCTTAAGTGGCAGAAGAAGATAGAGCCCATAAAATATGAAGCTGCAAGAAAGACTTTTCTTACGAGTATAGAATCAGTACATCAACAGGCAGTTACTAATTTCTTTTCGCTTTCACTTGCTCAGATCAACAAGCAGATTGCAGATATGAACTATTCAAATGCCGATACTCTCTGGAGGATATCCAAGGGACGCTATGAACTGGGAACAATTGCAGAAGACGAACTATTACAGATGCAACTCTCGTGGCTCAACGCTGAGACTTCAAGAAAAGAGGCGGAGATAAATCTGAGGGACAGGGAGATAAGAATGAGGTCTTTTTTGGGATATAATGAAAATGTAAGGCTGGAACTTATACTTCCTACTGAGATCCCTACCTTGCAGGTTAACACACGAGAGGTCTTCGACCTTGCAATGGCAAACAATCCGGAGATACTAAACCAACAACTTAAGTTGCTTAATGCCCAGAGCAATGTGGCACAAGCAAAAGCAGAAAGGGGACTTAATGCAAACCTTACTGCATCCTTTGGATTACGCGATCAGGACTCCAATTTCAGACTTGCGTATTCTGATCCGAATCAACAACAGAGAGTAAGAATAGGTTTTTCATTTCCAATTCTGGACTGGGGACTTGGCAGAGGGAAATACAAGATGGCAAAATCAAGTCTGGAGCTTGCTCAGGTTCAGGCACAACAAGCCATTGTAGATTTTCAGCAAAATCTTTCACTAGATGTTGAGCAGTTCAATCTACAGGCATCACAGGTGAAAATTGCAGCAAAGTCCGATACAGTTGCTCAGAAAATGTTTGAAGTTACAAAGCAGAGGTTTCTTATAGGTAAAATTTCTGTACTTGAGTTGAACAATGCAGATGCAAAGAAGGACCAGAACAAAAGGGCATATGTACAGTCATTGCAGAATTACTGGAACTTCTTTTACAATCTCCGGAACCTTACTTTGTACGATTTTATAAACAGGAAGCCTCTTGAAACAGATTATGAAAATCTGATCAAATAAGGTTAGCCAAAGGGTCAGTATTCTGTGAAAATTCTCTGAATCTCTTTTGTGTCAATACTACCTGAGACTGAATTGTTTCTGGTAAGAGCAAGCATCAACAGTATCCTGGCTTTTTGGGGATTCTTCAGATATGATACCGGCCATGAGGGGTCGTAATCTTCTGCGGCACAATCCACGCCACCTGTAGAGATACGGGAAGAACGTATTATCGCGACACCTCGCGCGAAGCCTTTTTCCAGTTCATTTTTCATCTCTCTGCTGTAGTTGCCGTGACCTACTCCTGCAATTACTATTCCCTTAACGTTTGCCTCTATAAGTGCTTTTATTGGGGTCGTGGATGAGAATGCATAACTATATACAATCTCCACCTGAGGGAGTGTTTTTAGCCCCTTAATGTCAAACTCGCTGCCTGTTGTATGTCTTACCATACACTCACGGTAAAACCGAGGTTCACCATCACGGATGTAACCTAAGGGTCCATAGTTGGGACAGGAGAAAGCGGCAGTATTTACGGTATTTGTTTTTGTAACATCGTCTGCAGATAGTATAAAGTCGTTAATAACAACCATTACTCCTCTATTATGAGCTTTTTGTGAAGCCGCCACCGAAACAGCGTTGAAAAGATTAAACGGCCCGTCTGCACTTAGCGACGTAGAGGGCCTCATAGATCCGGTTAAAACCACCGGACGGGAGTGTTTTATTGTAAGGTTGAGAAAATATGCTGTCTCCTCCATTGTGTCTGTACCATGTGTAATTACAACTCCATCGCACAAGTCATTTGAAAAAAGAGAGTCAATGGCATTGTAAAGCTTGAGCCAGATTGAGAGTTCCATGTTCTGACTGGATATATTGCACACCTGGATACCTTTAAGTACGGCAATTTTCTCAATGTCCGGAACTGTTGCAATTATCTGCTCCACGCTTATTACCCCCGGCTTGTATGAAGCATTGGTGGAGTTGTTTGCAGAGCCGGCAATAGTGCCTCCGGTTGCAAGAATTACAATACGTGGCTTTTGATCTGGATTGGCTGAATTAGCGTAAAGTGAGAGAGATATGAGAAAAAATGAGATTAGCGTTATAAACTTTTTCATCCGACAATTATTTTGTTGCCCAAATATAGCAATAATGAAAATGAAAAGGGCGACTCCCTGCTACAGAAATCAGCCCTTTTTTGTGTACTAAAACCTAAACCTACATCTATAAGATGCATATAATATAGAAAATGTTGCAAATAATTTAAAAATTTTCCACTTTTTTTAAAATCAGCAATGGTAACTTTGCTGCCAGATAACCAATAATAGCTACACCACAGATAGTTAGCACAACATCGGAAAATTTAAGCACTACCGGATAAGAATCAATGATAAAGTTACCCGGCATAGGAACCACGCCGAACTTTATTTGTATAAAACAGATTGCCAGACCCAGTACCGTACCGGCAATAATGCCCAGAATTGAGATAAACCAACCCTCAAGAAGAAAAATCTGCTTTATAAGCTTGTCGTTTGCGCCCATACTCTTCAGGCTCTCTACATCCTCTCTCTTCTCTATGATGAGCATAGATAAGGATCCGAAAAGGTTACAGGAAATTATTATTATTACAAAGAGGAGAATAATGTAAATAGAGAGCTTCTCCGACTCCATCATTTTATAAAGAGTTTCGTTCTGCTCATATCTGTTTTTTACTATAAAGCTATTACCCAGAGCTTTCCCGAATTCGTCCTTTAAGGAGTTGATATCTTTGCCCTCTTTAACATAGAGCTCAACCGAAGTAACCTCATCGCTGTATTCAGTCAGATTCCTTGCAACTTCTAACGGAATATATATGTACTTGTTATCGAAACCCTGTTCTATCGAGAACACTCCGGCAGGAAAAACCCGCTCCTCATTTAGTGACGATGCAGGATTTATAAATGATATTGGCCTGTTCCTTGAAGGAAAGTAGAGAAAAAGACCATCTACAAAATTGATGTTTAATCCCAGATTGTTTGCAATACCTCTTCCCACAATGGCCTGAGGGACCTCGCCGTGGTATAGGGAAAAGTCGCCGTCCACCATGTAATCCCTGAGCTTTGTAATGGCCTGATAGTTTGAGTCAACTCCCTTTATTGTGGCAACAGCCTCTTTCCCTGAATAGTTGATGAAAATGTTCTCTTCAATTATTTCGCAAAAGCTTGCCACTTTGTCGGATCTTTTTATAATATCGAAGCTCTCTGAGTGAGGGACAAAACTTTTACCCTCCCTGGCAACTATAAGCAAATCCGACTCATGTGTTTTGTATAGTGACTTTATTAGATCTTCAAAACCATTGTAGACAGAGAGAATTATTATAAGTGCCATTGTGCCCAATGCAATGCCGCTCGCACTTATCAGAGATATAATGTTAATTACATTGTGCGATTTTTTCGCAAAAAGGTAGCGCTTGGCTATGAAAAAAGATAGTTTCAATGGCCTCGATGGTTTTACTTTTTCAGAAGCTCGTCAATTCTTGCAACGTAGTCCAGAGAGTCATCAATATAATAGACCATGTCCGGAACAATTCTCAATTGTTTTGAAACTCTTTTGCCCAACTCTCCTCTTATGGATTTTGATGCTGCTTCGACAAGCTTTAAAACCTCCTGTGCCTTTGTCGATGGAAAGATGCTCAGGTGTACCTTTGCTACTGCCAGATCTGGGCTTACCCTAACGGAGGTGACGGATACGAGGGCACCGCCAAAAGCCGACATCCCGCGTTCACGAATAATCTCCGCCAGATCTTTTTGAAGTTGTTTTCCAACCTTCTGTTGTCTTGTGCTTTCTCCTTCCATTGTCATACTGTTTTAATTATGAAGTAATTTTTCTTGCCCTTCTGCACAAGAATGTATTTACCGTTAAGAAGGTCCTTATCATTAATAGTGGAATCCACCGATTCACACTTGTCTTTGTTTATACTTACACCACCCGCCAGTATCATTTTCCTGCACTCACCTTTTGACGGAAAGATATCGGTTTTGACGGCCAGAAGTTCAATAACATTCACAGGTAGTTCTGTTCTTGACAACTCAGACTGAGGAACTCCGTCAAAAACAGAGAGAAACGTCTGTTCGTCAATTGTTTTAAGCTTATCCGAGGTAGACTGCCCAAATAAAATCTGAGAGGCTTCAACTGCATTAAGATATTCGGCTTCTCCATGTACCATTACGGTTACCTCCTTTGCAAGAAGCTTCTGAAGGTCGCGCATATGCGGGGCCTCCTCATGCTTTGCAATTGCAGCATCAATCACCTCCTTGCTTAGCATGGTGAAAATCTTTATATACTTTTTAGCGTCATCGTCACTCACGTTCAACCAGAACTGGTAAAACGTGTAAGGAGTTGTATACCGAGCATCCAACCAGATATTTCCCTTCTCTGTCTTGCCGAATTTTCCGCCGTCGGCCTTTGTTATAAGTGGGCAGGTGAGGGCAAAAGCTTCACCGCCGGTCTTTCTGCGGATAAGCTCTGTGCCTGTGGTTATGTTTCCCCACTGGTCACTTCCTCCCATCTGTAGTTTGCAGTTGTGATTCTGATACAGGTACAGATAATCATACCCCTGAACAAGCTGATATGTGAATTCTGTGAATGACATTCCCTCTCTTTCGTCACCGGTTATACGCTTCTTTACAGAATCTTTGCTCATCATATAGTTGACTGTGATGTGCTTGCCAATGTCTCGTATAAAGTTGAGGAAGGAGTAATCCTTCATCCAGTCGTAGTTGTTTACAAGAATTGCGGCATTTTGAGCATCGGAATCGAAATCAAGGAAACGCGAAAGCTGGTTTTTTATTGCATTTTGGTTGTGTCTGAGTGTCTCTTCGTCAAGAAGATTTCTCTCCGATGACTTCATAGAAGGGTCGCCAATCATTCCCGTAGCCCCTCCGACCAAGGCAACAGGTTTGTGTCCACATGCCTGGAAATGCTTAAGCATCATTATGCTTACCAGATGACCTATATGAAGTGAATCGGCTGTAGGGTCAATTCCTACGTATGCTGCTGTGTGTTCTTTCTGTAATTGCTCCTCTGTCCCCGGCATGATATTGTGGATCATACCCCTCCATGTGAGTTCTTTAACGAAATTGCTCATTTCCCATTTAATTTTAGGCAAAAGTAAGGTTTTTTCTTTACTTTTGCGTATATGAAACAGACATTTAAACTACTACGGGTAATACTCCTGTTTACAGCGTTTTCAATAGGTTCGTCCTCTCTTTGGGCCGCTGTCACAGATTCGCTTCTTTTAAAAATTGCAGCTCTGCAAAATGTGAGCAATGTACAAAGATTGGAAAGCAGTCAGTTCAAAGATAAATACGTGCTGTTTATGGAACAGCCTCTTGATCAGAAAAACCCCTCTGCAGGAAGCTTCAAACAGAGAATCTTTGTAATGAATGTTGGCGAAGAGCGTCCCACAGTCATAGTAACTGAGGGTTACGGAGCCTCTTATGCATCATCGCCTCGTTACCGTGATGAAATATCGAGGTTACTGAATGCCAACATAATTTTTGTCGAACACAGGTATTTTCTGGAGTCTACTCCAAAACCTCTTGACTGGAAGTATCTTACGGCAGAAAACTCTGCATATGACCTCCACAATGTTACCACTGCTTTCAAAAAATTATATAAAGGCAAATGGATAGCAACAGGCATAAGTAAAGGCGGGCAGACGGCTCTTATTTACAGGGCCTTCTTCCCCGATGACGTGGATGTTTCTGTTCCATATGTGGCACCGCTTTGCAAGGGAAGGGAAGACGGCAGGCACGAACCGTTTCTGAGAGATTTTGCAGGTACGCAGCAAGAGAGAGATATCCTTACAAATTTTCAGAAGAATGTTTTAAAACGGAGAGAGGAGATTCAGCCAAAATTTGACTCACTATGTAATGCCAGAGGATATAAATTCAACCTTCCGCTGGAACAGATATATGACTACTCCTTGCTGGAGCTTCCTTTTTCTTTCTGGCAGTGGGGAAGCCCGATTGCTGATGTTCCCGGAGAGGGAGCCGGTGCAGACGTGCTCTTCAGGTACTGGATGAAGTTAAGTTCCCCTGATTATTTTGTAAACAACAGCCCCACTGCCGCATTCTTTGTTCAAGCCAACAGAGAGCTCGGTTATTATGGATATGATACCAAGCCGTTTAAGGGGTTATTAAAGATAAAAAGCTCCAAAGGTTATATGGGCAAGCTCTTCATTCCACAGGGGGCAGAATTCAGGTTTGACAAAGCTCTTTACAAGAAGCTGAAAAAATTTGTTGCTACCACAGACAAGAGGATGTTATTCATTTACGGTGAATTTGATCCGTGGAGTGCAGTAAAGGTAAGTGAACCAAAAAGTGAAAATGTTGTTGTTCTTGTTGAACCGAAAGGAAGTCACAGATCACGCATAAGCACAATGCCGGAAGATCTTAAAAAGAGAGCTGTTGAGACTCTCAACAGATGGCTTGCCGATTAATAATATTTTATGATTGAATTTAAGCAGATTGAGTTATCCGACAAAGTCTGGATAGACGAGTTGTTAAAATTTTCTGATTACAGAGGAGCAGAGTACTGCTTCACGAATCTTTTCATCTGGGACAGCATATACAAATCAAAAATTGCCAGATATAGGGACTTTCTTTTTCTTATGTCGGGCGAAGGAGAAAATGCGCGCTATCTCTATCCTGCAGGTAAGGGAGACAAAAGAGAGGCAATAGAATCTCTTATCAGGGACGCAGAAGAGAGAAAGGTTAAGTTTGTAATGATAGGGGTGACACCAGAGGCAATAAATGAGCTTTCGGAACTCTTTCCTGGCAAATTTGAATTTATGCCGGTCAGGGACAGCTTTGATTATATATATGAAAGCGAGAAACTTATAACTCTTTCCGGGAAGAAACTTCAACCTAAACGGAACCATATAAACAAATTCAAAGAGTTCAACGATTGGACCTACGAAGAGATAACAACAGACAAAATTCCGGAAATCATTGCATTTAATGCAGAATGGTGTAAAGATCTGGATTGTGACAAAAACAACTCTCTTGGCTGGGAAACATGTGCAGTTGCCAAGTGTCTAGCACATTACCAATTCCTTAATCTAAGAGGTGGCATACTTAGGGTTCAGGGGAGAATAGTTGCTTACACAGTAGGTGAAAAGATTAATTCTGATACTTTTATAGTGCATATAGAGAAGGCTTTTACAGATGTAAGAGGTGCTTATCCCATGATAAACAGGGAATTCGCAGAGAGAGAAGCTGTGGGGTGTATCTATATTAACAGAGAGGATGACACAGGTAATGAAGGACTCAGAACGGCAAAAGAGTCTTATTATCCGGTTTTCATGCAAGAAAAATATGCTGCAAGATTATTTTGATTATATTTGCGACTGAAAACATTTTAGCTTAGAGAATTGGAACCTCCCAGTAGTTTAATAGATGATTACGTCTCCATGGGGATATCTCTTATCCTCATCCTCTTCTCTTATGCCCTTTTAAAGGGCTGTGATCTCTCCTATTTTTCTTTCTCTGCAAAAGATTCTGATGAACTTGGAACCCTTTTGGATAAACAATCGAAAAGAGTATCAAAACATCTTGCCGACCCCGATAATATAGCAGGAACAATACTTTTGTTTGAAACAATTCTTCAGATAGGGGCGCTTTTTCTTATATCGGAACTATTCTTCATAATTTTTTCACCTTCAGAATACTTGTCCTTTTGGGCAATTGTAATACTGTTCACTACATCTATAGTGCTAAGATATACAGGAAACATTTTTGGTTATTTGACAGAAAATAATCGTCATATAAGATTCTCTTTAAGATTAAGCAAATTTTTCTCTGTTCTGCTTTTCCTTGCACAACCCTTTAATATGATACTTTCTGCTTTTACCAAAGTATTGAGTGAAACCAGAGAAGAGAGAGACGCACAATCAATGGAAGAGTATACAGAGGTTATCGATGCAACTGATTCAGAAGAGGTGGAGGAGAAGAAGCTTCTTAAAAAAATAGCAGGGCTCAACACAACCAGTGTCTCACAGATTATGAAGCCAAGGGTGGAAATTGTCTCGCTCGATATGGAGATGAACTCGCAGGAGGTTATTGAGAAAGCCATTGAAAGCGGATTTTCCCGGCTTCCGGTATATGAAGGGAGTCCGGACAATGTAAAGGGGTTTCTGTATATCAAGGATCTGGTAGGTTATCTGAGAGAAAAAACGACAGTCTTTGACTGGCACAAACATATAAGAGAGGCATACTTTGTCCCGGGCAGTAAAAAGATCAACGATCTTCTGGAAGAGTTCCGTCAGAAAAAAATGCACCTTGCCCTTGTAGCCGATGAGTATGGAGGAACGGACGGATTAGTGACACTGGAGGATATCCTTGAGGAGATAGTAGGGGAAATATCAGACGAAACAGACACAAACGAATAAAATGGCACTTTTTTTTAGCAGAGACCTTGATGGGGGAGCAACAGTATCCGTATGGGAAATTGTTGAGAGTGAAGAAGAGCTTCTCTCACTATGCTCGGTACCAAATGACGAACTTGAAGAGCTTCAACTAATACGGAGCATCGATCGTCGTCGTGAACGGTTGGCAGTAAGAGCTCTTCTCAACCAGCTTTTCGACGGTAAGGTATACCTTGGTCACCACGACAATGGCAGGCCATTCCTTCAAAACAGTCTTATCGAGATAAGCATATCGCACACAAAGCGTTTCGCTGCTGTTCTGACTCATCCCGATGACAGTGTAGGTATAGATATCGAATCGCTGGACAGAAACTTCTCTGCTGTTGAAAAAAAGGCACTGTCGCCATATGAAATTGAAAATCTGAGCGAAAAGAACAGAAACCTCCATCTTGCCATCCATTGGAGTGCGAAAGAGGCCATATACAAAAGAATGTCGTTATCTGATGTTGACTTTGCAAAGCAGATAGAGATAAAGAGATTTTCACCCAAGGAAGAAGGTGAACTTGAGGCTACTTTCATTCAAAAAGATGGTGAAGAGCTCGAATTTGAACTTCAGTACGAAGTGTTCGAAGGTCATGTAATGGCCTGGTTGATAGGTTAACCGGTCAAATAATCTGTGCTGCGTGTGACTTGGTGTTCACCTTCTCTATGATATCGAGAATAATGCCGTTTTCGTCAATCACATATGTCTTTCGTATAATTCCAACATATTGTTTACCCATGAATTTCTTCTCTCCCCAGGCTTCATATGCCTGCAGGATTACTGCTTCGGTATCTGAAATAAGAGGGAACGGCAGGTTAAACTTCTCTATGAATCCTTTATGTGACTTCTCGTTATCCTTGCTCACCCCCACTATCTTGTATCCAAGTGATTCAAATCTCTGGTAATTGTCCCTAAGGTCGCAAGCCTCTGCAGTGCACCCCGGAGTGTTGTCTTTGGGATAGAAATACAGGACAAGCTTTTTTCCTTTGAAATCGCTGAGTTTAATCTCTTTACCGTTCTGGTCCTTACCTATAAAGTCCGGCGCATGGTCTCCTTTTTTTATCATGATTTTTGTTTTATACAACAATCTGAAATGCCTATTGTTCAGTTGCAGATTTCGAAAGAACTGGTCAGGTTATCACGGTATTGTTCGCCTACCGGTATGGTGATTTTGTTGTCGAAGACTATTCCTGCCCGGGAAATCTCTTTGACCAGATTGAGGTTAACTATATATGAGCGGTGAACCCGAATGAACTTGCTGCCGGAAAGCCGCTCCTCCATGGTTTTCAGGCTCATTAGCGTCATAACGGGGGCTTCATTAAGTATGTGTATACGAACATATTCATTCTGACTTTCGATATATTTAATGTCAGATATTTTAATCTTGACAATCTTGTAATCGGCCTTTACAAAGAGATGCTCAAGAGAATCAGGAACGGCAGCAGGTTCGTTGGTAACGGGATGGCCTTTCATAAGTTCGAATTGTTTGAAAACCTTATTGGCAGAGCGGAGAAAATCGGTGTAACTGAATGGTTTGAGAAGATAATCCAGAGCATCCACCCGAAAACCCTCCAAGGCATACTCGGAGTAGGCTGTCGTGAAAACGACAATTGGTTTCGTGGACAAAGATCGGACGAAATCGAGTCCGTTAAGATCAGGCATATTGATGTCGATATAAATAAGATCTGCCTTTTCATGTGAAAGAACTTCCATTGCAGAGAAAGCATCACGGCACGATGCTACGAGTTCCAGAAAAGGAACCTTGCGTATATATGCTGTTATCTGAGCAAGAGCAAGTGGTTCGTCGTCAATAGCTATACATCTGATCATCGTATTAATTTAAGAGGGATTATCAATAGAACGCTGTATTCCGATTCTGTTTGTGTTGTGGTGAGCTGATAACAATCTCCGTAAATCAGATCCAGCCGTTTGCGAACGTTCACCAGACCAATGCCATCTTCCGGAGATTCGGTCTGTTTGGTCCATCTACTGTTTATTACTTTGTACGTCAGAAGAGATTCGTCTGTCTCCAGCGACAATACCACAAAGGATCTGTTCCTGTAACTAATCCCATGTTTAAAGGCATTTTCTATAAAGGAGATGAACAATAGAGGGGGTATCTGCAGGTCTGGGACAATAGCAGGTAAACTAAGTCTTATGTCTACATCCTGAGTATAGCGAATCTTCATCAATTCGACATAGTTACGTATAAATGCCACCTCTTTGTCCAAGCCTATGGTTTTCTGACTGGCATCATACAAAACGTACCTCATCAGCTTTGAAAAACCTATGATGGTCTCTTTTGCCAGTTCGCTGTCAATGTCTACCAATGCATGAATATTATTGAGCATATTCATGAAAAAATGTGGATTTATCTGACCTTTAAGATACTCCAATTCGAATTGCAGGTTGTGTTTTTCAAGTTCTTTCAGAGATTGCTGGTCCTTTATCGATTTTATAAATAGCCTGATTGCGAGATTAAAACCTACAAGCAATATCCCTACGAGAAAATTTGTAAACAACGAGTCCAATGACCTGGGGTTGAACAGTGGCCTGTAATGTGGCTGAGAGAACTCTCTTTCTCCGGGAGAGAACGGCCTCTCCTTTTTTGGAAACTTTTCGTCGGGAGGAGGATCGTCATGGCGGGTAAGCCGCTCGTGATTACTCTGTTCTATAGGAGCTGGGGGAGATTTCGGTTTTGAAGTCTTGTAAAATATCTGGGGATATAATGTGAATATTACCAGAATCATTAATATAACGGAAAAGAAATAGGCCAGATACTTCCTGGTAGAGAAAAACAAAGGGATAGCAACATAGTTGTTTAAAAGGAACAACAGGAAAAATGGAGTGATTGTTTTCCAGCTCATATACACATTTTCCCATTTGAGAGAAGCTTCGCCACTTAGTCTGGAGTCTAAAAAGGGGACACAGAAAATCAGCAGCCACAATGTTACATAAATGACATTTTCCAGAAGTCGTTGTTTGTTTAAGCTGCTCATAACTGTACAAATATAACCAAATGAAAATTAAAAAGTGAAAGAATAACTCAGACCTGATATACTGACACCCTCTATATCTTCGTAATCTGTACCTGCTACATAGCGGTAATATAAACTGAGAACACTCTTTTTATCGATACGGTATTTTGTCCCAATTGTATAACGGATTTTATTAAAATTGTTCTCTTGGGGATCGTTTAGGGTATAGTAAAGTTCAACGGAACCAAATGGAGAAAAGCCGGATTTCCGTATATCATATGAGCCCAGAATTCTGGAGCGTAGATAGAACTTTGGATTTGCCCTGTTTTCTGTACGGGAAATACCAACCCCGTACGTACTCTGAAACCTCTCTCTCAGCCCAATCTTAAAACGGCAGAAACTGTACTCTCCCTGAGCATCTAAATAAAAGCGATGACGTGTTTCCCAGCTTTTTTCGGGATGATTGTAGTTAATAAGTACATAGCCTCCACTAGCAGAAATATATTTGTTGAACTTATAAGAGAGGTCAAGAGTAGACTCAAAACGATCTATGCTACCCGATTTGTCTCTGAGTCTGAACTCCTCCTCAACCGAAGCTTTCAACTTCGGAAGTATCTTAAACGATAAGGAGGCAGAGGTCCAGATGCCAAAATCGTAATTCTGAGCATTTAGTATAGAACAGTACAACATGGTCAAAAGTATGACCGGCCATTTTTTACTTTTCATTGCGGAAATTTTGTAATACTCTCTATTGTATTGATCTCATCGGTTAGCGGTTTGTAAAAAACCTTTATGAATGCTGCGTCCCTGATAAAATCGACATGACCAATCTCAACTTTCAGTATCTCAAGACCTGTTCTCTTTTTTAAATCCTCAATAAGCTCATGCTCCTTATCGGGTGTTATCAGATGTATCTTATCATAGAGGATCAGCTTACACGAGATATGTTTCAACCAGCGATTGCTCTCCAGAACCCATATAGTGATAATAAATATCAGATCTGTTACAGCAAGTTCTATGTAGCTTATTTCCAGGGCAAGAGCATTTATAACAGAGATGGCTATAATGGCAAAAAGATATGTCATCTCGCGGATTGGAACGCTCTCTGTCCTGTATCTGATTATTCCAAATATGGCAAAAAGACCAAGAGCAAAGCCGATTTTTATCTTAACGCTGCCTAAGAGGAAAATCATAAGGAATATGCTTACCCCAATTAAAGTGAATGTGAAGTAGTAGTCCCTGCGTTTGCTCTTAGGGTAGTAAAGGAACTGTATTATTATCCCTACAACCAGAAGATTTATAATGAAATGGGCAATGAACTGCCCGAAGCCCCAGCTGTCAAAAACAGGAGAATCTGCAAGGAAAGTGTCTGTAACGTCAGAAAGTGTAACCATATCTATAATTTGTTAATTTGTCCATTTTTATCAACTCTTTTTTAAAGCGGTTATATTTAAGAGGTTGCCCCGTAAGAAGACAACCTATGCAATACTTGCTAAAGTTTGTGGGATGTATTCTCATCTCCAGAAGCACATCATTTATTGGTGAAAAAGAGTCACCGTCTCTTTTGAGTTCAATAATAGCAATATCCTTAAGCTCACGGCAAAAGTCAGTTTTACTATTGATGAAGCTAATATCGTAATCTATGGTCAATCGTTCTGTTTTCTCTTTGTTAACCAACGTAATGCGATGAAAGAGGTTTTTAAGATATACCTCCAGTTTTCCAATATCATACTCAGAATGGGATGAGATATGATCCATAATTGCAACAGAGTTGAAAAAATCAGAATTGTCTGCTTCTATTCTTGTCTTGTGAGTTCTTCCTTTATTGTCCTTCTTCTTTATCTCAAAATAAGATATGCCAGAATCTGTATAAGTTCTTACCCGGATTTTTTCCCTGCTCTTTTTTCCGTTATGATGTGCCGTAAACATCTCTCTATCCGGAGTATCAAAGTAAAGTGTCTGATACTGGTTCTCACGAACACCGGCTATTTCCTGGATAAAATATTCCCCGGAAGCCCTTACCAGTAAATCCAAAATATTGGATTTGCTGGTAATATACTTGGTGTCAATTCTATTCATAAGCTTAATCCCCTTCATCTGCCGCAGGCTAATGGGTTTAAAGCTGTCTAATACATATTTGAGACTATAGTGATCCATATGAACAAATATAGATTAGCCTATATTTTTGATAAAATATTATCAATGAACGCCGGAGTTTTACCTGTGAATAGTTTAAGGGTAAAATCGGACTAATGACCGGTTAATATTGCACGTTGACTGATTCTTTTTGCTCTGTCTTGCACTTCTTCTTAGATTTATGAAATAATTCAAATAGATATAATCAGAGATGAAACGAACAGATTTAAAATTATTACCGGTAATCACAATTTTAGCGATTATCCTTGTCTCCTCAACCACAATTTTTGCTCAGGGTATCAATCGGCAAGGACCATCAGCATCTGATCTTGCAAAAAGAAAGACCGACCATATGAGAAACCAGCTCTCTCTGGACCAAAAACAGTACAAGGAGATATATAAGATCAATCTTCAACAATTTAAGGAGATGGAGCAGAGAGAGGGAGCAGAAAGCAGACCTAAGATGGGAGAGCGACCACAAATGGGTGAAAGGCCACAAATGGGAGAAGGACCGCAGATGAACGAAATAAAAAATGAAAAAAAATTTAAAAAAATCCTGACGCCGGAGCAATTTTTAAAATGGAGAAAGATGGAAGAGGAGAAACAAAACAGGATGCCAGTGGAAGCTGCTCCTGCATCAACAGAATGTCCGGAATCTTAGCGAAGGTGTTTGACAAAAAAGTGTTTTACGCAAATAACCCACAACTATTTAAAAAAAGAAACTAGCGCCTTGTCACTAAGGTTCCGGACAGCAATGTTGGTGTTATTCAAATCTACATATAATATCAATAAATAAAACAGAAAACGGGACTGTTGCGTTTTGTTGCGCTTTTTGACGCTGTAACAGCAACACATTTAGAAAGATAAAAAAATCTTGCAGCGTTTTGTTGCGCTTTTAATTCGCCTTAGCATCTATGATTTTGCTCTTTTGAGAAGATAAGAAAGGTGCTTTGAGGGTTGAATGGAAGCCCTTCAGTTGCAAGAATTTTCTCTTTGATCCTTGTCTTGATAGCCCTCACACTAGCCGTGGTATTGTTTAGAAGGTCGGAAATCTCCTTTGTGCTAAACTTAAGGTCGACCAGAATTAAAATAACAATCTCCAGATCGGACAAAGAGGTAAGGTATTTTACATTTGGATTTGCTGCCAGGAATGACTCGTTCTGAGCTATTGCAGACAGATTGTTCTTGGAGAAGGAGCGGATATTGTTTATTGAGTCGTTCAGGTCGTCGGAAAGCTCGCTGGAGAATTTTCTGCTTCTGTTTGCGTGCCTGTTCACGTCATCTACAAGTTTAGGAAGCGCTCCCACAGAAGTTTCGTGAATAAGGTTTATAAAACGGGACCGTTTCAATTCTGCTTCTATAGCACTCCTTTGTTTGTCCTTATCTTCCATGCATTGTCGATAGGACCTCCTGTTAAAGCGGATAACTACAATTGTAGATAGAACAATAAGAGTAAGGAATGCAATAAATCCGTACAGAACCTTTAGTTTACTTCTTGCTTTGTCTAGTTTTGAATCTTTTTTTGACAATTCGTAAGCCATATCAACCTTAGGATCCCTTACCCATGAGCTATTAGATACATAGTCGCCTGATAATCGGGAAGCATAACGATAGTACTCAGACGCACTCCTGTAATCGTCTTTTATCATATACATATCGCCGAGCAGCCTATTATAACTTTCCGGGATACTGAAAAAATGCTTGCCCGATGTATTTATTGCCATAAGTCCATAAACAATGGCACTATCAGTTTCATGTAATTGTTTGAAATTTGCAGCAATAGAAAAATATATGTCGCATTTATCCAGACTTTTGAGTTCATCAAGATCCTTTATTCCGATCATTTTTCTTAGATACCTATTGGATAAATCATACTTTCTGTCATCTGTATAATGACGGGCAAAAGCATTATAGTAGTTGTATCTTATTATTGGCGACGTTGTGTCATTGAGGGAGACCGCCAGCAGGCATGCATATGCTTCCATCTTTCTTCTTTGAAAATGATATGACCAGAAATGGTCAAGTCTGCAAAGCTGTGCATCAGAATGATTTTTTATACTGTCATTGATTCGGATACTTTTTTTAAAATAAGGCTCCGAGTCTGTAAAATTTCGATTGTTACGGAGAGTCTTTCCCAGATATCTGTATATCTCTGCCTCAATCTGCGGATTGTCAAGTTTGTGTTTATTATATACCTCCTCCGCACTTTTAAGGGAAGTATATATTTTAATTGAAGGACGGGTCAGATTGTACTGGATGATTCCTTTGTAAAGCAAGGCGCGGCATAAGTTGTAGTAGTCATTTTCCTTTTCAAAAAAAGAGGCAGCTGCTGTTATAACAGAATCTCTTCTCTCCATAATTCCCGACTTGCTCTTGGCAATTGATGTGAGTAGAGAATAATATGCTTGATTTTTTTTTGATATACCCGCTGTGTCGAGATACCTAAGGCTGTCAAGAATTACTTTGGGATTTTTATTTAGATTATTATCCCACGTGCTAAGCTTTTGGTAAATAGGCGTATGCCTGTTATTGCAGGATGAAAAGAAAAGGATACAAAGAAAAAAGAGAGACTTTGCAGCAGTTTTTAGCATGTGATTATAAGACAGGTATTTGAAAAATAATCACATCAAAAATTATGCCCTAAAAAAAGCTGCCCTGAATCATCAGGACAGCTTTTCGCAAATATATATAGTGTTTATTGATGTCTTACATCATTCCACCCATTCCGCCCATTCCCGGACCACCACCCATAGGGGCTGGGTTGTCCTCTTTCTTCTCGGCAAGTACACACTCAGTTGTGAGGAACATACCTGCAACCGAAGCAGCATTTTCAAGAGCTATACGGGCAACTTTGGTAGGATCTATTACTCCAGCTTTGTGAAGGTGTTCGTATTTGTCGGTGCGGGCATTATAGCCGAAGTCGTCTTTACCCTCTTTTACCTTTTGAATAACGATGCTTCCTTCTACTCCTGAGTTTTCAACGATAATGCGGAGAGGCTCTTCAATTGCACGGGCAACTATTGCGATACCGGTGTTTTCGTCTTCGTTATCACCCTTAAGGTTTTTCAAGGCTTCAATAGCACGGATGTAAGCAACGCCTCCGCCCGGTACTATTCCCTCTTCAACAGCTGCACGAGTTGCACTAAGTGCATCGTCGACGCGGTCTTTCTTCTCCTTCATCTCCATTTCAGAGGCGGCACCAATGTAAAGAACAGCAACACCACCGGCTAGTTTTGCAAGACGCTCCTGCAGTTTTTCGCGGTCATAATCGCTGGTTGTTGTCTCCATCTGTTTACGTATCTGGGCAACCCTCTTGTCAATTGAATCCTTGATTCCGGCTCCGTTCACAACCGTTGTATTCTCCTTGTCAATAGTAACTTTTTCTGCGCTACCCAGCATTTCAATTGTTGCAGCATCTAGGCGAAGTCCTTTTTCTTCAGAAATTACTGTGCCGCCAGTCAGAATTGCAAGGTCTTCAAGCATCTCTTTTCTGCGGTCACCAAAACCCGGAGCCTTAACTGCGGCTATCTTAAGAGTGCCACGAAGACGGTTTACAACAAGCGTTGCAAGAGCTTCTCCATCTACGTCTTCTGCAATGATAAGCAGCGATCTGCCACTCTGGGCCACCGGCTCAAGGACTGGCATAAGATCCTTCATAGAAGAAACTTTCTTGTCTGTTATAAGGATTAGTGGACTTTCAAGTACAGCCTCCATTTTTTCGGGATTTGTCATAAAATATGGAGAGATGTAACCGCGGTCAAACTGCATTCCTTCCACAACCTTAACTTCTGTATCTGTTCCTTTTGCCTCTTCTACAGTAATTACTCCCTCTTTCTTAACCTTGCCCATAGCCTCTGCTATAAGTTTCCCGATTGTAATATCGTTATTGGCAGAGATTGTAGCAACTTGTTCAATTTTAGTAATATCGTCACCAATAGACTGGCTTTGTTTCTTAAGGGAAGCAACAACCGCAATGACAGCTTTGTCAATACCACGTTTTAGATCCATAGGATTAGCACCGGCAGTGACGTTCTTAAGACCAACTGTTATTATTGACTGAGCAAGGACGGTAGCGGTAGTAGTACCATCACCGGCCTGGTCGGCAGTCTTTGAAGCCACCTCTTTAACCATTTGCGCACCCATATTTGCAAAACGATCTTCTAACTCGATCTCTTTTGCAACAGTCACGCCGTCTTTTGTAATCTGAGGAGAGCCATATTTCTTGTCGATAACAACATTGCGTCCTTTTGGACCCAAGGTTACTTTAACAGCGTTCGCCAAAGCATCCACTCCCTCTTTCATAAGGTTGCGGGCTTCCAGATTGAATTTTATCTCTTTTGCCATAATTTTCTATATTTAATTTATTCTTAATTTTCTTGTTATACTACGGACAATTTTAGAGAACAGCTAGTATATCTGACTGACGCATCATCAGGTAATCCTTGCCCTCTACATTAATCTCAGTTCCGGCATATTTCCCATACAATACATTGTCGCCTACCTTAACTTCCATAGGTTCGTCCTTCTTTCCTGTTCCGACAGCTACGACTTTTCCTGCTTGTGGCTTCTCTTTAGCTGTGTCTGGGATAAACAATCCGCTTGCTGTTTTTGTTTCGGCCTCTTTTGGTTCTACCAAAACCCTGTCTGCCAATGGTTTGATGTTCATGATTTAGAATTTTTAGTTATTTATGATTATAAATTTATGTTTCTACGGGCTCTAAACACAAAACGGGTGCCAAAGGATCATACTGACAAATTGTCGTAAACAGACGATGTTGGTGAAAAAGAAATATTATTACCTTTGACAACTCGTTTAAAACCTGTCTATATGTTATTTTCATTAATGCCGGTTATATTTATAATAGGTGTTATCGCGATTGCCTTTGAGGACAAAATAAGGATCAATAAAGCAGCCATAGCAATAGCCATGAGCATATTGTTGTGGGGAATCTACATTGTGGGGGGCGAAACTATCTTTGCCGGACACCCGAATTCAGTGCTTGATGCACTTGAGGGAGTCTATCCATCGTTCCTGCAAATGTCAATAAGGGAGCAGTTTAATCTTTTTGTTGAGTATTCTCTGGTAGAATCGCTTGGAGACGTTTCAACAACATTGTTCTTTGTCCTTGCATCTATGGCAATAATTGAAATCGTAGATTCTCACGGAGGTTTTGATATAATTGTCAATGCTATAAAAACCAGACAGAAGAGAAAGCTTTTATGGATATTTTCATTCCTTACATTTGCCTTGTCGGCAATTCTGGGTAATCTGGCTACTGTAATAGTTGTAATTGCTCTTGTAAGGAGATTGATTTTCTATAAGCAGGACAGATTGATATTTGCCTCAATGATAATAATTGCAGCAAATGCCGGCGGTTCATGGTCGCCAATAGGTGATGTAACAACTTTGCTGCTATGGACTGGCGGAAACATTACCGTATGGAGCCAGACCTATCATCTTATTCTCTCTGCATTGACAATGCTGGTAATACCATTGATCTTTGTCACTTTTATGTTTAAAAAGGACGACATATCCATATATTTTGAAGAAAATGCCGATGATTATGTCCTGTCGCACATAGACCCACGGTTCAAAAGAACAATATTGATAGTAGGAATACTCTCTCTGGCAATGGTTCCTTTCTTCCAGCTCTTTCTGAATATTCCACCTTTTATGGGAGTCTTGCTGGGTCTTACAGTATTGTGGATCCTCACAGACCGACTCTACTATAACAGAAAAGCCAGTGGACTACAGGAGCTAAGGGTAAGCAGGGTATTTACCAGAATTGACGTTCCTACTGTACTTTTCTTTCTGGGAATCCTTATGTCGGTAGCCTCACTTAAGTCTGCCGGGCAGCTTACCGCAATGTCGGAAATTTTAAACAAGGCAGTTCCAAACCCTGAATATATAAGCATTATACTTGGCTTATGTTCATCATTCCTCGATAACGTTGCCCTGGTTGCCGGAACGATAGGAATGTATCCAATAGCTGCTGCCGGACCATTCATGACAGACGGTTCCTTCTGGACATTCCTTGCATACTGCGCAGTAACAGGAGGCAGCATTCTTATTATTGGCTCAGCTGCAGGCGTAACTGTAATGGGACTGGAGAAAATATCATTCGGATACTATCTCAAGAAATTTACTCCTCTGGCTCTTCTGGGATACTTTGCAGGGGCAGCGGTTTATATGTTGCTTTTTTAATACGGCTATGAGCATACACGAAAAATTCATGGATGAGGCCCTCAAAGAGGCACACAAGGCACTTGCGAAGGACGAAGTACCGATTGGTGCAGTTATAGTGTGTGAGGGAAAAATAATTGCCAGAGCTCACAATCTTACAGAAACTCTCAACGACCCCACTGCTCATGCAGAGATGCAGGCAATTACGGTTGCAACAAATACATTTGGAGGCAAATATTTGAATAATTGCACACTATATGTTACTTTAGAGCCGTGTCCAATGTGTGCGGCAGCCTTGAACTGGGCTCAACTCAAGGTATTGGTTTATGGGGCAAGCGATCCTAAAAGAGGGTTTTCGCTTTTTGAACCAAGCCTTCTTCACCCTAAATGCGAAGTGATTTCCGGCATTAACGCAGGTAATTGCGGAGAGCTTATAACGGAATTCTTTAAAAATAAAAGGTAACAATTGTAAAAGAGAGTGTTTATGGAAATGTTTGGTGACCTTGGTTATATAGGACTTTTTTTGGGGACGTTCCTTGCTGCCACAGTGATTCCATTCAGCTCCGATTTTTTATTCGTTGGAATTCTTGTTGCCGGAGGTAACCCGGTACTATCGTTTATTTTAGCTACTGCCGGCAACTGGTTGGGAGGTCTGACCTCTTACTATATTGGTTATGTCGGAAAGTGGGAGTGGATAGAGAAGTGGCTGAGAGTAAAGGAGGAGAGCCTTGTAAAACAAAAAAATAAAATTGAAAAATATGGTAGCCTGATTGCATTTTTCAGCTGGGTTCCCTTTTTTGGAGATGTGCTTGCAGTCGGGCTGGGCTTCTATAAGGTTAACTTTACGAAGTGTGCAATATATATGCTGGTGGGGAAAGCTGTTAGATTTGCTTTCTGGGCAGTACTATATCATTACTTTGGCGAAGCAGTGTTAAACTTTAAGTTTTTATAAAATTTTGGACTTTATATAAAAAGGAATATCTTTGCATCCCCAAAAGGGATATTTTTGACTTATGGTGTAATGGTAGCACTTCAGATTCTGGCTCTGACCGTCTAGGTTCGAATCCTGGTAAGTCAACAAAATAAAAAGATTGGGTATACTGACCTATGGTGTAATGGTAGCACTTCAGATTTTGGTTCTGTCAGTCTAGGTTCGAATCCTGGTAGGTCAACAAAGCTGCTTCAATTTTTGGGCAGCTTTTTTTATTATCGTAGGGCAATGGATGTCACAGTTATTATCTCGGTTTACAGAGAGCTCGAATATGTGGAGAGATGCATTAATTCTCTCATAAACCAAACCTTTCAGTCGTTTGAGTTTATTCTCATAGATGACTGCGGGGGAGATGGAGCATTTGAGAAGGCGAAAAATATTACTGAGAATTCAATTCTGGCAGAGAGAAGTCGTTTCATTGTTCACAAAAAAAACAAGGGGATAGCTGCCTCAAGGAACACAGGAATGGCAGCAGCAAAGGGGGAGTACATGATATACCTCGACTCCGACGACTTTTTTGAGCCGAACCTTCTGGAGGAGCTCTATAATGCTGCAGTCAGGCACGATGCAGATCTTGTAATATCGGATTTTATAAGAGAGATGCCCGGAGGGGTGTCGGTTTACGCAAAGGACACATTCGATCAGGATCTGATAACGGAATTTGCAGATAAAGATAGGTATATAAAGGAGATGCTGACATCGGTAAAAGGTTGCGCGCCATGGAACAAATTGGTTAAAAGAGAGTTGTATCTTAAACACGATGTCCGTTTTCATGACAATATGAGGGACGATCTCTCTGTAACACCTCTTCTTGTATGGCATGCTTCAAGAATTGCTTTTGTGCATAAGGCATTGACCCATTTTGTACAATATAACACTGCTTCCGGGACATTCAGCTTTAATCATCTTCCGTTTGTGGGCAATGCCCTGGTACATCTGGAGACATTCTTTAAAAGCAAAGGGATGGACTACACCGATATTTTTCTAAGGTATAAGGCCAACACGAAAAGAAAAATATTAATGCACCCAAAGCCGGAGATGACACAGGAGCAGATGTACGGACTGTTTCCCGAAGTTGATTCTGCAATAAGAGCCGGAGTGAGACTTGAACCTAAAATCCAGTACCAGATGGCATTAAGGTTGGCGTCATGGAGGAATAAAATCTGGTTCAGGATTTACCGGAAGAGCCTTCTAATATTGCTGAAAGCCTCTTCGCTCGTATCTCAATAGTAAAGTTTTCTATAATTCTCTCCCTGTATTTTTCAGAAGGAGGCAGGTTAATTGCTTCTCTTATTGCAGCAGCAGTCTCTTCCGGGTCGTCGCCACGTACTAAAAAACCATTATTGCCGGTCACTTCTGCCATTCCGCCTGTATTTGCTATTACAGGAACACAGTTGTGGAACATTGCCTCGGCAAGAGCCACTGCAAAACTTTCACTTCTGGATAGCTGACAATATACAGCTGACCTTGAATAGTATTTAGAGAGCTCATTCTGTGGGATCCTGGAAATTATCTCCAGATTGGAAGGAACCACACCAATCATTTCTGCAAGCAATATCTTGTCGGGGCCGATTATTGTGAACTGAAGGTCCGGAGCAAACCGGGCCAACTCTATGTATCTATCTATACCCTTTACATAAAAACTCTGTTTTGTAGATGAAAGAGCCACTGAAAGAACCCTCTTCTCTTTTGGAAGTGATGCAGAACTGAATATTACTCCGTTATGCAGCACCACGCAGAGTGATTTTAATGCAATGTGCCTTACGATCCGCTCAACATGTTTGGAAACACAAAGGCACAAAGTAGCATTGTTCATTGAGTATTTTGCCATGAACCCCCTTACAGGATTTACAAAACTACCGTATTTAATGCTTCTGATGCGGCATACATCATATCCCCCAATTACAACAAAACACTTTTTTCTGAAAATTCTTGCAAACAAAACAGGGAGGAATGAGTGGTAGTCCGCAAACCAGACATAGATAATATCGAACTTGTATGTATTTGCGAGTAGGTAGAAAAAAAGCCTGATAAGTCCAAGAAGCTGCCTGCTCTTTGTTGTGTTTTCTGCACAAAACGGTGTTACTCTGTATGCTTTTTCAAGAATGTCCATATCGCCCTTCACAAAAGTGGAGAGACGTGTATAGACAAACAGAACTCTTTTACCTGTCATTTTTATATTGCTTGTAACCTTTTACCTTATCCCACGAAGAGCGTGTAAAATCAGGGACACTCACCGGTTTTCCGTTATTTTCGGCAGATACCTTGCCAAGAGATTCAATAGCGGACCACTCTGCAGCATCGTAAACATCCATGTCCAGAGGCAGACCATTTTTAAGGCAATAAATCAGACGGTAATCCATTACAAAGTTTCTTTTTCCGTACTCTTTTAAAATAGGGTGCTTGTAGGCACGCAGAAGAGATTCCAATGAAGCATCGGGCGTGTAGATTTTTTTTATTAATGCTGCCGATCCGCTGATATTGTATGGTGTGATTCCCGGTTGACTATAGAGAGTATCGTACCTTACCAGAATGGTTTTACCTTTTTCCGTTTTGATTACTATGTTGTTCGCTCCGGAGACAGATAACAAGTAATTCATCTTGTCGCCTCTGTGAATGTTCAGAACTTGTGCCGCCGGACCTATACCCAGGGTTGGGTTGATGCTGCCACGTTCGACAGACTCAATGTCGCCAAAGAATCCCTGCTGTGCCATATTGAGGGTGGTCATCTCATATGTGTCATAACAGCTTTTCTCAAGCATAATAAGGTGCCTTCTTGTTTTTTCGGCAGTATTTACCAGTTCCCAGCATTGGTCAATGGTAAGTGCAGCCGGAGGCTCGGTGGCAACGTGTTTGCCGTTTTCCATTGCATAGACGGCCATTGTGGAACGGAGCTCCTTTGGGGCACAAACATATACCAGGTCAATTTCGTCACTTTCACAGATTTTTCGCCACTCATCATCACCACAGAACTCTTTGGGAGATTCTTTTTTCATCTCCTTAAGTATTGCCTGTGCCTTTGCAAGGTTATCGGGAAGATTATCGAAAATTGCTTTTATCCGGGTGCCATTAACCGAAGAGAGGCGTTTTACCGCTTCCAGACCTTCGGCTTCCAAACCTATGATAGCAATATCAACGGTGTCAATCGGCTCACAAGCAAGCTCGACTACATCTGTCTGGCCGCTAAGACGATCCTGTACCGAGAACGAAATCATACGGGAATTTCTCCCTTCACATGAAAGAAGAGAAACAGCCAATAATAGTAAAAGATTATTTTTCATTTTCTTAGGTATAAAAGAACCGTGTTCGCCACTTTTCTCTCACCTTTATTGTCAAAAACCTTGTTGTCTGTAGGATGATTTACTACACCATTGTCAGAAAATCCCTTTACATACATTGTTGTGGAACCTCCTCCGTCAAGATTTATTATATACTCTCCTCCGAGCCATCTTAAAATGCTTTGCAATTCTGAAAGACTTACTCCGGCTGATTCTTTTGCTCTTCCGTCAATTGTAACGAGCATTATTGTTCCGTCACTCTTTTTTGCAACGGCTGTCCTTGGATGGCGTGTTGTATAGAACGATGCCTTCTGTAGTTTCTCGTCCCTGCCTGCTACCCTCAGAACTGGTCCTGTTGTAAGAACCTCCGATGCCAGAATGTAGTTTTCCCAACTCTTAAGCTCATCGGCCTTGAGAATATAGAGTTCACCGTTATGGATTGCCAGTGCTCCCAGCTGATGTGTCGATCTTTGGTTTGTCTCCGTAATGGTGTTTGGAGCCAGCCTCTTATTCTCTTTACGGATATAGTCCACAGAGTTATAATCTTCTGTATTGTGGGCGTAGTTGAACTTAAAGAACGAGCCGTTGATAGCAGCATCTGCACCCTTCTCCTCAGCCATTTTACTTGTCTCCTTTAAAACTGGAGAGGGAAATATCTCCAGTCTTGCCCCTGAATTGCTTCCTACTTCAATAATCGAAATATATTGATTGGACTTAAACAGCTCCTGGTTATTAATATGAACAGACTTGTATATAACCCCTTTTGCAATCTCCTTCTCACTCCATTTTGCATTAACCAGTGTTGAAGAGTCACTTTGCCCATTGGCAAAAGCCGTGCTTAATAAAAGCAACGGCAATAAGAGGTATTTTTTCATATACTTGGTTTATTGAATCTCAACTATAGCTTCGGAAACATTAATTATGAAATCTCCGACCCTTTCGCACTCGGCAACAATGTCCATATAGAATACACCTGTCTGATATCCGTAAGTGTTGTTTTCAAGATTCTCCAGATGTTCGTCCTTAAGTTTGTTGCGTAAAAGATTAATATCGGTCTCTGAATTCTCTGCGTCAGTAATATTTGAAACCTTAGTGTATCCCTGATCCAGGTTATCTATCATGTTGTCAAAAGCCTTCTCCAGAAGAACAAACATCTGGTCAAGCTTCTTTAACATCTCTTCATCGAATTTTTTGTTTTGGCTCTTTTTGCGTTCCAATATTCTGGCGATGCTGAAACCGGAATCTCCAATACTTTCTATTTCGCTTATAATCTTATACATGGCCTGTAGTCTTCGGCCACTCTCTTCACTAAGCTCTCCCTCCGCTATTTTGTTCAGATAGCTTGCGATCTCCAACTCAATCTTATCTGTAATCTGCTCATAATGTTCGAGTTTATGGTACAAATTTTCGAAAGACTCCTTCTCACTCTCCTGGACAGCCTGACGGGCATATTCGAACTCCTTCTTGCTTAGTCTGGCAAAGTTCACAATCTCTTGTTTTGCCTGTGTAAGAGAGAGTTCAGATGTATATAAAAGACCACTTTGAATAAACTGGAGTCTGAAGATCTCCTCTGTGTTTGATCCCTTGATTACATAAGTCACAAGCTTTACAATCTGAGGAGTGAACCATACAAGTACAAGCGTGTTGGTTATATTGAAGAGCGTATGCAGTGTTGATATTCCAAACAATATTGCAGCAGAGGATAGGAATGGATCTGCACCGAATACAGAGAGAACTATTTTAGAAACGACAAATAGAATTGGCTTGAAGAATGTAAGTACCCAGATTACACCAAATACATTAAAAACTGTATGGGCAAGAGCGGCTCTTCTCGCCGATACATTGGCTACAGAGGCGGCTATATTAGCTGTTATGGTGGTTCCGATATTTTCGCCCAGAACCATTGCAGCTGCCATCTCAAATGGCAGCCATCCGTAACTGCACATGACAAGTGTAAGGGCCATAGTGGCACTTGATGATTGCAGTACTATAGTAAGGAGGGTTCCTATGGCAACAAAAAGCAATACTGAGCCAAAGCCGTAGCTTGTCCACTCTTTGAGGAATTCCAGAATATGTGGTGTAGACTGAAGATCCGGAACGGAGTCCTTCAGGAATGCCAGTCCTAAAAAAAGAAGGGCAAAACCTATAACAAGTTCGCCCATAGATTTTCTCTTTTTTGACTTGAACATCATAAGTACAAAACCTAATCCAACCAGCGGAATTGATAAAGCTGAAATATCCATCTTGAAACCCAGCAGTGTAACTATCCATGCAGTGACAGTGGTTCCGATATTTGCACCCATGATAACCCCAACAGATTGTGTAAGAGTTAAAAGCCCTGCATTTACAAAGCTTACAACCATTACTGTTGTGGCACTTGAAGATTGAATAATGGAAGTTATAAAGAGACCGGTTAGCACTCTTTTGAAAGAGTTTGAGGTCATTGCGGCCAAAATGCTTCGCATTTTATCGCCGGCCACCTTCTGAAGTCCCTCGCTCATAAGGGTCATACCATAAAGAAAAAGACCGAGAGAACCTAGGAGTTTTAACACCTGAAAAACTATATCCATAAGAAGTTTAGGCTGATTATAATTATACAAATATATAGCATAAAATTATGTCAATCAATAATCGGAGTTATTTATTATCTTCGTAATAAGAAATATTTTTTGTGAACTTCCCCAAAAATTTAAAAATAAGAACAATAACAAAAATCAGATTTTTATTGGTTGTTCAGTTTTTGTTTGGTTTTTCCGCCAGCCAGCTTAGTGCGCAATTTTATTCTATGGGTAACGAACCTACAAGAGTGAAATGGCAATCAATTACGACAGAGAACTTTCAGATAATCTATCCGAGAGGTGTGGATTCCCTTGCAAAGAGGTATGCAGGATTGATGGAGAGTGCCAACGTATGGATTCAGAAGCCCCTAAAGATAAAAGCCAACCCCATACAGGTTGTATTGCATCCTTTTAACGTAATGAGTAACGGAATGGTCACATGGGCCCCCAAACGTATGGAATTCATAACAAAACCTTTGGCATTAGGAGGATACTCGCAGAATTGGGAGAAACAACTTGTACTTCACGAAATAAGACATACAGCACAGATAAGCAAGTTTGAACATGGGATATTCAAACCATTGTCATGGCTGATTGGGCAACAGGCCCAGGGCCTCGGAGTTGGACTTTATATAGACAAGTGGGCACTTGAGGGTGACGCCGTAGTATCAGAGACACAGTTCTCAAAAACCGGAAGGGGACGCGATCCGGAGCATCTGATCTTTTTCAAGGCGGCGTTCCTGGCAGGAGAGTACCGTAGCTGGATAGAGTGGAAGCTAGGTTCAGGTAAAAAGTATGTTCCCGACATATACAGTCTTGGCTATCTTGTAAACTCATTCATAACCCTCTCTTCCGGTAACCATAACTATATGGGCGACCTCACAGAGTACCTTATAAAGCACTTCTATAACCCTTCAGGCTCAAACAAAGCATATACAAGCGCTACGGGAAAAAGAATCAGGGACCACTTTGAGGACATTAAAAACGTATTAAGCAGAAGATGGGAAATTGAGGACTCTCTTAAAGCACCGTTCACCACTTTTACGGCAGTCAGCAACAGTGGCAGGGATTATGCCTCGTACAAATCTCTCGTGGCAGTCTCTCCGGACTCGGTTTATGCTATCAAATGGGATATGAACGATCCTACGAGGCTTGTTCTTCTTGATTCGTCGGGCAACGAAAAAAGAATCTCATACATGGGAAACCTGAGCAGCTTCCTCACATTCAGAAAAGGGAAAATTTACTGGACAGAACAGGTCCCCTCTACAAGATGGGAGCAGGAGAGTTATTCTGTATTGAAGCACTACGACATCAAGAGTGAGGAGGTTACTGTAAACACATTCAGAAGCAGCTACTCAAATCCTGCGGTTTCTCTTACCGGCGATACAATTGCAGTGGCAGAGTACTTGCCGGTGGGTGACACACGGCTTGTTCTGCTCGATACAATGGATTATAAACCGGTAGCTTTTTTTGCAGCTCCGGAGCATGGGCAGATAAAGGAATCTGTTTTCTTTGGGAACGACATATATTCTACCGTAATAACAGACAAGGGAATGGGTATTTTCCGTCTCGACCTGAATACAGGAAACTGGAGTAGGGAGATAAAGGAACAAGATCGCTATATTACAAGACTGAGTAGTAATTCCGGCGGTCTTTTCTTTGAGAGTGACCTGAGTGGTACAAACAACATATACAGCTACCGCCCGGAAATCAAGTTTCTTCAAAGGCTCACCAATTCAAGGTTCGGGGCATTCGGACCATTTGTAGATGATTATGAAGAAACACTTTATTATTCTGAATATGAC
Source organism: uncultured Bacteroidales bacterium (assembly GCA_942492945.1). Lineage (GTDB taxonomy): Bacteria > Bacteroidota > Bacteroidia > Bacteroidales > UBA932 > Bact-08. Next base: position 888,411 of record OW818649.1, read on the forward strand.
AAAGATGGATACAGAGCAGTTTCTGCAAAGCTGGATAACCTTCTCTGGCAACCTTCTGACTTTGTCAATTCGTACATATACCACGAGGCAGACATTCTCTCCCGGGTTGCCGGCTACTCAATAGATACAGTAAGGGTAGGTAACGGCTCACAATACGAGTCAAAACCCTATAGTAAAGTGGCACACCTTTTCCGTCCGCACTCTTGGGCCCCTTTTTATTATAACGTAGACAAAATAAAGAACATTTCTTACTCAAACTTCTATGAAATACTCTCGCCAGGTGTTACCGTATATTCGCAGAACACACTAAGCACGGCAACCACAATGCTTGCATATTCATACGCAAACGGATTTCATGCCGGTCACCTGAAGTTCACATACAGCGGGCTGTATCCGGTCATTGACGTTAAGGTAGACTATAACGAGCGGAACAGCAGAGACATTCGTCTAATGAGAGATATTCACGGAGAAAAAATACAGGTAGTAACTCCGGTTCTCAACTCCTCATATTTTTCCACCTCTTTTCTTTTTTACCTCCCGTTGAACTTCAGCAGCGGTGGATGGGACAGAGGACTTATCCCCAAACTGTTGTGGAAGTACAGTAATGACTCCTACTATTCTGTAAACAGCGGCAGGTACAGAGATTATCAGTATCTCTCATTTGGTCTGCACTATTACAACATACTTAACAGCTCAAGAAGGGACATCTTTCCAAAATGGGGAGTTGGCGTTGTGTTCCAGATGAACAGCATGCCGTTTTCGGAAGAGAACTTCGGCTCACTCATATATTCAAATATTTACGGATATCTGCCCGGGATCCTGGCGAACCACGGTCTCAGGCTATCGTTTGTACACCAGATGCAAAACTACAAAGGTAAAAACTATCTTTTTTCCAATCTTGCAAGTTCTCCAAGGGGGTATGATCAGCTATATGGAAAAAATTTCGTTGCCCTATCTGCCGATTACGCCTTTCCTGTTTACCTTGGCGACATAAATATTTCCAGCCTTATATATTTCAAGAGACTAAAGATGATTCCGTTTATAGACTGGGCCTATAACCAGGGGGCATACGAAGATACTCATATGTTGTCGGCAGGCGCCGACCTGCTTCTCGACTTCAATATTCTAAACATATATCTGCCACTCTCTGCCGGTGTCAGATACGCAAGAACAAGAGAGGGGCTTAACCTGTTTCAGTTTTTGTTTAAATTGCCTATGTAATGCAACATTTCAGGAAAATTAACACATTAAAGCCATTCGACTGGTTCCTGATAACAGGAATAGTGACTCTGAATATTATCTATTCTGTGCTGCAGAAGGAGATTGATTTCATTGGTTCTGTAGCTGCAGTGAGCGGAGTTATTTGTGTTGTAATGGTTGCCAGAGGTAACATATTCAACTATCTCTTTGGCTTGGTGAACGTCTCTCTTTATGCATATATCTCATACAAGTCGGAACTATACGGCGACGCGGTCCTTAATGCTGCCTACTATGTCCCTATGCAATTTGTCGGCTGGTTCAACTGGATAAAAAAGAGAGAGTCAAAAGATTCTGTTACGGTAACATCAAAGACGATGAATATGAGGCAGAGAATCTTACTTATTTTATTTTCAGTTGCAATGGTTGCGATAGTGGGCTTTATACTTGACAAGTTGGAGGACCCTCAGCCTTACAAAGATTCGGCCACTACTGTTCTCTCTGTAATAGCCATGTACCTGATGGTGAGAACATATATGGAGCAATGGTCGCTCTGGGTTGTTGTAAATGTTATAAGTGTGATAATGTGGATAATTGCATTCTTAAGGGGCGATGCGCACTCTATGCTTATGGTCATAATGTGGATATTCTACCTTGCAAACTCTCTAAACGGCTGGTACACCTGGATTCACTTATCTTCCAAAAAATAGTTTTTTAAAATTTCCGCTGCCTTGGCACCAACCAATGCCTTTAGATCTTCAATCGGAGCTTTTCTGACAGCCTTAAGACTCTTGTAGCGCGACAAAAGCTTCTGTTCTGTTTTTTCTCCTATTCCCTTTACAGATCGCAGTTCAGATTCTGTCTGTGCCTTGCTCCGCTGATTTCTGTGATGTCCTATACCAAAGCGGTGTGCCTCGTCACGCAGGTTCATTATAACCCTTAACGAGGCTGAGTTCTTGTCCAGAAAAAGAGGATGCGGGTCACCGGGAATTATAAGCTCCTCCAGCCTCTTGGCAATTCCAATTATCTTGATTGACTTTTCAAGCCCAAGCTCCTGAAGTGCTTCATAGGCAAAGTTGAGCTGGCCCCTTCCTCCGTCGACAACAATCAGCTGAGGTAACTCTCCCTTCTCTGCCAGAAGTCTTGTGTATCGTCGGTTTATAACTTCTTTCATTGTTGCAAAGTCGTTGGCTCCTACTACACGCTTTATGTTAAAGTGGCGGTAGTCACCTTTTGAGGGTATTCCGTTTTTAAATACAACACAGGCAGCAACGGCAAACTTGCCCTGAATGTTTGAGTTGTCGAAACACTCTATGTGCACAGGAGGTTCAGTAAGTTCAAGATCTCGCTGAAGAGCTGTCATTATCCTGTTCTTATGCTCCTCCGGCCTCAGGGTCTCTTCTTGTTTGAGTTTCTCGAGCTTGAAAAGCTTTGCGTTTTTCAGGCTCAACTCCAGCAGACTCAGTTTGTCTCCCCTTTGTGGTATGTGTACACTCTTTATGTTGAAAATCTCCTCTGGCATAAACTGCACAAGAATTTCGTTTGAAAGTTCACCAAACTTTGAGCGGATCTCGCCAATGAAAAGGCTTAGTATTGTAGACTGCTCCTCTTCAATGGGCATTTTAAACTCGAGGTTCACAGACTGTATGATACATCCGTTTACCACCCGCATGTAGTTACCAAAGGCAAAGTTGTTTTCGAAAGCCAGGGTAAACACATCCACATTTGTTATTGTCTGGCTGACTACCTGCGATTTGCTGTAGTGCCTGCCTATCAATTCGATCCTCTCCTTATACAACTGAGCTTCTTCAAAACGTAAATCTTTTGCAGCAAGTAGCATGGCAACCTTGAACTCCTTTATTATTTCTGCCGATTCACCTTTTAATATAGACTTTATACCTTCAATCTGATGCAGGTATTCAGTTTCATTATATGCTCCTATGCATGGGGCCTTGCATTTGCCAATGTGATAGTTGAGGCAGGGACGGAACCCTTTATTCTTTATATTCTCGTCTGTAAGGGAAAGCTTACAGGTTCTCAGATAATAAACAGAGTTTATGAGCTCAATAAGATTATATGCGTATGATACTGAGCTGTAAGGGCCAAAGTATACGGAACCATCCTTTACGTATTTTCTTGTAATAAAGACACGGGGGAATGGTTCGTTCTTAATGCATATCCAGGGATAGGTCTTGCTGTCCTTGAGCATTACATTGTATCTGGGAAGGTGTTTTTTTATGAGGTTGTTTTCAAGAAGCAGTGCATCTTCTTCGCTTTCGACTATAGTGTGCTCAATACTTTCGATTTTTGAAACCATTACCCGGGTCTTCACGGTCAGAGACTCGGGAGTCTGAAAATACTGCGAAACCCTGTTCCTTAAATTCTTCGCTTTTCCTATGTAAATGATAGTCCCCTCTTTATTTAAAAAACGGTACACTCCCGGTTGGCCAGGGAGTAGTTTTATCAATTCACGGAATCTTAAATTCATGATTTATTTTTTGTAAAAGTAACAATTATCCTATATTTGTCGATTAGTATGCAGACTAAAGTTGTAACCAAGCAGGACATAAAAAATGCTATAAGATTGAAAGGAATATCGGGTGATATTCTGGCTCCTTTGATTTCATATATTCTTGGGTTCAACAAAATCAACAAGAAGTACAGCAAATGTGCCGATCAAAAAGGGAGGGATTTCACCTCCGCGCTTCTTAAAGAGTTTAATATAGGTTTCGAAATAGACGATAAGGAGTTTGAAAACATTCCTCAGGATGGCCCTTTTATTTTTGTTGCAAACCATCCCTACGGAGGAGTGGACGGGATCATTCTCCTCAATATTTTCAGCTCTGTCAGGCCGGATATTAAGGTAATCACAAACTTCATACTCTCGCATATTCCAAATTTAAAGGACTTCTTCTTTCCTGTGAACCCTTTTTCCGACAGACCGGGGCTCTCCCGAAGTTTTGCCGGCTTGAGAATGGCGACTGAGAATCTGAATAAAGGAGGGTGCCTTGGACTTTTTCCTGCAGGAGAGGTATCTACCAATTATGGTTCTTCCATTATCCAAGACAAAGAGTGGCAGCCGGCAATCATAAAGCTGATAAAAAATTCAGGTGTGCCTGTGGTTCCTGTATACTGCCATGGAACAAATTCTAATTTCTTCCACTGGTTGGGCAAACTTCATCCCGTTCTCAGAACTGTAAGGCTGCCACGCGAACTTCTCAATAAAGGAGGAAAAACCATTAAGGTGAGAATAGGCAAGCCTATCAGCGTAAATGAAATGTCGGAATACCAAGATCTTAAGTCACTCGGTCTTTTTTTAAGATCTCGCACTTATGCACTTGAAGCTAACATAAAAGAAGATAAAAAAGAGGTTGTAAACAGTGGCGCGGTCCCTATTGCTCTCCCAAAAAACCGCAGGGCGCTACAAAAGGAGATAAACTCCCTTCCTCCTAATAAATTGCTATTCACTACCGGACACTACAGTTGTTACCTGGCCGACCACAAATCGATTCCACTTATGATGCACGAGTTGGGCAGAAGAAGAGAGGAGGCATTCAGGGCCGTTGGCGAGGGAACCGGACGTCCGCTCGATCTTGATGAATATGATGAATACTACAAACATCTCATTCTTTGGGATAAACAGAAAACGAGGCTTGTAGGAGCTTACAGACTTGGATTCGGTAAAGAGATCATAGAAAAGAAGGGCTTAAAGGGCATGTATACCAATTCGCTTTTCAGCTATGAAAAACCTTTTGCAAAAGTTCTTTCACAATCAATAGAATTGGGTCGTTCATTTGTTGTACTTGACTATCAGAAAGAGGCACTTCCTCTGGTCCTTTTAATTAAGGGCCTGTTCTACTCAGTCCTAAACAACAACGAGGTTAGGTATCTTCTTGGACCTGTAAGCATCAGTTCGTGGTACCCCAAATTCTACAGGAGCCTTATGATCTATTATTTGCAGAAATTTCACTCAATAAAGGAGATGGAAGACATGGTAACTCCCAGGAACCCATTCTTTCCGGACTATCTTCGTGTCTCAGTAGACGATCTGATGCAAAACAAGATGGACAGTATCGAGAAATTTGACCGCTATCTTCTTAGGTTGAGCAACAACGAATACAGACTTCCTACGCTCGTCAAGAAGTATCTTAAGATAAATTCAAAAATGATAAGGTTCAATGTAGACCCTGACTTCAACTATTGCGTTGATGGATTGGTGCTTCTGGACCTCACACAAATCTCCCGTCAGGAGATAATGGCACTCGCCAAAGACGAACCAAACAAAGAAAAGGTCTACAAACGTTTTGGGATACAGGAGTGACTTTGCAGTAGTTTTTAGCAACTACCTGCATGTTTGGCATTTACGTGTTTTGTTTATATTGAAATACTTTTGTTTAGACGCATAATCACCTGTCTGACTTAAACTTGCTAAAAACTACTGCAAAGTCATTTCACGGCACCGGGTCGTAGCCGTGGCCACCCCACGGATGACACCGGGAAATGCGTCTGGCTGCCAGGTAGAAACCTTTGAAGGGTCCATGCTTTTTAATGGCTTCTATTGCGTAGGAAGAACAAGTTGGCGTGTATCGACAAGACTGGGGTTTCAATGGTGAGATTCCATACTGATAAAACCTGATCAGTATCAGGAAAAGGAGGGAGAGTAACCACTTCAAGGCTCTGACTACCAGACTAAATAATTTTTTTAATTTTTCCCAGAGCATTTGATATTTTGTTGTTAAGTGGCTTGAATTCCATTATATCGCCGCTGATATATACGATATTTATATCAACGAACTGGACTGACGGCGTATCTGGCAGGAAGTACCCCTTGTTAAGACGATAGGCTTCTCTTATCCGGCGTTTCAAAAGGTTGCGGGAAACTGCTTTTTTGTGGAGGCGCTTGGGTACGGTAATAAGCACCCTGTTGTAAGGGCAGTCATTTGTCAGATAGTAAATCTTAAGGGGATGGATAAACAGAACGGCTCCTTTGTCAAAAATCTCCTGAATTCTGATTACAGAGGTAAGCTTTTCCTCTTTTGGGAATTTGCAGGAATTTTTTTCCATGGTATTTGGGTCCGGCTACTTTTGTTCAAAGAAGTTAGAAAGAGCTTTGGCTATAGATGGAGCTTCCGGGGTGGGGGCTACAACTGTTGAGATTAATTTTGCACTCTTGAGAGCCTTAAGAGTGGCGGGCCCAAAGGTCGCAAATTGAATGTCGTTTTGTTTGAATTCAGGAAAATTTTCCTGCAACGATTTGATATCGGAAGGGCTGTAGAAAACGAGCATATCGTAAGCAGAAATATCGAGGGTGGAGATGTTGCTGTGAACCGTCTTTACGAAAACAGCACTTGTGTGTTTTAATTTAGCCTTTACAAAAAACTTGTTGATGTCGGCCTTGCAACTATCTGCTACACATATAAGAAAGTGTTCTGTTTTATGTTTTGTGCCTATAGTCTCTACTATTGAGGCATTTGTGCCGCTTCCAAAAAAGATTTTTCTCTTTCTGTAGACAATATACTTCTGCAGATAAAGTGCAATAGCCTCAGAAACACAGAAATACTTCATTGTCTCAGGTACGGCTATTCTTAGTTCCTCGCATATCTTAAAGAAAGCATCTATTGATGTTCTGGACGTGAAAACGACAGCAGTATATTCTAAAATGTTCACTTTTTGCAGGCGGAACTCCTTTGCCTGAAGAGCCTCAACCTTGAAAAAAGGGACGAAATCTATGTTAAGCTTATACTTTGAAATAAGTTCTGTATAGGGCGAACCATTGGTTGGAGCAGGTTGAGAAATCAGTATCTTTTTAATTTTCATAGTCTTAGTAAGAGAGTATAAAATTCGAGATTAGTGCGATGGGTAACAATTCAATGGTGCAAAGATACAAAATATAAAAAAAATGTGAATAGTGATGTGAAATAATTATTTGATACCCTCTTACTAAATAAATTAGAAAAACAAATAAAACGCTAGAGATCAGCACAATTAAAACTGTTGGCGCATCAATTTCCGGCCAAAAAAATCTGAGTAAAATTGCAGGCAAAGAGAAAATAACAGAAATTATCATATGATTGTACCCTATTCTCTCTATTAATTTGAACGTGTTCTTGTCTTTTGTAAGCCAGGATAATAAGTCATAAATACCTTTCCGCACGATCCATAAGGTAAAAAGAGATAAAATACACAGAAGGAGAAAATACTGAGGAAGCAAATTAAACGAGTCAAAAATATAATCGCTGTTCATCAATGTAAGTAAAACAGGAAAATAGAGGGCAGAAATTATAGTAACAACAGACCGTTGTCCGGAAAGTGCAAGCTTGTCTTCAAGCTTGAAATGATTTTTTAGTTTAAAGAGAGAACCGAGTGCTGCAGGAAATACGTTGAGAATCTCCCGCGAGAAGATCACCATTATTATAAAGAAGGCTAGAACAAGTGTAGACAATATCTCGTCGTTTTGCTTATATCCTGAAGAAAAATGTTCGGACTGAGGAAGAGAGAAGTCGGGAACCTTAGTAAGGGTCTGATGACCAAACAGATTGTCCAAAGGAAAAAATTCCCGCTGCTGCGATGTATCTATGTCAACAAGAATATACTTGCACGACAAGCTGTCAGTAATGTAAAGGGTGTCCTTTATAGTCATCAGTTTCCCCTCTTTGCTTTATAACCAAGTGTTTGTAAGATACTTATGACTCTGTCTCTGAAGTCGCCCTGTATAAGCACTTCACCATCCTTCAGAGACCCACCCACTCCACATTTACTTTTCAGGATTTTTGCAAGAGAGGAAAGATCGTCCTCGCTGCCCACGAAACCGGAAACCAGGGTAACCTGTTTGCCTGCTCTGTGCTTGCGGTCGATTGATACGATAAGCCTTTGCTTTTCGGGAGGAAGAGTATCACGTGTCATATCGCCCTCCTCTGCCTGATATCCGAAATCAGGATTTGTAGAGTAGACTACTCCAAGTCTGCTTTTCCAATCGTTCTCCGCCATTGCAATAATTTTGCTGCAAAGTTATGTAGAAAAATTCAAAATAGTATCTTTGCCTAATATTCTCATTAAAGTCAGAAAAATACACAAATGGAACAGAAGAAATTTAAACTGTTGGATACCTTGTTAGGGATACTGGTACTCATTATCTCCTCGGTCGTCTATCTATCCACAATTGAGCCTACAACCAGTTTCTGGGATTGCGGCGAGTTTATAGCTTCGTCATACAAGCTGGAAGTGGGTCACCCACCGGGAAACCCGGTTTTCCAGGTAATTGCAAGATTCTTTACGCTGTTTGCAGACAAAGACAACGCTGCAATGATGGTGAATGCAATGAGTGCAATGTGTTCGGCATTTACAATCATGTTCCTTTTCTGGACAATCACCCACCTTGCAAGGAGAATTTCGGAGAAAACATCTAAGGAACGCACACTTGCCGGTGCAATAGCAATTCTGGCATCGGGTCTTGTAGGTGCTTTGGTTTATACATTTTCCGACACATTCTGGTTCTCAGCCGTTGAGGGAGAGGTTTACGCTATGTCGTCACTCTTTACGGCGGCGGTGTTCTGGGCAATGCTTAAATGGGAAGAGCAGGCAGAACAGCCTTATGCAAACAGGTGGATAATCCTTATCGCTTTCCTGATGGGACTCTCAATAGGTGTTCACCTTCTTAACCTGCTTGCAATACCTGCTCTGGTTTTCATATATTACTACAAAAAATACGACGTTACTTTAAAAAGGAGCTTCTATGTATTTATCATGGCAGCTGCCTTAGTTGCAGTGATACTGTTTGGAGTGATACCTTACCTTCCAAAAATAGCATCGTACTTCGACCTTCTGTTCGTAAATGTTCTGGGGATGCCGTTTAACTCCGGAGCCACGTTCTTCATGCTGGTTATTCTGGCAGGCTCATTGTTCACTATCTGGTACTCCTATAAGAAGGGGAAGGTACTGCTTAATACAATTATGTACTGCTTCACGATGATTGTGATAGGCTATTCGGCATACTCCGTTGTTGTTATCAGATCGTCGGCAAACACCCCTACAAATGAATATTCACCCGATAATCCTTTCACACTTGTAAGGTACCTCGGACGAGAACAATATGGCAGCAACCCTCTTGTTTACGGAGAGACATATGCCTCGCCGTATGATATTGTTCAGGACGAATATTATGCAAGACTGGGCGACAAGTACCAGAAGGTACCGGGACCGATAAGGGCCGTATATGCTTCTGATGCAAAGATGCTTTTCCCAAGGATGTGGAGCGCGGCTGATGATCATGTTAAATTCTACCAAAGATATACTCAGGGAAGAGGAAGGTCAATTGTAGGATCTGAGCAAAAAATGCCGCTTTTTAGTGATAATCTTGCCTATTTCTTTAGTTATCAGCTTGATTGGATGTACGTCAGATACTTTATGTGGAACTTTGCAGGTCGTCAGAATGACATACATTCGCAGACCCCTGGTGAGATTTTCCGCGGCAACTGGGAGTCAGGAATTGGATTTTTAGACAGGGCAAGGTTGGGCGACCAGCGCGAAGGTCCGGATTATATCGTTAATAACAAGGCGAAGAACCACTACTATATGCTCCCTCTGCTTCTTGGAATATTCGGTTTGTTCTTCCAGCTTGGCAAAGACAAGCGAAACTGGTGGGTTACTATGCTGCTTTTCCTTATGACTGGTATTGCAATTGTTCTCTACCTCAACCAGCCTCCATTCCAGCCTCGTGAGAGGGACTATGCCTATGCAGGGTCGTTCTACGCTTTTGCGATATGGGTAGGTCTTGGAGTGATGGCGGTCTATGATTTCATGAAGAACCGTGCAAAGCTTCCGGCTAACGTTGCCGCAGTGGGTGTGGGAACTGTTTGTCTGCTTGTTCCGGTTCAGATGGCCAGCGAAAACTGGGACGACCACGACCGCAGCAACCGTTACACTGCACGCGATCTTGCATATAACTACCTTAACAGTTGTGACCCGCAGGCAATTCTGGTGACTCATGGCGACAACGACACTTTCCCTCTTTGGTACATTCAGGAGGTAGAAGGGGTGAGGACAGACGTACGCATAATGAATACCTCGCTTCTTGGAACTGATTGGTATATAGACCAGATGAAATATCAGGTGTACGATTCTAAGCCTCTTCCGCTGTCGATTCCTAAAAGGGAATATCTGTATGGTACAAATGATATGCTTAGGATTGTGGAAAAATTCAATAAACCAGTTCCGATTAAAGCCATAATTGACTTTATATCAAACCCCGATGTAAAGTTAATGTTAGAGAACGGCAAAAAAGAGAGTTTCTTAGCTGCGAGAAAGTTGATTCTTCCGGTAAATGTTCAGAATGCAATTGCATGTGGTATAATATCGGCTGCGGACTCTGTTCCTGAATCTATCGAACTGACTATTCCTGAAGGAAAGAGAGCTCTTTCAAAAACAGAAATGATGGTTCTTGACCTTCTAGCAAACTACAATTGGGACAGACCTATATACTTCGTGGCCATGGGTGGCGACCTTGAAATAGGGATCAAGGAGTATCTTGAATATGACGGCTTTGCCTACAAGTTTGTGCCAATCAAGAACAAAACTTCCATTGGTAATCCGGGAAGGGTTAATGCAGAAGACTTATACAAAAAACTTATGACAGTATACCGCTGGGGCAACCTTAACGACCCTACGATAAATATTGACTATCAGAACTTGCTTACATTCAATGCGGTAATGTGTGTCAGGAATTTACATACCCAGGCTGCAAGGTCTCTTGCTCTCAAGGGTATGCTTAAAGAGGCTGTTGAGGTTCTTGACCGTATGCAGGAGGTGGCAATTCCAAGCCAGCTGCCGCTTAACTGTTCTACAATGTCTTCGCTTAACGAGTTTTCTGTAATGGAGGCAATAGACATCTATCTGCTGGCCGGAGAAAAAGAGAAAGCTTTTGCTCTTATGGATGCGTTTATTAAAGAAACATATGACGGCATTACTCTCTTTTCTAAAAAATATGGTTCGCAGTACTTGTCATTGTCAGACATTGAGCAGAACATTGCATACATCTTCCACCTGTCAGAACTTCTTAAAAACAGAGGCGAGGCCGCAAAGGCCACCGAACTGGAAAAGAGAATCGAGAGCGTGATCAAAGGGATTCAGGGGTAATGTGCTAATTTGCTAATTTGGGAATGGCGGCGGGCGCTTAAAGAGGGGGAGATTGTTAAAACATGTAATTCCCATAGGATTACACTGAAAATTCACCCATAAGGCTAAATGCTTAAATGTCAACACAATACTAATAACATCTTGGAAGTACTTCCAAGATGTTATTAGTATATGGCTGATTGTGTGGGTCTAGAGCAGATAAAAATTGTGGGGATAAATCCGGATTAAACCTAAAAGGTATGAATCTGTGTGCAACGAAAAATCAATTTTTTGCATCTTAGTTATAAAGACCTTTTAATAAGTACCTTATTCGGTCATTTTTATAACTTTTGTTAAAAATAGAACTATGAAGAAAAGTCGGATTATTTTAGTTTTACTGGCCTCATTTTTTTTGAGCAGTTGCATAAAAGAGGCATTGATGCTAAATTCCCTCAAGGGAAAGTGGAGTCTGGATCAACGTCAAAATTTTGTAACTGTTACCGAAGATGTTTCGTATATGGATCTTTATTCCCATCCATGGAAAGGAACTGTAACAGTTAACGGAGTTGAACAGAATTACAGTTATAGATATAGCTCAATAGATTATCATGATTTTTTAGCCTTGTCCCCAGACATTAGACTATATTATTACCCCCCAACACCAGCTATATCCTATAAAAATAAAATCTACGTATCACCTGTAACCTGGGAAGATTTTAAATCTGGAATTATTAACAAAGAGCTGACCTTCACGTATGATAACACTACCATTAATATAAAAATTAATTTACAGGCACCCATAACAGCGTTGAAAAAAGGAGTTGAATATCTTGTGAACGATTCAAGATGGGATAGTGATGTTAGAATTGACGAGCTGGAATTTCTTTCCCCTACAAGAATTGCAGGGTATTATTCTGGTGGTGATATGCTTACCCCTTTCACTGGAAAGTGGTCCTCAAATTCATCACATATATCATTAAAAATAAAATCTGATTTTCAAGATGGCGAAATAGCTCAAACGCATAATTACATATATAAAAACAATGAGCTTACATTTTACAAGAATATTGAGTTCTATAAAATTAATAATCCCGGAACAATTCCTTTCGATAAAATTTCCACTGTAAAACAAGTATTAAAATATAAAAGAGATAATTAAGACAGCGGCAGCAAATTAGCAAATTAGCAAATTGCATCCCCTGAGTTCGGAGTTTTTAATGCGTCCGAAGATCTTGAACCCTCCGGTGGGATCGGTCGTGCCCATGTCCTCTGTTTCGATAAATGAGCAGGAGTATACGTTTGCGAGGTCTATAATGTTTATACCACCTCTTTTGTTGTTAATGCCGCCTCTTTCGCCGTCTGACAAAAGACGAAATGGGTTGTTGAGGTCGCGAATAAGGACCTTCATCCATGGAGGGGTGAAGAAAAGACCATCGCCCTTGGACCATGCCTGTGAAAGAAGTTCGGCCATCCCGTATTCTGAGTGAATTGTGTCAACGCCAAAACCCTCTTTGAGTCTTCTATGCAACTCTTCCCTCGAGAGCTCCTCGCCCCGTCCCTTCATGCCGCCTGTCTCCACAACTATCAAGTCTGGGAATTCCATTTTTAGAGCAGAATCCAGTTTAAGCCAGGATACAAAATCCAGAAGGGCAAAGCTGACCCCTATGAGAATTGTCTTCTGTCCGTCGGTCTTTAGTCTGCAAAGCATATCATAAAGCTCTGCATGGTTGTACAGGTAGTAGCCATTGCACTCATTTGCGGACTGCTTCATGAGATTTTCTGTCATATAGACAAGCGATGACCCTTCCCGCTCAAGGTAAGAAGGCAGAAGGGCAAGAATGGCATAGTCTGATGGGGAGCCGTATTGAAGCCTGAATCCGTCCGAAAAGCTTCTCTCGTATAAGGAGAGATCGGCAACCGGATGTCTGGAAGGAGTCATCCCGGTTGTTGCGCTACTGGTGAATATTTTTTGAGGATGTAACTCTTTGGTGTTTATACTTTGGAAGGGAGCCAAAATTTGGTCAGTTATTGTATTTTGATAAGGCTTCTTATTTTGTTTCGACGTTGTAATGCGCTCTGAATTAATATGTTTGCCGTAAACATCTCTGCTGTCGCATATCACGTTTTCTGTCTTGAAAAACTGTATTGGAAAGAATGGTATATCGTTTATACCGACAACTTTGCCGACGTCGGTGCCCAACAGCGACAGGTACCTTTTGTAAGGTTCACAATGATCTGCCTGAAACCTGAAAATTTCCAGCGCGACAGTTGTAAACTGGTCGGGGGAGTTGATTTCGAATATTTTGCCGGGGTCGAACATAGGTTAATATGGTAATGTGCTAATATGCTAATATGCTAATATGCTAATATGCTAATATGGTGCAAAGATATTGATAAAAAAACTTCCTTGAAGTTTTTTGCAAGGGGCACATTATAAACGACATGTAAAATTTTTCTCATTTAATATTGATTGAAAATGTTTTATAAATTACAGGAGGTGAGTAACATATGAAAAACTTCAAGGAAGTTTTGAAGTTTTCTATATGGTTAAGTGCGACATTGTCTGTAGGTAAAACTTGATTTTTGATCTGCCAGTTGTTTTAATAAAAGCATGGTTATTAGCACATTACAAATGAGTTTTCTGTAAAACCCTTAGAGAATAATTTCGTATAACATTCATTATGTGATAGTTGTGAAAACAACTGGCAGATCGTACATGCCCACTTTGCAGTAGTTTTTAGCAAGTGCAATATTGATAGTGGGTTACGGACGAGACAATAAGAAATTTTTAAGACACAAAGCTCGTATATATTTAAAGGATAGATGGTTGCTAAAAACTACTGCAAAGTGTATCTGGCGGGGCAGGGTCTACTTGCTGCCGCGCGCAATCACCAGCAGCTGCTCTACGTAGTCGCGTTTGTTGTAGAGGCGGGGGACTTTGTTCTGGCCGCCGAGTTTGCCGCGGTCGCTCATCCACTGGTAGAAGGTGCCATCCGGTACGGGGGTGATGGTGAGGCGCTTCATGGTGGCGTTCTTAGAGCGTTTGGCTTCGTAGTCGGAGTTTAGTATGCAGATGTTTTTGTCGAGCAGGTCGGCAAAGGCTTCGATGCTGGCAGGCGGGGTGGAAAATTCGATGAGCCATTGATGAGAACCCTTTCCCGCACCTTCCATAAAGAGAGGGGCGACTGTGTAGTTGGAAACGACGACAGTGTCATCTTCTTCGCAGGCTTTTGCCAGTGCACGCTCGGCATTGTTGATCATCAACTCTTCGCCAAAGGCGTTAATGAAGAGTTGAGTACGACCGGTTATGACAATCTTGTGAGGCTTCAACGATGTGAATGAGACACAGTCGCCCAAAAGGTACCTCCATAGACCGCCGTTTGTTGTTATGACCATAGCGTAATTCACATCTTTCTGCACACTTTCCATGGTTTCAAAAGAGGTGTAGCTACCGTCAAGAGCCTCATCCAGACGGTCCATCGGAATAAATTCGTAAAAAATTCCGTTGTTAGCCAACAGCAAGAGGGAGTCATCGGCAGGGTCGTCCTGAAAACCAAAGAACCCTTCGGAGGCGTTATAGTTCTCGCGGTAATTCATGTCAGGCTTAGGAATGAGCCTTTTATAACTTTCGCGGTAGGGTTCAAAGTTGATACCTCCATGCATGAAAAGTTCAATGTTTGGCCAGATCTGAGTAAGGTCGTCCTTGCCCGAGTATTCCAGTATCTTGTTCATAAGCACCATGTTCCATGAAGGAACTCCGGAAAAATTAGTGACATTCTGGTTGTAGACAGAGCGACATATCTTCTCCATTTTTTCCTCGAAGTCTGGAATAAGAGCGACTGACCGTTCCGGCACCCGTCTTAACTCAACCCAGAGAGGAGAGTTCTTAAGCATAATTGCCGATAAGTCGCCATAGTAGCTGCTTCCGCCCCCTTTTTCATCAATTTTGGAACTTCCGCCAAGAGTGAGAGCCTTTCCGTCAAAAATCTGAGAACCAGGAGTAGTGTCGATATAGCTGGCAAGCATCTTCTTCATACCCTCGAAGTGACAGAGATTCAAAGAGTCGTCGGTTATTGGGATGAATTTGCTTTTTGAATTGCTTGTGCCGCTCGATTTTGCAAACCACCGCACCTTTTTGTTCCACAGTACATAGTCTTCGCCACTCCTAAGCCTTTCTATATAAGGTTCAAACGCATCATAGTCGCGAAGTGGCACCAACTTCTGGAAATCACCTATGGTTTCAATAGCACCAAAGTTATGCTCTCTGCCAAAAGATGTGTCGGAACCTGACAAAATGAGCTCCCTGAACCAGTCGGCCTGAAAAACTTCTGGGGTGTACCTGCTTTTTTCTAAAAGTTTCAGGCGACCCTTGGATATTTGACCAAATAATTTTGACGTTATAGACATTTTTATTTTTTTCTGTTTGTATGTTTGGTTGCTACCGGCATATCTGCGCCATATCTGTTTGGATATGTGCCATAAGCGCATCTTGCCATCTACTCAAAAACCTCGTGCAGCACATCGAGAGAGCGGATTTCTACAGGGTACCCGATGTGGTGATTAAGGAATTTTATCATATCTTTTATGAAAACGTATCTCTCGTTTCCGTTTATTTTAAGTGTATAAAGATACTCAGGTTTTGTATTCAAAATTGCTGCCAGAATAAAAGAACTCCTCAAAGAAAAGCTCATATCTGCCAAAGTGGGGATATTTGTAAATCCAGCAGAGAGAATGTCAAAAAGGGGGTCGCTCTCAGAAAAGTTATCCTCAGGTGTGTATCCTATCTGTCGGCACAGCTCTACAATAAAGTAAGCATGAAAGTTGGCAACCCCGCCTTCGAGAGTCTCCAGCTGCAGCACCGAACGCTTTATAAAGTTGAACAACTCATCATTCTGCTCAACTTCCCTTACGGTCCTGTAAATAAGCTCGCTGATAAAGATGGCGATGGAACTCTTATGAAGGTTGCTGCGAATCTCAGCCAGCCGGTATGAAGGCGTATACTCCTTGATGGTAGCCATATCGCCCCATGAGCCGGCAACCAGCTCAGCGTCAATAATACCTAACGGATGTAGCTGTGCAAGGGCGGCATAGTTTTTGGAACCCTTCCCTGTCCTTATGACGAAGCTTTGCCGGCCACCAAGATTTGAGTAGCCCTGTACAATAAGGCTTGAGTCTCTGTACTTGATAGTATGCAAAACTATTATCTGGAGTTTTTGGGACATGTCAGGTTTTATTGTGGAGAAAGCCGGACAACTTGCTCATAGACAAACCCCTGTGAGAGATTAGATTCTTTTGGGCAGGGGAGAGTTCAGCAAGAGTGATTGTGTAACCGTCCGGAATAAACACCGGGTCGTAGCCAAAACCACCGGAACCGGAAGGACCCTCGGCAATTGTGCCATTGAGAACTCCGTCAAAATAGTTAATATTGCCGTCGATTATAAGAGCAACAACGGTCCTGAATCTTGCCCCGCGCTGCTTTATACCGGAAAGTTCTTTGAGTAGTTTGTTAGTATTGTTAAGGAAATTTTGCTCCTCGCCTGCATATCGGGCCGAATATACACCCGGTGCCCCGCCCAGAGCATCAACCTCGAGCCCCGTATCGTCGGCAAAACAAGGGAGATGAAACCTGTCCCAGATATACTGAGCCTTTAAAAGCGCATTGCCCTGAAGGGTATCTGCGTCTTCGGGAATGTCATCAAAAAGATTGAGGTCACGAGGAGAAACGAGCTTGAAACCCTCTCCCAGTATCGCCTGGGCCTCCTCCAGCTTGTGCTTGTTTGACGTGGCAAAAATAATTTCCATAAAAACAATATTGCATCAAAGATACTAAAACTTTATTTTTGTAAACTGATATTATAATTACCATAAAATGAACAAAGTAGTAAAAACCATCGTTACCATTCTGGCCCTCACCATAATAGCCCCGGCTTTCTCACAGACGAAAGAGTTCAAGACAGGCAAAAGCCTCGACGTCCAGTTCTCAGTCCTTAGGGAGCTCTCCATGTTTTATGTAGACAGCATTAAGATAGACAAGCTCATAACTACCGCAATAGAGGCTATGCTTGAGTCGCTTGACCCATACACTGTCTTTATTCCGGAAGAGGACAACGAGAGTCTGGAGTTGATGACCACAGGATCATATGGAGGAATTGGTGCAATCATCAGAAAATCAGGTACAGGAGTACTGATATCGGAGGTGACGGAAAACTCTCCGGCAGCCAAGGCAGGCATAGTGGCAGGAGACATTATACTCAAAATAGACAACATATCCACAGCATCTATGATTGTAGACTCGTGCAGCGCAAAGATGAAGGGTACACCCGGGACATCGGTGAACTTTGTAATCAAGAAGCTAAGAGGGGGCGACACGGTAAACTTCAAGGTTTTACGCGACAAGATACACTTCCCCGATGTTGCCTATAGCGGAATGATAAATGACACACTAGGTTACATACGGGTAACAGGTTTTACCATGGGTGGAGCCAAAGATGTAAAGAGAGAGCTTCTGGCACTCAAGAGCAAAGGAACCCTCAAAAAGCTGATAATCGACCTAAGAGGCAACGGCGGAGGACTACTTGACGAAGCCGTGAACCTGGTGTCGCTGTTCGTGCCAAAAGGGACAAAAGTGGTGTCGGCACTGGGCAGGGTAAAACAGGCAGACATGATTTACTACACAAAAGATGAGCCTGTGGACACACAACTCCCGTTGGTGGTACTTGTTAACTCGTCATCGGCCTCATCATCCGAAATTGTAGCAGGAGCACTTCAGGACCTTGACAGAGCAACAATTGCAGGAACACGCACATTTGGCAAGGGGTTGGTTCAGTCTATAAGGGACGTCGGCTTCAACAACAAAATAAAACTCACAACTGCAAAGTACTATACACCAAGCGGCAGATGCGTTCAGGCGATTGACTACAACGCCAGAAATGAAGATGGCAGCGTGGGAGCGATTCCTGACTCATTGATGAAGCCTTTCAAGACAGCAAAAGGGAGAACAGTTTATGACGGCGGGGGCATTGCTCCTGACGTGACACTTCCACAGCAGATATTCTCAAGGCCGGCACTTTCGCTGGTGTATGGAGAGATTCTACATGAATATTCAATCGGTTACTTTAAGGATCACCTTACAATCGCCCCCGCCGGCAAGTTCGAACTTACCGCAGCAGAGTACGAAGAGTTTGTAAAATTTGCTGCTCAGAAAGAGTTTGACAGCAGAACCGCATCGGATGTAGACATGGACAAGTTCATTGCCACAACAAAGAGGGAGGGACTGTACAACGACTTCAAGGGAGAGATAGATTCACTCGAAAAGAGGGTTAAGCTGAGCAAGGAGGATGTGCTTAAGAGAAACGCCGCAGAGATAAAATCGTTGCTCGAAGAGGAGATCGTGAACAGATACTACTACCAGAGAGGGAGGGTTGAGAGCATTCTCAGAAACGACCTTCAGGTAAAGAGCGCAGCAAGTATAAATCTGATAAAATAATAACGGTATGTAATGGTCATTTTGGATTTGCTTTTTCCAAGGGTGTGTCCGGTGTGTGGGAGATTGTTGTTGAGGAGGGAGAGATATCTTTGTTTAAGCTGCCTTGCCGACCTTCCGTTCTCCTTTTTCTGGTCGTGGCCCAACAACCCTGCAGAGGTATGCTTCTGGGGCAGGTTGAACATTGTGAGGGCAGCATCGCTGCTCATATACAGAGAGGAGAGCCCCTACAGAAAAATAATTCACGCATTCAAGTACAATGGCAACAAAGGTCTGGGGCGACATATGGGAGAGATGCTTGCCAGAAGGCTTTTGGGGAGTGACCTTTATGATGATATAGACGTGATTGTACCGGTGCCGCTGCACCCGTTAAAGAGGTGGAAGAGAGGCTACAACCAGGCAACCATAATTGCAGAGGCAATAGGTAAGGTGTTGGGAAAACCGGTTGAGGAGAGGGTGCTTCGAAGAAAGAAATTTACATCTACACAGACAAAAAAGGATTCAATCAGCAGATGGGACAATGTTGCAGAGGCCTTTTCCATTAAAAACGGTTCAAAATTCAAAGGCAGACATGTACTTCTGGTAGACGACGTTCTTACAACCGGAGCCACTTTAGAGGCCTGCGGTCAACATATTTTAAAGCAAGAGGGGTGCCGGCTGAGCATTGTTACACTCGCGTATGTTGAATAATTTAGTAAGTTTGCACAAGTTTATGTTCGATTTTATAAAGATAGAGTTAATAGATATCATAGATATCACGCTGGTAGGATTGCTTATCTATCAGGCATATAAGCTTATAAGGGGCACAGCGGCTCTAAACATATTCACCGGAATCATAGTCTTTTATTTTATCTGGATCATAGTGAGGGCACTAAAAATGGAGCTTCTTAGTGCCATTCTTGGTCAGGTTATAGGTGTGGGCGTGCTGGCACTTATAATTGTCTTCCAGCAGGAAATCAGACGGTTCCTGTTGAGACTGGGCACCCGATACATGGACTCCGGGCAAAAGCTGAGGCTTGTGAATGCCTTCCTGGGCATCAAGAACAAAGGAGTCTCGCTCGTGTTGCTCGACGAAGTGACGCACGCCTGCCGTCGAATGTCAGAGAAAAAGACCGGAGCACTAATCGTTATTGCAAAAAGCTCCTCTCTTGAGTTCATTATAGAGACAGGCGACAGGATTGACGCAATAATCAGCAGAAGGCTCATAGAGAATATATTCTTTAAAAATGCACCGCTTCACGACGGGGCGATGGTTATTGCAAACGACAAGATTGTTGCTGCAAGATGCACCTTGCCGATATCTGAAAACCCGCATATCCCGGCACATCTGGGAATGAGACACAGAGCAGCAATGGGAATATCGGAGCAGAGCGATGCAAACGTTATTGTGGTATCTGAACAGAATGGTCAGATATCGTATGTGCAGAATGGCGAAATAAAGAAGATAAACAGTATAAACGAGCTCCGTCTGGCTATCGAGAACTCTTACAAATAAACACAATGACAAGCAGAGAGAGACTGGAGCAGAAACTGGGGTTCGACCGCATTAGGTCGCTTGCAGAGAGCAGATGCTCAACATCACTGGCCAGAACCAGGGTACTGGAAGCGGAATTCCTTACATCACATTCAGAGATAGAGAAGAGGCTGGCACAGACAGACGAGATGCGTGTAATAACCATGTTCGAGTCTGCATTTCCGGATTCCGGCTTTGTTGACACATTGCCTTTCCTTAAACAACTTGAAGTAGCATCGGCATATCTCGATGTTCTCTCTATAAGCAGACTCAAGCAGTCGCTTGAAACCACCCGCGCCATTGTATCGTTCTTCAAAAACACAAAAGATGGTCTCTATCCGAATCTGAAGCTTCTCGTAGAACCTATTGTCCTATTTCCTGAGATAACAAGGCGCATTGAGTCGCTTCTGGACAAGTTCGGCGAGATAAGGGACAACGCCAGCCCGGAACTTGCAACTATCCGCAAATCGATACACGACAAGGAGGGGACAATCTCAAAAAGAATCAGCAACATCCTTAAGAAAGCACAGTCCGAGGGGCTGGCCGACGAAGATGCAACGGTCTCCGTAAGGGACGGCAGGGTACTGATACCTGTTTCCGCAGCAAATAAAAGAAAGATATCGGGATTCATATACGACGAGTCGGCATCGGGCAAGACCGCCTACATAGAGCCGATGGAAATCGTAGAACTCAACAACCAGGTGAGAGAGCTGCACTTTGCAGAGCAGCGTGAGATACTTAAGATACTGGTTGCCTTTTCAGACTTTTTACGTCCGTATCTGCCTGAGCTTCTTGCAGCAGCAGACTTTCTGGGCGAAATAGACTTCATACGGGCAAAGGCTCTGCTGGCAGTATCTATGCAGGCAGGAAAGCCAATTTTGTCCAAAGATCAGGAGCTTGTACTGGTAAAGGGCCGGCATCCGTTGCTGGAGGCAGCACTCAAAAGAGAGGGCAGGGAAATAGTGCCGCTATCGCTCAACCTAAGCAGGGACAAACACATACTGCTCATATCCGGACCAAATGCCGGCGGCAAATCGGTCTGCCTCAAAACCGTCGGTCTGCTTCAATACATGTTGCAGTGCGGTTTTCTGATACCAGCCTCCGAAATATCGGAATTAGGAATATTTCACTCGATATTCATAGACATTGGCGACGAGCAGTCAATTGAAAATGACCTTAGTACATACAGCTCGCACCTCAAAAACATGAGGGATATACTCTCTGAGGCAGACAGCCGTTCACTTGTGCTGATTGACGAATTCGGGGCAGGAACAGAACCGACAGCTGGTGGAGCAATTGCTGAGGCGATACTTAACGAGATTGAGACCCGGGGCGCATTTGGGGTAATAACCACCCACTACAGCAACCTAAAGTTCTACGCGAGCAGCAGTAAGGGGGTGATAAACGGGGGGATGCAGTTTGATGTTGCCAACATAAAGCCACTTTTCAAGCTGGAGATTGGTACGCCGGGAAGCTCTTTTGCCTTTGAACTTGCCAGAAAGATGGGTTTGCCGGAGGTTGTAGTAAAGGCTGCAGAGGAGAGAGCAGGGTCGGACTTTGTAGATCTGGAGAAGCACCTTAAGAAGATTGCAAAGAACCGCCGGATGTGGGAGGAGAAGGTGGCAAGAATAAAGACCACCGACAGGACGCTGGAGAACATTACCGACAAGTATCAGAAGGAGTTATCGGATATTCAGACACTTAAAAAGAGCATTATTGCCGAGGCAAAGGAGGAGGCCAAGCGTATTCTCACCGATGCCAACAGAAAAATAGAGACTACAATAAAGGAGATTCGCGAGAATCAGGCAGAGAAGGAGAAGACAAAGGAGCTGCGCAAACAGCTGGATGTGTTTAACAAGGAGTTGGCCGACTCTAAGCAGAATTCTGATGACGAGATGATTGCCCGCAAGATGGAGCAGCTTGTCCGCAGGAAGGAACGCCGCGAGGAGCGAAACCGTGAACGGAATACAAATCAGCAAAATGCAGCTAATAACCCGGCTTTAGCTAAGGAGTTTGTAAAGACAGTCGCTCAGGAGCCACTTAAGGTTGGTGACAAGGTTCGTATAAAGGGGGGCGACCTCATTGGAGAGATTCTGAGGGTAGATTCCGGCGACGTGAACATTGCAATCGGAAGCATAATGAGCAAGATGGCAAAGGATAAGGTGGAGCGGATATCGGGCAAGGAGTATCAGAATGCTGCAAAAAGCCAGCTGAGGACAACCAGCACCTATCAGGACCTTGGCGTGACAGAAAGAAAACTCAACTTTAAACCAACCATAGACATTAGGGGTGAAAGGCTGGAAGAGGCCATGGACAGCGTGAACCATTTTATTGATGATGCGTTGATGTTAGGAGTGTCTGAGGTGAAGATTCTGCATGGCAAAGGGAACGGAGTCCTGCGGGAGGAGATAAGAAAATACCTTAAAACGGTTGGAGGGGTGGGCCAGATGAGGGACGAGTACCTGGAGATGGGTGGATCGGGGATTACTGTTGTGTCTTTATTGTAAAATTTAGAACAAAATGCCATATCATAATCATCGAAACGTCACATCATAAACAACGGGAAAATATTACAATAATTGCTATATCATCATAATAACAAATTGAATATGATTAAGAAAAACTTACTGATTGGGGCATTTATGCTCTCCATTGTACTAGTTCTGGCATCCTGCACAAGCAGAGAAAGCGCTGTCACTCAGAAAACCAATGAGTTCCTTAACGCATATTTTGCAATAGACTATACGGCGGCGAGCAAGCTATGCACAAAAGAGCTTGGCGAAGAGCTGGTTAACTCTCTCAAGAGTCTGGACAGCCTGGAGCCGGAAGTGAGGGAGATGCTTGAAAAAAACTCTAAGGAGGTAAAAACCGAAATAGTTTCTGTGGACCCGGGTAAGGGAAAGGACACTGCAAAGGTGGTCTACAAGGTGATTTTGCCCAACTTCCCGCAAGGCATTGAGAACACTATATCGTTGATTAAGATAGATAAAAACTGGTGTGTTTCCGAACTCGGAAGCTAACAACAAAATAGTTACAATTGAAACTTACAGACTCACATACCCACAGCGAATTTTCGCCCGATTCCAGAATGCGAATGGAACAGGCCGTCAGTCAGGCTATTGCAGCTGGTCTGGGCGGTGTAATAATTACCGATCACCTCGACATAAGGGCTCCTAAGGGCGACGACAGCTTTCTGTTCGACCCTCTTGAACAACAGAAAAAGGTGGAATTGCTTAACTCCTTACACCCTATTGAGGTACTCAAAGGGATAGAGGTTGGAATGCAACTGCATACAATGACCGAGGTCAAATCATTTGTCGCAAGACACAAGTTTGATCAGATAATAGCGTCGGTGCACTTTGTAGACGGCATTGACCCGTACTATGGCGAATACTATGTAGGCAAGCAACAGGACGTCGCTTACGGAAGATATCTTGAGACAATTTATCTGTGCATTCAGGAGTACACAGACTTCGACATTCTTGGCCACTACGACTACATAACCCGTTACGCCCCGTTTACTGAGAGAATCATACACCACTCTAAGTTCGGTGACATACTTGACCAGATATTCAGGTTCCTTATACAAAATGGGAAAGCCCTGGAGATAAACACAAACACTTACAGAGAGAAAAACGGTGCAATCCCCGTGCTCGACACCGCCGTGCTAAAACGATACAAAGAGTTGGGTGGCGAAGCAATCTCCCTTGGGTCCGATGCCCACGACCCCGAACGGATAGGCGAGAAGTTCGCCCATTTCACAGAGGTAATCAGAAGCTGCGGCTTCCGCTACATAACTCACTATAAAAACAGAGAGGCGCAGTTCACTAAAATTCAATCGCCACGCTGAAAAAGTTCAGCAAACACCAATGAAGTTTTCCATCTCTTTTAGCTTGATGTGCTATAGCCTGCCAGAGCATGCAACCGCATTTACCCACTACTCGTTCTTTCCGCTAAAAAACAAAGATGCCCCCCATGAGCTTGCCGACTCATATCAGCTGCAGGGGGCACCCAAATGCATCCTTTGCAATGCCCTTACAGACTATAGCACAATCAATATTTGAGATGTAAAAAATATGACCCCAAGCATCCTTCAAATTCCACACCTGGATCTGCTTTTACCACACTTTTGCACAATTATAATTGCTCTACCTATTTTTTCAATTGATCCTAAAAATTTCAGGGCTGCTTGTTTTTTTCCAGTTGCTTTGCCTTCTCCTTCTCCAGCTTTGCTTTCTCTTTCTCTGCCTTCATCCTCTTGGAATACAACCCGGAAAGCTTCTCATATTTAAGATATTGCTCGGGGGTGAAAATCTTCTTGAATGCAGCATCTGTCTTATTCAACCATAACTCCTGCACTGCACGATAACTCTCCTGGGTCTGAACCCCACCCTTCTTCATCCGCTCAAAATCGGAATAAACTCCACCAATATTCACCTGCAAGACAGAATCCACAAGAAATGTTTGCCCATCATTCAGCCCAAGATCCTTCTGATACTTGTCGGCCTGCAACGCCGCAATCTCAACCGGAGTCTTTGGCTTCTCCTCCTGCTGATTCTGATACTGAGCAAAAGAAGATGTAGATGACAATAATATTGTGGTGATTAGAAGAGCTATTGAAGAGAGAAGTTTTGTGGCAGTTTTCATTTCTAAAAAATATTTGTCCAAATTTAGTATTTATTCTGCGAATTCCAGAAGTGTTGATAAATTGTTATTTAAATGCTTGTTGAAAGTGAAGGAAATATATAGCTTTACAGGGGATTGGTTGAGGAAATTTAGAGGAGGTAATTGTTTTTTACCTAAACAAAATTTATAATTCGGTTTGGGAATAGGAATTTTCTAAAAAAATAGAAGAAAAATAATTTTTTAGCTGAAAAGTATAAGTTTCTTGATTTTATATGATTACTCCACCAAAATGTTAAAACAATATCATAAATGAAAGAAATCGTCGTCGTTGCGGCAATTATAACTAAAGACAATCTTATTCTTTGCACTCAAAGACCAGATAATAAATACCCGTATATTTCTAAAAAATTCGAATTTCCAGGAGGGAAAATAGAAGTTGGAGAAACAGAGATACAAGCGTTGAAAAGAGAAATTAAAGAGGAACTTTCTTTAGAGATTGAGGTATTAGACAAATTTCTTACCGTTGAACATACATACCCTGATTTTTCAATTCAAATGCATACATATTTCTGTAGTTGTAATACTAGTTCCATAATATTACATGAGCATATTAATCATTTGTGGTTACAGAAAGAAGAATTAATGAAATTGGATTGGGCAGCAGCAGATGTGCCAATAGCCAAAAAGTTATCTCTTTTAAAATGATAATAAATAAATCTCTGTTAGAAAGTATTCAAACAGGCTTTATAGATAAGTCGATACCTTCTAGTATAATCTATAGACCCGAACTTTTATTCAATGATCAAAAGGCCGGTAAAAAGGTATTGAGTACAATTCTTCAAGAATTAGAAAAATGTGAAGAATTTTGGTTCTCTGTTGCATTTATAACAACCGGAGGTGTTGCAACATTGATGAATTCTTTAATTGAATTGGAGAAAAATAACATTAAGGGAAAAATTCTTGCTTCTCAATACCTTAATTTTACTCATCCAGAAGCACTTAGTCGCTTGAAAAAGTTCAAGAATATCGAATTGAGAATCGCTACTGAAGGAGATTTTCACTCAAAGGGGTATTTGTTTAGAAATGCAGGTTTATACGATTTGATTATTGGGAGTAGTAATCTAACACAAACAGCTCTATGCTCAAACAAGGAATGGAACTTAAAAGTGTCTGGAACAAATGATAGTGAGTTAATTAATCAAGTTCATATAGAGTTTAAGAAAGAATTTGAAGAAGCGGTTATAGTAACAAATGATTTTCTACAGAACTATAACCGTCTATGGAACGCTAGGAAGATATTAAATTTTGAAATTGAGGAAAAAGAGCAGCAAATCGAAAAATCTAAGATTGAACCTAATTTGATGCAGCGAGAAGCATTGTCAAATATTGAACATTTACGAGCACAGGGTAAAGATAAAGCACTTCTAATTTCTGCAACAGGAACAGGTAAAACATTCTTATCTGCTTTTGATGTGAAAAGATTTAATCCAAAGAAATTTCTTTTTGTTGTACATAGATTGACAATTGCGGAAGAAGCCTTGAAAACCTTTAATCGGTTATTTGGAGACAAAATAAAAATGGGGCTATATTCGGGTGACAATCAACAAATAGATGCAGACTTCATTTTTAGTACGGTTCAAACAATTTCAAAGCAGGAACATCTCGAAAAATTTGATAGGGAAAACTTTGATTATGTTGTTATAGATGAAACACATCGAGCAGGAGCAGAATCGTATAAACGGTTAATGGATTATTTTCATCCAAAGTTTCTTCTAGGAATGACTGCTACTCCTGAGCGAACTGATGGTGCTGATATTTTTAAGATGTTCGACTATAACATTGCATACGAGATTCGCTTACATCGTGCATTAGAGGAAGATATGTTATGTCCTTTTCATTATTATGGAGTTACAGATTTAACAATAAACGGTGAAGAAATTAACGATAAGTCAAACTTTAATCTATTAATAGCTAAGGAAAGAGTTAACCGGATTATTGAAAAAATTGAATTATATGGATGTGATGATGGTAACATTCGAGGATTAATTTTTTGCTCAAGACAGGAAGAGTGCTATGCACTTTCAGAACAATTAAATCTTCATGGTTATCAAACTAAGTCCCTGACAGGAGATGATAGCGAAGCAGTAAGAAAAGAAGCAATTTACAGACTTGAAAGTAATAATAAATCTGAAAAGCTTGATTATATAATAACAGTTGATATTTTTAATGAGGGAATTGATATACCGGGAGTTAATCAAATAATTATGCTCCGGCCGACCCAATCAGCAATTATCTTCGTGCAACAATTAGGAAGAGGTTTGCGTAAAAAAAATGCAAAAGAATATTTGACGGTAATTGATTTTATTGGGAACTACTGTAATAATTATATGGTACCGATAGCTCTTTATGGAGATACTTCCTATAATAAAGACTCTCTAAGAAAAATGATATCAAGTGGGAGTAGCTTACTTCCAGGATCATCAACAATTAATTTTGATGAAATATCAAAAAAGAAAATCTTTGAAGCAATTGATTCTGCTAATATGCAACTAAGAAAAGATTTGATGAATGATTATAATTTACTGAAATTTAAATTAGGTCATATACCAATGATGGTTGATTTTCTAGAACACGGTTCGCGTGATCCGCAACTGTACATCAACTATTCTAAATCGTACTATAATTTTATTTCTAGGTATGAGGCTGATTATAATGGCAGTATTAGTGAATATCAAAAAAAATTACTCGAGCTTTTTTCTAATGAGATTAATAACTCAAAAAGAATCGAAGAAACAATCATTATAAATGAGATCATAGAAAATCATTATTTAGATATCACGAAATTTAAAGAGATTATTTCAAAAAAATACAATTATAATGTTTCAGATGAAACAATTATATCATGTATAAATAATATAAACTTTGGTTTTGTAACAGAAAATAAAGGAGGAAAGCATAAACCAGTTAATGAATTGTATGATATAAGAATTATCAGTAGAAATGGAAACCAATTGTTAATTGAAACAGACTTTAGCAATCAGTTATCGAACACAGAATTTCGTTTGTTTTTATTGGATAGTATTAAATATGCCATTAATTTCTATGACTCAACTTATAAAAGGGAAGAGTATTTTGATGGCTTCAGATTATATAAAAAGTACAATAGAAAAGACGTGTTCAGAATTCTAAATTGGAAGCAAAACCCTATTGCACAGAACGTAGGAGGATATATCATTAATTCAGAGAAAAGTAATTGTCCAATTTTTGTTAATTATCATAAAGCAGATGATATATCAAGTACAACGAAATACTTAGATGGTTTTATTAATGCGAATGAATTTGAGTGGATGTCTAAGTCAAGAAGGACATTGAAGAGCAATGATGTTCAAGCGATAAAAAACTATAAAAATGGATTACGACTACCTCTTTTTATCAAAAAAAGTAATGACGAAGGAACCGAATTTTACTATATGGGAGATGTTACTCCTATAGATGATAGTTTTCAAGAGACAAGAATGCTTGACGACAAAGGAAATAAAGTGTCGGTGGTTAAAATAATATTCAAAATGGATATACCTGTTGAAAACAGTATCTATAATTATATAACCAATAAATATTGATTATATCAAGGACCATATCTTGAGAGGCACACCCACGAAGATTGTAAATATTTCAAAATCCCCAAAACCCGCACTGAATGGTGGAAAGCGAAGTTTGAAAGGAATATTGCAAGAGATGCCAAAGTCCGTGATGAGCTGAGGCAGAAGGGATGGCGCACAATGGTGATTTGGGAGTGTCAGCTCAAACCAAAAGTCTGTGAGCAGACCTTAAAGGAACTAGCCTACATCCTGGATGTATCGTATTTGGAACGATTGGCAAAGTCGTATAAAAATAATTGAAACAAATTATTTTGAAAAATGTCCCGTTTTTTACGCAATAAACGGGACAAATACGTTGCATTTGCACGAAACGATATTGTATGAAAATATCTGATATTATTGCTAATACTATTGATAGGCTTCCAACTGATCATGTTTTCACCTATACTGATTTCAATATAGATGCCAATAAGAAAGATGCGGTTGTAAAAGCACTGAATAGAATGGTTGCAGCAGGTAAAATATCAAAGCTCTCCAGAGGCTTGTAACCGGTTAATGATTATTATCGGACAACTTTCGAAGGAAAAAATAAAAACGTTGGTATAATATAATCCTGTTGTACAGGCGCTTTGTGGAGCTATGCTCGATAATATTGGAGCAGACGAATTATTGACAAATAAAATTGCAGTTTCGCTAAATCCTGTGACCGAATACAACATGCCTGTTTCAGAATCGGTATTACCCAACAAGAAAAAATGGAGGCTTAAATAAAAGGGTTCACTGTAAGGTTAATGAGTTTGTTTTCAAATTTGTTCCAGCTAATTTTCAAGTTGTCTACTATAACTAGTGTGTTGCATTACAATTTTTATGAAGATTTGGCATATGCTTGTGTAGTAACTTGTACACCAGCTTGTACAGTAGGAACAAACCGTTCATTAAAGATTATACTTTGTGCTAATTCCAAAGAGGCTCCAACTCCCAATTTAATGGAAATCCCATTGCCTGTATGTCCACCATAGGATATTTTCTAAGTAAATCCGTCAATTTTTCCTTGAAAGTATTATTAGGTGAAACGGAATAAAGGAGATATTTTATCATACAGAGCCTTAAATATACTCTTTGGATGTCTATTGAATTCTGTTCTTTTAACCAAGGATAATATGTATTCTGGGGCAATGCTGTACGGAGTGCTAAAAGTCTGTTCCACAATCTTCCATGATGGCAACATATGTTGCGAAGTCCTGCGAGAGTCATTATCCATGATTCAAACGCTATTGGTTGTAATCCAAATTTTCTGGATATTTGCTTTTTAAGACCTGTATCAGAGATGTTTTTATATATCCTGCAAATGTTTCCAAGCGGTAAAATTTCGGCAATGACCCATGCCGGAGGATAAGGTTCTATGTATGTATCTTTAAAATGTACAATGAAATCCTCTTTGCTTTTTGATAGCTCAGAGTCAATTTCTTGCATAGAACTATTGAAATATGTTTTGTTGGCAAAATTATTAATATTTGTAATCCAGAAAGCGTCGTTAAAATACAAACATGTCGTATTAACCATTATACTTCTTATTGAAACTTCAATTTTTTCAATTTCATTAAAAATCAACATTCGCAGTTTTCGGTCAAACCTATATAAATTTAAAACTTGTGTGAACGAAGATCCTTCTTTGTAAATATGATCTGTCTTTGGAAGTTTAAGCAATGGGTAAAAGTATGCGCTTAACCTGAAATACCCAATATTAGTAATGTATTCCTCTGCTTTAGAGAAATCATCAATCATAAGTCCCCTTTTCTGTAGAAGAGAGACTAATTTTGCAGAACATTCCGGAGGTTTTAAATATGAAATCTTCATATACTATAAAAAAACGACCCGCCTATTTGAGCATTGTTAAGAGGCTTGGCGGGTTCTATTGATGCAAAGATAGACAAATAGTATTAAACAACAAATTATTAACTATTTTTTCCATCATATCAGTTTTGACTGCCAAGAGCTCTATCACGCCGGAAATGGCGGTTAAATTTGAGCATGTTCTTAAAATTCCTGCTCATTTTTGGCTGAAACAACAGAGTGAGTACGACGAATATCATGCCCGAGTAGAAAACAATAAGTTAGTAGAAAATTCAATTGCCTGGGCTAAATCATTCCCCATTAAAGAGATGATTAAACTTGGCTGGATTGCAGAAAAGCAGGAGTGGGAGGAAAAGACAAAGGAGTTGTTGTCGTTTTTCTGTATAAGTAATCATAAGGCATGGGAGGACTACTATCTGAATCAGGAATTAAAAACAGCCTTCAGAATTTCTTTAAAAAATACTCAGCAGCCTCATTCGATTTCTGCATGGTTACGTCATGGCGAAATTGCTGCTGCCAAAATGGAGAGCAATAGTTTTTCGGAAGCAGGATTGAGAGCCTTACTACCGGAACTTAAACTGTTAATGGCAGAACATCCGGATGATTTCTTTGTAAAGCTGCAAGCTGTTTGTCTGCAAGCTGGGGTTAAAATCATATTTACACCATGCCTGCCACATGCTCCAATAAGCGGCGCAACCCGATGGATTAATGATAATCCGGTAATCCAGATATCGGGTAGATATAAAAGGAACGACAGCTTTTGGTTCACCTTTTTCCATGAGGTAGGTCACATTATATTACATGGTAAGAAGGATGTATTTCTGGAAAATGTAGAGAATTGTGAAGTGAGCCCCGATAAAGAGCAGGAGGCTGATAATTTTGCAATAAAATGGACATTCTCGTTCTCGGAAGAGAAGCAGTTACTGGCAAAAGGAGTATTAACAGAGCCTGATATCCTGGCATATGCAAATCAAATAAATACCCATCCCGCAATGATCGTCGGAAGACTGCAGCATGAAAAACTCATCAAATACAGTGTCGGGAAAAGGTTTCTGGTACCAGTTGATTTGTCAGGGAAAAGATAGGGGAAACACTATTAAAGCTGAGATCATTGCCGATTCTGACACTTGTCCGGTACTTGTCCGGTCTGCATGTACTATATAGAAATCACATTTTAATTCATCTTATTTAGCAGTATGCTAGAGTGTTTCTAATAACTTCTTAGAAGTACTTCCAAGAAGTTATTAGAAATGGTGTCACTGTAAGGGTGTTAGACTTGTGTTCGAATTTGCTACAACTAATTTCTAAGTTGTCAGCTATAGCTAGTGTAAAGCATTTCACTTATTTAGCAAATTTGGCAAATGCTTGTACAGTAACTTGTGCACTAAAATTTGAACTGCCAGTTGTTTTTAGATTGTCTTAAATATCAGATAGTTGCGAAATATTTTCTTCTGAAATATTAGGGTAAATCCTTTCTCAACACGCAGATATCCAGTAAATTGTTAAAACAACTGGCAGTTCCAAGCAATTTCAGCAGGATCTGCCAGTTCTTTTCAGATTATGCTTAATATCAGATGGTTGTGAAATGATTTTGCCATGAATGCCAGAGAAAATATTTTGCAAGTCGCAGATAGACACCACATTGTGAAAACAACTGGCAGATAAAAACATCTGGCATTTAAGAACTGGCAATTTAAATAACATATAGCATTTAACAACTGGCAGATAAGAAACATCGGGCATTTAAGAGCTGGCAATTTAAATAGCATCTGGCATTTAACAACTGGCAGATAAAAAACATCTGGTATTTATCAACTAGCAGAAAACAACTGGCAGATAAAAATGCAACTGCCAGTTAAAACAGTTAAATGTAAAATGATACCATAAAATCAAAATATTATATCTTTGTTACAAAGATACAACAGTCATGCACGAACATGTTTTAAACGAAATTCCTCCGCTTTCGGAAAAGGATTGTTTTCACGTAGTCGAGAGGTTTAAAACTGAATTCACATTTCCTCTTCATCAGCATAAGGAGTTTGAACTCAATTTTATAGAGAATGGTGCCGGATTAAGGCGAATCGTCGGTGATTCGGTTGAGTATACAGGCGATTATGAACTAATACTCATTAGCGGAGAGAGCCTTGAGCATGTATGGGAACAGGGAAATTGCAACTCTAAGATGATCAGGGAGATAACGATTCAGTTCGGCTCCGATTTGTTGTCACGCAATTTGTTGGAAAAGAATCAGTTCAATTCAATAAGGAGGATGCTTAAACAAGCAGAACACGGAGTTTCATTTCCATTGCAGTCCATTATGAAAATCTATAGTCAGTTGGATACTATAGCTTCAGAAAATCAAGGGTTTGAACAATTTCTACGTCTTCTTAAAATCCTGAATGACCTTTCGCAGGGCGAAGGTATAAGAACACTTGCAAGCAGTTCATTTGCAAGTGCCCAGAGAAATACCGAAAGCAGAAGGGTGCGTAAAGTCAAAGAGTTTATTAACCAGAATTACAAAAAGGATATAAGGCTTTCCGAACTGGCAGATATGGTTGGTATGACTCCGGTCTCATTTAGCCGCTTCTTTAAACTGAGAACAGGTAAGAATCTGTCTGACTATATAATAGATATCAGACTTGGTTTTGCTTCACGAATGCTTGTAGATTCTACCAAGAATATTTCAGAAATCTGTTATGAGTGCGGATTCAATAACTTATCCAATTTCAACAGAATTTTTAAAAAGAAGAAGGGTATGCCGCCAAAAGAGTTCAGGTCGCATTACAGAAAAAACAAGATGATTATTTAATGATGATTTTGGATACTTGTACTTATTTAACAAGAAATGAACCAAAATTCAACTAAAAGTGAACCAAAACAGCCCTGGCTTTCTCCTCAAACCTTTTTCCGGTCTCAATTTTATATACTCATATCACGGCTACATGCACTTAATGTAAAATCAATGTAAGATTGAAAGAAACAATACTATTTTACATGATGGAAATTGTCCGCACAGCTCCACAATGAGTTTTTTTTATATAAAAAGAACTATTTACTAGCCATTGTAAATTACTGATGGAATTTTTAAAAACCAACCATAAACAGCAATAAAACAACCCTTAAATAGCGGTTGTCCAATTTTCGTAAATTTGCCTGTGGTCACAATGCAGGTGTGTGCGGCAATAAAAATGTAATAGAATCTTATTAAAATGCAAATAAGTACCATTCTTAGATAATATAATATTTGTTTACGCTTAAAGGTAGTAGTATTTTTACACTCAGATCACTAATTACTACAATGAAAAGAATTCTTATAGCAATTGTATTGACTTCTGCGCTCATTTCATGTGCAGGAACATCTGTAAACAGATCGTTTGTAAAAGTTGAAAAAGGTCTCTTTATTGTCAACGGAAAGCCTGCCTATTATATAGGTGCCAATTTCTGGTATGGGGCCATTCTTGCTTCGGAAGGCGAAGGAGGTGATACATTAAGGTTAAGGAGGGAGCTAGATCTTTTAAAAGATGCTGGTATAACAAATCTGAGAGTATTGGTGGGGTCTGACGGAGAACGGGGAGTTAACTCTAAAGTGGAGCCTACTCTGCAGGTATCTCCAGGTGTGTATAACGATACAATATTAAAGGGTCTCGACAGATTGATGGCAGAACTTGCTAAGAGGGACATGAAAGCTGTGCTCTATCTCAACAATTCCTGGGAGTGGTCAGGCGGATATTCCCAATATCTGAGCTGGTCGGGATACGGGAAGGCCCCGGTACCAAATATTGACGGCTGGCCTGAATATATAGAATATGTAAAACAGTTCCACAAATGCGATAGCTGCAAAACGTTATTTGCCGCTTATGTGCACGATATTGTTTCAAGGACCAACTCAGTTACAGGAATCGCATACAAAGATGATCCTGCAATTTTCTCGTGGCAAATAGGCAATGAGCCAAGAGCATTTGCAGACGATAACAAAGAGCCTTTTGCCAAATGGATAGGCGATGTTGCAAAACTTATCAAGTCGATAGATCCGAATCATATGGTATCTACCGGCAGCGAAGGCAAACACGGGTGCGAAGAGGATATGGCCCTTTTTGAAAAAATTCACTCCTATCCGGAAATCGATTACCTTAATATACATATCTGGCCATACAACTGGAAATGGATAAGCCAGGATTCTGTAACCGCAAAATGCTCTGTTGCTGTTGACAGCACTCTTGCATATATTGACGACCATCTTGTGATTGCCGATAAGCTCGGGAAACCTGTAGTAATAGAAGAGTTTGGCTATCCACGCGACAATTTTATTTTTACTCCCGGGTCTGCTGTTACCGGCAGGGATAAATATTATGAATCTGTTTTTGAATATATTTTTAAATGTGCCGAAAAGAAAAAACTGCTTGCCGGGTGTAACTTCTGGGGATGGGGTGGTTTTGCAGTACGTAACCCATCCAACGAATTCTGGGAAAAAGGAGATGATTATACCGGCGACCCTGCTCAGGAGCCTCAGGGGTTAAACTCTGTTTTTGCCGCTGACTCTTCTACAGTCAAGCTAATTAAGGATTATAACCAAAAAATTTCATCGTTATACAAATGAAAAAAACAGGCAAATTAATAATAGCACTTTTATTTCTTTTGCCTGTAATTCAAGCAAGCGGGCAGAAATACAACGAGCTCGCAAGAACACCTCAGATGGGGTGGAACACCTGGAACAAATTCGGAAGCAAGATAAATGAAAAACTGATAAGGGAAACTGCCGATCTATTGGTATCTAAAGGGTTGGCAGATGCCGGATATATCTATCTGAACATTGACGACTGCTGGCAGGGCGATAGGGACTCCCTGGGGTTTATTAATGCCGATAAAGAGAAATTTCCGTCGGGAATAAAGGCATTGGGAGATTATATCCATTCAAATGGGTTGAAGTTTGGCATTTACAGTGATGCAGGATCAAAAACCTGCGGAGGATTGCCTGGAAGTCTGGGGCATGAATATCAGGATGCCATCACTTATGCAAAATGGGGTGTAGACTATCTGAAATATGACTGGTGTAATACAAAGAAAATAAATCCGGTAGGGGCATATACCATAATGCGGGATGCGCTGTACGACGCAGGCAGACCGGTATTGTTCAGCATATGTGAATGGGGAGACAACAAACCTTGGCTGTGGGCGAAGGAGATAGGACACTCGTGGCGCACTACCGGGGACATCTGGTGTTGTTTTGACTGTATTAAGGATCACGGGAGCTGGAAATCGCTTGGTGTTCTTAAGATACTTGATTTACAGGAAGGTCTGAGAAAATATGCAGGCCCCGGCCACTGGAATGACCCTGATATGCTTCAGGTGGGCAATGGGATGAGTGTTAATGAAGACAGAGCCCATTTTACTATGTGGTGTATGATTGCGGCCCCTCTTATTTTGGGGAACGATCTGGCAACCATGAGTAATGAGACGCTCGAAATTATTACAAATAAAGAGGTAATAGCAATTGACCAGGATACACTCGGAATTCAGGGATTTAAAGCAGGATCTGAGAACGGACTTGAATTCTGGTTTAAACCTCTAGCAGGAGGGAAATGGGCATTTTGTGTACTTAATCGTACCGGAGAAAGTAAAACGTACAACCTGGTCTGGAATAAATTCGATAGGACAGACGACTTAAGCGGCCGCAGCACCTCCTTCGGGAGTAAGCTTTATATAGTCAGGGATCTGTGGACCGGAACTGACAGCGGAAACACGTCGTCGGGCAGGGAAATTACCGTACAGGGCCATGATGTATTGCTTTACAGACTCGATCCGGTGTATTCCGATTCGCTCGCAAACGGCGATAAATTGCTGTGGCTTAGCGGTGAGAAACCATATATCGAAATAGTTTCCCGTAATTCGATGACTTCTGCATATGACGAGACCATTAAGCTTTCTTTGCTCTCAGATTCGAATAAACTGCTGAGGGCCTACGAAAATAAAATAGTCGTACCATCTGGAAAGGAGGTAGTTACAAGGTTTCACCTGACGCTCATGCCGGGTTTCTACAGAGTTGTTGTTGCAGGCAGTCTCGGAGTTGTTAAAAAATTCAATATAGGGTATGAGCCCGAAAAGATTATTTCTCCTCCCGACGCGCAACCCGATATCAGAGAGTTTTGGAACAAGGCAAAGGAAGAGCTTGCTGCTGTTAAGCCGGAGTTCTCGTTGAGGCTGTGCAAAGACTCTTCAACCTCATTAAGGAACGTTTATCTGGTGAAAATGAAATCGCTCGGAGGCGAAGAGATTTCCGGTTATCTGGTAACTCCGGTAAAGGAGGGGAAATATCCGGCAATCATAACATATATGGGATATGGGTCTAAACCATGGTATCCGCAACCTGACGGAAATCCTGCAATGGTTGAGTTCGTGCTTTCGGGAAGGGGGCAAGGACTCTGTGAGCCTTCTAACAAATATGGCAACTGGATAACCTGGAACCTCGGTAATAAGGACGAATATTACTACAGAGGAGCATTTATGGATCTTATAAGAGGGCTTGACTTTATCTGCTCGCTTCCGCAAACCGATACATTAAATGTGTTTGCCGAGGGAGGGAGCCAGGGAGGAGCCTTTACCATAGCGGCAACTGCACTTGACAACCGAATAAAGGCAGCTGCCCCTTTTATCCCTTTCCTGTCGGATTACAAAGACTATTTTAACATAGTACCCTGGCCGGGCGACCAGATTCTTGTAAGGCAGAAAGAGCTTGGACTCAGCGATGAGGAACTGTATAAAATGCTGTCGTATTTCGATATAAAAAACCTCGCTTTATGGATTCGTGTCCCGGTTATAATGGGATTCGGTCTTCAGGACGAAGTTTGCCCTCCACATATAAATTTTGCAGCTTACAATCTTATTCCTTCGGCCAAAAAATATGTTTGCTATCCGTGGAAAGGACACGATGTAGGCAACGACTGGTGGCAGAAAAGAATGGATTTTTTTATAAATAATAAACGGACTTCAGATAAATAACTAATTAACTTAAGCAAAAGATGAAAAGAAAGGGACTAATTCTTATCATTTCGGTACTATTAATGGGTACCCAGTTGTTTGCTCAGACAGTTACTGTTAGCGGGAAAGTAACATCAGTAGCAGGTTCTCAACCTGTTATGGGTGTACTGGTAAACGTTCAAGGCAGTAAAACCGTCTGGTCTACGACTGATGCCGACGGAAAATATACCATAAAGGGTGTTAATCCGTCGGATGTTTTAAACTTCACCCTTCTCGGTTATAAGAACCTCGCGGTTCCTGTAAACAACAGATCG
The DNA here is from genome assembly GCA_942492945.1 of uncultured Bacteroidales bacterium. Lineage (GTDB taxonomy): Bacteria > Bacteroidota > Bacteroidia > Bacteroidales > UBA932 > Bact-08. The sequence continues at coordinate 926,082 of OW818649.1, forward strand.
GTAATAGATGTCGTAATGCAGGAATCAACCACCGAGCTCGATCAGGTTGTTGTTGTCGGGTATGGATCTATGAAAAAATCCGACCTCACCGGTTCTGTAGGATCGGTTACTGGCGGAAAATTAAGGGAAAGTATTGTAACCAATATTGATCAGATGCTTCAGGGACGTATTGCCGGTGTACAGATGACACAGAACTCCGGTGCTCCCGGTGCTGCCAACTCAATCCGTATCCGTGGTGCAAGTTCAATAAGCAATTCCAATGAACCACTTTATGTTATCGATGGTATTCCTGTAAGCGGATCGGGAAGTTCTATTGCGGGTTTCGAATGGTCAGGCGGCTCTAACGGACAAAACATAGTTAACCCGTTATCTGCTATTGCTCCCAATGACATTGTTTCCATCGACGTTCTCAAGGATGCTTCAGCTACTGCAATTTATGGATCAGCCGGAGCAAATGGTGTAGTAATAGTTACTACCAAACGCGGTAAAAAAGGGCAGATGGCTGTTAGTTACGACGGTTATAGCTCTCTGCAGACACGTGCAAAAAAACTTAGCATTATGAACCTTCAGGAGTTTGCTACATATCAGTTGCAACTCTATAACGAAGGATTCCTTCCGAATATCAATCCGACTTATTTAGATCCGTCTATTCTCGGAACAGGTACCAACTGGCAGGATGCTGTAACCCGTAACGCCTGGATGCAAAACCACAATCTCTCTATGACGGGAGGTAATGAAACTACCAATTATGCAATTTCGTTGGGGTATACAAATCAGGATGGCGTTCTGATTAATTCGGATTTCGAACGTTTTACCGGCAGAATAAACCTAGACCATCAATACAGCAAGCACTTCAAGATGGGAGGCTCTCTCTCTTATGCCCGCACTAACGAAAACATTATCAACAACGACGGTATCAACGGTATCGTAATGCAATCAATGATGATGCGCCCCGACGTTTCTGTTTATGGCTTCGACGGCAAATATGCAAGTCCGGAAACCACAGAACAGGGCTCCTCTATTTTCAATCCGGTTGCAATGGCTAACGAGCAAATAAATAATGTTCTGCGTCAAAGAATTTTCGGTAATGTATACGCTCAATTGAATGTCAATAAAGATTTAAATTTCAGAACCGAATTCGGCCTCGATAATTCTAATAACACACAGCTTGGGTTCAAACCCAACTACGACTACGGTCAGTTCAGAAATGCAATGATTATGCAGCAGGAAGACCATAGTATGTATTGGCTTTGGAAAAATTTACTCAACTATGATCTTCATATTTCTTCTAATCAAAATCTTAACCTGTTATTAGGCTCTGAGACATCAAATTCGGAATGGCAAGGAAGTCAGCTTATTAAAGATCATTTGTCGTCCAACGATATTCATATTATTGGCAAAGACGGAACGTTCGTAAGTAATAACGGCTGGAGCGGTGGTGTTGCAAAAGTATCGTTCTTTGGCAGGGCAAATTATAATTACGACGATCGTTATTTGCTTACTGCCACACTGCGTGCAGACGGCTCTTCGCGTTTTGGTGCAAACAACAGCTGGGGATATTTTCCGTCATTTGCTTTAGCCTGGCGTATATCAAACGAAAGTTTCATGAAAGAGTTTGATTGGCTGTATAATCTCAAACTCCGTCTGGGCTACGGACAGAATGGTAACGACAATATAGGAACATACCTCTATGGTTCTACTATGCGGGCCTTCCCTACTATTTTCGGGACAGCTTACCGTATGTCGAATAATGCAAATCCCGATCTTAAATGGGAAACATCTATACAGTACAATGCCGGTATAGACTTTGCCGTTTTTGATGACAGGATTAATCTGACATTGGATCTATATTATAAAACAACAAAAGATCTGCTGTTGCAACCTTCTGTTTCTCCTGTTATCGGAGGGTCGACCTTTACAGATATACAGACACCTACCATGAATATAGGTAAGGTCATTAATAAAGGTGTTGACATTGCCCTTAACACTCATAATATAAAAACAAAAGATTTCAACTGGAACACCAACATAATATTCTCGCTCAACAGAAATAAAGTGGATGCCCTTGACAATTATGGCACCCCTATTTATCCGGCTAATCTTCAGCAGTTGTTGTTCCTGGGCGGCTATAACCAGGCAGCAGCAATTATGGTTGGCCAGCCCATTGGAGTATTTTACGGATATGTTACCGACGGTCTGTATATGAGTGCCGATGATTTGAATAATTCTGCCAAACCTAATATGCCGATAGACAGAAACAGCGGTTTGTGGGTAGGTGATATTAAATTCAAGGACCTCAGCGGTCCGGACGGAACCCCTGATGGTATCATCAACGAATATGACAGGACCATTATTGGAGATCCTAACCCGGATTTCACTTTTGGTTTTACAAATACATTCAAATACAAGGATTTTGAACTGAATATCGGCTTACTTGGCTCCGTTGGAGGCGATATACTGAATATGGCACGTATGAAACTCGAACGTACACAAATCGTCTGGGACCCGCAATTAAAAACTGTACTAAACCGTGCCCAACTCGGGTATACAAACGGAGATAATGCCAATAGTACAAATGTCAACAACTGCTATATCATTAATGCAGACGATAATCCTACCCTGCCGCGTTTTAGCAATGGCGACGGTAACGACAACAACCGGATGAGCGACCGTTGGATAGAAGATGGTTCATATCTAAGAATACAGAATATTGCGCTTTCATATAATCTTCCAAAAACATGGTTAAAGAGAGTTGGTATGCAGAATTGTAAAATTTATCTGAATGCTCAGAATGTATATACATTCACTAACTATTCCGGCCTTGATCCTGAAATAGGCTCATTTAATCAAAATGCTGGTTTTTCCAATATAGATCTCGGCAGGTATCCTACTCCTCGTGTATTCACATTGGGTGCTAATATCACATTCTAACCATAAAATCATTGAAAATGAAAAATATATTCAAACTAGTAAGCATTACGGCTCTTTTGCTGGCAAATACTGCCTGCAAAGATTTTCTGACCGTAGTTCCGAAAGACCAGCAAGTTCTTGAGACTTACTATACTTCCGAAACAGCCATATATGCGAATACAGCTTCTTTGTACTCTAATTTTGTATGGCAGGACTTTAGCATGAATTTTATGTGGATGGCGGGTGACGAGCTTGCAGGAGACCTTTTCTACACCTATGCTCAGGAGGGTCAATTCTATTACATGACATTCACAAATACAAATACTTTCCTTAACGCAGGTTGGAACGGATTGTATCGAGTTGTTTCTTATTGCAATAATATAATTAATGGCATGCCGGGTGCGGCAAGAGCTAATGGAGTGAGCGAAACCGCTATCAACACAGGTTTGGCCGAAGCCCGCTCAATACGTGCCATTGCTTATTATTTTCTTACCGAGTACTGGGGTGATGTGCCTATTATCACCAACAACAATATGCCGAGTAATGAAATAGTCCGTCATAAACAATCGAGCGTCTATGAATTTATACGGCGCGACCTGGAGTTTGCCAGGGACAATCTGTCTGAGAGACCTTTTCAAAGCGGACGGGTGTCTAAATATACTGCTATTGGAATGTTAGCCAAGCTACACCTTACCATGGCTTCTCACCTTAGTGATTCAAAGTCGGCAGAAAACTTCACTTTAGCCAAAAATTATGCTGAACAGGTTATAAAAAGTGGTCTTGTGCCTTATTCAGATCTGGAGACTATGTTTTATCCGGAAGGCAACAACAGCGATGAATCGCTCTTTGCTATACAGTGTACCCAGGATGGATACGGTTATGGAAATGGAAGGAATGTCAGTCTTTCCCGCAACTCAAATATAAACCTCGGAAATTCCTGGGGTGCCGGTAAAGGTGCGACACTGAGTCTTCAGGAGAGTTTTGAAACGGGAGACCTGCGTCGTAAAAACACCTTTATGCATTCCGGCGACCATTACGACCGGCTTGCCGGCGGTGGTTATACCTATGCCAACTATTCTGCTGATGGTGCTGCTGTAGAAGAAACACCTAATGAAATGCTTAATCACATAAGAAAATATGTAATCGGGGCAAATGCCGATTGTGGCGGTAAGGCCGGTGCAACCAACCAGGATGCTGTCAACAATATATATCTGCTTCGCCTTTCCGACGTTTATCTGTGTTATGTTGAGGCTTGTATAGGTTCCGGTAGTTCCACAAGCGACGCTCTTGCCCTGCAAGTATTCAGAACTATCAGACAAAGAGCCGGCTTGTCCTTTTCAGGTACCGCCATTACCTATACCCAACTTATAAAAGAACGCCGTACAGAGTTTGCCCTGGAAAGCATCAATTTCTTTGATGTCAAGCGTATGAACTATCGTAACTCCGATAATGCCATTACCTATCTAAACGGTATGCAGCGCCAAAGACAATATGTTTCAAATGGAAACAATACCAAAGCAGAGCGCAATGTTACCAATGCTTATCATGGAGGCTTCAGTGTTGTTCAACCTGTTAATGGAGTCGGAGGTTCAATATTCTACATTAATCAGGATATTGTACCTGTTACTTTTTCCGCTGCTCAGCTCATATTACCTATTCCAGACGAAACGGTAGCTAAAACTCCTCGTATCAACGAACAACCAGTTGATTATCAATTTTAATCTTAACCATCCATAAATATGAAAAAGATATTAATTATATTATTTATAGCTTTAGCGGGTTGCATATTTGCAAGCTGCGAAAAAGATACTAACGTGAGGGTTACGGGTGGTAAACCGGAAGTATCATACGTTCGCGCACTATCCGTTGAGAAGCCTGACAATCTCGTAGAAGGTGAATTCCTTGGCGCACGTCTGGCAATCATTGGAAAAGGTCTTGCCGGTGTTGACAGAATTTTATTCAACGATGTTCCGGCAGTGCTTAATCCGGCTTATGTTACCGAAACATCTATCATTGTCAGTATTCCATCTACTATACCCGGTGTTAAGGAAGACTTATTGAAGCTTTATACTTCTGAAGATTCATGCATTTTTAATTTTGAGGTAAAAGTTCCGTCTCCTGCCATTAACTCTATGAAATGCGAATGGCTGACGCCCGGTAATACTGCATACATAAGTGGTCAGTATTTTGTCGATGATCCTACCAGTCCTTTGACTGTCACTTTTACAGGAGGAGCAATGGGCACTATTGAAGAAGCATCGCTTGACCACATTGCTGTTAAGGTTCCGCAGGGAGCCCAGGCTGGTCCTGTTACAGTATCCTCTGTGTATGGTACAACAAAGAGCCCGTTCTGGTTTCGCGACAATCGCAATATCATCCTTAATTTTAACAACGGCGAATATCCCGATTATGATTATTATTTCGGATGGCACGGTGCTAATGGCGTGAGCAGTGAAAACGGAATTAACGGCAATTACCTCATTTTGTCGGGAGCAGAAATGACAGATGCTACCTGGAACGATGGCAAATTCGGTTACGAGGTGTGGACCTATCTTCCTACCGATCCCGATTTCTTTGATGTATCAAAAATTGACAACTATGTTCTCAAGTTTGAATGCAGAGTGCCGGCAGTATGGTCCGCAGCCGCCCTTCAGATTGTTTTCACCGGGGCAAGTGATGTGATGCTTAACTGGCAAAACGGGAATGGCCTCACTTTTAATTCACGCTGGGGCTCGGCAAACGGCTACTTAAGCGACACCGGATGGCCTCGCATATTATGGAACCCATGGGCTGCTACAGGTTCATATCAGAATAATAATTGGATAACCGTTACAATTCCAATGAAAGAATGTAAGTACAGCCTTAACGGCGGAGCTGCTTCTATTAACGGAGCAGGACACTATTCCGGCATCACACTCTTTGTAAATGGAGGTGGTGTTGCAGGTACTCCTTGTAACCCTGTTATCCATATTGATAATGTTCGTATCGTTCCAGCCAAATAAAATAATATTCACATGAAAAATCAAATATTAAAACTAATAGGTCTGGGGTTGATGGCGGTGCTTATCGCTACAATCACATCCTGCAGTTCTGAAGATATGACAATAGTGTCTAAAATTGCTGCTTTTGGTCCAAACCCCGCATTGAGAGGTTCAAATCTTTCATTTACAGGAACGAATCTGGATCAGGTTGTGAAAATTACTTTCCCCGATAACGTTGATGTTACTGATATTGAGCATGTCAATGCCGGGAAAATTAATATAACAGTTCCGCAAAACGCAAAACCGGGTGTTGTTGTTCTCACTCTTGATAACGGCGAAACTCTTACAACAAGAGGCAGCCTTACTTATACGGAACCGATTTCCGTTAGTTCAGTCTCTCCTAATCCGGTCAAAGCAGGGCAAACACTTACTATTACCGGTGACTACCTGAATCTGGTTCAAAAAATCGTTTTCAACGAAAATGAAGATGTTTTTATACTTAGTGATAACTATATCACATGGTCGCGTGGGAGTATTACGCTCAAACTGCCAGCAACCGCTCAAACCGGCATCCTGACTCTTACAGATAACAGCGAGAATCCTTTTGAATTGAAGTACTACGCGGTTCTCAACGTTATTCTGCCTGCTGTACCTGTAGTTGATGTGTTGCCAGGCAAGAAACCAGGCAATACAGTTACGGTAAGCGGCACAAATCTGGATCTCGTTAAAAAGCTGGTTATGCCTAACCAAAAGGAAGTTGCGTTTACTGTTAATGGAGCCGGTACTTCTATTCAATTTAAACTCCCCGATGATGCATCGGAGGGTACTATCAGAATGATTCCCGAATCGGGGGTTATAGTAGATTTAGCAAATCTGGAAATGGCTGTGCCGATTGTTATAAGTGCCACACCTAAGACAAACCTGAGGAGAGGTAACACTATTACCATCACCGGTACAAATATGGAGTTGGTGACCGGTATAACGTTCCCTCATGTTACAAATGCAGTGGCGCCGTCAACTCAAAGTGCGACATCGCTCACTGTTGTTCTCCCTGCTGCTTCGCAAAGCGGAAACATGGTACTTAATACGGCAAGTGGTAAAAACACTAATGTTGCGATCTCCACTCAAAAACCGGCGGTAATGTCGTACAATCCTTCACCTGCCCAGGCAGGCAGTAACATGGAATTTAGAGGGACCAATCTTGACCTTGTTTCATCGGTAACTTTTACTGGCAATCAAACAGTCAGTGATGTTTCTGCAACATCGGCAACGTCACTTACAGTTAAAATTCCTGTTTATGCCGAAACCGGTAAAGTTGTCCTTACTATGGCAAACGGCGAAACAGTAGATTGCCCTATACTTGCTGTCAGCAAGCCTGCATTTTGTTTTATTCCTGATATCAAGCAACTTAATACCGATATTTTCTCCGGAAATACTGTTAAGGTTACCGTTCAAAATGCCGATAAATTGACAGCGGTGAGAGTAAATGGTATTCAGACTCAGTTTATTCTTACAGGGAACGTTTTATACGCCCTTGTGCCAGGTACCGTACTAGGAAATGCTACAATGAAACTCATCTCTTCAAACGGCGAAGTCGAATATGCAATCAAAGTTAAAAATCTTGATATGAAAGAGACAGCTATTTGGGAAGGAATGGTAGATATAACCTGGGGCGACGGAGGAAGAGTAATGTTGTCCGCTGAGTATTTTGCCGATATTGCGGTAGGTTCTGTATTGAAATTCTACTTTACACAAAAAGACGCATGGGGACAGGCGCAAATCAACAATGGTAACTGGTCCGTAATTCCTTTTGCCGAACTTAACAATGACGGTTACCTTAAAACCGACGGGCCTATGATCAACAACGATAAAAGTATTTCATCAGTTGAATTTGTGCTAACCGAAGCGATTCTCAACAACATCAGAACCAATGCGAACGGCGGGAACGGAATTATTATTCAGGGTTCCGACTGGATATTTACTAAAGCAACCCTTATTACAAAACTTGTTGCTCCGCAGGCAGAAATCGTAGTAATGGAAGAGCCCCATACTATTGGATGGAATGGCGAAGGCGAAGGAGGAGCCTTTAGAGTGTATAAGGAAAAACTGTCGGAACTTAAAGCAGGATCTGTCCTTAAGTTTTACTATACTTCTACTGCGGCAGAACCACAGCTGAAGGTCCAGGATGCCAATTGGGGTGCAATTACAATAAATGACCCTAACTTCAATTCTCAGTGGGGCATACTTGCACTCGCTCCGGCCGCCTCATATTATGAATGGCACATGACCCAGGAGACTGTTAACAAAATAATGAACACAAACGATGGATGGTCCACTACAGCACTGGTAATAGCAGGTCAGAACGCTGTCATTACTAAGATTACTATAGTTGAGTAACATGCGTAAATATTTGTTTTATATAGGATTACTGTTGGGCGTTGCTCTTTTGGCCATGTTGCTTCCAGCTTCGTGCACACGCCCTGCAGATGATCCCGTTTTAAAAGATCCTCCGGTATTAGTGGGTTCTTCTCCAGCTAATGGTGAAGTTAACGTGCAAATCGGGTTGTCGAATATAACACTGTCTTTCGACCAGAATATTTTCTGCCCGGCAGCGGGCCATAGCCGTATCACATTTACCGGTTCAGGTACCGCTGCTGTCGCAGGCGTGTCTAACCAACTCAATACGCTCACAATTTCGATATCAGGATTAGAAAAGGGTCATGACTATAAACTGACTGTTCCAAAAGGGGTAGTTACAGGGCCCACCAAAGTAGAAGCAGCAGAAATAGTAATTAACTTTTCTACAATAATGGGGCAGCAGATTGCAGCTCAGCTGTGTACGCCTAACCCTTCGTCCGAGGCAGTCAAACTGTACAACTATCTCAAACAACAATACGGGCAAAACATTATTTCCGGAACAATGGCAAAAGTAGCATGGAACATAGATGAAGCAGAGATGGTGCATAGCGCAACGGGTAAATACCCGGCCATGACTACCTTCGATTATATTTTCCTCTATGCTTCGCCTGCAAACTGGATAGATTACAGCCAGACGCAAGTTGTTGAGAACTGGTGGGCGAACAATGGTATCGTAGGTGCGTGCTGGCACTGGAACGTTCCCAGGTATGAAGGAGCAGGAGCGGGTATTGTCACATACAGGCCAGAAGAAACTACTTTCCGCCCAAGCAATGCTACGGTAGAAGGCACCTGGGAAAACACCGTGGTAAAAGCCGACTTTGCTAAAATTGCCGGCTATCTCAAACTTTTACGTGACAAGCATATTCCTGTTGTCTGGCGGCCGCTGCACGAGGCTTCCGGAAATATATACGAATACACCAACGGCACTGCCTGGTTCTGGTGGGGAAGAGACGGAGCTGCCGCATACAGGAGTTTGTGGCGATACATGTACGACTACTTTCAGAGCCAGGGGCTAAATAATCTGATATGGGTATGGACCACTCAAACCAAAGACAGTGATTTTTATCCCGGCAATAATTATGTGGATATTATAGGACGTGATATTTACAATCAGACAAATGCAAATGATAACGCTGCACAGTTTGACCTTATTGCGCAACTCTACACTAATAAGCTCGTGACTTTAAGTGAGTGCGGAAATGTCGCAAAAATATCCGACCAGTGGAACAAAGTGGCTAAGTGGTCATACTTTATGCCCTGGTATGACAATGATCAGAAAACCCTTGAGGGGCACGAACATGCCAACACACAGTGGTGGATAGATGCTGTAAGTCAACCTTTTGTAATAACACGCGACGAAATGCCGAGCCTTAAATAAACTTCAAACCAAGTGATAACAGATGAAAAAAATCATACTAATGGCAACTATTGCTCTCTATGCTACTTCTTGCAGCAACAAGATGGAAATATACAAGAATCCCGATGCTCTGGTTGAAAAACGGGTAGAGGATCTGCTCAAGAGGATGACCCTGGAAGAGAAAATCGGGCAAATGAACCAGTTTGTAGGGATTGAACATATTAAGAGAAATGATGGGTCCTTATCGGAAAACGACCTTAAAAACAATACCGCAAACGCCTTTTATCCGGGATTCCCGGCCTCGTCGGTAGAGCAATTTGCAAAGGATGGGCTGATTGGCTCATTTCTGCACGTCCTCACACTAAAAGAGGCAAATTATCTGCAATCACTTGCTATGCAAAGCAGGCTGCAGATACCTCTGATTTTCGGAATAGATGCGGTACACGGAAATGCAAAGGCTCCAGATAACACTGTTTATCCGACAAGTATAGGATTGGCTTCATCGTTCGACATATCAATGGCGTACAAGATTGCCCGCCAGACAGCAAAAGAGATGAGAGCAATGAACATGCACTGGACATTTGGCCCAAACGTAGAGGTTGCACGCGATCCAAGGTGGGGAAGGACCGGAGAGACATTTGGCGAAGATCCCTATCTGGTTTCGTTAATGGGAGAAGAGAGCGTCAAAGGCTTTCAGGGTAACCTTAACGGAAAAGAGGATGTTCTTGCCTGTATAAAGCACTTTGTCGGGGGAGGACAACCGATAAACGGTACAAACGGCTCTCCTGCAGATGTGTCCGAAAGAACTCTGAGGGAGGTCTTTTTCCCTCCTTTTATTGCAGGAGTTAAAGCCGGGGCAATGTCTGCTATGACAGCGCATAACGAGATTAACGGCATACCATGTCATTCAAATGAATGGCTGATGGAGGATTTGCTTAGGAGAGAGTGGGGTTTTAAAGGATTCGTTGTAAGCGACTGGATGGATATTGAACATATGTATGATCTGCACGCCACCGCCGAAAATATTAAGGAGGCTTTTTACCAGTCAATAATGGCCGGAATGGATATGCATATGCATGGGATACTGTGGAATGAATATGTAACAGAACTTGTAAAGGAGGGAAGAATTCCGGAGAGCCGTATTGACCAGTCTGTAAGGAGGATCCTTACTATGAAGTTCCGGCTGGGACTCTTTGAAAAGCCTTTTGCAGATGAAAATGAATCGATGAAAATACGACTCTGCGATGAGCATAGGGCAACAGCTCTGGAGGCTGCAAGGAATTCAATAGTATTGCTCAAGAATAACGGATTACTACCGCTTGAATCGGGTAAATATAAGAGAATTATGGTTACAGGAATCAATGCAGATGATATTAACATATTGGGCGACTGGTCCGTTCCACAGAAGGAAGAGAATGTGATAACTGTTCTTGAGGGAGTTGAAAAAGAGGCAACGGGGAGTAAAGTTATTTTTGTGGATCAGGGATGGGATCCCAGGAATATGGATCCGGCAAAAGTGAAAGAAGCAGAAAATGAGGCAAGGCAGTGCGACCTCAATATTGTGGTTGCAGGTGAATATATGAACAGGGAGAGGTGGAAAGAGAGAACCGGAGGTGAGGATACAGACAGATCGGATAATCAGCTTGTGGGGCTGCAGGAGGAGTTAATAAAAAAGGTTACAGCAAGTGGAAAACCTACGGTTCTCATTTTCATTACCGGTCGCCCGTTGGCGTTTGAATGGTCGGAAAACAATCTTCCGGCTATAATAAATGCCTGGGAGCCCGGAATGTACGGAGGAGAGGCAATTGCCGAAATCTTATTTGGAAAGGTTAATCCGAGTGCAAAACTTCCTGTTACAATCCCAAGAAGTACAGGTCAGGTGCAGATGATCTACAATCACAAGCCGTCGCAATATTTTCACCCTTATGTGGTAACAAGCAGCACTCCGCTCTATCCTTTCGGATTCGGGCTCTCTTATACAACATTTGAATATTCAGAGCTTAAGGTTTCGAAAGAGAATATAGCTGTAAATGAAGAAAACGAAGTGAGCGTGGTTGTCAGGAACAGCGGCAAGAGAGCAGGGGTAGAAATAGTACAACTCTATATACGCGACAGATTCAGCAGCGTTACAAGACCTGTAAAGGAGCTTAAGGATTTTGCAAGGGTCGCCCTTGAACCGGGAGAATCAAAAGAGGTTAAATTCAGGATAACTCCGGAGAAACTGTCATTGCTTGACAAGAACTTTAAACAGATTGTGGAACCTGGGGAATTTATTGTTATGGTAGGATCCTCGTCTCTTGACAAGGATCTGTTAATGAAAAGCTTTTTTGTGAAATAAACATTTTTTACGATGAGAATAATTTTAATAGCGGCAGCACTCTTTTCCGCGCTGCTACAGGCAAGCGGATGTACAGAGGCAAAAGAGAGCTCACCCAAAGAGGAGTTATATGCAAAACTTAAAAATGCAGCAGATAAAGGTAGTTTTCTTTTTGGCCACCAGGACGCTATTCTTTACGGTAAAAACTGGAGCATTCCGGATTCCTTTCCTGCTTCGGAAATGAAAGAGTGGAAGAGCGATGTTCTGGAGGTGTGCGGCGATTATCCGGCAGTTCTAGGAGTCGATCTTGGCAAAATTGAGATGGATTCTCTTAAAAATCTTGATCAGAACCGCTTTGATATTATGCGCGAGGCAATAAAGTTTTTCCATAAGAGTGGAGGTGTTATTACAGTAAGCTGGCATCCTATGAATCCGCTCACAGGTGGCAGTACATGGGACTGCAGCAAGGATTCTGTAATCAGGTATATTCTGCCGGGACACCCCGGAAATGCAAATTTCCTGAGTTGGCTCGATAAGGTTTCGGCCTATATGCTATCGCTTAAAGACGAACAAGGGAAGCAGATTCCTTTAATATTCAGACCATTTCACGAAAATTCAGGAAAATGGTTCTGGTGGGGAGTGCAAGATTCGTCGCCGGAAGAGTATAAGGAGATGTTCCGTATGACTCACAAATATATTACCGCCAAAGGGCTTAAAGAATTAGTGTGGTCTTACTCCCCTAATCTCGGTGCCGATTCTGCTATGTTTATGAAATACTATCCGGGCGATGAATATGTCGATCTGCTCGGCTGGGATGCGTACCAGTTTGGCTCAGATAATAGCAAAGAGTTTACCAATAGATTGGCATCTGACCTTAAAATGGTTGCCGGAATAGCAAAGGAGAGAGACAAACTGATGGCTCTTACGGAAACCGGCTTTGAAAGTGTGCCGGACCCTGAATGGTGGACAGAAGTAATGCTTGATGCAGTCAAAGATGTTCCGGTAAGTTACGTTCTTGTATGGCGAAACGCATGGAACAGGGATACCCATTTTTATGCTCCCTTTACAGGACACGCATCAGCCAAAGATTTTATGAATTTTTATAAATCACCCGCAACCATTTTCCTTAAGGATATTAAATAAAATCAATATTTTTTACTGTACCAGACTATGACATTTGAAGAGAAAATTAAAAAACTAAACGAGGAGCACATCGTACTGATTACTCGTAAAAACATTCCGTTAAACGATAATAATCTGTTTTCGAGATTTAAATATCCGGTAGTTACTGCAGAACATACCCCTATATTCTGGAGATATGATCTGAACAAATCGTCAAATCCTTTCCTTCTGGAGAGGTTTGGCATAAATGCCGCTTTTAATGCGGGAGCTATTAAATGGCAGGGCAGATATCTGCTTATGGTAAGAGTGGAGGGATATGACAGAAAATCATTTTTTGCTGTTGCCGAGAGCCCTAACGGGGTAGATAACTTCGAATTTTGGGATAAGCCTGTAACTCTTCCGGAATACGGAGAACCGGCAACCAATGTTTATGATATGAGGCTCACTGCACACGAGGACGGCTGGATTTACGGGGTTTTCTGTGTTGAAAGGAAAGATTTATCTGCGCCTGTGGGTGATCTAAATTCTGCCATTGCTTCTGCAGGTATTGCAAGAACAAAGGACTTTGTAAAATGGGAGAGGTTACCCGACCTGAAATCCCGTAGTCAGCAGAGAAACGTGGTGTTGCATTCCGAATTCGTAGATGGGAAATATGCACTCTACACAAGACCACAGGATGGTTTTATTGATGCAGGCAACGGCGGAGGAATAGGCTGGGCCTTGATAGATGATATTACCAATGCAAAGGCAGAGAATGAGACAATAATCAATAAAAGATACTATCACACAATAAAAGAACTTAAAAACGGAGAGGGTCCTCACCCGATTAAAACAAGTATGGGATGGCTCCATATGGCACACGGAGTAAGGGGCTGTGCAGCCGGTCTCAGATATGTTATTTACCTATATGTTACCGATCTTAAAGAGCCTTGGAAAATAATTGCAGAACCTGCGGGCTACTTTATGGCCCCTGTGGGCGAAGAGCGTATAGGTGATGTCTCCAATGTGCTCTTCTCCAATGGCTGGATTTGCGACGAAAATGGTGAGGTATACATCTATTATGCTTCAAGCGACACTATGATGCACGTAGCGGTTTCTGATATCGACAGACTGCTGGATTACTGTTTTAACACATCTTCTGACGGACTCACCTCGGCTGCATCGGTAAAAACATTAAATTTGATAATTGATAAAAACCGGAGTAATAAATAGAGTATGACAGCCAGCCAGCCAGTAGTTAATCTGAGGGAGAAAATTGCCTATGGTTTTGGCGATATGTCCTCAAGTATGTTCTGGAAGATTTTCGGAATGTATCTGCTTTTTTTCTATACCAAAGTGTTTGGCCTGTCGCCCGCCGAGGCAGGTACAATGTTTCTCCTTACAAGAATATGGGATGCCGCCAATGACCCTATTATGGGTCTTATTGCAGACAGGACAAAAAGCAGATGGGGCAAATACAGACCCTATCTTCTGTGGGGCGGAGTCCCTTTTGCGCTTGTCGGAGTTTTGACTTTTTATACTCCGGACCTCTCCGGAACAGGCAAACTGATTTACGCATATATCACATATACTCTTATGATGATGGTGTACACCGTTGTAAATGTGCCGTATGCATCGCTTCTGGGGGTTATGTCCCCCGATACAAAAGACAGGACCACACTCTCTTCGTACAGAATGTTTTTTGCCTATGCGGGCAGCTTCATAACATTTATGCTGCTTCAGCCTCTTGTCGATTTCTTTTCCGGATTGACCGGCGACATGGCTTCAGGTACGGGCGTTGCCCCACAGGGAATTTCTACAGAACCCATTGCGTGGACACTTTCCGTTGCGGTTATAGGGGTTATCTGCGCTATTCTCTTTTTCTTTTGTTTTAAATGGACAAAAGAGAGGGTTAAAGCTGTGGATGAATCCAAAAACAAGGCTACAGTATGGCAAGATCTACATCAGTTGTTTATTAACAGGCCCTGGTGGATACTCTTGGTTGCCGGAGTCGCCGCCCTTCTCTTTAATTCGATCAGAGACGGTGTCGCTCTGTTCTATTTTACAGATTATGTGACGGATGCATATCGTTCTCCGGCTTTCGGGTGGACAATCGGGACAATATATCTGCTTATTGGTCAGGCAGCAAATATGCTAGGGGTTGCACTTGCCGCTCCGGTTGCTAACAAAATCGGCAAAAAGAGCACATATATGGGGGCAATGATACTTGCTGCTATGCTGAGCATTATTTTCTACACATTTGGTCCGGATCAGATTGCTTTAATATTCATTTTCCAGGTTCTTATCAGCATTAATGCGGGAATAATATTCCCTTTGTTGTGGAGTATGTATGCAGATATTGTAGATTATAATGAACTCCGTACAGGCAGAAGGGCCACTGGTCTTATTCTTTCATCGTCGTCAATGTCGCAGAAATTCGGATGGGCAATAGGCGGGGCAATAACCGGCTGGTTGCTATCTGCTTTCGGTTATCATCAGGGTATTGGTGTGCAGAGCGACAGTGCTATTTTTGGAGTAAGGCTCATGATGAGCTGGCTCCCTGCGGCAGGTTGCCTGATTGCTGTGGTAGCGGTCTTTTTCTACCCTTTGGGAGAGAAAAAGATGAAAGAGGTTACTGCAGAGTTGAATCAAAAGAGAATTGAATCAAAAGGTGGAAAAGAGACTTTATAATATTCTTACGGACAATATTCTTCCGTTCTGGTTAGAGAGGACTCTAGACAATGAATTTGGTGGATTTGTGGGGCAGATTGACGGCAGAGGCAATATCATACATGGTGCAGGCAAGGGAGCGATTCTGAATGCAAGGATTTTATGGACATTCTCGGCCTGTGCCAGGCTTTTTGGGGACGATGATGTTATGTCGCGACTCGGGATAGGCTCCAATGAGAGGGAGATATACGGCTCATCCTGCCGGGCTGCCGCAACCCGGGCAAAAGAGTATTTCACCGATAAGTTCATAGACAGAGAGCATGGAGGGGTTTACTGGCTCCTTGACCATACTGGTTGCCCTATAAATACAAAGAAACAATTTTACGCTCTCGGATTTGCAATTTATGGTCTCAGTGAATATTACAGGCTTACAGGCGATAAAATGGCTCTGGATTATGCCATAAAATTGTTCAACGACATTGAGGAGCACTCATACGACCCTGTTAATAACGGTTACATTGAGGCTACGGCTGAGGACTGGAGCGAAATAAAGGATATGCGCCTGAGTGAAAAGGATGAGAATGAGAAGATGTCCATGAATACTCATCTGCATATTCTCGAATCATATACAAACCTGTTCATGGTGTGGAAAGATGTCAGGTTAGGGAAGCAATTGAAAAATCTTATTGAAATTTTTCTTGAAAAGATTAAAAATAAAGAGAGTGATCACCTGTCACTTTTCTTCGACGAACATTGGAACAGCAAGGGGAAGGAGGTGAGTTACGGGCACGATATTGAGGCCTCGTGGCTACTGCTTGAGGCTGCCGAAGTTCTAGGCGACCCGGATGTTTACAAAAGGGTTCTTACGGAATCCCGCAAAATTGCAATATCGTCGCTGGAGGGTTTAATGCCCGACGGAGGTATGATATATGAGCTCAGGAATGACGGTACATCCGATAACGACCGCCACTGGTGGGTTCAGGCAGAGTCTTTGACCGGATTGTTATATTTGTATAAAAAGCATAACTTTCCTGAAGCATACGATCTTGCCTTAAAGAGTCTCGGTTATATTGAGAATAACCTGTTGGACAGGCAGGGCGGAGAATGGTTCTGGAGCGTTGACGAAAACGGCATCCCCAACAAGGAGAAGGATAAGGCCGGCTTCTGGAAATGTCCCTACCACAACAGCCGGATGTGTACAGAAATTTTATGGTTATGAAAATTTTAACTGCGAAAATTTTATCTGCCAGTTGTTTTTGTATTTTGTTCAATATCAGATGATTGAAAAATAATTTTCTCCTTAATATAAGGAAAAATATTTTACAACACGCAGAAATACAGCTAGTTGTTAAAACAACTGGCAGTTAAATTTTTTGAAATGATAGAGAACATGGAGAATTTATTAGGGGTTATTTTTTTCATAGCAATTTTATTGGCTGTGTTTTTTATTGGTAATTCTAAGTCCTCAAAATCTATGAGATCCAATATGACCAGACAAGATAAAATTCTATCTTGTATTACTGTTGCAATAGTATTGGTTGGAGAATTTTTGTTAGTAGTATTATTGAATAATGGGGTAATAAATAAAAAATATGGGATAGTAATTTTCTGTGTTTATCCATTAGTTGTAATAATTTTTAGCTTTCTTTTTTATTATCTAGTCCTAAAATCGAAAAAGAGATAAATCGAAAAAAGAGAGTATTTATTAAAAGGCATATGACGAACATATAAACTTAATGCTCCTGTCTAATCATCACTCATAATTGCTCCACAAATTACTATACGGTTGAATGTCACACAGAAAAAATTAAAATTTTCCAAACATAATACTGGCGCAAGTTTTAGTGATATTTTTACACTAAAAAAGATAAATATTTTTTAAATATAGACGTGAAGAGTTAGATTATTAAATAGATATGTTTATTTTTACTTCCGATAGTTCATTATTGTATAACTAAAAATTTAGAAATTATGAAAACAATGAATTTTGAACAAATGGAGCTTGTAAGTGGCGGTGGTTGGTGGAGTAATTGGGGTGAAAATGCAGCTGTATTTGCTCTCTGTACTGTAGGACCATGGGCTGCATTGGCAATTCCTGGACCAGGAGCTCTCATTTCTCTTGGAATTAAATTCGGATGTACTACCGCTGGCGCTCTGGTTATCATTAATGAGGCCGCATCATAGTATGAAAATTAAAATTAAACGCCCCTTTTATTTGTCAACACTTTTTTGGAAATATAAAGTGGAAATAAATGATAATGTCTTTATTATTAAAGATACTGGGGACACTTTTGTTGAATTAGAGGATAGCCCAAATATAAATATTAAAGTAAGCTATAGTAATTATTTCACATCTCAACTGACAATTGATGACACAAGTAAATGCAAGGAAATAGAAGTAAGAAGCAGTATTAGTAACAAGTCTGTTGTTTTTTGCTTGCTTATTATGGTATCTATATTAATAATTTCTTTGTATACTGGGAATAATTTGTATTTGTACATTGGTATTGTGATTTATTCTCTACTGGGGTTGATTTTTTTTGATCTCTTCAGAAAAAATTTTTTTAGAATTGTTTGTGTCTAATGATGTGGCTTTATAATCAATCTAAACATCTGTGGCTGCTATTTCTTGTAGCAGCCACTTTGTTTTTTGTATGGTATCAGCGGACTTTTTTTATTTCGGATACTTTATATTACAATACCTACGGTGATCAGCTTTCCATAGAGACCATTGATTCATTAATAGGTAACGCAAAAAAATATGCTTGGCTAGGATACGTCTTATCCCCCTTTGTTCTTCTTATAAGAATCACTTTTACCGCATTGTGTTTTTACACAGCACTCTTTTTCAAGAATGCTGAATCGAAATTCAGTTCTTGTTTCAATATAGCCCTTAAGGCAGATGTTTCATTTGTATTTTTAGGTCTATTTAACATTATATATCACTTGGCAGTGCCCGCGGAGAACTTGATAGATCTTGCCGGGAATCCTCTCTCTTTGATTTATTATATGAATATGGAGAGTATTCCCAAGTATTTGTTGTATCCTATCGGACTAATTAACCTGTTCGAGTTTCTCTATTGGGGCTTACTTATTTCGTTAATTAAGTACAGGAATAAGTTTTCCGTCTCTGAGAGCTTTAAATTCGTACTTTCATCTTATGGAGTTGGATTATTGCTACTTGCAATGGTGTTTACCCTTATTGTAATGTAGAGTATGGATAAGAGACTGGTTGCAAGGGTTATTGTTTTTGTATTATTTGCTGCGGTAATAATACTAATCGTACTAAAGATTTTTAATAGAAAAACTTTTGCAGAACATCCTAAGGTATTACCGGAATATATTTTTCTTACCACAGATAAGAATCCTTTTAAAACGGACACTGTAAAGACATGCAGTCTAATTATTGTTTTTTACTCACCTGATTGTACTTTTTGCGAACACGAAGGGGCCGACTTGTCAAGGAATTCAAAAGATTTTATAGATTCAAAAATTCTGTTTGTAACTATTGAAAGTGCAGACAGCGCAAGAGCATATAGCAAACGATTTGGCATAGATGCAATTACGAATTTTTATTCATTAGTTGACACGAGTTATCAGGCATTACTGACATTTGGAATTAAAACAATCCCGACAACGTTAATCTATAACAGAGACAGACTGCTTGTTAAAGCTTTCGAAGGCGAGGTAAATGCAAAAAAAATACTTAAAACAATTCGAGAGAATGAATGAGCTTAAAGGAACTTTGCAGATAAAGAATATAGAAAAAGCTTTTGTTAAGCAAAACAACCAATCTTGGTGCGGTCTTGCCTGTCTTTCTATTTTATGTCGATATTATGGCGGAGATATACCTCAGGAAAAACTTGTAAAAATAAGCGGAACCAATGTAAGCGGCACTACACTTTTGGGGCTGCATCAGGCGGCAAACACCATAGGATTGGAGGCAGAGGGTCTGGAGGGAAATATCGAAGAACTCTCTAAACTTGATAATCCTGCAATTTTACATTTTACATTAGAAAATGGGCTGTTGCACTATGTGGTATATTTTGGGAAATCCGGAGACAAGTTCATTCTGGCAGATCCTGCTAAAGGAATTTCATACATAGACTATGGCACATTGGATAAGCTCTGGAAAAGCAAAACTCTTCTATCAGTAAAAAGAGGAGAAAGCTTTAAGGAGGTAAAGGATATAAACAAGGCCAAATATGAGTGGCTTAAATCATTGCTTAAACCGGATTTTCAAATATTATCCGTTGTCCTTATTTTAAGTATAGTCGTTTCGGTACTTGGCATCACGCTGGCTCTCTTTTCTCAAAAGCTGGTAGATGATATATTGCCGTCAAAAGACTTTAACCGTTTAATTCTTGGGACAGTTATTCTGACCGCTTTATTATTAGCAAAAAACATTATCGGCTATTTAAGGACTATTCTTTCTGCAAGGCAAATAAAGGAATTTTCCAATCGTATTGTAGGACAATTCTACAGCATTATTTTATATCTGCCCAAAGTATTTTTTGACAGTTTAAAGACGGGAGAGGTAACTGCAAGATTAAATGATGCTTCCCGTATACAAAGGACAATCAGTTATATATTCGGTACATTTATCATTGATGTTTTAACAATTATTGTTGTTGCGGTATTTCTGTTTATATATTGGTGGCCTACAGGGTTAATAACTATAATTGGCTCTCTTTTGTTTGCATATATTTTTCTCAAAAACGCCAAAAAGATAATTGAGGGGCAGAAGGGTGTAATGGTGAATTATGCACAATCTGAGTCCTATTTTTTCGACTCTGTTCAGGGAATTGATGTAATAAAATCGTATGGCAGAGAAAATGTCTTTTCAAGTAGTGGAAAAGGAATTTACTCAGTTTTCCAAAACTCAATATTTGATTTGACTATACTCAATAACAAGATAGGGCTATGGGCACAGAACATTGCCGTTATATTAATTATTTCTGTAATTTCCATTGGATCTTCCGGTGTTATTTCGGAGAGAATTACTCTTGGGGAGCTAATGGCAATAATGGCTTTCAGCAGCACTCTTCTTGGTTCAATGTCTTCTCTTATGGGTGCCTATTTTACCTATCAGGAGGCAAAAGTGGCATACAATCGTTTATATGAGTTTGTTAGTATAGAAGGAGAAGAGGTTGCGGCTACAACTGAGCTATTTTCAGTAGACTCACTGGAGATAAAAAATGCTTCTTTCAGGTATGTTGGACGTCCTTTGGTATTAAAAAACATAAATTTCCTCGCAAAAAAAGGCGAGACATTGGCTATTGTTGGAGATATTGGTTGTGGGAAAAGCACTTTACTCAGCCTTATTCTGAGACTATATTGGTTGGAGACTGGAGATATTTTGGCAAACAACAAATCTATAAGTCAATTTAGTTTAAACCAGTGGAGGGCGCAGGTTGGACTAATGCCTCAAAATATCAAGCTGTTCAATGCCACCTTAATTGAAAATATATGTCTGGAAGCAACAGAAGAGAATTTTAAAAAAGCAATTGAGCTATGCGAGAAGCTGGGAATGTCGGAGTATTTTAATAGTTTACCTCTATCATATTTAACCAGAGTGGGCGAAGATGGGATAAACCTCTCCGGAGGTCAGAGACAGTTGGTCGGCCTATGCAGGGCACTATTTAAGAACCCATCGGTTCTCCTGCTGGATGAACCAACAAACAATATGGACAGGAAAAGCACCTCTTTGCTATGGAGAATTATTGAAAATGAAAAGAAAAACAGAATTTGCATTATAGTGACTCACGATGATCTATTAGCGCAAAAGGCAGATTATAGCGTGAGATTTTAACTGCCAGTTGTTTTCAGATTGTATTAAGAACCAGATGGTTGTTAAATGTTTTTGCCTGGAATATCGATTGAAAAACTTTCGTAAGCAGCACATATTGAGTCATTTGTAAAAACAACTGGCAGATCAAACGCCGAAAGCCAGCCACAGTTTTTGGCAAGTCAAAAAATGTCGTTTGCATTTCGCAGGTTATCAAATACTTGCCAAAAACTGTGGCAAGGTGGCTGTTGTCTAAGAAAAAAATTATAACTACACTTGCACTCTGTCGGAGTATTCATTCTTGTTTTGTTCTCAGGTAAAAATGTCGTTGGATATCAATAGTAAGGATTTTGTTGCTTATCTCAAGGGTGGCAGCGAAGAGGCTTTTACAGAATTGTATAACCATTATAATCTGCACCTTTGCTCTTATGCATACAGGATACTGAACGACAATGGTGAGGCCAGGGAGACGGTGCATCTCACCTTTTGCAAGTTCTGGGACAACCGCAAAAGCATCGATATAAACGAGTCGCTTAACTCCTATCTCTATAAATCTGTTTACAATAATTGCATCAGCCTGCTCAGAAAAAAGAAGCAGTATGCCAAATATGTTGAACTTGGTCTGGGTGACCTGCACTTCAACCGGATTGTGCAAAATCCGCACGCGGAACTTAAGATGATTGATTCCGAAAACAGAAAAATAATTTTGTCTGCAATTAACGAACTTCCCGAAAAGTGCAGAGAAATCTTTATAAAATGCAAAATCAACGGTCAGACTTATCCTAAGGTTGCAGAAGATCTTAATATTTCGGTCAAGACTGTTGAGACGCAAATGTCAATAGCACTCAGGAGGCTAAGGAAAAAATTGGATTGGTTGTTAATTCTTTTGATTTTACCTTAAGGGTGTTTTGATTATTTTGCGTCATAACTATAGAACAGATGAAAATGATGCAAGAAACAGATCGCACCGGGACCGATATCCTTTTAGCCAAAATTCTACAGGGGGTTGCCACCAAAGAAGAAATTCTCGAATTTTCCGAATGGATCAAAGACTATCACAATGAAGTTTATTTCGACAGATTTAAAGAGATGTGGCACGTCTCTGTCGATACATTATACTTAAAGGAAAACGCAAAACTGCATAACCCGAGAAGGTTCGTCTCGTATATGCGCACAACCAGAAAGAGACAAAGATTAAGACTGGGAATTACATATTCACTTTCCGCTGCAGCAGCGTTTGTCCTCTTCCTGGGCATTTCCCATTTCTTGAATATTGGCAATAGTTCTTCAGTTAAAGATGTGGATTTCACCGCATTGAACTACTCAAAGGATTCTATAAGAGTAGAGCTTAATAACGGAAAGCAAGTGAAGAGGATAAAGGATGCCACTACTACAATGACAAACCTGGAGGATAAGATTGCACAGAATATTAACGTACAAGAAGCTCAACCTGCAAAAGTATACAACACAGTATCAACCCCTTCCGGAGAGAGGGTTACAATGGTGCTTTCCGACCAGACAGTAGTTTATCTCACATCCAACTCATATTTAAAGTATCCTGCCAGGTTCGACAAGGATAAACGTGAGGTTACTCTTGTCGGACGTGCATATTTTGAGGTTAAAAAGTCGAAGGTGCCGTTCATTGTAAATACAGCAGATATGAATGTAGAGGTGCTGGGAACATCTTTCGACGTTGAATCTAGGAACAGTGGCTCAAGCGCATCCGTTATTCTGGTGGAGGGTTCGGTAAAGGTACATGCCGACGGCAAGACACAGCTTATACATCCGGATGAGCAGATGAGCCTGCAGAGAGAGACCAAGGAGATGACAGTCAAAAGTGTGGATTCCAAGCTGATGACAATGTGGAAGGATGGCGTTCTTATTGTCCGCGGTCAGTCATTCGCAGAACTGATAGAGAGCCTCTCTTCTTGGTATGGTGTCAGGATTATAGACAGGTCTGGCGTTTCAAACAAGGATAAGTTCAACGGACGGTTCGACAGGGAGGACATTGAGGCAGCAATAAAGGCTGTTTCTATAAGTGCCAGTATAAAATACAGAATCGAGGACGGTAAATTGATTCTCGAAGACCAATAGCAAACCCTAATAAATTCATATATAACCCAACGCTATTTATAACTAAACTAACTAACTATGAAGAAATTATTCGTTTTGCGGCATCCATTATTGTTGCCGTTATTATGTCTCTTCCTTCTACCCGGGAGGCTCACAGGGGCCACTCAGCAAGAGAGGATTACTCTTAATCTTAAGGATGCTACCATTACGCAGTTCTTTAAAGAGATTGAAAACAGAACAACATATAAGTTTTTCTATAAAGACTCACAGGTTGAGAACGCACCACTTATAAACGTAGATGCCAATAACAAAACGCTTACAGAGGTTCTTAACGTTGTCTTTGAAAAAACAAGTCTGTCGTATGAGATCACCGGCAATCAGATTGTAATAAAACAAAAAGTTATTGCTGACAAAAGAGTCAGAACAATCTCCGGTACGGTGACAGATAAGAACAAGGACCCTCTGCCATTTGTAACAGTTGCAGTTGTAGGAACAAACAAAGGAGTCTATACCGATATCAAAGGAGAGTTCTCTATTGATGTTCCGGTTGAAGCTACCTCAAGTCTTAATTTCAGAATGATTGGCATGAATGACGAGACAATCACTTTAGACAAAAGGACCAACTATCAGGTTTCACTTATCGAAAACACACTTTCTCTCGATGAAGTTATTGTCACAGGTATTGTAAACAAAAGAGCAGAGAGCTTCACAGGTTCGGTAACTACAATATCTTCCAAAGATCTTATGAGGACCGGAAATAAAAACGTCTTTGAATCTTTAAAGAACTTAGATCCATCCTTATATATTATGGATAATATTACCAATGGATCGAACCCTAATGCTTTGCCAAACATGGAAATCAGGGGTACTTCTAGTTTTCCGGCAGATGCTTCAACAGGTATTACTTTAAAAGGAAATTACGGAAACGTACCAAACACACCCTTGTTTATACTTGATGGTTTTGAGGCAACTGTTGAGAGAGTAATGGACATGGACATGAACAGGGTGGAGAGTGTAACCATACTAAAAGATGCATCTGCAAAAGCACTTTACGGATCAAAAGCGGCTAATGGAGTTGTGGTTATAGAAACAAAAAGATTATCAGGAAGTGAACAACGGGTCACATATACAGGAAGTATGGATGTTTCAATGCCTGATCTTACCAGCTATAACCTGACCAACGCTGCAGAAAAACTGGAAGTTGAAAGAATAGAAGGAGTATATAGTAGTCCAAATTATATTGAAATACAATTGGCTCTCAATAAATTATATAACGACAGAAAAAAATTAATTGCAGAGGGACTGGATACATATTGGCTTTCCAAACCATTGAGAGTAGGTATCGGTTCCAAGCACAATGTCAACATTGAGTTAGGAGACAGTAAAAATTTAAAGGGAATTGCCGATTTTACTTACAATACCGTTACTGGAGTAATGAAAGGTTCAGACAGAAGAAATATTTCTGGTAATGTCGAAATGTCATATCGATATAAAAATATTCTATTCAGAAACATTATGACGGCTGTAAGTAATAAAAGTCAGGATAGTCCATGGGGAGACTTTGAAGTATATGCTAAAATGAACCCATATTGGAGAAGCAACGACCCTGTAACCGGTATGTTGTTAAGATGGGCAGAACCATCGACATATACTGCAAACCCGATGTATGATGCTACTATCGGAACATCCAAAACATCGAGCTACCTCGATTTCCAGAATAACTTTTATGTTGAGTTGAGACCAACTCAATTTATTAAATTGGCAGGACGTTTTGGGATATCTGCGAAGCGTAGTAATGCAGATGAGTTTATTCCTTCCAACCACTCTACTTTTTCGACATACACATATATGACGAGTGACGAGTTAAAGATGAAAAAAGGTTATTACAGGCTCGATAACGGTAAAAGCAGCAGTTACTCGGGAGAAGTAAATGTCTCTTATTCAAGAACAATAGAGAAACATTTTATATCTGCATATATTGGAGCGTTTTCATCTGAAAGCATGTATTCTGCTTATATAAATTCTGCAGAAGGCTTCCCGAATAATCAGACTGCAGACATAACTTTTGCACGCCAATATGCCGAAGGTTCTAGGCCAATGGGACTCTCTTCGCTAAACAGAGAGTTAAGTTTTCTCTCAACAGCAAACTATTCTTACGACAATAAGTATTTAGTAGATGCCACCTACAGATTAGGGGCCTCATCGCTTTACGGAAAAGACAATAGATGGTCAACAGACTGGAGTGTGGGACTTGGATGGAACTTGCATAATGAAGGTTTCCTTAAAAATTCAAAAGTAATCAAACAACTTAAAATCAGGGGTTCTGTTGGTGTAACAGGAAACCAGAACTTCAACACAAGTTATGCAGTAGGTACATACAAATATTATACAACCTATAATTATAACGGATTTACAGGTGCATATCTGGCAAACATGCCAAATCCTTTACTTAGATGGGAACAGAGGCAAGATTATAATATTGGTATAGATGCAGAAATAAGTAAATTAAAACTCAAGTTGGATTATTATGACGGCTACACAAAGAACATGTTAACAGATGTTTCTGTCGCCCCTTCTGTCGGTTTTAGTATGGTAAAGGATAATCTTGGTTTGGTGAGAAACAAGGGTTTTGAGATAACTGCTAATATCAATTTGTGGCAAAATAAAAATGGATTTTTTAATATCTATGGCTCGGTCGCCTCTAATACAAATGAGATAGTAAAGCTATCGGAGAGTATGAAGACTTTCAATGCTCTTCAAGAGAAAGAGGCTGCTGATAAAGGGAACAACAGACCTGTAATTAAGTATCAGGATGGCATGTCTATGAATGCAATCTGGGCAGTAAAATCTTTGGGCATTGATCCGATGAATGGTCAGGAGATATATGTCAAGAAAGATGGAACAAGGACATATGTATATGATCCATTGGATCTGATTGTTGTGGGAGATACAAGAGCAAAGGCAAGAGGTATATTTGGATTTACAACAGAGTATAAGGGATTCGGATTTAGCACAACTTTCAGATATAATGTCGGAGGACAGATGTACAATCAAACATTAGTCGACAGGGTGGAAAATATTAACATTAACGAAAATGTAGATAAAAGGGTACTGACAGGAAGATGGCAATATCCGGGACAACATGCTATGTATAAAAAGTTGGGAACCTTCCAATATGAAGGTGACCCTCTGGCTCGTCAGGAGATGACAAGAGCAACAAGCAGGTTCGTTCAGGACTTAAATGAACTTACATGGGGAACAGCATCTTTATACTATGATTTTCCTAGATCTGTTATTGAAAACTGGAGAATTCAAAGAATGAGATTCTCTCTATACATGAATGATGTATTAACCATTTCATCTGTACAAGCAGAGAGAGGCTTAAGTTATCCATTTGCAAGAACTGTTTCTTGTTCATTATCAATTACTTTTTAAATAGAGTGTTATGAAGAAAAATATTATAAAAACAATAATTTTATCATTCAGCCTTGTTTTTGCATCATGCAGTTCATGGCTAGATGTAACTCCTCCTTCACAAATAAGAGAAGAGGCACAATTTAATTCCGTTGAAGGTTTCCAGCAAGTCTTAATTGGTTGTTACATAGAGATGGCTAGTGACACTCTCTATGGAAGGGTATTATCGTGGTCTACAATAGAATTAATGGCCGGTCAGTTTGAACCGCTCCAGGCATCCTCAAATAATGATTATAATATATCAAACTTTAATTACACTTCGTCAAATTCCAATCGTTATATTAACGGAGTTTGGGGAAAGGCTTATAATGTAATAGCCAACGTAAACAATGCTCTTAAATATATTGAGATTAAAAAGGATGTTCTTGACAATATTAATTATCAGTTAATAAAAGGTGAATTATTGACTATTAGAGCGTTTATGCACTTTGATCTTATGAGGTTATATGGTCTTGGAAATTTGAATTCAAGGACAAATCTTGCATCTAAATTTGCTGTTCCGTATGTAACAGCGCTTGGCAAAGAGATGACTCCTCAGCGTTCTTACAAAGAAACCTTGGATTTGCTAATTACAGACCTTACAAACGCAATAACTCTTCTTGAGATAGATCCTGTTACTAAGATTCAGCCATCATCGATTTATACAGATATCAATATAGACGGGTTTTATAATAATCGTCAGCAGAGGTTCAACTATTATGCAGCAACCTTATTGCTTGCTAAAGTGTATATGTGGGAAGGAAGCAGTGCCAGTATTGCAAAGGCACTCGTTCTGGCTAATAAAGTTATTGCAGAAGCTGAATCAAAAGGACTTGTAACATGGGCAACTAGTACAAGCATTACCGATGACGTAATAATGAAGTCGGAACATCTGATGTCGCTCAACACCCAGAATTTATCACTCAGGACTGCAGACTTTTTCAAATTAGATATAATTGCTGCCAGCGATATAAAGGCTCAGTATGTTTCCTACAACAAAATTCTAAGTGTTTATGAAGCAGCAGGAGTAGGTAGCACAGATTATAGATTTTCAAAACAATTCATACCTAACTCGCTAACTATTAATGGCAACAATGCTTATACACCACTTAAATATTTTGGGACGATCAGCGATAAAATAACTAAAAACTATATTCCTTTAATGAGAATCCCGGAAGCCTATTATATTGCAGCTGAATGTTACATCAAACAGGCAAGTCCTAATATTCCTGCTGCTCTTAACCTTTTGAATACAGTAAGACAAAAGCGTGGAATTACAACTGATCTGACCAGTTCCGATGCCCCTTCGGTTATGAACGAAATTGTAAAGGAGTATACAAAAGAGTTCTATTGCGAAGGAGTAATGTTCTTTTTATACAAACGTCTGGGTATGGAATCCATTCCGGGCTACAACCAGACAGCAACCGACGCAGTATATGTTTTACCATATCCGTCAACCGAGTTACAAATGGGAAGAAAACAGTAATATAAAAAATGAAAGTTATGAACTACAAAATAAAATATTTGCTTTTGACCGTCTGCATCCTATCTTTTGCCGGATGCAACAAGGACGAAATAATGGTATTCGATATCAATGAAAGTGGAGTTGTGTTTCCGGGTGCCGGTATTTTTGATGCCAAAATCTATAAAGGCTATAATTCAGTTGATCAGACATATTATGTAAATGAGTCATTCCTGAATGTACCTATGACCCAGAATACATATATCGTTGATTTTCCGGTAAAAGTATCAGGTGACTCTGTTAAGAATAACAGGATTGTGGCATATGATATAATTACAGAAGAGACAACGGCTCTTAGTACTCAGTATAAAATTGTTGATGCGCTGATTCCGGCAGGTAAACAATATGGAAGAATAAGATTCGAACTAACAAGAGATGTTGCGCTGGATAATGCTTCGGTAAAAGTGAGCCTAAAGCTTAAAGATTCCAAGGATTTAAAAGTGGGTTCCATCGAATATTGCAAGGGTGTTCTTACATGGAGTAATATGTTGGCGAAATTTCCGTCATCATCATCTTATACTAGAACATATAACTGCATAGTGCTTACCCCTCTTTCTAAAACCAGTACTTCAATTACTTATTATAGTCCCAATGCACACAAGGCTATACTTGACGCGTTAGGATGGCCCATAACCTATTGGCCAACTTACTCAAGCGGATTTGCCGATCCAAATACTGGAACAAGTGCTATGTATGGAGTTTACTATACCGATCTGTATGCACAAAAACTTAAAACATACTTGGACGCTTATGCTGAAGCAAACGGGGGAGTGAGATTAAAACACAATGCAGGAGTGGATATCGGTAAAGATATACAGCCAAGGATAAACGGAGCAGTCTATATACCCTAATCATTAAATAAAGAGAACCATGAAAAGAAAAATATATAATTTTATTGTATTATCAATGGCAGTCCTGCTGTTCAACGGCTGTTTTGCAGACAAGTCCGGTCTGGACACGAACAAAATTGACGAAATTGTAATTGAAGCGCCTACCATGTCATCAATCCTGAGGGTTGAATATCTGGAAGATGTAACCTTTAACCCCACTGTTACAATAGGAAGAACCTTAAGCGCGACTGATGTGACTTATAAATGGCAGATTAATCAAACGCCTGGTTCTACTGACCTCGTTGTGATTGGAACGGAGAAAGAATTGAAAACAACAATAAAAAATAAGATTTTATCTGCTGCATATACTCTCATCTTTACAGTCAGAGATGATAAGCACGGTGTGGAGTATCAGAAGAGCTGGCCAATATATGTAAGCAGCTCATTTCGTGAGGGCATTGTTATTGCTGACACAAAAGACGGGATAAGCTCTGACCTCTCACTGATAATGGATAATGATATTACAACCTCGTATAGCGGAGGAGTGAAAATCAAATACAACATTTGGAAAAATACTACCGGAACCGCTTTTCCTGCTCTTGTAAAAAACATAACATATACACTGCATAAGCCTAGTTCCATTCTTACAAAAAATGTTATTACAACAATTTTCCAGAACAAAGATATCAGAATGTACGATTGCGAGAATTACTCACAGTACAAGAGTGCTCTGGAGATTTTCCCGGGTAAGAGTGCCAGTTTCGATCCTCAGGCATTCTATACAATCAACAATGCAACGTGGGTCTTGGTAGCAAATAACACAGCATATCTGTTTGGAAATAATCAGGGAATTACAGCATTTGCGCTACCAGCATCCGGGGTTAATTATGTTGACAATTCTATTATGGTTGCAGACAACTCATCTGGTTCCGGACCATATGCATTTTGGTATAACAATAGTACTGGTAAGATCTACGATATAGCAATGACATTTACTACGCCTGCGTCTGGTGCAGAATACGCAACACAGGGTGTATTTAATCCAGCCGGCCTACCGGATAGAAGGATGATTGCCGGAGATATATCCATTGATGGTGTTACCTCTGCTATGTTGCTTAAGAATAATTCTACAAGCAATTATGAGTTATATGCAATCTCCTTTTCTTATACTGATGGTAATAATAACACTATACCATCTGCACCAAAACTAAAGGTAGACATGCCTGCTGCATTGACACCAATAATCAATTCAGCCGTTTCAATATTCTTCTGTGCCTTTGACCCGATAATGTATGTAGCAACATCTACAAAGATATATGCAGTCAATTTTGGCGGAGGTCTGGTGTCGTACAGCGAAAAATACACTGCACCTGCCGGAGAGCAGATTACAAAGGCAAAACTTTTTGTACAGGGTAGGTATAAATTAAGAAGGAAGGATTTTAATACAATAGAAGGTCCTGTCTATGAGCCGGTACTGGCATTGAACACAAAGGCAGTGGTTATAACTACACAAAAGGGAGAGTATGAGGGCCAGGTATATTTAGTGCCTCAGGGAACCCCTGGAACAGGAGACCTGAACTCCGCATTGGCAAAAAAATATTCAGGATTTGGTAAAATTCTTGATTTTACTATACAAGGACAGTAACAAAATTTAATTTTAATGAGAAAGATATTAGTATTTAGTACCCTGATTATGTTTGCCTGCGGTGTTTTTGCAGCATCGGGTGTAACTCCGCAGACAAAAGAGAAGAAAAAGACAGAAGCAGAGGAGACAAAGGCCAAAAAGGATTCTGTCGATGCTTTTCAAAAACTATTTAAGGAAAAACATGAAACCGCCAGCGGTATGTTTAT
This sequence comes from uncultured Bacteroidales bacterium, assembly GCA_942492945.1. Classification (GTDB taxonomy): domain Bacteria; phylum Bacteroidota; class Bacteroidia; order Bacteroidales; family UBA932; genus Bact-08. The sequence continues at coordinate 957,353 of OW818649.1, forward strand.
ACTTCACAAGATGAAGGAGAAGCTTTACTTTGAGATACCACTCAAAATGTTGGGCAAGGAGATGCTTATGGCATCAACTACGACAGAGACAAGTGATAACGGAAACGGAATTGTGGGGGGTAAGACAGATCCTATCCATATAGTTTTTACAAAATCGGGGGAAAACGTACAATTAAGGAGAATCAATTGTGACGTTGTAACGGACAACATGAGTTCCAACATTGCAAAGGCTATAAAAAGCAGCAACATAGGTTCAATCATGAAGAGCATGAAGGTTGAGGCATACTCAAAGGATAGCTCTGCTGTGGTTGTTGAGATGACAAGCTTTTTTGCCGGCGACAACAAGGACCTCTCACCGTTCGACAAGTATAGTCAGTATACAATGTTTGACAACTACAAAAGAACCGAGACCTTTCAGCAGGATAAGTCATATCTTGGAGAGATAAAGGCCTTCAGCGACAATATAGTTGTTAAAAGCACATTGAGTTACGCGTATACTTTAACTGATCAAAGGACAAGCAAAACAGTAGTAAAAGACGAGCCATTCACCGTAATTGCTTCAAGATCGATTGTTTTATTAAAAGAGGTGCCGGTAAGACCAAGGAATGCAGACTACAGAGTCGCTGTATTCAATACCGGCAAATACCTCTTTGGAGAGAAAGAGCAGTCGTCAAGAACCATCTATTATGCAAACAGATGGAACCTTGTTCCTAAGGATATGGAGGCCTATAAAGCCGGGAAGCTTGTAGAACCTGTAACACCTATTGTTTTTTATATCGACAACAATTTTCCTGAAAAATGGAGACCGTTTGTCAAAAAAGGTGTTGAACAGTGGAACGAGCTTTTCGAACAGGTTGGCTTTAAAAACGCCATAAAGGCTGTTGATTTCCCTCTTGATGACCCTGAATTTGACCCGGACAATATTAAATATTCTTGTGTAAGATATGCTCCTATTGGTATTCAGAATGCAATGGGCCCATCATGGGTAGACCCAAGGTCGGGTGAGATTATCAATGCATCGGTCTATCTGTATCACGATATAATAAAGCTGTTGAATAACTGGATGTTTGTTCAGATTTCGCCTTCAAATAAGAGGATACAGACAAAGGAGATTCCGGAAGATATTATGAGTGACGGAATTAGATACGTGGTAGCTCACGAAGTTGGTCACACTCTTGGCTTCATGCATAACATGAGCGCATCTAATGTTATACCTGTAGACTCTCTTCGTTCTCCTTCATTTACAAACAGTACAGGAACAACCACCTCAATAATGGACTATGCCAGGTTTAACTACGTTGCTCAACCGGGCGACATGGAGAGGGGTGTTAAGGTTACTCCGCCAAGATTCGGTGAATACGACAAGTTCCTTATTAAATGGAACTATTCACTTTATCCTGAAACAAATAGTGCTGCCGAGGAAGCTGAGATATTGTCTAAGATGGTCAGCGAAGCAATAAAGGAGCCGGTTTACAGATATGGCAAGCAGCTTTCATACGCAATGGACCCAAGGTCGCAGACTGAGGATTTGGGAGACGACGCAATTAAAGCATCGGAATATGGTATCAAGAACCTTAAATACCTGATAAGCAATCTGGACAACTGGGTAGGAAAGGACGACGAGGACTTTTCATACAGGGGCGAAATATATGATGCAATTGTATATCAGTACATAAGATATATTAACCACATTTTTGCTTCTGTTGGAGGTATATACCTTAACGAGGTAAAGGTTTCGGACAACAAGGTGCCTTTTGAGAGTGTCGAGAGGGAGAAGCAAATTGCTTCCCTTAAGTTTATCATGGCTCAGATAAAGGATATTGACTGGTTAGATAATGATGCTCTTATGAAAAAGCTGACCATCATGGGTTCTGCCAAAGAGCTTCTGCAAACCGTATTGGCAAAGGCAGTTATATCGGCACCTTCCAAGGTAATGTTGTCGTCATCAATTTCAAGCAATCCTTACGACTTTTTTGAATGTTCCGACGATGTGTTTAATTACATATGGGAACCTGCAATTAAGAAAAGGAACCTGACCTCTATTGAGAAATTCATGCAGACTGAGTATCTGAACGGAATTTTATCTTCTGGAAACGTCGCTAAACTCATGGGTGGAGCAGGTGCGTCTGAAATAAGCAACACTGTATCAGATAAACACAATTCGTTGTTCGATATCCTTAAAGATGAGGACACTCAGGGTAGATTTTTCAAACAGATGCAGGCGCAGACTGCTTATGAATTTTTGCCTCAATCAGGCTCTGAAATGATGCCAACAGCAGGTTATGGTGTGCCTTCGACAAAATTCAGTATTATTTTCAATACAGAAAGCAACTTCTACAGGTATGTGGTTAAAACAAAAAAACTGTTGGAAACGATGAAAAAATCGGGTGTAAGCAAGGAAGACAAGCTACATTACGACCTGTTGCTGAAAACAATAAATTCTTCTCTTAAAGTACAATAGAAAACTACAGGATGAAAATGATAAAGAAAATACTTATTTCTACTCTTATTTTTTGTTCGTGCAGTGTTATTGTATTGAATGCTCAAAATAAAGTTAAGAATGTTAAGAATGAGGCCAAGGCCGATACTACAAAAAAGCTGACCCCATACCAGAAGTTATTCGACAAGAAAAAGAACGTAAAGACATCGGTGGGTGTTATAACCCTGCACAATGTTGAGGGCAAGCTATACTTTGAACTGCCGGTGAAATTGATTGGCAAGAGCTTTTTGATGAGCTCTCTGGTAGATAACGTAAGCGATATGAGCCTTAGCTATGCAGGACAAAGAGCATCCAGACCATTGCATATCTGCTTTACAAAAACAGACTCGCTGGTGCAGATAAGATTTGTTCCTGTTCCCAAAATAGTGGACTCAGACGACACCGGAATTCAAGAGGCAGTAAACAGAAGTTCCCTTCCATCTGTTCTCACCTCAAAACCCATTATTGCGTATAACAGGGACAGCTCTGCTATTGTGTTTGATGCAACATCATTTTTTGTTTCTGATAGTAAATATATCAGCAATCTTAATGCTGCATCTTTTGGCGGCTTCATACAGAAAGTTTCTTCTTTTAGCAAGGAGCTTTCTGCCTTAAAGGATGTTGAGTCCTATGAAGACAACGTCTCTGTTATTAGCAATATGACCTATACTTTCAAGACCTACTTTCTCGGAATGGAGTCGGGAGGCCTTGAATACCTTACCGTTGAACTAAGAACTTCGCTCTGTCTGTTACCCGAGGAGAAGTTCAGGCCAAGATATGCCGACTACCGCATTGGTACAGGTGTAACCGAGTTCGAGAAGTTCGACAGCAAGGAGCAGGGTTCTCAATTAAACTACTTTGCAAACAGATGGAGGTTGGAGCCAAAGGATGTAAACATATTTAAGCTGGGAGGCTTGTCGGAACCTAAAAAGCAGATTGTCTTTTATATAGATACATTGTTTGTGCCATCATGGAGAGGTGCAATTAAAAGCGGACTGCTAAAGTGGAACGCAGCTTTTGAAAAGATTGGGTTTAAGAATGTTATAAAAGTATATGACTATCCCACCAAGTCTCAGGACCCTAAATTCAGTTCGAGCAATATGTCGTACAATTGCGTTCGATATGCCCAGACACCTTCGAGGGGCATTGCAAGACACATCAATATCGACCCCAGAACCGGGGAGATTCTAAGTGCTGCCATATTGTTCTTCAGAGATTCGCCTGTTACTTTACAAAGGGAGAGGCTGTATCAGACTGCTGCGGTTGAACCGGGCGTGAGGGGCTATGAGTTACCGGAAGATTTAATGTGTTCATCAATTGAGTTGGCGATGATGAGGGAGATGGGCTTTTGCCTTGGTCTCACAGCAAACCTGGCAGCGTCGTCATGGATGGCTACCGACTCGCTAAGGTCACCTGCATTTACTTCCAAGGAGGGAATCACATCTTCTGTAATGGATCAGATAAAGTACAACTACATTGCCCAGCCGGGCGACATAGAAAAGGGTGTCAAGCTAACTGCCGATAATTTGGGTGTTTATGACTATTATGCAATCAACTGGTTGTATAAGCCGTTGTATGCTGCCAAGACTCCGGCTCTGGAAGTGCCTCTCCTTAAAGGGATGATTACAGAAAAAATTGCCGACCCGCGCTATTTTTACGGAAAGGAGCAAAATGGGAGTGCATATTTTGACCCTCGTTCCATTGTTGAGGATTTGGGTAACGACAAAATCAAGGCTGCAAAATATGGTATAGAGACGCTAAAGTATATAAGTGCCAACAGTACCAAATGGGTAAACAAGGACGAGGCAGATGAGTCATACAGAGAACTTTTCATCGATTTTATCTTCCTGAAGCTTTATGACTATTACAGGAGCCTTATGGTAAATGTAGGTGGTTTGGAAATAAACAGAAACTACGAAGGTGACCCTATGCCTGCTTATGTGGCTGTTGATAAGAAGATTCAGAAAGAGAGCCTGCTCTTTATGCTCAATCAGGCAGAAGATCTTGCATGGGTAGACAATAAAGAGTTGATAATGATGTCCGGGATGAACCCATCGTTCTCTAATTATATGGCCAACAATATGCTTAAACTGGTTTTCGGGAGAATCCCCATGGTTGCCTTTGCTCAGAACAAATCGGCCGATCCGTACACTTTGGATGAGATGTTGACCGACCTTACAGACTTCTCGCTTAAAAACATGAGGAAGGGACTTGACCCTACCGAGGCTCAGATTTCAACACTGTTCAATACTGCACAGGTATTGCTGAGCAGCTCGAATCTGCCGAATGTGATTTCAGCCAAAGCAAAGAACAAAGCCGCGTTTCAATTTGTAGAAGACGACAACTATTTGTCATACAAAAGCCTGAGGGCAAGATGCTTCCCTCACGAACCACTTTCCGGGGAATTTGCATCTGATATATTTATATCTGAAGTGTATACCTCAGATCTATCTGCCTCTGATGTAGCAGCAGACGGATCGTCCAGGTCGGGATTTGAAACACTCAGCTCATTGAAGTTTCTGACAAACCAGAACCTTGCACCACTTTACTATCAGCATCTGACCGAACTGAGAGCAGACCTTAAAAACTGTCTGAAAAAAGCAAAATCAGAAAAGTCGAGAGACAGGATCAGCTATCTGATGTTGTCGATTGATAAAGGGATAGGCAACGTGGCACGATAAGTGGCATGTGCCTATAAATGAGCAAAATAGCTAGATTGAATGAATTAATAACCGATAAAATCAATTCATAATAGATAGAATATAAGACAAATACCACTTATCGTGCCACGATAAGTGGTTTTACATTAAAAAAAAGTTATACATTTGCAGACCAAACGGTCGGTTTATGAAAGAATCTAAAGAACATATAATTATTGTTGCCTCAAGGCTATTCATGCAGAAAAGCTATAAGGAGGTTACTATGAGCGAAATAGTAAGGGAGACAGGCCTATCAAAAGGGGCATTTTATTACCATTTCAAAAGTAAGGAGGAGCTCTTTTCGGAAGTACTTACATATTTCTTCCTGAATGTGACAGAGCTTACCTATGACAAATATACATCACGGTCACTTCATCAGTTCTATCATGATGTTGCAAAAGGGATAAACTCCCTTACAGGGTTTTACATAGATAAATTTAAGGGAAGCATGGAGGTGGGAGAGCTCTCAATCAACTACTTTACCCTTATGTTTGATGCAATAAAACTCTTTCCGGAATTAAGGAAGAAAATTATAGATCTTATCAAAAATGAAAACAGAAAGTGGACAGAGGTTATTAAAGCCGCTCGCGAGAAAGGCGAGATAAAATCGGTAATGAGCGACGAGCAGCTTGCAAAGGTATTTGTAAGTATAAGTGACGGAGTAGGAATGCATCTTATTATACAAGGGGTGCCTTTCGATAAGATAGCAGAGCCATTGGTAGAGTTATGGGACAAACTCTACGAACAAATTAAAGTCTGATACAAAAAATGAACAAAACACTAATCACCATTCTTGCAATATTGACAGTATTGCAGGGCTACTCGCAGACCAACACCAACGTTGTTGCACTCTCTCTGGAAAAGGCGTCTCAGTTAGGGATAGAGAGAAATGTGAACGTAAGGAACGCAGAACTTGAAACCCAGAAGAGCCGCTTTCAAGTTAAGGAGGCACAAAGCAAGCTTTATCCGCAACTTGAGGGATACAGCACATTCAGCTACTATTTTGCAATACCCAAAATGATTGTTCCGGGAGAAATATTCGGACAAACAGGTCTTATTCCTATAGAGATAGGGACAAAATTTGACTGGAACAACGGCTTCAAGGCCACACAGTTGTTATACAGTCAGAGCTACTTTACCTCCATAAAGATAGCCAGAGAGATGGAGAACCTTACCAGACTCTCGCTTGAAAAGCAGAAAGAGGAGGTTGTGCTGCAGGTTTCACAGATATATTATTTATGTCTGAACACCTCAAAACAGGCAGAGCTTCTACGGAAGACACTTTCCAGTACCGACCAGCTGCTTGAGATAACAAAACTTCAGAGTCAGAACGGCGTGATACGCAAGGTGGACCACTCAAGGGTGCAGGTTAACCGGAGCAATCTTCAGACACAGATAGACAACATAGATCAATTGTATACTCAACAACTTGGGCTTCTGAAGTACTTGATTGGAATTGAACAAAACAAGAATATAATTCTTACGGACACAATCTCCGGTGGCGCATATCTAACTCCGTCGGACAGTATTGATACGCAGAAAAGATTTGAAATACAGTTACTTGAAAACAGAATAAAACTGACGGAGCTCACCCGTAAAAGCGTGAATGCAGCAAATGTACCTACTCTGGCAGGATTCGGCCAGTACTACATTCAGGGGCAGAGAAACGAGTTCGACTATTTTAAAAGCGGGGGAGGCAACAAGTTCTATCAGGTTGGAGTTGTAGGATTAAGCCTGAACGTTCCAATTTTTGACGGTTTGGCAAGGAGATCCAAAACAAAACAATATGACATTGAACTGACCCAGCTGCAAAATACAAAAAAGAGCTCAATGGAATACTTCTCAAAGGAGTACTCCGATGCTGTAAGGCAATATAAAAACAGTTACAACGCACTTACAAGGCAAAGAGAAAACATAGCCGTTGCAGAGGAGACATATAAAATCAGTCTGGATGGTTACAGGCAACAGGTGTTGTCGTTGTCGGACCTGCTATTGTCGGAGGGCAGTCTTACAGAGGCCAGACTTTCATACTATAATTCAGTCATGCAGTTCAATTATGCAGAGCTGGAACTAAAAAAAGCAAAAGGAGAACTATTAAAATTTTAAGGAAAAATCACAGACATGAAAATCTTGAAGAAATACTCAATTATCCTGATAATCCTGGTGATAGTAGCACTAGTGGTTTTCAGACTATTCGGCAACAAGGCCAAAATGGATACAGAACTAAAACAGATGAGCGAATACAGCTCTGTGATACCGATAGAGGTAATAACACCGGAAGTTCAGGAGTCGTCGGTTTCTATTGAAGAGAACGGTGTAACCAAGTCTGGTGCAGAGATTAATATATTGTCCGAGACAGCAGGTAAAGTTGTCTATGTATATGGAAAACCGGGCGATCATGTCTCTGTTGGACAGACGCTTGTAAAAGTAGAAAAGGAGGTTGTGGAGAGCCAGTACAAACTTGCAAAACTCAATCTTGAGAACGCAGAGAGAGACAATTCCCGTTTCAGCAAGCTGGCAGGAGGCGATGCGATTACCCAACAGCAGCTCGAGGCAGCAAGACTAAATCTTCAGAATGCTCAGACCACATATACAGCGGCACACAAACAACTTCAAAACACAGAGATAAAATCCACAGTAAATGGAGTAATTGCAAAACGAATGATTGAAGTTGGGGACAATCTTCTGCCCACTGTTTCGGTATTCTCTGTTCTGGAGAGAAACAGGATGTTGTTTTTGGTGAAGCTTGCAGAAAATGACCTTAATAAGATAAGCAGGGGACAGAAAGCAGAACTGACATTAGATGCCATTAAGGGAAAGGTTTTAAAAGGAGAGGTGCAGACTGTGGGTGTTGTTGCAGATATGTCTGGACGTTACGATACAGAGATACGGATATTTGACCAGGACATAAACCTGAGGAGCGGACTAAGCGGAAAGGTAAAATTTTCTGATGTTGTTTCATATAAGGGAGTTACAATACCACGCAGGTGCATTACAGGAAGCATTAACAATGCATCGGTATATCTGTTACAGGGTGACTCCGTGATATCGAGAAAGGTTCTTGCTACCTCTATAGACGATACAAAGGTATTGGTAACTGAAGGCCTGGGAATAAACGAAAAGGTTGTTCTCTCCGGACAGATTAATCTTCAGGATGGTACTAAGGTAAGGGTATTAAACAAATGATTTGAGAGTTATGAATTTATCAGATATATCTATAAAGCGACCCACGCTTATTGTGGTACTTTTTACCACAATCCTGTTTCTTGGGTACATGAGCTTCAATTCGCTCAATTATGAGCTGTTTCCTAAATTTTCATCTCCTGTCTTTACAATATCGGCAGTATACCCGGGGGCGGGTCCGCTTGAGGTCGAGAACAGTGTCTCAAAAAAGATAGAGGAGGCAATATCGGGACTCCCAAGCATAGATGTAATCCGTTCGGTTTCTCAGGAGGGGGTATCTGTGGTTATAGTAACCCTTAAGACCGGAGCCGATGTAGATGCAATTGTGAGTGATGCAGTACGGAAGGTGCAATCGATAAGAGGATTGTTGCCACCTCAGGTTCGTGAACCTGTAATCACCAAGTTTTCTATGACCGACTTCCCGGTAATGATACTTAGTGCAAGTTCAGATATGCCAGCTGCTAAGTTTTACGACGAGCTCAACTACCGCATAAAACCATCCCTCACAAAACTCGATGGAGTTGGTGAGATAACCATGCTGGGGGGTACCGAGAGGGAGATTCAGGTAAATATTAACCATAATAAACTGGATAACTATAATTTGTCAATCTTGCAGGTAGTGCAGGCAATACAGACATCAAACATAGACTTTCCTGCAGGCAAGATTTCCGGTTCAACCAGTCAGACCCTTTTAAGAATCTCCTCAAAGTACCGGAAGGTAACTGACATAGCTGAAATCACTATCGCTCAGAAGCCCGACGGATCACTTGTTAAGCTTAAGGACATTGCGGAGGTTATAGATACCGAAAAAGATGTGACCTCGCTGTATCGCGTGAATGGGGCACAGTCTGTGGGGCTGCAGATAAGAAAACAGGATGATGCCAACACGGTTACAGTCTGTAGTGCAATAAAGGAGGAGATTACCAAGCTAGAGAAGCAGTATGAGGGGGTGAATATGAAATTTTCAATTTCACAAGATGGTTCTGTCGTAATCCTGGATGCTGCAAAATCTGTAGCGAAGGATCTTTTGATGGCTATTGTGCTGGTTACAATTATTATGATCTTTTTCCTGCACAGTATAAGAAATGCAATTATTGTCATGATTGCGGTTCCTCTTTCGTTGATCGGATCATTTATTGGAATGGAGGTCTTCGGTTATACGCTTAACCTTATGACCCTGCTGGCTATGTCGCTGGTAATTGGTACGCTTGTGGACGACGCGATTGTTGTTCTTGAAAATATCTACCGACATCTGGAGATGGGCAAAACCAGAATGCAGGCTACTGTTGATGCTGTAAAGGAGATTGGACTTAGCGTCGTTTCAATTACCATGGTGCTTGTAGTGGTGTTCCTCCCTGTGGCATTGTCGGAGAGCATGATTACACCAATAATTGCACCTTTTGCAATGGTAATAGTAATAACGGTAATGATAAGCCTGCTTGTGGCCTTCACCGTTGTTCCGTTGCTCACATCAAGGTTTTCAAAGCTTGAGAGATTCGACAAAAAAACACTGTGGGGGAGAATAATATCGGTATTTGAAGCGGGAGTAGACATATTTACCAAGGCTATATTAAAAATCCTGGGATGGTCGCTGCGACATAAATTTGCAACTATGGCTGTTGCCACCGTTCTGTTTATAAGCTCATTGATGCTTCCTGCCGCGGGGTTTATAGGGAGTGAGTTCATAAATGTAGGCGATGTGGGCGAGTGTATTATATCGGTAGAATATCCTAAGAGCTATACTCTTGAACAGAATAATGCCCTCACCAGAAGGATAGAGGATGTGATAAGCAAGAAGCCTGAGGTTACAAAGCTCTACACAACTGTAGGTAGTGTGTCTGGTATACTTATGTCTCAAAGCGGTAACTACAAATCTGAAATAAACATTAAGCTGACCGATAAGAACAACCGTAATATATCGTCGGCCCTGTTTATTAAACGGCTGGAAAGGGAACTCAATGAGAATTTTACAGATATAAAGGTCCGTTCTTCTGTTGTGAGTATGGTAGGAGGGGCAGATGAAGCTCCTATCCAGATTGTGTTCCAGTCTGCAAATACCGACACCCTCTATGCGTTTGCGGAGAAAATGAGATTGGCAATTGCAAAGGTGCCTGGAGCAAACAATGTGAAATTGAGCATCGAAGGGGGCATTCCCGAGATTGTCATCAAGCTGGACAAGGACAAAATGGCAAGACTGAGCCTCTCCCCGGAGATTGTTGGGGCAACCATACAGACATCGTTCAGTGGAAACAACGACAGCAAGTTCCAGTCGGGTGAATTTGAATATGACATTAATGTAAGACTGGATGCATTTAACCGTCAGTCTCTCTCCGATGTTGAGAACCTCACTTTTGTAAACAACTTTGGACAAACCGTCAAGCTGAAACAAATTGCAGACATTAGCGAGCAGGATGGTACGACAAAGCTGGAAAGATACGGACGAATCTCCTCAATAGTTCTTGAGGGACAGGCTTTGGGAAGAACAGTCGGAGATATTGGGAAGGATATTTTCGCCCTTCTCGATAACACAAAGTTCCCTGAGGGAGTTACCTACCTTCCGGAAGCCGACCTTAAGTATCAGAGTGATGCCTTTGGTAGTCTGGGTGCCGCCATGCTTATTGCAATCGTGCTTGTGTATCTTATAATGGTTGCTTTGTATGAGAGCTACCTCCATCCGTTTGTAATTCTCTTTTCAATTCCGCTCTCAATCATAGGGGCATTATACGCACTTGCTCTATCGCAGCAGTCACTTAGTATATTCAGTATAATAGGAATGATAATACTTGTGGGGCTGGTGGCGAAGAATGCCATCCTTGTGGTGGACTTCACCAACACCCTCAGGAAAGAGGGCAAGGAGCTTAAGGATGCTCTTATTACTGCTGTTCATCTGCGTCTGAGGCCAATACTCATGACGGCAATCTCTACGGTTGTGGGGATGTTGCCGATAGCTCTCTCGCATGGCACCGGAAGTGAGTGGAAAAGTGGTCTGGGATGGGTGTTGATTGGAGGAATGACCAGCTCTATGCTACTCTCGCTGATTATAGTTCCCGTGGTATATATAATGGCAGAAAATTTAAAAATCAGGATAAAAAGATGGGTCAGATAGTAATAATGCTGATTTTCGGATCGCTTATAACTCTCTCTTTCCTAAAATTTGCGAATCCGTTAAAGGTCAACAAAAGGGCCAACTTTTGGCTTGGAGTCACTTTCCTCATCTGGGCATCCTTTTGGATGGAAGAGATATTGCTGCTTACAGATATGAAAGCTGCAAGCGGCAATATTGTTCTCATTGTGCGTTTTATTCAGTTTCTTTCGCCCCCGATATTCTTTTTCAGTGTCATTCTCTTCACAAATCCCCTGTACAAATTTCGACTCAAAGACCTAATATATGCGATATTGCCTGCTATCTATTTTATAGCTATTTCAATTGAATATTATGGAGACTGGAAGAATAAGGAGGTAATCAGGATATTGATTTTAGCTATTATTCTTTTTCAAGCCATGTTATATACCGGTATTTCATACCTCGCTATACGGAATCATCAAAAGAAGATCTTGTTATTCTCTTCCGATACAAAAGGGATAAATCTCAACTGGCTTGAGTACATTATTGTTCTGACAGCAATAATGTGTATAGTAATAAGCGGCTATAATATAATCTATTACACTGCAGACCTTAATTTTCAGCTCAATTTATTCATACTGACTGTCATTTTTTTTATTGCCTATTATTCATTGAAACAAAAGGAAATTTACCCGGTAGACGAAAAACACAGGCGAGAACTGATTTCTATAAATCAGCAGGAGTTTGTATCCGGAGCCAAAAGGAAACTTATGACGGACGAAGATCTGGCTGAAATTGTCCGGCGGATCAATGATGTTATGCAACTTAACAGACCCTATCTGGACAGCGAGTTGAATCTGATAAAAATGTCAGATTTACTCTCTGTCACACCTCATCAGTTGTCGTATGTGATCAATACCGGTTTTAACGGGAATTTTTTCCATTTCATCAATAAATTCAGGGTAGAGGAGGCCAAAAAATTACTTTTGGATCACAAAAAGGACAATCTTTCCATTCTGGGTATCGCTTATGAGTCGGGATTCAATTCCAAGACATCGTTTAATACAACTTTCAAGAAAATAACCGGACAAACTCCGTCTGAATTCAAAAAAAGGAGTTCTACCTTATAATTCTGAACATTTCTTCCAGGCTTGCCCTATACTTTTGCTTTGTAAAACATTAATATCAGCAAAAGAAAAATTAGAAAAAATGTCAGAGTCAGATGATTTAAATTCAAAAGAGCTATTTGCAGTTGTCACAGGTGCCAGTCAGGGGCTGGGAAAAGCATTTTCCTTTGAGCTGGCTAGAAGGGATATTAATTTAATTCTGGTTAGCCTTCCTAATCAGAATCTTGCAGAATTGGCCGAAGAAATAGGCAAGGAGTACAATGTTAAAGCTCACTATTACGAAACAGATCTTACAGTTAATGAAAATGTCCTTATGTTGTCGGAATGGATCAACCGGAATTTTTCTGTTAATCTTCTGATAAATAATGCCGGAATGGGAGGGAGTAAGAGGTTCATTGATGCAGATGTAAATTACATTAACAGTATCATGCAATTGAATGTAGTTGCAACATCAATTCTTTCTCATCAGCTTTTGCACAATCTTATGAGACAACCAAAGTCTTATATTCTTAATGTTTCCAGTATGGCGGCCTTTTCGCCTATCGGTTACAAAACCGTTTATCCTGCTTCAAAATCATTTGTCCATTCGTTTTCTCGTGGACTTTACGAAGAGTTGAAAGATACAAATGTGTTTGTGAGTGTTGTAAATCCGGGTGCTATGAAGACGAATGACGAGATTACCAGCCGGATTGAAAAACAGGGTTTTTTGGGAAAGCTGACCCTTCTGGAGCCGGAGAAAGTAGCAAAATATTGTATTACACAACTATTTAACCGAGATACTGTAATCATGGTCAACTATTTTAGTTGGTTAATGTTACACCTGCTTCCTATTTGGATAAGGTTACCCATGATGACAAGAGCAATAAAAAGAGAAGTAATCAATTGTTAAATTATTGGACATAACAGATGGAAAAAATCTTTGTGACTGGAGCGAATGGTTTGCTTGGGACAAATCTGGTTAATATATTACTAGAAAGAGGCTTCTACGTAATGGGATTGGTCAGAAACAGAGCGAAATATCATGGTTCCATAAGCAAAAACCTTGAGTTGGTGGAGGGTTGTCTAACAGACGATTCTGTTGAAAAGTTGGTCCCGGTTCTGATGGATTGCGATTATATTGTTCACGTTGCTGCGGAAACGAGTCAGAACTTGCTCAGATATTCAGATTATCGCGAAATCAATTACGAGGCAACGGTTCTCCTGTTTGAAGCAACAGTAAGGTGTAATATCAAGAAATTCATATTCGTAAGCACTGCTAACACCTTGGGATACGGTTCCAGGAAAAGGGGAGATGATTTCCATGGTTATTCAGGTTCGGAACTTGCCTGTATCAGGGCTCCTTTTGACAACTCTTTGTACGCACAAAGTAAAAGAGAGGCCGAAAACTATCTGCTGGCAAACAATCATAGGACGGATGTTATTATTGTCAATCCAACATTCATGCTGGGAGCGTATGACTCAAAGCCAGGTTCAGGAAAGATAATCACTATGTTCTGGAAGAAGCCTGTAATATTTTATCCTCCGGGAGGAAAGAACTTTGTTCACGTTGCAGATGTGGCAGATGGAATTATTAAAAGCTTGTCGCAAGGTATAAATGGTGAAAAATACCTTTTGGCAAATGAAAACCTGAGCTATCGGGAGTTTTTTGAAAAATTGAACACCCAGACAAAACGGAACCCGCTGATGATAAAAATTCCAGCTTTTGTATTGTTGTTTTTAGGATTCATAGGAGACATTATCAGGATTTTCAATATTAAAACCAGTATTAGTCCGGTCAATATGAAGATTCTTTGTATAAGTAATTTCTATTCCAATAAAAAGTCGGTTGCAGATCTACATGTTACTTATCAGCCTATTGATAAAGCCATAAGTGATGCAATAAAATATTTTATACTTAAGGGAGAATAAACCGGTATGGATCTTAATGTTCTAATCCAAACTAATTCTTTCTTTTATAATGGATCACCTGCTTAACCGTAGCAATTTTGTCTAAAGGAATTGCTCCTTCAAGTTCGGTTTTATAGTAATCGATGTTTTTGAACAGGGTAAGTTCTTGACCATTACAGAAATAATTGTGGGTCTGTACTGTTTTGTCATTAAAATATTCCGGCTTCATTTTAAGGGTTATTTTCGATGAACTGGCGGACCATGTGCCGGTGAAAGAGAACATGATATCACCCAATGCAATATAGCCTGAAATTCGGGTGGGGGAGAGAAATTTCAGATCATTAACGGCTTGCTCCTGAAACCACCTGTTGTCCCATATCGGATACTCGACACCTTTCTTCAATGTAGTCATCGGTGCCTTTAAGTCTATTTTGATATTAACTATATTGTTGTCTGTTGTAGTGAAAGTCAACTCTGTGTTGATAATTCCGGTTTTAATAATGTTCCAGTTTATTGAAGATTCATATATTTTATATTTGTAAGCCAGCTTTGCAAGTGACCCTGAGAAAAGCAGATATATGTCCGGAGTTAAACGAAAAGTTGGGTGTATAGATGTTGATAGACGATTGTCAGTGAAATCCTGTTCTACACCATTAACCGTAACAGTTCCGATCCATGGTTTTGAATAAAAATCTAAAAAGGTAACATCGGCATTTGTTGTAACCAGACACTCACCTTTGTCTATTTCCCACTCCCCCCGTAGCTTGTCTAGAAGCAATGCCTCTTTTATACATCCGGTTAAAAAAAGAGTGGCTAATGAGAGCGTAACTAAAATTATTCTGCCTGTCTTCATAAATACAAGAATTAAAAAGTTATAATTATGTAAAATGTATGAGTGATACTATACTATAGATGATAAATGGTGTCATTTCGTTGCAAATGAATAAATAAAGTAATTAACTTTACGAATATGAAGCTCAGCCTTATTTTAGTTTTATCTATATTTCTGTTAACGGCACTCAGCGGATGCACAAATATGTGTTATCTTTCACAAGCTGCAGCTGGTCACTTCCGTGTAATGGGAGCGAGGGTTCCTATAGAAAAAATACTAAGGAAAAACCAGCTGGATAGTGTATCGAGGGATAAACTGCGAATGGTTCTGGATATTCGGGAGTTTGCCTCAAGAGAGTTGGGGCTGCCGGCTAACAAGAGTTATACTCTCTATTCTGAAATTAAGGGAGAGCATCTTGGATGGAACGTCTATTGTGCACCCGAATTTTCGGTGGAACCAAAAACATGGTGTTTCCCTGTAGCAGGATGTGTTGTTTACAGAGGCTATTTTTCACAAAAGGCAGCCCTCCGGTTTGCTGCAAAAATGGAGAAAGAGGGTTTTGATGTATATGTCTCCCCAATAGGTGCATATTCTACTTTGGGTTGGTACAACGATCCTGTGTTGAGCACTCATTTGCAAAGGGACCCTATAAGCCTGGCCGGTCTTATAATTCATGAACTGGCTCATCAACAGCTTTATGTAAAGGGTGATTCGCAATTCAACGAGGGCTTTGCGGTTTGTGTGGAGCGGGCCGGGGTTTTGCGTTGGCTAAGATCGTCGGCTTTTATTCAATCGTCCGAAAGGGACTCTTTAATTGGGGAGGCTTTTAAAATGTGGCAGGCGCAGGATCTTTACAATGCTAAAATGCTTGCTGCCCGCTTCCGGTTGAAGGAGATTTATTCTGATTATAGCGCAGATATACAGAAGATGAGACAAAAAAAGGATTCTCTGCTAAGGGGCATTGAATCAGATTTATTTAGTCGAAATAATGCAAACGGGAATAAAATCAGTCTGAACAACGCCTTTTTTGTGCCGGTCAGCACCTATTACGAAACAGTACCTGAATTCGAAAAAATGTTGGAGAATACAGGGGGCAACTTTCCCGAATTCTACCGAAAAGCAAAAGAAAAACAAAACTAAAACATATTACCATGAAACGGTTATTATTTATTTTGACTTTAAGTTTGTTGTTTGCGACAGGTTATGCGCAAAACAAGAATGTCTTTATATTCCATTATGTCTTTCAACACTTCAAGCCGGGCGTTGTATATATGAAAAGCGGAGTCAGCGATAAGTATATGCTCAATTATAATTCGATTACTGAGGAGATGTTGTTCGACGAGAAAAACCAGATACTGGCGATAGGGAAATCGGAAATAGGACTTATAGATTCTGTGGTTATAGAGGGAAGGAAATTTGTAGTTCTTAACGATAAGTTTGTTGAGTTGCTGTACCTTAATGCCAAGGATACGGCAAGCAGCTGCGAGCTATATGCAGAGTATACATGCAGTGTAATACCTCCCGGAAAACCAGCGGCATATGGAGGGGTATCACATACAGCAGCGTCAATATCATTATCTTCTATTAATGTTGGAGGATTGTTGTATAACATGGAACTTCCGGATGGTTATACAACAAAACCAAGGACGCATTATCTGATAAAGAAAAACGGGGAACTACACAGGTTTCTGAGCATGCAGCAAATAAAGAATTTCTACAATAAGAAGAAGGTTTTATTCAATTCATTTGTAAGGGAAAACAGGGTAAAGTACGAAGATCAGAATGACATCGCCAAACTGATTGAATTTTTGGAAACAGCAAATTGACATTTTTTAAAAACGATGCAACCTTTTTGAGGATTATTACGTCTAAATTACATTGAAACATCATTTTTTACTAAAAATTTTCCTATGAAAAAACAAATTTTCTTTTTTGCTGCAATATTAAGTATGGCAGTATCATCATGCTCCTATGTGGGCTTTGTCTCTGTTCATCCTTCCGGTGACTATATAGCTAAGAAAATTAATATTGGTGAATTCGATAATGTTTCTGTCGCCAGTGGGTTTGAACTTATTCTTACTCAGGACTCAGTTTCAAGCCTGAGTATTGAAACTTACGAAAATATCCAGAACTATATTATTGTGGATATTGAGGGAAAAACTCTTGAGATTTACAGAGAAAACGGCATAAATTTTTCCGGCAGGCCGAACGTTAAAATTCACCTTTCGTGCAAAAATCTTGACAGAATTTCTTCGAGCGGCGGTGGTCGCATTAACCTGGACAACGGCTGGAACGCAGACGAACTGGAAGTTAGCCTGAGCGGTGGAGGTAAGGTCTTTGGTAAAGTTCAGCTTGGTTCCCTTGACTTAAGCATGTCGGGAGGGTCGCGCTCAGAGATAGAGGGAGTTGCTGAATATTTATCAATCAGCTCATCGGGTGGCAGTGACCACAAACACTTCGCGCTTGAATCAAGAAAATGCCGCGCCGACATGTCAGGCGGTGCCTCGGCAGAGCTTAATGTTAGCGAAAGTCTTGAGGTTGACGGATCGGGTGGAACAAGAGTGCGTTACAAGGGAAATCCACAACTGTCATTAAGGCTGACTGGCGGCTCCAGCGTCAATAAAGCCGACTAATTGTTTTTTATATGATACGGAAACTCTTCTTATTCTCATTTATTGAGATGTCTTTGATTGCAATCATCAGTTTCTTTGCAATTAGCTGCAAAAAAATCGAAACGACAGGTCCGGTTACCGGCTATGTGGAACTTTATCTGCTGGAGTCGTATAAAACAGTAGGAAACACAAACAAGATTGACGAATCCACTGTTGTTACGAAGGCAACACCCCTAATAGAATATTCCGAGCTTTTATCGTATGACTCAAGTAAATACGTATTTAAAATTTCAGACAAGGCAAAGACTGCAATCAATAATATCAAGCACTCGGTATTTGGAGTGCCTTTTGCTGTAAAGGCAAACAACGAGATAGTCTACACAGGATACTTCTGGCCCTGTTATTCTTCATGCAGCTGTGACTGGGTTGTAACAGATCCAATAATGGTTGATATTAAAGGTGAGATGGCTATCAAACTTGGCTATCCGGGTCCCTCTTTTGGATCGACGGTGCCGGACAAGCGAAACGATAAAAGGATTCTTGATATTTTCGCAAACGACCATAAACTGGCAAAGTAGATTCTTCTCTACAAGAAGTCCAGGTAATTCTTTGGCGTTACTGTAACTGCCTCTTTTATGTTATATGACTTAAGAAAACTCTGAGGGAAAGAATTTGTTTTATTCTCGTTCCACTTCATTTCATAAGCAGAAATCTGTCCATCAGCCTCTTCTATAAGATCGATCTCCTGCTGTTGAGTTGTACGCCAAAAGTAGCTATTTACAAAACGGATAGAGTAATTGTTACTCTTTAACCGTTCGCTTATAAAATAATTTTCCCAAAGAGCTCCAACATCTGCCCTCAATGAGAGGGGCGAGAAATTTTGAAGTACAGCATTCCTGATCCCATTATCGCAAAAATATATTTTCTTGCTTTTTTTCAGTTCCGTTCTAAGGTTTCTGCTAAACGCGTTTAAACGAAAGATTACAAAGCACTTTTCCAACAGATCTATATATTTTTCGACTGTTTTATGATCTGAATGTATCGTTTGAGCAACCTCATTATAAGAGACTTCGCTACCTATCTGTAGAGCCAGCGCAATTAAAAGTTTCTCCAGAAGAGCAGGTTTGCGGATATCCTGCAGAGAAAGAAGATCTTTGTACAAATAGCTCTCGGCTATATTCATTAACAATTCTTTAGAATCCTGAGGACTATTAATTACATCGGGATAAGAACCATAAATTATTCTAGATTCAAACATTTGTTTTTCAGTCAGAAACCCTTTTTCTTTTATCAACTCTTTAGATGATAGTGGGAAAAGAGTGTACTCAAATTTGCGTCCTGTCAGGGGTTCATTAATCTCGTTTCCAAGTTCTAGAGAGGATGATCCAGTTACAATTAACTGAACATCTTTAAAATTATCAATGATAAGCTTCAGGGTTAATCCAATATTTTTTACTCTTTGAGCTTCGTCAATCATTACAATTTTATGACTTCCAATTAATAACTGCAATTTTACGGAGTTGGCATCCGTGAGCAACTCCCTTACTTCAGGTTCATCGCAGTTAAGTACAAGTATTGGAGTCTTAATTTTTTCTGAAAGTTGGTTTAAAAGAGTAGTTTTACCAACCTGACGCGGACCCATGATAATTATTGCTTTTCCCTTGAACAGCTTGCCTTCTATAACTGACTGTAATTCTCGCTCGATCATAATGCAAAATTTGCTCGAATTTATACCTCTTTTTGGTATAATCCAAATTATACATATAAATATGGGATTATAATCCCAAAATTAGTGCAAATAATGGGATTACGAATCTTGTAGCCACTCTATTTTTACAATGGATTTTCTTCATATCTTTAGTGAGAAATTTCAAATGACAGACTATGAAAAAACCGCTTCGCTTCAAATTTGGGCCGGGTGCGTTGGTTACGGCAGCTTTTATCGGTCCGGGTACTATAACAACATGTTCGCTTGCAGGAGCTAAGTTTGGCTATGCTCTTCTCTGGGGCTTGGTTTTTTCAATTATTGCAACAATAGTTTTGCAGGAGATGTCGGCACGTCTGGGTATTGTTACAAGACAGGGTCTGGGAGAGGCCCTGAGAAAACATTTTTCGAATCCGGTGGTTAAAGTGGTAACAGCTATACTGGTAATTTCTGCAATAGCATTAGGAAATGCTGCCTTTGAAACCGGAAATCTGCTAGGTGCTTCACTTGGAATGCAATCGCTCACTATGGAATCCGGATTCAATATTAGCTTCTGGTCAATTATAATAGGCGTTGTAACCTTTATCATTCTATATTTAGGGAGTTATAAACTAATTGAAAGAGTGTTGATTGGGCTGGTAATTCTTATGAGTCTCACTTTCCTTACAACGGCCCTGGTAATCTCACCGCCATGGGCCGACATTCTCAAAGGTATGTTTGTCCCTACAATACCAAGCGGGTCGCTTCTCGCTTTGGTCGGCCTGATTGGAACCACGGTAGTGCCGTACAATCTGTTTCTTCATGCTTCAGCAGTACAGGAGAGGTGGAAAAATGCCGAAGATTTGCCAGAAGCACGTCTTGATATTTCGGTTTCTGTAATCCTTGGCGGACTGATATCCATTGCCATTATCATAACATCGGCAGTTGCATTTTTCGGAACGGACTTCATTCTAAAAAACGGTTCTGATCTTGGGGTACAGCTGGAACCAGTACTGGGCAGCTGGGCCAAGTACTTCATAGGAGCAGGATTATTCGCCGCAGGGATATCTTCGTCCATAACCGCCCCTTTGGCTGCTGCTTATGCAACCTCAGGAATACTAGGATGGAAGAAGGACCTCAAATCGTGGAAGTTCAGGGCCGTATGGATACTGATTCTTTTAACCGGTGTAACATTTTCTGTTATAGGCTTCAAACCTATCGAGGCAATAATTTTTGCTCAGGCTGCCAACGGGATATTATTGCCGGTGATTGCAATCTACCTGCTCTGGGTTGTGAACAGTAAAAAAGTTATGGGAACTAATACCAACTCTTTACTATCAAATGCGATTGGTATTCTGGTTGTACTTGTTGCTCTTGGATTGGGGTTGCGAAGCCTTTTCCATGTTTTTGGAATATTTTGACGATTCTATGTTTTTTTGACGATATGATATTCAGCAATATGAAAATAGACATAAACTGCGATATGGGCGAAAGCTATGGTGGCAACATTGTTGGCAACGATGAGGCTGTCATGCCATACATTACATCGGCCAATATCGCCTGCGGCTTTCATGGGGGTGATCCCCTGACAATTGAAAAAACAATCCGGCTTGCATTGAAACATGGGGTTTCAATAGGAGCCCACCCAGGTTATCACGACCTTAAAAATTTTGGTCGTCAGCCAATGACTCTTACTCCCGATGAGCTGAGGGCTTCTATTCTTTATCAGGTTGGTGCACTGAAAAGCATGACCGTAACCCTGGGTGGCAGACTCAGGCACGTGAAGCCTCACGGAGCGATGTACAATTCAGCTGCGTCAGATTTTGATATGGCGATGGTTATAGCCAAGGCAGTCAGAGATATTGACAGCTCGCTCATTTTAGTTGGGTTATCGCAGTCGGAGTTGATAAATGCCGCCAAAAAGGTTGGGTTGGCTTATGCTTCTGAGGTTTTTGCCGACAGGGCGTATAACGACGACGGATCTCTTGTTTCGCGGAACATTCCGGGAGCGGTTATTCATGACACCAAGGTGATGATTGACCGGGTTATCAGGATAGTTAAGGAAAATGTGGTTGAGACTGTGAACGGTAAGATTATACCAATACAGGCCGATACTATATGTGTACATGGCGACAACGAGGTGGCGGTGGAATTCTGCGCCGCAATAAGTGGTAACAATCAGATAATAAGCAAGTAACAAAACAAGAAACTAAAAAAGAATTTTAGTGACTTTTAAAGTGCACATATACAAATGAATACCTCATACTGCGGCGCAGAATTCTTGCCAGCGGGCGATTCCGCAATTATCATAAAGGCAGGGAGTGAGATTTCGGTTGAGATTAACCGGACTATTACAGCCTTACTTGCAAGAATTGAAAAGGAAAATATATCTGGTATAACCGACTTTATTCCCTCCTACAACGAACTGATGATCTGCTACGATACGGCAATTACAGGTTTTGATAAACTTAAAGAGGCATTAGTTCCTCTTGTGGCTGGTAAAGAGGAAACGGCCATGAGCGAAACGAAAACCATCCTTGTTCCTGTTACTTATGGTGGCGTGTACGGGCCAGACCTTGAAGATGTTGCAACACATAATAAGTTGTCGGCCCATGATATTATAAAGATTCACTCATCTGCAAGCTATCTTGTTTATATGCTTGGCTTCACACCGGGGTTCTGCTACCTGGGCGGAATGGACCAAAGGATTGCTATGCCTCGCAAGCAGACTCCACGTCTTAAAATACCAGAAGGAGCAGTGGGGATTGCCGACCAACAGACCGGAATCTATCCAATCGAGAGCCCGGGAGGGTGGCAGCTGATAGGGCAGACCCCTCTGAAACTGTTTGATGCACATAGAAAACCCGAGTTTCTGTTCAACATGGGTGACACTCTTCGATTTGTGCCTGTAACAGAGACAGAGTACAATGTAATAAAAGCTGAGGTGGAAAATGGGAGGTACATGCTAAAAACGATCTGAGATGAGCGAAATAATTATTGAAAAAGCGGGATTGCTCAGCACCATTCAGGATTGCGGAAGGGTTGGCTACCAACGTTTCGGAATGCCTGTTTCGGGTGCGATGGATGTTTATTCGCTACAGCTTGCCAATATCATAGTCGGAAACGAACCCGGAGCTGCTGCCATTGAAGCTACCCTTATTGGTCCGGAAATATTTTTTTCGGCAGACACCGTTTTCTCGGTTTGCGGGGCGGGTATGACCCCTTTTGTCAATGGCAAGGCAGTTCCCATGTATGCTGACATCAGCGTCAATGGGGGAGACAGACTTACATTTTCCGCTCTGGGCTATGGTTGCCGGGCATATATAGCGTTCGCCGGAGGTTTGGATGTCCCGTTGGTGATGGGGAGTCGTTCGACATATCTGCGTGCAAAAATTGGAGGGCTGAACGGCCGTGCTTTGGTTGCAGGAGACAGAATCCCACTTGGAACAACCGATACATATGGCATAAGTGGGATTATTGCCAGACAGCAAAGCCAACAGCAATTTCATATACCGGATTATCAATCGGAACAACCAATAAGAATTATTCCGGGTCCGGAGGTAAAAAGGCTGGATTTTGATGGAATACGTACACTCCTCACTTCTGAATACCAGATTACAGGACAGAGCGACAGAATGGGCATTCGTCTATCCGGGCCGGCCATAAATATCAAAACGGGAGAAGGGAGTGCAGGAGGTCACGATATTATTTCAGCAGGAATCTCCCCGGGCACCATACAGCTCCCGGGCAATGGCCAGCCAATAATACTAATGGCCGACCGTCAGACAACCGGAGGATATGCCCGTATTGCAAATGTTGCCAGTGTAGATCTTACAAGGGTGGCACAACTCAGACCCGGCGACAAAATCCGGTTTCAGGAAATTTCCCTAAAAAAGGCTCAGGAAGAGTTCAAAAAGAACAGTATATTTGTATTATCAACAGCGCCCGGATAACATAATTGTCATGGCAGAAAATATCTACAATTATTACGGAACAAAGCCCCGCGAGGAGGTTCAAGCGAGGGAGGCTAAAAAAAATCCTACACCGCGTGTAGAAAAGGCACGCCAGATTTATTTCGACACAAAGTCCTCTGCATCTATGGAATTTCCCTATTGGTACACTCGCAGGTGGGAGGAACTGGAAGGTGACGTGCCAATAATAAGAAGAGCAGAAGCATTAAAATCGGGCTTCAGTCACCTGACTCCATGCATTCTACCAGGGGAACTGCTTGCAATGAGAAAAGCTGTTTATTTGCGAGGTTCATTTCCAATGCCTTGGTTGTCTGAGGCTTTCTTTCTCTCAAAGGAAGACGACTTATACAAGGAAGCTCAGAAGGCAGGCAAGGCTAGTGCCGACGAAGTTACCACTATAGGGCAGGGCGGAGGCAATGTAACCAAAAGCGTAGGCAACATAATATCAATTGCCGGTAAATTCGGACTACGGAAAGAAGAGATGCCGGTTTTGATTAAAACGGCAAAAAAATGGTACAACAAATCGGTAGAAGATGTTGGCCATAAATATGAACAACTGGTCCCAGGTTATAGTACAAAAGAGGAGATAATGCGTGCAGTTATCTGTATGTTCGACTCAGGCTATACTCTTCCGCAAGGCAGGGAGGTCATTAATTATTACTACCCTCTGCAGTACGGAATTGAGGGGATAAAAAACATTTGTAAAGAGAAACAAGACCATTCAGCCGGATATCCGGACATGGAGAGGTTATACTTTTACAAAGCAGTATACACAATGCTTGAGGGTCTTCAGGTCTGGATAATGAACTATGCTAGCGAAGCCAAATTTATGGCTACTCTTGAAAATGAAGTGAATCAAAAAGAAGAGTATCTCAATATTGCAGAACGGTTGGAATGGCTTTCGACAGAAAAACCCCGTACATTTCACGATGCGCTTCAGTTAGTATGGATCTTCCACGTAGCGGTGCTTAATGAAGATGCAATATCCGGCCTTTCACCCGGGCGAGTAGGTCAGGTTCTCTATCCTTTCTGGAAACAGGATATGGACAAAGGCATTATAACTAAGGAGAGGACTACAGAGCTTCTTGAATGCATGCGCATGAAGTTTACAGAACTGGATTGCTTCGCATCTATGGGAGTTGTTGGAGGGGTTCTTAGTGGGAATACATTTAATAACCTGTGTATTGGCGGGCTGGACAAAGAGGGGGAGAGTGCGGCAAATGAACTAGAGATGCTTATTTTGGAGTCCGCCATGTCGTGTGATACACCTCAGCCTACGTTGAGCCTGCTTTTCGACGAGAAATTGCCGGAAGAGTTCTTGCTTAAGGGAGTTGAGTGTACAAAAATAGGTACAGGATATCCTGCATGGATTAGTAACAGGGTTGCAATGGACTTTCTGATGAAAAATTTCAGGAAAGAGGACATGCACCTTGAGGAGGCCAGAGCCTGGTCCATTGGCGGTTGTCTTGAGACATCTCCCGGGAGCTGGATGTCTCTTGATCTTGGTGGAAAGAGGTGGTTCATTCCAGGCGGATCGGCGCCTGCCACCAGTGTAGGCGTTCATTTTATCTCACTTCCCAAAGTTCTTGAAGCTGTTTTGTTCGACGGACTGGACAAACGGACAGGAATAAGGGTCTATCCTGCACATGGTTCAAAACTAGAAACATACGAGGAGATTTGGGCAATATTCAAGGCATTCTTCAGCCACACGGTGGAACTGCTAACTCTTACAAACAACATCCAGCACAGTATATGGGGGAAGGTTTCGCCTTCTATTATCAACAGTATGCTAAAACCGGACTGTCTGGAGACAGGAAGGGATATCAGCAATAAGGGGTGCAGGTATAACAGGACATTCAACGTGGAAATATGCGGAGGTGTAAACCTTGTGAATTCACTGGCATCTATAAAGAAAAATGTATTTGAAGAAAAATCGATCACTTTGTCACAGCTTAAGTCTGCAATAGAATCAAATTTCGGCTACCGTTCGGCACTGGAGAGTGGCTCTTATAGCCTTATTGACCAGGTTAAAACCGAAAACTACAAAGATTGGCTGAGAATTCACAAGATGTGTCTGGACGCCCCTAAGTACGGAAATGACGACAAGTATGTTGACTCCATTTTCCGTGAGTGGCAGGTATGGTTCAGCAGCATGTGTGAAAATTACCGTTCGATTTACGACCATCCACTCTATTCGTGTCAGATTTCTGTCTCTACACATGCTCCAATGGGGGCCGTGACTCTGGCAACACCCGATGGAAGGTTGTGCGGTACCACATTTGCCGACGGGTCGGTATCGGCATATCCGGGAACAGACAGGAACGGGCCTTATGCACTATTTAACTCTGCAACCTGCTACGACCATTCACAGTCTCAGAATTCTCAGCTGAATATGAAGATTCATCCGTCTGTAGTCATGGGCCGGGAGGGTTCCCGTAAGTTTCTTGAGATGATAAAGGCATATCTTCGCAAAGGGGCTTTCCATGTTCAGTTTAACGTAGTGGATTCCAGAATGCTAAGAGATGCGCAACAACATCCGGAGCAGTACCGGGGTCTGATGGTTCGTGTAGCTGGCTTTACACAGTATTGGGTGGAGCTGGGTAAACAAATTCAGGATGAAGTTATTGCACGCACAGAATATGAACAGATTGGCTAAAAATTTGATATATGAGACACTACGATTGTAAATTTTATCTTGCCACCGATGTCTTTAAGGGGATGTGCAAAAGAGATAAAAGCAGCATAAATGCCGACGACAACAGCTGTGAAAATTTTGAAAAGGCACAGAAATGCAGACATTGTTCAAATTTTTCATTTACCTCCGAAGATCTTGGAACATGTATGGGCAGGTATGATGCTTACCCCGAGATGAATGCAGTTACCTGCAAGGAATTTACCATATAGCATTTTGGGTATACAAGGCTATATTTTCGATATTCAGGGTCTTTCAGTTCATGATGGTCCCGGCTGCAGGACCCTTATTTTTCTGAAGGGGTGTCCGCTTAACTGTGTATGGTGCTCCAATCCTGAAGGAATAAGTCCGTTACCGTCGCTAATGTATTACTCTTCCAAATGTATTGCCTGTGGAAATTGTGCAGCATCGTGCAGGCATAACGCAATAGAGATTGAGAATGGTTCTCTTAAAATTTCCGGCGAACTATGTAATGTGTGCAAAACTCACAATTGTGTAAAAGAGTGTTATACCGATGCCCTCAAGTTATGTGGATACAAAATAACGGTTGCCAGACTTATGGAGATCATCAGGCGAGACAGACAGTTCTGGGGCAGTGGAGGAGGTGTTACATTAACAGGAGGCGAGCCGCTTTTGCAGATTGATTTTGCAAAAGAGATATTGCAGGAATGTCATCGCGCATATATACACACTGCCGTTGAAACCTGTGGTAATGTTCCATGGGAAAATTTTACAGAGATACTTCCATATCTGGACTGGATATTTTTCGACATTAAACATCTTGTCAGTATTGAGCACAAAAAAGCTACTGGTTGCGGTAATTCACAGATACTTGAAAATGCACGAATGCTTTCAAAAGTGTTTCCCGGAAGAGTTATCTTCCGTATGCCGCTCGTTCCCGGCTTTAACGACACTGAGGAGAATATTGACTCATTAACGGCTTTTCTAAAAGAGACGGGCCGTAACGAAATAAACATTCTACCCCTGCACCATTTAGGGCGCGAAAAGTATAGAATGTTAAATAAAAATTATTCGGGGGACACCTATTTTATACAAGATGCTCAAAATCACAATAAAGCGAGAAGCCTTACTGAAATACAGACACTTTTTCGAGCAAATGGAATTGAATGCTACACAGGCAGTGAAACACCATTTTGATAATTTTTTTTGTTAACTTTAGTAAATAAAAAAAATTGAGAATGAAAAAAGAAGAAGATATTGTTAAAATTTTCACAGGCAGCACAATAACAGTTAATATTCTTAAGGAAGAGTTAGAAGAAGCCGGAATACCATCGTTGGTTAAAAATGACTTCGACACAGGAATAGTGGCAGGATTTGCAGGAGGCATTCCTAATCTTGCCGACCTTTATGTTAACGAATCGGATAAAAAGAGAGCAGAGCCCTTTGTAAAAGAAATAAGCAGGGTAAATAAATAGCGAGTGTTTCTATACATCGCAAAGTTGTTATTTTTGTCCCACTATGGAATCGGTTCTGACGCGTAATTCCTCAGGGAACAACCACTTGTCTTTCATGAGGATTCTTACGGAATCATTTATAAATAGTTGTTCCGGTACAACGCTTTTAATGTTTGTCTTGTCTGCAGGAGCTCCGCTTATGATTGAATAAACCAGATCTCCTGCAGCTGCTCCAACTTCAAAATAATTTGCTCCGAGGTTTGCCATTGCTCCCTTAAATGCGTGCACCGGATTGTTTGTAAGTACAGGTATGCGGTATTTATTGGCGGCCTGGACATATATATCAATGACTGGTTCTACTACATTATCTCCGCCAATCCATAGTGCGCCGACCCCTTTCTCACACAATGCAATTGCTGCATCATATACCTGAGTGTCTTTTTCTACAGTCTGTTCCACTAATTCAATACCGAGTTGGTTGCAAATCACACGCGCCTTGCCGATACAGGCCTTAGAGCAAGTTTCGTTTGTACACCATACAACACCTACCTTATTTAGCTCGGGGTTCATCTGCCTCGCAATCCTGAATATTGATTCAACTGGTTGAAAAGTGCTTATACCTGTCAGGTAGGGGGGATGATTGGCATATCCTGTACCTGTAATACCAACATCGGCAGCAACCGGATCGGTGACGGCACAAAATACATGCAGTATTTTCCCTTTCTTATTTTCCCTGGCCATGACTTGCAACATTGGAGTACTTATAGATACAACCATGTCGAACCTGGCCTTCAGAATGTCCCGGGCAATTATTTTTGCAGCAGATAAATCACCTTTTGCACAGAAATTTTCAATTTTAATGCGACCTCTGAGAAAAGCCTCGGAGTTGGTGAGTTTATCAAGCAACCCTTTTTCTGCTTCCACCTGAAGCACGTTTGAATTAAATCTGAATACAGCAATACTGGCCTTGGGGATGTTAGTCTCATCTCCTTAAAAATGAAGATGAACAATTTTTAAGGAAGGCTGTTGTTATAAATTGAGTTATAACGTTATAACAATTTTTAGCCATCTGAATTTATGAAACTTATAAAAATATTTACATTCATAATCCTTTCTTTAAATCAGCTTGTTCTATCGCAGGCAAACGCAGAAACAGTAAAGACATTTTCCGTAAGTGGAGAGGTTATAGACAAAATTACCAGAGAACCGGTCTCTTTTGCAACAGTTTCTGTCTGGAAGGGTACTAAATATGCCACTACAAACATAAAGGGCCAGTTTACAATTGATGGACTTCCTGCGGGAGCATACAGGCTACAGGTAGACTTGCTGGGTTACAGCCAGTATGTATCGGAGGAGTTCATGGTATCTACCATGGGTTATTTTGTAAGAGCAGAGATTGAGGAGGAGAGCATGTTACTCAATCAGGTGGTTGTAAAGCCAAAGGCCGATCCTTACAGGAGAGTGTTTGAAAGCCCTCTTTCGCAACGCACTTTAGGAGTTCAGGAGATTGAAAGAAATCCGGGGTCAAACAGAGATATTTCCAGAGTGGTAAGTACGCTGCCGGGAGTGGGAACACCTCCTGGAGGCGGATACCGTAACGATCTTCTTGTAAGAGGAGGGGGCCCTTCTGAAAACCGTTTCTATCTTGACGGCATAGAGATACCATCTATAAACCACTTTAGTACCCAGGGTTCATCCGGAGGTCCGGTAGGAATAATCGATGCCGACTTTATACGAGAGGTCGATTTTTATGCCGGTTCTTTTCCAGTTGCCAGGGGAGGCGGTATTAGTTCTATCCTGGATTTCAAACTTAAAGAGGGCGACCCTGTAAAGAACAGGTATAAATTTACAGTGGGAGCATCTGAGGCAGGAATCACATCAAGCGGGCACTTCACAGAAAAGACGAACTATCTTGTGTCGGTAAGACAGTCATATCTGCAGTTGCTTTTCAAGGCTATCGGGTTGCCGTTCCTTACTACCTTTACAGACGCACAGTTCAAGATAAAGACTCGTATAGACAACAAGCATGAGCTCATTTTCATTGGACTGGCAGGTTTTGACGACATGACTCTTAACGAGGATACCGGAGGAAAGGAGTCGAATGAGTATATTCTTGCATATCTGCCCGTAATTCAACAAGAGGTATTCACATTAGGTACAATTTACCGCCACTATTACGGGAACAACACATTGAACCTTTATCTGAGCCACAGTTATCTGAACAACCGCAACACAAAGTACAAAGACAACGATGAGTCATCTGAGCAGAATCTCTCTCTCAAATACCGTTCAATAGAACAGGAGACAAAGTTCCGTGCAGAAAACATTACAAAACTATCGGATTTCAGACTGACAACAGGTATTGGCGCCGAGGTTCCGCACTATTCGAACGATACATATCAAAAGGCCTTTCTTGAAACCCCGGTCACAATAAATTACGATACCAGGCTCTCAATGTTCAAATATTCCCTTTTTGCAAATCTGAACTATGTCTCTCCTGACAAAAAGCTGACGGCCAATGTAGGAGCACGAGTGGACGGGAACAGCTATTCGTCACAAATGGCAAATCCGTTTAACCAGTTCTCGCCCAGAGGATCGGTATCGTATGAGGTTGCCGATAAGTTTTACCTTAATGCAAGTGCCGGACGCTATTATCAACTTCCTCCATACACAGCAATGGGCTACAAAGATGCTGGTGGAAATCTGTCAAACAAGGATATTAAATATCTCGGTTCTGATCAGGTTGTTATTGGTACCGATTACAGGAATGGAACGGGCCTTCAAATTACTTTTGAACTTTTTCATAAGTGGAACTTCAATGGTCTCTATTCTGTAGCCGACGGTATTCCCGTTGAAGGCAAAGGT
This sequence comes from uncultured Bacteroidales bacterium, assembly GCA_942492945.1. Taxonomy (GTDB): domain Bacteria; phylum Bacteroidota; class Bacteroidia; order Bacteroidales; family UBA932; genus Bact-08. The sequence goes on from OW818649.1 coordinate 987,863, forward strand.
ATAAACTATGGAACTGTTGGTAACGAAGAGGTTACATCTACAATAAGGAGCCGCGCCTACGGTTCTGAGCTTTCACTCAGGTGGTTTGTTACAGACAAATTCAATCTGTTGGGTTCGGTTACACTTTTCCGCAGCCAGTTCCGCGCGGCCGACGGAGAGTGGAAAGCAAAAACCTGGGACACTCGCAGGATAATGAACATATCTGCAGGGTACAAACTACCTGCAAACTTTCTGATAGGGGCAAAGTTTCGTTATTCAGGGGGCAATCCATATACACCACTTGACGAAGACAAATCATCTCTTGTGGCAGCTTGGAACGCCAGCGGACGGGCATATCCCAACTATGGGCTATATAATTCCCTATATCTAAAGCAGTTTAATCAGCTTGATGTAAGAATTGACAAAGAGTTCTTCTTTAACAAGTTTGCTCTTAAAATTTATATAGATATCCAGAATGCGCTCAACAAAAAGTTCAGTAATGCCGACGTTCTTGTGAGTACAGGAACAATACTGAATCCCGATGCACCGTACAGTGAGCAACGCTATCAGATGAAAAGAATCCAGCTGACAGAGGGTACAATTGTTCCCACAATCGGAATTACAGTTGAATTTTAACATAACACATGCAGCGATTTGACTGATTTCAGCGTCTTAGTATTAGTCGGACTTATTAATTAACTTAAATAAAAGGGTTTATACTATTATGAAGGCGTCTATTTTGTTGGTTATCAGCATAATTGCATTAATGTTGGTTTCATGCGATAAATTTAGCAACGACAGACATGTCAATCTGGAATTCAGGACATATGATTCATTTAATATTAAAAACAGTGACTTAACCGTGAGCCTTTACGGCTATGATATCTTTGTGATGGAAAAACCTGCCACATTGATAGTCCAAAAAAAGTTCAGCGCGTCGGAGATCCCTTTTAAAGTAAGTATGCGGGTACCAGGTAACGCCGCAGATTTGATAAAATATATCGAACGAAAAGAGAGAGCTCTTTACTATATTGTTGTAGAGTGGGATTCTGACGGCAATGGAAGAATCGAAAAAGGGGATATATCTTTGGATGGTTCCAAGTCTTCATTGATTATGCTAAAAGGTGATATCAGGCAAACCTTTTTCCTGAAAACCATCCCCGACAATGCATCAATAGAGTAAATTACCAAATGAAATCATAATTAGATGTTGAATATGAAAAAGATTAAGAGAATTACCTTTTTTATGCTGGCCCTTTTTGTGTTGGCATCGTGTGAGGAGCTTTACAGGTCGGATGCTTTACCGGAGCTTATAACAAAAAAAATTGAACAGATTAAGAACGAACCGGTACGAAATCCACCTGCGGAGGTTTGGCAGTTTGAGTACAAGGGTGAGGTTGTTTATTACATCCCTCCCTATTGCTGCGATATGTTCAGCGAACTGTATGATGCAACAGGCAAGTTGATTGGCAATCCGGATGGAGGATTCAGTGGTACCGGCGACGGTAAGTACACAGATTTTGGTTCTACCAGGACAAACGGCAAATTGATGTGGAAAGATCAAAGAAAATATTAATTTTTATCTCTTTTTCCAGTCGGTACTTCTTGCCCTTAAATCATCAGGATAGTTCCACCTTTCTTTCATAAGCGCTCTAACGGAGTCGTTAATGAACAGCTGTTCCGGAACAACGTTTTTTATCTCAATTTTATTTGTCGGAAGACCTTCTATAAGGGAAACCACCATCTCTCCTGCGGTAGAGCCTACCTCGTAATAGTTGGCACCCAGATTTGCCATGGCCCCCTTTAGGGCGTGTTTGGGATTATTTGTAAAGACAGGGATCTTATATTTATTTGCTGCTGCTATATACATCTCAATGGCCGACTCAACAACATTGTCGCCACCTATCCAGAGTGCCTGCACTCCCTTTTCGCCAACAGCAAGGGCTGCTTCATAAACCTGCGACACAGTTTCCACACTCATTTCAATAAGCTCTATGCCGAGCTCTTTACATATGGCACGGGCTTTTTTCACGCATGCCTCAGAGCATGTTTCGCCAGTACACCAGACCACCCCCAGCTTTTTAAGGTTGGGATTCATTTCCCTGGCAATCTTTATTATCGACTCAACAGGCTGGAATGTTCCTATGCCAACCAGATGAGCTGGATGCTCGTTTGTTGCGGTTCCGGTAATTCCTACACCCGATACAACAGGGTCCGTCACTGCGCAGAATACATGCAAAACCTTGCCCTCCTTGTTGGCATTAGCCATAACCTGTAGTCCCGGTGTGCTTATAGATGCCACAATATCGAACTTCTCGTTAACAATATTAAGTGCGATCATATTTGCAGTAGGCATGTCGCCTTCTGAGCAATATCTCTTGATTTCTATTCGGCCATCCAAAAATTCCTTTGATGTTTGAATTTTATTCAGGAGTCCCTTTTCGGTCTCCTCCTGTAGCTGGTTTGAATTAAACCGGAAGATAGCAATCCGTGTTTTTGTGACGTTATTGCCTGTCCCTCTGCGATTGAGGAAATCGGAGAAAACCAAAATTGAAACCAGGGCCAACACTGTCAGCAAAGGGCGCAAGTACTTTTTCATAAATTTTCATTTGAAATCGAAATTTAAGGAATTTCCTTTAATAAAAATATTTAATACATTTACCTAATGAAAATCATAGATCTTACTCGAACAATCTCCTCTGAAATGCCGGTTTTTCCCGGAACTGAACCTCCGGTTATAACCAATGCAACCACTATAGACAAAGAGGGTTTTGCAGAAAAGCTTATCTCATTTTTCACTCATACAGGAACTCATATAGATGCTCCGGCTCATATACTTAAGGGAAAACACACTCTTGATCATTTCAGTGCCGATAAATTTATTGGCAAAGGTGTCGTGATTGACGTGAGTGTCAGACAATGTCAGGATGAATGCGAGAATGATGCCTCCGGACAAGGATGGATTATTGAGAAGAAGAATCTGGAAACCCATGCCGTACGCATTGCTAGCTCCGATTTTGTTCTTCTAAGGACAGGTTGGGACAGGAAGTGGGGCAGCGACAGTTACTTTGATGGTTTTCCCACTCTCTCTGAAGGTGCCGCTAAGTGGTTATCTACCTTTAAATTGAAAGGAATAGGATTTGATTGTATTTCGGCTGACCCTGTCTCTTCTACGGATTTGCCTAACCACAGGATCATACTTGGGAAAAATATTGTGATAATCGAGAACCTCTGCAATCTGGAACCTTTAATCAATCAGTTTTTCCGATTCTCATGTCTCCCTTTGAAGATTTCTGATAGTGACGGTTCTCCTGTAAGAGCAGTGGCTATTTGTGCCGATACCATGTTATGAAAGTAGAAAAGACAAATGCAGCAAGACTGCTGGATAAGGCAAAAATAAAATACGAAATTATTCCGTACGAGGTAGACGAAACCGATCTCGGTGCAATTCATGTTGCTGCACAGCTTAATCAACCTGTAGAGAGAGTGTTCAAAACGCTCGTTCTTAAGGGCGATAAGATTGGTTACTTTGTGTGTGTGATTCCGGGTGCGGAGGAGGTGGATCTTAAGAAAGCTGCCAGGGTATCCGGAAATAAAAGTTGCGATATGATTCCTATGAAAGATCTTTTGGGCGTAACCGGATATATTCGCGGAGCTTGTTCACCTATCGGGATGAAAAAGCAGTTCCCCACATATATACATGAAACCTGCCTCAACTTTGAAAGTATTTATGTAAGTGCCGGGAAAAGAGGATATCAATTAAATATTGCTCCTAAGGATCTTGTAGGGGAAGTCAAAGCCAGGGTGGAACATCTCATTTCGTAAATGAGAGATAAACCATTTAATTGCCGTATATTTAGCTAATACTAATCAATACAATAAAGGAGCAATAATATGTGTTTTTCAGCCGAAGCCAGTTTTGCGGGAGGAGTAGTCATTTCTGCTATAGGTATTTTAGCAGTCAGGAAGGTGAAAAACCCTTCGCAGACAGTATTCGCACTTATCCCTTTAGTTTTCGCATTTCAGCAATTTGCAGAAGGTTTTGTGTGGCTCTCACTGCGTTTTCAAGAGTATGAGACACTACAGAAGATAAGCACATACACATTTTTGACAATGGCAGAGGTTCTCTGGCCCACCATGATTCCCCTCTCGGTGCTTCTTATGGAGAAAAAGGATAGCAGGAGAAAATTACTCAAGATTCTTCTGGCGCTTGGTATTTCACTATCGGCCTATTATGCTTTTTGTTTATTGACATTCGATGTGAATCCGCAAATCTCAGGTTTTCATATCCAATATCTCAACGATTTCCCAGAGCAGCTGAGAATGCCGGCATTTTATCTGTATGTAATTGCTTCAATCACTCCTTTGTTTGTCTCCAGTATAAAAAGGACCCACATGCTTGGAATATTGATGTTCCTTTCGTGTCTGGTAACCGTAATCTTTTTTACTCAATATCTTACCTCTGTGTGGTGTTTCTTTGCTGCCCTTATAAGTGGAGTTATCTTATGGATACTAAGTGATATAAACAGAAAATTCAGCATACGTGCAATCAGGAAATCAATACAAGCCAGAAAAACCGGCAAATCCTGACAAAACCGGCCATCGGGCAAGTTTTCAGGAAAGGCTCTCGGGTAGTGATTCGGAGGGTACTGCACTTTCTGCCAGTCCGGTACGCTGCCTGCTTTGCCCACACAATTGCATTATAAAGGTGGGAAAGTACGGAATTTGCAAAACCAGGGTAAACAATAACGGCATATTGTATACCACAGCCTATGGCAATCCCTGCTCAATATCTGTGGACCCTATAGAAAAAAAACCTCTGTTTCACTTCTTCCCCGGCTCAAAGATATTTTCTCTTGCTACTGCAGGATGCAATTTCAGATGCCTTAATTGCCAGAACTGGTCCATCTCACAGAAGTCACCTTCGGATTTACAGAATTACGAAATGATGCCTCTGGAGGTTGTGGCCGAAGCATTGCGCCATAAATCATCCAACAAAGCTCTCGACAATATATGTAGCATAGCATTTACCTATACTGAACCAACGGTTTTCTTTGAGTATATGTATGATATTGCCAGAGAGGCACATAAACAAGGAGTTAAAACGGTCATGATATCAAATGGATACATTAACCGTCAACCTCTGCTCGACCTTATTCCGTATCTGGATGCCGCCAATATTGATCTCAAATGTTTTGACGATGCCATATACCATAAACTGACCGGTGGTTCTCTACAACCGGTGCTAGACACACTCAAAGCGCTCAAAGAGAGAGGAGTATGGCTGGAAATCACTAGCCTTATTATCCCTTCCCTCACAGATGACCCTGAAATGATAAAGGCTATGTGTGAATGGCTTGCCGATAATGGATTTGCAGATACCCCGCTCCATTTCAGCCGGTTCTTCCCAAACTACAAGCTTCCTCACCTCCGGCCAACATCTCCCGAAAGCCTGGTAAGTGCAAAAGAAACAGCAGTAAGAGCAGGCCTTAAATATGTCTATATCGGAAACCTTCCGGGTCTTCACGGAGAGAACACCTATTGCCCAAAGTGTGGAAAAACAATAGTTGAGCGAGAGGGATATCGCGTAATAGAGATGAACATCGACGCCGGCATTGATTCAGACATCGATGCAAATGTCGCTACAAATAACAGTGCAGGATCATGCAGATTTTGCGGTGAAAAGATAACGGGATTGATCTGCCAGTTGTTTTAAGATTTGTTTCATTATCAGGACATTACAACTTTATTTTTCCGCAAAAACTTTAGAAAACATTTTATAAGCCGCTAATAATATGAGGGTTATGAAAAGAACTGGCAGATCATTTCTGGCAGTGTTGGAATATGGTTGCTGTAAAAACGTAGACATCGGCTCCTTTCCAGCCGGTCCAGCCTAGGCCGGCTTTGTCGCGGGAGCAGTGTCCAAGAAAATCTTCTCGACTCCAGCCTGTTTCAGTCGCAACCTGAGGCAAGAAGACGCCTGAATCGACACCCTTCTGAATATAGATGCCGTGTTTCCCCAGTTCGATCTCAGTAATATCGTCTATTCTGGTCATAGGAGAGAGCACCGATATCTCTATTTCGATTTTTGACAGTTCATCCGGTCCTATCGGGGTGAAACGATAGTCGTACAGTGATGCCGATATTGCCATCTCCTGAATCATCTTGTATAGGGGCAGGTCGCCGGTCATACGACCGAGGCAGCCGCGTAGCTTTCCTTTGTTGTGCAGCGTTACAAATGCACCGAAAGTAGCTTTGAGCATATCGGAGTATTCATCGGGTGTAACTTTGAATTTTTTCCCTCCGAGAACTGCCGAATGTATAGATTCGCGGGCGATGTCCAGCAGGGTTTGCTTGTCTGTTTCTGAAAGCAGAAAGCCGTCTGCAGGAGACGTGAATGTACCGGGGGATGGATTTGATGGGTTTGTGGATGGTGTGGTTATATCAGGCATTATGGTCTTTGTTGATTATTATTTGTTGATTATTCGGCATTGATTATGCAATATGCCTAATGTTAGTTTAGTCTGGGTTATTTAATGGGGAGATGATATGTCACAAACAGCAATACCCCAGTAGCCCACAACTCTGTTAGTTTCGCCATAGTATTCAACGTCGCCTGAGTTTTTATAATCGATGGCCCTGTATTCCAGAGACTTCTCATAGGTGGTCATATAGAGAAGTGTCAATACTGATGTCCAGCCACACAGGCTTGTAACAAGATGCGGGATTTTCTTATCGGCTATCTTTTTTATTGAGGAAAGGAGAACATCAGGGTCATTTGCAAGAATAGCCTCCTTTGTAATATCGTCGACCTTCTGGCCATCGGCATAGTTGGGATAGTGCGAGAAGTCGGAACTTATTATGAAAAGATTCTCCGGCGTAAGGTAGGGCTTTAATACCGTAGCTATCTCTCTGCATATATTCTTATCTGAGGTGCCTATTATTATAGGGACAATTTGGTAGTCAGTCTTGAGAACATGGTTGAGAAACGGGAGTTGCACCTCCAGGCTGTGTTCTTTCTGATGAGGGCCGCGATCAGACGTAAATAACACCGGAAATTTTTCGACAAGCATCTTCCCCAGAGAGCGGTCGACCTTGACAGTACCATAAGGCATAATAAAATCACCATCGCAGTACACCGCGGCCCCTTCGAACCACTCCTGGTGTGATGATGCAATTACAAACACTCTCTTATACGTTTTGTCCGAGTCAATCTGATTAAAGGCAGATGCCGCCACCTCGCCCGAATATATATATCCGGCGTGAGGGCAGATGATAGCTCTTACATTACTGCAACGCTTCGGAATTGCAGAAGCAAATATGTTTTCGAGCTCCTTATGCAGTTTTTGTTTGTCTGCGGGATAAAAACTCCCCGATACTGCGGGTTGTCTGTCAATCACATCTGAAACTGTTTTCATGATTTATCCTCCTTTGTTAAAATACAAGTAAAATATAGTAACAATTTTTGGTAATTAAAAACAAATGTATACTTTTACACACTGAAAACACTATAAAGAAGAATGACCTTTTTAAGGAATAATAATAATCTCTTTAATAATTCGAATAATAATCATATTCGGACAGGGAGGTTATTGTTGTTAAACAAGTAAATTATTAACAATATATATGACAAGCCTCCCGCATCCCGGGGGGCTTTTTTTATGTGCAAAACCCAACAGAAATGAAACAAGAAATCTTAAAAACAGAAAAGGCAATCACTCTTGTCAAGGAGACATTTGAAGGAGAGTTGTCGCGTCAGCTTAAGCTGGTAAAAGTATCATCTCCAATAGCCGTTCTTGACGGAACCGGCATAAATGACGACCTCAACGGTATTGAACGCCCAGTCTCTTTTCCCGTAAAGTCTATGGAAGATAAAAGAGCAGTTGTTGTACACTCCCTCGCAAAGTGGAAGCGTCTCAGACTTAAACAACTCGAAATGGAACCGAATAGTGGTATTATCACCGACATGAGAGCCCTCAGACCTGACGAGGATTTTACGGCACTCCACTCAATTTATGTGGACCAGTGGGATTGGGAGCAGCGTATCTGGCCCGGTGACAGAACGCTGGACCGTTTAAAGGATACAGTAAGAAAAATATATTCTGCACTTAGGGCGACGGAACTTGCCGTATATGAGCAATGTCCTAAAATTGAACCGGTTTTACCAGCAGAGATCACTTTTATCCATTCAGAAGAACTTTTGTGCTGCTATCCATGGCTCTCTCCAAGGGAGCGAGAGTCAGCTGCAGCTAAGGAGTATGGTGCAATATTCATTATCGGTATAGGGGGGACACTATCTAACGGGGAGCGCCACGATGGACGTGCTCCGGATTACGACGACTGGAGCACCTTGAACGAGGATGGGTATTCCGGAATCAACGGAGATATTATTGTTTGGAACCCAGTTTTGCAGTGTGCATTTGAAATCTCATCAATGGGGGTTAGGGTAGATAAAGCGGCACTTATACGCCAGCTGGAGGAGAGAGGTTGTACAGACAGATCGTTACTTACTTTTCACAGCATGCTGCTTGCCGGGGAACTTCCGGAGAGTATAGGAGGAGGAATCGGACAATCCAGGGTTTGCATGTTCATGCTCAAGAAACGGCATATTGGAGAGGTGCAGGTTAGCATCTGGCCGGAGGTTGAGATGAGAAAGCTTGCAGCGGCAGGGGTGACTATCTTATAATCATGCCCTCTGGGGCATTTTCGAATAACATAATATTGCCGTTCCCTCTAATGCCTCTTGAATTTCCGGGGAATTTCCCGAATTTGTATGAGAGTGAAAGCATGAAGTACTGTTTCTGAATGTAGAATTCCGTGTCTTCTATGTAGTTCTCTGTAGTTGTGCGTCTTATTCCCCTCGCTTGATTGAGAATGTCGTACAGACGAAGCTTGAGAGCAAGCTTGTTCTTGCACAGGCCTTTGTTAATGTCGGCATTAAAGATTGTGAAAGGTTTGTCTCTTTCGCCACCGTAACCCTTGCTCACAGAGAACTCCATACTTGCGTTCATGGTAAAATCATAAGGAAGTCTCAGGTTGAGATTTGCCGATGCTGAGTAGTTCCACATTTCCGGTTTGCTCTTGTTTGCAATTGAGTACCACGTATCTCTGTAGCTTAAATTGTTACTTAACGAGAAATCGGCCTTGGTGAACTTATAGGTGAAGCGAAGGCCACTTCTTATAAAGAGTGAGTTTGTAGTATTTGTAACGATGTTTTTAAAATTGTCTATAGTGACGTCTCTTGGATCGGCCTGAGGATCAGCCTCTATTTTAGCAGTATAGCTTAGATTATTGTTGTAACTTGCACTACCGGTTATATTTACAAGAAATTTCTTGGTAAAGAGAGGAGAATTGTACATTATCCTTATTGAGCCATTGTATATTGGGTCTGTATTGACGGGGACAGAATATTGTACTCCACCGTTACCGTATGCAGAAATATTGCTGATTGAATTTGTTCTGCAACTCCCATCGATAGAAATATCAAACATTTGATATTTCTCTCTGTTGCCGCCATTCAGGCTAAGTGAGAGATTATTATTAAATCCCGGTAATAGTCGCGGATTTCCGATTCTGATATAAAGAGGATTGGAATTATCCGGTACGGGTTCCATTTGACTGATGGAGGGTTGTGAAGAACTGCCCCTGTAAGATAACCTCAGAAAACTAGTTTTATTCAGAGTATATTGCATAGTAAGAGATGGCGCATAGTTGAATACCGAACTTGTGTAATCTCTGTTTGTACCGGTGCTTTTTGTATATGTCGGCTGCAGGGTGAACCCCAGAGAGTATTTGTACTTCTTCTCCATTTTATGTATGCTCAACCCTATGTTCTGGTTTAAACTTATATCCTGATAATCGTTACTGTAGACATCATCCTTGCTGTCATAACTTTCTGTCAAGGCGTTCCAGTTGTATGTGTTTTTGTCAGAAACCCTATATCCGTATTGTATGTTGTACGACAGCTCCATAGTGTATTTACTGCTTAATGGTTCTGTATATGAGGCTCTCATGGTGGCGTTGTAGTTATCGCTTATTGTATTTGATTTTTGTCTTACAGAATCTATAGTCGTTGAATTATTGTCATACCTCGTTGTAGTTGACTGGTTAAGACCGTCCATATTGCTGCTTGACAAACCAAAGTTGCTCATTAAGGAGAGAGATCTTCTCGGTTTGTCAAAAGCATACATTAACATTAAAACCCCGCCCAAATTCGTAGACACTCCATCCGAATAGTTACTCGAATTTCCTTCGTTTACCGGTACTCCGGAGACTCCATTTGTGGTATAATCGCTCCTGTTTACTGATGATGATCTTGTTATGTCTAAAGAAGGGTTGAAAATCAATGCTAATTTTTTATTTGGTTTCCAGTTAAGAGAGGCACTGAACCTGTCGGATTTGTTGCTGCTATTTCCGGTTGATAACTGATTGTAAATAAACGAGCTGTCTTCCAGAAACGTCTGTCTGGTTCTGTTTGTCCTGGTTTCGGTATCAGAATCGTAATAAGTATAACTTCCGCCCAATTTTATTTTTCCCTTGTCGAACTCTGTGTTCCCGTTCAAACCTATGTTGGATGAAGTTGTTTTTCCTCCGTTGTCCCCCCTAATAATGATTACTTCCCGACCGCCTTCATCCATAATAATTCCACCAGGCCCCTGAGTGTTGGACGTGCTGCCCACCAACCCGAAATTTGTGTTTTTATCAAATCTTGCGGTAAACAAGTTGGCTGTATAGGTATCCTGTGTTCCATATCCCCCTGTCGCGTTCCCGAACAATCCGTTTTTAAAACCTTCCTTAAGGGTAACGTCCATTACGGTTTCCCTGTTTCCGTCGTCGACTCCCGTAAATTTCGCCTGTTCCGACTTCTGGTCAATAACCTTTACCTTGTCAACGATGCGAGCAGGGAGGTTGGTAGTTAAGGTTTTGGAATCATTGGCAAAGAAATCCTTGCCGTCCACCATTATTTTGTTGATAGCTTTGCCATTATAAGAAAATTTGCCTTTGCTGTCCATCTCAAGACCCGGCATCTTCTTAAGAAGTTGTTCAAGCACATCCCCCTCAGCAACAGAAAATGCCGCAGCAGTGAATTCTATTGTGTCCTGCTTGACAACAATGGGATTGGCCAGAGCCGTCACGGTAACAGACTGCATCGAGGTCAGCTTCTCGCGAACCCTTACCTTTCCAAAATCATGGGTCTCCTTGTTAACTGTAATCTCTTTACTGAAAGACCTATAGTTAAGATGATTGACTTTAAGGACGTACTTACCATACGGAACATTAAGAATCTCCGCTTTACCTGTAGAGTCCGATTCGTCATATTTGAAAACCTGGCTCTGGCCAACCTGAGTCAAGGTGGCTGCGGCAAACTCCACCCCTTTGTTGCTTACACTATCTACAATCTGAATTTTAATTTTCGACTGCCCCATTAAGCCTGAGGCTATAAAAAGAGATAAAATTGTTACAACTCCATGACCGCGGCGAAAGAGGTAAAGTAATGATTTCATATTATTTATGTTGTGGAAATGTGGTCAACAAAAATGCTGCCAAAACCATGAGAGCAAATAACCTTTTTTAGATTATCTTTGCTCATAGAAATGAATCAAAAATTAAATATGAAAAGATCACATCTGCTTATTTTTACACTCCTGTTTATGGTGGCAACTCCAAAAACGGGAAGTACTTGTACTAACGTGTTGATTACCAAGGGTGCCAGTAAAGATGGCTCAATAATGGTTACTTACTCAGCTGATTCTCACCAGCTTTATGGTGAGCTCTATTTTACAAAAGGAGCAAATTTTGCTCCCGGAACTATGATGAAAATTTATGAGTGGGACAGCGGAAAATATTTGGGAGATATACCACAGGCTTTGAAAACATACAATACTGTGGGCAATATGAACGAGAATCAGGTTATCATAACTGAAACCACTTTCGGGGGTCTTGAACAACTAGTTGACTCTACAGCTAAGATGGATTACGGCTCATTAATATATGTTACACTTCAAAGAGCAAGAACAGCAAGGGAGGCAATAAAAATAATGACCGACTTTGTAAGGGAACATGGTTATTATTCTGCCGGGGAATCCTTCTCAGTAGCAGACAAGAACGAAGCATGGATACTTGAGATGACAGGCAAAGGGGTGAAAATGGTCAACGGGAAAAATGTTAACAAAGGAGCAGTGTGGGTTGCGGTGCGTATACCTGACGGATATATATCTGCACACGCCAACCACGCCAGAATAACACAGTTTCCGCTCAACGATCCTGAAAATTGTCTTTATGCACCAGATGTAATATCCTATGCAAAGGAGAATGGACTGTACAAAGGGGCAGATAAGGATTTCAGCTTTTCTGACATTTATGCACCACTCGACTTTGGCTCGATGAGAGGTTGCGAGGCGAGGGTATGGGCCGCATTCAATATTCTTGGGGGTGGAATGATTGGCGACAAGCCATATACAGACTACCTTGATTATGCGATGGGCTACAATGCAAAGAACAGACTCCCTCTATATATTAAGCCTAAGGAGAAGGTTACAGTTAAAATGGTTGCCGATGTAATGCGTGACCATTATGACGGAACAGCCCTTGATATGACAAAGGATGTTGGCGCAGGCGGACATGCCCTTCCTTACAGATGGAGACCTATGACTTTCAAGGTGGACGACAAGAGTTATACTAATGAGAGAGCTATTGCCACCCAACAGACCGGATTCTGGCTGCTTGGTCAGGCACGCAGCTGGCTTCCTGACGAGATTGGAGGCATCTTCTGGTTTGGAGTGGACGATGCTGCAACATCGGCTCTTACACCAATTTATTCAAGTTCTCTGAGGGTGCCGGAATGTTTCAGGGTAGGGAACGGCGATATGCTCACCTACTCACCTACATCTGCATTCTGGATATTCAACAGAGTAACTAATTTTGCATACTTAAGATATGATGTGCTTGCTCCGGAGATCAGAAAGGTGGGCGACAATCATGAAAACAGGGCAATTGAAAGAACAGTTGCCATTGATGCTGCTGCTATGATGCTTTATAAGGAGTCACCTGCAAAGGCAAGAGAATTTTTAACAGACTACTCAGTAAATACAGCACAGGAGTTGTTTGACAAATGGGTGAATCTCGACAGATATCTTCTGGTAAAATATATAGACGGCAATATTAAGAACCAGGATGCCGATGGTTGCTTCCTCAATAACGGATTCAGCAAGTCAATACCGGCTTTCCCAAAACAACCCGGTTATTCTGAAGAGTGGAAAAGAGCGGTTAAAGAGAATGCTGGAGAAAAACTGATGGTTAAATAGTGAAATACTTTACCTATAAGGTTAAAGAGGTCTTGAGAAGAGCAAAGACTCCCATGTTGGTTGCATCAACATGGGTTGCCTTTTTTTGCAGCATGACCATAATCCTTTTTGTAGGGTATAATATTGGATTTAAGGTTTCTGACGATCAGAAATTGTTGCTGTTCTCAATCTTCAAGATAATAATTCTTGTTTTGAGTCTGGTGTCTATACTACGAATCTTGTACAATTATGACAGTCTTGTTAAAACCAAGACCAGAATGGAGTGGATCTCTCTGATACTTCTTTTTGTCACATCTTTGATTGTTTTCAGGATAGACCCGCTTGGTCTTTCTAAAATCATTCCGTTCTTATGGTCTTACTGGATAGTGATTTTGGTCCTTATCTACTTTTCAATTGTTGAGATTTCTAATGATCTCGTCTCTGTTATGGCAAAGGAGGCGAATCCTATAATAATTTTCGTTGTCAGTTTTCTTGTTATAATAACAGCAGGAACCACTCTGTTACTGCTGCCTAATTCCACATATAACGGAATAAGTATAGTGGATGCGCTGTTTACAACAACCTCTGCTGTATGTGTCACAGGACTCAATTGTGTCCCATTTGACCAGACATTTACACTAAGTGGACAGATTATTATTCTGTTGCTTATTCAGGTAGGAGGACTTGGAGTTATAACAATAACATCGTTTTTTGCACTGTTTTTTTTAAAGGGGATAGCGGCAAACAGTGAGTTCATGATAAAGGATATAGTATCAGGAAACAGAAGTGCCGACCTTGTATCACTATTGCGCAAGATAATAAAGCTAACATTTTTTGTTGAGACTACGGGAGCAATAGCAATTTATTTCCTTACAGGCCCTTATTTGGATATGAGTGGGTCGGGCAAAATTTTCTTTGCGGTATTTCACTCAATTTCTGCATTTTGCAATGCCGGGTTCTCAACGCTTCATGACAATCTTGCCGACAAAGTACTACTGGATATTGGGCCATTTTATCTGGTTATCTCATTTCTGGTCATAATAGGAGGCATCGGGTTCCCAATACTTTCCAATATCCTTAAGGTTTTCCATCATAAATACCGACAGTTTTTCAGGGTTATCAAGGGGAGGAAATCAAGAAGATATGCTCACGACTGGGATGTAAGTTCTATAGTGGTCCTTAAGACAACTGCCCTTCTTCTGTTATTCGGGACACTCTATTTCTTCATATTTGAAGGGGACGGTCTTTTATCCAGGTTCAGCGGAGCAGATAAGGTGATTCAGGCGTTTTTCCATGCGGTGGTTCCAAGAACTGCAGGATTTAACTCGGTAGATCTTAGCTCAATGGTTCCTGCCACTTTTATGGTGACCCTTGTATTAATGTGGATAGGTGCGGCCCCACAGTCGACAGGGGGTGGTATTAAGGTAACAACGTTTGCTCTTATGATTAGGAACCTTACCCAGTTTTTAAAAGGTAACGACCGGGTGGAACTTTTTGGCAGGGAGGTGTCCCCACTTTCGGTAACAAGAGCATTTGCAACCATCTCACTTTCTGTAATGTTTATAACAACAGCAGAGATAGCGATTGTGGCAATAGAACCATCTCTCTCTCCCGGAAAAATACTTTTTGAGATTGTATCGGCTATTGGCACGGTTGGTCTCTCTATGGGAATTACCTACGACCTGCAACCGGAAAGTAAATTGATTTTATCCCTTTTGATGTTTATCGGAAGGGTTGGGGTAGTAACATTTCTGTCAGCCTTTATGAGAGCTCCAAGGGGACAGAGATACAGCTATCCTAAAACAGACATAATGATAAGTTAGTTAAATTTTTAGCGATGAAATACATTGTATTGGGTTTGGGTAATTTTGGTTCTGTATTGGCAGAACGCTTTACACAGATGGGTTATGAAGTTGTTGGTGTGGACAAGAATATTGAGAAGGTCGAGGATATAAAATCCAAAATATCTCTCTCTATCTGCCTTAACGTAATTGACAGGAACAGTCTCGGGGTTTTGCCGATACATGGGGCAGACGGTGTGATAATTGCCCTGGGAAAGGAGTTTGACGAATCTCTCATAGCGTATGCTATTTTCCGGGAGTTCGGGGTTAAGAAAATAATTGTAAGGGCAGTGAGCGACCTTCACGCAACCGTATTAAGTTCGCTTGGAGTAGATAACATAATCTTCCCGGAAAAAGATGCCGCCCAGAAGTATGCTATGACTCTGGAACTGAACAACTATATTAGCTCATACAAGCTTGACGAGGATACATACATTGTCCAGATGCATCTTCCTAAAAGATTCTACGGGATAAGACTCTCAAAAATCAACTTCAAATCTGAGCATAACGTAAAATTCATATGCCTTAAGAGAAAGGCAGATGTGTCAAACGTCTTTGGGTTCACACACAAGGAGCTTATAGTGATGGACCCGAATAAAGGAGATCTCGATCTTCTTGAGGGTGATGTAATAGTGCTAATGGGCGGTCTTACAAATCTCACAAAATTCGGGAAATAGTCTATGAAAAAATATTTTACGCTAATAGCATTCGTCTCTCTCTCATTCTATATTCTTAATGCGCAGACAGAGAAGAAATTGCTTACTGTAGATGATCTTCTGAAGTGGAACAGGATCACGGAGAAAATAATTTCAGACGACGGAACGTCTATTGCGGTAAAGTACGAACCGTGGAAAGGAACTTCTGTTGTAAAACTTTTTGACTCCAAAGCCAGGGAGCTTCTCTCTGTCGATTCTGCGTCAAGCATAAATTTCAGTTCTGACTCAAGATTTCTGGTATACAAAACGACAAGATCCAAAAATGAGTCACTGTCGATATTCAACATTAACAGCAAAACATATAGGGTTGTGGACAGCCTGAAATCGTTTCAGTTGCCTCAGAAGTGGAATGGTCTTATAGTATATCTTACTAAAGACTCCATTCTTACAATCTCCACTTTAGAAGGTGGAGGAGCTAAAACATACGACAAGGTTACCGGTTATATTCTGGCTAAGGAGAATAAGGTTACTCTTATAACAACTCCGAAGCTTATTATAAGATATGATGCGGCAAAAGGATTGACTGACACAGTTGCAAGGTTGGGAAAAAAGGTTCTGAAGAGCACAATTTCAGAAGATGGGGGTAAAGTAGCCCTGCTCACAAAGGATACTATTTTTCTTTGGAGCAATGGTATTGGTATCAAAACAGCTGTCACTCAAAAGAGCAGAGGAATATACGAAGGGTGGAGATTATCGCCCGAGAGGGAACTTAAATTCTCCCAAAACGGGGAGAAACTTTACTTTGGCACTATGCCTGCAGCAAGGCAAAGGGATACCTCTATTGCCGAAGCCGATTTTCCTAAGGTACATATCTGGCACTGGAAAGAGGGAGTTCAATTCACTCAGCAGGTGATAGACAAGAAGACAGAGATGAACAGAAGTTATCAAGCCGTATATAATATCAGTCAAGGCAGTATTTTCCAGATAGCCAATGAAGATATGCCGGAAGTCACACTCATAGAAAACGGAAATTCTGATTTTGTACTTGCAACTACAAACAAAAGGTTTCAGCTCGAAGAGATGTGGGAGGGAAAGAGCAGGTATGACGTTTATCTCATAAATACATCTCTTGAACGGGCAAATCTGCTTAAGGAGGGGCTTTTGGCCAATGTCCTTGTGTCGCCTGCGGGAAAGTATCTCTACTGGTACAGTGCCCCCGACAGCTCGTGGTTCACATATTCAATAGATGGAAGCAAATTCTCAAAGATTACTACCCCAGATGAAATAAAAACTTTTGATGAACTTAACGATGTTCCGGAATGGCCGGTCTCATACTCCTTTGCCGGATGGACAGAAGGCGACAAAGAGATACTAATATACGACCGTTACGACATCTGGAACGTAGACCCGCTGGGTGGCAGGAGAGCCGTGAGAATTACACAAAACGGAAGGGAAAACAATCTGGTTTACAGAGTTATAAAGCTCGACGACGAAGCAAAGTACGTTGATGCAGCAAAGGAGCTTCTGTTAAGCGGATTTAATGAAAAGACAAAGGGGAGTGGGTACTATTCACTAAAAATAAATGGTGAGAAAGCTCCGGCAGAGTTACTGTCGGGCCTCTTCTCCTTATCGGAACCGCTCAAGTCTAAGAAATCTGATGCGGTGCTTTTCTCAATGGAGACCTTTGAGCAATTTCCGGACTTGTGGTTAAGCAACATGTCATTCAAAAAGCCTGTTAAAATCACCAATGCCAATCCTCAACAGTCGCAATTCAACTGGGGTACCGCAGAACTGATCAAGTGGACCTCCCTGGATGGTAAAGAGCTTGAGGGAGTTGTTTATAAACCAGCAGACTTTGACCCAGGCAAAAAGTATCCTATGATTGCTAATTTTTACGAAAGGAACTCATCTACACTTTATTCATACAGAATTCCCGAAGCTCACCGGTCGACAGTAGATTATCACATGTATACCGGCAATGGCTATATAATATTCAATCCGGATATTGTTTACAAAGAGGGCTACCCGGGCGAAAGTGCATACAATTGCATTATGCCGGGAATCACTACAATTCTTAATGCCGGTTATGTGGACAAGGCACGGATTGGGGCGCAAGGGCACAGCTGGGGAGGGTATCAGGTGGCCTATCTTGCCACAAGGACAAATCTGTTTGCAGCAATAGAATCGGGGGCACCGGTAGTAAACATGTTCAGTGCCTATGGCGGAATAAGGTGGGGGACCGGTCTAAACCGATCTTTCCAGTATGAACACGAGCAGAGCCGTATAGGAAAGACTCCGTGGGAAGCACAGCAGAGATATGTGGAAAATTCACCGATATTCTTTATGGACAAGGTTACTACTCCAATACTGATAATGTCCAATGACCAGGATGGACATGTTCCATGGTATCAGGGGATAGAGTATTTCGAGGCACTTAAGAGACTTCAGAAACCGGTATGGTTACTTAATTATACAGGTGAGGTGCACTGGCCCCAGAAACTCCCAAACAAAGCAGACTTCCAGAAGAGAATGTTGCAGTTTTTCAACCACTTCCTAAAAGGAGAACAAATGCCTGAATGGATGGACAAAGGTCTCTCTGCAATAGAACTTGACTATAGGCTAGGGTATTGATTTTATAGTTCCCAAATGGATAGAGAAGGCAAAGGCAGACAAAAGACTCTTATAACAGAATTGACAATAATCCTTGCAGTTATTGTTGCAGGAGCTACCCTGCAAATGGTAACAGGGGCTTTTGATGCAGCTATTGTGAGATTTCCTGCAAACTTGGTCTTTCTGCTTATTTTTCTGGTAGCAGCGGCATTGCCTCCAAACAGTGTAGTCGCACGATTCGGGACACTTAGTCTGTCACTAATCCTCATATCGTTATTCCTTATTCTGTCTCTTTTCATGGGGTTGATACCTCAAAGCGGTGTAATCAGCTCATGGCCCTTCGCCCTTACATACCTTATGCTATTGACAAACCTCGTTCTTGTTATTGGAAGGAGAGCAAGAGGCTTCAGACTTAAGGATGCAGGTTTTATGCTTAACCATGCGGGCCTTTTTATTCTCCTTTTTTCTGCCGGTTTCGGGTCTGCAGATTCGGGGAAGTATTTCATGACGGTATATGAGGGAAAAATTGAGTGGCGTGGAGAGAATATCAAAACCGGCCAGATTGACGAGCTCCCGGTTGCTATTCTGCTCAAGAACTTCGAAATGGAGGAGTATTTTCCCAAAACAATTATAATAGACAAAAAGAGCGGTGATGCCATCCCTTCCGGCGACTGGGTTATAGTTTCGGATTCTTTGATAGACAATCACGATCATGCACCTGCTGCGTATATTCGTGCAAGTAACAACAAAACAGGGGATAAGTATGAAGGGTGGGTAAGTTGTGGCAATTACTCTCAACCATTCAGGGTACTGGACCTTACAGAGGGAATTTGCGTGGCAATGGCATACCCGGAGCCAAAATCCTTCTCATCTGAGATTGAGGTGAAGAGAGAGAGTGGCAGTTCCAAATCCGGTGTGGTGCAGGTGAACCATCCTCTTACTGTGGGAAGCTGGAAAATTTATCAGTATTCATACGACATGCAAAAGGGCAGGGACTCCGCATACTCGGTCTTTCAGCTTGTCCATGACCCTTGGCTCATTCCTGCATATATAGGGATATTTATGTTGTTTATTGGTTCTGTGACACTTTTTTGGAAAGGAGGTAAAAGATGAGCTGGAATGAATTCATATACTTTGCATCAGCTGCCCTTTTTCTTTGGTTTTCAGGTGTGGCAGCTCTCTACCTGTTTAAAAAAAGATACCTTTCCGATATACTCATAACTGCAGGTCTAGTCGTGTTTGCATCATTCATTGCATTATTGTGGATATGGCTCAAACATCCGCCATTGAGAACCATGGGAGAGACCAGACTCTGGTACTCGTTCTTTCTGGTTATTGTCGGCTACCTTACTTACCTGAGGTGGCGATACAAATGGCTGGTAGCATACAGCACACTTGTCTCGGCAGTATTCATTCTCATTAACCTTCTCAAACCGGAAATCCATACGGCTAACCTTATGCCGGCACTACAAAGTCCATGGTTCGTGCCGCATGTAACCGTCTATATTCTTGCCTATGCCATGATGGGTGCAGCTACTATTGCTGCCCTTATTTCCCTTTACGGCTCCCCGGCAGAAAGTGAAAAGCTTGTGGAAATGATAGATAATCTGGTATATATAGGGTTGGCATTTCTTATGGCCGGTATCCTTATGGGTGCACTTTGGGCTAAGGCTGCATGGGGCGACTATTGGTCATGGGATATCAAGGAGACCTGGGCGCTAATAACAGTTTGTGCCTACTTGTTGTACATTCACTCAAGAAGAGGAGGTTATAACCGGAAAATCACTCTATGGATAATCCCAATCGGATTTGTTCTACTTATGATAACATGGTTAGGAGTAAGTTATTTGCCAGCAGCTCAGGGAAGTATTCATGTTTATTAAATTTTTTTAATAAAAAATTTGGATGCCACATTTTTTTTGACTTAACTTTACGCCAACAAAAACAAACAATAGTGTCTTTTATAGCAAACACAAACGTACTCCATCATCATCATCACCTTCATTCACATGGTAGGCGTTGTTTTATGTTTGCATATATCTCAAATGAATAATCGTTAAATATATATAAATCACAAAAAAAGGGCTTACCAGACAGGTAGGCCCTTTTTTTTATTCAAAAAAATCAGAAAAAATGATCAGATTGGCAATTCAGGCAAAAGGCAGGTTAAACGAAGAGAGCCTGGATCTTCTTAAAGAGAGCGGGCTCGTAGTAGAGCCAAGCAAGAAAAAACTCCTTACAAAATGCGGGGACTTTCCATTAGAGATACTTTTCCTGAGAGATGACGACATCCCTCAGGCTGTATCGATGGGCGTGGCAGACATAGGTATAGTAGGGTTGAACGAGGTAGAGGAGCGTTCATTTATAGTAGACAAGGTACACAACCTCGCCTTTGGAAAGTGCAGGTTGTCTCTGGCTATTCCCAAAAGCGAGATCTATACCGGAATAGGGTACTTTGAGGGTAAAAGGATAGCTACATCATATCCTGTCCTTCTGGAGAGATATTTCAAAAAAGAGGGAATTACAGCCGAAATACACCAGATAGCGGGGTCTGTAGAAATTGCCCCGTCTGTGGGACTTGCAGATGCAATATTTGATATTGTAAGCTCCGGAGGTACACTTATCACCAACGGACTAAAGGAGGTTGTCTCAGTTATGGATTCCCAGGCCGTTTTAATAGCAACACCAAATATGGAGAGCGACAAAAGGGATATCCTTAAGCAGTTGATGATTCGTTTTGAGGCAGTGGAGAGGAGCAAGGGAATGAAGTATCTGCTTATGAATCTCCCTCTTGACAGACTGGATGATGCAACAAAGATGTTACCCGGAATGAGGAGCCCTACAATTCTCCCACTGGCTCAGAAAGGGTGGTGCTCGGTTCACGTTGTGGTTGAGGAGAAGCAACTGTGGGACAGGATAGAAGGGCTTAAATCGATTGGAGCAGAAGGAATTCTGGTTTTATCACTCGAAAAGATGATGCCATGAAAGAGATCCTGAATTACCCCGAGAGAGCCAGTTGGGCCGGAATATGTTCCAGACCGGAAGCAACCCACGAAGCTGTGTCTAAAAGTGTATCGGATACTATTTCTCGTGTAAGGGAGGGGGGAGATGCTGCTTTAAGAGAGCTGACATTGCAATATGACGGAGCGGTAATGGGGTCGCTGTTTGTTTCACAACCGGAGCTTGATGCCGCAATGAACATTGTTGACGAAGCTTTGAAAGAGGCGATAAATATTGCTGCCGCCAACATAGAAAAGTTCCACTCTGCACAAAAGCCCCAAAACGTGGAGACAGAGACAAGCGAAGGTGTTCGTTGTTATCAGAAATCGCTTCCCATAAAGAGAATCGGACTATATATCCCTGGAGGGACGGCGCCACTCTTCTCAACTGTTCTGATGTTGGTCATACCTGCTAAAATTGCCGGATGTAGCGATATTGCTCTCTTCACCCCTCCTTCAAAAGATGGCTCTGTGTCGCCTGTAATTCTATATGTTGCCCGGCTGCTTGGAATAACAGAGGTAGTAAGGGCCGGCGGGGCTCAGGCAATTGCAGCAATGGCATTTGGAACAGAGAGCATAAGAAAGGTAGACAAGATATTTGGCCCGGGGAACAGCTTTGTCGCCGAAGCAAAGCTACAGGTAAGCAGCTTTGTATCAATTGATATGATCGCCGGCCCTTCAGAACTTATGATAATTGCCGACAACACTGCCAACCCTTCTTTCATTGCTGCCGATTTGCTTTCACAGGCAGAGCACGGACCGGACTCGCAACTTTTTCTGTTGACAAGTGAACGGGAACTTGCAGATAGCGTAATGTTGCAGCTTGCGATCCAGCTGGAGAATCTTCCAAGAAAGAAAATAGCAGCAATGGCCCTGCTAAACAGTAAGATAGTACTTCTTCAAAACGAAGACGAAATGGTAGATTTTGCAAACCTCTATGGTGCGGAGCACCTGATGATATCTACAAAAGAACCGTGGAGGATTGCAGACAGAATTGAGAGTGCAGGCAGCATATTTCTTGGAAGCTTTTCGCCCGAGAGCGCGGGTGATTATGCATCGGGAACAAACCACAGCCTTCCGACAAACGGGTGGACAAAATCTGTAAGTGGAATTTCGGTAGAGAGCTTTCTTCACAAGATAAGCTATCAGGAGATTTCAACAAAAGGGCTACAGGCAATAGGAACGGCTGTTGAGACTATGGCTGAGGCAGAGGGTCTCTTTGCTCACAAAAATGCAGTAACAATAAGACTAAAGGAGATACAAAATGGACTATAGCAACATCATAAGAAAGAATATTCAGGAACTGGCTCCCTATTCAACAGCAAGAGACGAGGCTCAGAGCGGCCTCTCCGTTTATCTCGATGCCAATGAGAGTCCGTATGAGAACGGAGTGAACAGGTATCCCGACCCTAAGCAGAGGGAACTTAAGGAAACAATCTCAAAAATCAAGTCGGTCACACCGGAAAACATATTCATAGGCAATGGCAGCGACGAGGCCATAGACCTGCTTTTCAGGGTTTTCTGTGAGCCGGGAAATGACAATGTAGTGGCAATATCACCCACTTACGGTATGTACAAGGTTGCGGCACAGATAAACGATGTGGAGTACAGGGAGGTTCTTCTTGAAGAAGATTTTTCGCTGAATGCCGGAAAGATCCTAGCAGCTACAGACTCATGCTCCAAACTCATCTTTTTATGCTCGCCAAACAATCCGACAGGCAACATGCTTGATAGTATGGAAATTGAGAGAATTGCATCGGAATTTAAAGGAATTGTAGTTGTAGATGAGGCATATATCGATTTTTCAAACGAGGAGGGATTCTTAACGAGATTGAAAGAGTTTCCCAATATGGTTGTCTTGCAGACACTTTCCAAAGCCTGGGCTATGGCCGGTCTCAGAATAGGATTTGCTTTTGCAGACAGAGCAATAATATCACTTCTCTCAAATGTAAAGTACCCATACAATATAGGTTCTGACACTCAGGAGAGAGCTCAGAAGCTGCTTGGCTCCCTTCCGTATGAGAAGATAAAAACGATTAAAAATGAAAGAGGAAGATTGTCTATAGAGTTGAAAACTATCCCGGGGGTGGAGGCGATATACGAGAGCGACGCCAACTTTCTGCTTGTTAAATTCAAAAACCCAAAGGAGGTTTACGACAGACTTGTAAAAGAGGGTATCGTGGTAAGGGACAGGTCATCACAGCCATTGTGCGGAGGATGCCTGAGAATCAGCATCGGCCTTGCAAGGGAGAATGACAAGGTGATCAAAGTACTCAGGGGAGAGGTTTATACCAATCCCAGATTTGTCAGTTTGACCAGAGTCACCAAAGAGACAAACATTTCGCTTGATGTGGACATTGACGGCTCGTTTGAATCAAAAAACGATACCGGTATTCCTTTTTTTGACCACATGCTCGACCAGCTGGCATTTCACTCAGGAGTATCAATAAGACTCAATGTAATTGGTGACCTTGAGGTGGATGAACACCACACTGTGGAGGATGTTGCCATAATTCTCGGCGATGCCATCAACAAAGCATTGGGCTCCAAAGAGGGAATCGGCAGGTATGGTTTTGTGCTTCCTATGGACGACTCTCTGGCTGAGGTTGCCATAGATATGGGAGGCCGGGCATGGCTCAACTGGAACGTCTCTTTCGACAATAACCAGATTGGGACGTTTCCCACCGAGATGTTCCGCCACTTCTTCTATTCTCTGGCAATAGCAATGAAATCTACAATTTATATCTCTGCTACAGGCGAAAACGATCACCATAAGGCGGAATGCATATTCAAGGCATTTGCAAGATCGCTTAAGATGGCAGTCAAAAAGGAGCAGTTCAATTACAAACTTCCGACAACAAAAGGGATATTATGATTGCAATAATTGATTACAACACTGGCAACCTCTTTTCTCTTGCAAGTTCGCTTGAAAGACTGGGGGCAGAATATGTAATAACATCATCGCCCGAGGTTATCAGAGCAGCAGACTATGTTATACTTCCGGGAGTGGGAGAGGCCTCCTCTTCAATGAAAAAGCTTCAGGAGAGAGGTTTGGACATTCTCATCCCAACGCTTGAGATGCCGGTGCTTGGTATCTGTATAGGCATGCAGCTGATGTGTAAGTCAAGCGAGGAGGGGGCAGCAAGATGTATGGGAATATTTGATAATGAGGTGGTAAGACTAAAGGGTGATGCTATTAAGGTTCCGCATATGGGATGGAACCGGGTCTACAACTTGAAATCGGAGCTTTTCACCGGCATAGATGAGGGTGAGTATCTCTACTTTGTCCATTCTTATGCACCCAATGTGGGTTCTTGCACAATAGCCTCTACGGAACACGGTGCTGAGTTCAGTTCTGCACTCTCTTTCAGGAATTTTTATGGTACCCAGTTTCATCCGGAAAAGAGCGGTGCAGCCGGAGAAAAGATACTCCGCAATTTTATAAAAATTAAAACCAAAAGAGAATGTATATAATTCCAGCCATAGATTTAATTGAAGGTGAATGTGTAAGACTTTCCAAAGGAGAGTACGACACAAAGAAGGTCTATTCAAAAACACCTGTGGATATTGCAAAAAAGTATGAAGATCTTGGGTTTGAGAGGTTGCATATTGTTGATCTGGATGGAGCAAAGTCTTCCGGACCAAAAAACCTGAATGTTTTGGAGAGTATAGCCAGGGCAACATCTCTGGAGATACAGTACGGAGGAGGCGTAAAGAGTGAAAAATCGCTGCAAAGTATAATTGACGCAGGGGCCGCAAGGGTAATATGTGGAAGTATTGCAGTTACAAACCCCTCCCTTTTTCTGGATTGGCTGAGGGACTTCGGTCCGGAAGTTCTTATACTTGGAGCCGATTTCAGAGGAGCAAACGTGGCAATTGACGGTTGGAAAATTCAGACTGAAAGGTCCCTGTACGACATTGTGGAAGAATTTTATAAAGCCGGACTAACGCAACTGATTTCTACAGATATTTCTAAGGATGGCACCCTGAGCGGGCCCTCTTACGAGCGGTACTACTCGCTAAAGGAGAGGTTTCCCAACCTACGTGTAACAATAAGCGGAGGAGTCTCCTCCATAGAAGACATCAGAAAAATTGACAAATCCCTCATAGACGGAGTGATCGTAGGAAAGGCTATATACGAGGGAAGAATTGACATGGAGGAGTTAAGCAGATGTTAGCAAAAAGAATAATTCCGTGTCTCGATGTAAGAGACGGCAAAACGGTAAAAGGGATAAATTTTTTAGGCCTTAGGGAGGTTGGAGATCCTGTGGAGATGGGTAAAAGATATGCAGCCGATGGTGCCGATGAGCTAGTCTATCTAGACATAAGTGCTACCCTGGAGGGAAGGGGTACATTTCTAAGGCTCGTATCTTCAGTGGCCAAAAACATCAATATACCTTTCACTGTAGGGGGAGGAATATCTACTATAGAAGACGCATCTGCTCTGTTACTTGCAGGGGCCGATAAGATAAGCATCAACAGTGCCGCGGTAAATAATCCGGGATTAATATCACAGATTGCAGATAAATATGGATCACAGTTTCTGGTTGTTGCAATCGATGCCATGTTCATAGACAATAAGTGGACGGTGGTTACTCACAGCGGAAACAAAAGGACCACACTGGAGCTCTTTTCATGGGCAAAGGAGGCAGAAAACCGGGGTGCAGGGGAGATACTTTTCACATCTATGGACCACGACGGCACCAAGAGCGGTTACCCTTGCAAGGAGTTACGAAGACTTTCTGAGATACTTTCGATACCCCTAATTGCTTCCGGAGGTGCCGGTAGCGTGGACCACTTTATTGAGCTGTTCAAGGGAGATTGTGCCGATGCTGCACTGGCATCATCCATTTTTCACTACAACAATATAAACATCACAGATTTAAAGAGAGAACTTAAAGAAAATAAAATAGAGATAAGATTATGAAGAATTTTAACGAACTTGATTTTGACAAGAACAAAGACGGCCTTATTCCTGCAATCATTCAGGACAGCCGCACACTAAGGGTGCTTATGCTGGGGTATATGAGCAAAGGTTCTCTTGCACTGAGCATGGAGAGTGGCAATGTGACATTTTACAGCAGGAGCAGACAAAAGCTGTGGACCAAGGGAGAGACAAGCGGCAACTTCCTTAAGATAGTCAGTATCGATGCAGATTGTGACGGTGACACCCTTTTAATTAAGGCAGAACCACGAGGAGTTGTCTGTCACAAAGGAACCGTAAGTTGCTTTGGAGATTCGGACAGTCAGGGATTCATCCGTCAGCTTGCCAAGACTATAAAGGAGAGACATGAAGCAATGCCGGAGGGATCGTATACAACCACATTGTTTAGGGACGGTATCTCAAAAATAGCCCAGAAGGTGGGTGAGGAGGCCGTGGAAACTGTCATTGAAGCTTTGAAGGGCGACAAGGAGAGGTTGAAATACGAGATTTCCGACCTGGTGTTTCACCTGTTGGTATTGATGGAGAGTGAAAATCTGACAATTTCCGATATCGAAGAGGAGCTTCTCCGCCGCAGTAAGTGATATTTTTGTAGTTACTACTTACTACGGCGGAGACTATTGAAGTTTTCCGCATGGTTAAGTGCCACATTATCTGTAGGTAAACTGAGATTTTCAATTATTTTTTTTGAATAATTTTTATTTTATGGTTTTTCGTTTTGACACTTTGGTGCAGTTTGAGGTCTCGTGCAGGGATAAGCGGTATTTGTAGCAATTTTTGTCAACTAATTCCGATTTCTGCAGAACTTAATTGTACTAACACTTTAATAACCCGTCTAATGCATTGATAATTTGTGTATTGTGTATTTAATTGATTTTCAGACCATTTTTCAAGTACCTGTAAATCATGCATATACTACTCACTCTGGCAGAGTGCGTAGTACTTGATTGAAAATGTGAGAAATACGCATTCGTCTGCTAATCTGGTATTTACTAACGTCTCTGGCAGAGCCATTAGTAAATGCCTAATCAGCAGCTGAATATAAAACCATGTGGAGGCAAATCTTGCCGACACATACCTTCTTGAGCTCTTTGATTCCTCCTCAATACCAATTTTCAACGTAGGTTTTATCTGCCAGTTGTTTTAGCATGTTGTTCATTATAAGGTACATGTAAAATTTAATCGATCAAAATTCCGAGAAAATAATTTTATAACCAGCTGATAAACAGCAATATCTTATTTTAACTGGCAGATCTGTCCCGTCCTGAAATAGGTTGACACAAAAACAGTGTCAATTTATGAAGAAAAGAAGAAGCAAGACAAGTCCTACAGAAAGCAGATCCTTGAACGAGCGTTTTAAAAAGCTGATTGTATCTCGTATCGAGAAGCATGGAATAGAACTAGATGAAGCAGTTCAGAGGTATCATGTCAGGAATAAATCCATATTGATAGAATGGATAAGAAAATATGGTATTTTTGATGTCGATTACATAGTAGTTCAACCCATGAAACCATCAAAAGACACCTCTGAAGTCAAGAAGCTAAAAGAGTTGCTAAAGGCTAAGGATGATGAGATCACGCGTCTTAAGAAAGAGGCTCATCTGAACAGGCAGAGAGAGATTATGGTTGAAGCCATAATTGAAGTTGTAAGGGAAGATTACAACATCGATCTGTCAAAAAAAGCTATCCCCGGGTTATTGAAAGGTACATCTTCAAAGGAGGAGAAGGAGGAGTAAAATGTGCCTGTCAGTTACTCGGGAAAAGCAGACAATCTTACTATAAACGGAAAAAGAGATCCACGAGCAAGCGGATCAGGGCTTATGCGGCTATAGCTTTGGCAAAAGAGAAGCGAGCTGAACTCCCTCGTCTGGGAACCCGTAAACTATACCACCTGCTCTATCCAGAGCTAAGGCAGATAAATGTTGGCAGGGATATGTTCAACACAATGCTAAAAGTTAACGGATTGCTTGTAAAACCTTTAAGACAGTACAGAACCACCACAAACTCAACTCATTTTTTCAAGAAATATAAGGACCTGATTGCAGGGATGAATATATCCAGACCGGAACAGGTGTGGGTAAGTGACATTACATACATCTCCCACCGGCAGCGTCACTACTACCTTTCTCTTGTAACAGATGCCTACTCAAAGAGGATAATGGGCTACAACATAGACATGAACATGAACGTAGAGTTCGTTCTTGAAGCTCTTAAAATGGCAATTAAAAACAGGGAGTATAAAATGAAACTAATCCACCATTCAGACAGGGGGGCCCAATACTGCTGCGCAGAATATCAGGATATGCTGCGAAGATCTGGGATAATTACCAGCATGACCGAAAACCATGACCCTTATTCGAATGCAATAGCAGAAAGGGTTAACGGCATTCTGAAGCAGGAGTTCTTACTGGAAGGCAGGGATTGCTCGTTTAATGAACTGAAAGTTATTGTAAAACACTCTGTTGACGCTTATAACAATCTACGGCCGCATTTTTCCTGCTCACTGCTTACTCCTTCAAAAATGCACAGACAGAGACTTCTAAAAAGGAAAGAATATAAAATCAAATTTTTAGAGCAAAAATCAAACTAAGGAATGAACTCAATTTATTATATTTGTAAAAATCGTGTCAACCTATTTCAGGACGGGACAATCTGAAAACTGCTGCAATGCTCTGAGGTGCAAGAGCCTTGCCATAGGAGCAAAGTCTCTGAGTTTAGTATGTGGAAAACTTTAGGGAGGCTAAAACAACCCAGTTATATTACCTTCATTGTCTATGTCTATTCTTTCCGAGGATGGCTCTTCTGGCAAACCGGGCATACGCATTATATCTCCTGTTATAGGAATAAGGAAACCGGCACCTGAGGCTATCTCTATCTCCCTCACTGTAATTACGAAATCTTTCGGGCGACCCAGAAGTTCCGGATTGTCCGAAAGAGATTTTTGAGTCTTTGCCATACAGATTGCAAGGTTTTCAAGACCGAGGTTAGCAATTTTTACAAGATTCGCTTTTGCTTTTGCTGTATAGTCAACAGCTTCGGCTCCATATATTTTCTTTGCAATAGTCTCTATCTTCTTTTCTACGCTGTCGGTAAGCGGATAAAGCGGCAGGAAGTTAGGGCAACAATCGTCGGATGCAGTTACAACGAGCCTGGCCAACTCCTCTGCACCGGCACCACCTTTGCCCCAAACGTCTATAATTGAAACAGGTATGTTTTTCTGCTTGCAGAACTCAGCAATAAAATCCAGTTCTGCCTGTGTGTCTGTGAGGAACCTGTTTACGGCAACAACCGGGGCAAGACTGAACTGCCTTATGTTCTCCACATGTTTTTCAAGATTTACTATACCTTTTTCCAGTGCTGCGACATTTTCATTTTTGATATCTTTCAGTGGCTGGCCCCCGTGATACTTGAGTGCCCGTACAGTAGCTACCAGAACAGCTGCATTGGGCGACAATTTTGCGCTGCGACACTTGATGTCCAGGAACTTTTCTGCGCCCAGGTCAAACCCAAAACCGGCTTCGGTAACTGTATAATCTGTCAGCGACATTGCAGTCTGTGTTGCAATCACTGAGTTTGTCCCTTGTGCAATGTTGGCAAAAGGGCCACCATGAATGATTGCAGGAGTTCCCTCAATTGTCTGTACGAGGTTAGGTTTTATAGCATCTTTAAGAAGAGCGGCCATTGCTCCGTTGGCCTTAAGGTCACGTGCATATACAGGTTTCTTGTCGAATGTAAAGCCAATGAAAATATTCCCAAGTCGTTGTTTAAGGTCGTCTATATCATTTGACAAACAAAGAATTGCCATTACCTCCGATGCTGCTGTTATGTCAAAACCTGTCTCCCTTGGAATTCCGTTTCCGGTACCTCCAAGGCCCACAACCATAGATCTGAGTGAGCGGTCATTCATGTCCATGACCCTCTTCCATGAAATTGTGCGAGGGTCCAGGTTGAGAGATTTTGTCTTGCTTTGGATGTTGTTGTCTATGAGTGCTGCCAGCAGGTTGTGTGCCTTTTCTATTGCTGCAAAATCTCCTGTAAAGTGGAGATTGATGTCTTCCATTGGCAACACCTGAGAATAACCACCTCCGGTTGCTCCTCCTTTAATTCCAAATACAGGTCCTAAAGAGGGTTCTCTAAGAACAACGACAGATTTTTTTCCTATTCTGTTAAGTGCCTGGGAGAGTCCGATGGAGACGGTTGTCTTGCCCTCTCCGGCAGGTGTGGGAGAAATTGCTGAAACGAGTATAAGTTTCCCGAATTTAGCCCTGTCTATATATTTTGGCGGGAGCTTTGCCTTGTATTTTCCATATAACTCCAACTCATCAGGGTCAATTCCTAACTGTTTTGCCACTTCTCCTATTGGTCGCATCGTTATTGTATGTGCTATCTGTTGATCTGTCATAATTAGTAATGGTTTGGGTGTTAAGTTGTTTTAAAATGGAATAATTATGTAACAAATTAATGTAAATAAAGTTTTTTAAAAGTGATTTTTTTTTATTTATCTTCGTAATTAGTATTAACTCTAACAGAATAAAATTAAAATGGCAACATTTGAAGTAGATGGAAAGGTATTTGAAGTAGATGGCGATGGATTTTTAACTGATCCGAATATTTGGAATGATGATGTAGCAAAATTGTTTGCGAAATCTGATGGTATAGAAGAATTAACAGATAAGCATTGGGCAATTGTCAGAATAATAAGAAGTAATTTTGAAGAGAAAGGAAATGCACCCATGATTCGTACCATTTGCCAGGAGACCGGTCTTAAACTTCGTGAAATTTATGAGCTGTTTCCACTTGGCCCGGCAAGAGGAGCATGCAAGGTTGCCGGTTTGCCAAAGCCGGATGGTTGTGTTTAACATCTTATGAACATGGAGTGGTATAAATTGGTTGCTATAGCAGCTCTCTTTGTCTGTATTATGTTTTTTGCCGTTCAGTTTATTAAACTGATAAGGCTTGGTGTTCCAAAGGACCTGTCAAAAAAAGATGGCGATATAGAAAGTGCTGTTATTTATTCCTTTACAAAGGCAATGTCACCTTCTCAAAAAGAGTCGGCATATATGCATCTCCCAACCTACGCAGCCGGCATTATATATCACATGGGTACATTTGCCGCATTGTTGCTGTTTGTCTTACTTGTGATTTTTTCATTTTTTGATATTTCTGTACCTCCTGTAATATCCTCAGTAGTATCTGGCGCATTTCTCTTTACATCGTTGTCGGGAATTGGAATTCTGTTTAAGAGAATACTAAACTCGGAGTTAAGGTCTCTTTCCGGATTTGATGATTATATCTCAAATATTCTGACAAGCGGAGTACAACTTGTCAGTGCACTCTATCTGCTTTTTCCTTCAGTAGAGATTTTTTATTTTCTCTCTTTTATCCTCTTGTTTATTTGGTTGCCGATAGGAAAGACAAAGCATCTCATGTACTTCTTTTTCGCAAGGTTTCACCTGGGATTTTTCTATGGATGGAGGGGAACCTGGCCACAAAAACCGCATTAAGATAATATGGAAAAAATAGATAAAGAAAAAAGAGAGAAGGCTATAGATCTGCTCAGATCAGAATCTGACAGCAAGCTTATAACACATCTCAACTCATGTGTAAGATGCGGGCTATGCGCAGGTAGTTGTATGTACTACATAACAATGAAGGAGGCAAAGTATATCCCGGCTAAAAAAATCGACCTTGTAAGTTCTATATACAGAAGATATTGTACCTTAGCGGGGAGGACAGTTCCTGCTCTTGTGAATGCAAAGGATCTGGATGAATCAATGGCCGAAGAGATGGTAGATTCATTATTCGGTTCGTGCACAATGTGCGGGAGGTGTGTCAAACACTGTTCAATTGGAGTGGATATTCCTTTTATAGTGAAAAAAGGGAGAGAAATGCTGGCAACTATGGATATGGTTCCAAAAACCCTTCAGGCTACAGTTGACGCAGCAATTACTACCGGGAACAATATGGGAATACCTACCGTGGAGTTTGTGGATACTATAAAATGGATGGAAGATGAGTTGATTGACGAGATGCAGGATGATAAGGCAAGGATTCCACTCGATGAGATGGATAAGGATATTTTTTATACACTTAATCCAAGAGAACCAAAGTTTTTCCCTCTCTCAATATCTGCTATGGCAAAGGTTTTCTATGCAGCAGATGCAAGTTGGACACTCTCTTCCAAATACTACGATGTGACAAACTATGGCTTTTTCAATGCCAATATGGCTGAAGCCACACAGATAGCAAGAAATTTATACGACGAGATTCACAAACTCAGAGGGAAGAGACTTATTCTGGGAGAGTGCGGACACGGATCCAGGGCCAACAGATGGGACGGACCAAACTATCTTAAAAAAGCCTATGATTTTGACACAATTACAGCTGTTGAACTCATTGGGAGTTATATAAGGGAAGGGAAAATAAAACTTGACAAATCGTTAAACAAGGAGCTTTACACAATTCATGATCCATGCAACCTTGTAAGGAATGGCGGGATGCTTGACGAACTCAGATTTGTGGTTAAAAGCTCGGTTACAAACTTTATAGAGATGAATCCTTTCGGAAATGATAATTTCTGTTGCGGAGGAGGAGGAGGAGCTCTAGCGATGAGTGAGTACAACGACAGGAGACTAAAAATAGGCGAAATAAAAGCTGACCAGATTAGAAAGACGGGAGCAAAGGTTGTAATAACCCCATGCCATAATTGCGTAGATCAGTTACTTCAATTGAATCACACATACAAACTTGGCGTACAAATTAAAACCATTGCAGAAGTGGTTGCAGATGCTTTGATAATTACAAAAACAAATTAACAAATACAATTATGAGTAAACTGATTTACCTGGATAATTCAGCAACAAGCTTCCCAAAACCGGATTCGGTCTATGATTTTATGAACACTTTTTTTAGAACCAAAGGGGTGAGTCCCGGTCGCTCAGGATTTGATGCTGCTATGGAAACAGAAGAGGTAGTGAATAATACCCGTAAAATGCTGACTAAGCTCTTTAATGGAGGTTCGGATCATAATAGACTGACATTCAGTTATAACGCAACAGATTCGCTTAACCTTATTATTAATGGCCTGGTTGAGAAGGGCACTCATGTAGTAACAACAATGCTTGAGCACAACTCTGTCCTTAGGCCTCTGTATGTTCATGAGCAGGAAGGAACCATAGAAGTAACATACGTTCCTTTTGACAATAACGGTTATGTAAACCCGGACGATATTAAAAATGCAATAAAAAGTAATACCAAATTCGTTATAGTAACACATTGCTCAAATGTGCTGGGAACAATTCAGCCTATTGCAGAAATTGGTAAAATATGCAAGGAGAAAGGTGTGATATTTGTTGTAGATGGCAGTCAGGGCGCAGGTTCTGTAGACTTTGACATGCAGGCTGGCAACGTAGATGTTTACTGTTTTACCGGGCACAAATGTCTGATGGGGCCAACAGGCATAGGAGGGTCCTATGTAAGGGAAGGGATTCACATCAAACACACACGTGCTGGCGGGACAGGAGTTCGTTCAGCATATCCTGCTCATCTTGAGGAGTATCCGTACAGATTAGAGTATGGCACGCTCAATCTTCTGGGAGTCAGTGGTCTTTATGCAGGTGTAAAATGGATCACCGAGCAGGGGATAATGAACATTCACAACAGAGAGATAGAGCTTTGGGACAAGCTTCGCAAGGCAGCCCAGAGTGTAGAAGGTGTCACAACTTATTGTGCAAATGGCAAAGAGAACAAAAACCCTGTTTTGTCTTTCAATATAAAAGGTTTTGAAGCGGGAGATGTTGGCACCATGCTCGATGTAGATTATAATATAGCTGTAAGAACCGGATTACAGTGTGCCCCGAAGGTCCATCAGCATATTGGTACAGCAGATATACATGGAACGGTACGAATGAGTATCGGGGCTTTTACGACAGAAGCCGAAGTAGATGCTGCGATAGAAGCCATAAAAGATATCGCATCTATAAAAAACTGATAGCGTTTAATTTTAAGGAGCCCGAAAGGCTCCTTTTTTTAAGCAAGGATATATAATTGTCATCTATAATTTTATTATCTTTGCTTATTACGTTAAAAAATATACTTAAACCTATGAAAATAGCAATTGTAGGGACAGGATATGTTGGTTTGGTAACCGGCGCCTGTTTCGCAGAAATGGGCCTTAGCGTTGTCTGCGTAGACATAGATAAGAATAAGATAGAGAAACTTAACAACGGAATAATGCCAATTTTTGAACCGGGTATTCAGGAGCTGGTCAACAAAAATGTAGATGAGGGCAGGCTTAGCTTCACAACCAATCTGATTGAAATTCTGGATGATGTTTCTGTTATTTTCAGTGCAGTCGGTACACCTCCGGACGAAGACGGAAGTGCAGACCTCAAGTATGTTCTTGATGTTGCAAGGAACGTAGGAAAGCACATGAACAACTATAAATTACTGGTAACAAAAAGCACAGTTCCCGTAGGAACAGCACCAAAGGTAAAAAAGGTCATTCAGGCGGAGCTGGATAAAAGAGGAGTTGATATTCCGTTCGATGTTGCTTCTAATCCTGAGTTTCTTAAAGAAGGAGCCGCAATTAAAGACTTTATGTCACCGGACAGAGTGGTGGTTGGAGTAGACAGCGAAAGAGCAAGACAGCTTATGGAGAGGTTATATAAACCATTTTTATTGAATGGTTTTCCTATCGTATTCATGGATATAGCATCTGCCGAGATGTCGAAATATGCAGCAAACGCTATGTTGGCAACCAGAATAAGCTTTATGAACGAAATAGCTGCACTCTGCGAGGCAACAGGTGCCAACGTAGATTCCGTAAGGAAGGGGATAGGCAGCGACAAAAGAATAGGATCAAGTTTTCTCTATGCAGGCGCGGGTTACGGTGGTTCATGCTTCCCAAAGGATGTTAAAGCTTTAATTACAACAGCAAAGGAGTTCGGCTTTCAAATGAAAATAGTGGAGGCTGTCGAACTTGTCAATGAGCATCAGAAAGGAATAATCTTCAGAAAGTTAAACGATGCGTTCAAAAACAAGATAAAGGGAAAGACTGTTGCAATCTGGGGACTTACCTTTAAGCCTGACACCGACGACATGAGAGAGGCTCCATCTATGGTTGTAATAAACGAGCTTCTTAATGCTGGTGCCAAAGTAAGAATATTCGATCCGGTTGCAATGGAGGAAACGTCACAGAAATTGGGTAACAAAGTAACTTTCTGTAAAAATCCTTATGATGCAGTTGACGGAGCAGATGCAGTTGCCCTGATAACAGAATGGAAACCATTCAGACTTATCAACTGGTCGCACATCAAACAGCTGATGAAAGGAAATGTTGTTGTAGACGGGCGTAATATTTATGATCCTGCAGAACTTAAGGCAGAAGGACTCAACTACTACTCAATTGGAAAGAAGCACTGACATGAAAAGGATACTGGTCACCGGTGGCGCCGGTTTTATTGGATCTCATCTTTGCACAAGACTTGTCAATGAGGGGAACGATGTTATCTGTCTTGATAACTTTTTTACAGGTTCCAAGCAAAACATTATCAAACTTATAGGCAATCCTAACTTCGAACTTGTAAGACATGATGTAATAAACCCGTTTCATGCCGAGGTAGATCAGATATACAATCTTGCGTGTCCGGCCTCTCCTGTTCATTATCAGTATAATCCAATAAAAACAATTAAGACTTCAGTAATGGGGGCCATTAATATGCTCGGCCTGGCAAAAAGAACCAATGCCAAAATATTGCAGGCATCCACAAGCGAAGTATATGGTGACCCAATAGTTCACCCGCAGACTGAATCATATTGGGGTAACGTAAATACAATAGGAATACGCTCTTGTTACGACGAAGGGAAAAGGTGTGCAGAGACTCTGTTTATGGACTATCACAGACAAAACAGAGTTAGAATAAAAATTATCAGGATATTCAACACCTATGGACCAAACATGAATGCTAACGATGGAAGGGTTGTATCCAATTTTATAGTCCAGGCCCTTCAGAACGAAGATATCACACTTTATGGAGCAGGTGAACAGACCAGGAGCTTTCAATACATAGATGACCTCGTTGAGGGAATGATAAGGGTAATGAATTCCGGGGATGATTTCACAGGACCTGTGAATGTTGGCAATCCTAATGAGTTTACAATCAGGGAGCTGGCAGAAAGGATTGTTAAGCAGACAGGTTCCCGATCGGCAATTGTTCACAGGGAGCTTCCTCTGGACGATCCAAAGCAGAGACAACCCGATATTACTCTTGCAAAAAAACTTTTTGACTGGGAACCGGTAATACAATTAGAAGAGGGACTTGGAAACACAATTGATTATTTTAGAAAACAGATAACAAATCGTGATGGAGATAAATAATTCTGAATTTACGGTTTTAATCGTAGATGACGTTGATGCTAACGTCTTATTATTGAAGCTTTTAATATCAAAAGCCGGATATAAAACTTTAACTGCTTTTAATGGCAGGGATGCTCTTGAAATAGTCGAGAAACACAGACCCGACCTTATTTTGCTTGACATAATGATGCCTATCATGGATGGTCACGAGGTTGCCAGACGACTGAGAGAGATGCCAGACAAAGCGGAAATTCCTATTATTTTTCTTTCTGCACTTAACTCTACCGAAGATATCGTACAAGGGTTCAAATTAGGCGCAGCAGACTATGTATCGAAGCCTTTCAACAAGGACGAACTGCTTACCCGCATAAACCATCAGGTATCACTTATTGCTGCCAAAAGACTCATATCACGTCAGACAGAAGAGCTTCGAAAGACAATCATAGGAAGGGACAAACTATATTCGGTCATTGCTCATGATCTAAGGGCACCGATAGCATCCATAAGGATGGTCATGGAGGTTCTCATAGCAGGAATAAAGAGGGAGAACATAGACGAGGATATGTATGAACTGCTTATTATGGCAAACAGGCTTACAGATGACAGCTTCACACTTCTGGACAACCTTCTTAAATGGACAAAGAGTCAGACCGGACGTCTTAACACTGTTTTTCAGGATAATGTGGACGTCATGAACCTTGTGAGCGGTGTGGTAGAGGTATTGAGAGCAGTTGCAAAGCTTAAGAATATTACAATCAATATTATAGGTAGTACAGAGAGGATAGCCAGGATTGATATAGATATGGTCAAAACAGCACTCAGGAACCTTATAAGTAATGCTATAAAGTTCAGTTATGACGGATCTGTTGTAGAGGTGGAAATAGTGGAAGAACCTGAACGGATAGTTATTTTCGTAAAGGACCACGGAGCCGGGATAAGCATGGAGAACCAGGAGAGACTGTTCAAATCTGAGTCACATTTCACAAGTTTTGGCACCGATAACGAAGAGGGTTCTGGACTCGGCCTTCTGCTTTGTAATGAATTTGTCAAACGGAACGGAGGTACACTTGGCTTTACTTCACAGGAGGGTATAGGTTCGATCTTTAGTTTTGATATTCCAACTCAGCAATAACAGGATTGTGATCGCTCCACTTCTGATAACCGGAATAATATCTGACCCCTTTCAAATGCTTTGAATACATTATATAATCTATTCTGAGCATGCTTGATTTACGCATGAATGTACTTGCCAGCCCAGATCCTGCTTCCTTGAACCCGTCTGTTAAATTACCTTTTGCTTTTTTGTAGGTGTATGACGAAGGGGTGTCATTAAAGTCTCCACATAAAATAACCGGTGTTTTAGAAGAGTCAATAAATGCGTTGAGAATATTCGCCTGCCGGGCCCTTAATTTGAAGTTGTCCCCTATCACCTTAATATTTCTTCTGAATCCAAGGTAATATGAGCGGCTGATGCCGGTAGTCTGAAGATGAGCATTTATCACTCTTATAGTCCGTCCGTCAGGAAGCTCAATATCTGCCCACAGTACTCCGTTGGAGAGCGATTCAATTTTTAGCATGCCGTTAGCCTTTATGGGGAACCTGCTAAAAATAGCAAGTCCAGCTTTTGGAGAAGCGTTGTCTATAAGAGTGGAATAAGGAAGAAAATCAAATGCCCCGGCAACCTCGTTTAAATTGAATAAGCTATTAGAGGAGAACTCCTGCATACAAAAGATGCTTATGTTTTCTTCTGATATGTAATTAGCAATATAATTGACAGAAACATTGTTGCTCATGTGCCTGAATCCATGGATATTATAAGTAGCAATCTTTATGTTTGAACTATTAGCCGCAGAACGATGTTTAGGTATGATATTGACTTGAATCATTGATGTTACATATTGATAGTTGAGAGCTATTGCAACCAGTGGGATAATAAACCAGAAGCTTTTCCTGAACATCAGAAAAACAGCAAGAATGAGTGCTAAAAAGAGAATCAGAGGTAGCGCAAGCCCTAAGAATGCTGAATTGACATTAATGTTGGGGTCCGTATTTGAAGAAAGCATCGCAGCAATACTAAAAGCAAGAATCACAAAGCAAAGAAAAACAACAGATGTTTTAACTAATAACCTTACAGCCTTCAAACCCATAACTAATGATTTAAATGTAACATAACATAAACAAAGCTACCAACTTTATGGAAGAGGTACAAAATATTTTTTTATATTTGTACGAATGTAACATGAAAAAAACGTAAACATGAGCACAAACCAATTGTTTGACTATTACAATAATTCATACCACACAAAAAGGCATGAAAATTTATTGCTGAATGATAAATACTTTTGGGCAAAATCAAAGACTGCCGCCAGAATGTATTTCTCGGAATTTACCGACAATCCCAAAATCCTTGAATTTGGAGTTGGAATAGGGCAGAACATAGCCTCGCTTACAAATGTTTACGGATATGATATAAGCAAAGATGCTCTTGATGCTTGCAGAAAGAGAGAAATTCCTGTTTATGAAACCCTGGATGAGATTCCGAATGAGGAGTTTGATATTGTATTGTCGAGACACTCACTGGAACATGTTCCCGATCCACTTGAATCTCTTATCCAGATGAGAGCTAAACTAAAAAAAGGGGGCACCTTGCTTCTTATATTACCAAAGGACAACCACGGAAAAGCCGGATTTGAACCCGACCTGAACAACCACTTGTTTACATGGAACTTCAGAGCTATTAACAATCTGTTGAATCTTGCAGGATTCAAACCTGTGAAAAACCAGCTTAAATACACCATGGGATTTAACCTGCTATTGCCTTTATATAATATTTTCGGCATAGGATTTTATCTTTTAATGGTTAAAATAGTGGGTAATATAACTCGTCAAAACGGAGAATTAATTGTGCATGCCAAAAAAATAGACTAATTAGACCCGAGGGTTCTTTTATTGTTATATTTTTTATACATTTACACAAAATTTGATTTAATAACTAACATAGAACAATTGTGAAAAAGAGAGTTCTGATTGTAGATGATAAACCCACTATTGCAAAAGTAATTCAGGTATATATTTCAGAAACATTCGAGTGTGTGTATTTCGAGGACCCCATCAAAGCAATCGCCTGGTTACAAGAAGGTAACATACCAGATTTAATTGTCTCAGATATTTATATGCCAAACATGTCCGGAGTCGATTTTCTGGATTATGTAAAAAAGAATGACCTTTTCAAATCAATACCTTTTGTTGTTCTTTCAAGTGAAGATAGTACATCTCAGAAGATAGCACTGTTGGAGAAGGGAGCTGATGACTATATTTCAAAACCATTTAACCCAATGGAGTTAAAAGTCAGGCTTAAAAAAATAGTTTCGTGATAGTTTACACAATATATGTAGGGAAAAACGCGGATACAATATCCCGTTTCAGTTCCTATTTGGGCAAGCTATTGGTTGTTGCGCAAGATCATGCCGATGCAGCAAAGAAGATTTCTGAAAGAAGAGGAAACCTTCCCCTTATGGTTCTATATGAAAAATCCACAATTAAGATAGACAGCCCCAGAATTGAGTATCTCAAAAAGGAATTCCCCACAGCATATATTGTTTTGGTTGCAGACAGAATTGAGAAAGAGGAGATATCGCAATATCAGAAATGCGGGGTAAATGATACTACTCATACAGACGTTTCTGAAACCAGATTAAAGAACGGATTGGAATTTGTTGCAAAAAACCAGGAACTTATACAATCTGCCTCATTGGAACAACAACCCCTCAAGACATATACAATTCCTTTCTGGAAGCGGACCTTTGATATATTATCGTCTCTGGCTGCACTGTTGGTTCTCTCTCCGATACTGATTGTTGTTGCCATATTGATCCGTCTAGAGAGCAAAGGGAAGATTATTTATAAATCCAAACGTGTTGGCAGTAACTACGAAATTTTCGACTTTCTTAAGTTTCGTTCAATGTATAGCGATGCCGACAAACGGTTGAAGGAATTTATGAGTCTTAATCAATATCAGGAAGTTGAAAACAACGGAGCATACGATTTCTTCAACTCCTCGCTAATTCCTATAGTAGGTGATATGGGTGAGGGCTATTTTGTTTCTGACGATGATGTTATCTCTGAGAAAGATTTTCTGAGGGACAAAACCAGTAAGCAATTGAACAATTTCGTTAAGTACGAAAATGACCCGAGGATAACAAAAATTGGACGGATACTCAGAAAATACAGCATAGATGAATTGCCGCAATTGTTCAACATACTTAAAGGCGACATGTCCGTTGTGGGCAACAGACCTCTGCCGCTATATGAAGCAGAGCAGCTGACATCTGACCAATATATAGACAGATTTTTGGGCCCCGCAGGTCTGACAGGACTGTGGCAGGTAGAAAAAAGGGGAGACTCAGGGAAGCTTTCTCCGGAGGAGAGGAAACAGCTTGATATATTCTATGCAAAGAATTACAGCTTGTGGATGGACTTAAAGATTATATTTAAAACGATAACTGCCTTTATACAAAAGGAGAATGTTTAATAAAAGAATGATGATGAGATATCTGATACTACTTCTATTCACCATCATACCATTTACGCAGAAAATCTCTGCCCAGCAATTATCGGCTGAAGACTTATTGTCACTACAATTACCACCGCTGGACAGCCTCTTCGAGGGAGCAAGAAGAAGCTCCATGGTTGAATTCTACGGATACAGAATGTCCGGACAGGAACTTGCCCTTAAGACAGAAAGAAGGAGCTGGCTGGAGTATGTAACAATATTCGGTACTTATCAGTATGGAGTTATGGGCATAAACTCATTCACAAATCTTGGGTCCAATTACCCTATAGTATACCAGAATACAGGAGGTGAACAGCTTTGGTACAACATTGGAGCGGCACTTAACATTCCTCTGAATAAGGTATTTGACAGGAGAAACAGGATAAAGACGCAGCAGCTCAAAATACAGGAGACCATGAAAGAGAGGGAGATGTGGTACGACCAGCAGAGGGTACTGATTGTAGAGCTTTACATTAAGGCTCAGGGTATGCTCAAGGTGTTAAAAATTGTGCTTGAACAGTCTAACCTGGCAAATGCCCAGTTTGACCTATCACAGAAGGACTTTATGATGGGGGCCATTAATGCACAAGGTCTCAGCAGTGCCAAGGGTACCCAGGTTCAGGCATTCATGCAGTTGGAAAATGTAAGGCAGGAGCTTAATACAGCTATCCTTAAGCTTGAAGTTCTGGCTAGTACAAAAATTATTAATAAGTAGTATATGGAAATATTATCGCAGATAGTAAAGCTACTTTTAAGAATCAAATATTGGTTGTTATTCCTGCCATTGATTGCTGCCCTTATTGCCATATACCTTACCAGAAACATGCAAAGGGAATATGTGGTTACGACTACCATATATACTGGTATAGCATCGGGTTTTACAATAGAGTCCGGTGTAGGGGGAGGAAGAATTGACTGGAGTAGCGTAAACAATGGTATCGACAATCTTATAAGCATCATAAAATCCAAGTCTACCCTCAGGAACGTTTCCTTAAGATTGTATGCGCAGCATATGATTTATGGAGATCCTCAGAAGGACAA
Organism: uncultured Bacteroidales bacterium; assembly: GCA_942492945.1. Taxonomy (GTDB): domain Bacteria; phylum Bacteroidota; class Bacteroidia; order Bacteroidales; family UBA932; genus Bact-08. Next base: position 1,030,123 of record OW818649.1, read on the forward strand.
CAACTACATTCTCGCAAGCAATTACCGAAACCTGCTGCTCATAACGCCCAAAGAGGTGCGGGCACTAATAGACAAGACCTCGGAAGAGAAGACTATTGAGAATCTCAATGCCTATGAAAGGGCCTCTCCAACCAACTTCGTTTATGGTCTTTTCAACTGGAACCACCAGCATTACAGCTACAACGCCCTTTCCAAGATTGACGTAAGGAGGCTCTTCGACAGTGACATGTTGGACATTACCTATTCGAACGATGATCCGGGTATTACTTACAACACGCTGGTTCTTCTGAATGACGAGTTTGTTAAGCAATATGAAATACTCAGATTTGGCGAGACAAATAATGTAGTGGAGTACTTCCGCAATGAACTTGCAAAACTAAACAGAAAGTTAAAGGCCTCAGAAGACTCGCTTACACAATACTATATAGATAAGAAGGTAATTAACTACGACGAGCAGACCAAACAGGTGACGGCTCTATCGAGGGACTACGATCTGTTGTATAACGACGCTTTGCTGAGATATACAAGTGCGAGCACAACTGTGAATGATCTGGAAGAGAGAATAAAGGATCAAATAAAAGCAATTCAGAACAATAGCCTGTTTCTTGACAAGCTGAATACCCTCTCACTATACAGCACTCAGGTAGCGCGTCTTGAGACATTTCAGACAGACTCTTTGTCTACATATTCAAAGACATTGGATGAATATAAAAAGAGGCTTAAAGATGCTGAAAATGACCTTAAATCATTCTCGGCACTGGTAAGCGACCAGAAGTACACAAAAGAGGGAATTGCAACAACAACATTTGTTGAACAGTGGATTGCCGAAATCATAGTAAGGGAGAAAGCCATATCTGAAATGAAGGTTATGGAGGAGGTAAAGAAGACTCTTGAAAATCAGTATACATATTTCTCTCCGATAGGTTCAACACTTAAAAGGAAGGAGAGGGATATAGGTTTTACCGAACGCTCTTATCTTAGTAATCAGGAAGCTCTCAATGCTGCTCTTTTACGGCAGAAAACCTTGGAGATGACCTCTGCAACACTTAAGGCAATCAATCCACCGTTGTTTCCGGTATCTCCTATGCCGACAGCCAGGAGGATTATTGTTTTGATAACTTATATAGGAACCTTCATATTTATTATAGGATATTTTCTGATGCTGGAGTTGTTTGACCGTACCGTAAGGGACAAAACAAGAGCAGAAAGGTTGATTCCGGCAGTAGTTCTGGGAGCCTTCCCTACAAGAAACAGGTTCAAGTACAGGGGATATAACAAGGAGTATGAGAGAATAGCTGCTAACTACCTTGCAAATGCAATCATTCCGTACCTCAATCCTAAGGAGAAACCAGATATTATCAACTTTATAAGTACCGATGAAGGGACAGGCAAGAGCCTGCTTATAGACCATCTGAATGAATATTGGACAGAGAGGGGTCTCCGTGTAAGGATAATATCATGGCATGAAGGGATAACAAGTGATTCCAGAGATTATATACTCTCCATGAATCTGTCGGAGCTTTACGATTATGAGAACGAAGACGTAATTCTGGTAGAACACAGATCTATCTCAAAATCGGCAATTCCTGTCGGTCTGCTGAGAGAAGCCTCAATAAATCTTGTAGTTATAAGGGCAGATAAAGTTTGGCGAGATATAGATAAGCTGGCTTTTGAAAGACTTAAAACGCAGGCACAAGACGCTCCATTGCAGCTTTATCTGACACAGACAAGCACAAGTGTGGAAGAGAGCTTTGTCGGAATGTTGCCGCCATACTCATACTTCAGAAAACTTGTTTACAAACTGACTCAATTCGGCCTGACATCTAAATAATGCTACTATGAGTGGTATTATCAATAACCTTTTCAATAATGTCAACAAGGCTTTAGTGTACCTTCTACTGCTGGGTCTGGTACTGGTTATTGTTTACCTGAACACCAGGATGGGTTTTGTCTTCGGAGGAGTCTTTTCCATGCTTCCACTCATGTTTCTTGTTTTTCTTTTAGTTGTCAGAAACCCTAACTTCGGGGTTATCCTGGTATTCACAGGAAACTATTTTATATCGGGTTTGTCGCGGTATGTAAGAGGAATTGCGCCCGGCATATCTATGGATATGTTACTTATAGTAGTTCTGGTTGCAGTGCTGTTCAGCAGCTTTAAAAAAGATTCAGATGTTAAAATGAGCAACTCATTTAACGGTCTTACTCTTGTTGCGCTAATATGGGTATTTTACTGTGTGTTTGAAATATTCAATCCATACTCCTCTACTATTGTTGCATGGTTGACCTCTGTTAGGGGAATGGGCCTCTACTTTTTTATTATTGTATTTCTTGTTGCAGTTGTAGTGAGGAAATACAAGGACTTTAAGCGGATGTTGTTTATATGGGCCATTTTCTCTCTGTTGGCTGTTTTAAAAGCTATTATTCAGAAAACTTTCGGATTTGACTTTGCCGAATCGCGATGGCTCTTCGAAGAGGGAGCAGCTTCTACTCATATAATTTACTCAGGAACACGCTATTTTTCGATTTTTACAGATGCCGGAAACTTTGGAACAGGAATAGCATTCTCAGGTGTTATTTTCGGTATATCTGCACTCTATTTCAAAGAGACAAAAATGAAGGTCTTCTATATGTTTACTGCTTTGGCATGTATGTATGGAATGTTACTTTCCGGAACAAGAGGCTCCCTGGCCCTTCCATTTGTTGCCCTTACTATATATGCAATTGTTTCCAAGAGGTTTGTCCCACTAATTGTAACGACAATGATTGTGGTGACGGCCTTCGTGTTTTTGCGTTTTACCTACTATGGACAGGGAAACTCATACATTAGAAGGATGAGGTCCTTCTTTAACACCGATGACGCATCGTATGTGGTGAGGGTTGTAAATCAATTGAAAATAGGTACCTATCTTTCTAACAAGCCAATTGGTGTAGGGCTGGGAATGAGCAGGGGTGAGATCAGGACGTATAGGACCGACCCTGTATTATCGCAAATTCCGGCGGATTCGTGGTATGTTCTGGTATGGATGGAGACTGGTATCATTGGATTGACTCTTCACGCATTAATTCTGCTATACATTATTTTTCACGGAGGATACCTGGTCTTCTTCAAGCTGAAGAACCATCAGCTCAAAGGGTTGATGGCGGCTTTACTATGCGGTATAGCGGGGCTCTATGTATCGTCTTACAGTATAGAAATTATCGGACAGTTCCCGTTTGGTCCAATACTTTATGTCTGTATGGCATTCCTGTTTATGAGTCCTGTTTACGAAAAGGAGATTGACGAGCATAAACTTCTCTATCCAGAGCTATATAAAGATGATGAATCCTGAAATATCATTTATTGTTGTCAACTTTAACGGACTGACACATACAAGAGAGCTTCTTTTGTCTATGCAAAAGCATCTTAAGGATGTTTCATGCGAGGTAATTGTGGTGGATAATGGTTCCCGTAACAATGAATCAATCATTCTTGCTGAAGAATTCCCGGAGGTAATAAATATCAGAAGCGATGTCAACCTCGGTTTTTCCGGAGGGAACAACATTGGAATCCGCGCCTCAGGGGGTAAATATGTAATGTTGATAAACAACGATACACTTTTATGTGACAGCTCAGTTACAGAGCTGGTAAAGATGCTTGAAAGTGATTCAGCTATTGGAGCTGTCTCGCCTAAAATACACTTCATATCACCTGCTGGTACAATTCAATTTGCCGGGTTCACGGAACTAACCGGAATTACACTAAGAAACAGAGGTATCGGTTATAACGAATATGACCACGGGCAGTACAACACCCCTGCGGAGACTGCATCAACTCATGGTGCGGCCATGATGGTGAAGAGAGAGGTAATCGAAAAAATTGGTTATATGCCGGAAATTTACTTTCTTTATTATGAAGAACTGGACTGGTGTGCAAAGATGAAAGAGTATGGGTACAGGCTCATGTATCAGCCGGCAGCATTGATAATCCATAAAGAGAGCCAGAGCACAGGTAGTGACAGCTACCTCAAGAGATATTATCTCACACGAAACAGGCTGTTGTTTGCTCACAGAAACAGAAGAGGGATAGTCAAGTTGCTTGCAATTGTGTATCAGTTGCTTGTGGCAGATACTAAATTGATAATTCTTTCATTAATAAAAGGGAGAAAAGATCTTGTGATGGCTACTTTAAGGGGAATTTACGGATATTTCAGGCTAAATAAGGGATAGGCTAAATAATTTGATTATGATGCAATTTTTATCTAAGGCAGAGTGGATCTTGTTTATAATAATGGCAATACCTGTAGGGTATTATCTTATTTTTTCATTTTTCTCATTATGGGGAGGTGGGAAAAAATATCCTGTTGCGAAAAAGAAATCCAGAGTTGTTGTGCTGATACCTGCCTACAAGGAAGACAGAGTGATAGAAGGATCTGTCCGCTCTCTAATGGTGCAGGAATATCCTGAAAATAAGATGGATATTTTAGTAATTTCAGACAAGATGACAGACGAAACAAACGAGATGCTCTCCAAGCTTCCTGTCAAGTTGCTTGCAATCACTCCTGAGACCAGTTCAAAGGCTGTTGCCCTAAACATGGCAATTGACAGCCTAAAGGGGGAGAAATATGATCTGGTTGTAATTCTGGATGCCGATAATGTTGTAGAACCAAATTTTGTATCTGAGATAAACGATGCATTCTACTTTGGACTTACTGCCATACAGGCCCACCGGACGGCGAAGAACCTGAACAATGACATGGCAATCCTCGATGCCATAAGTGAGGAGATAAATAACTCAATCTTCAGAAAAGGGCATGTGAATATGGGATTTTCTTCTGCTTTGATTGGATCGGGAATGGCCTTCGATTACAAGTGGTTTAAACATAATGTTAAACAACTTTCAACATCTGGGGAGGATAAGGAATTGGAAATCATACTTTTTAAAGACAGGATATTTGTAGATTATCTGGACAACCTTATGGTTTACGATGAAAAAATTCAGGGGGAAAGGGGTTTTTACAACCAGAGACGAAGATGGATTGCGGCCCAGTTCGGCTCTCTTTTTTCTGCTCTTAAAGATTTACCCGGAGCAATATTCTCGCGCAATATAGATTACGTAGAAAGAATATTTGTGTGGATGATGCCCCCTAAAATAATTATAATGGGCATTATCGCCATAGCATCTATGATAACGCTGGTACTCCAATGGAGGCTTACAATAAAATGGTGGGCATTGCTGGTTCTTATGTTGATAGCTTTTGCAATGGCGATCCCGGATTTTCTTATAACAAAAAGGAGTCTCAAAGCTATTAACCGATTGCCTTTAATATTTATCCTCATGTTTGTCAATCTGTTCAGGACAAAAGGCGTGAACAAGAAATTCATTCACACCAGCAAGGATTTTTAATTAATATAATAATGAAGACAGGAAAGCTTAAGAGATATTTCAAAAGCAAGCCGGCTTTTAAAGGATTTATTCTGAATGCCATGATTCATCCTGTAAAGACAAGACCCAGATTCTGGGTGAGGCTCTTAATGCCTTTTTACATAAAAAGAGGGCGAGGATCTGTCATTTACAGAAGCGTAAGAAAGGATATTGCCCCATTCAACAAGTTTTCCATAGGGAAGAATTCTGTAATAGAGGATTTTTCAATTGTAAATAATCTGGTTGGCGATGTAAGGATAGGCGACCATACAAGGATTGGACTGGGAAATGTAGTGATAGGCCCGGTGAAAATAGGAGATCATGTAAATCTGGCTCAGAATATTACCCTGTCGGGGATAGACCATAATTTCAGAGATGTTGCAAAGAGGATTGATCAGCAGGGGGTAACCACTTCTGAGATAGTAATTGAAGACGATGTGTGGATTGGTGCAAATTCTGTTATAACAAAAGGGATAAAGATTGGTCGTCACAGTGTAGTTGCTGCATGCAGTCTGGTTAACAGAGACGTGCCGCCGTACAGCGTAGTCGCCGGTAATCCTGCCAGAGTTATACGGAGTTATGACAAGACAACAAAATTGTGGGAAAAAGTATCAGGATAAATGGCATCAAAAGAGAATAGCTCATACAAGAGCATATTTAAGGCAACCTCACTTTTCGGAGGGACACAGATAATAGATGTGTTCATCAATCTGGTAAGAGGAAAAATCATTGCCGTTTTGCTTGGTCCCTCAGGAATGGGTTTGAATGGACTTTTTGTCTCTTCGGTTGCCTTGATCAATAATATAGCCGGTCTGGGGTTGAATTACAGTGCTGTGAGGGACATTTCCAAATCAAGCGAGTCTGGCGATATAGAAAAGCTTTCAAAAACACTCAAAATATTCAGACGTTGGCTTTTTGGCAGTGCATTGCTTGGGCTTGTTGCAGTAGTGGCTCTTTCACCCTTACTCAGCCGTTTCGCCTTCAAGAGCGGAGAATACACATGGGCCTTCATGCTGCTGGGTTTTATGGTTCTGTTCAACATACTTGCATCGGGAAACTCCTCTCTTCTTCAGGGTACAAGAAACCTTAAGTGGTACGCAATCAACTCCGTTACAGGCACTCTGGTGGCACTTCTGGTATCTGCACCTCTGTTCTTCTTTTTCGGGGTAAAGGGAATTGTTCCGGCACTTATATTGTCGTCACTAATTACTTATATTTTAAGCGTATACTATACATCAAAGGTAAAAACCGCCGATGTGAAGGTCTCCTGGAAAGAGACCTACTCCGGGGGTGCAGATATGGTAAAGCTGGGCGTGGCAATGATGCTCTCTATATCAATTGGCTCATTCACGGGATATTTGCTTAACAACTTTATTATAAACTCAGGATCTGTTGCTGATCTCGGATTATATCAGGCTGGAATGAGTATAACCTCGCAATCAATAGGTCTTGTATTTTCGGCTATGGCCATAGATTATTATCCAAGACTTGCGGCTGTGAGCGACGATAATAGTAAGGTGAGAGATATGGTTAACCAGCAGGGTGAGGTAACACTGCTTATTGCAACACCAATACTGCTAATGCTTGTGATTACCGCACCACTTGTAATACAGATACTTCTTTCAAAAGAGTTTTTGCCAATTACAGGATTTATAAGAATGCTGGCATTTGGCATGATATTCAAGGCTGCATCTTATTCAATAGGTGCCATATCTTTCGCAAAAGGGAACAAGAAGGTATTTTTCTTTCTTGAGGGGATATACTCTAATGTCAGCATGTTAGTTTTCAGTATTGCAGGTTATCTGCTGAACGGTCTGGCCGGCCTGGCGTGGGCGTTCCTGCTGGCGCATCTGGTTTATTTTGTAATCATCAATATAGTAACAGCAAGGCTCTATGAATTTGCTTTAAGTAACGAACTTAAGAAGGTACTGCTGTTCCAGATATCATTGATGGCTGCAGTCTTCTTTTCATTCAGGCTTCTGGATGGGACAGTCTCTTATATTGTTGCATCTCTTCTGTTGTTGTTTTCCATGGTTTATTCGTTCAGACAACTCGATAAAATGATTGGAATCAAGGAGTTTGTCAACAAGAAGATTCTCAGGAAGGAGAACTAGAGGTGAGTAAGTCGCCACCAGACTCTTTTTGTTATATCTAAGGACCAGTATAAAGCAATCTTGAGTGTAAGGGAGATTGTCTTTGGGTTCCTTATTTTTATCCATCCTTCGGGTATAAGGTCAGACATATCATAATTTTTCATCTGGATCCCGAACCAGTTTTTCGGGACCAGAACAATTTTCTCAGGGTTGTTGTTGAGCCATGCTCCCCACCAGCTGTACGAAGAGTTGCTAATGATATTGTGTGTGCATAAAGACTGAAGATAAAGGTCGGTAACCGGCGACTCGCGGTCTGGGAAATGGAAGTTGCTGCCTGTAAACCTTTTTTTGCACCATTTTACATCGTCGCTAAAGACAAAATATTGTTTATCCTTTCCAAAATAGGCAATTGCCCTGCGGAAGTATGGCATACAACAGACAGGTTGCCTGAGAGGGCGGTTCACATAGTCTCCTCTTCTTACGTGAATTGATATAATCTCCTGATTAAGAAGGTGCCCGTATTTTTCCATAATGTAAGAATGTCTCTCCTTGTCAAGAGCAAACAACTCTCTTACATACTCTTTGTCGAAGAACTTCTCGCTCTGAAAATAACCCGATAACCTTATTTTGTCGAAATATTCGATAGGGCTATAATTAAAACCGGGTTGAATGTACTCTGTAGAATCCTCAGGGATGCCCTCAACAAAATTTACATCCCTTAATGTATTACCTTGGTATTGATTTATGAAATCGCTGAAAGTCATGCCGTTTGGAACGGTTTCTTCAATTGTGCATGCTACATATTCAGTATTGTTCCGACGTGCAAGAGTGGCTCCTGTAGCAATCTGGAACAGGTTGTTAGCCAGCCCGTTGGTTAGTGTTGAGTAGACCATAGACAAAGATTTAAATTTGATATAAATATAGCACAAAAAAAAATAAGTATATTTGAATATGAAAAAAGCATTTATTACAGGTATTACCGGTCAGGATGGATCTTACCTTTCGGAGTTCCTTCTGGAAAAAGGTTATGAAGTTTATGGAATACTGAGACGTTCATCGGTATTCACAACCCAGAGAATTCTGGAAAAAATATGGACACATCCAAATTACCATACGTTCCATGGCGACCTTGCAGATTCCAGCAACCTGCATCGGCTGATATCACACATTAAACCTGATGAAATTTATAATCTGGGAGCCCAGTCCCATGTGGCTGTTTCTTTTGAGGTTCCTGAATACACAGGCGAGGTTGATGCAATAGGAGCAATACGTCTCCTGGATGCCATAAGAGATACAGGCATCCCATGCAAATATTATCAAGCCTCCACATCGGAACTGTTCGGGGGACTTCCAGACACTGCACCTCAGAGCGAAAAGACTCCGTTTTATCCAAAATCGCCTTATGGAGCTGCAAAACTGTATGCTTACTGGGTTACCGTAAACTATAGGGAGGCTTACAATCTGTTTGCCTGCAATGGAATTCTGTTCAACCATGAATCGCCCAGAAGAGGAGAGACATTTGTGACAAAAAAAATCACCAAAGCTGTTGCCAATATACATAACAAGAAGTTGTCACAGTTGTCGTTAGGTAATCTTGACTCAAAAAGGGACTGGGGTTATGCCAAGGAGTATGTTGAGGCAATGTGGCTAATGCTTCAGCAGGATAAACCGGACGATTACGTAATTGCAACCGGACATACATATACAGTAAGGGATTTTGTGAACATGGCCTTTAAGGTTATTGACGTTGAGATACAGTGGGAAGGATCAGGCGTAAACGAAGTTGGCAGAAACAAAAAAACAGGTGAGATTCTGGTTACGATAGATCCTAGATACTTTAGGCCATCGGAGGTAGATTTACTTTGGGGTGATCCGTCAAAGGCAAAGAGAGAGCTGGGCTGGCAGACTAAAGTGGGACTGGAGGAGCTGGTTTACAAAATGGTTAAATATGACCTGGAAAACGACAACTATGGAGGAGTTGAAATATGATTTTAGTACTGGGAGCAACGGGATTCTTAGGTAAAACAGTGTGTCTTAAGCTAAAGGAGAGGGGTCTTGAATATACTGCTTCGTCTCTCTCAATGGGCACAGATTTAAGGGACGAAAATCAGACACTTGCACTTTTTGAAAAGGTAAAGCCGGAAACCGTCATCAATTGTGCCTCCTTTGTGGGAGGTATCCAGTTTGGTTACAAGCACCCTGTTGAGCTATTCCATAACAACCTTAAGATGGTTACCAATGTATTGGCTGCATCACATGCAACAAACGTCCAGAAATTTATAAATCCCGTCTCTAATTGTGTCTATCCGGCAAAGGCAACCCTCTTTAAGGAAAATGAGATATGGGACGGAGAGATGCATGAATCTGTAATGGTATATGGTTTTGTGAGAAAGGCATTCATTATTGGAGCATATGCATATGGCAAGCAGTATGGTGAAAGAATATACAACATAATTCTTTCAAACATGTATGGCCCGGGTGACCATTTTGAAGAGGAGCGTTCGCATGCACTTGGAGCTTTAATTATGAAGTTTGTAAAAGCCAGACAAAACAATGAACCTAAGGTTATTGTATGGGGAACCGGCACACCGGTGAGAGAGTGGATGCATGTTGACGATGGGGCAGAGGCTCTCATAAGGGCAATTGATATGCCTTTCTATCCCGGACCGGTTAATGTCGGTATTGGTTCCGGCATATCTGTAATAGATATGGCTAATCTTATTAAAAAATATGTAGGTTATGAGGGGGCAATTGAACTTGACCCTACAAAACCGGATGGAGCGATTTACAAGACCGTGGAAGGAAAACTTGGAGAAGAACTTATGAACTGGAAGCCACGTAAGCCTTTTGAACAAGGAGTGAAAGAGACAATAGAGTGGTACCTTAAAAATAGAACATAATGGAAATAAGAGAGATAAAATACGATAATCTGGTACTGGCAAGATATGTTCCTTCAGAAGCATGGTCGGAAGGTCTGGGGTTTTATTCCAACGATGAAGAGTTTGTCCAGGTTGGTTCATGGCAATACAATAAAGGGAAAGAGCTTCTTAAACACATTCATAATCAAGTGGAAAGGAGTGTCGACAGAACACAGGAGGTTTTATACATACGCAGAGGCAGTATCAAGGCAAAAATCTATACTTTGGATGAGGTTTTTGTTGAGGAGCTGACTGTAAAACAGGGAGACACCCTAATACTTCTGAACTCCGGACACGGATATGAAATTCTTGAAGATGGTACCCAGGTACTGGAAATAAAAAACGGACCCTACCTTGGAGCCGAGCGAGACAGAAGAAGGTTTTAAATAGAAAAAATCACAACTATGGAATTTATACCGCAAATGGAACCCTTGTTTGGGTCGGAAGAGAAGGAAGCACTTAACAGATATATGGATGAGGGGGGATGGCTCACCGAATTCAGAAACACCGCAGAGTTTGAGAAACGCATAGCAGAATATACAGGTTCAAGATATTGCTTTGTCGTGAACAATGGAACGATAAGCCTCACTCTTATGGCCATTGCGGCAGGGATAAAGGCAGGGGATCAGGTGATAGTTCCAAACTTCACAATGATAGCAACTCCCAACTCTGTCAAAATGTTCGGAGCAGAGCCTGTTTTTGTGGATGTAGAGAGAGAGACCTTGTGTATGGATATAGAGTGTGCCAGAAGGGCAATAACTCCAAAAACAAAGGCAATTTTCATTGTAACGGCTAATGGTAGGTATCCTAAAGCCGGAATAGAGGCGTTTCAGAAGCTTTGTGACGATAACGGGCTTATTCTGCTTGAGGACTCCGCACAATCGCTTGGGTCCTGGTATCCGAACGGAAAGCATCAGGGGGCATTCTCCCTTGCAGGAAGCTTCTCGTTCTCTGCACCAAAAGTTATCTCTACGGGACAAGGGGGTGCCATAATAACCAACGACGACGACATGGCCTACAAGTTGAAAAGACTTAAGGATTTTGGACGTAGCGGAGGGGGGAACGACGTTCATGATTCCATAGGCTACAATTTCAAATTTACAGAAATGCAGGCTGTTATAGGGAATGAACAGATGAAGAAATTACCTTGGAGGGTTGAGAGGAAAAAGGAGATACTTACGCTATACAAAAAACTTCTGAAAGATGTAACAGAGATCTCATTTTTTGATCAGGATCTAAGCATTACCACACCATGGTTCATAGATACATTTGTAGAAGACAGAGAAAAGCTTCAACAATATCTAAAAGATAATCAGGTTGGGACCAGAATAATGTATCCGCCTATCAACAAGCAGGTTGCATATAATGTTCCGGGTGAACATCCTGTTTCCAATATGGTTGGACAAAAGGGACTATGGCTCCCGTCGGCAGTTCAATTGACTGATGAGCAGATAAAATATATCTGTTCTGCAATAACTGCATTTTATTCAAGATAAGTTTAACTGCTAAAAATCCGGGATATGAAGTGGTATAGTAAATATCTGGAAGTTTTCGAGAAACCGTTCAGTACAGCACCACAGCACATTATAGATGATGCAAAGGCAAAGCTGGCAGCTGTTCAGAGCGAAAATCCGATAGCCTCTGTAGTAGTAATCGCCTACAACGATGAAACCAGGCTGCTTAGTTGCCTATGGTCACTAAGCGAGAGCAAATGTAAGTACCCTGTTGAAATCATTGGAGTGGACAACAACTCTGCAGACAGAACAGCCGATGTATACAAAGCAGTGGGTCTCAGGTTCTACAATGAGGACAAAAAAAGCTGCGGTTATGCAAGAAACAGGGGTCTTCAGGAGGCAAAGGGCAAGTATTATATCTGCATAGATTCCGACACTATGTATCCGGAAAAGTATGTGGAGACAATGATAGATGCACTTGAGAAACCCGGAGTTGTGGCGGTATCTTCTTTGTGGAGCTATGTACCAAGCAAGGAGTATCCGAGGTTCTGGATGTTCTTCTATGAACTTCTGAGAGACACACATTTGTTTTTACAATCATTCAAAAGTCCGGAGAGGAGCGTTAGGGGCCTTGTCTTTGCCTATAATATCGAATTCGGCAAAAAGGTGGGTTACCGTGTTCAGATAATAAGAGGAGAAGATGGCGCAATGGCCTACGGGTTGAAACAATATGGGAAAATTGCATTTGTAAGAGGCAAAAAGGCAAGGGCAATAAGTTGTACATCTACCATAAGTGCCGACGGATCACTTAAAAAAGCTTTCTGGACAAGAGTACAGGGGGTTCTAAAGGGTATCAGGAAGTACTTTGTAAAAGCTACCGGAGAGGTAAAGGATCAACCATCTAACCTTATAAAAAACAAATGAAAGCCCTGTTTATCCACTTCTACGACTTTGCTCCCCAAAGCGGCATTAGCAAGAAAATCATCTATCAGATAGATGCATTGAAGGCCTGTGGGATGGATGTTGAGTTGTGCTACATGGATATTGACGAGCATGGAAACCAGAGAAGACTCTGCGGAGAAACTATAATAGAGGATTTCGGCAACGGTTTCTCAGCAAAATTTCTTAAATGGTTTAAATTCAGCAAGCTGACCGATTATATCCTTAGTAAGAAAATTGAATTTGTATACATCAGAAGCTTTTACAATATAAATCCTCCTCTACTTAAAATGCTTGGCAGGTTAAGAAAGGCAGGAATAAAGGTAGTTATGGAACTGCCAACCTATCCGTATGATACAGAAGTTAAAAATACGGCCCTCAAATACAGATTCATTTTTATTTTAAACCGTATATACCGCAACAGACTCAGGAACTACATAGACAGAATCGTGACATTCACTGACTATCCGGTTATTCACGGGGTCAAGACAATATGCATATCAAATGGAATTGATTTCAACAACATCAAACTGAAATCAACGATAAATGACACTCATGATAAATTAAACCTTATAGGTGTGGCAGAGATTCATTTCTGGCATGGGTTCGACCGTATTATCAGAGGAATGGCAGAATATTACAAGCAAAATCCAAAGGTACAAGTGCATTTCAACATTGTGGGTGATGGTGTGCCAAAGGATGTTAAAATGCTTGTGGATTTGTCTAAAGAGAACGGACTGGACAAATATGTTCATTTTTTAGGATCCAGTTTTGGAGAAGAGCTTGACGAACTTTTTGAAAAATCTGATTTCGGTATAGCCAGTCTAGCAAGACACAGATCAGACATAACAAAGATAAAAACGCTGAAAAACAGAGAGTATGCAGCACGAGGCATACCTTTTATCTATTCTGAGATTGATGATGACTTTGAAAATATGCCATATATCCTAAAAGCTCCGGCAGATGAATCTGCAATAGATATCAATGGAATAATTGATTTCTACAGATCGCTGAAAATGAGCCCTTCGGAGATAAGGGAAACAATTGCAGGCACCCTGTCATGGAACGTGCAGATACAGAAGGTTATTGACGAAACATTCAAGAAACAATGAAAACATTACTTTTTCTCTTCTGGATATCGTTGTTCATTGTTTTCTATACCTATCTGGGTTACGGGATCCTCTTGTACCTTATGGTAAAGATAAAGGAGAAGTTTTCTAAACCACAGAAATTCAAATTGTCTCAGGAAGAGTATCCGGAAGTATCTCTCCTTATTGCTGCTTATAACGAGGAGGATATTGTTGACGAGAAAATGGCAAACACATTGGCTCAGGACTATCCGGCAGACAAACTTAAAATAGTATGGGTTACCGATGGCTCGACAGACGGTACAAACAGGAAATTATCTGTCTATGATAATGTTGAGATTCTGTTTGAACCAAGAAGAGGTGGTAAGACTGCTGCTCTAAACAGAGCATTGTCATTTATAAGAACCAGTCTTGTAATATTCACCGATGCAAATACAATGCTTAATAAAGAGGCGGTTACGGAGATTGTACAATCATTTTCAGATCCTAATGTAGGATGCGTTGCCGGCGAAAAGAGAATAGCTTCAAAAAACAAGGATAGTGCATCATCCGGAGGAGAAGGGATATACTGGAAATATGAATCAACTCTAAAAGCCTTGGATTCAAGATTGCATACAGCAGTTGGAGCCGCCGGAGAACTTTTTGCCATAAGGACAGAGCTTTTTGAAGTAATGGAGGAGGACACACTTCTTGATGATTTCATCCTATCTATGAGGATTGCTCAAAAGGGCTATAAAATAGAGTATTGCAGCAATGCTTATGCAATGGAAGAGGGATCGTACAATATGTCTGAGGAGAAAAAACGAAAAGTAAGAATAGCTGCAGGAGGTATTCAGTCTGTATATAGGTTGAGGGGTTTGCTTAATTTCTTCAAGTATCCAATGTTATCGTTTCAGTATATATCGCACAGGGTGTTAAGATGGACAATGACACCTCTGTTCCTGTTTGCGTTGTTACCGCTGAATCTGTTGCTGGTAATTCTTGGAGGGGCAGCTATATACTCCGTGCTGTTTGCATTTCAGCTTCTGTTTTATCTGCTTGCATATTTTGGAAAAAGAATGGAGGATAGGAAACTCAGGAACAAAATTCTTTTTGTTCCATACTATTTCCTATTCATGAATATAAATGTCATAAAAGGTTTCCTCTACCTGATTAAAAAGAAAAGGGGTGATGGTACCTGGGAAAAGGCGAAAAGAGTAGCCTGATTATTGCTTTCCCTTTCCGGACAATATAGCTCCTCCCCAGGAGTATCCCACTCCAAAACCTGCAATCAATACCTTCGACTCGCTGTTTATGCGATTCTCCTTAAAGGCATGGTACAAAGCAATAGGAATTGTGGAAGAGACGGTGTTGCCTATGTTTTCCAGACACATATAGAACTTATCATCGGGAATCCCTATAGATTCTCTTATAAACCTGAGCATGTGTTTGTTTGCCTGATGGAAGAC
Organism: uncultured Bacteroidales bacterium; assembly: GCA_942492945.1. GTDB lineage: Bacteria > Bacteroidota > Bacteroidia > Bacteroidales > UBA932 > Bact-08. Next base: position 1,045,464 of record OW818649.1, read on the forward strand.
ATATAGGTCAACCTCCTCTTTCAGAAGGTTGCTTTTAGCCAACAGCTCCTCAACCATTGCCGGAACAGCTTCTAGTGTAAAATTGTAAATTTCCGGTCCATCCATATAAAGAAAATCCGGGGATTGATTTATCCCTTTTTCCGGATCAATGTCTATATTCTGCATTTCACGTTGCCGGAAAGCACCGTTTTCCAGTATCAGGTTCTTTGCACCACGTCCGTCTGTGCCAAAAACCATATCCCCAATTTCCAGAACACCATCAGTAGAGATTAACGTTGCAGCAGCGGCATCAGAAAAAAGAGCCCTGTTTCCTCTGTCAAGGGGGTGTATGAACTTGTTGTAAGATTCTGCTGTAAGTAGCAGGACATTGGTTGAAATACCGGCTGAGATCAAGCCTTTGGCAATGCCCAGACCGTAAACAAATCCTGAGCAGCCTAGATTGTAATCAAAAGCAGCAACAGATGTCGGAAGCCCAAGCTTATCCTGAAGAACGCACGCAGTTGTGGGAAGAAAGTAATCCGGACTTTGCGTGCAGAGAATTAGCGTATCAACAGTAGTGCGGTCTACAGAATACTCCTCAAACAACCTGTTTGCAGCGCATTCCGCCATATCTCCAGAGGTCATATCATTGGCAATATACCTTCTCCGGATACCTATTTTCTGAGCAATTTTCTCCTCCGACCAATCGGGAAAATCCTTTACAATGTCTGCATTTGTAACAAATGTCTCAGGCACGTAAAACGATATTGCTTTAATAAATGTTTTCACCACAGGGTCTCTTTATTACATTAGTTGTTTAACATATATCCACCGTCAACTAAAATAGTTGTTCCTGTAATCCAACGCGATGCATCGGATAGTAAAAATACCGCAGCGTTAGCAACGTCTTCTTCCTTACCCGGACCGAGCGGATACTTCGAAAAGCTTGTCTCAATTGATTCTTTTTCAAGCACAGAGTTTTGCAGCAATGGAGATTCAATTAATCCGGGACTTATACTGTTTACACGAATTTTTGACTTTGCCAGTTCCGCGGCAAGAATCCTTACCGAGCTGTTGATTGCTGCTTTTGACGCAGCGTAGGCAAGGGTTGCCGGTACAGCAGAGATGGCTGATACAGAAGATATAAATACAAGCGATGCATTTTTATTAAGCTTCCTGTTCTGATGAAGTTTCTGATAAAGAGCTATCTGGCTTTTAAAATTAACACTCATAATATCATCAAGAGAGGTCATGTCTATATTTCTCGCAATCATATAGTCTATGATGCCTGCACAAAAGACTATGCCATCCAACGGAGCTACTTTGTCTGAGATCTTTTGCAGATCGTAGGTCCTGGTTAAGTCGGCAATAATAGTACTATGGCCGGCCCCGTCAAGTTTGCGGGACGTCTCCATAAGTCTCTGTTCGTTCCGTCCGGTAATAAACACATTTGCTCCTTGTCTTGACAAACTAACAGCAATGGTCCTTCCTATACCGGAGGACGCTCCTGATACAAGTATTGATTTTCCTTGCAAAGAGAATACATTGTCCTGTGACATCACATTCTTGATTTTACCAGATTATATAAATCCTCTACCGTTTTTGCATTCTTAATATCACTTCCGGCAATTTTTACATTACACTCATTCTTTACCATTCCAATAACAGAGAGACTCACCAGTGAGTCCCACTCATCCAGTTCTTTGAAGTCGGTACTCGCAGAAATGTCTTCCACATTAGTAAGCTCAAACTGAGCGGCGAATCTGGCAACAAATACTTCTAATTCCATATAATATATTATTTTATTCTTTTTCCACTTTTAAGGTCAAATGTAACTTTGGCAGATGGGCCGGAAACTATAGAATAAGGGGGGACAGATCTGGTTACAATGCTTCCGGCACCTATGTAACTATGAGCCCCTATGGTGACTCCCGGCAGAATGACGGAATTGGCTCCAATCGATACGCAGTCTTCAATAATTATAGGCAATGCATATGCTCCCTGGTCCTCCATCGGTATTTCAATATCCTGATAGTTGTGGTTCATCCCAGATAACATGCAGTGTTGTCCTGTTGTAACATTGTTGCCAATTTTAATATCTCCCAGAACGACAGAACCTATTCCTATACGGCAATGATCCCCGATACTTATGGGCCCCATGCCGTTATTCAATGTAGCATAATCTTCTATTATTGATTTGTAGCCTATTTCAAATGAATTGAACGGATAAAGGTCGCGTCTGACAGTTGATGCAATATATGCTCTTTTGCCTTTCTTTATTAGAAATGGCATAACTAAATTCCTTATCCACCAACGTGGTCTGGAACGATGGGGTCGTTCAATCAGGAAGTGAACTCTCTTCTTGACAGCTGGATTCTGTTTGATCCAATTATACAATTTTTGCATCTTAAATTGGAAAATATTAGGTAAATGTATGATTATTTAACCAATAGAGAGCGAAAAAGTTCATCCCATTCATTGGCTATTGTCTCAATGCCGAACCGCTCTGCTCTTATTCTTGCCTTTTTACCCATCTCTTTTCTTATTACCTCATTGTCAATCAAAAGTGAAATCTTCTCTGCCAGCCCTTCAGTGTCGCCCAACTCTACCAGTAATCCGTTAACCCCATTCTCTATTATATCCTTTGGCCCGCAGGGGCAGGCAAACGCGACAGCAGGAAGTCCGCTTGCCATTGCTTCGGATATTACCATACCGAACCCTTCGAAACGTGAGCTGAATGCAAATATAGAACTCTCTGCAAATTTTTCCTCAAGGTTTAGCACAGCATCTTTGAGAATGCAGGTTTCAGTAGTTTTATTGTCGTCAACCTGTTTTTGAAAAGCCTCTTTGTTGCCGCTGCCATAGATAGTAAGTGTCCAGTCAGGGTTTTTTTGAGAAACAATTTTCCACGTATCTATTAACATGTCGAATCCCTTTTGCCTTACAAAGCGACCAGCAGCAACTACTTTTTTTGATGAACAGTCAGATATGGCAGTCGGGATATTTGCTATTGGATTGTAAATTACAGCTACATTATTCAATTCCACCCACTTCTCCATGTCTTCGTAGCTAAGGACCACAAACTTGTCAAGTCTTTTTAAGTTCCTGACCAATTGATTCATCCAAAGTTTAGCAATAATCGTTTTAAAAATATTGGGTGAGCCGGTTTTGTCAAAATCACGATAATTGCTTTTATTAAAGTGCATCTCTCCAACCTTTTTGCTTCCATCCTTTATTTTTGTGATGAAATTTATCTCTCTCCGGAGCATGGAAACAGTAATATCCGGTTTAATTTCATTCAATACCTTTGAGAGCCTTTTTCTGAAGAGCCACTGCTTTTGAAGGTAGATAATTGCCTTTTTGTGAATGGGATAACTCCAGATTTTGTCGTAGTTTATATCAAGATTGATAACCTCAATCTTTTCTGAAAGGGCGAATGCATTTGCACGATCCTTTCCGTCTGTAAGGATTATACTGACTTTATAATTGAGTACATCGGCAAAGTAATTAGCCTTGATAGTCAGGGTTTTCTCCATGCCGCTTATTGAGTAGAGAGCGGGTATGCAATATGCAACTTTAATACTCATGAGAATATATGATGGAATTTTTAGTTCTTATATGTTTTTGCTAAATTTACGGGAATTATTTTGAAAATGAAAATCAGAAATCCTTACAGCAAGGACAGTTTGTCCTTAAAAAGATCCTTCAGGGTACTGGAGGTTGGTCCCGGGAGCAATCCAACTCGTCGAGCAAATGTTTTGACAGAAAGATATGTTGATGACAACTTCCACAGAAGGGGCGATTTCATGCTATATCCTCACCAGACACTGGTTCAGGCAGATGGTGAGAATCTGCCTTTCGGTGACAGAGAGTTTGATTATGTAATATGCTGTCACGTACTTGAGCATGTAGATAATCCCTACAAGTTTATGCAGGAGCAGTTTAGAGTTTCCAAGAAGGGATACATAGAGACTCCTAGTCTTCTCGGGGAGTTCCTTGCACCAAAAACCTCACACAGGTGGGTAATGCTTGAAATTGACAACAAAATGGTAATTTATGAAAAATCGAAAATGCCGTATAAGTTTGATGCGGACTATGGTGATCTTTTCCTTAATTACCTGCCATATCAATCCATCCCTTTCCGATTGCTTATGTTTTCCAGGGTGAATACGACAACAGTCAGAATTGAGTGGAAAGACTCTCTTGAAATACTTGTGAACCCTGAGGATGAATACTATAGCTCATTCTTCACTAAGAAATGGACGCCGGAGATGGTTCGGAAGGTTTTCCCTGAAACATCATTTGGAGTTGAGTTCAGAAAATTCGTCAAAGCTTTCTGCTATATGCTTGCAGATAAGTTTTCAAGGGCAATAAGCATGAAAAAAGGACCGATTAATTTTGCGGATTATAAAAAATGACTACACCCAAGGTCAGTGTCATAATTCCTGTCTATAATACAGACAAGTATCTACAGGCGGCGTTCTCTTCCATTCAGAACCAGTCTCTCAGGGATATTGAGATTATTGTGGTAAACGACGGGTCCACTGACGGGAGCGCGGAGATAATCGATAGTATTGCTAAAAAAGACAACAGGATAAGATGCTTCTCTCAGCCAAACAGCGGTCAGTCGGTTGCCAGGAACACGGGTCTGGACAATGCAAAAGGTGATTACGTCTATTTTATGGACAGTGACGACCTGCTAGAGGAGGATGCACTGGAAATGTGCTATCAAAAATGCATTTCTCAGGATCTGGATATAGTGACATTTGACTCTGTTATCTTCTCCGAAGACAATAAATCTGACGGTTGGGGTTATAACTACTACCGTGCCGGCAAAATTGAAGAGAAGGTATATGACGGAGTAGAGATGACAGAGGCCTTACTTGAAAAAAATATATTCAGGGCAGCTCCGTGGCTTATTTTTGCCAGAAGAGAGCTAATAGAAAGGATAAGTTTGCGGTTCTTCCCCGGAATCATACACGAGGACGAGCTATTCACGCCTATACTTTATGTTGCAGCAAAGAGAATAGGCTATATTCCCAGAAATTTCTTCCACAGAAGGATAAGGGCAAATTCTACAATGACAAACAACTTCTCTCAACGAAACATAAAAGGATACTTCTGTGTAATAGAGCAACTTTCGCTCATCTTTTCTGACAAGGAGAAGAGATTGAAAAATATCTCGGACAGGTTGATATCAGACATTGTAAACGCGGTTGCATACAATGCTTGCGTAATGTCATTAAAAGAGAGAATTAAAATTTTGACGTATTTCTGCAGACACGGTGTAGTCAGGCATGTAACGCCAAAGAATCTTACAATACTTCTTTTCCCCTTTACAGTAAAGATAAAATCAAAGCTGTTCAAAAAAGGTCGCCTTGCTTAATTAATGTAGTGGTAGTTGGATTTCTGATAGAGACTGTCATCCACAGAGGGAGTGTACCAGTCAGAATTTGTTGCTCCTCCACCTTCTGCCCAAACTTTAAAGTTAGGATAGGCATTGTATATCTTCACATATTCCAGATTATACCTTATAGATCGGTCACAGATGACGGCCCAAACCCAGTTGTCCACTGTAGAAAAATCACTTTTTGGCCATGTGTCCACGAAATTGCGGAAATCAAACAGATCGGTTGCCCTTTGACCCTTAAAATGAATCTCTTTGCCTCTGTTCCCTACTACTGCAAAAATATCAAGATTGATCTTGCCGTTTTGTGTTGTTTCGAGGAAGGTCATGCTTGAATAAGGGAAGACATTGGCCGATTTAATCTCTATAAGGGCAGAGAAGTCTCTCGTAGGAGTTACAACATCAACGTTCCTGACATTAAGAAAAAGATCTTTTGTATTGTCAAAGAAAGAGCGCAAGTCGCCGGTAAGAGGCAGCACCTGAGAATATATGTTCCCAAGTTCAGGAGAATAACCCTTGCTGTTTGTAGTTACACTAAAAAATGATGCAAGAGCCGGATCGTCTGAATGGGAGATGTTTTGTACTATATTTAACTTGTTGGGCGAAGACAACTGTGCAGCAAGACCAATATTAATTGCCAGACTTCCTAGTGCGCGAGGTTCTATGTTAATAAGAATGGCAATCACATTAGACGATTTATCAAGATAATAGACAATATTAAGGCCAAATACAATGTCATTCATATCCATGTCGCCTTTGTCGGGGAACAAATCCTCAAACATGACTGTTGCATATTTATCCTTTGCAGGGAAATGAATCTTCTCCTTGGACTTGATATTATCAAGCGCCTTTGTTGGAACCCCGGCCGTAGCTGCTTCCTGCACTACCCTTAGAGTACTGGTCTTACCTACAATGAGACCATAATCTCCGGGAGGGAGAAAAGAGGCAACAGTATCGCCGTTTTCATTAAGTACAGAAGAGACTTGGGTAATAGTTACCTTCTTTGCTTCAATAGATTTCCAGTCAAAATCATCCGGCACTTTTAAGGGCGAAATATATGGGTCATTTGGCATCTTGAAACAAGAGGTCAGAAGCAGACAAGTAACAATTATTAAAAAGGAATTACGCATCAAATCTTTCATTAATGTTCAAATATAACAAAAAATAAATGAATAGAGTTTTGAAAAAACTTTTGGAGAGTAGAAAAAGTTTATTTTACTTTGTGGACTAATAGAGCTATTAAATAAGAGTATTAATAATTATTATTGTGAGAATTAGAGAAGCTGAGTCAAATATGAATACCGAGCAACAAATAATGGAGGTGGCAGAGGAGCTGTTTCTGAGTAAAGGGTTTGCAATGACTACAACCACAGAAATTGCAAGAAGGGTTGGTTGTAACCAGGCTCTTGTACATTACTACTTCAGGACAAAGGACAACCTCTTTGAGAAACTTTTCGAAAAGAAATTTACTATCCTTACATCTGCTATATCTTCTGATTCAGTGAAAAACTGCGGCTTAAAAGAGAAGGTCGAGGCCATTATAGTAACTCATCTGGATGTGATTATTGCAAATCCAAAGTTGCCATTTTTGATTATCAATGAGCTGACAACTAATCCGGCGAGATTTGAAAATATAATCGGCAAGCTGAGGGAATCGTCTCTGATAATTCTGGGAAACCTGGAGAAAGATCTTGAGATTGAAATTAAAAAAGGTAACATCAGGGATATTTCTGCTTTTGACTTGTTGCTGAATATTCTTTCACTAAACATATTCATGTTTCTCGCAAAACCTCTTTTACTTGGGGTAAGGAACCTGACTCCGACTGAATTTGATTCTTTTGTCCAGAAGAGGAGGCAAGAGATAATAGAGACGGTATGGGGGGGTATTTGCATTAAAAAATGAGCGTTATATACAACAAATATATTTTATTTATACCGATATGAAAAAAATCAATTTCTGCATTGTATTGCTTTTATTATTTTTCAGCGCAGATTGTTTTGCCCAGTACACACTTGACTATTGTCAGACCAAAGCGAGGGATAATTACCCTATGATTGTTCAGTATGGATTTATAGAGAGTTCCAGAGAATTCAGGATAGACAATGCGAACAAAAACTACCTCCCGCAAATATCTCTTAGTGCAAAGGCGAGTTATCAGTCTGAGGTGACGGAAATACCATTCACATTGCCGGGAGCGACAATCAAATCTATGAGTAAGGATCAGTACAGTGCAGTTGTACAGCTAGAACAGACAATCTGGGATGGTGGAGCAACATTGTCGCAAAAAGAGGGTGCCAAAGCTCAGGCTGCCTTGGAAAAAAGCAAGCTGGATGTAGATATTTATACTTTAAAGGAGAGGGTTAACCAACTTTTTTTTGGAATTGTTCTGTTAAACGAACAACTAATTCAGACAGAGATACTAAAGAGAGATCTGGAGAGGAGTTACAAGCAGGTTTCTGCATATATGCAAAATGGTATGGCTAACCAATCAGACATAGATGCTGTTAAAGTAGAACAGCTGAACACACTTCAGCGTGAGACAGAAATTCTTGCAAACAAGGAGGCTTTTATATCTATGTTATCTGCAATGATTGGAGAAAAGATCAACACCGATGCAACATTAGAAAAACCGTCAACCGCCGTCTATTCAAAAGAGAACAAACGTCCTGAGCTGGATCTTTTTAAAGCACAGAGTTTGTTTTATGACTCTCAGGCATCGTTAATCGTTGCTAAAAACAGAATCAAGGCAGGTGCCTATATTCAGGCAGGTTACGGAAAGCCGGGACTCAATATGTTAAAGGCAGAGTTCTCTCCCTTTTACATTGCAGGAGTAAAGGTTGCCTGGAACCTTGGGGGGCTCTATACAAAGAAAAATGAACTCAAGATCATAGATATCAGCAGGAAAACAACAGACAGTCAAAAAGAGGTGTTTCTTTACAATGCTAACCTGAAGAGTACACAGCAGGATGTGGCAATAAATAAAATAAAGATGCTCATGGAGAGAGATGACGAGTTGATTACCTTGAGGGAGAACATAAAAAGGGCCGCTGAGGCAAAACTGGAAAATGGAACAATATCGGTTTCTGAGCTTCTGAGGGAGATTAATCTTCTTGATATAGCACGTACTAACAGGGCAAAGCACGAAATTGAACTTATGATGGCGATTTATGATCTTAAGAATACGACTAATAACTAAAGAAATAATAAAAAAGAGATATGAAAAATTCAGCTTTAATACTAATGGTTTTACTTGCATTGGCTCTAACTCCTTCTTGTGGGGACAAAGGTGCGGAATATGATATTTCCGGTAATTTCGAGGCAACAGAAATTATTGTCTCTTCGGAAGCAAATGGCAAAATCGTGGAATTCAATATAGAAGAGGGATCAGTTCTGGAAGAAGGTCAGTTACTCGGATATGTAGACAGCATACAATTACAGCTGCAAAAGCAGAGACTTCTTGCAAGTAACGGTGCCGTAATCAGCAGAAGAGCAGATGTGACAAAACAAATGGCCGTTACAAGACAACAGATTGCAAATCTGCAGATAGAGAAGCAAAGAGCAAATAATCTGATAAGTGCGAATGCAGGTAATAAAAAACTGCTCGACGACATAAATGGCCAGATTTCTACATTAGAGAGACAGCTTGATGCACAGAAATCGAGCCTTGAAAAGGGAAACAACAGTGTGGACAAGGAGAGTGCCGCCTTAGAGATTCAGGTTGTCCAACTTCAGGATCAACTTGATAAATGTAAGATAACATCGCCTATCAAGGGAACAGTTCTGGCAAAATATGCAGAGAAGGGGGAGGTAACGGCTATGGGAAAACCACTTTTCAAGATTGCAGACATAGACAACATAATATTGAGAGCATATATGACATCCGGCCAGCTGTCGAAATTGAAAATTGGTCAAATAGTAAAGGTTTATGCAGATTTTGGAGATGAAGACCAGAAAGAGTATGAGGGGAAAATTTCCTGGATTTCGGATAAGGCTGAATTTACGCCTAAAACGATTCAGACAAAAGACGAAAGGGCAAACCTGGTGTATGCAACTAAGATTATGGTTAAGAATGACGGATTCCTCAAGATAGGCATGTATGGGCAGGTAAGTTTTGGTAACTAATCGGATAAATGATATGTACAGTGTTACCGCAGAGAATTTAGAGATAAGTTACGGAACAGTAAAAGCACTAAGAGGGGTAAGCTTTCAGGTTCCCCGGGGAGAGATGTTTGGGCTGATAGGACCTGACGGATCGGGTAAAACATCGCTTTTCAGGATACTTACCACCCTGCTTCTGGCCGATGCCGGCAGTGCAACTGTTGATGGATACGATGTTGTAAAGAATTACAAGGAGATCAGAGGCAGGGTAGGATATATGCCAGGCAAGTTCTCGCTTTATCAGGATCTTTCTGTGGAGGAAAATCTTGAGTTTTTTGCAACTCTGTTCAACACTACTATAAAGGAGAACTATCATCTTATCAAAGATATTTACAGGCATATTGAACCGTTCAAAACCAGAAAGGCAGGGGCTTTGTCCGGAGGGATGAAGCAAAAGCTTGCGCTGAGTTGTGCCCTTATTCATAAACCATCGGTGCTTTTTCTGGATGAACCTACAACTGGAGTGGACCCTGTTTCCAGGAAGGAGTTCTGGGAGATGCTCAGGAGACTCAAACAGCAGAATATTACCATTGTTGTCTCTACACCATATATGGATGAAGCTGTTATATGCGACAGGATTGCCCTGATAAGCGAGGGTAAGTTCCTCCGGATAGAAACTCCACAGAATATAATAAACGGCTTTGGCAAAAAACTGTTTGCTGTTACAGGTGACAATATGTCTCGGTTACTGAACGAAGTACGGGAGATGGATATAGTAGGCAGCGCATTTGCATTTGGCGATGAACATCATGTAACATTAATAAATCCTCTTCATGATAATAAGGATATTGAGGCGGGACTGCTTGAAAAAGGTTGTACCCATGTACAAGTAAAGGAGATAAAGGCAGGTATAGAAGATTGTTATATGGCTCTTTCACAATAATATGAAATGATTAACGAAATGGAACAAGAGAGCAAGCAGGTTATAAAAGTAGAAAATCTCACAAAGAGATTTGGACACTTTACTGCGGTAGACAATATCTCATTTGAAGTATACAAAGGAGAGATCTTTGGATTTCTCGGAGCAAACGGAGCAGGTAAGACTACGGCCATGAAAATGCTTTGCGGTCTAAGCAAACCTACTTCTGGCAAGGGAATCGTGGCAGGATTCGACATTGAGAAGGAGTCGGAAAGTGTCAAGGCCAATATCGGATATATGAGCCAAAAGTTCTCTCTTTATGACGATTTAAAGGTGTGGGAGAATTTCAGACTGTTTGGCGGCATATATGGTGTAAATGATAAGGAGATAGCTCCAAGGACAGATCAAATGCTTGCGCAACTGGGTTTTGAAAAAGAGAAGAATTCATTGGTAAGCTCGCTGCCACTTGGCTGGAAGCAGAAGCTTGCCTTTTCTGTAGCAATTTTCCACGAACCAAAAATCGTATTTCTCGACGAACCGACAGGAGGAGTCGATCCTGTAACACGCAGACAGTTCTGGGAGCTTATATACAAGGCATCAGACAGAGGAATCACCGTTTTTGTGACAACTCACTATATGGATGAGGCGGAGTACTGCAACAGGGTTTCAATAATGGTCGATGGCAGGATAGATGCTTTGGACTCACCAAGAAATTTAAAGAGAATTTATAATGCTGCAAATATGAATGAAGTGTTCATTCATCTGGCAGGAGGTTCAAACAGAAAAGCTGATTAAAAAGATACAGGTGATGAAACAGTTTTTGGTATTCGTAAGAAAAGAGTTCTATCACATTTTCAGAGATGTGAGAACAGTCATGATTCTGCTGTTGATGCCGGTCGTCCAGATTATCTTGTTCGGCTTTGCCTTGTCGAGCGAGGTGAACAATGTGAATATTGCCATATTTGATCCGGCAAAGGATCAGGCAACTCAGTTGATTACAGAAAGAATATCGGCAAGCAAATACTTTAAGGTTGTAAAGATGATATCGGATCCCGGAGATGTCGAATCCCTCTTTAAATCAGGCAAGGCAAACATTGTTCTTCTATATAGTGAGAAATTTAATGATAATCTGATACATACCGGTCACGCTCAGATACAGCTGATAACAGATGGTACCGAACCGAATACAGCAAATGCTGTAACCAGATATGCCACTAACATTATAATGGCCTGCCAGAAAGAACTTCTGCAAAGCCAGGTGCCTTCAGTCACCCGTCCTGTGGTCGCATCAGGAATCAATATAATCCCAGAGGTAAAATTGCTGTACAACCCTCAGATGAAGAGCTCCTACAATTTTGTGCCTGGCGTAATGGGCCTTATACTCATGCTAATCTGTGCAATGATGACCTCAATTTCAATTGTAAGAGAGAAGGAGGTAGGCACCATGGAGGTACTACTGGTTTCTCCCATGAGACCCATATTTATTATTATTGCCAAGGCTGTTCCCTACTTTGTCCTATCGTTTGTCAACCTTACTACTATATTACTTCTGGCTGTCTTTGTGCTGGGAGTTCCAATTTCCGGAAGTCTTTTCTGGCTTATTTTCATATCTCTCATCTTTATTTTGGTAGCCCTCTCGATAGGTCTCCTGGTCTCCACTTTAGTCGATACACAGGTTGCTGCAATGCTAATCTCGGGAATGGTTTTCATGATGCCTACAATGGTGCTTTCCGGAATGATTTATCCGGTAGAGAATATGCCATGGATACTAAGACTAATAAGCAATATCATTCCGGCAAAATGGTATATAATAGCAGTTAAAAAGCTGATGATTCAGGGGCTCACAATTGATTCTGCTTTTTTAGAACTAGGAGTACTCTGCACAATGGCTACGGTTTTTATCTTAATAAGCTTGAAAATGTTCAAAAAACGACTCGCATGATATGTTAAAATATTTAATTGAGAAGGAATTCAAACAAATAAGACGGAATAAGTTTCTACCCAGACTTATACTCTTGTTCCCAACAATGATGATGATTGTGCTTCCGTGGGCTGCCAACCTGGATGTTAAGGATATCGATGTTGCAATTGTCAACCGTGACCATAGTCAGCTTTCGGGCAAACTTGCAGAAAAAATTTCGGCCTCGGCCTATTTCAATCTTAGCAATATTTCTGAAAGCTACAACATTGCACTTAACACACTTGATAAAGGAGAAGCCGATATTATTCTGGAAATACCGGAAGGTTTCGAAAAATCTCTTGTAAAGGAGGGCAACGCAAAAGTGTTGATTGCTGCAAATGCTGTAAACGGGACAAAAGCAGGAATGGGGAGCGCATATCTTGCATCCATTATTGCCGATTATTCCATGGAGCTCAATAACCAAACTGCTTCAAGAGGAATAGAGATTGTACCTCAAAACAGGTACAATCCTGCTATGGACTATAAGAAATTCATGGTTCCTGCCTTAATGGTAATGTTGCTTACGATTCTTTGCGGATTTCTGCCGGCACTCAATATTGTCTCGGAGAAGGAGGTTGGAACAATTGAACAGATTAACGTGACGCCGGTGGGCAAATTCACATTTATACTGGCAAAACTCATTCCCTATTGGCTAATTGGCTTTGTGGTACTTACAATAGCTGTGATAATAGGGAGGATCATTTATGGGATAACCCCGCAGGGAAGTCTTTTTACATTTTATCTGCTCGCATCTATTTTTGTATTTGTTGTGTCGGGGTTTGGACTTGTGATCTCCAACTATTCAAATACTTTGCAGCAGGCAATGTTTGTGATGTTCTTCTTCATGCTAATATTTATTCTTATGAGCGGCCTTTTCACACCAGTTGAGAGTATGCCCCGGTGGGCTCAGATAATAACAATTTTCAATCCAATGAAGTACTTCATTGAAATAATGAGAATGGTGTATCTAAAGGGAAGCGGACTAGATGCGCTTGTCAGACAGATAGTTGCATTATTGGCATTTGCGCTGTTGTTTAACAGCTGGGCCGTTATTAGCTACAGAAAGAGCAAGTAAAATAAACTGTTAAAGCCGGGCATCCTTTATCATAAACTTTGCCAGCTCCCGACCGCCTTTTGCAAAAGACTCCTGAACCCTGTATCCTACATCATAGTCATTCCCGCCAAAACTGTTTGCCGATGCCTCCTTAACAATAACAGAAGCAATCTCTTTTCCATCAGGAGTAGTGATAATACAGGTAAAATCTACGGAAGCATTACGCCTCGCAACGCCAACATTAAAGCCGGGCTCAATAAAATTGACATTAATCTTCATTATGATATCCCCGGTTCCAAGGTTAGCGTTAATACCTTTTTCTCCAAGATACTTTGAAAACAGTTCGACAAACTTTGGTTCAAACCTCTCACTTCTGTCAGCAATCCACTCTTTATGCCATGCCTCCCCGGAACCGGCTCTCTTTTTATTGTAATCAGAAATCTTTTCCTGAACATATCTCTCTTCATCCATCTTTCCTACCTTCATGTTGTTGTATGTGAATGATACACCAATGTTCTTAATACCTTTTAATGCATCCAGACTGCCGGAAGATCTCTTTATGCTCTGACCGGATGCAATAACTCCGATAAATAGAATCAGAGTAAACGAAATAAATTTTTTCATAACGATTTTGATATTTGATTATCTGTAAAGAAATAAGCCTGCAATTTTATTTGCAGGCTTAATATATTTGATATAAAAAATTACAGCTTGAATATCTTCTCGAGAGGACCTGCCCAGTAGTTTCTCAGACCGAAGCCTCCCGCTTTTGCAGAAACCCTGTCGGCAAATACAATTTTCTTTGTTTTAACATTGAAACAAACAGCAATAAAGTTACCAAGACCATCTTCCTTGTTGAGAAGTTCTGCAACATAAATTACTCCGTATCCGGTATCCTTTCCTGTATTGAAAGATTTGATAAGAGAAGCAAGTGCTGCATCGTCAATCCGGAAGGCTTTGTTGTATGTTGGCATTCCGGCTTCGTTCATAACTCGTGCCCTGTATATTGCCTCATCTATGTTAACGTTGTCAAATATTGTAAACTGAATTTTTTTGAGTTCTGTGGATTGATCAATTTCCCTTACATATTTGGCAAAGAAGTTGCCATACTGATATTTCTTTGTCTCTGTAACAATAAGTTTGTTGATCTCTTCAAAGGCTTTGGCAACCTTCCCTGCATCTTCCTTAACTCCGAAAGTTTTAACCAATGTGTAATCCACACCGTAAAAATTCATTTTTGGGACTTGTTGACCCTCTCCTTTTCCGATTGAAAATACCAAACCGGGTATAATCATGAACAAGAGAAACAATAGCTTTTTCATAGTTATAAATTTTATCTGCAAAGCAGCTTTCGAAGAGTAAAAATAATAAAAAAAATTATATGTTGCTATGGTTGGTATATAAATTCCTGATCTATGTAACCCGAAAGATCTTTGTACCAGTCGGGATAGCTTGAGCCACCGGAAGTTGCCCACTCCGCAAAATGAAGGTATCCCTTTACAATTGAGTTGTATTCAGACGGATACTGGAATGGTTCCGGAATCATCAATCCCCACATCATACCATCGACGTTTTTGAACAGATCACCAGGGTAGAGAGATCCTCCACTTGCCAATAATGGGTTGAATTTTGATGTGCCGTCGAAAGTAGGAAGGTGAATTTCAAGATCTCTTGTGTTGACGACAATGAACAGATTAAACGAACTCACTGCAATATCTGCTTGTTGGAAAGGAGTTACAAATTTTACGTTGAGATACTGGTCGGGTGTTATTACATGGGTTCCACTCAATGTATTAAGAAAGCCTTGGTTTGACACAACATCTTTCTGACTGTTAAAGAGTGGAATGACTGCTAGAGAGACACCTGCTTCTGTGCCATTTGCATTAACGCCAAACGGAGATATGCCGCTTATTTCACGACCGGTTACAGATTGAACATTAGAGGCTGCAACCTTGTCCAGCTGAAATGCTGCACCAAGGTTATATGTGCTCCCTGCGGCACGCAGGTTATAATCGAGGCGAAGTTTTGTAACAAGGTTAGATGCATTTGTATAGTAAGAAATCTTGAACCCAAGTATCATGTCATTAACATCATAATCGCCCTTAACAGGCCACAGGTCCTCAAATGCGTAGGTTCCCCAAGTGCTTCCTGAAGGGAAATAAGAGACAAAGGCTACGCTTGCATCGTTATCATCTGCATCAAGAGCTTCTCCTACACCATCGCCGTCGTTATCGGTTACAGCAGGAGGAGGAGTTATTATCTGACCGGCTCCGTCGTTACATGTTGTTGCGACAATGTTTTGAGTCTGTGTCTTTGAGAGGATAGAACCATTGTTGTTGAACATTGCTATATATCTGTCTCTGCCGTTTGTGCCGCTGCCGTCTACCAGAAGGGCGTGAACGAGCTCAATCTTGCCTTTAAACTCAGAAGCTGCATATCTCATATCAGGAATGGTTCCGGTACATTTGAATACAGAATAGGTGTCAGAAGACGAACGGACCTTCATGCTGTATACCTCTGTTATAGTGCCTGTCTGCATCATACTGCCTCCGGTCATGTTTATTATTATATTGTTTGTATATAATGTCTGACTAGTGAACAGCGAGCCTTCGTAAAGGTTGTATGTTGCCCCCTGAAGACTGGCATGATGAGCATTAATGCTGCAGAAGTTGTTAACTGTGTATGAAGAACCACTTGACTTGAATTCAGTTGTGGCAACAATATGTCCGTGATTGTTTGTGGTTGTACCAGAGGTCTGGTACCAATCCTCTGTCTCAAATGTGGAACCTGCATCATTTAACAGCGATGCATTGTCTGTCATCTCGATATTATCGCAATAAACCGAAGAGCTATTATAAAAGAATGAGGTGTTGCTTATGTAAATGGTTTTTGGTTTTTTTGCATTTGTAACGGTCAAGGTACCCTCGTTGTAGAAGTTCGATCTTGTTGATATATTGAGGTGGTAACTTAACGACATTGTCCCTTTGTTGACGATTGATTTTCCGTTAGATATGTGCACCTCTTTAGAAGAGACAAATGTCCCTCCGTTCTCTACGTATACAGTAACTGTATTTGCATTCTGGGTTCCGGTAGTTAAGCCGGCAACCTCAACGCGGCCACCGTTTAGAACAACAATAGAGACATTGTTCAGATCCATAGAGCCGGTGATTCTGTAAACGCCCTGCACATAAAGGACCGCATGTGATATCCAGTTTCCTACCCCCAGAGAGGACGTTCTTGTAAAACCTGTTGGTATAAGATATGATTTGTAAGTGTTACCGTATGAACCGTTCCCCGATGAAAAACCATTAAGAGTAAGGCTGTTGTTGTTGTTTATTGTAACATCGTAATTTGTAGGCATAGGAATTGTGGGAGAGGGAGATGCTTTGACTATCATCGGGGCGTTTGCTGCCATAGAGGCGGTAAAATTAACATTAAGAGTTGTCCCCGAAACATCAACAGTCTTGAGTACCCTAACTCCATTTGGAAGTATCTCCTGTACATAAATTGTAGGTATTGCTGTTGCAAGTGTGATTTTTACAGTAAAAGGGGAGGTTGGTGTAGCCGCTCCGCTCGCCATAAGGGCACCATCATTAAGAAGGGGACTATTGAAGACTTTGATTACCCGAATCATATTGTCGCCAATTCCAGCAACAGATGGGACATTTATTGTACATGTAAGCTCTTTGACTGTTTTCCAGTCGAAGTCTTTTGGGATTACTCCCAGAGGTGATATTACAGGAGTATTGTCAGGAGGACTTAAATTGACACACGATGGTGTAAATATTGCAAAAAGTAGTAAAAGCAATATTGCGTTTAATCTGGCTGTCTGCGTTTTCATAATAATATTTTTTATCATTGATATTCTGGTTACAATTTTTGGATATTTATCTTAATTTGGCAAAAGTACAAAAAAGATAGTTATAAACAAATTATGAACATTTTATACAAATAAATAGCTGCTATAAGATTACTTTAAAAAACAATGTCTTACATTTGTGCAAAATTTATCGGATGAGATCTATAAAAGTATTGGAAGTCATCAGACAAGGACAGATTGGTGGAGGAGAGTCGCATCTGATTGACCTTATTTCAGGTTTTGGACCCGAAGTCTCTCCTGTGGTTCTGGCTTTCACGCCGGGGCATATGATTGATTATCTGAGACAAACAGGAGTAAAATGTTATGTCCTTGAAACCAAATATCCCTTTGACATAAGAGTTATCAGAGCATTGAAGGAGATACTGCAAAAGGAGAAAATAGATATTATTCATTCACATGGCAGCAGAGCTGCTTCCAATATGTTACTTATTGCAAGGCTAATGAATATTCCGATGGTATATACGGTACATGGATGGAGCTTCCATCAGGATCAGTCAGTACTGAGTAAAACATTAAGGATATTTACTGAGAAGTTGATCTGTCTCCTTAGCCGAAAGATTATTTGCGTTTCTGAAAGCAACAGGATTACAGGAGTGAAGGCGTTTGGTCTTAAAAATGCAATAGTAATAGAGAATGGTATAAGTTTCACAAAATTCAATCCCGATAATTCATACAGCAATATAAGAGAGGAGTTTGGAATACTCCCCGGTGATTTCGTAGTTGGATTTATCGGGAGAATTACAATTCAAAAGGACCCCATGACAATTGTCAAGGCTGTAGAAAAGGCACATGCTGCCGATCCGGGAATAAAGGCTCTTATAATCGGAGACGGGGACCTGAAGGAATCAGTACTGCAATATATAGAAAGCCAGGGATTAACAGAAGTGGTATACACAGATGGGTTCCGAAAAGATATACCAGAGCTGCTGAATTCCATGGATCTGTTTTGTCAGCCAAGCCTATGGGAAGGATTGTCAATCTCTTTGCTTGAAGCAATGGCCATGAAAAAGGCATTAGTGGTTACCCCTACCGATGGCACAAGTGAAATTATTCAGGACGGTATAAATGGTTCAATCGCAGCGTTTGGAGATATAGAAGGAGTTTCCGGCATGATACTTAATTATTGCCGGGACAGGGAAAAAGCTGCCCGACACGGAGAAAATGCATACGAAC
Source organism: uncultured Bacteroidales bacterium (assembly GCA_942492945.1). GTDB lineage: Bacteria > Bacteroidota > Bacteroidia > Bacteroidales > UBA932 > Bact-08. Next base: position 1,063,935 of record OW818649.1, read on the forward strand.
TGGTAAAAAGCAGATTTGATAGCAAAAAAGTATCTGAGGGGGTTACCAGAATTTATTCTGCTATAATTTAAGCCAGTTAGACATTATCTCCTCTCCGTAACCGGAAATCACAGACTCCGGATGAAACTGAAGCCCAAACAACTTTAGCTCTTTGTGAAAGAGAGACATAATTATACCCTCTTCATTTACAGACCCCACAACGAGCTCTTCTGGCATAGATTCAGGGAAGACGGCCCATGAATGGTACAATCCTGCTCGTATTTCCGGGTACCTTCCGTTTTTATCCACTATTTTACCGAGAAGAGGGTCGCTTTTATCAATTATGTTTATCATTGACTTGTGCCCGTGCAGAGGATGACTGAGATTATAGAGATTTGCCCCAAAATGGCAGGCAATTGCCTGATGACCAAGGCATATTCCAAGTATGGAATGGCTCGTTTTATAATTGTCGATTGCCTTAAGCAGCTCTCCGGCATCTTCCGGCAAACCAGGACCGGGAGAGAGAATAATATGACTGTAATTATCCATTATCTCAAACGGGATATGATCGTTAAAAACAATATCCACCCGGCAGTCGGTTACCTTCTTTACAAGATGGAAAATGTTGTAGACGAACGAATCGTAATTATCTATCAGCAGTATTCTCTTCATTGAGCAAAAATATATAATATAGTTACATTTGCGTAAAAAATATGAGCAGGTACATATCTGCATATGAAGTAAGAGAGCTCATGAACAGAGCAGGTTCTAATTTCCGGCCATTCCTCTTTGCAGTGGATTATGAGTTGGAGAGGGGAATATTTGTTGAGGATCCGTTAAATCAGAATGACATTCTTTTCCGTTTTGAAGGTGTGAGAAACTATGCAGGTTCAAATATCAGAATTGACAAATCTGCGCTGAGAATAATTAATCCGGTTCCATACGAAACATATGAATCAAAATTCCAAGTTGTTATGGATGGGCTCATAAGAGGCGACTCCTATCTGCTTAACCTTACTGCAAGGACAGAGATAGAGACATCTCTTGAACTCAGAGAGATAATGGTCTCTGCCAATTCTCCATTTGGATTTTGTGCGGGAGAAGATTTTGTGTCGTTCTCGCCTGAGCGCTTTGTCAGAATAGAAAATGGAATAATATCTTCATTTCCCATGAAGGGAACCATAGATGCATCATTGCCGGGCGCAGAGGAGATTATCATGAACGATTACAAGGAGAGTTGCGAACACAATACAATTGCAGACCTTATAAGGAACGACCTGGGAATGGTGTCGGAGAGTGTGTGGGTGGAGAGGTTCCGGTATACAGAGAAGATTGAAACCAACCGGAATGCGATACTACAGGTAAGTTCAGAGATTAAGGGCCGGCTTTATGAAGAAAACTGCAAACTTCTGGGCGATACTATATTTACACTTCTGCCTGCCGGGTCAATATCAGGAGCACCAAAACCCTCTACTGTGAAAATTATTTCAGAAGCAGAGGGAGAAAAGAGGGGCTTTTATACAGGTGTATGCGGATATTATGATGGGAGGGTTCTTGACTCGGCTGTGCTGATAAGGTATATTGAGCGTGAGGAGTCCGGAAAACTTTTTTACAGGAGCGGTGGCGGTATAACAGTTAACAGCAATAGCAGGGATGAATATGATGAGCTTCTGGATAAAATATATCTTCCACAAACCATATTATGAGATTTATTGAGACAATGAAGCTTGAGAACGGTATTATCCTGAACATGGATCTTCATAAAGCCAGGTCGCAGGAAACACTACTTCACCACTTTGGTATTGAACGAAGTCTGCCTTTTGAACAACTTGTCCCTGAAGGGATGAAACTAAAGGAAGGAATTTTCAAGCTAAGAGTATTATATTCCAAAGAGATCGAGGAGTTTTCAATCGAGCCCTATATAGCAAGAGAAATAAAAAAATTAAAAATTGTAGAGGGGGGAGATATTGAATATCAATACAAATATGAGGACCGCACAGCAATAATCAATCTGCTGAACAAGAAAGTGGATTGTGACGATATACTAATTATTAAAAACGGATTTGTGACAGATACTTCATATACAAATATAGTTTTTGAGGATGGTGAAAAACTGTACACGCCTGATACATTTCTATTGAATGGGATAAAAAGGCGGCAGCTTCTAAATGCAGGAATCATATCGGAAAAAGCGATACGGGCAGAAGATATTGCGAATTTCAGCGGGTACTATCTGATAAATTCTATGATGGAGAGACTTACTGTGCAAACAATATGTTGATTATCAGGATAATTTTTCCCCGGGAATGATTTTCCCAAAGCGCTTTTCAAGTACATCTGTCAGATAATTAAGATGGTCTGAGTTACGAACTTGTATATGAATCTCAAAATAGTAAGAAGTTTCATCCTCGTCTTCGAGTCTTACCTCAGGCGAAACACTGCTTATCCTCCATGGAGAAGCCATCAGAAAATTCCATATTGCAATCTCTGTCTCTTTTTTGGTCTCTTTTTTATTTGTTGATAATACAAATATATCTGAATGAAAAGTTTTTGACGAGGTATTTAATGAAATAATTTCGCTGCTTAATCTGGAAAATGGAATCTTTAGAAGCTTCCCCTCTTTTGTTTGCAAGGAAACATGAGTAAGGGAAAATGATTCAATTATACCATCAATATCGCCAAACTGAATAATATCTCCGGTCACAAACCTGTTCTGCCCCCTGAAAACAATACCGGCAATAAAGTCTTTAAAAAAGTACCACCCGGCAAGTAAACTCAGTATTATGACAGAACAAGTAGCAACAAGCTTGAAATACGCTCCATTATTAAACAGAAAATGAACCGCCCAGACAAAAACCAGCAGCCATAAGACCGATATGACCATAGGGAACTTTCTTTCTGCCAACCTCAGAAAATTGCTTCTCCTGCTGTATTTGTTTAGGATTACCTTCAAAATATTCAATATGATGAAGGTTGCTGATACAATGGCCGCAACTAATATAATATTCATCATGGTGTCAAGTATTCAGTTAAAAAATTATCGACATAAGGATTGATTACGAATATACCTGCAGATTTCTCTTTCACCAGACCAGCTCTTATTAAAGCATCCAGTATATTGGAGAACTTGCTTTGGTCCAGCATCAATACATTGGCAAACTTCTTTATAGTCATTCGTTTGTGTAATGATATCTGATACAAAAGCACCTTCCAGTCGTCGGGCATGCTACTAAATAAACTATAATTTGGTTTTACAGGTATTCCAATTTCGATATGATCTGTAGAAAACGATTTTATGTGACACAGCCATGAATAGAGAGCTGTGCCTGGATTTCCTTTAGAATAATAGAAGAATTTATTGAACATGCCTGCCATTGCAACATCCGACATATTCTCTTCATTTTTTCCTTTGGTAGTAAACTTGATTCCACGGGAGCGGTGCCTTCGCATAATTAAATCTTTTAAATCCTCTGAACTAAAAGGTCTGCACGATATTACGCTTATAAAACTGTCGGAAAGGTTGCGGATTTGATTAATATGCAGGTATGAGCCGATATTCATGTTGCAAATAATAAGGCATTTATTACTATATTTTCTGATCAGTAATAATATCGTTTCTATCACTTTCATACCCATTTCAGATGATTCCCACCATAGCTCAAGGTCATGAAGCACTACAACGCTACCTTCGGGTAGATGGTCAAAGATAGTATTGAGACTTCCTTTAACGCCAAAATTTTTTCTAAGTTCGTTCTCAAAATCTGCCAATAGGCAGGACCCTTCAAGAGGAGGGAAGATGTGATATACCGTGGTGTCTTGAAAAAACTTGCGGGAAACATGCTGGCAAAAAGACGTTTTTCCACTGTTTCTTTCTCCGGTTATAAGTATACCTCCGTTATAGCCAGACCTATAGTGGGTAAGGGCCTTAGAAAATTGATTTTCCTCGACCATTCTCTCAATCCAGAAATCTTCGTCACTAATACTTGAACGTCCGCTGAACAGGTTTTTGTAGTAAGCAGGCATAGAGTCATATACTAAAGGATTGGGACTGACCTTCTCTACAAGATCAAGAAAAAGTTCCGGATCGGAAATCCCGGCATTCTGTTTTGACAGTTCTCTTGCAAGCAGAATGCCCTCGCTTTGAGAATAAAGGATTCGTACGATCAGATTTGTGAAGGATTTGTTGAATTTTTTTAACAACTTTTGAAAATGTCCGATTGTTCTTTTTCCCTGATGCTTCCTCAGTATTTGTGGAAGATTCGAGCAACTTTCCGAAATTTTATGGGAAGAGAGAGGCTCAAATGTGTTTATGAAATTTTGGATGGCTCGTTGTTGTAAGGAGCTGCTAAGGGTATCGGCCTCTATTTTGTCCTCTTTGAGTTCTGATAACGACTCTTCAACAATTTCCTTAGTGTACTCCCTTGTTTTCATGTCGGGAGATACTTGGTTTTTTGCCTTGAAATGCATATAGCCAATATGGTCCTTAACCCTGATAATTAACTTGCGAATCTCTTTTTCCATCTTTTCAAGGTCTTCATAAAGCACTCCCAGCAGATGATCGTCAATAAAATACCGTAACATTTTCCTCACAGGAACCTTGATTATTTCAGCTTCAGAGGATATCTCAATCTCTTCGGGCAGTTCTTCAATCTCGGCACTAATTCTACGGCTAAAAGTTTCCATAAACTCCTCTGTACTGAAAAAAGTCTCATTAATAGTGAACTCGGGAAATTGTGAGTTATCATTGGTCGTACCGCTCAGATAAGTAAGATCGTCAATAAAACGCTCAATTTTTGATGTAAGTTCAAGCTCTGTCAAATTTGCTGCAGCTGTTGACATATCGAGAATGAGGTTTCTTGTTTTATTCTTCATTGTTAAAACAATCAGGTCAAGAGAGAGTTTCTTAGCAGTAAAAACTAATGTGTCAGCAAACCCGGCGGGAAAAGTCATGTTTTTTTCTGACAACTCCAGGGTTGAAGCCAAGCTCACTTTCTTCCTCTTGAATAGTTTATTGGCCTCAGGTTTTTTAATTTCCTCTGTCATAAGAAGAAGATTACTCCTGACTTCCTCTAAAAGGCGCTTCCTAAAATCCTGATTGCTGTCCAAAACCATATCCCCGATTAGGGAAAGTTTACTGATAAGCCCGTCCTTTTTGATTTTGACCCTCTTTACGTCATCACAATCTATAGATGTAAACAAATCTTTAATACTTAGTAAAAACTGGATTTCAAGTCTGCGGATATCAGCCAGGAGATCAGACAATTGTTCCTGGCTGTGATTTTCTAAATACTTGACAGCAAGGTTACGGAGAGGTACAGTTTCATCTCGTTTAAACAACTGATTGTAAAATTTCTTTTCACTCTTTTTGTTGCCATTGTTTATGGTTAGTTTTTTTGGCAAAGACAAAATTTCCTGTCTTAATTGAGTGCAATACATCTCGACACCATATTTTAGAATACTTCTTTGGATATCAATTCCTTCGGAGATGTAATTGTCAATTGTTTTTTTAACAGTTGTGTATAATATATATCTGGTTTTCTCAGTTCCGAAATTTTTGAAATCAGAACTCATAAGTAATTTTAACTCCTGAATAATTGCCTCTTGCTCTTCATAAAGAGGGAGTAATGTTTTGTCATAAAACAAAATAGCTCTCTCCATACCTCTAATATCTAAAGCCTGGATATGTTCGTTTATAGATGGGTCATTAGTGAGAATGAGTTCAGGCAATACTAAACTATCCTTAGCAAACACAGATTTTGTGACGGTGCTTTGAACTTTGGAGATTATATTATATTCCTCAAAATTGGAAGATGCATTGATTAGCAGCATAGAGCCCATTTTTTCTGACAATTCAGAAATTTCAACATATGTCTTTTCTGTATCAATAATTTTCTTGTCTGGAATGCCAACTATTGTAAGGTCAGTTTCTCCGGAATTTTTGCAAATGATCTGATTCCGGGTCATATTCTCTACACTGTTATCTATGACTATCACCTCCATTTTTACGCGGTACTGGTCAAGTATATTTTGCAATGAAGTGTAGATTACTCCGGTTTTTGCGCTGTCATTGGTAACTACGAAAAGCCTGACCTTTGGATATGACCAGTTTCGTGAAGAGGTGAGGTGTCTTATGAGATTTATAGCAAATGTGAGATTGCCTCCCCAGCCACTCCACCAAATATCTAGGGTTTTATAACTGCCCATCCCTCTTTTATTGTTATATTGAAGGTAAGCCGCATTGAAATTATTTTTTTTCAACCGGCTTATTAAATGGATGAATTCTGTCCGGTTTTTTTGGTTATTGCTCCAGCCCATCAAAATAGTATTGGGTTCTACTCCGTTGAAGCCATAAACCCGGACGATTTCGTCTATACCCTCATATATTGAACGGCATGTATGTACATTTTTAAAAAAGCCGCTGCCATCCTTAGCATTATCTTTTATCACTTCTTTACGTGGCAGGATCTCGCAGTCCGATTCAATTAGTTGAAACCCTGTAATCATACCAAGTTTCCCGGCTATATCATTCCCCAGCTTTACCATATAGTGCCTTTGTGCATCTTCGCCGGAAAACATAATTATATTTGGTCTCCAGTTGCGGTTTTGCAGAGCATTTGTCTTGAGCTTCCTAAGTCCTGTTTTTACAAGAGAAGACCATATACTGCCCCACGTATCTCCTGACTGAAGAGCCAGTTCCTTACGTTTAATAATAAAATAGACCAACCCGAGAACTAAAGATCCTCCCAGTAGGGCAACAAAGTCGAGCTGTATCATTACTATAAGACATGCTGAGGCTCCCAGCAGACTTACCCAGGCCGGAGTTTTGAAGGCAGGTCTGAAATCTGCACTGGTCAGTCGTTCAAAGGCACAGCTCAGATTAAGGAAGCCATAAGTAGTTATAAAGAATATTGAGACAATACGGGCAATCATGTTAAGGTCGCCAATCAAAATACCTGCTTCTGCAATGATAAATGTAAGTAAAAGGGCATTTCTCGGTTCGTTAGACTTTTTTGTCCCTTTTGCAAAAAATCCGGGCGTGATCCTGTCAGCTGCTGTAGCCTGTAATATTCGCGGGGCACCAAGGATGCTGCCTAGAGCAGAAGAGAGTGTTGCACCCCAGATACCGGCTATAACCAATTCCGGAATCCATGAGATTTTAAGAAGGACATTGGAATCGTTGGCAAGTAAGTCATGATCAACGGTGTATGAAAGGTAGAAGGCTAGTGATATATAAACAACGAGTCCAACCAGAATGGCAGATATCGCACCCATAGGGATAGACTTTTTAGGATCTTTTAAATCACCCGACATTGCTACCCCTGCCTCAAACCCTGTTACTGCCGGAAAGAATATGCCAAAAAGAACCATCAGCGAAATTTTTGAACCGGTACTTACCAGAAATGGTTGTTCTGGGGCAAAATCGTGCTTCCCGAGAAAAACAGAAAGCAAAGAGAGGCCAATAGTGGCCATAATGATGTATTGCGTTTTTATAGCCAGGGATGTACTGATAAAAGTGATGACAGTGACAAGCAGCAGAATGATACTACCTGCTATACGTATGTTGTCAATTGTTGCTTCAAATCCCCAGTAACCAAGAAAACTTTCTGCAAATCCAATCAGATAAAGACTTACGCTAAAAGAGAGACCCACAAATAGTGCCAGCCCGAGCGTTCCTCCAATAGGCAACCCCAGACTACGTGAAATCATATAATAGGTTCCTCCGGCATTTACTTTCTTGTCTGTTGCTATGGAAGAGACACTCAGCCCTGTAGTAACCGATATAATATGCGCAACAATGATTATTCCTATTGCTGCAAAAAGCCCGGCCTCACCAATAATCATGGGAAGTCGAAGATACATTATTACACCCAGGATTGTCAGGATAGATGGTGTGAAAACGCCTCCAAAAGTCCCGAATTTATTAGATTTTGCCATTGAATTTAGGAATTTAGGAACATATACGAAACAATATAATTATTTTAAGTGAGGAAATCAATTTTTTCCAGAATGTTTTTTAGAATACAACTATCAAGGAATGTCGTTTGTCGACATATAGTGCATTTAGTAGAAATATGTGTCAAGTATGGACATAACAAACTATTTTTACAATTATTATCCATTTTATGCCATCTTTATTCAATACTTATGAAGCTGCGGAAAAATATTGAGAGTTTTTTTTATAAGAAACCCGGTTTCTGGTTTTTTCAGACTACAGGATGGATAGGTATGTGCATTCAGGATGTTTTTAAGAGTTACGATTCTATTGTAGATGATAAGGCACCTTATTTTCTGGCTCTCTCTCTTTGTACCGGGTTCTGTATTACTTTAGGTTTAAGAAGGATTTATAAATATTTTTACGACAATAAAAAAAGCATATTCTTTTACATTCTTTTATTGGTTGTTTGTTCAATTTTGGGAGGGTTATTATGGTTCATCGTAAGAATTACAATTATAATACCTTTTCATGAAATGGTTGTTTCTGGAGTTGAATATGGTCTGCCAGAATATTCCCTTTATGTTAATTTGCTTAAAATTCTAAATTTATGCTGGCCATTCATTGTCTGGAGCACTCTTTATTTTGGATTGAAGTTCTGGATGGAACTGTTGGATGCAAGGGATAAATTTGAAAAGGCTTCACTTCTTGCCCAGAAATCACAGCTACAGATGTTGAGATACCAGTTGAATCCCCATTTCCTCTTTAATTCATTAAACTCCATACAGGCCCTTGTCTACGAAGACCCCGGACATGCAGACAAAATGATAACGGAACTAGCCGATTTTCTCAGATTTGCATTGCGAGACAAGGACAAACTGTTTCTTCCCCTAAGAGAGGAGGCGGAAGTTGCAGAGAAGTATCTTTCAATGGAAAAGACACGATTCCCTGACAGGTTAATCTATTCGATAAATATTACAGACGAGGCAGCCGATGTGAGGGTAATTGCTTTTTTACTTCAGCCTTTTGTAGAAAATGCCATAAAGCATGGCATGAAATCATCTCCTGATAAGCTGTCTATAACCATTGATTGTCACACTAAGGAAAACAAGCTTTACATTAAGATTGAAAACACGGGAGTCTGGATCGAGAGTTGCAGCGATACTGGAACAGGAATACAAAATGTTTTTGAAAGGCTTAATAATGCATATCCCGGCAAATACCAGCTTAATATTATAAAGAACCCCGGTTCTGTTTGCGTCATGATAGAAATAATTTTCGCCAAAGCAGATGAAAATATATAAAGCTTATATTCTCGACGATGAGCCTCTTGCTATAAAATCTCTTAGAAAAAAACTTGAGAGTCATCCTGAAATTAGAATAATAGGAGAATCAACCAGAATGAGTAAGGCTTTTGACGATATATCGTCCGATCCCCCCGACATTCTTTTTCTGGACATACAGCTGGCAGAAGGGACAGGTTTCGATTTTCTCAACAATGTAAGGTTTGAAGGGAAAGTTATATTCGTAACTGCATATGATGAATATGCTTTCCGGGCCTTCGAGGTGAATGCCCTTGACTATCTGTTGAAACCGATTTCAGAAGAAAGGATGAATTATACCATAAATAAGATAAAGAACAACCAATATAACTACAGTAACAACAATCCAAACTATGAGTTACGGTACAGATATTCTGACAGACTATTTGTTGTAGAGAGAAATCAGATTCAATTTATTTTAATAGAGAACGTTACAAGAATCTATGCTGCCAGGGATTATAGCTTTATTGAGACTAATGATGGTAAAAAGAGTATCATTATGAGAACGATGGCAGAGTGGGAAGTTCTTCTGCCAAAAGAGCATTTTATAAGAATTCACCGTTCTTATATTGTTAATATCAATCACATAGATAAAATTATCAGAAACTCTACATCTACTGCAAAAGTTTATCTGAAAAACATTCCGGAGCCTGTTTCGTTAAGCAGAACCTACTATAAGAATCTTAGAAATAATTATCTATAATTACTATTAATAACCTTTTATATCGACAAGATGCATGGAATGCATCTTTTTTTATGCTATTAAACGACTGATAGTGCGGTTCGTCGAACTAATTAAACGTTGGAAGAATCTTTTTTCCTTATTGTTATTCAATCAGTAAAATCGCATAGTCATTTTACCGATTATTAACTAAAACTATTATTTAATGAAAAAACTCAGAATTTTATTTGCAGCTCTCCTGATAACAACAGGAGGTGTGCTGTCGGCTCAGAACATACGAGTAACGGGAACTGTAACCGAATCGGGAACAGGATCATCGCTTCCGTTTGTAAATATTCAGCTTAAAGGGACAAATATTGGTACGGCAACGCTGGATAATGGGAACTATGTAATAAATGCTCCCGCTAACGGAACACTGGTCTTTAGTTTTTTAGGATTCAAAACTTTAGAAGTTCCGATGCAAAACAGGACCACGATTAATGTACAGCTTCAGCCAGATGCGGTAAGCCTGAACGAGGTTGTCACGATTGCCTACGGAGTAGCAAAAAAGGAATCGGTAACAGGCGCAATTTCAACAGTTAATTCAAAGGCCATAGAGAAAAGACCGGTTTCGAGTGTATTTGCTGCTCTTGAGGGGCAGGCAGCCGGTGTCCAGGTAAACAATACTTATGGAGAACCTGGTTCCGACCCGGTAATCAGAATCCGAGGTTTTAGTTCTATCAACGGATCTAATGCCCCGCTTTACGTGATTGACGGAGTTCCATTCGGGGGCAACATCTCAGATTTAAATCCGGCAGATATTGAAAGCATGTCTGTTCTCAAAGATGCATCCTCATCGGCATTATTTGGAAACAGAGCCTCTAACGGGGTTATTATGATCACTACAAAAAAAGGCAAGAGTAACATAGTATCAGTAAGGGCAAACGTAAACCAGGGGATATTCACAAGGGGGGTAAAAGAGTACGACAAACTTGATTCAAAGGAGTTCATGGAGATAATGTGGAAAGGTTACAGAAACAGCCTTATGACATCGCAACCAACAAAATACCCTACAGCTGAACTTGCAGGTGCCGAGGCTACAAAAACCCTTATTCCAACATATCTGAAGTACAATATTTTCAATAAACCAGATAATGCACTTTTTGACGCAAACGGGAAAGTTCAGGCCGATGCTAAAATTTATTCCGGCTATGACGATCTGGATTGGTTCAAATATATGGAGAGACTTGGTCACAGACAAGATTATGTTGTTAGTGCTGACGGAGCCTCGGAGAAGCAAAATTACTTTTTCTCTATTGGTTACCTTGATGAGAAAGGGTATGTAAAGTCATCTGACTTTACAAGATTTACGGGCCGGGCAAACATTTCGGTAACTCCCAAGAAGTGGTTTAAAACCGGATTGACTCTTTCTGGAACACACCAGATCTTCAACAACTCGTATGGTTCTGCTATAGACAATGCGAACTCCTTCATTAATCCGTTTATGTATGCAAGGACCATTGCTCCAATATACCCTGTATATCTGCACGATATGGCAACCGGAGAATACATTCTTGACGCTAATGGGAATAAACAGTACGACTCCGGAGGACAATATTCAAGACCGCAATATGCAGGAAGACATGTTATATGGGAATATGAGCTAAATACCAATAAAACATTTAGAAATACCCTTAACAGCCAGGTATTTGCCGATATCAGCTTCCTGAATGATTTCACTTTCAGTATTAAAGGAGATATGTCGCTCAGAGACAGCGAAAATCGCACTTATAGAAATATAACTATAGGAGATGGTGCCGGTACCGGAACTGCATCTAAAGAGATAAACAGATATAAAAGTTATACTCTGCAACAGCTTCTGACTTGGAAAAAAGAGTTTGGACGGCATGAAATAGATATTTTAGCTGCTCATGAAAATTTCTATCATAATCAATCATTCACTTATGGATACAAAACAACAGAGGTATTTAAAGGAGGTCCTGAGTTCATTAATTTTACAGTCATAAGTGCGCTGGATGGATATCAAAGAGACTACAGAACAGAAAGTTATCTATCGCGTGTAAGATACAATTATGATAACCGTATCTACTTTGATGCCTCTTTCAGAAGAGATGGGACCTCTAAGTTTTACCCAGATACAAGATGGGGAAACTTCTGGTCAGTAGGAGGTAGCTGGACCATTTCAAAAGAACCTTTTATGGCCTCCCTTAATAAGCAGATAAATAGTTTAAAGTTAAGAGCTTCGTACGGAGAGGTAGGAAATGACGGAGGAACGAGCTATACAGCAATAGATTTTCAAGCCTATATGGCTCTGTATGCCCTAAATCAGAATGGAAACAGAGGAGCCGCCTATAAAATTCAAAATGAGGCATTGGATCTTATATGGGAGACATCGGGTTCTCTCGGAGTAGGAATTGACGGAAGGTTTTTTGACAGACTGAATTTATCTGCTGAATACTTTGACAAGAGATCACAGAATCTTCTTTTCGATGTTTACCTCCCACTTTCTGCAGGAGCAACTTCAACGGACCGAGCCGAATCTACTGTTAAGAAGAACCTAGGTTCAGTTTCCAACAGAGGTATTGAGCTTTCACTTGATTATGATCTTATTAAAAATGGAGACTTCAGATGGAACGTAGGAGTTATCTCTACAATTCTTAAAAATAAGATTATCAGCCTGCCGGAACAAAACAGGGCCAACGGAATCATAAGTGGGTCAAAGAAATATATGGAGGGTCATGACATTTATGAATTCTGGATGTACCAGTTTGCGGGAGTGGATCAAATGACAGGAAATTCACTCTACCTGGTAGATTTTGACAAATATTACGTTGGAGATGCAGTTGAGGGAAAAACAGCTGTTCCTGCTCAGTGGCTGGAAACCATTAATGGTACAAATTATACAAGAAACATCTCTTACGCAAAACAGGATTGGAGCGGAAGCGCAATCCCAGATATTTTTGGAAGTTTCACGACTTCGCTTTCGTATAAGAACTTCGATTTGTCGGCCCTCTTCACCTATTCCATCGGGGGGAAAACATACGACAACTCATATCAGGACCTGATGTCTGTAACAGCCACTCCAAGTGCGTATCACAAAAATGTTTTAAAGTCGTGGGATGGTGTCCCTGCAGGAATGACCGCAACATCTCCGGACAGGATAAATCCTACAGGCATTCCGGTAATAAACTATCAGCTAAGCCCTTATAATAATGCTTCTACAACACAATTTTTGAAAGACGCTTCCTATTTGGTGGTGAAAAACATAACGTTGGGATACCGGTTGCCAAGAAAAATTGTAAATAAGCTGGATATCTCAGATTTATCTTTAAATATCTCAATTGATAATCTTGCTACTTTCAATAAACTCAGAGGGATGGACTCTCAGCAGTCATTCGGAGGAGTTACCGATAACGGATTTGTGGCATCAAGAGTATTCTCGGTTGGGGTTAATGTTAAACTATAATTGAAATAATAATAATATGAATAAGAAAATAATAATTACATTTTTGTCGGGTTGGATATTGCTGTTACCGGCATGTACCAAAGATTATCTCGATACGAAACCAACATCATCTACAGCAACATCAACAATATTTGAATCTGTAGAGAACATATCTCTTGCCATAAATGGCATCAATATACTTATGGCAATGGGATATCACCTTTATGACCATGGTTATGGACAAATGATGTATGGCGAGGGTGGTATAAAAATGTTATACGGGAATTACCCCGGGAACCACTACAATGTAGATCTTGCAGGGTGGTCCGTTATTATAAACGGGGAGTGGAGAGAACTTGTAACAAGCGTTTGGGACGTCTATCCGTGGTATTACTATTACAGTATCATAGGAAATGCCAATGCGATAATACTGAATACCGACAAGGCAAAAGGGGCAGAGGCCGACAAACAGTTTGTAAAAGCACAAGCATTAACCTATAGGGCTTATGCATACTTTATGCTGTCGCAGATTTATTGCTACCGCTGGAGTGACTCAAACAACGGAGCAACGCAGGGATTGGTGTTAAGGCTGGACACATCTACCGGAGATATGCCTCTCTCTACTCTTGCACAAGTATATACTCAGGTTTACAAGGATCTAGACGATGCTATAGCTCTGTATGCAAGTTCCGGACAATCAAGAAAATATTTCTATGACCCGGACAAGAGCGTTGCTTATGCTATCTATGCAAGAGCTGCAATTACAAAAAAGGATTACACAAAGGCATCAACTATGGCTGTTAATGCAAGAAACGGGTATCCACTTATGTCAAATACTGATTATAAGTCGGGCTTTAACACTCCTAACAGTGAATGGATATGGGGGAGCTTTAGCTCAGTTGACGAATCTCAGGCATGGTCTTCTTTTTTTGCATATCATGGCTACAACTCAAATGCAAATGCTGTAAGAACTACTCCAAAGGGCATCAGCAAAGAGTTGTTCGACAAGGTCCCTGCAACAGATATCAGGAAATCCCTCTTTTTAGATCCTGCCGGATATGTGCCTAATGTAGACTACTCAACAGCCAATGGACGAGCTGTTGCAGGAAAGGCTTTATACAGGGACGCATTCCTTAAGTACCCCGACCTGTTCAGTACAGCTCTTATCTATACCCATATGAATTTTAAATTTAAGGCACTGGATCTGCCCGGTGTAGGAAACCTTAACCATTTCAGATCTTCAGAGATGTATCTTATTGAATCTGAAGCAAAATACTTTCTGAATGACACCCCGGGTGCACAACAGGCTCTTATTACCCTGAACAAGAACAGCGGCAGGGACCCTCAGTACAACTGCACAAAAACAGGCACAGCCCTTTTGGAGGAGATTAAGTTATACCGTGCACTTGAACTATGGGGTGAAGGATTTGACTGGTTCGACCTTAAACGCTGGGGAGACAATATAAACAGAAAAAGCTATGCTAACGGAGGGAATTTCGTAAGTGTCCTTGCAGTCACCCTTACTCCTGAAACCGGTAATAAATGGACATGGATGATTCCGAAGAAAGAGACCGACTACAATTTTGGTATTGAATAGAAAAAATAATGCCAACTGGCATCATAAAACACCGGGGCTGCTGTAATCCCTTGTTGTGAGGCACACCGACACTCACAAACTACTTTCAGACGGTAGGTACAGTGGTTAGTAATTTAGGTTTACTAAAATAAACGCTTTATAAAGTTATGATAATTACCCGAAAAATAGAGATTTCTGTTGATGAACATGACAAAGAACTCAGAGAATCGTTTCAAAGACAAATGCATCAATGGAGGCACATTGTAAGGAACAGTGCAAATGAGCTTCTATCGTACCTCTACAGCATCGACAGATTGAAGCATCCGATTGATTCAACCTCATTCCATACTGTTTTAGAGGAGAGGCTTAAGAACCGCTTACCTTCGGGTATACTGAAATGTCTTGTTCAGGATGTAAATAAGAAATACAGGGAGACAAGAATTGCGCTTCTAAAAGGAGATGTGAGCCTTTATACGTTCAGAAATAACATTCTGATTCCCTTTTCTGTACAGTCTATTAGTGAATTGCATTGGGATGACAATAAAAAATGCTTTCTGTTCAATCTTTTCGGGGTTCCATTCAGAATAGTTCTGGGCAGAGATAAGAGCAACAACAGAAAAATTGTTGAAGAGATAAGGTGTGGCAGAATCAGAATATTCAGCTCCTATATGCTCATCGATGATATAAAAAAGAAAACCTTTCTCTTTTTGAATATAGATTTTTCAGTAAATACTCCTGAACTTGACAAAGATAAATGCATTAATGCGACACTCTCTTCTGAGGTACCATTATTAGCCGGTTATGAAAGCTGTGAAAAAGAGATAGGAACCAAGGATGAGTTCCTGCACCGGTTATTACAAATTCAAGAAGGTATTAAAAGAGCCAAAACCAACACCAGATATTTTGCAGAGGGAAAGGGACGGAAACGAAAAACCCAGTCACTTGGCAAGCTGCTTCTAAAGGAAAAAGATTATATAAACACCCGTGTCCACACATATGCAAAAATACTTGTTGATTACGCAATTGAAAATAAATGCGGTACGATTAACCTTATTCATTATGCTTATAAGGAAAATAAAGGGAAGAGAGAACCCCTCCTGCTGAAAAATTGGAATTATTACGGATTGAAGAGAAGCATAGAATACAAAGCAAAACTATACGGAATTAACTCTAATATGGTTGTCATAAACAATTAATTATTTAAATCATGAAAACACAAAAATTATCAGTTTTTTTACTGATCGGAGTAATTACTTTTTTTGCAGGTATCGAAAAAGGATTTGCGACGCAAACCGCCGGTCCAAAGTATACTGCTGCTGATCTTGTATATCGAGCCTTTAACAGAGTATCAAAAAATTATCCAAGGTCGAACAATCAAATGAATGCTTTTTACAAAGAACAGGTTGTAAAAAATAATTCTATCGTTTCTGTGAACGAGGCTATGCTTAATATTGGTAAAAGCCCTTATCTGACAACTCAAAAGGACATTGTGTCAATAAAAAAGATTCGTGGAAACCGGAATATCCATGATAATGAGTTGCTGATGATAAAACTGCAGGGAGGCCCAATAACTGCTCTTCAGCTGGATGTTGTCAAAAATCCATTTCTTGGAGGAGAGATCTTCAATATGTCGGATTTATATGATTTCGAATATGAAGAAACGGCAGAGATCAATCAGAAAAGCTTTTATGTTGTAAGATTCAAAGAAAAAGCCGGCAGTTCTGAAATGCTGTTCAGAGGTAAGATTTATATAGAAACCGAATCTCTTGCAATTGGCAAAGTTGAATTCTCTATGAATGTCGAAAAAAGAGAGTATGCATATGAACGGTTTCTTAAACACGCCCCCAAACAATGTGAGATCCGCATGATATCAGCAACTTATTCAGTAAATTACAAGGAATACGGAAATCTGTGGTATTTCGACTATTCGTCGTCAGATGTGTCTTTCATTCTGAATCATAGAGAGAATCCTCCA
This sequence comes from uncultured Bacteroidales bacterium, assembly GCA_942492945.1. Lineage (GTDB taxonomy): Bacteria > Bacteroidota > Bacteroidia > Bacteroidales > UBA932 > Bact-08. The sequence goes on from OW818649.1 coordinate 1,080,847, forward strand.
CAATATTACACTGTTTGTTCAGAAATGGCAATTACAAACCTTGTAGCTGAAGGAGTGACAATAGACAAAAAGGATCAGTTAAAGGCAACAGATATACTATCTGACAAGATCAACGATGTTAAAATTGCTACTGAATGGGATATTTATAATAAAATCCTGTTGCTTGCATCTAAATACTAAATGGTACCCAGGCAAGTAGCCTCAAGGGAGAACCACTGCCTCCCTTAATTTTCATTGGGGCAGCTACAATGTATGCACCTTTGGCAGGAAGCTTGTCCAGGTTTGCGACGTTTTCGTAAGCAGTAATGTTATTGCCACAAAGGCTCCTGTGGGTCAGGAACTCCTTTGACTGACCAAAATCGATGCTAGGGGTGTCAATTCCGACAGCTTTTATCTTCCTCTCACTAACAAGCCACTTGGCTGCTTCCGGGTCCAGTCCGGGGAAATGGAGCTCTTCTACCCCTTCAACACCGGATTTGAGTGTGCCGGTATATTTCAGATGGTCCTTCCAATACTTGCCGAATCCTGTATTTAGCAGTATTATAGAGTGTTCTGGTATCTGTCCGTTTGCGGTTTCCCATTGAATGAAGTCATCTATGGTTACAAGATAGTCAGGATTCTGTGCCGAATTTGCCGTTATGTCTACCATAATGGCAGCTCCGGTAAGCTCATCTACATTAATCTGCTCAATAGAACGTCCTCCCTGTGCAAAATGGAGAGGCGCATCAAAATGGGTGCCCCCGTGCTCCTCGGCAGAATACTTGAATGAGGAGTAGAAGTAGCCTTTGTCATTAATGCCATAAAAGACTGTGTCATGTTTGAACGTCACATTTGTGGGCCAGTAAACCGTGCTCTCTTCAAAATCCCATGTAAGGTCCACCCAGTTGCCCTGTGCAAGTATTTTCGAAATATCCGGTTGTTTCTGATTACATGATGTGGCAATAATCAGAATAAAAATTGTAAGAAGATTTTTCATATTATTCATTTCATGAAATATCAGTTAATAACTCGTTGATTTTTGATGAAGCCTTTAATCCACTTCCTGTGAGGGAAACAACTATTTTCTCATCTTTCAGGATTTTACCTTCATACTGTTTGATTGCCGCAACTGCAGCAGCAGAGGTTGGTTCTATGTAGATGCCCTGAGAAGAACAAACTCTTAACGCCTCTACTATTTCTGTATCATCTACGGTTACAAAATCACCACCTGTCTTTTGAACAACATCTATTATCTGTTTAAGTCTGACAGGCTTATGAATGGCAATGCCTTCTGCGATTGAAGGATTGTGAGAACTTATTTGTGTCTCCTTCCCTTCTACGTAGTCTTTAAGTGGAGAGCACTTATTACTTTGCACGGCCATCAATTTTGGCATGTGGTCAATAATGCCCGCCAGCTTCATCTCCTGAAGGCCAAGATAGGCTCCTATAATCTGGGATCCGCTTCCAACCGGCACAAAGTAATAATCAGGGGCGAGCCAGTTCATCTGTTCAACTATCTCATAAATTGCAGTTTTTGTACCATGTAAAAAATATGGGTTCCACGCATGTGCAGCATAGTAACTTTTGATTGCCCCTTCAATTGCAGCATTGGCACAATCAATACGATTACCTTCTATAAGATGTAATTCGGCTCCATAGGCGCGAACCTGAAAAGATTTGGCCGATGAGTTTCCAGCCGGCATATAAATATGTGCCTTAATTTTTGCCTTCGCACAATATGCAGCAATGGCGCAAGCAGAATTTCCTGAGGAATCTTCTACAATCTCTTTAATTCCCAGTTCTTTGCACTTGCTTATAAGAATTGCGGCTCCGCGGTCCTTGAACGACCCTGTGGGTAGCATGAATTCGAGCTTGCCCATTACTGTCATCCCATGGAAATCCATTGGGACAAGTGGGGTGAACCCTTCGTTGAAGGATATTGCAGATTGGAAGTCTTCTAATGGAAGTACCTGTTTGTATCGCCAAAAGGTTCTTTCGTCGGTCAACAGACTCCTGTCCAATAGGGGCATATAGTCAAGATCCAGATAATTTCCGCAGTCACACCGCCAGATGGGTATGTCTGTAGGGTACCGGGCTCCACAAGCTGGACATATGAACTGACAAAGCATGATTATAGTTGTTATATTGTTAATGTTTCTCCTTCGCTTTTAGCTACGATAGCCGCTCCGGTAAGATCACCCCATACGTTAACGGATGAGCGGATCATATCTAATGGTTGCTGAACCACAAGCACCAAACCTATGCCCTCCAGTGGAAGACCTACGGCATTCAGAACAACTGCAAGCATTACCAGACCTGCATGAGGAATTCCGGCTGCACCAATAGCAGCAAGCAAACTAGTGAATACAACTATCATCTGTTGCCCAAGAGTGAGGTCAATTCCATACGCCTGAGCAATAAAGATTCCTGTAACGCACTCATAAAGAGCTGTTCCGTTCATGTTTATTGTGTTGCCAAGAGGAAGACAAAAACCGGCAATCTTTCGGGATACATTACTTTTTTCCTGAATGTCGCGCAGGGTAATAGGTAGCGATGCAGCTGATGATGCTGTAAAAAGTGTAGTCATTAGTCCTGTCCCCATCTGACTCATGAATCTGAAAGGATTCTTATGCGTGAATGAGATAAAAATTGAGGGCAGTATTATCAATCCATGTATCAGGCAACCACCTGCAACAATTGCAGAATAGATGCCCAGGCTCCCAAACATTACACTAAGTGCTTCAGTATTTCCGGCTTGGGCACCAACCATCGAGGATACAACGCCAAACAGACCAAAAGGGGCAAAACGGATTATCAACATTGTGACCTTTAAAATCACTTCATAAAGTCCGTTGAAAAGGTCGGTAAGCATTATTCGGTTTTTATCTGTTGAAACGGTTATGAAATAGCCAAACACAATCGCAAAGAAGATAACAGGCAGCATCTGTCCGTCTGCCATAGCTCTGAAAATATTGCTGGGTACAATACTTATCAACTGGTTGACAAATGAAACTTCGGTAGAGGTTAGCTTTGTCACAGATTCCTTCAATTGCAAGTCGACTCCCACTCCGGGTTGGAAAATATTAACAAGGAATAAACCTAATATGCAGGCAATAAGGGTTGTGATGACATAATAAGCGAATGTTTTGCCGGCAATCCTGCCTAGATCCCTGGTCTCTCCAATACTTGACACACCCATTATCAATGCACTGAAGACTAGGGGAATGACAACCATTTGCAGACCTCTTAAAAAAATATCGCCAAGCCATTTTGTGTAAATAGTGTATTCATGGCCAAATACTCCTAACAAAAAGCCCAGGCATATACCAATCAGAATCTGCCAGGGCAAAGCAAGCTTAAATTTTTTACCCATAAAAAAGTAATCTGAAGTTTAAATAGTTGTAAGTTTTCCTGACGTAAATATAGTGAATAGAATTATATAACATTTCATCAATATTATGTAACACTAAAAATTTGTGGCAGGCTAACTTTGGAACGTATTAAAAAATAATTATTATGCCACTATTGACAATCTTAATCGTATTAATTCTTGCAGGTGTAGCCCTTTGGCTCGTAAACACATTCATTCCCATGGATATCAAAATCAAGAAAATTCTGAACATCGTGGTAGTGATTATAGTTATCATCTGGCTGCTAAGACTGTTCGGATTACTGGATTTTCTGAGAGATATTACAGTTTAATTTACAGATGACAGTTACAACTTGTCGTACCATGCACGGTATACATCTTTCCAGTGATAGTATGGGGCAATGTCGGTTTTAACCGGTATTTCCACCTCTTTTTCACAATGAAGGAGTTTTACTATAACGTCGTCATTTGTACCGTTCCTGTAAAAAATAATCTGCAGATTTGCTCCCATTGGACTAACCTTGAAATCGCTCCAGGCGGTATAGATTTTTTCAGGGTCACTCTCCTTATTATTCATCCCCTTGATATCAAGAAGTGCAAGCAACGGGATGATGTAAGTGTCATGGCCAAATCGCAGGTCGGCCGACCTGTTGCCGGTTTTAACAGCATTGTTGGCACAATCCAGAATATCTCTCAACAATAGCTTAGAGCTATCCATTGCTACCTTTCCGTTGACAGAGGAAGGGCCTACGTTATAATATGATGACATGTTAAGAGCCTGCCAAAGGGTGAACTGATCATCAGGTGAGAAGATGTCGGACATAGATATCTTCAGATGGTTAACATCGGGCAGGTCACCGGCTATCAAATGGATATTGCGTATAAAGGTGACTGGGTCGGTAACATGCTCTTTTGCATATGATTTATCGGTAAACAGAGAGTTGATAAATCTTTCTGTGTCTAAATGCTTTTTAATGAAGTTATCACGTAATGCATATACAGAATCCCTTTTTGCATTAACATAGCTGTTGTTCAGATATGTAAATTTTGCCGCAGCATCTCTGGTAATCTCAATTTCCGGATTCAACTCCTTTAGTCTTTCATTATTTGCTGCCATGCTTATTATGCATCGCGGTACAACTGTCGAGCGGCTGTAAATGTAGCATTTGCGGCCATTTTTTGTAGAAAACACCTCTGGAAAGGAGTGGAACATACGCTCTGCAATCTGACGATGCTCTTTTACTCCAAGGGGTGTAAGATCTCCATATCGCCCTTCGGCATCCTTAGCCGCCAGAGTTACTTTCTTGTACAAACTCTCTCCCAAAGCAGACAACTTTTTGGCCTTATGGGCTTCATTTAGAATATTTTGAGGAGATGTGTAGCTTTCAGGAGTGTGTATCCAGCGGGAACCATGACGTCCGTAATGGCTTATGTAAAATGGCTCATACCCATTGGGAGCAGGGCTTGCCGGAGTAGGTACATATTTGTATATCTGATATATACCGCTTGCATGATTGACGTCGCTCAGGAATTCTTCTTTGGTTGTCTGTGCCTGGACGAATATCGAAAAGAGCAGAAAAAGAAACGAAACGGAAAATTTTAATTGGTTCATATCTCTGAATATTAGCTTAAAACAATATACATTCCGGCAGCTATTGCAGCACCAACGATTGGGGCCAGAACTGGTACAAAAGCGTATCCCCAGTCGCTGCCTCCTTTATGTTTTATAGGAACGATTGAGTGAATGAACCTTGGGGCAAGGTCACGGGCAGGGTTGATTGCATATCCCGTTACACCACCCAAAGATAAGCCGATGGCTGTTACCACCAATGCTATGGGTAGGGCACCAACACTTCCCAGCCCAATCTTGAGATCAGGTATGGTTTCACAGGTAATTCCTGCACCCTCAACATAAAATACAACGAAAACAAGAACGAATGTTCCCAGAACCTCACAGAAGAAGTTGCTTGGAATCTTGCGAATGGCAGGCTTAGTGGCAAAACATGCAAAAATGGTCTCTTTATCTTCTGTCTGATCGAAGTGATGTCTAAAGAAAATCCAGACTAGAAGTGCCCCCAGTGCAGCACCCAGCAGCTGGGCAGCAATAAAGAGCCCGACCTTTGCCCATGCAAATTTCCCGGCAATGGCAAGACCAAGTGTAACCGCAGGATTCAAGTGAGCTCCGGAATACGGACCGGCAATAATAACCCCGGTAAACACAGCCAGACCCCAGCCCAACGCAATTACGATCCAGCCACCATTGTAGGCTTTTGACCCTTTCAAACAAACATTGGCAACCACACCATCTCCTAGAAGTATCAGAACCATGGTTCCGATAAGTTCTGCATAAAATTCTCCCATTTTTAAGAAGTTTTTAGTTTTTATTAATCTTATTCTGTTTTAGTCATTTTCCGGTTCGATCCAGCTTTTGGCCCTTGAAAGTGCCTTGGTCCATCCTTTCAACAGTCTTTCAACTGAATGGATATCCAATTCGCGTGAGAAACACCTGTTTACAGCTTTCTGTTCTTTTATCTCATCCAGATCTTTCCAGAATCCTGTTGCCAAACCTGCAAGATAGGCAGCACCCAATGCGGTTGTTTCGGAAATTGCCGATCGATATACAGGAATCCCAAGAATATCGGCCTGAAACTGCATCAGCAGATTATTGACCGCCGCACCACCGTCGACCCTTAACTCCTTAATTGGAGAGCCAAGGTCCTCCTGCATTGCATGTAATACGTCGTATGTTTGAAATGCTATTCCCTCAAGTGCGGCGCGTGCTATATTTGCTGCATTCGAGCCCCGTGTAAGGCCAATGATTGTACCCCTTGCATATTGATCCCAATGAGGCGCACCCAGACCTGTATGAGCGGGAACAAGATAGACCCCGCCATTGTCCGGAACCCTGCCGGCCAGCTCTTCCACCTCCGAAGAGGATTTTATTATACCCAGCTCATCGCGAAGCCATTGTACCACTGACCCCCCTGTAAAGATACTGCCCTCAACTGCGTAAGTGGTCTCCCCGTTTATCTGCCATCCTATGGTTGTAAGCATGTTATTGTTTGAGCTCACAATCTCCTTCCCCGTATTGCATAGCATAAAGCACCCGGTACCGTATGTATTTTTGACGGTTCCCTTTTCAAAGCACATCTGTCCGAAAGTGGCAGCCTGCTGGTCGCCAGCTATGCCAGAGATAGGAATTGCAACATCAAAAAGTTCTTTTGTGGTATATCCGTATATCTCAGAAGATGATTTTACCTCAGGCAAAACCTCTTTTGGTATTCCGAACAATTCCAGTAATTCATTGTCCCATTCCAGGGTCCGTATATTGAACATCATGGTACGGCTGGCATTGCTCACATCTGTTATATGCTTTTTACCATTGGTCAGCTTCCATACCAACCAACTGTCTATAGTTCCGAAAGCAAGCTCCCCGGCTTTTGCCCTCTCCATTGCCCCATCTACATTATTGAGTATCCACCGGAGTTTGGTAGCCGAGAAATATGAATCAATAACCAGACCTGTCCTGAACTTAATTATTTCTGCCCACTTGCCACTCTTGAGCTCGTCACAATATTCCGACGTCCGGCGGTCCTGCCAGACAATTGCATTATAAATTGGCTCACCCGTTAATCTGTCCCAGACTACAGTAGTCTCACGCTGATTGGTAATGCCGATACACGCCACGGAAGCACTGTATTTTGAAGCCTCCTCCATGACTTGCCGTGCCGACTCTATCTGTGAATCCCATATCTCCGACGGATCATGTTCTATCCATCCCGGTTTCGGATAGATTTGTCTGAACTCCTTCTGGCTGGAAGCAACAATCTGCCCCTTCTTGTTGAAAAGAATGGCCCTTGCACTCGTCGTTCCCTCATCGAGCGTAAGTACATACTGATTTGACATAAAAAATAAATTATCTTTGTTATACAATTCAAATTTATGAATAGTAAAGATACTAAGCAAATAGTTCAGAATCTGTCAATGGGCAGTTCCTCCGCATTGCGACAATTATATGATAAGTATGCCCCCACTGTTTATAGATTTGTTTTCTCTGTCCTTAGAAATCCTCATGATTCAGAAGAGATAACCCAGATGGTATTTATTAAGATTTGGGATATTCGCAGTACATTAAGGGATGATACAAACTTGATCTCTTTCTTATTGACCATAGCTAAAAATTCATCATATAACTTTCTCAAACACAAATATAAAGAGAAGATAATGTTTGAAAAAATGGAGTTAAGTCTAAAGGATAAGAATTCAGCATTAGTAGACAATTCCCTGATAGAAAAAGATCTTAATGACATGTTGAACGGATTGATTGACAAACTACCTCCGAGAAGAAGAGAGGTTTTTGTTTTAAACAGATTTAAAGGTCTTTCTTACAAAGAGATTGCAGTTAAGCTTGAAATATCCGAAAATACAGTAGACACTCAGATGCGTAAAGCTCTTCAGTTTATCAAAGACAACCTTGCAAATGAGATAGGGATATCAATTTTTATCGCTGTTTTCATAAAAATTTCATAAAGTTTTCCGTGGAGTCACGGAAAGTGTTTTTTGAGTTGTATTATATACGACCAATAAAAGGACAAGACTATGCGTGTATCCATAGAAAATGCAATAAAAGAGTTGCTGGACGAGAACGTGGAGATCCTCCCTGCTGAGGTAAAGGAGACCTTGTCCTTTCTGTTTGATACAGAGGAAGGCAAGGAGTGTTTTAACGATTGGTTTCAAAATAATTCTATGAATTCAGGAGAAATAAGTGGAGTTGACTTTGAAAAGATGTATTCTAAGATTGGCGGGCATGTTGAGATAAGTAAAAGAAAACCAGTTTTCCCGGTTGTATTTATAAGGAAATTCCAAAAAATTGCTGCTTTGTTTATGATTCCATTAGTAATAGGAGCTGTGACATTTTTGTATTATTCTCAAAAATCAAACAGAGAATTATCCAATGAGTTGGCTGCAATAACTAATTACGACACCAATAAAGTGCTTCCTCTCAATCTTGAGTATGCCTCTCCCCCCGGTGCCCGTTTGAAAATATTGTTGACCGATAGTACGGAAGTGTGCTTAAATGGAAATAGTAAATTATATGTTTCGCGCGATTTCGGAAGAAAGGAGAGAAGGGTTAAGTTGGAGGGGGAAGCTTTTTTTGATGTAAGAAGGAATGAAAATCAGAAATTCATTGTTGACGCAGGAGCAATAGATGTAGTTGCGCTTGGAACATCTTTCTATGTTCAGGCGTATCCATCGGAAAAGACTATTGAAGCTGTTTTGCTGAGAGGAAAGGTAGCTGTCGAATACAATGAACAGCAAATTATCCTAGAGCCGAATCAGAAATATACTTACATAAAGGACAACAATGCTGAGAAGCTCAGTAAAAATATTGAGACGAAAAGATATGAAGCATGGACAGATGGCGAACTTATTTTTGAAAATGATACAATGGAGGAGATAATCAGAAGATTGGAGCATTTCTACAATGTTACGATAATTGTAGAAAATCCTGAAATATACTCTTACGGCTTTACAGCGTCACTTGCAAATTGTTCAATAGAACAGATTATGGAGTATATAAAATTATCTTCACCTATAGAATATAAAATTCACAAGAATGAAATAAGACTGAGTTCGAGAAAATAAAAATGGGCAGGAGTGGAGTCCTGCCCAAGAATTTTGTCTTTAGCACCAACGTAATTAATATTAATCCTAAAAACATTTAAAAGTATGAAAAAACTCCGGATTTTAAAAACTTTTCTGTGCCTGATGATTTTTAGCTGTGGCAATCTCATTTTGCAGGCTCAATCGGCAAAAATCACATTGGACATAAAGGAGGGTAAAATTGAACAAGCTTTAGCCGAGATTCAAAAGCAGAGCCCGTACAAGTTTATGTATAACACAAAACTTGTTAATGTAGAACAAAAAATAACCATTAAATGCAAAGATGCAACTCTCAGCTATGCATTGGATGAACTATTTGCAGGGAAGAAAATTTCCTATAAGATAGTTGATAATCAGATTATTCTTTCACCCAAGAATATTGTAAATGATTCGGAGAATGATAAAACCAGACCGATCATTGTAAGAGGCACCATAAACGACATCTCTATGGGCACAGGCTTACCGGGTGTAATTGTTCAGGTCAAAGGAGGTAAAGAGACAATATTGTCGGACGAGAAGGGAAGCTATGAAATTACAGTTCCAGGTAATGCTGTCTTAACCTTTTATTGTTTGGGAATGAAAACAGTGGAGGTATCGGTAAACAACAGAATAGTTATAAATGTCAATATGGAGCCGGATATTGTCTCTTTGAATGACATAGTTGTTACAGGATATCAAACAATTTCCAAGGAGAGAGCGACAGGCTCTTTCACTATAATTGACACAAAGATAACAGAGTCCAAATTACAACCCGACCTTAAGAAGATTCTGGAAGGACAGGCTGCCGGTCTTACATTTGACAACAATGGTAATGTATCTATCAGGGGAACAGCAACAATCAATGCCAATGTCAAGCCTCTTATTGTTGTTGACGGCTTTCAATTTGATGGCAATCTGGAGGATATCAATCCGATTAATATAGATAATATCACCATTTTAAAAGATGCGGTCTCAACTTCAATTTACGGAACCAGGGCTGCAAACGGAGTTATTGTAATCACCACCAAGCGAGGGCAAAAAGATGCCTTCAAGGTCTCTTACAGAGGAGTATTCTCTGCAAGGGCCAAAACAAATTTTGACACATTCAACTTTGGGTCTACCAGTGATATTATTGATGGAGAGGTTGCAAATTATGACCAAACATGGTTCTATCTCGGGCCGGAATCCGAAATGTCTCCTATTCAGGATCTTTTATATAATAACGATAGAGCGACAGCTATAGCAGCTATCGACAAATTAAGGGGTTTTGATGCAGTCAGACAAATGCAGAAATATGTACAAAGGATGTCAATCACTCAATCTCACAATTTAGGAATAAGTGGAGGTTCCGAAAAGAGTCAGTTCAATGCAGCGATCAATTATGTAGGATCTTACGGTGATAAGAAAGCGATGATTCATGAAAAAAATGAAAAATTGATTTTTGACATGAAAAATACATGGACACCTGCCAAATGGATATCATTCGATATGTCGGCCAATGTTCTCTATACCAATAGTCAATCACCTCTTGATGAATGGAGCGACTTACTCCCTTCCGATCAAAAAATGATCAACTATGACAAAATGATTTACGCATATTCAAATTTATTTGATGCCAGCGGAAAATCTCAGAATATAAGGACTCCGGTTCCATCTTCTGTTCTCGATGCTTTTAATGATCCGGGCAGAGCGGCCAATATGTTGTCTTCCGAATATAATCCCATTGCAGACCTTGGTAGGGAGATGAGTTATACAAATTCATTGAATGTAAGATTGTCCGGAAATTTTACCTTTAAACTTTTTGATGGGTTTTCTGTAAATGTAGGAGGAGCCTGGCGCAGGGGAAATACTAACGCAAAAGAGATTAGAGAAAAAGAGTCATTCTATGTTAGATATAGAGTGAATTCATGGACTGATATAGATAACTCTATGAAAAAGTATCTTCCTTATGGAGACATACTTGATGAAGCTCGATCGATAACTGATAATTGGACAATAAGGTATCAGGCAAATTACAATAAATCATTTAACGATAATAAACATAGAGTTACTGCATTGTTGGGGGGTGAGATTATCAGGGACCAGATTAATGGCAATGCTTACCCTACAAGATTTGGATATAACAGGCAGGCAGGAAGTTATGAGTCGATCAATTATCTGGATTTCATGAGTGGGGCATACGATAATAGTATATTAAACTACACATATCCATCATTGACCGACGGAAAAATGTCTCTCAGAGACAATCGTTACACCTCCTGGTATGGAAATGCCTCATATGAATTCAACAGTCGTTATATTATAAGCGGCTCCGCAAGATTGGACCTTACCAACTTCTTTGGGACCGACCCTAAGTACAGATACAAACCAATCTGGTCCGCAGGAGCTACATGGAAAATAGCCAATGAAGGATTCTTCGATAATTCAACAGTTAATGTATTGAATCTTCGTGCCTCTTATGGGATTAACGGGAACATAGCACTTGGCGAAGGACCTTACTTGATTTTATCACCGGGTAGTTATAATGCTGTTGCCGGAGGTACCTATTACTCCATATCATCTCCTGTAAACGATCAGCTTCGTTGGGAAAAAACAGCTACAACAAATGTCGGTTTTGATCTGGCTATCCTGAAAGACAGATTCGGTGCATCGGTAGATCTTTACAACAAGCTTTCAACAGACTTGCTGGCATCTGATGCAGTAAACCCTACTACAGGTTTTGCTAACCTTACCAAAAATGTAGGTTCTATCAGGAATAGGGGTATCGAGGCGTCTCTAAGAGCTTTGGTAGTAAAAAACAACAAATTTTCATGGAACGTAAACCTGAATTTTTCATATAACCATAACAAAATATTGACATACAATAAATCATACCCGTATGTCTATGATTTTTTGGACCCAAGAACCTATAAAGAAGGCTTTCCGGTAGGGGCTATGTTTGCATTCAAATCTGCCGGGCTTGATGCTGAAGGTTATCCGCAGGTATATGACAGAAATGGAGATATTCAAAGCGGAAATGCATTATTTACCTTTGGCGATGCAGATTTAAAATTTATGGGAAATTCAATCTCTCCTTACGAACTTGCTCTGACAAATAGTTTCTCTTTCTACAACTTTGATGTTTCATTTATGTTTGTCTCTAAATTGGGAGGTAAAATGAGGATGGACTCTTTTACCGGCATGAATTATACCAATCGCCACTTTGCAGAAAGATGGCAGAATCCGGGGGATGAAGATAAAGAGGGTATGGTTTATCCTGTATATGATGCAATGGGGGGATCCGGCTGGCAGTTCTACCTATATCCATATTATGACGTTCATGTAGTCAGTTCGAATTTTTTAAAACTGAGAGATTTATCAGTAGCATATAATATTCCTGACAAGCTAACCAGAAAAATAGGTATGCTAAACACAAAGATCTATCTGCAAGGGAGAAACTTATTCAGGTTAACAGCAAAAGGAGTGGATATCGATCCTGAAACCCAACAAACTGCGTATGACTCTGATACATATGAATACTATGTTGCAACTGCCATGACAGGCAGGCCTGAGATCTACTTCGGATTATCGTTTAACTTTTAATTCAAAGAACAATGAAAAAAATAATATATATACTTATACTCTCATTAATTATAAGCTCTTGTGATAGATTTTTGGATGTAAAACCTGTAGGGAGCCTTATTCCTACTGATATAGAGCAATTTGACAATTTGCTGTACCACTCCAGAACGTATGATTTTCTTTTTTCCGATAACAACAGAGGCTCTTTGTTACTATCCCTTTCAGATGAAGTAACTATATCTGACAAAGTAGTTTTAGCCTCTTATAAGGATGTCTCAAATGATAGGTTTACCCCATATATATTTGCAAAGCCTTATTTAAATCCATTTAAGACAGATGATTATTTCTTAGAGGCATCATACAAAGCGACGCTCTATTTCAACACTGTCATAGATGGAATAAAGGATTTGGGAGGAGAAGAGAGTAACAAAGGTAAACAACTGATTGCTCAGGCCAGAGCCGGCAGAGCCTGGACATATCTCATGGCAGGTATTACTTATGGGCCCATGTTCAAAAAAGGGGGGGACAACTCGTCAAAAACTATCTCTTACAGAACTGCATCAAGCGCAACTCAAGAGACTCCAAAACTATCAACGGTAGATGAATTATTTAACCTTGTAAAGGCAGATTTGGAATATGCCATTGTAAATTGTCCCCCTGAGGTGATAAAAACCGTCAGAGTTAATAAAACATCTGCGAATGCAATTATGGCCCAAATGTATATGTTCAAGGCAGATTATGAGAATATGTTCACTTATGCCAAAACTGCATGGGATTTGTTGGTAAGTGCGAAGGGAGAAGGGAACACTCTTTACGATTTTAATGACTTTTTCTTAAAACCCGGAGTAAAAACACCTAAAGAGGGAGAGGATCATGAGCTTTATGATGCGTTGACCGATCCTTCGGGTGATATTCTCAATAACCCTGACAACAAAGAGATCTTGTTCTACAGATATTGTCCGCTTGATGGCCTTGCAAGTAAAGCAAGTGATGAATATATAGCCCTATTTAATGCCGATACAGATATTGATGGTGACAGGGATTCATATGCCGATTTGCGTAAAAAATTCTTTATGCTAAAAGTAAATACGCAAGCAACAGAAGGAGCATGCATAAGAGATGTAAGATTTGGGAACAATTTGGGCGACTATACAAAAATGTGTGGGACACAAGGAATTTCTACTCCTGAATTGTTATTAATGTTGGCCGAAGCTGCTGCCAGAACTAACAGAACATCTGTAGCTTTAAGTGCTCTTAATCTGTTGAGAAGCAAGAGATACACTCCAGCATCTATTGTAGCGAACAGTGCAAGAATCAACTCTCTTACAGGTGATAATCTTATCCATGAGATATTGAAAGAGCGCCAGAAAGAGCTTCCATGGAAGAGTGCCAAACGATTCTGGGATCTTAAGAGGTATAATGCAAATGACCCGGGAAAACCATGGACAAAAACACAGATTAAAAGAACAGTTCTGGGGACTCAATATACAGGAATTATCGGCTCCGACGATTATCAACTGGAGATTGTAAATAAGTTTATCTCTTTTAATCCTCACTGGGGTCTGGAACTTTATAATGGTGTCTGGCCATCAATTGTTTTATAATACTTTTCTAATAATTTAAAATAATGAGAAAGTATTTATTACTGTTCATCTCCGCATTAATTTCTATAGGAACTTTTTGTCAGGAGATAAAAGGAGTTGATTTCCAGGATATCTCCTTTGACCAGGCTTTGGCAAAAGCCGGAAGTAAAGAAAAAGGTCCAAAATTGATTTTTTTGGATTGCTATACCCAGTGGTGCGGACCATGCAAACATATGGCAAATGTAGAGTTTGTCAAGCCTGAAGCAGGTAATTTTTTCAATTCAAACTTTATCAACATCAAAAAAGATATGGAGAAGGGAGAAGGGGTTTCACTTGCCGTAAGGTATGCAGTCACTGCCTTTCCTACATTCTTGATACTGGACAAAGATGGAAAAGAGGCTGGCCGTATTGTTGGGGGAGATAAGATAGAATCTTTTATCTTAAAGACAAAAAAAGCAATGGATCCTTCCAATTCCCCGGAGGCGAAGAGAGCTGTATATCTGGCAAGTAAAACGATGCCAAATGCCCTGGCATATCTGGACGTTTTGGAGAGTGGATATATGGAAAAACAGATAGCTGTATTTATGGATGAGGAATTTGCAAACTTCGAAGAATATGAACTGTTTTCGGATAAAATGTGGCCATACTTTGAACGAGCTTTATCTGTCGAAGGAGGGAAATCTTTAAAATACACAGTTGATAATGTGGCGAAAATAAGCAGCTTTGTTGGAAAAGAGAGAGTTGATAAAGCATTAATATCGGCTTATAATTCTATTTTAACAGCGTATTTGTCAGGTAAAAGAGATATCCCAAAAGAGGGGGTGATTTCAATTGCTGAAAAATTGATGCTACTCTCCTATAAAGATGAGGTTTCGGTCTATACTTCTAAAATTGCAAGGCTTTATACCGATTGTAATATGGATGAAATATTGAATCTCTATAATGCAAATAATTTAGTGTATATGAGTGTTTATGACAGTCAGGCGATTGAGAGGATATTTGCTACCATAAAAGGGATGCCAAAAGAGAATATTGTCAAATATTACAAAGAAAAGGAGAAGTTATTAAAAGAGCTCTCCGAGCAGTGTGCAAGTTGGATGGAAATGTTTACAAAACAGGGCTAAGACTCAGTAAATAATTCTCCGCCACTTACTGCGGGGGAGAATTATTTACTAAATTTATAGCCAATTCAAAACAGAAAAAATATGTCCAGACGCACAATTGGGATACATGAAAAATTGTCATTTCATGAGACTCTGCCTCTCAGTTTCCAACACCTGACAGCCATGTTTGGAGCGACCATTCTGGTTCCTGTACTCTTGGGTATAAATCCTGCCATTGCTCTGCTTATGAATGGAATAGGCACTTTGATATACTCCTGGGTCACAAAAGGTGGGATTCCGGCATATCTTGGTTCAAGTTTTGCGTTTATAGCTCCTACATTACTGATAATCTCCACAATGGGAGGATTCAGCCATGCGCAGTCAGGTTTCATATTTTTCGGTTTTATCTTCATACTTCTTTCTCTGATTGTAAAAAAGTATGGCATTCGATGGATTGATGTAATAATGCCACCGGCGGTTATGGGTTCCGTTGTTGCCATTATCGGACTGGAACTAGCTCCGGTGGCGGCACAACAGGCAGGTCTGGCGCCATTTTCCACTCAAGTCGGTCAGGTGGTGGCACCATTTGTTGCTTCCCCGGATATTGTGATTGTCTCAATGTTTACTTTGGCAGTAGGAGTATTCGGGTCGGTATTGTTCAAAGGGTTTTTACAAGTAATACCGATTCTTCTGGCAGTGGTTGCAGGTTATCTGCTTGCACTTGCTAAGGGAATGGTAGATATAGAGTTAATTTCTCAAGCTGCATGGTTTGAACTACCAAAATTCCAGACTCCTGTTTATGATGTAAATGCAATTATTGTGATTGTCCCTGCGTGCATAGTGGTTTTTGCCGAACACATCAGCCACCTCATAGTCACAGGAAAGGTAACAGGAGAAGACCTTATGAAAAATCCAGGGTTGCATCGTTCATTGTTGGGTGATGGTATAAGTAATCTGTTATCCGGATTTGTCGGCTCTCCTCCAAATACCACATATGGGGAGAATATCGGGGTAATGGCTATCACAAGAGTCTATTCTGTATGGGTAATCAGGGGAGCAGCTATTCTTGCCATATTATTTTCCTGCATAGGTAAGGTAGCTGCAGCTATATCCACAATCCCCGTTCCGGTCATGGGTGGAATAAGCTTGCTACTTTACGGAGTAATTGCCGTTCAGGGTTTAAGGATGTTTGTAGAACAAAAGGTCGATTTCAGCAAGAACAGCAATATGGTGCTTGGAGCAGTAACTTTCATAACAGGAGTGAGCGGTGCCGGAATCAATATTGGATCGGTCCAACTGCAGGGGATGGCCCTTGCGGCAATCGCAGGGGTGATACTATCGCTGCTTTTCTTCCTGTTCCAAAAGGCAGGAATCTTAACGGACACTTAAAAACTACTGCAAAGTAAATTTGCATCGATGAAATATTTGTTTTTACTTTGCAAATAAAAGTACTTTTAAATGAAAGACGAAAAGGATTATATTCAGGATATAACTGAGATTCGCTCAATGATGGAGCGTTCTTCAAAATTTCTGGCACTCTCTGGATGGGAGGGCATTCTGGCAGGCATATATGCATTGTTGGGGGCATTCGTAGCCTATAAGTTTTTTAATTTCAATCCGGATAAAATTTTATATACAATAGAATCTGGAGATGCAACTGCAGGTTTGACAAACGTCATCATCCTGGCAATTGTTGTATTGATTCTGGCCTTAGGCTCAGCTGTTTTGTTTTCAAATAAGAAGGCTGGCAAGAGGGGCGAGAAGTTATGGAATCCTACCACCAGACGGTTGCTGGCAAATATGTCAGTTCCGCTTGTTGCAGGCGGGCTACTTATCCTTGTCCTCATCTCCAAAGGGTTGATTGGTCTGGTTGCCCCATGTACTCTTATATTCTATGGTTTTGCCTTATACAATGCCAGCATGCTCACATATAAAGCTGTGAAAATTCTGGGTTTTGTTGAGATAGGGCTGGGTTTGATAAGCGCATATTTTGTTGAGTATGGATTGTTGATATGGGCACTGGGTTTTGGAGTGGTACATATTATTTATGGTATTTACATGTATTACAAGTACGAAAGGTGAAAATCTCAATAAACGGTTTACATAAAGCATTTGAAAGCAGGATCCGGCTAGGCATAATGTCGGCACTTGCTGTAAATGACATGCTTGATTTCAACTCTCTCAAGGAGTACCTCGACTTGACCGATGGTAATCTGGCGAGTCATATAAAAGCATTGGAAAAAGAAGAATTTATTGGGGTGGAAAAATCATTTGTCGGCAAAAAGCCCAATACTAAATACTTTATGACTAAAGAGGGTAGAAAGGCGTTCAATGACCATCTTGAAGCATTGGAGAAATTTATAAAATCGGGGAGACCGATATAAATTCAAATACAAGTTTTTTTTACTCGCATACTTTGAATTACAAAGAACTTTTAATTTAACCTTTTATAAAATATTCAGATATGAAAAACAAAATAATCGAAAACCTAGACAATCCTTCACAGCTTGAAAAGCTTTACAGGGAAGACAAAGCGGCATTTAAACGGGCATTTGATGCATTGCAACCCGAACTTAAAGTAAATAATCTTGTTAGCTTTTGGAATGAAAGACTCAATTACGAAAGCGAATTAATTAAATTGGGCACAAGCAGGGAATTGCTGTTTGTCATCATTGCCGCGCTGGTTGCAGGCCTGATCGCAAAACTCCCGGCAATTTTTTCAATAGACCAGGAATTTTTCTATCCCAGGAATATCGGTTTTATCATTTTTCCTGTGTTGACGGTTTATTTTGCATGGAAGAACAGATTATCAACAGGTAAAATTGCCTTTATAGCTGGTATGACCGTCTTTGGTTTAGCGTTTATCAATTTCCTTCCCGACGTTAAAGAGAGTGATACCTTAATTTTATCGTGCATTCATCTGCCATTGTTTTTATGGTCATTATTAGGTTTTGCTTTTGTCGGTGAAACCAAAAATAATGATGAGAAAAGACTTGATTACCTGAGATTTAATGGCGATTTGATTGTAATGACAACTCTCATCCTTATTGCCGGGGGAATCCTGACCGGCGTTACTATCGGTCTTTTCGATCTGATAGGCTTAAATATTGAAAAGTTTTATTTTGAATATGTCGGAATTTTCGGTCTTGCAGCTGCCCCTGTTGTAGGAACCTACCTTACACGCACCAATCCGCAATTGGTGGGGAAGGTGTCGCCGGTAATTGCTAAAATATTCAGTCCTTTAGTATTAGTTATGTTAGTCGTTTATCTTACAGCAATCATTTTTTCGGGTAAGGACCCGTACAACGACAGGGATTTCCTGCTTATCTTCAATGCGTTGTTGATAGGTGTTATGGCATTGATTTTCTTCTCCGTGGCAGAAACATCAAAGAGATCAAGTAGATCAAAGAGCCATCCCGAGATCTGGATTCTTTTTCTTTTGTCAGTTGTAACCATAATGGTTAATGGTATTGCGTTGTCAGCCATATTGTTCAGAATTTCTGAGTGGGGAATTACTCCCAACAGAGCCGCTGTCCTGGGAGCAAATGTCTTAGTTTTAATAAATCTGTTGCTGGTATCTGCACAACTATTCAGGGTATTAAGGAAAAGGCGTGAAATATCCGGAGTTGGAACGGTTATTGCTAAATACCTGCCAATCTACATAATCTGGACAGTTATAGTGACCTTTATATTTCCGTTGATATTCTGGTTTACATAGGAGCCAAAGCCGGGTCGAATTTCCAAAAGTAAACAAATTATAATTACTTTTGTTTGGTAAATCCCCCTCTTAAATGAAAACAGGTAGCATTCTTGTAGTTGATGATAATAAAAATGTACTTAGTGCAATACAGTTATTATTAGATAATTATTACGAGCATGTATGGACATTGTCCTCGCCTAAAACTCTGATATCCACTATAGGAGAGAAAAAGCCGCAGATAGTTTTACTGGACATGAACTTCTCTGCCGGGATTAATTCAGGAAACGAGGGGCGATTCTGGTTGTCTGAGATAAAAAAATTATACCCCAATTTACCTGTTGTGCTCTTTACAGCATATGCCGATATTGAATTAGCGGTAAATGCGCTTAAGGAGGGGGCCAGCGATTTTGTTGTCAAGCCTTGGGATAATGCAAGGCTCGTCTCAACCCTGCAATCGGTACTTAAGAGCAGTGATAAACGTAAATCTGCCGACCTGCCACGGGTTTGGTGCGAGGATGATATTTGCTGGGGAAAATCTATGGCTATGCAAGATCTCCGCACATTAGTAATTAAGGTGGCGCATACAGATGCAAATGTATTGATCACGGGAGAAAATGGGACAGGAAAAGAGTTGATAGCTAAAGAGATCCATCGGCTATCTACAAGATCGGGCAATACAATGCTAAGTGTAGATATGGGTGCAATAAGCGATACCCTGTTTGAAAGCGAACTGTTCGGACACGCAAAAGGTGCTTTTACTGATGCCAGATACGACCGCGCAGGAAAATTTGAGACCGCAGACAATGGCACTCTCTTTCTTGACGAGATAGGGAACCTGAGCTATCCATTGCAGGCAAAATTACTATCTGCCCTCCAAACCAGACAAATAACCCGTGTCGGAAGTAATAACCCTCTTCCTGTCAATATAAGACTGATATGCGCAACTAACAGAAATCTTTTTAACATGGTGAGAGAAGGGGAGTTCCGGGAGGATTTACTCTACAGGATCAATACCATACAGATAGAGGTTCCGCCTTTAAGAGTCAGACCAGAGGATATTGCAAAACTGGTGGAATTCTTCATGGATAGACTTACCCGGAAATATAAAAAACCTGATCTGGTAATAAGCGATAAGGCTGTCACAATGCTTGAGAATTTCTCCTGGCCAGGAAATATAAGAGAGTTACAACATGCTCTTGAAAAGGCCATTATCCTGGGAGAAGGCTCTGTGTTACAACCTTCAGATTTCAATCTCCATACAATTAATCACAAGAACGAGGTTACAAGTACCCTCTCTTTAGAAGAGATGGAGAAAACATTGATAGAAAAGGCTTTGAGAATGAATAACAATAACATATCTGCAGCTGCAGCTGAGATGGGGATTACGCGCCCGACGTTGTACAGTAAAATCAGAAAATATGGTCTTTCATAGAAGAAATCCATAAAATGTTTAAATCCATACAATACAAGTTAACCCTCTTCACAATCCTTCTTACAATTTCTGTAGCAGGGGCAACATACTTTTTTATTAAAGCTGAAGATTTTTACGGGGCTGGCTGTTTATTTTTAGTGATCTATTCATTGTATTGCCTTAACCTGCACTACAAAAAATTCAACAAGAACATTCTCTTTCTGCTGAATGCCATGGAAAATGGAGATTACTCTTTCCATTTCTCCGAGGTAAGGTTGTCTGGCAGGGAGAAGGAGTTGAATATGATGCTTAACCGCATTAAGGAAATTTTGGCAAAAACGCGTAAGGAGGTCATTGAGAATGAGAACTTCCTAAGTATGATCATAGAAAGTGTATCTACCGGTATAGTGATACTTGACAAGAAAAATAATATAAAGTCTGTAAATCAGGCGGCTTTACAGATGTTGGGATTACGCATATTCACTCACCTTAAACAGTTAAGCGTTGTTGATGAGAGCTTTCCTGAGTTGTTCAGCAACCTGAAGCAAGGAGATAACACTCAGGTCAAGATTATCAATGAGCGCGAGGAGATACAGATAAGCTTACGTTTATCGGATATTGCCTTGAAGAGAGGAGATATGAAGGTAATAACTCTTAGTAATATAGGAAATGAGCTTGAAGCCAAGGAGATGGAGTCATGGATAAGATTGATAAGGGTAATGACCCATGAGATTATGAATTCAATAGCACCTATAACATCGCTGAGCGAGACGCTTCTTTCCTCCTACAAACAGTCGGACCATACAGAAGATAATCGGGACAAGAACACCATAAAAGCTCTTGAGACAATAAACGGAACAGCCAAAGGGCTGATATCCTTTGTGGAGACTTATCGTAAGTTTACTGCCGTGCCTAAACCACAGTGCATTAGCTTCAATCTTTTAACATTAATTGAGGATGTGATTCAACTTGAATCTTTCCAGATAAAGGAAAAAGGAATCGATATACAAGTAGAAGGTTGTGGTACAGTACTTAAAGTAGATGCCGATTATTCTCAGATCCGTCAGGTTCTGGTAAACCTTATAAAGAATGCTATTGAAGCCATTGAACCCGACAAACAGGGAGAGATTAAAATAGTGATATATGACGAAGAGAGAGTAAAGATAGATATATGCAATAACGGAAGCCCAATTCCTGAGGAGATAGTGCCACATATATTCATCCCTTTTTTCACAACAAAAGATTCGGGCAGTGGAATAGGATTAAGTGTATCCAGATATATTATGAGGCTGCATGGAGGGAACCTTAAATACCATGCATCAGGAAGCTGGACAGTCTTTAGTATAGACTTTTAAATTACTACTATCTAACTGTAAAGAAATTTATCACTTAGTGTTAAAATATTTAACAAGTACGCATCACAGGGTATTTGGTAATATAAACACTATCAGGGATTTGTCTGTTTTGGCCTGAAGTTGGCCACTAGAGTTGCAAAATGCAGTTCTAATGAGATCAACCTTTCTATTACTTTGTCTTTTCATAACTATTATATGTGGTGCCCAGGAGAAAAAATGGACATTGCAGGAGTGTATGCAATATGCCGTGGAGAATAGTCCTCGCGTCCACGCTAAAGAAGCAAAAACAAACATAGATTATCAAAACTATATTGAGGCAGTGGGCAGGCTATTGCCCTCGGTAAATGTAGGTTCAAGTATAGATTACAGATTTGGTCGTGGACTTGATGCTGAGACAAATACCTATACTAGCGTAAATTCATTCAGTAACAACTACAATCTGTACTCTTCCATGCGTTTGTTTGACGGGATGTCAAGTATTGCAACAATAAGAATGCAAAAGGTTAACCGACTCATGGGCAGAGAGGAGCTGCAGGAAGTTAAGGATATATTGGCATACGAGACAATGGAGGCATATTTCAATGTGCTTTTTTATAAGGAGACTGTTAAACTTGCTGAACAACAGCTGGCAGCGAGTGTTGACAATCTTAAGCAAGTAAGACGAATGGAAGAGTTGGGAATGAAGGGTGTCCCGGATGTTGCAGAGATGCAGGCAAAAGAGGCTACAGATAATTACAAACTTACGTGTCAGAGGAATATACAGACATTGGCGATTATAAAATTGAAAGAAAAAATGAATTTCCCAATTGACCAGGATCTTGATATTGCCGATTACACTTCAGAGGAGGGCATAAATAAATATCCTGAGAGTGCAATGGATATATATCAGCACTCACTTACATTCCTTCCAAAAGCCTTAGCCACAGATGCAGCTGTAGAGGCTCAGAGGCTTTCATATCAATCGGCCAAAGGAAGTTTGCTGCCCTCTCTAACAGCCGAAGCCGGAATTTCCACAAATTTCTCTCATTTCATGGATGGATCATCATATGCAAAATTCAATGATCAATTCAGGGACAAACGCGGGTCATATATTGGTTTTATGCTATCAATCCCAATATTCAACGGGTTCTCAAATACTGCCCGGATTCAAAGGAGCAAATCACAACTGCAGATCGCTAAGAGCGAAAGGGCAGAGACATTAAGAATACTGTACAGCGAAATTGAACAGGCTGTAGCAGACATGAACGGACAGTCCGATGAATATTTACAAGCAAAAAGACAGGCAGAGGCAATGGTAATCGCCGATAACGTAAACAAACGAAAATATAAGGAGGGGCTCATAAGTGCCATTGACTTACATACAAGCAGCAACAGATTGCTTGAGTCAAAAATTGTGGAGTTAAATGCAAGGTTTAAATATTACCTTAAGAGCAAATTAGTTAATTATTATAAAGGAGAATCATATATTTCTGAATAGATTTTATTATGGATATAGTTATTGAGAAGAGAAAGGGTATCAGGAAAAAACATATACCCTATATTGCAGGAGGCCTGTTCTTGTTGTTGATGGTTTTATGGTTGTTATTAGGCGACCACTCTGCAAAGCTGAACGTAGAGAAGAATAAATTGAGCATAGATAGTGTGACAAAGGGACAGTTCAATGATTATGTACGCATAAGTGGTCGTGTCATGCCTATAAACACAGTGCAGGTTAGCGCAATAGAAGGAGGCACGGTGGCCGAAAAGCTTGTTGAGGAGGGATCTGTGGTCAATAAGGGGGATATTATCGTACGGCTGACAAACCCGCTGCTGAGCCTCAATATTCTGGATAGCGAAGCGCAACTGGCAGAAAAGCAGAATTTTCTACGTAACACTCAAGTCTCTATGGAGCAGGAGAAGTTGAACCTTAAGAAGGAGAAACTGCAATTGGACCTCGATGTTGCAAGAAAAAAGCGAAAATCTGAGCAGTACTCAAAATTATATGATGAAAATCTAACCTCAAAGGAGGAGTATCTGCAAGCGAAAGAGGATTACGAATTTGCAATTGCAGGAAGAACCTTGGTTGTTGAACGTCAGAAACAGGACTCAATTTACCGTGGAATACAGATAAAACAGATGGAAGAGAGCCTTGGCAATATCCGCAAGAATCTCTTGCTGGTACGTCAAAGAGTGGAAAGCCTGAATGTAAGGGCACAAGTGAGTGGCCAGGTGGGAGAACTTGGAGTGGAGATAGGACAGTCTGTGGTAGCTGGTGAAAAGATAGGGCAGATAAGCGTTTTGTCTGATTATAAGATAGAGGCTTCAATAGACGAACATTATATTGACAGGGTAAGACAAGGACTGGACGCAGAATTTGAACGTCAGGACAAGAATTTTGCCTTGCAGGTAAAAAAGGTATTTCCCGAAGTCAGGGAGAAAATGTTCAAGACAGATTTTGTATTTGTTGGAGAGCGTCCGGATAATATCCGTGCAGGTCAGACATACTATATAAACTTACAGTTGGGGCAGCCATCAGAGACACTATTGCTTCCTCGTGGCTCTTTTTATCAGACAACAGCCGGACAATGGATCTTTGTTGTATCTGCCGATGGCAAGCAGGCTGTGAGACGGAAAATCAGTATTGGAAGGCAGAATCCGCAATTCTATGAGGTGTTGAGCGGGCTTGAGCCGGGAGAAAAGGTAATAACATCGGGCTACGACACATTTGGCGACTCACAAGTATTGATAATTAAATGAAAAAATTAAAATGAAGAATTTCAATAATGTTATCAAGATAATTTCGTTAGGTTTGGGATTGGCCGTAGGCTTGATTCTTATCTCCAAGGTGTGTTTCGAACAATCCTACGATAGATTCTATCCGGAATATGATAGGATATACCAGATACAGGAGAATATTTCAATGGAGAAAGGTAAGATGGAATCATTCGGACAAGTAAGCGGAGGGGTGGCACCCGGCATGAAGGCGGAGATTCCTGAGGTGGAAGCTGCCACAAGACTGACTTATATTGGGGACAATGAAGTGTTTTATACTGCCGACAAAAGACGACTGTCCGGGACATTCATACTTGCCGACAGCTGTCTGTTTGATCTATTGCCTCGCCGGATGATTGTAGGTAATTACAGGGAGGTGCTTGCCAGACCTCTTTATGCTCTGGTGTCGCGTTCAATTGCAGAAAAAATAGGAGATTTTTCTGACGTTGTTGGTCAGTCTTTCGTTATGGATGCCTGGCCGGGAAGAGTTCTTACTATAGGAGGTGTTTTTGAAGATGTCCCAAGGAACTCACACCTTAAATATGATGTAGTTATATCGTTGCCATCAATTTCTAGCTTTATGTGGGATGGTACAGAAAACTGGCTGGGAAATGACCGATATCTAGCCTATGTGAAATTAACCCCGGGTGCAAAGCCTGAGAACCTGGCACCGGCATTTCTCAAAATGCAGATGCGCCACATGAATATGGATGATCTCAGGAAAGCAGGAGTCCAGCTTTCATATAGCCTGCTTCCCCTGGATATTCTTCATAGTGGCACCCCGGAAGCAAAGAGGATGTCAATAATACTTTCTCTGATAGCATTTGCATTGATTTTCACTGCAACAATGAACTATATCCTGATAGTAATATCCTCACTGGTAAAGCGCAGCAAAGAGATTGCTGTACACAAATGCTATGGAGCAGATGAAAATGATATAACCAGAAGGATATTGAGAGAGACTTTAATGAACATGATATTATCTTTAATTGTAGCGTTTACCCTTTTATTCATGTTCCGGGGGAGTGTTGAGGAGCTGCTCGCTGCACCACTTAATGCTATGTTTGTCACACGTACCCTAATGATTCTTGCTTTAGTATGCGTTTTGGTATTTTTGGTGGCAGGTATAATTCCTGCCCGGATATTCTCACACATTCCTGTATCATCGGCAATCAGGAATTATAAAGAGACAAGACACAGGTGGAGACTGTGGTTGCTTTTTATCCAATTTACAGCCACTGCCTTTCTTGTAACTCTGGTGGTGATAATAGGGCGTCAGTATAATCTTATGGTAAATGACAACCCGGGTTATAAATACGAAAAACTACTCTATTGTAATACTGATGGAGTGAAAAATGAACAACGGCAGGTTGCTCTTCTGGAGCTCAGCAGACTTTCTTCAGTTGAGTCGGTATCTACCTGTTCCACAATCCCAATATATGGAGCATCGGGAAACAATGTTATGGAGATTGGTAAGAATCAAGAGTTGTTCAATATAGCCGATTTATACAATGTAGATTCGGAATATCTGAATATTATGGAAATTCCAATTATTGCTGGCAATGGTTTTAAAAAGGATGATACAGGCAGGTCTCTTGCGATTGTGAGCCAGTCATTTGCCGAAAAAATATGCAAGATGCTCAACTGGCACAATGGAGTTGTTGGAAAAGGCATAAATGTTTCTGAACATGGAGAATGTACCATAGTGGGAGTGTACAGCGATATTCGTATCGGGTCCATAAATTCAAAAAATACCAGACCCTCTATAATGTTCTATAGTGCGGCTACATCACCTTTTATTTTGATTAAACTCAAAAATATGAGTCAGGATGGCATTAAACAGGTGACTAAAGTTCTGGAGTCGGCATTACCAGATAAGAATATTGTTGTAACACCCTACAAAAGCAGTATGACCTACCTTTATACATCCAGTTTGTTGTTCCGCAATTCTGTATTGATAGGTGGAATAATCACCCTTATAATCTCGCTGATTGGCCTTATTGGATATACAAACGATGAGGTGAACAGAAGGCGTGGGGAAATTGCCATACGGAAAGTAAACGGGGCATCAGTATATGAGATACAGCGGCTTATTCTAATCAATATATTCCGTATTGCAATACCTGCGTTAATTATTGGTGGCTTTGTCTCGGCAGTTACAGCGAGCAAGTGGATGGAGAATTTTGCATCAAAGACATCCCTCTCTCCATTACTTTTTATCAGTTGTGGGATATTGATTTTGGCCATAATTGTTTCAGTTGTTTGCATAGTCTCATATCGTGTTGCTGTACAGAATCCTGCAAAAGCAATTAAAAATGAATAAACAAAAAAAATATGACTAACATTTTATACATACTCAGAAGGTTCCTTAAAAGCAAATATCTAAGGGCGGTCAACTTGCTTGGGTTGTCACTGATATTTGCGTGTATGGTAGTATCCTATATTCATGTAAAGGAAGAACTGAGCTATGACCGGTTCAATACAAACGCTTCAGATATTGTACGGCTGTCTCTGCAGTACAACGATGAGCTGGTAGACGGACGTATCTATGGTTTCTCAGCAAAGAATCTATTGGACCAGTTCCCGGAAATAGAGAAGGCAGTGATGCTGACAAAAATTAATACTGCAGTTCTCACATATAAAGGAAAGCCTCAGATAGTAAATGATATATATTTTGCAAGTTCAAATTTTTTTGACGTTTTCAGCTATCCTTTAATTACCGGGAAAATGAGCGAAGTGCTTTCCTCGCCGGAAAAAGTTGTTATAAGTGAAAGTATGGCAAAACGTTTGTTTGGCGGCGAGTCACCTATAGGAAAGAGTATTCATTTAGAAGGGAGGAAACTAAATTCAGTTGATGTTTTTGTTAGTGGTGTTTTCAAGGATTTCCCCGGAAACTCCCATTTCCATACCGACCTGCTGGTACATCGCTCTGATGACGAGGAAGATGATTTGACCTATGTCTATCTGCTGTTGAATAAAAATACTGTTGTTCCGGACTTAGAGCAGAGAATCTCAGGGTTTTACAATAAGAACTTATCTTCAAAGGAAAGAAAAACAACGGCTCATCTGATGCCCCTGACAGACATTCATTTACACAGCAGGGTCTTGCGTGAGATGGAACCAAATGGCAACATCTATTTTGTATATCTCATAATAGGTGCCAATATACTACTGTTATCGATTGTACTATTCAACCTGTGGCTCAATGAGGGGGTGATATACCTGTACAACCGGAAGCACTATCAGATCTTAAGGTTCAACGGGGCCTCTTCCGCATCAATACTGAGAGATGGGGCCATACTGGCATTAATTCCAGGTGTTTTGTCAATTTTACTTGGAGCGTTGTTTTCATGGTATGGAGCCTCTTTGTTACACTACCAAAAGTTTGCTCTTAGTCTGGGAGAGATATTGATTTTCTGTAGTGGTTTTCTTGCCATTGTCACAGCAGTGTCTCTCTCTCCGGTATTTTTTAGGTTCTCATCCTCGAATGTGAGATATATGCTTGTAGGACAGTATGTAATTGTAATGTTCGTAATAATTTTGACTGTGGGAATAGGTAAACAGGTCTCCTTTATAAAAAGTACACAGGTAGGAGGGAGCGACTCTACCATACTGGTAATGCAAGAGCAGCCCGATCAGGTCAAAGAGCGATATAAGTTGTTAAAAAATGAGATGGAAAAGCATCCGGAAATAAAGGGTGTTACAGCTGCAATGCAGCTTCCGGGGAGTGCCATCCGCGATATGGTTATGGTAAAGAGTGAGGGTAATGATGAAGGGAAATCAATACCGGTCTTGGTTGTTGGAGAAGACTTCATCCCTTTTTTCAATGTGAAACTAGTTGCGGGAAAGAGTTTCTCACCAGACAAAATGACATCCGATGAGCAGGGGAAGATGTATATGAACATGTTAGTTAAAGGAGATAAATATAGTAGTGATCTCTCGGAGGAGTATTTATTGAATGACAAGGCGGTCTCGCTGCTTGGTTTCGAATCAACCGAAAAGGCAGTTGATAAATTACTTACAATAAGCCATGGGTCGCTTGGTTATATAAACAAGGGAAAAATTTGTGGAGTTGTGAACGATTTCACCTATACAACCATGTATGAAGATACAATACCAATGATAATTATGCAGCGGCCTTTGCATTACTTCCTGAATTGTTTTATGATACGCCTCGATCCTGATAATATTGATAAATCAATAAAGGTTTTCAAAGATGTCTGGAATGAAGTTAACCCCGATTACCCACCTGCATATTCATTTTTACAGGACGAATATGGCAAGGTGTATCGTAACGAGCTGAATGCAGAATCATTACTACGGATTTTCTCAGTATTATGTCTGATAATTGCAAACATAGGGTTGATAGTGTTTATGGCATATATTATAAAACACAGGGTTAAGGAGATTGGAATACGTAAGGTGAATGGGGCAACATCATTTGAAATTGTCAAAATGCTCAATGTCAGTCTTGTCAGATGGATGCTTCTGGCCTTTGTCATAGCAGTGCCAATAGTCTTTTTCATCATGGAACGTTGGCTTGAAGATTTTGCACATAAAGCTCCTCTGGACTGGTGGTTGTTTATTATTGCCGGACTCTCAGTCATGCTACTCTCTCTGTTATCGGTATCATTGATGACATGGCGGGCAGCAACAGCTAATCCTGTGGATGCAATAAAGAGTGAATATTAAATTAATTGTTTAAAAATAAAATTATGATTCAAATTACTAATCTGAAAAAGGTTTTTCGGACAGAAGAAGTAGAAACTGTTGCTCTTAATGGTATATCGATGAGTGTGGCTGAAGGAGATTTCATAGCTGTAATGGGACCTTCCGGATGTGGCAAATCGACGTTACTGAATATTATTGGATTATTGGATAACCCGACTTCTGGTGAATATCAACTCGCAGGGCAAGAGGTGGGTCATTTGAAAGAAAAACAGCGCACAAATATGCGTAAAGGCAAAATTGGGTTTGTCTTTCAAAGCTTTAACCTCATCGAGGAGATGAACGTGTTCGAAAATGTTGAGTTGCCGCTTATCTATATGAAGGTCAAGGCATCGGAACGTAAAAGGCGTGTAGATGAAGCTTTGAGAAGAATGAATATAAGTCATCGTGCAAAGCATTTCCCAAATCAACTTTCGGGGGGACAGCAGCAGCGTGTTGCGATTGCCCGTGCAGTGGTGGCCAACCCTAAACTTATATTAGCCGACGAACCTACTGGTAACCTGGATTCGAAAAACGGGCTGGAAGTGATGAACCTCCTTACAGAGTTAAACCAGGAAGGAACCACAATAGTAATGGTTACTCACTCCCTGCATGATTCAGAATTTGCGCATCGCGTGGTTAATCTTTTTGATGGGCAGATTGTCAGTTAATTGTGTTTTTATATGAGAAATAAATTATCATTGTCGCTTTTAGTCACGTTGTTATTCATCTTTGTTTTCAACAATGTGGAATCTCAAAATAAAAGAGCAAAAACCGATGAAACAATTTTTGTTTTTGGAGGAGATATAAATCAGAAATTTGTCCAGTATGTAACCGATCTGACAAATAAGGAAAATCCTAAAATTTATTATCTGCCAACGGCGAGCGCAGACAATCCGGAAAATATAAAATATTGGGAAAAAATCTGTGAAAAAACAGGAATAGAGCCCCTTGTGCTAAAAGTATGGGTTAGCTCTTCGGCATCAAACAAATCATTTGAAGAGGTTTTGCTTAATGCAGATGCAATAGTTGTTGGAGGTGGGAATACTTTAAATATGCTTGGTATTTGGAAAGTACAAGGTATTGATACGCTTCTTTACAAAGCATTAAGAAAAGGAACTATTTTAGCAGGAGGGAGCGCGGGTTCTATATGCTGGTTTCTGAATGGAATAAGCGACTCTCGTCCTGTCAGTTTAAGTATAGTAAATGGATTAGGATATCTTCCTTACAGTAATTGTCCTCATTATTCCAATGAATCTCGAAAAGAATTATATCACAAATTGATAAAAGACAAAAAAATCCATTCTGGTTATGCGTGTGATGATCTTGCCGGAGTTCTTTTCAAAAATGGGAAAGCAGTTGAATTCGTCAGCCAAAGTGATAAGCACAATTCATATCTGGTTAAGATGGAAAAAGGAACAATTCAAGCAAAGAAAATGGAATCAAAAATTCTTCTGAAGAAAGGTGCTCTTTCGGAAAACGATTACACCTCCTTATCGGTAAAGAAGAAAATAAATGACCTCTTAGAATCTGATGATCAATTGACTCCTTTAAATGCCTTTATTTATACAATTAAAAAATTTCGCTTGAGCAAAGAAGGTTTAAGCGATAGCGAGCGGAATAAAGTTTTAAATATTACTATTGGAAAATTATTCGTATTTGACGATAAGTTGGCGGGAGTAGTGAATAATGCATACGAAGACTATTATGGATTATGGTATTTTTATAATTGTAATGGAGTCTGGCAGAGTGTTGGTGAAGATATTGGGGGCGAAACACTATTTGAAAGTGAGATAACATTCCGCGAAAAGGCGAAAATAATGATTGAAAGAGCAGTAAAGAATGGTTTGTAAATTACAACATTTGCATTTCGCATCCGTTTAATAATCGAAGGTGAATTCAATGTTGTTGTCTTTCGGGACAAATATTTTATGGTCCTCGGGGAAAGCAACTCCGTTTTTCACTTTTACAATTCGTACGATATTGGTATCATTCAGGGCAACAGGCACATTTCTGAACGTCTGGCTCTCACTTTTTGCCACAAAAAGATCATACCCGCTAAAGTTGATTCCGTATTCTGTATTCAATATCTTTTTCTCATCCGACTTCGCTCCCCAGGGGAAAAATGTCTGAACCTCGAAATGGTCACCTGCCTGTATAGGCTTGAAATTTTTTAACGTAACAGTCATATAGTCTTTGGTTGGGATATAAAGAGATTCGGTATATTCTGTCTTACGCTTTAGCGAAATGATAGAGTTCAAAGAATAAGAAGTATTGGCTTCCGAAACCTGTTCGGGCAAGAAATATTTATTTGGATCTAAATTGTTTAAGTCAACATGTAATTCGAAGTAAGACGACGAATACCCTTCAAACCTTTCTATCTCATTGTCTTTTACATTAAACGACATGCTGTAATAACCATTTGCATCCGTCGTTGCTTCTCGTTTTAACCAGGAGTGGTAATAACCAAATCCTTGTTCGAGATACTTTACTTGCAATTTCACTCCTTTCAAAGGCACCTTGTCCGACGTAATAATATGACCACTAATAGTAGTACAATCGGATGTGCATACAGTTCCGGTATCATCAACTTCTTTCTCGCAGCCTATAAAGGCAAACAGGATAAATAATATAAATAAAGCTTTTTTCATGATTTTTTCGAATTTTTCAGATAGATAACATTGAATACTAAAAGAATTTTCGCCTCATAACAATCTGAGTAAGGTGAAATTTAGTTTAGTATGCCTTGAGGTATTTCTATTTGCTCCAACTTACCTTCGATTTTATACCCTGATTCTACCTCTTCCATCTTCATCACTAAAGATATTTGTTCTGCCGAATAGATCCCGGAAGGTGTTTCCCATCCCAGGTTCAGGTTTTCGTCCAGGCGGTGAAGAATAAATTCGCTGCTTTTTGTAATCAGGAATTTATGTGGCGTTGGAACAATGGCTGTATCATCGGTTAGTTGTCCATTCTCATCAGTGGAATAGGTCAGTATCAGATACGGTTTGCTGTCTTCCATAGTGAATGAGTAGGTACCTTTTCCACGCACTCTTAGTCCGTTATCGGTAATCGATTTTTCACCTTCCATATCGGCAAAGTAAACATCACGAGCCTGATTATTAATCAAGAAAAGGAAAGGTGTTTTGCTTAAAACCAGATGTTTGTTTTTTAATGTAGATACACGGAAAACCTCGTAGCTGTCGGTTACTTTAATTTGCAGGCTGCGGGTTTCCCTGGTAACATTGTCGGTAACCGTTAGCGTTGCTTCACCGGTTAGCAAGCCACGAACCAATAGCATGCCTGAAGGATTGGACCAACCGTCTTCTCTTGAAGCTGAAAACATTGCGTAGTTTTCTACCGCCAGGGTATAATCGCCGCTTCCGCTTTCAACACCAATATAGCGGGTTCCGTGTATCGGCACTTCATACGAAGTGTCATAGAAACGAAGCGTTTCTGGTTCATCATAGCTGCATCCTCCCATAAAAATTATTATAAGTAACAGCAGCATTAATCCGTAAATATTTTTTGTTTCCATAATAATTATAATTGAGATTCAGTTATATTAAATCAGTTTACCACCACATCAACACCTGAAGTTTGTCCTGTGACAGAATTGGTAACGATCAGTTTGGTTTTGCCGGTTTTTAATGGGGTCACTCGAACTACTGCAGAATTATTTTCCTGATTAAAATGGTCATTACCCGGAGTGATAGACTCGACTACGGCTACCGTTTCATCAACTATCTTGGCGGTATAATGGCCGCTTCCCCGCCAAACCGAAAAGCCGTTAACTCCAACAGTAAACGGGAGATCAAAAGTTAGCTGGCTATTCTCTGATTCTGGGATGAACAAGTCATATTCGTTTACAACAAAAATACGAACCGAGAAATGTTCTATTTTCCCTTTAAAGATTTGAAATTCAGTGATGCCGTTGGATAGAGCCTCTACCTTGAATGTATTACCCAGTGCAACATTGGCCCTCACAGAGACAATATAATCGTTCACCCCGACCAAACTATCAGTTTTATCAAAAGTAAAAGGAAGTTTAAATATTCGGAATTCTCCTTTTTTCATGTAAACGTCCTCGTGCAAATATTCGCTGTAATCAATCGTTTCACGAACATTAACATCGATTGTTTTAATAGCAAAATCAGCCCCTGTTGTGTTATCATCGGCATCTACAACTGTAATGGTAGCATTGCCTTGCCCATGGCCGATAATATAAAATACGTCTTTGTCCTTCTCGTCGAAACGAATTTCGGCAATGTCCGGATTAGACGAAGTTACCCATAGCGAACCTACTCCTTTTAGTTTTTTAACCTCGGCATAACTATGCTCATTATCCAACACGCAGGATTCCAAGTTCAATTGAAGACGCTGATCGAACTCATCATCATCTTTTTTACATGCAAATAAGGTTATTGCCAGTGTAAGAAGTAATAGTATTTTTTTCAATGGTATCTGCCTCCTTTAAAATATTGTTTTGCAAAAATAAGCAGAAAGAAAATCTGAACGCTTGATTCAAATCAAGAATCTACTGAAGTGACAATTTCTTTCTGATTCTGCTCAATGTTTCGGGGGTAATTTTTATTAATGAAGCGATCTCTTTCAAACTAACCAGATTTAAAATATCTGGGTAACGTTCGATAAGCTTGAGATAACGTTCTTCCTGAGAATCACAATACAATGATAATAACCTATTGCTGGAATCATTCAACAAGGTTTCTGCAACTTTGCTTCGGAAATTAGTAATGCCACAGTTGTCGTAAAAAGCGTCTAGCTCTTCATAAGTAAGAAGCAGCACAGTGCTTTTTCCTACAGCCTGAGCATCTATAATTGAAGGTTGTTGGATTTGGAGTGAGCTATAGCTGGCAACAAAGTCATTTTCAAAACTATATCCTATAATCTGTTCTTTTCCTTCGGAGGTATACCCAATATATCTAAACCCTCCTTTTAGAATGAAGCCTGCGAAGTGGTGATTTTGCCCCAGCCTGACAAAAAATTCGTTCTTTCTATATTCCTTTTTGGTTCCCTTCTCGATAAAGAATTGTCTTAATTCGGGAATTCCATCAAGGTCCATATATTTTTTTAAAATAGACATTGTTCTAAGTTTTCCTTTTCTTAACGGCTTGGGAGGTTTGAGTCAGAAATCGTATCCATACCTAGTTTTTGGGGAATAATATTCTACTTTTTAAATCCATATCACCCTTTTTTAAATCTGCATATATTCTATAACTCCAGAAGACCTTTTGCCTTGGCAAGCATAAGGTTGTTGCGGTCCGACAGAAGAGCCTTCTTGTATTCTTCTCTGACTACCTTCAGCCATTTTTTCCCCTCAAGGTCAGCCTCACCAAACATGCTTATATACTCCTCACGGGTAGTGCTTATTATCCTAGCATACTTACCTACTCTAATGATTGTGCTGTCGTTTATATCTGAAAGTTCCTTGATATTCACGTCTGCCAGATATACAGTGACCCCATCCTTGAACAGGTAGCACTTCTGTCCGGTTCCATACATATCCTCATAAACCATGCCTAAAACCGGAAATTGACCACCTGAGGCAAACCGGATATCCTTAATCAGCTTGTCGCTGTTTGTTTTGCTGAGTTTTCCGGTAAGACTAACGCAAGTAGTTATTATCCATGAAGCTATCTTCCTGGAATCAGCATCTGCAAGGTAGACCCTGGCTATGATATCTGTGCCGTGAACCTTGTAGTTATACAAAGAGACCTCAATACCCTCCCATCCATTGAGTGTATCTGTCTTACATATAAATGTCTGCTCCATGTACCGGGCAGGGATCACCTGCTTTTCCACCCTCCCGGCAATAACCCCCAAGCTGTCTGCCATATATTTATAGATGTCTGCCTCCATGTTTGACTTCTTCTCCACCGTCTGGGCAAACACATTCCCAAAATACAACACGGCAAAAACGATTGTAACGACTTTTTTCATAAATAAAATTTATAGTTTTCTTGTCTTGAAATCAAGATAGTAGGTCTTATCCAAAGGGTAGTAATTTACATCATAGAAGAATTGAGACGGAAAACTCATTGAATAATCCTTGTCAGGCTCCAGTTTTATGTAAAACGTCCAATGTTTTTTAGTCTGCTCATTCCACTTTGATTTTCTGTCTGAGAACTCAGGAAAACCTTTTTCCCCTTGCTGACCGTAACTAACTCCATTTTTAAACAACATGGGCCTGTCAAATGTCAGAGTAATCTCAGTAATATTTGGATCAACTTCTTTTGATTTGTCCTGAATACTAATTGATACTATTTTAGGAGAGTTCGCCTCTATTTCCTTTAGGATTTTCGTTGGAGAGATGGAACTTTCAAGCTTAATAATCTCTGGCATAAAGTCACTTAATGTAGGATATTTATCTCTGTTTTTTTCATATACACCTAATAGGTCAACAAGTTTATCAATCCAGATAAAACCATTTGCTAACTCTCCAGCGACTTGGCGTTTCAAAAGATCTTCATCGACCCCGTTTCTTTGATAATACATTATCACACAGGCTCTCACCAAATTCTCATACTCCATAGTCTTGGGGGATCCATATGCTTGGGACGACAATATCTCCTTGACAGGCTCATATATTCTTGCAGAAGCTGGCTCCATGGCCGGATAGTAGGCGTCTATCAAAGGATTGCAAAATGAATGGTTATATTCATGGACAACAATATTATCTATTCCTTTTAAATAAAATGGCTGTCCGGAACTATCTGCAATACAACGTCCCATGATAGCATATAAATCCTCTGTTCCGTCATTTAATATGACTTTAGTACCGTAATTACCTCTGTTCTGAATTCTCAAGATAAGATTGAAGTTATCTTTTGCACTTTTACCGTAAAATTTCTCAAACCAATCAAAATCCACATCATTTATAATCCCCGAGAACCTTGACTCAGCTATTTTATATAATACAGAGTGGTCAGAAAAGAATTTTTTAAATCTTGTCTCGAAATAGAACTTGTTAAGTAAGTTGACAAATATATTCACATTATCCATACCCCAGCGATCGTCTATACTTATTGGAGAGAGATTTTTGCACAGCCTTACAGAGTCAGATATCTCCAACGCAATTGCCAATGACATGACTGCATCATATGAGACACCATGTTCAACTCTCACTTTCTGGGCAAACTTGATGGCATCATGACCTTTAAATGGTGCAAAATATTCATCGATATCCTTAGAATAAGATGGGATATCATTATTTACATATTCTTTTGCTCCGGCAAGTCTGAAGATTATACTCAATAATTCCGTGCGTTCATCAACTTTTGGTTGTACAGTCTCGCTTTGGGCATATGCAAAGAAGACGCAAAATGTCAGGAAGGCTGTTGTTAAGATTTTTTCCATTTTACATGCATGCTAAAATATATTAATACAAAATTACCAATAAATTAAACGGATGCTGTATGTTAATGTTGCATATTTTTTTGCTTATTTTGACAATTCCGTTGGATTGATAAGCTGCGTCTTCTTGTTTTTATATAAAAAGTCAGAAACCCAGTAAGCATAAATTGCTGCAGGGATGAAAAGTAATTTTCCGTTCGGGGAGTTATAGGTTCCTGTTTTGCTCTTTGTTGTAACAATTATTTTACGGATATCTTTATTTAACTCCAGAAATTTATTTAGTGATTTCAACTCTGCCGGATTATCATAGTATCTGTCTGTCCATTTAATTTCGGCAATTGAAAAGGCCTTTAGTGTAGCCGGGTCTGTCCACACCATATCAACCTCCCCTTTCTCCCTCCCATTAGTCCAATTTGCAAAATAAAAATCACTTTTTTCACCAAGAATCCATTGCGCAAATATTGCCGTCTCGACCATACTCCCGATAAAATCATCGGCATCGTCAATTGGAGAGAAGAGTGCACATCGCAGAGTAGGGTTTGTAAGATAAATCTTAAATGTTGTAACCCTCTGCATTCGTTTTGCATTTTGGTCAATTCTATTGACTATCTTAATTAGGAAGGCAGCTTCCAGATATTCCAGATATTTTTTAAGAATATCCTTCTTTATTCCCGCCTCGGCAGACAATTTTTCGTAGGAGAATTCATTCCCCGAACGAAATGCAATATGCACAAACAACTTGTTCAGTTCCTGGATATCTGTAATTCCATACAGACTTGGCAAATCACGGAGCAGTACCTTGTCAATAATGTCATTCTTGATATATTGTCCCGGGTTTGAGCGAATTGTTTCAGAGAAGACAACTTCAGGATATCCTCCATAGTTAATATATTCAATAAATCTGCGATTTAACTCCCCTATGTTTATTGTATCGTATGGAGCCACTGTTTTATCATTTGATTCAACAATAATTTTTTGTAAGTTTTGCAGATTTAAAAATTCGTAAAATGTAAGAGGAGGCAGCATAAAATCGGAGAATCTGCCGGCTCCGCTTTCATTGCTTTTCATTTTAAGTGCGGCTGCTGCAGATCCCGATGCAACAAATTTTACATTACGATAACTATCAACCAACGATTTAAGATGAATTTCCCAATTCTTCAGATATTGAATCTCGTCAAAAAACACAAAAAAGCCGTTATAATTCCCCTCTTGTTTTAATGATATAAGCGCATAATTGAATAGCTCTTCCAATGATACATTGTTATAAATAGGTGTATCGATTGACAGATATATTATTTTTTGAGGATTTATACCATCTTCAATCAGTCTTGCTATAGTATGAAAAATCATAACTGTTTTTCCTACTCTTCGAGGCCCCATTAATATTGTTGCGCGCTTCACAGATGTATCAGCAACCATGGGGTAAAACAGATTTATATATGGCCTCTCCGGCATTTTAGTAAAATAGTCGGCTACGGATCCATACAGCCACCAAGGGTTATCAGAAGACATCCTTTTGATAACCTGCTCCTCTAGTTTTGCATTGATTTGGCTCATGACATATACATATTAAGGTGTTCAAATATATATATAAATATTTATAATAACAATTATTGCTATAATAAGCCATTTTACTCACCCTTATTTCAACAATTAGTGAATTATTACAACTATTTTGGATTTGCTGTGGTATCTATCCCTAGGAGAGTGTTTAATCAAATTTAAATTAAAGTGGCTAAATATCCGCCAGAATGGCTAATTTTGATGTGATTTACCGGATGCTTACAAAAAATAATCAACAATGAAAGTTAAAAACGTTTTATTCAGAAATTTAGTACTCGTTATTTTAATTACCAGTACGAATACTCTATTCTCTTTACCTAGTAAAACCAATAATACAATTAACAATGCTGCTGTTGTAGGTTTAATAGAGAGGATAGTTCCAGGTAAATCGGACAATTTTATTTTGGAGACGATTACTGCCGAAAACAACCAAGAGGTTTTTGAACTTGAGAGCAGGAATGGTAAAATTGTATTGCGGGGTAGCAGCAGTCTGGCACTTACCCGGGCATTCGGCTGGTATTTAAGCCATTACTGTCACACTTCAGTGTCTTGGTATAAAGCAGAACCAATTGATATGCCATCAGTTTTACCGGTTGTAGCGCAAAAGGTTCGAAAATCATCTCGTTTCGAAAAAAGATTTTTCTTAAATTATTGTACATTTGGATATACAACTCTTTGGTGGCAATGGGATGATTGGGAGCGACTTATCGATTGGATGGCGCTAAACGGAATAAACATGCCTTTAGCTATTACCGGTCAGGAGTATATCTGGCAAAAAGTTTGGAAGAAATTTGGGTTGACCGATGAACAAATCCGCTCTTTTTTTACTGGCCCGGCACACCTTCCATGGCATAGAATGGGCAATTTGGATGGATGGTTAGGCCCGTTACCCCAGTCATTTATAGATCAACAGTTTGAACTTCAAAAGAAAATTCTCCAACAGGAGCGATCGTTTGGGATGACACCAATACTACCTGCCTTTGCCGGACATACACCCAAAGCCATAGAGAATAAATACCCTAAGGTAAAATTAACATCATTGGGTTCGTACACAACCGGTGAGCAATACAATGCATATTTTCTGAATCCGATGGAACCACTTTTTGTAGAAATACAGAAGGAGTATATCAAAGAGCAAACAAAGTACTTTGGCACCGATCACTATTATGGAACCGACCCTTTCAATGAAATGGACCCACCAAGCTGGGAACCTGATTACTTAGCCTCGGTATCAAAAACGATATATAAGGGAATGTCGGAAATCGATAAAGAGGCTGTTTGGGTTCAAATGGGTTGGACATTCTATTACGATAGAAAGCATTGGACAAATCCGCGCCTTGAGGCTATGATTAAGGCTGTTCCAAAGGATAAAATGATGCTTCTCGATTACTTTTGCGAGAATACCGAGATTTGGAGAACCACCGATGCGTTTTTTAATGCTCCATATATTTGGTGCTATCTGGGGAATTTTGGTGGTGGTACACAAATGGCCGCCCCTTTAAAAAAGGTTGCAAAATTATTGGTCGAAACAGAAAACGACGACAACAGAAGAAAGATGCTTGGTATTGGATCGACTCTGGAAGGTTTTGGGGTAAATCGTTTTATGTTTGAGTGGCTATTCGAATACGCATGGGACAAATCCGCAGCAAACACCAACGAATGGATTACTGAATATGCCCGTTCACGTGCAGGTCAAGTTGATCCTATTGCAGAAGATGCATGGAGACGTTTGGTGAATGTTGCCTATGATCAGCTTGTTTCGGGAGTTGGACTTGGCAACACAATTGAGATGAGACCCAGGTTTGAGGGCAATGCAAATTATACCCGAAGAGGGGTTTATGATTACCAGAAACTTGCCGATATTTTTGGACAAATGCTCCTTGCCAATCAAAAGACACTATCCAATCCTCGTTATCAGTACGATTTAGTAATGGTTTGCAGGCAAGTTCTGGCCAACTTAAGTTTTCCCATAAGGAATAAGGCTTTTGAAGCATATAAGGCCAAAGATCTCGATCAGTTCAATAAGTACGCTTCGCTGTTTATTGATATCGCAAATGATGTCGACAGAATAGTTGCCACCCGGCCGGAGTTCTCCTTAAACAATTGGATTACCGCTTCTCACAAATTTGAGGCAGCAGATGCCCCAAAATCATACTTCGAGAAGAACACCAAAGTTCTTGTTACCACCTGGGGTCAGCAGGGTAACGGATTAATTGACTATGCTGCAAGAGATTTTAGCGGGTTAATAAACTCTTATTACAAAAAACGTTGGGAGATCTTTTTTGACGATGCCAGAAAATCGCTAAAGGATTCGGTTCCATTCGATCAGAAATTGTTTGATCAGAAAATCGCTGAATTTGAATGGAAATGGTGTGAGTCTGAATATAAAGAGAATCCTGTTGTCGTTGAAAATTCGAGCCAATTAGCAAGGGAACTGTACACAAAATATATTAGATATTTTTCACTTTTCTCGGAACAATAATAGGGAACGAGAATGTGTCACAGCTGTATCTATTATAGTTTATCGTCCAGTTCATAGTAGTTATCCCAATCGTCATTTCTGATTAACATTCTGTTTTCCGATTCTCGTTATCTATGTAATATCCCTTTTCGTACCTGATTTGCCCAAAAGAAGAGGCAGCAACAAAAAGAAGAAATATTGAAAGTAAAGAAGATTTCATTTCTATTATTTTACTGACCAAAGATCGCAACATTTAATCAGATTCGCATATATTTTTGTAAATATTTGCTTATATATAACTGATATTGACTAAATTTGCTAGAAACATGTTTGTTAAATCATATAGAATGAAAAGATTTTTAATACTGACAATTTTCTGTGTAATGACCGGCATGGTGCATGCACAGAAGGCACCTATCAAATTTGGCAATATTGACATCAGGGACCTCGAAATGACTACCTATCATAATGATACTACTGCACCTGCAGTAATATTGTGCGACTATGGATATTTCGATGCCAGAAACATAATGTTCACGCGGATAATTAGAATCAAGATCCTGAAGAAGGAGGGCTACAATTGGGCAAATCGTGTTTTCTCCACCTCCTCAAAGTCCGATATAAAGGGTGTCACCTTCAACCTGGTCGACGGGAAGATAGTCGAGACCAAACTTCAGAGTAAATCGATATTTGCCGAGAAGGTTTCGGGGTCAAATTATAGAATGAGGGTAGCAATGCCGGATGTGAGAGAGGGTTCTGTGATAGACATTGTTTTCTCTTACACAGGATTCCCTTCTGAATGGTATTTTCAGGACGAAATACCAGTGGCGTGGAGCGAGCTATACATCGAACACAGTGCAGAGTTCAACTTCAGGAAAAACCAATACGGATATGAGAAGCTTGCCACGTACGAAGATGGACACTACGTTGCCGTAGATGTTCCGGCTTTCAAGAAGGAGCCGTACATGAATTCCTGGACAAACTATATAACCAAGATGGAATTCGACCTCAGGGACACCTTTATAAACGGTATCCTGCATTTCTATGTAAACACATGGGATGATGTATGTAAGGTGCTAATGGAGAGCGATTATTTCGGCGGGGTGATAGTAAACAGCGGTTATCTCTCAGACATGGCCAAGGAAATCAAGACATCAGGAGTCGAAGGTAGAGATAGGATAGAAGCTGCATATGAAAAGATAAAGACAATCAAATGGAACAAGGATTTTTCGATATTTTCATCGGAAAATGCTCTTTCATTGCCATTCAAGAAAAAGATCGGCAATTCCGCAGACATAAATATTAATCTGTACAAACTGCTTAAGTTACTGAATATAAAGTCCGAGCTTGTGGTTGCAAGTACCCGGGATAATGGTTTAATCTTACCGGAGACTCCAGTTCTAAACAAACTCAACAACGTGATAGTTGCTGCCTATACTAGTGGTGACACCCTCTTGCTTGATGCTACTGATGAGTATTCTCCATTTGACCTTCTCCCTTTTCAGGACCTGAACTGGCATGGACATATAGTGAAGGAAACTGGCTCTCAGTATATTTCTCTGGAACCGGTAAAGGCGTCCCGCAAGACAATATTTTATGATCTGACCCTTGACCAAGAGATGCAACTTAACGGTAAATATCAGTGTGCAAGGTCTAACTATGCTGCGGTAGATTTCAGAAAAAAATTCGCATCATATAACAGCCAGGACGAATACATAACCGGCTTACACAAGATAAACGAGGGCCTGACTATCAAGAGTGCAAGTATCAAGGGGATAAAAGAACTTAAGGAGAATGTAATGGAGGAGATGGAAGTCTCTATTAAAGGTAAGGTAGAGGATATTGGGGGTGAGCTTTATATCTACCCTCTTCTTTACGAAAATGTAACACAGAATCCTTTCAAGACTAATGACAGGATATATCCCGTGGACTTTGGTCACCAGATACATGAAACAGTGATAGTAAATATACATTTACCAGAAGGATACGAGGTAGCGACACTTCCTAAGTCTGTAAGGATGCAGACAGATGGGAATGGTGCGTCATTAACTTTCTTGGCAAATAGTAATAGTGAGGCTGTTAACATTAAGTATGCCAAGGACTTGAACAAGACCGTTTTCCTTCCAAAAGAATATAGTTCCCTTCAGGGGTTTTTTAACCAGATAGTGTCCAAGCATTCGGAACCGGTCATACTAAGAAAAAAGGAAA
This sequence comes from uncultured Bacteroidales bacterium, assembly GCA_942492945.1. Taxonomy (GTDB): domain Bacteria; phylum Bacteroidota; class Bacteroidia; order Bacteroidales; family UBA932; genus Bact-08. The sequence continues at coordinate 1,123,616 of OW818649.1, forward strand.
AGAAATGAGACAACTTGGTTTACTGATAATCTTGACGTGCGCAGCATCACTTGGCATAGCTGCTCCACAGAAATATAGTGTTAACGATATTCCCCTCAAACTCACATCCGGAGCCAAAGCAGTGGTAAGAGAGAAGGTGGTGGAACTACAGGTATTGTCGACAAGTACTGCAACCATGAAGGTGAAATATGCCATTACCATTCTAAACCATAATGCTCTTGACTTATCTCTATTCAATGAGTATTACGACAAATTTTCTGAAATCAGACAGCTCTCCGGAACGCTGTACGATGCACAGGGTAAAGAGGTAAAAAAATACTCAAAGTCAGATTTTAAGGACTATAGCGCAATATCGGACTACTCACTTTATGAAAGCAGCAGAGTAAAACATTTTGATCCGGATTATCAGATTTACCCCTTCACCATAGAATATTCATTCGAAAAGAGGTTCACTGGTCTGCTATCCTTTCCCGGGTGGACACCATACGTAGACTACGAGACTTCTGTGCAGACCTCTTCATTTGTGCTGGAAACATCACCAAGTGTAGAAGTGAGGCAACTAAGCCGGAATTTTAGTGAGGGAATGGTCAATGCAGACAAGCAGGGCGAAAGGAAAGTGGAGTGGAAGGTCACCAATCTGCCGGCAATCAATTACGAAACAATGTCTCCGGCTGCTACTGAATTTCTTCCCAATGTTATTCTTTCTCCTGTAAGATTCGAGATTGACAGCTCTTCAGGATCCATGGAGTCATGGAACTCATTCGGTACATGGATAAGGGACCTTTCAAAGGGGGTACTTGTTCTGGAACCATCAAGAAAAAAGTTTTTTAATGACCTGGCCTCCAGTGGGAAGACAGTCCGCGAAAAGGTGGAGATACTCTATAAGCATTTGCAATCCAACACAAGATATGTGAGTGTCCAGTTAGGGATAGGAGGATGGAAGCCTGAGCCTGCCTCTGCCGTAGACAAGCTTGGCTATGGCGACTGCAAGGCACTAGTAACATATATGCGGGCGATGCTTGAATGTGCCGGAATAAAGTCATATTATACTATCATAAATGCAGGAGAGGATAAGGAGGAAATCGTAGCAGGATTTCCGTCAAACCAGTTCAACCATGCAGTCCTTTGTGTACCGGCAGGGACTGATACAATCTGGCTTGAGACTACCAGCCAGAGAGTACCGGCAGGGTATATGGGCACATTCACCGACGACAGGCTTGCCTTAGTTATATTCGAAGATACTTCAAAACTCTTGCGTACTCCCTCTCTTGAGAAGAACCTGCTTAAGGGCAGGTCTGATGTTACCTTAGCCGGCAAGGAGGCAAAAATAAAGATAAGACAGAAGTACCACGATCTTTTCTTCGATCAGACTTCGGGGATGGTAAATGCCGAGCTACAGGAGAGAAAGAGGATAGTGGAAAACATATTCTCCGTCCCTCACATAGTACTGGACAATTTTTCATTCTCAAACGATAATAGAGAGAAAATTGTACAGCTTGATGCCGAGTTTACTGTAAACAACTATGTGACCTTAATGAACGACAGAATAATCTTTCCTGTGAATCTCACAAGTGAGTTCAGCAACCCTTTGCCTTCTTCAAATTCGGAAAGGGTCAGAGATATTCAAGTGCTAAGGGATAAGGTCTATGACGATGAGATAGTCATAAATATACCCGAGGGATATTCAGTGGATGTTTTGCCTGAGCCTGTTTCGGAGAAGAATGAATTCGGAGAACTACGCTTCTCTATAGAAAAATCGGCATCTGCCATAATATACAAGAGATACCTTAAAATAAACAAAGGCAGGTTCCCCTCATCTGCATTCAAGGATATTCACAAGTTCTATTCAATCGCAGAAAAGGCAGACAACACAAAAATTGTAGCGAAAAAATAAATTTCGAACTGGCAGAAGATAGTTATACCAAATGGTATAATACCAAAAGGTATAAAACATTTTGTGAACCGTGTAGACGAAAAGCGGGAACTCAAACAGAATCTCTATTCGGGCATTAATACGATACTGATCTCCCCTAGGCGTTGGGGGAAATCCTCGCTCGTAAAAGAAGCAATGACCGAGTTGCAGAAAGAACGAACAGACGTAAAGGTTTGTTATATAGACGAATTCCAAAACCTTGCGGGGCTGAAAACCTATGAAGTCTTAGAGAGTAAGATGCGCAGTGTGTGGCAGATGCAGCAGAAGACAAGCTACTGCCTGTATGGAAGTAAACGCCACATGATGATCGAGATATTCAACTCTTCGTCAAAGCCTTTTTACCGTTTCGGGCAGATCATGTTCCTGTCTAAAATCGCGGAGAAAGAGTGGGTTAAGTTTATAGTCGATTCTTTTAAGGATACAGACAAGGTAATCTCCCATGAATTAGCGATGGAGTTGGTGCAGACAGTAAACCTGCACTCATGGTATGTGCAACAATTGGCACATTTTACATGGAATCTGACGGAAAAAATAGCTGCCAAAGATATTTTGCAGTCTGCCATCGGACAGATTGTCAACACGAATTTACCATTGTTTCAGAACGAGTGCGAGGCTCTGACCGCAAGCCAACTCAATTTATTGCTAGCTATCGTGAAGGGAGAACAGTCGTTGACCGCTTCTGCCGTAATGAACAAGTATGGTTTGGGTACGCCTCAGAATGTGTCGAAGAATAAATTAAGATTGCAAAAGCGGGATTTAATCGATAAGATACCCGAGGGATTCGTTTTCCTTGATCCCGTTTTCGAGCGATGGTTTATTTCTGAATATGCTCATTAAACGTTTATGAAGAAACTATCTCTCTCACTTATCGAAGAAAAAGTAAAAAGCAGGTTTCGGGCGCGGTTTGGTAGATTCCGATAAAGCAATTTGCTAGAAGGTTCTAGTGAATTGAAAACCCTACCGAACATAAACTAAATTCTAACGATTCTTCAAGATGTAGCCGATGAATATCAATAGCTGTAAATCTTGATTTATTGAATTTTAGTAGTAATTTTACTGTAAGCAAAAATTACCCGATATGAAAAGAAAACATGCAACATTTCTGCTTTTTGTTTCACTTATAGCAACCATTATAACGGGCTATTCAAACGATAAGAACGATGGTGTGGAGCTTACTATTCTGGGGAATCCCAAAATACACCTAAATATCCGAACTTGGGATTTAATTACAAGCAAAACTACTAAACCCTCTTCATACATCGGATCCTCTTTGGATGTCAAGATTCCATCGCTGAAAGATACAATTGACACCGATATTTGCGAAATAGATTACAACAGGAAGTTCACAGAAAAGATCAATAATGGGGGAGGGGTAGATATCTCCTTTAGGTTGATTAATTTAGGGAAAAAGGTCAGAGAGAATAATTATATATTCTACAATAAAGCAAGTATTGATTACGATTCAAGAACCACCTTTGTAGCAGACTGGTATTCACCGTTTAACAGGAAAAATAAGACGCTGGAGTGTGAAGTAACTTCAATCACAATACAGACAGAGAAAGATACTATCTACAGCTTGACACAGGCAGATCCAGCAGGAGGCATAACTCCGGAAGGTCATACTTATCGATTCTGTGGCGACGATATAGAAAGGGTCTCGGGAAGAAGCAAGGCTATATTTACTGTTTCTCAGATCTTCGACCAAAACGGCAGGGACGACTGGACAGAGATCCTTTACTCTCTTGAAACCCCCTGGAATAACAATATTACAAACAGTTTATGCTACAAACTCCCTGTAATTAGCAATATAACCCTTGGAAAAGAGACTCTTGAGCGCATCAGAGAAAAGGCTATAAGGGCTCAAAAGAGAGTCCTTATAGAGAAAAAAGACTCTCTTTATGCAAATTATGCCTCTTACGGAGATAATAGTGTTAAATACCTCAACTCTCTCTTTGACAACCTCAGGAAAAGACTAAAACCAAATCTGGACGATGCCTTTACGCCCGATGAACTCTATCTCTCATTCGAACTAGACTACTTTGTAAACGAATTAACGGTCCATTATAAAGATGGAACATCAAAGAACATCGTACATATTGCCGGCTACACAGTTTCGGTTCTTTAGCTCAGTGCCAACATCGATGGTTTAACCTTGATTTAATTAAGATTAAATTTTTTTTGTTTGTAACGAATATACGCTATATTTGTTACAGAATCGCAAATAATAAAACGATGCAAGTTACAGCCTTACAAATAGAAAACCACATAAAAAAAAGAGGTAGAGGAAAACTTTACCTTGCGCAAGATTTTCATAAATTTGGTAGTGATGGAGCTGTTCGTATAGCATTGATGAGAATGGTCAAAAACGAACTACTTATAAGAGTTGCTCCAGGAATTTATGTGTATCCAAAGATTGATGAAAAGTTAGGCCTTGGGGTTTTATACCCACCGATGGATGACATTGCAAAGTTAATAGCTAAGAGAGATAGAGCGCGAATTGTGCCCACTGGAGTTTATGCTCTACATGCTCTTGGACTATCAACTCAGGTGCCGGTAAATATAGTATATCTTACCGATGGAGCACCCCGTAAAATAAAAATATATAATCACAAAATACTCTTTAAGCACACGGCACCAAAAAACCTTGCTTATAAATGCGATGTGCTTATGTTGGTTGTTTCTGCACTTAAAGAGATTGGCAATGGTAATGCTACAAAAGAAGATCTGTCAAAAATAAAAGAAGTCCTTACGCACGACAAAAAAGAAAATATACTTGCAGACAGTAATTTAGCGCCCGCATGGATTAGAAAAATAGTAACCTCATTGATTTAATAAAAATGAATTGGATTGAATTATCTGTCGAGGACAGAATAAATATACTGGAAACCTTAAAGGTTAAAATAAAATTAGATACTGCCTCCATAGAAAAAGACTGGTGGGTGACAATGGTTCTCAGAGCGTTGTTTGCCTCTGAATTTGCACCACACCTTTCATTCAAAGGCGGAACCTCACTTAGTAAATGATTCCATTTGATTAACAGGTTTTCGGAAGATGTGGATATAGCAGTTAATCGTGAGTTTTTGTGATTTGGCGGAGAGTTGTCGAAAACTCAGGTTAGCGATAGGCTCCGCCGGGCATCTTGTAGTTTCGTGCGTGAAACTCTAACAAAAGAACTCGAAAAGCAGTTATTGGCATTAGGTATTGAAAAGAGAGAGTTTGAGGTAAAAGTAAATGTTACAAGCGTTACAACTACCGACCCGGAAATTATAGAAGTTCATTATAAGTCAGTTTTGTCTGACCTGAGTTATGTGCAAAACAAAGTTTTAGTAGAAGTTAGTGGCCGTTCTATGAATGAGCCTGTTGAGCAGGTTGAGATTTGTTCAATGATTGCCGAAAACCTGCCCGATGCATCATATTCCGATAAACCATTTGAACTGACAGTAGTATCTCCCAAACGCACTTTCTTAGAAAAGGCATGTCTGCTCCACGAAGAGTTTACGCAATCAACAAGAGAAGTCCGCTCACACAGAATGACTCGCCACATATATGATCTGGAGCGAATGATGGACACCGATATTGCAAAAGAGGCTTTGCAGGATAAAGAGTTATACAAAGCGGTAATTGAACACCGCAAGAAGTTTATCGGACTAAAAGGATTTGACTATTCCGGGCTACTTCCTCAAAACATCTCATTTATACCACCGGCGAATATTATAGATAATTGGAGAGCAGATTACGACTCTATGCGAGAGTCTATGATTTATGGTGACCCACTACCCTTCGATGCTCTAATAACACGTATAAAGGAGCTGAATGAGAGGTTTAAAATGATACAATAGTGTCCCAAATAATTACTTCTTTTATTCCATAATGAAAATCAGCGTTTATTTATTTAACCAGAATTCGGAACGCCGTCGGACTTATTTATCACTTGCGTCGAAATGGTTTTTAATGCATTGATATTCTATATGTTTTTATTTAACTCGGATTCGGAAAGCGGATTTTCGGGTGTTAAAACGACTGTTCAATGAAGTTTTTGAACATTTGAATCATTTTTTCTGAAACCTACCTAGCTTGCATTTATTTAAAAATACAGTGAAAAGCACTCTAACATCTGATGATATAAGTAGTTATGAAATTCTGCCCGCTTCGCAATCTCATTTAACATTTTTGCACTTTGAATGCTTCCAAAACTACTTTATTCTTTAACGTGGCAGTTTTTTTTTCATCTTCATTCACATCTTTGTTCAGAATTAAAAACTTAAGTTCAAATTTTAGAAAATATTGCAGGAGCTTGAATTTTGACAAAATTGCCCCTTAAAACAGCTACCTAAAATACCTCCTTCAGACTAATTTTAAGCAAATCATCAGCATCTTATCAGTATTCTGTATGCAAATTATTGAATATCTGTTAATAAATTTAAAGTCAGAACTATATATGAAATTATTTGATTATTGAAATAGGGTAAATATGTAATGCCAGTGCCATTTTCGCTAAAAAATATAAAGAATAATATGTCTGTACGAAATTATTTTAATAAATCAGCCTCTGTGATAAAAATCTCCGGAGTAATATTAAAGATATCTGCAATTTTTTGTATCTCATATCTTTTACCAATTTTAGGTTATGCACAAGAAGAGAGAGAGATAAAATTAAACTCCGTTGTAGTTGATCATAAAATAAAAGATCCTCAAAAGGTCATTAAAATTATTGCTTCGGATTTTGTTATAAGATACTCTCCTCAAAACGAGATTTCCAGAGTAACAGAATATAGAGCCATTAAAGCTAATGGATCCTTTATCGACTTTAAGGCAGGTAAGGGCTTTTATCTATCTAAAAAATATGATCCAAAAAACAAATCCGGCAAGGCACCCATATTATGCTTTATTGACAGGTATGCATCACTATCCTACGCATCAAATGGTAAGGACGTCTTAGAACACGAATACATAACGGACAAATATCCGTTGGGATACAATAATGTAATGGGGTATTTAACTGCCGACATTATTAGTATTATCGTTCAGTTTTCTCCTTTAAATACTGCGCATTACAAGTATTTTGAATACTCCTTTACAAATGAGATAGGGAAGATTCATTTTAAATCGGTTGAGGATCAAATACCCCAAAAGTGTAAAATCAGAGCAGAAGGTGATATCTATTACAACACAAAAGATTTTTCAGTTGAGCGTATTTTATTCAATAGGCTGGAACCCTTTGTTTATGGACAAACCGGTAATTATTTACATTCCAACTATGCTTTGGCAGAGTTTGGCAATAGCAGTAGTATCACTATCAAATCTCTCTATTACAATAGACAATGGGGAGAAGTGATTAATAATACTGGTGCATCAAGATGGATTTTTCATCCATCCAGAAGAAATCCAAAAAAGTACAATCTCCAAGAGTATTATCTTCTTAAGCTGGATCCGGTTATGTATTGCATGGATAATAATATGTTAGTTAGTGAGTACAAAACCCTAAAAAGGAGGAAAGACCTGGACAGTCTTTTCAGTAGACTTTCATTTTACTGCTTGAGATATGAGAATTGCACATATACTCCAAATTTATGGAGAGATATATTAAATGCTCAAACTGGAGAATTTCCCCTGAAGCAGGCTATCGAAGAGTTAAACAAAAAAGCCAAAATTGAAGATCAGATTTCCCGCTACCTTAATTATGAACCAACAATGGAGGATTATAACAGACTATCTGTTTTTTATGAAGGTGGATACGATAAATATATACCGGATTACCAGAGCTTCATTTCATTTTATAAACAGATTCATAAAAAAATGCAATATGTGTTTGAGAAATAGTTTTTTATTAATAATATTCACTCTGTCTCTCTCTTTGCTCTCCTGAATTTTGATGTAGGCGGCTGTGTTAGTAGCGGCAAAAACTTGAAATGTGTATGCAAATTGTATGCACACAGGTTTTAATTTTTCATTTTCTCGCGGCGTTAGCCGCCAAAGCCCCCTCTTTGGAGGGGGTGCGGGGGAGGGTAATAGACTCCGGGCCCAGTTGGGCTTGACCCGAGCCCTTAAAGGGCGAGAGCCACGACCGAAGGGAGTGAACTTTCAAGCCAACATAAGAAAAAGGGAGTGAACATTGTTCACTCCCTAGTGGGCCCAGTTGGGCTTGAACCAACGACCCCCTGATTATGAGTCAGGTGCTGCTAACCAACTGAGCTATGGGCCCGGGAAACGCCGGCAAAGATAGAAAAAAATGCCGGTTTTTTATTATCAGACTTTGATTTCTACTTCAACTCCACTAGGAAGTTCAAGCTTCATCAAAGCGTCTACGGTTTTAGGAGTAGAGCTGTAGATGTCCAGAAGGCGGCGGAAAGAGTTCAGTTCGAACTGCTCACGTGCTTTCTTGTTAACGAATGTTGCACGGTTAACGGTGAAGATCTTCTTGTCTGTAGGAAGCGGAATAGGACCACTAACCACAGCACCTGTTGCCTTTACTGTTTTTACAATCTTGTCAGCCGATTTGTCAACCAACATATGATCGTAAGATTTTAGCTTTATTCTGATTTTTTGGCTCATTTTATTTGATATTAACCAATTATTTTTTCTTGTTCTTTTTTATTATTCATCCAGATCACCTTCGAACTTCTTGCCGCTGGCCTTTTCTATGACCTCTTTAGCGAGATTTGAAGGAAGTTCTGTATAATGAGAGAATTCCATTGTGCTGGTAGCTCTTCCCGAAGAGAGGGTACGTAAAACAGTTACATAACCAAACTGCTCAGAAAGCGGAACCTTTGCTTTTACAATTCTTGCATTTCCCTTAGAGTCCATAGAGGTAATCTGACCACGACGTTTGTTTAGGTCGCCGATTACATCACCCATATAGTCTTCCGGAGTAACAACCTCCAGAGCCATGATAGGTTCCTGGATCATAGGGTTTGCTTTAGGACACGATTTGCGGAAAGCCTGTCTTGCACAGATTTCGAACGACAAAGCATCAGAGTCTACAGGGTGGAACGAACCGTCCTTAAGAGTAACCTTAAGCGAAGGAACTTCGTAACCTGCAAGAACACCATTTGCCATAGCTGCCTTGAAACCTTTCTCAACAGATGGAACATACTCCTTAGGAATATTTCCGCCTTTAACAGCATCAATAAACTGAAGTCCGGAAACACCTTCGTCTGCTGGTCCTATCTCAAAGATAATATCAGCAAATTTACCACGGCCACCGGTTTGTTTCTTGAATACCTCCCTGTGCTGTACAGTTGTGCGGATTGCCTCTTTATAATTAACCTGAGGTGCTCCCTGATTGATTTCAACATTGAACTCGCGTCTTAGACGGTCAACAATGATCTCAAGGTGAAGCTCGCCCATACCGCTGATAACAGTCTGACCTGTTTCATGATCTGTACGTACTGTGAAAGTTGGGTCCTCTTCAGACAGTTTTGAAAGTGCCAGACCGAGTTTATCAAGATCTTTCTGAGTCTTAGGTTCCACAGCCAGTCCTATAACGGGATCCGGGAATGTGATAGACTCAAGAACTATAGGATGGTTTTCTACGCAAACGGTATCACCTGTGCGGAGATCCTTGAATCCGACAGCGGCACAAATGTCACCCGCCTCAACAAAATCAATAGGATTCTGCTTGTTTGAGTGCATCTGGTAAAGTCTGGCAATACGCTCTTTCTTTCCTGAACGGGTGTTCAGAACATAAGAACCAGAATCAAGCTTGCCTGAATAAGCACGGATGAAAGCAAGACGGCCAACAAAAGGATCGGTTGCAATCTTGAAAATAAGACCGCAGAATGGTTCCTTAGGGCTTGATTTGCGAATTTCTTCCTTGTCGGTATCAGGGTTAATGCCACGCACCTCACCAACGTCCATTGGAGAAGGAAGATAACGCATAACAGCATCAAGCAGATATTGGACACCTTTGTTTTTGAATGATGACCCGCAACATGTAGGAACAACTGCCATATCAATTGTAGCCTTACGAAGGGCAACAATAATCTCGTCGTCTGTAATTGAATCCGGGTCGTCAAAGAACTTTTCCAGAATAGAGTCGTTGTATTCAGCTATCGATTCGATAAGTTTTCCTCTCCACTCCTCAACCTCTTCTGCCATGTTGGCCGGAACCTCTCTTATCTGATAGTTAACTAACTCCTTACTATCCTGGTCGTAGTAATATGCTTTTTTGGAAATAAGGTCAATGATTCCTTCGAACTTGTCCTCAGATCCTATTGGTAGTACGATTGGAACTGCATGGGCACCCAGCTTGTCGTTCATCTCTTCGATGACAGCAAGGAAGTCTGCTCCTACACGGTCCATTTTGTTTACATAGGCCAGTTTTGGCACATGGTACTTGTCAGCCTGGCGCCATACGGTTTCCGATTGCGGCTGAACACGACCCACTGCACAGAATGTGGCAACTGTACCATCAAGAACGCGAAGTGATCTTTCTACCTCGACAGTAAAGTCAACGTGGCCAGGGGTGTCAATCAGGTTAACCTGATAGATATCTCCCTCGTAGTTCCAGAAAGCTGTTGTTGCAGCTGAAGTAATGGTTATCCCTCTCTCTTGCTCCTGAACCATCCAGTCCATTATTGCAGCACCTTCGTGAACCTCTCCAATTTTGTGGGTCTTGCCGGTGTAGTAAAGAATACGCTCCGATGTGGTAGTCTTACCAGCATCAATGTGAGCCATTATACCAATGTTCCTTGTATATTTTAAATCTCTTGCCATTTATCTCTCTTAGGGTGCTTAAAAACGGAAGTGTGCAAACGCCTTGTTAGCTTCTGCCATTTTGTGCATATCTTCTTTTCTCTTGAATGCGGCACCTTCGTTATTATAGGCGGCCATTGTTTCAGCTGCCAGTTTTTCAGCCATAGAATGGGCTGAACGTTTACGAGCGTACAGAATCATGTTTTTAATTGAAAGTGAAATCTTTCTTTCCGGACGCACCTCTGTAGGGACCTGGAAGTTTGCACCACCGACTCTGCGGCTCTTTACCTCAACTTGTGGGGTAATGTTTTCAAGTGCTTTTTTCCAAATTTCCAAAGGAGCCTTGTCAGAATCTTTCATCTTCTCGCCAATGATGTCCATTGCATCATAAAAGATGCTCAAGGCGATACTCTTCTTCCCCTGAATCATTAGGTTGTTCACGAACTGTGTTACTAACACATCGTGAAACTTAGGATCAGGAAGTAGAATCCTCTTTTTAGGCTTCGTTTTTCTCATTTGTTATAAAGTGTTTTGTGTGAAATTATTTCTTCTTGGCCGGAGCAGCAACAGCACCTTTTTTAGGTCTCTTGGTTCCGTAAAGAGAACGACTTTGCTTGCGACCATCTACACCAGCAGTATCAAGTGCACCACGTAGGATGTGGTAACGAACTCCCGGAAGGTCTTTTACACGACCGCCGCGTACAAGCACGATTGAGTGTTCTTGCAAGTTATGACCCTCTCCAGGGATGTATGCATTAACCTCTTTCTGATTGGTAAGGCGTACACGGGCTACTTTACGCATAGCCGAGTTTGGTTTCTTAGGAGTTGTTGTGTAAACACGTACACATACTCCGCGTCTTTGAGGACAAGAGTCAAGAGCGCGAGATTTGCTTTTCTCTACGATCACCTCGCGACCATGGCGAACTAACTGTTGAATTGTTGGCATAATTAGTTGTTATTCTTTGCTTTAAGTATTTTCGTCGTATAAAACGGGATGCAAAGGTAAGATTATTATCTGGAATTACAAACACCTTATTAACATTTTTTCTGAAAAAATGGGCTAACTTTGCTAAAAAAATAGCAATGAAAATATCACAGCAAGCAATGAATTTTATTGAGCAGGAGAAGAAATACGGTGCTCACAACTATCATCCTCTCGATGTTGTATTAACAAAAGGCGAGGGAGCATTTGTGTGGGATGTGAACGGAAAACGTTATTTCGATTTTTTATCGGCGTACTCAGCAGTAAATCAAGGGCATTGTCATCCTAAAATTGTTAAGGCGCTAAAAGATCAGGCCGACACACTTTGCCTTACATCAAGAGCTTTTTACAACGATTGTCTGGGGCCTTATGAGGAGTTTATGCACAATTATTTCGGCTACGACAAGATTCTGCCGATGAATTCAGGGGCAGAGGCTGTGGAGACAGCACTCAAGCTTGCCAGAAGATGGGGCTATATAAACAAAGGTATTGCAGAGAACAAAGCCCTTATAGTAGGATGCGAAGGTAACTTTCATGGCAGGACCATAAGTATCGTGTCGCTCTCTACAGATCCCGATTCTTATAGTCAATATGGTCCTTTCACCCCAGGGCTCTTAAAGATCCCGTACAATAATGTTCAGGAGCTGGAAAAAGTACTTTTGACTCACGGAGAAAACATTGCTGCTTTCCTTGTTGAGCCTATTCAGGGAGAAGCCGGAGTGTTTGTACCGGACGATGGATATCTTAAAGCCTGTTATGACCTGTGTAAAAAACACAATGTGCTTTTTGTAGCAGATGAGGTACAGACAGGTATTGCTCGTACAGGAAAGATGCTTTGCTGCGACCACGAAGGAATCCGTCCGGATATGGTTATTCTTGGAAAGGCAATTTCGGGAGGAGTGTTGCCGGTTTCGGCTGTTCTGGCCGATGACGAAGTTATGCTAACAATCAAACCCGGAGAGCATGGATCTACCTTTGGTGGTTTCCCTCTGGCATGCAAGGTTGCAATGGCCGCATTGTCTGTAGTAAAGGAGGAGAATCTGGTTGAGAAGGCAGAATATCTCGGAAAGATTTTCAGAGATGAGATGTCCAGAGTAAAATCACCATTCATAAAACAGATAAGGGGTAAGGGACTGCTTAACGCAATTGTAGTTGAGCCTCACCAAGGCAAAGAGGCGTGGGACGTATGTGAGAGAATGGCAGAAAACGGACTTCTTGCAAAACCTACACATAAGCATATCATCCGTTTTGCTCCGCCATTGGTGATAACAGAAGCCGAGTTGAGAGAAGCAATGGATATAATAGTAAAATCGATTAATTCCCTGGAATAAAAGGGGAGGCGCACAAATATAATATGCAAACAACATCAACTGTCTTAATGGTAAGACCGGTCAGCTTTGGTTTTAACGAAGAGACTGCAGCAAACAACTCTTTCCAGAAAAAGGGTTTCGAAAAGAGCGCACAAGAGATGGCACTGGAGGAGTTCGACAACTTCACATCTCTTTTAAGAGCAGAGGGGGTAGAGGTACTTGTGGTACAGGATACCCCCGAGCCCCATACTCCGGATTCAGTCTTTCCCAACAACTGGTTTTCCACACACGAAGGGGGAACTCTGGTTCTATATCCGATGTATGCAAAAAACAGACGGCTTGAGAGAAAGCCGGGAGTTCTTGAACTTCTTAAAAGTAAATATAAGATAAAGAGGGTGGTGGACCTTACTGAATGGGAAGAAAAATCACTGTTTCTCGAGGGTACGGGCAGCATGATTCCCGACAGGGACAGTAATTTGGTTTTTGCCTGCAGGTCACCAAGAACTGACGAATCTGTCCTGGAGGAATTTTGCGACGAGCTGGATTTCGACTACTTTCTGTTTAGTGCCTATGACAATGACGGAGGTCTAATATACCATACAAACGTAATGATGTGCGTTGCTACAAAATTTGTGGTTGCATGTCTGGATTCAATCAGAGATATTAACGAGAGGCAGGATTTTATAGGTTTGGTTGAGGAGAGCGACAAGGAGCTTGTCGAAATCTCTCTTGAACAGATGAATCAGTTTGCAGGCAATATGATAGAGGTAAGAAATAAAAAAGGGGAGCCCCTGCTTATAATGTCTGCCACTGCAAAAAGATCGCTCACAGCGGAGCAGCTTGCCAAACTGGAAGGCTATTGCAAAATAGTGGCACCTGAACTTTCCGTTATAGAGAACAATGGCGGTGGTTCTGCCCGTTGCATGATTGCGGAGATATTTCTTTAGTCGCCTGCCTCTTTAAGGTATCCGCTTCTGTAGGCCTCAAGTAATTTTGTAAGGTCCTCAATCTGATGCATCAGTATTTTCCCGATGTCTGTGTCCCTTACAAGCCTGCGCTTATTGCTGAATTCAAGGACAGTAGTTTCGGAAATTATATCGTCGCCCTCCTCAATTGCCTTTATGGTAGACTCGAAAGGCTGATGCTGTACCAGCTGGAGCCCGTGTGAGTTGTATATAAGGGTAAATCCCGCAATTCCGGTCTCAGGCTGATACGCCTTTGAATAGCCTCCGTCAATTACAAGCAGCTTGCCTCCTGCCTTTATTGGAGATTCTCCTTTTGTAGTTTTTACAGGAATATGACCGTTTATTATATGTGAAACTTTGTCCTCAATGCCGAACTCTTTCAGTATTAGTTCGCAAAGTGCCTGATTGTCCTTAAGGTAGTAGTAGTGACCCTTTGTCTCCTTGTGGGTCTCTTTTTCCGACAGGAAATACCTCTCAAAGGTTGTCATACGGTCCTTGTCAAAAGGAGGCGATGATGGGCCGCACCACAGATACCATATGAAATCCTGCCCGAACCTCTTCTCCCGAGGCCTTTTCTCTTCGAAATAGGCCTGTCTTACTATCTGGTCAATTTTATCGAAAAGTCTCTTTCCGGAATATTCTGCTCCTTGTATCTTTACCTTCATAAATGATCCGTCTGCGTTAAGAGGAACAGATCCATGATAAAGCAGGTTAGAGTTCCTCACCAGGTAAAGCGATCCGTTTGCATACATGCATCTCATATGCTTTCGCAGTTTTTCGCTATTTGCAAAATAGCTCATTAGTGATGCCACAACTTCTTGTTCATCAGGTGTAAGAGAGTATGGGTTTTGGGGGTCAATTGTAGGGAAAAGGTTGTCTTTAAGGATATACTCTTTTCCGCTGATATTGATTGTTCCTGTTTGATAATTTATCAGATGGAGATGTTTCCTCTTTTCCATCCCAAACTCTTTGTTCCGGTCAATCAATTGTCCTTCCAGCTTGAATTGTATGATTGTGATTGCCTTGTGCATCTGGGCAATCATTTTTTGTTGTTTTATTCTGGCAGGCTCAATGTCTGAACTCTTAGGTTTAAACACATTGCACAGATCCTCGCCATAGGTCTCCATAGCAAATGTGGCCAGCGGAAGAAGGCTTATTCCGTAACCATCTTCCAGTGTAGACATGTTAGCATACTTAAGGCTCATCCGTACAACATTGGCCATGCAAGCTTCACTTCCTGCTGCTGCTCCCATCCATACAAGATCGTGGTTCCCCCACTGAATGTCCACATTGTGATAATCACAGAGAATATCCATTATGATGTGCGCCCCCGGACCCCTGTCGTAAATATCTCCTATAATGTGCAGAGAGTCTATGGTGAGTCTTTGAATCAGCTTGCATATTGCAATTATGAAGTGCTCGGACCTGCCTGTCGAAACTATTGTAGAGATAATTGCCTGAATATAGTCGTGTTTGTTGGGCTCATTTGACGATTCGTGAAGGAGCTCCTGGATAATATAAGAATACTCTTTGGGAAGTGCCTTTCTTACTTTTGAGCGGGTATATTTAGATGAGACATTTTCGCAGACTTTAAGTAAACGTATGAGAATCATCTTGTACCAATCGTCAATCTCTTTTTCTCTTAATTTAATAAGCTTTAGTTTCTGCTCCGGATAGTAGATTAGAGTACACAGTTCTCTCTTTTCTGCCTCTCTTAGTGTGTGTCCGAAAATATCGGCCACCTTTTTCCTTATTACCCCCGAGGCATTTTTTATCACATGTTGAAAAGCTTCATGCTCTCCGTGAATGTCAGTAAGAAAATGTTCTGTTCCTTTGGGGAGATTGAGGATTGCCTCAAGATTAATTATTTCTGTGGATGCGTCTGATATTGCAGGAAAGCTTTTTGACAGAAGCTGCAGGTATTTGATATCTTTCATAATTTAGTTGCGGTTAGCTTAAATACTTTTTAACCAAAAGCAGAAGAAGCGAAGATTTTATAGGTTTTGTAAGAATGTCGTTGCACCCGGCTTCGCGAGCAATCTGATGATCAGACTCGAATGCATTTGCTGTTTGTGCGATTATCGGAACGGTTTCCGAAATCTTTCTTATAGCCCGTGTGGCTTCCAATCCGTCCATAATTGGCATTTTAATATCCATAAGAACAAGAGAAGGATTGTGTTTGTTGAATAATTCCACTGCTTCTGCTCCGTTTTTTGCCCAAACGAGGTCGTAGTTACGTGTGAGTATTATGGAAAGGAGCTGATAATTGCTGTCAAGATCCTCTGCAATTAATATGAGTGGCTTTTTTCCGGAGTCCTGTGTAATATTGGCTAATCCTATTGTATACCTTACAACGGTACCTTTGTTATATTCCGATTCTGCCCATATCCTTCCACCTATTTTCTCAACTATTGCTTTACAGATAGGCAATCCCAGACCTGTACCGGGAATAAAATCGTCTGCCTTGTAAAATCTGTAGAATATGTTATTAAGTAACTCCTTCTTAATACCTTTTCCGGTATCTGAGACATATACCTCGGCATAATTATCCTTAACCGTATATCCTATGCGTATCTCCCCTTTTTCTGTAAACTTAAGTGCGTTATTGATAAGGTTGGTTATTACTTGTCTGTTCCTGAACGGATCTGTGTTTACCCACACAGTTTGCTCAGGTAGTATTATTGAAAAGGTTACATTTTTATTAACCGATAATTTATAGCTGTCTGCAATCTCCTTAATATGTTCGTTGAGATTAGTTGGTTTCAGTTCGAAATTCATGGTATTTGACTCTATCCGTGATAAATCCAGAATGTCACTGACAAGATTCATTAGCACCTTGGAACTGGTGTTGATAACCTTAACAAACTCATCCTTCTCTTTCTGTGAATAATCGGGATCTGCCAGAAGATTAGCAAAGCCGACAATCCCGTTTAGAGGTGTGCGTATTTCATGGCTCATATTGGATAGAAATGCCGATTTAAGTCTGTCAGACTCTTCAGCTTTAATTTTTGCTTCTATCAGCTCCTTCTCCCTCTCCTTGTGATCATCTATGTTAATGTCCATTCCGTAAACATGATTGACCTCGTCTTCATTCATGCTGTCGGAGCATGTAAGACCCCTTCTTTCCCACCATTCGTAGTTATTGTCGTTGTTGAAAGATATCCTGAATTCAACGGCAGATTTTACAGACCTGTTGTTTGTTATTATGTTATGGATCTGAGATACCTTCTCCCTGTCATCGGGATGAACCTTTGCAAGAAACAGATCCATAGATATTTCATTAGGTGTATTTGCACCATATATGTTGCGGTAATTCTCTCCAAAGATAAAGGTATTGCTATGTGTATTGAAAAACCATGTATATGACTTAGCAGACTCAACAGCTATTCTTAAAAACCTCTTCTGCCGGTATGATTCGGTTACATCGCGGAATACAAGAACAAGTTGATTGACAGTATTCTCAGAATCTATTACAGGTGATATGTTTCCCGATATTACCCTTGATTCTTCATTTTTATATGTAATTCTCGTGTAATCAGATAGCTTTACCTTCTTCTTCTTCTTAAGGGATTTGGCAAGCAAAGAAAGTACAGAGTCACTGCCATGTGGCTGTGTGGTGGTAAAAACTGATTCAAAGCCAATGCCTACCGGGTTACCTGCCATTCCGGACATCTTTTTTGCTGCTGCGTTTATATCAATGATATTGAAATCTGTATCGAACGACACAACTCCTTCGCTCATGACAGAAAGTGTATTGTCGAGTAACTCTTTTCGTGCAGTGTTTTCTTTGGATAGTTTAAAGTTGTCCTTGTAAAGACGCATATATCTCAGATGGTAAACAGCAAAAACAACCAGAGATACAGACAGTAGCACAATCAGCGCAATAATGAAATTTATCTCTTTGGCATAATCATCAAAAATATTATTTATCAACAATATTGAAAAGAATAGAAATAGTCTGCCAAGCATACTCCGATTATAAATTATTTGTTATCAAAGCTACTGTTTTTTTTTATATTTGTATAAGTTAAATAACAGAAAATCATGAAATACGAATTGCCACAACTGCCTTATGCTATTAATGCACTAGAGCCGGTCATCAGTCAGAAAACTATTGAGTTTCACCATGGAAAACACCATCAGACATACGTGACTAACCTTAACAACCTCATTGCCGGAACTGAGTTTGAAAATTCAACACTGGAAGAGATTATCAAGAAGAGTAATGGTGCCATTTTCAACAATGCTGCCCAGGTTTGGAACCATACATTTTATTTCTTCTCATTTTCTCCTCAGGGAGGAGGTTCCCCTAAAGGAAAGCTTGCAGAAGCAATCGACAAAACATGGGGTTCATTCGAAAATTTCCAGAAAGAGTTCAATACAGCTGCAACCACCTTGTTTGGTTCGGGATGGGCCTGGCTCGTAAAAGACTCTGCGGGAACACTTTCAATAGTAAAGGAATCCAATGCGGGCAACCCTCTTACAAAAGGACTTTCCCCTATTCTTACGTTTGATGTATGGGAGCATGCGTACTATCTGGACTATCAAAACCGCAGGGTAGATTATCTTACTGCACTCTGGAAGTTGATTGACTGGGATGTTGTTTCTGCCAGATATTAAGCAACAGCTTTACTGATTACCTCTTTTTTTGCAATTAATGTCATTATGACGGACCTTACTACAAGGTGTGCTGCATATCCAATCCATAATGCCTGAATGCCAACACTGTTTTCAAACAGGAAGAAACAGGCAAAGAAAAATATAACAGAGACAATCATTGTGTTTCTTATGGCTGCCGATGCTGTTGCTCCTATGAAAATTCCGTCCCATGTGAATGCTATGCAGCTTATAAGCGGCATTACCAACAGCCATGGGAGAAACTGATGTGAAGTCTCAATTACGGCCTCGTTGTTTGTCATTAGCCTGAAAAGAGGTTCCCCGGCAAACAGGTATGCAAATGTGGAAACTACACCAATTGCAATGCACCACATAAAAATCAGCTTGATTGTCTTTTTAAGCGACGCAACATCCCTTGCTCCAATGTATCTGCCTGTCAGGGCCTCGCCTGCGTAAGCAAATCCATCAACAAAGTATGAGTATAACAACATGAGTTTCATCATTATTGTACTGACTGCAAGAAGATTGTCTCCATAGCGTGCCGCAATGCTGGTAAACCCTGAATAAACAAGAAGGAAGCAAATGGAACGAATAAACAAATTGCCGTTCATTACAAAGAAGTTCTTCATCTCCCTCAGTTTCAAACTACCTTTTATGTGAATGTACTTAAACAGTTTTTTGTAGTAGACGAACATTAATAGTAAGGCAGTTGCCAATCCCAGGTACTGGGCAACTAATGTTCCCAAGGCAATTCCCGGAATACCCATATGGAGATATATGGCAAAAAACAGACTTAACACGAGGTTCAGGACATTAACTGTTATATCTGTTATCATTGGACTTACAGAGTTCTGCATTCCTATGAACCAACCTTTTAAAGCGAACAGAGATAGTGTAGCCGGAGCGGCCCATATCCTTATATAAAAATAGTCTTTTGCAAGACTTTCCACCTGCGGTGTTGTGTCGATGACAAGAAACGCCGCCTCGACAAAGATATATTGGATTGCCCAGATGAAGAGAGCTGCTGCAAGTGCCGTACCCACTGCCTGTACAAGAATTTTCATAGCATCGGGGAAGTCTCTCCTGCCATATGCCTGAGCTGTGTATCCACCGGTGCCTACTCTTAGAAATCCCATGTTCCAGTAAAGAAGATCGAACAACATAGTAGCTACTGCAATTGCTCCAATACTCGAAGCATCACCCAGTCTGCCGGCGATTCCAAGATCGACCATGCCTACAAGTGGCACCGTTATGTTTGCAAGTATGCTAGGGCCGGCCAGCTTCAATATCCGTCGGTTCATCTGTATTTGCTCTCCTCCTCAAGCATTCCAAGATAGGAAACATACCGGTCCGTCGAAATATAGCCCTTCTCAACGGCTTCTTTAACGGCACATCCTGGCTCATGAGTGTGGGTACATGGAGCAAACCTGCATTTATCCAGCCTTTTGAGCATTTCGGGAAAGTAATGACTCAGTTCGTCAGGCTTCATCTCTATAAGACCAAAGCCTTTTATTCCCGGGGTATCGATAATAAAACCGCCATTCTCTACGGGGTGAATTTCGTAGAAAGTTGTTGTATGTTTCCCCTGCATGTGATAATCGGAGATCTTGCCCGTTTTCAGGCTGAGGGAGCTGTCAAGAGAGTTTATAAGTGACGATTTTCCTACTCCGGACATTCCTGAAAAAAGACAGATCTTCCCTTTCAGCTCCTCCTTTAAAAGGCCGGTGTTGTAACCTGTCTTGCATGAGACCTCCAGAATCCGGTAACCGGCCTGTGAATAGATTCTCCTGAAGTATTTCACTTTCTCGTCATAATCCTCAGTTAGCAGGTCCGTCTTATTGAGAACAATGGTTACAGGAACCTTGTAAGCCTCACATGTAACCAGAAACCTGTCCATGAACGCCCATTTGGTCTCCGGAAAATCTATGGTTACAATTAGAAATGCAACATCTATATTTGCTGCAATTATATGTGCCTGACGCGAAAGGTTAGTGGACTTTCTGATTATGTAATTTTTGCGGGGATAAATGTTGGAAATAATACCAGTGCCGTCTTCCTGCAATTGGTAGTCTACGTGATCGCCCACAGCAATAGGGTTGGTTGTATGAAGATCCTTCATCCTCATCTTTCCCTTGACCACACAGCTGACCAGCCTCCATTCCGGAAGAGAACTTACCATATAATGGCTGCCGGTGTGTTTAACGACTATTGCGCTACCCTCTTTTAATTTTTCCACGGGTGCGAATATACGAAATTGTATAAAAAGGTTTAACTTTGTATGATAATAAAGTCCCGACAAGCATGTTTACATTACAAGAAATTGATTCGATAGTTGAAAAAGGAATACTGACTCTTAACCTTAAAGGAGAGCCAAATGAGCTGTACGATCCCATCGAATATATTATATCAATAGGAGGTAAGAGAATAAGACCAAAGATGAGTCTTATGACATACAACCTTTTTTCCGACAAAATAGACAACTCTATTCTTTTCCCTGCTCTGGCAATGGAGATATTTCACGGCTTCACACTCATTCACGACGATATAATGGATGGTGCGTCGCTGAGGAGGGGCCAGATTACTGTCCACAAACGATGGAACAACAATATTGCGATTCTGTCTGGTGATGTAATGTGCATAAAATCATATCAGTACATATCGCAGTGTCCTCCTCAGTACCTTAAAAAACTTTTGGCCATATTTTCCAGAACAGCAGCACAGGTTTGCGAAGGACAGCAAATAGACATGAATTTTGAGGCATCTCCATATATAACACTCGATGATTATATAGATATGATCGGACTCAAGACCGCTGTACTTATTGCATGCTCGGCCAAACTGGGAGCGATTATTGCCGGAGCAGATGACAAGACTGCAGATTCCCTTTACAATTTCGGTTATCAGCTTGGCCTTGCCTTTCAGATAATGGATGATTACCTTGACAGTTATGGTAATACCCAGACCTTCGGCAAAGCAATAGGAGGGGATATCCTTTGCAATAAAAAAACCTGGCTCATGGTGGAGACAATCAAGAGGGCAGGTATAACTGAGAAAAAGGAGCTGGATTCAATATTGAAAGACACATCTCTTGAACCGAAAACAAAAATCTCCGGGGTTCTTGCAATTTATGACAAACTGGGAGTAAAAGAGGCAGCAGAAAAGGCCGTAATTGAGTATCATCGCAAGGCAAATCTATCGGTGATGGAGGCAAGTCTCACAGAGCAGCAGAAGCAGCAGATCTTCTCTTTTGCCGACAGCCTCATCAACCGCAACAAATAATTAACCCATTAAAATCCTATGTACAGTCAGAAATTCAACCAAATATTCGATAAGTCAGTAGAAGATTACCACAAATCTGATAACGTAGACGCAACAATTGTAAATCCTTACAAAGAGGGTAGCCTGGAACATTTTCTATACCTTAAGAACTGGATAGATGCGGTACAATGGCACCTGGAAGATATTATCCGGAATCCAAATATAGAGCCGTCAGAAGCATTGGTTATCAAGCGCAGGATAGACAAGTCCAATCAGGACAGGACAGATCTTGTGGAACTTATAGACAGCTATTTTATGGATCTTTATTCGAAGGTGGTAGTGGAAAAAGATGCAGCAATCAATACAGAGACTCCGGCCTGGGCAATTGACAGATTGTCAATTCTGGCGCTCAAGATTTACCACATGAAAGCTGAAGTTCTCAGAGAAGGAGCATCACCGGAACATAAGGAGACCTGTCGGAAGAAGCATGAAACGCTTCTCACACAGAGAAGTGACCTCTCGACAGCAATAGACCAACTGCTTTCAGATATTGAGTCAGGAAAAAAATATATGAAATTTTACAAACAGATGAAGATGTACAACGACCCATCTTTAAATCCTGTTTTGTACGGCCGTGGATAAGCGAAAAAAACATATTCTGTTGTTCAGGTTCTCCGCAATAGGAGACATCGCCATTGCAGCGCCTTTGGTAAGGGCATATGCAATAGCAAATCCGGATGTCAGATTCACAATGGTTTCACAGCCAATGATGGAGCCGCTCTTTACCTCAATAGAAAACCTCTCATTTTTCCCTGCTGACTTCAAAGGCAGATACAAAGGATTCAAGGGGTTGTTAAAATTGTTCCGCGATCTGTCAAAACTGGAACCTACTGTAGTGGCAGATCTTCACAATGTTTTAAGAACCTGGGTCTTAAGAGGTCTTTTTACGCTTACTTTCAAGAAGATTGCATTCCTACATAAGGGCAGGAGCCAGAAAAAGAGACTCACCAGAAAAGAGAACAAAAAGCTGATAAAACTACCTTCAATGATAAGCCGGTATGAATCTGTG
This sequence comes from uncultured Bacteroidales bacterium, assembly GCA_942492945.1. Classification (GTDB taxonomy): domain Bacteria; phylum Bacteroidota; class Bacteroidia; order Bacteroidales; family UBA932; genus Bact-08. The sequence continues at coordinate 1,146,444 of OW818649.1, forward strand.
CTTGTCAAAGCAGGGCTTAACAACCTTGGTTTTTCCGATTCTCAGGGAGCCGCACTCTCCAACAAAAGAGAATCAACAAGCGACAAGGCAGAGAATAATATAATCAGAATTGGAATAGCACCGTTTGCAAAGCACAAAGGAAAAGCCTGGCCCGCAGAATTAATGGAGGAAGTAATTGCTGCACTTAGTGAAGATGAAGGATTTCATATATTGCTCTTTGGGGGAGGGAAAAAAGAGGTTGCGCAACTACTCTCATGGGAGCAAAAATATTCAGGCGTAGAATCTGTAGCAGGTAAATTCTCGCTGGATAAAGAGCTGGAGATAATGAAAAGTCTGGACATAATGGTCTCTATGGATTCTGCAAACATGCACCTTGCCTCATTTGCCGGAACCACCGTTCTGTCTGTTTGGGGAGCAACACATCCCTATACAGGTTTCTACGGCTGGAGACAAAAAGAGGAGAATGCCATCCAATCGGACCTTAGTTGCAGACCTTGCTCAGTTTTTGGAAGCAAGGAGTGCTTCAGGGGAGACTATGCCTGTCTTATGAACATTAAGCCGGCTGAGGTGTTGGATAGGATAAACGACATTGTTAAGGAAAACAGAGATAGACAAGACAAACATGAAGAGACTACCCTCGGAAATTGAGATAATGGCGCCTGCCGGAAACTTTGAGTCGCTAAATGCAGCAATTCAGGGAGGTGCAAATGCGGTTTATTTTGGAGTGGGTGATCTTAACATGCGTTCTCACTCTGCAAATAATTTTTCTATAGAGAGCCTTCAGGAAATAGTGTCAATCTGCAGCGAAAAAGGGGTAAGGAGTTATCTGACCCTGAATATTGTACTTTACGACCAGGATCTTGCTGCAATGAGAGAGACCATAGATGCAGCAAAGAGAGCAGGTGTCTCAGCCATAATTGCCTCAGATATTTCTGTAATCATGTATGCAAGCGAGGTTGGTATGGAGGTTCATATCTCTACTCAGCTTAATGTTTCAAACATAGAGAGCGTAAGGTACCATGCAAAATTTGCAGATGTAATAGTGCTTGCCAGAGAACTTACTCTTAATCAGATAAAGGCTATAAGCGAGGCTATTGAACGAGAGCAGATAAAGGGGCCATCAGGCAATCTGGTTGCACTTGAACTCTTTTGCCACGGGGCACTCTGTATGGCAGTGTCGGGAAAATGTTACCTTAGTCTGCACGAATATAACGCCTCTGCAAACAGAGGTTCCTGCTATCAACTTTGCCGCAGGGGATATGAGGTAACCGACCTTGAGACAGGCCGGTCGCTGGAGGTAGACAATAAGTACATCATGTCTCCAAAGGACCTCTCTACAATTGCATTCACAGACCTTATTATTGATGCCGGTGTTACAGTTTTAAAAATTGAGGGACGTGCCCGGTCCGCTGAATATGTCAAAACCGTAGTCGCTGCATACAGAAAGGCAGCAGATGCAGTATGTGAAGGCTCATTTACACCCGAGCTCGTTGCAGAGTTGGAAAAACAACTTTCGTTGGTGTTTAACAGAGGTTTCTGGGATGGTTATTATCAGGGTGCAAGACTGGGAGAGTGGAGCGAAGTATATGGAAACAAGGCAACAAGAAGAAAAAGATATATAGGAAAAGTGACCAACTTCTTCTCAAATCTGTCTGTAGCAGAGGTTTTGATTGAGACAGGAGAACTCAGGACCGGAGACGACCTGCTGATAATAGGTCCATCCACAGGAGTTGTAGAGTATGTTGTAAATGAGATAAGGGTAGACCTTAAGCCGGTAGACAACACAGTCAAAGGAGAGTATTGCTCTATACCTGTTCCTGACGGAGTAAAGCTGCGTCGCTCGGACAAGGTTTACATTTGGGAAGAAAACGATTTTAATTTGAACAGATAGTTATGTTTCCGCCGGAAATTGTAAAATTCATAAAAGAACACCATGTCCTTACGCTTGCAGTAGCGAGCAATTCAGATCTATGGTGTTCTCACGCTTTTTATGAATTTCTGGAAGACGAACTGTTGTTCATAATCACTTCCGAGGAAAAAACCCGACATATTCAGATTGCAAAAGCATCAGATTCGGGAATGGTTGCCGGGGCAATTGCCCTGGAGACCGAAAAAATAGGACTTATAAGAGGATTGCAGTTTAAGGCACAGATAGTTAAAAGCGATGACTCCATTTTAGGAAAGTACAAACTTAAATACCTGTCAAGGTTTCCTTATGCGATTTTAAAGGGAGGTGACCTTTGGCTCCTGAAACTTACAGAAGCCAAGTACACCGATAACAGGTTGGGCTTTGGAAAAAAGCTTAACTGGTCCCTCTAAATTAAAGTTTGAACGCCTCTTTTACTTTGGCAACGGCATCAAGCTTCTCCCATCCGAAAAACTGAATTCCATCCTTTACAAAAGGATCACGACCCATGTGGCCATAAGAAGCAGTCACTTCATAAATAGGATTCTTAAGTTTGAACATGTCTATAATCTTAGCAGGTCTCAGGTCGAAGATATTATTGATCTTCTCTGCTATTTCGCTGTCCTTCAGTACCACTTTGTCCGGACCGCAAGGGTTGGCTGTTCCGTATGTGTTCACAAATATACTTACCGGTTGTGCAACACCTATCGCATAAGCAAGCTGTACAAGAACTTCGCGTGCAACACCAGCAGCTACCAGGTTCTTGGCAATGTATCTGGCTGCGTATGCTGCAGATCTGTCCACCTTGCTAGGGTCCTTACCAGAAAATGCTCCACCTCCGTGTGCGCCTTTGCCACCATATGTGTCAACAATGATTTTTCTTCCTGTAAGACCTGTGTCGCCGTGAGGACCACCAATTACAAACTTTCCTGTAGGATTTACAAGCAGAATGTATCCCTCCTTGAAAAGCAACTGAGTCTTCAAAGGCAGACGCTCCAGAATTCTTGGGATAAGGATGTTTTGTACATCGCTTTTGATTTTTGCCTGCATCTGTGCATCTCCGTCAAATTCGTCATGCTGAGTGGAAATCACTATTGTATGAACCTTTACAGGAGTGTTGTTTTCGTCATACTCAATTGTAAATTGTGACTTTGCATCGGGACGAAGGTAAGGCATCAGATTGGTCTCTTTCCTGATTTTTGCCAGTTCGAGCAGAGCAATATGGGCAAGAGTGAGAGGCAGTGGCATGTACTCTTCTGTATCCGTAGATGCATAGCCGAACATCATTCCCTGGTCACCGGCACCCTGTTCGTCGGCAGTTGCAATGGAGTTTCCCTTTTCGTCAAGCTTGTCCACGCCACGGTTGATGTCTGCCGATTGTTCATGAATTGCAGAGAGTATTCCGCATGAATTACCATCAAACATATATTCGGCCTTTGTATAACCGATTCTGTTTATAACTCTTCTTGCGACTGTCTGAATGTCTACATAGGCCTTAGAGTGAACCTCTCCGCCCACTACTACCAGACCTGTACTTACGAAAGTCTCACATGCGACTTTTGAATTGGAGTCCTGACGAAGGAATTCGTCAAGAATAGCGTCTGAAATCTGATCGGCAACCTTGTCCGGATGTCCTTCCGAAACAGACTCTGATGTAAATAAATATGCCATAATTTTTTTGGTTTAATTCGTTTATAGAATAGTAATAACACTCATTTGCAGATGAGAGTTCAACGATTACAGCCGGAAAGAGGGAAAATGCAAAAAAGATTAAGCATTTTTAGCATTTTTTCACGTGGTTGCAAGCAGTCAAATCTTTCCACAATTTGGATGCAAATATAAAACATTTTTATTAATCTGCAATTAAAAGTCAGGTGATTAATTTATTTAAGATATTGTGAATTTAAATGAAAATAATTGTAAGTTATCAAATGGAATTTAGTATTTTTGTTCTAGAATACCAAACAAATACTAAAAAATATCTATGAAACAAACGATTAAGCAATTTGCCATTACGGCTATGAGCTTGTTTGTAGCCTTAGCCGCTTTTGCTCAGGTTACAACCTCCACTATGAGTGGACGAATTACAGAGGCAAATGGCACTCCAATTATTGGAGCGACCATTGTTGCTGTTCATACGCCTTCCGGTTCTCAGTACTATTCGATTACTGACAACTCTGGTAACTATCGCATTCAGAATATGCGTGTTGGAGGTCCCTATTCGGTTGAAGTGCAATTCCTGGGTTTTGGAAGCATTAAACAAGGGAACATCACATTACGTCTGGGTGAAAACTACGTTCATAACGCACAACTGACCGAAGAAGCTGTAAAGCTCAATGAGGTGGTTGTAACAGCTGGTGTCGTTAACCCAATCCTAAACAGTGACCGTACCGGTGCTTCTATGAATATCAGCTCTAAACAGCTGACCTCACTACCTTCAATCAACCGTAGTATAACTGATTTTACAAGAATGACCCCTCAGGCTAACGGTACTTCATTCGGTGGCAGAGATGGCAGGTTCAATACAATTACTATTGACGGTGCAGCATTTAATAACAACTTTGGTTTATCTTCAAATGCAATGCCTGGTGGTAATGCCCAGCCAATTTCACTCGATGCTATCGAGGAAGTTTCTGTAAATCTGGCTCCTTATGACGTCAGATTATCTCAGTTTACAGGTGCAAGTATAAATGCTGTTACCAAAAGTGGTGACAACCAATACAAAGCAACTGTATATACTTATTTAAGACCAAAATCATTTACCGGTAGTAAAGTTGGTGATCAGACAGTTCCTAATGCAAATGACAAAACAGCATCGGTATATGGTGCAACTGTTGGTGGTCCGATTATTAAAAACAAGTTGTTTTTCTTTTTAAGTGGTGAATTTGAAAAGGAGACTACACCAAGTAACTCATGGGTACCTAGTACTGATGGGGTCTCTAATACTGCAGGCAAGATATCAAGAACTAAAATTTCTGATCTACAAAGGGTCTCTGATTTTGTAAAAAGCTCGTTTGGATACGATGCTGGTAAGTTTCAGGATTTCGATAATTTCGAATCTCAGAATTACAAGATTATGGCACGCTTAGACTGGAACATCAGCAGAAATCACAAATTCACATTGCGCTATAATAACGTTAAGAGCAATAATGATGTATTGACAAATGCTACATCTGGACCAAGTACTGGATCTAATTTATCGGGTCGTATTTCTGCACAGTCAATCTCTTTCCAAAATTCATTTTATGGTTTTGAAAATACTGTCAGCTCAATAACAGGTGAGTTGAACAGTACATTCGGTTCAAAAATTTCCAACAAGTTATTGGTTTCATATACTAAAGTAAGAGATACCCGTACCAGCCCTAGTACACTTTTCCCTTTTATTGATATCTACGAAGGTAATGACAGGTATATGTCGTTGGGATATGAACTGTTTACATTTAATAATGATGTTAGAAACAACACATTGTCAATAACAGATAACGTAACAATTAACTTAAACAAACATACTCTGACAGCAGGTATAGCATACGACAACCTTTACTTCTTTAACTCGTATATCAGAGAGGGGTCCAGTTTCTATAAATACAATTCTGTTGATGACTTCCTGACTAACAAGTTACCTAGCATTTTTGCTGTAACTTATGGTTATAACGGAAATGACGCTCCGGGTGGAGAATTGACATTTGGTATGGGTTCACTATATCTTCAGGATGAGTGGCAGGTTAATAAAGACTTTAAGGTTACATATGGTGTAAGGGCAGAATTGCCTATGTATCATAACAAGCTGGAGAACAACCCTGCAATCGCTGCATTGTCATTTGGTGATGGCTGGAGTTCGGATGTAAATGGCTCTACATACAAAATGGATGTAGGTACATGGCCAAATTCAAAGATTCAGATTTCTCCAAGGCTTGGATTCAACTGGGACGCTAATGGTGACAGAAGTGTTCAGGTAAGAGGTGGAACAGGTCTATTCACAGGAATGCTGCCATTTGTATGGTTTACAAACCAACCAACAAATGCCGGGATGATTCAGTCTGTTGAAACTATTATAACAAACGCAACAACAATTGCATCTATAAATTTCAACAATGGAACAAAGAAATTTAACCCTAATTTCAGAGATGTTGTAAATAATAATCCAACTATCTTCACCCAGACCAAAGGTACACTTCCTGCATCAGGTGCCACACTTGCTCAAGTTGATAAGGACTTCAAGATGCCTCAGATATGGAGAAGTAATCTGGCAATTGATATAGAACTGCCTTATAATATGGTTTTAACTTTGGAAGGTTTATATTCTAAAGACATAAACGCGATAATTCAGAAAAATGTCAATTTGCCTTATCCGCAAGCTGTATATACAGGTGCAGACAACAGGCCTTATTGGACATCTAGTAAGATAAATTCCAATGTTGCCAGTGCTGTGATTCTAACAAATACAGACAAAGGATTCCAGTCGTCTTTCACTGCACAGTTAGTAAAGAATCTCAGTAAAGGGTTTTACGGAATGTTTGCATACACATATAACATTGCTAAAGACGTTACCGCAAACCCTGGTTCTGCAGCATATTCTGCATGGAGGGCAAACACTAATGTTTCATACCTAAACCGTCCGGAGTTAAGTTATTCTAATTTCTCTGTTCCTCACAGAGTGGTTGGTAATCTGTCTTATAGAATTGAGTATGCAAGAGCATTTGCAACAACCATTTCACTTTATTATTCGGGAGCAGCTCAGGGAAGGACATCTTATACCTATTCAAATGATATGAATAGAGATGGTGAATCGGCAGACCTTTTATATATTCCTTGCGATGCAAGCCAGATTTATTTTACAGACTATAAAGATAAAGCAGGTGTTGTTGTAATGACTGCTAAAGAACAATCTGACAGGTTTATGAAATACATAGAAGAGACTCCTTATCTTAAGAATAACAAAGGAACTTACGCTGAAAGATTTGGTGATCTTCAACCATGGTATAACAGATTTGATGTTAAGATTTTACAAGACATCTTTACTAATTTCGGTACTGACAAGAAGTATTCTCTTCAGTTAAGTCTGGATATTCTAAATGCCGGGAATTTAATTAATTCAAATTGGGGTGTTTATCAGATGAATGGTTTGGCAAGTTATGAGAATGTCCGTCCATTAACCTATAGCACAAGAAATGCAGGAGGGGCACCGGTTTATACTTTGAACGCTAAAGACATGGCTGATTTTGATAATAAAGCAAAATGGGTTAATAACCCATCAACCAGTAGCACTTGGGGAATGCAGTTTGGTATTCGCCTGTTGTTCTAGAAGTTTTTAACTTGATTATAGGGACCGTCTCAATTCATTTTGAGGCGGTCTTTTTTATTCTGCTTATTAAAAAGCAAAGCAGCATCATACATGGTGCAAGAAAGGGGATTTGTTGAAACGAGAATCATATGGTCAATCTTACTATATAAGACTTACTATAAAATAACTGACCAGATAAGAAGCATTGATTTTTCAACTTCCCATTTTAAGTCAATTTTCTTAACGATTGACAAGTCATACATGATATTAAGATAGGTAATGGAGAATAAGAATCCGATAGAAGGAGAAAAGTATACTCAAATCATATAATTATTTGTTACGACAATTAATGTAATAATTAAGTTTATTGTGAGGTAAAGGAGACTCGGTATAATGATTATATGTCAAAACTTCAAGGCGTCTAATATGTCGTTTATTAGCAAGATGAGAGGGCATGATTGACAACAATTCCAATGAGTAAGACGTTTGGCCTACCTATTTTCGTCATTGTTATTGACCATTGGTAATGTCCAGAATTTTGTACAAACGATAATTGATTATTCATAATAACAGTAATAATATGTCTTCAAATATATTAATAAACTGACTCAAACCGTCAGTCAACAAATGTCCGATATCTTCCTAAAATATAGCTACATCAATGATCAAAAATAATTATTTAGTGAACACTAATGGTTTATTTATTGTACATATTCATATCTAATTATAAAATAGTGAAATAACATTTATAAATATTTTATTTAAACGAGATTATTTATATATTTACCTAGTATTTAGGGCAATAGATAAATTGTACTTAATTGTCAAGAATCTATATGAAATCGGTTCTAAGACTTGCTCTCTCAAAGCCGTGTTTTTTATATTTTATTCTCTATTGGGCTATAAGAATTCAAATTTTAAAGTTTTACTGGCATAAAAGAAACCATATATCAATTTAAACATATTAATAAATTTAGATTAATATACTATTAACTTTTACTGCATAATCGTTTTTAAAATTATGCTTATATGTATGCTTTAAAAATTCAATATTCTATACTAAAATTACAATCATGACAAAAAAAAAATCTTTGATACTAACAGTATTATTCTTTGCGATAATTAGCTGTAATAAAGAAACATATCAACCAGAAGTGCTGAAAAATTCCAAATCAACAAAAATTATTGATAATACACATAAAGAAAAGGTGGTACTGAAGTCTGGTATTGTTCTAACTAAAGAAGACTCATCATTTTATCTTCAAGGTGACATTCGGTTGACAAAAGAACAAATAGAAATTCTAGATGTACCGCTTACAAAATCAGCAATGACCATCAATTTTATTAATTATTGGCCAAATGGGATTGTATATTACTCATTTTCTCCTTTATTTCCCCAAGAATATCGAGGTAATGTAAATGGAGCAATAGCGGATTACGAGGCAAGTACATCTATAAGATTTGTAGAGTCTACAACTGCTCCAAACAGAGTTGAATTTGTTTACACAGTTAATAACACTAGTTCTGATATCGGTATGATAGGAGGAACACAGATAACACATTTAGCACAAAACTTTGGGGTTAGTACAGTTGTACATGAGATAGGCCATATTATCGGGTTGTTACATGAACATGCTAGAAATGATAGAGGTAATTATGTAATTATAAATTATGACAATATTGACCCAGATGATTTTTTTCAATTCGACATTTTACCATTTACATTTGACCATGGAGATTTCGATTTATCATCAGTAATGTTATATGATTGGAATCAACTTGCAATTGATTCTACTGTTAATACAATTTGGGATAAAAACAATACAGCTAGAAAATGGTATTGTAATTATCCTCTTACTCAGGGCGATATAGACTGCATAGAATTTATATATGGTGGTCCATATAAAAAAATAGAAACTGTTCAAGATTCGGATCACCCTAATGCATATTATTATTGTGATTCTTTTTCTGATGAGTGGGCAAATTATTACGATAATACAATTGTTTTTTATTCTGATCAGAATATGACGAACGAAGTAACTCTCTCAAAGCCGAGACTAATTAATTATACATATGTTATATATGAAAATACAGGTAATGGAGGAATGTATATGCAATATGACAGTCAGGTAACAGTACCAGCAGGTGTTTCTAGATACATTATAGGTGGAACATGGAATGAATATAGAGCATATATGGGATATACTCAATATGAGTATCAATCATCTATTGTAGTACATTGATCTATAGTTAGACAGACAAAATTGTTTCCTTGCATTATAGATAACATTATAAGTGTCGGGTTAAACAGAAATCTCTATAAAACATAAAACCTGGAGCAATCCGGGTTTTTATGCTCTATTGTGATGGATACTTATTACATATTAGTCTATTAAAGGTTTTGATGCCTTTCATTATAAAGATAACGGTTTTTGTCGAGATTGTTGTAATTGAATGCAAGTCCATATGGATAGTAGTCGGAAACCTGCTCAATGGTACCGCTCTGGTTCACCACAGCCCGCACATTTCCCAGATGGTCGTTTATGTTGTACTGCCTTACAAAGTCACTGCCCACTTTACGGATCAGCCCGGTGCTTGCCGGAATATAGTCTATCGTCTTGTCTCCTTTGTAAACCACTGCACCTGTATAGAAGTTGTTTACCGTTGAGTTCAGTTTAGCGGCCAGCTTGCTGCCTGTGGCATCGTAAATGTATGTCAGAAGTACCTCTCGTTGAAGAGTTATATCAGATTTCTTTACTATTGCCTCAGTTACAAATCTTCCTGTATTTTGAACAGGCAATCCTGCTGCATTTCTATAATTTGCAATTGAATTGGAATTTACAGATGTCAATGATTTTCCAAGAGCTGCAGCTTCATCATCAAAAACACGGTAAACTTTTTGTACCCCCCTTAGCAATAACTGCTTCCTTGCACCAAAAAAGTCATTGCTTGCGACGTTGGTATTCGCCACGAAAAACAACACTATTGATATAAGCTACAGCCATTTTTCACTATTCTACATAAAACAAATCTATTAGTTCTTCAAATATTTTACCCTCAGGAGTCAATTCATAATTTATATCAAATCCCTTTCTTTGCAACCCATCACTTGCCCATTCACGGATTTCATCAGCCGTTTCTTCATCAATTTCTATAATAAAAAATTGATTTTCTTTGTTGACTTGCTTCAGCCTTAATCTTAATGCTTCTTGTTTTTCAGAAAGACCATTACTCAGATAGTCAAACTGATTTTTGTTTAATTTAACTATCATTGCCCTGATTGTTTTAAAAGTTTCGCTGCCTTACTTGAAGATGTAGGATTAACAGATATAATTTGACCTGTTTGTGGATTAATAACAACCTCGCCAGATCTACCAATAAAACGTTGGCTCTGGCGACCTAATTGGTCAGTAACAATATTTCCTGTTTTTAAAGGATTTTTTATTGCTTCTAAAATGGCATTGGGCTTAACACCTCTTTCTATTGCTCTATTTAAACCGTGTTTAGCAAAACCTGTGATTTCAATACCATTTGCTGTTTTTATGCCCCCTGTAGCAACATTTGCTGCCTCTGTAAAAGAACCTACTTTTGCTAATTTATCTAACCCTTTAGTTCCTGCAAAAGCCAATCCGACTTGTGCGATAATATTGCCAGTGAGTTCTCCTGCTTTTTCTCCAGTCTTGTCATTTTTAACCTCTTGTATAGTATTTGTTACATTTTCTTTTATATTGCTATAGGTTTGACCAGGATTCGCAATTGCTGCCGCCATTCCAATCTTAAATGGGCTTATTAGCGATGGATCGGCCATTTGAGTTAGCCCCATTGCTGTACTCACAATACCATTCACCATTCCAGTTCCAACTCCCCTTAAGAAATCCCAAATGTCATTTCCATCCGGATCAATGAACCTCAATGGATTATTAGCAGCATAGTTATACGGTGAAATGTCATAGTATTTCTCCGCCAATTGATCCACGCTGTTCCACCTCCCTATCACCGGGTCATAGTACCTTGCACCATAGTCGTACACTCCAAAGAACGTTGTGGCAAGGGTCTGGTTCTGGAGCTCCTTGCCGTTATAAAGATAACGGTTTTTGTCGAGATTGTTGTAATTGAATGCAAGTCCATATGGATAGTAGTCGGAAGCCTGTTCAATGGTACCGCTCTGGTTCACCACAGCCCTCACATTGCCAAGATGGTCGTTTATGTTGTACTGACGTATATAATCCGTTCCAACCTTGCGTACCAGCCCAGTGGTTGTAATGATGTAGTCTGTGGTTTTATCCGCCTTGTACACCACTGCACCTGTATAGAAGTTGTTTACCGTTGAGTTCAGTTTAGCGGCCAGCTTGCTGCCTGTGGCATCGTAAATGTATGTCAGCACATCGCTTCCCTTTGTCACTGTTTTGGGTAGGTTTAGGTGGTTGTAGGCAATTGTCATACCCCGCAGGCCGTCTGTTGTGGCGTTGCCGTTTGAGTCATAGGCATAGCTGTAAGGAGTTCCATCCTTGGTAAGTGAAGTGAGACGGTTACCGGAGTAGGTATAACCCAGCCCTGCTGCCTGCGCCCCTGTCCTTGTGAGGGCATTGATGTTGCCGTTTGAGTCGTACCCGATGGACTGCTCGTTGTTGCCCCCTCCGTGGACACCCGCTGTGAGACGGCTGTATGAGTCATAGTTGTAGTAGTATGTCTGCTCGCTGCCTGAGATGTGCTTCCATCTGGCGGCACTTATATTGCCTGCAAACTGGGCAGTTGCACCGGTAACGTTGGGGCTGTTGTACTGCAGCTCCAGGGCAAAAGGCTTTGTGCCGAGGTTTGCAGGGTCGTTTATCTTGCGCAGCCTGTTCTGGATGTCGTAGGTATACGCCATTGAGACGATGCTGTTCCCCAGCGCATTGCTGCTCATCCTGTCCAACTCGTCATAACCTGTCGAGCTGATGAGCACCGGCGTTCCTCCATTTATTGTGTTCCACTCTTTTATGAGCCTTCCGCGAGGGTCGTACCCTTTCTGGTCAAGGAGTGTGGTGGTTACACCGTTGGCGGTACTGGTGGTCTTTGTGGCATATACCTCACCCTGGTTCCTGTATCCTGTGGAGATGCGCTCCTGCCCCTTGTCCGATCCGGTATAGGTCTCCCTTACAGCCTGTATCAGTTCCTCGAGGGCATTGTAATACATTGTAGAGGTGAGCCAGATGGCACTGGCAGTGTGCTCGTTGCCGTCCAGAACCTTCACCTTTGTGCCTGTCACCAGAGCATAAGGAGTGGCAAGAGGGGTATATCCTGCAGGTTGCCCCACTTCCGACCCCATTGCCGAGAAAGATATCTTGTCCGTCTGGGTATAGGTGTCGTACCAGGTAACCTTAAGCACGTCGTTCAGGGAAACGTTCAGCGACTGGCTGGTGTTGGTATACCCCGCCACCGGACCCGAGCCGGTCTTGCTCTCGTTGTAAGATACAGTAGCATAATAACCTGTGAGGGTGGAGAATGAACCGGCATAACTCACCAGCCCAGAGTATGCCTCCCTGCCGTATTTGTCATACCGGAAGAACTGCCACTTGTTTTGTGCCCTCAGGTTTGCATCCTGAGTGTAGACCAGCCTGTTGTCGGCATCATACACGTTGTAAATTGTTCCCTTGTCGGGTATGTACTGCTCGGTCAGCCTGTTCCTTTTGTCATATATGTATTTGAAACACAGGGTAGTATTGCTTGGGTCTGCAGCTACATCCTGCTGGGCCTTTGGTGGGATCGCGCATGCAAGTCTCTCATTGTTGTCATATACGTATGAGGTTACAAGAGAAGAGGAGCTTCCGTTGCGTGTCTCTATCTCCTTTCCCTGCTTGTCCTTGTATACGATGCTTACCCTGCCGTCAGCGTCTGTTACGGTGGTCTTCTGCAATGTTGCTGCTGTATAGTACCCGCCGTTTACCAGTGACGAACCGCTCATTGTCCATTTCCTGACCTCACTGGTGGTGTTCAGGCTGTAATCATAGCTTGTTGCCCTGTTGCTGCCGGAATAATCCGATCCCTGTGTATACTCCCTCACTACCCTTTGCAGGGGTGACGTTTCATACTCCGTACGGGTATTGGCGTAGGAGCCCTCGCCACTGTATATCTGGTTGTAGAACGAAGGCTGTTCGGTTGTTGCGCCGGCACGGAAACTCCCGTCGGAAGTTACGGTATAGGGGAGATACTGTTTGTCTGCAGAGCCGTACCAGTTGTAATGTGTCATGGCAACGGCATCCTTCCCTGTTGGTGATGCACTGCGGCCCACGGCCTGTATCTGTCTGTAGATACCGTCAAAGTATGTCGTACCTATCCTCTGGTTGGCAGTGCTTATCTGGCCGATACTTGTCACGGCGGAGTCAGGGGCAAATGTCTTTACGTATGAGCCACCTGCGGTTGTCCCATCTGCATATTCGAACCTGCTCTTTATCTTGTAACCGTTGTCGGTGATCTGCGACAAACGCTGGAAATAGTCATAGGAATATCGTAGTGTGTTTCCCGAAGGACTTTGTTCCAGTGTAGTGCCGTACATAAGCTGGTATGTGCGGCCCTGGGTCAGGCCGTCGATACTGCTTCTCAGGCTGCCGAACAAGTCCGTATATTCAGTCTGGGTATTGTAATTGTTCGCATAATAGTTGATAGTGTACGATCCTATTGCCGTTGAAATCGTATTGTAGCTCACCCCGTCGGTACGTGACATTGGGTAATTATTATTGTATGTCCACAGGTATGTTGTGTATTTGCTGTAATCCTGCTTGAAATCCAGTACCCTTCCCTTGGTATTATAATTAAGATATTCTATCCGCTTTTCCGGATTGACACCGTTGCTTGCATAGTAAACGTTCTTTGGTCTGAAACAAGCCGGATTGTTGCTGATAAGCAGACTGTCGTAACTCTGTACATACTTCTCGAGCGGAGTTATAGTTGCTCCATTCTGTCTGTATTTATTTGTCGAGAGCACGAATGAGCTCAGATTGTGTAGGTTGACCATGCTGCGGTACTTACTGACAGTAAGGCTGTCGAAAGGATATTTGAACTCTGTCTTTATCTGGTCCCCAAGACTACTGTTCTCGATATATGTTCTCGGGAAGTGATATTCACCCGTCAGAGGAGTGTATTGGTATGTCCTGGACTCCTGGTAAGAAGTTCCTCCGGGGTAGTAGTATGTCACGGTCTCTCCCGTAGGATATGAAACACCCTTGTATGTCAGATAAAAATAGTACATCAGCGGAGGTAGGGCACTGCTATTAGGCATCAATCCAGCAGCCTTTATTTGGTCAATTATGAGATAGTCCGGGAGTTTGTATGTCTCATAGGGTGACCCGCGATAAACGGAATAGTAAAACAGTTTGTAGAAGCCCATACCGGCAAGTGTATCCTTATCTGCAGAGGCATAACTGTAGGATGTCGATTTTACAGGGTTGCCGCTCTGGTCATAGACTATGCGGGATGCTATATTGGATTTCTCCCACAATGCGTCGGAGTAAATGTGCCTTACATGCCAGTTGGGAAACAACGTTGTCGGGACTTCCGATTCATTTGCATAATTCGGAGAGAATGAAATCGTGTTTGGGATTACGTAGGAGTCAACGCTACTCCCAATATTGTTTGACATGTCATGATAATTCTCATGCACGCTTTCGTATGAGATTGTCTCCCCGGCCAGACCCATATATGCGGTATATTTGGGCGATACGAGCCTGTTACGGTTTGTTGCCACAAAACCAATTTCAGGAAAAAACAGATCGTCGTCAGGTCCTGCATATGCTGTATATGTGGTGTACGTTGTATTGGCATCCTCCGTATCAGGCACTACAGGAATGACTCCAGTCTCATATTCATAGGTCCGCCTCTCCAATATGGAGTTGTCCTTGTCCCTGTTTACTGCAGATCTTATACGCAGTCCCGGTCCTATGTATGTGGAAGGAAGTGTCAGCTCCCTCTCCTTGGAATAGGTATTGGCTTCAAACGTATACTCTGTCTGGCCTCCCGAAGGATACGTAATGGACCGCAGGATGTTATGCTTGATTTTTGTACTGTCCGGCAATAAATAGCCGTTGTTGCCCAACGTGATATTTTGTGAATAATTTGGATAATAAGCCAGACTGAATGTTCTGTTGGGCAGATGTCCGGTGCCGGTAGCTGCCCCACCGTTAAAATATCCCCAGTAGTCATACATAGGATAGCCGCTGAATGATACGGTATTGTATGTTAGCCCATATGTCTGGACAGTATTTAAAGCAGCATCCTTTATTACAACCGAGCTAAGTAGTTTGCTCAACGTACTTAGGTTATTTGTAGTGAAGTTGAAGTTTATCTCCCGCACCAGATTGCCAAACCTGTCGCGGATCACCACCTTGTTTATCTTATTTGTCGTTTGATCCATTGTGAAATAGACTGCACCTTCTGCAAATTGTATCTTGACAGGCATAAGGCTCCTGTAGACGAATTGGTTGAGAGCTTTTGTTGCGTTGTCTGCGATAACTGAGAAGTTGTCAAGATAGGATTGTCCGTAATTAAAATACTGATCATATACTTCTACCTTATCTATCATCTCGTATTGTGAGTTATCCTGGGTCTGGGAATAGCCGAGCTTGCTGTAAAAATACTTTATGGAATCTCCTGCGTCATTTTTTATTGTTGACAGCAACCATGCCGAGGGGTATTCATAGTTTAATGTCGAGCTGTATGCAAACTCAACTGTAGTGTCGTTTGGAGTCAATCCTCCACCGTATTTGTACCTGAGCCCTTTCGAATCACTTATTTCCATTCCGGATATAAAGTTGCCGATACCTCCCCCGTAATTGCTCAATCGGTAATTGTAGTCCGGAGAGAAATATGCCTTAAATCTGGATGAAATGCTACTAGTATCGGTACGTTTCAGATAGAATGATCCGTTACCTGAGGGATTAACGAACGAAAATGAATCGTACTCAGTATCATATGTGCCGCTCGATGACTCGGCGTACAATCCGCTTAATTTTATCTGGTCATTCTCATTTGTAAGCTGGTCAAAAACGGGCCACTGGTTGCTGTACTTGCTTATCTGGAACATCTTGTACATCTCGTCCGGTTTGTTTTTGACCGTACGGCTTATGCTGCCACCGCAATCCAGTTCCCAGCCAAATCCTACATTGGGACTCGTACTTCCGTCTATTTTACAGTTATATGTGCTATAACGTAATATTATAGGAACCTCTATACCTCCGGACCGAATGGTGTAGAGCAATATGGATATGTCAGGGGCTCCTGTGTTGCCAACCTGCGGCAACTTGACTACCGCATGAAGGGATTCACTCTGCGGGGAAGGTGAAAAGATTTTTGGGGCATCGATATTTATCGTCTGCTGTGAGAAAAGTGTACCGGAGCTAAACAAGATAAACGTTACTGCCCCGACGAAAGCCTTTGGAAAGGCCAAAAGATTTGAACCCATAACCAAATATTTTTTATAATTAATAACCAATAACCTATATGTCAAATATAGAGGAAATCAATAATACTTCCAAAAATATTTTAGCTCTTTATCAGGATATTACGATTTTTGAGCTGGGTAAAATGAGCGAAATGTACTACTGGGTTCATTTCTGATGATCTTTCGATTAATAGAGTTTCTCCATAAAGATTTCTTAATTTTGTCTAAAGAAAGGATGAACTGACAATTTTTATTAATTTGTTTACTAATTTTGTTGAGATGGATAGCAGCGAGAGAATTGAAACGGGGAGGAGGGCAGAGGATATTGCTTTGGATTTTCTAAAAGGGAACGGTCAGATACTGTTGGACAGGAACTGGAGATGCGGACATAAGGAGCTGGACCTGATAATGAAAAGTGTGTCGCAGTATGGAATTGAGAGGTTGCATATTGTTGAGGTCAGGTCACTTAAAGAACCAAATCTCTGTAACCCATATGAAAGCATAGACATATTCAAGCAGAGAGCTGTCATATCAGCAGCAAGAGCATATATACGGCTGAACAACATTAATATGGAGACTCAATTCGATATCGTCTCGGTTGTATTTAAAGCAGAGAGTGTAGGACTGGAGTATTTTCCTGACGCATTTGCACCATCATGGAGATAATTAAATTACTAATATGAACAAGAATCATTACTGTATCATTATGGCGGGTGGAATCGGAAGTCGGTTCTGGCCTGTAAGCAGAAATGCCAAGCCAAAGCAGTTTCTGGACATTCTGGGAATGGGCAAATCTTTTCTTCAGCAGACATTTGACCGGTTCTCAAGGATTATTCCGACAGAGAACATCCTGGTAGTTACTTCAAGACAGTATAAAGATTTGGTAATGAGCCAAATTCCAGATATTCTTCCAGAGCATGTATTGCTGGAACCATACAGAAGAAACACTGCTCCATGTATTGCTTATGCAACGTACAAACTGATGCAGAAGAACCCGAAAGCGACAGTGGTTGTTGCTCCTTCCGATCATCTTATAGTAAATGAAGATATTTTTCTCACCACAATAAAAAACGGTCTTAACTATGCAGACAGGCATAACATGCTTATGACGCTAGGTGTCAAGCCTACCCGGCCGGAGACAGCATATGGCTATATTCAGGTAAACATGAATGTTCCCGTGGATATGGATGGTAATCTTGCCTATGCAGTAAAGACATTCACAGAGAAACCGAATATAGATCTTGCTAAGGTATTTGTAGACAGTGGTGAGTTTTTATGGAACGCCGGAATATTTATCTGGAACCTTCATACTATTAAATCTGAACTTGAGAAGTTACAACCCGGTATTGCAGGCCTCTTTTCAGAAGGGGATAAACTATATTACACGGACAAGGAGGATGAATTCATTAATCAGGTGTATGAAGAGTGTACAAGCATTTCCGTCGACTATGGTATAATGGAGAAAACAGACAAAGCAATAATCTATCCTGTTTCTTTCGGCTGGTCCGATCTGGGTACATGGGATTCCCTTTATGCGCAGGTAGATAAAGATGAAAACAATAATCATATACAAATCACAGAGAGCATGTTGACGAATGTCTCAAATTCTATAGTGGTTTCAGAAGAGAAAGATAAACTCATAGTCGTAAATGGGCTGGATAATTACATGGTTATCAATACCGACGATGTTCTGCTTATCTGCCCCAGAGAGGAGGTCATTTTCAAGAATATCCTTACAGATATGCCCCTCAAAGACTTTAACGACTATCAATAAAATTTAATACATTATGGCACAAAATCTGGTGAAGTTAGATGTTCAGTCAGAGATAGGCAAGCTGGAAGCGGTGTTGTTGCACTCGCCGGGAGCAGAGGTGGAGAATATGACTCCCAGAAATGCACAAAGGGCCCTTTACAGCGATATTCTTAACCTCTCAATAGCCCAGAAGGAGTATGAGCAGGTTTCGGGAGTTCTGAACAAGGTAGCAAAGACATTTCAGGTGCGTGAGCTTCTTGCAAAACTCTTAGATGATCATTATGAAAGAGAAGCGCTTATTGGCAAAATATGTGTTACAGAGGAGGTAACGGAATATTTTGAATACCTCATGGATATGTCCTCAAAAAACCTGTCGCAGGTACTTATTGAAGGGCTCCCGGCCAGAATCAACTCCCTTACAGCATATCTTAAGGACGATTACTACGCCCTTCTGCCTCTTTACAACTTCTATTTTACGAGGGATGCATCGGTATCCATTGGGAACAAGGCTCTTATCTGCAGAATGGCGAGCAAGGTAAGGATGAGAGAATCTATAATTACTGAAGCAATTTTTAAAAACAAAAAGTTCTTCGACTGTGAGCTGATAAACGGCTACGACTTCCAACCGGGTAATAACGAGGTGTATATGGAGGGAGGTGATATACTGATTGCCCGTGAGGATATTCTTCTTATAGGGAACGGAATGAGAACCAGCAGTCAGGGAATAGACATGCTCTTAAACAGACTCTGCAAGTCTTCCGGGCCGGAAAAAAGACATATAATAGTTCAACAGTTGCCAAGTTCACCTGAATCATTCATCCATCTGGATATGGTATTCACTCTGCTTGACGTCGACAAGGCGATGGTGTTTGAGCCATTGATCCTTAACGATAACCAATATCAGACCGTACATATGATTATTGAAGGGGGACGGGTTTCTAAAATAAAATCGGTAAACAATATTCCGTCTGTCTTGAAAAAGCTGGGTATGGACGTGGAGCCTGTTATTTGCGGAGGCATTACCGATGAGTGGAACCAGGAGAGGGAACAATGGCACAGCGGAGCGAATTTCTTTGCATTGGCCCCCGGCAAGGTAATGTCATATGCAAGAAATGTCCATACTCTTAACGAGCTTGATAAAATCGGGTTTGAAATTATTCCGGCATGGGACGTTGTAGCCGGGAAAAAGGATCTCGACAAAGTGGGCAAATGTGTTGTTACAATAGACGGATCGGAGTTGCCAAGAGGCGGAGGTGGAGCCCGTTGTATGACCATGCCTCTTCGCAGAACAGCCGTAGAATGGCCAAAATAGAATGTTCTATAACCAATATTTTTTAAATTTTAGGATACAAAAAACTCTGATGAAAAAGCTTTTAACTCTTTTGTTCTCGCTCTCTATAGCGATTAGTGCATATGCTGAGGGTGTCATGTTCGCTTCAAAACCATCACTTACACCGGATGGATCTACCATTTATTTTTCTTACGCAGGTGATATTTTCAAGGTGTCGGCAGATGGGGGATTGGCCCTGAGGGTTGTCTCAATGAAGGGATTGGAATCAAACCCACGCATCTCACCGGACGGAAAGTATCTTGCATTTTCATCTAACGAGGCAGGTAACAGCAATATTTATATTGTTCCTGTAAAGGGAGGCGATGTACGGCAACTCACGTTCCACGATGCAGGCGACATACCCGTTTCATGGTCACCCGACTCAAAGAAGATCTATTTTGAGTCTGGCCGATACAACAGTATAAGTGCGTATTCAGTATCGGTAGATGGCGGGACACCAACAAGACTTTTCTCAGGTTACTTCAATACAATTGCAGGTGTTGTGGAGAATCCGGTTACGGGCGAGTTTTACTTTACAGAATCGACAGAATCCTACCGCTTTGCAACAAGGAAGGGGTATAAAGGTGAGCATAATCCGAATATTATCTCATGGAACCCTTCTAAAAAAGAGTACAAAGAGGTTACCACCTATTTTGGAAAGGATATATGGCCTATGGTAGATTCTAAAGGGAACCTCTATTATGTATCTGACGAAAAAAACGGTGAGGCAAACATTGTTAAACATGATGAGGGCAAAAGAAGATGGATCACAAATTTTGATGAATCTGTACAATATCCGGCCATCAGTGCCGACGGGTCAAAAATAGTCTATATAAAGGGTTATAAAATCTCTGTTACAGATCTTAAAACTGGTAGATTTACTCAGCCGGCTATTGAAGTTGTAGAGAACAGAACTGTCAATGACTTTTCGGTAAAGGTTGAAACACCACAGGATGCGTCGGTTTCTCCCGATGGTAAAAAACTTGCCTTTGTTTTCAGAGGGGCAATTTTCGTGAGCGACGCAAAAGGTAATTTCGTAAAGCAGCTCAGGACTCCTGCCAACGAAAGGGTAGATGAGGTTTTATGGGGTGACGACAGCAAGACAGTTTACTATACAAGGACAAACCTTGGATTCACAAATATTTTCAAACAGAGGGCAGATGTTGAATCGGACGAAAAACCAGTCTTTGTATCGGAATCAAACAGTCGCTCCCTTACTCTTTCGCATAAAGGAAAGCTTGTTGCATTTGTTAATGGTTCCGGGTCCGTCATGACTCTTAATATGGCCGATGACAAATGTGAAGAGGTTGCAAAAGGTGAATTCTGGGCCTTTCAGGGTTACAGCCTGAGCTTCTCTTCTAATGACAAATTCCTTGCTTTTTCTGCAGTAAGTCTCTTTGAGAGAGATATCTTCATTACCAGCCTGGCAGATAAAAAGACGGTGAACCTCACAAATTCTGCAACTTATGAAGACGAACCTGCCTTCTCGCCCGATGGCAGATTTATCTACTTTACAGCAGACAGATACAATCCAAGTTTCCCGAGAGGGACTTCGTTTATACTTTATAAGGTGCCGCTTGATAAGTTCTGCAGACCATTTGAGGGGGTTGAATTTGAGAAACTTTTCGGCAAAGCAGCGGCTTCTGTGGGTGACTCTTCAGTTGTCATTAACAGGGACTATATGCAGAGAAGGTATGAAAGGGTGATTGGAAGAGGGACACAAAATTCTCCGTACATATTTGCCCAGAAAGACAGGACCTTCCTTTTTTACTCGTCGAACCATGAGGGAGAGTCTGGTTTATATGTTCAGGAGATAAAGGATTGGGATCAGAAGCCTGCTCAGAGAGTTAAGGGATTATCATCGGCAGACAAATATATATCCAATGGAAAGGATATGCTGGTGCTTTGCAGGGACGGCCTTTACAAGCTGGATCCTGCTTCTGCTTCTGCCACAAAGATTGAGATTAAACATACTTTTTCTAAGAATATGCAAAGTGAGTTCAGTCAGATGTTCTATGAGGTCTGGGCAACTCTTGCACAGAATTTTTATGATGTGAGATTCCATGGGGTGGACTGGAAAACGAAACGTGATTACTATGCCGGGTTCCTTCCTATGGTTAAAAGCAGAGATGAACTCCGGACATTGATCAACGACATGCTTAACGAGCTAAACTCTTCGCATATGGGCTTCAGCAGCTTCGGCAAGGAAGAGGATTTTCCTGAGCGATACTCTTCTGCTGAAACAGGACTTATGTTCGACAATGACAACCCTTATATTCTTGACAGGATAATTGCCGGATCAAAGGCAGACTATACGGGTAATCCTCTTAAAAAGGGTGACAAGCTTGTTGCTGTCAATGGAATGAAGGTAGATTTCAGGATCAATAGAGAAAAATACTTTGTCTCTCCGGTTGGGAAAAGCGAGATACTTCTGACATTTGAGAGAGCAGTGGAGGGTAAGACAGATGTGAAGGGAACAACTGAGTTCGACATAAGACTGCACACTATGCCGTCAGCTGAGATCAGATCACTTCTCTATACTGAGTGGGAAGATGCCAACAGGGCAATCGTTGACAAACTTGGGAATGGCAAGATAGCCTATGTTCACATGAGGGATATGTCTGCAAATGCGCTTAATGGGTTTCTTCTGGACATGAACACGTATGCCGTTCATAAGGATGCTCTTATTCTTGACCTTCGTTTCAACGACGGAGGTAATGTGCATAAAGAGGTGCTGGACTATCTTGGCCAGAAGCAACACTTTAAATGGAGCTACAGGACAGGACAACCGGCAACCCATCCTAACGTAACACCGGGAGACAAACCTATTATAGTTCTTATAAACGAAAGGAGCTTGAGTGATGCAGAGGTTACTTCTAATGGTATTAAAGCACTTTCTCTGGCGAAACTGGTTGGTACTGAGACATACAGGTGGATAATATTTACATCGGGAGTACGCCTGATTGATGGATCTTCTGTGCGTCTGCCTGCATGGGGCTGTTACTCGCTCGATGGAAAGGATCTGGAGTCTACAGGGGTAAAACCGGATATTTATGTAAAGAACACCTTCCGCGACAGATTGGAGTCTATGGACCCACAATTGGAGAGAGCAATAAAAGAATTATTACCTTTGTAGCCAAATTTTAGAAAGATGAGAGACAAAATTGAGCAGTTGCTTGCAGAAGTTGAGCAACTTGCAGCCAGAAAAGAGCAGGAGCTGGAGGAGATAAGAGTAAGATTACTTGGTAAGAAAGGGAGCATCACACAGCTTTTTGACGAGTTCAGAGATGTACTGCCCGAACAAAAAAGAGAGTTGGGTCAGGTTTTGAATAAACTTAAGGTAGCGGCAGCAGCTAAGATAGACGAACTTAAAACAGTTATTGAAAATAGCATGGAGCCGGCTGATTCTAAGTATGATTTAACAAAGCCAGGAGACAAAATGGAGCTTGGTGCCCGTCATCCCATATCTGTTACAAGAGCAGAGATTATTTCTATATTCAACAAACTGGGATATGCCATTGCAGAAGGTCCTGAAATTGAAGACGACTGGCATGTTTTTGGGGCTCTTAACTTTCCTCCCGAACATCCGGCCAGGGACATGCAGGATACATTCTTCATAACAACAGGAGAGAATCCCATACTGCTTCGTACTCACACCAGTTCTGTTCAGGTAAGGGCCATGGAGAAGATGAAGCTTCCGATAAGGGTTATTTGCCCGGGGAGGGTGTTCAGAAACGAGGCAATATCTGCAAGGGCTCACTGTATATTTCATCAGGTTGAGGGTTTGTACATAGACAAGAAGGTTTCTTTTGCAGATCTGAAGCAGGCAGTGCTACTTTTCGCCAGAGAGATGTTTGGCGAGAATGCCGAAATACGCCTCCGTCCCTCTTATTTCCCATTTACCGAACCAAGTGCTGAGGTTGATGTAAGTTGCAATATTTGCAAGGGTAAAGGCTGTAATATATGTAAAGGAACCGGCTGGCTCGAAATTATGGGATGCGGTATGGTTGACCCTGCCGTTCTTGAAGCATCTGGCATAGACAGCAAAGAGTATTCCGGATTTGCATTTGGAATGGGTGTTGAGAGAATTGCAATGCTTAAATGGCAGGTGAAGGATCTTAGGCTTTACTTCGAAAACGATGTAAGGTTTTTACAGGAATTTGATACTGTTGTCTAAATTTTTTTGGAGCATAATGTTTTTGTTATAACTTTGTGGTCCCAAATGCGGAAATAGCTCAGTTGGTAGAGCATAACCTTGCCAAGGTTAGGGTCGCGAGTTCGAGTCTCGTTTTCCGCTCTCAAAACCTCTCCGCAACGAGAGGTTTTTTTGAAGGTTCCTATGGGCTCGGGTGGTGGAATAGGTAGACACGCAGGACTTAAAATCCTGTGAACAGAAATGTTCGTACGGGTTCGATTCCCGTCCCGAGCACCAAAAAAACTCTTAATCATTTGATTAAGAGTTTTTTTTAAAAGAAAGCTTTTTTGCGCCTCAAACTCAGGTATTTGGGATCAAATTGAAAAGTAGGTGGAGCGATAAATTTACGCATAAATTTTGCTGAGTCTGAACAGGAAGAAATTCATATCCCTGACACCTCTTTGAGTAGCCCTGAAAGCCTTGATTTTTGCATTGAAAGATTCTGCAGAAGCATTTGTGCTTCTATTGTTGAAATAGTTCAGGATCTTGTCGTAGTGGGAGTACATCGTAGCGGAGATTGTGTTGAATGATTTGAATCCGGAGTCCGCAACCCTGTTGAACCACAGTGCAAGTTTTGCAATTGCCACGTTCTTGGGGTGCTTTTGGTTGTAGATACATCTAAGGCTGTGCACAAGCGAAAACGCTTCTTTAATGTCCGGATAGAGTCTGAAAAGTATTCTGGCTCTCTTTTTCTGGCTTTCCGACCATCTGTCAGGGGATTTGAACAACAGGTAGCGGCTTCTGAAGAGTAGCTGTTTTTTTGTGTCTCCATTTTTCAAAACCTCAGGGACATACTCTACTTTATCGGCCCTTGCGTTCTCAATGTCATTAGTCTCTTCATTAATTGCCTCCCACCTGTGAGCTATCCGTATCTCCTGCAGTGCATCGAAGGCAAGCTTCTGGACATGGAACCTGTCAATTACTTGTTCTGCATATGGGAAACAACGTTTTGCAACGAGATTCATTGAACTTGCCATGTCCAGTGTGATCTCGGATACGCTGTCCCTTGACTTCTTAGGCAATTTATTTAACACACCGATTATCTTTTCGGAGGTGGTGCCTTCCACCATGGCCACTATTGCCCCTTTCTGACCTTTGGCGTCCTTGTTTGTCAATATGGTATACAGCTCTCCGTTTGATAGGCTCGTCTCGTCAATGCTGAGCCGTGGCCCCATATTCCCGGGAAACAGGATCCAGTCATGTGCATGATCCTTCTGTTCCCATATCTTGTAATCACTCAGGTGTTCCTTGTACTGTTGCCCTAACAGGTCACCGTCTATATAGAAGAATTTCTCCAGGGAATTGGAGCTAATCGGGTAGGTATCCAAGTAATCCTTTTAAAAAAGACGCGAATTCATTCGAATAGCGCGTTCCTGTTGCCGATAGATTCCAGGTCTTGCTCACTATCTGCCTGGTGGATTCCACTTCCCACTTCCTGCGTCTTACATGTAAGTATAAAGCCTTGTTCCTAAGTGGAAAATCCTGTATGATAGCTTCTGGATGGTAGCCTTTTGATGTCAGCTTTTCTTGCTTGTACTCTTGTGGTGGGATATTCTTCTCGTCAATATACAGATGCACCTCCTTCGGCAGTATCTTCAAGTCAACTATTACAAAATATTCCAATATCTCTTGGGGTAAAATAAGTTCCAGTAAACTCAACATCTGTTCCTGTGTGGCATCCATCTTTTATCTCTGTTTTTATACAAAGATACCGCTTTTCCAGATGTCGCTCCACCTACTTTTCCATTTGATCCGGTATTTGTCAGTTAATCAGGCTTTTGGTAAAGATAAAGTCACAGCATCTCAGACTTTGAGTCTTGCTATACGTTGAAAATTAAGTGGTTGCCAGAAACTGCGACGCGGATCACCCCCGGGAGCACAGCCTCCTTATAAATTCGGAACTTTCACTAAAGACAACAGATAACTGAGTATATGATGCTCCGGTTAACTTTCTAATTTGCATGATAATCTTCTCCAACTCTTCCCTTTCCAGATTGTATAGGTTTTTTCCATTTAAAATCGTATTTAAATGAGATAAAATTTCTTGCAAAGAAATTCGGGAACGAGAAGAAAAGATTGCCTGCTCTGGGCGTTGCATCTTTGCCAATCTGTTTATGTCATTATTGGATGATGATGGGTAATTCTTAATTGCTTCATCAAGCTCACTACGATTTTTGAAGTATTTGTAAATAAGCGATGTGTCAATTTGAATATATTTTGCAATAGTATTTTGCCGATGAAACAGAAAGTTATAGGAACTCCATATATATTCAGATGGGTGACTGCAAATAAACGCTCTTACAGGGTTATTCATTATGTAAAGCATGCTGTTTATAACCCATTCTTCTGAATATTTGCAGTAACTCATAAAAGGAGTTCTGAAAAGTTTGTCCGACAAAGAATACTTTCTATTGTACCAATATGAATAACCATTAAGCACTCTGCTCACAAACAAAGTAAGTTGAGTTGTGATAACTTGTAAATGGACGTGATTGTCCATTATGACAAACGCCTCAATAATAGTATTAAATTTTTTTGCGGCTGTATTACATCTTCGCAGGAACTCAATTTTATCCTGTTCATCAAGGAAAACTACTCTTCGGCAGTTGCCCCTTATACATACGTGAATGTTTCCCGACTGAATACGTTTTGCTTTTGGTGCTTTTTTCCCAGACCCTTCCATCTCTCTCACATTTTTTCAAAGGTACAAAAAAACAAACAAAGAAAGAAAGTACTCCGCGCCGCAAAGTCTGGTATGTATCTGTTAATCTGATAGTAAATTTATAGAAAGTATTTATTGAGTTGACTTTTGATTTTGTTGAACGCTAATAATTAAGCTGTTACCAGAAAGTGCGGCGCAGATTTTTTTTGTACCTTTGCAAAAATTACTAACAGATGAACTTTAACATAAAAGAGATATTCAGCGCATTCATTGTAATGTTTGCCGTTATCGACATATTGGGTTCTGTACCTATTATCATAGGCATGAAGGAGAAGAAAAAAAGCTTCAGTCCTGTGAATGCCTCCTTAATCTCATTTGCCATTCTTGTTACCTTTCTGTTTTTAGGGCAAGCCCTTCTGGGTTTGTTTGGTGTAGATATATCTTCATTCGCGGTTGCCGGAGCCTTGGTTCTGCTTGTACTTGCAATAGAGATGATATTCGGAATACAGATATTTAAAGATGATGGACCGACAGATTCTGCCACAATAGTTCCTATTGTTTTTCCTCTTATAGCAGGAGCAGCATCGTTCACCACGCTTTTATCACTCAGGGCAGAGTATGATGTGATTAATATAATAATTGCACTCTTTCTTAATATAGTGATAGTCTTTCTGGTACTCAATAATCTTGACCTTATCTCCAGAAAAATAGGTAAAAGTGGGATTTATGTGATGAGGAAGTTTTTCGGAATAATCCTCCTTGCCATAGCAGTGAAGCTCATTACCTCAAATCTGCACTCTCTTCTGACCTAAAGAATGGTTGATATCTTGTTGATATATTCCATTCACCTATTGCATTTACAAAG
Organism: uncultured Bacteroidales bacterium; assembly: GCA_942492945.1. Taxonomy (GTDB): domain Bacteria; phylum Bacteroidota; class Bacteroidia; order Bacteroidales; family UBA932; genus Bact-08. Next base: position 1,173,854 of record OW818649.1, read on the forward strand.
TTTTATCGTATCTTTGCTGCCCGCAAAATTTATGCGGAATTTATTAATATATTAAAAAACACCAAATTAACAACCAATGCCTGGATTAATTGGAAGAAAAATCGGAATGACATCCGTTTTCGGTGCCGATGGGAAAAATATCCCATGCACCGTTATTGAGGCTGGTCCGTGTGTTGTTACGCAAATTCGTACAGAAGAGACTGATGGTTATGCCGCTGTACAACTTGCCTATGACGAAAAAAAAGAAAAACACACCAGCTCGGGCCTAATGGGCCATTTTAAAAAGGCACAAACCACACCGAAACGAAAAGTAGTTGAGTTTGCGAATGATTTTACGCAAACACTACAGTTAGGTGATACTATTACCGTCGCTGACGTGATTCACGATCAGATGGAATGGGTAGATGTAACAGGAATTTCTAAAGGAAAAGGGTTCCAGGGTGTTGTGAAACGCCACGGATTCGCCGGAGTAGGTGGTGCGACACATGGTCAGCACAACAGGCTACGCGCTCCTGGTTCGATGGGTGCCTCTTCATGGCCTTCTCGCGTATTTAAAGGTAAGAAATTGGCCGGCCGTATGGGTGGCGATCAAGTTAAAATCTTGAATCTAAGAGTTATTAAGGTTATTCCCGAGAACAATCTTGTTCTTGTGAAAGGATCGATACCTGGCTGCAAAGGTTCATATGTAATCGTGGAGGAATAAGCGTCTATGGAATTATCAGTTTACAAAATAGATGGAACCGAGTCAGGAAAAAAGGTGACTTTGGATTCCGGAATCTTTGGCATAGAGCCAAATGATCACGCGATCTACCTGGATGTAAAGCAATATCTTGCTAACCAACGTCAGGGAACAAGCAAAACAAAAGAGAGATGGGAAGTATCGTACAGTACCAAGAAGGTAATCCGTCAAAAGGGTTCCGGTGGTGCACGTCACGGTAGTATCAAAGCTCCTATATATGTTGGCGGTGGAAGGATTTTTGGTCCAAAACCACGCGACTACAGTTTTAAATTGAACAAAAAGCTAAAACAACTGGCTCGTTTCTCAGCTTTGTCTTACAAGGTTAAGGAACAGGCGCTTACAATTGTTGAGCCATTTGTTATGGAAGCTCCAAAAACAAAAGACTTCATGAAAATATTCAAAGGCCTTAAGGTTAATGATAGAAAAGTTCTTTTTGTGCTTCCGGAAAATACTAACAATATTTACTTATCGTCACGCAACTTGCAGAATGTAAAAGTTATATCTGTTAACGAAATCAACACATACGACCTGGTTAATTGTACCAGTCTTATTATGGTTGACGGAGTACAGGATCTGTTGCAGGCACAATATGGACGTAATTAAACCGTAAAACGATGAGAATTTTAATTAAGCCTTTAGTAACAGAAAAGATGACGATTCAGGGCGAAAAGTTGAATCGTTACGGTTTTGAAGTTGACCGCGATGCCAATAAAATTGACATTAAGAAAGCGGTTGAGGAGATGTACGGTGTTAAGGTACTGGATGTAAATACAGTAAATTACAACGGAAAACGCAGGAGCCGCTTCACAAAAGCGGGATTATTGTCAGGACGCTCAAATCACTTTAAAAAAGCATTTGTGACCCTGGCCAGTGAAGATAAGATAGATTTCTACAGTAATATTTAAGTCCATGGCAATACGCAAATTTAAACCGGCAACTCCGGGAACAAGACATAAAGCTATTAGCGCATTCACTGAAATTACTTGCTCTACACCAGAGAAATCGCTGTTAGAGCCACTTCGCAAGTCGGGTGGTCGTAATGGTCAGGGTAAGATGACAATGCGTTACATAGGAGGTGGTCATAAACAAATGTACCGCGTAATCGATTTTTTACGCGATAAAGATAAATATACCGCTACAGTTAAGACTATTGAATACGATCCAAACAGAAGTGCTCGTATTGCTTTGGTTGTTTACACAGATGGAGAAAAGCGCTACATTTTAGCTCCTAACGGAATTAAAGTGGGACAGGAAATTGCTTCCGGCCCAGGTGTGGCCCCTGAATTAGGGAACACTCTTTATCTATCAGAAATTCCATTAGGTACTCTAATCCACAATATTGAACTACGTCCCGGACAAGGTGCCGCAATGGCCCGCAGTGCAGGAACATATGCTCAATTGACAGCACGTGAAGGTTCTCACGCAATTCTTAAATTGCCTTCAGGCGAAACAAGAATGGTGTTGGTAACATGCCGCGCTACTATTGGAACAGTATCTAATCCAGATCACAACTTAGAGTCGGATGGTAAAGCCGGACGTAAACGCTGGATGGGTCGCAGACCACGAGTTCGTGGTGTTGTTATGAATCCGGTGGATCACCCAATGGGTGGTGGTGAAGGACGCGCATCAGGAGGTCACCCACGCTCAAGGAAAGGCTTATTGGCTAAAGGTTACAAAACCCGTAATCCTAAGAAGACGACTAAGAAGTTTATCATTGAAAGAAGGAAAAAATAACGGAATTAACTGAATAGAATTATGAGTCGTTCATTAAAAAAAGGGCCTTACATTGAGGCTAGTCTCGAAAAAAGAGTACTTGCCATGAATGAAGCTGGCAAGAAAGAGGTAATCAAAACCTGGTCACGCTCAAGTATGATATCACCAGACTTTGTTGGTCACACCGTTGCTGTTCATAATGGAAACAAGTTTATTCCAGTTTATGTAACCGAAAACATGGTTGGTCACAAGCTCGGCGAATTTGCACCCACACGCACCTTTAAAGGTCACTCGGGTAATCGTTAATTAATTAATGTGTAAAACAAACTCACAATAATGGGAGCTCGAAAAAAATTAGCAGCCGAAAGGCATAAAGAAATAAGGAAGCAGACAGCTATTGCAAAGCTGAATGATGTTCCTACCTCACCTAGGAAGATGCGTTTAGTTGCAGATATCATAAGAGGTGTTGAAGTAAACCATGCTTTGGATATTTTGAAATATACCAAAAAGGAGGCATCCATTCGTTTGGAAAAACTTGTTCGTTCAGCAATTGCTAACTGGGAGTCAAAAAACGAAGCAGATCGCAAAGAGTTGGAGAATGGCAATATATGTGTCCAGGACATTATGGTTGGACAGGGCCGTTCGCTAAAACGTATTCGTACAGCACCACAAGGTCGCGCAGCTAGAATCAGAAAACGTTCTAACCACGTAACCATTGTGCTGGGTAGTAAAATAAAAACCGTAAAAGAAGAGCAATAAAATGGGACAAAAAACAAATCCTATAGCAAACCGACTAGGTATTATCCGTGGCTGGGACTCTAACTGGTACGGTGGAAAAGATTACGCAGGCAAGATTCTGGAAGATGCCAGAATTCGCGAATATTTGAATGCACGTCTTGCAAAGGCCAGCCTTTCCAAGATTGTAATTGAGAGAACACTAAAGCTTATAACTGTAACAATCCACACGGCTCGTCCGGGGATTATTATTGGTAAAGGCGGACAAGAGGTAGATAAACTGAAGGAAGAGTTGAAGAAAATCTCTAACAAAGAGGTTCAAATCAATATTTTTGAAGTAAAACGTCCTGAAATTGACGCAAATATTGTAGCAAACAATATTGCCCGTCAGGTTGAGGGAAGGGTTTCTTACCGTCGTGCCATTAAAATGGCAATGGCTTCAACCATGAGAATGGGTTCAGAAGGTATTAAAGTTTTAGTAAGCGGTCGTCTTGGCGGAGCTGAGATGGCAAGAAGGGAACTGTATAAAGAAGGACGTACTCCTCTTCATACTTTCCGTGCAGATATTGACTATGCTCATGCAGAAGCTCACACTAAGGTGGGAGTTCTTGGAGTAAAGGTATGGATCTGTAATGGTGAAGTATATGGAAAGAGAGATCTTTCTCCAAATATAGGAATTTCGGCAAATCAATCGGCGGGCCAGGGTGGCCAGCAGGCTGGTGGTCGTCCGGACCGTCGTGACCGCAGAGGTGGCGGACGTCCGGGTGGCGATGATCGCAGAGGTGGTAGCAGCCGCGGTGGTGATTCAAGAGGCAACTCAAGAGGCCGTTCAGGCAACACCGGCGGAGGTGCACGTCCTCAGAGAGAGTCGTAAGAATACCGTTTTCTTAAGTAGATATTAAGAGACATCTGAGAAGGTGTCTCTTTTTTTAGATTTTCCATCGGATAATAATTCGCTGGTTAGTTCTTTACCTGAATTGAACTCCAACATACGACACCCAGTGTCGCTGATTAGCCGGTGAAGTAGTGCCCATGCCCAGATCTTTCACCTCTATATGAGATGTGGTGATACTGCTGCGATATCCGGTTATTTCGCCGGTAAGAGTTGTTCCGCAGCAAAGCTGGTTGAGTTTCTCTATAAAAAGCATCCCGAAAGGGACGGAATATCTGCCGCACCATTTCCAGTTGTATTCCCTGAAATCTTCTGCACTTACTGTATAATCGAAGAACTTTCTTATTCTCTCATTTTTGACCTCTCCTTTAAGACAGTCGTCAATAATCATAAGATCTTTGGCAACGGCCTTTGCAGTACCGGCATTGTCTGTACCAAAAGGAGCTATGTTTGCACCGCCCCAGTCTTCATCACCATAGTGAAGAGCATCATTGGAAATGACAACAGCCAAATCTCTCCCTAAAGAGAGTTTCTTCTCCCTCATGTAAGCAAAAACCTGTTGAGCCAATTCTTTTGAAAATAATTCCATATTTTCGAATGTCATCGGTGGTACAAGTATGGGAACAATTTCCAGCCAGGCGGAGTTTCTCTGCAGAAAAGGTGTTATTGCCTCCAGGGAGTGTTCGACCTGCATAATAGAATCGTGAATTACATATGATTCTGCAGATAGTCTCTGTAAAAGCCTCTCGCGTAATACCGAGACCTTTATATCGCGGCTTGCACACTTCCATTCGCCGAAAGAATCAAATACAAGCTTGTTTTCCAACCCGAATTTCTTTGCCTTGTGAGCCACACCTATCAATATTACCGTCTGGGCTTTGATTCCAGCAAGGGTTTTGGCATATAGTCCACCTGCATAAGCATAATCATCGTGTGGGCATATTGCCGCCTTATAAAATCCTTCAACCGAAATCTTGTCGCTCTGAGGAATCCTGGAAAACAGAAGGTTCATCTGCCACCCATACTTCGCAAACCCGATGGTGTCAACTTGTTTACGCTGTGCAGATACCGTAACTGATGAAATAATCAATATGAGAAATGTTATAATGAATGATGATTTTTTCATAAGATGCAGATTTTGATCCCAAGTTACTTATAAATGATCATTTCTTAAAACTCTTTTGTACTTTTGTAGACAACCTAACCCTAACTGTCATGAAAAAACTATCCATTTTTCTGTTATCCTGCATCTTATCGGTATCGGTCTTTGCTCAGCCTCTTACAAGGGTTTCTCCCGAGGAGGTAGGAATGGACTCAAAAAGACTTTCTAACGTAGATCGCATTATTGGCGAGTCAATAACCAAGGGAGAAATTCCCGGAGCCGTCCTGGCAGTCGTTAAGGATGGTAAAATGGCATATATTAAAGCATATGGGAATAAATCGGTATATCCGACAGTAGAGAAGATGGAAGTAAAAACTGTCTTTGATCTTGCTTCTGTGAGCAAATGTCTGGGTACCACACTATCTTTCATGCAACTTGTAGAACAAGGAAGAGTAAGGCTTTTTGACAACGTATCCATTTATATACCAGGTTTTATGGGATATAAGGACACTGTAACCGGTAAGACGATAGACATAAGGGTTATTGACCTGTTGACACACTCGTCGGGTCTTCCACCTTATGCCCCGGCAGCGGAACTAATCAAAAAATATGGTTCCCCAAGCCCGTCGGGACTTTTGGAATACATAGCATCATGCAAGAGAGATTTCATGCCTACAACAAAGTTTCAGTACAGTTGCCTTAACTTCATTACCCTCCAGAATATATTGCAGAATGTTACTGGTGTTAAGCTGAGTGACTATGCAAAGAAGAATGTTTATGATGTATTGGGTCTGAAGAATACCACTTACAACCCCGCCGGAACCACTCTTGCACTTGTGGCACCAACAGAAAAACAGGCAGATGGTTCAGTTTTAATTGGCAAGGTTCATGACCCTCTGGCAAGACTTTTGAACGACGGAAACTCCGGAAATGCAGGTTTGTTCTCAAATGCAGATGATATGGCAGTTATAGCCGTGGCTCTTATAAATGGCGGGGTCTATAATGGAAAAAGGATCCTGGGAAAACTTACAGTTGAGGCAATGACAAGAGTGCCGGCAGGATTTGAACCACTGGGTCGTTCACTTGGCTGGGACAACTACTCTTCTTACGCATCAAATCTGGGGAATCTTTTTCATCCGGTAGTGACTTATGGACATACAGGATACACAGGAACTTCAATTGTAATTGATCCTGTTGCCAAAGTGGCAGTAATACTTCTTACGAACAGAGTTCATCCGGAAGACAAAGGCAGCGTTACAAAATTGCGGGGACTGGTAGCGAACGCAGTTGCCGGTTCAGTTACCAGATGTCAATAATAATAAAAGAGGTAAGTTCCAAAAGAGAGTTGCGGAGCTTCATAGCTTTTCCAGAGAAGCTGTACAAAAAATCCCCAAAATGGGTAAATGCATTATGGGCCGACGAATACCAGACACTGCTCAAAGAGAAGAATCCGGCGTTTGAATATTGTGAGGCAAGATATTTTATTGCATTAAAGGGTGATGAAGTAGTTGGCAGGGTTGCCGCAATTATAAATCACAATGCCAACAGAGACTGGAAAGAGTTGAACATGCGCTTTGGTTGGCTCGACTTTATTGATGATGCTGAAGTATCAGGTGCTTTAATGAATACTGTTGAGTCTTATGCAAGAGAGAGGGGAATGAATGCTGTAACAGGCCCGTTCGGCTTCACCGACATGGACAGGGAGGGGTTACTGATTAAGGGTTACGAAAACATGGGCTCATTAACTACGCTGTATAACTATCCATATTACCGGGAACATCTGGAAAACATGGGATATACCAAGGATGCAGACTGGTACCAGAGAGAGTTTGACGTTCCGGAGAGTGTACCCGAGAAGCTTAGTCAGTATTCGGATATAATTCAGAGGCGGTATAATGTAAGGGTACTTCATCCAAAGTCGAGAAGAGAGCTAAGACGCTACGGAATTGGTCTTTTTGAGGCATACAACAAGGCATTTGTACCCCTTTACGGGTTTACTCCACTTAATGAAGATCAGATAAAGAACTATGTAAAGCAGTATTTGCCCATGGTTCACTACGACCTCATGTGCATGATAATTGACACGAACGATAAGGTAGTGGCATTTGCCATCACAATGCCAAGTATGGCAAAGGCACTCAGGAGATCGGGAGGCAAGCTATTTCCTTTTGGATTTATTTATCTGCTTAAAGCTTTAAGGAGCTACGAGTATGTAGATATGTGTATAATTGGGATAGCACCGGAGTATCAGAATAAAGGCCTTAACGCAATTATTTTCAATCACTTGAATTCGAACTTTATTAAGCTGGGAACAAAAAAGGTGATTGCCAATCCACAACTGGAGAATAACACAGCGGTACAAAGCATATTTGACTATTACCCCAACAGGGAATACATGGTTAGAAGGTGCTTTAAAAAGGATCTTACTTAGCAATCAGAAGGTCGGCAAGAACTATTGCTGTAGCTGCTTCCAGAACTACCGGCACCCTTAGGGCAAAACAGTTGTCGTGCCTTCCCTCTATTTTCAACTCATCTACTTTATGGGTATTGAAGTTATAGGTCTCCTGTCCTTTTGAAATGCTGGATGTGGGCTTTATTGCAACTCTGAAAACCAGGTCGTTGCCATTGGATATTCCACCATTCACTCCACCGGATCCATTTTTAGATGTCTTACCTGACTCTTCAACAATAGGGTCGTTGTGTTCAGAACCGAACATCATAGCTGCCTTGAACCCATCTCCGAATTCAATTCCTCTTACTCCCGGGATGGAAAAAATGAAATGAGACAAAAGCGACTCCATACTATCAAAGAAAGGTTCTCCAAGACCGGCAGGTATACCTGTGGATAGACACTCTATAACACCGCCAAGCGAATCTCCTTCTGCTATAGCTTTATCCAGAATCTCATCCCATGGGTTTTGTCCGCCTATGTGCAGAATGCGGGCCTCTACATTTACAGGAGAAATAAGTTTTTTTGCAATTACTCCGGCAGCAATCAATCCAAGGGTCAATCTGCCTGAGTGATGTCCTCCTCCACGTGGGTCCGCAAACCCCTTGTGTTTTATAAATGATACGTAGTCTGCATGTCCCGGTCTTGGCCAGTTCTGCAGGTTGTCATAGTCGGCCGATTTTGTATTGAGGTTGTCGAAGGTTATGCATATTGGTGCACCTGTACTGAATCCATTATAAACCCCGCTTACAATATCCAGAAGATCTGCCTCCACTCTTGGTGTACCACCTTTTTTCCCTCCCTTCCTGCGCATAATATCGGGTGTAAAGTCCTCTTTGGAAAGTGGCAAACCGGCAGGGGTCCCGTCGATAACTACTCCTAATTTATTGCCATGTGACTCGCCAAAAATGGATACTCTGAAATTTTTCCCAAAGCTGTTCATAGAATTTGATTTGTATAGGTTAATCGAAATTTTTAAGAAAATCCGGGAATGATTTGGAAATGCAATCCAGATTGTCGAGGTATACTTTCTCTTTTATTGTAAGGGCTGCAGTTATTACAGCCATGGCAACACGATGGTCGTTATGTGAGGAGCATAATCCGCCATGCAATTCACCTCCTCTGATTATCATCCAGTCACCGTCAATCTCTATTGATGCGCCAAGTTTTGTAAATTCGGTGTAAAGGCTCTCGGCTCTGTTGCTCTCTTTGTTGGATAGTCTGTTAACTCCTTTAATCCTGCTCACACCGTTGCACTTTAAAGCAAGAACTACAAGCGTAGGGAAAAGATCGGGCGAGTTTGTGGCGTCAAATTCAAATGGTTGTAAAGAGTTCTTTGGTTTTAGTAATTCTATTTTGGAACCGAGAATAACCTCCTTGGTATTGTCCTCCTTAAAGGCACAAGGTAGATCACCACACATAACAAGGTACTTTGGATATTCGGTTATGTTTATCTCCACGCCGCATCCTCTTAGCACATCTATTATCTTTTCATCGGCCTGTTTTGAGTCTATAGGCAGATTTGTTATTGTTACCCCTTTGGTTATGGCTCCGGCTACGAACAACATAGAGGCTCCGCTCCAGTCTCCTTCTAGGGGATAAAATGGTTTTGGTTTGTATCGCTGACGTCCGGGGATCTTGAACTCGTAGAAGTCGTGATTGGTAATGGTTATGCCGAAATCCTTAAGTGTCTGAATTGTAAGGTCTATATAAGGGGTGCTGGATGGTTCCGATATTTCGATGGTGCTGTTCTTGTCGCATAGTGGCAGCGACATAAGAAGTCCGGATATCAGCTGTGAGCCGCCGCTACCCGATAACTTGATGTTCCCGTCTTTAATGGGTCCCTTAATAATTGCAGGCAACCTTCCGTCGTGTGAAATAACTTCCATACCTATCTCAGAAAACGGATCGGTGGGAGAGAACAGAACCCGGTTGTTAAGGCTGCCTTTTCCAATAATTCTGATTTCGTCTACACCTTTGCTTTTCCCTACGAGTTGTCCGGCAGTTGGTATAAGTAACCTGCTCAGAAGACCCGACTCTCCTACTGATAGTTCCACTGTTTTTATTGCTCGCGTAAACAGATCTACCTTTGAAAGGCTTTGGGAGATATCTTCAATACCGGGGCTGGTTATCTCTACTTTTGTCTTAAGATGCTTGCACTTTTCTATCTTAACCTTTACTCCGAGGAATTTTATAAGTTCGATTGCCGCTTCACTGTCGGCACATGGCGTGTAACCATAGAGGTTTGTCTTTCCCTTGGCCCATGCAGCTGCAAGAATTGCTCTCTGGGAGTGACTTTTAGAAGCAGGGGCTATAATCGAATCTATAAGGGATTTTTTGTTGACAGAGTGGGGATAATTTTTTTTGCTGATGATTTTCTCCATTTCTGCATAGGCATATTGACCTTCGGCACTCTCTTTACCCTCTTCAAGGGCAGCATATCCGAACGGTGCACCAAGATGCAGCGAGAGAATTCTTGTAAAGCGGGCCATTTTACCCATTCCAAATGCCACAATCGGTTCCCCGGGATACTCAGTATACAATTTAAGAAGACGCGTACAGTCCTGAATACTTTGAGCTGTTGTTACAATCTTGACTATGTCTGCCCCAAGCTCTTTGCACTTGTTGTAAATTTCAGCTATCCTTTCAAAGCTATCGGTGCCTTTGAAGTTATGATAAGAGAGTATAATCTTGAATCCTCGTCTTCTTGCTGCAATTATTAGCTCTTCTCTGTATTCCGCCGGGGCATCGTACTCAATGTCAATGTATCTTTTTCCTACTGATTTTTTTGTCCTGCTGGCGAGAAAGGTCCATTGCAGCCTCTTTTTGCACTCATCGGCAGACATTTCATCTGTTATCCGGCAAGTGGCTATGAGGTCCTTCTTTGAATGAAATACCGATACTGTCTCAGCTCTGGTAAGAGGCGAAAGATCCAAACGGATTTCGGCCATAGGTACTTTTGATAGTGCCTCTAAAATATCGGCCAGACTTTTTTCTCTTATACTAAGACAAATCATTTAAATAATCCTCCAGTTTGTTTATTTCCAACGGATAAGTGCTTGCTTTCCCGATTTTTTCTATTATTACGAATCTGATTGATTCTTTGTTCCTTTTTTTGTCTTTGACAATGGCTTCAGAAAGAGTCTTAAGGGGTACGGGTGATGTTGTAGAAAGGTCAATCCTTTTTAAATCAGATTCAATGATATTTTTTTCCTCATTACTGAGTATCCCTAACTTGACTGATAGTTTAGCTGCAAGAACTATTCCAATCGACACTGCCTCGCCGTGAGAAATTTTTGCTGTCTTCTCCAGCGCATGAGCGAATGTGTGTCCTAGATTAAGCAATATTCTATCGCCATGCTCAAAAGGATCTGCTTCCACTATGCCTGCCTTTATCCTGGACGCACTCTGTATATAAGGCCAAAGGTCAGAGACAACATATCCGTTCTTTGCAATTTTGTCAATTGCACTAAAATAGCTATCCCTGTCGGCAATTATAAACGTCTTTATCAACTCGGCAACACCGGCTTTAAGCTCCTTCTCCGGAAGACTTTCCAGAAATTCAGGGCAAAAAATAGTGAACTGAGGTTGATTTATGACCCCCAGAATATTCTTGTAACCAGATACATTTACAGCAGTTTTACCTCCTATGGCAGCATCGACCTGAGCAAGCAGCGTTGTTGGCACATACCCGAACTTTACTCCTCTCATATATATGGATGCTAAAAATCCGGTAAGGTCGGAGAGTATCCCTCCACCAACAGCAAGAATGAATGTAGATCTGCCTGCTCCCATGTCAAGCAGCTTCAATGTCAATTTTTCTATTGTCTTGAAGGATTTGCTCTCTTCCGATGCCTTGACGGGGATTTGAGGGTATGGGAAAAATTTTCCGTAGTTTTTTTGAATAGATGCATCAATAAGAACCACGACCCCACAATTTGCTGGGATATAGGTTTTTATCTGATCGATTGCTGAACAGTAGGTTAAATTTAGTACGCAACGCTCCATATTGTGCAAATGTAGTAAAACTTGCAAAGAATTGAATAAATTCTGGACAATACCTTATAATTTGATTGAAAGTTCCAGATGTCCACCCAGACCAAGTTCAACTATTTTTTGCAACGTCGAAATACGTACTTCTTTAATGTTGTTCTCAATTTTAGAGATATAGCCTTTGTTCGTTCCACATTTATCTGCAAGTTCTTCCTGGGTCAGACCTTTCTCATGTCTGGCTTGTTGAATAAGAAAACCAATTTTGAAAGATTCATAGCCCTCTTCTAACTTGTCTCTTTCAATGGTCCCTTTTTCCCCAAACTGTTCGTCAACAAACTGGTCGAGAGATTTTAAATTATTGTTCTTTTTCATATTCCCTTTTAATTATTTGTGCTTTTTCAATTTCGGACTTAGGTGTCTTTTGCGCTTTCTTTTGAAAACCATTTGCTAATACAATTAGTTTCCCTTCATCAAAAAAGCAAAATATCCGAAATATATCACTACCAAGTTGAACTCTTATTTCGTAAAGTCCCACCGTGCCTTCAATGTGTTTCATGTAATCTTCAGGCACCAGCTGGATTGTTTCGATGAGTTTAAAAGTCCAGATGATTTTGGCTTTTACTTTCTGATTTTGCTTTGTATAAAAATCAATAAAATATGTCTTATACAAAAATATTGTCCTTATTTTCGCATTACTCATATTTGTACAAAGATAGAAAATGTTGTCCGAATGTGCAACATTTGTTTTTAAGAGAATCGCTCATTTAATATTATTTCGAATTTTCCGAGCCAAAGGTATGTTTATCTCAATTCTGTGAGACTCCATTTCTAATAGTGTTTTTTTAGCATCAGATAAATTTTATTTCAAATTGGATATACTCATGTTTTGGGCTACTAATCTAACAGAGATTGTAATAGATTTGAAAAAAATAGAATATGTTGTGTAAAACTTATTGCAGCTTCTGCTGGGGTGTGGATGCTATTACCGTTACTATAGAGGTGGATGTTTCTCAGGGAATAAGCTTTTTTCTGGTTGGGTTGCCCGATAGTGCTGTAAGAGAGAGTCAGCAGAGAATCAGTACGGCCCTTCATACAATTGGCGGAAGGCTGCCAGGTAAGAAAATAGTGATTAACATGGCCCCTGCCGATATCAAGAAGGAGGGGTCGTCTTTCGATCTTGCAATTGCAATTGGCATTCTTGCAGCATCTGGCCAGTACATTTTTCCGGATCTGACCAGCTATGTCATTATGGGTGAGCTGGCTCTTGATGGGTCGGTAAGGCCGGTCCCGGGAGCTCTTCCCATTGCTCTTCATGCTAAAGAGGAGGGGTTCAAATCTTGCATCTTCCCTTTGGCTTCTGCATACGAAGCGGCAGAAATTGACGGTATAGATGTTTATGGTGTGGCCAACCTTAGCGATGTGTTGTCTATTCTGTTGGGAGAGGGCAGGATAGAACCAATTGGACCTAATCCGGATGTCGATAACTCTAATACTGATCCATTGCTGAGAGTGCCGGATTTCGCAGATATAAAGGGGCAGGAGTCGGCAAAACGAGGATTGGAGATAGCTGCAGCCGGTGGGCATAATGTACTTTTAATTGGCCCACCGGGTTCGGGAAAAAGCTATATGGCAAAGGCACTAGCCGGAATACTGCCCGTGATGAACAGGGCGGAATCTCTGGAAACCAGTAAAATTTATTCTGTTGCCGGCAAAGGGGGCTCGTTTAAAGGACTTATAAAAAACCGTCCGTTCCGCTCCCCTCACCACTCCTCTTCGCTTTATGCCATTACCGGAGGTGGCACCTTTGCTGCACCAGGTGAGATATCCCTTGCACACAACGGAATTCTCTACCTCGATGAAATTCCTGAATTTTCCAGATCTGTTCTTGAGGTCCTGCGCCAACCTTTAGAAGACCGAGAGATTTCCATCTCAAGACTCAAGTACAAGTTTACCTACCCTTGCAATTTTATGCTTATTGCCTCGATGAACCCATGCCCTTGTGGCTTTTTTGGCCAGCCGGGCGACAGGTGTACGTGTACCCCTTATGCTGTAAAAAACTATTTGTCCAGAATTTCCGGGCCTCTTTTGGACAGAATTGATATGCAGATAGAGGTTAATCCGGTACCAGGGGAGAGGCTTCTGAATGAGGAGAGGGGGGAGAGCAGCAGTGCCATACGAGAGAGGGTAGCTGCTGCAAGGGCAATTCAACAGGAAAGATTCGGAGGTGTCTATAACGTTAATGCGCAGATGGGAACACGGGAACTAAAGGAGTTTTGCAAGACAGGAATCAAAGAGCAACGGCTGCTCTCCAGTGTCATAAGTAAGCTTAACCTGTCGGCAAGGGGTTACAGCAGAATATTAAAGGTAGCCAGGACAATAGCAGATCTGGAATCTAATAATGCTATCACCATGAGCCATATAGCGGAGGCCGTTCAATATCGTGGAGTTTTAAGAAATTAGATTTATTTAAAAAAATAACCGGCAGCACGGGATGCTGCCGGTTACAGAAGTATTTCTTAAACAAATTACATTATATCGGATTCTGAACAATATTACCATTGCTATTGTCGATTTCTGTTTGCGGAATTGGAAGTAGTTCGCTCTTTCCGGGTTTCCACACAGCATTTGCTTTGGTCGGGTTTGCACGAAACTGAGAATCGGTAAATGCCTGTGCTGCTTTTCCGGTTCTTATCAGATCATAAAATCTGTCGTTCTCCATAGCAAGTTCGAACCTCCTTTCCAGAAGAATTTTTTCATAGAGGGCATCGCCGCTGTCTGTCAGATTTTCCGGCAGACCTGCTCTTAGTCTTACTTTGTTAAGGTAAAGTCTGGCATTTACATTATCGTTTGTTTTGGCACAGGCCTCAGCATAAATCAGATAAACTTCTGCAAGTCTTATTATTGGTATATTTAAAGGAATTGTGAAGTATGTCGTTCCTACTCTGTCTTTAGGCAGGAGATATTGCTTCCTGTTATAGTACCCAGTTCTGTTATACTCAAGGGTACCAAGGCTCGCAGGTGTTTCAATGCTCTGCATATCTGCGACTGTAAGGAATGTTGCTTTTAGTCTTTTGTCCGCGGGGTCGAACTTGCTAACAAAACTCGGCAGTGCCTGGTTACCGCCGTACCCGGCAAAAGGTCTCGGCATTTGTGCGTAACAGCTATAGTTTCCATTTGTAAGGTAATTTGAGGTCTCTGTGGGTGATTTGTAAAAATCAATCTCAAATATAGATTCTATGCCATTTTCATGCTCAAGATCAAAGTTATATGAGAAATTATCCTGAAGTTTATATTCAGTTTCTCCCATATCAATAATCTTTTTTGCTGCATCTTTGGCTTCTGTATATTTCTTTTCGTACAGATATACTTTAGAAAGCAGTGCCCAGGCAGAACCGAGATTTGCACGTCCTAAATTGGAACTTCCCAATTCCGATCTCTTTTTAAGCTTTTGGGTCGCTTCTTTGAGATCTTGCTCTATAAATGCATAAACATCTTCTACAGGTTCTCTTTTATTACTCTTATCGTCAATCTTAGGCGTACTTCTGATTACCGGTATAGCACCAAAGTTTCTTAAAAGGATAAAATGGAAATATGCCCTCAAAAATTGTGCTTCGCCTATAAGTTGATTTTTGTCATATTTTTTGAATATATCAGCATCCATTGCTGTAATTCCTTCAATTGCCTGACAAGCTTTGTTTATACTTCTGTAGCTAACTCTCCAGTTATCTGCAAGTCTTCCGAAGTCTGCATGATAGTCAAAAGACTCCATCCTTTTAAATGTGTTTACATCACCGTCACTGCCACTTTGAGTGCAGTTGTCGGAAAGTACATCGCCGATGGACCATAGTGACCGGTGGAACCGGGTATCCTTAAGATCTGAATATGCTGCAGTTACAGAAGCCACAGCATCATTTTCTGTCTTGAAGAAAGCCTCACTGGTTTGTGCACCCAGCATCTCTTTATCTAAAAAACCAGAGCATGAACTTGCTATGCAAAGCCCTAGTACTATTATAATAATATTTAGTTGTTTCATCTTCTGTCCAGATTAAAAATTAATACTAATACCACCTGTTACTATTCTGCTTTGAGGATAATTTCCATAGTCTACTCCCCTTGAAAGGTATGATGTGGAGAGAGCCTGGCCAATTTCCGGATACATTCCTGTATATTTTGTAAGGGTGAATACATTTTGCGCACTTACAAAGATTCTGAAACCGGGAATATTTAGTTTTTTAACTATTGCAGCTGGCAAACTATATGATAGTTGCAGGTTTTTAAGTCTGAAATATGAGCCATCTTCTATATACCTGTCGGAGATTCTCATATTGTCATTAGAATCGGTTGGTGTCAATCTTGGAATATTTGTGTTTGTATTTGTTGAGGACCAATAGTTCAATATGGCAATATCATTTTTAAAAGTAGAAGAAGTGTTGTAAGTATAGGCTCTTGTAGCATTGAATATTTCATTTCCATACACTCCGTCAAAGAAGGCAGAAAATTCCAGCCCTTTATATGCGCATGACAGATTAATGCCGTAAGTAAAATCCGGTATAGGACTACCTAACATTTTTTTATTTGAAGGATCTGTAAAAATTACATCACCAAGCTGGGCAGATGGTTGTTTTACCCGCGCAGCTGTAAGTTGTTCCTGAGTTTGTATAAGTCCCGCTGTTTCATAACCCCAGAACATTCCAATAGGATAACCAACCATTGTGTTGGTAGCGTTCCCTTTGTTGAACACAGCGGCTCCAGAAAGAGAACCTCCCCGGCCAAGACTTGTAACCCTGTTCTTTATGCTTGCGAAATTGAAACCTGCACTGTATGTAAAGTTGTCGGATAAAGCGCCTCTCCAGGTTGCGGCAAATTCAAGACCCGAGTTTCTTACACTTCCGACGTTGGTTACAGGGCCATTTTCAAATCCCAGGAACATAGGGATAGGCTCTGTAAGTAGCATGTCTTTGGTGTCTTTAATGAAGTAATCGGCTGTAACATTCAATCCGTTGAATAGTGTCATGTCGAGGCCAATATTTAACGATTCGGATGTCTCCCATTTGATCTTGTCGTTTGCCATATTAACAGCCGTAATGCCCTGATAAAGAGTCTCAGGAGAGCCGAAAATATATCTGTATTGCGCATAGTTTGTCAGAACCGAGAGGAATTTATAATTGCCTATATTCTGATTACCTATCTGCCCCCATCCTGCCCGGAGTTTTAAATCATCAACAAAATCAAGCTTAAGGTTCTTGAAGAACATCTCATTATTGATCTTCCATGCCAAGGAGAATGAAGGGAAAAAAGCATATCTGGTTGCTTTTGAAAATTTAGATGAACCGTCGGACCTGGCGCTAATTGTTGCAAGATATCGGTTATCATAACTGTAGTTAATTCTACCAAGATACGATATCATTGCAGATTCCCAGGCAGTGCCCGTTACGGCTGCCGATCCTGCATTTTGTGCCGCATCTATATATTTCAGACTTGGAAGATCGGCCGGAACGCCGTTTTTACTACCATAGAGATTTTCCATTCGTGTGCTCTCCATTGTATAACCGGCTAAGGCCTGTAAGTTGTGTTTAATACCGAATGTTTTATTGTAATTTATTGTTGATTCCCACAACCAGTTAATTGTTTTTTCGTAACCTCTTGATATTTTGCTCTCTGCGTTTTTCTGAGTCGGGCTTACGGTATATACAGGAATAAAATTATAAAAGTCACTAATAAGCATATCCACACCAAAAGATGTTCTGACGAACAGGTTTTTTGTAATATCTGCTTTAAGATAGGCATTACCTACAATATTCTGAGCCTTGGTTTTTGAATCGGAATAGTTGATTGTAGCGACAGGATTGTTTATATCGACAAAAGGAGAGGCACCAAAGCTTCCATCAGCATTTTTTACCGGCACTGTCGGTTCCAGTCTTACGGCGGTGCTTAGAACACCCCAGGATTCGCCGTTTTCATCTATAGTTGTTCTGCTGGATTGACTGTAAGAAATATTAGTTCCGATAGTAAGATATCGCTTTACTTTTGATTCGCCGTTTAATCTTAACGTCATACGGTCCATGGAGGTACCTTTTATTATACCATCCTGACTAAAGTATCCGCCAGAAGCAGAAAATGTGATATCCTCCTTGCCTCCGCTAACATCAACATAATAGTTATGAATGGCCGCAACTCTTGAGATTTCCTTTAACCAATCTGTATTTATGTTCTTATTTGCCTTATTCAGATCTATTGGTGTGCTTCTCATTGCATTCAGCTTTGTTTGCAAGTCATACCATTGATCGTTGTTTACAAATTTTGAGTTGTTCAGAATACTTTGTACCCCTGAATAACCGTTAAATGAAATTCTTGATTCACCGGTCTTCCCTTTACGAGTAGTTATAAGAATTACACCGTTTGCACCACGCGAACCATAAATTGCAGATGCAGAAGCATCTTTAAGTACCTCCAATGATGCAATATCATTTGTGTTAAGATATGAAATACTGTTGACCGGCATACCATCTACAACATATAGTGGTTGAGAATCATTAATTGTGCCTATTCCTCTGATATTAACGCTAACTGCTCCACCTGGGGAACCGGAATTTGAGGTAACCTGAACACCGGGGAACCTGCCTTGTAGTGCCTGGTCGGCACTTAGTACAGCTTGTTTTGTAAGATCTTCACTTTTGATTGAAGCAACAGAACCGGTTACATCACTTTTCTTTACGGTACCGTATCCAACAACAAGGAGTTCATCTAAATTAAATGCATCGTCTTCCATCTGTATATTGACCGATGAAGAAGCAACAATGATTTTTGAAGTTTTGTAGGACATAGCTCGAATCTCAAGTATATCACCTCTTTTTGCATCTATAACAAATTCACCCTTAAGATCTGTAGTTGTCCTTACATTAGAACCACTTAAAAGGACATAAGCTGCAACAACAGGATCTCCGGCTTTGTCCTTGACAACTCCTTTAACTGTAAGTTTGTTTTGCTGTTGTTTTGTGTTGTCCATCCCTCCAATACTTAACGTAATCTGCTTTCCGTTAATGGAATATGCGAGGGATAGTTGTTCGCACAACCTTTTAACCACATTTTCTGCAGATTCATTAACAGCACTGAAATTTAAAAATTGATTTGAGTTGATTGAGTTTGGAGAATATACAAACGTATATTCCGATTGCTTTTCAATTTCGGATAATACCGTTTTCAAAGGTGTGTTATCTACTTTCAAATTGACTTTTCCTCCCTGGGCAGTCAGATGAAATGACAGAACCAATGCAAGCAATAAAGAAATCATTCTTTTTATGCTTGAATAATTTACGATGTAGTTTTTCATTAGTAAATAATTTAATGCTACAATTAAGTACACCAATAATTAAGCTAGCCCTAATAAATTCTATAGATTATTTGGGAATTGTAATGAAAACGACGCTATCTTTAATAGAATAGTCTATTAGGGATATCTTTTTCATAAGATCCAAAACCTGAGAAACCGACTCTTCTCGGAATTTTGCGGTAAGTTTGTTGTTTAAATTGAAATGATTAGAGATTTTGAAACTAACTCCGTACCATCTTTCCATTTTCCTGAACACGCTTTTTAACTCTTCTTCATCAAATATGAGCCATCCGTTTTTCCAACCAACAATTGAACTGGGCTCTATCGTCTTTTTTGTCTTTATCTCTTTAGCACAGAAGTTGTATTGAACGCTTTCATCCTCCTTTAGCATGTGAATTACATTTCCCTTTTTGTCCTGTATATTTACTCTTCCTTTGGAAAGATACAATGAAAAGAAAGGGTCTTCTCTGTATGAGTGCAGATTAAAACTGGTTCCTGTAACTACTATATTGAAATTATGAGGGGTACTTATTTTCATGGGAAAAGTGGAATCTTTTTTAACGTCAAAATAGGCCTCTCCATTAAATGTAATATTCCGTGAATCGCCGGTGAATTTAGACGGAAAACCAATCTTGCTACCGGAATTAAGCCATACAACCGAGCTATCGGGAAGTACTATTTTTCCCTTTACTCCATAAGGTGTGGAGTATTCCATCTGCACAATTCCATCTGCAATAATATTAAGTGGTTTCTCCAATCTGCCCCCGATTTTCAGACCTAACGTAAATATTACTGATGCGATAACGGCTGCTGCAGAATACTTTACCACTAACATAAATGTTCTGTTGTGTCGCTCTCTTTTTGCGATATATTTTTTTAGGAAGCTAAGATCAGGATTTGTCACCTCTTCATCATCTGTCAGTAAGACAAAGCTGTGCATTTGCTTTATCCGTGAAAATTTTAGTCTGTTTTCCTCCGACTCGTTAAGCCATTTGAGGAGCAATTTCTTTTCCTGCAGATTTGCATTATTATTAAGATATTTATAGATAACCTTGTTCATATTCCTTTTTAAATACACCAGTTATTAGACTCACCCTAAAAATAAGATCACAAAAATTACATTTAAATAGTCGGCCAGGTTTAATTTAAGCTTAATCAAAGCTTTGCTTATCCGGTACTCTATGGTTTTAATGGAGATGTTTTCTCTTTCTGCGATCTCTTTGTTAGTTAACCTTTTATCTCTGCTTAAAAGAAATGTATCCTTTATTTTAAGGGGTAGTTTTTCAATTGTGTCCCTTATAATATGCTGGATCTCGAGATAGGAAGTGTTATCTGTATTGGTATAGCTAAGTGCAATAATATTGATATTGTCATCTATATTAACTGCTTCTCCTATCCTTCTTGTTTTTCTGGCTTTGTCCCGAAGATAATTAAGTGCTCGGTTTCTAACGATAGTCAGAATATAGTATTCTGTGTTATTGTCGTGATTTATATATCTTCTTTTTTCCCAAAGATTAATAAATGACTCCTGTACAATACCTTTGGATGTTTCAATATCTCCAATATACTGGAATGCATAGTTCAAAGCCTTCTTATAATATCTTTTGTAAAGCTTTTCAAATTGGACTATGTCATTATTTTCTACGCCTTTAGTTTCGTCCATCCAGTTGTTGTTTAAAACGTACAGAGCAGAAGTTTTATTGGATGATAAAATTAGAACCATTTTGCTAAACGGCAAAATACTTTTATTCTCCATCACTGTTCAATATCCCGAATTTTTGAATTATATGCCCCGTTATTGACTTTTTTCCCTCCAGAACGTTTATAGTTGAATTTATAGCTTAAATTGAACAGAATATATGTTCCGGAAACCTGTGACCAACTATTTGTCTGGCTTTGGGGAGATGTTATGGTATTGAAAATGTTTTTAGAATTTAACAAGTCATGGGCAGATATCCCGAAACTTGCATTACGTTCCTTCAAGAATTTATAATTCAAAGAGGTATTCAGCAGGTTGATTGTCTGGTCGGTATTTCTGTAATAAGGGTTCCGGGAAATATACGTATTGCTGTATGCAGATATGTTAATCCGTCCGGAGAAGATCACGGCATTCAGATTAACAGAAAGCTGTTCGCTGAAGAAACGATCGCGTACACCGGTACTACGTCTGTTGAATGAATAACTGCTTTGGGACCTGATAATGAACTCAAAATATTCTGAAAAGTTGCTTCTCAAATTGATGGCAAGAGCGGCACTTTGTTGGATGGATTGTATAAGGTCATTACCAATAAAAACAGGTACATTCTCATATCTGTACTGCATTGTTGTGCTGAGGATAGATCCCAGAAAATTCACAGGGAGAGAAACCTCCATCTGGGGTGAAAAATTATACCGGCTCTCTCCATTCCGGTATTGAGACAAATAGGAACCGGCTTTAGCCTGGTAGTTATTATATTGCTGCAGGATAGTGTCGTTTTTAAAAAAAGTAAACCCATTCAGACTTATAGGGTTTGTAGTGTAAGAACCTGTAATGGCCGTGTTTACTGAGATCTCATTCTCCATAAAGTTAAGTCTGACTGATAAATTATGAGTGTATGATTGTTTAAGATCGGGATTTCCGACTGTCAGGAATGATCCGCTACCACTGTTAATAACCGGTGTCAGCATATTCGATCCGGGAATTATCACTTTACTTGAGTAGCTAATAACTAATTGGCTACTATATGTATTTAATATCGCGTTCTTATCAAGTGTAAACATAGGTAAAATGGCAAAATAGCTATTATGTTTACCAATCCCTTTATCGTTATCGGTATAACTTTGCTCCGATATCTGACTCTTTAGTCCCAGAACTAACTTGAGCTGTTTACGACTTCTTGTCAGATTTAATTCAGGAATAATCAATTTAGAATGGTCGGTATAATTATACATTTGAGTGTAATCATATAGCCCTGTCATGTTATCAACAACAATCTTCCGGCTTTGAGTGTTGTTGATCATTCCTGTGACCTGAGTATTGAGACTTATATATCTGGACAATTCATACCCCAATTTTGGTGTAATACTTATCTGATAACCATTCCTTTGGATGGGCCCAGATAAATTCAGGTATGTGTATAAGTCATTCCGGATAGTAGTGTCTTTTCTTATCTCTTGTTGAGAGTTATCTGTAACTGAAGCAGAAACATCTGTGCCAAAAGATAATTTCTGAGAAATCTTCAATCTCCATCTTGTGCCGTATCTGCCCTGAAATCCATGTTCCTTGTTTGATGCACTGTTTCTGAAGAGGGAAACAACCGAACCATCCATAATATTGGAGTTCATTATTGAGGAGGATTTCTCCCGATTTATAAACGAACTTTCTGCATAGATGTCTATTGTATGATTTTTTGGTTGGGCAATGATATGGATTCCTATATTATGACTGCTTGTGGTTTCATTGACAGATGTTGAATCCTTGACATCCCTGGAATTGTACTCTTTAGTGGGGAAAAATGATTGTTCGCGATATGTGAGATTTGAACTGTGTTTTTGTTCAAAGGAGTATTTAGGTTGTATTTCTATTATTTTCTTTTTACCTGGGAAAACGGAGCCATTTATATCAACAACTGTTTGCTTGTTATCCCCGGAGATATTGGCTTGGGCGACTGATAATTCGTCTATCATATTTGTGAGTCTGTTGATATTGTTATGAAAGATATTGGATTGAAAAATCCCTTTTTTATCTCCAAAATAATTGAGGGTAACACCAGTACTATATCGATCCTTATAATATCCTTTAATACCTTTTTCCAGATCTTTACCATAACTCAATAAGGCGTGTCCAACAGTGATTTCTGTAAGCTTACTGAAAGTGATGAAATTAAAGATCCAGCGTTTAGTCGCATTGGTGTTCCCCAGATGTTTGTCCTGTTCGCTTATCTCTTTAAATGCCTCAATCGAAATAATATCTTTGGCGTCGAGGTTTCCCATCAGGTTGCCAAGGCCGTTTTCTCCGGAACCGAAGACCTTTCGTCCGTCAACATAAGCCCCACTTACCTGCTCTCCCTGAAACCAAACGCCCATATCTACTGTCACTCCGGGGAGCTTAGCAACTAAAGAACCGACATTGGCTCCCGGAAGTGTTTTAAATGCCGCTGCATTGAACTGAACAGTATCACCTCGATATATCACCTTCTTTACTCGTGCACTTACTACCGCTGCATCAATTTCAAAAGTGTGCTGTACCATTCTTATGGTATCATATACCTGCAAGTCAGATTTCTTGTCTGTCTTTATTTTAGAGATTCGGTATCCAAGGAACGCTGCTTCCAGAAAAAGGGGCTGTTTAGATAGAGAAAAATTAAATACGCCGTTGGTGTTGGTTATGAAATGAATCGTGTCTTTTGGTAAGAATATGGATACTACAGTTCCTGCTAATGGCTTGTTAGTCACAGAATCCACCACAACCCCGCTTATGATCAGGGATCGATCTCTATTCTCTTGACCATGAGCCAATAAAGTAAACAATAGTGGGACAGAGAATAAGAAAAAATATTTTAAGATAACCTTCATAATAATTATACCACTACGATAAGATTTTGTAAATATAAATAATTATACATAATATTGTATATCAATTTTTTATATAAAGCCATGAAAAAAATATTATCATTATTATTGATGCTTACTGTTTGTGCCACTATTTCATCATCATATACGATTACGGCAGCAAACAGTAAACAAGACCCGGAAAAAGGGAAAAAAGAAAAAAAAGAGAAAGTGAAAAACATACGGATTTCCGGGATTGTTACTGATGAGCAGGGCAATTGCCTGGAGGGAGTAAACATAATTTTTGTGAGGATATCTGAATCAGAGCCCCTATGTGGTGTCTTGACTAATAAAGAAGGGAAATACAATATTTTTTTTAACAGTGACCGAACACTGTTATTTTCGCTATCAGGCTATGAATCTCAAAAAATTGAAATTAAGGGCAGAGATGAAATAGATGTTGTAATGAAAAAACTAAAAAAATAGAATCTCATCTTAAATAAATGAAAATGAAAAGAATATTAACCTCATTATTGATTCTTACTATTTGTGCCACTGTTTCATCTTCAAATGCGATTGTAGCAGCAAATTGTAAACAAGACCAGAAAAAAGAAAAACAAGAGAAAATAAAAAGACTGATAATTTCAGGTATAGTAACAGACGAGCAAGGAAATCGTCTTGATGGGGTAGTTATATTACCTGTAAGAGAATCCGATTCAGAACCCCCGGTGGGAACCGTTACTCATAATAGGGGACAATACAATATGGTTATTAATAGTAACCGGAGATTAGTATTTTCTCTGGCTGGTTATGAATCTCAAAAGATAGACATTAAGGGAAGAGATGAAATAGATGTTACGATGAAAAAAATCCAAAAGGAGAAATAACAGCATACCTAATTACTGGGCTATAACTTCAATGATCTGCCAGTTGTTTTAAGAAAAGCTTGTTTATTACAATATTACAAATAAATTTTCTGTAAAAAACCTCACAAAACATATTATTATCACATTCATTATATGATAGTTGTGAAAACAACTGGCAGATCAAAGTTTTTACTGGAAGTTAACGATATGCAAAAAATGTTGCTTAGCAGATGGTAAACTTCAAGGGAGTTGTTGGTTGGTATAAAAAAACCGGAACATGTGCAATAAAACACAGTCCCGGCATTTCGTGTGAATCTTGAAAAACTAATAAGTTATAGACGTATTTGCATGTCTGTAAATTAAGTTCTTAGCCAAGCCTGTGCCATTGTAAGTAGCCTTTTCAGGTAATACAACTTCGGGAGTTGCGCCAACCATATCATATGTGCGTAAAATCCAGTTGCCATTTTTATTGGAGAGGACAACGAACGTATTAATCTTATAGTAGTTGTCGAAGCTGTGTTCAATGTAGGTGATCTCTTCTCCGGCAGGGATGGTTATCAGATCCCTTATCTCGGTTTGGTTAGAAGGGTTGTAGTAGTGCACCTTATTGTCACCGGCCGAGTAGTAGATTACTGTATTAAGTGCTGTACTTGCTCCTCCTTTAAGTGCAAAAATTTTACCGGTTGTAACGCCAAAATTCGATGGAATTACCAATCCGCCTGCTCCGTAGTCATATATATAACCGTACTGAATATTGCCGGTACCTATCTGCCACAGATAATAAACATTTGTACTCCGGTTCTTTACAATAACATAACTACGACCAGCAGACGTTGCCTGGTAAGTCTGGGTTCCCATGTAAATAAGGTCACAGTTTGTAAAGTAGGCCTGACCAACAGGACCAAGAGTGAGCGGAGAGGCTTTAATTACTGCATTTTTTACAGGAGCATATGATGTAACATAGTATCCGGCAAGTTCTCCAGCTATGTCGTCGTATACCATTGCTGAACTGGACATTACAGATACAGTAGGGTTTAACTTCATGTCGTTGACAGGGTAGGGGTAACCGAACTCTCCAACATTAGATCCGTTATTGTTCACGAAGCATACTGAATTGTTGTTCATTAACATGTATCCCATGGTTGTGGCCCAGACACCTTGTGGTTTTTTAACTGCTGGTTTCTCGAGAAATGCTTCATCCCACTTTTTAAGCAGTTTCATGTTCTCTCCATGGTAGATTCTCATATCCTCATCGGTACATACCATAATTGCCGGTTTGAAAGCAACTCTTGTCTTTGTACCATCGGGGTTGATTACATTATAGAAGTAACGGTTAACCTCATATGTAGACCGGATTGGTTTGCCAGGCAGGTCCTCGCCGTTTATCTGCTTGAGAATGTTTTTGTTCACGACCCCGAATCTGTCAATGAAATCAATGTCGGTGCGTGAATTCTCGTACTTATTAATGTAATACCCTATTCCGAAAATACTCGAAACAGTTAGAGTCGTTTTCTTATAAACCGATGTTTTATTGACCTTGTCTGTCGCTCTGAAAATGAGCGAGTATGTACCAGACAACAAAGAGACTGAATAATCCAGCTTTCTGGTTTTTCCCAGAGTATCGCATTGAGTTCCCACGATAGCTGCCGGATATGCATACCAAACATAGTCGTAAAGTGCTTCATCTCCCTCCAGTTTTGGATCTATTACCAGTTTCTCCAGTGATATGGCAGAGTAAGTTTCATCTATCCCGGAAATCAGAACAGGGGCAACCTGATTGGGGTCCTTGTACTCATAGTTTCCGGTGTCCTTAACGCACCCGGTAAGATATACAATTAGTAATAGTGGTATAAGATATTTTGTAATTTGTTTCATAGTCATGTTGTTTTAAGGGAAAATAACTCTGGTGATTCCATCAGCTTCATAAAGAGGTCCATGAGCCTGTTCGTATTCAGCTAATTTTGCCTTTGCTTTTATTGCTAGATATACTCTGTAATCGGTTGTTAAAACCTGGTCGAAATCGCTGAATTCTACGTAATTGATAATGAACTTCATCTTCTCCTGTCCCCATGGACCAAAGATTGAAAGGTAACTGTTAGCCACATCCCAAAGAGCAGGTTTAGCGGCCATGGCAGTGACTTTTACTGTATAGCTTGTGCGGTCCTTGATACCTGCAATAAAGTAATCGTTGGTAGTAATTGCAATGTCAATCCGGAATTCAGCAGTATTCATCTCCTGAGTACGTTTAACCTTTACCGGAATAGCAACTGATACCTTGTTTGCCGGCATAACCATCTGAGTAGCAATGCTTGGGTCGTTAAATGCAACATAATGAGTTCCTGCTACAGCGGCACCTGGTTGTCCGGCGTTTGTCTGTACTATCGGAATAGGTCTATCCTTATCGGAAGGCATACCTGTCAACTGTACATCGACCCATATTATTTCCTCAACAACAGAGCTCTCCGATAGAAAGAAAGAGAAAGAGACGCTGTCTTGCTGAGGGTCTCCCTTGCTGTTACTGGTTCCCCTGAAGAAAAACAGAGAACTTTCGCTGTCAAATTTGTTAACCATCTTCTCCTGGCAGGCTGCGGACATCACCGCAATGGCAAGCAGTAAAAAACTGTATTTTATTGTTTTAATTTTCATGATTTGGAATGTTTATTCGAACATTAATTGTGATTGCGGAAGTGGTAGTTTATAGCTGGCCTCTGCAACGTCTTTTATTACTGGCCATGTGAATTTTGTGTAACCAAGACGTTTATAGAAGAAAATCATCTGTCCTTCGCCATAGAACTCTTTGCGATACTCCTTTTCAAGGCAATCTTTTATAGCAGCATCAGTTGTAAGTTTGGTGTCCAGTGACGCATCCAGAACCCGCGCAATACGGTAGTCGCGGAAAAGATCCGGACGTCCACACTCGGTTGCTATAAAATACATCTCAGCAAGTCTCATCAACGGGATGTCCTTAACTGCAGTCTTACTGTCGGTGTCATTGAACTTCTTGAAAAAGTTAAAGTTACCTGCCAATGGTATCACGCGAGTCTCCCAAAGACGGCTATTCCTGTAACGAATGTCTGAGGCGTGGAGAGTAGACTCAAACGCTGTATTGAGATATGCTGTATTCTGTGTATAGGCAGTGGTGTTGTTGAAAAAAACAGGTGTAAGCGTCTGAGTTGCCAACGTGTTGTAAACTGCGAATATGTGCTCAGTGGGAAATGTCAGCTGACCATTGTTTGCTGCAGACTCGTTTCCGAGCAAGAATTTAGACGTTCCGTCACTGTTTTTAGCTGTTATGACTGCCAACGAATTATCCAGTGCATTGGCTTTGTCCCCAATCCACAGGTAGTAGCGGGCCTTTGCTGCGCGCACTGCGTAGTAGTTGAATCTTGACTGGCGGAAAAAATGGAACTCATCTGCAGGATAAGGTTTTGTTTTGTCAATTCCAGCAAGAGTGGAAGGAGAGTTCAAAACAGTGTTAGTGTAGGTAAGGATAGGGTCACTTGCAAGCAGCTGTTCAGCTGTATTAAGGTCGCCTATGATATTGTTCAGTACCTCCTGGTATGATATTGCTATCAGTTTATTAGGGTCCTTTGTAACAGTTTTTAAATATGGTATTGCCTTATCGCCGAGGACCATCTTTCCCGGGGTACTGCCCCAGTTACGCAAAATCTCCAGATGCAGGAATGCTCGCAGACCCAATGCTTCGCCTTTGATAATGTCGTAATTTCCGTTTGCAAACATATCTTTCTTAGCATCAATCTCCTCTAACAAAGAGTTGATATTTAGTATGGTTTGGTAATACTGAAGCCATACTGTCTCCAGAAGGTTCTTGCTGGCAGTCTGAGTAAAATCAAAACCACTTATATAAGCCGAAAGTGTATTTGCGACCGGAGTCCAGTGCTGAGACATCATCTCTGGCATCAAAGCGGTCATATTAAGGCCATAAAGCGAAGGGGTTGCCATTCTGACATATGCACCTATGAGTACATCTTTGAACCCCTGTTCGGTCTCTAGGATTACTGTTTTTCGTATCTCTAGTTCTGGTTGTATATCGAGCCACTTGCTACACGAGGTGAAAACCATGGCAAAGGCTATTAAGGTTAAGTATATCTTTTTCATTTTCATTCTGATTGATTATTGTGTTTTTACTGTTAAAACCTTGCAGAGATTGAAACCGAAAATTTCCGTGCGTAAGGATAAGTGAGACCTCGTTCTTGCTTGATAGTAGACAGGTAAAAAAGGTCTTCTGCAAAGAGTCCCACTGATAGGTAGTCCATCTTTAGGTTTTTGCCCAGCCATTCAGTGTTAAATTCGTAGTTGAGGTTGATAGAGTTAAGGTTAATTGCATTCTCCATCATCACAAAGCGAGAAGATGCGTAAGTTGCATTAAAGTCGCGGATGTTTTTGAAGCTGGCGAGGTCACCCGGCTTTTGCCAACGCTCATAGAGAGCCCGTTTGTCTAGGTTGCCCCAAGGGTTGTTTACCGCCCTTGAGAAGCTGATGTTTTCTACCTTGTCTACGAGGCTCTGGTTGTATATATAGCCACCGACGCGGTATGTCATTGTAGCATTAAGTGAAATGTTTTTCCAGCGAATCAATGTCCTTAGGTTACCCCAGATTTTAGGCTCATTCACACCACATGGAACTTTATCCTGGGCATCCCATGTGTAAACTCTTTCGCCAAACCTGTTCAGGAAGAGCTCCTGCCCGGTTGCAGGGTCAATGCCAAGAGAACGCACTACAAATATAGTATTCATAGACTGTCCCTCCTGGTAGAGGAAGCTTGGGTTTGGACCTGCATCCTTCATAAGTTCGGAGTTCAGGAACTCAAGGGCATTCGAGATTTTGAGGATCCGGTTCACATTGTGTGCAAGAGTACCCCCAATTGACCATGTGAAACGCTTGCTGATATTTCTAATTATAAACACATTCGCGTCGGCTTCAATACCTCTGTTCCGTACCTCCCCAACATTTGCCTTGTAACTCGAAAATCCACCTGCTGTAGGCAGATTTATATCTGAAAGAAGCGATTCGGTGAGTTTATTGTAGTAGTCCACATTCAAACGAACCCTGCCATCGAAAAGAGAGGTCTCTACCCCTATATTGGTGTGCTTTGTCTTCTGCCATGAGAGGTCGGGATTGCCCAACCCTATCATATATGCACCGTTCCAGAATTTATAGTTTTCCTGGCCAAAGTAGCGGTATGTAGTCAGTGCCTGGTATGCACTGAAGTTCTGAGATCCTGTTGTGCCATATGAAAGACGAAGTCGTAAAGAGTTTACAAAACCAAGCTTATGAAGAAACGCCTCATTGTGCATGTTCCATCCAAGTCCCGCCGACCAGAAAGGAGCAGTACGGTCATTACTTCCAAACTTTGATGAGCCTTCTATTTTACCTGAAAAGTCAGCAAAATATCTGCGGTCGTATGTGTAGTTTACGTTGAGTGTTGTCCCGAACCTGCGCGAATGTTGCTCGCTGCTGTAAGGTTTGCCAAGGGCATATGCACCGGCCATTCCAAGATTCTTCATGTTTGATGCAGAGAATCCACGTCCTTGAATTGCATAGGTCTCATTTTTCTCTTCGGCGATATTAGTACTCAGACCGGCATATAACACATGCACATTGTTAAATGTCTTGTTATAGTTAAGAGTCGCAGACCCTTCATACGAAAATTGATAGCCGGTAGAATATGTATAGCTACCACGCATATTAAAATTCTCGCCGGTATAGTCTCCATTTTCGAAACTTGTATGGTCACGTGAGAGATATTGGTCGGTGCGCGAATTCTGCTTGATAATGCCAAAATTTCCGCGTAAAAACAGGTCCGGACGAATTTGCCATTCAATAGCAAAATTATTCTGAATACTTGTATAGCTACCATCGTCCCGCGTCGGAAGAGATGCATTATATAGCGGGTTGCCGACTAGTTGTGGGGTATTTGAACCTGGAGGGGGAGTAACAAGCATCTTCTTAAGATTGCCATCGTTGTCGTACGGAGTGTAGATAGGGCTTGCTGTTGAATACTCCGAAAAATTTCCATAAGGTGAGTTATTATTGGTATTGTTGATTATGGAAAGGTCGTTCTGAAATTTCACATTTTTAAGTGTGTACTGAAAGAACAGATTTCCGGAGAAGTTGTTACGAGAGGAGCCTTTCATAACACCCATGATGTTATTGTATGCAATGCTACCTGCATAATTAAAGTTTTCGGCCCCGCCATCAACTCTCAGACTATGTCTGTTCCCGATACCGGTTGTAACAGGATATTTGAGCCAGTAAGTGTCTACTCCACGCTCAACCTCTATTAAACGTTGGTTATATAACTCCTGTAGCGTTTGATTGTTAGGGTTGTATATTGAAGAGTATAGATTTGCTGCTTTTTCATACTGGAGCTTTTCGCGGGAATTCATCAGGTTGTATGATGTAAAGTCAGGAGCTTCAATATTAACACTTCCGCGGTAGCTTATTCTGAGTTTACCTTCTGCAGGGCGTTTGAGTGATATAACTACTATACCGTTAGCTCCTCGTGAACCGTACATGGCAGTTGCACTCGCATCCTTAAGCAACGTTATGCTCTCCACCAGCTCTTCATCCATATCCATTACTCGTTGCAAAGAGACCTCAAAGCCATCCATAATGAACAAAGGTAAGTTTGCAGAGCTTTGTACACTACTTTGTTCCTGTAGGTTGCGTACGTTGACATCTATGCTGGTACGTCCGCGAACTGTTATATCCGGCATCTTGTTAGGGTCGGAACCAAATTCGAGATTGTCTACTATATTAAAACTTGGGTCAATATTGCGGATAGAGGTGAGAATATTGCGATTACCAGCCGCCTTAAGCTCTTTATCTGTAATTGTAGTAAGCGCACCAGTGTAGCTTTCACGTGATTTCTTGAAGATACCTGTCAAGACAACCTGGTTGATTGACATATCAGCATCCTCCAGCTTTACACTTACAGTACTCTTGCCCGTAATATCCACCTCCTGGGGTTTCATCCCCATGAATGATATTACGAGACGGTTCTGACCAAGTGGAACGTCTATCTCAAAGTTACCATTTTCGTCGGTAACCACCCCTCTCTGGCTGCCCTTTACAAGTACAGCTGCTCCCGGGAGTGGTTTGCCGTTAGCTTCGGCAACAACACCGCTTATTTTTACAGGTTTTTGAGTGCCGGGGCTCTGTGCCGGCTGACTCTTGACCCTGAGGATGACTACCTTGCCTTCTATCTGGTATGTATACGGTTTGCCTGCCAGTAATAAATCCATCAGACTCTTGATAGAAGCATTTGCAACATTTACACTGATACGTCCGATACCTCGGCCAATTTCTGTGCTAAACATAAAGGTGTAGTCTGTCTGCGATTCTACATCGCGAACAATCTCCTCGAAAGGGACATTTTGTTTATTGATGTTTATCTGTCGGTTGTTCTGTGCAGAAAGCTGCACCGGAAACAGGCCGATCAAACAAAGCATGGCAATAAAAGTGCGATTGATCCATTTTTTTTTCATACTTTTAAAGTTTGGGTTAGATGGGTTCTAAAACTGTTTTCATTGCTGGAGCCGGTTTGAGGAAAAGAACCCGTTAAATCCTCTCACCGCTCATTTAACAGGAATTCCTGGCCGAATTCCTGTTAGTGGGTGGTTTTTTTATTGGTTGTTACCGTTACCCGGTAGTATTTTTACATTTTTACCAGATACCTCGAACCGGAGCTCGCCTGTTTTCTCCATCAGGCTCATAAGGTAGTTGAAGTCGTCTGTACGTGGAAGTTTGAATCTGAACATCTTGTCTTTAAGCATACTGTCGTCAAAGCTGTACTCGAAACCGAACCACAGGCCAAATTCATGCATTATTTCGTCGAGGCTCCTGTTTTCGAATATGAACATTCCCTGTGCTCTTTCGCGGTAGATAGATGCATCCATGTTTTCT
Source organism: uncultured Bacteroidales bacterium (assembly GCA_942492945.1). Classification (GTDB taxonomy): domain Bacteria; phylum Bacteroidota; class Bacteroidia; order Bacteroidales; family UBA932; genus Bact-08. The sequence goes on from OW818649.1 coordinate 1,206,132, forward strand.
ACCCTAACCTGACGATTACCGCGATTGAAGATTGCCATTTGGTTGGGTTGTAATTCAGTCTGGTTCATAACAACCTTTCCTGTCACAAGTACTGTCTCGGTGGTTGATTCATTGCTATATGCTCTAATATTGAAGCTTGTACCCAGAACAACCACCGATGCATCTCCGGCATTGACCGTGAATGGCCTTGATGCATCTTTCTTTACATCAAAATAGCCCTCCCCTGTGAGTGTAACTGAGCGCTCCGAAGTGCTGAAAAATGATGGAAACTGAAGTTCAGACTCGGGGTATAGGATAATTGTAGTACCGTCTTCCAGGGTAACTGTGTGAGTAGATCCGTATGAAACCTTTATTTTATAAATTTCTGCCACTGCTTTTCCTGCAAGTGCATCTCCGGGAGCTGGAATCTGCCTTAAAATTGCCGTCATGTCAGTTTTATCGTTAAGTAATACGCGTTCTCCTGAAGGATACTCAAGTACGGTCTCGTTTGCAAGCAGGGTAATTGGTTTGTCGGTAGAAATATCACCTTTGCGCATCAGAAATGCTCCAGCTGTGATAGCGAGACCAACAACAAAAATGGCTGCATAACGCAAGAACCTGTTTCCGGTGAGACGATTTTTACGGGAAATATTGCCTTTAACAGCGGCCCATACCTTTTTCCCTTCTTCAATCTCTGAATCATCGGCACTCTGATAAGCCGTTTTCTTAAGTATTTCCTCAATACCTATTCCTGACTCTTTTACAAGAGATGTGAGTTCTTGTCTTTCGCTCTCCGAAATATTTTTGGTCGCAAACTTTGCAAGTAATTGCGCTATTCTGGTTGATTCATAATATCTTCTCATGGCAAAACGACGTTTTAATTTAGTCTTTATAATCCACAAAGCTGCAAAAGGTGTTATCGGATAGTGAAAAAAAAAACTTTTTTTTTTGAAAATTTGTTGTTATCAGAAAAAGTATACTTTTGTCATCTTATTATGGAGGATATTATACAAAGGTTTCGCGAAGGAGATCAGCGTTCTTTTGAAAAGCTGTTCTGGGCATTTTTCCTGGCCGGACGTCGTTTTGTAAAGACATTCCTGATAGACGATGAGGCGGCAGACGATATTCTACAGGAGGTGTTTATCCAAATGTGGAACAAGCGGCAGATCTTCAATAATGAGACCCACTTCAAGGCATATTTCTACAAGTCGCTTAGAAATAATACTATAAAACGCATCACCAGAAGCAAACACGCTTTGGATCTTGATTCCGTTGGAAACGAAGAGAGTGATGATCTGTTTTTAAGAATAACCGAGATTGAATTCAATCGGGAGATTTCGCGAGCTGTTTCGAAGCTGCCGGAGAGACGCCGTCAAATAATCCTGCTTTCGATGACAGGCATGAGCGTCGAACAGATTGCCGACGCTCTGGATATATCGATAAATACTGTAAAGAGTCAGAAGACCAAGGCCTATAACTCGCTCCGGGAGGAGCTTAAAAATATTAACAGCTTTATCTTTTTGTTCTGCCTGTAATTCTTTTACTGTTCAAATGGGAAAATAGGTGTAGACATCTCTTTTTGTGGATTAGCGTAATAGCCTGCAAGGGCATGCAACCGCATTTACCCACTATTCGTTCATTTCGCTAAAAACAAAGGCGCCCCCCTAGAATTTGCCAACGCATATCAGAGACAGGGGGCACTACTTGTTTTTTTTTCGCTACACTCACGAAGTGGGTGCCCAAATACATCTTTTGCAATGCCCTTGCAGGCTATTACGCTAATCCATACAACCGGAGACTTTTTAGCTCCACCTATTTTCTCATTTGATCACTTTTTACTTTTTCACGCGTTCAAGTGATTTGACGATTCTAGTGCGTATGTCGTCACTGTCTACCATTGCCAAAAGTTCGTCTATCTGTTCTTTGGTCCATATCTCGCTGATTGCCGGAATTGTAAAATAGAAAAAGATAAGCATTTCGTTCTTCTCTACTTTGGGAGCAGTGCTCTTTATCAGCTTCATCATTTCATCTCCACCCTGTTTATTTAGTAATGAAGACATAGCAGCCTGATAAAGCGGCAAAATCTCAGCCTTCGTCAGGTTCAATGGTAGCAACTGTTTGTTTACCTGCTCAATTTCTGCAGCATTAATAACTCTCTGTTTTCCGAGAACTCCACCATAATATGCCGAGAATTTTTTCTTAACTACATTGTCAATCTTTTCACGACCAATGGCATTGCGGAATTTTTCTATGTTTTCTATAAGGAACTTCCCTCTTGGTGACTCTAAGCGCGCTAAATCATCGAATATAAACAGACACTCGTCGCATATAAGCTCTTTTTCGCTAAGAGAGTTAGCAAACTCGTCGATCATTTTAGTTACGTCTGTTGTGTACGTTCCCATGAGAGCCTGTATATAATTGGCAACAAGTTTTTTGTCCCGCTCTCCTGAATTGTAGCGCTTTTGGAGATTACCAAAGGCTTTGTCGGGATTGAACGACTCCTCAACCTTGTCGATAAATGCAAGACTAAGAACTCCTCCCGCAAACATGTGAATCATGTTGCCATCACCGTCCAGAATTACAAATGTCGGGTATGCCTTAATTCCGAATTTTGCTCTTACAGCCGGACCATCTTCACCTTTCTCTGCATTAGACGATATCGAGATATATTTCGGGTTAAAATAGTCTCCCATCTCCTTCATCGGGAAAATATCTTTTGCCATCATTTTGCACGGTCCGCACCAATCGGTGTAGCTGTCTATGAATACGAGTTTGTTTTCTGCCTTTGCTTTTGCGATTGCCTGATCTAATGTCAGGTCTTCAAAGTTAATGCCTTGAGCTACAGCTGTCATCGATGAAAGTACGATGGACAGAATAAATAAGATTCTTTTCATTTTTGAAATTAATTATTGTTTTTCTCACTTAATATCCATTAAAAGCAAAAAGGTGTTATCCAATAATTTTGATTCGTCAGAATTCATATCTTTGCGACATATTACAGAAGAGTATTTTATGAGCAACAAGATAATAATAAGGAGTCTTAAAGATATTGACAGAGCGGCAAGAGAATTTCTCTCATTGAAGCAGGAGAGACAGGTAATAGCTTTATATGGAGCCATGGGAGCCGGCAAGACCACATTTACAAAAGCAATATGTAGTGCCCTTGGTGTTCCGGACAGTGTAAATAGCCCCACCTTCACAATTATAAACGAGTATAGAAGTGCTGATGGAAAACCGATATATCACTTTGATTTTTACAGGATAAACAAGCTTGAAGAGGCGTTTGACATTGGCTTTGAGGAGTTCATCGACAGCGGGGAACTCTGCCTTATTGAGTGGCCGGAAAAAATAGAACAGATACTGCCCGATAATTGTCTTAAGGTGCATATATCTGTTCTTGATGACGAATCACGCGAAATCACCTTTTGAGGTGCCGCAGTATTATTTTTCCGGATACAAAAGATATGGCTTACGCTGAATTTTAAATTTGGCAACATCGTCGGCCCACATTGCTTTAATCTGGGCAGCAGATTTTCCCTCTTTTATCATTTTCCTTACATAACCCTGACCTATAAGAGATTCAAAAGCTGATCGGAAGAAATGGTCGTCCAGGTTAAGGTTGTTGTATGCATCAATCACATATTCAAGGTTTATTCCGGCTTTGTTTATCTCTTCTACAGACGGCTTTGTCCTCAAATCGACACCATAGCACTCTCTGTTCAGTTGTGGAGGAGTTTTGGCTCCGGGAACACTCCTTGGTGTAAACTTGAAATCGTATCCCTTCATATTCGGATGGCCGTATAACTGGAAAGGCTTGTCTGTTCCCCGTCCAAGGCTAACCGGTGTAGCTTCGAAGTAGCAGGTAGAGGGGTAGAGGTATATTGAGCGCATGTCGGGCAGGTTTGGAGATGGTTTGACAGGCAGCACATACATAGATGCATGAGTGTAGTTTTTGCACCTTATTACTGTAATATCACACTGGATGCCGTTTGTCAGCCACTTTTCGCCATTGATCATTCCTGCCAGTTCACCAAGGGTCATCCCGTGAACTGTAGGAACAGGCAGCCAGGCAACGCCATTCTTGTACTTCATGTCCAGAATTGGCCCGTCAACATAGAATCCAATTGGGTTTGGCCTGTCAAGGACAATCATCTTCTTGCCACTCTGGGCACAAGCATCCATCATTCTGGCCATTGTTGTCATATATGTGTAGAAACGCACTCCCACATCCTGAAGGTCGTACAGCAACACATCAATATCCTTAAGCTGATCGGCTGTAGTCTGTCCGGGAGTGCCACTGCCATAGAGCGACCTGATAGGAATCCCGGTTTTAGTATCTACAGAGCTTGCAACATGTTCGCCGGCATCTGCATCGCCCCTGAATCCGTGTTCAGGAGACATAATTGCAACTATATTCACTTTAAGCGACAAAAGAGAATCAACCAGGTGAACCTTCCCAATCATGCCAGTATGATTAGATAACACAGCAACCCTCTTCCCTTGCAGGAGAGGCAGGTATTCGCTAAGAGACTCGGCTCCGGTCATGATTTTCTGAGCCATGAGAGAAGAGGCAAGGCAAATTATAAGACTTAGCAGTAAGAGTCGTTTCATTGTTTTATTTTTTTAGGGTTAGTTCAGTAAAGATACTATTTTATCTGAACAGGAAAGAGACCATCCTGATTTTCTACATAGCCTATCCTGTAAAGGGGAAAACCCTCTCTTGAAGCAATCTTCTCAAGCTGTGGAATGCTTTGTGGTTCAACAGCAATGAGCAGTCCCCCGCTTGTCTGTGGGTCGCAAAGAAGAGCCTTTTGCTTTTCAGTCAGAGGAGAGATTTTTGAACCGTAGCTGGCAAAGTTTCTATGGGTACCACCCGGAATGCACTCATTCTCTATATAGAAATCGACCCCTTCGATTTTGGGCACTTTGTCTACCTCTATCACAACCTTGAAGCCACTGCCCTCTGCCATCTCAAGTGCATGGCCCAGCAACCCGAATCCGGTTACATCTGTTAGAGCTTTAACTCCTTCTATGTGGGCAATTTCTGCTCCGGGTTTGTTGAGAGTTGTCATCAGCTGTAGTGCTACCGCTCTGTCCTGCTCCTTGACCAGTCCGAACTTTTCGGCGGTACTTACCAGCCCAATGCCTATAGGTTTGGTTAGAAAAAGCACACACCCCTCTGTTGCTGTGTTGTTTTTCTTTATATGATCACTCTCTACCATACCTGTTACTGCAAGACCGAAAATGGGGTCTGCACTGTTTATGCTATGTCCCCCGGCTAATGGAATGTTTGCGAGGTCGCAGACAAACCGGGCTCCCGAGATAACCTCACCGGCAATCTCAGCCGGTAGCTTGTCAAGTGGCCATCCTAAAATGGCAATAGCCATAAGTGGCACACCACCCATTGCGTATATATCAGAAATTGCATTTGTTGCAGAGATCCTTCCAAAATTGAAGGGGTCATCAACAATAGGGGTAAAGAAGTCTGTTGTTGAGACAATTGCCCTGCCTCCTCCAATATCAAAGACAGCAGCATCGTCCTTGCTGTCGTTCCCTACCAGAAGGTTTTCAAAAACCTTACCTGAACGGCTGTTTTTCAAAATCTCCTCAAGGTCCTTTGGAGCAATCTTACAGCCACACCCCGCTCCTGGGCTGAATTGTGTCAATCGAATAGTATCTGACATGAAAATATGGATTACAGATTGATTATTTTCGTACTGTTATGTTGGATATCAATAATGTCGAGCATTGTGCCGATAGCACCAACCTTCACTTTGTCGAGCAGGTTGTTGAAGACCAGACATGTCTTGCAGATAATGATTTTTGTGCCTTTTGCTTCCAGAGCCTTAAGTTCATCAATAATGTGGGAACCTTCGCAGGTGAGTTTAACCCCATCGCCATATAGACAGATATAGGCCGGATATCTCTCCTCCTGGTGAATTAGTGTAAGGTAATTCTTAACCAGAGTGTGGCTAAGTTCCAAAGGAGCATCACCCATACCGTTACGGTTTATGATGACTGCTATTTTACTGTTTATCTCTTTAATGCTCATAAAAATATTATAGGTCTAAAGCTGATGATATTGATTTAAGTTCCGTTACTGCTGAGGCACCGTCAAGTGTGCTTACCTCTATATGAGGCAAGAGCGTCTGGTTTTCACCAAACCGGGTAACCAGCTGATTGCCGTAGGCATTATCATAATAGTTGAGGCAGATTCTGGCTGCTGCATCACGGTCACCGCTAAGGCATGCCTCTATGGCAAACTTACACTTGTCGAAACCGAGCCTCTTTTCAATTTTCTTTATTGAAGCAATCAGCCCATCTGTATCAAAACAAGAGTAGTCGCGCATCAACCGGGAGAGACGGATTTCGTAGGAAGTGTCTACCCTTATCAGCTTTGCCATCCTCATCTGGTCCCATAAACCCTGTGGGATGGTTACTTTTCCCACATTCCTGCTCTCGTCCTCGATCCAGACAATCTTTCCTTTATCTAACCTTCTCAATTCTGCGCTAAGGGTATTTTCAAACTGTTCAGATGAGGGTTGATTCTCCTGTCCAAGTGCACCAAAGGCCGAACCCTTATGATTCGATAATCCCTCAAGGTCAACAACTTGTTCTCCGGCCTCCCTTAGTGCATAAAGTATCTCAGTTTTGCCAGATCCTGTATATCCTCCTAAAAGTATAATCTTGAATGATAAATCGAATGTTTCGAGTACATGGTTCCTGTACGCTTTGTAGCCATCCTTTAGAAGAGTGCAGTTTATCCCTACAGTCTCCAGCAGCCAAGCCATTGCAGAGGAGCGCATTCCTCCTCTCCAGCAATGAATCAGCAACTCATCGCTATGGAGTTTAAGTGCGAATTTAGTAAAATCCTTAAGCCTGGGACCGACAAATTCAAGGCCCTTCTGTACAGCTTGTACCCTTCCCCTCTGTTTGTAGATAGTGCCTACCTCTGCCCGCTCTTCATTTGAAAAGAGGGGTAAAGAAAGAGCCCCGGGGATATGAGCATGTTCATATTCACCCGGGGACCTGACATCTATAATTGGAAGAGAATTACCTCTTTCTAAAAATTCTGCTACTGAAATAATCTTTGGCATAGTCAATTTTCCCTATGCAAAAGTACTCTTTTTTTCTAGAAGTTGAATCTAAGACCTAAAGAAGGAAGGAACGCTGTAGTTTTGTAGTCGCCCTGAAAAGCAGTCATTGGAGCTGCCTGAGGAAGAGCGCCACGAGTCTTTTCGCCGTTGAGATACTGGAACCCTAAGTCAATCGCAAATTTCTTTACCGGTTGCAGGGTAAGACCTGCAGTAAGGCTGATTTTATTAGCTCCGGGGCCATCAGGACTGTAATATGCCTTGTCCACTGGAGTGGAATCGTAGATAAAGCCGAGTCTTACAGTCATCTTGTCACAAGCTTTGTACTCACCGCCAACCCTGTAAATCATAGAGTTTTTGTAATTCTTAATTGATTTTGAAGTCATGGTTGTAAACTTAATGGCAAGTGTGTCATAAGCTTTCCATCCTACATACTGCAACTCAGCAGAGAGAAGGAGTTTTTTGGTTGCCTTGTATGCAACGCCTACATTAAGGTTTGATGGTACAGGAAGAGAAGCGTCAAAAGCTTTTCCGTCAAGCGACACAGCACCTGCAATTGAAGGGTTGTATAATGGATTTGATGTTGCAGGAGGAGTGGCCAGGGTTGTTATAAGGGTTTTAAGCTCAGGAGTGGCATAACTCAAAGTTGTGGCACCTTCCTTTACATCGAGCATAACCTTAGACCTGTATGATATACCAAAGCTCCATTTTTCATTTGGACTGTAAAGTATACCAACATTGAATCCAAATGCAGCACCGGCCTTACCTGTAAGGTTCGCAGAAATTGGAGTGATACCGTCTGCATTTCTGATGATTGCTTTATATGCATTAGGGAAAACAGGGCTTGCTAAGTATCCGTTAAGTCCACCAACAGGCAGAAGACCTTTGTTCAATTCAAAACTTCCGAAATCGACCATAAGGCCCGCTCCAATGCTGAACTTCTCGCTGAACTTATAGGAAACAGTCGGTTGTACAGAATATGCTTTAAGAGAAATGTTCTGAACCAGATGAGATCCTCTCCAGTTATCGGGCCAGTCTAAGCTGTTCCCGGCAGGGTTGGTAATGCTCACACCGGCAAAGAATTTGTCAGACAATTTAAATCCAAAATAACCGAAAATTGGCGTTCCCATAGGGTTGTGAGTGTCTGTGGTCCAGCTGCCGGCAATGTCTGTATAAGATACTTTCGAAAAGATACCTGTCATACCAAGTGAGACATCTATCTTACTATTCATGAATGAAAGACCTGCAGGATTGAAGAGCATACTCTCCCCTCCGAGTTTGAGAGCCGTTCCCAAATGACCCATACCTACCTGGCGGGTACTTTGAGAATTGATTTGATAACCCTCTGCCATAAGGCTTAGACCAACAAGGTTGGCTAACAGAAATAGTGAAAATTTTCTTAGTTTCATTTTTATTCGTTTTATGAGTCAGCAAATCTAAAAAAAATTGATTATTCTATACCAAAATCAGGGTCAAATTTATAAAGAACAGACAAACAAGAAAATATAACTATACTACACCGCCCTATGGAGTGTAGTATAGTTATTATGACCTTAGTTGTTATTGAGTTGAACTATGTCGGTCTCATCTCTGTAATCACCAATAAGATATTGATTAAAGTAGTCCGCGGACCTCCAGAAGAAATATTCTGCCATGTCCCCGAAGCTGTGTCTCTGACCGGGAAGCAGGATCATGTCGAACCTTTTGTTTGCACGGATGAGCGCATTTACCATCCTGAGTGTGTTGCCGGGATGAACATTATTGTCTATGTCGCCACTGGATAACAAAAGGTGCCCCTTAAGGTTTTTAGCTATAGCAGAGTTCTTGTCTATGCTGTATTTGAAGGTAGTATCTCCTTTTTCTGAGATTGACTCAAGGATTCCATGGTGTTGCTCGCTCCACCATCTGTTGTAGATGTTGTTCTCGTGATTTCCGGCAGATGATACGGCTACTTTGAAGAAATCGGGATAAACAAGCATTGCTGCGGTTGACATAAAACCTCCACCCGAATGGCCGTGAATTCCAACCTTATGAATATTAATGAACGGATGTTTTGCGGCCAGCTTTTCAATAACCATTTTCTTATCTTCCAAGCCATAGTCCCTCAGGTTGCCATATCCGAAGTTATGGTACCACTTAGAACGTGACGGATGACCTCCTCGGTTTCCTACAGTTATTACAATATATCCGAACTGTGCAAGACGGTCCACCCTGTCCATTCCTTTAGCCCACGAAGCATTCACGGCCTCTGTCTGAGGGCCGGGATATACATACTCAATTATTGGATAGAGCTTTGTGGAATCGAAGTCGAAAGGTTTGTACATTACGCCATACAGGTCTGTAACACCATCTCCGGCCTTAACTTTAAAGAGCTCCGGAAATTTGTAGCCGGCTGCAAAAAGGAGACTAAGGTCGGTCTTTTCAAGATCAAGTATCTTGCGTCCGGTATTGTCATACAAAGCCGATTTTGGCTCTGTATTTACGCGGGAGAAGTTGTCTACAAAGTATTTCCCGTTGTCAGAACTGACAGTTTCGTGGTTGAAATCACCTGAGTTAAGTAGCTTCAGGTTGCTGCCGTCCATGTTTACTCTGTACAAGTGTGTGTAATAAGGATTTTCGCCTGCCTCTTTTGCATTGGCAATAAAGTATACAACTTTTTGTGTCTGGTCCACTGCTAAAACATCTTCTACATGGTATTCACCCGATGTTATAGAATTTTTCAGTTTCCCGTTCTCGTCGTAGAGATACAGATGAGACCAGCCGGTTCTTTCTGACCATTGTATGAACTCCTTTCCGTCGTTGACAAGTTTAAGGGGCCTTGATTCTACATATGTGTTCATGCGCTCCTCTACAAGAGTCTTCAAGGTGTCTGCAGTAATGTCTGCAATACAAACGTCAATTTTCTTGAGATCTCTGCTGACTCTCGAAACATAGAATTTTTGAGCGTTGCCGAGCCAGATATTATGGTTATAGTCGTTGCTCATATCCTTTTGCAAAACAGGGGTGGTGCTTATCCTCAGGTCCTGATCCTTAAATCTTGCACTTTTAATCTCTTTGTATTTTTTGCTCTCCATATTGAATAAATAGAGATGTTCCACAGGAGATTCTTTTTCGCCCGGCATCTGATACTTGTAGGATTCCAGTTTAGGGCGTGGTTCTGCAAGGACATCAATAACCCATAAATCCTTTACCTTAGAGTTGTCGGTACGGATAAATGCGAAGTTTTTTGAGTCGGGGGACCAAGTAATGTAGGCACCTGTTCGCTTCTTCTTATCCTTTTCGGTTGCATTCACGTCAGACTCACCCGAACCGAAGCCGAAATCTTTTGTGCCTTCTGTTGTAAGTTGTTGTTCCACAATAGTAGAATCTTCCTCATCTTTTCTGGCCTTCTCAAGGTTCTCCATGTCCATGGAATAAAGGTTGAAGTTTCTGGAGAAAACAACATATTTCTTATCGGGGGAGATGCTTGCCCATCTTGGGTAAGGTTTATCTGCCTTATAGTCTTTAATTTCTGTAAGAGTGTTACTCTGTATATCGTATTCAAAACCATGAACTTTTTTCTCCTTTTTTGGCTTCTTGGTCTTTTCGTCTTTAACCTCTACCTCTACCGTGCTTTTTATTTCGAAGGTGAATTTTTTATCATCTACAAGTTTCAATTTGGAGATAGGGATGTTTTGCGCATCAAAAGGGTCCTTCACAATCTCAGTAAGCTGAGCAGCCAGTCTTGCATTGTCGAAGACTTGTCTTTTTGTACCGGAGGCAGGGTCGGCAATATAGTAGAATGTTCCTTCCGGAGTCTGATATGTATACCAGAACTTATCAGAATTCTTAAACCACATAGGTTGTACCTTTGTAGAGAATACCATTTTAGCAACCTTTTTTGGGGAGAATCTTGCTGCCAGATCGTAATTGGCAGTAGTGACCGGTGTCTGCTGCGCCATGGCAATGACTCCGGAGAGGATTAACGAGAACAGTAATACGACTCTTTTCATTATTGATGATTTTAAAATTGTTGATATATTCGAATTTGTTATAATCTTTTTGCCCACTCACCAACCTCCAGATCGTGCAGGGCACCACCTTCTACCTTGAACCTGATTGCCGTTCTTACAACATGAAACCCCTCTATGCCTGCGGCACCGGGATTTATACAGATAAGATTGTTTTGCCTGTCGTTTATTACCTTGAGAATGTGCGAGTGCCCGCATATAAAAACGTCGGGCTTGTGGGCGGCTATCAGTTGAAGTGCCTTATAATCATACCTGCCCGGGTATCCTCCAATATGCATCATCAGAAACCTCATACCCCCCAGTTCAAAGTTCTGGATATATGGATGTATGAGCCTGATATCATAGCCGTCGCAGTTCCCGTAAACACCCCTCAGGGGTTTGAAAGAGGATATTTTGTCGGACACCTCAAGGTTGCCGAAATCACCTGCGTGCCAGACTTCGTCGGTATCCTTCAAGAATTCCTTAAGGTTGTTATCAAAGAGGGTATGAGTATCAGACAGAAGTCCTATGTATGCCATTATTAAGACTTTAAGTTATAGCTTTATGACTATTTTTTTCTTGTAAAGGAAAATTGCCATAGCTGTAAATATTGCCACATAGCATATTGCATACATAAGAGAACCCCATTCATTATGCCCAAGCAGAGGGACACACAGATGCTGATATGCCCAGGATGCTGCAGATGTTGTAACCTCTTTTGTAGATCCGTCGTCCTGTACTATAACCGTTGTCCATTTTATTATCCTGCCCAGTGTTTTAGCAAAGATACCGGCCATTACAAATGCGAAAAGAGGATTCAGGCCAAGGGCCTTGAACGGGAAGAAGAACTTCTCTTTGCCCTTTATATCTATCAGGTAGATAAAAAATGCAAGCATCAGTATTGACCATCCACCCGCATAAAATACATACGAAGGAGTCCACAATGGTTTGTTTATTGGGATGAAGGTGTTCAGAACCAGGGCAACTGCCAGCGAAACAAGACCTATTGTGTATAATGCCCCCACTGCATCTATCTTTTGTTCGCTCTTGCGTATTATACTCCCGATAAGGTACCCCAGAAGAACAGTAGCAGAGCCCGACAATACACCTAGAAGACCCTCCGGTTCGAAAGGAACTCCAAAACCGTGATATATATGGTTGTCGCCAATAAGAGAAACATCAATTGGTCCGGAAATATTTCCCATTATTGAGAATGGACTCTCTGTGCCGAATGTGACAAGTATGAGCCAGTGCAGGAATATGAGCACTCCCATGCCAACCATCATTTTTGCCGGTTTATGCAACCAAAGGGCCAAAATGCCACCCACAAGATAACACAGAGCAATTCTCTGGAGTACTCCGAAAATCCTTATATGATTCAGGTAATCCATATAATTAGCACCCCAGCTAAGAGCAGGGTCGGTCGATATTGGATAAAATGGAAATGCATTAAGGGCAAGACCGGTAAGAAAGATAAAAAATGCTCTTTTAACGATCTTTTTGAGGGAGCTGGCATTAAGAGAGTCGTTGTATTTTGCAAAAGCGAATGAAAGAGCTGCTCCTACAATGAACAGAAAAAACGGGAATACAAGATCTGTAGGAGTACATCCACTCCAGGCGGCATGTTTCAAAGGAGGGAAGATTTTCCCCCAGGAGCCGGGATTGTTAACCAGTATCATACCGGCAATAGTCATTCCCCTAAGCACGTCAAGTGCTGTGTACCTGTTTGTGATGGCGGTTTTCATAACTAAGTTTAAGTGATTGCAGACAAAAATAACCTTTTTATATATATTTGTATTATATATGGAACTCTTTTTTTCAAATAATATTTCGGGCTCAGAAGCCATACTCGATCCGGAGGAATCGAAGCACTGTGTTAAGGTGCTTAGACACAAGAGGGGAGACGAGATAAGTTTTATCGACGGCAAAGGCGGCATCTACAAGGGAGAGATAACGGATAGTGCCGGCAATACATGCAAAATAACAATAAAAGAGAGTATTCTGAACTATATGACAAGGAACTATTTCCTTCATATGGCAGTTGCACCAACCAAGAATCTGGAGAGGTACGAGTGGTTCATGGAGAAGGCAACAGAGCTGGGAATGGATGAGCTTACCCCAATAATAGGAGATCATTCGGAGAGAAAGGTATTCAAGCCGGAAAGAGGGGAGAGGATCCTTCTCTCTGCAACAAAGCAGTCGTTAAAGGCACAGATTCCCGTGCTTAACCCTATAACCACAGCAAAGAAGTTCATAATGGACTCGGACGGGTTTAAAGGACTAAAGCTGATTGCCCACTGTAACGAAGGGAGCAGAACGGACCTTGTAAGATTACTGGAATCCAACCTTAAGGAAGAAAAGGACGAGAAGAAAGATTATAGATTCCTTATCCTTATAGGGCCTGAGGGTGACTTCTCGACGGATGAAGTGGATCTTGCAGTATCTCACGGATTTTTGCCAATAACATTGGGAGAATCACGTTTGAGAACAGAAACAGCCGCTCTCACCACCGTTGCTGCAATATATTTTTGGGGAAGTCCAAGATAATATTGGTCAGTTTCTTATTATCTTAATCTGACCACCAAGTCCAAGCTTTATTATTGATGATGGCTTTCCTGTTGACCCCTCTTCAAGCATAGGATCTGCTATCCAATCAACAGAATTTACAATCTCATCGTCTATATCATGATAACCGGTAGGAGCATTCTCGCCCGAGATGTTTGCAGATGTTGATACTATTGGCCTTCTGAACCTCGATATCAATTGCTGGCAAAAAGGGTGTTCTGGTATTCTTATTCCTGCCGATCCGTCTTCTGCCACAATGTTTGGGGCAAGACCTATGGCTCCGGGGTAGATAATTGTCATAGGGCTGTCACTCACTTCGATAAGCTGACATGCAATTTCCGGAACCTCCTTAATGTAACGGTATAGCATGTCGAGTCCGTCTACAAGAGTTATGAGGCTTTTACTGTCGGCCCTTTTTTTAATATTATAAATCTTTTCTACTGCTGCAGGATTTGTGGCGTCGCAACCCAGACCCCATATAGTGTCTGTAGGATACAAGATTACGCCACCTGCCTTGAGGACCTTTATTGCCTCGTTTATTGCCTGGTTTAGTTCCATGTTTAAGGTATGATAATTACAGAAATGACTGGATAATGATCTGAATAGGATATTCTCCGGGTAGTATGGCTCATGCTCCAGAAGTAGCGGGGGTATAGAATGTAATCAATTCTGAGCAGGGGCCACAAGTAGGAATAAGTTGCGCTGAACCCTTTGCCCGACTCCCTGAAGCTGTCTTGTTTGTCAATTGTAAGGTTGTGGTAGGTATATGACATTGGCGTGTCATTGAAGTCTCCGCATATAATTGCCGGATACTCACTATTGGAGGCATGTGATGCAATAGAATCTACCTGAAGCGCTCTTTTTTTGAATGTGCTTGCCATTTTGTCGTGCATGTCAAAGATATCCTCAGAAACCTTATCGCTCTTGCTCATCTTCTTGATGAGGGCAGTGAATGAGATAGAATGAGATTCCAGATGGGTGTTATAGAGACGTATTATTTTGCCAAAGTGCTCTATATCTGTATATATACAAAGGTTTGTGCTCCCTTTGAATGTGATTTTCCCGCTCGAAGTAATTGGGAACTTACTCAATGTAAGGTTACCGAACTTTCCTCCGACCCTCGGACTGAAAAAGTGGTAGAAGATATACGGATAGTCTGTGAATGCCTTACGGATGTCGGCAGTGTCATTTATATAGAACTCCTGAAAGCATACGACCTCGGGCTGCTCCTTTGCTATAAAACCGGCCACGCTGGCAAGAAGCTCTTGTCTGCCATGCTTTTTGTCTTGGGCAAAGAGACCTACATTGTATGTGCAAACCTTTAATGCTATACCTTTCTCTCCTTCATCGGGTTTCCCCCACCTTACAAAAAGGTCTGCAAAGAGGATCGATGGAAGGAGAATTACAAATGTGATCCAAGTTGCACCTGAGCGGCGGATGAGACCGACTATCAGAAGGAACACATTTAGCATGACAAGGGGGATGAAGTAAAGCCCGAAAAACAGAGGAACCGACGTAAGAGAAGGATTGATGTAAATTGAGATGTATGAAATTAGAAGAGCAAGTGCCGATACTATCAGTACTAATCTGAAAACCAAGGCAATCGGCCATGGCGACCTTGCTCCCTTTTTTCTTTTCTTCATCAGAAGTACATTCTGTTATTCTTTTTCCAGTAAATAATAAGGAAATATCCGAAAATCATACCACCAAGGTGGGCAAAATGTGCCACATTGCCTCCTGTGTTTGAGATACCTAACGCAAGTTCTATTGCACCAAAAATAAGGACGAACCATTTTGCCTTAAGAGCAACCGGCGGGAAAATCAACTGAAGTACATTGTTAGGGAAGAGCATTCCGTAGGCAAGCAAAACTCCGTAAACAGCGCCTGATGCACCTACAGTTGGGGTGGACATAAGTGTCTGAAGACTTTGAGCAGCCTCCATGTTCCCTGCTTGCGCAGCGGACATCAGAGAAGATGCATCTATGTACATTACAAGTGAATGCAGGGCTGCTGCACCTAATCCGGTGACCATATAGTAAAGGAAAAATTTCTTGCTGCCCCATACATGTTCAAGTGCAACGCCGAATATCACCAACGAGTACATGTTAAAGAAAAGGTGGACAAAACCTCCGTGCATGAACATGTGGGTGATAAGCTGATAAGGTTTGAACAATGGAGATTCAAAGTAAAAAAGAGAAAACTTTTCATACATGAATTCCCCTGTGAGATATGTAATTAAAAGCATCAGTGAATTAATTATCAGCAAGTTTTTAATTACAGGGGGCATGCTGGTGAAAAATCCGGAGCCTCGGTTATCGTACATCATGGTTATATTTTTATCAATTATAAAGTAATCTAGTTAAAGCGTTTCTCAAGCTCCTCCAGTGTTATCATTGCTGTGCATGGTTTACCGCCGGGTGTGACAGCAGGTTCCCTGCATGCAAAAAGAGAGTCTATAAGAATTTGAGCTTCGAGGTTGTTAAGCGTCTCTTGTCTGCCGGATGCTGCTGCATGTGAAAGCGAAGCTGCGAACCTCTCACGTGATGCTTCACCAAAATCCCTGCCAAGCTCTGTAAGGTCAAATACAAGCTTGTCTATTAGTTCATTAATGACTTCGGGCTCATCTGACACACCGTCAGGAATTCCGGAGATCTCAACACAATTCTTTCTGCTGTTATCTGCCCCGGCACGTATATCAAAGCCTAGATTCCCTAAAATGCCAATGTTCTCTATAATTACAGAGTAGGAGTAGTCGTCAAGTTCAATTGTTTTTGGGAACAGGGTGTGATTTACGATTTCTGAATGAGACGAGAGCGTGTCGAGGTATTTTTCGTATAAAATCCGCTCAGTGGCCCGTCTTATATTTATTAAGATAAGGCCCGACTTTATTGTGGTTATTATATATTTCCCGGCTACCTGCAAGACAGGCTTCTGGGGAATTGCGGGATCCATTATGAGTGGTGAATATGGTTCGCGCCCATACGATTTGTTGTCATCGGGGAAACGTCTCTCCGTAAACTCTTCGTTGAATGGGTTAAAGAGTGGGTCGTAGTCGATTTTTGGAGAGGGAACATAATAACTTGTGTTCACCTTAGGTATCTCGGGTGCACCCTCCTGGTCGAAGTCTATGCTTGGCATGAATGAATTCTTACCTAGAGATTCTCTTACAACAGAGCGCAAAATATCAAAAATTGCAAATTCGTCTTCGAATTTAATTTCAGTTTTTGAGGGGTGTATATTCACATCAATCTTATCTGTGTCGGCCTCAAAGAAAATGAAGAAAGATGGGAGGGTGCCCTCCTGTATGAGGTTTTCATAGGCCTTTAGAACGGCCTTCTGAAAGTATGAGCTTCTGAAGTATCTGTTGTTGACAAAGAAATACTGATTTCCGGGTGTTTTTCTTGAATCTTCCGGCTTGCCAATATAGCCGCGTATTTTTATTAGAGATGTATCTACATGCAAATCTACAAGTTCTCTGCCCAGTTCCCGTCCTGCAACATCTTGTATCCGGCGTCTCTGATTGGATGGGGGCAGGTTGAATATTTCAGAGCCGTTGTGGGTGAGTTTGAATGAGATATCGGGGCGAGTTATTGCAACCCTTGTGAATTCCGATACAATCTGACGGTATTCGGTTGAGTCCGATTTAAGGAATTTTCTTCTTGCAGGTACGTTGTAAAATATATTCCTGACTATAAAATTACTGCCCTTGGGTGTGGATACCTCCGATTCGTATATAAGCTTAGACTCGGCAAACCTCACTTCGTAACCCATCTGGTCACCCTCTCTGCGTGTCTTTAAAGATACCTCCGAAACGGCTGCCACAGAAGCAAGTGCCTCTCCGCGGAACCCGAATGTGCTAAGATGGTCGAGATCTTCAATCTCTGTCAGTTTGGAGGTTGCATGTCTGAGAAAAGCAGTTTTTGCATCCTGAGGCGTCATGCCCTCGCCGTCGTCGATTATTTGTATGAGCGTCCTGCCCGAATCCTTTACAACAACCTGTATTTGTGTTGCAGAGGCATCCACGGCATTTTCCATAAGCTCTTTTACAACTGAAGCCGGTCTCTGGACCACTTCACCTGCGGCTATGAGATTGGAAATATGGCTGGGAAGGACTTTTAGCATTAGCCGATTGTAGCGAAAAACAGTCCTAAAGACTTGGACAGATAATATCCTGCAACAAGCAGTACAACTAAGAAAACAATGATTATAATTCTGTTAAGCATAACAGAACCGGGTGAACGTCGGTTTTGATAAACAGTTTTTCTTAATTTGCTTCGAAGCAGCCTTCCGGGAATATATCCGGGGTCCTTTCCTTTTTCCTCTTCGTGAAGACGGGAAAAACGCTCTTCCATTGCCTCTTTCTTCTCATCGAAATAAAGTGGCTGATAGTTAAATGCCCTGTGTTTGGGCAGACTGAACAAACTAAAATTAAATCCCATTTTTATCAAGCATTCCTTTATGGAATTCCTTTGTACAAAGATAACAATTTATGTAGGAATTTTGTTATAACTTTACCTGACAATAAAAAACTGATATGGATTTAAGGATAGGAAACGGCTACGATGTACATGCTCTGGCAGAGGGTCGCCCATTATGGGTTTGTGGTATAAAGATCAATCATTCAAAAGGTTGCGTGGCCCATTCGGACGGGGACACTCCTATACACGCTTTATGCGACGCACTTCTGGGGGCGTTGGCACTGGGCGATATCGGAACCCATTTCCCTGATACTTCAAAAGCGTTCAAAGGTATAGACAGCAAGATATTATTAACGAGGGTCTACTCTATGATTAGGGAGTATGGTTTCTCTCTTATAAATGCCGATATCACTGTCGCGCTGCAATCACCAAAAATAGCACGGTACATACCGGAAATGCGCACAATGCTTGCCGTATTGCTTGGTGTGGCCATGGATCAGATTTCTATCAAGGCAACCACAACCGAGAAACTTGGCTTTGTTGGCAGAGAAGAGGGAATCGCAGCATATGTTACTGTTTTGCTGGGGCGCCAATAGGTGAGGAAGTCAAAAAAACTCCCTTGCAGCACGGAGCGTTGCAGTAGTTTTAGCAAATTTCTTTCAATAAGACACTTACAGGATATTCGTATGTTTGAATTATCAAAATCATTTCGATAGTACTTGCATTTCCATGTAAATCGCTGTGTTGCTAAAAACTACCTCAACGATAAAAACTTCCTTGAAGTTTTTAGTATCTATTTGACATCCTACTAATTACAAAAAAAATATCTCCGCATATTTTTTGTGAAAAAAATTATTAAGGTCTATATATCAGAAGTTTGCAAAAAACTTCAAGGGAGTTGTCCCACATGGTTAAGTGCAACATTATCTGTTGTTAAACTGAGATTTTCAATTATATTTTTTTGAATTATTTTTATTTTATGGTTTTTCGTTTTGACACTTTGGTGCAGTTTGAGGTCTCATGCAGGGATAAGCGGTATTTGTAGCAATTTTGTCGACTAATTCCGATTTCTGCAGAACTTAATTGTACTAACACTTTAATAATCCATCTAATGCATTGATACTTTGCATATTGTGTATTTAATTGATTTCCAGACCATTTTTCAAGTACCTGTATATCATGCATATACTACTCACTCTGGCAGAGCCATTAGTAAACGCCTAATCTGCAGCTGATTATAAAACCATGTGGAGGCAAATCTTGCCGACACATACCATCTTGAGCTCTTTGAATCCTCCTCAATACAAATTTTCAACGTAGGTTTTATCTGCCAGTTGTTTTAGCATGTTGTTCATTATAAGGTACATGTAAAATATGATCGATCAAAATTCCGAGAAAATAATTTTATAAACAGCTGATAAACAGCAATGTCTTATTTTAACTGGCAGATCGCTAAAGTACGTGGGAAACTTCAAGGTAGTTTTTCCTGCGAATCAATCTGTAATGCGGTTTGTACCTGTCAGCATAATCCTTGCTGTGGTGTACTACATATTTCCCTTGTGACAACAGAGTTTCCAATGCCTTTGAGTCTTCTTTAATAAATGGGATATCAGGAAACAACTGCCTTATAACAGACTCAATCTCTTGCCACTCCCGCTTCCAGTCATCTGCAGAAGGAGTTTTGGCAAGAGAGGCGCTTTTGATGAAGGCATCAAAAAACTGGTCATAACTAATTATGTTGTCCTTAATGACAGCCAGATCTACCCTCACAAAATTACCCTCCCAACCCGTTACCTCAACATATTCATGCTGCGACTTACCATTCACCTCGGCCAGTTCACGACGGAGATATGCACCGGCAGAAGCAGTATCGGCAATAATGTGACCCGGCCCGAACTTATCCTGAAAGAAGTTCTTATACAGATCTATAAGCCTCGACTCCGGATAGTTTTTCATCTGCCACCGCACACTCTCCGCGACCCTCTCACGAAAATCTTCCCGTTGAAAGAGACTATCTGTATTTGCTGAATCTGTAAATGTGGAGAAATTGTTTTTAGTAGACCGTTTCACACAATTATACTCCTCACAGTCTACTCCCATCTTTACGTTTACGCACTCCTGTTCTACCGTCCCCATAACTATACCGGCCCCGGAAAACAGAGTGATCAGAACCATCGCAATAACCACGTATCGGCTTATATATAATATCTTATGCTTAATCATAATGTAAAACACTCTACTCAAAGTTAAATAAAACCGCCAAAGAACTTGCCACTTTCCAAAAATGTATTACTTTTACACCTCAATTCGCGGCGCGATAGCTCAGCTGGTTAGAGCGCATGATTCATAATCATGAGGTCCCCAGTTCAATCCTGGGTCGCGCTACAAGAATGAAGAACCCCACTTGCCAAAAGCAAGGGGGGTTTGTTATTTTGCTCCGGCCCGAGCTTGCTTGGGGGAGGAAGCAAAATAATAAACCATCAAGGCAAAGCCTTGGGGGTTCTTCATTTTTGGGCTGTTTTCTGCGACCTTTTCAGGATCACGGCGCGCAGCGACGTAATCCTGGGAGCAGCAAAAATAAACCCCTAAGGGCATAGCCCGGAGGGGTTCTTCATTCTTGGGCTGTTTTCCGCGACCTTTTCAGGATCACCGACCAATGGGAGGTAATCCTGAAAAGGTCGCAGCGTTGTTAAATGTTCTTTTTTTGCAATAATGTTATTATCAATATATTGCACGACTATATCAGATTGTGTAAATAAAACACGCACAGATAAAACAAAAAGCAGAGTACTATAGAAAAAGTGTAATTATATTTACTCGGAATGTTGATATTTATTTGCATAATAAAACTTTGTTTTTTAAATTTACTGGGGTTAACAGATAAATTATAAACTATTTGCACATGAAATGTAATTTGAAAGTATTTGGTGTTTTATTTCTACTTACAACGCTTGCCGTAGCCTGCAACAAAGAAGTAAGAGATCTTGTCAAACAGAAAGAGGAAGTAATGACTAGCGCAGACGGTATTACAGCGAAAGATTATTATTGGTGCGAAGGACAAAAAATTTCATTAACAAGATTAGATAAAAAATCTTTTCTGATGTATCGCTCTTCGGACAGCTTGACTCTAATGTCATCACTCAATAAAATGGGGATTGAAGTAAATGCTTCTAACATTATGAAATATGGATATGGTGGCACAGATCTTTCTGGTGATGCTGCAAAATCATTATTAGACTGTCAATGGGCAAAAGTTGATATCAACCATATATCAGCCACTGCCATTCCGGAAGTCATTTACGCAGCTCCATATTATAAGTATTTGAGTGGATTTGAGTTTCCCTTGACAAATTTAGTATATGTTTACCTTAGAAAAGCCGAAGACATAACACTTTTGGAAAAGATTTCAAAAGAATATAATGTTGGTATAATAGGTAAAGTTCCCAATATACCACTTTGGTATGTTGTTGCTTGTACAAAGAAATCGAATGGTAACGCTTTAGCAGTAGCAAACTCATTTTATAAAAGCGGACTGTTTGATGGAGCTGAACCTGCGTTTATTTCAGCGACAGCTGCTTGTGCTTCTTTACTATCTGGATATAGTGATTAGAGGCACAGAAACAACAAAACTAAAAAAAACATATAAAAAAAACAGAATTAAGAAAATCATCAGACCCCGTAAAATATCTCCAAAACTCTCATGTTCCAAAGGATTTGTTTATTTCATTACGTCGTGGCATAATGATTATTTCTTTTCTCAAATTCATCAATCCACTCTCTTAATTTCTGTTTTAACAACTGCTTCTCCGGCAAATAGAGCTTGTATTCTGAAGCATAAATTCTGACCACTGTTGATTATTGGCTTCAATCTCATAAAACTTCGTTCATCCGGATTGTTGATTCGCATCAATATTAAATAATGAGACCAACTTAGACTAAAATTATTAAATTTTGAGAAGGCACATCTTGAATTTGAAACTCGCCAGACGGTAACTGACTAATTTCAATATCTTTATTTTCTGCGGTTTGTAATTTGGCAGACACCGTCTGCCAAATTACTCTTTCTTGATACATAAGAAAGAATTGACGCATATTTCTAAGATTTCGCTCTGAATACCCTTTGCCAAATTTTCCGGATAATTTTCCGGAAATTACTTTTAATGTATTATTTCCATAATCGGCACGGAGCATTCCTTGTTGTTCATCTTCAAAAATGTATTGCCCTATTCCAAAGTAAGTGTGTACCATTGTGAGGTTCACTGAAGAAACAACTCTTTGATGAGTTAGAACAATTAATTTTTCAATTGAAAGATTGTGAATCCCCTTTTCAATCTTATTTCTCTGTTTTGGCCCGGGTTTTTTATTCCCATTGCATATTGGCTCAGCAAACTCTCATTAACACCAGTCAGAAATCCACGATCTGCCAGTTAAAATTATAGGTCGTTATTAATCAGTAATATATATAAGGTTCTCCACTTAATTTTTAGGGCAAAAAAATTTGTATGCGTCAGAAATTGAGCAATATGCAAAAACAACTGGCAGTTCAATCAAATAATTTTACACAAAACAGCACTCAAAGTGAAAAATTAATTCTAAATTTGGAAAAACAACATTATGAATCGTGTAGTTATCATCTTCTTATGGGCAGCAGCCTTACTTCTATCCTGTGGTGCAAAAGCGAATAATCAGACAAAACCTTCTCCCGATGGGCGCTCATTTCCGGAGATTGAGCAGCGGACAGTTATAATTGGAACGATTGATAACATAAAGGAGATTCCGGGTGCACCCATGACAATTAAACTATCGGTAAATGATATTTCTGTAGGTACCCAGAATTCCTTTGAGGCAGCTATTGACGAAGATGGCAGATTTATGTTCGACATCCCGCTTTATCACTCTACAGACACCTATCTCAAATATGGCGACGCCTTAATCACCCCCTTCCTGTTTGTGAATGATACTTTGAAGATAAATTGCAAAATTGGCAAAAGAGGATATCAGATTGGAATAGTATCGGCAGCATTTGATAAAAGACACGACAAATTTCAAAACCAATTTAACGTGAATAACAGGTGGCTCCATTATTATATGATTGATGGATTCAGAGATAAACTGCCAAAAGATGAGCCAGTGAATGAATTGAAGGAGAGATATCTGAACTTCCAAAAAGAGTTACTTGCCGAGATAGACCAGCGTGTAATAAAGGATTCGTTAGACAGCACAATAAGTAATTATCTGACAATTAGTGCGAAGTATGCTATTTATGGTGATATAATCCGGTTAGGAAGCAGGTTCGCGGATATTGAAGAAAGGGTGCAATTCTATTCTTTCCTGAATGATTCCATCGTTTTCAATGAAAACGCAATGCTCTCATCGGATTATTGCACATTCATGTCATCCTTCAATATAAGTGTAGATCGGATAAGGGGGCCGCAAATCAGCGCAAAATCAATATACGACCTTATTAAAACCTCTGTAGAAATGGCGTTTGCAAAGAGAGAGGGAATTTGGGGCGAATACCTGGCTGCCTCTGCGCTATTCGGATTTGCTACTCGAGATGAAGAGATTCCGCAAGTCCAGGTCGACTCACTGTCCGATTTGATAGGCCGTTCATTCAATGATAAATATATTCGTCAGTATTTGCTTGCAGTATACAGTAAATTAGATCAGAAAGCAGAGGAGAGTAAAAATTTTAAGTTACCAGCGGGTGCGATTCTCAATATATACGACTCTCTCTCAGGTGAGCAGTTGTTCAACAAGATAATTGCAGACAATTCAGGGAGAGTGATTTTCATAGATATCTGGGGAACATGGTGCTCTGCATGCATAGAGCAGATGCCTTATTCACAAAAAGTACACGAGCAGCTCAAAGGGGAGACCGTAACATTTATCTTCTTATGTGAGGGATCTAGTGCAAAATCATGGGAAAGGGCAATAAAGAAGCACCAAATTGAGGGTAGTCATATCAATCTAAATGCCAGTCAATACGGCTATTTAAAGAGCCGATTTTCAATAGACGGAGTCCCAAGATATCTGCTGATAGACAAGCATGGAAAGGTAGTGAATGCCGATGCCCCGCAGCCTCAAAATGATGCGTTGGTTGCAGAGATAAAGATATTGCTGAAGAAGTAATATCAAAAATAATTCTACTTAACATTATCTAATCCTGAAATGCTTGTTTCTTAAATATTATTATATTGTAGCGTTTTAATATTAAGTGACATGAGGGGAGAGATTAGGAAAGATATAGCCTTTTTTGAGGCATGGCTTACCGGGCATAGATACAGTGGCCGCACCATAGAAGTATATTTAAATGCAATAAATGTATTCCTAAATTATTTTGCAGATAAAGATCCGAACGAAATTACAAATTCTGACTTAGTTTTATTTAACAGAGATTATATCATTAAAAAAGGGTATTCGGTTTCTTACCAAAATCAGGTAATAAATGCCGTAAAACTCTATTTTCTCAAAATTGAGAAAAAGCAACTATTAGTAGAAGAAATTGAAAGGCCCAAAAAATACCGCCCACTCCCTAAAGTAATTTCCAAACAGATTGTTGAAAAAATGCTAGTTTCTATACCAAATTTTAAACATAAAACTGCTCTTACTCTCGTCTATGCCTGTGGATTAAGAAGAAGTGAAATTTTAAATTTGAAGCTCAAAGATTTGGATTCAAAACGAAAAACGCTTACAGTAATTAATGGAAAAGGGCAGAAAGACAGGGTGTTACCGCTGAGCGATAAGCTGATGGATATGATAATCAGATATTATAAGATGTACAAACCCAAAGTTTATTTAATAGAAGGTCAGTTTGCCGGAGAGCAATACAGCGAAACAAGCATTGAGAATATTTTTCACAAATATTTGGGTAAAATATATAAAAATCATAGCTTTACACTGCATTGTCTGCGACACAGTTATGCCACACATCTTTTAGAGGCAGGAGTTAGTTTGAGGTACATTCAGGAGTTGTTGGGACACAAAAGTAGCAAGACAACGGAAATTTACACACACGTAAGCATGACAGGACTTCAAAATATTAAAAACCCAGCCGATGATTTCGATTTATAGAGATTGAACCTAACTCATACATTAATATTGAACTTAAAAGTACCTCAAAAATGAAATTTTATATTATTCAACAAACCTGTTCCAAGCCCCCCGCCGTTCTCCCCACTGGATTCACTTTGCTGAATACATAAACAAGTTATGCAAAAGCCAAAAAAAGGACACACTACCTATAAACTAAAAATATATGAAAAGGACATTTAATCTTATAGTGGGAGCATTAATCCTTGGGATTCTTGGACTGATAGCCTTCATCTTACTTTCAGATTTGAATGCTAAAGAATCTGGATTAGTGAGTTTGTTATTAACAGTATTATCCGTAATCGTTTCGTTTTTGATTTCTAATTACTATTCTCAAATTACACATAAGAAAGCGATCGAAGAAGTAAGAGAACAACATTTAGCCAATTTGAAAACCTATGCATTAAATGCTGCCGAGAAAGTTAGCAACCTTTCAAATGAATTAACCAGACTTGCATACTATCTTCAAAATGACTTAGACGAAGAAACTGAAGAAAATAGAGAAATGCTCAATCATTCATTGACAGAAAGAATTGAAAGTGCAATACATATAATTAATACTTTAAAATCAGTAAATGACACATCATTAAGTGACTGGCGCGGCGTGATTGGAGAAGAATTGAACGAACAATTAGAAGAGAAAATTGAAAGAGAAAATGAATTAAAGTCATTAATTGAAAGAGTAGAGGCTTTAGTTATAGAGAATAAAAACACAATACCAAATCAGAAATTCTATGGTGGAGGATATCCTGAGGAATTAAAAACCATCAGAAAAGAATTGTCTTATGTGGCAAGTTCATTAGGAGGTAAAATAATTAGACCGAAATCATCAAAACCTGTTAAAGAAGATATAGAAAGTAAATGTCCAGAATGTGGAGAAGTAATCACTTACAAACAAAGACCTTTAATTAAGAGTTTTAAACCAGTAAAATGCACGAAATGTGGTAAAAGAGCTGCATCAAGATATTATAGTGATAAAGGATTTGTTCTTGAACCTGAGATTATTAAAGAGGAAGATATTGAATGTCCTTGGTGTGGTGATGATATTGAGTTTAATATAAGCTCTGTTCCATATACAACCACCACAGGGGAATGCCCTTCATGTTCTGGTCAAATTAAAGTTATAAGAAATATTGATGGTTTTAAAGTCAATAAATTTGGTCAAAATCCAGAGAAGATAAAAGAGACGCTTTCAGATGAACTTATTGATAAGATTGATGCATTATTGCCTGAACAACCTTGGCCAACAGGACAACATAAAGTTATTGCACAAGAATTAGGTGTCAGTGTTCATTTAGTTTCAAAAGCAATTACTAAATTAATAGAACAAGGGAAATATTATCCTCAAGTTGGAGGAATTGTTTATACAGAAAAAAGGGATAAGACCATTGCATAACACGCAATTTACGTAAGCCGGGCGATGTGGGTAATTTAAACATTTGTACATTTACTCAAATTGGTAACGGTTAGACAGGTGCAAGCTTCGAAATCCCGGCCTCCGCATATTGCAATCGTTATGGGTCAGTTGCGAAGGAATTAGTTGTTTAAGATGCAATTGTTCAATTGTTTGCAGAAAGTGCTGATGATAAACAATTCAGAGAATAACGGCTAAGAAGAAAGGAGCAGAAGGAGGGAAGAAGTATATATTATTAAAGAGACATTAAATTGTAGCTTACAGGAAAAGAGATAATAGACGAAACATACCATTATGAAAGCAACCGCACCCATAACACAAGGTACAGTTCAGCCACCCGGCTGCATAAGGTTTATAGGAATAGGGTGGCCGCCCCGTACCCACGTCCGTTATGGGTCAGTTGCGAAGGAATTAGTTGTTTAAGATGCAATTGTTCAATTGTTTGCAGAAAGTGCTAATGATAAACAATTCAGAGAATAACGGCTAAGAAGAAAGGAGCAGAAGGAGGGAAGAAGTATATATTATTAAAGAGACATTAAATTGTAGCTTACAGGAAAAGAGATAATAGACAAAACATACCATTATGAAAGCAACCGCACCCATAACACAAGGTACAGTTCAGCCACCCGGCTGCATAAGGTTTATAGGAATAGGGTGGCCGCCCCGTACCCACGTCCGTTATAGGCAACCATGTTGAAAATCCAGCGAGACTTACAAACTCGAAAACTTTTTAGAATATGGAAGAATTCGAAAAGATATTATTGAAAAGCGATTGTCAAAGAAGACTTGAAAAACCAAAGAAAACAATTGAAGAAATTGAAACTCTTATCAGATTTCAGCTTCCGTTAGACTACAAGAAATTTCTAGAAAATTATGTATGCTTTGAAGGTTCAATAGGTAAAGAATATTTACAACTTTGGAGACTTGAAGACCTTACTAATTTGAATGAAAACTATGGAATTTTTGATAACCTAGAAAATACAATTGCAATTGGAGGAAACGGCAGTAGTGAATTCATTGCTATTGAAATAATAGATAAAACCAATTATAGAATTGTACTTTCATCATTTATAGACTTAGACAAACAATATCACCTTGAAATAGGAACATCATTTTCAGATTTTCTAACTCGACTTGACAACGGGAAAGATTGGTTTGGAAATGATGATTGATAACATGAAACGGAATATTTTTTGACGACATATAAAACGGCAGCCTATAACACGTGGTTAAAAATATTGGGGCTGATGCGCAGATAAGCAGGTTTTTAGTACTTTAGTAAAAGTTTAACGTGGAACAGATGTTCGGTTCTTAACGCCCCAACATTTCCAACCACGGAAACGTTATGTGAAATAAGAAAAAACAACATATATTCAATTTTATTTTCTATCAGTAAAAATTATGGAAACAATTACTCAAATAATTTTATCTTTTCTTGGTATAATTGGAATTGGTGGTATAGTAACTGCTATTTTCAATAAATCCAAAGAAATTGAATTTCAAAAGCTTGAACAAAAACAACGTCGTTATAAATCAATGCTTCTATATATGGATGTTTATTTTGTACCAGAAAACATCAAATATCTATCAAGTCGACAGCCTGATATTCATTCAGCTAAAGATGTCATTGAATACTTGAAAGCAGAGTATCATGAAATGCTTCTGTATGCCTCAAAAAAAGTAATTCTTTCAGCAAAGAGATTTATTGAAAATCCAAGTAGAGATCTTTTTTTGGAAGTAATATTGGCTATGAGAGGAGATTTATGGATTAAGAAGTCTGACTTAGACTTAAAAGAACTTGTACTAACTGAAAATAAACAAGAATAAATATGAGTTTTCTTACATCACATAACAGCAGATATGCGGATATGCTTCGCACATCGCATAATCCGCAAATCGTTATAAACCATTAATTTTGATATACATAATGCGACAAGCAGTTATTATTTTATTATTATTTATTATTACAATTGATTGTAAAGCTCAGCCTATAGAAATTTTAGAAGAGACAATTTATGAATTGAAATCACCTGATTTGAATAATTGCCTCGAAAGATATAACCTCATTGCAAATGAAGTGGAATTAATTTACAATCAGGACACTACAAAAATTGAGTTATACCTTCAAATTGAAGAAAATGGATTAATAAGTAGAGTTAAAAATTTTGATAATGTTCCTGAAGATTTTTATGCATCATATAATGTAATCCGAAGTAAAATAGGTAAAATCATATATATAAGCGAGTATCCACATAGTGGTTCAGGTGATTGGGATCTTGGTTATGAAAACTATTTTGACGAAAAAGGAAATTTAATTGCATTTATTAGAAAATGTGGCTTTTTCAATGGGGTCTGTGCAGAAGTTATACACGAAAAATCAGAATATTTCTATAATCTGAAACATGTTTTGGTTAAAAAGACTTATGAGATAACTGATGAGAATAAAAAACCTTTGAATTATAAAAATTGTATTTTTAATTATCGATACGATTATAAGCAATACCTGACTATAGAAGATTATTTAGAAAAATATAAATTTACTAATAACGGTTTATAACAGCAGCTTGCCTTCATGCTAGCGCACGAACTGCAAGCCGCAAAACGTTATGGGTCAGTTGCGAAGGAATTAGTTGTTTAAGATGCAATTGTTCAATTGTTTGCAGAAAGTGCTAATGATAAACAATTCAGAGAATAACGGCTAAGAAGAAAGGGGAAGAAGGAGGAAAGAAGTATATATTATTAAAGAGACATTAAATTGTAGCTTACAGGAAAAGAGATAATAGACAAAACATACCATTATGAAAGCAACCGCACCCATAACACAAGGTACAGTTCAGCCACCCGGCTGCATAAGGTTTATAGGAATAGGGTGGCCGCCCCGTACCCACGTCCGTTAGCG
This sequence comes from uncultured Bacteroidales bacterium, assembly GCA_942492945.1. Lineage (GTDB taxonomy): Bacteria > Bacteroidota > Bacteroidia > Bacteroidales > UBA932 > Bact-08. Next base: position 1,235,582 of record OW818649.1, read on the forward strand.
GTAATTAGAGATCACGACATAAAACAAAATAAATTAATAAATGGAACTACCTAGAGACAGGGTAATAATAGCAGGTGACGTGAGCGATAGAGACGGAATTGGAGTTGAAATTTATCGTGACAACAAGTTAGTAATCGAAATATTTCGTGATGACACAAAACGGACAAGAACTGTAACACTTTTTCAAAAAGACTTATCATTAGACTTACTCGAAGAAAGTATTGAGATTTTCAAAAAAGAAGTTCCTTGGGACTTTATTGAATATGATAATAATAATTTAGACAAGAATTTGAGAAAATAATTAACTACCGCTAACAGCAACTTGCATTCACGCTAACGCGCAAACTGCAAGCCGCAACCGTTAGCACCCATACAAAAAAGACAACAAGAAATGAGAGTATTAATAATTCTAATAACAACGCTTTGGATTTTTGGCTGTTCTAATACTGACAACTCTAAAGGTTCAAAAAATGACAGGTTGAAAACAATCTATAAAAACACTTTACAGATTAATACAGACGTAGTGAATGAAAACGTACAATACATTGGCTTTATTGATAAATTTTATTTTTCCAATGAAAATGAAGCATACATTGAACTTTACTTCATTAAAAACGAGATAAATTCTGACGAGTACAACAAAATTGTAAAACTTACTGACTCTTTAATTTATGAGGACGATGAAAATAGTAGACACAGATTTCCAGAAAGTTTAGCACCAAAATATTTTGACCTAAGAGGACTTTCAAAACTTAAAATCTATGACAACAACAATAAATTTGTTTCTAATGCTGACTTTCTTCGTGTAGAGTATTTAAATCAGAATATATCACCTGTTTTTATAGCTGTGTACAAGACAGAAAAAAAAATCAAAGCTGATAGTTACTATGGGATAAGTAATTTTAGTGGAACATTTGAGACAATGAAATATTTAATTACAAAAGATACCATTTTGACACAAAATCTTCTGACAAAACTTAACGAAAAAAGACCTTACTACGGACTTGAAAACAATGGGACTCACTTGCATTTTTCCAACAGCGATACAGTTTTATCTGTTATAAATTCTGAGAATTTTGCCTACATAGTCTTGACAACAAGCAATGATTTTAAGGTTCTATATAAAAGTCTTGACTTTGAAAACGTTTCAGACGTAAAGATTATTCCCCTATCTAATAATAAGTTTCCATACATATTAACGCGGAATGTTAAACCCGAAACTGATGTAATGTGGGATAACTTACTGTATTACGATGGGAAAAAATATACAACTACGAACAGACAACGAATTGAATAGTACGGGTGCTAACAAAGGCTATATGCCATAAACGGCACATAGCCCCAAATCGTTATGGGCAATGGCAAATTCCGCAAATAATCTAAAATACATATAACGAAATATGAAAAAATATGCAATTTTAACTTTTACTGCCGAAGATATGACTTACGGATCAGCTCCAAGTAAATCTGGTCCAGCAAGATTAAATCAAGGAGAATTTAATTCTTCACATAGACGGTCTGATAAAACCGTTGAAGATTTAATACGAAATGAAGATGGGAGCATTAGACAATTCACTTCTCAAGTGAGCGCTTTGAATTACTGTGTCGATAATGGTTGGAATCTCGAGCAAACTTTATTTGAACCTCATGATGGTTATAATGCAAGAGAACCTCTCAGTAACTATATATTTATATTGTCGAGAGAAAAATAAATGCAATTCGTTCAATTACTAAAGCCCATAACACGCGTTAAATCCCATTGAAACGGGATTTAGCCGCTGAACCGTTGGCGGCAAGGCTGAGAGACAGTGCAAACTTGAACCAATAGACATAAAAACTATATATGGAAATGCTAGTTGAGACAGCAGTAATAAATGGGATAAAGTATATAAAGGACGAAAACGAACATGTCTTTCTTGTACCTGTTACAAAGTTAGGTGACTTTCGTGCCATTGACTTACCAAGTCAATCAAGTTTACATGTAACGGGAATAGACCTTAATGACTTATCTCTTTATTTTTCAGTTGTTCACGGTGGCAATGGCTATGCATCAATATTTATCCTGTTTTCAATTCAATGTAACGATTATTCGGAAGGTAGTAGGCGAATTCACGAGACAGTTAATGCCATTGCAACAATTGCATCCCCAAATTACCTTGACACTCCACGAATTGGGGCTGACCAGAACGACGATAACATGTGGAAACATTACGTTACTTACAGTTTTGATGAAGAATTGTCCTGCAAAATAATTGTAAGAGAACTGGCAGAACAGATAATTTATGCATTGACAAATGCTAAACCAAGTATTCAAGCATTCCTTTGTCATTCTTCTGAAGATAAGCATATTGTAGAGCAATTTGCTTATAGACTTCGTTCAACAAAAAGCTATGTATGGTTTGACAAATGGGAAATTAAAGTTGGAGATAGTATTGTTGAAAAAATAAATGAAGGATTAGAGAAAATGACTCACTTGATTATTTTTTTATCAAAATCATCTGTTAATAAGCCTTGGGTGAAAAAAGAATTATCATCAGCATTAATGAGAAAACTAGAAGACAACTCTGTTAGGGTAATGCCGATAAAAATTAATGAATGTGATATTCCTGTAATAATAAAAGACATTAAATATGCTGATTGCACGGAAGATTTTGAGAGTGGATTTAGTCAACTAATTGCTGACATCACAAACTAAACATTATAGAACACGAATGACTATTAAACATCAGACTAACAATAGCCCAGCCGCCAACACACAATATAAAACAGTTGGGGTTCACTGGTTTGCGAGGGTTTGGTTCTCGCGCCAGCATTCTTGTCGGTGGACAAGAACGCAGCCCGAAAACCCAACCGTTTCATAGTGTGCCGAGAAGCAGAACAACGGCAAAAGAACGTTCTGCATGCTGTAATTGAGATGGTGGAAACAGTTTAAGTTGGCCCACCGATGCCGTCTTACAGGAGGGGGCATCAAACCACCTGAAGGTGCTTTGGTAAAGAGCCATGGTGCTGAGCGTTCAGGTTAAAAGTTGCACTATTAGTGTGGCTTGGTATGAATAAAGGAGTTGAACGAAAGTGAATCGCTGATGAGGTGTCGAGAAGTTGCCACACCCTGTCAAAAGCTACAGGGCTGAGCGTAAAAAACAGTCCAGGGAACTGTTTTTGCGAAGAGCCAAGCCGGTGGGCTGCGAACGGAGTTATAAGTTTAGCGGATACCTGATTTACTGGCTAAGCGGCAGGCGTCATACAGGCGACAAGACCTTTATTCAGGCTTAATTACGGAACTCGGGAACCTGCACGACAATGCCAAGGGAGGAACACAATGGGATCACCCCAGAGGTTTAAAACCGAAGAGCCGTGCAGGGACGGACTAACCCGTATTAGTGATGAAGTTCCTGTAATGGGAATGGAGCGAAGGGGTTAGGTTATACAGTATCATAACATTTAACAACTCGCAAGAGGATGACTTTATGGAATGAGACAAGATCAGTACCGGTAAGCAAGGAACAAGTATGGCTTGCTTACAAGAAAGTGCGTTCCAACCAAGGGAGTGCCGGAGTCGACCAGATCAGCATGGAAGAATATGATGCAGAACGGTCTAAGCACTTGTACAAACTATGGAACAGGATGGCATCGGGGAGTTATTTTCCCCCACCTGTCAAAGAAGTTGAGATACCTAAGAAAGACGGTAAAGTCCGCAAACTTGGAATCCCAACCATCAGCGACCGTGTTGCACAAATGGTCATCAAGGAATACCTTGAACCAAGGTTCGAACAAATATTCAGCCCGCACTCATACGGTTACCGTCCTGGCAAGAATGCCCATCAGGCGTTGTCTGCGGTCCGGGCAAACGTGCGAATGCTGGATTGGGCAATAGACCTTGACATTAAAGGTTTCTTCGACAATATTGACCACGAGAAGCTGATGCTTGCGTTGAAGAAACATGTAAACGAGAAGTGGTGCCTTATGTACATTAAGCGGTGGTTACAGACACCCGTGCAAACGATAACCGGAGAGCTAGTAGCGAAGCATGGGAAAGGTACACCACAGGGAGGAGTGATAAGCCCATTACTGGCCAACCTGTTTCTTCATTACGCCATGGACAAATGGTTGGAGAAAACCCACTCTGCGGTGAGGTACGTGCGTTATGCCGATGATGCGATACTGCACTGCAAGAGCAAAGAACAGGCTGACTATGTGTTGCGCAACCTGAACAAACGGATGAGACAGTGCGGACTTGAACTGCACCCTGAAAAGACAAAGCTTGTTTACTGTAGGGACTACAGACGACAAGGTGAGTACTCGAATGTTAAGTTCGATTTTCTTGGGTACTCGTTTCAGCCTCGCACAGCAAAGTCGAAGAGGGACGGGGCACTGTACCTCGGCTACGACTGCGCCATCAGTATTAGTTCAAAGAAGCGTATTGCAGAAAAGATGAGAGAACAGGACATTGACCACCTGACGCACAAAAGCATAGTAGGGGTTGCCCAATTTCTGGAGCCGTATATCAGGGGATGGATCAATTACTACGGAAAGTTCAGGTTATGGGAGATGAATACGGTCTTTCAGCTTTTACGAAGACGGCTTGTAATGTGGGCACGGAAACGGTACAAGCGTTACAAGACGAGTATTAACCGGGCCTATAGTTGGCTTGAAAGAGTTAAAGAACAATATCCGACATTGTTTTACCAATGGAGGGTAGGTTTCTCGTAATGAATTGCTTAGATTTGTATAACAAGAGCCGTGTGATGGGAGACTATCAAGCACGGTTCTGTGAGAGGCTGGAGGGGAAGTTCCTCCGGCCTACTCGACCCGCAAAACGTTATGTGCCATGTTAAAACAAACCCCATGAAATTGATACTGACAATTTTTATAAGCTTATGCTCTCTGACAATTTATTCGCAGACAAATGATTTCTTTCCAACAAAAATTAATTGTAGCAAGGAGATATCTGGAGTTTCAAAGGATTATTGTATTTATGATTTAGGCGATCATATTCTTCTCGTTGGATTTAATACTAATAATTTAATAGCAATGATTAAATCCAAAAAGTCAAAGGATCTTGGATTTGTGTATGATGAGACAACTTCTGACGCTATGATTATTAAGCCAAAATTCTTTGAAAGCACTGACAAGAAAATTATTGTCATAATGCTTGAACTTGCAGCTGAATATAGCTGGGGACAAAAGATTGTTATGATTAAGAATGACAAGGTTTATGATTGTGGCTTCCTGGATTATATGACAAATGAGAATAATGGAGAATCGATTGCAAAATATGCGATACTAAAACAAGTAAATGGACAAATCGTTCTAACTTTTCAGCCACAAGACTTCGCAGACAAGGATGAAAGAATTGTTAAATCGCAAACTTTGAAATATTTACTAACGGATAAAGGATTAAAACAGATAAAATAAAACACGGCACATAACATCATATAAATTTTATTGGGGCGGAATTGCTGATTTTAAAGAGCTTGCTTCTAATTTAGCTCTTAACGTACCGACAAGAAATCGCTTCGTAATCCCCAACAAATTTTATATGTAACGTTAGGCGGCATATTAACGAATGAAGAAAGGACCAACAACATATACGACAATAAGAGAAATTGATATCAATTTGGATATTGATGTTTTCTTATTGAATTCGCGAATTTTTACCACGACAGATTTAAGTATAGTTGATAAACATCACAAATCAGAAAAAGGGAAAAAGTATTTATGCATTAGTATTCAAATTCAACTTGACGATTTTGAATCCGTGTCTGACGGTGCCGCGTATGCAAGGCCACGATTTTTAATAATTTTAGGCATATTGACTTTCTTAACTCAAGAACTATTTACACCATTCGAGTTTTTTAGTAATTCAACAGTCGTTGGAAATCTAAAAAGAGGTAAACGAAATAAATTCAAATTTAATAAGTCAAACTACTTGTCTGACTTCAATAAAATTGTGGCCCTTACAGAATCTCAAAATGAAAATGAAAAAAAGGCTCTTCTATTCTCTGATAGATCGATACCGAAAAGCCCTATACTTGGAAAAGGAAAGTGCAGAAAACATGATACATGATGATGAGGTTCTTCTTTCACACTTTCACATTCTAGAACTACTCTCAACCAAATACTATGCTAGACAAAAGGAATTAGCAACTCAATCGATTAAGCAATTCTCAGAGAATATACTCAAAGACATTTACCTATTAGAAGGCAATCAGCTTCAATCAGAACAGAGTTCCAAAAGCAAACTCATTGAAAGTATTCTCATCTCTGAACTGCCGGTTGCAAGCAAAATAATGTTCATGTTTCAAGAACAAGGCATTTTAACGCATCGTCTCAAAGCCTTCATTTCAGACTTGGTAAAAGATCGCAACTCAGTTGCACATGGTAGACATGTTTATCAGGAAAGGGTCATTTTCCCAGTACCTCCTTTCTTTCCGCTAATTAGAAACAGAGAATATTCTTTTGAAATGCTTAGAATTTTATCAGGTAGGTCAATCGCTTCGTTCTTGAATCTGGATTATTTAGACGAAGAATGGGCCGAATTGGGCTTACCTCCTTCCATTGATGAGCTGAATAAATTTATTAGTGAAAAGCGATTTGAAAAAATTAAAATTGACGATTTTTATGCTGGCAATGACAACGATATTACACCCTATACATTTGCGTACTACTTGCTAAATAAAAAACTGAAAATAGAAAACGCCATAATTGCTCTATCTGACACTATTTTGAAATACAGGAAAATTGAAGATGAGATAACACAGATTGTCTTGGCTGTGGTCTTAATCGTTGACAAAGCAAAAGGTGAATTAAAAAATAAATGTATTGAAATCATAAAACTTTCCTCTGAAAATCGCTGGTTACCTGACTTTAAAATGAGAGATGTCTTGTATTATCTTGAATATTTAGGACACGAGCCAAAGACACTTCGAGAAATGATAACAAAACGAGAGATTAGATGAAATACGACCGCCTAACATGGGTTTTGCGTTAGTGGGCGGACAGTGCGACTAGTAACATTTGAGCAATTAATAAACGTTGGTGCTGCCAGACAGTTTTCGGTTTCAAAAGCCCACCAACGCAAAGCCCGAAACCGTTAGCGGTTATGCTAAAAAAACGACACACAGTCAAACAACTATGATAAATGAAAATTGAATTTGACATACCTGATGAAAAAGTTCAAGACCTTAACATAAATGGCAGGTCTGAACTGACTCGACATTGTAAACAGTGGACCGAGGACATCATTGATGAAGCAACAAGGATTGAAGCTAGCAGAAATGATGGAACAAGTATTGAGATTACTGCTGCAATAATAAGTGAAGCAGCAACTTATTCTAAAAGATTTCCATTAAAAAAGAAAATAAAATGGTGGTTAAAAGCAATCCAAGTAACAGCTTTTATTTCTTCTTTATTAGCAGGAAGTCTACTTGATATAGAAAAATTCAAAGAGACAAGCCATGTTATTTGGTTTATCGCAACTTTATTTGTAGCAGTTGCAACCACTGTTTATTTAACTTTTAACTCTGAGAAAAATGGATAAGAACTATATATATGAAAAGCTGACTCCATCAGCAAAAGAAGCATTGAATGAAACAATACAGGAGCTTCATGACTTGTTGATTTCGAGAGCGAATTCAATAGCTCAAAAGGGACAAACTGCTGACAAAGAAATCTCATTAAGGGACATAATTGAAGCAAAAGAATCATTATTCAAAGCCAAATTGGATAAGGAAAAATCTGACTATAGACGTAAAAGAATGATGACCCTCATTTCCTTAACTGGTGCCTTATATTCTATAATTGGAATATTTGTTTATATATATCAAAATCAAGATTTTGTATTAGAGAAAAATCTTGGACTTATAATCATACTAACTGGCATTATGACAATATTTGTGGGATTTGTTTATTTTCAATTATCTAGAAAATCAGATGAAAAGTCTAAAGATTTAGATATGGATTATAGCAGTTCTGACAGTGATTTCGATATAATAAAACGTTGGCAAATAATTGAAAAATTGGGAAGCAATTTAATGAGACAACGTGGATTTTCAAATAATGAATCAAAATCAATAAATGATATTTTAAAGTTTCTTTCATTTGAGCTAAAAGATGAAATGTTATACATTGAAATGAGAGAGCTTTTATCGATACGAAATAGAATTTTACATGAAGGTTATGAATTGACTCGAAATGAGAAACAATTATATTTAAATAAAGCCGAAAAGATAATTGAATTACTCGAAAAACTAGAAAGATAAAGCACAAACCGCTAACACGCGGTATAGCCAATAAGGGTTTCAGAGGTATGCGAAGGGTTGTAGCCCACCTCAAAGTTCGTTGTAACTTGACAGGAAATCGCCCGCAATCCCTTACTGGCCATACCGCCACCGTTGAAGGGCATTAAAACAAATATCATCTTATAAAACAACGTAATAAAAGAATGGAACAATCAAATAGATCTTTGGAAGAACTAAGAAAGAAGAAATGGTCCTATGTTTTTTTGCATGGCTCTGTTTATTGGGGATTACCTGTTGCAATTATTGCGTTTGTATTTAATAGCGACTTTGAAATTGAGAACATGCATATTTCAAGATTCATACTATTTGTAATAGTATTTATGATTACGGGAATATTCACAGGAATTATGCAATTTAAGCAAATAGAGAAGGTTCGTTTAAGGCAAAATGACAATGAGGAAATTACACAAGGAATTCAGATAATAAAATCCGGGAACTTATGGAGTTATGAGAGTTTGAATATTTACATGGAGAATATTGAAACCCTACTCGTTCAAAATGAAAAATTCTGGTTTGAAGGGAATACATCTCCTGAAAGAATTAATGAATGTTTTAATGTAGTTTTGGAAGATTTTCAACAATTACAAAAAAACACTAGTTTTAATGAATTCACAAGAACCCTTGAAGTGAAAGTCCAGATATTTGATAATTCTGGGAGTAAGTTTCTTTTGTTTGAAAAAGTAATTAGTAAAAATTAACGCCCTTCAACACAGGCTAAAAGTCAAGCGGGAAAACACGCCAGCTTTTAGCCTGAAACGTTGTGTTTCATGCTAAGAGAGACCGTGCAACAAATGCCAACGCACATTTGGCACATTTGCAAGCCCAAACCCACAAGCCGATGCTTCAGCTTGCAAAAGAGCCAAATTTTTGCCGACGCACTTCGCTGAGTTATAAAGAATAGAGTTTAAAATATGATAAAACTTAATTGGAATATATTTAAAGCAAAATTTGATGGACAAGAGACATCTATGTTCGAATTGTTAGCCTACCATCTATTTTGCGATGAATATAATATTCCAACTGGTATTTTTAGATTCAAAAACCAGACAGGAATAGAAACAGAACCAATTGAAAGAGATGGAGAATTGATTGGTTTTCAAGCGAAATTTTATGAATCAAAAGTTTCAGATAACAAGGACGATATTATTGATTCCTTAAAAAAAGCAAAATCAAAAAATAAAGACTTAGATAAGATTCTTTTTTATCTAAATCAAGAGTTTTCAGAAAGTTCGAGTAAAGAAAAGAAAGACCCTAAAAACAAAATTGAAATTGAGGAAGAAGCTGAAAAATTAAATATTAAGTTAATATGGAAAGTCCAAAGTAATTTTGAGATTCAACTTGCAAAACCCTCTATTTCATATTTAAGTGAGTACTTTTTTAGTAATGAAAAATCAAAAGTTGATTCACTAAAAGAGTTAGGTTTCCACGCCAAAAGTATTTTAACTCCAATTCACTGTGATATAAAGTTTAAAGATGATAGAATTAAAATTGACAGGAACGAATTATTAATAGAAATAGAGTCTCAATTAAATACATCCAAATCAATTATAATTAGTGGAAATGGCGGGACTGGTAAAACAGCTTTAATAAAAGAACTTTATGATAGAAACAATGATAAGCCCTTTTATATTTTTAAAGCTAATGAATTTTTGGTAAAGCATATTAATGACTTATTTAAACCTTACTCTTTTACATTTGGGGACTTCTTGGATTGCCATGAAAATGAAACATCAAAGATAGTTATAATTGATTCTGCCGAAAGATTATCTGAGATTGATAATAATGAACCGTTTAAAGAGTTTGTTGCTTCTTTAATTGAAAAAGATTGGTGCATTATTTTCACAACAAGAAACATTTATCTTGATGATTTACGGTTTCAACTCATCCATGTATACAGATTGTCACCTAGGAATTTAAATTTAGAAAATTTGACGGAAGAAGAGCTAGATAAATTAGCTATAGATTATGGTTTTGTAATTCCTCCTGAAATAAGATTACGGCGGCTGATACGAAATCCCTTCTACCTAAATCAGTATTTGAATTTTTATTCTGTAGATAGTCAAAAGGCAAGCTATTCTGATTTCAAAACTAATCTGTGGAAAATTAAGATTCAAAATTCAACATACACAAAGAACAATTTGCATATTGAAAGGGAAGAATGTTTTTTGTCTCTAGCAAATGACAGAAGCAAGAGTGGTAACTTCTATTCAAAAGGTGAAAGTTGTTCTCAGGAAGCCTTGTCTTTACTTCAACTTGAAGAAATTATTGAATATAGTTCATCAAATTCAGGATATTTCATTACTCATGACATATATGAGGAATGGGCTCTTGATTTAATAATTGAAAAAAACTATCAAGAACATAAAGGAAATGTAGACCTGTTTTTTAAAGAACTTGGTACTTCGCTTTCAATTCGAAGAGCTTTTAGATTGTGGATTACAAATACAATAATTATTAACCCGAATGATGTAGAAGAAATAATTGAAGAAGTAATCTATTCAAGTATTATTGATGCTTCATGGAAAGACGAAGTTTTAATATCCATATTACTTTCAGAAATGTCTAATACTTTCTTTGAAGAAAGGAAAGTATTACTGTTCAAAGATGATTTCAAGCTTTTAAAAAGAATCATTTTCTTGTTAAGAACAGCTTGTAAGGAAGTTAATGAATCATTGATGAGGGTTTTAAAAGGTAATGATGAAGATATAAGTCCAGAATATATTTTTACAATACCCAAAGGTTCTGGGTGGTGTGCTATAATTAATTTGGTCTACAGTGAACTTGAATCTTTTAAAATTGAAGATGTGTCATTCTTAATTCCGTTGCTTAAAGAATGGAATGATGAATTTAAAACAGGTATTGTTACAAGAAGTTCAACTAAAATAGCTTTAAAGTTTTATGAGGATATTACTTCCGAAAAGGAAGCATATAGATATTCCGATTTATCAACAGACTTGGTGAAAATTATAATTCAAGGAGCTAATGAAGTCACAAAAGAATTACGCATAATATTTGAACAAGTAATTAAAAACAAGTGGTATAAGCATAGTTCACCCTATAACAAACTTTGTAAAGATATACTTACAAAGACTAATGAAAACATCCCAGTCATTAAAGCGTTGCCAATTGAAGTCATGAAACTAGCTGATTTATTCTGGTTTAATCATGATACTGAAGATGATAGGTTTGGCTACGGAGGGATTGATATGGAACAATATTATTCGTTGAATAAAAATGGCTTAGATTACTATCCTACAAGTGCTTTACAAACTCCTATTTACTGGTTACTTCGTTTCTCTCCAAAGGATACTTTTGATTTCATCATAAGTTTTACAAATAAAGCTGTAGAAGCTTTTTCTAAATCAAAATATGGTGATACTGTTGAATTAATTGATATTCATCTTGATAATGGTAAAATACAAAAACAATTTGTAAGTGATGCAATATGGTCAATGTATAGAGGAACAGGTTCACCAGTGACCCCAAAAGTATTACAGTGTATTCATATGGCACTAGAAAAATACTTATTAGAAACTGCTAAATTTGATGATAATGGCAATCTTTCAGGTTGGTTTAAATATTTAATACGGAACTCCAAATCTGCTTCAATAACAGCTGTTGTTGCCAGTGTTGTAATTGCGAATCATGATAAGTATTATGATACAGCCGAAATACTTTTTAAAACACTTCAATTATTCTCGTATGATATGCAACGTGTATTATCAGAGCATATCGCCAAGTTTATGTATGGTATGGGCTATGGCTTAAATCAGAGGCACAAAACTTTCGCTGATGAAAGAGTTAAAACTTTAGAAGACCCTCAGAGGAAAGTATCATTAGAAAATATTGCTTTAAACTACCAATTTTTTAAGACAGAGGGAATCGAAGACGAAGAAGTCGAAAGAAGGCAAAATTCGATATGGACAATCATCGATGAACATAATAAGCAGAAATTAAATAATACTCAAAAACTTCTAATTGCTAGGATTGATAGGCGAAAGATGAAGCCTAAAATTGAACAAAAAGATGATAAATTATTGATTGATTTTAATCCAGAAATTGAACCAGAGTTAAAGAAGTATAGTGAAGAAAGTCAAGCAGAGTATTCTGATTATTTTAAGTTCTCAGCATTAAGTGCATGGAGTAGAAATAAGTTCGACCAGAAACAGGATATTTCACAGTATACCCAATATGAAAATAATCCAAAATTGGTTTTTAAAGAAATTAATGAGTTATTGAATCCTGAAATTGCTAAAAACAATCATTTTGATTTTTCAACAGCAGCTTTTGCAAGCTATGTACTTCTTAAAGAACATTCCAACGTTTTAGATGCAAAAGAACTTGAATTGTGTCGGGATATAATTCATGATTTTGCAATTGCTCCGTTAAAAGAAGGTTATGGATATCAAATATCAGATGGTGTTGAAGTAGCAATAAATTCTATTCCTTTGTTATATAGTATATTCCCTAATGCTAAATTGGAGTATAACACACTTTTACTTTTCATTTTATTTGATGAGTATCCAATAGGTGAGTATAAGCGTGTTTGTGATTATTCAATAGAAGCAATTGTTAATTCCCTTTGGGATAAGTCAGAGGAAGATGCATTAAAAATTATTATTGCTTTTCTGAAAACTAAGCCCTTACTAAATGAATTTATCGAAACAATGGAAGGTGATGATAATAATCCTTACATTCATAGAAAACCGCAAGCCTATATAATTGAAAAGTTTTCTGAAAAATATGAAAAAGAATTAGAAAGCATATTCAAAGTTGATTTTGCAAAGTTAAACTTAGCTGATTTTGATATAAATTCCTTTAAGCTAATTGATTTAGATACAATAATCCAATTAGTTCCGAATGACTCAAAGAACAAGTTTATCAATGAATTAATTTTAAAGGTACTACCTACTCTTTGTGAGCAATTATTAAAGGAAGAAAGGGAAAGTAACTTAATTAGGCTAAGATTTAGTTTCTTCAAGAAAATATGCTCCTTCATTTTAAATTTAGATTCTAAAAATATACCTCTCTACATTTCACCTTTCGCTGATAATCTTGCTTCAAGTGAAGAAACTAAATACTTATTAGAGGAATTTATTTCAACAGAATGTAGAATAAAAAGCTATGAGCAGTTTTGGTTAGTTTGGGATGAGTTTTATAATTCAATATTTAAAACCGTAAAAACAGGTGGTTATCACACAAAAGAAATAGTTCATAGCTATTTGCTTGCTTGGCCTTGGTGGGGGAAAGAAGATAAGCAATGGTATTCACTTAAATCTAGAGACAAGAGATTCTATAAGAAAATTGTGTCAGAATTAGGTGATAATGTTTTTGTTTTAGATTCAATATCTCAAATTCTTAATCAGATTGGAAGTGAGTTTATAAATGATGGTATTATTTGGATAAGTGATATGCTAGGAAAACATAAAAATCTATGGAGTGATAAATTGGGAATAAATACTATTTATTATTTGGAGATACTAATTCGCAGGTTTTTATATATCAATAGGGCAAAAGTTAGAAGAGAAAAAGACCTAAAAGAACGTGTTCTAACAATTCTTCATTTCTTAATTGAGAAAAGTTCTGTTAATGCATATCTTCTTCGAGAAGAAATCTTATAAAAACTAAATGGAGTACGAATTATGAATATAAAACAGCCACCCCTTCGCACCCATACACATTGCCAAGTCGCTCAAAAGAGCCAACACACAGACCTAAACTTGTCAAAGAGTATGGTTGCCCGAACGCACGAACTGACGGAGGAAATAAAGCACGAAAACACAACATCGTGTATAGTTCATTTGGCGGATGGTGTTAATTTTAAGGGTGTTGCATTTAATAAACGGTGTTGCGGTTTGATAGGTTGGTGCTTCGATTCGCCAAACGACACCATACACATAACCGTTATGCACCATATTATTTAACGAAACGAGAAACAATGAAAAAACTATTCTTTCTTTTCTTTATCCTTTACTCAAGCATAGTGAATGCACAAGGATTATTAGGAACTCCTAAAAGTTTGATATTAGTTTATAATTATCCGAAAAATAACTTTTATATTGAGATTTACGGTGTCGATAAAAGAACAACTGAAAGAAAAAATGTTTTCAATATCGATAATAAAACAGTTCAAATTTTAGTACTTAATAAAGCGAAATTTCTTACTGATACGCTCATCGAATTCTCGAACATTGACTTGATGAAAATTTATATTAATTGGGAAATAAATTATATAGAAAATAATTTATATAAAAACACGAACAATAAATATGAATTTCTTAAATCAAAAAAAGGGAGAGACATTGCATTCTGGACGTATGAAATGCCAACAGGTGATCCAGAAATTGTGACTGGTTCCACTCGTACAACACCAACTTTGAAACAAATGTTTGTTATAACAAGGTCAAAAGATTATATAATAGGAATAAACTCGCCTTTGTTTGAAAAAGAAAGGTATAATGAAATTAAAGGCTACTTGATTACTAACATTGACGGTCTGGTTGAATCAGAGAAAGAAATTGATGTCGATGAATTAAACAAAAAATTGAATAAATAAAAAATACGGTGTATAACACGTGGCAAAAAATACTGGGGTTAGACCTTACAGATGCGGGGGTTTTATTACTTTTAACTAAGTTTCTAACGGCGGATAAATGTTCTGTTTCTAACTCCCCAACATTTCTTGCCACGGAAACGTTAGCGGTAATTAGAGATCACGACATAAAACAAAATAAATTAATAAATGGAACTACCTAGAGACAGGGTAATAATAGCAGGTGACGTGAGCGATAGAGACGGAATTGGAGTTGAAATTTATCGTGACAACAAGTTAGTAATCGAAATATTTCGTGATGACACAAAACGGACAAGAACTGTAACACTTTTTCAAAAAGACTTATCATTAGACTTACTCGAAGAAAGTATTGAGATTTTCAAAAAAGAAGTTCCTTGGGACTTTATTGAATATGATAATAATAATTTAGACAAGAATTTGAGAAAATAATTAACTACCGCTAACAGCAACTTGCATTCACGCTAACGCGCAAACTGCAAGCCGCAACCGTTACCAACAAGCCTGAAAAACTGCATAATGCACTATTTTGCCGCAGAATGACAAAAAATAAAAGATTTTATGATACCAGCTATCGCACTTTGGAAAATTATGTAATTTGCATCATTTACTAAAATAATTTAAGGACAATACAATAACATATCTCCACATAATGACGAAAATCAAAGTAAGAGACACAGAAATTACAATAATATCAGTCGAAGAGAGAGATTACATTTCCCTTACTGATATGGCAAATTCCAAAGAGAGTGAAAGTAGAGCCGCCGATATTATTAAAAACTGGTTAAGAAATCGTTATACACTTGAATTTTTGGGTACCTGGGAGCAAATAAACAATCCTGATTTTAAAGTGGTCGAATTTGACCACTTTAAAACCCAGGCCGGGTTGCCAAGTTTTGTGTTAAGTGTTTCGGAATGGATCGAAAGGACAGATGCTGTTGGAATAATTGTAAAGAAGGGGAAATACGGTGGTACCTACGCTCATAAAGATATTGCATTTGAGTTTGGATCAGCAATCAGTGTACCGTTCAAGTTATATTTGATAAGTGAATTTCAACGTCTTAAAGAAGAAGAGCAAAAACAGTTTGGCTGGACGGCAAAACGAGAATTAGCTAAGTTGAATTATCATATCCATACCGATGCCATTAAACACAATCTTATTCCGCAGGAACTTTCAGTAGCACAAACATCAATCATCTATGCCAATGAGGCGGATGTACTGAATGTTGCCTTGTTTGGGATAACTGCCAAACAATGGAGAGATGCTAACCCTGATTTAAAAGGGAACATTCGTGATTATGCCACAATAAACGAATTGATTTGTTTATCGAATATGGAAAACCTGAATGCTGTGTTTGTCAATGAAAAGATGCCCCAAAAGGAACGATTGATAAAATTGAACCAAATAGCTATTCAGCAAATGATTATCTTACAAGATGTTGAAAGTCGGAAATTGTTAAAATAAACCATACAAATGTCCCACACACAAATAAAAAAACATCAAAAGTACAGACTAGTTCAACAAAAGGCCAGTTGGTAACAGCGTGTATAATTAAACCTGGGTTCTGTGCTGACAATCAGCGTACTGCTCTGCAACGGCAGTGGTATAGCTTGTCAGTAATGATGTTCGCGATCCAGCTCTAATCATACACGTAAAACGTTAGTGGCAATTATAAAAACGATCTATCTACATATATTTTAGTATTTATAGAATTAGAAAATATGAAAAAAATAATAACGTTATCAGTTATTTGTTCTTTATTAAGTCCTGCTCTTCTGTTTGGGCAAGAGAAAATGAAAACAGACACTCTGAATTTTGTATTTGAGGGTAAAAAACTTAGTGGCTTCATAGATATGCCAGTAAGCCGAGACCCATCGGCAATTATAATTATAGTGCCAGGCCATGAAAGGACAAATTTTGGTGAAAGTTTTTGGTATTACGATTCACTGTTTTCAAACTTCGAAAGTCTTGGAATTTCATGTTTTCGTTGGGATAAAGCAGGTTGTGGTAAAAGTGAAGGGGAGTATAATCATAATCAAACCGTTCAGAGCAGTGCTAAGGAAATCATCGCTGCAATTGAAGAGTTGAAACGTCGAAAAATAAATGGTTATGCTAAAATTGGGTTATGGGGAATTAGCCGGGCAGGGTATATTTGTCCTTTAGTAATTCAGGAATATCCTTCTATTGCTTTTTGGATTTCAGTGAGTGGAACCGATGGTCTTGATTCTTCTCCCTACCAGATAGAATCGGATTTTCGATTTGCAGGGAAAAGTGAGTCAGAAGCAAAATTATTAATCACAGAATATCTTCGTGGAGGGGAATTATTTGAAAATGGAGGAACCTATGAAGAATTTCTAAAAGCAGAGCAACATCTTCTAAAAGATTCCTTTTGCATTGCCTATTTAGGTATGGTAGGTGGTATAACAAAAGACGTCTACTATAAAGAGCAAGAATCAATCAAAGGGAAAATTCTCTACAAACGTGATGAGAAAACAAAAGCGGTAATAATGGTTCCAGATTTTAAAGAGGTCCTTAATAGGATTCAATGCCCTGTTCTAGCCATAAATGGGGAAAAAGATTATGTGGTAGATTGGCGAAGAACTCTGGCTCTTTATAAGGAGACTATTGGTACAAATAACAGTAGAAAACTAACAGTTAAAACTTTTCCAGATGGTAACCATAGCCTATTAAAGTGCAAAACAGGTGCATCAAGCGAAGCAATAGATAAAAGGGAGTTTTGCGAAGGCTATATTGAAACCATGACAACATGGCTAAAAGAAAAAGGTTTCGGGGAATAAATAACTGTCACCAATAGCTGCTAAAACTCAACTGGGTTGATGTGTAGATAAGTTTTATTTAGTATATTGGCAATAGTTTTAACGAGAGACAAGATTGCTGCTTCTAACTCCCCGCCGTTTTTTAGCAGCAAATGTTAGTGGTTATATTACTAAACTTCTTTGTGATTTGATTACGTAATTACAAAAATTGAAAAAATTAAAAATGAAGTATTTTCCACTACTAATGGTTGTTGTACTATATTGTTGTTCTTCAAATTATAATGATAAAAACATTAAAGTACTAAAAAATGACTCTATTAAAGTTAAGGATACATTAAATTGTACTACTAGCCAATCTGATAGCATTAAAAAGTATAGTAAAAGGATGAAGACGTTTTATATTAACGTAGAGCCTTCAAAAATTGCTGAAAAATGGACACTTCCTTTTTACGTACAAAACCGATCAAATTTAAATTCGATTCAAATAATAAGTGGATTTGGGACTTATCGTTCAGGACATGTAAAAGGGCATAAGCATTCAGGGATAGATATATTACCATCAAATAAAATGGATACTGTATTCGTATATCCAATTAATAAAGGAATTGTATGTTTAATTCGTCCAATAGCACCAAATAAAACGGTAATTATTAGACATAGACTGAATGATGGTTCATATATTTATAGCTCCTACATACATCTTAAAGACATTTTTGTTAAAAATGGTTATGAGGTCGATTACAATACAAGAATTGGAGTATTGTATACGAAATCTGAGGCAAAGAGGTATAATGGCAATTATGATCATCTGCATTTTGAAATTAAAAAGAGAATAGATGATTATTGCTGTGCAAGTTGGTTATGTATGAGCCAAGAGGAACTAAGCGAGTACTTTGAAAATCCTTTGGAATTTCTAAAGAAAAATTTGAAAAAACAATCCTTCCCTTACAAATAATTACAGTTAACAGCATCAATTAGTAAAAGAACAGAGTAAGCAGATAAATATTAATAGGTAGTTAATATGATAAACCGTAGTAATCAAAAGGTTAAAAAACGAATAAGTTATCTAATACCAGTTGCAATTGTTTTTTTAATAAACTGCAATAATCCTGAAAATAAAAATCCAAAAGAAGAGATCTCCACAGGACGTTTAAACACGAGATTATCCAATTGGACGGATTCAGAAACGATTAAACCAATTGTTGGTTATAGTCCAACGATAGAAAGATTAAGGAATGCAAACGAAACTGAAATCAAGCATTTTTGGGACAGTATTGCAGGAGCAGGTACTCCAATGGTCGAAAAATGTAGTGATAGCAGGAGTTTGATTATTACTTTTTTGTACCGAAGCAGTAAAAATAATATCAAAGTAGATCTTGATATAAAAAATGTTTATTTGGGAAATGGAGTAAGCGATATGAACCTACTTCCAATTAAAAATACCGAGATATGGTACAGGACTTATAAAATCCCTGCTGATTGGACCACTGCCTACCGATTCAAGGTAATTGATAATTCAGGAACAATATACCTAACCGATAAGTATAACAGTAATCTTATACCTATTGGATTGAATACAAGCTATAGTTTTAACGCTTTCGATTATTTTCTTGATAGTTCAAAGGTTTGGTTTTATGAACGAAAAGGATTTTCCAAAGGAGTTTTGACGAATTATGCAATAGAAAGTAAAATATTGAAAAATTCACGAAGTATAATTGTATATAAACCATTTGGATACGATAATACAAAAGAATATCCTTCTATTGTCATTTTTGATCAATCTTTATATATCGACAGAGTTCCTTTGCCAACCATACTTGATAATTTGATAGCCGATAATAAAATTCCCCCGTGTGTTGCCATCCTTGTCGACAACCAGCCAACAGAAAGGCGTGAAATAGAATTGCCTTTATATAAACCATTTGCCGATTTTGTGGCGTTAGAATTAATGCCTTGGGCATACCAAAATTTTAAAATATCAAAAGATCCAAACAAAACAATAGTTGCAGGTGTAAGCTATGGTGGTCTTGCTTCTAGCTATATTGCTTTTAATCACTCAAATTTGTTTGGGAATGTTTTATCACAATCTGGCAGCTATTGGCGTGGAATTAAAGTAACCGATAGTGTTTCTTGGCTAACAGAACAATACAAACGCACAAAAAAATTACCAATTCGTTTTTACATGGATTGCGGATTGCAGGAAACCGTTATGCGTACCTTTAGCAACTTTAATTTCATTGAGAAACATCGCTACATGAGAGATATTTTAAAATCAAAAGGATATAAAATTTATTATCAGGAATTTCAGAGCGGACACGACTGGACAGGCTGGCGAAAGACATTACCAGACGGATTAATAATATTATTTGACAAAATGAAAGAATAAAAATGAACTAAAAATAATTCTATGTTCAAATATAATGAATTTATTATCAATGAATCGCTGGCATATTATATTAAAAAAATATGGATACTCGACAACCTTTCCAATCCTTTACCGGAAAACAATAGAACCATTGTTCCCAACGGCTGCTTTAACATTGCTTTTATAGCCGGGCAAGGTGCTATCGTTTATATTGACCAAAAACCTTTACGGCTAAGCCAAGGAATTTATTTTTGCGGACAAGCAACACAATCGGTTATTGTGGACATTTTGCCTGCCACCAAAGTAAATATGGTTCAACTATTCCCCTGGGCAATATCCATGTTTACAAATTACGATATGAGGCTCTGCAAAAGAAAAATTATTCCGTTCAAAAACATCAACGAAGAGTTTGAAAATGAAGCAAGTTCATTAAACACATTCGATGAAAATCAAATTCTGGCATACCTGTACAATCAATTTACTGATTTCCTGTTTAAAAACGAACATACTTTGCTACTTTACAAAGCTTGCATCAGCATCATAAACAGCCACGGAGGTGTTTCAATTAAAAAACTTAGCGAGCAATTAGGCTGCTCACCAAGATATCTCCAAAAGTTATTTCTTCAATATGTCGGTCTGACACCGAAAGAGTTTTCAATTATCATCAAATTGAGAAATGCAATTGATTTATTGGCATATCCATCGTCCAAGGCAAACTCTTCGCTAACACAACTTGCAATGGACAGCGATTTTTACGACCAGGCTCACTTCATAAATACCTTTAAAACCATTGTACGAACATTGCCCGGGAAATTTATACCATCTGAATTTCTCTTGGCAAACAAGAAAATAAACTGAGATGTTCGCATTTTTCCAATTTTAAATGATTTGTAGTAATTTATTTTGTTTCAGCAAATAAACTGTAATTTAATAGTCGCATGATACCACACGTTAATATGATAAAACGAATGTCTGTGAGCTTT
The DNA here is from genome assembly GCA_942492945.1 of uncultured Bacteroidales bacterium. GTDB lineage: Bacteria > Bacteroidota > Bacteroidia > Bacteroidales > UBA932 > Bact-08. Next base: position 1,256,579 of record OW818649.1, read on the forward strand.
TTCGTGATTTCTGCAGTATTTCAGGCAAGTTGCCTTCAAGCACAAACAACAACATATTCGCCCGAGGTTGAAAAACATATACAGCAGGTTGAAAATAATTTAACACGCTGGGTTCAAACTCAGAACACGTCAAATTGGAAGATAAAAGACCGTATGGCGCATTATAATATGCAGGGCTTAAGTATTGCCGTAATAAACGATTACCGGATTGAATGGGCAAAAGGGTATGGTTGGGCCGATTCATCTGAACATCGTTTGGTAACACCTCAAACACTTTTTCAGGCTGCTTCGCTGAGCAAATCTTTACATGGAGTTGCCGTTTTCAAATTGGTACAGGAAAAGAAACTTGATTTAAACACCGACATCAACCAATACCTCACAAGTTGGCAATTCCCTTATGATTCGACAGCAAAAAATAAAATAATTACAACGGCGAATCTTTTAAGCCATACCGCAGGATTAACCATCGACGGTTTTCCGGGATATAGCAGAAGTGATTCCTTGCCGTCAATTACCCAGATTCTCGATGGCAAAAAACCGGCAAACACTTCGGCTGTTCGTTCAAAATTTGAACCGGGGCTAAAATCTGCTTACTCGGGCGGGGGATATGTTATTTCGCAATTGATGCTGATGGACATTACTCATGAAACCTACGACGCATACATGTGGAATAATGTGTTGAAACCTATGGGAATGACAAACAGTTTTTTTTCGCAACCTCCACCTGAAAATAAAAACCAATTACTGGCTACCGGATATTCTGAAGGGAAAGAGGTTAAGGGAAAATATTATCTGTATCCCGAACAGTCAGCTGCTGGATTATGGTCAACACCTTCCGATTTGTGCAAATATGTTATCGAAACTCAACGGTCATATAATGGAGAAATCGGGAAAATCCAATCGCCCGAAATGACAAAATTACGGTTGACTCCTTTCATGGAAGGTTCACCTGCTTATGGCGTCTATATAATTGAAATGGGGAACACAAAATATTTTACCAACGATGGAGGTAATGAGGGTTTTGTATGCCAGTACATGGGCAGTCTTGATGGGAAAGGAGTCGTTATTATGGCCAATTCCGATAATTGGGATATTTTTCAGGAAATAGTTTACAGCGTTGCAAGTGTTTATAGCTGGAAGGATTATGCGCCGGTAAAAAAGAATGTTATCACAGTCTCCGATAGTAGTTTAAATTCATTTGTAGGAAGTTACACTCGGAAAGGACAACAATTAACCATTACCAAGACAAATGGTAATGTGTCCCTTCATTTCGGCGACAAGGTATGGGAAATGCATTTTACTTCCGACACCGAATTTTTTGTTTTCGAAGTTAAAACCGATTTCAAATTTTTATCAAACTCACAAGGAGCCATCACCGGATTTGTTTTTAATGGCGTTGAAGCAATCAAAACCGACATCATTAAAAACGAGCAATAATAAACTATAAAAAATGATTAACAGGCAGTTAAAAGAGAACACGTTTTGGAACATTTTTGCTAACCATTACGATTTTTTTATAAAAATAATGTTCCGCAAAACCTACAAAAAAATTCTCTTCCATCTCAATTCGGAATTGGAAAGCACTCAAAAAATACTTGATATTGGGACAGGAACCGGCATTATTCCGTTTTCGATATGCCCGAAAGTAAAGAGTGTTGTAGCTACCGATATTTCGCCTGAAATGATAAAAATTGCCAAACAAAAGCAGGTTAGTGCCGGTATCGAAAATATTGAATTTCAGATTCAGGATGCTTATAATTTACCATTTCCCGATAAATCATTCGACATAATTATTGCTGCGAATCTGTTGCATCTGCTTTTTGAACCCGAAAAACCAATCAGCGAAGCCAAAAGAGTACTCAAGGATAATGGGATATTTATTGCTCCAACCCTTTGTGCCGGCGAGAATTTCATAAGCAAAGCAATGGCAAATATTTCGGCGATGGCAGGAATTTGGTTTGTTAATAAATGGAGTATCAATGAATTTGAAGAAGTGCTAAAAAGTAATGGTTTGATTATATTTAAAACAATCAAAATAAATGGTAGGTTTCCATTGGCTTATAGCGTAACGTCAAAGCGCAAATTATAAGGTAGTTAAGATAGTGGGTCCAAATAATATAAGTGAAATGCATTTTACACAATAAATTTAAAAACATGAAAATAACAACAACTCTTTTCGTTTTCCTAATTTCTGCCTTATCAATTATGGCTCAGTCCAAGTTGCAAAGTTACGATTCATATATCCGCAAGGCTGACTCTCTTTATCGTGCAAACGATTTCAAGAATTCATCATTTGCATTTACGGAGGCGTTTAAAGTACGTGATGCAAAAATCACAATGAACCATCAGTATAATGCAGCATGTTCGTATGCCTTGGCGAACAATCCTGACAGCGCATTTTTTAATTTAAATCATATAGCAACTTATATGAATTATACCAATTATGGGCATATCACAACTGACCCCGATTTAAAATTCTTACATTCAGACAGTAGATGGTCAGCACTAATCAAAGTAGTGAAAACTAATAAGGACAAGGCTTATGCCAGTTTGGATTTTGTTACTTTAGATAAGCATAAGATTGAAGTTTTTGTAACCGGTATGCAAAATAATCAATCGGGCAAACCCGTAATTGTTTTTGAAAATGGAATGGCCGATAACTATACAAGATGGACTTCGATCATTGGTGAATTTTCAAAAACACACGCTGTTTTTGCCTATAACCGTCCCCGAATTGGTGAATCGGAAGACGACAGCGTGCCTCCAACCACGAAACATATAGTTGAAAATCTAAGAGAAATGCTAATCAAAAAAGGACTTAAGCCGCCCTACTTATTAGTATCCCATTCATTTGGTGGAGCTTATATCCGACGTTTTGCTTCAGATTATCCCAACGAAATTGCCGGGCTTGTTTTTGTTGACCCTGTTGATTTTACGAAAAAGCAAGGAATGGGAGATTTACCGTATCTTGAAATTGGTTTGACCCAGCATCAAATCGACTCAATATTTGGGCAACCATATAAAAATTTCACTGAAAAATTATATGCCGAAATGCCTAAGTACTACGTGGAAGAAGTAAAAATTTTACGTCAATTAACAAAAACCGATTTTGATGAGTGCGACAAAAACCCTTTACCAAACGTGCCTGTTCATTTTATAAAGGCTGGCGGTTTTGCTAATACCGAACCACCCACTATCTACGACAGAGAAAAAATGTGGCGAATTAATAGCAACATACAAATTAAACGATGGATGGAACTTTTGTATCCACTAAAATATGGGCGATTTTTTTATAGTTCAAGTTCAGGGCATATGATGCAAACTGATGATCCCGAAATTGTTATTTCGAGTATAAAACTGGCTTTAATCGATTTTGACAAAATTTTAAAGGAGTCAGCCAGCCGCTAACAAGGGGTTAATAAAATACAGGTATCCTGTGGATTAGGAAACGTTCCCGCATTTTCGTAACGTCGTAGCATGGGACAATGAACCGTTTCAATCTCCTGCACTTACCAACCCCCGTCCGTTATGGGCTATTTTGTGAGAATACAACATTTATATAATTAACAGAAACATATAACCATGAATATTGCACACGTTGCCATTTGGACGAAAGATTTAGAAGCTATGAAAGACTTCTATATTCGATACTTCAAGGGAGTAAGTAATGAAAAATATTTAAATCCAATAAAACAGTTTGAATCATATTTCATTAGTTTTGAAAGTGGTACAAAATTGGAACTTATGCGTAAGCAATCAGTTGCCAAACCCTTAGACACTGAAGAACGATTAGGAATAACTCATATTGCATTTAAATTAGGCTCAAAAGAAGCTGTTCTTTCTCTTACAGAAACACTTCGTTCAGATGGCTATAAAATAGTTGGAGAACCACGCACAAGTGGAGATGGCTATTTTGAAAGCGTTGTCCTTGATGTCGAGGGAAATAGAATTGAACTTTTGGCTTAATTGAATTGAAAATATTAACTTAAAGAAATGCAAGAAAACAATTGTAGAAAACAGAATCGAATAAAAAACCCTTAACACATGGTTTAAGGTATTGGGGTATTGATGGTTAAATTGAATATTTTGTATATTTAGGAAAAGTACCACTTGGGATGATGGAGTTGGCGGCTAACTCCTCAAACCACAAACCACGGGATTGTCATCCGGCATTAATTAGTAGAAAAGAAATGTATTTTTATGAAAGAGTCTGCTATTCAAATTTACAGATTAGAGAATGGAGCGACAGAGATTGAGGTAAAACTTGATCAAGATATTATTTGCCTTTCTCAAAAGCAGATAGCAGAGTTGTTTGATAAATACGAAGAATTTAACGCATGATCGTTATGCAAATTGAATGAAATGCGAACATACATCTTTTTACTATTATTAATTATATGTTCTTGTGAAAAGGGACAAATCAAGGATATTAAACCTGTCGTTGAGAGAGATTTAGTAACTTTTAGCAGCGACCAGATTCCATCGCAGTTACAACGCGTTATAAATACTCATCGGATTATTATTCTTGGAGAAACCCATTATGTACAAGAGCATCAAGAATATATATCAACTATATTAGAAAATACATCTGATGATAGTACAATATTTATTACAGAAAGTTTTAATGCATTTAACTGGATGATTGAAGATTATGTAAATGGTAAAATCGATTATCTGCCAAATTGCGTCAACTATTTTGATTCCTATTGGATAAATAGGATAAGGAATATTAACAATAGCGAGAGACATGTTCAAATTTATTTTATGGATGTAAATCATTGGCAGGATAATTTTATTAATTCCATTTCAGAAATTGAGAAAATTATTGGATTGATTGAAGAATTTCAAAATATTAAGCAGATTAAAATTGATTCAAAAGAATATACGGATGAGCTATTATTACTCAAAGCTAAATTTGAAAAAGAACAGGATATATTAATTCAAAAATACGGGTCATGGTATAAAAGATTCTTTCAATTAATTGATTTGGAAAAAGAAAGTTCTGATTATAGATTATCAAAGAATGAGGATAAAAGAGAGGAGTTCATGACAAGGTTAATTATCGATTTAGCAAGTAAAAACCCATCAAAAAAAATTATAATAAATTGCGGTATGTATCATGCTCAGAAAGAAACATTAATGGGCACAGGTATTAATCGGATAGGATATTTTATAAAACAAGAATATCCATCACAAACATATATTATTGCATTTCTTGGAGTGAAAGGTGTCTGTAAATTCCATTTTTACGATGAAAGTGTTGTTTCTTTTAATCTCTTAAACGAGACTAAAAGGCATGATCTAGTAAATATAATTGGGAATGAAGCCAAAAACAATTATTCATTTTTGATTATGGATGATGAGATTTTTACAGAAAAAATGGAAGTCACCTATACAACTGGAAGTAAAAAAATATTATCTCCTGCAAAGCAATTTGATGCAATAATAACTTATCCCGAGATTAGTATATTAATTAGTATAGGAAATTACGATTATAACTAAAATGAAAATCAACTTTGCACAAAAAATAGGACTCTGTGCACGAACCGTTATATGCTATGCAGAGAAACCTTTATAAATCAAATAGAGTATGACAAAAATATTACTTCAAGCAAGTTTACAGGTTCTAATTATAGTTCCTTTTGCAATTCTTTTATTGAAAGAAAAAAATAGAATCAGTTTCTTGAGAATTTTTGTTTTTGCTTTTTCTTATATTGTTTATCAGTTTATAGAAGTTTTACCGAGGCTTTATCCAACTTTTGACATAATAAAAAGCAGTTGGAATTGGGACGGGAAAATATATGGAATAATCTTGGGTGTAGTTTTTTATTTTTTGTTCAGAAAATTATTTCGAGAAAATGACTTCTTTACTTTAAGACAGCATAAAGAGAACTTTAAATCCGCATCAGTCGGAGCAATAATAATGGTTCTACTTTCAAGTGTTGTTTGGTTTATATTCGGAGAATCAGAATTTGATTTTGAAACTTTGGCTTTCCAAATTTCGATACCAGGCATTGACGAAGAAATATTCTTTCGCGGATTATTACTTGGACTTTTAGCAAGTGCATTAAAAGAAAAGGTCTCTTTTTTAGGGAATTCCAGTGTTTTATTGACTGCTATTCTTTTCGGATTTATGCACGCATTAAAGATTGATAAAAACAATTCAATTGGGTTTGACTTAATTTATTTCCTTCAAACAGGATTGGCAGGTTATGTTTGGGGTTGGATTACAATAAAAAGCAGAAGTATTTTACTTGCAATTTTTTCCCATAATTTTAGTAATTTTTTTGGAACTCTGTCAATGATGATTAAATAGCAATCACAGCTTAACTAAACAAATTACGACATGAATGATTTTTTAATAGCAATCATAATCGGACTTGTAGCAGGTATTGGTATTGCTGGCGCAAAATTTATCGGATAATTGTGTGAATTGATTAAAGAAATAAAAACGGTCGGATGATTAAAAATAGACTTTGTTGTACAAACGATAATTCGCCTTTTACTATTGAAACAAAAGAAGATATTGAACTCCTTAAAATTGACGCGAATTTTTTTACTAAATTTGAACACTAAATTATGATAATGGATTCATTTTCAAATGTTAGTGCGCCTACTGGCAAAAATCTATTAATGGATATAGCGAAAATATCTAGCTAGATAAAGATAAAAATGAAAGAAACTTTTAGTAGTAGAATAAGAAATGATTTAAAAGAAAGCCAAATTGATTGGAAGGTAATAACTGCTTTTATTCCAATAGCATTTATCACATATTTCTTTCATGAATTTGGGCATTGGACATTTGGAGAACTGTCAGGGAATGACATGACACTAGGTTTAAATAACTCGGCTCCCCAGAATGGACATTTTAAAGATGTTTCAGATGCTTTATGGTCTGCAGTAGGTGGCCCTTTTTTTACGATACTTCAAGGATTGATATTTCTTTTGCTTACATGGTTGACAAAATCAATTTATGCATATTCTATTACATTTTCTGCCGTGTTTTCAAGATTTTTCCCTATCTTTTTCGGAGAAATTAATCTGCAAGATGAAGTAAGAATTACTGCGATGCTGGAGTGGAATAAGTATTTAGTTGCTATGATTGTGCTGACAATACTATTTCTGATTTTATGGAAAAGCAATCGAATTATGAAACTAAATATGAAAGCAATAGGATATTTTACCGTTTTGGGAGTTTCTGCAACATTGATTGTAATTGGAATAAATGAATTAATTACAATGAAATAGAAAATCAACCATACTGTAGCCGTTATAGAACATTTTAATTGCACGTTATAAATAAAATCACATTGGAACAAAAAGATTACATACTTAGAGAAATTGAGAAGATAGGGCTTATTATAAGCTTTATCGGGCAAAAAATATTTGGGGGTAAAGAAAATTTATCATTAACTATTGAAAATAAGATTAATGATGCCTCGGGAATGCTATTGGAAGAATCAGATTTCGATCTAAATAAATTTTTGTCCTTAAACATTGAAGAGTCAAATGAATATATAGCTAGTTTCAAGGGTTTTAATAATGAAAACATTGAATTATTAGCAGACTGTATTTCTCAAATATGTATGACTGATAACTCTGGTGATTCAAAAAAATATCTTGAAAAGGCATTACAACTTTATGTGCTTTGTAATTTGAAAAGTAAAACCTATTCTTTAAAACGAGAGAATAAAATAATTACAATTAAGAACGCCCTATAACACGCAGTAACTCTCTTTAAAACGGGATTTTACTGCTAGATCGTTATGTGTAATACTGACTGGAAAAATCAGGTGAATTAGAATCAAGACTTATCTGAAAAATTATTTTTAAGGACAAATGGGGGAAAAATTTAAATTTAAATTTGATAGTTCACTAGGTATTTTATTTAAATACTATTATGGATTGATTACTATTGAAGATATAGAGTCTTCTTGGGAATATGCTTTTAAAAATGATTTAATCCCTAAAGATAAAAAGGGATTCATTTTAGACTACAGAAATTCAAATTTTAATATTAATATAAAAGAACATATTGCAATTGCTAATTTCTATAAAAAACATATTGATGTATTCGGAAATTATAAAATAGCAATACTTACTGAAAATCCACGAGATATCGTAATTCCTGTACTAGTTAAATCTCAGGATGATGGTTACTGTTCTAAACCTTTTAGTACACTTGAGGCTGCTATAGACTGGATATTAAATTGAATAAATGAAGCCAACCGCAGATGAACAGACTAGGCAGACTAACAAGCATACTAATTCAACTTCAATCTAAAAGACTGACAACTGCTCGTGAAATATCTGAACGGTTTGAAGTCACCAATAGGACAATTTATAGAGATATTCAGACATTAAGACTTGCAGGTGTTCCAATTGGGGAAGAAGAAGGAAAAGGATATTTTTTAGTCGAAGGTTATCGGTTGCCACCTGTAATGTTCACAGCCGAAGAAGCAAGAGCAATGGTTACGACAAGCAAAATTTTGAATTATCATACTGAGGATTCACTAAAACAAAATTACGAGTCGGCACTCTTAAAAATTAAGGCAGTATTATCAATCAAGGACAAAGAAAAATTAGAATTTCTAAATTCGAGAATTGGTTTTCAAAAACCATGGGCACCAACAAGTTTGCATTTAGATAGTATTCAACATTCTATTACAGAAAACGAAAAACTGAAAATAATATATCAGTCAAAAAAGGAAGAGCAAATAACAGAACGAATAATTCAACCTTATGCAGTTTATTTCAGTGGTGCTGTTTGGACAACAATTGCCTTTTGTGAGTTACGACAAGAAATAAGAGAGTTTCGCCTTGACAGAATAAAGGAACTAAAATTACTACAAACTCATTTCAAACCCGACAAGAATTTCAGCATTGAAAACTATTTAGAAGAACGTTCAAAAAGATTATTTTTAAACCCATGACAAAGGGCTGTCCTATGTGCCTTTTATTTTTGCTTCAAAATCAAACAAGAATGAAAACAAAAGCAATTTTAATCATGTTCATTGCTTCACTTTCAGCAAGTGTAAGTGAGGCACAAACTTCAAAAAGCTTTACAGCAAAGCAGGTCACAATCAGAGACAAACAAGTTGAAATCAATTATTTTCAACAAGGACAAGGCAACACAACACTTCTATTTTTACACGGTTGGTGTATTGACGGAACTTATTGGGAAAATCAAGTAGATTATTTTTCTAAAAATTACAATGTTTACGCAATTGACCTGCCGGGCTTTGGCAAATCCAAAGCCGAAAGAACCAACTGGACAATTGAGGAATATGCCAATGATGTAGCAGCATTTATTGACACAATGAACCTTAAAAATGTTGTTGTCGTTGGACATTCTATGGCAGGCGAAATTATGTTACAAACTGCACTTAGCAACAATTCAAAAATAGTCGGAATTGTAGGTGTCGATAATTTCAAATATATCGATGTTTCATTAACTCCAGAGCAGATGAAACAAATGACAGACTTTTTTCAAATGCTGCAAAACGACTTTAAAAATTCGGCACCTGCATATGCAGATATGATGCTTTTTCACCCAACAACCTCGAAGGAAGTGAAAGACAAAGTGAAAACTGATTTTGCAAATAGCAATTCGGTTATTGGCTATGGAACAATAATAACTCAAATGCAATATGCTTATACCGATGCACAAAGACTGGAACAGCTTAATTACAAGTTGTATTTAATAAACAGTGACAGTTTCCCAACAAACGAAACTGGGCTGAAAAACCATTGTAAAAATAGTTTTCAAGTGGAAACTATCTCTGCAACCGGACATTATCCAATGATAGAAAAACCGACTGAATTTAATTTGATTTTGGAAAAGGTATTGACAAGTATGAAATAAACCGCTGTTAGCAGCTATGGGAAATACCTTATGCACCCATAAAACTCAGAATATTAATGTGTATAGGCAAATAAACAAAAAATATCAGGACAATATTTTCTAAATTTGTTGCAAGCAACAGTAAATATGGATAATCGATTTATTGACATAATTCAAATTATAAGACAGTCGCGGAGTAATGCCTTAAGAAAAGTTAATGCAGAATTGATTAACCTTTATTGGAACATTGGCGAATATATCTGTATGAAACTTTCAACAACGGAATGGGGAGATTCAGTTGTGACGGAATTAGCAAAATATATTCTACAAAACGAACCATTTGGGGCAGTTGAATATGCTTTGAGTAGAAGCCTTTCTCCGACAATGGTATCAGAATATAAAACGCAACTTCCGGATAAAAAATTATTGCAAAAAAAACTACACGAACTATTCGACAAAGAGATCAATGAATGATAGAGCCACAACTGCTAACACGCATTATCGCCCATTAAAACGGGCTATACCCCCAAATCGTTAGCAAACATTGTAAATAAAGCACTAAACTATAAAAATAGCACAAATTTTGATGCCAATTTCTTTTATGACTATTATTGAACTATCCCGAGAGGGATTTAGTTCAACATCCGCGTGTAGGCAATTGCGGTGCTTGTAGTGTATTATCAGTTGTATCTCGCATAAGGGTCTGACACGGTGTATATATACGTAGCTCCGAAATCCGCCACTGTTCATAGTGGGTAACATTTAGCGGCAAGGCTGAGAACGACACGGCACTAGAAACATGGATGATATTTTAAAAATAGGAAACGACATTGAATTTTAAATAGGAATAACAAATCATAATAACTGCTTAAATCTTCATAACTATGGAAAACAAATTTGAATCAAAATCAATTATTCTTGCCTTTTCGCTATTATTAGGGCTTTTTCTACTAGGCTTTTTTATTTTCAAAGGGTTAAAAACATTTAGCGACAAAGACCGAGTAGTCACAGTAAAAGGATTAGCCGAAATGAATATGACAGCAACTGCCGCTACTATCTCTTTAAATTTTTCATATTCGGGTGATAATTTGCAAGACATAATTAAGAAAACTGAAAACAAGAAAAACGCTATTATTACTTATTTGACAAATATTGGATATGACAAAAATGACATAACGATAAATAATACTGGCGTAACCGACCGACAAAAATATTACGAAACCAAATGGCAAAATGATCAACAAGTGCAGGTAAAAATTGATAGGTATACCATTGTTCAAAGCCTAACTTTTCAATCGAAAGATGTAAAAAGTACAGAGGATAAAATCGCTCAAATGGAATTGAACTTAGTTAGCAAGGACTTAACATGTAATATAAGTACAGACTACTCTTTCCCAGATTTAAATTCAATTAAACCTCAGTTAATAGCTGAAAGCACAAAAAATGCACGCATCGCAGGAGAGCAGTTTGCCAACGATTCACAAGCAAAATTGGGTAAAATAAAAACAGCTTCACAAGGACAGATTACAATTGCAGGTAAGTATTATTACGATGAAGAAACTATCGAAAAACCTAAAGAGCCTTTCATTCAAAAAGCAAGAGTAGTTAGTACGATTGTTTTCTTCTTAGAATAAAAGAGGCACTTATATAAATATTAAAAAATGGAAAGAATTAAAAAAAGCGATCCACAAAGCGTAGAAATAAAAGGACATGAATTAAGATGTCCTATTTGCAATAATGCTTTTTTTTGGACAAAACAAGCCCAGTTAAATACTGCTGTTGCAACTTTCTTTAACTTTGATTGGGCTAATAGGAGTGCCACATGTTTTATTTGCTCAGAGTGTACACATATCTCTTGGTTTTTAGGTGATTAGTTTACTGTGAGAATTGCGACGTTAAAGTGAAAGTTGAACCTGCGTCGGAAGTTTTGTATGAAGAAATGCATAAGTTAGGATTTGAGGAAATTATGCCATTCTTACGAGCGGAAAGCAAACGGGCTTGGATTTGCCTATGTTAAAAATAGGAATTGAAGTGCGATGAAAATAGAAAATATTATCGAAAATAAGAAACAGTTCCTTGACTTATTATTGTTGGCGGACGAGCAGGAAAATATGATTGACAAGTATTTGCCGAGTGGAGACTTGTTTGCTTTATATGACGATGATTTGAAAAGTGTTTGCGTTGTATTACCGATAAATAGCGCAACCTGCGAGTTGAAAAACATAGCGACATACGAGAAATATCAAGGCAAAGGGTTCGGTAGGGCATTGATAAATTTCATTTTTGATTTCTACAAAAACGACTACAAAACAATGCTTGTAGGGACAGGTGAAACTCCGACAATCTTATCGTTTTATGAAAGTTGTGGATTTGAAGAGTCATATCGAGTAAAGAATTTTTTTACAGACAATTACGACCACCCTATTTTCGATGGCGGCATACAACTTGTTGATATGATTTATCTTAAAAAGGATTTATAGGAATAGTCGGATTGTAATACAAACGAAATAAAAGCGCCGAACAAATTGGCATTACCGCTAACAAAAACTATATGTCAATTGAATGCTTTTCTTTCTGTAATAGGGATACTTACGACTTCAATAACTGTCTCATAAAATAAGAGCTATGGAATTAATTAAACTGTACACAATAAAACGTAATAATCAGAAATTTGTAATGTTTGCTGGTTTGTTCTTTTTTTTATCGGGATTCTTTTTTCTAAGTTATTCCGTGATTATCGGATTCGACACAAATCTCCTGAGAGGCGATTGGATCTTTATAATTTCCATTCTTCAGGGTGTTTTGTTCTTTGTAAGTGGATACTCTCAACTGAGACATGAAAGATGTTTTATTGAATGGGATAGTACTAAATTGAGATATTTCCTCCCCAAAGACAAAGAAATTCAAACAATTAACTTGTCTGATATTATTGATCTAAAAATAAGTAATAATATTGGCACCATTAAAACAAAAGAAAAAGAGATAATAATTAACCTTAAGAATATAGAATTTAACAAATTGAAAAGAATTGAGGAAATATTTAGTGAAATTAAATCCGAATAATTGACTCCACCGATTTCCAATTCTGTGTGACAACTAAGTTCGGAGCCTCGCTATCCACAATTGCATATATGTCCAGATCGATAGAGGAAATCCATTAGCGACAGAATTTTTTAGCAGACAATTTCCAGATAGGATAAAGGAGGTTACAAAAATAATCTTTGAACATTCTGACGGCAGAGGTGATTGTAGCTACACTTGCGACCATTCTGCTTTTGATGTTTTCGTTGAGTATCGTTCTGTGGTTGGTCAAAAAGGATTTATAGGAATTGAAGTCAAGTATGCAGAAAGTTTAAATAACAAGCCAGCCACTTACAAGAGTTTGCCTCTGTCATGAAGAGTGTTTGCAAAGACCAATGGATCAATGATTTTATGTGCCGTTATTTCAATACCGTTAGATGTTATTAATTTTTAGAATATCTTTGTTAAAACATTCAGTATGAGCTCACCCCAAATACAGTTAAAAAAAAGAGAAGCATTCAAGGTTTACGGTTATGTTACTGAAACAAGCGCGGAAAATAATGACCGGGACATTGGATTACTTTGGTCGCAATATGAAAGTATATTGAAAAAAATACCGGAAAGCAATGGACGATTATATGGCGTAAGCTGGTACACTGATGAAAGTCATAAAAGAGTAATGGATTTTTAACTATTCAGATAATACTTATATAACGGATCAAAAATGGATTGATAAATTTAATAAAAACACTAATATGGAAAGCACCAAATATGTACACGGATATTCTGAGAGAGAGGCTTTGAGGCTTAATGACCAGGCAGCAACATTAGATGACATTATTCATAATGATTCAAGATTTTCCAAAGATAGCTTAGTTCTTGAGGCTGGCTGTGGAGTTGGAGCGCAAACAAAAATACTGGCAACAAAAAATCCTGATTCAAATTTCATATCGGTTGATTTGTCGGAAGATTCAATAAGAGAAGCTAAAGGGATGATAAAATCTCTAGGTATTAATAATGTAGAATTAATGCAGGCAGATATTTATAATTTACCTTTCAATGACGAGACGTTTGATAGTGTGATTATTTGTTTTGTGTTGGAGCATCTTCACAATCCGACACAAGCCCTCAATGAATTAAAAAGAGTGTTAAAAAAAGGAGGGACAATTGTTGCGATTGAGGGAGACCATGGTTCGACCTTCTTTCATCCTGATAGTAAATATGCTTACTCGGCGATAAATTGTCAAATCCAGCTTCAAAAACAAAACGGAGGCAATTCAAATATCGGGAGAGAGCTCTATCCATTGTTTAAATCAGTTGAACTTACTGATATTTCAGTTTCGCCACGAATGGTTTATGTAGATGCAAGCAGACCCCAGCTAGTCGAAGGATTTATAAAAAATACATTTACAGCTATGATTGAGGGGATTGGTGAAAAGGCAATAAAACAGGGTCTTGTGGATAGTTCGACTTTTGAGAAAGGTATCAAGGACTTATATCGGACGGCAGAATCAGATGGAGTTTTCAGTTATACATTTTTCAAAGGATTTGGAACAAAAAATTAAATATTGATGGCTATTTTGTTATAAATTTAAATATGGAAACAAAAACAGAAATTAAAAAACTTGGATTTTTGGGGTCATTTTCAATTTACATACCAGCAGCACTTTTAATGTACTGCCTGACAAAGTATTTAATACCCTATCTAAGTAAAGTGACAGGACAAGAAACAATACTATTTTGGTTTATTGTGGCTGGATTAGGGATTTTTACCCCTTTGATAATAACTGCAATATTGATTTTAAGAACAGAAGGATATAAAATATCAAAAAGCACATGGATTGAGCGGTTAAGATTTCGCAAAATTACTAAATCGGATTTGATTTGGTGTTTTGTAGGATTAGTCCTTGTTGGTGTTTTTAGTATGTTAATAATGAAAGGTTTGGAGTTGATGATTGGCAAATTTGATCATTCACCATCTTTTATGTCATTTGAGCCTTTGACAAATGGCCGCTATTGGTTATTGTTGGTTTGGCTACCTTATTGGATTTTAAATATATTGGGAGAAGAATTTCTTTGGAGAGGAGTTATGTTGCCAAGACAAGAAGTTGCATTCGGGAAAAATGCATGGCTAATTCATGGATTTGGTTGGGGATTATTTCATATTGCTTTTGGATGGCAATTATTATTAACGTTGATTCCATTGATATTTATTCAATCATACATTGTTCAAAGGACTAAAAACTCTTGGATTGGTGTCATAATGCACGGAGGATTAAATGGTCCAAGTTTTATAGCGATTTGTTTTGGATTAATTTGATAAATTGTACAGAACAAAATGAATCTTTTAACTTTTTCAACCACAAAGAATAACTATGTTTTTAATCCAATAAATGGACATATTTACAGGTATGATAAAGCTAATATTTGTAATGATAGTGAGATACTGATGGAAATAAAATCCATAGAGAATATTGTTGAAGAAGTTGTTACAGGATACAACCTTGAGGAAGTTAAGGAAGCAATCAATAAAAACTTAAAACAGATGACTCTATGTGTAACTCAGGACTGTAATCTAAGATGTAATTATTGTGTTTACTCCGGACAATTTAAGAATTTTCGCACTCACAAGAAAATTCAGATGTCCAATAAATTAGCTTTAAATGCAGCCGATTATTTTATCAATCATGCATCATCTGTAGATAATCTGTATTTTACTTTTTATGGAGGAGAACCATTTCTGAATTTTCCATTAATATTGGCAACCACAAAATATTTGAAAAGTAAATTAAAGGAAAGGGTCAATATCTCTATTACGACAAATGGAACGCTAATTAATAAGGAAATAATAAACTTTATAAAGGAGTATAAAATATTTCTGTCTATTAGTCTTGATGGTGATCAACAGACCCACGATAAGCATAGAAAATTCATGAATGGCAGTGGTACGCATGCAAAATTATTGGGAAATATCGAAAACATAAAAACTGATTTAGGGGAATTGTTTCATACGCATATCTCCTTTTCGGCTACGCTAAATGCCGAATGTGACTATAAAGAACTGGATTCATTTTTCGGGAGCTTCCGAAATAGTGTAAGAGTTTCAGGCGTTCAGTTTTATGGCAGCGATAGTATAGCTTCCATCGCCGGCAACTCGAAAAATATGTCCTATGTAATTGACAAGTATACGAATGGTATTTTAGCACATGCATTTGATGATGACCACACAAAGGAGCCGTATAGATTCTCGGCAAATGTTGTTGGGAGAGGTATAAAGAATATCCATTTGCGCAATATTGCTGATCAACAAATTCATAATAAGATCTTCCCATTAAAAAAGCACTGTATTCCCGGTGCTACAAAACTATTTGTCGCACCAAATGGCGATCTGTATCCGTGTGAAAAACTAGATTGTTATACACATTTGAATATTGGAAATATATACTCAAATGTTGATTATTCAATAGTATATCAATATCTTACGGAGTATGTATCATTAAGAAATAAATTCTGTAAAGATTGTTTTCTGATAGATATTTGTGATCAATGCTTTTTGAGCGCGAGCAATGGAGAGAAATGGGATGAGGGAAAAATGATATTTTATTGTAACAATGCCAGAAATGAGTATAAGAAAGCATTTTCTATATATGTAGGAATATTGGAGAAAGACGCAAATGCTTTTGATTATATGGATAAAGAAATTGAAAAAATATGAGTGTTTCATATAAAAAGGAGGTCCAAATGGAAAAAAATGAACAAAAAAATGTTGATGAGTTGGTAAAAACTAACTTTTTCAGCAAAAAAAAGGTTGAAGCCCTAAAAAGTGCCGAAAGGTATTGTTCTTGTTCGGGATGCGATTGTCCCGGCGGTGAAGTTGGTCCAGTCTCAGCTTCGGTTATTGGTTATGCTGGCGGTTATGCCGGTGATTTAAGCGTATAGAATATTATTGTATATTTTAATCATCTGAAACACTCATATTTTTTAAAGCACAAATACAACACTTGACTTAACGTAAATAATGAAAGACAATCCGGACAAAACATTGAAGGACGCCAAGGGGATAATAAGTATTGTTTCGAATAATTTTAGGATTATAACTGAATCATTCGCAATCCGCAAAATATAATAAGAAAAATGACAAAAGAGGCTGTATTTCACGAAAAAAAAGAGTTTAAGAATATTGACTATACAGAAAAGACTTTGAGAGACAGAGATTTCAGTAAGTGTAAATTTATTGATTGCAATTTTACTAAAAGTGACCTAAAAACCAACAATTTTGATGATTGTTTTTTTGAGGGCTGTAACTTTACAATGACTGTAATCGAAGGCACTGGATTTAGAGATGCAACTTTTAAAAGTTGTAAAATATTGGGTGTTGACTTTTCTCAATGTAACAAATTTATGTTTTCATTTCGATTCGATAATTGTATAATGGATCTTTGCACCTTTTATGGACGTAAATTAAAAGAAACAAGCTTTGTACAGTGTTCACTAAAAAATGTAGATTTCTCAGAAACAGATTTAACATCATCCCTTTTTTCAAACTCGGACTTGACAGGAGCGACGTTCTCAAACACCTTACTTGAAAAGGTTGACTTTAGGACGGCAACAAACTTTTCTATAGACCCTGAATTTAATAAGTTAAAAAAGGCAAAGTTTTCGGCTCTTCAACTTGAAGGGCTACTATATAAATATCAGTTAGATATTGATTATGGCAATTAAGAAAAAGTTGACAAAAAAGTTACGAATATTAAGAATGTCAAGCATCCCACAAATTCGATATATTAACCAAAGAGTAACAGGGATTTTACCGTGAGATAGTTATATCGCATGATACAATAGAGACGAACATAAATAAATGAATATAATGAGGAAACAAATTACTTTTTTTACTATTAGCATATTAATGACCGCTAGTGGATGTACACCGTTTTATCAGTTAATAAATATTAGTCCTTCGACCAAACTGAAGAAAATAGATTTTTCAACTACCGAAGCTAATCCAACTTATCACTTTTACTATTCAGACACATTACACAATATCTATCTGCGAGAACTCCGTCAAACCTATAAGCTTGACTCTATGACATATAATATTGACGATGAGTTTGAAAAGATAAAAATAATTCTTGATTGGGCACATCTGCAATGGGAGCATAATGGCGGCAATAACCCCTCAAAACCAGATGCTTTAACAATACTAAAAGAAGCAAAGAGTGGTAAGAAATTTAGATGTGTTGAGTATGGAATTGTTACATCTTCGGCATTAAATAGTATTGGCATAACTGCACGAGTTCTCGGAATAAAAACCCGGGATGTAGAGAGAGTAAAATATGGAGCGGGTCACGTTGTTTCAGAAGTGTATTCAACAAGTTATAACAAATGGATTTTTATGGACCCGCAATTTAATGTGATACCGGTTTTAAATGGAGAGCCTTTGAATGCGGTAGAATTTCAAAATGCCATAATGAAGGACAGGGATAATTTGAAACTAATAAACCGACAAGGTGAAGTAACTACTGAAAATTTTAACAATTACATTAATTGGGTCGCTAAGTATCTATTTTACTTCGATGTTTTGTTTGACCAAAGAGTAGGAAACGAACCTAATTATGAATGTATTAATGGAATGACAAAAATTACTCTTGTTCCTATTGGAGAAAAGGAACCAAAAATTTTTCAGCGGCGTAGCAAGATTGATTATTCATTCTATACGAATTCCCTGAATGATTTTTATAGAAGACCAAAATAGTTTAGTCACATAAAATCAAACATTTAATTATTTAGCTCAATGAAAAAATATATAATTACATTATTATTGGTTTGTACTTTGGCAACAATAAGCAAAGCACAACACCTTAATGTAAATGCAGACAGCATTCCTACATATTTACTTGAAATTCAAGAAGCCACCAAACAACATTTTAATTTATGGAATAAGGATTTATACGGTAGCTTACTGCTAGTAAATCCAGAAACAAGAGAAATATATGCCAATGAACCGGATAACAAAGGTGTTCTTGTTAAAGCCGGAACACTTTATAAAGGCGTGTTACCTCACGAAATAAGCATGGCTAATACTGCAATTGAGTGGAATGGTAAATTGTGGGCAATGGTGATTCTGCCGTTATCAAAAGATAAAGACCAAAGAATCAATCTGCTTGCCCACGAATTGTTTCATAGAGCGCAACCATCATTAAACTTTAGTGCTGCGAATGCAAACAATGCACACCTCGACACAAAAGACGGCAGAATATATTTCAGATTAGAATTAGAAGCATTAAAGAGTAGTGTTTTGGCTCAGACCGATAAAGAAAAACGATTACATTTGACAAATGCCCTGATATTTAGAAAATACAGAAATAAAATTTTCCCTAATACAGTTTCAACAGAAAATGCCTTAGAACTAAATGAAGGAATGGCAGAATATACAGGTCAAACGGTTAGTGGTCTCAATAAGAAAGAAAATGCTGGCAACCATTTCAAAACATATATAGAGTCATTTATGTCCATGCCCACTTTTGTCCGCTCATTCGCATACCGGACTATTCCGGCTTATGGTTTTTTAGCAGCACAGGTGAATAAAGAGTGGAACAAACAAATAACAGACAATACAAATCTTGCCGACTACTTTACAAGTCTTCTCAAAATAAAAATACCGCACAATATAGACAAAGCTATTCAAAAAAACATGATGCTGTATGATGGACAGAAAATAATTGATGAAGAATCACTTAGGGAAGAAAAAAATAAAAAACTACTGGCTGAATACCGTGCTAAATTTATAGAACAATCTCATTTTGATATTCAATTAGAAAAAATGAATTTCTCTTTTGATCCGAGAATCGTTGTGCCTCTTGATGATAAAGGGACGGTTTATCCGAGAATCAGGATATCAGATGTATGGGGAGTTCTTACTGCAACCAATGGTGCCTTAGTAACATTTGATTGGAAAAAAGTAACAGTTACAAAACCTACAGCAACTAATAATTTGAAATTAAGTGGAGACGGTTGGACTTTGGATTTATTAGAAGGTTATTCCGTTATTGAAAAGGACGGAAACTATACTTTAGAAAAGAATAAATAGGCCGATCTGATATTTACAAGATTGAATTTAAGATAAAATGGAAACCATAGAAACACTTGACAGATTAAGTTTTGAATCCCTTTTTATCGCTTTTAATAAAGCATTCAGTGATTACGAAATTCAGGTTAACAGCGAAGAGTTTCGTACAATGTTAAGCCGGAGAGGGTTTGTTCCGGCTCTATCCTTTGGACTATTTGAAGACGGCCAGTTAATCGCCTTCACGCTGAATGGCATTGGCGAATTTAATGGGGAAAAAACAGCATATGATACCGGAACAGGTACTTTGAAAGAGTATCGTGGCAGAGGGCTTGCTTCAAAGATTTTCACAGACTCACTGCCATATCTCAAAAATGTAAGCGTTTCGCAGTATCTGTTAGAAGTGTTGCAGCACAATACAAGTGCCGTTTCTGTTTATCAAAAACTTGGCTTTACTGTAAGCCGTGAGTTTAACTACTTTACTCAGCAGGCTGCTATGGTGAGTATTCCTTTTAAAAGACTGCCTTCTGAATACCACATTGGTGAACTCAGCATAGAGCAGAGAAGTGAATTTGCAAACTTTTGTGACTTTGTCCCTTCATGGCAGAATGGGTTTGAAGCTATTTTACGGAGAAAAAAAGATTTTAAAATTTTGGGAGCATACAACGGTCGACATATTGTTGGATACTGTATTTTTGAACCCACCACGGGCGATGTAACACAAATAGCTATAGACAAAAAACATCGAAGGCTTGGGCTGGCATCCGGATTACTTACAGAAGCTCTTAAATGTAACAGGCATAATGCTGTAAAAGTTGTAAATACAGAAATCTCATGCGAAAGCATAACCGCGTTTCTGAACTCATGCGGAATTCCATTAAAAGGGAAACAGTTTGAAATGATAAAAAAATGGTAATATGGCGGCAGGAATATGATTCTTTTCAACGCTTTACCGACTATGAAGAGCTTTATCAAAAGGTAAAGGGACAAGGGGATGAGGTTATTAGGCGAATTTCAAAGTTTGCAAATCAAACCTGTTTCGAGATACCAATGTCTTATGGTTTTGTGCTGATTTAGCATAGACCCGTGACAATCGAAGAGAAAATGTTCTTATCTTTATAGCCAACAAAACTGTGAGCCAAAGGAGTATCCATAAATATTGAGAGATTTGAGGCAGTATATATCATAGGGAAGAACGCATAAAATAACATATTATGGATTACAGAGATTCCGTTTTTATGTCAGTTGCAGAAAATCTGAGTTTTTCAAAAGCAGCAAATGACCTTAATATAAGTCAACCAGCTGTTACGCGACATATTAAAGAGTTGGAAGAACGCTACAAAACGAATCTTTTCGAGCGAAAAGGCAACAAAATATATCTGACCAAGGCAGGCGAAAAAGTGTATAATACTTTTAAAGAAATTGCACAACAATACCGAAATCTCGATTTTGAAATCGGGCAAATGCACGACAGTATTTCAGGCGAATTTAAAATCGGGGCTAGTTCTACCATTTCGCAATATGTTATTCCTAAGGTAATTGCATCGTTTCATAAGCGATACCCAAAAATTCAAATTTACCTGATGAACGGCAACTCGTTTGAGATGGAGAAATTGCTGTTGGATAATAAGGTAGATATTGCATTGGTTGAAAACATTTCGTCGCAATCAGGCATCCGGTATAGAGATTTTCTTGATGATGAACTAATTGTTGTAACCGGAAAAAACAGTGTTTATGCCAAACGCGAAACTATTGGCAAAGATGATTTGCTGAAACTTCCAATAGTGTTGCGCGAACAAGGTTCGGGAACTTTGGAAGTGATAAAGCAGATGTTCTCGCAACAAAATGTCAGCTTTGAAAGTCTCAATACACTCATCCATTTGGGAAGTACCGAGTCGATTAAGAATTTTTTGCAAGAATTCGACGGACTGGCGATTGTATCGAAAAAAGCTGTTCAAAATGAACTGTACTTGAAAACACTTGTCAAACTTAACGTAACGGGATTTGCCATTCCACGAAAACTCCGCATAGCTTATAAACAAGGACACAAAAGCCAACAGGTTGAGTTATTTGAGGATTTCTTACTACATTATAACATATAGTTATTGACTATAAATATTTGGTATTTGCTTTGATTATAGATCGCCAGTACTTTTGTAAGCAAAAAGTATTGGTATGAAAAACGTAATGGTATTTAACTGGCTCTATTCATTTATTATTTGTGTATGTTTTTTCCCGTTTATGTCTCCGGCTATTGCATTATTCATTGGCTTATTGCTTTCGATTCTTGGATTGAGGCACGAAAACATCTATAAATACGCGTCAAAAATCCTTCAGGCATCGATCGTTTTAATGGGGTTTGGAATGAGTTTGAACGCCGTAATTTCATCATCAAAAACCGGTTTTATTGAAACAATTATTTCTGTAACCACGGTAATGATACTTGGAATTTTGCTTGGTAAACTCTTTAAAGTTGAGAAAAACATTGCGTTGCTTATTGCCACAGGAACTGCTATTTGCGGAGGAAGTGCCATAGCAGCCGTTGCCCCAATCCTTAACAGTAAGAACTATCAAAACTCGTTTGCACTTATCGTAGTTTTTGTGCTGAATGCTGTTGCCCTGTTTTTGTTCCCTTTTATAGGACATAAATTAGGACTAAGCCAGGAAACATTTGGAAACTGGGCTGCCATAGCCATTCATGATACCAGTTCTGTTGTTGGTGCAGGGGCTATTTATGGAGAAAACGCCTTGCGGGTTGCCACAACGGTAAAACTTATCCGTGCCCTGTGGATTATTCCGCTATCGTTGATTATTGCATTTATGAATAAAAATGATGAAAAAAAATCAATCATATTTCCCTGGTTTATTTTGTTATTCGTGCTTGCCATCGTATTTGCCAACATTTTTCCCGGCTTTCAGGCAAGTTACGCACATTTTAGCTGGTTAGGCAAACGCGGGATGGTCATCGCATTGTTCCTGATTGGCTCAAATATCACTGTAAGCGAAATAAAAAAATCAGGTCCACGGAGCTTTGCACTTGGAATTATTTTATGGGCAGTTATAGCTGTTGGTTCATTATTCTTTTTAACCCGATAGGCAATGCCAAACAAATAATCATTATTTCGAATTTGGTAAAAGGCAACATTCAAACTGAAGGTGTAACAAAAATTAGGAGAACGATAAATAGAACCATTATAAATCAGTAAATTTGGAGACCAGAAATTAATTGCAATCGGAACGGACCAAAAAGCGTTACGAGTTGGATAAAATAAAAAACAAGTATACAATGAAAACTATTATGAGATTATTATGTGCATTTTTTGTGATGTTGGTCTTAAGTGGATTTGCTTCATCCGATATGTCAGATCCAAATGTAACTGAAATGGACCCTTTTAGTAATGGCGGTAATGAACGGAATATGATTGTTGTTATAAGCGATTTACATCTCGGCGCGGATCTTACCTATGCTGAATGCAAGGCGAACCTTCCTTCTCTTGAAAAATTTCTTAAACAGATAAAAGCAGCGCCAAATGTGAAAGAACTTGTTATTGCGGGGGATTTAATTGATGAATGGTTTGTACCAGCTACGACCGATACTTATCAGGGAAAAGACCAGGCTGATTTTGTACAACGTATTGCGACAGCAAACAAAGGCGTGTTTGATGCACTGAACAGTATTATTCAGGAAGGGAAAATCCTGGTTACCTATGTCCCTGGAAATCATGATCTGACAATTACAGCAGCAAATATTGAAAGTATCCTTCCGGGGATAAACCAAGCACGGGATGCGGTGTTGGGTTTAGGTACTTACTCCCCGGCTGATTATCCTAAAATAGCTATTGAACACGGTCACCGCTACAATTTTTTCTGTGCGCCTGACCCAATTTCTAACCAGGACATTGCCCCTGGCACCATATTGCCTCCCGGCTATTTTTTTACAAGAATAGCTGCACTCTATGTGATACAAGGTCGCAAACCGGCAGGAGATATCTTACCCATTATTACCCAAAACATTTCAGGGAGTGAAAGCCAGGATTTATTATTTCGATATTGGAAGAAATGGGTATTAACAGTGAAAATGTTCCCAATAGCAAACATGTTTTCTGAGGCAATTATTCACACAAACGTAAATAGATTCAAGGGTACGTATTCTGTTAACGATCTTGTGCCTTATCAATCATCTCCTGAGGGATTTATAAAAGTGAATCTCTATAATGGAATTCAGGATAATTGGGAAGCACGGCAAACCCTCAATAATGTACCAATTCATATTACAACTAAAGAGGCAATTGATTCGGTAATTTCAAATACCGAGACCGACCGGCAGGCAATTTTGCAATACTTTATGAACCCTGCATCAGATAAAAGAATTGTTGTATTTGGTCATACGCACGAACCAAAAATTGGTACGTCTGAAAATTCTGACAATAAGAAATGTGTTTATGTGAATTCAGGAACATGGATTGATCACAATCCGGGAAAAACTACTATGAATTTTGTAGTTATCACCCCACAAAGTGCTGATGTTTCTTCTCAAACTTTGGTAAAACTTTATAACTTCGAAAATGAAATTGTAACAAAAATGTCTGAAAACGCATTGCGCTATTAGCAGTAAACGAGTGTACAATAAGGGATTCACAACAAGAAAATTTTTAGACTCTATTTACCTTCGGTATTATTAATAATTGGATATAATAAGCAACATTGCATCAGCTTGCATTCACGCTAACGCGCATACTGCAAGCCGCCGGCTGTTGGCAAGAATAATAAACGAAAATATGAAAATCTCTATTCTAACTATTACGTTGACGCTTATTCTGTTTTCATGCAGGCACACACATGAAAAGAAATCGGAGCAACAATTGGGACAAAATACGGAAGTTACTGACTCCTCCAAATTTGAAACACTTCTTCCATTGGAAGAAGGTGAGTTTTCTATAAAGGAAAATGATTTTGGGAAAATTATTGAATTGCAAGGTACTACACATCCTGTTGATCAAATCTTTAGGGTCTCTGAGTTTGAAATGATTGCATTGGACAGTATTTTGATAGTAAAAAGTAGAAATACCTCTGATATGTTTATGGCATTTTCTTTACCAGCTTTCAAGTTTATTAAATCATTTGGGAAGGTTGGTCGAGGCCCGGATGAATTTCAATATCCAAGTTTAGTTAAAGATGAAAGCGGAGAATTTATTTGCTTTATTTATGAAAGCACAAATAACAATTTGTATGGATTGAATAGAGATTTAGAAATAAAAAAATTACCTATTGAGTTTCAAAAAAGAGAAAAAACTTTTTACGACAAACAGCTTTATGGAATATCATCAAAAGAATTATTGTATGTAGAATCAATAAGTAAGGGAAAAGCCATCTTTCGTATCGACTCAAGAAATGATTCAACAAATATTAGCCTATTAACAAAACTAGCCTTTTCCAATAGGTATAAAAACTGGGCTGCATACATTGG
The DNA here is from genome assembly GCA_942492945.1 of uncultured Bacteroidales bacterium. GTDB lineage: Bacteria > Bacteroidota > Bacteroidia > Bacteroidales > UBA932 > Bact-08. Next base: position 1,281,974 of record OW818649.1, read on the forward strand.
GAATTTTGGTGCTAATAGCAAAATAAAAAGGGCTGTTTTTGCCTATAAGTATTTCAAACGACTTATTTTTTTCGATTTAGAAAATAAAACATCAAAAGTCGTCCATTTTAATGTGTCGGCAGATACAAAAAGTGGAGATGCTGTGTCAATGCTGAGCCCTTCCAATATTACTCATTATTGGGGGATGTCATCACAAAATAAATATGTGTATGTTTTGTATTCGGGTAGAACCCCTATTGAGGTGTCAAAAGAAGTTAATAAATCATCGGGATATATTTATGTTGAGAAATTTGATTGGAATGGCAATCCAATAAGTAAATACAAACTTGATCATTGGGGGTATTTTTGCGTCAATGAAAAGGAAAATACAATATATTTAGCTTCAACTACAGATGAACAACCTTTTATAAGTTACAAACTACCAGAGGATTGAAGTAAAATGAAATTGCTATTGCCAATGATGTACAAAAAATAGCTTAGATAGCAGTAAATTTAAGGATTGTAGCCCGCTTTATCTTTTGTGTAACTTGATAGGAAAGGGCAACGCAATTGGAAGGTTATAATTGCTTTTATCCCAATGGTATTTATCACATATCTCTTTCATGAATCTGGGCATTGGACATTTGCTGTGATAGTGCTAACAATACTATTCCTGATTTTATGGAAAAGCAGTAGAATTATGAAACTAAATATGAAAGCAATTGGATTAAATGATTTATTATAACAAAATAGAAAAACAACCCGACACAGCATGCGATATTGCTGATTATCCGTCAGCAACAACCCCCCCCCTTACTACAGGGTTAGCTTAAATATTAAACAGACAATTTTATGACAGGACCGGATAAAAACGAGAAATTTCCATTTCCAATAAAAGATTACAAGAAATTGTGTTTCCTAAAGAATATTATTACAAATCCAAACATTATTGTGGGTGATTATACCTATTATGATGACTTTGAAGATGCCCTGAATTTTGAGAAGAATGTAAAATATCATTTTGACTTCATTGGTGACAAACTAATAATAGGAAAGTTTTGTATGATTGCTTCAGACGTAAAATTCATAATGAATGGTGCCAATCATAAAATGGATGGAATTACAACTTATCCGTTTAGTATTTTTGCAAATGGTTGGGAAAAGGTTATGCCGACACTTGATGAATTGCCAATAAAGGGAGATACAGTGATTGGTAATGATGTTTGGATTGGTACAAATGCTACAATTATGCCGGGAATACATATAGGAGATGGAGCAATCATTGCAACAAATTCAACTATTACGAAAAACGTTGAGCCATATTCAATAGTAGGAGGTAACCCTGCTAAAGAGATAAGAAAACGCTTCTCTGAAGACAAGATAAAAGAATTATTAGAAATGCAATGGTGGAACTGGGACATCGAAAAGATTACTGATAATCTTCATTATTTGACAGGGAAAAGGATTGGAGAATTATAACACCTGCTCCGTTAGCGGTAATTCGGGATAAATGATGGAAAATATGATTGACAAGTATTTGCAAAGGTCAATGGACAAATGACTTTATGTGAATGAACATCGCACATAATAGGTGCAGAAACAAATTGGATCTGAAAGCATAAGCCGTTCCGAAGATAATTTTTTTTACCTTTGTACCCATTAAAACAATTGGATGTTTATCTTTAATTCGGATATTGTTCTGTAAACAATCTGTGCTTTTTGTACAGATTGTCTCTCTGTTTGTTCTCGGATAACTCTTTTCGAGAACAGTTTTCTATAAAATTAATTTAACAAAATAAATGAAAATGAACAACGAAAAACAGACAATTCATGAATTTGACTTGAATATTATTTATGATTTTTTTTCAAAATCTGAACGTCAAGGTCCCGGGAGTAACGAAGAAACGCTTAAAGCATTGGGCTTTATAGGTGGTCTTACCGAAAAGTCCAAAATTGCCGATATTGGTTGTGGAACAGGTGGTCAAACAATGGTATTAGGAGAAAACACACCGGGCGAAATCATAGGTGTTGATACCTGGTCCGATTTTATAAATCAATTCAACCAAAATGCCCAGATCAAAAATCTTCAGGATAGAGTGAAAGGCATTGTCGGCAACATGGAAAATCTTCCGTTCCGAGAAGAAGAATTAGACTTGATTTGGTCGGAAGGTGCGATTTATAATATTGGATTTGAGCGTGGACTGAACGAATGGAGAAAGTTGCTGAAACCGGGTGGATATATTGCGGTTACAGAAAATACCTGGTTTAGCGAAGAGCGACCTGCCGAAATTCAGGATTTCTGGCAAAAAATCTATCCCGAAATAGATACAATCCCAAACAAGGTTGCTCAAATGCAAAAAGCAGGCTATCTTCCGGTTGCCACCTATATCTTGCCCGAAACTATCTGGATTGACTATTATACATGGCAAACATCCAGAAGAGAATACTTTCTGAAGAAATATGAAGGTAACAATACCATAGAAGAATTTGTTGCTTCCATGCGGTATGAGGCAGAGCTGTATCATAAATATAAAGCATACTACGGTTATATGTTTTATATCGGGAAGAAGATCTAAGCCATGATTAAAATGTGAAAATTCCTTTCGTGTATAAGTTCTTACACACGAAAGGTTTCTGCTGATTTAAGAAATGACAATTAAATAATACCAGCTGATGACAACAGCCATATTTTATTACTATATACAGAAAATGAAAACATTGACAGAATAATAAAATAGTTAAATTTACAAAAATTAAGTAATTGACTATGGCATATATAACAAACGAGGTTTCAAGGACTTTCAATGAATATCTACTTATTCCGGGGCTAACAACTAAATTTAACACCCCAGACAATGTGAAATTACAAACCCCATTAGTCCGGTTTAAAAAAAACGAGAATCCCAGAATTACTCTAAATATTCCCTTTGTTTCTGCAATTATGCAATCGGTTTCAGATAATAAATTGGCTATTGCTTTGGCAAAAGAAGGAGGATTATCATTTATTTTTGGTTCTCAATCGATAGAAAGTCAAGCTAAAATGGTTATGGAGGTTAAGAAGTATAAAGCCGGATTCGTAGAAAGTAGAGCCAACTTAACACCTGAACACAGGTTAAAAGATATTCTTACATTAAAAGTGAAAACTGGTTTTTCAACTGTAGGAGTTACGGAAAATGGTATGCCTTTTGGAAAACTTCTAGGTATAGTAACAAGTCGCGATTATAGGATATTTAAAGATAGTGAGGAGAAGAAAGTAAAAGACTTTATGACTCCATTTGAGAATCTAATTACCGCAAAAGAAGGATTATCTCTTAGTGAAGCTAACGATATTATTTGGGAACACAAGTTAAATACTTTGCCTATTGTAGATGATAACCAGAATTTGAAATATTTTGTTTTTCGTAAAGACTACGATAATCATATAGAGAATTCTAATGAACTCTCAGATTCAAAGAAGCAACTAATTGTAGGTGCAGGTATTAACACAAGAGATTATAAAGAACGAATACCAGTATTAGTTGAAGCAGGTGCCGATGTATTATGTTTAGATTCTTCTGATGGTTTTTCTGAATGGCAAAAAGAAACAATTCAATATGTTAGAAAAAACTACGGTAATAATGTTTTAATTGGCGCAGGGAATGTAGTTGACAAAGAGGGATTTCTTTATCTGGCAGAGGCCGGTGCAGACTTTATAAAAGTTGGAATTGGCGGAGGTTCTATTTGTATAACAAGAGAACAAAAAGGAATTGGACGAGGACAGGCTACAGCACTAATTGATGTTGCTGATGCAAGAAATAATTATTTCAAAGAAACAGGTGAATATGTTCCAATATGTTCAGATGGAGGAATTGTTCAAGACTATCATATGATACTTGCATTGGCAATGGGTGCAGACTTTTTAATGATGGGGAGATATTTCGCTCGTTTTGATGAAAGTCCAACAAGGAAACTCATAGTAGGAGGAAACTATGTAAAAGAGTATTGGGGCGAAGGTTCTAATAGAGCAAGGAACTGGCAGAGATATGATATGGGGGGGGACAGCAATCTAAAATTCGAAGAAGGTGTTGACAGTTATGTCCCCTATGCCGGAAAGCTCAAAGATAATTTAGATCAAACATTGGGAAAAATTAAGTCTACCATGTGTAGTTGCGGAGTTTCAACAATAAAAGAACTGCAGTCTGAAGCAAAAATTACTCTGGTTTCATCGACCAGTATAATTGAAGGTGGAACCCATGATGTTATTGTAAAAGATGTTGATAAAATCGTATAAATACCTGTACCGGAAACATATATAAAATAAAGCGGTAGCCATGGGGTGTTAATCTGTTCGGCCAGCTTAGACCGTTTCATTTCATAATCGCGACCGTCAAGGGCAATCAGACAATAACTAATAAAATGATACAACAAGAATTTGCCGAAAAAGCCAAGACAATTTTAGAGCCAGACGACAATGTTATTGGTTTGGCTGTTGCGGGTTCATGGTTGACAAATGAAATAGATGAGTTTTCCGACCTGGATTTAATTCTTGTAACCAAACAAAATATTTCAAGCGATAAAAACCGAATGCTTGACTATGCAAAAAGATTAGGGAATTTTTTATCAGGATTTACTGGAGAACACGTTGGAGAACCAAGAGTTTTAATTTGTCTTTATGACAATCCTCTCTTACACGTAGATATAAAATTTGTAACTCTCGACGAGTTTTATTCCCGCATTGAAACGCCAATGCTACTAATTGACAAAAACAGACAACTTGAAAAAGCAATTAGTAACTCACAAGCAAAGTTCCCATATCCCGACTATCAATGGATTGAAGACCGGTTCTGGATTTGGATACATTATGCTTTACTAAAAATTGGACGTGGAGAATATCTTGAAACATATGATTTTATGGGATTTTTACGAATGGTCGTTTTTGGACCATTGCTTCATATCAAAAATGGCAACTTACCTCGTGGTGTAAGAAAAGTAGAAACAGATTTAGCCGGTGATGATTTAGCCAGCCTAAAACTAACAATACCAACTTACAACAGACAATCATTAATAGATAGTTTACGAAACGCAGTGTCATTATACAGACAACTAAGGATTGAGTTGTATGACAACAAGGTGAATTTGCATGACGACACAGATAAAAAAGTAATGAGTTATTTTGACGAAATTGAGAACAGAAAATAAAGGAAGACTTTAAATATTACCAATAAACAAAAACAAACAATGGTCGAGAAATTTGCCTTATTTTATAAATTTATACATTTGTTTCATGAATATGTTTGGGCATCATGAAAACAAAACCACACACCAAAAACAACATAAAAATACTCGGTAACATCAAATCATTTTTTAATCTTTCAGAAGAGGAAAAAGAAATCGATAATAATGAAATAAGCCAGGAGAATACACGTCATGCATTTTTCCTTTCCCTTATTGCCATTCCTGTAAGTATTATACATATTGTGTTTTTTGCATCAAAGCTTAAAGATGTCACCGGTATTGAGCATAAATGGGTGTCTTCAGTTATTTATACACACGTATCATTATTTATAATAGCAACCTTTTCTTCTATATTTCTATACTTTTTTTTCTATCGGGGAGAAAAAAATAATCTGACATCAAGAATTTTTATCAATGTAATGTTGATTTTAATACTTGTTCTGGGAACTGTCCTTGCTGCTTTTGATCAATATGTCACTCCAGCTATCACCCCTTTCCTTAATACAACCATTTTGGTCAGTTTGTTCTTTCAGATACGACCAACTTTTTCAACAATATACTTCACTGCGTCTTACTTATTTTTTTACTTCGCTACTTCACAAACGCAATTGAATCAGGATGTTCTGATATCCAATCAGGTCAACGGGATATCAATTACAGTAATTGGCTTAAGCTTATCTGTGATACTATGGCGTTCAAAACTGACCAGAATTTTACAAAGAGAACAGATTACAAGACAGAATAAAGCGCTATGTGAAAGTAATGCTGAAAAAGATAAATTTTTCTCAATAATTGCTCATGACCTGAGAAGTCCATTCAACTCTATTTTGGGGTTAAGTGACATCTTGATCAATCAAGTGAGAGAAAAGGACTATAATGGAATTGACGAATATGCACAAATCATAAAACAATCGTCCAAAGGTGCCATGGATTTGCTTATGAATTTGATGGACTGGTCAAGAGCACATACAGGAAGGATGGAATTTAAACCGGAGGATATTAAGTTTGATGAACTTATCATGGAATCAGAATATATGTTTGCCGGGGCACTTCTGCAAAAAAATATATGTCTCACGCTCAATGTTCCTGAAAATACTGTAGTTTATGCTGACAGAAACATGATTCGAACCATATTACGAAACCTAATTTCCAATGCCATAAAATTCACACATCCAACGGGACAAATCGGTCTGTCGGTTATGAAAAGCCAATATGAGTATTTGATTTCTATCTCAGATAATGGTGTCGGAATTCCCCAAAAAACTTTTGATAGGTTATTTAAAATAGATCAAAATATTTCAACTACTGGAACTCAAAATGAAAAGGGGACAGGTCTCGGCCTTATATTGTGTAAGGAGTTGATTGGAAGGCATGGAGGTAGAATTTGGGGCGAAAGTGAACCAGGAAGAGGATCAATATTTTATTTTTCTCTTCCATGCGTTTCGGAATATAAAGATATATAAGCGCAAGTATTAAGTATAGTGTTATTTAAATAAACGATTTAGTGAAAAAAGGTAAATAAGATGTAACTTTAACGTATATTTAAAACATAAGATTATGCCATCTGATATAACTATTAAAAAACCAAAAAAGGTTTCTACTGCAATCAATCGGCTTATAATTTCAATTGATGAAAGACCTGGAACATATATATTTTAACAATAGAGAATCTTTTCGAAGTTGGTTAGAGAAGAATCATAATGAGAGTATCGGCATTTGGATGATCTTTTATAGAAAACAGAAAGATTACGAATGCATAAAATACGATGAAGCTCTGGAAGAAGCGCTCTGTTTCGGATGGATTGACAGTATTATAAAAAAAGTAGACGACGACCGGTATGTAAGAAAATTTACACCGAGAACAAATATTTCCAAATGGTCCGATTTAAATAAAAAAATAGTGCTTTCGTTAATGGAAAAAGGCAAAATGACAAAAGCAGGGCTGGAAAAAATTGATATTTATTTAAAAACAGGCAAAGTCGATTGGGAAAGTAATATGGCCATCAAAAATGAACTTCAGATTCCCGATTTTATCATTAAAGCATTCTCTGATAATGAACCGGCATTGACAAATTTCAACAATCTTGCCCAGACCTATAAACGACATTATATTCTTTGGATTACTACTGCCAAAAGAGAAGAAACCGTGCAAAACAGATTGCAGGAATCGATAGGGCTATTAAAGGAAAACAGAAAATTAGGGTTGAAATAACAGGGAGTATGTTAGAATTTTAACGATATATGAGAAATATACTGTCAGTAATCTGGTGTTGTTTTATAATTGTGAATTTAGATTTTTCTGCAAAATCTAAAAACGATGGAACCCAAGTAATTTATCTTTCAAATGGTATATTATATTGTAACGACATATCAAAAAAGATTACAGATAGATTATCTCTCAATAACGATACCATTGATAACTTCTCAGTATCTCCTTCAAAAAGATACATGGCTTATGAAAGGGTGTTAAAATATATTGATCTTTATTATGAAATAGATGAAGAAGATGAGATACCAACCAAAACGCCATATTGTTCAATAGTGGTTTTTGATTTGACGGAGCATAAAAAGATTAAAGAGGTGTTTCCAAAAGAAGATGAGTTTTTAAGGATTAGTAAGTGGATTAACGACAATCAATTACTTTATAAATCGGAAGAACTATATTTATTAAATGGATGGTTGGTTATTAATAACGAAGGTGTAATTAGTGATTTGGGTATGGATGATTTATCAACCATACCAAAGAGTACCGTATATTCACATGACGGGTCGGTAAAACTCTATGTTGATCAGTATAATACATTACATATCATTAATTTAAACTTAAAGGAGGACATAGAATTATATAATTCTCCAAATACTCTTTATGACTATAATATTTCATCGGATAAAAAATCTGTAGTTTGGTTTGAAATTATTGACAGCGAAAATGGAACAATTGATAGAATCAGCCGATTATCTCAGGATGACTTGAAACGAACAGTAATTTACAATGAAAAGGCACTTGGGAAAAAAGAAGGATGCATTTGTTTCTCACCTAATGATTCAATAATAAGTATTGAATTAGAAGAGAATATGATTATTCTGCTGAATATTTTCACAAAAGAGAAACTAAGGATTAACGGGTATGATGTCTGTTGGATTGATGATGATAGATTTCTTTATAACAAAGAGTCTGATCTTTTTTTGTATAACTTTAAGGAAAAATCTGACAAACTGTTTCTTAAGAATGCAAAAAAAGCCGAACGTTTTAATTAAATACGCCCAATAACATAAACATTATGCAAATAAATCTGTTTGGTGTTTCAATTGTTTTTGTAGTCTTAATATTGCAATGCGTTAAATGACAGCACTATATAGCAATATGAAAAGAAAACCAATAGTATTTTTAGTTGCATTTTTATGTTTAAATGCAATTCTGAAGAGTCAGAATCTTCAGGATCTGGATACAATAAGAAGTGTCAAAAAAGCAGAATACATAAAAGAAGATTTAACAAAATTTCTACAGAGAAAAACAATATTCCCCTTAGATGCAGTAAAGAATAATATTCAGGGAGATGTTATTTTGTCATCAGTTATTAGCAAAGATGGGAAACTGAATAATTTGAAAGTTTTAAGTTCTCCCGATAAATTATTATCTGCCAGTTCGTTAATCTCTTTCCAGAGAATAATAAATGAATGGAACCCGTGTAAGGATAACGGAAAACCAATTGACAGAGAATATTTAATAGTGTTCAGGTATAGAATTTATTTAAATGAGCAACCACCTGATGACAATGAGAGAGCTGAAAAATTGATTAAGAAACAAAAATATGAGAAGGCTCAAAAGCTTTTAGATGCTGCAATTACTGATAATCCATTTGATTATAAACTATTTGAATCACGTTCTATAATAAAAGAAATTTTAGATAATGCTGAAGATGCAAAAAAAGATTTTGAACAATCAAACAAGCTGTACAATGAGATTATTGCTTTAGTTGACGTGTATGCAATTGGCGTTACTCAGGTAAAGACCCTGACGGGAAAGAAGAGTGTTAATTGATAGTACCAAATGTACTACAAACATTAAATAAAATAATCTCCTTCCTGTAAAAGGTAAACAGTTTGAAATGATAAAAAAATGGAAATATGGCAGCAGATATAAAAGTAATCATTGCGAATCTTCTTGCGTTTTATGATTTTAGTAATCAAACAATTATTTCGGTTGGAGCTGGTGGTGGACAATTTATTGAATATGCAAGATTCGCCCAAAAAGTGTATGCTGTTGACAATAACAGAGATGCTCTGGCCAGACTGAATGATAACCTGATAAAAATCGGTCTTGCTGATAAATTTACGCTTATCCACAACGAGTTTGAACAGATAAAACTAGTGGGCGATGTTGTACTATTCGAGTTTTGTCTTCATGAAATGAAAGATGCAGAAGCCTCAATTAATCGGGCATTAACCATGGCTCCTGTAGTAGTAATCTGCGATCATTCACCCAATTCGGAGTGGGCTTTCTGTGTTGGAGAGGAGCAAAAAGTTGCCAATAGTTGGAAAGCTGTTGAGAAATTTAATTTGAAAAGGCATCAGGAATACGATTCTTTTCAACACTTTGCCGACTATGAAGAGCTTTATCAAAAGGTAAAGGAACAAGGTGATGAGGTTATTATGCGAATTTCTAAGTTTGCAAATCAAACCTGTTTCGAGATACCAATGTCTTATGGTTTTGTGCTGATTTAACATAGACCCGGGACAATCAAAGAGAAAATGTTCTTATCTTTATAGCCAACAAAAAGTTAGCTATTATATTGTCGACCCCCTAAATGTCCGATAACATTATGACTAGCCCAAGAATATTCTGCGCAATTTTGAAAATTTAAAATGGTAAAACAAATAAAATACAAAAAAATAGACTCGGCAAAGCAATATTGGGAGCAACTTATTTTAACTATTTCCGGTAAAACGATAGATAAACATAAATGCGTAAACTCTGATGGAGCTGTTTATTTTCATGAACTGGCAGAAGGTGTAAATGTAGTTATCTATAATATTGAGCCAAAATCAGATTTGAAAAATGAATTGGTTTTTGACTATTCAGAAGCTGAAAATATTGATTATATCATCTCCTTTTCACAAAGGAATGTTGAGATAATTAACCAGACAAACACAAAATATGATATTTCCGAAAGTGTAGGCTTTATCATGATGGACAAAGGACATCGCCTGATCCTTAATCCATCAATATTGGGGTATGATAGTTCTGTTACGATATATTTAAGTAAAGAAGGAATACATTAACTTGGTTTGCAAGATTATCTATCTGTGCTGGAAACTATTGATATTCGTTTTTTCGATACTTTTGAGGATGTTGGTCTGGTGCTTATGAATATTATGAAAACTTTTTTATCTGATAGCCCGATAGTATATCCTTTGCAACAAAAATTAGCCGAAGTTCTTATCTATATCGCTTTTGAACATTTATATCAACAAGAAAAAAATGTTTTTGATGTCCAAAACAATTCCAAAGATAAAACCCGATTATCACAACTATATCAGGTGCAATCTTACATCTACAAAAACATTACTGATAAGCCGGATATTAATTTTTTGTCGACGAAATTTAAAATGTCAAGGGCCGAACTGGAGAACGATTTTCTAAGCTTATCCGGTAAAACCATCCATGCTTATTATCAAAACGTTCGCATACTAAAAGCCCGGGAATTATTGGTTTCTAAAGAAAAAACGGTTAAAGAGATTAGCTTTTATCTGGGTTTTTCCGACGTCCCTCATTTTTCTCGCAGCTTTAAAAAGAAGTTTAAATATTCTCCAATAGAATATATAAAGCGATATAAGCTTTAGATAAGAGAAATTAAATAACATTCAACTCTTTCCTATTTTTATTCAAGACATTCGCTATTAGATTTGCTTAATTTGCATTCACCTTTTTTGAATAAGAATTATGAAAAATAATATATGGAACAGGGACTACATAGCCCTGATACTTGCCAATTTTTTAAGCTTCTGCTCTTTTTATATGTTACTGGCGGCACTTCCTCTGCACATGGCAGTAAATATGCAGGTAGACAGTAAAATAATAGGCGTTGTAGTGGGGATTTTTTCTATTTCGGCTTTAATCAGCCGTCTGTTTGCAGGATATTTGACAGACATTTTACCACGAAAAAAATTCATGTCCGTTATACTGGCTTTTTTCGTACTTTCTGTTGCAAGCTATCTGATTTCAGCATCTGTAGAGGCGTTGTTTTGGGTACGATTATTTCAGGGGCTATGCTGGGGTTTAATCACAACTTCATTAAATACAATTGTAATTGATGTAATGCCCGTTAAGCGACAAGGCGAGGGAATTGCATATTTCAGCACAGGAAGTACTATTGCTATGGCATTGGGACCGGTAACCGGGTTAACCCTTTTTAATCTATATGATTTTGACATAGTAATTTATGCCTCATTAGGTATAGCAATTGCCGGTTATATTTGTAGTTTGTGGGCTCGAAAAGATAGCTTTCATAAAACGGATAATATAAGAAAACCCAACAATATCAATGATTTTCTGCTTGTTAGAGCATTACCTTTTTCATTCAAATATTTACTTATTTTTTTCTCTTACGGTGTCATTCTTGGTTTTATTACGCTATTCGGTAAGTCGTTGAATATTAACAATTCCAGTTGGTTCTTTATCGTTTTTGCGCTAGGTATATTAATTTCCAGAATACTTTCTGCAAAATTATTAAATAAGGGGTTTTTTGATTCAATGAACATGTTGTCTATGTTGCTGCTATCTATATTGTTTGCATTAACAGCAATATTACCCTCTATAAAAATGTTTTATATACTTGCGTTTTTTAGTGGCATCGGATTTGGTATTTATATTCCTGTCAATCAGGCAATGACTATTTTTATGGCAAAAAAGAGTCAACGAGGTGTAGCTACAGCTACATTTTTTATTGCTCTTGATATAGGTATTGGATTAGGAATAATGCTAGCTGGTTCTATACTTGAAATGGGCACTTTTACTGATTTATTTATTATAATGAGCGCGCTATCTGTATTAGGTATGATATATTATTGGTATATTTATAGACCAATTTTTAAAAAGAAAAATTTGATATTGCACAACAATAGTCAATAAACTCTAACATACATTAAAGTATTACTATATAAGCATATTCCGGATAAAATTGTTTAGGCGAAAATTTAAAAAATTTTCAAAATGAAACAAGTTAATTACAAAATATCAAGCATAGCTAACTTGTGTAAGATATTACAGTCCAAAGAAATAGATTCCTTTTCTAACTTTCAATCTCAACTAGTTCAAGTCTATTCTGCAAAAAACGATAGTAAATGGTATCTGTCTATTGGGAATGAGATAAGAAAGGTTTTTCCGTTATCTGTTATTATAGGAGCCTCCTCAGTAGGGGAAATATGTGATGGCAAAATGTTCACCGACTCAACGGTGATAATATTCTCGTTTTTTGAAAACTCATTGCTTAATATTTTCTCATATGAGTGTAAACTAGGAAGCGAGGAAGCAATAGGAGAAGCATTAGTTAAAGATGTAGAAACATTGAATGCAGATGTTAAGGGAATGCTTTTGCTTTCAACGCCAGTCACTAGTGACGCCGGGAAATTATTTAACAGAATTACTGCCGGTAATTTGAGCTATCCGGTTTTTGGAGGAGGAGCAGGAGATTATGCAAATAAGCGAAAAACGCTGGTCTTTGATGGGACACACTGTTATGAACAAGGAGTTATATCTGTGGTTTTTTCTGGAAAGAGCCTATGTATTGAGCCATTTACATATCTTGGCTGGCAACCGCTTAGCAAAGAGATTACTATAACTGAAATTGGTGAAATGTCGGTTAAGTCTCTGGACGGCAAACCTGCATTTTCGGTTTATGAAAAATATTTAGGTATAAAGGCCGACGATAATTTTTTCCAGAACAGCCTTGAATTTCCATTTCTCATTTATCGGAATGGTCAAATAATTGCTCGCACACCTTTTTTTGTAAATGAGAAAGATGGTTCAATCCAGATGGTGGGTGACGTACAAGTAGGTGAGAAATTTAGAATCGGATATGGAAATCCCCAAATGATTTTAGCAGAATCTGTGCATATTCAAAAAAAGATGCAGGATTTTAATCCTGAGGCAATTTTTTTATATACTTGTATATGTAGGAGGTTTCTGTTGCAACAGGATGCTAATCTTGAAACGTTGCCATTTAACAGCATCGCCCCAACAGCCGGCTTTTATACTTTTGGTGAGTTTTGTTCCAATGGCACTTTGAATTCACTTCTTAATTCAACCATGGTTGCAGTGGGTATTCGTGAAGGAGCTAATGGTAAAGAAATAGAGCATGATGAGTCGAAATTAACCAAGAATTACAAACCAAAATTGGATCCCTATACAAATAAGCACTCCAGAATCCTTTCACGTCTATTATATTTTATTAGTGTAACCACAAAAGAGCTTGAAGAGCAGAATCAATTATTAAAATCCTTAAATGAACAAAAAAATGAATTTTTAGGGATAGCTGCCCATGATTTGAGAAATCCGATTGGAATCATTCAAGGTTTTTCTGAGCTACTCGAAGAAAGTATAGACGATGAATATAAGGATTATACTAAGGTGATAACAAAAATGAGTTCTAAAATGCTCAATTTACTTGACGATCTTCTGGATATTTCTAAAATTGAAGCGGGTAAGCTGGATCTTAAAAAGGATGAAATAGACTATAAAGCATTTGTTACTCAGAATATTAGAATGAATGAATTTTTGGCAAGGAGTAAAGGAATTAAGATTGTTAGCGATTTGGGAGTGTCTGAGATAATTGTTTCTATTGATAAAGAAAAAATAGATCAGGTATTGAATAATCTTGTAGGCAATGCCATAAAGTATTCCTACCCCGACTCAACAATAACCGTAAAAGTATTCAAAGCACTAAATCAAATTGTCACTCAGGTAATAGACAATGGACAGGGTATTCCTGAAAAAGAAATTGACGGATTATTTTATCCATTTAAACAAACGAGTGTTAGACCAACGAGTGGTGAAGCGAGTCATGGATTAGGTCTTGCTATAGTTAAGAAGATTATTGAAGGCCATAATGGGCACGTAGATGTAACTAGCGAATTTGGAAAAGGGTCAGTTTTTTCCTTTTTCCTGCCAATATGACCCCAAAGAATTAATAATTATTCCGTTTTATTTGATCAATTCTAAGTAAATTTGGCTATTATACAAAAAACATAAATGAATAGGAAAATAGCCATAGTTACCGGGGTTAGCCGCTTGAAAGGAATTGGCTATGCAATTTGTACAGAATTAGCCAAAAGTAATTTTGATATTTTCTTTACCTATTGGACAAGTTACGACAATCAAATGCCTTGGAAAGTGGCTATTGACGAACCAAATATAATTCAAAACGAAATTGTAAAACTCGGTGTAAAGTGCGAGAAGTTAGAATTAGATCTTTCACTTGTAAATTCGGCAGAATTACTACTCAACGAGGTTCAGGATAAATTGGGACAGGCATCTGTGCTTGTAAACAATGCGACTTACAGCACACAAACTGATATTGACAATTTTTCAGCAACCGAGCTGGATAAACATTATGAAATCAACCTAAAAGCAACAACTTTGCTGACAATAGAATTTATAAAAAGGTTTAATTTAAAGCAAGGTGGGAGAATTGTTAATTTGACTTCTGGACAATCGCTAGGAGAAATGAGTAACGAAATTGCATATGCTGTAACAAAAGGTGCAATTGAAACTCTGACAAAGACAATTTCTCAAAAAATTGCGAAAAAAGGGATTACGATTAATGCAGTAAATCCAGGTCCGACAGACACAGGTTGGATGGACGAAAAGTTGACCGCAATAATTCTCGGAAAATCGCCAATGGGAAGAATTGGAACGCCGAATGATGCTGCGAGGTTAATCGCTTTTTTAGCGAGCGAAGATTCAGAATGGATAACAGGACAAATAATTCATTCTGAAGGTGGTTTTACGAGATAAATAGCGACATACATTAAAAAAATAATATGACAGAATTCTTTTATGATTTTGATTCAATTAAATCAGAATTATGCAAAAAAGAACATTCTACTAATGAGAAATTGATATGGTAATAGATGGACATTCACATGCCTGCGGTAAATTTTTAACCGCAGAAAGTATTGTAAAATCGCTTGCCGGTAATGGAGTAGACAAAGTAGTCCTCGTGCCCGGTGAACTAAATAGTAAATCTGAGTATTCTTTGCCAAATCTTGCGACAATATTCCCAGGACGAAATGTAGTAAAAGTAACTAATTACATGACTAAGTTTGTAATGAAAGTAACAGGGAAAGTTAAAGACATTCCTGCTGGAAATGAATATGTTTATGATTTAAAAACAAAGACTGAAGGCAAGGTGATACAATTTATCTGGATTACAAAAGGAATAAACAATACTACTGAATATCTTGATAGAAAACTTGCAGCCTGGAGTTTTCAAGGAGTTAAATTGCATCAATGTTGGGAGAAGTTCTCGGTCGATTCTGATTTTTTTAAAGAAGTAGCCATTTGGGCAGAAAATCATGATTTACCTCTTTTTATACATCTATATTCCGACTACGAAACAAATAAAATAATCAGCTATAAGAGAAAACATCCTAAACTTAAATTGATTGTCGCGCATTTGTTTGGATTTGAGCTGTTTATGAAAGCTGACTTTAAAGATGAAAACTTGTATTTCGACACATCTACGTATCAATTGATTTCAAATTTTCGTTTGAATAAAGCCATAGATTTTTTTGGTGCCGATAAGATTCTATTCGGCACTGACACTCCCTATGGAGGGAAAGACAATATTCACAAAAATATTAATAGAATAAGTAATCTTAAGATTTCAAGTGAAGATAAAGCCTTGATATTTGGATTGAACATGAAAAACTTACTAAATCTGTGACCATAATACACAAATACTAAAACAGCGGTTAAATTAATGAAATGAAAATACTACTAACGGGTTCGTCCGGATATATTGGAAAAAGACTTCTCCCTATTTTAGTTGAAAATGGTCATGATGTAATTTGCTGTGTAAGAGACTTAAATAGATTTACTCCTCCGGAGTACCTGAAGTCCAGAATTAAGATCATTCAGGTTGACTTACTCGATAAATCCACACTAGATAATATTCCGCAAGAAATTGATGGAGCTTTTTATTTGGTTCATTCCATGTCGGCTTCATCTGACTATGAATTGCTGGAACAAGAATCTGCCGGGAATTTCAGAAATGCAATGAATAAAACTAACGTAGAGCATGTTGTTTATTTAAGCGGGATAGTAAATGAATCTGTATTATCAAAACATCTGGCTTCAAGAAAGAATGTAGAAACAGAACTTAGTAAGGGGAATTACCATTTAACTACATTAAGAGCAGGAATTATTATTGGCTCAGGAAGTGCCTCGTTTGAGATAATGCGCGATCTGGTTGAAAAACTCCCTGTTATGATAACACCTAAGTGGCTAAATACTAAATGTCAGCCAATAGGGATATCAGATGTCATATCAATACTCTCAAAAACGATGCTGAATCCCGGGACTTATGATAGAAATTTTGATATAGGCGGCCCGGATATATTGACTTATAAGGAGATGCTCTTAGAATTTGGCCGCATGAGAAATTTAAAGCGTTTCATTTTAACTATCCCTGTAATGACGCCCAAACTTTCGTCATACTGGCTCTATTTTGTAACATCAACATCGTACAAACTTGCTGTTGCACTGGTCAACAGCATGAAAATAGAGGTGATTTGCCGCAACCACGATATTAATGAAATATTGGGAATACAACCCATGAATTACCGGGAAGCTTTAAAGGGAGCATTTAGCAAAATTGAAAATAACGAAGTGATTTCCAGTTGGAAAGATGCTTTCATAAGCAGTGATTTTAATTCTGATATTTCTGAGTTTATTCAAGTGCCTACATTTGGTTGTTATAAAGACGTCAGAGAAAAAACCTTCGTTAACAGGGAAGATTGTATAAATAAAATCTGGAGCATTGGAGGCGAGAATGGTTGGTATTACGGAAACTGGCTTTGGGAAATAAGAGGTTTTCTGGATAAATTGGCAGGTGGTGTGGGTTTGCGAAGAGGCCGTACTTCTGAAGATACTTTAAACGCTGGAGATGCATTAGATTTTTGGAGAGTATTATATGCCGATAAGGAGGATGGCCGGTTACTCCTGTTTGCTGAAATGAAATTACCTGGTGATGCATGGCTTGAATTTAAAATTGTTGAAAACAAATTGATACAAACTGCCACTTTCAGACCATTGGGATTAATTGGAAGGTTATATTGGTTTTGTGTTTTCCCTTTCCACGGATTAATTTTCAAGGGAATGATTAAAAAGTTAACTACACACAGTACACGGTTATTATGAATTAAAATGCATATTTTATGGAGAATATTAAAGAAACAACATATGATAATTTTAAATGGATTGACATTGTTAAACCTCAAAAGGATCAACTCGAGAAAGTAGCAGATGAATATAAACTGGATTACTTTCAAATATTAGACAGCATGGAACACGGCCATTTACCTAAATTTGAAAAACTGCCGGAATATAATTTTGCTATACTAAGAGCCTATGTTGGCGGGAACAATAATAAACATTCCACGGTTAAAGAACTATCTAATAAAATAGCTTTTTTCTATAACGATAAAAAAATAATTACCATTCATAGAGCAAATTTTGAATTTCTTGAAAATATTGATCAAAAATTCAATAATACATATCAGTTACTTATATTTATTATAAGCCAAATGTTAGAAACATATATACAACCATCAATGTGGCATAGCAATAAAATAGATGATGTTGAGAAAGTCATTTTTCTAAAGGATTATACAAAAATTTCTTTGGAAGACCTATATTTTCAAAAATCTCAAACACGAATATGCAAAAAACTATTAATGATTACGCAAGATGTTGTAAATAAAATAGTTGTTGGCGATGATTCAAAAACAGCATTGCAGGACGTAAAAGATAAAATATTAAGTCTCATACTAATATATGATGAAGTTGCTGAGGATGCTAATAATTTGATGCATACATATTTGTCCGTTACTGCAAAAAAGAGTAACGATGTTATGAAATTACTAACTATTTTTTCTGTATTTTTCTTACCCTTAACATTTTTGGTTGGCGTTTATGGAATGAATTTTGATTTCATGCCTGAACTTGGCTGGAAATACGGCTATTTATTTGTATGGATTATGATGCTGATTATTAGTTTAATAATCTATATATGGTTCAAAAAAAGAAGGATATTCTGAGTTCGCTTTTGAATATACCTCCATATTTAACTTCATTGGGATAAATGGAAAAATACATTAAAAATATCGATAAACAAATTGAATTTAATCAAGGAAAGAATATATTTCTTGCTGATAATGGCACTACTTTAAAGTTTGTAAATGAAACAATAAAAGCAATCTCTGAAATTAATGAATTAAGCAATGATTCTGAGATGATACTTATAGATTACGCTACAGATAAGGCACTTGAGGAATTCTGCAGGATTAATCAATATTATACATTCAATAGTCAGGCTAAAAATGACTTGCGACATATTTACAATGTTTTATTCTCCAGCATTAAAGAAAATGGTTATTCAATAGAAACGATTTCAAAAAATCATTATCAAAATTTGTTGTTATGGTTAAGAAAAACCAATCCATTTGCCGAGAAGTTATATTCTAACGATGAGACAAATTTCAGACCTGTTGCGTGTTCTGAATATCAGGCAGATTTACAGGTTGATATTCTTAAAATTGATACAAAGGCAATAATGGAGCCAGTTTTAGATATTGGATGTGGAAAACAGGGGAATCTGGTAAATTTTCTATGTAAACATGGCATTGAAACATTTGGTATAGACAGATTTTCATTCACTGACAATAATCTGATCTGTTCTGATTGGTTGGAGTACAATTACGGAATAGAAAAATGGGGAACAATAATTAGTAATCTTGGTTTTTCAAATCATTTTAAGCATCATAATTTAAGAGAGGATGGAAATTATATTGAATATTGTAAAAAATATATGGATATACTAAAATCACTAAAAATAGGAGGCAGATTTCACTATGCGCCCGATTTGCCATTTATTGAACAATATTTAGATTGTAGACAATTTAAGATTAAAAAATATGATATTGGAGATTATGATTTTAAAGCAACTATAATAACACGATTAATTAATTCAGACAATGTTTGATATCAGAAAAATTCAGGAACAAGTTATTTATAACGCTGTAAAAGCAGAGAGTAACGATGCAACTGCTCAGAAAATAGTAAACAGAAATGATGAAAATAATCCAACATGGGTGAAAAACACCATGAAAAGGTTGGAGGAAAATTTCGACAAATCAACAATAAAAAAAATAAGGGCGAATTGTCAATGTGGTTATGGTATGGACGAAAAATTAGCTTTATTAAAAGAACTTCTCGAATCGTCCTCTAGTTTGGAAGAATTTGCCGGTCAAGAAAAGGCACAGGCCGCCGGGCTATCTTTTAGTAATGGGGAGCTTTATTTACAATTCCCTTATTGCCCGTGTCCAATGCTTGCAGAAGTAGATAAGCTGGAAACAAATACCTGGTGCCAATGCACGACAGGTTATAGTAAAGTTATTTTTGAAAAGGCATTTGGTTGCGAAGTGGATGTAGAATTGCTGAAAAGTGTTAAAATGGGAGATGACATCTGTCTTATGAAGATTATTCCTCTTGAAATAGTGCAGTTTTGAAGTAAAAACCATTGCTAATCATTCAATTATAAAGCAGAGAATGAGTCGACTAGAGATAAATAATTAAAGAAATGAAAAACATTAAAATTATATCACTTTTATTAGTCATCAGTATATTTTCTGTAAAAACATTGGCCTGTTCTATTTTTTACTACAAAGACAGCAAAACCGGTAAAATCTATTTTGTAAATAATGAAGATTATTGGTACGACACAGAACCTTACCTACATATTATCCCAAGTTCAAAAAGTAAATTAGGAAGAATTTGGTATGGTTGGGAAAACCATGGACAGGGCGGTGTTAATGAGAAGGGATTAGTTTTGGATGGTGCGGTAACCTCGGAAGAAAAAATTCCTCTGGGATATAAAGACCCCCAAAAAGGCAATCTTACAGATGAAATTTTATCGAAGTGCTCCACAGTTGATGAAGCTGTCCGATATCTGGAGGAAAAAAGGATCGCTTTAAAATATGCCCATGTCTTCTTTGGCGACAAAAATGGTAAAGCTATAGTAGTGGAATGGGTTAACGGGATTAAGCAGATAGTTGAAATTAAAAACAATAGACTGGTAGCGACAAATTTTAATCTCTCAAAGATTGGCAAATCCGAAATTACTTGTTGGCGGTATAAAGTAATTCAGAAAGGTTTAGATGAATTAGATGAAAAAAAAGATAATACCATCGACTTAAAAGCTGTTGCTGATGTTATAGCTAAAGCAGTTCAACCACCACAAAAAAATTCAACGGGTAAAACAGGAGGGACATTATACTCCACATTTATAGATTTAACTGAAATGAAATTGGTTTTGATTTACAAACTTGATAATTCAAAGATTCAGAAACTAGACATTATAAACGAGCTGAAAACTGGAGAGAAAAGGAAGATTAAGTTATCATAAACTACCGATAGTTGTTGAATAACAACAATAAGTAGCGTAATAACAACTATAAGTATTTGATTTTTTTTGATTATGGAAATGAGTCCGGATAACTTTGCAGCATCAAAAAAAATAAACAAATAGCCTTATGTTAAACACTAAAAAGATTGGTAATAAGATTACCGAAGCAAGAAAAAAAATAAACATTTCTCAGGCTCTGCTTGCTGAGCGACTATTCATCTCTCCTCAGGCAGTTGGAAAGTGGGAGCGCGGAGAATCAATGCCGGATATTATTACTTTAAACCGTCTCGCAGAGATTCTGGATGTAGACCTTAACTATTTTTCAGAAAACATCCAATCTGTGAAGACTTCGTCGAATGTCATGGTGCAGCCTTCCGATAAACAGAAGAAAAAACCTGACTGGGATATGTCGCGCGGAAACTGGGCAGATGCAGATTTTTCAGGGTTGAAGAATATGCATGAAAAATTCAGCTCCTCCAACATGCAGCGTTGCTTGTTCATAGGTTCAGATATGTCGGGTCTTCTGCTTAAAGGCAATAATGTTGACAGATGTGACTTCTCTGGTTCCGACATAAGCAACAGCCATATTAAGAATTCCAACTTAGCCAACAATCTATTTAAGGACTGCTCCCTTAAAGAAACTGAATTTTCCGGGAGCAATATCATGGGATGCGATTTTTCCGGTGCCGATTTTACAGGAGCGGCGTTTAAATCCGGGGGCTTCCAGAGCAGCCCAATTGCTAACGCTGTCTGGAACCGCACATCTTTTAATGCAATGCAAATTGTCGATATAGTTTTTGATGGTGCAATTGAGGATTGCTCCTTTGAAAACTGCGCATTTAAAAAAGTGACATTCCGGAATTCGACGCTGATTAATAACTTCTTTAAAAACAACAATAGCTTGAAAGGGGTCAGATTTATCGACTGTCAAGTTGATAGAATTACATACGCATTCCTGAAAAACGGTAAGGCAGATTTAACCGGCATCACTTTATTGACGCCATAAAGGAAGAAATGATAATGGCGCAAATTTGATGATGCGGCGAATAATTGCCATATTCGCATTATATATGCGGTGAATAATTCGTATATTTACCGCAATGTAAAAATATTCTAATGGTAAAATATATCTATCAATCTGAAAACTGGCCTCATTTTACATGGAATGAACAAGAAATTCAAGTGATATTGGGAAAGGTCAGACATATTCAAGGAAAACTTACAGGCCAAATGAGTGCTTTGGGATTTTCTGAACGAGAGGATACTATGCTATCGACTTTAACACTAGATGTGCTAAAATCTTCTGAAATTGAAGGCGAAATTCTTAACTATGAACAAGTACGATCTTCAATTGCCAGGAAGTTGGGAATTGAATATGCAGGTATGATATATTCCAACAGAAATGTTGACGGAGTGGTAGAAATGATGCTTGATGCAACGCAGAATTACAATAATATCCTGGATGAAGAACGTCTGTTTGGTTGGCATGCAGCATTATTTCCAACGGGTAGAAGTGGACTGCATAAAATCGATACTGGTTGTTATAGGAATGGTGAAATGCAGGTTGTTTCGGGGCCCATGGGAAAAGAAAAAATTCATTATCAGGCTCCTTCTCCAAGTCAAGTAAAAAAGGAGATGGATGTTTTGTTACATTGGTTTAATAATGATACAAAAATTGATCTTGTGCTTAAGTCGGCAATTGCTCATTTCTGGTTTATAATTATTCACCCCTTTGATGATGGAAATGGTCGCATAGCCAGAGCACTTTCAGATTTATTACTTGCCAGGTCAGATAATAATTGCCAACGGTTTTATAGTCTTTCAAGTCAAATTTTAGTTGAACGAAAAGTTTATTATGAAATTTTACAAAAGGTCCAATATAGCAATGGAGATATAACAGAATGGTTGATATGGTTTTTAAATTGTTTGTACAAAGCGATAGATTCAACGGGAGAGACAATTGAAAAGGTGCTTTATAAAGCCCATTTTTGGGATAGACACAAGGAAACTGATTTGAATAGTCGCCAAAGATTGATTATCAATAAACTTTTCGATGGTTTTACAGGAAAACTTAGTTCGTCGAAGTGGGCGAAAATAGCAAAATGCTCTTCTGATACTGCTTTAAGAGATATTCAGGATTTAATAAAAAAGGGAATTCTACAAAAAGAATCAGCTGGGGGTAGAAGTACAAATTATGAATTAATAAAAATACTTTTTTGTAATTTTAATATTTAATATGAAACACATAATTGGCATAATCATTTGCGTTGTTTTTTCTGTTACAGGTTTGGCTCAACAGCAGGAGATCAGGCAGATTGATTCTGTTATGCAAACCGCTTATAAAAGAGGAATTTTTAACGGAAACATTCTTGTTGAATGGAAAGGGCAGATTATTTATGAAAAATCATTTGGTTTTGCAGATGGAAGTAAGACGGTGCCATTAAACATTGAGTTAAAATTTGACATTGGTTCTATCAGCAAGGAGTTTAACGGAGCTGCGATTTTGTTGTTAAATGAAAGGGGGATGCTGTCTCTGGATGATAATCTGGCTAAATACTTCCCTGAATATCCGGAGTGGGCAAAAATGGTGAAGATCAGAAATCTGATTAACTATACAAGCGGCATACCTGTGCTTGGTCCTGCGGCAGATAATAGCGACTCACTTATCTATCACAGCCTTACCAGACTTAAAACATTGACTTCCAAACCAGGGACGACTTATATTTATAATCACATTAATGTTTATCTACAGCGCAGAATCATTGAAAAGGTGAGTGGGATGAGTTACGCCGACTTCATTAGGAAAAACATATTTCTGCCGGCAGGGATGAATGGGTCGGTTATTGATTATCCGGTTGATGCTCCGGGAATGTCCAGGGCGTTCGACGAAGCAGGCAACAATACTCCCTATAATCAGGGTACAACAGGCTGGGTTCGTTTGCCGGTTAAGGATCTTTATAATTGGATCCAGGCATTACATTGTAACCAGATATTAAGTGCTGGATCTCTTAAAATTCTGGCAGAAAATTTTCCGGGAGGAGAGAGTAGCCTGGGTACAACCGGCTACGATGGGGATAATTTGATCTGGCACCAGCATCAGGGCTCTAACAGTAACTACGAAGCTGCATTTTACAGTAATCTGCAAGAGAAAATCACTATTGTGATGATGACCAACAACCAGCAAATGAAAGTGTGGCCCATAAAAACTTGTATACTTAATATTTTGCATCACAGCGCCTTTGACATACCAAAGAAATCACTTTATCTGACTATCCGCGATAAGATGCTGGAGAGTGTGGATGAGGGCCTCAAATACTATATGGCACTTAAAACGGGCTATCAGGATACGTATGACTTTAGTTTTGAAATAGGAGATATGATTAGTACGGGAAAATATCTACAAAGACGAAAAAAATATGACGATGCCATAAAGGTATTCCGGATTGCCGTTAATTTGAAAGGGAGACCGGAAGATATTTCATATGGTTATGAACTGATTGGAGAGAGTTATTTGGGGATGGGTGATAAATTAAATGCGCTAACACACTACCGAAAAGCACTGGAAATATTCCCGCAAAATAAAAATGCTTCCGGAATGATTAATACTTTTATGACTAGATGAAAAATAGTATGGTTCACAAATTTTAAAGAAATAGTATGAATTTTCAGATAGTACAACCTACAGGACTCTTGAAAAACTACATAAAGTATTATTGCTTTATGGAGTCCGGTATTCATGAAGAAAATGTTGTTGAAAGGGTTATCCCAACTGAAAATATTCAACTTATGTTTCACTATAAAAATCCATTTGTTGTATATCAACCTAATGATATAATCACAAAACAACCGAGGTCAATCATTAGTGGGTTGAGTAGTTCTTATTCTGATGTTTCCACATTCGGAGAAGCTGGAGTAATATTTGTCATGTTCCATCCTGTGGGAGCGTGTCATTTTTTCAACTTCCCACTTTCAGAGATAGAAAATCAAAGCATTGATTTATCTGATATTTTCAATAGAGAAATAAAACAAGTTGAAGAAACACTTTATATAAAAAAAACAGTTAAAGAGAAAGTTTCTGTTATTGAAGATTTTTTGCTAAAAAAGTATTCACCCATACTTTCATGCGATAATTTATTAATACTAAAGGGCGTTGAAATAATTAAACATTATAAAGGTCAAATTACAGCAGTTAACTTATCAAGCAGACTTTCAATAACATCAAAAAGCCTTGAAAGGAAATTTTCCGGTAATCTTGGGAAAACGCCTAAACAATACATTAAACTAATACGCTTTCAGGAAACATTATTAGATTTCAGTATCAATAAGGAGATAAACTTAACCGAGTATGCTTATAGAAATGGTTATTTCGACCAATCACACTTTATCAAGGATTTTAAAACTTACTCAGGATTTACGCCTAAGGAATTTATTGCCAAATATCCTGACTACAACATAAATGCCGATTCCTGTTAATTTATGAGTTAAAAATTTTGTCTGTTTTTTACAATTTTAGCATCTCTTTTAAAATTAGTTTTGCCAAATAATTTAAAGGAGTGTATATGAATGCAGAAATTCAAATTAAGGGACTTTTTAAACGTTATCCTAATGGAACACAAGCCCTAAAAGGGATATGCCTCGAAATTCAGAAAGGGCATTTTTTTACATTACTTGGACCAAACGGAGCTGGAAAATCTACCTTGGTCAAAGTAATGACTACGTTGATTAACAAAGATTCAGGGAACTTTACTATTGCAGGTATAAATCCTGAAACAAATCTATCAAAGATTCAGAAAATTATAGGAGTTGCTTCGCAGGACAATGAAATTGACCCTACTGAAAAAGTTGAAAATTTACTCGCTTTTCAAGGCAGGTTATTTGGCTTGACAAAACCAGAATCAATCAAACGGGCGAATGAATTAATTGAAATGTTTCAACTTGACACTGAGAGAAACAAGAAAGCAAGTGCACTTTCAGGTGGCAATAAACGCAGATTGCATTGTGCATTAGCACTTGTGCATCACCCTCAAATACTTTTTCTGGATGAACCAACAGTTGGAATGGATCCGGTAGCAAGAGCAAATTTTTGGGAAATAATTACCCAAATGAATAAGTCGGAGAGTGTAACTATTTTTCTTACTACACAATACCTCGATGAAGCTGATAAACATGCTACTGAAATGGCTCTCATGGTAGCGGGCGAAATACGATATTCAGGGACTATCATTGACTTTAAGAAAATGGTTAATCCCGATAGTAGTATGTCACTTGATGACAGTTATCTGAAATATATAAAAACACTAACGAATCAGGAATCTTCAAAAAATAACTAAGGGAAAATGATATGAATACAGCAAATATTTTATTGATTGAAAGAGGAATAATTAAATTAATAAAACAACCTTCCGCCCCGATAATGGGTTTTGGAATGAGTTTGTTTTTCTTATTGGTATATAATGCCGGAATTGGTGGTGTCGGTTCTATGGACGCATTTGGCTCCGGAGGCTATTTATCATTTGTCTTTCCCATAACAATCATTTCATTGGCAATGGGCTCTTCGGCAGGTGCAGGACAAACACTTAATACCGATATGCAATCGGGTTATTTCAGGAGGCTTTATCTAAGTCCTGCACCAAGGTGGATTTTAGTTGTTGCTCCAATGCTCGCAGATACGATTTCTTCCTTGTTTTTCACCATTCTGCTAATCATTATCGGTGCAATATCTGGAGTTACTTTTCAATTTGGATTATTATCTGTTCTTGGTATTTTAATTTTATCTTTTTTGTGGTCGCTCACCTTATGCGGCTTTTCTGCCGGCATTATGCTACGTACAGGGCAGCATCAAAGTGCAGCTATAGTAACTAATGCTGTTTTTCCATTGCTATTTCTGAGTACGACGTTTTTACCGAGAGAATTGATAACTGCCGATTGGCTATTAGACGTATCATGGGGTAATCCAGTAACGTATATTCTCGAAGGAAACAGATATTTACTGGCAGGGACTTCATCTGCGAGTTTTTTCTATATAGGTTTAATTATATTTGTATTAACATCTATTTTCTCAGTTATTTTTGCTTTATCAAGTGCAAATAAAATCAAAATATAATTTATGAATAGAGATAAAATTATAGTTAAGAACGCCCATACTAATAATCTTAACCACATTGATATTGAAATACCAAAGCATAAGTTTGTAGTGTTTACAGGTGTTTCAGGTTCTGGCAAGTCATCATTACTTTTCGACACAATTTATACCGAAGCACAAAGACAGTTAATCGAGACCTTTTCTACCTTTGCTCGTACCCGAATGCCAAAATTGTCTCGTCCTGATGTGGATGATATACTCAATTTGTCAACTGCAATTGTTATTGACCAAAAACGAATGGGGAACAATTTGCGAAGCACAGTTGGTACGGCTACCGAAATAAACACCTATTTGCGATTGCTATATTCACGCATTGGGAAACCATTTATTGGTCCTTCGTTTTATTTCTCCTTTAACCATCCCGAGGGTATGTGCCCGCATTGCAACGGATTGGGAAAGCAGATCAAAATTAATATTGACCTTTTTCTCGATAAGGAAAAATCAATTAAAGAGGGGGCAATAACTCACCCACACTATAAATCCGGGGGTTTTTTATGGAAAGAACTAGTAAGTTTAGATGTTGTGAATTCTGAAAAACCTTTGAAAGACTTTTCTGAAAACGAATTGAATTTATTACTGTATTCGGAACCTTTTTTAATTAAGAATGCGAAAGAGAAATTAACGTACAATCGAAACTTTGAAGGGGTAGCCCGCAAACTTGAAAAGGCAGTAACTACAAGAGCCGATGATGAAACAGCAGAAGAAGAAAAAAACGCATACACAAAATATTTTAATTACAAACCATGTGAATACTGTGGTGGCACGCGTTTAAATGAAAGGGCAAGAAGTGTTAAAATAAAGGGGCTGACAATTGCCGAGATTTGTAGTCTGGAGCTGATAGATGTGTATTCTTTTCTGCTAAATATAAATGATGAAATATCGAGACCTATTTTACGAAAAGCACAGTTCTTGCTTCAACAGCTTATTGAAATAGGAGTAGGCTATTTGTCCCTTGAACGTGCTGTTGGAACTCTTTCCGGGGGTGAAGCTCAAAGGGTAAAAATGTCGAAGCAAATGGACTGTAATTTGGTTGATATGCTTTATGTGCTTGACGAACCTTCTATTGGATTGCATCCTCGTGATACCGAAAATCTTCTAAACATTCTGTTTCGATTAAAGGAAAAGGGTAATTCGGTATTTGTGGTAGAACACGATCCGGATATTATCCGTGCTGCTGAATGGATTGTGGACATGGGACCACATGCAGGAAAATTTGGCGGGAATGTTGTATACAACGGAGAACCTGTCGGACTGGCAACTACCAAAAGTCTTACAGGAGAATATCTGCTTAATAAAGAAAAACCAACTTATAGTAGAAAATCTACGGCTTCATTTTTTGAAATCAAAAATGCTACAGCAAATAACCTTAAAAATGTATCGGCAAAAATTCCAAAAGGGGTGTTGACATGTGTCACAGGTGTAGCCGGAAGTGGGAAAAGCAGCCTTATACACGAATGTTTTGCTAAACAACATCCCGAAGCTATCATTATCGACCAATCACCAATAGGGAGATCATCAAGAGCAAATTCCGCGACGTTTATTGGGGTTTTTGATTTAATACGAAAAGAATATGCTTCAGCAACAAATACAGATGCCTCATTATTCAGTTTCAACTCCAAAGGAGCTTGTCCAAAATGCAACGGACAGGGTGTGTTGACGTTTGAACTTCATTTTTTGGACTCAGTTAAGACAATTTGTGATGAATGTGAGGGGAAACGCTACCATTCTGATGTCCTCGAATTAAAATTTCAAAACAAAAACATAGCAGAAGTACTGGATATGACAGTTAATCAGGCATACGAGTTTTTCAATTCATCCAGAATAAATAAACATTTGCAGCTTTTACAAGAAGTTGGATTGGGTTACTTAAAATTGGGACAATCGCTTAGCACCTTATCGGGTGGCGAATCTCAACGGCTTAAAATTGCTACAGAACTAAATAAAGAAAGCAATATTTACATTATGGATGAACCCACAACGGGGCTTCACATGTCGGACATTGATAATTTTTACAAAATCATAAAATCTCTGGTTGCTAACAACAATACGGTTATTATAATTGAACACAACCTTGATATTATTAAATATGCTGATTGGATAATTGACATGGGGCCAGAAGGAGGTAAAAAGGGAGGAGAACTGATATTTCAGGGATTACCGGAAGATATTATAAATTGTAATCATTCTATCACCGGAAAATATCTTAGAAAAATGATTTAATCAAAATTGGTGACCTTGATACTTTTAACTTTTATTTCTACATTTGTGGCGGTTTAAATGACTTATGCAAGTATTATCTAACTCATTTTCGGA
This sequence comes from uncultured Bacteroidales bacterium, assembly GCA_942492945.1. GTDB lineage: Bacteria > Bacteroidota > Bacteroidia > Bacteroidales > UBA932 > Bact-08. Next base: position 1,311,308 of record OW818649.1, read on the forward strand.
GCGTGTCTAAACGGTAGTCGGTTTCTTTTCCGACTATTAAAAATGTTCCCGGATATCTTCCGGGTCATTATTTTATTCCCAATTTTTTAAACAAACAAACAAAATATTACTTTAATGGAAGATTCTAAAAAAATTCCACAACACGACCTTGAGAGTATGTGTAATGATAAATCTATACTAATTGAAAATCTGGACCTCTCTGTTGTAATTGACTTTTTTAGCCAGATGGATAGACAGGGGCCAGGCAGTGAGGAGATTACTCTTAAGGCTTTAAACTTTATTGATTTAACCGGCTCTGTTGGTGGATTGAGGATTGCCGATATGGGATGCGGTACAGGCGGACAAACGATAAGCCTGGCACATAACACATCGGCTCACATAACTGCTTTTGATATATTTCCCGGGATGATAGACGTTCTGCAGCACAGGGTTCGCAAACTGGGCCTGCATAAGAGGATAACCGGGGTTGTCGCTTCTATGGACCGTATCCCTTTTGACGGGAACGGATTTGATGTGATTTGGGCAGAAGGGGCTATCTACCACATCGGCTTTGAAAGGGGGCTCAACTTGTGGACCGAGTATCTAAAAAAAGGGGGGTATGTTGCTGTATCCGATATGGTTTGGCTTAGCGACAAAAGACCAGCCGAAATCGAGAGGTATATGTGCGACAATGTTCCTGAGATCAACACCCCATCGTATAAAATAAGGCAGATAGAGGAGGCAGGATATCTGCCTGTTGCCTCTTTTTTTCTTCCCGATAACTGTTGGACAGAAAACTACTATCGCCCAATGGCCGAACTGTTTGAAGGATTCCTGAAAGAGCAGGGACAGAGCAAAGCGGTGGTCGAGTTCGTGGAACGCCAGAGGGAGGAGATAGCCATGTACGAAAAATACAGTGAGTACTATGGCTATATGTTCTTTATTGCAAAAAAAATCAATTAACATTAAAACAAGAAATCATGAATTTAATTATAAAAAGTACAGACAGAAACGAATTTTTTCAAACAGAATGCCTCACACGCGAGGCATTCTGGAACCTATACAAACCCGGTTGTGACGAGCATCTGGTACTACATCAACTCAGACAATCAGCATGTTATGTGCCAAGACTAGACATTGCGGCATTGTCAGACGGAGAGATAGTGGGGCATGTGATCTCTACCATAGCAAAGGTTTCTGATTGTAAGGGGGCCGATCACGAAGTTCTTTGCGTCGGTCCAATATCGGTAACCCCGGGCTTGCAGGGCAAGGGGATAGGATCGCAGCTTATGAGACATTCCATAGGTGTCGCCACAACTATGGGATTTAAAGCGATGATTCTTTTTGGGGACCCTGCTTACTACAGCCGCTTCGGATTTGAAAACGCTCAGAGGTACACCATAACCACCCGTGACAACCAGAACTTTGATCCTTTCATGGCTCTTGAACTGCAGCCAGGTTCTTTAACCGGCATAACAGGAAGATTCTTCGAAGATGAGGCCTTTCTCACCACCGAAACCAAACTTGAGATTTTTGAAAAGCAGTTTCCGGCAAAAAAGAAAGGCAAACCGAAAATAATCCTGCCAATATAGTCTATATGTGATTTTTGTAATTGTTTTGTATATTTATAAAAATTTTTTGCATTCAATCTCAAGTTACAGATGAGATGAAATTGGTTAAAATAAACAAGAATTAACGGATTGTCTTTATGATAGCTTTAATAGATTATGATGTTGTACTGCGGGAATTGACCGAAGCGGATATTCCAAAGCTCGCAGAATATGCTAATAATGAAAAAGTAAGCATTAATCTGAGAGATGCGTTCCCTAGTCCGTATACATTTGAGGATGCAAAGAGATTTATTGAAATGGTTGATAAACAAGATCCCAAAACGTTATTTGCAATAGAATATAATGGTAATTATGTGGGGAACATTAGTTTGTCACTGGGAAGTGATGTGTATAGAAAAAGTGCTGAGATTGGCTATTTTATTGGAGAGCCTTTCTGGAATAAAGGAATTGCAAGTAAGGCTGTCAGATTAATAACTAAATATGGATTTGAAAAATTCGATATAGTAAGGATCTATACAGGGATTTTCGAATATAATAAACCATCACAAAGAGTTCTAGAGAAATGCGGATTTGTAAAGGAAGCCGTTTTTAAAAAATCAATCTTTAAAAAAGGAGAGTTTTATGACGAGATTAGATTTGCTTTACTAAAGAACGATCCATTGACTGTATGAATATGAACTACAAAATAAACCTATGGCAAACATCTGGGCAAAGAAATCTATTGTAGAGCTGCAGAGCGAAGCTTCTGACGAAAAAAACGGTTTAAAAAGGACACTTAGCAGATTAAATCTTGTAGCATTAGGTGTTGGAGGTATAATAGGGGCTGGAATTTTTGTCCTTACAGGCCAGACAGCTGCCACATACGCTGGCCCGTCAATAGTGATTTCATTTATTATTGCTGCCATCGCCTGTGGATTTGCCGGCTTATGCTACGCCGAATTTGCATCTATGATTCCTATTGCCGGAAGCGCATATACCTATGCCTACTCTACACTTGGTGAGTTTATTGCATGGATAATTGGATGGGATCTCATACTTGAATATCTGTTTGGAGCGGCAACTGTTGCAGTTGGTTGGTCGGGATATGTGGTAAGCTTCCTGAACGATTTTGGAATATCGCTTCCGACTTCAATTGCCAGCTCGCCTCTTATTTTTGACACAGCTACCGGTGCATGGAGCACAACAGGTGCAGTAATAAACTTTCCGGCTGTATTCATTGTCGGTATAATAACGACTCTGCTTGTTATCGGAATAAAGGAGTCTGCCAACTTCAATAATATAATTGTAGTGGTCAAGGTTGCAATTATTCTGTTATTTATTGGTTTTGGTGCAAGTTTTATAAATACAGATAACTGGACCCCGTTCATTCCTCAAAACACAGGTGTATTCGGACAATTCGGATGGAGCGGAATAATGAGGGCCGCAGGTGTGATTTTCTTCGCCTACATTGGATTTGATGCCATTTCTACAACAGCTCAGGAGGCTAAGAATCCTCAAAAAGACATGCCTTGGGGCATACTGGGATCATTGGCTGTGTGTACTGTCCTTTATATCCTGGTCGGTTTGGTTATGACGGGAATAGTACCTTACCCAAATCTGAATGACCCTGCACCTGTCGCTCTTGCCGTGAACACAGCAGGGGAGGGGCTCGTATGGCTGAGGTACCCGATAAAAATCGGAGCTATCGCAGGACTCTCTTCAGTTATACTGATTTTGCTCATGGGTCAGCCAAGGATTTTTTATTCAATGTCTAAAGATGGCCTTTTACCTTCTGTGTTTGGCAAGGTTCATCCTAAATTCAGAACACCATACATCACAACAATATTGACAGGAGTTCTTGCCGGTGTAATTGCAGGACTTTTCCCGATTGGCTTGTTGGGAGAACTGGTCTCCATAGGAACACTTCTGGCTTTTGTAATTGTAAGTGGCGGGGTACTTGTTCTCAGATACAAACAGCCAAATCTGGAACGTCCTTTCAAGGCACCATTCTTTCCAGTCGTTCCATTTCTCGGTATTCTTTCATCCGGAACAGTTATGCTCATGTTGCCGGGCAGTACCTGGTCTCGTCTTTTAATCTGGCTGGGAATAGGTCTTGTAATCTATTTCTTTTATGGGAAGAAGCATAGTAAAATAGGGAATAGAAATTAATACTAAAAATATTAATTATGAACGATATACATATTATTGACCTTACTCCTGAAAACATTGCCGATTATGGTGTTTGCGGATATAAAGATGTAAACAAGCATAAGGAGTTGAGGAATAAGATAGAATGGGTTAAAGAGTACTATCCCAAAGGATTAAGGATAAAGGCACTTATCTCAGAAAAAGGAGGATATCAAGGGATGCTTGAATATCTACCTGGAAAATTTGCGCATCGTCCTGTTAATGCAGAAGGGTACATGTTTATTCACTGTATTTTTGTGGGCTTTAAATCTGAATTTAAAGGGAAAGGATATGCGTCCTTGTTAATTGAAGAATGCGTTAATGAAGCCAGAAGCGAGAAAATGGCAGGAGTTGCTGTTGTCACAAGAAAAGGGTCATTTATGGCTAACAACGAGATTTTCCTAAAGAATGGATTTGAGATTGTAGATAGTGCTGAACCGGATTTTAATTTGCTGGCAATAAAGTTTGATAAGAATTCGCTCAACCCAAGCTTTAAAACAGATATGCTTTTAAACTTGAATAAATATAAAAATGGAATAACTATCATACGATCTGTCCAGTGTCCCTACACAGAAAAAAACGTAAATGCAATTTTAGACACGGCAGTAACGAAGTACAATCTTAAGGTAAAGCTGGTTGACTTAAAAGATTCGGAATCTGCTCAAGACACCCCATGTGCATTTGGAACATTTTGTATAATTTACAATGGCGAAGTTATTAGTTATCATCCTATAAGCAATACCCGATTTGAGAATATAATGAATAAGATGCTTGAAAACGCTCATTAATATATGAACCCGCATGTATAAGAATTAACACGGAAAACTAAAAATGCAGAAAACTGTCATTATATATTGTGTGCTGGGTTTAATACTTTTACATATATTTATTAAACCTTCAACCGGATATGCTCAGACATTATTGAACGGCCCTCAGAAAATTGTGATCGACACAAAGCGGGAGAGGCTATTGGTGTCAAATGCCAATTCCGGTGATATAATACAAATTGACAAAAAGGGAAATCAAACCTTTTTTATTAAGGGTGCAGATTTTATAGATGGAATGGAGATTGTAGGAGATACTGTTTATGGTGTAGGTAGCAATAGGAAAATAAAAGCTTACAGTCTGGTGACCAGACAACTTGTAGCAGATATCACCTTCACGGGATCTTCTACCAACTATTTATCGAGTGTAGCATCTGACTCATCGGGACATCTCTTTATATCTTGTCCTTTGTTAAACGAAATTTACAAGATGGATATTAAGAATCTTTCCTATAGCATATTTGCAAGAGGTAAAGAGTTGAACAAACCGAATGGAATTCTTTTTGAAAAAGAGAGAAACAGGATTGTGGTCATAGATGATTCTCCCAATTCAAAGATTCATGCCATTGACCTGGCAGATTCGTCGGTCACGACACTTTTTACAACAACTTTTAACAGCCCCGACGGAATCATAAGGGACAAATCTGGAAATTATTACATAGGGGGATATTATCTTAATGGAATATTCAGGATAGATTCGGCATTGAATAATGTAATTGAACTGTTTTTTAAAGGAACAACTATGGTTTATCCAACTTACGATGAAAAAAGTCATTCTATCCTTGTTACTCACTATGATGACAACACATGGGAACGTATACCATTAAGCAATTTTTAGTATAACTTTGCGTAATCATAAAACAAGTAAATTATAATGAGAATATTAAGTGGATTTTTAGTGATTTCGCTCATAAGTGTTGTTTCGTCATGTAAAAAATCGGAACCGGCAGATACTGCATTAAACCCATTCAGCAATGGCGGCAAAGAGAGGAACATGATAGTTGTAATGAGCGATATTCATCTTGGTGCGGATCTCACTTATACTGAGTGCAAAGAGAACCTTGGGGCCCTTGAAAAGCTGCTCAAACAGATAAAAGCTGCTCCAAATGTCAAAGAGCTTGTCATTGCCGGAGATATGCTTGATGAATGGTTTATACCGGCCACAGTAGATACTTATCAAGGAAAGAATCAGTCCGATTTTGTACAACGGATTGCAACAGCAAATAAAGGGGTGATAGATGCTTTTAACAGTATAATTCGCGAGGGAAAGATTCTTGTGACATATGTTCCCGGGAACCACGACCTGACAATTACTGCTGCTAATGTCAACAAGATACTTCCTGGAATACATCAGGCACGGGATACTGAGCAGGGTTTAGGCACCTACTCCCCGGCCGGCAACCCAAAAATTGCAATCGAACACGGCCACCGCTACAATTTCTTCTGTGCACCTGACCCGATATCAAATCAGGATGTCGCACCAGGAACAATAACGCCTCCGGGGTATTTTTATACAAGGATAGGTGTACTAAGTTATATCCAGAATTTTCCGCCGGCGGGCGATATAATGCCGGTTGTAACTCCAAATGCTTCAGGCAATGGAAGCCAGACATTGCTCTTCATATATTGGAACGTATGGAACAGAGCATTAAGTAAATATACTATATCAAATAAATTTGACGAGAAGATAATTGTAACAAATGTAGATGGATTAAAGGGTTCGTATTCTGTAAACGATCTTTTGCCTTTTCAAAAAATTGCCGGAGGGGTTATAGATGTCGGTCTTTATAAGGGAATTCAGGATTCCTGGAGTCAAAGACAAACTCTCAATCATGTTGCTGTAAATATCCCGGCTTCTCAAGCGATTGCAAATGCAGCTAAGGCAAGTGAATCGGATGATCAGGCAAAGAACCAGTACTTCCTGAATCCGGCTTCTGATAAAAGAATAGTCATCTTCGGGCATACTCACGACCCCAAAATTATTGCTTCAGATAATTATAATGGACAGAAATCAATTTATGCAAACACTGGTACATGGATAGATCATAATTCTGTAGTCCCTACAACAAAGAGTTTTGTTGTAATTACCCCTCAGAATTCAAGTGCCTCTTCATGGACGTTTGTAAAACTGTATAATTTTGAAAATGAGGTTGTAACAAAAATGGCTGCAGACTCATTACGTTTTTAAACATTTACATCTAAATATTTAAACGATGAAAACCTATTTTGACTTCAATCTTACAGGTAAGAAATTTTTTCCTGTATGGATATTATTTATTGTATTACTGATAGTTCCTTATGGATTCATGCTATTTGAAATAAAGGATATGCAGCCGGGAGAAATTCCTGAAATGTCGTTTTTCTTATTGCCGGTAGCTATGTTTTTTGTTGCCTTTATATTGACATTTTATATGGCAAGATTGTTAATAGAAGGTATCGGGTATAATGACAAATCGATTGTATTCAATGGCACTTTTGGAGAGTATATGGTAAAGGTTTTGCTTGGTTTTTTTCTTAGCATTATAACACTTGGAGTCTATATACCATGGTTCGTTAAAGATATCACCGGCTTTTTTGTCGATAACTCATCATATGATTCGGAGGCCATGAGATTTAAAGGGAAAGGGGGCAAATTATTTGTGATTTTAACCCTTAGCCTTGTTCTTCCAATAATTATCATATCAATTATATTGGGAGTTTACTTTTACACTAATAACCCCACACAGCTTCCAAAAAATTCTGTTTTGTCACAGTTCTTAATGACAATAATAATGATTCCTTACATGTATCTGGTATATAAATGGATAGTTAATGTAGATTATAAGAATTTCAATATCAGATGGGAGACAAATTTTTGGGACTCTTGTAACAAAATTGTTCTTCAAATGGTATTGACATTCATTACTATAGGAATTTACTTTCCATTGGCTGTAGTAAAATTGTATAAATATTTTGCAGAGAGAACAGTAGCTGCCAGTGATGAAAGAAAACTAAGCTTTGGCTATGATATAGAGGCATCAAAGGACTTTCTTTTCTTATGGGGGCAGGTACTTCTTGTAATTGTTACGCTGAGTATCTACTATCCGTGGGCCTTATGCAAAATAGGGAAAAGAATTTTAAGTAAAACCTATGTGACAGACACACAAAGTAACAACGCAAATGAAGGAACAGAGACTCAAAGTACATACAACTAATTATATAAATACTTTTATTTTAGTTGCTGACGATTGCAAAGCGTTTGTTGGAGAAGTCCCTCCGGATAAAGACAACATAAAATCTACGGCTAGAATTCAATTCGAACTTATTAGCAATAATCCATATAAGTATGTGTCGGATGATGTTGTGCTTATGGTTCATGCTTACCGCAATGATTTGATTGCTGAAGAATATGAAAAAGCAAGAGCAGAGTTGTTCTCCAAAGGGCAGGCATGTCTAAGATCTTCCCCTTTGACAAAGCGATATGGATGGGGAATACATTTCAATCAAGAGGGAAAAATTGCTCTATATGGTTGTGAGACGGAAGAATACCAAAAATTTGTCAATGATCCGGATATAGTAAAAATAAATGCTATGCGATCAAAAAGAGCTGGAAAGTAATAAAACAGAATCAGAATGAAATTAGAAGAACTTGGATATACCAACAACCTTGAACAATTGAGGATAGACAATAACCTTAATTCTTTTGAGATAGGAAGGGTTGTTTTAGAACACAAAGAGAGGTATATCGTAAAGACACCCAAAGGAGATTTTGAAGCTGAGATAACAGGCAATATGCGATTTACAGCAAAAGGCCGGGAGGATTTTCCTGCTGTAGGTGATTGGGTTGCACTAACAACTTATTCGTCGGATTTTTCTGTGATTCATAAAATTCTTCCCAGATTCTCGGTCATTAAAAGACAGGCAGTGGGACAATTCGGCGAGATTCAGATTATAGCGACAAATATAGATTATGCATTTCTGGTGCAGGCCATCGACCGCGATTTTAATATCAACAGACTTGAAAGATATCTGACAATCTGTAATTCGTCCAGAGTTGCTCCCATAATAGTGCTTACAAAAACTGACTTGATAAGTGAGGATCAGGTTTCCGAAATATTGGAGAGTATAAAAAGCAGGGTTAATCATGTTCCTGTTATTGCAATAAGCAACGAATCACTTGATGGACTAGAAGCAATAAAAGCGATTATCGAAAAAGGGAAGACATATTGCATGCTTGGATCTTCCGGTGTTGGCAAATCAACGCTCTTGAATAATCTTTCCGGCAGGGAAATAATGCGTACCGATGATATAAGCAGCAGCACTAATAAGGGGAGGCACATTACTAGTCACAGGGAGTTGATTATTCTTGAAAATGGTGGAATATTGGTTGACACCCCGGGTATGAGAGAGGTTGGTATAACCGATTCTGTTAACGGATTGGAAATAACTTTCGACATGATTGTCAGCCTCTCTAAAAGTTGCAGGTTCAAAGACTGCACTCACACAAGTGAAATTGGATGTGCAGTCATTGAGGCCGTTGAGAAGGGTGAAATAAACAAGGAATCCTATGAAAATTACCTGAAGATGGAACGAGAGAACAGGCATTTTGAATCTACTGTTACAGAGCGACGGCAGAAAGACAAGGAGTTCGGGAAGTTTTTAAAAAATTACAAGAAAGAGACTAAGAGAAGCAGTAACTAATCACGCACGCTTTATTGTAAATAAGATCTGCTGTATTGCGAAATTGAAAAAACACTATACATTTGTTCAAAGTTAGATGTATATTATTATATTCTTCGGATGACAGTGACTGATTTTGATAAAAAGGATAACTTTTCAAGACGATTAAAACGTCGGGACGAGGCTGCGTATATTGAGCTATTTGATCAGTATTACAGATACTTACACGCAACTGCTGTCAACTATGTGCTTAATTACGATATTGCTAATGACATGGTGCAGGAGACATTCATCCATTTGTTTAACAGTATTGAACAATTAGAAGAAATTAGAAACATTAAGAGTTATCTTCGGGTAGCTGTCCGAAACAAATGCATAAGTTATTTGCGTCAGTTGGATATCGAAGATGCTCACAAATTGTTATATTTAAGAGAACTGGAACTAATTGGAACTGAAGATCCGGAAATTGACGATGTGAGCCAATATATGCGTGAATTGCTTGATTCGTTACCTGATTCATGTAAACAAATTTGCAAACTCCGATTTGTGGATGGATACAAAATCAACGAAATTTCAAAGAAATTATCGTTGTCCCCAAATACAGTCAAGGTTCAGATACACCGGGGAAAATTGAAGATGAGGAGTGACATGCATAAATGTCCCGAATTATTTAAAAGCTTGGCAAGATGTATTAACATGTACTTTTATTAATCTTTATGGCCATGAAAATAGATATCAATATACTTTTAGACAAAATACATGGGAGACTTGACGAAGAGGGGAAAATCCTGTTTGACAATTGGCTGAATTCAGATACTCGTCATAGTGCTTATTTTGAGAAATTAGAGCAGCGAGAACTTGCATCTAATTATGAAGCGGCTGAATTGTCGGAAGAAAAACTTCGAAAATACCGTCAACTTTTTATTGTTAAAATGAAATCTGCTGGCAAAAGGAAACAGCAAAGACGGCAGATATTTTTTGCTGCCGGGGTGGCTGCACTAATTCTGCTCTTCATTTTCATTAGACTATTTACGGAAGAAAGACAAAATGGGAATAATACGTTTTCATTATTTACGGAAAAGTCGACAAAAATTGAAAAGGAAGAATCGGATCCTTTGACAAAAATGCCCAAGGTGTCAAACAAGAAGGTTCAGTTAATTACTGCAAAAGGAGAGAAGATTTCGTTATTAGAGATGGTACCCGATGAATCAGCAAAAATTCAAGATTTTCAGCTTTCTGACGACAAAATGGCTTTGACCTATTCTGCAGTCAACTCTGACGAAGGTCCCGGATTAAATAAATTATTAGTGGACAGGGGAGCCGAATTCCGAATCACCTTGAGCGATGGTACAAAAATTCATCTTAATTCGGATTCAAAGTTGGAATATCCAACGGTATTCAACGAAAAAGAAAGACGAGTATATCTTCAGGGTGAAGCATATTTTGAAGTTACAAGAAATGAAGATAGACCATTTATTGTATGTACTGGTGTTACAGAGATAAAGGTGTTAGGTACCGAATTTAATATCAATTCACGTAACCCTGAATCTGTAAGGACGACACTTGTTTCGGGAAAGGTAACCCTGAAATCTGAAAAAATGGAGGAAGTACAATTAAAACCAGGCTTTACAGCAATCATGAATCCTGTTACAGGGGCTTTAGATATTAACGAGAAGGATATTCAGTGCTATATCGGTTGGAAAACAGGGAATTATCTATTCGAAAGTACAAGTTTGTCAGATATTTTAAATGAACTGGCTATATGGTATGACCTCTCTATTGACTATCAAACGGAAGAAGCTTATAAAGAGACATTTACTGGAAGTCTTTCTCGTAACCTTTCAATTGAAAAACTGATTCAATTGATTGAGCGGACAAATTACCTGACCCTGGAATTAAAAGGGAAAACCCTCGTTGTCAAAAACAAGATAATAAGTGTCGGCTAATCCATAATATATTGGAGTAGTAGTAAAGTATATAAGGGGGATTTTAATCCCCCTTTGCTGTTTTATTTTAACATTTGTAAACCTTTTTTTCACAATTTTCGTCATGTGTAAAAGTTGATACAAGAATTAACTATTTATTAACCTAACTGAAAAAACAACCTATGAAGAAAGCTTGCGTGCTTGTAATTTTACTATTCTTCGGATTGTCATGTTCTGTTTTTGCCCAAAAACAAACTAATCCGGAAGAAAAAAGAGTAACCCTTTCTCTTAAAGACCAAACAGTTGTTCAGGTATTTAAAGCAATCCAGACATTGACTGGATTGAACTTTATTTACAATGACAAAGATTTTGTTGGTATAGAGAAGTTAAATGTTGAAGCAAAGAATGAGAAAGTCAAGGATTTGCTTGAAAGACTATTTACCGGTCAGTCGGTTTCGTTTGAGTTTGTGGAAAATACGGTAGTGGTACGATCCCGGAATATATCTGTTTCAGGAGTTGTAAAAGACAAAAAAACTGGAGAAGTATTACCAGGGGCCACTGTTATAGTCGTGGGCACATCTATTGGTAAGCAGACGGATATAGATGGTAATTTTTCATTATCATTTCCACGAATGAAAAGTAATAAGCTGGCAATACGTTATTTAGGATATTCCGAACAAATTCTTGAAATTAAAGAAAGCGGTAAATATGTTATAAAGCTTGAAGAAACCGAGAATGCTTTGACTGATGTCGTAGTAACAGGTTACGCCAATATCAACAAATCAAGTTTTACTGGGTCCTCAACAAAAGTAACCAAGGAGGATATTTTGAAAGTGTCTCCAAGAAACGTGATTGACGTACTACAGATATTTGATCCTTCGTTCAGAGTGATACCAAACAACACTATGGGTTCCGATCCTAACACCTTGCCGGAGTTTTACATAAGGGGACGTACTAGTATTGATGCGGTAAAACAGTTAGATAATCTGACAGCTAGTGAATCTGGAACTCTCTCCAAATTCGCATTGACCAACAATCCGAACTTGCCCGTTTTTATTTTAGATGGATATGAGGTAAGTGTTCAGAAAGTGTATGATATGGATCCAAACAGGATCAAAAGTATTACGATATTAAAAGATGCTGCTGCAACAGCAATTTATGGATCCAGGGCCTCAAATGGAGTGATTGTTATTGAATCTGTTACACCAAAAATAGGAAAGTTAATGGTTTCGTACAATTTTACAGGTTCAGTTACAGCACCTGATCTTTCTGATTATAATCTTATGAATGCATCTGAAAAACTTCAGACAGAGGTTTTGGCTGGTATTTTCAACTGGAATGATTCCAACAGTTATGATACTTATGCAAAGAAAAGCAATCTGATTGCCAAGGGGATAAATACAGACTGGCTAGCACAGCCATTACGTAATGGAATAAATCAAATGCACAGCATATCTTTTGGTGGAGGTACCGAAGGATTTAGATTTGGGATTGATTTAAGCTATGATAATGATAATGGTGTAATGAAGGATTCCTATCGCCAACGATTGGGTGGTGCCATGTATGTTGAATACAGGGTAGGAAAGGTACAGTTCAGGAACCAAGTGTCTTATGACGGCACCAATTCTCAAGCGTCCACTTATGGAACCTTTTCAGACTATACCTGCCAGTTACCGTATGAAAGGATATACAATGATAATGGAGTTTTATTAAAACAACTGGAGTTATCTTATCGTGCAAATCCATTGTATGAGGCCTCTCTTGGGAACTTCAACCGCACTAAGAATAATACAATTACCAATAATTTCAGTTTTGACTGGCGTATAACAAATAATCTTCAATTCAAATCTCAGTTTTCAATCAGCCAGAACACATCAAATCAAAATATCTTTAAAGATCCCTTGTCTTCAACTTATTCTTATTCTCTTACACCATTCGAGAGAGGTGACCTTTCAATTTCTGACATAAAAAACAATACCTGGAACCTGAATGCCTTCTTGATGTATAACAATACAATTAGAAAGCACAATATAAACCTGTCTGGTGGTATTAATGCGCAGGAAACCAATGCATTTCAGATATATTCAAAATATAAGGGATTTCCATCAGCTTCCCAACACACAATTGGGTTTGCAAATACGATTGTGACAAAGCCAACAGGATCTGATAACAAAACCCGTCTTGGAGGTCTGTTCATTTCTGGTAACTATACTTATGACAATATCTATCTTGCTGATGCATCGATAAGAGTAGATGGCTCTTCAGAATTTGGTTCTGATTCAAAATATGCTCCATTCTGGGTCTTGGGACTTGGTGTAAATATTCATAACTATGATTTTCTGAAGAACTCAGAGATCATAAATCAGCTAAAAGTAAGAGGAACATACGGCCTTACAGGAAAGGTGAACTACCCGCCTTATGTTGCACGCCATACTTACAATATTATTCTTGACGAATGGTATACAACCGGAATGGGTACAACTCTTAATTATCTTGGAAACGAAGACCTGAAATGGGAAAGGACATTTTCATCCAATATAGGTTTTGATATATCGATACTGAAGAAGATTACAATGTCGGCCTCATATTATAGCAGACAGACAAAAGACATGATTGCAGATGTGGCGATACCTTCATCTTCAGGATTTACTACCTATAAAGGAAATATGGGTGAAATACAGAACCGCGGATGGGAATTTACTGCAAATTATATGGTTTTTAACTCTAAGAATTTAGGGATTAGTTTTTTTGGATCTATGGCCCACAATAAAAGTAAGTTGATGAAATTAGCCGAATCTTTAAAAGAGTATAACGAGAGGATAGATGCATTTTATAATACTAAGGCCAGCTATGATAATAGCAAAAAATATTCTGTACCATACATGAAGTATGAGGAAGGCAGCTCCCTTACAGCAATTTATGGTATGAAATCTATGGGTATCAACCCAATGGATGGAAAAGAGGTGTTTATTAACAGAGCAGGTGAGCTAACAAGTACATGGGAGTCTTCTCAGCAGGTTAAGATTGGCGATACGGAACCCACTGTACAAGGAGCATTTGGATTGAACCTGCGTTGGAAACAATTTACTCTTTACACATCTTTTATATATCAGATAGGTGGTCAAGTATACAATCAAACACTGGTGAATGTGGAAAATGCAGATATTGCTTCATATAATGTTGATAAAAGAGTCCTTACAGCAAGATGGAAAAAGCCTGGAGATGTGACTCCTTTGAAAAATATTGCAGATCAAAAGAGAGTAACACTACCCTCATCCAGATTTGTCCAGAATTTGAACCAATTGAAATTTAATTCATTATCATTAGGCTATGAAGTGAATTCAAAATACCTCAAACCGCTTAACATATCAATGATGCGCCTGCAAATAAGTACAAATGAACTACTTGTGCTCTCATCTGTGAAACAGGAAAGGGGTTTGTCATATCCTTTTGCAAGAACATTCAATTTTTCATTAAATCTAAATTTTTAATTCTGTAACAATGAGAAAATATATTTATACTATATTAATAGCATCTCTTATGCTTGGGAATACATCTTGTTCAGATTGGTTTGATGTGAACCCGGACAATTTGGTAACTAAAGACGATTTGTTTTCAACAAATGAAGGTTTTCGCATTGCCTTGAACGGGATATACATAGATATGTCGCAGAAGGCTTTGTATGGTCAGGAACTTACATGGTCCTTCACCTCATTTCTTGGTCAGAACTACAACCTCTCTCCATATTCATGGAACACACTCTCTCCATATATACCAGCTACAAACTATGATTATGATAATACCTATCTCAAAACGGTATCAGATGCTATCTGGGGAAAAGGATTCAATGCAATTGCTAATTGCAATAGTTTAATTCAGAAAGTTGAAACACGTGAAGGATCCTTTTTTGTGGAAGGTGAGAGAGAAAAACAGATTTTGTGTGCCGAAGCCAGGGGTTTGAGGGCTTTAATGCATTTTGACATACTTCGATTATTCGCTCCGGCACCTGTTATAAACGATAACAATCCATACGTTCCTTATGTAACAACATATCCTACAATTCAACCTCAAAGGCTAAAAACTACCGAGGTCATGAAGAATATTATAGAGGATCTGGAATACGCAAAAAATAATTTGGCGGATAATGACACTTTGTATAACTCCAAAATGATGACTAATACCAGCTATCGTTTTGCGCCAGGTAATGCTGGTGACGCAAAAGGAGGCTCTTTTTATGGCTTCAGAGGAACCCGCTTTAATTATTTCGCAGCATGTGCTCTCTTGGCCAGAGCTTACCAGTACATTGGTGATAAGGATAATGCATATAAAAATGCAATGGCTGTTTACAGGTATCATACTGTAAAAACATGGTTCTCTTTTACTTCATCAAGTAATATTATAATTGAAGAAAAAAATAATCGTCATACTCGTTTATATGATGATATTCTTTTCGCATTTAATAGTAGTAAGGTTTATACATTTTATACTGATTGGAACACCAATAACTATTTTTCAAGTCGGTTGACTATTAAAAATCTTGCAGATCTTTTTGGAGGAGACACCGATGACTTCCGACTGACAAAACTGATTTACTCAAACTATTCTCTTAAATGGGAACCTAAAACAGCAAATGGCTGGTATAATGGGACTATCATGTCGGTAGAGGATAGGCTTATTCCTGTTATTCGACTTAGTGAAGTGTATTATATTCTTTGTGAATATCTGGCTGATAAGGATCTAAGTAAAGGAGTTCAGTTATTACAGGAGCTTCGTGTGGCAAGAGGCGCCAAAACTACTCTTGACCCGGCAATTCCAAAGGATAAGTTCCTGGATGCTGTTTATAATGATGCTACTCGCGAATTTATTGCAGAAGGTCAGACTTTCTATATGTATAAAAGGCTTAACAGACCAATGTATAATGGGACTACTCCCATAGATATGACCGGAAAATACATGATTACATTACCGGATAGTGAAAGAGCTTATTATTAATAATCTAATACTCTTAAAATGAAATATAATATAATTTTTTTGACAACAATATTATTCACATTAATGGCTGCGACAGGATGTGAAGAGCAAAAATTGAAAACATATGACGGAGATAATTTTGTTCAGTTCAAGAAAGCAATTTCTGATTCAACAAATGTCTCTTTCATGTTCTATCCAGGGAAGGATTACATTGAATTTCCGGTAGCACTCGAACTTGTAGGGGTCGCTTCAGAAAGGGATCTTAAATACAAGGTGACTGTTGATAACGAATACACTACTGCATCGGGACAACATTACTCAATCCCTTCTGATCAAGTATTCCATGCTGGCAGATATGTTGATACTCTGTATGTAAGATTGAATAATACAACCGACTTAAAACAAAAAAAGGTGCGCCTCTTATTAAGAGTTGAGTCATCTTCTGATCTTAAAACTGGTAAAATTGAGCAATCTGCTGCGGTTATATGGATAAGCAACACACTTTCAAAACCCGCATGGTGGAATAGCGATATTGACTCATACTATTTAGGGACGTACAGCGATAAAAAATATGAACTATTTATCCAGATTACCGGCAAATTTGATATGACAGGATTGGATGCAAGCATGAAACGTTCATATGCTCTGAAAATGAAGCAATACTTAACTGAACATCCAACATTGGATGATAATAATCAATATATTGAAGTACCTGTATTATAATAATTTGAACCTATGAAAATAAAAATATTATCATTGAGCCTTTTTGCTCTTTTCATTTTGACATCTTGCATAAAAGATCAGGGTAGTTATGATGTAAAAGATTTAGGTACCCCGACAATTACAACATTTTCAAAGGGAAATGCAGTAATTGGTGAACCATATATAATAAAGCCGGTTATTGATTACAAAGACATTTCTGAAAATGATTTCGAATATTTTTGGTTTGCAAATCTTTCAGATTATTCAACATCCGATACTCTTTCTCATGAAAAGAATTTAAGCTTTGTTTTTACTAAAGCAGGCTGGTATATTGGTGTATATCAGATAAAAAACAAAAAAACAGGAGGAATAACTTCAAAAATATTTGATTTTAATGTGGTATCAAAATATCAAATGGGCTGGCTCATTCTCTCTGAGAAAAATGGGAATTCTGTATTGAGCTATTCTCGTTTAAATTCAGGTAACGTCGATACTACTTTCGTGGATATATACAGTTCTCTTTATGGAGCCAATAAATTAGGGAAAGCACCTTTGAGTCTTGGAAGACATTATACAGATCAGGCTGATCAGATATTGGTTGTTCAGAACGGAGAAGGAGGTTCAGTTGAATTGGACGGAACGAACTTTTCAAAAGTGATAACAACTGATAAAGAGTTTGTTGATGGAGTATACCCAACTGGGTTCAAACCTATAAAAGCAGAATATGGCGATAGAATTGAAATGGTTGTAGGAGAAGATGGACGTGCATTTACGCGTATTCGTACTTCAAGCAGCGTCTTCCAGGGAGCACGATATAGCACTACTCCGATTGGCAATGCTAAGATAACTAAAACCTATTATAAATATGGCCAAGGTTATATATTGATGTATGACGATCTGAATCACCGTATTATAGGTATACAGGATCTTCCTCAGTTATATACAGGGAAACTGCTTTATACAAAAATGGACCCGCTCGGCGAAAATGTTGCAGAATTTACTGATCTCGCAAATATTGGAACAGATGCAAAACTTATCTATACAGGTAGTTATGTTGCAAGCTCAAACCGATATTTTGTCCAGATATTAAAGAAGGGTAGTAAATATAGAATACAAAAATTTTTGCTTCGCCTTGAAACTGCAATCCAGACTCTTTATGTTATTAAAGGAACAGAATCTGATTTTGCAGGGAATGGTATAGTAACAGATAACACACATTATTTTCTCACTGGCAGCCAGTATCTCTTCTTTGGCGAAGGGAATAGTCTTTACTATTATGATTTTGATCTGAATACAGTAAAAAAATATACAACTTTTACAGGAAAAGTAACTGCTATAGAGTCAAATTCGGAAAAAAATCAAATAGGTGTAGGTATGGATAATGGTGAGTTTTATGTATTAGATGTGTCCAATGAGGTTTTGGCTAGTGGAACAGCAAAAATCATTGCTAAGGCAACCAATTTAGGGAAAGTTGTAGACTTACAATTTAAATATGGTAAATACAGCAATTTTAATAATCAGAAATAGAGAAAAAAAGTATATATGAGCACTATATTTCAAATAGCCAGGTCTGAGCTGAAATCACTATTCTGTTCACCGATTGCATGGTTTGTCCTGGTTATTTACACTTTCCAGTTGAGCTACGGATTTACGGAAATGTTAAATACGAAGTTGATGAATGCAGTTATGGGTCAGCAACTGAATAATCTGACTTTTGATATATTTATTTCAGGATTCGGTTCCCCATTGTTTAAAACGGTCATTTCTTCGCTATTTCTGTATGTTCCATTGCTTACAATGGGATTAATGAGCAAAGAGTATAGCAGCGGCTCAATTAAGCTGCTGCTATCTACTCCAATAACGGAGACACAGATTGCTTTAGGCAAATATTTTTCTATGCTGATCTATGGATTGCTTATGATTTCGATTGTGGGGGTATACATCATTTTCGGGGCTTTTGCCATTAAAGACATAGATTTACCTGTTCTAATTTCCGGGCTGGTTGGAATATATTTACTTTTTTGTTTTTATTCGGCAATCGGACTATTCCTCTCTTGTGTAACATCATATCAAATTATTGCAGTATTAGGCACCTTGTTAGTTATAATCTTTTTTCAACTGGTAAGCGGGCTTTTTCAAACAATTCCCTTTATTCGTGATATTACATTCTGGTTAGGCACTGGTCCACATGGTCTCATTAACGGACTTCTCAGCAGTGATAATGTGATATATTTCTTGTTGATGTCTGCAATGTTCGTTATATTCTCAATACTGAATATCAGATTTCAACGGCAGAATATCTCATATGTGAAAAAAGGGATGCAATATGCAGGCGTTTTCCTTGTGATGGTTGTTGCGGGATATATTACATCCAGACCACAAATAACTTTTTACTGGGATGTGACAAGATATAAACAAGCTACATTGACACCTAAAAGTCAGGAGATTATATCCCATTTCACAGGGAAGCCGGTATTAACTACATATATCAATTTTATGGGTAATCCGCACCTTGTGGAAAAGGGATATCCGGGAAATATCAACGGGGATAAACATGTTTTTAGTCAATATGTTCGTTTCAAACCTAATATGAAGATGAACTATGTCTATTTTTATGACAATGTTCAGACATGTCATAGCAATGGATGTGGAATACAAAATCAGGACGAGTTTATTACTTTGGCTAAAAAAACAGCAAGGATAAATTCAATCAATTTTAAAAAATCATCTACAGGTGATGATGTAAAAGAGTTGATTGATGCTAAGGAGGCAGACGAAAGCTTTGTCCGGACATTTGAAGTTGAAAGCTTTCCAAAAGCATATATAAGAATGTATGCTAACGACTTAAGCCCATATCCGGGTGAAAAAGAGATATCGACAGCTATGTTTACAATGCTTTACGGTGTAGAAAAGATTGGATTTATAGCAGGTCATGGAGAGCGGGATCTGGATGGAACAGCGGATCAGGATTACAGTGGGTTACCAAATGCAAGGAGTTCGCGTTACTCTTTGATCAACCAGGGATTTTATCCGTTTAAACTAAAAGCAGAAGACCAGATACCTGAAGATGTCAATATCTTAGTTATTGCTGATATGAAAAATCCATTTTCAACAGATGAACTTGAATGCATTGAAAAATACATTGAAAGAGGAGGGAATCTTGTTATAAACACCGATATAAACCGAAAGAAACAGATGGAGCCATTACTTCAGTTGTTAGGTGTGGAAATTGTTCCCGGTATTTTAGCTCAATGTAATAAAGGATATACTCCTACTTCTGTATTTACCTATTTTACGGAAAAGAGCAAGATGGTTAATACATATCTTCCGAATTCAAGAGACAGAAGAGTGCCAATCGTGATGAAAGGTTGTGTAGGCCTTGTTAAAACAAAAGATAAGGGATATGAGGTGGAATCTCTGTTGGAAGCAAGACAAGGAACATGGAACGTAACAGCTACGTCCAACCCTGATGAAATTGTAGAAGATACAATTGCAGGAAACTCAACATCAATATATAGTACAGCGTTATCTCTGATAAAAAACAGAGGAAACAGAGAGCAGCGAATACTTATTTTTGGGGATTCTGACTGGTTTAGCAAAGGAGAATTAAATGCAGGCTGGACCTTTGCTGTTGCAAATAATTCAATGATAACCAATATGTTTAAATGGATGTCATATGATAAATATCCTATGTCTTTTGACAGACCGTCACTACCCGATAATGAACTCAATTTTAAGTTTAAACACAAAGGGATATCTAACTTATTTTTCCTCTTTTTGTTCCCATGTTTTTGGTTAGTATGGGGAGGTATTGTGTGGTATAGACGAAGACTTAAATAGAGTTTCATTAAAATATTTCAAACAAACGATAATTAAAAAAAATACATATAAAATTATGAGTCCAATCGTCGAGGTCAAGAATCTCTCACATCGCTATAGTGTACAATGGGCAATCCAGAATATAAATTTTGAAATTAACCAGCGGGGTATTTTAGGTTTGCTTGGGTCCAACGGGGCAGGGAAATCCACTACAATGAATATTATCTGCGGCGTACTAAATCAAACAGATGGACAGGTATTGATTAATGGAATTGATATCCGGAAGAATCCTGTTGAGGCAAAAAAGAATATTGGTTTTTTACCACAGAAACCACCTTTGTATAGTGACCACAATGTAGATGAATATCTTACATACTGTGCAAATCTTCATTTAATGGACAAAAAGCAAATAAAATCGGCTGTAGAAAGAGCAAAGGAGAGAGCAGGTATTTCCCATTTCAGTAAACGCGTGATAAAAAATCTTTCCGGCGGCTATCAACAAAGGGTAGGAATTGCCCAGGCAATAGTACATAACCCTAAGTTCGTTGTAATGGATGAACCTACAAACGGTCTTGATCCTAATCAGATTCTGGAAATAAGAGCTCTTATAAAAGAGATTTCGGCAGATCATTCTGTATTACTCTCAACTCACATACTTTCTGAGGTAGATGCAATTTGTGATCATGTTAAAATGATTGAACATGGTCATCTGGTATTTAGCGGGACAATGGACGATTTTAACCATTCGGTTAAACCAAACACGTTTTTATTGAAGTTGACAAACCCACCAACCGAAGAAGAAATATCTAAAATTGAAAATATTGTTCGAATTAAATCGGTAGATGGCAATACATTTAAAGGAGAGATAACATCGGAGAATGATTTACCTAAAATAGCAGAATCATGTGTGAATAATGGATGGGGATTAAAAGAGATAGTAATGGAAAGAATTTCCTTGGATGAAATTTTTGCTCAACTATCTGGAAAAAGAACAATAAACAAATTTGAAGAATGAAGACGGTATTTCGAATAGCAAGAAATGAGCTCTGTACACTATTTTATTCCCCTGTGGCGTGGCTGATACTTATTGTTTTTTCTTTTCAGGTCTTTTCAGGGTTCGCTCAAATGTTAGGCTTTTATGCCAATTCAATCTCGTTAGGACGAAATGATTTTACAAATCTTACATTGGATTTGTTTATTCGCGGAGTGGGAGTGCCATTTCAAATAGTCCCATCATACCTTTTTTTGTATGTCCCTTTACTTACTATGGGGCTTTTAAGTCAGGAGTATAATAACGGTTCGGTTAAATTGCTACTATCATCGCCAATAACCGGATCTCAGATCATACTGGGGAAATATTTAGCTATGATGTTGTACGGCCTTTTGCTAACGGGTGTATTGCTGGTGGTCCCATTGGTAGTTTCAGAGATCCTAGTTCCAAATTTGTTTACACCGACCATACTTGTCGGTATACTCGGTGTATATTTACTATTTTGTACATATGCTGCCATTGGTTTGTTTATGTCCACGTTGACTGCTTACCAAATTATTGCAGCATTGGGAACACTGACAGCCTTAAGTGTACTGAATTTTATAGGTAAGTTAGGGCAGAATATAGATTTTGTCCGGGATATATCATACTGGCTATCTATTTCCGGCCGGGCAGACAAATTCCTTTGGGGGCTTATCTGTAGTGAAGATCTTATCTATTTTGTAATTGTTACCTTCATGTTTATTGGTTTGTCTATTTTCAAATTTGAATCAGGAAGACAGAATAATACCAAAATTGCACAAGGTACGAAGTATATAGGATTTATAATTGTATGTCTGTTAATTGGCTATGTAACTTCTCGTCCTGTTTTTAAGTGTTATTATGATGCTACAGAAAATAAACAGCATACTCTGACTCCAAACAGCCAAAAAATCTTGTCTCAGATTAAAGGGGATCTGAAAATGACCTCTTATGTAAATTTGATGGATGAAAATGCAAATCTTGGCCTTCCAAATAATAGAAATAGTGAAAAAAGACACTTTGAACAATTTATACGATTCAAACCGGAGATGAAGCTAAACTATGTCCTTTTCTATGATTCTATTACAGGTTCCGGGGTGACACAAGAGGAAATGCTTAAACAGGTAGAAAAGATGACGGTTGTATATAATCTGAATCCTGAAAAAATTCTTAACCCAGAAGAGATACACAAGATCATAGATCTTAAGCCGGAGGAAAACAGATTTGTCAGGGTAATTGAAACCGAAGACGGGAAAAAAGCTTTTCTCCGGATGTATGACGAGAGCAATCGTTACCCGAGTGAAAGCGAGATATCTGTTGCA
Source organism: uncultured Bacteroidales bacterium (assembly GCA_942492945.1). Taxonomy (GTDB): domain Bacteria; phylum Bacteroidota; class Bacteroidia; order Bacteroidales; family UBA932; genus Bact-08. Next base: position 1,334,258 of record OW818649.1, read on the forward strand.
TTTAAGTCTCTGATAAACAAACGTCCGATAGTTGCATTTGTTACTGGTCACAATGAGAGAGCCTTTGACCAGAATGGAGATCTGAATTACAGAATGTTCACAAGTATATTGATAAAAAGAGAGTCTCTTATTAATCAAGGATTTGATCCAATATCCCTTAGAATTCCTAAAAATGGTATTCCTGAAAATGTTGATATATTAGTTATTGCAGATCCCCAGACGGCATATACTCCTGAGGAGTTGAGCTCAATCAATAAATACATTGAAATGGGAGGAAACATGATAATTGCAGGAGAACCTCGCCGTTCACATATCATTAATGGCATTATCAACCAGCTAGGAATTACCATGATACCTGGCACATTGGTACATATTTCAGACTCTGAGAAGCCAGATCTCTCTTTCGTTTCGATTCTCCCTCAGAGCGATTCAATATCACCTGAGCTAGGACGTATCGCAAGCCTTGGAGGTCAAATTGCTATGCCTTCTGCGGGCGGTTTAGGAATTGTTGCAGATAAAGGGTATAAAATTGTTCCAATAGCTGCAACAACACCTTCTGGTTACTGGAATGAAATAAACACTAAAAATTTCACAGAAGAGGTTCCTTTGCTTGATACCTCAATTGGAGAAATTGAGACCTCAATACCTACTGTACTAGCATTACATAAAAAAACAGAAAGCAAAGAGCAGAATATAATTGTAATGGGAGATGCTGATTGCATAAGTAATGCAGAGTTAAGTATGAACAGAGAAAAAATGTCAGCAAACTGGGCCTTTATTGTGAAGTCTTTCAAATGGTTGTCAAATAATGAATACCCAATTGATGTAAGCAGACCGGCATCGAAGGATACAGAGATAAAGATAACACCTAAAAGCTGCTATGCTATAAAGATTGCATTGAAATGGGTGTTGCCAAGTATATTGTTGTTTCTAGCTGTTTTTGTATGGATAAAGAGGCGTAATAATTAGTTTTGGTTAAGTAAAATGATGAAGAGTGTCTTTTTTTTCCTTACTTGCTTGTTGTCGGTTGGATCGGTCATGGCCCAGCCGACTTCAAGCATTTTGCCGTTAGATACGTGTGTCCGTTATGGCAAGCTCCCAAACGGCCTTACTTATTACGTTAGACACAACCCTTTACCCGAAAATAAAGCTTGCTTTCATTTCGTACAACGGGTTGGTTCAATTCAAGAAGAGGATACACAATCGGGGTTGGCACATTTTCTTGAACATATGGCTTTTAATGGTTCGACAAACTTTCCCGGGAGAAAAAAATCGGTATCATTCATAGAGAGTAACGGAGGACAGTTTGGAACAAACATCAACGCATACACCTCATATGATGAAACGGTTTATAATTTGTCGGATATTATTCTCTCCAGTGATGCTGTTATTGATTCCTGCTTGCTTATTCTGCATGATTGGTCCGGATTTCTGACACTGGACAGTATAGAGATTGATAAAGAGAGGGCAATCATTAAAGAAGAATGGAGAACCCGGAATAGCGCCCAGTCCAGGATAACAGATAAACTCTACTCAATTTTTCTTAAAGGGAGCAAGTATGCAAATCGCTCCCCTATTGGGAGCATGGATGTGGTGGAAAATTTTGCTTGTCAGGAATTGAAAGATTACTACCATAAATGGTATCGGCCAGATTTGCAGTGTGTTATTATTGTTGGCGATATAGATGCAGAATTTGTGGAAAATAAGTTAAAAGCAGTATTTGCAGATATTCCGGTACCAACAAATGCAGCGGAGCGTATTTATTATCCAGTGCCGGATAATGAAGAGCCTCAGATTGCCATTATTACTGACCCGGAAGCAACTTCAACATCTGTATCTGTCTTGTTCAAACAGGATGCTATTCCTGATAGTATTAAAATTACCGGTCAGGGAACATATCTGTCACTATTACGACTGCTTGCATCACAAGCTTTGTCGAACAGGTTGTCTGAAATATGTCAAAAAGCTGATGCCCCTTTTGTCAGTGCCGGAGCTGGTGCCGGAAGTTTTTTGGTTGCCAGCACTAAAGATGCCTGGACATTGAGTGCTGTTCCTAAAGAAGGGAAAATAGAAGAGAGTCTGGCTTGTTTATTAAGGGAAAATATGCGAGTTTACACACATGGATTCAGCAATGCTGAAATAGACAGGATCAAAGCTTCCTTGTTAGCTTCATATGAAAATTTATATAACAATAGAAAAAAACAAAACAGCATAGCTTATATTAATCAGTATGTTCAGAGCTTTTTGAATAAAACTCCAATAACCAGTATTGAGGCTAATTATAATTTGGTTAAGCAATACCTGGTACAGATTGGGCCATCAGAACTGAACGGATTTATGCATCAGATTATCTCTGATAAAAATATTGCAATAGCAATTACCGGTCCTCAAAAAGATAATATTATATATCCAAGTAAACATGTAGTACTGGATTTGATAAAAAAAACGAAGGAAGAAAAAACTCAGCCATACATTGAAAAAAAGGTAGCTTCAACCTTAATGGAAAAGCTTCCCAAGAGAGGGAAAATTGTACAATCAACAACAGATAGCAAGTGGGGTACTACTAACTGGACGCTTTCAAACGGGATACATGTAGTACTTAAAAAGACCGACTTTAAGGATGATCAGGTAACCATGAATGCTATTTCCAAAGGGGGTATTATTCAATTTCCAGATAAGGATGTTCTTAACGCAAGTGTTATTAATAATGTAGCCGGCTTAGGCGGGTTGGCCTCTTTTAGTAACGAAGATTTAAGTAAAATGTTGGTCGGGAAATCGGCATCTGCATCGGTATCTGTTTCGCTAACGACCCAAGAGATAAGAGGACGGTCTTCAATTAAAGATATGGAAACTCTCTTCCAAATCATCTATCTTCAATTGACTGCTCCAAGGAAAGATAAAGAGGCTTATTCTATTTTCACTACCCGATTACATGAACAGCTGCAAAAAGGGCAAGAGAACCCTCTTTCTGCGATGAACGATACAATTACTTATACAATGTACGGCGATAATCCCCGTATCCGTAAAATGAAACCGGACGATGTGGACAAGTTGGATTACGACCGAATACTGGAAATGTATAAAACTTGTTTCTCTAATATAGGGTCGTTAACCTTTACTTTTGTAGGTACCATTGATGAAGCTAAAATAAAACCCTTGGTAGAGCAATATCTGGCATCATTGCCCAAAGGGAAGCCGCTTAAATATGATATTCAAGATGATGCGTATTTGATAAAAAACGGCCAACATCTAAAAACGGTTCGTGCTGAGATGCAAACGCCTAAAGCTTCTGTCTTTGAGATTTATAGTGGCATTATTCCACGGAATCTTAAAAATGATCTTACACTAAGCTTGTTTAAACTAGTGCTGGATTTGGTATTTACGCAAAATGTGCGGGAAAACGAAGGTGGAACCTATGGAATCAGGACCAATGTTGCATGTAATCGTTTTCCGGCAGACTTGACTAAAATTGAAATCGCGTACGATACAGATACGGCTAAACTGGAACGTGTAAAACTGATAGTACACTCCTGTGTTGAACATTTAGCAAAAAATGAGGTGCCACAGGAGGTTCTGGAAATGCTTGTCAACTATATGCTTAAAGAAGCAGAAGCAGCACGAAAGAGTGACGAATACTGGGCATCCGTTTTATCAACCTATTATTTATATGGGGAGGATAATTACTCCAATTATGACACATTGTTAAGATCCATAAGCTCCGGAGACATCAAGTTTTTAGCGAATGAGATACTGGCTCAGAAAAATCTTATCGAAGTAGTAATGCTTCCCTAAAATGACCAGGCACATTTCTGGACCATGGAGAATAACATAAAACCTAAAGAGATAATTATCTTCTAAAGTAAGGAGTTAGTTGATCTCACTCCGTCCGGAGAGTTTAGGACTAGTTGCCATGTGCTTCCGTATTTGGTAAGAACTCCGGTAACATCGGCGTAGGTGTTTAAGGCCGGAGCAAGCTGATTTGCAAATTTTGCATACCCGCTGGTGCGTACCACAATATTCAAACCACCGGCAACCTGATAGGTGTGTTCGCCATATACAGCATCGGTTGTAGTTGTTGCTCTCTTTGCCCAGGTCTCCATGTTCTTCTTAACGAGCTTGGCATTCTTTAATGTAACCAGGGTTCCCAACTTGTATACAGATACATCGGACGAAGTGTTAATTAACTGAGGGGTCAACTTTGGCCCGGTTGCGCCTCTGAAGATTGTCTCCTTGATCCGCAGGTCGGTCTCAATATAAGACGTCTCATACCATGTCTCAACAGATTTCTCTCCAAGCTGTACCATTCCACCATAGCTGCCTAAAACCAGATGTCTGGCTTTAACATATATGGTCTGACCCTCCTTGTATTCGTTGTATAGAGTGGTCTTGCCAATCTTCACCTCAATGCCGCCGGTTTCGTCCTGAATGTAGAAGGATCTGTAAAAATTACCCTGTTCGTCTGTACTGTTCACCTTTCCGCCAATTATAACATTGTCGTTTATCTCAAAGGGGCCACCGTTGTAAAGAGACTTGAGAGCCTGAATTGTTGTTGTAGGAGTAAGGTTTGCCGGTTCAAATACTGCGGGGTCATCAAATTTCTCTGAGCACGAGGCTATCATAAGAGAAGCAGAGATTGAAGCAAACAGAAATATTTTATTTAATGTTTTCATTATATGCAATATTAGAATTATTCAATTAGAAACGGATATAGAGGTTCAGATAATATGTTGTCCCGAACATGTAGAAATATTTGGAGTCAAAACGACTGTGATTCAATACGTTTCCAGAAGAGTCCTCATTTACCTTAAGACGCATCTGTTCGTAACCGCCGGTTTTTATGTTCTGGTTGTTCAGTATGTTCTTCACCTCAAGGCTGAAGCCCACATTGTAATCCTTAAACACATACCACGATTTCCCTATGTTGGCGCTCAGTACCACTGAGCTGTTGAACAACTCCTGATGTGACAACACCTTGGCCTCATCTGCTGTTAACCCGGCCTTGGCAAAGTCTGTCCTGTAGATAGGGTTCATATCCAGATACATGGCGTCGAAATAGGAGAGGTCCACACCTGCAAAAAGATAACTTGCAGATCTGTAGTTCAGCCCAACATTAATAGCTGTTTGCGGAGTTCCGGGTATTTTGTAATCCTTCCAGTACACCCTTTCGTTCTCGTGTATAACAACATCGCTGTTGTCTACAGTCTCAGTCACTTCTGGGTTTGAAGTGTATACATAGTAACCGTAGCTCACTGCTCCGTCGGCAGACAACCCTTTGTACAGAGGAACCGATAAGCCGAGTTCCATTCCTGTATTAAGCTGGTCGATTCCCCTCATTGAGAAGTTTGTAAAACTTCTGTTGATGTCGTCGTAGAAGCTGATCAGCTTGGTCTGGTCCTTAATTGTTGTGTAGAATCCTGTCAGTCTCAGCTTTAAAAACGGGAGGCGGACAGAGTAGTTCAGGTCGGCCCCGAATGTCTTTTCGGTTGTGATGTCGGGAACAACACTGTTTCTTGTCCTTGGTGAAACAAAGGACTCCTGAAAGAACGGTGCAGTCTGCATATATGCAACATTGCCATAAACCATCTGGTTTCCTGAAATCTTGTAGGTTAAACCTGCTTTTGCGGTATATGTCCAGAAGTTAAGTTTTTCTGAGTTGCCCAAGGAGTTGTCGGGAAAGAGTCCCTTTTTGTATAGCCCCTCTCTCCAGAACGATGTGTGTCCTCCCTCTCCGGCCACATAGGCCTCTATGTTGTTTTTATTGTATTGGTAGGTAAACCACAACTTGTAGTTTCTCAAATGTCCCTTGTAGTTGTAACCGTACTTGTCGCCCTCTCTTATAACCCTGTTTGGGTTGTTGAGGTCGTTCTGGATAACATCTCCGCTCTCAAAATCGCGTTCGGCAAACTTGTCGATATCTATCCAGTAATCACCCCCAAGCAGATCTTTCATCTTTTTGTAGTGATTAGTCATGTTCCATCTGTAGTCTATCCCTAAGTTAAGTTTACTTGCATTGTTCAGGTTGAAAGTACCCTGTACCTTGGCATTAATATCATTCTGGTCTATATGACGCTCCTCAAGTACATACTGAGACCTTTTTTGACCTGCAAGAAGCGAGTTGGACCCTGTTGATAAAGGGATGTTTGCGTAGTTGATGTTGTACATTCTGTCCCAGTTTATCTGGCGGATGTTCCAGTCGCTAAGCCAGCCTTCTTTAACATAAGATGCCTTGTACGGATCGTCTGCGAAATAGCTTGGAAGATTTCTGTAATAGTCGGGGCGCGGGTCAGGTGCATCATACCAGTCAAGGGCAGAATAGCCGTTTCCGCCAAAACGGTAGGAGATGGCTGCGGTAAGGTTGAATTTTTCACCTGGAGTGTAAAAATAGTTCAGAATAGCAACCGGTTCATGGGTGCTTCTGACTCTGGCGTTTCGCTTTTCTCCATTTTGAAAACCCCAGTTGGGATTATAGTAATTGCTCCCTACCATATCGTAAACCTCCTGTGTGGAAGAACCTTGAACACTTCTTTCACCCGGCGATCCAAAGAATGTAAAAGCCAGCCTGTGAAAATCATTTAATTTCTTTTCTGCCGATGCAAAATATGCGAAAGAGTTATACGAGACTCCGTTTACCCAGTCGTTACCGCCAAGTCTTGCCGAGGCCGAAACCGCATACGACCATCCATTGTCCTTCTCTCCGGATGCGTATGTGCCCATAAGTCTGGTCCTGTACTGTCCACTTGCGTTAACAACGCTGAATCTATATCCCTTTCGCAGCTGTGATGCCCTTGCGTTTATGTTTGTGGTACCATTTATGCCTCCAATGCCAAAGTCAGAAATGGCGACACCTGTGGTGCTCTCCTGATTACGTGTGGCTTCGTTGAGTCCTGTCCACAGCGACCATGGCGAGTAACCGCTCAATGCATCATTTAAATAGATACCGTTCATATATACTGCAGCGGATGCCGATTCATACCCTCTGTTTTTGAAACGGATATCGCCAAATTTGTATCCGGTTATGTTCTCATAAACATCTTTGGAAGAGGCAAGCAAAACGGGCATGGACTGTGCATCGCTAGACGATTCAGTATCGAACTCAGAAAGCAGAAGGTCGTCCGATTTATCGGGGGCCACATCGGAAACCAAAGTAATGTAATTTAAATCTTTAAGGAAGTTTTCTACCTTTACACTCATCTGAAGTGGTTGAAAATCAGCTGCCGTTACTTTAAGTGTGTAAGTTCCGGGGCGAAGACCGGTAAGCACAAACTCTCCGGTGGGAGAGGTCTGGATAACCTTTTCTATGTCTGTTATCAGAACAACTTTTGCCCCCTTGACAGGAACCCTTCCCTCTCTGTTTACCACCTTGCCTTTAATACCTGTTTCCTGTGCAGAGAGAGATGCAGGATACAAAGAGAGCAAAGCCAATACGATAAATGTTACTTTTATCTTCATATTATTCATTTTTAACTATATAAATAAATACAGGAAAGTGGTCGCTGTAACCACCCTGAAAATTTGTACCAACATATGTCCTGAACGGGTAATTCTTGTATTGTCCGCTCTGGTTAACCAGAAACGGGCGATTGAAGATATTGCCCCAATACTTGTTATAGTCGGGCTTGTATAATTTAAGCTTTCCGGCAGCAGGGTTAACCAGATTTGAATTAACCACTATGTTGTCGAATATGTTCCATGCATCCTGGTAGCCCAGAGAACCATAACCTGCCTTGAACATGTCATAGAAAGGGTTGTACATCTCACCGGCTTTTGCATCCTTGCCTATTTTCCCTTTTGCTCCGAGTACTTCAAGTATACTCCTGTCCACGGGGTCGTCATTAAGGTCTCCCATAAGTACTATTTTTGCAGCAGGTTCGAGCTTTATAACTGAATCAATTGCATTTCTGGCTGTCTGAGCAGCTGCGCAGCGGAACAAATCCGATCTTCCACCCCTTCTTGATGGCCAATGGCAAACAAAAAAGTAGAACTTTTCGTTTTCGATCGTTCCCCATGTCATAAGAATGTCACGGGTCTTAAAGTCTGAAGAGTCTGCCACTACAACCCTAAGAGGGTGACTACCCTCATATTTAAACATGTCGGGTCTGTATAACAGGGCAACATCAATTCCTCTGGCATCCGGAGAGTCATAATGAACAATCTGATATCTTGCTTTTTCCAGTTTTGGGGTTGCTACAATATCCTCTAGTACATTTCTGTTCTCAATCTCCGAGACTCCTATAATTGCCGGAAATGTCTGGGCCGTGGTTGCTATTTTATAAAAGACCTCTTCTATATTCGATATCTTCTTAAGGTATCTCTGACTGTTCCATCCATACGACCCTGCAGGTGTAAACTCTTCGTCTATTACATTAGGGGACTTGATGGTATCGAAAAGGTTTTCCAGGTTGTAAAAGACAACCGGATATCTCTTTACCTGCGAGGAGAGCTGTAAAGCTGTTCCAAACAGCAGGATCGTAAGAAATATTTTTATTTGGAGTGTTCTGTTCATATTATTCTTCTAGTCATTATAAATTCCATGCTTTCGGGTTCCATTCGGCCTCTATTGTGGTTTCAACATCGTTTGCGAGGTTGGAAAAAAAATCGAAACCTGTAAGAGCCTCAATGTCATCTATAGATTTTGTCTCGGCAGCACTGGCAGGAACGTTGCCGTATGACCTGTGCTCAAGCCAGAACCCTATTGCGTCATACTTTGAGCCTTTTAGTCTAAGGAGAACCTTGTAGTAGTAGTTTGGAACGGCAATCTTGCCACCCGATGCATCAGTTGCATAATTGACGGTCTCGTTTTTACCTGTTGTTTTCAAAATTGCCCCTGTAACAACATACAGAGTGTCGCTGCTCTCCATCCATGTCCTTACCTGTCCCTCAAGTTTTGCCCATAAATACTGATTCAGAGACGACTGCTGAGGTGTCATGTTGGTAAAATAGAATGTCTGACTGTTGGCTTCATAAGAACATGTCCTGTCTGCAGATGGTATCTGGTGACCCCTGTCGTAACCGCTTATTCCTGAAAACAGATTTGCCTGGTTGGAGGAACTGAACTTTGGGTCACGTTGCCAGTTATCTGTCCTGCCGGTGCTTCCTGTATAGCTTGTATGGTGTGGATAGGCAACCCAGTATGCTATCTTCTCTTGCTTGTCGAAAAGCATTGAATAGTTTCTTACTGTCTTATTTGAAAGTATTATCGTGTGTGTGACAACCTCGCTGTTTGAATTCACACCGCCGGAAGGTATCTCCAGCCACTTTATATTTCCTGTGTTTCCTCCGCCGCCGTTTGTAGCAGGTGATTGTGTAAGTGTAAGTGTGACAATTTTTTGCCCACTTGTAACCTTTATCTCCGCTACGCGGTTCGCGGTAGAGGAGTTTGCAGAAAACATAAGAATAACATTTCTATTACCACTGCCACTTGTTACATCTGAAGTACACCAGTTTTGTTCTCCGGAAACATAGGTTACAGAAATTTGCCATGTTCCATTCGACTCGATCTTCAAAAACTGACTGGTAACGGTTGCATCGATAGAATTACTGGTCAACGATGCCGATAGTATTGTTTCGGCATCATCTTTCGTGCACCCGTTAAACAGGGTTCCTGAAATGGAAAGAAAAGCGATTATCCGGATAACCTTAAAGAATTTCCTCATTTATAGATTTATATTTAGCTAAAAATAGCCCAAAGTTCATTGGGCTATCTTTAGGAATGGGAGTTATAGATCAGTTTACGGAAATCACAACATCTGCCAGACGTGAGTTTCCTGTATCGGCTATTGCACCGTCATTTATTGCAACAGCAGTGCTCACTTTTACCCTTATATATAATTGTCCGCTGAGCGACTCTGTAAGAGCTATGCTTCGTGTATAAGAGGCAAGAGATGCTGTATATGCAATTACTTCGCCCATTGCTGTCCAGTTTGTATTGTCTTTTGAATATTCCACAACAAAATTCTTTGGAGAAGTACTACTTCCGTATCCCTTGTATGTGACTGACAATGTTTTACCCGATGCGATTGTCTGTTTTGGAGTAAATGTAAACAGCCATGCTTTTCCCTGTGCCCATGCATTCAGATAGATTGTCTTCGACGATGCTGTATAGTTGATTGTAGGAAGTGGTGCGGTAAATCCCGCAAGGTTAAGTGATGCATTTGTTGAGGCATCGGTAGATTCGGTAGATGAAGCTATAGGGAAAGCAGTTGGAGCTGCATTGAATGTCCATGTTGCCATAGTGCTTGTTGTTGCAGGATCGGTAACAGTTCCGTTAAGAACAACCGGGGTAGAAATGCCTGTTCCTGTTATTGTAAAGACAACTGCACCGGCAGCTGTTGGGGTACCGGCAAGGGTTATTACAATGTTTCCTGCTGCTGTTGCAAAAGTTCCGCTGGCAGTTGCCGGAGTTGTGATTCCTGCAGAACCGGCTCCGCTGACTGCTACAGAGATGCTGTATGCCTGGCCTACTGTTGCAGTGTTGTAAGGCAGGGTTATTGTGTTGGATGCTGTTAAAGCTGTGCCTTTGTTAAGTGCCCCGGCCAGTGCGGGTGTTCCGTATGCAAGAGTTGGGGCGTTTCCGAAACGGGTTCCGGTAAGTGCTGCGAAATCAGTCCTGTTTTGTGGCAGAATCTGAATAATAGCATTATTTATACTAGATATCCCTTTGATTGTGCCACTTCCCTGAGGAACTACAACGTCCTTGAATTCAGAATAGGAAGAGTTGAAAAGAACGAAAGTCTCTCCAGTCTGAGCTTCCATATTTATTGATGTATGCGAAGTTCCTACAACCATGGTTTTGGTAAGGTCGGCATTTACAACTTGTACATTTGGAACAGACACATACATAGATTCGTATGTGTTTGCCTTAAGTTCTGCTATTGTTATTGCTTTTGCTGCCACTGGAACATTAGATCCTGTTGTAGACATATTTGCATTTGCAAAGTTGTTCAGTTGAAGAAGACCATTGTATTTAGATAGTACAGCGTCTTTAACCTTGAATTCCAATTCGGTCCCGACAGCCATTGTTGAAGCATCGTTTACCAACCTTACTGCAATACCTGCAGTACCGTCAGATATAACTATGTTTTTCTTTGATGTGCTGTTTCCACCTACCTGGTCACTTATAAGACTGGCCTTCATATAAACATCGTCGGTAACCGTAACCTCTCCCTTTGCTCTAAGCTGTGCAACGGTTATGTATGTTTTAGCAGTTGCTCCTGCTTGTTGAATTTTTATATACTCGTATGTTGTTGAGGTGGCAACTTTTATGTTTGCCTCTCTTGCTACACCGGTGTTAGGTAAAACGGTAAGAGCTACCTGTCCGTTGTTTTCTCCGGTGGTTGGAGTGGCTGCTATCCAGTCGCTTCCGGAAGTGTATGTAATTGAAATTGTCCAGGCACGGTTTGACTCAATAGAGAAAGTAGCCGCTCCACCGGCCTGAATTACCGAAACGGTTTGACTGCTGAGCCTTACATAAGGTGTTTCATCGTTAACATCCTCTTTGTTACAACTGGTAAAAATGCCTGTTAACGCAACGATAAAGGCAAGGCTGATAAGTTTTAACATTAAATTCTTCATAAAAATTATAATTAGTATATTTTAATTATTAGATTGGCAATAAATTTTCTAGAATTAGCAATTTTCTCTACAAATGTACAAATTTGTCTTTTAAGAATGTAGTTATTATTATGAAAAACAGAGAATATTATTTGGAACTCCTTAAGCAACACATTACAAACCCTAAGATGATTGCCCATAGTCTGGCATCAGAGGCAGTACTGAGGAAACTAGCCAACAGGTTTGGCGAAAGTGAAGAAATATGGGCTACAGCTGGATTATTACATGACATTGATGTGGAGATAACAAACGGCGACTCTTTGCGTCATGGTCCGGTGGGGGCGGAGATGCTCAAGGCCGAAGGGTTGCCTGAGGAGCTGGTTGGGGCAGTACTTTTACACAACGAAAAAGCGACTCAGCAAAAACGTTCAACAACTTTTCATCATGCACTTGCCGCAGGGGAGACAATAACAGGATTGATATTTGCAGTTGCGTTAGTATATCCCGACAAAAAGATATCGAGCGTTAAGACAAAATCTGTTGTGAAAAGGATGAAGGAGAAATTATTTGCCGCATCGGTCAATCGTGATGCAATAATGGAGTGTGAGGCCATAGGAATACCACTTGACGAATTTACCACACTGGCACTTGAAGCACTTAGCCCCATAGAGGCAGAACTCGGGTTTTGATAGCAATACAGATATTCAGAAAAACCAAAGAATCAGACTGAATACAACTAGCCCTATCATCATAAACCTCCATGAATAACGAAAAATATCCCCGGCCCTGAGACCGGTTATGCCAAGTAGCGGCAGGGCCCAGAATGGCTGCAGCATATTGGTTAGCTGATCGCCGTAGGCCAAAGCCATAACCTCTTTTGCATGACTCACTCCAATTTGACTAGCTACGTCAATTATTAACGGACCCTGAACTGCCCATTGACCACCGCCACTTGGAACAAATAGATTTACAAGGCTGGCACTTAGAAATGAAAAAAGAGGCAGACTCTGCTTTGATGAGATGTTAACAAACCAGTCAGTCATAACGGTTAGTAAGCCAGAGTATTGCATTATGCCCATAATGCCTGCATAAAGAGGGAACTGAATAATGATCCCGGCAGTACTTCCTATTGCTTCTCCTGATGCTTTTGTTAGTTGCTCTACATTTGGAAAGACAATCAGCACCAATGCAAAAAGTATAAGATTTATTTCGTTAAGACCTATGCTGCTATTATTTAAGAAGGTTTTAAAGACAAAACCTGCAAGAATCAATAGCCCGAACAATGAAAGAAAAGTTGGTCTCCATCTTTTTCTTTCTTGTTGCTGAATAGATTGATGTTCTTGAATACTGTCTGGTGGAATCTGCATTGTGCCTTTCTTTGCAAACCACCAGGCAGCCAAAGGTAGTAGAATCAATAACAGTGCATTGGCCGTAATGTTCATAGGTGAAAATATTGTCTCTGACAAAGGAATCACTCCTGTTTTTTCCATCAGGAAATGACCTTCGCTTGCCACAGAAAGAGGTGCAGATCCAGATAATCCTCCATGCCAGATCATCATACAAACATAGGCAGCAGCTCCCATTAACGGATAGTTGATCGCATTTCCCGATTTTTTTGCCTGAACAGCAATCTTTTTAACAAGGACGGCACCCAGGACTAGTGCCAGACCCCAATTGATTAACCCGACAACAATGGAAACAAGTATTACCATAACCGTCCCCTGTACCGGTTTATGACTGAAACGCAATAATATAGAAGAGAGGCTGTCAAGCACAGGCGACAGAGCTAGCATGTAGCCAAGCAATAAAATTAGCACCATTTGCATGGAAAAGGAGAGCAAATCCCAGAATCCCATGGTCCAGAAAGTCAGGACATCGGCCACTCCCAAAAGGCCAGGACCAGTATTTGTGCCCAAAATGAGGGCCAGAATGAGAGTGACAAGTGTGAGGCCAAGAGCAAGAATCAATGGATCCGGAACAGTAGCTCTGTATTTATTTCTTATTTTCATGACTATTTGAGTATTTACCAAGACAACATGGTATAAAGTTAAGAGATATATTTTGAATCGTCAGCTTGTTTTCGTACATTACTCTATTATTGATTTAAAATATATTATCATGTCAAAAGAAAAAGAACCAAAAGAGAAATCGAGTAAGAAAGAACCACTTATGAATCTGAAAGAGAAGCGTGCAGCAAAAGCAGCAAAACGCGACGGAAAAAACGGTTCAAGTGTAATTACTCCGTTAACAGGGAAACGTCCTAACTAGTTGTCACAAAAATTTATTCTAACTTTGAATAAATTTAGTAAAGGATGATAATAGGAATCGACATTGGCAGTACTACAACCAAGGCGGTGGCCGTTCACAACGGAGAGATAATCAAAACTATCAAAACAAAGGCTTTTGATGCTGTGACTTCGGCTACGGGAGCACTTGGCAAGATGATTATGGAGGGCAATATAAATATCTCCTCTATTGAGAAAATAATCATCACCGGAGCAGGTGCCCTAAAAATCAACAATGAGATTTTCGGGATAGTCACCCATAAAATTGACGAGATTACAGCAATTGGCATTGGGGGGATGTTTCTCTCCAAAAGGGAAAATGTAATAATTGTGAACATCGGTACGGGAACATCCATAATAGAAGCAAGGAAGGACAAAATCACTCACCTTGGAGGGACAGGAATAGGCGGGGGAACAATTACAGGACTGTCAAAAGAGTTGTTAAAGACATCTACCTTCGAAAATATTCTCAAACTTGCCGATGAGGGGGATCTGCAACAGGTAGATTTGCTTATTGAAGATATTTCTGACGAAGATATCAGCTTCCTGAACAAAAAATCGACAGCTTCAAATTTCGGGAAAATGCTGGATACAGCAGAAAAAGAGGATATTGCGCTTGGAGTGATAAACATGGTTTATCAGGTTATAGGAGTGATTTCTGTCTTTGCAGCGAAAAGCCGGAATTTAGATACCGTGATAATCACCGGTAACGGCAGTAAAAACATGATTGGCCGCAAAATTCTGGAAGAGATATCACATATGTACAAAATCAATTTTGAATATCCCACCGATGCAGAGTATGCAACGGCTATAGGAGCCGCTCTGTCTGAATTGTAAATGATGAAAAACAGACATTTTGCAATTATAATATTTTTTTTGTTTCTGCTACTTCCAACAAGCTGCGGCAAATGTGAATGCATAGGTCAGGATTCTTTGGACAGACTTAACTGGTCGGAAAGAAACTATCAGGTTCTGAACAGTCTGATTGATGATTATGGATGTGGCGGGAAATACTACAATAAAGACAGGAAGCCTTATGCCGTTCTGGACTGGGACCAGACATGCGCCCATTTTGATACGGAGGAGGCATTGATGCGTTACCAGCTGTTCAACCTCAGATTTAAAATGACAAAGGAGCAGTTTGCAGGAATATTGCTTGACAATATCAATGATATAACCCGATTATCTGCTGGTTACAATAATATATCTCTTGCAGATATTAACCAGGACCTTATAGCCGACTATAATTTCCTTTACGATAATTTTCTGGGTACCAACGGTAAAATGACACTATCCGACATCAAGGCTACCCCGCAGTACAAAGACTTCATTGTAAAAATACCGTTTTTATATGACGGGTATTGTGCCACTTCCGGCATTGGCGATCAATACGGATACCCCTGGGTGCTTTATCTGTTAGCAGGACATACAATTAGTGAGGTAAAGGAGATGGCCGCAGAGACAATCTCTTACGAACTGAGAAATCAGCTGAGCAGACAGACTCTGATATCGCCCTTAGAGTTAAGTACAAAAACAGGAGTTCTAAGCTATTCCTACAAATCGGGCCTCCGGGTATTCCCCGAGATGCAAAACCTTATCTCTACATTTAAAAAGAGAGGAATAGAAGTTTTTATTGTGTCAGCCAGCTATAAACCGGTAATTGAGGTATTCTCCGGTATAGGGACTTATGGATACAACGTACCTTCCGACCATGTTCTGGCAATGGAGCTTGACCTTGATGCAGGAGGAAGAATAGTTCCTATGTATAAGCCGAGATGGGTTAAAACAGTAAGACAAGGAAAAGTTGATGCCATTGAAAGTGTTATAAAACAGGGACTCAGGAAAAAATGGGATCCTCTGTTTTCTGCAGTTGACAGTGATGGGGATTATGAAATGGCCACTAAGTTTCCCGGAATGAAGTTAGTATTGATCTGGAACCGTGTAAAAGGAGGAGATATAGGGAAATTGTGCATTAAGGCTGTTGAGCAGTCAGGGGAGCTAAATCCTAAGTATATACTTCAAGGGAGAGATGAAAATACCGGAATAGTACTACCATGTTCAGAGTCAATAATTTTTGGAAAATCGGAGAAGCAACTTCTCCAATAAATCTGTTTCTAAAGTAAACCTTCTGTTATTAATGTTGTCGAATGGGGTATCGCACCGTCCCAAAAGATAAATCTAAACTAAAATATAACTATAATGACAGAACCAATTGTAAGAGTAGAAAACCTCTCACATAAGTACAGTGTGCAATGGGCAATCAGAGACGTAAATCTGGAAATTGCAGGGCGCGGTATCTTCGGTTTACTTGGCTCCAACGGGGCAGGTAAATCGACCATCATGAACATTATTTGCGGTGTTCTAAAACAATCCAAAGGGAGTGTCTTTATCAAAGGTATAGACATGCGAGAACAATCGATTGAGGCAAAGAAACATATAGGGTTTCTGCCACAAAAACCTCCTTTGCATCTTGACCTTACGGTAGAGGAGTATCTGGTATATGCTGCCAACCTGAGGATGATACCAGATAAAGATGTGATGAATGCTGTAGACAGCGTTCTAACCAAATGCTCAATCACACACTTCAGAAAACGTCTTATTAAGAACCTCTCTGGAGGTTACCAGCAGAGGGTTGGTATAGCACAGGCTATCATTCATAATCCCGATCTGGTTGTTCTGGATGAGCCAATGAATGGTCTGGACCCTAATCAGACAGTGGAGATAAGAAATCTGATAAAAGAGATATCGCAGGAGCGTACAGTTGTGCTTTCCACTCATATTTTATCCGAAGTACAAGCTACTTGCGACCATATAAGGATGGTGGAAGAGGGTCGTGTGGTATTCGCCGGAACGGTTGATGAGTTTGATAATTACATAGAACCTGATACCGTTTTTGTATCACTGCTGGAAGCACCGTCTGCTGAGGCCCTTAAGTCTATACAGGGAATTCTTGAGGTAGAGGAGCTGGGAGGTACAAAATACAGGTTGAAATTTTCTGATAATCAGGAAATAATTGAGCGGATAGTTGAAACCAGCGTCAGCAAAGGCTGGAGACTGAACGAAATTCGCCTTGAGAGGAGTTCGATAGATACAATATTTGCAGAATTATCAAAAAAAGCTAAATAAGGAGGATAAACTATGAAAATGATATATAAAATAGCTCGTGCAGAGTTACAGACACTGTTTTATTCACCGATAGCCTGGCTGATCCTCATAATATTCACAATTCAGGCAAGTATGGCAATGTGTAATGTCTTTGAATGGCAGATTACATATAAGTCATTAGGATACGATCTCTCAAATTTGTCCATGACAATGTTTGCCGACAGGCACAGGGGATTATTTATGATTGTGCAGCAGTATCTCTATTTATACATTCCGTTGCTGACCATGGGATTAATGAGCAGGGAGCTGAGCAGTGGCTCAATAAAACTGCTTTATTCATCGCCTGTTACAAATACGCAGATTATACTGGGTAAGTATCTGTCAATGATATTTTATGCTTTACTTATAACAAGTATATTGCTGATATTTATGATTTTCAGCTCATTTACAATAGGTAATTTCGACTTTATAGGAGTAAGCGCAGGTTTGCTGGGGCTGTTCCTTTTGATATGTGCCTATGCTGCAATAGGACTGTTCATGTCCAGCCTTACGTCTTATCAGGTTGTTGCTGCAATAGGGTCTCTGGCAGTATTGTCGGTTCTGAATATGGTAGGCAGTTTGTGGCAGGACGTTGCTTTTGTAAGAGATATTGCATATTGGTTGTCTATAAGGGGCCGGTCGTCTGAGTTCATAAACGGAATGATAGGAAGTGAAGATGTTCTTTACTTTCTGGTAGTAATTAGCCTGTTCCTGTCGCTCTCAATTTTGCGGTTGAAGGCAATCAGACAGAAAACATCTCTGAGTGTCTCTTTAACCAGATACATCGGAGTTGCGTTTTTAGCTGTCCTTTTGGGATACGTCAGCTCAAGACCTGTAATGATGTTCTATTTTGACGCAACAAGGACAAATCAGAACACGCTAACTCCAAACAGCCAGAAGATAGTTGCTCAGATGAAGGGCGATCTTACAATCAATACATATGTAAATATTCTGGATAAATATTATTATCTGGGACTTCCAAAGGGAGAACTTAGAGATATCGAGCGTTTTAAACAATACCTGAGGTTTAAACCGGATATCAAATTGAATTATATAAGATACTACGATAAGGCTAACAATGCCAGTCTCGACAAGAGATACCCAGGACTGAGCGACAGAGAGAGGATGTTGGAGTATGCAAAGACATTCAAACTGGACAGCAACTTGTTCAAGACTCCAACAGAGATAAGGGCTATGGAAAATCTGTTGCCGGAAGGTAATCGCTTTGTCCGCACACTTGTAAGAGAGAGCGGCGAGAAAACGTTCCTTCGCGTATTTAATGATATGCAGGTTACCCCTTCGGAGGCAGAAATCACTGCTGCATTCAAGCGCCTGGTAATGGATCTTCCTGAGATAGGTTTTGTAAAAGGTCATGGAGAGAGGGAATGCATCAAGGCCGGTGACAGAGACTACAGCATCTTTGCCCAGGAGAGGACGTTCCGTTATTCACTCATAAATCAAGGATTCGACTATGCTGAAGTGAATCTGGACAATGAAGTTCCGGCAACCGTTAACATTCTTGTAATTGCCGACGTAAAGAGCAACCTTACTACCGTTCAACAGTCGAATCTTGACAAATTCATATCTAAAGGGGGAAATTTGCTAATCGCCGGAGAACCGGGTCGCCAAAGCGTCATGAATCCGCTGGTAGCTCAGTTTGGTGTTGAGTTTATGCCGGGCAGGCTGGTTAAGCCAAGCGTAAACTTTTCTCCTGACTTTATTATGGCAAATCCTACACCAGAGGGTGCGCAAATGATGTATCTGCTTGATGAAATGATTAAGGAAGACTATGTGGCAACTATGCCTGGCACCGCAGGCCTTAAATATACAGAGGACAAGGGATATAAGGTAACCAGATTGTTTGTCACAGATACCACAGGTACCTGGAACGAACTGGAGACTACAGCATTTGCAGATGATACTGTAAAAATGAATGCAGCAGCCGGAGAAGAGATGTTGTCGTTATTACCCACAGCCGTTTCGTTGAGCAGAAAGGTTGGAGACAAAGAACAGAAAATTGTGATCTTAGGTGATGCCGACTGCATTAGCAATGGAGAGATAAGCATAAGCAGGAAAGATGTATCTGCTGCAAATTACTACCTTATTATGGGCGCATTCTTCTGGATGTCGGACAATGAAGTTCCTATTGATGTACGCAGACCATCTCCTCCGGATACTACAATATCTATGGAAATTTCTGACGTTACAACAGCAAGATGGTTCTTTATCGGCCTGTTCCCTCTGGCTATGATAATATTCTACATTCTTTTGTGGATAAGGAGAAAAGGAAGATAAACTTATTATGATTTTCAAAATTGACAAGCAGACTATAGACGATTTAGGGATATTTGGAAAAATCAGGGAGAACTCTGTATTCGGAGTCTTTAATAAGACCGTAACCCATGGGGGAGCCCTTATTCTGGAGCAGATGTTCATGTATCCTTTGTCTGATGAAGATAAGATAAACGAAAGGGGAATGATAGTCAGATATTTTCAGAATAGCCGGACAGACTTCCCCTTTAGAAGTGATTTATTTGATTCTGTTGAATTTTATCTTAACAATACCGACAGCCGGTCCAGATTGTCGGCTTATCAGGATAACCTTGAAAGGAAATTTAAAAATGTAATAGGTACCGATGTTGAATATAAACTTATAAACAAAGGGGTCCAGTCTGTAGTTGAAACTCTAGTCACATTAAAAGTGTTTCTGGCAGAGTTGAAAAAGGCAGGTATAGAGAATATGTACCAGCCTCAGGTAGATGCGATGGAAGAGTTGCTTAATATTAAGGGGCTGGAGGAGTGTCTGAAGGAGACCAGCTACAAAAAGCTCTCGTATGCGAAAACTGCAACATACGACCAGGAGTTCAGATACAATTACAGAGATAAACTTAAGTTGCTTTTGCACTATATTTATAATCTGGACGTATATATCTCGGTTGCCAAAGTATCAAGAGAGAGGAATTTTGCCTATGCTGAAGCATTGCCTCCTGAAACAAACATATTGGAGATGGAGGATGTCTACCATCCTCTTTTAAAGAACCCAGTAGGCAATTCAATAAAAGTTGATGGAACGAATAACATGATATTCCTTACCGGGGCCAATATGGCGGGAAAATCGACATTTATGAAAACATTTGGAATAGCCGTCTATTTAGCTCACATGGGTTTTCCCGTACCGGCTGCCAATATGAAGTTTTCGGTTCAGAACGGTATGTTCACAACCATAAACCTGCCGGATAACATGAATAAGGGCTACAGCCACTTCTACGCAGAGGTTATGAGGGTGAAAAAGGTTGCGGAAAGTGTAGGAGGGTCAAAAAACCTGATTGTAATATTTGATGAATTGTTCAGAGGTACCAACGTCAAGGATGCATATGATGCAACTGTGGCTGTTACAGAGGCTCTGGCAGAAAACAGGAATTGTATATTCATAATTTCTACTCATATAATAGAAGCAGGAGAGACTTTGAAGGAGAGGTGCGGTAATATAAATTTCATAAACCTTCCGACTGTTATGGACGGCACTATCCCCAGGTATACATACAAAATTGTTCCGGGAATCACTTCTGACCGTCATGGAATGATTATAATTAATAACGAAGGGATTTTAGATATATTGAAGAGATGAAATTTGTTATTGATAAACAGACGCTGGAAGATTTGAATATCTTAGGTAGATATAAAACCAATTCGGTTTTTAATGTGTATAACCATACTGTGACAAGAGGAGGGGGATTGGTTCTGGAGCGTATGTTTCTTGATCCACTGACAGATGCCGGCCAGATAAATTTCCGGAGGGATATCTTTGAGTTTTTTCAGAAGAGTAAGTTTGGTTTTCCTTTATCAAAGGAGGAATTTGAGCTGTCTGAACGTTACCTTGGGAACACAGATAACAAGAACATGATAGCCTCATATCTTAACAATATCAAGCGCAAGGCTGCTAAGCTTATAGCCAACGACCAAGAGTTTGACTTGTTGCAGGAGGGTTTGACTACCACAATATCTGTGATTATAAAACTTGAGGCGTTTATGGGTGTATTGCAAGATGTTGCAAAATCATCGGCCTACCGGGAGCAAGTGGGAAATGCACTAAAAATTTTGCATAATAAACGCTTTAACTGGATTTTGACTGGCGGAAAGAGAGAAAAATACAAATTCTGGCAATTTGCTTTTTATGATCATAAGCTGAGGTATACTTTATCTGAGTCTCTGTCGGAACTGATGAAAATCGTGCACGATCTGGATGTTTACATAGCAGTTTCTGCTATTGGCGCAAGGAGAGGATTCGTTTATGCATCTGCAAATGACGAAGAAGAGATAAATATAGACATAAAGGGGGTTTACCACCCATGTATTCCGGATGCTGTGTCAAATGACATTCATCTGGACAAACATTCAAATGTGTTGTTTCTGACAGGGGCAAACATGGCGGGAAAATCTACCTTGATGAAATCGTTTGGAGTGTCGCTCTATCTTGCTCATATGGGATTTCCTCTGGCAGTTAAATCAATGACTTTTACGGTTCAGGATGGAATTTACACATCTATTAATGTCCCTGACGACCTTAACATGGGTTACAGCCACTTTTATGCAGAGGTGGTAAGGGTTAAAAAAATTGCGACAGAGGTTGCTTCCGGTAAGAACCTGATAGTCATGTTTGATGAGTTGTTTAAAGGAACAAATGTAAAAGATGCCTATGATGCAACCGTAGCAGTCACGGAGGCCTTTTCGAAGATTCATGAATGTGTCTTTATAGTTTCCACACACATAATGGAAGCAGGTCTTACTTTGAAGGAGAGGTGCAAGAATATAAAGTTTAAATATCTGCCAACTAAAATGAATGGCTCTGTTCCTACGTATCCATATGTTCTTGATGAAGGGATATCCAATGACAGGCATGGCATGATGATTATCAACAATGAAAAAATAATCGAAATTATCAGGGGGTATAAGATTGTATAACAGAAGAAATGTGTATTTTTGCGTCCTTGAAAATGTAAAAACTATAGGATCATGAAAAATAACTTTAAATTTTTATCACTGGTGGTAACAGGTGCCTTAGCGGTACTGGCAAGTAGTTGCAAGGAGACAATTTTGACAGACATAGACGGAAATGAGTACAAGACTGTAAAAATCGGAAAAATGTTGTGGATGGCAGAAAATCTGAAAACTACCAAGTACAGCAATGGCGATTTGATAGGTACCACTACTCCGGCGGATATGGACATCTCAGAAGAAAAAGAGCCAAAATACCAATGGGCATATAAAGGGGATGAAAAAAATGTAACAACATACGGTAGGTTATATACTTGGTATGCTGTAACTGACAGTCGCAATATCTGCCCACAGGGTTGGCATGTAATAACAGATGAAGAGTGGAACACAATTGCTAACTTTTATGGCGGGAAAAAACTTGCAGCAGGCAGTCTAAGGGAAGTTGGAACGGAGCATTGGCTTAGTTCTGAAGTCTCGTCGAGCAATACCAGCGGTTTTACTGCTCTTCCCGGGGGAGGGCGTATGAATAACGGCGCATTCGGAGGAAAGGACTATTATGGTTCATGGTGGAGCACTGCAGAGGTGAATGATTCAACAGCAAGATATTGGAATATTTATTACAATACAAACCTGATTGACAAAATCAAATTTCACAAGAGTTCAGCTTTTTCAGTTCGTTGCGTGAAGAATCAAAACTAAATTTCGAGGACACTTCCGGTACTGTTATAAAATACATTTGTGCCACACTTGTTTGAAAGGCTGGCGTATCTGTCTATACCGGTACAATGGCAGGCACCAATTGATTTTGGAACATTATTTCTGAAATAGTCTAATACTGTTTCAAACTGAGCAGGGGTATGGTTCATTGTATGAAAACCTCCCAAAACAAGGTTGACCGGCAGATTAAAATGATTTACCGCAGATTCTATTATATTGGTTATTCCTCGGTGAGAACATCCGGTTATAATTGATAGCTCTCCTCTTAATGTTATTGCCATATATAGCTCATCAGGAAATTCGTCTTTAAAAATTCCGAAGCTATTATCTGTATTATTTAAGATTAGAATATCAGGCATAATGAATATACCGTTATCAATCTCTTTTATTTCTCGTATGAATTCAACTCTTCCATTAAGCAGCAATGGGTTGAATGTTATTCCGATTTTTCTTTTTGCAGCATCATATTTTTCTGTAAGTGCCTCTTCTTTAATGTAAATTTTTGCTTTGCTGTTAACCATTAAAAAAGAGGCCAATCCTCCGGTATGATCGTAGTGGCCATGACTAATTACTACAGAATCAATATCTTCAAGATTTACCCCCAATTTTTTTGCATTCTCTATGAATGCCCCGCTTTGCCCTGTATCAAAAAGAATCTTACTGGTGCCGGTTTCCAGATACAATGACAGACCGTGCTCGGCCAGCAGGTCTCTTTTGTATGACAGATTTTCTATTAGTGTTGTTATCTTCATTTAGCTGCATTTAAGACAGGTTGGTAACTCAGGTCTGCCAAGATCTTTTCCGTTAACTCCCTGGTGTTTTTCTTCAGGTTTATATTCAATTCCTATTTTGTCAAGTAATGGTTCCACTGTCACCTGATGGACCTGCAACCCAATATCCCATGGATTATAACCTAGCAGAAGGCCCGCAAGCTCCTCATAGGTGAGCACAGGTATTCCATAGCCATTCATACCATATGTTTTTCCCTCCATTTCTGATATGACATACTGCCAACGATCCAGAAAGAATGTACAACCCGGACAATTCGCAATAATCAGATCTGGTTTGTACGGCAGCATTGAGTCTAACTTAAGTTTGGTATTGCTTACAGAATAGCTTCTGTTTGATTTGAGAAGGTATTGTCTGAAGCCAAAACCACAGCAATGACGTCGCTCCGGATAGTCAACCTGGGCACCGCCCCATTCGTCAATCATCCCTGCGAGTACGTAAGGGAACTCAGCTCCACCAATACCCTCTTTAGGGAATATCTTGGCATAGTGACAACCTATATGATCAACCACTTTAAGCGGAGTACCGGTAGATTTGTCTGTCAGACGGTATTTTGCTTTTAGAGCAATCTCATTACGAAACTTGTATATAAGGTCGCTGGCGTGAACAAGGTTTTTGGGAATTGTAAACGTCTTTCCCGTAGCTCTCATAAGTGCTTCTCTTGTCTCTCTCTCTTGTTCCGGATGATGCTTCCAGGTTTCAAGAATCTCTGTATATATGCCAAACGAAGTAACACATGATACAACGAAATTTTCG
The DNA here is from genome assembly GCA_942492945.1 of uncultured Bacteroidales bacterium. GTDB lineage: Bacteria > Bacteroidota > Bacteroidia > Bacteroidales > UBA932 > Bact-08. The sequence continues at coordinate 1,358,494 of OW818649.1, forward strand.
TACCCGGCGTCGTTCATCAATGAGAACTGACGTGCCACCACTGTCATTATTGTCTCAAAAGGTATTATGCCGGAGTGGTATGCAATACCGGTACAGGTTGTCTGACGGGCATCGTCAAAAATGTCTTTTCCAAGATCGTCACGAAGTATCTTCAGGTACAACTCTTCTGCTGCAGGAAAGAAGTTCTGACGGATACAACTGCGGGCAAAATAGTAATGGTCATCAGCTATCTCTTTCTGATACGATTCCCATAAATTGTTTTTTTGTATTGGTTCCATCTTATTTTTCCTGTTTTTTGTTATAAACCTCGTTAAAATAATCGTCCTTTTCACAACTGAAAGCAATCCCTTTTTCCAGAGCTTTCATACGGCTGAATTTTTCAATGGTTTCAAAACGCTTTGAGGCCCCGGTCTCTTCGAATATTCTTCTGAGATCGGTCAGTGACTCTTCCGATGTCTGACGCAAAGCACCGCTCTCATTTTTTTTATATTTGGTACCCAGTCTTTCCAGCATGTCGTCTTTGTTTTTCTTTAACCAATCCCAGACAGGACCTTGTTCCGGATACATATCAGTATCTACCTCGTCGATATATACACAATATCCATATTTAAGAATATGATCGCCAACGGTGCGCTTGATTGCCAGCTGTTTTTGCCCCTGGTCACTATCGGCGAAAAACCCTTTTTCAATTGACAGAGCTCGCAAAGCCTGTATAATGTAACCTGGTGTATTGCCTCTGGGGCACCTTGTCTTGCAGGAAAGACACTCTCCGCAATACCAGATAGTGTCGCTTTTAAGTAATTTTTCTATTTCTGCATTGCCCCCGTCCTGCACAATATTGACAATCAGGCGGGGATCGTATTCACTAAACTGTGCTGCCGGACAAATTGCAGTGCAGACACCACAATTGATGCAGGCATTCATCCCTTCGTTAAACCGAAGGTCCTTCTGTAATTCTTTAAGCAGATCCATAGTCTATTTTTCTTTTTCATAGGGCCAGGCCATCATACCTCCCTCCAGAACATATACATTTTTATATCCATTTGCCATAAGTATAAGAGCTGCCTCATATCCACGCAAAGATATCTTGCACCAGGTAATGATAGTGCTGTTCTTATCAGCAGGAAGTTCATCAATTCTTTTGCGGAGTTGTCCAAGAGGAATAAGCTTCTCTCCTACACCTATCCTTGATTGTTCAAACTCATCCGGATTCCTGACATCCAGTAAAGTAAGAGATTCGTTATTGTTAAGCTTAACTTTAAACTCTTCTGCAGATATCCCTTTAAAATGGCCATTAAGTTTATTCTGCATTATATGAGCTGTTGCTATACTGTGGTCAATTGCAAGAGAGTAGGGAGGTGCATAAGGTAAATCGGCATTAACCATATCTGTGACTGTTAATTTTCCTTTTATTGCCATGGCCCATATGGCTACTTGTTTGCTTACATCGCCAGGTCCTATTACCTGGGCCCCTAATATTGTGCCAGTATCTCTGTTTACAATTAGCTTAGTAACAAGTAATTTTCCTTGCATAAAACCGGGTTTATCCAGACTGGCATTAATAACTGTCTCTATATTTGTGAATCCGTTTTTTACGGCATTTTGCTCAGACAGTCCCGTTGCACCCACACCGTAATCAAAGACCTTGCATATTCCTGTCTGGATGGTGCCGGGGAATTGTGCAATATTACCACAAATAACATTCTCACCGGCAACCCTTCCCTCCAGGTTTGCGATATCACCGTAAGGTGCATGTACCATCTTGCCGGTAATAAGATTAGGGACCTCCACACAGTCACCAACTGCATAAATATCTGCATCGGATGTCTGCATGTAACTATTGACTGCAATGCCTCCTGTCGCACCTACAGATAAGCCGGCCTCCCGGGCCAACCTGCTGTTAGGAACAACTCCAATAGCAATGACTGCAAGTTCACAAGGTATCTCAGTTCCATTCTGAAGTTTGACAGCGGTCAACTTTCCATTCTCTCCCAGAAATGAGGTTACTCCGTTTTCCAGAATCACATTAGCTTTACTCTGAACATACTTCTGCACCAGACTCGCCATTTGCCGGTCAAGAAAAGTGAGAAGCTGAGGAAGCAGTTCTATGAGGGTAATCTCAATACCAGCTAGATGAAGTGCCTCACATGTTTCTATGCCTATTAAGCCTCCTCCAATGACTACTGCTTTCTTAATGTCCCCGTCATCACTTACTTTCCTTAGGTAATCTGCATCGGGTAAGGATTGAAGTGTTGTTACTCCTTCAAGCTCTAATCCCGGTACGGGAGGCTTGCGAGGAGTTGCTCCTGTTGCTATTATCAATTTGTCATATTCCGCGGTTCCCTTCAATCCTGTCGAGAGATCGGTAAATTCAACTATTTTATTCTCTTTATCGATGGATGTTACTTCTGTATTGACTCTGGTAGTTATTTTTTTTGCGTTCCAGAAAAACCGGGAGTCTCGTACAACTCCTGCAGGTGAACATAACAACTGGTTTCGGTCGTCAAAAAAACCTCCAATGTAGTATGGATAACCACATGAAGCCATTGAAAGATCAGATGTTTTCTGAAAAATTGTAACCTCTGCGTTTTCGTCAAGACGACGTGCCTTTGAGGCAGCCTTAGGCCCTGCAGCAGAGCCGCCAATTACTATAATACGTTTAGTTTCATTCATAACTTTATAGTGTAATGATTAATTTTCAATATGATTTAATAATTCATCGGCAGTTTTGTTATAGAATTCAACCGACCATTTATTGTTTTGTAAGATAATTTTATTGATGCACCCATTTTTCAGACGAGTTTTGAAACTACCATACTCACCATGGGAAATTGTATAGAGAATTGAGTTTGTCAAACCTCCGTGCGATACAACAATTATTCTCTTTCCCTTGAATTCATTTGCGATCTTGTTTAACCCTATCATTGCCCGCTCCCGTAATTTCTCAAAATCCTCCTGATCGGGAATTGCACCATCGGGAAACCGCTCTCGTCTCTCCTCAGGAAGTAGCCCTGAAGCAGAACCATATGAACGCTCTTTTATTTCGTCCATTATTGTAACTGACGGGATAGATAGTCTCGACGCAATTATCTCTGCTGTTTCAAATGCTCGTTTGAGGGGACTCGAAACAACTATGTCCCATGTATCCTTTTCAAAATAGGATGCAGTCTCGTTTGCCTGTTCCCGCCCGCGGTCATTTAGTTCAATGTCTTCTGTGCCTTGTAATCTGCCCGAAGAGTTCCAGCTTGTTTCACCATGGCGCACTATGCAAATAGTTGTTTTAAAGTTGGCACCACTTATGTATCTGTCAATAGCTTCGAGTACAAAATCGGGTGCAAGGCAAGGTTTCCAGTCATCTCTTCTTACAAAGGCAAGCTCTGTCTCTGCTGTGTTTACAATTTCCTTATTCTGGTTATATAATTTGTATGTAAACCATATGCGGACTCCCTTTATTGCTTTAAGAGTAGTATATACTGTAAGTTGGTCGTCATAGTTAATTGTTTTGATAAACCTGAAATTCATCCGGATAACAGGTAGCAGATAACCAGCTTCCTCTACAGAGTTATAGGAAATTCCAATGTTTCTGAATAGCTCCCAACGCGCAGTTTCATAGTATTTTACATAATTAGAGTGATGTACCGTGCCCATTTTGTCGGTATCATGGTACATAACCCTGAAAATGTACTCGTAATCTATCATATTATGCAGTTGGTAAGCTCTTCAAATGCTGATTTTATTGCAGGATCTGCAAAAAGTTCGTCCATTTTACCGGTATCGCAACTTTTACACATCTTTTCGTTTATTGGGATATGACTAAGGAGCGGCACATTAAACTCTTTGGCCAACCTTTCTCCTCCTCCGTTCCCAAAGATATAATATTTCTCATCAGGATGATTAACAGGTGTAAACCAAGACATATTTTCGACAACTCCAATAATTGGTATCCCTATCTGTTTGTCGCTATACATGTTTATTGCCTTTTTAACATCTGAGAGTGCCATCTCCTGAGGAGTTGTCACCACTATAACTCCTGTTGGCATAAAGTTCTGCAACAGGGTTATATGAACGTCACCAGTTCCCGGAGGGGTGTCAATAATCAAATAATCAAGCTCTCCCCAATTTGTATCTTTCAGAAGCTGAGTAAGTCCACTAGATGCACGTGGCCCTCTCCATATAACAGCCTCATTTGGGTCAATGAAGAATCCTATAGACATAACTTTGACGCCATAGTTTGTAAATGGTGTTACATAATTCTTTCCATCAATAAGCTCTACGTCAGGCATTTCGCACATTAAGTTAAATAAAGCCGGAGCGGAAGGTCCATAAATGTCTGCATCCAGCAGACCAGTGGAATATCCTTCTAAGGCTAAAGAGACGGCAAGACCAGCTGCTACAGTTGATTTTCCCACTCCTCCTTTACCAGATGCAACAATAATTATTTTTTTAATATTAGGAAGATTTGTTTTCTGAATTGTGTTGTTGTCCATTTTTATTTTGAATTAATTGTATTCCATATTTTTGATATTTGTATGCTGATTCCGGAAGCTGGATCATATTCAATTATGCTTTTGCATTTTACCATTGCTTCTACCACTTGTGCATCGAAACGGAGTTTCCCCGCAAAATTGATCTCTCTCTCTGAACAATATGATTCAATCTTATCTGATATCTCCGGGTTAAGATCAAATTTATTTATTATTACCCATGTTTTAAGATTAAACATAGATGTAATCTCTACTGTCCTCATAAGATCAAGCAAGCCGGATGTAGTTGGTTCAGTTACAATTACAACATTATTTGTGCCTGTAATTGATGATATTACTGCGCATCCTATTCCCGGAGGACCGTCTATTATTATGTTTTCAATGTTATGATCTTTAGAAATCTGTCTGGCCTTTTCCCTTACAATGTTTACCAGTTTTCCCGAATTTCCCTCTCCAGGAGCTAAACGCCCATATACCATTTTCCCATTTCGAAATGTTCCGGAGTACATTCTGCTTTTATTGTTTTCTATCATGCTGATAGCGTTCACTGGGCAGATCCTGTAACAGAGCTTGCAGCCGTCGCAAGAAATTTCATTAATTGCAATCTTTCCCTTGTCGAGGGAAATAGCATCAAACCGGCAATACTCCATACATAACAGGCAGTTGGTGCAAAGGGAATAGTCTATAACGGCTTTTTGCCCCGTAATGTAGATCTCCTCTTCTTCGTGAGAAGGATTAAAGAGAATATGAAGATTTGCGGCATCAACATCACAATCGGCCAGTACAACTCTTCCTCCAAGAGTGGCGAAAGCAGCACTTATGCTACTCTTGCCTGTTCCCCCCTTACCACTAATTATTGATGTTTCCATTTTTTTCATAAATTGTATTGAACATGGTTTCAAAAAGATCCATCCATACGATGTTATGTTTTGCCACAATCTCTCCTTTTGAGTAGAGAGAAGCAATTTCCTTGTCGAAAGGGATCTCTGCCAACAGCGGAATATTTTCATTCGAAAGGTATTCATACACTGTTTTGTCTCCAAGACCGGCACGATTGATAATAACCCCGTATGACTTATTCATAGTTTTCAGAGTATCAACAGATTGTTTGAGGTCACTAAGACCAAATGGGGTAGGCTCCGTAACAAGAATTACATAATCGGCCACAGCTACAGTTTGTATAAAGGGGCAGGAGGTGCCGGGAGGGGAGTCCATTAATATTATCTCATTATTCCCCGCCTCCTTAATTGCTGCTTTTATGACAGAAACAGGAGAGAAGACACCTACTCTTAGTTTTGCTTCAATTATTGATGATTGTAAATCTGAGTGATATCTGGTTACCTTTCCCAAAGAGATATCTTTCTCGCTAACAGAATCATATTTGCATGCTACTGAGCAAGCACCACAACCGTGACAAAGATCTTCAAGAATACGTATAATTTTCATGTCGCGTAACATGAAAATAGCATTATAACTGCAATACTCCAGACACTTTCCACAAAATGTACATTTGGTGGTATCTATAACCGGAACCTTTTGAGTAACATCATGCACGAACTCTTCCTCTTTCCTAAAAAAGATCATTACATTCGGTTCTTCAGCGTCACAATCAATAAGTGTTACTTTGTAGTTAAGCTGTTGAAGAGCATAAAATAAATTTGTTGATATCAGAGTCTTTCCCGTCCCTCCTTTTCCGCTTGCAATGGCAATTCTGATCTTCCCGGACTCAATCATACGATAAGCGGATTTTCTCATCTGTCAAAGTTGGTTCAATTGCCTTTTTTAAAAAATCGGTGTTCCATGTTTTAAGGTTGTCGTGTGTTATAAAGTACTTCTGAGGAATCGGATGCGTTCCAAACACAACATCAACGCCATATTTTTCCGGAATAAATTTTTTAAAATGTTCCATGTAGGGACAAGGAGGATAACCAACAAGAAAACAGGTGGCAAAGTGAATTTTTTGAACGCCGTTCTTTATCATCTCTTCAGGAGTGTACTCTATGTTTCCTCCCGGACAACCTCCACAAGTTGTGAAGGCAGCTATTTCAAGATCAACATCTTTGTATGCAGCAAACGCCCCTTCGCGTTTCTGAGCTGAGCGGAAACATTTACCCCCGGCACAAGTTTTATACCTGTCGCAAATAATAATGCCGATTTTTACTTTTTCCATAAATCATATATTTAATGATCACAAGCATTGCTCCCTGTTTCAAGCGAATTTTTAAGCCAGTCAGAGACTAACTCACGCGAACTTTTTGGCTGTGCGCCTACATTTACTTTAATATTTTGAGCAGCAAACAAGTCAAGGGCCCTTTGTCCCATTCCTCCTGCAATTACATCGGTTATTCCGCGTTCAGCCAACCAACCCGGAAGCAAACCCGGTTCGTGAGGAGGAGGAGTAACCAGATTCTCTCCAACAATGGCGTTATTCTCTACATCAATTATGGAAAATTGTTGGCAATGGCCAAAGTGGGAACATAAAACACCGTTTTCCAACGGAATTGCAAATTTAAATTTCATGATATTAATTATTATTGATTATGTATTTTTTTTAAATTTAAAAATCCATGTTGTATTTGGCAGCATGGATTTAGCATGTTGCTAAGACTGGCTGTTGCCTCTTAATCGTCCGCCCTTTCCATTTCCTTGTCCCATACCTTTCCCCGGGCGATTGCCCGCACCAGCTCCTCTTCTCAATCCGGCACCATTGTGCATAGGCGGGGTGCTGTTCTGAGAACTTTCTTGTTCATTAGATTCCTTTTGTGCAGGATTGCACTTTCCCAATTGACGACCAGTTCCCTGGCCTTCTCCATTTGGTCCTTTTCCGTTTAATCTTGGCATAATTACCTCCTTTATTGTTGGTTGTTTTCGTGGTTCAATAACCCGATTATCTCACTGATTGTTTTTTCCTGACCATTAATGACCACTAACTGAATTTGTAAACTGTCAAAAATGGATTTTACCTTGGCCCCAAATTCTCCGGATACAACTTTCATGGCTCCTCTGGATGCAACCAGCTGAGCCGATGCCGGGCCTGCTCCTTCAATATTCTCTTTGCAGGAATTTGGAATGAATTCCATAGATTTTGTCACCGTATCATAAATAACAAAATAAGAGCAGCGCCCAAAGCGACTGTCTAATTTTGAATCCAGGCTATTGCCTGTTGATGTTATTGCTACTTTCATATTTAGTTATTATTTATTTCTCATTCTGTGGTGGTGAGGAGCACCCTTTCTAATCATTGCGCATTTACAATCCGGGCAAATCTCTTTTTTGCAGGGAATGCCGGAAGTATGTGTTTTTTCTGAACCGCATTGAGGGCAGATACAAACATCTTCTGCTGTGTTTTGCTCAGATTCCTCCTTGAATTGTTCAATATCACCGGAACCGCATAGCGTGCAGTTCTTTATCTCCAGTTCCTTAGCCGGATGATTGAACCAACAGCCGCAACTATTGCATGAATACCATTCACTGTCGAAATAGACCTTGCCTCCTTCGAATACAATTGCTTTCCCCAATACAAATGCCTGAGCTATCTTGCGTCGGGCACTTTCATACACCCGTGTATAAGTAGGGCGTGATATGCCCATTATTGCAGATGCCTCGGCTTGACCATATAACTCAAAGTCACTAAGCCTGATAGACTCGTACTCCTCGTAATTGATTACTACAGGATTATTCTCCTCTTTTAGTCCTATAGGGCTGTACCCCTTAAAGTGAGGGGGATTATTTACTCGTCGTCTTAGTTTTGGTCGTGGCATAGTATAGATCAATTGTTCGATACAAATATAATAAACAATAGTTCATAAAGAATATTTTTTTTAATTTTACAGAATAAAATTTTTCTTTAAATCATATGACAACGATAAAAATGACTTTACAAAAAACAGGATTTCTGTTTCTTTTATTTATGACAGTAAATATTATATACGGACAACCCCGGGAGCTTACATTGGAAGAGGCGATAAATATGGCAATAAGAGATAATATTGATTATAAGTCGTACAAACTGAATGTAGAACAAAATAAAGCACTGAAGAGATCTGCTTTTACTATTGAGAATACTCAATTTTTTTATGGTAGTGATAAAAACAATATTGCAGAAAACGGATATCCACTTAATATTATAGGGGTGGAACAGAGTTTTAGTTTTCCGACAGTTTACACCGCTCAATATAAAGTTAATTGTACAGCTGTGTCACTATCTGAATTGGATTTGAGTAACCATAGACTATTACTTATTAAAGATGTTTCAAAGGAGTATTATGAGATAGGGTACATGGTAAATAAAGAGTTTTACTATAAGCACCTTGACTCACTTTATAGGTGTCTTATAACAGATGTTGAAAAAAAACACAAAAACGGAACAGCAACCAATCTGGATTTACTTAATGTTCAGGCGAAGCATCAACAAATACTTCTTTCAATTGATCATTTGGGGCATGACATTTCATTAGCTTATAAAAGGCTGATGTTGCTTATTAATGATAATACACCAATAACCATACCCAGAATTGAACCCGCACAGCTGGTGGTATCTAATCAACCACTTAGAATAAATCCCGGAGTACAATATAAGAGATTGGAGACAAAAATGCAGGAAAATCAACTTAAAGTTGAGAAGAACAGGCTGTTGCCAGATATTACATTGTCTTTTTATAACGGCTCTAACAGATTTACAGGATCGAGTAACTACCCGGGATACCAGATTGGAATCTCATTCCCATTGTTTTTTTGGGGGCAGAAGTCAAAGATAGAGGCAGGAGAAATTGCTGTATCAATCTCAAAAAATGAAGAGGAAAAGTATTTGAGATATTTAAAATTAAGGAGAGAAGAGCTAATGAGTGAAATAAGGAAATTCAGGGAGTCTCTTAATTACTTTTCATCGACAGGTAAAAAATTAAGTGATGAAATAGTCAAAAGCGCAAAAGAGAGCTATGAATCACAGGAGATTGACCTGTTTCAATATGTTCAGAGCATAGAAAACGCAATCACTATTGATATTGAGCATCTTGACTGGCTAGAGAAATATAATAATGTTGTTTTAGAGCTAAACTATCTGGAAATGTTATGACGTTTCTGTCTGTTTTTTTAATTTATTTGAGAATATTTTTATAAATATTTTGATACTTAGAAAATATCACCTAAATTTGAATGATTCCTAAATAAGAATAATTATAAATAAGATGAGTCATAAATTTCGGGAAATTTTATCAGAATCGGGACTTAAAGTAACTCCGCAAAGAGTCGCAGTATTGGAATCTTTTAATATACTGCAAAAACATCCAACCGCAGAACAGATAATCGCCCAGGTTCGTTCAAAGAACCCTGATATAGCTACAGGAACGATATACAATATTCTAGATACTCTTGTAGGGAAAAAAATTATCTGTAGAGTAAAAACAGATAGGGATATAATGAGGTATGATTCAGCCATGGAAAAACACCATCATCTCTATTGTTCAGAGTCGGAGGAGATAAAAGATTACTATGACGATGAGTTGAATGTTCTTCTTGAGAATTATTTCCGCAAAAAAGTGATTGACAATTTTTTAGTTGATGATGTCAAACTTCAGATTGTGGGGAAATTTACTAATATAAACAAATAAAAAATATCATTATGTACTATAAGAGTTCAAGAAAATAAGAATATAAAATAATAATTAAATCAAAAATTAAAATGGAAACAAATCAAAATTTATTTTCAATGCCTCGTATAGGCGAAGCTGCCCCAGAATTTAAGGCAGTCACAACACAAGGAAATATTAACTTCCCGGGAGATTATAAGGGTAGCTGGGTAATTCTTTTCAGTCACCCGGCAGATTTTACCCCTGTCTGCACATCAGAATTCATGACCTTTGCAACCATGGAGCCAAAATTTAATGAGGTTAACTGCAAGCTTGTTGGTCTCTCTGTTGACGGGCTATACAGCCACATAGCATGGTTGAGAACAATAAAGGAAAAAATAGAGTATAAGGGGATGAAAGATGTAGAAGTGAAATTCCCCCTTATAGAGGATATTACTATGGAGGTGGCTAATAAATACGGAATGATGCAACCGGGTGAGAGTAACACTAAAGCAGTGCGAGCAGTATTCGTGATAGATCCTAAAGGTATCATCCGTACAATAATCTATTATCCTCTAAGCCTGGGGCGTAATTTTGATGAACTGTACAGGGTCATAATAGCATTGCAGACAGCAGACAGTTTTTCAATTGCAACACCGGCAGACTGGCGACCGGGTGATGATGTTATTGTTCCTACAGCAGGTTCCTGCGGTGTTGCAAAAGAGAGGATGGAGAGCAAAGATGAGATGAAGTGCTACGACTGGTTCTTCTGCACAAAAAAACTCTCTGCAGAAAAAGTGATGTCTGAATTAAAGAAAAAGATTTAGATCACAAACCAATCGATATAATTTTCAGGAGCCTTTCTGGGAAACGAGTTGTGTACGAAATCATTAAGCAGACCATCGTAATGATAGGATTCTCCCCATTGCTTTGCATTTTCAGCAACCTGTTTCACGGCATCAATAATATAGTCTATTTCAGAATCAGTCATTGTCGGGTGCAGAGATAATCTTATCCAACCTGGTTTTTCAGAAAGATCTCCTTTGTTTATTTTGCTGGTTATCTGGCAAGATGTGGCATAATCTACATGTAGCAAGTAGTGTCCGTACGTGCCCGCGCAAGAACATCCGCCACGGACCTGTATCCCGAAATGGTCGTTAAGCAAACGTACCACAAGGTTAAAGTGTACGTCGGTCAGATAAAAAGAGACAACTCCAATACGTTCTTCATTATTGTCGGCAAGAATATTCAAACCTGCTATTTGCCTGAACTCGCCAAGCACTTTTTTAAGCATCTCATCCTCTCTCTCTTTGATATTATTGCAGCCCATCTGTTCCTTTACTTTTATTGCAAGTGCGGCTCGGATAGATTGCAGAAATCCAGGCGTGCCGCCATCCTCGCGAGCTTCAAGGTCATCTACATATTTATATTTTCCCCATCTGTTTGTCCAGTCAACTGTACCACCCCCTGAAGTATCGGGGGCATTGTTAAGGTGAATTGCTGAGTTCATGATTAAAACTCCTGAACTGCCGGGACCACCTAAGAATTTGTGAGGAGAGAAAAATATCGCATCAAGATGTTCCAATGGGTCAGCGGGATGCATATCAATATCGGTATATGGTGCAGATGCCGCAAAATCAACAAAGCATAGCCCGTTGTTTTCATGCATTATTCTGGCTAGCTTATAATATGGTGGCCTGATTCCAGTAACATTTGAGCATGCAGAAAAAGAGCCGATCTTTAGGGGGCGATCCTTATATTTTATAATTTCACGTCTAAGCGAATCAGGATCTACCATCAACTCATCTGTTGGTTCCAGAACCACCACATCTGCAATAGTTTCCAACCACGATGTGTGATTAGAGTGATGCTCCATATGGGTAAGGAAAACAACCGGACGTTCTTCTGGTCTTATATCAAAAAAATGTTTCGCCTGCTCCGGAATTCTTAGTCCAAGTATTCGCTGCAGCTTGTTGACTACAGAGGTCATTCCAAAACCATAAGTCATAATAATATCATCGCTGGAAGCATTAACGTGACTTTTAATGATTTTGTGGGACATTTTATATATATTGGTCATAATCATGCCCGTATCACTCGATTCAGAATGAGTATTGGCTACCATGGGTCCGATTTTATTTTGAATCATCTCCTCTATTGGCGCATAAAGTCTTCCACTGGCAATCCAATCGGCATATATTAACGGTTTGATGCCATAAGGTGTCTGGATTTTAGCATCCCAACCAATAGTGTTTTTACGAAATTGAATGAAATGTTCTTCTGAACTCATAAATTTTATCTTTTAGTATGTTTTTTCTGCAAATTTAGTCAACTCTGGCAGGTATTTGTTAATTTTTATAACATTTTTGCGAAAAAACACTAAAATATTTTCTTCTCCCTTTAGTATCGCACCACTACATAGGGTTTTAATGGTAAGGCTCTGTAAATTGACCTGGCATCTTCACGAGGCAATTTTATTGTGATATGATATATGTATCCACTTCTGTCAGAGTCAAAGAGAGAACTAATGCTTTCGGACATAAACCATCTGCGGTAATGTCTCTTGTATTGCCTGTATGCACGACGAGTTCCAGCAAGTTCCTCCTCTTCCTGGTCAATCTCGATAACCATATTGTTGCTGAAGCTAAAAAGGACAAAAACGTCATTCTGTATAGGAAGAGTGGGTGCTGCCCCGGTTTGGTTTGCCTCAGAAGTATCCTTGGGAGCCTTTTTTACAACAATAGGAAATTTTTCAATACTTGATATCTCCTCAACTACCTGTAATGGACCGGAGTAGAGACTGTCGCGCAGGAAATATGGCATCTTCCTGAGCCCTTTGTTGATTTTAATTTTGGAAATTTTTGATTGATACAGATAAACGCCCTTGAGAGAGAGAAATGCAAGACTGTCGTTGAGGTCTATAAATAAGGCGATTGAGTCTTTCCTGGAGAGTTTGAGAGTAGACCTGAGGTACGCCTCGTGATGTTCGCTTGCTCTTACTTCTTCAATCAGCTTTAAGGTACCTTCTGGTAATTCGGTGTCGGCCCCGTCGGATTTCAACTCGGCTATTGCCGATATTTTTCCTGCCTCGCGACCTGCCGGTATCAAACCAAACAATATGAATGCAGATAAAGCAATCGCAACCTGTATTGCAATGAATACAATGATTGTTTTTTTTGAGATATTTATATTTTTCATTCTGATATCAACTAAAAGATGTAAACTTTTGATCCAATTTGCAGATTTTTGTAGACGATCTTAAGGTCTTCGTCACCGAGTCTTACGCAACCATGTGTTACAGGAAGTCCCAGGAAGCGCTGATAAAGAGTGCCATGTATCATATAGCCATCTCCAAGCCTAAGGGCATAGTCGCCAAGTGACCCATATTCAAACCGATCAGGATCGTTCACAGAAGGAACAGGAAGGCTCTCCTCAATAAATGCCCAGTCTGGTTTAACCCATACAGGATCCACTACCTTGCTGAGAATCCGATGTTCTCCTTTTGGTGTCTTGAATACCCATTGTTGTCCATCTCCGGCATCAAGCAGTATATAACTTCCGGTTGAACAGATACCCTCTCTCAGAATCTGTCGTTTGGTCCTTAAAACAAAAGTGTTCCGGGTTGTATTGATAATCAGATAAGGGTCATATGGCCAAAGGTTTTCAATTTTTTTCTGCAGAGCAAAAACGCGTTTTTCAGTGGCACTGATTTGTTTAGTCAGTTGCATAGAATCCTTACCTGCAAGAGCTTGTGGATAGTCTGGAAAACTGTAAAATGAGATTGCAGCCTCTTTTAACGTTTCTGATTTTGAGAGATAAAAATATATGAGGCCAATAGTTAAGGCGATTGATAACGAAACCATCAGAAGGTTTTTTGAATCAGGCTTATTCATATTCGTGTTAATTTTGAGTTACTTCAAAAATTTTATCCATTGGAGTAAGTGACCCTATTATTGCAATAGGTGTTCCTACTGAACATAGTGAATATAGATTGTCCATATCTCTGTTAGCCAAGGCAACACATCCATCGGTCCAGTCGATACCCTTTCCTCCCCCTCCGTGAATCTCAATCAGTCCTCCTATGTTTGCATTCCTTGGGATATTACCGTTGGCTTGTTTTAATTTAAAGCGTCTTCTGTCCTCTGCATTAGGAAAGTTAATCATTAATGCTTTATGATATATGGTTGAACGACCGGATTTTTTTGCAGTTATTGAATATTTTCCTTCCGGGGTTGCTCTGTCGCCTTTCAGATTTTTGTCTCCCAGCCAGTTAACACCCAGCTCAACGCTATACTCTTTTATTTTCCTGCCAGATTTATACACAATGCATCGTCTTGAAAATTTTTCTACAACAAGAGTGACTGAGTTGTTTATTCTGGAAAGACGTCTCATTTCTGCATCAAGACGGATCCACTCATCAAAACTGCTGAAATAGTTTTCTAGAAGCTCTTTTGTCTCTTCCTTAATCTTATCTATAGATGAGTATATGAAATCCAGACCTTTTTTTGCAGATGTAAGATCGTTTCTTTTAAAAGCAGACTCCACTTCGTCCAGTTTTAATGCAACCGGTGTATACTTTTTCCATACACTATGATTTACCGGAAGTTTTTCTTTGGCTGTCTCAATATAATTTATACTCTCCCTTAGGGAGGCGATTCTTTTCTCTATCTCAGCCTGGAGTTCTTGTTTTCTTTTAATCGCATTCTTTTTTGCCTTAACGGCATTTACTATAGCCAGATCAGCAAAAATAATGGTCTTTTCATAATTACGTACAATTGGTGATTTGCCGTTGTTCACCTTCCACTCATTCATTGCAGCTTCCCAGTTCTTTTCTGCGCTCATAAGTTCAGGTATCGAGTATAAGTTTGCCTCCTCTTTTATGGCTTCAGCAATAGCTTTACGTCCGGCTTCAATTTTTCCGGTGGGGGGCTTTTGGGAGAAAAAAGAGATAGCTCCCGCTATAACAGCAAGAAGCAATAAGGTAAGACCAATAGTGAATAGAAACTTTTTTTTGGTGTATTTACGAAAAAACATTCTTAATATTTTAAATAAAGCCCTTTAAAAAAAGGGCTTTATTAATTAGATTTACAAATTCAACTGAAAATGTGTAAATTATCTTCTTCTCTTGCCTATAGCAACACTTAGTTCTTCTTTTATAGCTTCGGCTTTAACTTTAGCTGCAGTGGTTTTGTCCTGAGCAGTAAGATAGTCACCATTGGTGATAAGAGTGTTGATTTCAGTAACAGAAGCGTCTAAAACTGTAATGTCGTTTTGAATGGCTTCAAGAGCAGCTTTGCCTTCTTTTCCTTTTGGAGCTTTAGCTAGTAATGCTTTGTCTTCAAGGATAAGTGTATTAAGAAGGTTAAGTGTGTCCTGAACTTCTGTACGAACCTGAGCTTTGCGTTCTTCGGTTTTTGCTTTAAGAGCACCAATTTCTGAAGTGATGGTTACAAGTTTCTCGTTAATTGCTTTGTAGTCGCGAGAGAAGAACATTTTTGATTTTTGATCTTCAACAGCAACATTTATAGCATTCAGTGAATCCTGAAGTGCATTGAATTCAGTTGCAAGGTAACGGTCAGCTTCAAAAACTTTAGCAGAATCAATAGCAGCAGTAGCAGCAGCAAGCTCAGCTTTAGGAGCTTTTGCACAACCGATTACTAATACGGCCATAAGAGCAACGGTGAAAAATTGAAATAAGATTTTTTTCATTGTGATAAAAATTATGAGTTGTTAAATAATAGCTACATGTCTCTCCAAAAACTGTGCCAAAGCCCATAATAAACAGATAATGAATAAGATACGTGCGGTGTTTGTTTTTTAGAAATGTTGTCGAATTTTCTTGAGGCGTTATAACGCACACATTAGTAAATAAATACGATAATATGTGTGTCCGGGGTTTTTAAAAGGATGCAAAATAAGTTTGCAAGGTGTAAAGAAAATTTGCACCCTATAACCGAAACTTATCCATTCTTTCGTGTAACATTACACGAGATATTCCAAGAAGCTTTGCTGCCTGAACCTGGTTCCCATTTACTTTTGTCAGTGCCCATTGTAATAAATCCCTTTCAAACTCATCAATTGCAAGCTTGTAAATCTCGCCCTGACTATCCAGTATCTTTTGGTTCACGTACGAGAAAAGTCTTGCCTTTTCATTTGTAATGGGGACAACAGGTTTTTCAATTCCCTCGAAAAGAAGTTCGGGACTAATTAAGCTTCCTTTTGCCAGAATTATTGCTCGTTTTATAACATTTTCCAACTCCCGGATATTCCCGGGCCATTGATAGTCAATCAGCCTCTGCATGGCCTCAGGCAGAAGAACGGGACTTTCTGTCCTTACACCCTTGGAATGTTTTATCAGAAAATGTTCTGTTAATAATGGGATATCTTCCTTCCTCATCCTCAAAGGAGGGAGGGATATGGTGATTACTTTCAACCTGTAATAAAGGTCTTCCCGGAAAAGCTTGTTTATAATGTCATTCTCCAGATTCCGGTTTGTAGCTGCTACAATACGTGCATCAACCTTGATTGTTTTTGTCCCACCGACACGTTCAAATGTTCCCTCCTGAAGTATACGCAACAACTTTGCCTGAAGAGAGAGACTCATGTCGCCGATCTCATCGAGAAATAGTGTGCCATTGTGGGCCTCTTCGAATTTTCCCTGTTTCTGCCTGTCTGCTCCGGTAAATGATCCCTTTTCGTACCCAAAGAGTTCGCTCTCTAAAAGAGGTTCGGGAATAGCGGCACAGTTAATGGCAATAAACTGCTTGCCGGCTCTGTCGCTGTATTTGTGGATCGCTCTGGCAACAAGCTCCTTACCTGTTCCGCTCTCTCCAACTATCAAAATACTGGCATCGCTGGTTGCAACCCGGCCAATAAGCTTGAATACGTCCTTTATTGCATTGCTTTCGCCAACCAAAGTCTCCTCCCCATGCGTAATTCCAATTTTTCTCTTCTGCAGTGCATCGTCAGGTTTTGTCTCCTCCTTGCTTGAGTTTTTAAGCGCCTCTTCAATTACAAATATAAGCTTGGGGATATCGAAAGGTTTTTCGATGTACTCGTAAGCACCGTATTTCATAGCTTTAATAACCCTGTCGCCGGAACCATAGGCTGTTATTATTATAACGGGGATGTTGGGATTTATGTCATTCATCTCCTTTAGTACCTGAATTCCGTCTTTGCCCGGCATCTCAATATCGAGGATTACCAGATCGGGCTTCCCGCTCCTGAAGGAATCAATGGCTTCTGTTGCATCGCTCGCCTCAATAATTGTATAATGAGGGGAATTCAGCAGTTTTTTAAAGGAATATCTTACGCTTTGTTCATCGTCTACGATAAGTAATTTGTACATATAAAGGTCTCTAATTTATCAATTTATGTAGTAATCAATGGAAGGAAAAGCCGGAAAATTGCCCCGGATCCGTCCGGCTTATTCTCTGCCGTAATACGTCCCCCATGGGAATCAGCTATGCTTTGAGATATCGAAAGTCCTATTCCGACACCCATGTCGCTACCCTTTATGAATGGCTCAAAAAGTGTTTTCATTATTGCTTCCGGTATACCAGGGCCGGAGTCTATAAAGTCCATTCGTATGAATTTTCTCATTTCGCTCTGGTTATTCAGGTCTGCTTCCATTACCTCACTGGCATCAACGGTAAGTTCGCCTCCTGCAGGCATAACCTCTACGGCATTAAGTATCAGATTTAGATAGATTTGTTTAAGGTGACCGGCATCGGCCATAATGTGAAACTTACATTTTGCAGAGTTATTGATAAGATGAATACTGTTGTTTTTTAAACGGGGCTTGAGTAGTTGAATCACTTCGCCAAGGGTGTCAGTAGGAATTACATCGGCAAAGATTGGGTCTGCAGGTTTGGCAAACTTGAGGAAATCCTTTGTAAAGTTATCTATGCGATCAATTTCACCGGAAATTATATCGAGTTCCTCCTTAAACGAGCCCGTAGTCTTTGCATCCTCCCGTATTGAGTAGACAAGCATTTTTATTGCCGCAAGGGGATTTCTTATTTCATGAGCAATTGTAGGGGCTATTTTTCCCAAATTGGCAAATTTATTTGAGTATTGAAGCAGCTCTTTGTTGCGCGACAAATCTGCATTGGCCTGGTTTATTCTGTTTATAAGATCTTTGATACTCTCCCCCAACTCGTCCAGTTCGTCTCCATGAGAAAATTTAAAATGTTCTAAAACAGCCTCTCCCGATGATCCTCTTACCTTGAGTACCAGCTGATTGATTGGGCCGAACAGCATTCTTGAAAGCAGCCATCCGAACAAAAGCCCAGACGCAATTCCTCCAATTCCCAAAGAGACAAGTATTTTTAAAATTAGAACGTTTGTACGAGCCATTTCCGATTCATGTATGAACTCGGCATTCTTGTTAAGCGTTATAAATTCATTGCTTTTTTGCTGAATGGTGCCAAGAAGTTCCTGCGCTGAGTGAACAAGTAATACATTTGCCTTGCTGATCTCGCCATTTTTAAGGTTTGAAACAGCAAGCAGTATGTTTTGCTCGTAATTTGAGAACAGGGCAGAAATCTGTTGAATGAGAAGTTCTTCGTCTGTTGTATTGGCACTTATGCGGGCACGTTCAAGAAAGATTATAAATGTAGACTGTCTGTCCCTGAGCGAATCCAGCCATGAGTTGGACTTGTTTACCAGATATACATATGATAACCCTTTAATTGCAGTGAGTTCGTTCTCCATCTCCTTTGCAACATTAACACTGTTGCGGGTAGATTCGATATATTTTTCAGTATCCTTTTGAAGATTATATGTATATGCAATTACAAGAAACACTCCGCCCATAAGAATGGCAAGTGCAAGCAGCACCCATATGAAGATGCGATAGTTGAAAAATGGCTTAATAATCAATGCTCACTAATTTATTACAAATATACAATTTAATATAACCGGATTTTTTCTTAATTTTAATTTAAATAAATGAATCAATAGATGAACGAAGAAAGCGAAAAGATGAATGTTTGCAAAAATTGCGACACAGAATTCATAGGACACTATTGTCCTCAATGTGGTCAATCTGTCAGTGATTTAGACAGGCCGTTCAGAGTTTTGCTGTTTGATATAATGGCCAATATGTGGGCATTTGATACAAGAGTATTTAAAACCATAAAGTCTTTATTGTTTAAACCGGGAGAGATGGCTGCGGACTATGCAGAGGGTAAAAGAGCCCGTTATATGCCTCCTTTCCGTCTTTATATATTCGTCAGTATAATTTTTTTCCTTCTTTTGAATATCACTACAACCCGCCAGCTTGGTAAAGAGGGAAACCTTATGACTATTTCGGATAAAGATACAGCAACTGTGAACAATAGCTTGATTGATATAACAAGCAATAAAAATATGACAGACGAGGACAGTAATATACTAAAAACAATCAACCAGAATAAAGATTATTATATATCCCGTTTCTTTTCCATACTCTCATGGAGCCTTTTTATATTAATGCCATTTTATGCATTCTTGCTATGGGTGTTATTCAGGAAAAAACAGAAATATTTTCTTGCACACTTCATATTTGCAATCAATCAACATACTTTTCTTTTTTTGATTTTCTTAATAATCATTTCTGTAAATTTGATTTTCCCGGTAAAGCAGGTTAGCCCGGAAAGCTGGCTCATCTTAATTTTTCCGGTATATGTAGTGGTAGGAAGCAGAAGACTTTACAAGTCGGGTTGGAGGTCCACAATATGGAGAGTGTTTTCTGCACAGTTCCTTTATATGGTTATTTTACTTATAGCAATAGCAGTTATTTTCTATTTAACCTTCATGTCTTTATTTAAAACCTGATTAACAGATGAGAGCAGAAACGCATTTACTGTCAGATACGGCCGAATGGATGACCAACTCTGAGTTTGTAGACAAGGACGGAAACATTTTGAGAGCCATTGGAGAGGCAAAAATTATGGTTTCCGGGGGTGTGATATCTAACGAAAGCTGGACTTGCATAGATGGCAAAAGAGTATGTAACTGTTATAAAATAGACAAAGAGACCGAATCAAGATTTCGCTTTGAATGCGACAACACTGCTCTTGGTAAACAAACAGGTGATTTTAATATTGACAGGAACGTGCTATTCTCAAAATTCAAGGTACATGATACAAGCATGAAAGGGTTTGAGATAATAGTAAAGGACGAAGACGAGTGCCTTGTATATGGTACCCTTTACGATGGAGACGAACTAGTCAACACATGGAGGACAATTATGGTTAAGATGCTATAAATGTAACTGTCCGGAATCTATTTTAACAGGTATGCCACAACCTTGGCACTCAAATTCAGACCTACAACAACAGATAGTGGTCCGCTGGCGCTTCCGGAAACAGTTATTGTGATTTTCTTTTCGGCAAGGAGCTTTGTTGAAATCAAGTCTAGCATTCCCGATTGAATTACAGGTGTAAATGTATTGTTGGTCATTGTTATGTTTGTCTGTGTAAACAGAGTTCCAATACCGGTAATGTCAACAGAAACCGAATTGATTGTCTGGCCGGTAGTAAGGCCGGAAACTGTAACGACAAGAGAAGTTAAGTCAATCTCCTTTATTTTAGCCAGATATGGTGCCAGATCTACATTGTCCTCAATTTTGAGTTCCTGTGTCTTATTGAATATTATAGGCGCTCCCGGTGTAATTATATCCGATGATTTTACCATTGCAGCAGTTACAAGTACAGGGATATCTGCTTTTAACTGAGTGTTGATTGAGATTGTTGCTGCTTCTTTTATTTTATCGCAACCTGCGATTGCAATAATTATGGTTAAAAAATATAATAATCTGAATTTCATGATATTTATTCTAAAAAAATTAATAACTCAAATAGTCAACAATCAAAGATATGTAAAAAATTATTAATATTACCTTGAATTATGGGAGTATAAAATAAGGACTTAATGAAAAAGAGAAGTAATCAGTCTGTAGAAGAGTTCATCACAGGAATCCCCAAGGCAGAATTGCATCTGCATATAGAGGGGACACTTGAGCCAGAGCTAATGTTTAAAATATCGAGGCGCAATGGGATAGAACTTAAATATACGTCTGTAGAAGAACTTAGAAGAGCATATGATTTTAATAATCTTCAGGAATTTCTGGATATCTATTATCAAGGAGCTGGCGTTCTGATAAAGGAACAAGATTTCTACGATATGACATGGGCATATCTGGAAAAGGCTCATTCGCAGAATATCATACACACTGAGATTTTCTTCGACCCACAGACTCATACCGAGAGAGGTGTGGAATTTGGTACAGTAATAAAGGGTATAAGCAGGGCCCTGAATGATGCACGTAATGTTATGGGAATAAGCTCACGGTTGATAATGTGCATACTACGCCATCTCGATGAACATTCTGCTATGAAAACTCTTAACGAGTCACTTGAATACAAGCATCTGATAACAGCAATTGGGCTGGATTCTGCAGAAGTGGGCAATCCTCCAGCCCGGTTTCAAAGGGTATTTGATAAAGCCAGACAGGAGGGGTTTCTTACAGTTGCACATGCGGGAGAGGAGGGGCCGGCTGAATATGTATGGGAAGCTTTGAATCTGCTAAAGGTGTCTAGGGTGGATCATGGTAATCATTCGCTGGACGATGACAAACTTGTTATGGAACTGGCCATTCGCAGGATACCTTTGACTGTGTGTCCTCTTTCAAATTTGAAACTGAAAGTGGTGAGTGATATGAAGGACCATCCGTTGAAAACGATGATTGAGAAAGGGCTCCTTGTTACTGTAAACTCCGACGACCCTGCCTATTTTGGAGGTTACCTCAATGAAAATTATCTGGCTGTTGCCAAGGCTCTGGATTTGTCAGAAGAGGAGATACTAAAACTAGTACAGAACGCATTCAACTCGAGTTTTGTTGAGGAGAAGAGAAAAGAGGAAATGAGAGAAATGGCAGAGATGTTTTAATGACTCTGCCAGAGACGTTAGTAACAATCGTGCCAGGATAAGTGGTATTTGTTAAGTTTTCAAATTTTTATAATTTTTTTTCAACAATTCTTTAATCAAATACGTTAATTAATATGGTCATATATAGCAATATGCCATTTAACGTGCCACGAGTACCTCTTTAGAAAAATTTTCAATACCCGATAAAAAATGATAAATTAGTAGAGTTATTTACTAATACCAATAACCCTAAAGCTGAAAATATGAGTGACCTAAAAATTCTGACCTCTAAATCCGTTATATTTATACTTTTAGCTTTACTATCTGCCTGCTCCTCTCAGGAGAACAATACCGGCCTAATGTACAAGTCGCCCAAAACGGCAACAATTGTGGGATATACATTACCGGCAGACAGTTTGACGGCACCAGTAGTAATTCCTGCCGGGGAACCCGAAGTTGTAAAGGTTGGCAAATTAAGTGAAGCTCCTGAAAATTCAAACATTCATTCATTAATTGGACCAAAAGACATAAAGTCCTTAACTCCCGTTGTTTGCACCATGGGAAAAGATGGTTTTTTGTTACCTGTTCCAGTCAAGGCGGTTGAAAATCCATTTTTCTGTAAGGCTCCCGATGTAGTTCCAGTGAAAGACGCATATATTAAAGATGTAAATCCTCAGAATTTCAGTAGTTTCAGTAAGTTGCAGGGATTAAGGCATGATCAGGTGAGAGCTCTTACTCAGGATAGAATGGGAAACCTGTGGATGGGTACCGATGACGGACTGACAAGATATGACGGAAAGTATTTTTCTCACTATACAACAGAGCAAGGGCTTAATAATAATCTTATTCTGTCTGTTTTCAGGGATAGCAAGGAGAATCTATGGTTTGGCACTTTCAACGGAGGAGTAACGCGATTCGATGGCAGGTATCTTACAAACTTCACAATATCTGAAGGTCTGCCCAGCAATGTTGTCAACTTTATATTTGAGGATAGCAGCGGAAACATCTGGCTTGGGACAGGAGAAGGGGCTTCGAAATATGATGGAAAATCTTTTACGAATTTTTCTGATAAAGAGGGTCTCTGTCATAATGATGTCAGGGCCATACTTGAGGATAATTCAGGTAATATCTGGATAGCCACCAATGGAGGAGGGATATCTGTATTTAATGGAATCTCTTTTTCAAACTATTCAGAAAAAGAGGGATTGATACAGAACTTTATAGGCAATCTTTTCAAGGACAGCAATGAAAACATCTGGTTAGGTTCTGCAAGCAACGGAGTTGCCAGATTTGACGGAAAGAAATTTACAATTTATTCGGAAAAAGAAGGACTTGGGGGGAATGCGATAAGAACAATTACTCAGGACCAAGAGGGTAATATGTGGTTTGGGTCAACAGAGAATGGTCTTACAAAGTTCGACGGAAAATATTTTACCTATTATAGTCTTAAGGAGGGATTGAGCGCGGAATATGTAAGAAGTTCCCTAAAAGACAAAAAAGGCAACCTGTGGTTTGGAACAAGAGGAGCGGGTCTTACCAGGTTTGGTGGTGATTTGTTTACACATCTTTCTGCTAATGAGGGATTGACTAATAGCAGAGTAATGAGTATCCTCAAGGACACTACCGGCAATCTGTGGCTAGGCACATTTGGTGGCTACGTTACAAAGTACACATTTGGCAAGGAGGATAGTGTTAAACATAATTATTTCTCTAAGTTCGGGGAAAAAGAAGGTTTGCGTAACAGTCGTATCTACAGCATTCTCCAGGACAACGCCGGAAATATCTGGTTTGGCACCGATGGCTGGGGAGTGTCAAGATTTGATGGCAAAACTACATTATCCTATACTACGGATCAAGGTCTCTGCAGCAATGCAATAAGGAAAATCTATCAGGATAGTAATAATAACTATTGGTTTGCATCTTATGGTTCCGGAGTATCTATGTTTGACGGGACCAAATTTGTCAATTATACAAAAAAGCAGGGTCTGAGCGCCAATAACGTGCTTTGTATCATGGAGGACAAAAGAGGAAATATCTGGTTCGGAACAGATATTGGCGGTCTTACATGTTATAATGGAAAAAGTTTTATTCATTATACAAAGGAACACGGGTTCTTTAGTAATACAGTCTATAGCATAGTTCAGGACGAAGATGGGGACCTATGGTTCGGTACGGGGGGAGAGGGTGTAATAAGATATGACGGAGAGGTATTTACAAGGTATGCCGATGATGCTGGTCTCAACAACAACCATGTTTTAAGTATTATTCAGGACTCAAAAGGAAACATTATAGCCGGGACCCGTTTTGGATTGAATCTGCTTAAGGCAGCCTCTCTCAAGAGGATCAAGGATAATATGACCATGCCGCTCTTCAAAAGTTATAACTATGAAGATGGGTTCATTGGTATTGGATGCAATATGGGAGCCATGGCAGAGGATAATGATGGAGATATATGGGTTGGGACAAATGACAGACTTACAATTTTTCACACAGAAGCGGAGAAGGCAGACTCTGTTACCTTGAGTCTGCAATTAACAAATATTCAGCTGTTCAATGAAAATATCCCGTGGACAGAGCTAGCCTTGAAAAGAGATACAACCATTATATTGCACAATGGACTGAGTATTAATAAATTTAAATTCGACAGTATTTCAAGATGGTATGGTCTACCTGAAAAGCTTAGTCTTTTTCATAAGCATAATTATATCACATTTAGTTTTATCGGTATATCGCATACACAAACAAAAAAAATGCAATACCAGTTTATGCTTGAAGGACTGGACGATAACTGGAACGTTCCCACGGACAGGACAGAGGTATCATATGGGAACCTTAAATCGGGCAAATATGATTTCAAGGTTAAGGCAATGAATAGTGAAGGTTACTGGAGTAACGAGGTAAGCTATCATTTTTCCATAAGGCCCCCATGGTGGAACACATGGTGGTTTTATATTCTATCTGTTTTAATTTTGATTGGATTAATTTATGGATTAATCATTTACAGGGAGAGAAGACTAATGCTCGACAAGCAGATACTACAGTTGAAAGTAGATGAACAAACCAGCCAGTTGACAGAAAAAAACGAAGAACTGCAAATTATCAATTCAGAAAAAGACAAGCTTTTTTCAATCATAGCACATGATCTTCGGAGCCCGTTCAGCAGTTTTCTCGGACTTACCCAGGTAATGGCAGAGGAGTTGGAAACCCTTTCTATGGACCAGCTACAAGAGATTGCAGTTAGTATGAGGAAATCGGCAACAAATCTGTTCCGTTTACTGGAAAATCTGCTCCAATGGTCTCGCATTCAACAAGGTTCTATTCCATTTTATCCTGCTCAGATTGAACTTATTCCTATTGTGGAGGAGAGTATAGCGCTTGTAATTGATTCTGCTAATAAGAAAGGGATTACAATAACATACGATATTCCTTATAATACAATGGTTTATGCCGACAGTAATATGCTGCAGACAATTATAAGAAACATAGTTTCCAATGCAGTCAAGTTTACTGCTAAAAACGGCAAGGTTGTAATTGAGGCAAGGACAACTTCCAGAAAAAGTGTTGAAATATCAATAAGGGACACAGGTATAGGGATGAGCAACTCAATGGTAGACAAACTTTTCAAGCTCGGTAACCAGACAAACAGGACAGGAACAGACGGAGAACCAAGTACAGGACTGGGACTCATTATCTGTAAAGAGTTTATAGATAAGCAGGGAGGGAAAATATGGGTAGAGAGCGAAGAGGGTAAGGGATCGGTATTTTATTTTACCATAACCAACTCATAAGAACCAACAAGCCGGAAAATTGTTGTCATATGAATACGGATAATGAGAAAAAATCAGATGAACAACAAAAAAAACATTATTATGCCCGTTACGGGTCTCTCGTGCAGCAATTGTGCAATGGCCGTCGAGAAAAATGTACGCAAATTACCCGGTGTTATTGATGCCAATGTAGATTTTGCAGGGGAGAAACTTAATGCAACATTTGACCCTTCTCAGATTAATGAGAAAGATATAATTTCCTGTGTAAAGCAGATAGGTTATGGAGTGGCCACCGGAAAGGCGGAGCTTCCCATTACAGGCTTGCAGGATAATACAGATGCCTTGACTCTTGAAAAATTGCTCAAAAAACAGAATGGTGTCCTTGAAGCTAGTGTTGGCTATGGCACAGAACACGCAGCAATCGAATATATTCCAGGAGTCATAAGCATTGCAGAGCTGGCCGGAATAATAAGGAAGGCAGGGTTTGACCTGGTTCTGGCAGGTGAAACAGAAGAGATGGAAGATGTTGAGGCCAGATTGCGTGCGTCTGAACTTGCAAAACAGAAGAACCTGCTCATTATAGGAGTCATATTTACTTTACCACTCATCATTTACAGCATGATGCGTGACTTTCACATTGTAGGATTTGAGAATGACCGGTTTGTAATGCTCTTTGCAGCTACTGTTGTGCAGTTTGTTGTGGGCTGGCAATTTTATATTGGAGCATTCAAGAGTCTTCGTTTTGGCAGTGCAAACATGGACGTTCTCGTTATGCTTGGTTCGTCAGCAGCTTACTTTTCAAGCCTCTGCGTTACTTTAGGAATAATTGACAGTCCCAATGTATATTTTGAAACGGGAGCTGCAATAATAACTCTTATAAAACTTGGTAAATATCTGGAAACAAGGGCTAAGGGAAGAACATCTGAGGCTCTTAAGGCTCTTATGGGGCTTCGGGCAAAGACCGCTACTGTAATTAGAGATGGTATAGAAACAGAAATAAAAATTGAGCATGTTGTTGTTGGTGACACTATTGTTGTGCGTCCCGGTGAGAAGGTGCCGGTTGACGGAATTATAAGTGAAGGAAAATCGGCATTTGAGGAGTCTATGATTACAGGTGAATCTATGCCGGTTGTAAAGGGGCCGGGCGATGAAGTAATTGGCGCAACTATAAACAGGGAGGGATTAATCAGGTTTGAGGCCACTAAGGTAGGTAAACACACTACCCTGTCTCAGATAGTAAGACTCGTCCAGCAAGCTCAGGGTAGCAAGGCTCCCATACAGAAACTTACAGATGAGATAGGGAAGTATTTTGTGCCAATAATAATCGGCATTGCTTTATTTACATTTATCGGTTGGGTATGGGTTGCTCAACTGGATTGGACCGGAGCCATGATTAATGCCATTGCAGTACTGGTGATTGCTTGTCCGTGTGCGATAGGACTTGCAACACCCACTGCCATAATGGTAGGAACTTCAAAAGGGGCAGAAAATGGCATATTGTTCAAAAACAGTGAAGTTCTTGAACGTGCCGGCAACGTGAATATTGTAGTGTTGGACAAAACAGGAACAATAACTACAGGAGAGCCAAGCGTCACCGATATTGTGGTACTTGAAAATCATAATTCTGATGAAATCCTTCGTCTTGCAGCGAGTGCAGAACTCGGTTCGGAGCATCCTCTAGGGCGGGCAATTGTAAAAGATGCCAGGGAAAAAGGGATTGAACTATCTGACCCCAAACAGTTTCTCTCTCATAGCGGTTTTGGTATACGGGCAATAGTAGACTATCAGTCTCTTATCATTGGTAATCCGAGGATGATGCAGAATGAAGGTATTAATATTGAACCCCTGCAGGCAGAGGTGCTAAGGTTGCAAAAGGAGGGTAAGACTACAATGATAGTTGCGGTTGGTCCTATAGACGAAAGTACATCTCCGGTGCCTGTTGGCTTGATTGCAGTTGCAGATACTATAAAACCCGGGGCAAAAGAGGCCATTGCAGAACTTAGAAAGCTTGGACTGGATATTATAATGATTACCGGGGACAATCAGAATACAGCAGATGCAATAGCCAGACAGGCGGGTATAGAAAGGGTGCTGGCAGAGGTGTTGCCGGCAGACAAGGCAGAGGCAATAAAAAAACTGCAGACATCGGGCTCTTTGGGTAATTATGCTCATCCCACAGTAGCAATGGTTGGCGATGGCATCAATGATGCACCGGCACTGGCGCAGGCAGATGTGGGAATTGCAATTGGAACAGGAACCGACATTGCCATGGCTACTGCCGGGATAACGCTAATCAGCGGAGAGTTGTCGGGAGTTGGTAAAGCGATATCATTATCCAGGGCCACTTCTCAGACAATTGTCCAAAATCTTATCTGGGCACTGTTTTATAATGTAGCATTGATCCCTGTTGCCGCCTATGGTTTGTTGAGTCCCATGTTTGCGGCAGGTGCAATGGCATTCAGTTCTATATTTGTCATTACCAACAGCCTACGTTTGAGAAAATTCAAGGTGCAGACATTTGCTCCCAAAAAAACTCTTTTTAGACAGGGATTGGAACTATTGCCCCGGATAGTTGCTCCTGCCGTTGCTCTGGCCATTCTGATTATAGGCCCAATGGTTCTGATGCCAGGGGCCGATATGGAGATAAAAGGTGCAACTGCCGGTGAAATGACACCTTTCCTGATGATGGTTATGGCAATATCTAACGCCTTGATAGCCATATCATATGCATCAATTCCATTTTTCCTTATAGTATTTGTCAGAAAGAGAAAGGATATGCCTTTTACCTGGATAATATTCCTGTTCGGACTATTCATTCTTGCTTGTGGCACCACTCATATTATGCATGTAATTGGCCTTTGGTGGCCGGTAAACTGGGGTCAGGCTGCTGTTGATTCCATTTGTGCAATAATTTCAATTGCTACGGCAGTTGCAGTATGGCCTGTTTTACCAAAACTTTTGTCCATTCCAAGTCCGGCCCAGCTAAAAAAGGTAAATATAGAGCTGCAGAAAGCATACGACCAAGTTGAAATACGAGTGAAAGAACGTACGGAAGAGCTACTTATTGCAAACAAAGCATTAAGGGATGAGATTATAGAACACAAAAAAGCTGAAGAGGAGATCAGAAGGCTTAACGAAGATCTTGAACATCGGGTTGCCCAACGAACCTCTCAACTTGAGGCTATTAACAAGGAGCTGGAATCGTTCAGCTACTCGGTCTCACACGACCTCCGTGCTCCATTAAGACATATCAGCGGATTTGCTGATATATTGTCTGAAGACGCTAAAGGTTTATTGGAAGAGGAACATCTACATTATCTCGCTGTAATTAACGATTCTGCCAAAAAGATGGGAGTTTTGATAGATGATCTTTTAAGTTTTTCAAGAACCGGAAGGGCAGAAATGAAAATGACATCTTTTAATATGAATGTGTTGTTAGAGGAGGTGCTGTCTCAGATAAAAACTGCTTCAGGAGGCAGAAAGATAAACTGGATAATAGCAGATTTACCTACAGTTTCGGGAGATTATAATTTATTGCGTCAGGTTTGGGTCAATCTGATAGACAACGCTGTAAAGTATACAAAAACGAGAGAAGAAGCCATTATAAATATTGATTATAAGGAGGATAAGGATGAATTTATCTTCTTTGTCCGTGATAATGGGGTTGGTTTTGACATGAAGTATGCAACAAAACTGTTTGGTGTATTTCAGCGGTTGCATACAATGCAGGAGTTTGAAGGAACTGGTATCGGTCTGGCCAACGTAAGAAAGATTATTCTAAAACACGGAGGACGGACATGGGCAGAAGCTAGTCCGGACAAGGGCGCGACATTCTGTTTTACTATACCTAAATGTCTGGAGGAGATTTTATGAAAGAAAAAACAGATTTGGAAACAACATTATCTATCCTTTCTCTCGAAGACAATATTCAGGATTTCGAGCTGATTAGAGAAAACCTCAGAAGTTCAGGGATAACTATGACTATAACACGAGTCGAGAACAAACGTGATTTTTTAGCTTCTCTTCAGAATAACGAGTACAATGTAATCCTTGCAGATTTCAATTTGCCTGGGTTCGACGCTTTTGGGGCATTGGAAATATGTAACGAGATATGCCCCGATATACCTTTCATTTGTGTATCCGGTTCTATTGGCGAGGAGACTGCAATCGAACTTATTAAACTGGGAGCAGTGGATTATGTATTAAAGGACAGACTTGTCAGATTGCCTGTTGCAATAAAGCGTGCCTTGGATGAAGCTAAGGGAAAAAAGATACGACATATGGCAGAGGAGTCGTTGAAAGCAAAAATGGATGAATTGCAACGTTTTCATGATCTGACTGTTGGGAGAGAGCTTGCAATGATAGAATTAAAAAAAGAGGTAAATGAACTTCTCTTGAAATCTGGCCAGAAGGAGAAGTATAAAATTGTAGGATGACAAGAATAACAAGTGACAACAGTCGCAATCATACAGAAAATGAGTTACTCACTGCATTGGTTGAAGAGAGAACACGTGAGCTCAATGAGACCCATTTAGCAACGCTTAATCTTCTGGAGGATTTAAACAGCGAGAATAATGCAAGAAAAAAAAGCGAAGAGGCGCTCCGTACAAGTGAGAGGCAGATGAGGACGCTTTTTCAGACAATTCCAGACATGATTTGGCTTAAGGACAAAGAGGGTGTATTCCTCGCATGTAACACAATGTTCGAGCGATTTTTCAATGCTCCTGAATCCGAAATTGCCGGTAAAACCGATTATGATTTTGTAGGTAAGGAATTAGGCGATTTTTTCCGTGAGAAAGACAAAATGGCAATGGAAGCAGGAATTCCTACTAAAAATGAAGAGTGGATTACATTTGGAGACGATGGCCATAGTGCATTTCTGGAGACAATCAAAACACCAATATACGGATCACAAGGAGAACTTATTGGTGTTTTGGGCATAGGGCGTGATATAACGCACAGGTACCAGGCAGAGCAGGAACTGATAAAATCAAAAGATAAAGCGGAGGAGAGTAACCGTCTCAAAACCTCTTTTCTTGCTAATATAAGTCACGAAATACGTACTCCTCTTAACAGTATACTCGGTTTTGCAGAAATGCTTAAAGAACCAGGAATTTCGAGTGAGGATCTTCATGAATTCATAGGCTTTATAGAGATGGGTGGGAAAAGGATGCTCGGCATTATAAACGACCTGATAGACATTTCCAAGATTGAAGCCGGTCTTACGGAAATTAATCTTTCGACTTATAGCATTAACGAGCAGATAGATGATTTATACGGTTTTTTCAAACCGGAAGCCGATAAAAAAAACATTGGATTTCTTGTACATAAAGGATTGTCCGATCATGATTCAATAATAAATTCGGACAAGGGCAAGATAGATGCAATTCTGATAAACCTAATAAAGAATGCCCTTAAATTCACACCCATTGGTAAGATAGAGCTGGGATATAAAAAAAAGGACATTTTTTTAGAATTCTTTGTAATGGACACAGGTATAGGAATAAGACCGGAAAAGCAAGAAGTCATTTTTGAAAGATTCCGGCAAGGAAGCGAATCAGTAAACAGAAGCTTCGAGGGGTCCGGTCTGGGCCTTGCTATTTCTAAAGCATATGTAGAGATACTTGGAGGGAGGCTATGGGTAGAGAGCGAGCCCGACAAGGGCTCCACCTTCCACTTCACCATTCCGATATAGGGTACTTAGGGTCGCACATCCCCTAATGAATAGCCAGCCCTATTGTCGATACACCACTTGACAGATCAAGGAATACACCAAGTTTTTCTGAAATATGGTATTCTGCACCTGCATGAAAATCAAGAAACAGTGGAGCACCCCTGTTATAATCGTCCCTGCTGCCTGTGTATCCATTGTCCCATGTTGTACCGCGAAGTGCAAAACCTAATGAGCCTGCCAGATAGAAGTCCCATTTTGGATTTGCATTAAGCAGGTAATCAAAATAATAGGTGCCTCTTACTCCCATTGGAACAACAGTTTCACGATAGTTGTCTTTGCGATATGTGTAAAATGTGATAAAAGGGGCCAATGTGAAGTTCCGAACCACGTCAAACTCGTAATTAGCATGAAATACTGGTACAATGGTGCCCACGTATCCGTAATAACCGGCGTAACCGCCAAGGCCCAACCCTAAATTTAAAGTATTGCCATACCTCTCATTATCAAACCTTCCCTGTGCAAACATGCTAGTTGCAGAGATTACCATAAGGAATAAAAAAGTTGTTGTTAATTTTCTCATTTTGTTTTGTTTATTGTGAATTGTAACTTCACAAAGTTGCGAAACAATAATATAGATTATGTTACACAACTTGGTTAGGATGTTACATCATTCACACATTAGGAAAACCTGCGAATTATGTAACATTTTCTCAAAAAGATGTAACGACTTACTTACAAGGTAGCCTCATCTTTGAACAATGAAAAAAGCAATATTAATGACCGTATTTGCTACTCTTATAGTAAGTAGCAGTTTTGCCCAGAGAAACGAAATAAGTTTCAGGGAAAAATTATCATTTGGATTAAAAGCCGGTGTAAACATATCTAATGTTTATGACTCGGAAGGAGAACAATTTAATGCTGATGCAAAGTTTGGTCTGGCTGCCGGAGCATTTGTAGCAATACCTCTGGGCAAATATTTTGGGGTACAACCCGAAGTCTTATTCTCGCAGAAGGGGTATAAAGGATCAGGTTCAATTCTAGGGAGCAACTACAATTTTACCTATACTAGTAATTTTATAGATGTGCCATTGTTGTTTGCCCTTAAACCTATTTCTCTTATTACCATTGTGGCCGGTCCGCAATACTCGTTCCTTGTGAGTGACAAATATGAGTTTAACAGCGCAATTGTCAACACAAATCAGGAAAACGAATTTAACAACGACAACATCAGAAAAAATATATTATGTTTTCTTGGGGGTATTGATTTTAACCTGAAAAGAATTGTAATCGGAACCAGAATTGGTTGGGATATACAGGCAAATAAAGGTGACGGCACATCAACCACTCCTCGATACAAAAATGTATGGTATCAGGCTACTATAGGATTTAGGCTATAGTTGATGGATTCTGATAAATTTTTGCGTTATTTGTATTAATATGAATGTGATATTCTTTAATATTGGCACCGATGAAACCTCCAAAACTTATCTCTCCACTATCTTTAATAAATTTAAATAAAGAAATACTGCCTGAACAGTTCCCGATAGTTGCTATAGGGGCATCGGCAGGAGGGCTCGAGGCATTGGAACAATTTCTAAGCGAAGTTCCTGAAAATAGCGGAATGGCATACGTTGTGATTCAACATCTGGACCCAACCCACACGGGTATGTTGCCGGAGTTGTTACAGAGAATTACAAAAATGAATGTCGAGCAGGTTAAGGACCGTATGGTAGTAAATAGAAATACGGTATATGTAATTCCGCCAAACACAAGTATGTCGATATTAAAAGGGGTCTTGCACCTCTTTGAACCGACTGAGTCAAGAGGACTAAGATTGCCCATCGACTTCTTTATGCGTTCCCTGGCAGATGACATTATGGAATTTGCCGTTGGAGTGGTTCTTTCAGGAATGGGCTCCGATGGCAGCATAGGGATGAAAGCCATAAAAGAGAACAATGGCATAGTTATGGTTCAGGATCCTGCGGATGCCAAATTTGACAGCATGCCCCGTAATGCCATGGAATCAGTTGTTATTGACATTGTTGCTCCAGCCAAAGAATTGCATTCAAAACTGATTGATTTGATTAAACATTCTCCTGTGGCAAAAAAGAGTGTGGAGACAGATATCAGGGACAACAGTGCTCTGGAAAAAATTATAATTCTGCTAAGAACTGTCACCGGCAACGACTTTTCTCTTTATAAAAAAAATACAGTGTACAGGCGTATTGAGAGAAGAATGGGAGTTCATAAAATTGAAAAAATATCGTTGTATGTCAATTTTTTGTTGGAAAACCCAAAGGAACTTGAGATACTTCTTAAAGAATTGTTGATAGGTGTTACAAGTTTTTTTCGCGATACCGCAGTTTGGGATAAGTTAAAGGAGACAATCATTCCTGCAATTATTGCCCACAAACCCAAAGGTACCCAGTTACGTTCATGGGTAGTAGGATGTTCCACAGGAGAAGAGGCCTATTCTTTGGCAATGGTATTTAAAGAGGTGCAGGAGAAGTTAAAACCAACAGAGGGATATACTCTACAGATATTCGCAACAGATCTTGATAACGAAGCTATAGAAGCCGCCCGGAAAGGCCTTTATCCGTTGAACATCGAAACTGATGTGTCTCCAGACAGGCTTAAACGCTTTTTTACAGCAACAGATGAGGGTTATAGGGTAAAAGCAGAAATAAGGGAGATGGTGGTTTTTGCCAAACATAACATCATTTCGCACCCGCCATTTACAAAAATAGATATTTTGAGCTGTCGTAACCTACTCATTTACATGGATGTGGAGTTGCAGAAAAAATTACTGGGACTCTTTTACTATAGTATTATACCGGAAGGATACATGGTTCTAGGGAGTGCCGAGACTTTGGGATTACAAAGTAATATTTTTTCGCAAGTAGATGCTAAACTTAAGATTTATAACCGCTCTTTTCCAACGGTCACGCCGGAATTATACGATTTCCCCTCTTCCTTTTCACGATCCAGACCTGTTATAGTTGATATTGAACATCAGGTTCCTGTAAGTAAACCGCAGAACATACAAACACTTGCCGATGAAATAATGTTGCAGCATTTTTCTCCTCCGGGAGTACTTGTGAACGATAAAGGGGATATTATATACATTAGCGGTCATACAGGAAAATATCTTGAACCATCGGTAGGGAAAGCTAATATGAATATTTTCGCCATGCTCAGGGATGGTTTGAGAAATGAATTCCCATCTGCTTTTCGTCAGGCTATCGCAAAGAAGGAACTTGTTGTTGTGCACAATGTAAAAGTTGGGACAAACGGGGGTTCTCAAATAATTGATCTGAGTATTCAATGGATTGATAAGCCGGAACTGCTGAACGGGATGTTGATGATAGTTTTTACTGACGTCTCAAAGATTCATGCTGTCATGGATATAGATAAAAAAACAGGAAAGGCTTTAAAAAGTATCAAGCAGGCGGAAATGGAGAAGGAGTTACAGCTTTTAAGAGAAGAACTCCAAAACACCTTGGAAGAGATGCAAACTTCTCAGGAGGAACAAAAATCTACCAACGAAGAGTTGCAATCTACAAATGAAGAGTTGCAGTCGAGCAATGAGGAGCTAACAACCTCTAAAGAGGAGATGCAGAGCCTGAACGAGGAACTTCAAACCGTAAACGCAGAGTTACAGACAAAAATTGACGACTTTACCCGCGTAAATAATGATATGAAGAATCTGCTCAACAGCACAGATATTGCAACGATGTTCCTGGATAAAGATTTGAATATCCGTCGCTTTACAAATCAGGCAACAAGTATTTTCAAACTTATAAAAAGCGATATAGGCCGGCCTTTTACCGACCAGTCTTCAGATCTTATTTATCCCGAATTGCTTTCCGATGCCAAGGAGGTGTTGAAGTCATTGGTATTTATTCAAAAGCAGATAATTACAAAGGACGGGCGATGGTTTTCTATTCGTATCATGCCGTATCGTACATACGACGACAGGATTGACGGGCTTGTCATTACATTTGTTAATATTTCGGACCTCAAACAGATAGAAATTAAACTGCAGGAGAGGGAGCAAATGTTTAATTTGATACTTGAGGTATCAACTGATATAATAATAAAATTATCACCTGACTGGAATATAACAGAATTTAATGCCGAGGCGGAAAAATTTTTCGGGTTGAAGAGTCAGAATGCACTTAATCAGAACTTCATAAAGCTTCTTGTTCCCGAACCTGAACAAAAAAGAGTTGAATTGCAAATGCATAAACAGCTTAAGGATACACAGGGAGGAATATTTAAAATGCAAATGAAAGGAGCGGACGGAAATGTATCGGTTATAGAATGGACGGCAAAAAAACTTTTCAACGACAACAAAACAATAGCAGGAATTATTATAATAAACAAAAAAACATCTAAGTCATGAGTAACGATGATCTGAATTTTACTGATCCCCACATGTTGAGAATCAAAGCAGAGGAGCAACTTCTGGAAAAAAACGCCATAAAGGGAGTTCCTGAGTCTGAAACGGACATTAAAAAGCTCACACATGAACTTCAGGTACATCAGATTGAGCTTGAGATGCAAAACGAAGAGCTGACGATTGCGTATGAAACAGCTGAGGAGGCTCTGAGAAAATTCACAATGTTATACGATCTTGCACCTATCGGCTACTTTATTCTTGATGTTGAGGGTACCATTCATGACCTGAATTTTACAGGCGCCGAGATGCTTGGCGACAGAAGATTCAGTCTCATTAACAGTAATTTCAAATTGTTTGTCACAGAAAAATCATTGTCTGATTTCAACAATTTCTTCACAAAGGTTTTTGTAAGTAACGCAAAAGAGTCTTGTAATGTCTTGCTTGGGTATTACAACAATCCATTATGCCAGGTTTACATGGAAGGAATCGTTACCGGAGAAGACCGGAAATGCCTGTTGTCATTGGTCGATATTGAGCGGTTTAAGTAGCTAGTGTGCTAATTTGCTAATGTAAATGCTAATGGGTGGCTTCGGAGGCCAAACTGCTACCGAAGAATGGCGAGTTTCAATAAGTTACAAAGAGGAAGAAAACTTCCTTGATGTTTCCCACATATGAAGCATAGATACTTTGCTGCCGTGGCATAGCTCGATGCTTTGCAGTAGATTTTAGCAAATAGCTACCTGACAGAGACTTAATCAAACAACATTTTGTGAAAAGGCACTATCTACATGCTTCCTCGTGGCACAATAAGTGGTATATTGCTATAAATAACCATGTTAACCAAATATATTTGATCTGTTTAATTTATACTGGTCTGAATATAAGATTAATACCACTTATCGTGCCACGTAAACTAAGCTGGCAGGTAGCCTGCCAGCTTACACGGCTGCCATTATCAACATTGGCATTTCTGTTAGCATCGAACTTCAATGTTGATTGTCCCGTCCTGAAATAGGTTGACACGATTTTTACAAATATAATAAATTGAGTTCATTCCTTAGTTTGATTTTTGCTCTAAAAATTTGATTTTATATTCTTTCCTTTTTAGAAGTCTCTGTCTGTGCATTTTTGAAGGAGTAAGCAGTGAGCAGGAAAAATGCGGCCGTAGATTGTTATAAGCGTCAACAGAGTGTTTTACAATAACTTTCAGTTCATTAAACGAGCAATCCCTGCCTTCCAGTAAGAACTCCTGCTTCAGAATGCCGTTAACCCTTTCTGCTATTGCATTCGAATAAGGGTCATGGTTTTCGGTCATGCTGGTAATTATCCCAGATCTTCGCAGCATATCCTGATATTCTGCGCAGCAGTATTGGGCCCCCCTGTCTGAATGGTGGATTAGTTTCATTTTATACTCCCTGTTTTTAATTGCCATTTTAAGAGCTTCAAGAACGAACTCTACGTTCATGTTCATGTCTATGTTGTAGCCCATTATCCTCTTTGAGTAGGCATCTGTTACAAGAGAAAGGTAGTAGTGACGCTGCCGGTGGGAGATGTATGTAATGTCACTTACCCACACCTGTTCCGGTCTGGATATATTCATCCCTGCAATCAGGTCCTTATATTTCTTGAAAAAATGAGTTGAGTTTGTGGTGGTTCTGTACTGTCTTAAAGGTTTTACAAGCAATCCGTTAACTTTTAGCATTGTGTTGAACATATCCCTGCCAACATTTATCTGCCTTAGCTCTGGATAGAGCAGGTGGTATAGTTTACGGGTTCCCAGACGAGGGAGTTCAGCTCGCTTCTCTTTTGCCAAAGCTATAGCCGCATAAGCCCTGATCCGCTTGCTCGTGGATCTCTTTTTCCGTTTATAGTAAGATTGTCTGCTTTTCCCGAGTAACTGACAGGCACATTTTACTCCTCCTTCTCCTCCTTTGAAGATGTACCTTTCAATAACCCGGGGATAACTTTTTTTGACAGATCGATGTTGTAATCTTCCCTTACAACTTCAATTATGGCTTCAACCATAATCTCTCTCTGCCTGTTCAGATGAGCCTCTTTCTTAAGACGCGTGATCTCATCATCCTTAGCCTTTAGCAACTCTTTTAGCTTCTTGACTTCAGAGGTGTCTTTTGATGGTTTCATGGGTTGAACTACTATGTAATCGACATCAAAAATACCATATTTTCTTATCCATTCTATCAATATGGATTTATTCCTGACATGATACCTCTGAACTGCTTCATCTAGTTCTATTCCATGCTTCTCGATACGAGATACAATCAGCTTTTTAAAACGCTCGTTCAAGGATCTGCTTTCTGTAGGACTTGTCTTGCTTCTTCTTTTCTTCATAAATTGACACTGTTTTTGTGTCAACCTATTTCAGGACGGGACAGATCTGCCAGTTATTTTCGCAACTATCGCATAATGAACGACATGCGAAAGTGTTTTCTAAGGGTTTTGCAGAAAATTCATTTGTAATATGCTAATAAACAGGCTTTTCTTAAAACAACTGGCAGATCAAAAACAAAAATAACCGAAAATCTCTGTTTACCTACAGATAATATGGTACTTAACCATGTGGAAAACTTCAAGGGAGTTTTTCTGTTTTTTAGAAAGGAGAGCGTTAAGTGGGTAAAGTCGTGGTGCCTATATGTAGCTACCGCCCCTTACCGGTACATAGGGTACACGATGTGCGTCCTTATGTCCCCTGTGTGAGAATTTTGCAACTTTTCTATTTAATTATGTAATGAATCACATGATTAAAAGAGGAACCTTTATACTGTGAAAATGATTTCACAGTAATAACAGGTAAAATGAACACAACAGAAGCAAAAGGAAACTGGAACGAAACAAAAGGTAAGCTAAAACAGAAATTTGCAATCTTAACTGACAATGATCTTTTGCTCGCAGAGGGCAAGGAAGAGGAGTTGTACGGACGGCTGCAGATCAAGCTGGGTAAATCAAAGGAAGAGTTACATAAGATAATTTCTGAACTTTAATATCGCTGGAATTTCTTATGAAAACAATAGGAATCATAATTATTATCGTAGGTCTGGGACTATCTGTTTTCTCTTTAGTAACAGTTTTTACCAAAGAGAAAGTAGTAGATTTCGGGAAACTCGAAATCACTGCGGACAAACCTCATAATCTTAATATATCGCCTCTGGTGGGCATTGCAGTTATTGGATTAGGAGGTATTTTAGTATGGCTTTCATATAAGAAAAAATAGCAAACCACCTGTCTGCCTTTCCTCTATTACCCTCAATATCACTCAAGGATTGCAACAAGTTTCAAAGTCAGGGTTTCGGCAACAGGTGGTTAAATTAAATACGATTATGAAAGAAGTCAGAATGGAAACGCGGTCGGCAGAGTTGATAAGAGCCAACAAGGAGCTGGCCTTTCAGAATGAGGAGAAGGAAAAGCGTGCCGCGGAGTTGCGTATAGCCAACAAAGAGCTGATTTTTCAAAACAAGGAGAAAGAAAAGCGTGCCGCGGAGTTAATCATTGCCGATAAGGAACTTGTCTTTCAAGGCAAAGAGAAGGGAAAACGTGCCGCTGAATTATTGATAGCCAACAAAGAACTTGTTTTTCAAAATGAAGAGAAGGAGAAACGCGCCGCTGAGTTGCTTATAGCTAATAAAGAACTTCTTTTTCAGAATGAGGAGAAGGAGAAGCGTGCAGCAGAGTTACTTATAGCCAACAAAGAACTGGCTTTTCAAAATGAAGAGAAGGAGAAACGCGCCGCTGAGTTACTTATAGCCAATAAAGAGCTCGTTTTTCAAAACGAAGAAAAAGAAAAACGAGCTGCTGAGTTACTTATTGCCAACAAAGAGCTCGTTTTTCAAAACGAAGAAAAAGAAAAGCGTGCTGCTGAAAATAAAGAACTTGAAGCATTCAGCTACTCTGTCTCACACGATTTAAGGGCGCCATTGAGGCATATTGGTGGTTTTGTTGATTTATTGATTAAAAACAGTTCGTCACAGCTCGATGAAACAGGATTGAGATATTTGAACATCGTTTCTGAATCGGCAAACGAAATGGGTAACCTGATCGATGCTTTGCTGACATTTTCAAGATTAAGCAGAACAGAACTGCAACGTACAAAAATAGTATCAAAAAGTATAGTGAACCAGGTTATTAAAACATTCAATGAAGAACTGGCTAACAGAAATGTTGAAATAATATTATCGGAGTTACCTAATGTGAAAGGAGACGAAACCTTAATCACCCAGGTATGGGTGAATCTTATATCCAACGCATTGAAATACACCAGAAACGAAGACAAGGCAATAATAGATATAGGAGGTCAGACATATACGGATAAGACTATATTTTATATTAAGGACAACGGTGTTGGATTCGACATGAAATATGTTGATAAACTATTTGGTGTGTTCCAAAGGCTCCATAAAGCCAGAGATTTTGAAGGGATAGGAATAGGACTAGCCAATGTAAACAGAATTGTGGTAAGACACGGGGGAAAATGCTGGGCAGAAAGTGAATTAGGCAAAGGGGCCGCATTCTTTTTCAGCATTCCTAATGTATAACAATTAATAACAAGAAAATGAAAGCGGAAGTAAAAAGAATACTTATAGTGGATGACAGCCCAAAGGATATTGAACTGACCATTTCTGTACTTGCTCAGCACAATCTCGCCAATGAAATAGATGTTGCAGAGGATGGAGAAGAGGCTCTGGACTATTTATATAAACGGGGTAAATTTGAAAACAAAAAAGGCAACCCTGCTGTTATTCTATTAGATATTAAAATGCCAAAGATGAACGGAATAGAAGTTCTAAAACATATTCGTTCCGATTCTGAATTCACCTCAATTCCGGTAATTATGCTGACCTCTTCACGTGAAGAAAAAGATCTGGTGGAAAGTTACAAATTGGGAGCTAATTCTTATGTGGTTAAACCTGTCGACATACCTCAGTTCATAGATGCAATTAAAATTTTGGGGCAGTATTGGGCTATCATCAATCAACAGCCACAATCTCGTACACTCATAGGAAACAAATGACAATCTCATGATACTTGCATAATGAAAAAAAAGATTAAAATACTGCATCTTGAGGATTCTTATAAAGATATTGAGCTGATACACTCAGTTATTGATTGTGGAGAGCTTGATTTTGATTATTTTAGTGTAGAGAACGAAACAGATTTCAGGTATATACTGGAAACAAAAAAAATTGACTTAATTCTGTCCGATTATGGACTTCCCGATTATGATGGCAACCAAGCATTAAAATTTGCCAGAGACAAATACAATAACATTCCGTTTATTTTTGTTTCAGGGACAATGGGAGAAGACAGAGCAATAAATTCCATGCTGAATGGTGCTACTGATTATGTTCTTAAAAACAAGATGGAAAGATTAGTTCCTGCTATAAAAAGAGCTATGCATGAACATTATATGGAAATCAAAAGGATCCATTCAGCAAGAAAGATGAAGGAAAAGGTAGAACAGATAAAGTCTCAAAACGAAATGCTGGCTCAAATAAACAAAGAATTAATAGTAGCCAAAGAGAGAGCAGAAGAAAACGACAAATTGAAAACTGCCTTCCTTCAGAATATGTCTCATGAAATACGGACGCCGCTCAACGGGATCATCGGTTTTGCGGGACTATTGGATTCTAACGATATAAGCAGGGAAGAGATAAGAGAATTTACTGCAGTTATTAATAAAAGCAGCAAAAGACTTCTGGAAATAGTGAACAATGTCCTTGATATCTCAAGGATTCAAACAGGACAACTAGTAATAGAAAGGGGAAAGATATCAGTTGATTTGATAATGAGCAATTTGCTGACTTTTTTCACCCCTTTGGTTAAAACGAGAAACATAAAATTGAATTATCGCAGCAATGCAGACAAGACGACAACGATTTTTACCGATGAAGGGAAGCTAATTCAGGTGCTTACTAATTTAATTTCTAATGCTTTAAAGTTTACAAAAAAGGGAAGGGTAGATTATGGGTTTGATGTAAAAAATGAAAATGTTCAGTTTTTTGTGAAAGACACGGGCATTGGTATAGAAGATGAGTTCAAGGAAAAAATCTTTGACAGATTCTTGCAGATAGAGCACTCGATGACTAAAAATTACGAAGGGGCAGGTCTGGGCTTGCCAATTTCAAAGGGACTAGTACAATTGCTTGGTGGCAGAATCTGGTATGAATCGGAAAAGGACAAAGGCACAACATTTTACGTTACTCTGCCAAAATGAATTTCATAGACTATTATAAAATATTGGGAATAGCTAAAACAGCAAATCCAAAGGAGATTAAAAATGCCTACAGGAAGCTTGCAAGAAAATTCCACCCGGATTTGAATCAGAATGACAGTGATGCAAAGAAGAATTTTCAACAGATAAATGAAGCAAATGAAGTGTTGAGTGATCCGGAAAAGCGCAAAAAATACGATTTGCATGGAGAAAACTGGCAGCATGCAGAGGAGTTTGAGAATAAGAAGAATCAACAAAGACAATCTGAGACAGATTTTTCGGGGTTTTTCGAATCGATGTTCGGAGGAAGCTATGCAGGAACAGGCAGGGGCAGACAAGTGAAATACAGAGGGGAAGATTATAATGCGGAGTTACAGCTCAGCCTTACAGACGCATATATGACACACCAACAGACACTAACAGTTAACAGACATAACATACGCATAACAGTTCCTGCTGGAATTGAAAACGGGCAGACAATTAAAATAGCGGGCCATGGAGGACCGGGGATAAATGGGGGACCGAACGGGGATTTGTATATAACATTTTCAATCTCCATCCATCCACAATTTAAGCGACTTGGCGATAACCTGTACACAACTGCAGAACTGAACTTGTACACAGCAGTTCTTGGAGGAGAGATAACGATTGACTCCTTAACTGGGAAAGTCAAGTTAAAAGTAAAACCTGAAACACAGAATGGAAGCAAAATCAAACTTAAAGGGAAGGGGTTTCCGGTATACAGAAAGGAGGGTGTTTTTGGCGACCTGTATATCACATATATAGTTAAGATCCCGACAAACCTGACTGAGAGTCAGAAAGCCTTATTTGTAGAATTATCAAAGTCCTGATTATATAAAGAAGCCATGCAAACTGAGTATTACATAGCAATAGAAGATTTCTGCACAAACTATAATGTAGAACCATCCTTCATCGTCTCTCTAGAGGAAAATGGATTGATAGAAATGGAAAAGATCAATGAATCCGGGATCATTAATGCTGAACAACTCCGTGAATTAGAAAAGATTGTCAGTCTGTTTTATGATCTGGATATTAATCTGGAAGGGATAGAGACCATTAATCACCTGTTGGAGAGAATTAAGACTATGAACTTAGAAATTACCGCGCTCAAAAACAGGCTTCGTCTATACGAAGCGAATGAAAAATATATATACAACATTAATAAAACAAGAAAAAATGAAAGTAGTCATTAACAGCAAAAGGAGAATTTTTGCTATACAAAAGGAGTTCAGCTCTATGTTTCCCACATTGGAGATACTATTTTATGCAA
Organism: uncultured Bacteroidales bacterium; assembly: GCA_942492945.1. Classification (GTDB taxonomy): domain Bacteria; phylum Bacteroidota; class Bacteroidia; order Bacteroidales; family UBA932; genus Bact-08. The sequence continues at coordinate 1,401,815 of OW818649.1, forward strand.
AACCAAGTAATTCCGAAGGGGGTCACTCAGAAAAACTGGTTACGCATGGCAGCAGGTCACTTAAAGATTGTAGAGCTATACATGAGGAGGGTGTCATTGAAATACTCCCAACAATGACCATATCTGAATTAAAATCACGATTTAGCGACACATACGGTCTTAAGGCAGAGATTTTCCATAAACCGGTTGACGGCACACTCGGAAATCCGGTAGTCGACGACAGAGCTATGGGAGAGATGTAAAAAATTAACAGCCACATCATTTACAATAAAATATAATATCATGAGTGTATCAAATGGAAAAACAGTACAGGCAATACTAATAACCTTAGTCGTTATTCTTGCCATAACAAGCGGTTTGCTGCTTAAAACAAACATTACAAAAAAGACAAATCTTAAGACAGAACTGACAAAATCAGAACAGTTAATGTCCGAAAAACTGGCGACTGAGGAAGAGCTGAACAATTCTAAAGCATCTGTTGCCGAATTGATGGCTAAGCTTGAGGAGAAAGAGAAGGAGCTTATAGATAGTCAAGACAATTTATATGCAAGGGAAAGAAGAATTAAAACATTATCTGGAGTAAACACCGCTCTTCTAAAAAGTCAGATTGAAGCAGCAGAGCTGAGAAATGCAAAAGCCGATCTTGAAAAAGAGATTGCAGATCTAACGTTAAGTTACAAAGCGAGTGAAAAAGAAATTGAAACGTATAAATCTACTATTGGAGCTATGGAGGCCGAAAAGACCATTTTTAATGCCCGGCTTGAGAAGGCATTAACCTATAACACCGATAACTTTTTGATTAATGCATCAAAGTGGTTCAAGAAAGAAAAGCTCACAACAAGAGCGGTAAGAGCAAAAAAACTAACCGTTACTTTTGATATCCCAATAAGGCTGACAGATAAAGTAAGCTTCAAATTAGTTTCTCCTTTTGGCAATATTGTAAGTTCGGACGAGAATTCTGTCACAATGATTACCAAAGAAAATATGAATTCAAAGGAGATCGAATTTACCTATATCCCAGAGGAGAAGCTTGAGAAAGGGATTTACAATATTGAGATACTGTATAAAGGGAACACGATTGGTAACTCCAGAATCAAATTCAGGTAATGTGCTAATGGGTTAATGGAGGAACATAGGTACACAATGTGCGTCCCCATGTTCCTTGTCCCCATGTTCCTTTTGGGCACACAATTTGCATCTGCGTTTACTCCCTGATTGAAGCAAATAATATATATTTGCATAGGGAAAAAGCAGACCATCACATGAATACAGCACTTAAACATAAAGTGAGCGCAGTGATTATCACTTATAATTCTGCAGGAACTATTGACGCGACATTAAAAGCATTAAGCTGGTGCAACGAAATCATTGTAGTTGATTCAGGAAGCACCGACAATACCAAAGAGATTTGTTCAGAATATACCGGTAAGTTCTTTTACCATCCGTTTGAAGGATATGGCCCTCAGAAACAGTATGCATCATCATTATCAGAAAATGACTGGATACTTTCTATAGATAGTGATGAGGTTCTGTCAGAAGGATTGCAAAAAGAGCTAAAGAAAATATTCTCACAGGATAGTATTCATTATTCCGGCTTTAAAATCCCAATTACCTTTGTTTTTATGGGTAAGGTATTTAAATATGGTCAGGAGTCTCATGGGAGCTGTCTGAGAGTGTTTAATCGCAAATCCGGAGGATTCGACAATGCTCTGGTACATGAAAAAATACATCTTGAAGGAAGGGTCAAGACTCTTAAAAATCCTGCATACCATTATAGTCACAGGGATATTGCACATTATCTTAGTAAACTGAACAGCTATACTTCATATTCGGCTGAAACCGCCTGCAGGAGGGACAAAACGTGTAGTAAAATATTAATAATACTTAAACTTCCTGCTACGTTCTTCATTAAATACTTCATAAGACTAAATATTCTGAATGGATTTGAGGGGTTTGTGTGGTCGGTGAATTCATCTTACTATAGCTTTATTAAGCATTTGAAATTTTACGAGAAGACCTATATTAAAAATCAATGATAACAATATATTGAATTTGGACTACATTCATACTGGCACAATGATTACAGAAATCTTTCTACAGAAGAGGTTGTTCAGGATATTTCTGCCTGTTTTCTCAATCTTAATAAAAACAATATCCGAGGATGCTACAATTCCCCTATCTTATCGTACATCTTTCTGAAGGTGTTCCAAGGGGTGTTTTCTCCTGCTTTCTGGTCGGTTGTCCGGCCATAAAATCCGTCAAGGAATGTCTTTGTGCCTGACCATACAGTCTCCATAACTCCAAGGAAACGTTCGCTCATCTGTTTTGATGAATTTTTCCTGAAGCGGACCATATCCTCTACCTGCATTACTGCACTTGAAGGATTTCTGAATGGGCAGGTCATTACGCTCAGCCCCTTCATAGAAAACATGGCTGCTGTAAGATCTGGCCTTTCGTAGTGCCAGTCGCAAATGACAACATCTTTGGGTATCATATCTATTGCCCTGTGGGTATTGTTGTAGCTCCCTTCCCAACGGCCCAGACCAATGGTTCTTCCGTCCAGCAACCTGTCGCCCCACATCCACATTCCCCTGCCTGTACCGGCCAGAAGGTCGCGAAGAACACGAACCTCACCGGCAAACAGCTCGGCCTTGTCGCGCCCTGCACAGCGCGGACACTTATCGTTGCCAATATCAAAGACCTCGTCCATACCTGCATGGAAAGCATCGCTTTTAAAAACATCACATATTTCGTCAATCACATCAAATAAAACCGCGCGAATATCGGGGTGTAATGGACAGTAACTTTTCATGTTGAATCCGTTCAGGATAACCTTTGTAGTATCAGGGATTTTAGGAACAGGTGTTTCGTCGAACTGAGGATATACACTCAAAAGCTTACCCGGCCCTCTGCTGCCTGACTGATGACCAAGCATGTCAATAAGTGGAATAAGTCTTATGTTGTATTTAGCACAAGTCCTTACTATTTTACGCACCTCTCTCTTTGACAAGGCTAATGTGTCCACAAGCTCGGGATGACTTTTAAATTTGTATTTGTACTCAACTCTAAGAACAAGTGTATTCACTTGTCTGGGTGCAAGTTCTGTTTCAATAAAATTTACAAATTCATCAAGAACGTCGGGAGTGGGAAGTGCAATGCAGAATCCTCTCACAGGTAGCAATGTATCCAACCTTGACTGGGCTCGCGCCAATGTAGTGACTGCAATCATCACCATCACAGACAACAGCGTGGCAGTTAGTTTCTTTTTCATATTTTTAAGTTTTTTTAGTTAAAATTTGTAAAAGTATATAGAAAATGGAGACCTAGTGATTTGGGGACACCTGCATGTCCCCAAGCACCCTATAAATTTACTAATAATTTCAGAAATACTTTATCTTTGACTACGACTGCCAAAAATACCATTATGAAAAATACAATTCTCACAATCGCACTTTTCGCACTTTGCTCATGTGGATATTCATCCAAAGAGATTTATAAAGATCCGTCGGCACCAATTGCAAAAAGGGTGGAGGACTTATTAGGAAGGATGACCCTGGAGGAGAAGGCGGGCCAGATGAACCAGTTTGTGGACCTTAAGTACATGAAGACATCTACTGATGTATATCCCGGAGTAACAATCGCAGATGTTGAAAAATTGACAAGTGATGGATTGATTGGTTCGTTTCTTCATGTTCTCACAATAGAAGATGCTAACTATCTTCAGTCTCTGGCTATGAAAAGCAGGCTGCAGATACCAATCATATTCGGGATAGATGCAATCCACGGAAATGCAAATGCCCCTGACAATACAGTTTACCCTACCAATATTGGTCTGGCCTCTTCTTTTGATACATCAATGGCATTTACTATTGCTCGTCAGACTGCCAAAGAGATGAGAGCCATGAATATGCACTGGACATTCAACCCTAATGTAGAGGTGGCCCGTGATCCTCGCTGGGGAAGGGTAGGAGAGACATATGGCGAGGACCCGTATCTGGTTTCGCAAATGGGGGCGCACTCAGTAAGAGGTTATCAGGGAGAGTTGAATAGCAAAAATGATGTTCTTGCCTGCATAAAACACTTTGTTGGTGGCAGCCAGCCGGTAAACGGTGCGAACAGTGCGCCCATAGATGTGTCGGAAAGAACATTAAGGGAGGTTTTCTTTCCCCCGTTTAAAAGCGGGGTAGATGCAGGTGCTCTCTCACTCATGACGGCGCATAATGAGGTGAATGGAATTCCTTGTCATTCAAATGACTGGCTTGTAGATGACGTACTACGTAAGGATTGGGGATTCAAAGGATTTGTGGTGAGTGACTGGATGGATATTGAACTCATTCACACAGGTCATGCATCGGCAGAAAACCTGAAAGAGGCAATATATCAGTCAATAATGGCAGGAATAGACATGCACATGCATGGAATAAACTGGAGCGAGAATGTGTGCGAACTTGTAAGAGAAGGTAGAATATCCGAAAAGAGGATCGATGAATCTGTAAGACGTATTCTTACTATGAAGTTCCGCCTCGGACTATTTGAAGAGCCCTTTGCCGACCCCGATAAAACAATGACTATCCGTCTTTGCCAGGAGCATAGGTTAACGGCTCTTGAGGCATCTCGGAACTCAATAGTCCTCCTTAAAAATGATGGAATCCTTCCGATTGAAGAGAATAAATACAGGAGGGTTCTTGTAACCGGCATTAACGCAAATGACCATAATATCCTTGGAGACTGGTCGGCACCACAGAAAGAGGAGAATGTAATTACTGTGCTGGAGGGTATCAGAGAGGTTGCGCCCAACACTGCCGTATCTTTTGTAGATCAGGGCTGGGACCCGCGCAATATGGACACAGCAAAGGTTCGGCTGGCAGAACTTGAGGCAAGAAAGAGCGACCTTAATATAGTTGTTGCAGGGGAGTATATGAACCGGACAATGTGGAACGACCGCACATGCGGAGAGAATGCCGACCGTACCGATATTAATCTTGTGGGGCTTCAGGATGAGCTGATTAAAAGAGTTGCTTCATCAGGCAAACCAACCATTCTTGTTCTTATTACCGGCAGGCCACTCTCAACTGAGTGGGCATCGGAAAACCTTCCTGCAATTATTAATGGATGGGAGCCGGGAATGTACGGAGGAAGGGCAATTGCCGAAATAATCTACGGAAAAGTGAACCCTTCTGGAAAGCTCCCGATAACTATTCCCCGTACCACGGGCCAGATTCAGATGGTATACAACCACAAACCGACAATATTCGAACATCGGTATGTAGTTACACCGAGTACTCCTCTGTATCCTTTTGGGTATGGCCTCTCATATACAAAATATGAGTATTCCGACCTTAAGCTCACTTCGGACACCAATGCTGCAGGTGAAATTAATAATGGTGAGACTGTCGGTGTAACTGTAACTGTAAAAAATACGGGAAGCCGGGACGGATTAGAGATTGTGCAGCTCTATATAAGGGATCGCTTCAGCAGTGTGACGCGTCCTGTAAAGGAGCTGAAGGATTTTGCAAGAGTATCGCTAAAAGCGGGAGAGAGCAAGGAGGTAAGTTTCAAAATTACGCCGGAAAAACTGATGTTTCTCGACAAGAACCTCAAGTCAGTCTTGGAACCCGGAGAGTTCATAGTAATGGTTGGTGCATCTTCACAGGATGCCGATCTGCTCACCAAAAGTTTTTTCGTCAGGTAGAGGGGTACTTGGGGACGCACATTGTGTACCTATAAAAGGATAAGGGGCGGGATTTGAAGATAATTGCCAGGAAGCTTTGGGCACCCACTTAAGGAACAGTGCGTTAAAAACAACAACAAGCGGAAAACATGCAGCCCTTAATACTGGCATAATAAGTTTCCGCATTTGTTTTTTAGCACTGTGACTGCGAAGTGGGTAAAGCTGGGGCACGTATCGGAAAATTCCGCCCCTTACCGGTGAGCAGGGTACACAATGTGACTCCCCATGTACCTCTCTACATCTCGCAGTTCTACAAACGACTCATTGAGTTTATGATATTGAAGCACATCGGAATCCTTGAGGCCGGAACCTGTGAGAATGATTACCACAGAGGCATTTTGTTCAATTTTGCCTTGTTCGCGGAGTTTCTTTACGGCATAGAGTGATGTTGCCGATGCAGGTTCTACGAAATAACCTGATTCTGCCAGCACTCTCTGAGATTCCAGAATCTCCTCTTCGGTAACACTCTCAGCCAGCCAACCATACTTATATGCCTTGTCTATGATTTCATCGCCACCCATCGGATTCCCGGTTGTAATTGCCTCAGCTATGGTATGAAAGTTGGAAAATGGAATGACCTCTCTCTTGCCTTGCTTAATTGCGCTCACGATTGGGCTGTTATTCAAGGCCTGCACCACTATCATTTTAGGCAGTTTGTCAATTATTCCGGCTCTCTTAAGTTCGATATATCCCTTGAAAACTCCACGGACATGTCCACAAGCCGATGTTGGGATAGCAATATAATCAGGGATCACTCCCTCCATCTGTTCATACATCTCGAACGATGTCATTTTGTAACCCTCCACACGAACCGGACCATTGCCTGACACAATTCTCAGGTTAAATCTTTTTGCCAGACCCAGAACCTGCTTCTTCATTTCGGAGTAATCAGGAGCAATTATTTTCAAGACAGTGGCACCATGAATGCCCATAGCCAGAACCTTCTCCTTTGGGGTGAATTCAGGAACAAATACTATTACCTTAATGCCAGACTTTGCACCATAGGCGGAGATTGAGCTTCCCATGTTACCAGTAGAGATAGTGGCACTTAGAGATTCTCCCATCTCCTTAGCCATTGCAATACAGGCAAGTGAACCTCTGTCCTTGAAGCTCCATGTAGGGTTCTGCGTTTCGTTTTTAAGGAACAAGTTGTCAAGTCCGGTAAAATCCAGCAGTTTTTTGTCAGCCTTTATTAGAGCAGTGTTGCCTTCCCCGAGCGAAATGGAGCTGTCAATTGAAGTAAAAGGCAGAAAGTCGGCAAACCTCTCCCATAAATATTTACCCGTCTTTATTTTTGCATTTTCAAGTCCATCTATGTAAACCTCCAGAGACTCTCCATTGTCCGCAAACTCCTCTATCCTTTCATAAGAGTATTCCAGATTAGTGAGGGTAGAGACCAGTTTAACACCGCTCTTCATTATGCAGATTATTTGCAGTTGTTAGTATTTGCCTATCGGCATCATGTACAAAGGTTCCTCCTCTTCCGGGAGCTGCATTATCGCTTTAACACTGGCATCTACGAATGCCCCAATTGCACATGTACCAAGATGAAGAGCTTCTGCCTGAAGATATACGTTTTGGGCAGAGTGGCCAAGATCCATGCAGACATATCTTTCACGACCCCTTTCTCCGTACTTCTTTGTCATCCTGCTGTAAACAGCGCTGTAGAAAAGACATGCAGGGGCCACTTCAATCATCTTCTGATTATATGAGGCAACAGCCAGCTCTTTCTTTACATCTTTGGCAATAACTCTTACAATAGAATGATTCTGAGCATTATATTTATAAACTCCGGGTTCTATGCCTTTTATGTTGCCTACAAGCAGATAAAGTTCAAGCGGATAGAGTGCCCCGGCAGATGGAGCTGTCCTGAAACCCCCTCTTGTCTGAGGAAAATCAAGTGGCTTAGTTACGCCATAAGCTGCCCATAAAATCTGCGATATATTTTCAACAGTAACTCCGTCATTAAGGAATTTCCGCTGAGATCTTCTTGTTGCCATTGTCTCCTCTACAGAAACACTTCCCTTAAGGCTTGGAGAGGGCAGTTTGTAAGTTAATTGTTCACCCGCTACCTTTTCCTGAGCAGGGCTGAAAACCGGCAATAACGCCAGAACAAATAGGCAAATAAATAATTTTGTTTTCATTGGGATATGTTTTAAAAATCAGATTTTTCCCAAATATACAAATTTTGGGTATACGGGGACGCAGATTGTGTACCCTGTTTACCGGTAAGGGGCGGGATTTTCCGATACGTGCCCCGGCTTTACCCACTTTGCAGTCACAGTGCTAAAAAACAAATGCGGAAACTGATTATGCCGGTATAAACAGCTGCAAGTTTTCCGCTTGTTGTTTTTTTCAACGCACTGTTCCTTAAGTGGGTACCCAAAGCCTCATGGCAATTATCTTCAAATCCCGCCCCTTGTCCTTTTACGGGTACACAATGTGCGTCCCCATATACCCTATGTTACAAATAATATGAAAATATTGTATAGATTTGTATAATCTTATAACATAAGCAATTTAACAATGAAGAAACATTCTACCCTGGTGGGCATATTATTGTCGTGTACACTTTTTGTCGGAATAACAACCGGATGTGTTAGACTCAATCCCATAAATAATCCCGATCCTTCTATTATTGTAATTCCCAAGGATTTCGACTGGAAAACGGTAAGGGAGGTAAATTGCACAGTCAACGTTTCTTCTGTGTCGGGAATTGCTGACAATATGATAAGAGTTGTCAAAATATTCAATAGTCCCAACCTGAGCGACGATGCATTGCTGGTCTCCGGAGCAGCTAAGCCTTCTGCTCCGTTTGTTGTTAAAATTTCCTTAGCTACGGCCATACCTGCTGTTTATGTCCAGGAGATTTTACCGGACGGGTCCAAGAACGTTAAAACCATAGATATTGCAGGAACTTCAATAGTGGTCAGCTTTACTACATCAGCAACATCCGGAGCGTCAATCCTCAATAAATCTCAGGCTAAATCATTCAATGTAATTGCAAGTGATAATGACGGAGATGGTGTTGTTTCCGGTCTCGATGCCGACGACAATGACGCTTCAGTTGCTTTTGCGTCTTATTTCCCCTCTGCAAGCGTATGGGGAACATATACTTTTGAAGATTTGTGGCCGGTAAAGGGTGACTACGATGTAAATGACCTTGTTATAGGATTCAAAATATCTTATTATACAAATTCATCAAATCTGGTAACCAAATTTCGGGTAGATTACAATCAGATGGGTGCAGGGAGTACATACAGACTGGGAGCAGCATTTCAACTGGATAAGGTTCCTTCTTCCAATGTTCAGTCAGTCTCGGGACGGACCATAGATGTATCTTCAGTTTTTTCAATTGATCCTAATGGTTGCGAAAGTGGAGTTTCATTGGCGGTAATACCGCTTTTAAACAGCCAGCAGGATTATGTATCATATTCTGGATACCTTAATACAGTAAGTGGGGCACATATAGATACTCCTGATCAGAATGTCGTGGTAAAGTTTGTCACTCCGTTTCAGCAGGCAGATATTGCAATGAGTTCGTTCAATATGTTCATTGTTGCAAATACAAGAGGGTGCGAGATTCATCTCCCTTCATATACTGCTACAACAAAGTTTAATTCGTTATTAGCCACAGGCTACGATCTTTATAACGGTGACCAGTTCAAAAACAACGATGGCATGATGTGGGGGATAATGATCCCTGAACTATTTGAATATCCCGCCGAGTGTAATTCGATACTGAAAGCCTATTCGCACTTTGCCGAATGGGCGACATCGGGAGGAGTCAGCAATACAGACTGGTATAAACCTATTGCGGGAAACAAAAATCAGGACTATATATACCAGTGGCAAGTTGCAGGGGCGGGACCACCAACCGATTTTGACGGAAATATTTATCCTTCGGTAACTATAGGAACACAAGTGTGGCTGGCTCAGAACCTGAATACAACTCATTATAACGACGGAACTGCAATACCTAATATTACAGGAACAACTGCCTGGGCAGCTCTTACAACAGGAGCATATTGTAATTATAGTAACAATAGTGCCAATGCGACTGTTTATGGCAAGCTTTACAATTGGTATGCTATTGATAACAATGCGGCATCAAAAACTGCAAGCAATGGAGGCAAGAATCTTTGTCCCGTTGGCTGGCATGTGCCTAACGATACCGAGTGGACCACTCTTATCACATATCTTGGTGGATCATACGCAGCAGGGGGGAAATTAAAAGAGACCGGGACCACACATTGGCTCAAACCAAACAAAGGAGCGACAAACCTTAGTGGCTTTACGGCTTTGCCTGCAGGCGTTAGATATCCGTCAAACTTTCAAAATCTCACCGGTAATGGTAATTTTTGGAGCACTACTATTTATACAAGGCCCCAATGTCGTGTTTTATATTCGGGAAATGCCAACATGCTTCCTGGTTCCTGTGAGAAGATCTACGGGTACTCAGTCCGTTGTATAAAGGACTAGAGGTGTCACGGTTTTTTTTCGTACATTCGCGGCCTAAAAAATTTACTGAATGGTTTCATGTGACGGTTTGTGCGTAGAGTTTGGCGGTAGCGTCTTGTTTGAGAATATCTCTTTTGTAATCAACGAAAAAGACAGAATAGCCTTGATGGGTAAAAACGGAGCCGGAAAATCCACCCTGCTCAAAATCCTGGCAGGAGCACGTCAGCCGTCGAGAGGAGTGATCTCTGCACCTAAAGACTCTGTAATAGCATATCTGCCTCAGCATCTTATGACAGAAGATGGACGGACGGTCTATGATGAGACTGCAATGGCCTTCTCTCACCTGCACGACATTGAGGCAAAAATTGCAGAGATAAACAAGCAGCTGGAAGAGCGTACAGACTACGACTCCGACGAATACTACAAGCTCATCGAGGAGCTTACATCTGTGAGTGAAAAGTATTATGCCATAGATATATCAAATTATGAGGAGGATGTAGAGAAGGTGCTTCTTGGCCTTGGTTTTATGAGGGACGATTTCCACAGACAGACAACGGAGTTCAGCGGAGGATGGAGAATGCGGATAGAGCTTGCAAAGATACTTCTGCGTAAACCCGATGTAATTCTGCTGGATGAGCCTACTAATCACCTAGACATGGAATCCATAATGTGGCTGGAAGATTTTCTGATAAATCAGGCAAAGGCAGTAGTGCTCATATCACACGACAGGTCGTTTGTAGACAGAGTGACAAACAGAACCATAGAACTGACTATGGGTAGGATATACGACTACAAGGTAAACTACTCGCACTATCTGGAGTTACGCAAAGAACGCAGGGAACAGCAGCAAAAGGCATATGAAGAGCAGCAGAAGATGATTGCCGAGACTCGCGAATTTATTGACCGGTTCAAGGGTACATATTCAAAAACAAATCAGGTACAGTCGCGGGTGAAGACTCTTGAAAAGCTTGAATTACTTGAGGTTGATGAGATAGACACCTCTGCTTTGAGACTAAAGTTTCCTCCATCGCCCCGTTCAGGCAACTACCCCGTGATTATGGATTCTGTTGGTAAAACATACGGCGACACGAATGTTTTCGCAAATGCAACAATTACTGTGGACAGAGGCGATAAAGTAGCATTTGTAGGGAGAAACGGCGAGGGAAAATCGACTCTCGTTAAATGTATAATGAAGGAGATTGAGCATGAAGGAAAGCTGACACTTGGCCATAATGTGCAGATTGGTTATTTTGCACAGAACCAGGCATCGCTTCTGGATGAAAATCTCACAGTTTTTCAGACAATTGACGATGTTGCGGTAGGAGATATAAGATCAAAAATCAGGGACCTTTTAGGTGCCTTCATGTTTGGCAGGGACGATGTCGATAAAAAAGTAAAAGTATTGTCCGGTGGGGAGAGAACCCGTCTTGCGATGGTAAAATTGCTTCTGGAACCGGTTAATCTGCTGATTCTTGACGAGCCCACCAACCACCTTGACATGCGTACCAAAGATATTCTCAAACAAGCACTTGTCTCTTTTGACGGAACACTAATCGTGGTTTCCCATGACCGCGATTTCCTGGATGGTCTGGTCACAAAAGTATACGAGTTTGGCAACAAAAAGGTGACAGAACATCTGGAGACGATACAGGGTTTTCTGGAGAAGAAACGGATGCAGCACCTGAGGGAGATAGAGATAAGCGGTAAGTAGGTAGCAGCAATTCAGGAGATAAGCTGCATGAAACTCTTTTTGTATGCATCCGATATGGGAATGTAATTTTTCCCAAATATAATTCTATTGTGTTCTATGGTTTTAACCTTTGAAACATTTACTATAAAGGAGCGGTGAACACGGGCAAAAAGCTTTAAAGGAAGAGAGATCTCAATATTTTTAAGAGCAGAAAGAGTCAGTATCTTACCTGTACTTTCTGTATAAATGGCAACATAATCTCTTACAGCCTCAAGGTAAATTATATCGTTAAAATCAATTTTATGAAGCTTGTAATCTGCTTTTACCATTATACTGCCAGATTCCAACGGCTCGGATGGTATAGTCCCGGTAATATACCGCTGAGCCTTTTGTGCAGATTTTAAAAAATCGGCATAGCTTATTGGTTTTAATAAATAATCAATAGCATCTGCCTTAAAGCCTTCCAGGGCATATTGGTCAAATGCGGTGGTAAAGATTACTTTTGTTTTGTATGTGTCTATTATTGAGGCTAATTGAAGCCCAGAGAGATTTGGCATCTGAATATCAAGAAAGAGTAAATCCACTTCGTTGGTTTTCATGGCAGTAAGCGCATCAATTGCGTCGTTATAAAAACCGACCAGCTCCAGAAAGGGAGTCTTGTTTATATAAGAGGCAATCAGATCCAGAGCCAGAGGTTCATCGTCTACAGCAATACATTTAATTTTCATAACCATCGGTGTTTATAGGAACAATAACACGTGCGAGAAATTCATTGCCATTCGTTTCCGTTACAAGAAGGTCCCTGTCGGGATATAGCAATGAAAGGCGTTTACGGAGATTTTCCAGGCCAATGCCCGAGCCACTTTTGTCTTCAATTGTTTTTGGGAAAGAACTATTTCTGACAGAACATATTACTGCGGTTTCTGCCTCGATAGTTATTTTTATTTCGATAAAAGACGGCTCCTTTGGATTGACTCCGTGTTTGAAAGCATTCTCTACAACAGAAATGAAGAGCAGTGGAGGGATTATAATTCCGTGGTCATTTTCCGGAAGCTCTAATGTTACCGGAACGTTTTTAGGCAGGCGAAGTTTCATGAGATTGCAATACCCTTCTACAAATTCCAACTCTTTTCTTAATGGAATCTTCTCTCTTGATGCTTCATACAACTGATATCTGAGCATTTCACTCAGACTATGGACTGCAAACTGTGCCTGTTCCTGATTAAATGCAATCAATGCATAAATATTATTGAGGGAGTTAAACAAAAAATGGGGGTTCAACTGACTCTTTAACTGAAGCAATTCGGCGGCAGTATTTTCCTTTTCAAGTTGTTGCATCTTAGATTGAACCTCATACCAGCGTCCGGTCATTTTAATTGCAACACTTACAAAAACCACCATGATATGGATGATTACGGTTGCGACAAAGGGCATACCTCTGGGAGGTTCTACGTGTCGTCCGGGCTCAAGAGCCATGAAGTATTCTCTGGTTAAGTCTAATGTTAAACTTAATATCGTGATAATGATAAAATTCCAGAGAATAAACTTGAAAGTGTTTTTATTAAACAGGTATCTGTTTATGAGGTAATGATAGTTAAAATAGAAAATTAAAATATATGTCAAGGGCATTAATAATATTCCTAAGCCGTGATCAAAACTTATTGCTTCTCCACGTAATAATCCAAAAATGAATGGCATAGACATTACGCCCCCCCAAATGAATATGTGGGTGAAAATCTCGATTCTCTTGTTAGTCTTTGGCAACATGGCGGAAAAATTTATATGTGAAGATAAGGATTTTATAATTATTCGTAGCGGAGTGCAACTATAGGGTCCAACTGTGAAGCTTTTTTTGCCGGATACCAGCCAAAGAATACACCAGTGGCAAAGCATACACAAAACGAAAGGAGTATAGATGCAATATTAACAATAAATGGCCATCCCAGAATTGATGAAGCAACGAAAGTAAGCGCTATCCCAAACAAGATTCCCACTATGCCGCCAATCAGGGAGATGATTATAGACTCTGTAAGAAACTGCATAAGGATATCCCACTTTAAAGCACCAATGGCCATCCTGAGACCTATCTCCTTTATGCGCTCAGTAACCGTAACATACATTATGTTCATAATGCCAATTCCTCCTACTATCAGCGAGATTGCTGCAATTGCCGCTAAAAGGGCAGTAAGCATTCCTGTAACATTAGAGATCATAGATAACATCTCTGCCTGTGTCCTTATTTCAAAGTCAGCATCATCTGTTGGCTGAAGCTTATGGGTGCGTTTGAGGATTGCGGAAAGTTCAGATACTGCTGCAGCCGAACGTTCTTCAGAAAGAGCATTAGCAAATATAGTATGATAGTGGGTTATTGCCAGTATTCGTTTTTGAACAGTCGTATAGGGCAGATAGACAACATTGTCCTGATCTTGTCCCATAGCATTTTGCCCTTTTGATTCCAGAATGCCAATTACCTTAAGAGGCAAATTGTTGAATCTAATGAACTGCCCTACGGGATATGTTCCGTCGGAAAAGAGTTCATCTACAATGGTTTTTCCTATAAGGCACACCTTGGCAGCATTATCCACATCATTTTGTGAAAAAAGTATTCCCCGTTCAAGTTTAATTTCACGAATTGAAAAGAAAGGAATATCCACCCCTTGCAGCGATGATGGTGTATTGTTTGTGCCGAATACCAATTGTCCGCTCGCATTCACAGATGGCGAAACGGATCTTATCTCTTTGGCCTCTCTTTTAATTGCGTCAACATCCTCTTTAGTAAGTGTCTTTGCGTTTGAAGAACCCATACTCACACCACCCTTTTGTTGCGACGCAGGTGCGATGAAGATCATGTTTGAGCCGGTAGATGATATTTCGTCCTTGATATTTTGTGTGGAGGCTTGACCAAGGGCGATCATAGCAATAACAGATGAGATGCCTATTATAATTCCCAACATTGTCAATATTGCCCTTGTTTTATTTCTTAAAAGTGCATTGTATGCAATTCTTATATAGTTGTACCATTTCATAATTAAATATTTAAAGGTCATTATTATCCAAAATTGGTAGTTGAGCCAAGGCATCTTCTGCAGAAAGCTGAATTATTGGAGAGTCACTTACAATCAATCCATCCTTAAGACGAATTGCCCTGGTAGTGAAATTTGCAATGTCCGGCTCGTGAGTGACAAAGACAATGCATTTGCCCTCCGAATTTAACTTTTGAAACAGTGTCATAATCTCGTAGGATGTACGTGTATCCAGATTGCCGGTAGCCTCATCGGCAAGAATCAAGACAGGGTCATTTACCAAAGCCCGGGCAATAGCCACTCTTTGCTGCTGACCTCCGCTAAGTTGATTTGAATAATGCCTGCTTCTGTCGCTGAGTCCTACAAGGTTAAGAGTGTGCATAGCTTTCTCTTTTCTCTCTTTAGGAGAAACTGTAGGATTATATAAAAGGGGTAACTCAACGTTTTCCAATGCAGAAGTACGGGGTAGAAGGTTATATGACTGAAAGACAAAGCCGATTTTACGATTTCGTATCTTTGAAAGCTCCTTGTCATCTCTGTCGGATACAGGTATTCCATCTATAAAGTACTCTCCGGATGTTGGTTTGTCCAGACAGCCAAGAATGTTGAGCAATGTGCTTTTCCCGGAACCACTCGCCCCCATTATCGATACAAACTCCCCTTCATTTACTCCGAATGAGACAGATCTTAAGGCATGTACCTTCTCGGACCCCATTATAAATGAGCGGGTCAGCTTTTCTATTCTCAATATTTCATTTTTCATCTCTTACTATTGTTATAAAGCTGCATGTCCACCTCCCGGAGGAGGAGTTGGTAATATACTTGCCGACGATTTTTCTGCTACGGTTTTTTCTACGCCAACCACAAGTACGTCGCCATTTTTAACTCCGGATAATATTATTGAAGTAATCCCGTCAGTTGCACCTGCTGTAACAGGAACAGCTTTAAATCCTTTTTCTGTTTTTATCCATACCTTATTTCCTGTTATGTTTCCATTTTCAACAATGTTGTTACCAATATTTGTCAGATCAGGAGTGAAATACAGTGCCTCTGCCGGAACACAAATTCCTTTTGGCGACTGTGTTATAATTGATATGTTGGCCGTCATGCCGGGGAAAAGTTTTTCGTCGGGATTTGGTGCCGATATAATAACTGTATAGGTAACAACATTCTGTACAACCGCCGGCTCCAGACGTATTTGTGAAACGGTACCGCTGAATTTCTCTCCTGGATAGGTGTCAACAGTGAAACTGGCATTTTGTCCTATCTGTATTCTTCCGATATCGGCCTCATCTACCTTTGCCTCTACCTGCATTTTGGTCAAATCATTTGCAATAGTGAAGAGGGTAGGAGTGTTGAACGAAGCTGCAACTGTCTGCCCTTCGTCAACGGCACGGTTTAGCACGCGCCCGGAAATTGGGGAGTAAATATCTGCATAAGAGAGGTTGATGAGTGCCTGCTCAAGATCTGCTTTTGAATTTGTTACCGAATTCACTGCACTTGTCAGCCGGTTTGTTGCATCTTCAAGACTTGCCGCAGTTGCTGCGTTTTTTTCAAAAAGAGACTTGGTCCTGTCATAATTCTGTTTTGCAAAGAGTGAGTCACTTTTCGCATTGTTCAATGATGACCGGCTTTGCCTTACTCTTTCAGACAGGGTCGATTTGTCTAGTTCTGCCAGCAAATCTCCCTTTTTAACAAGAGAGTTAAAGTCGGCATGAATTCTTTTGACGATTCCTGAAACCTGGGTTCCAACATCTACCTTTATTACTGGCTGAATATTGCCGCTTGCTGTTACTGTCAGTTCAAATTCCCCTTCGTGGGCAACGTATGTTATTAGTTGAATGTCAGAGTTACTGCCTTTTTTTATAAATGGTATTGCAACCAAGATTATAACTACGATGACTGCTAATAAGATGATAATCTTTTTTTTCATTATTGTTATTGTTTTATATTGCTATTTCAAGACCCATGTACACATCCAGTACCTTTCTGTTAAGAAGAAAGCTGTACTTGCTTTGTAAATAATTGTTTAACGCATTCAGATAATTATTTTGCTGTTGCAGCAGCTCGGCTGTTGATATTAGGCCGGCGTTATATTGTATCCTGTATGAGTCATAATTTTCTTTATAGGCTTTATATCCGGTCTCTGCTGCACTTAATTTATTCTGTTCTGCCACCACTCCGTTGTACTCTTGTTCCAGCTGTATCTGTATATTCGATTCAGTCTCTTTTGCCTCTATTTCTGTCTGCTCTCTACGATATTGACTTTGTTTTACGTTGGATTTAACCTTTCCTCTGTTCCAAAGGGGAATAGTTACAGATAGTGAGAGTTGTTCGCTCAAATTGTTTGTAAACTGGTTGTTCCAGGATGTTGTACCACCGGAATATCCGGTAGAGACGGAACCGCCTATGGAAACAGATGGAGTGAGTCCACCTTTGGCAATTTTTACATCAAGGTTAGCCAGCTCTATATTCTGATTGCTGATTTTTATATCGGGTAACCAAGTCAGAGTCTCTTCCATAAATTTTGCCAATTCCGGCAGCGTAAGGGTTTTGACAGAGGTAACAGAATCGGGAGGTAATACCTCAATATTTGTTGATGATTCTGTGCTTAGATATTTTTTTAACTCCAGTACTGAACTCTCGCGTTTAACCTTGCTGTTTAAATAGTTGAACCTGTCACTTGCAACCTGTGCATCAAGTAAGAGATAGTCGCTTTTCAGTATTTTACCGGCACTTAATTGTATCTCTCCCAGCTTACACTGCTCTTCGCTTATCTTTAAAACCTCATTCTGATATTTTTGCAGTTCGTCATTCATAAGAACAGACAGAAATGACTTTATTACGTTTATAACCAGCAGATTTTGTGCTTGTGCCATTTTAGTTCCTGACTGTTCCAGAAGTAGTTGGTTTTTTCGTATACTATTCAAACTTTGCCCTCCGTTATAAAGTGTTGCCTGTGAGTTTATGCTATAATTGCCATCGGATAACCCTTGTGTAAGGGATCCACTCAGATTCGGCAACAAATCTCTTTTAGACTGTTTCAGATCCTCTTCTGCACTGCTCTTGCCAATCATAAGCTTTTGTTGGCCGTAATTATTCTCCAATGCGTAGTTAATAGCATCGTTAAGCGTCATTTTTAGAGTGGGGCCACTCTGTTGGGCAAAAACCGTCCCCCATGCAACCAACAGTATAATTGTCAATACTCTTTTCATTGTTGTTTCCTTTAACTTGTTGGCACAAAATTATAGAGGGGACCATGAGCACCAAAGCAACATCTGTACGCAGGCAGGTTTTATCGACAGATAGTAAATATTTGCCGACGAATTCATATTTTCACTAATTTTAATCTCTAAACCTATCACCATGAAAACACTTCTTACAATGCTCATGACCATGACCGTTATTGCGGTACAGGCACAGTTTCAGATATCCGCTCCCGGGGTTAAATGGGAGGATTCCTACTCTTTTGACCGATGTAACAATTTTAAAGTAGAGCTTTATGCGAAGAACAATGAACTCATGCGCACACTTGAATACAAAACATATTACCAGAGCAACGGCAAGGACTTTATAGTAGTTCTGGCAGGCAAGGGGAGAGGGGACGACATTGAAACGATTTTTGACCTTAAGAATGAAGTTGCAATTCAGATATTTGCAAGCGATGCTCCGGAACCAATGTATAACGCAGGTCGTTTTAAATATCCTGCAGCCGATGAACTGAAAAAGCTGGAGATTGTACCAACAGAAGAGACTCGCACAATTGCAGGTTATCTGTGTAAGAAATACACCTATACATACAAAAAAATCTTTGGTTCTGTATGGATCACAGACCAGGTTACTCTTCCGAATGATTACGGTATATTCCGCGCTGCTAAAATGAGTGCCATACACAATACCCTCTCTGCCGAAGGTTTTGTAATTGAAATGACAACAGAAGACGCCAAAGGAGGGAAGACAATACTGAGTACGGTTTCCATAGCCAACAACGAAAAGTTCACAAAGGTGCTCAAAGGAGCTAAAATGGGAACAGCAATCAACAAGGTGAGTTATTACACATTCTGATTTTATAATATTTAGGTACATATGATACGTCCCCATATACCACTCTCTGCATGCCTGTCGTGCATTCTGCTTGCCTTCAGTATTACTTTTTCCGTAAACTTGTCGGCCCAGCCTTTAAACAATGGTTATAAAAATCCGCTTGTCTTTGGCAATAACAGGATTACCCTCATATCTCCGACTCTTTTCAGGCTTGAATATGCAGTAGGGGGTAAATTTCTCGATAATCCTACAATGTTTGCTTGGTCAAGGGATACTCTTCTGAAGGAGTTCAAAGTAACACAACTTGACGCAAACAGGTATCAGATAGAGACTTCTGCGCTGAGGATGGTTTATGATAACGATAATTTCCCTTTCGGTCTTCTCAATTTTGAGGCATTCTACAAGAGTGGCGGAAAAGAGAAACGGTTTACAATAAGGAACATCCATAAAAACAATCTTGGGGGAGCTATCTCTACTCTTGACAGAGTTGACAAACCAATTCCGTTGAATGACGGGCTACTGAGCCGCGACGGATGGTATATTATCAACGATGCCGGCAAGGAGATACTTGTCGACAACTGGATTGCACAAAGAGACAAGGGGCATGTGCAGGATCTGTATTGTTTTGTATATGGCGACAACTACAAGGAGGCGCTCTGTGACCTGGGAAGGATAAGCGGAAATGTACCAATGACGCGGAAATATGTACACGGTGTGTGGTATTGCAGATACTGGCCCTACACTTCTGCAGAGTATCTGGAACTTGTGTCAGGATACAGGGAGCATGATTTTCCGCTGGATATGATGGTATTTGACATGGACTGGCACACTGTGGACGCAAAGGTGGGTACTGGCCATGCGAGCAACCGGGGGTGGACGGGCTATACATGGAACAAGAAGCTGATTCCTGACCCTGAGGGATTGATTGACAAGATGCTGAAGGAGAATATCTATGTGAGCCTTAACGAACATCCGCATGATGGAATTCGTTCGAATGAAGATCAGTATCAGGCATTTATGAAGGCTATGGGCAGAGAGGCAAACGGAGAGACTATTCTGTTTGATGCTTCGGACAGAACATACATGGAGAACTTCCTGAAATATGCGCATGGCCCGGGTTGGGACATGGGTATTGCCTTCTGGTGGCTCGACTGGCAGCAGGATTATCTGTATCCTTATGTAAGGGGAACAAACATGAACCACCTGAGCTGGCTGAACAAGCTTTATTACGAAGATTCTTCGCGGGAGGGGTTGCGTGGCGCGGGTTACAGCAGATGGGCAGGCTGGGGCGATCACCGTTACCCAATACAGTTTTCTGGTGATGCTCATGCTAACTGCGCGATGCTTGCTTTTGAAGTGGAGCTCACAGCTACCAGCGGGAACGCCGGTTGTTATTACTGGGCGCACGATATTGGAGGTTTTTATGAAGGTGACAACCCAGAGATGTTTGCCCGCTGGACTCAGTTCGGGGCACTAAGTGCCGCATTGAGGGTACATTCACAGAAAGCCGGCAAGATAGACCGCCGGCCCTGGATATGGGGAGAGCAAGCCACGGGCTCCATGCGTAAGGCTTATCACTTCCGTTCTCAAATTATGCCCTACATCTATTCAAGCATATGGCAGACACATAAAACCATGGTTCCTCTAAGCAGGGCAATGTACATAGACTACGGAAATGATGAGGAGTCTTACAATAACCCGCAGCAATTCATGTTTGGCGACCTGCTTCTGGCGGCTCCCATCACAACAGCAGGTGAGGGAGAAAATCTTGTGGCTTCGCAAAAGGTATGGTTCCCTAAAGGCAAAACGCTAGATTCGCTCAATTCGCCCAAAGTCGGACAATCCGAAGATACTTGGTATGATTTTTTTGATTCAACACCATACAAGGGAGGTTCTAAAGTAGTTGTAAAAAAGGGGATAAACGAATTTCCTCTGTTTGTCAAAGGTGGTTATCTTCTTCCGATGCAACCCTATACAGAACGCCCTGCCTCGACACCACTTACCCACCTGATCCTCAAAGCCTGGCCGGGAGCCGATGGTTCGGACAACAGCTACACCCTTTACGAGGATGACGGGCTGACAACAGACTACCTTAAGGGTAACTATGCGACAACGGAGTTAAAATACAAAAGAACAGGAAACAAGATTCTGCTGACGATTGCACCAACCAAGGGAGCCTACACCGGTCAGCCACAAAACAGATCGTACACCTTTGAACTGGCAGGCATAAAAGAGATAGGGGAGGTTTCTGACATATCGGGAAAATCGGAGTTGAAGAATCTGAAAGAACTTAATAACCAGGGAAGACCTAATAATCGGAAAAAGCCTAATATTCACGGAGTCCTGGGCATCAGTGGAAAACCCGGCAATAAAAAATCTAAGCCGGAAGCCAGATTCAATAAGACTACAGGCATATACACAATTGAGGTTGGCAGCCGTTCGATAAGAGAGCCGCTGGTGCTGGAGGTGAGGGAACCTTGCCACAGATTTGTGCAAGTAGTTAATTAATAGCCAATTAGAGCGCGCATTTTTTCAATAAGGCTTTTCGAGGAATTTATTTCTGAAAAATCCTATTGTTATTATGCACATAATGTGACAATTGCACAAAACTGTGGCAAGGTCCATCATGGTATTATGTAAAATAAGTAGCTGTCAATTTGTAAATCGAATCAATAATAATTTGTAAAGTGATCTGATTTTTTTAACTTTACAAAAAAATAATTTATGCCTTATTATCCAAGAATTGTAGAATCTGAGATAGAGCGCAAATTGAGAGCTTCAGGCGCTTTATTGATAAAGGGGCCTAAGTCGTGTGGCAAGACAGAAACAGCAAAACTATTTGCGAAAAGCATTTTACAGGTAGATAGAGATGAGCAGGTACCTGTAGTAATGAGTATAGATCCTGGAATATTATTGACCGGAGCTACTCCCCGTTTACTTGATGAATGGCAAGAACAACCAAAATTGTGGAATTATGTCCGCCATGAAGTTGATGACAGAAAGGAGAAAGGACAATTTATCCTTACAGGATCTGCAAATCCAGACGAAGAGATAAAACTGCATAGCGGAGCAGGGCGTTTTACTGTAGTCGAAATGCAAACAATGACATGGCAAGAGATGGGATACTCTTCTGGTCAGATTAGCGTAAAGCAACTTTTGAAAGGGGAACCACTGTCATTTATTGACACCGACCTTTCGGTTGACTTGATTATTGAACGCATGATAAAAGGGGGTTGGCCTGCTTTGATCAATGTGTCTCTGGAAGATGCTGTCTTATTGAATAGGAGTTATATTGATTTATTGGCAGAGACAGATATGAGCAGGGTCTCAAATGTAAAAAGAGATCCACAGAAAATTCGTTCATTGCTACGTTCCATTGCCCGAAATATTTCTACATTGGTTGACAACTCCACATTGGGAAAAGATATTAAATCAATTGAAGATGCAGATATTTCCCGACCGACAATAATTGAATATCTGGATGCATTGTCCAGATTGATGATTTTTGAAGAACAACCAGCGTTTAATACCCATATAAGATCGGCAAATTCTTTGAGGAAATCTCCAAAACGGCATTTCTGTGATGTTTCACTTGCAATTGCAGCATTGAAACTGACAAAAGAGGCATTGATGAGAGATTTAAAGTTTTGTGGCTTCCTGTTTGAATCGCTTGTATATCATGATTTGAAAATGTATGCACAAGCCAGTGATGCCCAAGTTTATCATTATAAGGATTCGACAGAGTTGGAAATCGATGCCATTATTCAACAAAGTGGCGGTGCGTGGGCAGCATTCGAAGTAAAACTCGGCGTAGGCATGCATGATGAGGCAGCAAATAATTTATTGAAGCTAAATAGTATAATTGATACGAAAAAATTCTCAAAGCCAGCCTCATTAAATATAATAACCGGCGCGGGAATGAGTTACACCAGACCAGACGGTGTAAATGTGATTTCGTTGGCTTCGCTTGGGAGGTAGGATTGAGGGGACCTTGCCACAGTTTTGCGCAAGTAGTTAAGTAGTAGTCATTTAGAGCATGTATTTTTTTAATAAGGCTTTTCGAGGAATTTATTTCTGAAAAGTCCTATTGTTATTATGCACATAATGTGATAATTGCACAAAACTGTGGCAAGGTCCAACCTGCATTTCGGTTAAGAGTTTGTCGAACTGTTCTCTGTATGTTATACCTATTGGTATTCGTTTATCGTTGATTTTTATTGTGTTCCTTTCGATGGTTTCAATTTTGTCGATAGCAACAATAAATGACTTATGAACGCGGGTGAAATTTGCGGAAGGGAGCAATTTCTCCATGTTGCTGAATGATTGAAGGGTAATGATCTTGCCTTTTCCGGTAATTATCTGCAGGTACTCCTGCATCCCCTCAATGTAAAGGATATCATCAAAATCCACTCGCTCCATGTTGTAACCTGTCTTGACAAAGATGTAATTCCTCCTTATAGATTTTGCGTCGGTTAACAGATTGAAAACCTTATCAGTTGCAATTACAAATCGTTCAAATCCAAAAGGTTTGAGAAGATAATCCGTTACATTAAAGTCATACCCCTGAATTGCGTACTCTTTATATGCAGATGTTATAATGATTCGCGGGCTGTTCTTCAATGATTGCAGAAACTGGATACCCGTAAATTCATCCATCTGAATATCCAGAAATACCAGGTCAACCTCATTCATTTTGAGAAAATTAAGAGCATCAATGGCATTACTGAAAGTCTTTTCTAGCTGTAGCCAGGAGATCCGGGAGATGAACATTGTCAGCTTCTCTACCGAAAGGGGTTCGTCGTCAATTACAATACACTTAACTTGCATTAATATCGATTGTTAGTTCTGTTTTATAATGGTCATTCTCTTTGGTAATCTTAAGCTTGTGGCTATCGGGGTATATCAGGTTGAGCCTTCTTGTAACATTTGCCAGACCAATTCCGCTTGAGCTGTCCTTTGTAATATCCTTGGCGGCATCAAAAATATTGTCAACTTCAAAATAGACGTGCTCTCGTGTTATATTGAATCTGATAGAGATACCCCCTTTCTCCTCCTTGTCGGTAATGTGCTTGAACGCATTTTCTATAAAGGGGATAAAAAGCATGGGGGCAATCTTAATATTTTCCAAATCTCCTTTAACCGAAAAGTCCACCAGTTCACTGTTTGTTATTCTCAGCTCCTGCAGACTCATATATTTCCTTATATACTCTATCTCCCCGGAGAGGTCGATGAATTCTGCATCTGCCTCATTAAAGGAATAACGCATCATGTCCGACAACTTTATGAGGGAATCGGAGGCTTTTGCAGGATTTGTGGAGATAAGGGTGTCTATGTTATGAATTGAGTTGAAAAGAAAGTGCGGATTGATCTGATTACGAAGCAGTGCCAGTTCGCTCTTCAGGTTCTGCCTGGACAGTTGCAGCTGAAGCTGATCTTTGTTTATCCAATCAGTGAAAAAGCGGAACAATGCGCCGTATATAATCCATGTAATTGCTTTCCCAATAGTCAGAATAGAATATGTATACAGACTTTTATCCAGGAGATAGAAGGAAAAAGCCAGAAGTATGACAGAAACTAATACAATTAAGGCAATCTTTTTATTTTTAAGCAGTTTAAATACATAAAGGTATGATATATAGAAAAATATCGGCGTACCAATTGTCCAAAAAACGCTGATAATAGATAATGTCTTGATATCAAGCGTTTTTGTTGGTAGTATCGTGACTAAAGATTCGTTCAGTAGGAAGATCCCCCAAAAAAACAGATGCAACTTTACAATAGTAGACTTTTTCATAATGATTATAAATTTATAATATTTATTTCAAAAGTCTCTTGTTCTTATGATTTTAACAAGAAAATTCAACGAACTGCGTGATTCGTTAAACGAACAAAAATACTCCGTTGAAGTTTCCCACATGTCCGGCAAATCATTTGAAACAGCAAAAAACTGTGATCTGCCAGTTGTTTTCACAACTATCATCTAATGAACGTTATACAAAAATATTTTGTAGGGCTTTTACAGAAAATATATTTGTAATGTATTAATAAACAAGCTTTTCATAAAACAACTGGCAGATCGTATTCTTCTCTGCCACAGTAAGTGGTATTTATCAGATAATTAAAATGTTACGGGTGGTGAAATTTTGCCTTATAAAATTTCATCACCCGTAACTAATTGGGAGCATGCCCAGTGCCACTTACTGCGGCGCAGAATTTTTCAGAATTTCCAGCAGTATCTCCGGTTCGTTGGTTGTAATAACGTCAACACCATGTTTAAGCAATAGCTTCATCTGTTCTGGGTCGTTTATTGTCCAGACATTTACAACAAGACCACGGTCATGGGCCTGTTTGATAAGAGTTGGGTCGGCCTGATACATTTTGCCGTTAAAATCTATACTCCACATCTTTGCGTCGGCAACCTCTTTAACGGTCTTGTCATCACTAACGTAAGCTGTTTTTGCAGCAGGGTCAAGCTCCATTACTCTTAAAAGAGAACCGAAGTTGAAGCTGATGTAATTTACCCAAGCCTGAGCCTTTAGGTCATGCACCATCTTCACCACGGCCTCTGTAAGCTCCAGCGTGCGCTCCTGACTTATCAGAGAGGATTTTATCTCGAGAAACAGCAGGGTTTTGTTCTGTGTCTTTGCTGTAAGCAGATATTGCTCAAGAGTTGGTACAAAATCGTTTTTCTTAAGAGGAACCTTTACAAGTTCTGCCACAGTTGTCTGTTCAACCACCTTGCCCCCGATAGATGGGTCGTGATTGCAGACTGGAACTCCATCCTGCGACATCCATACGTCAAACTCAGATGAGTGACAGCCCAGGGCAATCGCATTTTTAAGTGAACTTAAGGAGTTCTGACTCACGTCAAAGTTTTTCCAGGCACCGCGGTGTGCTACAACTGCATTTTTGATGAATTCATCTTTCACCAGTTCAAAATCTTTTGTCACTCCGTTTATCTTTAATGTTATTCCATATCTGAATGCCGGAGCAGACGATGCAAGTTGGGCCCTTTTCTTAAGAGAGATAACCCCCTTTGAACTAATACGGAAAAGTCCGGAAGTATCTTTAGCAATAGAAACCTTCATTTTTTTCTGACCGGCCACTGCCAGTACCTTACCTATTTTAGCCCCCTTCAGATTTACTGGGATTTTATAATTGTCTAGTCCTGTTAATGGTGTAACTGGAGTTGTAGGTGTTGCAGGTGTTACAGGTGTAGCAGGTGCTGCAGGTTTTGCAGGCTGTCCCATCATTGTGCCCCCGAAAAGGGAAAGGCAGATTGTCAGCAGAATTAGTTTGTCTTTCATTGTGATAAAATTTTAACCAAAGGTATGAATTAATAGGTTTTTTACAGTCATTAAAGATCAAATTTGAATCTTATTCTTATGCCTGTGCGGGATACATTGGGGTGGTCGAGGTAGGTGAGTCTTCTTACAAGATCTACCCTCATGAATTTGAAGATGTTGGAAACTCCCACACTTACTTCTGTATACGGACTCTTACCCAGGGCGAATGTTGTCGGGTTTCCCTCTCTGTCAGTCGGGAACTTGAAAAGATCAGTCTCAAAATTGGGATTGTTGGACTTGCTGAGGCTGCCATACAAAAGTTTGACTGTTATAATCTCTCGTAAACTCAATTTTTTTAGTAGCGGGATTTTATTGAAAATGAAGCCGTTGAAGCAGTGGTCCACATTGATTGATGTATACTGGTCACTAACAAATTCAAGGAAATTCATAAGATTGTATGCAGTTGACTGATACAGATATGTCTGGTTAGCATTGTGCATCTCCAGAAGAGGGTAGGGCACCTGCCCGAAGGTCTTACCGGCCTCCCATGTGACAGTAGTATATCCGATAATTGTTGGGTAAAACCGTTTGTAAAAACTTAGTCGGAAATTATGATAGTCGTAGTCGCTCCCCAGCATCTTTGATCCGTATGTGTACTTGAGCTGAATTACCGGATACTTTGATGCAATCGGCGCCCTGTATAGCTTCCCTTGGTAGAATTGTTCATGAGGTGCATACCGCAGGTTGAGAGAGACCTCAGACGTATTAAGGTACGGTATACTGTTTATAGTTGACAAATAATTTGCAGTATTGAAGTTGAGCGTACCGCCGGGTGCTTGCCGGGTGTAGTCGAAACCAAGCGAATATGAGAAGTGGTTTTTGAATTCGTGCAGGTATTCTGCTTTGAATGATTTGTTATAGAACAACTTATCGTCAACACCCCTTTTTAGAGAGAGCATTGCATTACCCTCCTGTACAAAATAGAGCTCCTGACCGGGTACCTTTGTATCTACCTGATAGTTTATCCTAAGACTTTTTGCCGGAAACTCGTTGTATGGCTTTGAGGTGAAAGAGTAGTTTGCACCTACGTTATACTTGAACTTTTTGTCTTTGATTCCATAAGCCAGATAGCCCTCGAAGTTTATCTTTTTACTGAACTTTGGAGTTGTCCTGCCTCCAAGCCTCAGTTTGGAACCCTCGATGGGATTGTAACTGTAGAATGTTATCACCGGGCCAATTTCAAACGGGCCAAAATCGTGGAAGCTCGCAATGACTATCCTGAAAATATCCATTGTCCGCATAAATGAACGAACTTTCTTAAGACTGTCAATTGTTGCATATATACCCTTCTCCGATCTTGACAGCTCTGCATGTCTGTTCTGTTCCCAAAATTCTTCGGACCTTTTTAAAGAATCCAGTTGCGGCTCTTCAACCAAAGCTTTGAAAACGCTGTCTGCTATCGGGATATTTATCTGATGCTTTTTGTAAGAGACACTTCTCTGTCCGAAAATGCCCAGCCCTTTTGTTGTGACTCCAAGGTCCATAGAAAGCTCATCATTGGAAATTGCCCAACCCTGCTGAGGGAAATATTCAAACTCCTGAACAATCTTAGCATCCTTAACCCAGTTCAGGTTTATCTGCCGGTTAAGTTCCATTTCAATCTTCTTTACTGCATAGTTCCCGTCCATGGTTATAAACATGAATCCTTGAAAAAGCATGTCGGTTTTGTTGCGGGGAGCAAAGAACATCTTGATACATTCAATATTGCTTACTTTAACAGTGTCAATAATGAAATATCGGTAAAACGATGGTGCCGAGGCTGCCACCGGACTCAAAAACTGGTTTGTAAGGAACAGTATATTATTGTCATATATGTCGATATCCTGATAGAGATATTTCAGATATCTGGTTATACCCTGATTGTCGAGATATCCCTCGAAGCTTACCATCTTGTCGGCTTTGACCACCTCGCTGACAGCCTTGGGCAATTTTCTGTAGAAGACATCTGTGATTGTCTCTTTAATGTACAAAGGAAGAACCTCTTTTCCGGGTTGTTTTGTGGTGTCGATGTTATCAAATACAAACTTGAATTTTTCAAGTAATCTGCTCTGTTTTAGCCCTTCAAAATTTGTAAGTGCAAACTGGGTCTTGTCATATTTCTCGTATTGCAGGAAGTCCAGATTTTCGCTGCGGTTTTTTGCTTTATTGTCAATAACCTTCTCTATGAGCGAAACAGCCGGATTGTTCTTATTCCGGTATCTTACCTTGTCGGCCTTTACTACTATCTCATCAAGAGATATTGATGTTGCTGTAAGTTTGATTGTCAAAGGATTAGTAAATCCTTTTGTGAGGTTGATTATCTCAGATTTATAACTCAGACATGATGCCTTAAGAATAAGATTATTTTTCTCTGTGGTGAAACTGAAGCGCCCATCCGAATCTGTAACCGTACCCTCTGTGGAACCATCAATAACAACAACTGCAAAAGCAACAGGATTGCCAATTTTAGCATCAACAACAACCCCTTTTATTAATGTTTTGCCGGTCTGTTGTGCTTGCAAGGCAATAGTCCCCAAAAATAGCAAAAAAAAGAAGGCTATTCGTGGCACGATAAGTGGTATGTTGTTCTTAGTCTTATACTTGCGATTTAATTGCTGGTTGCTTCTCATTTTTAAACAATTGTATGATGCAGGCAAACATATAATTGCCACTTATCGTGCCAGCAAATATAGTCAAAAACTTTTTTGCGCCGCGATATGCGGTAATCGCTTATTTATCTGCAGATTACAAAGTCAAAACTTTTATATTTGACGACTTTGTAGTATGTAACATGTTGGCAAATAATGATTTACCGCGTTTTGCGGCGCAGCTTTTTCCCTACTTCTTTTTACAAGTGTTTATACCAAACGGAACATATAACGGGCAGAAGCTGAAGAGACTGGTGAGTAGGAATATTCCTGCAAAAACCAGAAGGACAATTGCAAGTGTTCCGGTTATAACATTTGTGTAATACAATACAAGGACTGCAACAGCGGCAAGTATCCTGACCCACTTGTCAATAGTACCCATGTTTTTTTTCATTTTATTTCTGTTTAATTTATTATGATAAACAACTATCAGAAGAAAATGTTTTGGTAAGGTACAAAGGGACGTATCAGGTGTACCCAAAAAGTACAAGGTGCGTGGTTTGAAGATGCTTGTTATAAGGTTTTGGGTACCCACTCAAGGAGCATTGCGTATGAAAAAACAACGAGCGGAAACTGTCGCTCTTTATACCAGCATAATAAGTTTCCGCATTTGTTTTTTAGCAATGCGACTGCTTAGTGGGTAAATCCGGGACACGCATCAGAAAATCACGCACCTAGTCTTTAAAAAAGGGTACACCTGATACGTCCCCATATACCTTCCCATATACCTTTTTTTAAAAAAAAGTGTTGGATTGTTACTTTTTTTTATACATTTGCCCCGTAAGAAAACCACAGACACTTAAAAGTGATAGAAAAACAGACCATAGGAAAGTATAACTTCTTGAAAATGATAGGTAATCGTTCGGATGCCTCATTTGGTCTTTCTCTTATAAATACACCTTCAGGCGTTTCAATATGTAAGTTGAACACTAACCTGTTGCTCGTCCTCGGATTCAATCTAGTCATTACCTCAGTCATTATTATTATTGTGCACTTGATTTAGGATCCCGTTTACAGCAAAAATTAATTATTGCCCGCTTAAACAGGATCCTGTTAAGCGGGCAACTTTTTTTTGTATACGTTAAAGAATTTTAAAAACATGAAACCACTAAGAAGCAACCAGACAACCACCGGAAGAAAAATGGCAGGGGCAAGAAGCCTCTGGCGTGCAAACGGAATGAAAGAAGAACAATTTGGAATGCCCGTCATTGCAGTGGTCAACTCATTTACGCAATTTGTCCCGGGACACGTGCACCTCAAGAGCATTGGTCAGGAGATAAAGGCCATAATCGAAAAGGAGGGGTGCTTTGCGGCTGAATTCAATACCATTGCCATAGACGACGGTATTGCAATGGGTCACGACGGCATGCTCTACTCACTTCCCTCCCGCGACCTTATAGCAGACAGTGTTGAGTATATGTGCAATGCACACAAGGTAGATGCGATGATATGCATCTCTAATTGTGACAAAATCACACCGGGGATGCTTATGGCCGCTATGCGACTCAATATCCCGACTGTTTTTGTGTCAGGAGGACCAATGGAGGCCGGGAACATAGACGGAGTAGACTGTGATTTGGTTGATGTTATGGTAAAGGGTGCAGACGAGAGTACCAGCGAAAAAGTGCTTGAAAAATATGAGATGAATGCCTGCCCTACATGCGGAAGCTGTTCCGGGATGTTTACAGCAAACTCCATGAACTGTCTTACAGAGGCTCTTGGCCTGGCTCTTCCGGGTAATGGAACAATAATAGCCACACATACCAATAGAAAAAGACTCTTCCATGAGGCAGCAAAATTAATTGCAAAAAACGCAAAAGAGTACTATTTCAACGATAATGACGCTGTTTTGCCTCTGTCTATAGCAACCAGAGAGTCGTTCTTAAATGCAATGGCAATGGACATAGCAATGGGGGGGTCGACAAATACCGTTCTTCATTTGCTGGCAATAGCAGGAGAAGCAGGAGTGGATTTCACTCTTAGCGATATTGATTCTCTTTCAAGAAAAATTCCTGTCTTATGCAAGGTTGCACCCAACGGGAAATATCATCTTCAGGATGTGAACAGAGCAGGAGGGGTCATAAGGATTCTCGGTGAGCTTTTGAGAGGCGGCTTCATAAACCCGGACGTGCCAAGGGTTGATTATGCCACATTGGGCCGGGCAATAGAAAAGAACGATATAATGAGCGGATGTTGGTCTTGGGATTGTACCCGCAGGTATCTGTCTGCTCCTGCCCGGGTTAAAAATCTGGTGCTGGGATCTCAGGAGAGCTACTACAGGACAGTAGATAAGGATTATGAGGAAGGATGTATAAGAGACTGTGCAAATGCATATTCACAAGACGGAGGACTGGCTGTACTTTACGGGAATCTTGCACCGGACGGATGCATTGTCAAGACAGCCGGGGTAGATTCATCAATTCTTAAGTTCGAAGGTAGGGCAAGGGTATATGAATCGCAGGAAGAGGCCTCTCTGGGTATTACAGAGGGAGAGGTAATGCCGGGCGACGTTGTAATAATACGTTATGAGGGCCCTAAGGGGGGACCGGGCATGCAGGAGATGCTCTATCCCACATCTTACCTAAAATCCCGTAAACTGGACAAACTCTGTGCACTAGTAACAGACGGCCGCTTTTCAGGAGGAACATCTGGTCTCTCCGTTGGACACGTATCTCCGGAGGCAGCAGCAGGAGGCAGCATAGCACTAATCGAAGACGGAGATAAGATAGTTATAGATATCCCTGAGAGGAAGATATATATAGATGTCAATGAAGATGTTATAAAGTTGCGCAGAGAAACCATGACCAGGAAAGGCAAGGATGCATTCAAACCACAAAAAAGAGAACGTACTGTAAGCAAGGCACTCAAAGCATATGCTTCCATGGTTTCATCGGCAGACAAAGGTGCAGTGAGGATAATAGAATAAAACGATGTTGAATTATAAAACAGGAAAAAGGATGAAAAATGTAAGAGGAACGGAAGCATTGTTGCTCTCCTTGCTGGAGGAGGGGGTAGATACGATATTTGGTTACCCGGGGGGTACAATAATGCCGTTATATGACGAACTGTTCAGCTATCAGGATAGGTTCAGACATATACTTGTAAGACACGAACAAGGGGCAGTACACGCTGCGGAGGGTTATGCAAGAGCAACCGGAAAGGTGGGTGTCTGTTTTGCGACCGCCGGGCCGGGGGCAACCAACATGGTCACCGGAATTGCCGATGCAATGCTGGATTCCACTCCTTTGGTATGTATTACAGCACAGGTTACCCTTGACAAGCTTGGAACAAACTTCTTCCAGGAGGCAGACATGATTAGTATAACAATCCCGGTGACCAAGTGGAGCTATCAGATAACAAAGGCAAGCGAAGTGGCAGGTGTTATGGCCAAGGCATTCTACATTGCAAAAAGCGGAAGACCCGGGCCCGTGCTTATAAGCTTTACAAGAAACGCACAACTGGAAATGACAGACTTTGTATACTCTTTTCACAAGCCTGTAAGATTTATGGAGAGAAGCCAGAACCTCTTTAAATTCTCGCTTATAGACAAGGCTTGTGAAATGATAAACCGGTCGGAAAGGCCATTAATGATAATAGGTCAGGGAGTTATTCTTTCCGGAGCAGAAAACGTGGTGGTTGAACTAGCAGAGAAGGGACACATTCCTATTGCATCAACTCTTATGGGTATCTCTGCTGTTCCAAGTTCGCACCCGCTCTTTACAGGGAACCTTGGAATGCATGGAAATCTTGCTCCAAATATGATGACTCAGGCATGTGACCTCATATTGGCAGTGGGTATGCGGTTCAGCGACAGGGTGACCGGCGATGTTTCCAGGTATGCGCCAAATGCAAGGATAATCCATATTGACATAGACAAAGCGGAATTAAATAAAGTGGTAAAAGCCGACCTTCCCATTTTGGGAGATGCTAAAACAGTTCTTGAGCAAATAACAGCTGGTGTGGTTTTCAAAGATCGTTCGGAATGGATGGATTTTGCCAGAGAAAAATGGGAGATGGAGAACGACTCGGTAATAAACAGGCTCCTTGAAATAAAGGAGAATTCTGTAAGTATGGCGCAGGTTGTAGATGAAATTGCCAACGCAGGGGGAGGAGATGCTGTGATAGTAACCGATGTTGGTCAGAACCAGATGTTCAGTGCCAGATACTCTAAATTCAACAAAACCAGGAGCCTCATCACATCGGGAGGTCTTGGGACAATGGGATTCGGATTGCCCGCAGCAATGGGAGCAAAGCTTGGGGTTCCGGAACGGCAGGTCGTTGCAATTTTGGGAGACGGGGGCTTCCAGATGTCGGTACAGGAGCTGGGAACCATAATGCAGTCGCAGATTGGTGTCAAAATAGTTATCCTCAACAACTCATTTCTGGGAATGGTACGTCAGTGGCAGGAGCTCTTTTTTGATAAAAGATACTCTTTTACCAGTATGGTCAACCCCGACTTTATGAAAATTGCCGAGGCTTATGAGATTCCTGCACAAAGAGTTGTAAGACATTGTGAGCTAAAGGATGCAGTGAGAGAGATGCTGGAGTGCCCTGGGCCATACCTTCTTGAGGTGGTCACAGAGAGAGAAGAGAACGTGTTTCCAATGGTTCCTTCGGGAGCCTCGCTGGATGGAATTATATATTAATCATATAAATGAAAATCAACTATCATGAAAAAAACGGAGTACATAGTTATTGCTTTTGTCAACAATCAGGTATCTGTACTAAACAGAATAACATCGGCATATCTGAAAAGACATATCAACATAGAATCCCTTAATGTTTCGGAATCATTCGTAAAGGGAATAAGTACTGTTGTAATATCGGCAAATACATCGGCCGATACAATAGAAAAGGTTGTAAATCAGCTGGGAAATATTGTTGACGTTATTTACGTGGATTATTATCTGCAGAGTGACCTTATCTGTAAGGAGTTGGGTTTATATAAGATAGCGTCTGTAATTCTTGACGAAAGGAGCTATTTTGAATATATACTTAACCGTTCTAATGGTCGGATTATCGAAATCAACAGCGACTACATAATAATGGAGAAATCGGGCACAAGGAACGAACTGGAAAAACTTAAAGAGGAGCTTGAAAAGAGAAATGTCCTTACCAGCTATTCAAGGTCGGGAATAGTTGTATTGCACAGAGAATCAATAGAAAACATGTTTCAAAAAGTATCATAGACATTAATAACAAACACAAACAAACTAAAAACAAAAAAATTATGGCACAAATGAATTTTGGAGGATTCCAGGAAAACGTTGTTACAAGAGAGGAATTTCCACTTAAAAAGGCGGTTGAGGGACTAAAGGACGAAACTATCGCAATAATAGGATACGGAGTGCAAGGCCCCGGGCAGGCGCTTAACCTGAGGGATAATGGTTTCAACGTAATTGTGGGTCAGCGTAAGGATTCTAAAACATGGGACAAAGCGGTGAGTGACGGATGGGTACCGGGTGTGACACTTTTCGAAATTGATGAGGCCTGCCGTAGAGGAACAATAATCCAGTATCTGCTCTCCGATGCAGGGCAAATACTACTTTGGCCCGAAATAAAAAAACACCTTTCTGCAGGCAAGGCTCTCTACTTTTCTCACGGTTTTGCAATCACCTACAGCGAAAGGACAGGAATTGTTCCTCCAAAGGATGTAGATGTGATTCTGGTTGCGCCAAAAGGCTCAGGGACATCGCTAAGGAGGCTGTTTCTGGAGGGACGTGGACTGAACTCCAGTTATGCAGTTTATCAGGATGCCACAGGAAAGGCATTTGAAAGAGCTGTTGCGCTGGGTGTAGGTATCGGTTCGGGTTATCTTTTTGAAACCACATTCAAAAGAGAGGTATATTCCGACCTTACAGGCGAGAGAGGAACCCTCATGGGTGCCATTCAGGGGATTTTTGCAGCTCAGTATGAGACTTTGCGAGAAAATGGACATACTCCGTCGGAAGCATTCAACGAGACAGTTGAGGAGCTGACTCAAAGCCTTATGCCGCTGGTAGCTGAAAACGGTATGGACTGGATGTATGCAAACTGTTCTACAACAGCTCAACGTGGTGCACTTGACTGGTGGAAGAGGTTCCGTGACGCTTCGCTGCCGGTTTTCAGAGAACTCTATTCGGAGGTTAAATCGGGAAATGAGGCCCAGCTTTCAATTGACTCCAACAGTAAGCCGGACTACAGAGAGAAGCTGGAGCTGGAGCTAAAGGAGATGAGAGAGAGTGAGATGTGGAGGACAGGCGAAGTGGTCAGGGGACTCAGGCCCGAGAGGAACAAATAATTTAAGATCATAAATATATTATGTCATACTTTCCCGCACTCAAAGACATCTCAAGGGCCAGACTCACTCTTAATGGAGTGGTTGTCTCAACGCCCCTAATGCCCAACCTTAATCTTTCTGAGAGGTTTGGAGCAAATGTCTTACTCAAGCGAGAGGACCTTCAAACGGTCCGCTCATATAAAATACGAGGGGCCTTCAATAAAATCAAGAGTCTTTC
The DNA here is from genome assembly GCA_942492945.1 of uncultured Bacteroidales bacterium. Classification (GTDB taxonomy): domain Bacteria; phylum Bacteroidota; class Bacteroidia; order Bacteroidales; family UBA932; genus Bact-08. The sequence goes on from OW818649.1 coordinate 1,437,234, forward strand.
AGAAGAGCAGATGAAAAACGGAATTGTTTGCGCAAGTGCAGGCAACCATGCTCAGGGAGTCGCTCTCTCCTGCCAGAAGCTCGGCATAAAGGGAACAATCTTTATGCCGACAACTACTCCTAAACAGAAAATCGAGCAGGTGAAGATGTTCGGCAGGGAGTATATAGATATTGTAATTGCCGGCGATACTTTTGATTGCGCAAACAAGGCAGCCGTAAGGTTCTGTGAAGAATCGAGACAGACATTCATTCATCCGTTTGATGATCCAAAGATTATTGAAGGACAGGCAACCATGGGTATTGAGATAATGCAGGACACTCCTCAGAAGATTGATTATCTGTTTATTCCGGTGGGAGGTGGTGGACTGGCAGCAGGGCTTGGGTCATATTTCAAGCAGATTAGCCCCGACACAAAGATAATTGGGGTGGAACCCTTTGGTGCACAGAGCATGAAGGCCTCGTTTGACAAAGGTGAGGTTACAGAGCTTGAACTGGTGGACAAATTCATAGACGGAGCAGCCGTAAAGAGGGTGGGAAAGTATACATATGATATTTGCAGAAAGGTATTGGACGACATAATTGCTGTGCCGGAGGGTGCCGTCTGCACCACAATCCTTGAACTATACAATCAGAATGCGATTGTAGTGGAACCTGCCGGGGCTCTCTCAATATCTGCCCTCTCGTTCTATGCCGACAAGATAAAAGGGAAAACAGTAGTATGCATTGTAAGCGGAAGCAATAACGATATAACCCGTACAGAGGAGATCCGGGAGAGGTCGCTTCTGTACGAAGGTTATAAGCACTATTTTGTAATCCGATTTCCTCAGAGGTCGGGCGCTTTGCTCTCATTTGTCCAGAATGTACTTGGTCCAAAAGATGATATCACTCACTTCTCATATTCAAAGAAGACAAACCGCGAACAGGGTCCGGCAGTGGTAGGGATAGAACTTGCCGATTCGGGTGATTTCCAATCTCTTATTCAAAGAATGGACAAAAATGAGATTGTCTACGAATATATTAATGATAAACAGGATCTTTTCGGATTTTTGATCTAGGGATATAATCTTTTTATATCCCATTTATTGCCGGCAACCATGTATTTAAAACGATCGTGAAGACGGTTGGAACCTCCTTGCCAGAATTCAAATGAATGAGGTTCAACTATGTACCCGCCCCAATGTTCGGGTCTGGATACTGCATCTGAGGCATTTTCCATTGTCTGGAAAAGAGTGGCCATTATCTTCTGTTCAAACTCCTCCCTGTCGGGCAGGTGGGAGCTTTGAGAGGAGAGAGCTGCGGTTATCTGGCTCTCTAACGGGCGGGAGTAAAAATATTCGTCAGACTCCTCTGCTGATAACTTTTTAACTATCCCTTCAATTCGTACTTGCCTCATTAATGTGGGCCAGAAGAATAGTAGCGAAGCATTTGGATTCTCTTCTATTTGCCTGCCCTTTTTACTGTTATAGTTAGTGAAGAATACAAAGCCATCGTTGGAGAACTGTTTCAGCAGTACCACCCTTGCAGAAGGCATCATATCATAACCAACAGTTGCAAGAGTCATTGCATTTGCCTCTATGGTCTCTTTTTCGGCAGCTTCCTTAAACCAGTCCTTGAACAGCATAAACGGATCGTTTGGTATATCCTCCCTTAAAAGGGGAGTTGCATCATAATCCTTTCTCATATGGAACAATTTATCGGCACTCATTTTTCAGTATATTTGGTACTATAACAAACAACTGGCACTTTTGATGGATAGATGGACTAAACATATGATGATCCCAGCCCTATGCTTTCATGGCCAAGTTCTCATTATTAAGTAGTTAAGTGAATGATGGCTTTTAGATAACTGTCTCATTATCAATATTTGGCCATGAAAGCATAGGGCTGAATGCATGCCATTTTAGGTCGTTTCGGGCACTTGTTTGTAAAATGTCAGATTATTTGATAAATTTACTCCATCTCATAACATAAACGACTATGAATTCGTTACTTCTCAGGATCAGTATCGCTTTTGTCATTCTAATAGCTATATCGGGATGTAGGTTTTTCTCAAAATTAATGGATGAAAAAGAGGTGATACCAGAAGAAAAAGAGAACGTGGTTATTGAAGATATTCCCAAAAGACGGGCAATGGACACATTACTAGTGAGACAGCTCTGGATTAGTGAAACGTATCCGGACAAAGCGGCAGAAGTTAAAGAAAAGCCCGCTGCTACGGAAAAAGCAAAAAATATGGGATTTACAGATACGACAACTGTAAAAAGAAGCGGATTCAACGGTAACAGTGTATTTGTAGAAAAAAAAGGAACACTCAGGTCGTATTTCTCAAAAGAGGATCTCTCTGCAATAACAGAACTGAAAATAGAAGGTGAGGTGGATAGTCGCGACCTGATGTTTATCTGCCCCAATATGCCAAACCTTGTATTTCTCGATCTTAAAGATTGCAAAATTGAGAACAGAACCATTCCGGAATACTTCTTTTATGCAGACAAGACAGTAAATAATCTGGAGAAAATAATTCTTCCGGATAATCTGGAGGTCATTGGCAGAAGTGCCTTTTCTATGTGCAAGAAACTCAAAGGAGATCTGATAATTCCAAAAAGTGTGCGAATCATAGGTTATGGCGCGTTTTATATATGTTCCGGTTTTACCGGTAAACTTGAAATTCCAGAAGGTGTTAAGGAAATTGGAAGTTGGGCCTTCTTCAGATGCTCAGGTTTTACAGGCCAGTTGGAACTTCCTCAAGGATTGACAGTTATTGGGGATCATGCATTTTCTAACTGTCAGGGCTTTACCGGGCCTCTTACAATACCTGAACACATTGTAACAATTCAGGATGCTTCGTTTGCATATTGCAAGGGACTTAACGGTGAACTCAAACTTCCGGATAATCTTGTTAACATAGAGGACCATGCTTTTTCCAACTGTTCAGGAATCTCAGGGAATCTTGTAATTCCAGTCAGTGTCAAAACCATTGGATTGTTTGCTTTTAACGGATGCACCAACATCACAGGGGAACTTGATATACCTGTCGGGGTAAGAACTATTGGATTCAAGGCTTTTTCGCAGTGTTCGGGCTTAAGTGCCATTAAAGTCAAATGGGAGGAACCAATATTGTACGGTTCCGAGATGTTCCCTCCCAGAGCAAAGGTGCTGGTTCCTAAATCACAAATATCTAGATACAACGCAACAGAAGGGTGGAAGAACCATAATATAGAAGGGTTTTAAATTATAAATCAAGATGTTAAAGTTGAAATTTGAACATGGAATCACCCTGGCATACCTTATACTAGGAGGAGCATGGATACTTTTCTCAGATAAGTTTCTCTATGCAATGATACCGGATGCTCGTCTACAGTCAGATATTCAGACATATAAAGGATGGCTCTACGTTGTAGTTACCGCAGTGTTCTTTTTTGTCTTTATTAAAAGACACCTTGTAAAATTAAGGAAAACAGAGCAAAAAGCACTTGAAAGCGACAGACTCAAATCGGCGTTTCTTACGAATCTCAGTCATGAGATACGCACGCCAATGAATGGGATACTTGGGTTTTCCGAACTGCTGAGAAATCCTGAACTTACAGGAGAGCAACAACAGGAGTATCTGAAAATAATTGAATCAAGCGGAGAGAGGATTTTATCACTATTCGGCGATCTTGTAGTAATGTCCAAGGTTCACTCGGGACAGATTGGGGTTGAAAACAGCGAAGTGAATATTAATGGAATTTCTTCTGAGTTGTTCAATTATTTCAAACCCGAAGCAGAGAACAAGGGACTAAAGATTTATTTTGTTAATTCACTGCCAAACGACGAAGCAACAATAAAAACTGACGGTGAGAAGGTAAGGGCTATTTTATTGCACCTCATAAAAAATGCCGTTAAGTACACATCAACCGGAGATATTGAATTCGGATACCTTAAGAAGGGCAACAATATTGAGTTCTTCGTAAGTGACACCGGAATAGGAATCCCAAAGGACAAAACGGAAGTCATTTTCAAGAAATTTGTCAAGGCAGAATCCAATTTGTCAAAACTTCACGATGGAGCAGGTTTAGGTCTCTCCATAGCAAAAGCTTATGTGGAGATGCTGGGAGGTAAAATATGGGTAGAATCGGAAGAAAATTCAGGTTCGACGTTCTACTTTACGATCCCATATCATATCTGATCAATCTTGTTTAATGCAAAAGCGTAGGCACCCAAAGCAATGGCCCGGCTGGCACCGATTTTTGAAGTAATAACTCCAATTCTCTTAAATGGGTCGTAGCTGACTTTTTTTGTTGTGCCATATATATCAATCAGCACCTCTTTATCTTTGGCAAATTGATCAAATCCTTCGGGATCGTCCAGATCGAAGACCTCTGTCTGTACCCTGTTTACAGGTTCCCCTCCAAAGGTGCTTATCTTGCTTCTCATCTCATTTATAAGTGCAGGATAAATATACTTTCTTGCCCCTGTAAGTCCGCCACCAATCACCACAAGACCGTCAATAAGGCTGGCAGATGTTGCCATAGCATCTCCTGCAGCCTCTCCCAGACGTGCAAATGAAGCAATTGCTGAATCTCTGTCGCCTTCTTTTATACCCTCGGCAATTTCAAAAATATCCTTGGGTTCAAGTCCGTGATTGATATTTGACGACAACTCACCATAAACCCTCTTAATAGCAGCGATACTGACACTTGCCTCCATTATAACGTTCGGATAGAATTTATTTCTCAGGCAGAATATCTCTACACATGAGTTATCACCAATATGCAATTTCCCATCTACAGCAAACCCGAAACCGAATCCCGTCCCTAATGTGTAGCCTAATAAATTGTGATACTGCTTTTTACTTCCTTTTTCCCGTAACCTGGTATTAATTTCAGGTAACACCCCCGACATTGCCTCGCCATAAACGAAAAGATCCCCATCATTGTTTATAAAAACAGGTATTCCGAATTTCTCCTGTAAAAACGGACCAAGCGCAACACCATCGCGAAAGGATGGGAAGTTAGGTAGGTAGCCCCCTATGATTCCGTTAGGGTAGTCAGCTGGGCCGGGAAAAGCAAAACTGATTGCCACAGGTTTCTCGTCCAACTTATTAATAACCATAGAGAACCCCTTTACAAGGTTTGCAAGGCAATCATCCAGCCTGTCGGATAAAGATGGCAGGGTAATAGGTTCCACCTTATATTCATTCCCCTGTATTGCAGAAAATACGAAATTTGTTCCACCGGCATCCAGTGTTATTACAGTTCTGTTATCAAAATTGTATGTCATAATTGAAATCAATAAGTTCTATTACTTATAAAGGTACCAGTCAGGAAAATCTACACCAAGCGATTTTGCCCAAACCAGGAATTTGGGGTAATATACCCCTATGTTTACAGATTCCGTTGGAAAATCAAAATCTCCCGGGACGAGTATCCCAAAAGGCATCCCGTCGTCAGAAATGTAATACCGGTTTTGTTTAGGGTCCGATTTATCATTGGAACTACCAAGAAGTTTGCTGTCTGCAAGGTCGGTAGGCATATAATTTGGCAAGTGTACCTCTCTGCCGCGACTAGCACTGTTGACAACAATAAATGGATTGTAAGGAGGAGTTGAGACCTGTTCAAGAGTAACCGGCGACGAGAAATCTATCTGAATACTGAACTCAGGTTTGTCCCCTGCAGCCTTGAGCCCCAGAGCAGTAATATTGTCGAAAACCATAACAACTGCTTTGCTTTGTTGCTGTTCAGTACCGTTAGCCGACAGCTGATAAGAAAAATTGCCATCTGCAAAAGTACTGGTATTCTTCACACTACTTACTGCCGATGAAGCCAGCCCAAGCTGGTATCCAAAACCAACGTCAAGTATTCCTCCTGACCATACCGGTTTTATTCTGTCAATTATCTTTATTATCTGATTTCTGTTATTTAGGTAGTGAGTGGAGTTGTATGAGACAACAACATCGTTCATGTCATAGTCACCTCTGCTTGGCCACAAATCTTCGAAGGCCAGAGTGTGATAGGAGTTAATTGACGGGTAATGGGTAGAATATGCAACATCTGCATCATTTGGAAACTCATCGCGGTCGTCTGGTATTCCATCCTTATCCTTGTCGTTTGTCTTGATAAGCAAAGGAAGGTCCTTGTATTGAATTGCTGTTTCAGGTGTAGCTGAAGCATAAAAAAGAGCATCATTGAAATCGTTGTCTGAACTCAGCGACCTGTTTACATCTTCAAACCCTATCAAAACGATATCCCTCTCAGGGTCATATAACAGCACATTGTGAGGTTTTTGAAGTGGGTCACTTTCCGGGTTGAACTGCTCAAGAGAGTAGTAAATAGGGTTATTCTGACTTATAGAGCCATTACTTTGATAGCTATAGGCAGCAATAAACCATCCAATGCTTGTCCCGGCAGGAAAAATGTCAGTTAAGGCACTTCCGTTCCAATATTGGAGTTGCACCCGGTTTCCTGTCAAAAGACCACCTCCACTGCCTAAAAAGGAAGCGTTGGGAAAAGCTATGATTTTACTGATTTCGCTCAACTTTGTCGGAGGATTATTTGTAGGGTAGTGGAAATAGCCAAGAACATTCTTGTAGCTGGCTCCCTCATGAATAAAGACAACCTCTATTTTTGCATTTTCTATAATATGAAGTGCAGAGTTTACGCCATTCGCAATAAATTCAGGATGTACAATGGGCACCTTTTTACTTTCAGGCAATGTAGCGTTTATATCATTCATAAATTCTGCAGAAACTGCAACATCGGGTGATAGAAGATATGAAGGGACTCCTGTGCTGCTCCATGTGCCCAGAGTAGTGTATCCTGGGATAGAAGCGTTTAGTTGTAGAACATTGCCGCTCTTGACATACATTTGCGCCGCCATAAAGCTGGCCGGACTGCTTGCGTCTACGGAAAACCTATTGTTTGTAAAAGAGGACTTGAGAAGTTGAGGGACTCCAAGTGTAGGACTGTATATATAGAGTTGCTTTACAGATTTTTTTATGTTTACAATGCCATTATATGTTCCGTAGTTCTCAGTAAGACCTTTTAAAATTGGATTAAGTCCTGCTTTGAGGACTTCCAGTTCCGGATCTCCTTCAACTGCAGCAAAGGGATATTCATCATATACATAGAACACTATGGGAGAAATGAATTTTAATTTATAATCAACGGATAAAGAATAATTACCCACTGTAGCAAAGTCAAAATAGGTTGTTTCCTCCACAGGTTGGGTTTTTGGTGATAATTTCAAACACGAGGTAAAGACCAATCCTAAAAAAGCCATTACTAAAAGAAAAACAGAAAAGTGCCGTTTCATATATCTTACTTATAATACTCTTAAATAACTTGTTAATAAGAAACAAATGTATCAATAATTATGTTTATATCAATGCTGGATATAATATGTTTTATTCACATTTGCTATTCGCGTGATTTTTATTGTAATTTGCAAGTCTAATCAATTATCAGGAATTTAGTCATGGCATTACAGGAAACATTCGAAAAGCAGGGGCAATGGCTTTTCAGATACAGAAGCAATATCCCTCTTATCATATTATTAATTGGAACATTAATATATCTGTGGTCGGAACTGCATCCGGAAACTTCATTTTACAAGGGAACCCCGTATGAAATTTATTACGAGTCGTTTTGTCTTTTTGTGAGTCTTTTCGGGTTGTTTATACGTGTATACACTGTTGGTCATACACCCGCAAACACTTCCGGCAGAAATGTCGCAAAACAGGTTGCAGACTCACTGAATACCACAGGAATTTATTCTATTGTAAGACATCCTTTGTATCTGGGTAACTTCTTTATGTGGTTCGGTCCGGCTCTGCTTACAGGTCATTTCTGGTTCCTTGTATCGTTCTGCTTTTTCTACTGGGTTTATTATGAGAGGATAATGTTTGCAGAAGAGCAGTTCCTCAGAGGTAAATTCGGGAAAACATATCTTGATTGGGCAGAAAAAGTACCTGCATTTGTGCCTAAATTCAAGAATTTTATCAAACCTGGATTTCCTTTCAGCTGGAGAAAGGTCCTGAAAAAGGAGAAAAACGGGCTTGCAGCAGTATTTCTGATTTTCTTTATATTTGATGTTGTAGGTGAGTTGATTAACAAAGGACACAATTACAACTACTTTCTAGTGGTTATGTGTATTCTGACATTGCTAATGTATGCTGTTCTGAAGTATTTGAAATATAATACAAAAGTTCTGGACGAAACCGGCAGATAGGAAATGGAAAAGGATGCCCGAATCGCTTCAGACATCCTCCCCCAAAATTATCAACTATGAAAAACGCAACTATTTCTTAAGTGTTATGGTCCAGGTCTTTGTGCCGTTAGACACAGTAGCCTTATTGTCTGCGGTACCATCGCCGTAATCTATCGTAATTACCTTTCCGTCACCGAATGTTGTTGTTGCTATACCCTTAACTATTTCGCCAGGAACGGCTTTAAACAGCAGCGGAGTGGCCTCTGCAATCTTCTTTGTCTGGGTTGCACTCTTCTCGTTAGTCAGGGTGATGGTCCCGAATGTCTGGATGGTATTGTCATCAAGGGTTTTTGGCTCGCCGAATTTATAAAGACGTGTCATGCTGGCTACTCTTTGATTAAATTTAATACCGTCTGGGAATGTCACTTTAAAATCTTCTGTAATAACTGCCTGCTGAGAATTTGAATCTACCTGTCTGGTAATATTTTTTGTCATCTGACCATTATAGAGATATCCGTCAACCTTAAAATTCTGATACTTTAATTTTTGATCGGTATTAAGTTTAGTGTTTGCATAAATGTATGCTACAAGTACACCCGATCTGGTTTTGCCGTCGATGCCTTTGTTTCCGGTTCCGAAGTCCACAGTGACAATTCTTATTGAAGATGAATCACGCATAGAAATTGTAACTGTACCTGTTAAGAATTGTTCTCCCCAAAAAGCTTTAGTGACAGGGGAAAACGAAGTCAGCTGCATTATTTCGCCTAAAATACCGTCAGACTCTGCGCTTATCTGTTCAAGGAACGCATCATGAATGATCAAATCGTTGTTTTCTGAAAGCTGGTCGCTTTTTGTGCATGAAGATGCAGATATAAGAATAACTGCAGTAACAAAAAAAAGAAGTCGTTTCATTTTTTCAATTATTAAAGGTTAGTTAAGAATAATCTTTTATCTTTAAGAAGCGGATTTGCCTAATAAGTTAAATCAAATGAAAAAGTAATTTTAACTTTTCTGATGTTTGTGCTTCATAGTATACAGATAATAATAATTGCGAATGACGGAGCCCCAGGATGAATATATTTTGTCACTTATAAAGGAGGACAATACCAGGGAGAAAGGGTTAACCCTGCTGATAAACAAATATAAAGAGAGAATCTACTGGCATATAAGGAGATTGGTAGTGAGCCATGAAGATGCACAGGATGTAATGCAGGAGACTTTTTTAAATGTTTACAGGTTTATTGACACATTCGGACAGGAGAGCAAGCTTTATACGTGGTTATACAGGGTTGCGACAAATGAGTGCATAAAATTATTCAGAAAACGGAAACATATTTTCACTTCATATGATGAGATAAGCGACCAACTGATAAACAAATTATATTATAATACAGCAGATGAGGGTGATAAGATAGTCGTGAAATTTCAGGAAGCAATACTCAGATTGCCGGAAAAACAGAGGTTTGTTTTTAACTTACGATATTACGATGAACTGAATTACGATGAGATTTCCAAAATCCTGAATATGAGTGCAGGGTCGGCAAAGACAAATTATCATTATGCCGCAGAGAAAGTTAAAGAATACATGTTAAATCGCTAAAGAATAGATGAATAAAGAATTTGATTTTGATAAGGTAGGAAAGAGATTGCCCTACAAGATTCCCGGGTCGTTTCTGGATGAGTTCACAGGTAACTGCATAAATATGACAAAGAAAGAAAAAAAAGGAAGGTCATTCAGAGTGCATTTGTGGAAAATCTCCTTTGCCGCAGCATCAGTTGTGTTAATTCTGATTACCGGGTTATTACTTAACAAAGGAAAAGAGGTCCCCATTATAAATTTTAACGACTCAATAAAAAACGTAACCATTTCCGAAAATACCGAAGTCGAAAAAATAATAAGAGAACTATCAGATGATGAGTTGATTCTTCTCTCTACTATGCTGGATTCAGATATGTTCAACGAATAAAAAAAGATATGAAGACACTCTTAAAATGTACGGTTTTGTTCCTGCTTATTACAGCAGCATTAAAGCTAGAAGCTCAGGAGATAAAGAATTTTCCAAGGGTAAGAATGCTTCTGATGGAGACTCAGCTGGCAGAAATTAAAAAGAATATAAACATAGACAACAGGAACATGCAGAAATTCGACCAGATATACAGAGAATATATTCTGGAGGTATCTGCGCTTAACTCAACATATAAGGGACTTGTTCCTTTAGAGGCAAATCTGGGAAACATGTCTGATCCCGAAATTGAAGACAACTTTATAAGGCAGACAGAGAAGGCCAAGAGACTTCTTATAGTGAGAGAAAAGTACTTTTATGAGTTCAAGACTATAATGAAACCGGGAGAGATCATCAAAATGTACAGGATTGAGAGGGAGATTGTGAGAAAGGTACAGCAGGAGTTGAAAAACAGAGCGAAAAACAGGTAGCATCATTTGTACCGACACGGCACCTCATTTTTTCATATATTTGTCAAAACAAAATATGGAAATTTCTGGATTATTATCTTTCATTGCAGTCTCCATGTTGCTTACAATTTCACCCGGGCCCGATATTCTGTATGTAATAACTCAAAGCATAACATCTGGCAAAAGAGCAGGAATTGCTACGGCGATGGGTCTATGTACAGGTCTCATGGTGCATACTGCTGCCGCCGCTTTTGGGGTGTCGGAAATTCTCCGCCAATCGGCAGGGGCGTTTTCGATATTGAAGTATGCAGGAGCTGCATATCTGTTTTACCTGGCATGGAAAGCATTCGCTGAAAATCGGGATAATCAGATAAACACTCATCCAGTAAAAAAGAGTGGAAAATCTCTATACAGGCAAGGTATATTAATGAATATACTTAATCCTAAGGTAGCTCTTTTCTTCCTTGCATTTCTGCCACAGTTTGTAAATACTCATTCAGGCAGTATACCTGCCCAAATGGTGATTCTTGGGTTACTTTTTATAATTCAGGCAATTGTAATCTTTACACTGGTTGCAGTATTTGCCGGAATTTTTGGTGACAAGTTGGCAAAAAATCAGAAGTTGGCCAAACAAATCAATTATGTTAAAGGATCAGTTTTTATCCTTATCGGGGCTAAACTGGCCTTTGGAGAGATTAAGTGAATATGCATATAAAAAAGAAAACAGGTATAATAATATCGTTCTCTGTCATTTCGATTGTCTTGCTGTTTATGCTGCTAAGGGGACCGGCATTGAGGATGTATGTATCCCATAAAACCAAGCAAGCAGAAGAACGATATTCTCTGGTAGTCAGTTATGAGAAACTTAAAATGTCGGGACTGGCAGGTATTAAAATCACCGGTCTCAGAATATGGCCACATAATGGCGACACTCTCTTTTCTGCAGATTACATAAGGCTGGAGATGAATCCTTTAAAACTTCTTTTTCTTACTCCCGATCTCAGAAGACTGGATGCAGAAAATATCAAAGTCAACTTTGTTAAAAATGACTCACTATCCAACTTCGACTTTCTTTTTAGAACAGGAAATAAACCCGTTTCTGCTTCTCAGAGCAGCCAAACGGTTGAGGGACACCTAAACTACGCCAGAAATGCTGACAACCTACTATCGTTGGTTTTAGGAGTATTACCTGCAAATGCAAATATTAACAGGCTGAACATAGGGTATCGTAACGGACCTTACGCTCTCTCTATTGATGTCCCCGAACTGATTGTGAAAAATAATTCGTTTAATACAGAAATCACGTCTGTGGATGACGGTTTGACAACAGTACTTTCTGCTGAAGGGATACTGGATGATTCTGAAAGGAAGATAACAGCGCGTCTGTTTGCAAGAGACGGAGCCAAGGTCTCTGTGCCATTCCTTGATTTCAAATGGGGAGCTGAGGTTCAGTTTGATACGCTTGCCTTCGACCTCACCGGCTCATCAAGAAAAAACGACCGGATTATCCTTGCCGGAAAAGCTATGGCGAAAGGCATTTCTGTATTTCACGAAAGAATATCACCGGTAAATGTAATTCTTGAAAATGGAGAGTTTGACTATAAAATTAACATTGGCAAGAATTATTTGGAACTTGACTCATCTTCGACAGCTGTAATAAACGAATTCACATTATCACCCTATTTTAGGGCGGAAAAAAACAGAGAGTGGCAAATTACGGCATCGCTTAATAAAACGGATTTTCCTGCGGATGAATTATTTTCTTCATTGCCCAAAGGGCTGTTTTACAATTTGGAGGGAATAAGGACCGAGGGTACACTTAACTATCATTTCTATCTTAATCTGGACTTTTCCAGAATTGACAGTCTGAAACTAGAATCATCTCTTGTGCCAAAGAAATTCAGAATTATAGGTTCGGGCAAAACCGATCTTAGAAAAATGAATTCCGACTTTGAGTATACGGCCTACGAAAACGGATATCCCGTAAGGAGCTTGATTGTTGGCCCGGAAAACAGCAACTTCAGGACATTGGACAGGATTTCTCCTTATCTTCAGATGGCTGTCCTACAGTCGGAAGATGGCGGGTTTTTCTACCACGGAGGGTTTCTGATCGAGAGTCTTCGCGAAGCACTGGCAGAGGATATAAAAGAGAAAAAATTCAGGAGGGGAGGTAGCACCATAAGCATGCAACTTGTTAAAAATGTGTTTCTCAGCAGAAACAAGACACTTGCAAGAAAATTTGAGGAGGTTATGATTGTCTGGCTCATTGAAACAAACCGATTGAGCAGTAAGGAGAGGATGTTTGAGGTGTATTTGAATATAATTGAGTGGGGCCCCATGGTATACGGAGCAAATGAAGCGGCACGGTTCTATTTTGACAAGGATGCAAAAGAGATCAACATAAATGAAGCAATATTTCTTGCAAGCATAATTCCTTCGCCAAAGCGTTCGCTTAACTCCTTTACGGATGATCTTAAGTTGAAACCCGCCATGGAAGGATATTACAAACTTCTGGCGCAGAGATTCAGGATAAAGGGGTTAATAACAGAACAGGAAGAGGCAGGAATAATACCGGAGGTAAAGGTAGCAGGGGAGGCAAAGAGAAGGATTCAAAACAGAGCTAAATCTTCGCAGACAATTTCATCTCTGCCATCAATGTTCTGATTGTCTCTTTAACGCTGATTATCTTCTCTGCCCTGAACGCATTGCTGCCGGCAAAAGCATACCCTTTGTTGAAGTTACCCTTGAAAGCGTTGTATAGAGCAATAATTATACAATAAGGACTCTTTGTATAATCACAAGTACGGATGCAATGGAACGGGCAGCTTTTGGGTTTTTCTGTTCCCTCCTTCACCCGCTCTATAAACTTGCTGAATATTGCCCTTCCCGGCATTCCAACAGGGCTTTTGATAATCTCTATGTCGGATTCCTTGGCATTTATATAGGTCTCCTTGAATGCCAGAGAGGCATCACATTCTGTAGTAGTGACAAATTTCGTCCCTATCTGAACAGCCGATGCGCCAAGGGCGAGAATCTTTCTCATCTCTTCGCCATTGTAGATGCCACCTCCTGCAATTATCGGAATCTTGCAATTATTCTGCTCTTCAACAATCTTTATGTTTTTAACAAGATCTGGCAGTAGCTCTTCAAGAGAGTAGTTGCTGTCTGATATCTGATCCTCCTTATACCCCAGATGTCCCCCGGCTTTAGGGCCTTCAAGGACAATGGCATCAGGTACATAGTTGTAGTTTTTGATCCACTTCTCGCAAATTATAAGAGCGGCTCTTGTAGAAGATACTATAGGAACCAGTTTGGTAATGCTGTCCTTCTGGAGGTAAGAGGGAAGATCCAGTGGGAGTCCGGCACCAGCGAAAATAATATCTGCTTTACTGGCAATGGATGTTTTAACCATGTCTGCAAAATTTGTAAGTGCAACCATAATGTTTACACCTATTACACCTTTAGCAAGTTCCCTTGCTTTTCTCAACTCCTCCTTTAATCCGAATATTGACGCCTCGCTATAACTGTCAGACGAATTCTTATATAAAAGGCCTATACCGGCACATGAGATCACACCTACACCACCCTCATTTGCAACAGCCGAAGCCAGACCCGATAAAGAGATACCCACACCCATACCACCTTGCACGATTGGAACAGTGAGCCTAAGGTTACCAATAGAAAAATTACTCATCAATTTTTTGTTGCCAAGGTAGGCATAATGAGTTAGTTTTTAAAGATATTATCCGGTATTTTTTATTAGTTGTCGTAAAGTTCTCTTTATGTGTGATTAAGAGATGGAAAATAATTACACCATACATTAAGCAGGAAGAGTAATTATATTTATCTTTGAGAGAAATTCAAAAAGGAACCATTATGAATGCGAAAAAAATATTTACACTAATTGCGTTTTCTTTGATAACATTTATCGCAATAGGACAAGCAGACCAATCTTCGGTTGAACCGGTGAAACTGCCGGTAAACTGGGAGGAACTTACTTCTCCCGATTTTGCGCAGGCTGTCTCTCTTTCAGAAGGAGTCTGCATAATTCCAATGGGTGTAATTGAGAAACATGGCCCTCATCTTCCTCTTGGAACAGATGTCTTCACCGCTAGAGAAATCAGTAAAAGGGCAGCATCTAATGAGTATTGTGTTGTATTTCCGTTCTATCTGGCCGGCCAGATATTTGAAGCCATGCACCAACCCGGGACAATTGCATACAGCCCCGAGCTTATTTACAAAATTCTGGATGAAACTTGCCAGGAGTTATCCAGGAACGGATTCAAGAAGATATTAATTGTAAACAGTCATGGAGGCAACAACAATTTCGTGACATATTTTTGCCAGACACAACTGGCGAAACAAAAGGATTATGCCTTATATGTTTTTACTCCTGAGGTCGATAAGGATACACAAAAGAAGATTGCGTCAATACAAAAAACGAACACAGGTGGGCATGCCGACGAGGCAGAGTCAAGTGTGATGATGCTGTTCCGTCCCGAGCTTGTGAAGATTGATAAAGCAGCTACCCAAAGCGGAGAAGACCAGATGCGACTTAAGATCAGTAATGCATATACCCCAATCTGGTGGTATGCAAAATATCCGAATCATTATGCGGGTGATGCCAGGGACGCCAACCCGGTATTAGGAGAGGTAATTGTTAATCAAAAGGTTCAACAGCTTTCCGATGTCATAAAGTCAATAAAGGCCGACAAAGAGACAATAAGGCTTCAAAACGAATTCTATAAGGAGTGTGTGAATTGATTTATTTATCTTTGCATATCTTTATCTGTCAGTAAATTTGGTTTCATAAATGAAGTTATTCAGAGTCAGACTGTTGAACAGTATTTTTATTTGTGCTTTGGCAGCATTGCTGTTTTCCTGCAAATCTATAGGGCATGAACAGCAAAATATTAAAAATAGGCTGGAAGCATGGGATAATATCATAGATAATAATCCTAAAGCTATAATTGACAGCCTGGAAACTATTAACCCCGAGAGACTCTCTAAGAGCAATGTTGCCTATTACAATCTTTTGTCGACTATTGCCAGACATGTTAATTATTATAACATTAAGAATGATTCTGTAATAAATCAAGCGGTTAACTGGTACCGAGGGGTAAAGGATTACCGGAATTATTGCAGGTCCTTACTTCACAAGGGCATAGTAATCTATAACATAAGTCAGGTAGATTCTTCTTCTTACATGTTCATTAAACAGGCAGAAGAGCTATATACTTCAAGAGGAATTAATGATAAAGCCCTCGAAAGTACTCTTTACCTCTACCTTGGAAGAATCAGCAGGGTGAAGGTGAAATACATTGACGCCGAACGCTATTTAAACAAAAGCATAAAGATTAGCACAGAGATAAATAATATTCATATTTTGCAGAATGCGAGAATAGACCTGTTCTGGACCTACTTGTCGCAAAAAAGATATTCGGAGGCCTTATCCAATATAATAACATTTGCCGACGAGGACTCATTATCCCCAAACATACAGTATAAATTTTATAATGCTCTTTCAGGATACTATTCATCAAAACAAGATTTCAAAATTTCGACTGAGTATGTAAAGAAGATGCTTGCCATGAAGTCCACGGACAACCTGGATATCAATTACTCAAAGCTCTATTATTCTCTTGCCAACTATTATAGAAAATGTAACCGGCCCGACAGTGTCCTTTTTTACAGTAAACTTGCAGTACAATCTGTCAAGAATGTAAATTCGGAGACTCATTTCTATTACCGTTATCTGGCTGACATATATTCACAGAGAGGTGACTATAAGGAAGCATTTGAGAATTGCCGTCAGGCATACTTCTCTTATATTTCGGTTTATTCTAAGATTTCACAAAACAGATATCTGGAGATCGAAAAGAGATATGACCTTTCTCAAAAAGAGTCTCAACTGAGGAAATCGGAGGCAGACAAGGCATTTCTATTTAGTGTGGTAATATCTTTATCACTAATGGTGGTGCTCACGATCCTCTTTTTTGGGAAATTTGTTAACAAGTATAACAGAAAACAGGAGAGTTCGAAGGAGGAGATCTTCTCTGCTACAAATGAGTTAAAACGATCATGGTTTATAAATGAAGTTCAGAAAATTTCAGCAGATTTGTTGCCGAGGTTTATTGAAGATGTGAATAAGCATGCAAACAGAAGCAGAAAACTGTCAAAAGAGATATCAGACGAACTGAATAAATCAATTGATGAAGTGAAATCAGCGGCCAGAAATAAGCTTACCGCAATTGTCCGGAACGAGACATTTTTGACCCTCAATCCAAGTCTTAAGTATCTTCAGGATCTGTCCGACCTGGAGAAAATCATCGTTGGGTTGATTGAATACGATTACACAACCCAGGATATTGCCGACTTACTTAATACTACTCCTTCGAGTATAAGAGCAACAAAAACTAAAATCAGAGAGAAAATATTTTATATGAAAAACCTCTCCGATACCGAAAAAACTGCTCTGAAAATCTTCGAAAAGGAGTGATTTTAAAACACCCAAGCGCAACTTTGCGCAGCAACTTTTTTTTATTTAATTGATTTAAAGATTAATAAGTGGGCATTTAGCGCAACTTTGCGCAGCAACCCTATTTACCCTTTGTAATATAGATTTTAGCAATTAATTTTGGACAAGATCTAGTTCTTACAAACGGTACCCGCTGGGGATTGGCTTTAAGTTAGCCCGGCACTTTTGTCAAAGTCCTTGCAACGGGATTTATATTTATTAGGGTAGTTATAAATAAAAAAGGGGACCGTTAATGGTCACATGAAATAACCACGAATGTTTCATGTGACCATTGTTGTTTTAGTCCACTATTCAAAAGCTACCTTACAATAGTTTATTCCGTAGACGTCATACCTTTTTGTCTGTTCCTTCATACGAAGCATAAAGTCAGGATAATTTCTGGATTCTTTTGGCGACCAGACAACTTCTGCAAGAGCTGCTGCCCTTGGATACACCATGTATTCCACATGCTTTTCTGTAGCCATATATTCTGTCCATACATTTCCCTGTGCACCCATAATATATGCTGATTCCTCTTGTGTAAGTGTTGAAGGGACTGGTTCATAGCTGTAGATTTTCTCCAGAGGAGTGAAACCTCCTATAGCAAAAGGTTGAGTCTTTGGTTCTGCTTGATAATGATCTAGATAACAGTATGTCCCCGGAGACATTACAACAAAGTGTTGCTGTTTAGCGGCAGCTATGCCTCCATCTTCGCCTCTCCACGACATTACAGCGGCATTCGGAGCGAGACCCCCCTCCAGTATCTCGTCCCAACCTATAATCTTGCGACCCTTGCTGTTGATATACCTTTCTATCCTTTGAATGAAATAGCTCTGAAGCTCATGTTCGTCCTTAAGGCCTTCGGCAGCAATTCTTTGCTGACAAACCGGACACTGCTTCCAGCTCTCCTTGGGACATTCGTCGCCGCCGATATGAATGTATTCAGACGGGAACAGAGTCAGAACTTCGTCAAGGACATCCTGCAAAAAAGCAAATGTACTCTCTCTCCCGGCACACATTACATCTTTCCATACACCCCAACGTGTGCATACCTCATAAGGTCCGCCTGTGCAACCCAGATACGGATATGATGCAAGTGCAGCAAGTGCATGGCCCGGCATCTCTATCTCCGGTACAACAGTCACATATCTTTTAGCGGCATATTCCACAATTTCTCGGATATCATCCTGTGTATAGAACCCACCATGGGGAGTTCCGTCAAATACTTTGGAAAGCCTGTTACTTCCTACAATTGTCTCTTTGCGTACAGACCCTGTTTTTGTAAGAAGAGGGTACTTTTTAATCTCTATCCTCCAACCCTGGTCCTCTGTAAGATGAAAGTGAAATGTGTTGAATTTGTGCATCGACATATAGTCTATATACCTTAAAACAAATTCTTTAGGCATAAAATGACGGCAAACGTCAAGGTGAAGTCCTCGCCACTGGAAGCGCGGATAATCAACGATATGAGCAAGAGGAACAGATATTTTTTTTGCATTTTCCTTAGAAGCAGGCATCATTTGAATCAATGACTGAATGCCGTAGAAGAGTCCATTTGGAGTTGAAGCTTCTAGAGTAATTCCCTCTCGTGTAACATCTAGTCTGTATCCCTCTTTTTGAATGGCGGCAGCCGGGTTTAGTGATAAATAAACCGAATGTTTTTCTGACTTTGCTGAATAAATGACAGGAAGGGCTACAATTCCGTAAAAGTTTTTGAGATGGTTCAGAAGCGGAGAAGTAATATTCTCAATACTCTTATCTTTGAAATTGTATAATATTCGCGTTTTACTTCCTATATAAAAATTTCCTTTCTCTATGGTAATAGACACCGGTTTAGGTATGATATTCAGACCATACAGAGAAATATTTGATGAAAAAACAAGTGCTCCTAGCGCTAACGCCATAATTCTAAGGTATTTCATGAGTTTATGTTTTAAATTACGAAGTACAATTTAGAAAAAATTTCAATTTCAAAGAATTGTTTTAACTTTATATAGATTTCCGGGGATAATTAATTAAAAAACGTTGCAATGAAAAAATTATTATTAATCACAGGATTACTTCTTTTTTGTACATTACCGAACATCTTCGCACAGGAACAACAAGTGCCAGACTCAGAGAACAAAGTGAGGATACCAAAGAACTATGTGAAGTTCAATATCACTTCAATTGCATTGAAAAACTACTCAATACAATATGAGAGGGCACTTACAAAAACCATATCACTGGCTTTCACTTTCAGAGACATGCCATCTACAAATCTCCCTTTCAAAAGCCAGATCCTCAAGCAGATTGATGCAACTGATGAAACAGCGCGAAATGCGGTTAACGGAGTAAAAATAGGTAATATGGCTTTCACCCCGGAGGTGAGGTTTTATATGGGTAAAAAAGGGTATGGCAGAGGATTCTATATCGCCCCTTTTTATCGATATGCAAAATATGAAGCGTCAGAACTGGAGTTTGATTATGAGTATGAGAACGACCAGAACGAGCAGGTAAATGCAAGCATATCTATGTCCGGAAACATAACAGCAAATACTGTCGGGCTTATGTTTGGTGCCCAGTGGGCGCTGGGAAAACATATATGTCTGGATTGGTGGATACTTGGACCTCATTATGGGAAAAGCAAGGGAGATATTACAGGAATTCCTTCAGACGCCATTCCACCAGAAGGCCAGGCTGAGATAAGGCAGACCCTTGAAGATCTTGAGATTCCAATGGTTAAACAAACAGTAGAGGTTTCTGAGCGCCGGGTCAATATGAAAATTGACGGACCTTGGGCAGGGGTAAGAGCCGGCATATCTTTAGGTATAAGATTTTAAATAACAGGGGCAAGAATTATGACATTGACAATTATCATCATATTCTGCTCGTTGCTCCTTTTTGCTTATCTGTTTGACATAACATCTTCAAAGACAAAGATACCTTCCGTCATACTTCTTTTACTATTAGGATGGATGGTAAAGCAGTTGACGATGTTGTTTGAATTTGATATACCTGATCTGACATCGGTGTTGCCGGTCTTTGGTACCATTGGACTTATACTTATTGTTCTGGAGGGTTCCCTTGAGCTTGAGCTGGACAGATCTAAAACAGGACTAATTAAAAAGTCTTTTATAGGAGCCGTATTCTCACTGTTGACACTCTCTTTTGTCCTGGCTGCTCTGTTCCATTTTGTCGGACACTTCTCTTTCCGTGACAGTCTTGTAAATGCTATTCCCTTTTGCGTTATAAGCAGTGCAATAGCCATCCCCAGTGTCAGGAGCCTGAGCCCGGCGCAAAGAGAGTTTGTAATTTACGAAAGCAGTTTGTCTGATATTGCCGGGGTGTTATTCTTTAATTTTGTGGCACTAAATGCAACATACGACTTTAGCCTTCTGGGAAATTTTGGATTACAGCTGTTTGGCATAGCTTTGGTTTCGGTTGTAGCAATACTGGGACTCTCATTTTTGCTGCACAGGATAGAGCACCACATAAAGTATATACCAATAATCCTTCTGGTGATATTAATCTATTCTGTGTCGGAATACTATCACTTGCCGGCTCTGATATTTATATTACTTTTCGGACTGTTTCTGGGCAATCTCAAAAAATTGAGACATTTTAAATTAGTAGAAAGATTCAGACCGGAAGAACTCGAAAAGGAGGTCTCGAAATTCAGGGAGCTTACTATAGAAGCAGCTTTTCTGGTAAGAGCAATATTCTTTTTGCTGTTTGGTTACCTTATAGAGACAGCCGAGATTCTTAATACTGATACATTAATCTGGGCCACGGTAATAGTTGCAGCAATTTTTGCCATACGTGCCTTTCAGCTTAAATTATCGGGAATTCCTTTCAAACCATTGTTTTTTGTAGCACCAAGGGGACTTATTACAATTGTTCTGTTTTTTATGATTCTTCCTGCACAAAACATATTGCCGGTTAACAAATCTCTGATAGTTCAGGTAATTTTGCTAACAACCATAATAATGATGTTCGGTCTGATGGCGACAAAAAAAGGTAAGGATGGTAAACAATAAATAATTGATAAACAATAAGGATATGTTCAAAAAACTAAATTATCTGCTCATTGCTCTTTTGCTGCTACCCTTAACGTCGGTAGCAAAGGCTCCAAAATTTTATGTAGTCAATATTAAAACTACCGCCGGAGATATTATAGTGAGGCTATATAACGAAACACCTCTGCACAGAGATAATTTTGTAAAACTGTGCAATACAAAAAATTATGATAATGTGCTTTTCCATAGGGTAATAAAAGAGTTTATGGTACAGTCGGGCGACCCGGACAGCAAAACTCATGAGCCGGGCAAATTATATGGCGATGGCGATCTGGGTTATACATTACCTGCTGAGATATTACCGGAACTATTTCATAAAAAGGGAGTACTGGCTGCAGCCAGGGAGGGAGACAAGGAGAACCCCGAACGCAAATCATCTGCTTCTCAGTTTTACATTGTAGTTGGAAAAAAGCTTACCTATCAGGATCTGGACAAAGTTGAATTAAGAATAAGCAAATCCAATAAGGTAGAAAATTTCAAGTTCACACCTGAACGGAGGGAGTTCTACAAGACTTATGGCGGAACCCCGCATCTCGACCTGCAGTACACGATATTCGGAGAGGTTGTTAAGGGACAGGAGGTAGCGGACAAAATCTCATTAGTGGAAACAAACGACCAGGACCGACCAGTCAAGGATATCTGGATAATATCGACAAAAGTATCACTTCTCAAAGAGAAAAAAATCAAGAAGATCGCTGAGAAGAAAAAGAATTAAACGGTTTAACCCTTCTTGTTAGATATCATTTAAAGTTTAGGATCAAATTGAAAAGCAGGAGGAGTAAGTCTCGGGGGTCAGGGGTCAAACTGCTACTGAAGAACTCCCTTGAAGTTTTTTGCATGTACAGATCTGTTGAAGTTTCCCATGTGTTAAGCGACATTTTTCATAATTCGGCAACTTCTTATATATGAATTAATTGCTAATAACTTCTTGGAAGTACATCCAAGAAGTTATTGGCAAAAGGCTATATATTAAGTATTTAAACACAATCTCCAAGCCCGAGACGATTTTCTGACGCTATAAGTGGTATATAGCTATAAATGATTATGTTAATCGATAAATTGACTGGAAAATTGCATCAAAATGTCAAAACAAAAATAAAACATAACAGAAGAAAAAAACTGAAAAATCCTTTTACGCTCTGATAATGTAGCACTTAACCGTGTGGGAAACTTCACGCAGATCTGCCAGTTGTTTTCGCAACTATCACATAATGAGCGATATGTGAAAATATTTCCTATGGTTTTTACTGGAAATTTATTTGTAATGTGCTAATAAACAGGCTTTTCTTAAAACAACTGGCAGATCAAAAATCCCGTTAAATACCAAATTGGGCATATCTGCCGGAAGGAGCGATAATATGGTTATCTGTATCAGCAAAAGATAAGGGATCAGGTGGAAAATTGCTGGAAGAGCATGATTTCCACTTGAATGTATGAGTGCGGTAGTCTGAAGGGGCATTGCAAAGGATGCATTTGGGCACCCACTAAGTGAGTGAAGCGGCAAAAAAACAAGTAGTGCCCCCTGCTTCTGATATGCATTGGCAAACTCAAGGGGGCACCTTTGTTTTTTAGTGGAAAGAACGTTTAGCGGGTAAATGCGGTTGCATGCCTTGAAAACTATCGCACCTCATACAACAAAAAGGGATTCAAGAACATAATCTGTTCAGTAAAATTTATTGCTCCACATATTTTTTCCGTGCTGATACAGATAACGGTTAAAAAATGGAGCTACGACTGAGGACGGACAATGCCCAATTAGGTATTTTACGATACAATATTGCTGTGTAATGTTTAGGGTCGGTCACTATGAGCGTGTACTATAAATGTAAGTCAAACTAACTAAATTTTATATGAAAAAACTTTCGATTCTATTCTTATGCCTGTTCTTTACGATGGGCCTGATTGCCCAGGAGGCAAAAGGGGTTCTCTTTGAACATGGTACTTTCGCAGAGGCCTTGGCTAAAGCGAAGAAAAACAAAAAAGGACCAAACATCATCTTCATGGATTGCTACACAACATGGTGCGGCCCGTGCAAGCAAATGGCCAACGTTATTTTCCCTATGGAGCATGTTGGAAAATTTTTCAATGCCAATTTTGTAAATGTTAAAATTGACATGGAAAAGGGTGAAGGTATAGATCTTGCCAAGAAGTACGGCATCAGAGCCTATCCAACATTCCTGATTCTCGATTCTGACGGGAACGAAATCAACAGAGTAGTAGGCAGCGGTGAGGCAGATCCTTTCATTGAAAGGGTAAAAAATGCCATGAATCCGGCTAACAGTCCCAAGGCTAAAAGGGCAGCCTATGATGCCAGCAAGAATACAGAAAATGCCATTGCATATCTGGAGGTTCTTCAGGCTTCTTATATGAATGCAGAATCTGCAGCTTTTGTTGCCGAGATATTCCCGGGGCTTTCTTCCAGGGACAGATACTCCGACAAGATGTGGCCATTTGTAATGCAACTGCTTCAGAATCCTGATTCTGATGTGTTTGCACTTGTTATGGAAGATAAGTTTACAGCAGATAGGTTTGTTTCCAAAGAGAGGGTTGATGCAGCAATTTGCGGTGGCCTGAAAAATTATGCAAGCACCTTTGTAACAGGCAGAATTGCTAATGCAAACAATGAAAAGGTACTGGCAAAGATCAATTATCTTACCCTGCTTGCGGGCAAAGACGAAACTGCTTCCTATTTTGTAAAGGTGGCACAGCTTTATGCTAAAAATGACATTGATGCAATTGCAGGAATGTTAAAGGTTCAGGATATGATGAGACTCAGCGAAAATGACAGAAATTCCACCGAGAGACTTATCACAGGTGTAAAAGGTCTGCCAAAGGAGAAGGTGGTTGAATATCTTAAAGCCAAGCAGGATTATTATAAAAAAATGGCGGAACAGATGACAACTGCCATTGAAAGGTATTCCAAGTAATGAATAGTTTCTTCACAACCAATAACTTAAATTATGAATATAAAACAAATGCCAAAACGGCTTAAATACCTTACAGCCTTTGTAGTGGTGTTTATGTCAATGTTTGCGACCCTAAACGCACAACAGTTGAATTTTGATTTTAAGAACACCTCTTTAAAGGAGGTTCTTAAAAAGGTTACTGAGCAGTCGGGATACGACTTTGTCTATTCCGATGCACTCAAAGCAATTAACAGCAAGGTAAGTGTAACTTCTAAAAACGAGAAGGCAGAACTTTTCTTTGCAAGATTTTTCCCAACAATAGGAGTTAGTTATAAAATTCAGGGGAAACAGGTTGTAATCAGCCCAAAGGAGGTGGCAAACAGAGATGAGGCTGCTTTGACCACGACAGTAAAACCTAATCAGAACACAGATGGTAAGTTTAAAATCAAAGGAAAGATTACTGACCAGAACGGTCTCTCTCTTCCAGGTGTGTCAATCCAGAATCTTACAGGAAAAACAGGAGCGTATAGTGATGTGGATGGGAACTACACTCTTGATGTAAGATATGGTGACAGACTTCTTTTGACTTACATTGGCTTTAAGAGCAAAGAGCAACAAATTGTTCCTTCAATCAGTGCTCAACACGGTGTTCTGAATATTGTTCTGGAAGAGGATGCTATCGCTCTTGAGAGCGTTGCTATTATCGGTTATGGTAATACACAAAAAATAAAGGATATTACAGGTTCTATCGCCCACATGGGAAAGAAAGAGCTTGCCACCGCACCAATGGGCTCTACCGTTCAATCTATGCTTCAGGGCAGAGCCGCAGGGGTGAATGTTCAGATTCAATCTGCATCACCAACTTCTCCTGTATCTGTTATTATCCGCGGTCAGTCTTCACTAAGTGGTAACAACCAACCTTTGTGGGTTATTGATGGTATTCCTGAATACAACTCAGGAGTATCCGGCAGTATATCAAATGTACTATATTCAATGAATCTTGCCGATGTAGAGAGTATAGACATCCTTAAGGATGCTTCTTCAACCGCAATTTACGGATCAAGAGCTGCAAACGGTGTAATTGTTGTAACCACAAAAGGTGGGAAAGAGGGTATGAAACCCACACTTGAATTATCTACACGTTGGGGTTATCAACAGATGGACTTTAATGGTTATGACTATTTTACTGGTGCCGATTATCTTAAGTTTACAAAAGCAGCTACCAGAAAAGAGCTGTACAACAGAGGAACATTCGACTACTTTACAAGGTTATACCTTAATGAAGCAGAGTTCAAGAAACTTAACACTAGTGAAGTGGACATTCGTAAAATAGTTGAACTTCCTGGAGCATATTACGACAGCGATACATACTGGATGGGTGAGATGACCCAGAATCCATGGCAACAGCAATATGACCTTACACTTAAAGGCGGGACAAAAGAAGTGAGTTACCTTGCTGCTATGTATTACAGCGGTATGCAAGGGGTTGTAAAGACTGGCTTCAGTAAAAACGTTGGTGGAAGAATCAGACTTGAGGCAAGAATAAATAAAGATTTTAAATTCAGGGTAAATGCAAACGGGTCTACACGTAACGCCTCCGATAAGGACTATATGCTGGAAGTGTTGAAGAAGGTACGTCCCGACATACCTGTTTATAATTCAGATGGTTCTTTATTTACAAGAGATGCTTATACAGAAAACCCATACACCACTTTGAAAAATACATCTTATGGCACTGGTGAAAACATAACTGCATCTGCCGAGCTTGAGTGGACAATATTAAAGGGGCTAATATTTACTACCAGAGGAAGTGTCAATTACTCCAACACAGAGAGTCTCACCTATAAAAGAAGAGGATCGACTTTCAACTACGATGGGAGCAGAAGCTGGAGCAGAAGCAAATCAGATACAAAGATATTTGATAATACCCTGGTTTATGCAAACGCGTTTGGAAAACATGACATAAGTGCAAGTTTAACTGCATCTGTCGAGCGTTTTCAAATTTTAGGTTATGGTATGGAAGCAAGCAATTTTCCTGATGACGATGTTTTAAACAGTTTTGAAAATGCAGCGACACTAGGTTCACTCTCTGAATCGTATGAAATGAGTTCCATGGTATCACAAATTGCCCGAGCGCAGTACAAGTACAACGACAGATATCTTGCAACAGTTACAATACGACACGATGGTTCTTCGAAATTTGGCCCGAACAGCAGATGGGGATGGTTCCCTTCAGGAGGACTGGGATGGATCATAAGTAATGAAGATTTTATGAAAAATGGATGGCTCGGGAGAAATATTACACACATGAAACTACGTGCAAGCTATGGTAAGTCCGGTTCGCAAAACCTTCAGAACTATCAATGGATGACAATGGTAGGATCGGTAAACTATATGGAGCAACCGGGTATTTACCCAAGCAATATCGGAAACCTTGGGTTACAGTGGGAGGAGACACTAATGACAGACCTTGCACTGGAGATGGAGTTCTGGAACTCAAGGATAAGGACCACTCTAGGTTATTTCGATAAACAATCGGAAAACCTTATCTACAACCAGACTCTTGCACCAAGTTCTGCATTTTCTTCTATGAATTCAAATATAGCAACTACTGCTTCAAATGGTTTTGAGTTCTCATTCGACGTGGATGTTATAAAGAATTCTACATGGCAACTAACTCTGAACGCAAACGGATCGAGCAATAAATCAAAGGTGATAAGTTTCAATAACACCGTTAAGGAAATAACCTCAACCTATTCAAAAATAGTAGCAGGTCAACCTATTGGAGACTGGTTTGGTCTTTCCACATATAAAAGACTGTTCGGAACATCTGAAGAGGCTTTAGCATTAAAGACAAGGACAACAACCGGTGGAATTACCATGTACAGAAACAACCTGGAGAGTGCAGGAGATATCTATTTTAAAGATACAGATGGTAACGGAGTAATAAACAACGACGACAAAGTTGTTCTGGGAACAAGTATTCCTAAACTATTTGGAGGCTTTGGTCTTCAATTATACATCGGAAGCTCATTCAATGTTGGAGCAACATTTACTTATTCATACGGGAACAAAAGGCTCTGGTATATGGCAATGACAGATGTGGGATATACCGGTAATTACAATCAATCGAATAAAATTGCAGGTATGAGTGCAATCCTTAAATCGCCTTATGACAAGACAACATTCCCAAGCGCAACTCCATATGGTGATGGTGGGAACGGTACATTTTCCGACTACTGGCTCTACGATGCCTCGTTTATAAGGCTGAATGCCTTAAATATGAGCTATCGTTTTGGCAAACAATACTTCAAAAATACACTGGTAGACAATATTGAGGTGACGTTCCAGGCAACAAATCTGTTCACGTTAACAAAGTATCCGGGTTTTGACCCTCAGGGTAACTTCTCGACATCTACAGGAATGACAGCTCAGCAAGGTGTGGATTACAGCTACTATCCTTCTGCCAGAACATTTAATATAGGGTTTAAATTCACTTTTAAATAGATCTGAGATATGAAAAATATAAAAATAATACTACTATCGGTTTTAACCCCTCTGCTATTGTTATCTTGCGAAGACTTCCTGAACAACGTTCCAAGAAATCAATGGCCAGTTGAGGAGGCTATGACAACATACGATAAAGCCAAACAGTCAGTGAACGGAATTTATGGCCAGTTCATGACAGGAGATAATGTCAATCAGGATTATTACGCCAGACTAACTACAAGGTCGGGCTTAATACAATTAACCGGACTGATGGATTTTACCGAGAATCAATCGAATAGTCCAACATATGTCTGGACAACTTCATATTATGCAATTAATGCTTGCAACCTTGCCATCAATGGCATACCAAAGGTTCCCGACAGTGCCTTTCCTACAACAACAGCAAAAAATGAACTGATAGGTGAGGCAAGGTTCCTCAGAGGTTACTTCAACTCACTGCTACTGTTGAGTTACAGCTGCTGGTGGGATACGGACGACAGCAAATTCGGAATAATATACAGGGATCAGACATCTGACGTTTCAAACATAAATATGCCAAGAATCACCGTTGGTGAGAGCTGGACTAAGGTTATGGAAGATATCGACTTTGGTATTGCAAATATGCCTTCTGCATTTGCTACTCCTAAGAAGGTCTCTAAAGTTTTTGCTAAAGCATATAAAGCGAAGTTGCTTCTTATAAGGGGCACTATGAGAAACAGCGCTAAGGATCTTACCGATGCCAAAACAATTATTGATGAGGTAATAAGTACATTGCCTTCCACAATAAAGATGGAGGCCGACATGCAACAAACCTTCCTTAAGGCATGGGACTCGCAGGAACAGATTTTTGTGAGGTACATAGAGGATGTTGCAAACAGGACAAACCTTGCCGGCTACTGGTCAAGATACGGACTCTCATATGCTGGTAACACAAAATATCTTACAGCATCCGGAACTGTTCTCCCTCAAAGCGAGGCAACATGCGGTATACTATATGGACTTGACTGGATAAGAACGGATCCAAGATGGTTTATTGCTACAGGAAGAGCCAGAAGTGCAGAAACATGGGATACTTCGGAATCATGGATATGGACAAAGATCTACAGGATGGGGGGATATGCCGGAGCAAATGCAACACCAAAGGATGAAAAGTATGCTGTCTACCATATGCGTCTCCCTGAATTGTACATTATGCAGGCCGAACTTATAGCCCGCACTGGTGGTTCAACAGCTCAGGCAATAGCACCAATAAATCTGATGAGGTCGAAAAGGACAAATCCTGTTCTTGCCCAAATACCGGTTCCGGCATCAAACGAAGAGCTTTTGGATATAATATTCAAGGAGTATATTAACGAGCTTATCCTTGAAAACGGCTCGGAATTCTATGCATCCTTCCGGTTTATGAAGGAGGGAAAGACATACATGGAGGTAATGAAGGCCGGTAGCTTTGTTTTTGACAAGACTAAACTTCAGTGGCCAATACCAAATACAGAGATGATAAACAATTCTTTAATTGAACAAAACCCTGGTCAAAAGTAAGATTATGAAAAAGTTGAAAAAATATTTTACGATAACACTGTTAATTTCAGGGATACTCTTTGTCTCTTCCTGTTCTGATGAGATAAAAGAAAAAGAGATAGATTTCCCTAATGATGTAACCTTTAACGAAGGAGAGGGCCTTTCCATTAATGTTCCTTGGCTCACCTATCTTGTGCCGGACGCAGCTTATAAGGTGACAGCCTATAAGTATGGAGAAGTTACAATGAATGTAAAGAAAAACGCAAACGGAACACATACAGGGTTTGCTCTTTCAAGTAAGAACTACCGTTCATACCCATGGATAACAAGTAAACCAACTACTTTAACACCTTCAGCTGCGCAGATTAAAGCTGCCGTAGACAGTTCAATTTACTCTGTCTATTCAGGTACTTATCCAAATCAACTGAAAAACTTTACAGTGGTAAGAGTGGAAGGTGATGATGCTTTCTTTACAATTGACCAGCCGAGAATAGTTGAGCATGTTTTGGTTGCTAACACAAACTACAATTTCCAGATTTTGAATTACGGGTCGAGGTACTCTTCAAAGTTAAATGCCACAACACAGGTATATGACGAGTACAGCAGCGGAACAACCTATGCTACTGTGAGAAATCCAAACATACCCGATGCAGCACCGGCAAAATTTGGCGTATGGTATATGCCGGATGTCTATAATTTTGGAGGGGGACAAGACTATATAAGACTTGCCGGTCAGCAAATCCTTTACAAGATTGCAGCGGGTAGAGCAGCAGGAACAGCTGCCAGATTGGCGGGGAAAACAAACGCGCAGGCTGCTACCGACTCAACTGTGGCATATACTGCTGCTGTGAAAGGCTACGTAAAACTTATTGCTAAGGGTTACCTTAACTCAACCCAGACCGGTACATCTGAGTATTATCTAGCTCTTTACCCAGGTGTGGCACCAGCTCCGCTAAACTTATGGGACATCATTCAGGGTGCCTGGGCAAAATGGGATCTGAGTGGTCTTGGAACGGTTAACAAGGTTATCTTCTACATGGACTCCTCAGATAAGGATGCCAATGGTAAGATGAGAACACCACCTTATTTCTGTCTCGACGGAATCAGGTTAAAATAACATACAATGTAATGCAGAGGGGTGTAAAAGCCCCTCTGTTTTTAATAAAAAATGAGTATATTTGAAACTTAAGCTGAAAAACCCTTGTTCTGATAAGTTTCAATGCAGACCGATACAAACAGAGAAGATATTGAAGTAACCTTTAGAGAAGTTTATGCGTCTTATTTACATAAGGTCAGATTCTTTGCCTTTCATTATCTTCAGGATCAACAGGCAGCAAAGTGTGTGGCGCAGGAGGTGTTTATAACAGTATGGGAAAACAGAGATTCTGTCATTTTTGACGAGAATATTATGGGTTACCTGTTGACTGTAACAAAAAACAAGTGTCTGAATATACTCAGGAGGAAGAAAACAGAGAGTTCGTTCAACAATTTTAAGAAGGATCAATATGACAGAGACTCGTTAAATTTTATGGCACTTAAAGACTCTTCATCTACGGATCTATATGCCAAAGAGGTGGAAAAAATTTTCAGATCATCTGTAGATCAGATGCCTGAAAAGATAAAAGAGGCATTTTTACTTAACAGATTTAATAATTTAAAATATACTGAAATAGCAGAAAAACAGAGAGTTAATATAAAAACAATAGAATACAGAATGATGTGTGCACTAAAAATCCTCAGAAGTAACCTGAAAGATTATTTACCTTTGCTTTAGTTGAGTTATGACGAAGAAATTATTATTAAAGTACATAGAAGGAAAAGCCAGCAGGAGGGAAGAGCAGGATATTATGTCGTGGGTTGGAAAATCTGAAGATAACCTTAAGTATTATATAGGGCTTAAGAATCTTTGGATACACAATAGCATGCCTGACTCTGTTGCTGACAAGCAGGAGATGTCTGACCTTGAAAACATAATCTCCTATTCCGTAAAAGGAGGATCTGCTGAACGCAGAAAAATTTCAGGTTATTTCAAATTTATCCTTTATGCAGCATCAATTGTTTTGCTCGTCTCTATTTCCCTGAATATATATATGATATCAGGAAAGGAAACTAAAAGTGAAATACCTGTTGATCAAAGAATAAGGCTTTCTGATGTGCCTCGGAAGATTACCCATACCATATACACAAACAAAGGAGTTAAGGGATACGTTGTACTACCGGACGGATCTAAAGTGAGTCTTAACTCAGATACCAAAATTACGTTCCCGGACCAATTCTTTGGTTCAACAAGAGAAGTTGCGGTTTCTGGTGAAGCATTTTTCGATGTTGTCAAAGATTCGACAAAACCTATGATTGTGAGTACAAACAGAAACTTTGTCATTAAGGTTATGGGTACTAAATTCAATATCCGTTCTTATGAGAATGACGATGAGGCCCAGACAACTCTGTATTCCGGTTCGATAAAACTTATAAGAAAATACCCTGACAGCGACAAGGAGTTTATTACAGAACTTAAGCCTAAGGAGTCGTTCTTATTCAAGGATAATGACCGTCCTGTATTAATTAAGCAAGCAGATACCGTGAGACAAGACGCATGGAGAAGAGGCGAGTTGATGTTTGATTTCACCCCAATAAGTGAGGTTATAAAGAAACTTGAAAGATGGCACGGAGCTGAGTTTTTGGTAGAGAACAAAGATATTCTCAAGTACAAACTTACTGCTAACTTTAAATCAGAATCTCTGGTTCAGATTATGGAGATGATCAAATATTGTTCATTTATAGATTATTCAATAAAGGACAATGTTGTGACCTTGTCAAAATCACATGTTCCGGGGTTTTAGATCCATTTATAAACATTTTAAAGCTAAACACATGAAAAGAGAAATTCAACAAAGTGCTCCTTCCGGAGCTGTTTACGGACTTGGACTCATTGGTGCCGCCATCTATTTCATTTCTCACGCTACAAGCTTCTGGTTAGGGGTCCTTGGTATTTTAAAGGCTATTGTTTGGCCTGCTTATCTTGTCTACGAAGCCCTGAAATCATTGGCTGCATAGAAAATTCCCATAAGTATAATAATATTTGATTGAAAATGGCAAGTAGACTTTGATGTAAAAGCATCAATTGTCTTATCTTTACACCCGTAATTAAATTTAAGGATGAAAAGAGCGTTTTTGATTTTTTCTTTATTGCTGTTCGTATCAAATCTGCAGTCGCAGGACTCCTCAAAAAACAATCCTCCAGTCTCCAGAGAGGTTGATTTCATAACCTATCCGGTTCTATGGCACCAAACCTCTGCAGAGTACAGAGCGCTATGTTATCAGGCATTCAATGTGGCACGCATATATCTGGAAACAATTCTGCCGGCAAGACTGCCAAATGAAAAATATGCGATAATTACAGATCTGGACGAGACAATAATTGACAATAGTTTCCTCGAGGCAAAGAATATCAAGGATGGAAAGGTTTATGATCCGGAGGGTTGGAAAAAATGGGTCAATTCAGCATCTGCAACAGGAGTTCCCGGAGCAGTTGATTTTCTGAGGTGGGTGTCGGAACAGAATATTACAATTTATTACATTAGCAACAGGACCGTTTCGGACATAAATGCAACAATTGAGAATCTTAAAAAACTACAATTGCCAAATGCAGACGAAGCGCATATGCTGTTTCTTGCCGACGGGGCAACAAAGGAGCCACGAAGAATGAGAGTGGCGGAAAACCACAAGATTGTAATGTTGTTAGGTGACAACCTCAATGACTTCTCTAATGTTTTTGAAAGGAGGACCATTCCGGATAGAAAGGCTGAAGTGGACAAATTGCGCAATGAGTGGGGGAAGAGTTTCATAGTCCTCCCAAACGCAATATACGGAGATTGGGAAAGTGCAGTTTATGACTATAACCGTAAACTTACTCCTCAGCAAAAAGAGAAAAAGAGAAAAGATAATTTAACAGGATATTAAAATCAGACCATAAGACTATGAAAGGGAAAATTTTTAAGGAATCCAGCAATATCTATCAGGATCAGGCAAGGATACTGCTTAACTACTATCAGCAGGCGGCAGAGAAAATAGTTCAGGAGGAGGAGAAAATAGAAAAAAACATAGCCTCTTTAGAAGAGGAGAAGAGACCCTTCAAGATGGAATTGTCAAAAGTGGGAATATGGAAATGGGTGACTCTCATTCTTATAATACCTTTCATTTACTTCCTGCTCAAAGAGAGGGGGTTAAAAAAGACTGTTACAGAGATCGATAGTAGAATGACAGAGTTGAAGAAACTACACAGCGATATTTTTCGCGACTACAAGGTGAGCAAACTGGGTGTGGCATATGTTCCGGTTGCCAGTCAGGTTAAGTACGATAACAGAAGTTTCATTGTGGACCACACAGGTGTTACAAAAGAGGCCGAATTCAAGCTACAGCTTTCAAGGCAGAACGATTTACTTGTTGAAAAGATTGAAGAACTTGAAAAACTTTCAAAAGAGGCACCAATAGTTGAGAGTTCAAACAATACGGAAGAGATAGACACTGAGCAGTACTCACAATCGATGCAGCATCTTAGCCATCACGATTATTTCGGCAACCTTGAGAGAGCGCTAAGATCTATATCTTTCTGTATGGATGATCTGGATATTACATCTGTTTCTCTACCACTGGTTACAAACAACAGCTCTTATCATGATTTTATCCGCGAGTTTTCAACTTCTGAAGTGCCCCAGGGGGCTCCGGTTATTGAGATATTTGATACTGAAAAATATAACAAGCATATTGCAAAGTTTCAGGAACTGAATAAACTCAAGGACTCGTTATCTAAGCACACTGAACAGTTCGAAGACGTGCTCAAAGGGTTAATGGTGACCATGGCAAACTCGGTGCAGGCAATATCGGCCCTTAAGGTTGCATCAACAGATAAGCTTGTATTTGATTCCAATAAAGTCCTTTTCAAAATATTAAGATCGCCATATAACCATTATTCCCCGGTACTAGAGAGTGCGGAAATTGAAAGAATCAGAAGCGAAAGCTTCAATTATGGAGAGTCTTTCACCGAGTATGTTCCATTTCAGCTTAAAAGCAGTTCCCGTGTAAGATATAATCTATTTACCGACACCTGGGCAGCAGAGGATGGAAGCACAACAAACCTTCCATTCGGCATTCATCAGATTCACGAAGAGATAGTGGCCCCTATAGTACTGAACCTTATGAGGGAAACCAGAATTGAGAGGCTTAAAATATACAATCACATAAAGGATCAGAAGATAAATTACCTGAACCAATGGCATCAGGACACAGAGGATTTTTATGGCAGAAACAGAGCAGAGAGTGCCGATCTTGTGAACCTTATGCGATCAACACTTGGTGAATACATAGCTGCTTACAATACTATGATATCTCTTCAAAAAACAGAAGAGACAATGAAGCAATCCAACGGCTCACTTGATTCTACGGTTGTTGAACTTAAGGGAAATTCAGTAGAAGTTCTGGCTGCTTTTGAAATGCAGTCAAAAGAGTTCCAGAAGGTTCAGAACGAGTTCGAAAGCTATATGGATCAATTGAAAGAGGATATCGACCTAAAGGCTGAGAAGTTTGAACACATAGACTACTACGACGCGATGCTTCGTGACGGCACATCCAGAGATACGGCAATAGCAGCAAGTGAGATGCACAATCTGGATGATCGCCGCAAACCACTCATTGCAGTGAACCCTCTCTTTGCAAAGATTTCGGAAATACCTCCTGTCCCAAGTGTAGAGGATATTACATTTGAACACTTCTCCATCAACCTGCCTCAAGTAGCAAAAGATGCTCTTGCAGAACTGGAGGAGGTAGCAGAACTGGGGAAAAAAGAGGATGATTATGGCGACATTTAATTACAGGATAGATACACAGCCGCTTGCAAATGAATTGGGAAATGTTTCCAATAATGTGAGCCTTACAACCGGAGCAATGGTTTCTATGCAGGAGGCGGTTATAGCAGCAGAGGAGAGGGCATCGGACTATGTTTGTGACAATGTGAATACCGGATTCTATGCACTTATCCGTGCGCAGATATCTCAGAAGCTTGCCAAGTACAAAAGTGACGTGGATTCTCACACAATGCTTCTTTCGCAGCAAAAAAGAGCCCTGCAAAGCATAAAGGGCAGAATGGAGCGTGACTACAATATGATATCCCGCAGATACACAAAACTATTTGACGGACTAAACTCTAATTTAAGGACAAGAGTATTCGAACTGGACAAACCTTCGGTAGATTTTGCATGTAAGGAAATAGGACGGATTTCCAACAGAACAAAATATCTAACAGCCACGATCCCTGTAACCCAACTGGAATCTATTGCAGTTAGTCAGAAGATAATTGCATCTAATTTAAAACAGCGGGGGTTTAAGGTAATTGACTCAATGACCAGTTTTATACATGAAATAAATATTCAAAAAAAGCTGACAGACAAGATATTGGTGGAAGATTTTCCTCAACGGCACGGAGATGCATATATTCCGGTTATTCTATACCAGTTTAACAGGGACAGATCTGGAAAAGAGAATATGGAGATTGTGATGACTGATACAGAACTTAATGATACCGCCAAAAGTACTATTTCAGAAGGCTTATATTCCGGTTTATCCAATATTGAGTGGAGAGAAGAAGATCAGTCTGAAAAAATTATATACGACGAGTTCTGCAAACAGCTTTCGGAGTCGGGTAAAACGCCAAGGGAGAAAGAGATGGCTTTAAAGTTATTCAAGGCAAACAGATATTTAATTGCTAAAGTGTAGCGTTATGGGTTACAAGCAGAGCTATACAGAGACAGTAAGCAAGACGGTGGAGGTATCGTATGACCCTTCGAAAAAGGGCGGCACCAAATCTGTTCTTGTCAGTATTCCTGTTCAGATAAATATTGAACTTGATACAGATCAGTTTGAATCGAGCGTAAGAGTGTGTGAACGAAACGTGGACCTTCTTACAGCAGCAGTTGTGGCCGCAGAGACTGCTGAGGTGGAGTCGAGAGAACGCAACTCAATTAAAGTTGCAGACTCAATAATAAATGGATTTTTCAGATACATACGTTCAGAAATAAGCCAACAGGTTTCGGAGCTTTCACAAAAAGCAGAATCACAGCTTATGTTACTTAGGGAACTTATGAAAACTGCCTTATCCAAAAAGGGGCAGATGGAGCAGGATTTCCTCAGGATATCAGGAAGATACCGTAAGATATTTGAAGATCTTGACAGAGAGCTTTCTAACAGGGTTTTTGCTATTGACAAGCCGGCATTTGAATTCAAAACGGAGTCTGACAACCATATAGTCAGGACTCTTAACAATGACCTTATAAGCACTATATCGGTTTTTGGCGCAGAGAACAGCAATCTGATTGCACATCTGAGCACGTCGGTTACAAAGAAACGGACGCTTGACACTATTGACAAGGCAAAGCTTTTTCTAATGCATCAGAAGAGGTTTTCAGCCTCTATTCATGACAGTATGCTTAATGAATACATAGATGGAACCTTGTATTCTCCTGTATGCTATGTTGAGTCATCCAACATAAGGCGGCAAACAGACAAGAACCTTTATATTTCCAACTTTCTTGAAGGGCTGGAAGAGAAGCTGCCGGGAGATGATCTTTTTCAAAGAATGTCGTCTGATGAGTACAAATGGGAAAGGATGCCAAAGGAGGAAGAAAATTACCTTCGCCTCTATTTTGACTCCGAACTCGACAAGAAATATTATTCAAATTACGAACACTCTGTGAGAGTGCGTGAGACAATCCGTAAAATGGCAGATTTAAGTTCAATTAATGTTATCCAACTATGAAAGAGATAAAAGAAATCCGGTTTAACGAAACAAATATCCAGCTTAAGGACAATCTGGTGAAGGGCTCCATTCTGCCTGAAAAAATTGCAGATCTGGACCGAAACATTACTGTTCAGAAGGATACCATAATTGAAGGTGCCGTATATTCCTATAAGCTTGAAATACAGCAGGGAAACGCAGATTTTCAGGGAGCAGTCTTTACGCAACTTGAGATGTACATTAATACAGAAGCAGAAGGTGACATCATTTTTAGAAAGAGTGTAGGGTCGGCAAACTCAATTGTTTCCAGATCAACAACATGTACCCTTACGTTCTGTTCAGATATAAATGCAAAGAGGGTTGCACTTTGCAATGCATTTGTTGCCGGAAGCATTTATGCAGATGAAATCTCTCTTACAAACTGTGTTGTAATAGGAGGGGTGTTTGCAACCCAAAGCGTAGACTTCACAAACTCACTGGTCGGCACATTTAACAGCCCTTCCGTAAAAGTAACAGATCAGATAACAATACTACTGCCAAGCGCATTCTCCATAGAGAAGATAAACACGGTGCCTGGAACAAAATTCTATAACCTGTGTCTGGCAGATCTGGGGTCGCTCTATAAAGGGAACCCTCAGTCTCCAAGTTCGGGACGTATTGAAATGAATATAGATTCAGATGAGGTTAAAACAACTCTTACAAGCGAGGAGACTCAGAAGACGCTTCGCAGCTATACAGTAGTCGGCAAAGTGTTGGCAGCAGATTTACTGGATGTTGACAAGTTTCAGAACCATTTTCTTCTAACGGCGGCAAGTCTTGGTTCTCAGTTGATTAAAGATTTCGAATTGGGTGCCGATGCAAAGAGAGGTGCAGTTCCGCTCAGTTTTGAAAAGCTGAGGGAATTTTTCTTCAATATCTTGTATGGAAAAATTGAAATTCAGTCAATAGGAGGAAAGTTCAATATATCGGAGATTACAGGCAAGTTTAGTCAAAACTAAGTATTATGCACGTCTCCTTTAAGAGTTATACTGTTGTCCGCATTTTTTGTGCAATACTATTTGCAGTTTGCACCACATCTATGCCGGCTCAGGATACAACAGGAACGGAGAGAACGTGGCGTAAGCTAAATCCTGCGAGAACTGATATAAATGCCAATTATCTTAATGTCCTGAAGGAAGATACCACAAAAAAATTTGTGTTGGCTTACAGGATTCAACCGGCCATTATTCAGGTTGCAAAAAACAAAGAAGACAGTGTGGATTTTGCCCAAAAAGCTATATCCAAGGCAATTAATTTTCTGGATGAGGGTAAATATCAAATGGCACTGGCTGCTATTTATGAGGCTCTAAGTATTTGCCCTGAGAATGAACGGAAAATATGTGCAATTGCAAATTCTTATTACGCAATTATACAGCTGAAGATGGGCAACTATTCAAAGGCTGTTTTATCGTT
This sequence comes from uncultured Bacteroidales bacterium, assembly GCA_942492945.1. Classification (GTDB taxonomy): domain Bacteria; phylum Bacteroidota; class Bacteroidia; order Bacteroidales; family UBA932; genus Bact-08. Next base: position 1,475,556 of record OW818649.1, read on the forward strand.
GAACAAGTGTGATTCAATAATCAGAAAACTGGGGAGTCTTAATCTTCTGGCATTTCATTATAACAATCAGGGGCTCTACTACCAAAAAACAGAAAATCAGAAAATGGCAGAGACCCTTTTTAAAAAGTCCCTCTCTTTGAGCCGGACCCTGGGTGACGAGGAGAGTATAGCAATAAGTCTGAATAATCTGTCAAAAGATGCCGGTAATACAGAGGAAAAAATTGCTTTTCTAAATGAAGCAATTAACATAAACACGAAACGAAACAGACAACTGTCACTCGCCGAAAACTTCAATAACCTCGCTTACCAATATGGTTCTGTAAACAGATATGATTTAGCGATTGATTATCTAGAGAGATCACGATTGATTGCAGATGAGCTTAAAGCGCCGGATATACTTTATGACAATTACAAGGTACGATCTGAAATATTTGAGAAAAAGGGATTGTATGAACAAGCCTATGAATCAGTCCTTAAAATGCAGGAAATTAAGAATGAACAAGAAAAAAAAGAAAATTTCTTTGATGTTGAACAGATGATCCAGAACAGGATGCTGGCAAAAAAACAATATGAACTTAATCTGACAAAAAAGGAGATAGACATTAAAAGGCTGAATACATCGCTGGTTGTTGCCGTTTCCTTGTTTTTGTTCACTCTCATGGTTGCCTTCTATATCTACTATTATATAAACAGCCGGAGAAAGATCCAGAACATTGAGGCAAAACAGAAGATTGCAGAACAGGAAGCAGAGCATTCACAAACCGAACTTGTAAATGTGGCTACATATCTGAATACCAGAAATGAAATTCTGGACAATATTCAAAGTGCGTTGAGTAAGTCCTGCAAGTTACCAGAAAAGGAGATATACTCAGAGATACGGAAAATCAATATCTACATAAAAAGCCTCCAGACAAAAAATGAAGAGGTCGATTCTGTACTTGCCCGAATCACCAGAATAAATGAAGGCTTTATATCCAGACTATCCGAAAAGCATCCTGAGCTTACAAAGAACGATAAAAACATAGCTCTTTTTCTAAGGGCAAGATTGTCTTCAAAGCAAATCGCTACTCTCATGGACTGTTCGCCAAAAAGTGTGAATATGGCCAGATATAGAATGCGCACACATCTTAACTTAAACAGCGATACTAATCTGGTATCATATCTAAACTCGCTTTAAAAGTAAAAATTAGTCAAAATGTACAGTATGTCTATATGTTTGATTTTTTAAACACAAGGCATACAAAGAATTAAAGTCTAGCATGTAGATATTATTTATTTGCTATATGTGGTTTTGTAGATATTATTATCACTTACAAATAGTACATGTTCCCCATTTATTTAGAAATTTGATTAATAATTTTTAAATGACAACTTCATTAACTAACATCTTATTATTTAAACTATGAAAAGATTAAAAACTACATTTAGTTTAGCCTTGGGAACTCTATTCCTTTGGGTACTGCTTTTCACGGGGAATTCCTGTACCAAGAACGAAATCTTCTATGAAGATGCTTCCGGAATTCTCTCATGCAGATTTCAATTAAACGACGGACGCGTTTTCGATTGTACGGTAGATCAGGTATCCCTGAAAATTTCCAACTCTCAGGACAGCATTCTCTATGGAACAACACCAACGGTAATGAGTAAAATCAAACCGATTTTTACAACAACCATAGGAGCAAAAGTACTTGTAGACGGCAAGGAGGTAAAGAGTGGTGAAACCGAAATTGACCTAACAAAGGCAATAAAGATTGAAACTGTTTATAAAGGAGCAAAAAGAGATTATGCTGTAACTGCTTTTGTGGAAAAACAGGACCACAGCCAGATATCAGGAGCAAAAATAAATACCGACATGAGACTGACTGGCTTGCCGCCATTCAATGCTTACAGCGGAGCATTCTTCAACGGTAAACTTTACATTCTCGGGGCCTACTATCCAAACGGGACATCTGCAAGCGGAACAGCAACATACGGACTTTACAGTTCAGACGACGGTGGATTATGGACAAAAGTAACTACCAACCCGAATGTAGTAGGAGGTTTTGGAGCTATTCTTACGGTACTTGGTAACAAAATGTTCGCTATAGGTGGAGCAAGACTCTACGGAAAGGATATAAATGGTACAGCTCCTGAGTCTTCAATATTGTGGAGAATCATGTCTACTACCAACGGTACCGACTGGACAGATTGTACGGTAGGACAGGTAAACGCTCCGTCCGGCAGGGCATTCCCTCAGGTCTGTGTACATAACGGTAAGATTATTCTAAGAAGAGGTAAAATGGTTGGATTCGGTATGTGGCAAAACTCAAATCACGCAGATACATATCAGACAACAGATGGTACCAACTGGACCAGAGTCAATCCAAACACTACTACCGCTACAAACAGGAGCGAAGATGCAATGTTTTCATTCAACAACAAATTATGGATAGTAGGAGGAGTAGCAAACTTTATATCTGAAACCAATATCAGGGACGATGTATGGTCATCGGCAGACAACGGGGCAACATGGGTACAGGAGACAGGAGTGTCAGGTACCGACCTGAAGAGGTTCGGTCACAGCGTTGTAACATACAATGGTAAATTGTATATGATTGGAGGAGAGAAGCTAACAGGAACAACAAGGACAGGTATAACCAATGTTCTCTCATCTTCAAACGCCATCAATTGGACCTCTCTTCCGGCAGCACAGCAGTTGCCTGTTGCATTTACATCAAGGGTACGCCCGAATATCTTCATGGGGACCAACGATCTTATATGGATAATCGGTGGTTTTGCCTACTCGGGAGGGAACTACACTATCAATGGTATCACACTTCCATACAGATATGATGTCTGGACAAAGAGGTTAAAATAGCAAGAATTAAAAAAAAGACTTTTTATGAAAAAATATATATTATTATTCTTTATGCTTGCTGCAACCACTTTGACGTTTGCACAAGAGAAAGTGAAAGTTTCCGGAACTATAAAGGATGCATCGGGTCACACAATGCCGGGAGTTTTCGTTATTGTTAAAGGGACAAATCAGGCAACAGATACTGACTTAAATGGTAACTATCAAATAGACATTAAGAAAGGCGCCACTCTTAAATTCACAATGATTGGGTACATCTCCCAGGAGGTTAATGTAGGTGGCAATAATCATATCAATGTAGTCATGCAGGAAGATAAAATGAATCTGCAGGAGCTGGTCTTTACCGGATACTCAAAACAAGAGAGAAGAGACATTACAGGTTCGGTAGCTACAATTCGTGCAGAAAACATGAAATCTGCCCTTACTGTGGACAAAATGCTAGCAGGTCATGCTGCCGGAGTATTCGTTTCAGGATCGTCAGGAGCGCTTGGTGCTGCAAATCTTCTGACAATAAGGGGGATAAGCTCTATCATGGGTGACAATAACCCATTATATGTAATTGATGGAGTACCAATTTACGGGACAAGCAGAAACGACAACTCCGCTTCAACATCTGGCGGGTCCATACCTGCATATTCGTTTGGAGGAACCAATGTTTCAAGTAGTTTAACAAATAATCCGGCACTTAGCTATACTTTTGAAAAGAATCCTCTCACCACGCTTAATCCGGACGATATTGAGTCCATAGAGATACTAAAAGATGCATTTGCCACCGCAATCTACGGGTCAAGAGGTTCTGCAGGTGTTATACTTATTACCACAAAAAAAGGATCCAGAGACAGAACAAAGATTGATGTCTCTTACAATTTGTCTGTAGAAAACCCTATGGGAAAACTCAACTTACTTAACGGAGAGCAGTATAATCAGATATACTCAATGTACTACCCCGGGAGTCCTTTCATATCAAACAGCAATACAGATTGGATCGATGCAGTGACAAGACAAGCAGTGAGCAACAACTTCTCTGCTTCTGTTTCCGGAGGTACAGAAAAAACAAACTATTTTGTAAGCGTATCATCCAGCACCAATCAGTCCTATATTATAAACAACGACCTTAGCAGATTTTCATCGAGAGTGAACCTCGATTCCAAACTTAATAAAATAACCGTTATAGGAACCAATATCTCAATTTCCCAGGTTCAGAACAACGCTCTGTCTGCTCCTAACATCTATGCACTGGCTGCCAAGAAATCTCCAAATCTGCCCATTTACACAGAGGACGGAAAGTATTTCTATGGTCAGGGAACAAATCCTTACGGGAACCCGGAGGCCTACAACCCAGTAGCAATGGCATACAAGAACCAAGAGGGAACACTAGACAACAGGGTGACGGGTAACATATTTCTAGAGATCAAGCCTTTAAACTGGCTTACTTTAAGATCGGACCTTGGAACAGATATGTATAATGTAAAAACATCTGTAAGAAAAGCCGATGTTCCACTAAGTGAAGTCGTTTCAAAAAATCAGGCACAGGAAACGGTAAGTATGAACTCGAAGTTTGTAATCAACAATACTGCAAATATAACCAAAGAGCTTAAGAACCACTTTTTTCAGGGAATTCTGGGTCAGAGTTATGAAACATCAACAGTTTACATGAACTCTATAAGCGGATCAAATTTCTTCAGCCCGTATCTTGTTGGGGTTGGAGCTGCTCAGAACAAAACTGTAATTGCAGGAGGAGAACAAAAATGGGCATTGTTTTCTGCTTTTGCACGACTCAATTATCAGTTTAAGAGAAGGTACATGGCCGGTGTAACATACCGCATAGACGGTTCTTCAAAATACAACAGAGACAACAGGTATCTTGGAACACCATCTTTTTCTCTCGGATGGAGGGTTAGCGAGGAGAAATTCATAAAGGACAATGCAGGATGGATAGATGACTTTAAATTAAGGGGATCTGTGGGTTGGTCAAGCAAGGATGCAAATTCCGGCTACTACGGCGCACAGGCCATATATACACTCGTGACAGGTACAAATTATGCGGGCAACTCATTCCTGCAGATGTCTCAGCCGGGAAATACAAGCCTGGGTTGGGAGAGGACGGTGACCTATGACGCAGGGTTTGATGCAACTCTTTTCAAGCGGAGGCTCGATATAACTCTTGATTACTATTATAAAAGAACCACAGACATGCTGTTCGGATCCGATGTTCCTGCTTATACGGGCTACACAAAACAGGATCAGAATATTGGCGATATGTCTAACCAGGGTGTTGAGCTGAGATTGAACTCATTCAACATCTCAGGAAAGAATTTTCAGTGGATGACAACATTAACCATTTCAAGAAATACTAATAAAATCCTGAAACTTAATTTTGAGGGTAATCAGATTGACCAGCTTAACAGCTCGTTTAAATACTATGCGGTAGGATATCCGGCCGGGCAGTTCTATCTTCACGACTGGGTAGGAGTGGACCCTAAGACAGGTAATCCTCTCTGGCGTTACAAGGATGGCACTATCAGCAGTGTGGCGCCGGCAGCAGACAACGCAACCTCTAACGCAAACAAGTTCATAATGGGAGTGGCAAATCCAGATTTCTATGGCGGTCTCAATAACTCGTTGGTATATAAAGGTATTGAACTTAACTTCCTTTTTACTTTCTCTTCCGGCGGAAAGATGATAAACAACACAAAGGCACAGTTGATGACCTACTCTACAAAAGATGCAAACAACCTCGATGTGGACATTCTTAAATTCTGGCAGATATACGGCCACAATACAGGAGTGCCAAGTCTTTTAAATAATTCCATCACAGGGAACTACGACTATACTGCATCTAGTACAACCACACGTTTTCTTGAGGACAACTCATTCATCAGATTAAAAAACATAGAGCTGGCATATAATGTTCCCTCTGAGATCCTTAACCGAACCAAGCTTTTCAAACAGGTAAGAATATTTGCCGCTGCAACTAACCTCTTTACTCTCACCCGTTATTCCGGAATTGACCCGGAGGTAAGTGCATTTGGTTCTTCTGCAACATCATCCGGTTATGACAACCTTACAATGCCACAGACCAGAGCCTGGCAGTTTGGCTTAAAATTAGGTTTTTAATATTAAATAATTGAAGAATATGAAAAAGATAATAAAATCATCATTAATATTATTCACTGCAGTGTCCCTCTTTTCCTGCAACCTCGACCTGGCTCCGGAGAATATAATGGTAGATGAGACTACCTATAAAGATTCCAAAACTGCAGAGGCAACCCTTATTGGAGCATATACCCGTATGAATGCTGCCTTTTCGGGAGCACCCACCGGTGTGAACAATTATGCAAATATGGGCTATATGCTTCTTTTTGGAGAGATTGGCACCCCTACACTCAAACTCAGGAGCAATGCCTCTATGGTAAATATGGAGACTTCGCAGTACAATACATCCGATCATGACGGATATATCCTTGAAATGTGGAGAGTCACCTACAACGCAATAGACTATGCAAACAATATAATCTACAATATCCAGAAATTTGGAGATTATGAAAAAGTGCTCATGGACAAACATATTGCAGAGGCAAAATTTATAAGGGCATACGAATACATGATGCTTTTGCAGGTATTTGGCGATGGCGCCCTTACCGGCGATAATGCAGGACTCGGTGCGGTTATGAGGCTTAAACCATACGATGGTTACAAACCCGAAGATATTGCTACCCGTGCAACTGTAGGAGAGACATATACACAAATACTGAACGACCTTAAAGAGGCTCTTCCTAATCTGCCAAATGACGCAGCAACAAGCTTAACTGTAAGAACAAGAGCATCCAAAGTGGCTGCTTATGCACTTCTATCAAGAATCTACCTTTACAGAGGAACATTCAAGAATGACAATGCAGATATAAAGCTTGCTGCAGATTATGCTGACTCTGTTATCAGCAATACAAAAGGATATACATTCTCCACTTCAAGTACTCACCACACAAGCTGGCTTTTTCCCCTCAATGCAACAGGAGCAGAAACAAATACCGCAAATTACAGCGACGAAGTTATCCTAATGTCGCCATGCTATTCAAGTGTGTCAAAATATGCTAACGGATTGGGAAGTTCTTATTACAACAAGTCCAACTTCTATATAGATCCCGACTTTACCGCACTTTATGAGAGCGGCGACAGAAGAGGTTACATAGATCCTGCAACTGCCACTGTTTCTCTAATCTGGCAGGGTAGTCCAACCAGTTTTCCTGCAGACTATACTTCATACAAATTCAACAATGGAAGCGGTTACAACAATGTAATATACCTGAGAGTTTCAGAAGCAAAACTTACAAAAGCGGAGGCACTTGCCAGACTTAACGGCATCAACGACGAGTCTGTAAAACAACTGAATGATATAAGAAAGAAACCATTCGGGACCAAACCCGCAGATTATACATTAGCTAGTTTTACTACCGCAGGTGAACTTATAGATAAAATATTGCAGGAAAGGATGAAGGAACTGGCATTTGAGGGACATACAAGGTTCGATCTTATAAGGACAAACAAACCATTAAGGGATGCAACAGTTACAAATGACAAGAAAATCATGCCTGTTCCTGCATATGATGTGAGAATCTCATATGGTACAATAATCCAGAACAAAGGATACAGATAGAAACAAATTAACAATAGATGAAAAAATTACTGACAATCGCGCTCTCTGTGCTGCCACTACTTGCAGCAGCACAGAATTTTACGAACCTAACTCTGCAACAGGCCCAAAAGAAGGCTCAAAGTGAGAAGAAGATTATTCTGGTAGATGTGATGAACATGAGACAACAGAATGAAGCTAAGGCCAAGCAAGAGAAGGAAATTTATGCTCTTCCGGGAGTAGAAGAGTTCATGGCAAAGAATGTAGTTGCCATAAGGATAGATATGGGAACAGACGCCGGAAAGGAATTTGCACCCCTTCTAATGATGAATATGTACCCGACTTATGCATTCCTTATGCCGAACGGAGATTTGCTGCAGGTAGCAAGTCCGTACATGTTTGGTAAAACACCATCACTGTTTCTGGAAAAGGCCAGAGAGGCTTTTGACAAGGCAAATGAAAAGTGGAAGAACAGTCGTAACATAACATTTAAAGACGCTACTTTTGAACAGGCACTTGAAATGGCCGCTAAAGAGAACAAGCTTGTCTTTATTGATGCATATACAGAAAACTGCCAGCCTTGCATGAAAATGGTAAAGGATGTATTCTCTCAGGATAAGGTAGCAGATTATTTCAATGCAAACTTTATAAACCTTACAATTAACCTGGGAACTGTACGCACAGATCTGGCAAAAAAATACAACACCATCGGATACCCGACATATCTGTTCGTTAACTCAAAAGGAGATCTTGTATACTCTGCCAGCGGATTTATGGAGGCAGACAAATTCATGGAGCATGGAAAAACTGCATTATCTAAAAACGGCATTCAATTCACACATGGTACATGGAGCGAAATCCTGGAATTGGCAAAAAAAGAGAACAAGCCAATTTTTGTAGACTGCTTCACTGTCTGGTGTGGCCCTTGCAAGATGATGTCTGCAACAGTATTTATGGAACAGGCTGTTGCCGATTACTTCAATTCTACATTTATCAATGCAAAGGTTGACATGGAAAAGGGAGAAGGCATAGAGATCAAAAACAAGTATGAGGTAAAAGCTTATCCTACCTTCTTGTACCTCGATAAAGATGGCAAGGAGTTAAACCGCCTTGTTGGAAGTATGCCAAGTGCCGAATTTATTGCGGAATCCAAACTCGGAATGAGCGGTAACGGCTTGACAAAGATGCAAGCTAAATATGCCGCTGGTGAAAGATCGTCGGCTTTTGTGCTGGAATATCTGGCTGTTCTTGACAAAGCTTATTTACAGAAAGATGCACAAGTTGTTGGCTCAGAATTTTTCAATAGCCTTAAACCTGCAGACTACCCTTTATTAAAGACCAAGCCTTACTGGTACCTTTTTGTTAAACATGTTGGTGACTATAAATCAGAAGTTTTCAAATATGTCTACGCAAACAAAGCGGATTTCTATTCTTTGTTTCCGCAGGAAATGGTAGATAGAAAGTTTCTGGATGTATGGACTGCCGGTTCGCAAAGTTTTGTAACCAAAGAGGGCGATGTTGTCAAATTTGACCAGAAAGGTTTTAACGATTATGCAAAATTGATGAAGAGAGAGGGAGTAAATGGTTGGGAAGACATTGTAGTCAATGCTAAAATAATTAATGCTGAACAGCAAAAAGAGTGGAATGAGTTTGTTACACTGATTGATGCAAAGATAAAAGCCAAAACACTTGAAAATATTCCCGCATATGAGTTATTCAATTGGGGAATGCGTATAGACAAGAACTGTACAGATAAGAAATACAGAAATCAGGCAGCAGAATGGTTTGCTAAAATGATTCCGATTTTTGCAGAAAATGAAGCAAGAAGAAATGCAGAAGCCAAAAAGGCCGGAGGGATGCTTGCTATGAGTATGATTAATTATCCAAAGGAGTTCCAGCGACTTTACGATTCATTATCTGCGAAATAATACTAAATAATTTAATATCAACTAAAAAATGCAAATTAAAAACACGGTACTTTTATGTGCCTTATTAGCTCCGGCGATATTATTCTCTCAACCAAAGAAGATAGTAGTAAGCGGGAACGTACAGTTCAACGAACCAAAATTTAAAATGCAGGTTTATAAAACTGACGGTCCTGAAAAAATAATACTGGCTGAATTTGATATTGACGAGAAAAACAACTTCAGACAAGAGATTACTGTAGATGAACCGGGTATGTACTATATCGACTGTAAAAAATGGGAGAGTATTGGGTTTTGGGCCGAAGATGAAAATATAGAGGTAAACTTCAGAGGGCTAGACACCGCAAAAATGAAAATCAAGAACCCTCCTTTTCATATGATAAAGGGTGGCCCAAAGAATGAAGTAATAAATCATCTTAATTTCATTAACTACAGGAACTATCAGACAATGATAGCAACATCTCAGATCACATACAAAGCTTCCTTCAGCAGTGATGCGGAAAAGGAGAAAGTAACCGGCAGCTATTATGAAGCCTCCTATGATGATCAAAACGCCAGAATTAAATTTCTTGCTGAATTGTACGCAGACAGAACGAGTGTTGTTGCATTGCTTAAACATCTCAATTATCAGAAAGATAAAGAGCTGATAAAAAAAATCAGCGACAAGATCAACTCTGTCCACCCAAATTATGCTCCACTTGCAAAATTTGTCAGGGAGAAAGAAGATGCCATAGAGAAGGCCAAAAAGATGGCAGACGGGTCACCTGCTCCATTTTTTGAGTACCCCACACCCGATGGCAAAATGGTTGGTCCAAAGAACTACAAGGGAAAGGTACTTCTGATAGACTTCTGGGCATCGTGGTGTGGTCCGTGTATTGCGGAGATACCAAATGTTAAGAAGGTATACGAACAATACAAAGATAAAGGCCTCGAGGTGCTAAGTGTCTCTATAGACAAGGGTAGTGCAGAGTGGCTGCTTGCACTGGATAAGATAAAAATGCCATGGAAGCAGGTTCTGGCAACAAATGCAGGCAAGGAGATAACATCTCTGTACCAGTTCTCGGGAATTCCTTTTATTGTACTTATAGACAAAGAGGGGAGGATAGTCAAGAAGAACCTGAGAGGAGAAGCGATGGAGAGTGCAATAAAAGAACTGCTGGAAAAATAGAAAAAGTACGCGCTATAGGTTAAGTTTATAGATATAGTTGAGTGCGTGTTGAGGCTGTCTTATTTGGGACAGCCTCATTTATTTATGAATAATTCTAAAGGAGTTGGTTTTGTCCATTATCTCTATTGCGCCACCGAGATGCCTTTCAGGATTATGATTACTGTATGCATCAATGGAAATAACCCTTCCTGAGTGGTGCGAAGTGACCTTATCGAGAGTGGTGTGACCGACAATAATCCTGTCAACCTTGTACTTTTTGAGTATGTTGTCAAGCGTTTTTTGCGAAATCGGAAAATGTTTTTCTTTATTTGACACCATCCCTCTGTACCACAAAGGACCATTGTTTCCAAAAATTGTATCTGTCACACTCCCTCTCTGTTTTATTATCTCTTTTGATAAACCTATATTGGATGAAACAAGTGTGTTTATATCTTTTATATTTAACCCCGATTTCATAAGCCCCTCACTTATTCCTCCATGAACAAATAAAGTTTTTCCGATAATCTGGATAGTGTTTTTAGTACGCAGCCATCTGCCTAATTCTGTATTGCTGCCCCATAGGTCGGAATATCTCATATTAAGTCTCATGGCTAAATTTTTATACTTGTCGGTGACATATTTTAAATTATCCTCCAATACCATTGATTCGTGGTTCCCTATAAGGAAATGTACCTTGCCGCCAACAGATGATGCCTCATTTTCAAGCTTATAGATTAGCCAGAATATTGTTGTGGCATCGTCACCCCTGTCAAATACATCGCCCAATATAACCAGATGATTATTTGCATATGACCAATTCAAGTTGTCATCTATTATCTTACCCGCCTTGAGAATAGAGAGGAATGCATCGATATTTGCGTGAGGATCTGAGATTACGAATATTTTTTCCGGAGCCCTTACAACTGCCTCTTCTCTTGCGTAGCTATGTAAATCTACAGTAAACCTGTATGCTGAATTATCACTTGAAACTACGGTATTTTTAAAATAATTGAAAGGTACTAAAGTGTCGAGCAGCTTTTTATTGGCATCTACCTTTATATATCGGCTTAACTTGCCGCTCTGGTAAATAATATAGGGGCCATCTGCTCCTGCTGCCTTAGTTTCCTGGGCTTTCGCCGTAAATCCGGGTAATAAAAGTACCCATAAAATAATACTGTATAAAAACTTCATATATTCACATTAATTAAGAGGTTGCCACATAATCATGACAACCTCTCACAAAATTACCGACAACTTCTCTACCAACCAGGATTTTGTTGAGCTTTGATACCCGCATTTGCATCAACTTCATATTTTGGAACAGGCAAGACAATCCTGTAATTGGTCCAATCTATAGATACTGCATAATCAGGCAATACTTTACTGTGACTTGTTCCGGTTCTGGTTATGACCTTGTTGTTCCTCAGTAAATCAAATGCCCTGTGCCCTTCGCCAAACATCTCTTTGCGCCTCTCATCCAGAACCCTCTCTAAAGTGACAGTTCCTGTAACTGACTTGGCGGGATTTGCTCTTGTGACAATAGCATTAAGATAGGTTAATGCCTTGTCGTTATTGGTCAGCTTAACTGCTGCTTCTGCAGCATTGAGGTATGCTTCAGATAAACGGTAGATGATAACATTGGCGTTCTGGACATCAATATCATTTGTGTACTTTAATATGTAAACATTATAACTCTTTGATGTCGGTTTTTTTGTTCCTTTTGTTGTTAACATGAGCCTTGCATCATTTACGTCGGAATTCAAAATATCCCAGAACGATCTTGTTAATATAATATCGTCATATCCTTTATCGTAACATAAATATCCGATACCTTCATTTCCGGTTCTGTCTGTAACAAGGTTGACTAATTCAAACAGAGTTTCCGAAGAGAAAGGAGTTGTCCAGCCGGTAAGATAACCTGCATTTGTCCATAAAGCATAAGAAGCTGTCTGGGCACCTGTTATGCACTCCTCTGCCTCTCTTAATGCATTTGCATTATCTCCCTTGTAGAGGTATACTCTGCTTAATAGTAGTTTTGCTCCCCACTTGTTTATCCTCCCGGTTGTTGTAGATTTTGTTCCGGTCATCAGGTTTATTGATTCGATCAAGTCAGGGATAATCAAATTGTTATAGCACTCGGCAACAGTATTTCTTTTTGGCTTTACTTCAGGTCCGTATGCCTCTTTAATTATTGAAGCACCCCATGATGCGCCATTGTCCTTTGCATAGGGATATCCATATACACGTGTAATGTCAAAATGCGCCAATGCTCTGAAAAACAGGGCTTGACCTTTTAAATCATTTAGTGTAGCTGTCTGATTTGCATTTACAGGAACTTTGTCAATTGCAGCGAGAATATTATTGGCAAGTCTTATGACTTTATATGGTTGTTCCCATAAAGACCTTGGAGCATTTTCTGCAGTAAATGCATATCTGTAGAAACTGGCACATCTTTTTGTGTCGCCATTAGATTGCATGTCGTCTCCGGTTACATCTGCATAATAGGTCATTCTTGCTCCGTAATACTCATAGCTTTGAAGCTGATTATATATCCCGACCACTGCAGCCTGGGCATCCGAAAGACTTTTTATGGATATTGAGGTCTCAATCTTATTTTCCGGCTCTACATTCAGCCAATCATTTCCACAAGCACATATTTGAATTGCTGCAAGTGCCAGTATTAATATTTTATATATATTTTTCATCATTAATATTTTTAGAAGTTAATATCCAGACCAAAAGTCAATGTTCTCAATGGAGGAGTATTATAGGCGACTGAGCCGTTTATAGGTACCTCAGGATCATATTCATTGAATCCTGCCAATGTCCAGAGATTGAACGCAGAGAAAAACAACCTTGCATTTTTAATCCCGATTTTTGACGACCATGATGCCGGTGCACTTAATCCGAGTGTAAGGTTCTTTATTCTTATATGGTCGGTAGTGTGTAATCTTCTGCTGTTTGCAGGAGACGACATTTTGAATGAATTCCCATAAATCCATGCCTCATATTCGGTATTATCTCCCGGTTTTTTCCAGCTGTTTCTGTAATATTCCGGAATCTGATTTATTGCGCCGTCACCTGAACCACTTGTCTGAGATTTTTGTGCGGCACTGTCATATGACCATCCGCCAAGGGTGGAAGATAACGTAAAGCTAAAGTCGATCAGCTTATATTTGATAGTATTTGTCAAGCCGGCAGTAAGATAGGGGAATGGAGATTTATCGGCTATTGGGTTGGCTTTTGTTGCATCCTCTGTAATATCTTTGACTAAGTTGCCATCGGTGTCCTTAGTGTTAGTGTAAAATTGAGGCTTTCCGGTTTCCGGATTGATTCCTGCAAATTCGATCATATAGTAAGTATAGTAAGGGAGCCCTACTCTTCGTATCTGGGACCCGCTTATTATCTCTGTCTGGTTGCCATCCAGAACTAAAATTTTATTTTTATTGTGTCCTAAATTAATTGATGTGGTCCAAGAAAAATCTCTTCTATGTATGTTATCGGAATTGACTGTCAACTCCACCCCGCTGTTCCTTACGCTGCCTATATTTGTAGTGTAGCTCGAGAAACCCGATGTCAGAGAAGTTGGAAGGTCCATCAGCAGATTTTTAGTTGTCCTGTTATAATATTCAAATGAAACATCAATCTTGTCTATGACTGAGAGGTCCAACCCAAAATTTGCAGTATAGTTGTTTTCCCACAACAAGTTGTTATTAGCTATATTACCTTCTGCAATACCCGGCAGATTGTTGTATGAAGCATCTATATTGGTCAGACTCATATAGGCGTAATACGACGATGGGAGGGTTCCGTTCACACCATAAGAAACACGTAGCTTACCGTCTGTAATTATGGTTTTTAGATTTTTGAAAAAAAGTTCATCGGAGAATCTCCATGCGCCCGATACCGACCAGAAACTACCCCATCTTTTATCGGGATGTAATCTCGAAGAGCCGTCTAACCTGTAGCTTGCTCCTAAATAGTAAATTCCGTTCCAGTCATAGTTGACTTTAGAGATATATGATAACAGTCTGTTTTGAGAAGCGTATCCGCCAACAGAGCTCGGAACAGTTCCGTTTCCTATGGCGTTGTATTCCGGATTGACAAAATTATCTTGTGAGCCGGATAGATAATCTCTCTTATAATCAGATATCTCATAACCGATTAATGCGTCAAGATGATGACTTTTCCCAAATGTTTTTATATAATTCAGATTTGAAGACCAGACCATCTGATTGTAGTCATAATACGATTTGCTTGCGCTTCCGTTTGAGGCAACTCCGCCTGATGTACGAGGGTCGGTCCAGGAGCTTGCCTTAGAAATTGAGTAGTCGTTACTGAATGTGGTCTTGAATTTTAGCTCATCGTTAAAGCGGATTTGAGCATAAATTATATTGAAGGCTCTTGTCACACGCTGATTATCATAGTTGTAATCTAAAGCAGCTTTAGGATTTCTTGCGCCATTAGAGAGTAGGTTCTCATTATATGTCCCATCCGGATTATAAACTGCGTCCGATGGAGAAAGCTTGTGTTTTGTTGAGTACAGAGGAGAAGTATACTCCATACCATCATATCCTACATTCTGGTTAATGTCTGAAAACAGGACATTCGCCCCTAACTGTAACCAGTTGTTTGCATCGTATTTAACATTGAGGCGACCGCTCTTTCTGCTTAAACCCTGTTGATATTGAACCCCTTGCTGATTTGTATATCCCAGTGATGAATAGTATGTGAATTTATCTGCTCCTCCGGAAACAGAAAATTCGTAATTCTGGTGAGCGCCGTCTCTTAAAAGTACATCCTCCCAGTTTGTCCAGCCCGACCAAGGTTTTGGAGCAACTGTATTTATATTGGCATCGGCATAGATCTTTGCATCTGCTTCACTTTTATTGTCTTGATAAATTGCTCTTCTTATCATAGCCTGGTATATGAACTCTCTTCTCTCTTCACCCTGCATTGATGGACGAAATCTATATGCAAAATCCGAAACTCCGAAGTCAGATTTAAAATTAAACTGAGCCTTCCCCTTTTTACCCGATTTTGTTGTCAGCAATATCACCCCGTTTGCTGCTCTCGAGCCGTATAAGGAGGCAGCGGCAGCATCTTTGATGACTGTTATATTCTCAATGTCATTAGGATTTATTGTAGCCATAATATCTGTACCTGCATCACTTCCTGTATTACTGATGTCTCCTGACAATACCGGTACGCCGTCAATAACGTAAAGCGGAGAGTTTGAAGCATTGAATGAGCCAACACCTCTTATCCTGACAGTCGGGGCAGCACCCGGTTGACCGGAGTTGCCGGTTACCTGTACACCTGGCGCATTTGCCTGTAACATAGAAGAAATTGACATAGAAGGAACGTCTTTCAACCCTTCAGATTTTATAGTTGAGGCAGATCCTGCATAGGCCGATTTTTTAAAGTTACCATAGCCGGTAATAATTATGTCTTCAAGTAAAAGCGCGTCCTCTTCAAGTGTGACAGTAATTTTAGGATTATTCTGTGTTACTTGTACAACCTGAGACTTCATCCCTATAAATTCAAAACGGATAAGAGAACCAACAGTAAGGCCGGACAGTGTGAATACTCCCGAATTATCTGTATAAGTTCCCAGCTTCTCCTCTTTATTGTACACGTATACACCGCTCAAAGGCACTCCGTTATTATCCGAGACCTTTCCTCCAATAATAATTTTATTGTCCGATGGAGTTGAAATGTTTGCTTTAACCAAAGTGATTAGTCCGTTTTCTGATATTGTAAACGAAACTTTCCCCTCAAAAAGGGTACTTATAAATTCCTTTAATGACACTTTGTTTAAAATCACACTTTTAACAGTGTTCACATCTATAGTTCTTTCATCGTAGAAGAACCTGATTTTATTTTCCTTCTCTACTTTTTCAAGGATACGTTTGACAGTAGTATTCTTCTCATTTACAGAGAATCTTAAGTTAGCCGGATCCTGAGCAAAAATGTTTGCCCAAACGAAGATCATGCACAGTACCAGGTAAAAACGCCCCGGCATTTGAATGGATTTAAATTTCATTAGTTTTGATTTTTTAGATAAAAGGAGGTATTATGGTTTTGGGTATATTCTTACTATGTTGTCTTTTTTAATTTCATATTTTATTGGAGATGCAAGAGCCATGTTGTCCAGGATCTCTTTAAGACTTTCTCCCTTAAATGCTCCGGTGTATACACATTTTCCTGTCAGGGCAGAATCAATCAGGATAGTGACTTTGTATTTCCGTTCAATCTTTCTTGCAAAGACTTCGATATTGTCGCTATCTGCAATAAAATAGTTTTCTATCCAGTCACGTTCCTTATTAACAGACTTCACACTTGATCTCCTAGATGTTTTATTGTAGGAGTAACAATCATTGGGGTTAAGATTGATTCGTTCAGATAATGATTGATTGAAAACTGCTATATGACCTTCATAAAGAGAGGCAGAGATAGTCTTATCTTCTTCATATGCAGAAATATTGAATGTTGTCCCAAGAACAGTTATGTCTAAATCTGAGGTTTTTACAATGAATCTTTTATTGCTCTTATTAACAACAAAATAGCCCTCACCATTCAAAGAAACACTTCTCTCTTTATAACCAAACAGTTTAGAAAATTTTAAGGTTGAGCCACTGTTCAGTTTTACTGTGGATCCGTCGGGAAGAGTAAGTGAGACCGACTCGCCCATAGGTGCAGAAATTTCTGTTATTTGTTCTTTAGATGATTCTATCCAGGAATTTTTCTCATGATGCTTTCCATAGTTGAATACGGAGAACCCCAATACAAGCAGAGCGGCTGCTCTAAGCGACCACCGGATGACACTCCTTACAACAGAACGTTCTTTGGTTGATTTTTTTGAGTAGTCTTCTGCAACAAGATCTGCTGCTACTGTCAGATTCTTTAAACGTGCGAAGTTACTTTTATTCGCTTCGCTCTCTTCTATCCAGGCAAGAACTTCCATTTGTTCTTTGAGGTCGGCCTGGCCGGAGATAAATTTTAGCAATAGTTTTTCGTCCATAACATCGGTACAACGACGAAAAACAGTTTTACCCTAGCGCATTATGAAGAAATATAAAAAAATAAAATACTCCTCCAGCTCTTTTTTAAGAAAAGCAATTGCCCGGGTCATATGATACTCAACGGTTTTTACAGAGATTGAAAGTTCATTTGCAATCTCCTGGTTTTTCAATCCATTGTATCTGCTCATGATGAAAATATCCCTGCAAGGGCGCGGGAGCTTCCTGACAGCATCTGTCAAGGCTTTATTTATTTGAGCATCGGTAATTATGTTGATTGACTCATCTTCAAGGGCATATTTATTTGCCTGTAAATTGATATACTCAGAAGATGACTGTTGATTATACCTGAGTTCTATTGTTTTGTGTTTAAGATAGTCTAAGCATTTATTCTTCAGTATTGTATATACAAAGGCACCAATGCTGTCATACTTGATTATATCCTGCCTTGATTCCCATAGTTTGATAAAAGTATCCTGTACCAGATCTTCTGCCGTATAACTGCAGCGAACATAAGAAAGAGCAAATACACTTAACTTGTGTGACCACTCGATCCTCAGTTGTGATAAGGCTTTTTCGTCTCCACTATGTATTCTTTTCTGCAGACTATCCATATGATTTTAATTGCTCCAAATTTATAAAAAAAACTCACATATAATCTATTTGTTCCTTATTCTGAAGGCTTTTGATTTTCTTTCAATATTCAGTTTCAATCCGCTTCCGCTTTAAGATATTTCAACACAAATGTGTGATTATTTAGTGAAGTATCGTATGGTATAAAATTATATGAAAAAACTTATATTTGATATAAATTATTGAAATATGAAATCCAGAACATTTTTCGCTCTTTTGGGCGGGGCTATTGCCGGTGCTGCAATTGCCCTGCTGTTTGCTCCTGATAAAGGGGCAGAGACCCGCAAGAAGATAAAGGAAACATTTGAAAAAGAGTTTGGCTCTTTAAACTCCAAACCTAAAGATGATGAAAATAAATAACGAGGAAACAGGGCCCGTAGGCAAACTTGAAAACATGGCCGACGGAGCAAAGGAGTATCTGGACATGCGTGTGGATGCACTCAAATTGCAGATGGTGGAACATCTTTCTGTGCTTTTTTCGAGAATACTCTTTGCCGTTATTATGATAATCCTTCTGGGTGTGGGTGTGGCATTTTTCGCATCAGCTTTCAGTTGGTGGATAGGCGGTTTGCTCGAATCTCAGGCAGCCGGTAACCTTATAACAGGAGGTATTGTACTGCTGATAGCTCTGATAATTTTTTTAAAGCGAAAAAAACTGTTTGTCAATTCAATGGTGGCGATGTTCAGTCATATGTTTTTTGAACAAAAAAATAAAATTTCTGAGGAGGGTGAGTTATGAAACGTGCTGAAAGATACTCAAAGATAGACACTCTGGAAAAGCTGAGGTTGGAGAGGCGCATGCTCGAAAGTGAGATCACAAACCGGGAACTGATGATGCAGGTGCAATATGCCGACTTTCGGGAAAGCATAAGCATAACAAGGCTCTTTACGTCGCTGATCTCCAAAATCACTATACTTTATCCTATTATCGATTGGATAAAGAGAATGTACTCATACTTTGTCCCTCAGCGTCAAGATATGCCAATCGATGAAGCAAAACCGACGGATGAGGCTAAACAGACCAACAATTAATATCAGAAAACTTTAAAATAGGAGGTCGCTATGAAAAATCAATCAGAAAACGAACCAATCTGCTGTCCTAAGTTTGACCCGGCTCCATGGGATGACAAGACATTCGAGTGGGACAACAAGAAATTCATTAAGGACAAAGTCTTTACGCTCTTTTATATGCCAATGAATTTTGGCAGCGTTATAAAAAGAATGGATAAGAAAATAACTTCTGTGGGGGCCACCATGCCTGACTGGCTCTGCCTCTCGGACCACACCTCGCAATGGAACATGGATCTCTATCTTGCCGTTGACCAAGAGATACCCGGAGCAGACAACAGAACCCTTAATGGGAAATTTTATAGCAAGGTATACGAGGGAGACTTCAGAGAGACAGGCAAATGGTGTAAGGATTATGACGAGATCCTAAAGGTGAAAGGGCTTACATGCAAGAAGATGTACATGTGGTACACTACCTGTCCCAAATGTGCAAAGAAGTATGGCAAGAACTATGTTGTAATTATCTCTCTGGTAGAGTAACATATCAGTCACTATCCTCAAGAAAAAACAGGTCTTCTACCCTCTTGTTGAAGATCTTGGCAATTTTCATAGAAAGAACAGTTGAGGGAATATATTTATTTGCCTCCATTGCATTTATTGTCTGTCTGCTAACAGATACCTTGTTTGCCAGATCCTCTTGAGTAAATCCGTTAATTGCACGTTCTACTTTTATATTATTTTTCATCGGGTGCCTTTTTAGAGTTTTTATACAATATGTAGTTAAACCTGACAATGAAAATCAGTAAAACGGTGAACATATTATACATCATTACAGTAAGAAAATCAATCCCATAAACAAAAATAAAAGAAAGAAGCAATAAGGCATAATTCACCCAGACTGCCCAAAGTAATGAGGAGAGCCTGAGTTCAGCGATATACTCATCTTCCCTCTTCTCCTTTGAAAATCCGACTAACATTGCACCAATAATAAACATTATCCCAATAAGAGTGACTGTAATATTTGCTTCAATAAATTTGAAAAATTTAGTTTTTCCCAGAAAATCACTTTGTATAATGGCAAATATTTTTGTATTCAGCCATTTTATTTGAAATTCATTAATGGTAAAGATAATTCCGGCTATAGTGGCTGGTATGAAAAGTGACCACCCTATAATCTTGAATCTGTTTGGTAAAAGTAATTTTGATTTCATGTTTTTTTATGCAAATGTAAAATAAGTTTTACAAAAAGACAAAAAAACCTTACATTTATATCTGAAAACAACAAGAGATACTCTTTGTCGCTTTTGTTGGTAGATTAAACTAATTATGAGATGAGCAGTCAAATAGCCAAACTATATTTTAATAACTACCAAATGAAAAAAATCATTCTATTTGTAGCGGTTGCGTTGTTTGCTGTTGGAGCAAACGCACAACACCAGCGTCAGGGAGGTCCGAGAGAACCTGTGGCTTTTGCAAAGGAGAAAATTGCAAAGATGGCCACGTATGTAGAGATTACTAAAGAAGACAGCACAAAGCTGCAGAAAATTTATGTCGACTATCAGAAAGAGGCAACTGAAGTAGTTTCTGACAGAACTAAATTAATGGAGAAAATGAAAGAGCTTCAGGTAAAGATTGAAACTGTACTGGGACCAGAAAAGTACAAGGCATACAGAGAAAAATCTGCCGCCGATCCTGCCAATCAACGCCAGAGAGGACATAGGTAGTATAATGACAAAGAAAATATTTCTGTTACTTCTCATAGTAACAGTTCTCGCCCCTGCCAGATCGACAGCGGACGAGGGTATGTGGCTCGTGAATCTGTTTGAGAAGAGTATTTATCCGCAAATGGTAAAGAAGGGTCTCAAGATGAAATCAAAAGAGATATACAACGAAGCAGACAAAAATGCGCTCAGCAATGCGATTGTTTCACTTGACTTTGGCTGCACTGGCAGCATGATCTCCAATAATGGACTCATGATTACTAACCACCATTGCGCATACGGCGATATTCACTCACTAAGCACACCGGAAAAGAACTATCTTGAGGATGGTTTCTGGGCATTAAAGCTCGCAGACGAAAGGCCAATCAAAGGTAAAAACGTACTCTTTTTAAGAAAGGTACTGGATGTTACCGATGAGGTTAAGGCAGAGGTTGCAGCTATGCAGAAGGATGGATTCAAGGGTATGATGATGAGAAGGGTATACAAAAACATAGAAAACAGATATAAAAAAGATACAGACAACGAGGTTATTTGTGCATCAATGTGGAACTCAACAAAGTTCTGCATCTTTTTTTATGATGTCTATTCAGATGTAAGACTTGTAGGCGCCCCTCCGGTCTCTATCGGTGCATTTGGCGCAGAAGCAGACAACTGGGGCTGGCCGCAGCACAAAGGAGACTTTGCTCTTTACAGGGTATATGGCGACAAAGATGGTCGTCCTTCGGCTTACTCAAAAGATAATCAGCCTATTGCCCCAACAAGGGTTTTAGATGTTTCAATAAAGGGAGTAAAAGAGGGGGACTATGCTATGATAATGGGTTACCCCGGCAAGACAAACCGTTATGTCTCTTCATTTGAGGTTAAGGAAAAACAGGATATAATAAACCCGATAGTTGTAGAAATAAGAAGAGCCAGGCTGGATGTGTGGAAAAAGCATATGGATGCCGACCCTGCGGTCAGACTTAAATATTCAGACAAATATTTCAGCATAAGCAACTATACCGACTATGCAAAGTGGGAAAACAAATGTTTTATCCGTTATGATGTTGTTTCTATACGGGAGCAGGAGGAGAAGGAGCTGGCAGCATGGATAAATTCAAGCCCGGCAACAATGGAAAAATACGGAAAGCTTCTGGAAAACATGAAGAAGGGCTTTGATGCAAGGGCACAGTTTATAAGAAACAGGGCATATTTCAGAGATTGCTGGACCTCTGTTTCTGAAGTTGTTCAGCAGGCAAAGAGATTTTCGAGAATTACCGGTGATATGGAAAAAGCCGGAATGGACAAGTTATCTGTTAACGACAAACTTTTCCAGACAGAATTAAAAGGTGCCGACCACGATCTTTATAATGTATATGACCTTTCAACCGACCGTGAACTGTTCAAACAGCAATTGACTTTCTTTCTTAAGTATGTGTCGCCTGAATTATATACAGGGGCACTTGCGAAATGGAAAGAGGAGTTTAACGGCGATGCCGGAAGAATTGCAGATTATGTTTTCGACAACTCTGTATATACAACAAGAGAGAAATTCCTTAAGTACTTTGAAACGCCAAGGACAAAGGAGGAAATTCTTTCCGATCCCGCGGTACAACTGGCAGCATCTTCTTCTATTCAGATGGTTACAGCAGAGAGCGAAAAGGTGAACAAAGCGCTTGGCTTTGATCCGGAAGCACTTACTACTCAATATGGAAGGGCTCTTTATCAGATGAGGGAGGCAAAGGGAACTGCACAATACCCAGATGCAAATTCCACTATGAGAATTTCATACGGAACAGTAGGAGGGCTTGTTCCTGCCGACGGCGTAACTTACTCATACCGGACAACCATTAATGGTTACAGGGAGAAGAAGGACCAGACAAATTATGAGTTTCATGTTGGAGCAAGAATGGACTCTCTTATTAAGGCAGGAGATTGGGGAAGATGGGGAGAAAAAGGGGAACTATACACAGACTTCCTTACAAATACAGACATTACCGGAGGAAATTCCGGAAGTCCGGTCATGAATGCAAAGGGTCAGCTTATAGGCCTGGCATTTGACGGGAACCGTGAATCAATGAGCGGAGATGCATATTTCCACCCTAAATATTTTAAGACGGTCAACGTAGATATCCGCTTTGTATTGTGGGTAATAGACAAGTATGCCGGTGCAGGTTCGTTGATAAATGAGATGAATATTGTAACAAAATAATATATAAAACAATTACGGATGAAATTTAAAGTTTTACTAGTTTCGCTGTTGGCTCTGATTGCCATTCAGCTGCCGGCACAGGACAAAATGCTGGACCTTTTAAAAGCCGAGCTGAAGAGTCAGATGACTACTCTTCAAAAAGGAGAGTATCCTCCTTATTATATGAATTACAGAGTATTGGATAATCATACAAGAGTTATCCGCTCGTCCATGGGAGCAACCAACAACATAGAAGAGGACAAACAAGTAATGTTTGTTCCACAAGTAAGAATAGGCTCTCCCGAGTTTGATAACTTTCATGAATCGCAAAACGGGGTATTGATCACCAGATTTATGGGCCCTCCTACAATTTTGCTTCCCAAGGACCTGCAAAACGGAATGGAATCGTTCAAACAGATTATCAAGGAAGAGGTAAACAGTCGTTACAGATTTGCAGTAAACAGCCTGGACAGGGCAAAAGCAAAAAAAGGAGTTCAAGTAGAAAACCTCGACAAATCTCCCGATTTTACAAAAGTGAAGGCCGAGAAGTATTTTGAGCCTGCTCTAAAGGAAGAGAAGATAACCCTTGACCTGGAAGCCTGGCAGAAGAAACTGAACAAGTACAGTGGCCTTTTCGCAGAAAACAAGGATATTATTTCTGCTAATTCAACATTAAGCTACAAGATATGGAGAAAGTATTTTGTATCTACAGAGGGAGCCGAGATTGCAGAAAACAGGGTTTATATAAACATGAGTATAAGGGCAATAACAATGGCTGAAGATGGTATGGAATTGCCTTTGCACATAAGCTATTTTGCTTTTTCACTAGACGAACTTCCAGCTGAGGCGGAGATAATAAAAGATATCAAAGAGATGTCGGCTAAGCTCTCTCAATTGAAAGTGGCTCCTTTGGTTCAGCCATATACAGGACCGGCTCTTTTGTCAGGATCTGCAAGTGGAGTGTTCTTCCACGAGATATTCGGCCACAGGGTTGAGGGACAGAAGATGAAAAGTGATGCAGATGGTCAGACATTCAAAAACATGGTTGGTGAAAGCGTTTTGCCAAAGAGCCTGAGCGTATACATGGACCCGACAATGAAAAAATATCACGGTAATCCTTTGAATGGTTACTATATTTTTGACGATCAAGGTGTAAGGGGCGAGAGGGTAGAGGTTGTAAAAGACGGTATTCTCAGGAACTTTCTTATGACACGCACAGGTCTGGACGGTTTTCCAAAATCAAACGGGCACTCAAGAACTGAATTTGAAAATGACCCAACATCGCGTCAATCAAATCTTATTGTTGAGACAAACGATTACAAGACAGATGCGGAATTGAGGAAACTACTTATTGACGAAGCTAAGAAACAGGGTAAGGAGTATGGCTACTTCTTCAAGGCTGTGACCGGTGGTTTTACACAGACCGGCAGAACGGGAGCAAACTCATTTAACGTTACGCCGCTGGAAGTTTACAAGATATTTGTAGACGGCAAGGCCGATGAACTGGTAAGGGGTGTAGATATGATTGGAACACCACTCTCAATGTTCTCTAACATCGAATTTGCGGGAGGCGATTTTGAAATCTTTACCGGAACTTGCGGAGCATCTTCAGGGAACGTACCTGTAACAGCAATCTCTCCAACAATACTTGTAAATAAGGTTGAGCTGCAAAAGAAAGCAAAACCTACAGTTACTCCGGCTCTTTTGCCTCGTCCATAATACCTTAATAATTAAAAATAAATCAGAAAATGAGATATAAATATACATCAATGAAATTCTTCTGTACTTTCGTTCTGGCTCAGATCGTATCTGTGGCGGCACTGTTCGGACAGACAAACGACAATGGTTTGTTCAAGGCAATGCAGGATGAAATGGATCGCAGCAAAAAGGAGTTGAAACTTCCAAACTCGCCCACTCCGTATTTTGTTGCCTACACAGTTGGTGAAAACCAATACATCTCCGTAATAAGCTCCTTAGGAGCCGTTTTACTCTCAAAAGAGAGCCCAAAGGAGAGGATTCATTCGGTAAACCTTTATGTTGGGGACTATAATTTTTCGAGCGATTACTCTTATTCAGGTAATGGTATAATGTCTCCAAACTTTACGGCACGCGAAAACAATTACGACCAGCTTAAGAGAAACTTCTGGCAAACATCGGATGTTGCTTACAAAATGGCAGTGGAAGTTTACAACTCAAAGAGAAATGCTCTCAAGACAGCCACACTTACAGATGAAGAAAAGGCTTTGCCAGATATGTTGCCCTTAACCAAGGTTGAGGTCTATACTCCGGCTCATCCTGTGTTCAATATGGACAAGAAATCGTATGAAGATCTTTCGAAGAAACTTTCTGTCGAATTTGCAAAGTATCCTGTAGTCTTTGATTCCCGCATAGAAATTGATGGTGTTGAAACTATCTATTATTATCAATCTACAGAGGGAACAAAAATTACCGAGTCTGTGAGCTATGTTGCGGTTACTATAAAGGGAAAAGTAAGAAATTCCAAGGGACAGGTAATTAGTGATCAGGAGACTTTGTATTCAAAAACTTTTGATAAGCTGCCTTCAATTGAGGCCCTTACTGCAAAAGTGAATGAATTCTCAAGTAAACTTATTGCTCTGCAAGGTGCTGCTTCAATGGAAGAGTATTACCAGGGACCGGTTCTGTTCGAGGATGCCGCCGCTGCTTCAATCATTTCCGATAATCTTATCTCTCCTGCCGGTATTGTATCTTTCAGAAAGCCTGTTCAGGTTATGTCAACAGTTGGTAGGGTAGAGAATAACTCAGCAAAAAGAGACATCAAACCTTTGGAGGACAGAATAAACAAAAAAGTGATAGACAGTAGATTATCTGTTACCAACAAAACAGATATGACCGATTTCAACGGAATGTCGCTTATTGGCAACTATAACCTGGATGCTCAGGGAGTTTCTCCGCTAAAAGAGGTGAAGCTTATCGAGAATGGAATTCTTAAGACACTTTTAAGTAGTCGCGTTCCTACCAAGAAGATCAAAACATCAACCGGTAGCCTGCGTTTTGGGGTAAGGCCAAGAGCGATTGTCCTTGATGTGGTTCCGGGAACACTTGTAGTAAGTGCGCCAAACGGAAGCACCTCTGCCGAACTTAAGGCTGAACTTATTAAAGCTGCCATTGAAGAGGGACTGGACTATGCATACATTGTAAGGAAAATTGCAAGTGAAACGGACCAATATATCTACAAGGTATCTGTTAAGGATGGATCTGAAACACTTATGACAGGTTCAGAAATAACCCCTGTTCCATTTACCAAACTAAAGAGGGTTCTTGGCGTGAGCAAGGAGCAGGCTTCGGCTAACTACTTGTACCGAGGAGAGATTCCAACCTCTGTCATCTATCCGAAATCAATCCTGGTAGAAGATGTTGAAATAAACAACAAACCTCTTAGTGTACTTAAAGAGTCGCCACTGATTACCTTGCCATAGTTTTTGGCAACTATCTAAATAACAAGGGTGTCTGAAATCAATTTTTTGGACACCCTTTTTATTTATAAATTTGTATGAAAGCAAATTAGCGATTAAGATTATTATGAGACAACCCTTAAATTTAAAATCGATGAGATATATTATTAGTTTGCTTATATTATTGTCTAATGTATGTCTTTATGGACAAAGTCTCAAGGTCACTGTCAGAGATGATCAAGGGGCACTCTCATTTGCGAGTATTTACATAAACCAAGATCTATGCTGCACAGCTGATATTAATGGCATAGCTTTAATCTCTTTTGATAAGTTAAATTATGGAGATACAATAACATCTACATATTTAGGGATGAAAGCAGCTTCATTAATTTTCAATAAGGAAATCCATGATTTATCAAAATGTACCATTATCCTCGAGGACGACAAAGTTTATGAACTTAACCCGGTCGTAATAAAAGCATATGATAAAAATGGCTGGAAATTTTTTCGTAAACACACAAAAACTTACAATTCATGTATTTTTACAAGTTGTATTATAAGAGGAAACTTCAAAGCTGAGGTATGTTTGTCTCAAGATGCTATTTTTCATAATGTTGAAGGGACTTTTGAGATGAGTAATAAAAATCCGCCAAAAAAATCGCCAGATGATTTCTTTAACTATTATCTACCCCCATTACCTAAGATTAAAACAATAGCAACAGTAAACGAAGATGTTAAAAACAATATAATATATTCTATAAGGGTGTCTTTCATAAATTTTTGTCGGACGATATCAACGATTAACAGGGAACATAGCACTACTTCCAAATATTCAAAAGTATCATATTTAGGATTAAATAATAACTGCCACTTTTATAGATTAGTTTATATTGATAATCTATCTAAGAATACAACAAGCTTTCAAATCTTATTTTCTGTAAACGAGGATACACAAGAGATTGAAACAATAGAATCATACACTCCGTTAAGTGTCCTAAATGGTTCCCATGATAGAAAAAAGTTATTATCTGCTGGTTGCCGGAATCTTGTATATAGGAAAGGGAAAAATGATATTGTGATAACAATTCCTGTGGTAATTGAATATAATGTAAAGATGAGATACAGCTCAGCGATTAATTTGATTTTATCTGATTTTACTTTTCAAATTGATTAGTGGAAACTATTCATCGCCACTACGAAAAGTTCGCCTGAGCTATTTCAGAAACTCAGAAACTTACCCTGATCCGTAAAGCAGAACTCGCATTTTCCTACAGTAATTTTGTTGTCGTATATGTTGCCACATACCGGGCAAACAAAGTATCCTCCAGGCAAAGAACTGCCTGCAGCTTCTACTTTTTCAATTTTCTCAAACACTGCTGTAATTGCTTTTTTGAAGAAATCAAGATGCTTTTTTTCGGTATCGAGTGCCCAAGTGAATGATTCTACTGCTTTATCCACTTTTTCTGCAACGGCTTCTGCAACAAACTCAGGATACATTTTCTCAATCTCATAGCTCTCTCCCTGAATTGCTTTCTGAAGATTCTCAAGAGTTGTGTTCACGTCAACATCAGGAGTGAATTCTTCCATCTTTTCTCCGACAGACTCCAATATCTTGAGATGATTGGCGGCATGAATGGCTTCAGACTTTGATGCGGCTTCAAAAAGTCTGGCAATTTCCGGGTGATTGGTCTCTGCTTTTATGGCAAAAGAGGCATATCGGGCACTGGCTTCCAGTTCACCTTTAATCGCGATCTTAAGGTTTTCAATGGTTTTTACAGGTTTTTCCTGTTGGCACCCTACAAGCGCAAAAATGCCGATTATGGAGATAAGTAAAATGTTTTTCATGCAATATGTTTTGTTTAGTCAGATCAATAAGGGGTATCCCTTGTTTCAGGCAAATTTAATAAAATATAAAACATCTTTATAAAATCTTTATACCTCATGTACAATATGAAATAAATACTTTATAACTATTGCTGCATATTTGTATCGCTAAAAACATAAAACAATGAATGGTACATTCTGGTACATTATCGGTCTCTTTATAGCTCTGTCTATCATGGGCTATCTTATTTATTCTCTTGTAAAACCTGAAAAATTTTAATATCTGCCATGAAGGATTTTCTGGAAATTTTTTTATTCTTTGCTCTTCTTATAGCTCTTACTCCGGTTTTGGGAAGCTATATGAGCAATGTTTTTACGGGCAGCAAGCATATACTTTTGCCTGTTCTTGGATGGTTAGAAAGATTAACCTATAAATTGACGGGAGTTAACTCAAAAGAGGAGACAAACTGGAAGTCATATCTCTTTAATTTGCTGATATTCAATTTTGCAGGATTTGTATTCCTGTTTTTGATGCAACTGTTCCAGTCATATCTTCCGTTAAATCCGGCACATCTCCCCGATGTGTCGTGGCATTCAGCTTTTAACACAGCTGTCAGTTTTGTAACCAATACAAACTGGCAGGGATACGCAGGTGAGACAACACTCTCATGGTTTATTCAAATGATTGGGATAACAGTTCAGAATTTTGTCAGTGCTGCTACAGGAATATCTGTTTTACTGGCACTTATAAGAGGATTGTCCAGAAGGTCCACAAATTTGCTAGGTAACTTCTGGGTAGATCTTACAAGGGCCACTATTTATGTACTTTTACCTCTTTCAATTACATTGTCAATCGCACTTGCCGGTGAGGGAGTAATTCAGAACTTCAATGCAGATGTGAATGTTCAAACATTGGAGGGAGCTTCACAGACAATTCCTATGGGACCCGTAGCTTCACAAGTAGCAATAAAGCAGTTGGGAACGAATGGTGGTGGATACTTCAATGCAAATAGCTCACACCCTTTCGAAAACCCCACTCCTTTCAGTAATTTTCTGGAAATGTTGTCGATACTGCTTATTCCGGCAGCAATGACCTTTATGTATGGAAAAATGGTTGGGTCAAAAAGGCATGGCTGGACCATTTTTACGGTTATGTTTCTCTTACTGATTGTGGGATTTGGCATTTCACTGTACGCAGAATCCTCCGGAAATCCGGTTTTTGGCAATCTGTCCATGATGGAAGGGAAAGAGACTCGTTTTGGTATAACAGATAGTGTCTTATGGAGCACTGCAACAACTGCCGCATCAAACGGATCGGTGAACGCGATGCACGACAGCCTCTCTCCCCTGGCAGGAATGGTTGCAATGATAAATATAATGTTGGGAGAGGTCGTTTTTGGAGGAGTAGGTGCCGGAATGTATGGCATGGTAATATTTATTATTATTACAGTATTTATTGCCGGTTTGATGGTTGGTAGGTCACCGGAATATCTGGGAAAAAAAATTGAGGCTTTTGAGGTACAAATGGCAATTATAGCTGTTCTGGCACCAAGCTTCATAATATTGGTATTTACTGCAATTGCTTCCGTAAGTACTGCAGGACTTCAGGGCCTCTCCAATTCTGGCCCTCATGGGTTTTCCGAAATTTTATATGCATTTAGTTCAGCGGCAGGTAACAATGGCAGTGCGTTTGCCGGATTAAATTCAAATACAGTGTTTTACAATCTTTTATTAGGAATAGGGATGATAGTTGGCCGCTTTGGTGTTATAATCCCTGTGCTGGCAATTGCAGGTAACCTGGTAAAGAAACAGATTACTCCTGTCTCTGCCGGCACATTCAGAACAGACAACGGGCTGTTTATTGGGTTACTGTTGGCTGTAATTATTATAGTGGGAGGATTGACATTCTTCCCTTCCCTGTCACTTGGACCAATTATAGAACATCTGTTAATGAACAGTGGAATCACTTTTTAAATATTGAAGGAGATGAGAAATAAACAAAATATAAGTCTTTTCAATGCAAATTTACTGATTCAGGCAGCTAAGGACAGCGTTATTAAGCTCAACCCGGCCATACTTGTCAGAAATCCTGTAATATTCATTGTAGCAGTAGGATCGCTGTTAACATCTGTGGTAGTGGCAGCAGATATTTTACAGGGCCATTTTTCGTCATTTAATCTTCAGATATCTATCTGGTTATGGTTTACGGTACTATTTGCAAATTTTTCTGAAGCAATAGCAGAAGGCCGTGGAAAGGCGCAGGCAGAGAGCCTGAGGAAAAACCGTTCCGAGACACAGGCCAGAAAACTAAGCGGAGGGAAAGAGGAACTGGTTTATGCCACTGAACTTAGAAAAGGAGACATTGTCGTTTGTGAAACGGGGGATATTATACCTTCTGACGGGGAAGTCATAGAAGGTATAGCGAGTGTGGATGAGTCTGCTATCACAGGAGAGTCGGCACCGGTTATTCGCGAAAGCGGAGGCGACAGATCTGCTGTTACAGGTGGGACGAAGGTATTAAGCGATCGCATTGTTATCCGCATTATAAGCGAGCAGGGCAATACATTTATCGACCGTATGATTGCTTTGGTAGAAGGAGCAAAGCGTCAGAAAACACCCAATGAGATAGCTTTGTCAATACTTCTTTCCGGTTTGTCAATTATCTTTCTGCTTGCTGTTGTAACCCTTCCTGCATTTTTTGGATATGCCCTAGAGGCATCTGGACTCCCTGCATCACAAAACCTGACAATTCCTGTCCTTATAGCATTGCTGGTCTGTCTCATACCTACAACAATCGGCGGGTTGCTGAGCGCAATTGGCATAAGCGGAATGGACCGGCTCCTGCAACGGAACGTTATTGCAACCAGCGGACGTGCAATTGAAGCAGCAGGTGATGTGGATGTACTGTTACTCGATAAAACCGGTACAATTACTTTAGGGAATCGTATGGCTACCGATTTTATTCCTGCAGAAGGAGTTTCTCACAACGATCTGGCAGATGCTGCACAGCTGTCCTCCTTATCAGACGAAACGCCGGAGGGTCGTTCAATAGTAGTTCTTGCAAAAGAGATATTCGGAATAAGGGGACGCGAGGTTCACACGCTTAATGCAACCTTTATCCCATTTACTGCACAATCACGAATGAGTGGTGTTGATATTACCACGGAAGAGGGCAAAATGCATCAAATTCGTAAAGGCTCGGCTGAGGCAATCCGCACTTTTGTCCAGAACAATAATGGATTTTACCCCCAGATGATAAAGGATATAGTCTCTGATCTTGCCAGACAAGGGGCAACTCCGCTTGTAGTTGCAAAGGACGACAAGGTTCTGGGAGTCATTCACCTTAAAGATGTAGTCAAAGGGGGTATTAAACAACGATTTGCTGAGCTCAGAAAAATGGGCATCAGAACAGTCATGATTACCGGAGACAACACTTTAACAGCAGCAGCCATTGCTGCAGAAGCAGGAGTAGATGATTTTATGGCTGAGGCAAAGCCGGAAGACAAACTAAGACGAATCCGCGAGGAGCAGGCAAACGGACATCTTGTGGGTATGATAGGCGATGGTACAAATGATGCACCTGCTCTTGCACAGGCCGATATTGGAATTGCAATGAATTCAGGTACGCAGGCGGCCCGCGAAGCAGGTAACATGGTTGATCTGGACAGTAATCCGACCAAATTAATTGAAGTTGTAGAGGTTGGAAAACAACTGCTTATGACTCGCGGCGCACTTACTACTTTTAGTATTGCCAACGATGTGGCAAAATATTTTGCTATTATTCCGGCTATTGCAGTATCTCTGTATTCAGGTAACAACGGAATTGGCCCGCTTGATGCTTTAAATGTCATGAATCTTGGGTCTCCGCAAAGTGCCATCATGAGTGCTGTGATTTTTAATGCAGTCATTATAATTCTTTTAATCCCGCTGGCTATCAAAGGGGTTAGATACCGGGCAGTCTCTGCCAACAAATCTCTTATAAGGAACCTGTTGATATTCGGATTAGGAGGGTTGATAGCTCCATTTGCAGGAATAAAAATTATTGATCTGATAATCAATTTATAAGTTTTAAAGATGAAAACACTGTTAATATCATTGAAAACGCTCCTGTTTTTTACTATTCTTACTGGAATATTATACACATTACTTATAACTGGAGTAGCACAAGTTGTCTTTCCGGCAAAAGCAAACGGGAGTCTTGTAAGCAAAAATAATATTGTAATTGGGAGTGAACTTATAGGCCAGCAATTCGACAACCCCCGGTATTTTACCTCTCGTCCTTCTGCGGTATCATATAATCCTTTACCTTCCGGCGGTACAAACTATGGATGGACAAGCGCAAGCCTGAAACAACTTGTTGAACAGAGGAGGCATCTGTTCATAATTTCAAATCAACTTGACCCGGAAACCGATGTGCCATCTGAGATGCTTTTTGCATCGGCAAGCGGTCTGGACCCACATATATCCAAAAGATCGGCATTATTACAAGTAGAGAGAATTGCAGCGGTTAGGAAATTTGATGCTTTACAGAAGCAAAAAATGCTGAATCTTATAGATGAGAGGGTGAATGTTTTTTTGCTAAATTTGAAGATTGATAGTATCAAATGAAAAGTTTTGACGACAACAGACCGGACCCCGACGATCTTCTGGCTTTTTTAAAAAAAGAGGAGGAAAAAAATAAAAGGGGCAAACTCAGGATATTTTTCGGAATGTGTGCAGGAGTTGGCAAAACCTATTCTATGCTCAAAACGGCGCATTCAGAAAAGAAAAAGGGCAGCGATATTGTAATTGGTTTTGTAGAAACACATAACAGGAAGGAAACGGCTGAGCTAGTAAGGGATTTCGAGCTGATTCCAAGGGCATTGAATGTATACAAGTCTACCCAGGTTCAGGAGATGGATCTTGATGCAATAATTGCAAGAAAACCAAAGATTGTATTAGTTGATGAGCTGGCTCACACAAACGCTCCCGGCAGCCGTCACAAGAAACGATATCAGGATGTTCTTGAGATACTTGATAATGGGATTGATGTTTATACTACTTTAAATGTCCAGCATCTTGAAAGCCGGACAGAAACTGTTGCTCAGATTACTGGTATAATAGTAAGAGAATCATTGCCGGATGAAATCTTTGAAAATGCAGACGAGGTGGAATTGGTCGATCTTACACCTGATGAACTTCTGCAAAGACTTTCCGAAGGGAAGGTTTATACTGCAGAACGTTCCAAAGAGGCTGTGGAAAATTTCTTCCGTAAAGGTAATATTACTGCATTGAGAGAGATGTCGTTACGTATTGTGGCAGACAGAGTGGACAGGCAGCTTCACGATTATATGCAGCATAAGAGAATTAAGGGGCCATGGAAGTCGGGATTTCATCTTTTGGTTGCTATTGGACCTGATCCCTATTCTGCCAAGTTGCTACGTTGGGCGAAAAACCTTTCATATGCAATGGGAGCAAGTATTCAGGCTTTATATGTAGAAACATTGAGGAGCCTCTCTCCATGGGAGCACGAGCAGCTAGACAAGAATATAAAACTGGCCAAACAATTGGGCATTCAGTTCAGAATAACAACAAACTCAGATGTTGTAAAGGCAATAGTTGATTTTGCAAACAAAGAAAATGTCACACATATCATAGTTGGTAAACCCAGAATCCGCAATATTATTTCAATGTTCAGATTTGGAAACTTTGTAAACAGACTTATACGGTTTAGCGGGAATATTGATATTTATGTCCTTGGCTCCGATAGTCAGGCAAAGGATAATTACAGGAAAAAGGCTTCAATTTTGTCGTTCACATCAAATTCCAGTCAGTATCTTTTAGCATCGTTGTTGGTCTTCCTTACCTCATTGGGATGCATAATAATTGGAGATCTGGTTGGCTATCAGGTTATCTCTTTTGTTCTGTTGTTTCTTGTCTCTATTCTGGCCCTTTTCTTTGGAACCGGACCAATTTTGCTTGCATCAACATTGAGTGCCCTTATCTGGGACTTCTTCTTCATTGAGCCTAGCTATACCTTTGCTATTAACAAGCCGGAAGATGTAATGATGCTTATTATGTTCTTTATTATTGCACTTCTTAATGGTATACTTACATCCAGGGTTCGTCGGCAGGAGATGAAAATACGAATAAGAGAAGAGAGGACCCACGCACTATATCAGTTGGCCAGAGAACTTGCTTTGGCATCGGGAATGGATGATGTTTCCAATATAGCCTATAGGTATATCAAAAAATACTTTGATATGAGAGGTTGCATTATGCTTAAAAACGATGTGAGCCAGCTTGTGAGTCAATTGTCGGAAGAGATAAAAATTGAGTTTACAGAAAACGAAATGAGTATAGCAATCTGGGCTTATAAGCATTCATCCAAGGCCGGCAAGTATACCGATACGCTTCCTTCTACAAATTTTACTTTTTATCCATTAGCTGGAAAAAACGAAAAAATGGGTGTTATAGCGGTTGAGCACACAAAGCGGTTCACACAGGGAGAGGAGGAGTTTTGGGAGGCATTTATTTCTCAGGTTTCCGGGAAATTCGAGCGGGAGTATTTAAGGAACATTACTAAACAGGCCTTTATTCTTAATGAATCGGACAAACTATATAAAACATTGTTTAATTCCATATCTCATGAGCTTAGAATTCCGGTTGCAACAATAATGGGTGCATCAGACACACTGCTAATGCAGAACTATCCTCCTAAAACCCAGGTAAAATTAATCTCTGAAATCAATTCTGCTTCCATACGGTTAAATCGCCTTATAGAGAATCTGTTGAATATGTCCAGACTTGAATCGGGACACATAACTCCTCGTTTTGACTGGTGCGATGTTCATGATCTGGTTAATAAAGTTGTTGAATCTCTTGAGCAGGAGCTTAAGCCATTTACCCTGTCGGTAGTTATACCAGACGATATGCCACTGGTTGAAATGGATTTTGGTCTTATGGAACAGGTGTTACACAATCTGGTTCTTAATTCTACACAGAACGTCCCTGTCAACACAACTATAAGGATAAAATTCTTTACAGAACGAGGTTCTCTTACTATTCAGGTGATGGATAGGGGAGAAGGATTTTCACCATTTGAGCTATCATCTGTCTTTAATAAATTCTTCAGAGGAAAAGGGGCAAAAGCAGGAGGAACAGGATTAGGATTGTCAATTGTCAAAGGTTTTGTTGAGGCTCAGAACGGAACAATAATTGCGAGTAACCGAAAGAATGGAGGAGCATTATTCACCATCACTATACCTGTCAAAACCATAAACGAAAACTTATGTATGAAAACATCCTCATAATAGATGATGAAGTACAGATACGTCGTCTTCTGGAAATTACGCTCTCTGCAAATAATTATAAAATTTCAGAGGCATCTACAGCCAGAGAAGGTATGGCTGCTGCTGCAACGGGACACCCGGATTTAATAATCCTGGACCTTGGATTGCCGGATGCCGATGGACTGGATATACTGAAAATGCTCAGGGAGTGGTATCAGAAACCAATAATCATACTGTCTGTCCGAAATTCGGAAGAAGATATAATAAAGGCACTTGACAACGGTGCGAATGACTATCTTACCAAACCTTTCCGGACAGGTGAGCTACTGGCAAGAATCAGGGTGGCTGTAAGGCAAAATCAAGGGGCCTCAGATAATCCAATCCTCTCATTTGGTACTTTAACAATTGATTTAGTCAGCCATGTAGTCAAAAAAAATGAAGAGATATTGAAACTCACAGCCACTGAATTCTCCCTTCTTGCCCTACTTGCGAAAAATGAAGGCAGAGTATTGACACATCAGTATATTCTCAGAGAGGTATGGGGAATGGGATACATTAATCAAACCCAGTATCTGCGTGTATTCATTGCTCAGTTACGCAAGAAAATTGAAGAGGATCCGTCACATGCCAAAATGTTGAATACAGAATCCGGCATTGGTTATAGGTTTTGCGGATTTTAGGGGACGTTAAGGCTTTGGAAATTGAACTAAGAGAATCGTAACTCGTCAAAAAAAGGAGTACGTCTCTCTTCCACGCATTTGACGGCATAAAGGTACAAAGCCGCTGACCAGGTTTGCCACTCCTGTCCCATAGGTTTTCCATCCTGAGCCTTGATCCATTCGTTAAAGCCATATTCCAGATTGTTGTCATTGGCAAGACGTATCATCTCTGTAAGTGCCATCAGCTTTTCCTCTGCCAGTTTATACCTTTTTGCCGCAACAAGTGCCGCCACATAAAATCCGCATATAAATGGCCAGATACCGCCGTTATGGTATTCACCCGGATTGTTGTATTCGGAATACCTTATCAACCAGTCCGGGTCTTCCGGTTTAATATATGGAAAGAAATTGGGAGGCATATCAACTGCAAGGTCGCCATCTTCTCTCATTCCTGCACACTCCTCCTCAATCCAGGAGATCATCTCGTCTGCTCTGGATGGGGAAGCAATACCGGAAAGTATGGCAAGGCTGTTGCCCAGCAGGTCGAACCTCTCATTGCAGAATATCTTGTAGGACCAAAATGCGTAATATGGCTTATGAAGAACAACCAGACCTTCATGTACACGATGGTTCTTTACTCCGCCTGTAATAGTAAAATGCTCCATCTCATCACGAAAACCGATTGCCTTTTCATTCATGCCAAACAGTTTCAGATAT
The DNA here is from genome assembly GCA_942492945.1 of uncultured Bacteroidales bacterium. Classification (GTDB taxonomy): domain Bacteria; phylum Bacteroidota; class Bacteroidia; order Bacteroidales; family UBA932; genus Bact-08. Next base: position 1,512,571 of record OW818649.1, read on the forward strand.
GTGTATACGAGCGTGTTCACATACAATCCGTATCCGGTGACCCATTGCTCATCTCTCCAGTCACTTGTCGGCTGCTGGGCAACGAGGTATCTGTCAGAAGGGCTTTGGTAATCCATCCAGGTTAATGCCTTTTTCACAGCTGCATCAAGAAAGTCGTCTTTGCCGGTTAATTTCCTGAAAATACCAACCCCAATCAAAAAGAGAGGAGTGGTATCACTTGCCCCTCTGTTATCCTTATCATGGACAAGAGATGGAATATGACCATGTTCTGTCTGGTTTTCAGCCAGAGTCTCAAGTACACGCTGTATGCTGTCTATCAGTTTCTTGTTCCCTGTCACAGCAATTCCGAGTATCGAAAACATAAGATCCCTGGTATAGGGTTCCGGGTATCCCCATCCGGCAGTGCGGGGCAGTCCATGATAAGGACCATGAGCATTGTGCAGGAGCACCTCCTCTGCAGCCTGTTTGGCTTTCCCGATTTCTTCAAGATTTTTGCTTTTCATAGGGGTTAATGGGTTAATGTGCTAATAAATTCCCAACCTTTCGTTTATGATTTTGACAAACTGCTTAGCTACCACATGATAATCAAAATATTCAACCACTCTCTTCCTTCCTGCCTTTCCCATCGTTTCACGCAGAGTCTCGTCGGTCATAAGCATCAGCAAATACTTTGCAATGTCATTTATACTGGCGCGGTAGTCTACCGTTCGGGGATGATCGAAAAGCACCATGTGCTTGTTTTCGAACCCGGACTCGCCTCCGAGAACAACATGGTCAACTACAATTTTCTTAGCGACTTTTGCCAGAAAAGCAGTTTCACCATGCACAAGAGTATCGAGCATACCCATCGCCTTTATTCCTATTACGGGTTTCTCACATGCTCCTGCTTCTACCTGCGGCATTCCAAAACCCTCAAGTCTGGAAGGAGCTGCATAAATATCGCACGCACCAATGAGATATGGCATAAAGCTTCGGGAGATAGTATTTGTTGCGTAAGTAACATTCTTCTCAATGCCAAGATGTGCTGCCATCTGCAGATCGGCAAGGTTCTGTAATTTTGTTCTGGGCTGGGGCCATACTTTGCATACATATTTCCAGTCAGGTGCCTTTTTGTCAATTAAAGCAAGTGCCTGCATTACCTCCTGTGCGATTCATAATGGACGGCGTGGGCATCTACGCCCATCTCCAGCAATCCTTTGTAAAGAAGATCACCCTGAGTTGCCAGCCCTCCGGGAGAGGGCGGATAGTCATACAATACAAGTACTTTCATGTTTTATGTTCCGTTGTTTTTTAGCCACTGCCGGGCATCATAAGAATTTGAAAACTTCCAGAATGCCTCTGCTTTAGGCGATGTTTCTGCCTCGAAGCTGCCCTTTTCAAATTCGTAAATATCTGTAATTATACTTTGTTTTCTCAGCCATATCCGTTTGGTGAGCTTATGGAAAATTGTTGCTGATTCTATAGGCCGGGGATAATATTTCTTTTCACCGTCCTCATATGCAAATGTCCATAGTTCAGTCGCCGAAATTGTTCCTGCATGCCACAATTTGATTACAGCCATGCTCACCTCCTCGTGTCTTATATGCCTTGTGTACTCTCCGTCAGGATTATGCGTGATTACTATGTCAAAATGCTTTTCTGGTAAAAGATCAAGAATTGTCTCCTGAACCAGATTCTCATCGAGCAGCTTTTGTCCGGGATCATCGTCGAGGTCTGCCATCTTTCCTTGCGCCCTCAGTATCTCTAGTGCCTCAAAAAATTTAGGGGCGCGGTTTGTGTCGCTTGCCCGGCAAAGAGTCATTACAAACACACTCCATGAAGGGTGGCTCAGAATTGTTCCGCCGCACCATAATGTTTCATCATCGGGGTGGGCTACAATAACAGCGACGGTCTTGATTTTTTTCATTTTTTTATGGTTAACCTGGCCATAAGGTAACTAACAGCCGATTCTGCCCCCTGATTAAGATTTACATGAGTCTCTTCCAATCCGTCATAACACCCGCCTGTACATGGGTTGTAAACAATCTGATGCAAACGGTTGTTGCCAGAAAACCAGTCGAAAGCTGTTGTCATCTTTTCCAGGTATTCCCTGTCTTCAAACTCTTCGTAAAATTTACTAAGTGTCATAATCGTATATGCAACATCTATGGGTTGTTCTCCATACTTGCCTGCTTCGCCTCCTCTGTTTAACCTGCTTTTACTCGATATCACCTCTATTCCCCTTTCATTGAATATTGATAATAACAGAAACCTGAATGATTTTTCGGCAATGACTTTATATTGTGTGTTACCGGTTAGCTGCCAGGCAAATAGCATTGCTTCGGGCAAAACACTATTGGCATATGTGAGATAACTCTCAAACCACTCCCAATTCTTGGCAGATTCTCTTTTGTACATATCGGCCAACCTGTCTGCCAGAATTGTTACTAGAGCAATGTTTTTTTCTGCCTCAACCTCACAGTTATAATAGTAGAGCCCTTTTATTGCGAATGCCATTGCCCTGGCAGAAAGAATCGATTCAACCCTTGGCATAGCTGTCTGAATAATTGATTTTGCATTTGATATCAGAGTCTGAGGCAATACAGATGATCTTGAAATAAAAAACCCCAATGCCCAAATTGCCCTTCCATTGGCATCATCCAGATTTGTCTCGTTTTGTTTTGTGAACTTGTTTTCCTTATCTACATAATTGAGGAAGTTTCCCTTTGGTTGCATACAGTATCTTACAAAAGCGAGGTACTTCTGAATATATGCAAGATCGCCTTCATCTGATGTCTGTTCATAATGCATGCACAACGCAACAAGTGCACGAGCGTTATCGTCGAGAGTGTATCCCGATTCAATATCCGGTTGATTGATTTTGGAAAACTGAATCATTCCGAAACCGGTTGTCATTTTTTTAATATGGCTAAGGTTAACATCGGGTAGACTGTATATAATCTTTATCTCGCCCTCTGCCTGTTGTTCAAATAGAATTGCATGAGCTATGGCCGAGTTTTCCCACGATGTGGAGACTATTTTCTGTAATGTATTTGTACTGATGCTCTCCCTTAAAGGTTCGTCATTTAGCAACCTGTTTACCCCGGCTGCCAGTTGCTGAGAATTGCGGAAATCAATTATTATTCCGGTATCTTTTGTCAGAACCTCAACCGCATGAGGAATGGGTGTTGATATGATTGGACAAGCACAACTCATGGCATATACAAAAGTACCGCTCACTGCCTGATTTGGGTCATTTGTAGTAAAGAGATAGATGTCTGTTAGTTGTAGAAATTCCAGTAATTCAGGAAGAGCAAGATAACTGTTGATAAATCTTACATGATCCTGAAGTTCCAGATCAATAACCTTTGCTTCAAGCATATTACGGTATCTCTCGCCTTCGGACTTTATTACCATTGGATGTGTCTTGCCAATAATAAGAAAAATAACTTCCGGACTGGTTTTAATAATATCAGGCAAAGCATCCAGCGTTGTCTCGATACTTTTTCCGGAACTTAACAGACCAAATGTTGTGAGAACTTTTCTACCCGATAACCGGTATTTCTCTTTCAGGAGATTTCTGTTTATATGCGGTACAAGATGGGTCCCATGAGCAATGACAGTGATTTTCTGTGCTTCGGTTTCATATTCATTTACAAGTATACGGGAGGCTCCTTTGGTCATTACAATTATAGAGGCAGCAGCACCAATCATACTTTTCACCTTGCTCTTCAATAACTCGCCGGGATGAGGAATAACTGTGTGAAAAACCAATATCAAAGGCTTTTTGATCTTTTTCAACAATTGAAGGAGATCCTCTTCATGATTCTCGTAAAACCCAAACTCATGCTGAATGAGAACAATCTTAATCTGTTTACTCTGATTGATCTGACGGACAAGAGTAGAGTATTCAGACGAAACAGAAGTATCAAGAATAAACTTCACCTCCTCGGGATAGTCATATTTTTCATACTCATTCTCAAGGGCACAAACCTTAATGGAGAATGATTCACCGAATTTTTTATTCAGTGCGGTTATTAAATCCTGCGAATATGTTGCTATTCCGCAAACCCTCGGAGGGTATGAAGTTATGACTAAAATTTCCGGTTTGCTGCTCATCTTTTTTTATGGTTCTTCGAAATTTTCCTCAATGATTTTTCCACGGCTCTCACATCCCTGTCCAATTCATGCTTAAAAGCGTTCCACTCCTGCTTGCTCTGACCTTTGAACTCATTAAATCGCCTTTTAGCATTGTTGTTTCTCACCTCGATTACTACTACCTGATCGCGATGCCGACTCTCTCTCAACTCCGATATTCTTCGGTCGTTATTATTAAAGCGGACTTCGTAATCTCTTCTGTATTCGGGTACATACACAACGTGTTTCACATGACGCGGGTGTTGTCTTACAGTTACACCGCAACCGGACAGAGCCAGAGATGCAATAATTGCAAATGCAAAGAGGCTCTTTATTATTGATTTGTTTATCATTTTATTTTTATTCTTTGGGTGGATATATTAAAAATAGTTGGTTTCCAGAATAATCTCCGAAACCGGATAAGAAATTGAAGCATCGACCTCTGCTGTAATAAATATTTTCGTGGGTTTCACTACTGTAACAGTCTCAAATGTTGCAGTCAGCTTCCTGGATAGAAAACTTGTAGCGGTTATTATCTTTCCTATGTTCTGTGTAACTTTTTCGTCAGTTACCAACCATATTACATATGCACTTTTTGGAGGATCCAGTCTGTTTGGTTCGGCCAGATTATCAATATGTATCTTTATCCGATAGTTTTTATTACTGTCTTTCTTTACCTTGACAGTTCCTTGTGCTGCAGGGACAACTGTTGATGTCAGAAATTTAACTTTCTGAGCGCAAGCACTAAGTGGAAGTATCATTAAAACAGTTGCCAGAATAAACAAAATTTTATTTATGCCTGTATTAATATTTTTTAGTTTCATTTTATATGATTTTTAAGAGTGATATAAAAACCGTCTCAAGATTTTACCTTTGAGACGGTCTTACTTTATTAGGGTTAATTATTAGGGACAATATCTATTATAACGGTCCTGTTGTAAAAGCGTTCTTCCGGACGTTTGTTTTCAAACGGGGCTGAACTTTCGTCCGACCCGAATCCGAAAACTTCGAATTTTACACCGGTTTTACCTGCATTCACAAGAGCCTTCTCGAGAATTGTTCTGGCATCATTGGCGCGTTCCTGTGACAAATTCATGTTATAATCGGGTTCACCTATTATATCAGTATGTCCGTGAATAATTACCGTTCCATAATCGGGCACAAGCGGTGCCACAACCTCAGTCAGGAATTTCTCATATTCAGCAACTGCTTTTGACCTGTCAAAGTCGAAAAGAATACTAAAACGTAGACCAATCTCTTTTGGAGCTTCATTCCTGACCAGACGAAGTGTACTCTCCCTGCGGATAGTATTTCCTTCCTTGGTCTCACCAAGCATGATCACTTTAAAGTTACCTTCCGAACGATCACCCAGAATCAAATTTCCGGAAATGGTCTCATTTGCTCTTGTGAAAGGGCCGTAATGCTGAATATCTCCTTTTTCATTTATTATCTGCAACGACCATGTCTTAAGATACTCTTTTGAACCGGCTTCGGTTTTGAAAACAACCCGGCTATCAATAGGATCCTGCTGAACAGATGTTATCTGTAACGGAGCCATCAAGTAAGGTGAATTGCTTACAATATCTACCCTGCGGTCCCCTTCACGGAGAAGTGCAAGGTATTTTGTACCACCTGGTTGCTCACCCCTGATAACAGGCTCGTTTCTTCCTTCGGTAGTAATTCTTGACGGACTTATTCCAAAGACATCTACCAAATACAACTTGACAGACTCTGCGTATGACTTGCCAAGTTCCGGGCCATTACCTGCCGATGCTCCAATAAGCACTACATCTGTTGTTGGATATGTACGCATGCGGTCACCAAGAATGTTAAGAATGTTGTAGTAAACAGTAAGCTGTCTGTCGGACCTGCCGGGCAGATCCTTTGGCTCTGCATCCTGGAACATACTTTCCTTGAAACTAATTGCATTGTCCTTCTTCAGAAGCACATAGCGGTTTGGTATCTCGGTCGATTTTTCTTCGAAGAATACATAGTTCCTTAGTGGGAAAGTCTCTTTTACTACTCGCCTTACAGGCACCCTTACAGGTGTTTCAATTGTAAATTGGATCTCCTTAACATAAACAGGAGGAGCAACATACGGAGGTGGTGGCGGTACAACAACGGCAGTAGGACGTGCCTTGCCAAATTTTATTGCTATACCGGCCCTGAGAGTACTTACCGACCAGCTCTCTACAGTACGGGGATGTTGTCCAAAGTATGGTGAGTATGAAACAAAAGGAGAGATGGTTACCTGAGTCAAACTAGTGGAAGAAGAGACCGGAATGTCATACCCGATACCAACATGGCCGGATATCTTGTCTTTTCTCATATTGCTGAAGTCACCCTCTTTGTCTGTTTGCAACTCTTGTTTGTAAATAAAGGATTTGCCTATGTTCCTGCTGTATCCGCCACCTATATACATATAGAGGCCAGATGCAAATGGAGATATGCGTAAGCTAGGCTCAACCGAGAGATAACTGATAGTTGCTCTCAGATCTGCGGGACAGTTGCACGGTGCCATTACCTGTTTAAAGGTTCCGCCACGACCGTCATAACCTATGTTCAACATAAAGCCCACAACTGGGGTTGGCCTGTATTCAAGTAATATTGAAGCATACGGTGCAACTCCAAACCCATTGTGAAAAGCTCCGGGAGCAGTTACTGTAGAGTTCAATATTTGGGTTGTACCTGAGTAGAAGTTTAAATTTGCGGCACCTGAGACGCCGAACCAAATCTTTGGCTGTGGTCGTTTACTCTCCTGTGCCTGTGATATTGAGGACAATCCAATCAATATCAACGTAAGGAAAAATATTTTGCGTAACATATAATTATTCATTTAGCATTAGGGTTTGGTTACTATATTAGCTTGCAGTGTAACCGCAGCTATACGAGTCAACGCTCTGCCGTTCAAAACTGCACCGGTGTTAAGAGAGATCGACTGGTCGGCCAGTATGTTTCCATAACAAATAGATGTTGTTCCAAGTGTTGCAGATGTTCCTACAATCCAGAATATGTTCTTGGCTTGAGCATTTCCACTCAGAATAACCTGAGATCCTGGACCTGTTGTTAATGTAGAACCCATTTTCAATACAAACGTTGCGTTAGCATCGCCTTGTGCATCCAAGGTTACATTCCCTCCGGATATCAATACCGAAGTTGAATTTGAATATAATCCGGGGTATAGTGTAAGTCCGCCAAGATTTCCAGGTAAGCTGATAGCATTAAGAGACATTCCCATACCCTCATTAAACGCCTGGGTTAAATCAAGTTTCGCCTGAGCTGCAATAGGGTTAGCCGCCTGGATCGATCCGTTCACAATTCCCGGAGGAAATCCGTTGATTGTACCGGTGGGACTACTTCCAAGATCACCATTTATTATTGTGGCTCCTGTACTTGTTACTCCGGAACCGGCGAGAATTGCAAAGACTCCGGCAGACCTAAGATCAATAGCACCTGGACCTGCAGGTGGAATTGTGGTGAATGTCCATGTGTAGTCAGCTATCAACGCATTACCTGCAAGATCCTTGGCTCCTATAGTTACCTTAACCGTATAAGTGGTTCCAGATAACAGATTGCCTGTAGGGTCATATGTCGCAGTCATACCATTGTAAGTGATGTTTCCCGGCACAATAGATGCTCCTTGTTTAAGAGTAAACGTTGTAGTGTTTATTGTCAAAGGATTCATCAGTTCGCTGAACAGAACAGTCACTGTTTTATTCAATGGAACATTAGTCGACAGATTGATAGGGTCCGTAGAAATTATCCTTGGAAGAATCACATCTGCAAGGTTGCCGGTAGTGAAGTTCCAAACATAATCGGCTGCAAGCTGATTGCCTGCTACGTCCATGGCACCTGTTGTAATGGTTGCAGTATACAGAGAATTTGGTACGAAATTGCCAAATGGTGTGAACTTAGCGGTACTTCCGGTATACGTTATAGTTCCTGCAATGACGGTTGTTCCTTTTTTAACTAAGAACGTTGTTGCATTAATAGTCAAAGGATTCATCACTTTACTGAATGTTGCAGTTACTTTCTTCTCCAGAAAGACATCTGCTTCATTATTTACAGGATCGGTTGATATCACTATAGGAAGTGCTCCAGTTGTGAATCCCCATATATAATCATTAGCCATAGGATTTCCGGTATTGTCCTTCACTCCTGCAAGGATGGTTACTTTGTACTCTGTATTTGCTGTTAAATTTGCTGTTGGAGTAAAAGTAGCGGTATTGCCCAAAGTTGAAACGGTCCCCGGAATAATATTAAGTCCTTGTTTGACAATAAAGTTTTCCGGAAGTATTGTCAATGGATCCATATCCTTGCTGAATGTAGCTTTGATTAGCTTGTTAAGAGGCACATCTGTTGCATTGGTTCCGGGGTCGGTGGAGATTACCATAGGAAGTGCACCGGTGGTGAAGCTCCATGTATAATCATTCTCAATCGGATTTCCCAAAGAACCTTTAGCACCGGTTGTTATTGTTGCTGTGTAAACAGTACTTTCAACAAACGGGTAGGTTGGTACGAAATAAGCAGTTGTTCCAAGGTAGCTTATAATTCCCGGTACAACGTTAACACCTTGTTTCAATAGGAAAGTAGTGTTGTTTATAGTTGTCGGATCCATAAGCTTGCTGAATGTAGCGGTTACAATCTTGCTAAGTGACACATTTGTCGCAAGATTTGCAGGATCGGTAGAGATCACAGTTGGTATTGAACCGGTAGTGAAACTCCATGTATAATCTGCTGTAAGTGCAACATTTGAAGCATCCTTTGCTCCTGTTGTAATGGTAGCTGTATATACGGTGCCGGCTTCCAGAATTGCGGTTGGTGTAAATGAGGCTGTTGTGCCTGTATATGTTACAGAACCGGGAACATTTATCATCCCTTTTTTCAACACATAAGTTGTTGTGCTTATTGTTGCCGGATTCATAGACTTATTGAATGTTGCTGTAACAATCTTGCTCAAAGGAACATTAATAGCATTATTTGCCGGATCCGTAGAAATAACAAGTGGAGTTGTTCCTGTTGTGAAGCTCCATATGTAATCGCCGGAAAGGCCGTTTCCAGATGCGTCCTTTGTGCCTGTGGTTATAGTTGCCGTATATACGGTGTTGGATGTCAGGTTGACAACAGGAGTAAAGGTCGCTGTCATTCCCGAATATGTTACTACTCCAGTTACCGGAATCAACCCCTGTTTTACTACAAAAGTTGTAAGGTTTACTGTTGCAGGATTCATATCCTTATTAAAGACAGCTGTTATTATTTTGCCAAGACTTACATTTGTTGCAAGGTTTGCGGGGTCGGTAGAGATTACGAGAGGCGCAGTTCCTGTAGTGAAACTCCATGAATAGTCACTCGCTAGTCTCATTCCTGCTGCATCTTTCGCTCCTGTTGTTATTGTGGCAGTAAATACTGCATTTGAAGCAAGGGCCACAGTAGGAGTGAAGGTTGCGATCACGCCGGAATATGTTACAGTTCCGGCAACAGGAGTCAATCCTTGTTTTAAAACAAATGTCGTTAAGTTGATAGTTAATGGATCCATGATCCGGTTGAATGTTGCAGTGATAATTTTGCCGGGGGCTACATTCGTTGCAAGATTTACAGGATCGGTAGAGATTACCAGAGGGGCACTTCCTGTCGTGAAGCTCCAGATATAATCGGCTTCAAGGGCATTTCCCGCCGGGTCCTTGGATCCTTTGGTAATTGTCCCCGTGTAGGTTGTGTTCGCAAGCAGATTGGCACTTGGTGTAAATACAGCCGTTTTTCCGGAATATGTTACTGTTCCGGTAACCGGGGTTGTACCTTGTTTTAATAAAAATGTTGTTATATTAATTGTGGCGGGGGCCATATTAACATTAAAGGTGGCAGAAATAAGCTGGCTGGCAGCTACTCCGGTCGCACCATTTGCAGGGTTTACAGTAACAACTTCGGGACATATACCTTTAGTTTCTCCTGTGTAGTCATCCTTTTCGCAATTCCATAACAAAAATGGCAGAAGTAGCATTAAAAGCCATTTGTGTTTGAAGCGAAAGATGTCTTTAAGTTGTTTCGACTGGTTATCCCAGTTTCCGGTGATCTTAAAGGTATCACCGTTTTTACTTTGTGTTGTGTCCATTTTTTCTATAAATGATTATATATAAAGGTGATTATATTAGGGAGGAAATGCATTACACAACTTTGGGAATAAGTTACAACATTCCCACATTGTTTATTTTCCATTGCCCTTTGCCTGCTTCTTCTTCTCCTTCTCCTGTTCCTTCTTCTCTCTCTCCCTCTCTTTTTCCCTCTCCTTCTTTTTTAAGAATCCTCTTAAAAGAAAATTATGACTTACAGCATCCATATTCTGTTTAAAGCCACCGGCCCCCTCTTTTACATTTACTAGAGCATCATCTACCGTTTTTGCAAAAGCAGAGTCCATGAAGATCTTTCCAATGGCGCCCTTACCCGATCTAATGTTGAGCATTATGGCAGAAAGGTCGTCAGTTATGTCAATAGCGTTTATACTGGCAATTTCGAGATTAAGTAATATGTTGTCTATACTTACAGGTGCTGTAGTTTCAATAAAATCACCATCCTGCACTATTTTTTTGCCGGAAGTACCGGGGATTATTGTCAGCATTTTGCTTCCCATAAGTCCGTCAGAACCGATATTTGCCTTTGAGTCTTTTTTTATAAACTTTCTGGCTTTCTCCTCTATGACTATATCCACTCTCACAGCTGTATCGGCAATGATTTCTATACTTCCAATAACACCTACGTTTATTCCGGAGAGTCTCACATTGTTCCCTATCTGCAGTCCGTTTATATCTTTGAAAATGCCGCTTATTCTGAAAGTATTGCTGAACAGCTGCTGTTTGCTGCCAATCAGATAAATGCCTGCTACCAATATTAACAATCCGACTGAAATAAATATGCCCAGCCTCATCTTGTTTCCTGTTTCCTTTTTCATTGGAGTACTTTTATATTAGTTGTTTTTATTCAAAGAAGGACCGAATCCAGGGATCTTCGGAATTTTCCAGCTCCTTATAAGTTCCTTCTGCTGCACAAACTCCGTCACGTATTACTATAATCCTGTCAGCAACATTTTTTGTGCATGCAATGTCGTGGGTAATGATTATTGAAGATGTCTTGTATTTTTTTTGAATATGGACAATCAGAGAACTTATCTCGGTTGATGTAATGGGATCCAGCCCTGTTGTAGGTTCGTCATAAAGCATAATCTCCGGCTTAAGAATGAGAGTTCTTGCAAGACCGACTCTTTTTCTCATACCGCCAGAAAGTTCAGAAGGCATCTTGTCAATGACATCAGATAATCCTACATTTTCAAGAGCATCTTCAACAAGAGAGGTAAGCTTTTTCCCCTTGACAGTGTTTTGCCTCCTAAGAGGAAACTCGAGGTTTTCTCTTACTGACATTGAGTCATACAGTGCGGCACTCTGAAAAAGAAATCCCACCTTATTGCGGATAAGGTTCAGACTCTTGTCATCCTGCTCCCCTATATTATTACCCTGAACCATAATGGTTCCCTCATCGGGGTCAATTAAACCGATAATGCACTTTATCAGAACAGATTTTCCACTACCCGATTTCCCCAACACAACAAGATTTTCACCCTTTTTAAGTGTTAGGCTAAGGTCTGTAAGAACATCATCTTTGCCGAATGATATCTGGAGGTTTTTAACCTCAACCTCGTAATTATTGGTCTTATCAGTTTCCATAATATACTAGGTGAATAAACTTGTAATCTGAGCAGCAATCATATCTATTATGAAAACCAGCAAGGAAGCAACCACTACAGCAGAATTTGCCGAAGCTCCAACCCCTTCTGTCCCGTTGGAAGAGGTGTACCCTTTATAGCAGCCAATCAATCCAATAAAAAATCCAAAGAACAGAGCCTTTATAAGAGAAGGGATAACATCCATGAAATCGAGTGAATCAAAAACCTGGGTTATAAACAGAGTTATGCTGACATCAGATTTTATATTGACAGCAAGGAAAGAACCCATTAGCGCAATGAAATCAGAGAAAATCACAAGCAGGGGTATCATTAGAGTTGTTGCAACTATTCTTGTCACAACAATATATTTGAAGGGATTAATGCCGGAAACCTCCATGGCATCAATCTGTTCCGTTACCTTCATGGAAGCAATTTCTGCCCCTATGCCTGAACCCACTTTGCCGGCACAGATTAGTGCTGTAATTACCGGCCCTATTTCCCTTATTATTGAGAGGGCCACCATTGCAGGCAACCACGACTCTGCACCAAAATCTACGAGAGTAGGTCTTAATTGAATAGTAAGTACAAGACCCATTATGAACCCTGTTATCCCTACAAGTGGCAAGGATTTATATCCTACAATATATGATTGCTTGACTAACTCATCGAATTCGTAGGGAGGAGCAAAGACCTGCTTGAAAAATTTTAGGGAGAAACTTGCTAACTGACCCACTTCCTGAAAAAAATTCCGGAATACTACGACCGTTGGATTTGCCTGATTCATTTCTTTGCCTTTTTAATCAGATGAAATTTTATATCTGTAAAAGATGGCATTGTGTCTCCCAGTAAAAAGCCCCATGGCTTTAATGGCTCAATATGGTCAAAAATGAGTTTTATGATTGCTGTAAGAGGGATTGAGACAAACATTCCGGGAATACCCCAAAGCGCACCAAATGCGAAAACCACTATAATTGAAACCAGTGCATTGATTTTAACCTTGGAAGCCACAATTTTTGGAACAATGTAGTTATTGTCCACAAGCTGAATGAAATAATAGCCTGCCAGAACATAAACAGCATACCATGCCGATGATTTGGTTACCAGAGCAATAATCATTGGCAATGCGACTGCAACAATACCTCCGATATATGGAATTACGTTGAGCAATGCGCCAATAACACCGAGCAGAATCGCATATTCGATGCCCAATATAAGAAGTACAGTAGAATTCATAGCTGCAATTATGATTGCTTCTATGAACAAACCCGAGATGTATCGCTGGATCACGGTTTTTGTCTCTGTGATTATTGCGCTTACCTCTTTGCGGTTGTCCGACCCGAAAAGTCTTCGGAAGAATTCCAGCAGCAGAGGCTCATAAAACAAAATCATAAAAATATAAACAGGTAAAAGAATCAGCCCGAATACCCCACTCCCCACATAAACCAATGTCTGACCTATTGAGGTGCTGTTTATATTCATCAGCTCACCCTTGGATTTTGCAATCCAGTCAATTATTTTTTCTGAACTTATATCAAAATACCCTGATGCCCAGCTTATGGATTGATTAATAAGTTCTGTAAATTTTTCCACCAGGATTGGCCACGACTCGCTGAACCTGGATGCCTGTGAAACCAGAAAAGTACCAAGACCGGCTATAATTACAATGCTAAGAATAAGGGCAATGGTAATAGCGACAACTCTGTTGATTTTCATGCGTTCCAACAGATGCACCACAGGATGCAGGACAATGGCAAGGAAGGTAGAAAAGACGAGAGGTATGATTATTCCCTGAGCTATGGAAAGCATAGATATTAAAGCATAAAGTCCCACAAAAAACAGTGAGGCCCTTACATAAAACGGCAAATTAATATCTTTTTCCATAGTGAAATTTGATTATTTATCCTTTTCCTTTTTACTCAAAATGGTTTGCAGTATTTTCATCCCAAAAGACTTGACAACATCTGGGTTAACGGCAATTACTGTAGTCACCCCCATCTGTATTATGTTGCCCAGAAGTCTTTTAAGAAGACCGCCGTGTGACCCGACAAATACTCTGTTGGTCAGATAACCTGCTGCCAAACCCAACGAGGTGTTAATTATATTACTTACGAGATCGGGCGACTTCACCACATCGCTGAATGTGTCCTTGATAAGGTTGACAGGCCTTAACCTGTCCACGGTAATGCTGAATTGTTCCTTTAACAATTCTCCCTGGAGAGCATGCTCATAACTCAGTTGTGTGATTGCCTCCTTTAGCCCGGTGGTGGAAGTTATTTTTTGCATATTCCTCTATTTATAAACCTGTTTAATAAGAAAATCACCAAAAAGCCTTTTCATGCGGTTGTTCAGAAAGAAATAGAGAACAAACCCTATAATTCCATAAAACGCAGCTACTATAAAAAACCCTAACCATAACTTCCCAAGAGCATCGCCCAGCAGATAAGCAACTCCTATTGTCCCCATCAGGAAGAACGTGAAAATAAATACAAAGGCAACTGTACGCGATATGATTGAGGATACAACACCCAATGTTTTGTCCTGAGCTTTAAGTTTGAACAACTCAAGGCTTGTTTTACCGTATTCTTCTGCTCTTCCCAAAAGGGACTCCAGGATATTTGCTTGCTCTTCCATTTCGAATAACATTAACTCATTGCAGACTTCTCTTTCTCAACTTCTTCCTCAACCTTTTCCTTTACGGACTCTTTTACCTCCTCGAATTTTTCGGTAATACCATCTACAAACTCATTAAACTTATCCTTTAATGAATCAGCATAATCATCACCCTTTCTGGAGATTTTTTTACGTGTGACAGATCCCTTTTCCGGAGCGAATAGTACTCCTAACATTGCACCTACGGCAACTCCTGCCAATGTGCCTAATAACACTTTACCTAAACTCATGATTTTATTTTTTTATTAACGATACCTTCTTCCCTGAATGACTCTCAATATTATTGCTATTAATGCAATAACAAGCAGTATGTGGATTATGCCCCCGGCATGAAATCCAACCAACCCAATCAGCCATGCAATGACTAATATGACTGCGACGATATAAAGTAAATTTCCCATTTTGAATGACTTATTAATTGTTCAAGATTCCGATATAAAGGTCTTATGTTTCGAGTCTTTATGTGTTACATAAGTTTATAAATAAGTTACATCATTCACACATTTGCTCGTAACCGCTTTTAATGATAGTAGAGATCATTTTAAACCGTTCATTTGCTCTTACTAAGTTGGGTGTATGTGCAGGAATAATGATTGATTCACCTGTTGCAAGTATGTTGGATTTGCCGTCAATAACAATTTCGGCCTTACCATCAATTATCTGTGCGAATGTGTCAAAAGGTGAGATTTTCTCTGTCAGGACCTCTCCTGTATCCATTGCCATGGCACTTATACTTCCCGTCGATTTTTTAATTATAGTTCTTATAACAACCGATTTTGGCACATATTCGATTATTTCAACAATAATGAGTGCCTTCCCCTTTTCCACCTCCATATTAGCCATACTCTTAGATATTATCATATTAATAACTTATGCACTATAAAAATAGTGTCACAAACTTAATATCTTATGTATGGGAAAGTGTTACATAACTCTTGTGAAGAGTTACATCATTCACAGATTTTCAAGCATTATGCGGCGCTTGTGTTTAAGCTCCTTAAAATGTGATGGCGTAAGACCGGTGATTTTTTTGAACTGATTGGAGAGATGTGCCACACTGCTGTAATTCATTCTGTATGCAATCTCTGTCAAAGACAGCTCGTCATAAACGAGCAGCTCTTTTACCCGTTCAATTTTATGGGCGATAAAGAATTTTTCAATAGTCGAACCGACTACTTCGGAGAAAAGATTGGCGAGATATGTATAATCGTGGCCCAGTTTTTTGCTGATATGGTCAGACAGGTTTATCTTAAGATCCTCTTCTGAATAGTGTACAACGTCTATAATAATGTTTTTGATTTTCTCAATGAGCACATTTTTTTTGTCGTCCATCAGCTCAAGACCCGATTTTTTAAGGGCAGAATTTAAGGCCTCTTTCTGAACAGAGTCAATGCTCTCCTTAATTTCAACCTCTCCCAGCTCTACAATAGAGTAATGCAGCCCAAGTTTTTCAAGTTCGGATTTCACTACCATTTTGCAGCGGATACAAACCATATTTTTGATGTAAAGTCTCAAATAGCTTTTTTTAATATTTTCCAAGATACACAAATCTTTCGTAATTAAATAAAATATACCTTTGAAAAAATTTCCCAAGGTGTCGGACAAGCTAAACAGAAACATTATTGAAGCTATTAAAGGTGGCAGTGAAAAGGCGTTTGAAGCTTTTTTGAAGACCGAATTCAATAATGTTGTATTCTTTGCAAACCAGTTTCTCAGAGATACAATGTTAGCCAAGGATATTGCTCAAGAGACATTTATAGCACTGTGGAACTCCAGAGAGACGCTGAATCCCGATTTCAATATTCGTTCCTATACCTTCACGATTGCAAGGAACAAGGCTCTTAATCTATTGAGGGAAAAATTCTGTTCATCGGCAGATAATCTGGAAAAAAGGGAAATTCAGGCACATATAGGCACCTTGTCCAGTAATTATGTGGAGGAAAGAATTGATGCTCTGGACCTCGAAAGACTTGTTGAAAAATCATATTCTGCTCTGCCAGAAAAGATAAGAGAAAGTTTTGTGCTAAGCAGAAAATATGGCCTTACATACGACGAAATAGCAATAAAAAGGGGGATAACAGTAAAAGCTGTTGAATATCATATAGGCCTGGCATTGAAGTTGTTCAGAAGAAGGTTGAAAGATTATCTGGGGATATTTTAAGGGACAGCAAATTAAATGTGTATTATTAATGGGGAGATATTTATAAAAGATATGAATGACGATATTTTAAAAAGGTACATTAAGGGAGTTGCATCTGTCAAAGAGAGGGAGATAGTGATGAACTGGATTGAGGAGAGTGAGCAGAATGCAAAGGATTTCCACTCAAAGAAAACTGCATGGGTATTTGACAATTTTCCTGATAAGGAAGCTACCAGTGATGTTTGTTCCGACATAAGGAAGAAGATCAAACCCGGCCTATCCTATAAGACTAGATTTATGAAGGCTGCGGCAATTGTTGTTCTCCCGATTACAATATTTGCCGGCTATCAGTATTATTCATATTCAAAAAAGCTGGTTCAGGTAGAACAAAGCTATATAACTGCCAAGGCTGAGATCCCGGTTCAGAGCAGAGTTACAATGAATTATGAAGTCAATCCTGGAGTCAAAGGACTGGTGGAACTACCGGACGGCAGCAAGGTCTGGCTGAACAGTTGCAGCAACCTTAAATGTCCGGACAAGTTTGATTCTACATTCAGAATGGTGGAACTCAGCGGAGAGGGTTATTTTAAGGTTGTTTCCAATAAAGAGTGGCCAATGTACGTCAAGACCTCAAAAGGCATAACCGTTAAGGTTACTGGAACTGAATTCAACCTCTCATCATATGATAACGATGATGTGTTGAAATTCACATTGGTTTCCGGTGCAGTAACTCTTATTAGGGAAAGCAACAAACAGGAAATTGCTGTAAACGCTCTGGAAGAGATAGTTATTCCTGATAATTCAAGATTAAAAGGGAAAAGAGGACAAGCAGACATTCATCTGAATACTTCATGGAAAGATGGTTATCTTATTTTTGAAAACACTCCTTTGGAAGAGGTTGTAAAGAAGATGGAGCGGTGGTATGGTGTAAGTTTCATTGCCAAGGACCCGGAGCTGCTCAAATACAATTTTACTGCTAACTTTAAGTCAGAATCTATTACACAGGTACTGGAACTCCTGAAAATCACTTCAAATATCGGTTATTCTATAAAGGACAGCAGAGTCACACTATTTTTCAGATAGCAGATTTTTTAGGGACGGGTATGTTTTTATGTGTATATAGGATATAACCAAAACACATAAAAAAACAATGAAAGAACAGAAGAAATCATCCGGAATCCTATTGTCTGCAGGATTCTTATTATTTCTGTTTTGTTTTGTGGTTCCGGCAAAAACCTTGCTGGCACAAAGCGTTACAGTAAATTTTAAAAATGTTCCTCTTATTAATGTTTTAAAGGAGATCCAGAAACAGACTTCTTTTACATTTGTTTACAGCAACTCACTGGTTGATGTAAATAAGAAAGTATCTATAAATGCAGCAAAAGAGGAAATTGTTCCATTAATGAACAAGCTTCTTGCAGGTACCGACATTACTTTTAAAATTGTTGAAAAGCAAATTACATTGTCACCAAAGGAGTTCAAAAATGCAAAAGCAGAACCTTCTGTGGGTCAAAACGGAAAACAAGGAGTAAAAATAATCAAGGGAGTTGTCTTTGATGAGACAAAACTACCCCTGCCCGGTGTTTCCATTCAGAATCTCACTGCCAGGACAGGTGCTTTTTCCGATAACAAGGGTGAATATACCCTGGAGGTAAAAAATGGTGACAAACTGCTTTTTTCTTCAATCGGTATGCTTTCGCAACAAGTAACAGTAACAGGAGAGTCGCTCATCTACAATCAGGAACTTGCAATAGATAACATTGCACTTCAAGATATAGTTATTACCGGATATCAGACATTATCTAAAGAGAGAGCAACAGGGTCCTTTAATATCATAAAGGCAGAGCAACTTGAAAAACCAGCAACAAATCTGGGCCAGAGACTTATCGGAACAGCAGCAGGGGTCCAGACAAAAATGGATGTGAACGGAAATGTCTCTTTTGAGATAAGGGGACAGACAAGTCTGCTTGCAACAGCTCAACCACTTATTGTTGTTGACGGCTTTGCGATTCAGGGAACACTTAGTTCTATAAATCCAAATGATGTTGAGAGTGTTACAATTTTAAAAGACGCTGCAGCAACTTCAATATGGGGGGCACGTTCGGCTAACGGGGTTATCGTTATTACCTCAAAATCCGGTATGGGAAGTAAAAAAGGAGGAGTAAAGGTAGACTTTAACACATTTCTTAAATATTCACCAAAGACAGATATAAACTATCAAAATCCCTATGCAACATCAACAGAGATAATTGACTATGAACAAAAAGGATTCTCCACAAATTTCTTTGGAGGACCATGGGTGCCACTTCCCAATAGCAATACGAGCCTAACTGGTTCATATTCTGCAGCTGTTGAGGCAATGAACGAGGCCAGAATGGGATATATCACTACTGCTCAACTTAACGCTACCCTTGATAAACTTCGTCAGATTGACAATAGACAACAGATAAAAGATTACATGTTGCAAAATCCTTTTACGCAACAGTATAACCTCAATATTTCAGGTTCTAACGACAGAATGACGAATGTTCTGGCTTTAATGTATGAGGGATCAAAACAAAGTTATGTTGGTGATGATACTAAGAAATATATGGCTAACTACAGGTCAAATATCAAGGTGTTTAAATGGCTTGATTTCTTCTTTTCTGGAAGTTTTACTATGACAGACCAGGCAAATAATGGCTCAGTCTATAATGGCACACCTTATCATACACTGGTTAATGATGATGGTACAAGAGCTGTTGTTCCATATGGATTGTATATGCCAAATATGTTAAGACATGTGCCAATGAGCAAGTTTCCCTATACAGACTGGTCTTATAATCCAATATCTGAAAACGAAGGAAAGGACTTCAATAAAAGAACTTTAAACGCAAGGGCACAGGCAGGCCTAACCTTTAAGGTAATTGAGGGCCTGACAATAGACTCTAAAATTCTGTATGAAATGCTCAACACAGAAGAAAAGAATATATATGATGAAAGCACATATACAGTAAGATCTGCAATTAATTTTGCTTCTACATGGGATAAAACCACAGGTACGATTACTTCTAACTTACCTAAGGGAGGTTTCCTTGATCAGAAAAGATCTTATACTACTGCATACGACTGGAGAAATCAGGTAAACTACAACAAACTGTTCAAAGAAAAGCATCAGATCAGTTTTATTGCAGGTGCCGAGGTTTCGGACCGTGTATATCAAGAATTTGAAAGTCCGAGAACATATGGATATAACGATGAAACGCTTACTGTAGGTACATTCCCAAATGGAGTAGGAGGAAGTGGGGTCTATGCACTTAAAAACTGGATGGGAAGTGCCCAGACTTTCAAATATGCAAATATTTATTCATACAATACAGACAGATTCTTTTCATTGTATGGGAACGCATCTTATACATTTGACAGTAAGTACACACTATCAGGTTCGGCAAGAACAGATGCTTCAAACCTTATAACCGATGATCCTAAGTACAGATATGCTCCGTTCTGGTCAGTTGGTGCAAGCTGGGCAATATCAAAAGAGAAATTCATGAGTGGTATAAGTTGGCTGGACCGTTTGTTGATACGTGCAACTTATGGTTATAATGGTAATGTCGACAAATCAACATCCTTTATGCCCCTTATCAACGTTACAGGTGCACAAAATATCTATATCCAGGATTACACAGCCAGTGTAGGCAGTTACGGTAATCCGACTCTCAGATGGGAGAAAACAGGGACAATAAACCTTGGGGCAGATTTTGATATGTTTAACGGTAAACTTTATGGAAAACTTGATGTATACAACAAGAAGGGTAAGGACCTTATAGTTGCAATGAGTATTCCTTCAGTAAACGGAACAGCCTCTCAAAAACTCAATATGGCAGAGATGACAAACAGAGGTATAGAAATTGAACTTGGTTCATCTTTAAGGTTAAAAGATAATGATATTGTTTGGGTAGGAAATGTTAACTTCTCGTATAATAAAAATAAAATTGACAAGTTGTTTAAAGCTACTTATGCAGCATACGACCTCTATGGTGGAGGTACAACAGCATACGTTCAGGGATATGATGCAAATACTTTATGGTCATTCAAGTATGCCGGTGTTGTTGACAAAGGTGTTGCAGGCAGTCCTAACTGGCAGCCGGTAGTACAGGGTAAAGGTACAGATGTTTATGATTTTACAGGATGGACACCTGGTGACGGACGTGACTATATGCTTAATATGGGAACAAAAGTAGCTCCTTTTGCCCTTGGCTTCAGCAGTACCTTCAAAATTTATGATTTTGACCTCTCATTTATTGTAACTGGAAAGTTTGGTCACGTATTTAATGGATTCTCATTTAACTACCCTAGTATGTCAGGAGGAAGTGCCTTACCTAACAAACTATATGATGAAATATCAAAATCTGACCCATCGGAGAGAGTGCCAATACCGTTTGGTAAATCTGAACCAAGATACTATTTCTGGGACAGATTCTATCCTTATCTGGATTATCTGGTTCAAAATGCGAATCATGTAAGAATGCAGGAGCTAAACATTACATATAATATGCCTAAGAAACTTGTAAGTAAAATTGGTATAAACTCTGCTAAAATATTTGCACAAGCAAACAATTTATTTACAATATCCAACAATAAATACAATGAAGATCCGGAATTTCCTCTTGGAAGTCTCAGACCTCAGGCATCCTTTACTTTTGGATTAAATTTAGCATTCTAAAAATTACAAATTATGAAAATATTTAAATACATAGGATTAATTATAATTTGCACACTTTTCTTAAGTGCCTGTGATGACTTTCTGGCTAAAAAGCCAAGTAAAAACAACTCCCTTGTCCCTGGTACTACCGACCAGCTTGATTACCTTCTAAACAACTATTCCAGCTTCTATACTGAGGGTAACAGAACAGCTATTTATAGTTCAGATGACTACGGATTGCAAAAGGAACTTTATGATGCAAAGGCTGCTGCATATGGTGTTGTAGCTGCACAATTCGGGACGTGGGATACACAATACCTCCCATTTGACGGAAGAGAAGGTTTCTGGTCAGGGGAATATCGTAAAATATTCACGGCAAACATGGTATTAAGCTATCTTCCTAAGGTCAGTGGTACTGAGGCCCAAAAAGAGAGACTCACACAGGAATCATACTTCATTAGGGCATATAGTTACTGGACATTGGCTCAAACTTATTGCCTTCCTTATACTGAGGCCAATAAAGGTGAACTGGGCCTTGTTCTGAAAAAATCAACAAGCTTTGAAGAACCTGTTGCAAGAGGAACATTAAAGGAGACATATGATTTGATTGAAGCAGACTTGACAGAGGCTCTTAAACTTACGACTAAACTTGAAATGGTTAACAACAAATATAAGTCATGGAGAGCAAGTAAGGCAGCAGTAAATGCATTTGCAGCAAGATATTACCTTAACAGAAATGATTATGCCAAAGCCCTTTCATATGCAAATATAGCTCTACAGGAGCATAGTGTAATGATGGATTATAATGTAGATATGCGATATAGCAGCATTGTTTCCAATATCACTGTAGGAGGAGTCGCTACACGAATATGGTACCCTTACACTCATGACAATCAAAGTGACTTTACAGATATGATGGAGTGGAAAGAACACTATTATTTTAGAATGTTAAATCATGAAAGCTGGTGGTATGTTCCTAGTACACAACTTCTTGCTCTCTATGATCAGACTTACGACCTAAGATATAAATACCATATGGTTAAAAACTATTCATACGACAGAGGTCTTACAAGTCCGGCGTATGAATACCCAGGTTATGTATTCTTTTTCAAAGACAGAATTCCTTCAGGACCGACTGTTGCGGAGATGCTGCTAATTAAAGCTGAATGTCTTGCTCGTCAGAATAAGGTTTCAGAAGCTATGAGCGCAGTTAATATGTTGAGAGCGAAGAGAATGGATAAGAATGCGCCATCTGCTGTTATTAATCTGGCTGCAACAACCAAAGATGAGGCAATTGCTAAAATTCTACAGGAGCGCAGAAGAGAGATGCCATTTACACAAAGGTGGAATGATATTAGAAGACTTAATAGTAATGAAGATACAAATGACGATGTTGGAGCCCTGACTCGCAGCTTCTATAGTTTCAGTTCTGCAGCAATAACCTCCGCCGGTGGTGTCCAGACCTATACTCTTGCCAAAAACTCAAGAAGATATGCTGCTCCAATTCCTAATACAGAGATACAGAGTAGTAGTGGAATAATTGTTCAGAATACTTATTAAGTAAATTGTTTAAAGGGGCGTTTACATCGCCCCTTTTTTTGTCAAACATTAAATTATTTCTGATTATGAAAAAAATATTAATAGTACTTCTCGTTATAGTTCATGTAGCCACGGCGTATGGACAAGGCCTTCAAAAAAGAGCAAAAACATCTGTCGATGCAGACACACTTGCAAAATTGAAATCGTATGTCATTGCAAATCCAAACGATCTGAACGGTCATGAGAAATTTATCAAATACCTGGGTGCAGACAGCCAGGAAGTTGCGGCACAATATGAGATCTGGGTAAAACAGTTTCCTAAATCGAGCATAGTACCGTACGCACTAGGAAAGGCTTATGCAGGTATGGAGAGCCCAAAAGCAAGACCATGGTTGTTAAAGGCAGTGGCAATTGACCCTAAAATGGCTAAGGCTTATTCCGATTTGTGGATTGACGGAGAGAGATGGGGTGACTTTGCAGCTGCCAGAGAGTATCTTAAGAAGGCAATGGAAGCAGAGCCAACAAGTCCGGACTACGCATTCTATTACAGAAGTGGTTTAAAGGACAGTGATCCCGAGGGTTACCGAAAGGGTATGTATGAAATGACCAGGTTGTTCCCAACAAGTGAGCGTGGGGCGCAGTCGTTATACTGGCTCGGGTTGTTTGTAAAGGACAACAATGAAAAGCTCGCGATATACACCCAGCTGAAGAACCAGTATCCTCCTGAAAAATTCAACTGGTCATCCAGCGGGATGTATGATTTCTACTATTTGTACCTGAATACAACTCCCGAGAAAGCGGCTGAGCTGGCACAATACATGGCATCAGTGTCAACTCGTGAGGGTGACAAGAAAAGCTGGATCGGCAGGGTAAAGCTAGCTCAGGATCTCATTCAGGCGAAGTTGCTTATGGCGCAGAACAAGTACGCAGAGGCTCAGACTGCTGTAGAATCAATCACATTGGAGCGCAGGTCAGCTGCAACAGATATGATTAACTTGCTTAAGGCAGAACTTTCCGATATTACGGGAAATACAGCAGCTGCCTATAAAAAACTGGTATATTCCTATGCCGCAGCTCCGGCCGACGACATATATAAAGCAATGGAAAAATACGGGAAAAAGCTAGGTAAGACAAAGGGTGACCTGTTTGCCGATATATGGAAGATACGTGACTCTGTTGCAGTTCCAGCCACACCTTTTTCACTTGAGCAATACCTCAAACAAGGGAAGGCATCACTTTCAGATTTCAAAGGAAAGGTTATCCTGCTTACATACTGGTTCCCGGGTTGCGGACCATGCAGAGGAGAATTCCCGAATTTCGAAAATGTGGTGAGAAAATTTAGCAAGGAGCAGTTGGTTTACATAGGAATCAATATTGCACCGGAACAGGATGAATACGTGGTTCCATTCATGAAATCGAGCGGATATAGCTTTATTCCTCTCAAGGATGAAGAGGAGAAACGGGGGAACCTGGTTGCTCCGGGAGCACCAACCAACTATCTTCTTGACCAGAATGGCCGGATAATCTTTAAAAACTTCAGGACAGACAGCAACAACGAACGGGTTCTTGAACTGATGATAAAAGAGATACTGGACAGAGGTAAGGCAGCACAGAACGAGAGTAATTTCGAGATAAAATTTAACATAAGTGGTGTTAATCCTAAAAGTGTATACGTAACTTTTTTTGGAGAAGAAGATGTTGCAACCAACGAGCCGATTGTTCTCAATAAAGGAGAGTTCGTCCTTAAGGGCAAAACATCTGTTCCAGTTGTTGCAAGGCTTAGCTTTTCCAGGGAGGACAGGTTTCAGAAAAAGGTTGGAAATGGATATATTCCATATAAATGTGCCAGTTTATGGATGATTGTCTACCCGGGGGCCGTTTTCACTGTAGATGGTTCATTGGAGGGCAAGGATTTTATAGATATTTACCCATTGGACGGAGGCGAAAACAACACCTTTGCTGAGCTAAACAAAAGGATGATGCCGCTCACCAACCGCTTGGGTAACAGTGTTGTTGAATTAAGAGTAAATACAACTCTTGACGATAATCAGAAAAAGGAACTGGAGAAAAAGGGAGACGAATATAATAAGGAGTTAGAAAATGTAAAAAGGGATTTTCTTGCCGGATATTCAAATTCGCTTGCAGCTCTCTGGCTTATGGAAGACATGCTTATAAGAAGCGAAATAAAACCTGAGGAACTTATCCCTTTTATGCAGAAAGTAGATATTAAGAAATATGGCAGCAACTATTTTTACAGAGCTGTAAAAGACCGGATAGACGGCTCGTTTGCATCTGCTGTAGGCAAACAATGCCCTCAGATTATCACCGATGCAACTCCCGATGGAAGCACCTTCAATATCGAGAGCATGAGGGGTAAATTTTTGATTGTAGACTTCTGGGGAACATGGTGCGGCCCTTGTGTGGCAGGAATTCCCAACATGAAGGCATTTCAGAAGAAACATGCAGACAAACTCAATATTCTGGGGATATCAAACGACAGAAGTATGGATATGTGGAAAGCATTCCTTATCAAGAACGAAATGACATATCAGAATATCCTTACAGGGAAAGGAGATATGGACTTTGTCTCAAAATTCAACGTACAGGGATTCCCTACAAAAATACTTATAAGTCCCCAAGGCAAGATTCTTTACCGTGATTCGGGCGAAAATGAGGAATTCTATTCAAAAATTGAAGAGTTTATAAGTAAATAATGTTGCTAATTACTTAGCTTTGCAGCTATATATATCATTAATTAATCAACCAAGAATGAAGAAAATCGTCTTTTTATCACGTTTTGCAGCCATTATAATGATTTCAGGAACCATTATGGCTTTCGGCAATACATCAGTCTCAAGCGCAAAGTCACAACAGACAACAAGTCAGAATACCAATGATGATTACAAGGTGTTGGCCAAAAGAATCAAGGATCTTTCAGACAAATACAAGCTGACAGAACTGAGAAAAGAGCTGTATATGGTAAAAGATGGTGTCAGAGTGGTTACAAAAGAGAGAGAGGTAGAAATAAATGGAATTATAAGCAAGTATGATGAAGATGCAAGACAGCTGACTATAAGTTTTATAAAGGAATACCCAAAATCACCTTATTCAGCTGAGTTGATTGATCAGCTTACTTATGGGAAAAGTGCAGCAGAGATTGAAAAGTATCTTAACTTACTTGATCCTTCTTTAGCAAACAATTCAAAGGTTGTAGAATTACGTACTAAGGTTAAGGGAATGAAAAAGACCGATGTAGGAATCGGAGCTTTCGTTTCGGGTGCAAGCAATTTATCATATATAGTCGACAACAATTTTGCCGGGAAGCAACATAAGGATATCGTTTATCTTGCTATACTGTCTAATAATAATATTTGTGCATTAGAGAAAGATGGTAGTGTCCGGATAATTGATTCAAAAGGAACTACAATTAATGAATTTAAAACAAGCATCAAATTACCAACTGCAATAGCGGTTGATAAATCAGACAATATTTTTACGTTAGGTTCGGTAATAGGAACGAAAACAATTGAATCAAGAGGAAAATCATCTCAGGTAAGTATTCCGGTGGGAGTTGAGTGCCAGGTTTTCAATTCGAAAGGTGCCAAAATAAGGGAGATGATGCTATCAGGTGTTGTTACAGCTACCGGGGCAAGGATATTTCAGAACCATCTTCTGGTTGCCGATACAAGAGGAAAATCAATTGGTATCTTTGATATAACAACAGGAAAGAAAAAATCGGCAATTGAAAAATTACGTACATGTTGCGGCATTCTGGACTTCACAGTTCGTAAGAGCAATGAAGTGCTTGTTGCCAACCTTGGCGCCTTCAGGGTAGAAGGATTCGATTATAATGGCAAATCCATTATCTCCTTCGGACAAAGAGGAAATTCAATTGACGACTTCCATGGTTGCTGCAATCCTGTAAGTGTTGCATTCTTATCAAATGGGGGAATTGTAACTGTAGAAAAGGACCCTACACGTATAAAAATATACAGCAAGGAGGGTGCTAAAAAAATTGAAGGTATAGATGAATTGGTGAAAGGTTGTGCATACATTCCAATGACAGTTGATCGAAACGATAATGTGTATCTGGCTTCCAAAACAGATGGTATTGTAAAATGTAAATCAATAAAATAAAGATTTTTAACAAATTTTTGCCAAAGTCTTTTGTTTATAGTATTTTTATAAAAAAATAAAATAGAAATGGAAATGAACATTTGGTATGTATTAATTCCCCTTGCGGTGATAATTCTCGCTGCCGGGATAAAGATTGTAAGACCCACCCAACGTGGATTAATTGAAAGACTTGGAAGATATTCAAAATTTGCAAATCCCGGGTTCCACTGGATCATTCCAATTATCGATAAAATCTATGTGGTGAATGTTACCGAGCAGATGGTAGATGCAGAACCACAGGAGATAATCACAAACGATAATCTTAATGCAAGTGTGGATGCCCAGGTATACTTCAGAGTAAAATCAGATGAGGATAGTGTCAAAGGATCAATCTATAACGTCAATAATTTCAGATGGCAGATTGTAAATCTTGCACGTACAACCTTGCGTAACATTATCGGAACCCTTACTTTGAAATCTGCGAACAGCGAACGTGGAAAGATCAATGCCGAATTATACAAGACCCTTCACACTGAGACACAGGGATGGGGAATTGAAATTGTTCGTACAGAACTGAAACAGATTGACCCACCAAAAGATGTTCAGGAGACAATGAACAAGGTAGTAAAGGCAGAGAATGAAAAGATTGCTGCCATTGACTCTGCAACAGCAGCAGAAACAGTTGCTGACGGGGTTAAACGCGCAAAGATAAAAGAGGCAGAAGGTTACAAACAATCACAAATTCTTCATGCAGAAGGAGAGGCAGAAGCAATAAGACTGGTTAATGAAGCAGCCGACAAGTATTTTATCGGAAACGCCCAGCTGTTAAAGAAACTTGATACTGTAACAGCATCTCTTGAAAAGAATTCAAAAATTGTAATTCCAACCGGAACGGACCTTGTAAACATCATCGGAGAGATGGCCGGAGTGGTTCCAATAGAAAAAAAAGTAAAATAAGTGCAATACTTCAATAATTTGTATTACATTGCACACAAATTAATTTCATATCATGAACAACGGAACAGTAAAATTTTTTAATGAAACAAAAGGATTTGGTTTCATTAAGGACTCAGATTCGCAAAAAGAGTATTTCGTACACTCAAACGGTTTAAAAGAAAGAATCAAAGAGAATGACGAAGTAACTTTCGACCTTGAAGAGGGAAAAAAAGGATTAAATGCAGTAAATGTAAAACGAGCATAGTTTATTTTATAATAAACATTTATAATTTTGAGCCTCACTTTGTAGTGAGGCTTTTTTTTTGAAAGGATTTTAATCTATATTTGATCCCTGAAAATTAAATACATATAATGAGGAATTTAACTCAACACGAGATTGGCTCACTGTTAGCCAATTGTTGTGTGGCGGAAGACTGGACTCAAGTCTTTGTGTCGGAGGGGTTCTCAACAGATCATGTCTTCAATACCCGCTTCTCGGGAAGAGTGACATTAGGTGCTTTTGAGAAAACATTCTCCATAGCCGGTGGACTTAAAAACCACTCAGGCATAAGAAATGCTACTATTCACAATTGTGAATTAGGTAACGACATTCTCATCGAGAATGTATCAAACCACATCTCCAACTACAGAATCGGTAACGGCTGTTACATTCAGAACGTCAATGTCATTGCGGTAGAGGAGCTATCCTCATTCGGCAACAATATTATGGTTAACGTATTGAATGAGACCGGTGGTCGTGAAGTTCCTGTTTATACCAATCTATCCTCTTCGCTGGCGTATATAATTGCATTATACCGCCATAAGAAAACGGCTATTGAGAACCTCTATGGCCTTATAAGAGGTTATGCAGACGATCATGCGTCAACTATGGGAACGATTGGCGACAATGTGGAAATATTAAATACGGGAACAATTAAGAACGTTGTTATTGGTGGCCATTCCAGGATTGTAAACAGCTCCCGTCTGGAAAATGGAACAATTGTAAGCAATAAGAGTGCCCCTGTATATATAGGAGATAGTGTAATAGCGAAGGATTTTATAATATCCTCGGGCTCTTACATTGCAGGAGCAGCAAAAATTATCAGGTGCTTCATAGGACAGTCATGCCATGTTTCGCATGGTTTTTCTGCACACGACACTCTGGCATTCTCCAACTGTAATTTTGAAAATGGCGAGGCCTGTGCAGTTTTCGCAGGGCCTTTCACAGTCTCTGTACACAAATCCAGCCTGCTGATTGCCGGAATGTTCTCATTCCTGAATGCAGGGAGCGGTTCAAACCAAAGCAACCATATGTACAAACTTGGTCCAATACACCAGGGAATTGTAGAGAGAGGCTCAAAGACCACAAGTGATTCGTATATACTGTGGCCCGCAAAAGTTGGAGCTTTTTCACTGGTTATGGGAAGGCATTATCACCATTCCGATACATCCGATCTTCCATTTTCATATCTTATTGAAAGAGCAGATGAAACCTACCTTATTCCGGGAGTAAACTTAAGGAGCGTAGGAACAATAAGAGACGCACAAAAATGGCCCAAACGTGACAATAGAACTGACCCTAACCTACTCGATCTTATAAATTATAATCTCCTCAGCCCTTATACAATACAAAAGATGATAAAGGGGAGGAGCATTCTGACTGAACTAAGGGCCATTTCCGGAGAAACATCTGAAACGTATACGTACAGGAGTTCAAAAATAAAAAATGCTTCACTGAGGAACGGTATTTCCCTTTACGAAAAGGCAATAAACAAATTCTTTGGCAACTCGCTCATCAAAAGACTAGAAAAAACAGATTTCAAGAATATAGATCAAGTAAGGAGCCAACTCAAACCTACCCATAAACTGGGTTTAGGGGAGTGGGTGGACCTTTCGGGATTAATAGTTCCAAAGACGGAGGTAGACAACCTAATAGGAGAAATTGAAAATAACCGAATTACATTATCTCAGATAGAGTCTCGTTTCAGGGAGCTTCATGCAGATTATTATGATATGGAGTGGACGTGGGCATACAGTGCCATGGAAAGATATTACAATATCTGCCTCGCAACAGTCAGTTCAGAAGAGATACTCTCACTGGTAAATATATGGCGAGAATCTGTTGTCACATTGGACGAAATGCTCTATAAAGACGCTATGAAAGAGTTCTCTATTACATCGATGATAGGTTTTGGAGTTGATGGGTCGGAAACAGAAAAGCTTGAGGATTTTGAATCTGTAAGAGGAGAATTCGATAGCAATCCTTTTATATCTGCCGTCAGGAAACATATCGAAGTCAAGTCTGCCCTTGCGGAAGAACTGCTTAAACGCCTGTCTCACCTTTAATATCTGTAAATATGTGTGGGATAGTAGGATATCTTGGATACCGTGAAGCGTATCCAATACTCATCAATGGTTTGAAACGCCTCGAATACAGAGGGTACGACAGCGCAGGAGTTGCTCTCATAGATAACACCGGAAAGCTTAATGTTTACAAATCAAAAGGGAGAGTAAGTGATCTTGAAGCATTTGTACAAACCAGATCCAGTGATGGTAACATAGGCATTGCTCATACCAGATGGGCGACCCATGGAGAGCCTAATCAGATAAATGCCCATCCGCATTACTCTTCATCAGAAAATCTGGCCCTTATCCATAATGGCATAATTGAGAATTATGTGGTATTAAAGGAGATGCTCATTCATAATGGGTATGAGTTCAAAAGCAGCACCGACACCGAAGTTCTTGTCCAGCTTATAGAGTATATACGCAACAAAGAGAAAACCGATCTTGTATCGGCAGTTCAGATAGCATTGAGCAGGATAGTAGGCAGCTATGCTATAGCCATCCTTGAGAAAAATAACCCGGATTGTATAATTGCGGCACGTAAAAGCAGCCCTTTGGTTGTAGGACTAGGTAAAGGAGAGTACTTTATTGCTTCAGATGCAACTCCAATAATAGAGCATACATCATCTGTCATATATTTGAATGATAAGGAGATGGCAATTCTTCATCGAAAAGATGGTCTTAAAATTGTCACACTTGAAAACGAAGAGTTATTGCCGGTTGTTGTAAAGCTTGATATGACCTTGTCGCAGTTGGAAAAGTGTGGTTACGAACACTTTATGCTTAAGGAGATTTTTGAACAGCCGCGAACCATTCTTGACTGTACCAGAGGAAGGATAAATGTTGAGGGAACAAACGTAGCACTGTCGGGAATAATAGACCATAAAGAAAAATTCCTCAATGCAAGGCGTATAATAATTGTTGCATGCGGTACCTCGTGGCACTCTGCACTAATAGGGGAACACCTCATAGAGACCATGTGCAGGATACCGGTTGAGGTTGAGTATGCATCTGAATTCAGATACAGAAACCCGGTAATAAACAGCGATGATGTGGTAATCGCAATATCTCAGTCGGGCGAGACTGCCGATACTCTGGCAGCAGTTGAACTGGCCAGGGAGAGAGGAGCCTTTATATACGGCATCTGCAATGTTGTGGGTTCTTCAATTGCCCGAAGGACACATACGGGATCATACATACACGTAGGGCCGGAAATTGGGGTAGCATCTACCAAAGCCTTTACCGGTCAGGTAACGGTGCTTGTTATGATGGCACTTACACTGGCAAAGGAGAGAGGAACCATAGATGAGAAGTATTTCCGCGAGGTTGTAACTGAACTGAATAAGATTCCGGAGAAGACAGAGGAGATACTGAGCCAGAATGACATGATACGTCAGTTGGCCATACCATTCACCTATGCCAGGAATTTCATTTATCTGGGGAGGGGTGTAAGTTACCCGGTCGCTCTCGAAGGTGCACTTAAACTAAAGGAGATCTCATATATACATGCCGAAGGTTATCCGGCGGCAGAGATGAAGCATGGCCCCATAGCACTCATAGATGCGGAGATGCCGGTTGTTGTACTGGCGACAAATAGCTCTGTATATGACAAGGTTGTAGGAAACATTCAGGAGATAAAGGCAAGAAAAGGCACTGTTATTGCAATTGTTACAAAGGGAGATACAGAAGTTGGCAAAATGGCTGATTTTGTAATTGAGGTTCCGCCGACAATTGAATGTCTGGACCCTCTGCTCTCTGTGGTCCCACTCCAACTGTTTGCTTATCATATAGCTGTAAACAAGGGGCGAAATGTGGACCAGCCCCGCAATCTGGCAAAATCGGTTACTGTAGAATAATATGCTAATATGTTGATAAATAAAATTACAGATATAATTGGCAAAACGCCCATTATAAAGATTGACCCAAAAATTCATGGGCTCACAAACATAGACCTCTATGCAAAACTGGAATACCTCAATCCGTTTGGCTCCCTTAAGGACCGGACAGCTTATGGTATGCTTAAAGATAGTATTGATGATATAAAAAGCAGCAGGAGATCGGTTATTGAGACATCAAGCGGAAATACTGCCAAGGCCCTTCAATGTATCTGTAGCATCAACGGGATTGATTTTATTACAGTAACCAACAGAATAAAGGTTTCAGAATCCAGAAACATTCTCAAATTTCTGGGAACAAACGTAATAGAAGTGTCAAAAGATATAAACACAGTGGGGAGGATAGAGGAGATGATAGCTCAACAACCCGACAAATATTATCATACCAGTCAGTATACGAACAGTAAAAACGTGAGCTCACATTTTGAAACAGGAAGAGAGATTTCTGA
The DNA here is from genome assembly GCA_942492945.1 of uncultured Bacteroidales bacterium. Lineage (GTDB taxonomy): Bacteria > Bacteroidota > Bacteroidia > Bacteroidales > UBA932 > Bact-08. Next base: position 1,545,173 of record OW818649.1, read on the forward strand.
AGACATAGGAAAGGTGGACTATTTTATAAGTGTACTGGGTACATCGGGGTCCAGTAAGGGCATTTCAGAGATTCTACAAGAGAAAAACCCCCATCTCCTTACTGTTGGCGTGGTCACATCCAAGGACAGTTATATCCCGGGAATAAGAACAGAAGATGAGATGCAGGACTGTGGATTCTTCAGCAAAGGTGACTATGACTTTATTGAGGATGTTGGAGTGGAGAGTGCTAATGTATTCATGAAAAAGCTTTGCCATGAGATGGGTATTCTGGCAGGAGTCTCTTCGGGAGCAGCTTTGGCAGCGGCTGTTAAATTCCTTGGTAATATCGACAAAACCCTGAAAGAGAAACACAGGGCCGTCTTTGTTGTTTGCGACAGGCTGGAGATTTATGCAAATTTTATTAAGGAAAACCGTTTCTATAAGTATCATGTTCTGGGCAATACATACATAGTTATTGATCCAAGGGAAAACCCGATCGATCTTACCCGGCAAAGGATTGCAGATATTTGCAACAAGGAGTTTGGAGTAGGAGCCGACGGTATAATTCTGGGGCCGTTCATAAATAATGACGAATATATATACAAGGCATTCAACAGAGACGGGAGTGAAGTTAAAAGTGCTGTATTCGGCAGTATGATTTTTGCCAAGTACTTAAAAGACAAAGAGATTGTAAGAGGGGACTCAATTAAGGTCAGGATATCCGATCAGGAGATGCAGGTTAAGTTTCTTAACAAGGAGGCAACAAAAATACGAGTAAAAATCAGGGAGCCTCACATAACCGGTTATGTTGCTATATCGGGCAAAGATTATACCTGTGTAAACCTGGGCAACGACAATATCGTGAGGGAAGAGAAGGAGCTCTCAAAGAGCCTTATAATTGCAGAAGGGGAGGAGGTTCTGAAATCAGGCAGCTATCCTGACGGAATAAATATTCAGCTAGTGAATATAATATCGGACAACCACATGCAGATTGAGACATATGAGAGAGGGGTAGGATACACACTGGCATCGGGAACAAGCGTAATAGCCTCTTGCTTTGCACAAAAAGAGAACTTGAAAAAAGAGGTAAACGTACATACAGCTGGAGGAATGTGCGAAGTCAATCTCGTAGACTATTCAATTACGGCAGAGGTATTTAAAATTTACGAAGGAGAGCTGTAAAGGATAAATTTTTTTAGAAAAACCTTATAGAACAACCCCTTAGAAATAAGGTCGTATTTCCATTTAGAAGTAAAAAGCGTTACTGTTTCACTAATCTTTCGTTTATATAGAGGCATTGACCTCAATACCTGTTTCTCTTTTCTCTTTATTGTGTTGTTTAATGTGTCGGAGTATATTTTATCAACAGTGACATTGTTAGGTTCTTGGTCATTTTTTGTTCTTTTAACCAGTGTCCTGTATCCACTATCGAAACCGAATATATTGTCACTCAGAGAAAGAAAATGCAGAAAGATGTTGACAATTCTGTGGCAGTAAAGTAATTGAGATAGTTTATTGAAATTAATCCTTTCATAGTTTGTCTTAAAAAAGAGAGCAATGTCAGAAAAATGACGAATGACCAAACCCTCAGAGAGAAATTGTCGGGTATATTCTTCTGCAAGAAAAAATGCATTAAAATCCGGAGCAGGAACATTAACGTAAAAATCGCCGAGAAGTAGTGATTCTAATCCATTATTTGATAATAATCTATTAAGTGTCAAATTTATACGTTTGTCTTTCTTGCCCACGAACGTTTTATGATTTTCTACAGATACTCCTCTGAAGTTAAACCTGGAATTCTCATTCCTGGTTTTTTCTACGAAAATCCCCTTCTGTTCTATTACATTGTTTCCTTTGTCAAAATCACCCAACAGGTAAATGTTAAGATTGTCAGACTCCCTGTGGTTAGGCTGAGGATAAATTGAACTTATACCCGGTCCTTTTAGCAGAAGAACGTCTATTCCGTTTGTGTTGAAAATTATGATAAGCTCCTTTAGCACGCTCACCGCTCTTTCGTATCTGTTTTCAACCATTTCAACACCCTGTTGCCATTTTATTCTTATATCGCGCGGTAATACTGAAAGAATATCATCGGGAAGTCCATCGTAGGCAATTGCCAGCAATCCTTGTTTATTGGCCAATGTTAGAAGTTCGTTCCAATCTCTGCTGGTCAGTTGAAGATCTGCCAGAAATATACTGAAAGCCTTATCGCTTGTACTATTTGCCAAAGCATTTTTAACAAGCATGGGCAGCACCTTTTCAACTGAAGTGAGAGGCAGTTTATTATTTGGCTTTTTTTTCATTGCACTAACAAAAATAGAAAATAAAGAAAGGCTGACCAAAAAGTAATTATTGGTCAGCCTCTTTTCAAGTATAATTGCTAATTATTATTCAAATACAGACTCAAGCTTCTGGTAAGTAGAGTGCATCTTTTCTATGACTGCATTCTTAACTTTATCATCTTTTCCTGCAAGAGCTTCCTTGACAGCAACTGTTGCATTATAAAGATCAGTAGCAACAGCATGATATTTAACAGATTTTTCTTTCAGGCGTTTTACAAGAGCCTCTTCAGGAGTTTTAGTAACAGCATCTGCTTCTGCAATAAACTGGTCCATAACAGCTACAATTTCCGAGTAGTTTTTCTCAGGGAGCGATTTGTGATAGATAACATAGAGAGTTTTGTGATAAGCATCCATCTCTTTGTTGAAAGGTCTTACAACTCTGTTCATGGCCTCGTAACCTGAATGAAGTTTTTCTGCAGCAAGTAGAAGAGCAGCATCGTCACTTCCGGCAGCAGCCGAATAGTAATTTTCTGCAGTTTGATTGAATTTAACTAGTGCAGCTTTCCATGCAACATCTTTTTCCCTTAAAATTCCGGGTAATTTTGCGTTATTCATTTTTTCCATGTTAGCTTTAATTGCAGGAACATATCCTTTTAAAGCAGCCATATCTTTTGTAGGATATGCCTTGTGCCACATTGGTGCTATGATAGAGTGGAAAGCCGAAAGCTCGGGAACACTTGCAGAAATTTCATGTGATTCAATTTTTGTTTGAGCAAATGCGTTGTTTGAACTTAGCATTAAAACAAACGCGAAAGAAAGTAATAGTAATTTTTTCATAAAATATAACTAATTGATTAATGGTTTAACAAAGGTATGCATTAAAATTCTACAATAAGACAGCAAATAAGAAGAAAGGTTTAAAACGTAGAATTAGTATAAATATTATGTTTTTTTATTATATCTTCGCTATGCGCTCTGTTTACTTACAAATCAAGATAAATCATCCCATAAATGAAATCTGTTTCTAAATATTTATATATCATTACTGGTTTCTTAATAGCTCTTATATCAGGCTTTAGTGGAATTATTTTCAAAGATAATATTATCGTTGTTTTTTTTGCTTTACTTATTGGTGCCATGGGTGCATTTTTTGGCTATCAGTATTGGAACAATAAAGCGAGGCTGGAGGAGGCAAACGATGCAAATAAAGAGAGTGAACTGAAATACAAGACAGCATTTGTGACGAGTCCGGATGCTATAAACATAAATACATTTGATGGAGTTTATATAGATATAAACGAAGGGTTTACAGCGTTGACGCAATTTACTAAGGAGGATGTTATTGGAATCAACTCCTCGGATATTCGTATCTGGGCTATACCCTCGGACAGGGAAAAATTGATAAAAGGACTCAAAGAGACAGGGTGGGTGGAGAATCTTGAATCGGTATTCAGATGCAAGGATGGCAGTACGAAGACAGCTTTAATGTCGGCAAGGATTATACAGATACACGGGGCACCCCATATTCTTTCTGTAACCAGAGATATCTCAGAGCGAAAAAAAGTGGAGAGAGCTTTTGAGGAGACAGACAAATTAAAGACAGCTTTCCTAAATAACATATCTCATGAGATACGTACACCCATGAATGCAATTCTTGGATTTTCTCAACTGGTAACCAGTGAGTCCCTTAATGCTACCGATCGTAAGAACTTTTCACATATAATTCAGAAAAGCTGCAATCAGCTACTCGATATTCTTACCAATGTAATTGAGATTTCACAGATTCAGGGGAACCATATTCAGATAGCAAAAGAGGACGCAAATATAGAAACCATATTGCGGAAAACAGAGGACAATTTCTCAACCCGATGTACAGAAAAGAACATCAAACTGTTTGTTCTTATTCAACTCGATGATACTTATCTGGACACAATAACCGACAGCTATAAATTAAACAAGATATTGAGTCACCTGATAGATAACGCAATAAAATTCTCAAATTCCGGGGATATAATTGTTAAATGTCGTCTTGTCAAAAATAATTTTTATGAATTTTCTGTTGCTGACTCAGGAATAGGTATCTCACAAGAGATGCAGCAGAAAATTTTTGAGCCTTTCAGACAAGTAGAGACAGGAATGTCAAGAAATTTTGGAGGCAATGGTGTAGGGTTGAGTATTGCCAAGGCATATGTAGAGTTGATGGGTGGAGAGATATGGTTGCAGTCTGACTCACAAACAGGCTCAACATTCTTTTTTACCGTTCCATATAAACCAATAGGAGCAGGAAGGAAAACTGAAAAGTTAACGCATGATAAAATGAATTTGTCCAGAAAGACTATTCTTATAGCAGATGATGAGCTGGTTAATCTTATACTGTTTAAAAAAATATTAAGCGAAACTAACGCAAATATTTTAACGGCGGCAAACGGTATTATTGCAATAGAGCAGTGCAATAACCATCCTGAGATAGACCTCGTGTTAATGGATATAAAAATGCCTGAGATGGACGGACAGACGGCCATGAAGCTTATCAAGGAATTCAGACCGGATCTGCCAATAATTGCCCAGACGGCATACGCACTTCAAAATGAAAAAGAGATGTTTCTCAATAATGGCTTTGATGGATACGTCTCCAAGCCAATTAAAAAGGAGATATTGCTGGACACTATCAAGAAGCATATTTTATAAATATTGCCTTGTTTATTAGCATATTTCAATAAATTAAGCTAATTTGCCCAATTAATAATAAAGAAATTTTTTTTATGGCAAGATCGCAGGAAACATTCAACAAAAAAGAGGTTAAAAACAAAAAAGAGAAAAAGAGAAAAGAGAAAGCGAAGAAGAGATTAGACAGAAAGGACAGCGAGAAAAAAGGAAGTCTCGAGGATATGATTGCTTATGTAGACGAGAATGGAGTGATAACATCAACACCACCCGATCCGAGCAAAAAGAGGAACATCCAGTCCGAAAACATCGAAATCAGCACACGAAAACAGGATTCAACTCCGGTAGATCCTGTAAGAAAAGGAATTGTCGCCTTTTTCAACGACTCAAAAGGTTTTGGATTCATTAAGGATTCCGAGACACAAGAGAGCGTTTTTGTACACGCAAACAACCTGCTCGAAGAGATAAAAGAGGGCAATGTTGTTAGCTTCGAAGTAGAAATGGGCCAAAGGGGCCTCACAGCCGTTAACGTTAAAATTTACAAGAAACCCGCAGTAGTTGCGGCACCTGTAGTACCAGCAACATCTGAAACAACAGAAGAACCTGTAGAACCATCAGAACCGGCTTAACGCAAAGATGCCTTTGTAAATATATGCTCGGGTATCTGTTGGTCAAATTTTATTGATGTTATGCGAAATTCAGTTCCTTTACCCTCTTTGAGCTGATCTTTGTATATCATTGTCATAGGAAACCATCGTCCCTGAATTTTAGTGATATCTTTCATCTCCATTTTTTTTAGCATTTGTCCGCTTTTGGCGTACATTTCCTGACGAAGCGGTACATATCTTTCATTGTCTACCCATATCTTTTGTCTGAAATAGGCAGCATCGCTAACCTTTGCAGTTAATTCCAGAATAAGTACATTTCTGCCCTGCAGAGTGTCTTTTTCAATTATTTTCGAGTCATAGACATCAGTCAGCTTTCTGTCATCCATCATATCTTCATATGATAGGTCGGAACCCATAACGGACTGACGGAGCAGATGCCCCGATATCTGAATTGTACGGTCGGCAGATGGCGTGTATATCCAAAGCTGACCCTCACGTTTCAGCATTTTGGTACCTGCTTCAGAAGCAGGGGAGAGATATTCTGTGTACGACTTCTTGTTTCCCTCGCTCCAACTCTTTGAGCTGATTGTACGGCTTGTCCGCCTTCCGTGTATTGTCATTGACGATTCAAATATCCTGTTTCTTGATGAAAGGTTACCATCAATTTTTTTAAGAATGGATTCTCCATCCTGAGCCATCAAGCTACCGGTAAGCAAGAGAAAGAGAATCGTGGCACTATAACTGGTAAGTATTTTATTATTAGTCATATATGTAAATTATTATAAGCGTTTATATTTTGTAATGATCAGATTTATAGGCGCATGCCGCTTTTCGTGCCACGTCACACCTCCAACTCATTAAACAATCTGGCGGTTTCTCGTTTGTATATCCCAAGGCCGGCAATTCCATTTCCAAGAATCATCGAAAATATTCCCGGGATAAAGCCAATATAGTAAATTGTCGACGTAATTGCGGGCCGGAAGATTGAAGGAAGCAACAAAGTTGAGTTCTTCATCATACCGGAAAGATCTACCCCGTGAACATTTAGATATAAGACAATCAGAACACCTATTATTGTTCCAAGGATTGAGCCAATGGTTCCAATCATGAATGCCTCATATAGCAAAGTTTTGTAAATATGTCCCTTATCCTCTCCCAACGCCAGCCTTACTCCAAATTCGGTATACCTGCGAAGTCCGCCAAGTAAGCCCCCGTTCCATAATACGATAGACATTGCAGCAACAAAAATGAAAACCATAAGGCCACTTATATAGTTTGTATACTCTACCATATCAGCCATTCCAGCCTGGTCCTTCAATGTCAACATGACGGGAGCAAATCCATCAGTCTCTCCTGAATGTTTTTTATTGAATGTCTCCTTTACAGGCTGAGCTATATCGTCGTTGTACCATGTGTCAGGCAGGTAACCCAGAATCTCCCCTGCGGCACCCTCCATTCCAAAGGCCGACTGAGCATCGGATATATCAATAATCACAGCTCCTCTGTCCAGTCCGGCAGCTCCAAAACGGACAGTGCCGGATACAATGAAATTTCGGAAAGAGAATCCACCCTCCATGGTTGTTCCGAAAAGAGTGAAACTATCTCCCGGTAAAATGCCGAATTTCTTTGCCATATCTTCAGAAAGCAGGCATTGACCCGGACTTTTGGGTAAGCTTCCCTGTATCACAGAGCTTTCAAGATTGAATCTCTGTGGCTCATTGGTTCCGGCTGTAAACATGTCGATTGCCCATCCTGCCACAGGCCCTTGTCCGCGAGTCTCACCCAGTGAATCAGGAAAATCTGCCAATGCACCAAACCTTATTCTTTTTACCCACTCTACCGATGGTTCCATCTCCTCAAGTTCAGCAATAAGAGCGTCAGCATTAAGAATAGCAAGGTCATTCGGGAGTTGGTCAGAATCTTCTGCATAGAGACGAGTCATTACCTTAAGGTCTCCGGTATTCATGTTGGAACTCATCTCAATTGATTCTCCCATAATACCTGTAATCCAGCTATACAGCAAAACTGTGACTATTGTACCTGTTGCAACCACAATTATTGGCAGAAGGCTCCTGCCCTTGTCGTTAAAAATACCTTTTAAAAGAAACTTTTTCATATTATCTTCCCCCTTAAGGCGTCTGTTGGTTTCATTTTTGAAATTCTTCTCGTTGGAAGGTAACTCACAATAGTTGAAGATATGACAACCAGAAGTATTGTAGACAAGATCATTCCTGCGCTGTAAAAAGGTGATATGCTGTCACCTATGGCAAGACCAGCCTGGTCTGCAGAGGAGGGCATAGGTATTCCGGTTTTCTGGATTAACATCAGAAGCGGTATCCCCCATATTGACCCTAAAAGTATTGCAAGAATAGAATGCGTACTTCCTTCAATAGTGAAAATCCAGACAACTCTTAATCTGGTCATTCCAAGTGCTATGTAAGTTCCAATCTCTTTTTGTCGCCTGAATATAGAAAGTACCTGAGTGTCAAATATTGCCAGAAGGGCAATTGCCAGCAAAAGACTATAAATCATTTTTGATCCTCCCTTTTTTGCAGCAATAACATCGTCCAGTTCCTTAAGCAGTGCCTTTTCATCTTTATAGATCCAGCCCTGCAAATGTTTGTCATCACCCTGTGCATTCAAGATTTCCTTATAAGCACTGCCCATTACCATATATGTGGCCTCTTCAGGCATGGAGGTCATCTCCCTCAGCTTTTCCAACGGGATCCATATCTGCCCGTTATCGATTGTTGGAACGGTAGTTTTATAAATTGCAGCAATAGTTACCTCGCGTGCATCAAAGGTGCCGTTTACATCGCGCCACCTTACCAGAATATTGTCTCCTTTTTTAAGTCGGGCCGACTGCGCCATACGTGTCCCAATGATTGCAGGGATATATCCATCAGCATACGAGCTGTCTGATCTCGGGCCGAGAATAGCTGTCGGTAGTTCCAGAATGGCTTGGGAAGGAGTTATTCCTTTAAGCAGAACATTTACCAATCTTCCTCCGGGATATGCAGTTGCCTGAACAATGAGAACCGGCGTGATCAGATCTCTGTCAATGTCAGGTTTATACTCTGATGGTACCTTTGCGTGAGCATCGATAATGGAGAACTGATCATAAGGGTCATAGAGATGGTGCCAGATCTGACCGCTTCCACATTCCCAAGCCTTTGTGTCGTTGCGCGCCTGCCTGTTCCAGCCGTCAAGCATTCCGTTATAGAATATTATAATAACAAATGCTATTGAGAGAACAGTAACATTCAGCCAAGTCCTCAGACCTGCGCCAAACAAATTTCTGAAAGCAAGTTTATATTCCAGCATAATTGTTCCTCCCGGTTTCATCACTCTCTACCTTACCATCTTTAAGGGAAATGACTCTTTCAAGATACTGCATAACCTTCTGATCGTGGGTAGAAAATATGAAAGTAGTATTAAGTTCTTTGTTAAGTCTTTTCATCATCTGGACAATATTGTGCGAATTATTTGAGTCCAGGTTTGCCGATGGCTCATCGGCAAGCACAAGCTGAGGCCTCTTGACCATGGCCCTTGCTATAGCCACTCTCTGACACTCTCCTCCAGAGAGAGTAGATGGCCTTGACGACGCTCTGTCGGCAAGCCCTACCCAGTCCAGAGCCTCCATTACAGCTTTCTTTCTTTGGGTACTCCCCATTGTCTGCAGTAAAAGAGCAAATTCTACATTGTCATATACCGAATAGACCGGTAAAAGATTGTAAGTCTGGAAAATGAACCCTATTCCGTAATTTCTTAGTGCAGCTGCCTCCTTGTGAGAGAGCGAGTTGATATCTTTTCCCAGAACAATAGCCTTGCCCTCCGTCGGAGTGTCAAGTGAGCCTATAATATTTAAAAGAGTGGTCTTACCTGAGCCGCTGGGGCCCACGAGTCCGGCAAACTCACCCTTGCCAAAAGTGAGATTTATATTACTGAGGGCGGTAAACTCCGTTTTCCCTGCAGGAAATCTCTTAGTTACATTCTCAAGTCTTACAATTAATTCATTATCCATCGTTATGCTGGTTTGTTTAATATCATTTCTTTTGCTGATGGTTGAACACCAGCATTACCTGTATCCCTTTTCCGGTAAAGCGCGACGAAGATGTAAACCCACCTCCGGTCATAAGTTGCTGTTCGGGGTTTATATATCCCATCACATACAATTCTGTTTTATGGAATGTGTGCCGCCAGTTGACAAAATTGTATAATCCACCTCTTTTCCACTCATAAAACGACATATAGCTTATATTGTCAAATAGGCCCAGCGGATAACTGGCAGATAGTGCCGATAGGTTTCCTGTGTTTTTGAATTGAAGGGGTTTTTGGTCGTATGAGAAGATTAGATGTTCAAAAACAACGTTAAGACCGTTACCGATGCCAAATGTGTAATCGGTTCCCACTGTTATAAGCTTCTGGTTTGTATAGATGCCAAAATCTGCTCTCTTTCCGGTCCATGAAGCCTCCATCCATAAGCCAACCGTCAGGTCAAGCTTTACATCAATCCCAATCCTGTTTTCTCCTACATTGGGAGTAACAATGGCTGATGGATCATCTTGCTGCAGAAGAGAAATAATTGACTCCGTTTCTGCCCTGCGATGGTGGAAAGAGAGAGCGGCCTCTCCTTTAGGTAATGCAAACTGTATTCGGCCACCATATTCCGGTACACCTTCAGAAGTACCACCCAGCTCCCAAGGACGTTGTTCCTTATTGCCGTAAAGTCCCCAAAGCCATATATTTGTGTTATTGCCGGAATAGTATCTCCCAAGTGCTCCCCATACACCGTCTGTAAGCTGCAAAGGGTCCCTTGGGTCAATTCTGTCGAACCACATCAATGGTCGTAAAAGGGTGGCCGATCCAAAATTAATCTTTTGTAACCCTACTCTCAGTTCTGCATTATCGGTGGAAATTCTTGCCCAACCCCTGTAGAGTTTCATAGTTCCGCTCCATTCCGATTGACTGAAAGGTTCCATTATTCCGTTCCCGGATACGTTTGCTGCAACTTCAAAATCGTACCTCACAGTTCCCTTTTTTACATCAAGATTCAATTGTGGAAGGTATCTTCCGCCTATTATTAATGGAAGTTCTGCTCCTGAAGAGTAACCTGCCCATCCGCTAAATTGTCCCTTGAAAATCAGAGTTGTTGCTTTCTTTTCTAAAGTGTCTGCTGTTTGTGTGTATGCTAAGGAATAACATAAAGTAAAGAATGAAAACAGCAAAGCGAACTTTGACAATGATTTTATTATGATATAGATAAAACACATATTCATATTGTTGTAACCACTAGTAACTCTGTTATCTTGGTGCGATCCCGTAAGTGATAAGATTAGTTATCTCTATTATCATATCCTGCGGACTATCATACATTTTGGAAATCTGAGGGTCATTAATAAGGTCAGCCATTTTCTGGCTCATGGCGAGCAGGAACTCAGGTTTGAAATCTTTTCTGAAAACACCTCTCTTTTGTGCATCTTTAAATTCCGCAAGAAGCCCTTCCCAAATTTCTGCACTCCTCCTTATCGTGAACGACTGAAGCTCCGACCCCTGATCATTATAAACCTCCTCAAGGAACTCCCTACTTATATCTTTTGTCCCCTCCATCTTCAACAGTACCATCTGACGCATCTTTTCAGATGCCGGAAAATCACTTTTAAGTATTTCACGAAATTTCATGGTACCCTCTTCGAAAATTGAATCAAGGATTTTTTTTGCAAGTTCCGTCTTATTCTCATATTGTCTGTAAAAGGTCATTTTGCTTACACCAGCCTTCCGACAGATCTCTTCTACGGAAACTCTTTTAAAACCATACCTCCAAAACAGATCTTTAGCTGTAGACAGCAATTTCTCGCTTTTATTTAAACTTATAATACTCATTGTTAATCTTACAAAATCTGCACAAAGATACGATAAAGGTATTAATACGCAAAAAGCGTATCAATTATTTTGTGCTATTTTTACCCAACCTAGGTAATGTACACATGGTCCGGCAGGGAAATTCCCGCAAAAGAGGGGGTATTTGTTAATGACGGCAAAAAAATAATATACTATACCAAATTAAGAAGTACTAATCATTTTTGAACGATTCACTCCACTTGCGGACATCTGTTTTCTGCTCATCAGACAGAACAGCCTCAGGATGCGATTTTATGAATGATTTAGGAGGCATTGTTCCCTTTAATACGACAATGCCAATTGCGGCAGCTTTTTTAATCTGCTTTTCAGGAGAGTATGTGTCCCACTTTGAAAAATTAAGCTTTGCTTTGGCCATACCTCCTCCATTATCTGAGTGGCAGGCCATGCAGGAATTTTTGAAGACCACTTTTAAATTATCTGGTATGGATTTATCGGCAGGAAGTACCGAGCCGGAGACAATTACCAATGTAATTGCCACTAAGAGTAGCAGAAAGGACTTTTTCATAACGCAACTCAATTTTAATGGTTTAATTGAGTCTAAATATAAGAATAAATCAGGATTCTACATCAATAACATTAATCTCAATTCCATTCAGCCTGGCTTTATAGTCCAGTTTCTGCCTGATACCGCAGTATGTCCAGCTTTTTAACAGTAGTGGTTCTTTATTTCTGTTTTTTTCCTTATCGGTGAAATTTATAAGGTTAATAGTACCACATCTGTTCTCTATAGCATAATCCACCAGTAATTTTGTGTAGGTGTGGATGCGTGTGTTTATGTAATCCTTCTCCTTTTCAAGTAATTTCCCCAATGCCTGGTTTTTTCTTTTACGCCCTTTACCCTGAGCTGAATACCTTGAGTTTATTTTAGCTCTCTTTATTGCCACTTGTAACTGTAGCAAACGGTGTGTAAACTCCTCCTTACTCCCGATTTCCTTCTCAAAACCATTGAACCCTGCAATTATAGGAACCTCTGCCGATAGAACGGCATTCATATATCTGTTTTTGTCCAGTTCCTTTTTATTGACAGAAATGTCAATATCAATATTAAGGAAGTGCTTCTTTTTTATATCATCAATATTAAGACATAGGTTTGCAATTTTGAGCTGGCCGGCAATGATATCCTCAAAAACCTTTTTATGGTTGCTTTTGTCCTTGCCGAGTACTATTCTAAATGGAATGCCAAATAGACTGAACAGAAAGCTCTTCCTGTAATCATTCCAGTGCAGGTTCTTTATGGACTGAGCACTGAAAGGAACTGGAATATTGTTTCTGTACGTATAGAGACTAGCATTACCTTTTAATAAAGCGTTTCTGGTTTCCCTGTATTTTTTAGTTACCTCCTGATGAAGACAATTTGCTATATTGAGAGGAATATTTCCTTTCATTTTTTCCAATAAAAGAACCGATGATGCAGTTGATTCCATCATCGGTTCACCTTGTCCGCCAATTATGCCCAGCTCTTTCTTCTGGTCGTCATTCAAAATTTTGTTATACTGTAATCTGTCTATACTGTAAAGGAATGAAAGGAGTTCATTGGCACTGTTTCTTACCAGGTATCTCCATTCTGAAATCTGTTTAAGAAAAGATTTCTTAAGCTCTTTGTCCTGCTCATCAACTACTATTTCTATTTTTCTTGTAATAAGCATAGCTTGGTTTATTCCATTTGCATCAAACCTAAATTACTAACCACTGTATCTGCTGTCAAACAGCAGTTTGTGAGTGTCCTAGAGCCTCACATTAAGGGCTTACAGCCGCCCCGTTGTTTATAATGTATAATTACACTAGTAGACATAACAATGTTTGACATAACAAATATATATACAAAAATCGTTCCAACAAATATTTTTTTGAATTTTTATAAGAATTTTATAATAAAAGGGCCTTCTTGCTAAAAATAAGCAAGAAGGCCCTCGAATATTATGAGATTAACGTTGTTATGGTAAATCCAGTACTTCTGAGGCAACGCCGAACGAACCGGCACTTACCCGAAAATCAACTACAAATGTGATCTTCTTGCCAACAATTTTACTGCCGCTAGATGATCGAGGATCCCAGCTTGTCATTCCATAGGTAGAATGGTTATAACCCATTGGCTGTTTTGCAAAGGAAACAACACCACTGTTAATTGAGAATTCAATAGGATATCCTGTATAATAGCAATCAGGGAGTCTGTAATAATCGGCTTCAACAGCTTTTTGAACTACCTGGGGCCATGCATCTTCAAAAAATTCAGAGGTAAAGAGACCTGTACCTATTGTCTGGAAGGTAAGTTTCCGTTGAGCGGTAATCTTTATGGTTTTGTAACCACCATAAGAGACTTGGTCGTTATTTGTAATAGCTACAGTGATGGAATACTTTTCGCCACCAAAATTATTGATGTTCGGATAGGTGAATTTCAGATATGCCTTATTCTCACCATCAGCAAAATCAAATTGTGATTTTTGAGGAGTAAATACCCCTCCTGTAGAATTTGTAATTGTAACAGGAACCGAAACCGCTCCTTTAGTATTGCCTCTCCACATCTCTAACTGTATTTGATTACCATCTGCCGTAACCATGGCAAAGTTTATCAATGTAGAGGGAAATGATGCCTCCACTCTATCTCCAAGAGTATAGATTTCTCTCTCCTGTTGGCAGGCAAAAGTGACAAAGAGAAGCCCAATGATACTTGCAAGAAATAATATCTTTTTCATATATGTTTTCTTCTTTAATGTTAATAGATTATCCCTGTTGACTAGGATTCTGGTCGGTAGTGGCGTCCATGTTCTCATTACCGTCAAATTCGGCCTGTGGTATCCAAAGAATAAATGCAGGAGAGGCAGCGTTGGTGTTGATGGAAGGAATTAATTTTGTGTGATTCGAACCATCGAAGTTCCTGTGGAAACCTAATCCTAACCTTTGTAAATCATGCAGTCTTGGAACTTCGCTCCACAGTTCGATTCTTCTTTGGAACAGAATCTCATCCATAAGCGTTGTCAAAGCAGCCGTAGTGTTTGTGTTGTAGGTCTTGCTGTCAGTAAACCCTGCAAGGCGTGTGGCATAATTTGAATCCCTGTTGCCGCCAACCATTGTTACATATTGTCTTGCTTCGCTGTATTTCTGCAAATGGCAAGCGGCCTCTGCAGCTATCAGCATCATCTCCTCAACTCTCATTATAACGTGGTCGCCTGTTTGAGCAGTGATATCCTTGTAAACCAGTTTTGTCTGGCACCAAGAACGTTTCGAACCGGTAGCAGTACCTGCTCCACCCCATTCTGAACTGCTAAGTGGTGCCGTCCACCATCCCTTGCGTTGGTCAGTGGCTGGTATCTGAGCGTAAAGCCAAGAAGAGATAAGGTGTCTTGCCTTTGAATAGGTACTCAGGTTGTCTGCATCCATATGGTTGTATATGTCATAGTTTCCCATAGCCTGGTCTGTCTGGATAATTAGTGCCCACATGACATCTTTGGCGGCTGCTTCGTTTACGTGCTTGATCTCAGAGAACGAAGATATTACTGCAGAAGACTCCATTGCCTTTTTGGCAAAAGTCAAAGCTTTGTTGTAGTCTTTCTGAACAAGAGCATGCCTTGCTTTGATACCATAGGCAACATATTTGTCTATGTGAGATTTGTGCATTTGAGTCTTGGAACTGCTTTCCAAAAGAGTAATAGCTTTGTCAATATCGCTATTGGCCTGGTCATAGACTTGCTGAACTGTACCCCTTGGGTTTCCTACCGATCCGGCGATTGTTGGTCCTGTGTAGACAGGAACACCTGGTTTGGTAGGGTTGTTTTGCTGGAAGCATTGAACCAGCCACATGTAGCTGTATGATCGTATGGCGTATGCCTGACCTACCACATAATTGGCAATATCCTCATCACCCGGGATTTTACCTTCCTGAGCAATAATGTAGTTGGCATTTTTGATCAATGTATAGAAGAAGTTCCAGATTTGATACTGGTGACCTGCAGAGCCTGAGTAGTCACCCCAGGTGTCAAATGCGTAATCATACCAGAACCAGCCAGATCCGGAAGCATCCATGACATGGTCCTCGGCCATTATATCAAAAACCAGTGTGTAGGCAGGTAAACCACCGTTTTCAGCAGCCCAGGCGGTTCCCCATCCACCAGTATACATAAGTCGGTAAATGCCATTAACGGCAGCAAGTGAATTCTGGGCATCCGAGAAAATTGCTGTCCCGGAAACTCTGTTAGTTGGGTCCGTATTTAGCATATCAGAACAACCGCTAAAAGAGAGAACCCCTACAAGTGATAAAATATATAATATCTTTTTCATTTCTAAATCTTTTATAAATTATAAATTAAGATTTAATCCAACAGAAATAGTTCTCGAAGGTGTGTATGAGTAACCTGTACCACCTGAAAAATTATATTGAGGATCCATCCCTTTAAGTGCAGTAAAAACAAACAAATTGTCTGCAGTAATTGTAACTCTTACCCCTTTGAATTTCATGTGTGACATCCATTTTGCAGGTAAAGAGTATCCCAATGTGATATTCTTGATTGCAAAGTAAGAGGCATCAAAAAGTTCATCCGATGTACGTGTTATTTTTGCAGATCCGTTACCGTCAATTCTTGGGATTGATACAAGGTCTCCCGGTTTCTTCCAGGCCGCTTCTCTGTCTATATGGGCTGCCTGACCAACATAAGTGTTATATAACAATGAGTTATAGACGCCGTCAAGCATCTTTCCACCAAGAGAATAAGTAGTAAGAATGGTCAAGTCAAAATTTCCGATTCTGAAATCATTGGTCCAGGATCCATAAACCTTAGGAATACGGCTCCCTGCTACGTCCCTGCATTGAAGTGCCTTTGAGTAGTCACTGCTTATATAGCTCTCGCCGCGGACTCCATCTTCATCTTCATCCCATACCCAGTACAATTTGTTACCTGTTGCAGGGTCAATACCTGCTGAGGTTGCCAAATAGAAGGAATTAATAGTTTCACCCTCTTTTATAATATAGCTGCCGGTAATAATTTCTGGCTTGTCTGCAAGGTTCTTGACCTTATTCTTTATGGTGGAAGCCATAAGGGTCATGTTCCAGTTGAATTTTGCTTTCTTTATAATATCCATAGAAGCGCTAAATTCAAAACCGCTGTTCTGCATATTTCCGATATTCTTTGAGTAACCGCTAAATCCAAGAGACAACGCCATTGGATAGTCCATCAGCATATCTCTGGTAAAACGTTTGTAGTATTCAGCAGAGATAGAAAGTTTATCTAAAAGACGGGCTTCTATACCCACATTCAGATTTTCATTCTTTTCCCATTTAAGGTCTGCGTTTTCCAGTGAAGATACAACAGCTCCTGCATTGGCGCCATTAGGGTATTCAAGTGAATAGAAAGCCTGCCATGCGTATAAAGAACCGATGTTATCATTACCCTGAACGCCATAAGATGCCTTTAAAGTAAGGTTATTTAACCAGGAAAGGCCTTTCATAAATGGCTCCTGAGAAATCCTCCAGCTTCCACCTATTGATCCAAAGTCTCCCCAACGTACATTTTTGTTGAAACGGGATGTGCCATCTCTACGGAAACTAGCTTGAAAATAATACTTGTCATTAAAGTCATAATTAAAACGGGATAAATATGATTCCATAACATAGTTATTAGTATAGGAACTGGTGGTCTGGATTGTAGTAGCAGCATCTAATTCATAAAGACCGCCAAAAGGGAACCCCGATTTTTCACCTGCCAGATATTGATAATTATACTTGTAAAGCTCATGACCTGCCATGAAATCAATATTATGCATTCCAAACTTACGTGTATACGATAAAATCTGGTTGAATGTATAACTTAATGTCCTGCCGTCTGATATGCTAATCAATCCATTAAGTGATTTTGCATTACCATAGTATGGGTTCCAGTAAGTTCTTGATTTAGACATATTATAGTCGAAGCCGAAGTTTACAGCTAACTTAAGACCTTGAAGAACACCTTGTTTAAGCCCACCTAATTCAAAATAAGTTCTGGAACTGATATTGTCACTGGTTCCCAAATATTTATCATCTTCCAGGTTAGCTAAAGGGTTCCATCCTGCACTTGCACCTGCCGGACGATCTTCTCCCCAGTCATATTTTGGCTTTCCATTAACATCCAATACGTTTTTGCCCTCTGAATCTTTTTCATACAATGGATAGATTGGAGACATCAACATACAAGTATAGAATACGTTTGAGTATGCGGAGCTACTTGAAGAAGATGTTCCCAAGGTAGTACTGTTGGTTGAGTTTGCAGCAAAGTTTACATTAAGACCAGTCTTGAACCACTCTTTTAGTTTTGAATCGATGTTGGCACGACCAGAATAACGTTCAAAGCTTGTTGTCTTAACAAGACCCTCTTCCTGAAGATATCCTGCAGAGAACATGTAATTTGTCTTTGTTGTTCCGCCACTTACAGTCATCTGATATTCCTGACGGAGTGGTTGAGAAGCGGTTGAATTATCAAGCCAGTCTTCGTTCCACTTGAGAGTGGTGCCATCCTTGATCTTGCCTGTTGTAACGTCGATCAAATCTGTGCCTACACGGCTGAAAGGGTTATATTTCTCATTGGCACCGAAGATTTTTGTAGCTCCGGTGGCCATTTCCTGAAGAGCGGCAGCTCCTGCCAAAGCTGGAGGAGTACCATCAGCAACAAGCTTGTTTTTGTACATGAAATACACATCTTCTGTCCATCCGTATGAGTCCATGGTCTCATAACGGGGAATACCTCTTGATGCTACACCCCAATTGCCTTTGAAGCTGATTGTAACATCACCCTCCTTCCCTTTTTTGGTTGTAATCATAATGACGCCATTTGCACCACGTGCACCATAAAGGGCACCAGCAGAAGCATCTTTTATAATTGTCATTGATTCAATGTCATTAGGGTTAATGGCATTGATGGCCCCGTCGTAAGGAACGCCATCCACGACATAAAGAGGAGTGTTTGAAGCAGTGATTGACCCAAATCCGCGGATAACCACAGAGGCACCGGAACCGGGTTGTCCGGAACCCGATGTAGTTTGCACACCGGTTGCCAGACCATCCAAAGCCTTGGTTACGTTGGCAATGGTTCTTTTTTCAAGTTTTTCTGCCTTTACTACCTGGGCAGACCCTGTAAAGGATTCTTTTTTTGCTGTACCGTAAGCTACAACAATAACATCTTCCAAAGCAACAGCTTCGGAGGACATTTGAACGTTCACGACAGTCCGCCCGTTAAGTTCAGCAACAACTGTCTTCTTGCCAATAAATGTAAATGTAAGAGATTTGCCTGAGGCAGGGACATTGATTGAATACGTACCATCAGCATTGGTTTGCGTTGCAATAGTCGTACCCGTAACTGCTACTGTCACAAAGGGCAGAGGTTCTCCATCCTCGGTGGAAATAACCGTTCCGGTTACTTTTTGCTGCGCATAAAGCACAGAAATGCCCATGATGACCGACAATGTCAACAAAAGGAGTTTTTTCATTTGATTAGTTTTTAGGTTAATAATTTAGGTTGTGCTAGGTGAAATATTTCTTTAGAAAGGTGCTAATTGGCTGATTTATTATAAGATTCAATGTCTTTTCAAAATGAATATAACAAATATAATATATTTTTTTTCAAAAATAGATTTTTTTGTTAATGATGGCATTGTCAATATGTGGTGCAACAACCATAGAAATATCGAAACAAAGTCTTTCTTTTGATTTTATTTAATACAAAAGGGCCTTCTTACTGATATTGTGTAAGAAGGCCCTTAATTATCAGGGAGTCAGCCTTTTTTATGGCAGATCCAGTACTTCTGAAGCAACGCCGAACGAACCGGCAGTTACTCTGAAGTCAACAACAAATGTGATCTTCTTGCCAACTATCGTACTCTCGCTCATATGTCCGATATCCCATGAAGTCATCCCATAGGTTGAGTGCCTGTAACCCATTGCCTGCTTTGCAAACGCAACTCTTCCGCCTGTTATGGAAAATTCTATTGGATAACCTGCGTAATAACAATCAGGGAGTCTGTAATAATCGGCTTCAATAGCTTTTTGAACAACCTGAGGCCATGCATCTTCAAAAAATTCAGAGGTAAAGAGACCTGTACCTAGTGTCTGGAAGGTAAGTTTCCGTTGAGCGGTAATCTTAATTGTTTTATAACCGCCATAAGATACCTGATCATTATTTGTAATTGCTACAGTAATAGAATACTTCTCACCACCAAAATTATTGATGTTCGGATAGGTGAATTTCAGATATGCCTTGCTCTCACCATCAGCAAAATCAAATTGTGATTTTTGAGGAGTAAATACCCCTCCCGTAGAATTTGTAATTGTAACAGGAACCGAAACGGCTCCTTTAGTATTGCCCCTCCACATCTCTAACTGTATTTGATTGCCATCTGCATTAACCATGGCAAAATTAATTAGTGTAGAAGGAAACGAAGCCTCCACTCTGGTGCCGGGATCATAGATCACACGCTCCGGCTCACAAGCAGATGTAAAACAGAGGAGACCAATTATACTTGCAAGAAATAATATCTTTTTCATATATGTTATTCTTCTTTAATGTTAATAGATTATCCCTGTTGACTAGGATTCTGATCGGTAGTGGCATTCATGTTTTCATTACCGTCAAATTCTGCCTGAGGAATCCATAAAATAAACGCAGGAGATGCAGCATTAGTATTTATAGTAGGAATAAGTTTTGTGTGGTTTGAACCATCAAAGTTTCTGCGGAAACCTAAACCTAATCTTTGCAGGTCGTGCAATCTTGGAATTTCACTCCAAAGTTCGATTCTTCTTTGAAAAAGAATTTCATCCATAAGAGTGGTAAGAGTGCCTGTTGTAGAAGAGTTGTATGTCTTGCTATCTGTAAAACCTGATAGGCGAGTGGCATAATTTGAATCTCTGTTGCCTCCAACCATTGTTACATATTGTCTTGCTTCGCTGTATTTCTGCAAATGGCAAGCGGCCTCTGCAGCTATCAGCATCATCTCCTCAACTCTCATTATTATATGGTCCCCTGTTTGGGCACTGATATTCTTGTAAACAAGTTTTGTCTGGCACCACGAACGTCTTGAACCGGTTGCTGTACCTGCTCCTCCCCATTCTGAGCTGTTAAGTGGTGCGGTCCACCATCCCTTACGTTGGTCAGTGGAAGGAATCTGGTTGTACAGCCATGAAGAGATAAGATGTCTTGCTTTAGAATAGGTACTCAGATTGTCTGCATCCATATGATTATAAATATCAAGGTTGCCCATACCCTGATCTGTCTGGATTACGAGTGCCCACATTACATCTTTGGCTGCGGCTTCGTTAACATGTTGAATTTCGGAGAATGAAGCAATTGCAGCAGAAGATTCCATAGCCTTTTTTGCAAAGGTTAAAGCAGTGTTATAATCTTTTTGTACCAGAGCGTGACGAGCTTTTATACCATAAGCTACATACTTGTCTATGTGTGATTTGTGCATTTGTGCTTTAGAACTGCCTTCAAGAAGGGTGATAGCTTTGTCAATATCGCTATTGGCTTGGGTGTAAACTTGCTGAACGGTTCCTCTGGGGTTTCCTACCGATCCGGCAACTGTTGGTTCGGTGTAAATTGGAACCCCCGGTTTGGTTGGGTTATTTTGCTGGAAGCACTGAACTAACCACATGTAGCTGTATGATCTTATGGCATATGCCTGACCTACAACATAATTGGCAATTTCCTGGTCTCCCGGAATTTTACCTTCCTGAGCAATAATGTAGTTGGCATTTTTGATCAAAGTATAGAAGAAGTTCCAGATTTGATACTGGTGACCTGCAGAGCCTGAGTAGTCACCCCATGTGTCAAATGCGTAATCATACCAGAACCAGCCAGATCCGGAAGCATCCATAGGATGATCTTCTGCCATTATGTCAAAAACCATAATATAGGCAGGCAATCCACCGTTCTCAGCGGCCCATGCTGTCATAGGGTCACCCCAGCCACCGGTATACATGAGTCTGTAGATACCGTTTATTGCAGCAAGAGAATTCTGGGCATCCGAAAATATTGCGGTTCCCGATACTCGATTAGTAGGGTCGGTGTCCAGCATGTCGGAACAACCGTTAAATGAGAGAATCCCTACAAGTGATAATATATATAATATCTTTTTCATTTCTAAATTATTTAAAATTATAAGTTAAGATTTAATCCTACAGAAATTGTCCTTGCAGGGGTATATGAAAATCCTGTTCCTCCAGTAAAATTAAATTGAGGATCCATTCCTTTTAGAGATGTAAAAACATAAAGATTATCTGCAGTAAGAGTAATTCTTGCCCCCTGGAACTTCAATAATTTCATCCATCTTGCAGGAAGAGAATATCCCAAAGTAATATTCTTTATTGCAAAGTAAGAGGCATCAAAAAGTTCATCCTCTGTTGTTGTAATTTTAGCAGAGCCGTTACTGTCAATTCTAGGAATAGACACTATATCACCTGGCTTTTTCCATGCTGATTCTCTGTCTATATGTGCAGCTTCGCCTACATACTGATTGTATAACAATGTGCTGTAAACTCCATCAAGCATTTTGCCGCCAATTGAATAGGTGGTGAGAAAACTTAAATCAAAATTTCCAATTCTGAAATCATTGGCCCACGATCCATAAACTTTTGGAATACGACTACCTGCTACATCTCTGCATTGAAGTGCCTTTGAGTAGTCGCTGCTGATATAGCGTTCACCACGTACACCGTCGTCGTCTTCGTCCCATACCCAGTATAGTTTACTACCAGTTGCAGGGTCAATACCAGCAGAGTGTGCCAAATAGAAGGAGTTAATTGTTTCTCCTTCTCGTTTAATATAGTTGCCTGAAATAATCTCAGGTTTATCGGCAAGATTCTTAACCTTATTCTTTATTGTAGAGGCCATTAGAGTTGTGTTCCAGTTAAATTTCCCTTTTTTAATGATATCCATTGAAACACTAAGCTCAAAACCGCTGTTCTGCATATTGCCGATATTCTTTGAATAATCGCTGAATCCAAGGGATAATGCCATAGGATAGTCCATGAGCATATCTCGGGTAAAACGATTGTAATATTCGGCAGAAAACGAAATTCTGTCTAACAAACGGGCTTCGATACCAACGTTCAGATTTTCATTTTTCTCCCATTTAAGATTTGCATTTTCCAGAGAGGTTACAACGGCACCAGGATTGGAACCATTTGGATACGCTAATGAATAGAAAGCCTGCCATGCATACAGAGAACCAATATTATCATTACCCTGAACACCATAAGAGGCTTTAAGAGTAAGATTGTTTATCCACGAAAGGCCTTTCATAAATGGTTCCTGTGAAATCCTCCAGCTTCCTCCAATAGATCCAAAGTCCCCCCAACGTACACTTTTGTTGAAACGGGATGTGCCATCTCTGCGGAAACTGCCTGAGATATAATACTTGTCGTTAAAGTTATAATTTAACCGGGACAAATACGATTCAATTACATAGTTGTTAGTATAAGAGCTGGCATCCTGAATAGTTGTAGCGGCATCTAATTCATAAAGTCCTCCAAAAGGGAACCCTGATTTATCGCCTTTCAAATATTGATAATTATATTTGTACAACTCATGCCCGGCCATGAAATCAACATTATGCATCCCAAATGATCTGTTCCATGAAAGAATCTGATTGAATGTGTAACTTAATGTCCGTTCATCTTTTATTGAGACTAACCCATTAAGAGACTTAGAGTTGCCATAGTAAGGATTATAATATGTCCTGCTTTTTCCCATATTGTAGTCGAAACCAAAGTTTACCGAAAATTTAAGACCTTGTAAGAAGCCTTCTTTAAGACCACCTAAATCGAAATAAGTTCTGGCGCTGACGTTATCGTTTGTCCCGGTATATTTGTCGTCTTTAAGGTTGGCTAACGGGTTCCACCCCGCGCTGGCACCGGACGGACGGTCCTCGCCCCAGTCGTATTTCGGGTTTCCGTTAACATCCAGTACGTTTTTGCCATCTGCATCTTTTTCGTACAAAGGATAGATTGGAGCCATCAACATACAGGTATAGAATACATTGGAATATGAAGAACTGGTTCCTGATGTTACTGTTGATAATGATGTGCTGTTTGACGAGTTTGCTGCAAAATTCATATTTAAACCGGTCTTGAACCACTCTTTGAGTTTGGAATCAATGTTTGCTCTTCCTGAATAACGGTTAAAGTTTGTCGATAAAACAAGACCTTCTTCTTTCAGGTAACCTAAAGAGAACATGTAATTTGTCCTGGCTGAACCTCCACTGACTGTCATCTGGTATTCCTGACGCAGTGGCTGAGATTCTGTGGCATTGTCCAGCCAGTCTTCGTTCCACTTAAGTGTAGTGCCATCCTTTATCTTGCCTGTAGTATGGTCTATAAGGTCGGTTACGGCAAGACTGAAGGGATTGTATTTCTGATTATCGCCGAAGATTTTTGTAGCTCCGGTGGCCATTTCCTGAAGGGCG
Organism: uncultured Bacteroidales bacterium; assembly: GCA_942492945.1. GTDB lineage: Bacteria > Bacteroidota > Bacteroidia > Bacteroidales > UBA932 > Bact-08. The sequence goes on from OW818649.1 coordinate 1,569,052, forward strand.
GCAACTCCTGCAAGAGAAGGAGGTGTACCGTCCGCTATAAGCTTGTTCTTGTACATAAAATAAACATCCTCGGTCCATCCATATGAATCCAGGGTCTCATAACGTGGAATTCCCCTTGATGCTACTCCCCAGTTGCCTTTGAAGCTGATGGCAACATCACCTTCCTTACCTTTTTTGGTTGTAATCATAATGACGCCATTTGCACCACGTGCACCATAAAGGGCACCAGCAGAAGCATCTTTTATAATTGTCATTGATTCAATGTCATTAGGGTTAATGGCATTGATGGCCCCGTCGTAAGGAACGCCATCCACGACATAAAGAGGAGTGTTTGATGCAGTTATTGAACCGAAACCGCGGATAACCACAGAGGCTCCTTGACCGGGTTGTCCCGATCCTGAAGTCGTTTGCACGCCTGTTGCTAAACCATCCAGAGCTTTGGTAACATTGGATATGGTTCTTTTTTCAATTTTATCTGCTTTTACTACCTGAGCAGATCCGGTAAATGATTCTTTTTTTGCTGTACCATAAGCTACAACAATAACATCTTCCAAAGCAACAGCTTCGGAGGACATTTGAACGTTCACGACAGTTCTTCCATTGAGTTCTGCAATAACTGTCTTCTTACCTATAAATGTAAAGGTAAGAGATTTGCCTGAGGCAGGGACATTGATTGAATACGTACCATCTGCATTGGTTTGCGTTGCAATAGTTGTACCAGTCACAGCTACTGTAACAAAGGGCAGAGGTTCTCCATCCTCGGTTGAAATAACCGTTCCGGTTACTTTTTGCTGTGCATACAGCACCGAAATGCCCATGATGACCGACAATGTCAACAAAAGGAGTTTTTTCATTTGTTTGTTTTTTTAGATTAATAATTTAGATTAATTTGGGTTAAGTGAAATCGTATTAGCAAATATAGTAAAATTTTCCAGTAGATTGCTATAGCAAACTATAATGTATCAATATTTGATATAACAACAAAATATGCAAAAAAAAACTAATCAAGATTGGAAAAAAGTTTATTTAAAAAAGATTGGGCCATTTTCATCTCATCGGCATTGGTGCCTTTGAGTGCCTGTTTCATAACCGCATTGCCTGTTTTTCTTAGGATAGGGATAAGCTCCTTTCCCTTATTGGTTATGTAGACATTGTATTCCCGCCGGTCTGTAGTATTTCTGAATCGCTCTATATGGAGATTTTTTTCCATCAGATCCAGTATGCGGGTTAAATTAGATCTGTCCTTATGTAATTTTTGAGCCAGATCCGTTTGAGTAGGGCCATCATGTTCCGACAAGTAAATTAGAACCGACCATTGATCACTACTAATGTCAAGGCCCGACTGCTTTAGCTTTCTGCTAAGTTCCAGTTTAAATTTCTGGGCAGTTTTATTGATTAAGAATGTAATTGATTCGTCCGGAAGGAACATACTCATAATTTAGGTTACACTTTATCAGGTTCAAATATACATTTTTTTTGAAAAAAATGCAATTATGAAGGTGGAAATTTATGTCAAGATCTGTTTTCGTCAAGATTGTTATAGAACTTGTCAAGGAGATGGCTTAGGGCCTCCATTTCATTTCCCGGCATATCTTTACAGGTTTTTGCTACGGCCGGCCTTATATTACTTGAGTTATCATCTAAATCAAAGATGTAATGGATGATATTATCTGCCAGTGGTGAACAACATGAGTCATCATTAGTTTTTTTTGCGAGTTTCTTTGTGTCTGCATTCATTTGGGCGATTATCATTTTAAAATTTATAATTTGATATTATGATGTTGCAAAAATCTAATTTGTTATCCTCTTTTGTATATAAGATCGTTCACATGAGGGATACCCTAAAAAAATTTAAGTTTTCTGAATAGTAGACGAGGAGAATTGAGAAAAAGTTGCAAAAAGGGAATAATTATTTCAGATGGGGAGCGCAATTTTTCTTCAAATCCCCAAGCAGAAACAACTCCCTTGAAGATCTGCCAGTTAAAATAAGATATTGCTATTTATCAGCTGTTTATAAAATTATTTTCTCGGAATTTTAATCGATTGTATTTTACATGTGCCTTAAAATGAGCGACATGCTAAAACAACTGGCAGATATCAGTAGCAGTTTGCCCCTCCCTGAGGCTCTCCACCTACTTTTTCATTTGATCCATCAAACATTGAAATATGAATATATCTATAATAATTAGTTGATTCTTATTGGATCAAATTGAAAAGTAGGTGGAGCGACATCTGGAAAAGCGGTATCTTTGTATAAAAACAGAGATAAAAGATGGATGCTACGCAAGAACAGATGTTGAGTTTACTGGAACTTATTTTACCCCAAGAGATATTGGAATATTTTGTAATAGTTGACTTGAAGATACAGCCAAAGGAGGTGCATCTGTATATTGACGAGAAGAATATCCCACCACAAGAGTACAAGCAAGAAAAGCTGACATCAAAAGGCTACCATCCAGAAGCTATCATACAGGATTTTCCACTTAGGAACAAGGCCTTATACTTACATGTAAGGCGAAGGAAGTGGGAAGTGGAATCAACCAGGCAGATAGTGAGCAAGACCTGGAATCTATCGGCAACAGGAACGCGCTATTCGAATGAATTCGCGTCTTTTTTAAAAGGATTACTTGGATACCTACCCGATTAGCTCCAATTCCCTGGAGAAATTCTTCCATATAGACGGTGACCTGTTAGGGCAACAGTACAAGGAACACCTGAGTGATTACAAGATATGGGAACAGAAGGATCATGCACATGACTGGATCCTGTTTCCCGGGAATATGGGGCCACGGCTCAGCATTGACGAGACGAGCCTATCAAACGGAGAGCTGTATACCATATTGACAAACAAGGACGCCAAAGGTCAGAAAGGGGCAATAGTGGCCATGGTGGAAGGCACCACCTCCGAAAAGATAATCGGTGTGTTAAATAAATTGCCTAAGAAGTCAAGGGACAGTGTATCCGAGATCACACTGGACATGGCAAGTTCAATGAATCTCGTTGCAAAACGTTGTTTCCCATATGCAGAACAAGTAATTGACAGGTTCCATGTCCAGAAGCTTGCCTTCGATGCACTGCAGGAGATACGGATAGCTCACAGGTGGGAGGCAATTAATGAAGAGACTAATGACATTGAGAACGCAAGGACCGATAAAGTAGAGTATGTCCCTGAGGTTTTGAAAAATGGAGACACAAAAAAACAGCTACTCTTCAGAAGCCGCTACCTGTTGTTCAAATCCCCTGACAGATGGTCGGAAAGCCAGAAAAAGAGAGCCAGAATACTTTTCAGACTCTATCCGGACATTAAAGAAGCGTTTTCGCTTGTGCACAGCCTTAGATGTATCTACAACCAAAAGCACCCCAAGAACGTGGCAATTGCAAAACTTGCACTGTGGTTCAACAGGGTTGCGGACTCCGGATTCAAATCATTCAACACCATCTCCGCTACGATGTACTCCCACTACGACAAGATCCTGAACTATTTCAACAATAGAAGCACAAATGCTTCTGCAGAATCTTTCAATGCAAAAATCAAGGCTTTCAGGGCTACTCAAAGAGGTGTCAGGGATATGAATTTCTTCCTGTTCAGACTCAGCAAAATTTATGCGTAAATTTATCGCTCCACCTACTTTTCAATTTGATCCTTCTTATTAAGTCGGGGATATGGTTGGTGAATTTTAAAAAGTAAAAAGCCACAAGTAGTTAATTTTAACTAATTTGTGGCTTTTATTGGTGCCCGGAACAGGACTCGAACCTGCACAACCTTGCGATCACTGGTCCCTGAAACCAGCGTGTCTACCAATTTCACCATCCGGGCGAAATTCCGGTGAGAGTAGTTGAACGACCGGAGTGCAAAAGTAAATAAAATTCTTAAATTTGTTCGGATTTCAAAATAAATAAGATGAAAAAAATACTTTCAATTTTATCGGCAGTTCTTTTTCTGTTCTCCTTTGGTAAAGCAAGTGCAGAAGAGGCCAGATTACTCAGGTTTCCGGATATTAACGGCGATAAGGTTGTCTTCTCGTATGCGGGAGACATTTATATAGTAAACTCAGCCGGAGGTGTGGCGCGCAAGCTTACCTCGCACATTGGCTATGAGATGTTTCCTAAATTCTCACCGGATGGCAAGACAATAGCATTTTCGGGTCAGTATGATGGAAATACCGAGATATACATAGTGTCTGCAGAAGGGGGAGAGCCACGCAGACTTACATTCACTGCTACATTGGGCAGAGATGACATTGGCGACAGAATGGGGCCGAACAACATAGTGATGGACTGGACCCCTGACGGTAAGAGCATTCTATACAGAACTCGTTCCTATACTTTCAACGACTTTACTGGTCAACTTATGACAGTTCCTTTGGCAGGCGGTCTTTCACAGGCAGTACCACTGAAAAACGGTGGTTTCGCAACATACTCCCCTGATGGTAAAAAGCTGGCATACAACTATATATTCAGAGAGTTCCGCACATGGAAACGTTATACGGGAGGTATGGCAGACGATATCCGCATTTTCGACTTTGACACAAAAAAGTCGGAGAAGATAACCGACAATGTCAATCAGGATATTATCCCAATGTGGTCAAAAGATGGCAAAACCATCTATTATGCATCGGACAGGGACAGCTATATGAACCTCTATGCATATGATATAAACACAAAAAAGACAGAGCAGCTTACAAAATACAGGGAGTACGATGTGAAGTTCCCTTCAATAGGTGAGAATACAATCGTTTATGAAAACGGGGGATACATTTACAAGTACGACACGAAAACTGCAAAAAGCGAGAAGCTGGCAGTGCAGATAAACAACGACCAAGCATATTCTCGTCCTGAGTGGAAGGATCTTTCAAAAGGAGTCCGCTCAATGTCAATCTCTCCAAACGGTGAGCGACTTCTTGCATCGGCAAGGGGAGATATCTTCTCTATTCCTGCCAAAAGCGGAATTACCTATAATCTGACAAACTCTTCCGGAGCTAACGACAAGAGTGCCGACTGGGCTCCTGACGGCAGCGGATTTGCCTATATTACTGACAAGGATGGAGAGTTCAACATCTACTTCAGAGATAACAAGACAGGAAAGGAGAAAAAACTCACAAATATAAAAGGATATATTTTTGGATATGAGTGGTCTCCCGATTCTAAGAAGATTGCTTGGAGCGAAAAGAAAAACACCTTTAACCTGCTTGATGTTGCAACAGGAGAGAATCAACTCATTGAGGAGTCTGAGGTTGGCCCGATAAACGATTATGCATGGTCGCCGGACAGCAGATTCATTACATTCACCCGTCCCGGTAAGGAGATGAGCGTTGTGATGGTTTATGATGTGAAGGAGAAAAAGAAGATTCAGATTACAGATGAGTGGTACGATTCAGGCTCTGCGAATTTCAGCAAGGATGGCAAGTACCTTCTGTTCGTTTCGGCAAGGACCTTCAATCCTACCTACAGCGCTACAGAGTGGAACCACTCTTACAGCAACATGAACAAAATCTACATTCTGCCTATAGTCAAAGATGCAGATGTCCCGTTTGCACCAAAAAACGACACAGTGGCCCTGATAAAAGCAGTTACAGAAGAAAAGTCTGATAAAGAGAAACCCAAAGCAGAAAAAACCAGCGCAGCAAAAACGGTTGTAACGGACAAACCGGCTACTGCCGATAAATCAAAAGATGTTCAGTATAACTTCGAAAATATTGCATCCAGGATTATAGAATTGCCTGTAGAGGCAGGCGAATACAGAGGGATTCACATGATTGGCACTGCAGTATACTACAGCTCGAGAAGAAGCACATCTATGTACGATATCGAAAGCAAAAAAGAGACTGACCTGCAGGCAAACATCATGTTCGGTCCCGGTTACAGAAAGGCGCTTGCTATCTCGGGAACATCTGCACAGATAATTGATGTTCCAAAAGCTCCGGTAACCATAAGCAAGACAATTTCACTTGCTGGTGTAAAGAAGCTTGTAAACTACAAAGAGGAGTGGATGCAGATCTACAAGGAAAGCTGGAGACAGATGCGTGATTTCTTCTATGCAAAAAACATGCATGGTGTAGACTGGGACAAGGTATATACCCGTTACAAAGAGTTGGTTCCTTATGTTAACCATCGTTCAGATCTTGCATACATAATTGGTGAGATGATTGGTGAGTTGAATGTTGGTCATGCCTACTCTCAAAACGGCGAACACCCGGAAGCTGAGAAGATTCCGATGGGTCTTCTTGGGGCACGTTTCTCTAAGGACAAATCGGGATTCTTCAAGGTTGACAAGATAATCGCAGGAGCAAACTGGAGCAAGGAGACACGTTCGCCTTTGACAATGCCGGGTGTAGATGTTAAGGAGGGAGATTATATTCTTTCAATAAATGGCAGGTCACTTAACGAAACAGATGATATTTTCGAATACCTCATTGGAACAGCAGGTAGCACTGTTGAGATGGAGGTTAATTCAAAGGCAGATTTTGCAGGAAGCAGAAAGATACTGGTTGAGCCTTTGGCCGATGAGTCAAAATTATACTACTATAACTGGGTGGAAAACAATATCCGCAAGGTAAGCGAAGCTACAAATGGCGAGGTTGGTTATATTCATATACCGGATATGGGTGTGCCGGGGCTCAACGAATTTGTAAAACATTACTATCCGCAACTGGGCAAAAAGGCGCTCATTATTGATGACCGCGGTAATGGCGGGGGTAATGTCTCCCCTATGATTATAGAGCGTCTGCAGAGGACTATCACTTACTTCTCCATGCATACTAACCAGAAGGAGGGCGATGTCAATCCTGTCGGTACTTTTCTGGGACCTAAAGTGCTGTTGATTAATGAATATTCTGCTTCTGACGGGGACCTTTTCCCTTACAGGTTCAAATATAACAACCTTGGAACCGTTATTGGGAAAAGAACATGGGGTGGTGTTGTGGGCTATAGTGGCACTGTACCTGTTGTTGACGGTGGTTCGATAGTCACCCCTTCGTATGCTCCATTTGCTTCTGATGGCAGCGGCTGGATAATCGAGGGCAAAGGAGTTACTCCTGATATTGATCTTGGCAACGATCCTTACAAGGAGTTCATGGGTGAGGATGAGCAGCTGAACAAGGCTATTGAAGTTATTAAACAGCAGATGAAAGAGTACAAATACAAATCAAAGGCAATTCCTCAGTTCCCCGATAAAGATAACCGATAAAAAATACTAATATGTTTGATTTTCTTGATACATATCCGTATCTGTTGCCATTTATAATTTTTTTTGGAAGGATATGCGACGTATCCTTAGGAACATTGAGGATAATATTTGTCTCCAAAGGAGAGAAATACAAGGCCCCGATTATTGGATTTTTTGAGGTACTGATATGGATTGTTGTTATATCTGAAATCTTTGCAAGGGCAAATGACATGACTGCATATATTTCATATGCAGCTGGTTATGCAACCGGCAACTATGTTGGTATAATGATTGAGCAGCATATTGCTTTTGGAATATTGCTCTGCAGGGTTTATACTAAAAAAAGTGGCAAAGAGCTGGTTGCATTGTTGAGTCAGGCCGGCTTCGGAGCTACAACCCTGCAGGGAATGGGCTCTCAGGACAGAGTCGATATTGTTGAGGCGGTTGTGGACAGGAATGCAATGAAAAAGGTAGAGAAAATACTGACAGATTATGATGCAGAGGTCTTCTTTGTAACAGAAGATGTAAGAGCAAGACAACGTGGGATTTTCCCAAAATCGGAAACTTTGTTGTCTCGCTGGAGGCAAGGGAAATGACTTTGCAGTAATTTTTAGCAACAGTCACATAATCAAAGAATTAGAATGATGATTCTTTGGGATATTTATAAATTATACAACCATATCGCTGATAAACAGGTAGTTGCTAAAAACTACTGCAAAGTATTATGAAAAACCAGTATACCATAGCAGGAACCATAATTATTTTATTGGTGTTGCTGACATCTCTCTTTTCATGCAAACCGGAAAAAGATAGTTCTTATCTGGTGGAAATGACAGTTAATGATCTTCAAAAGGGCTACAGGGAGGGAAAATTCACTATAAGAGATGTTGTAGAAGACTATCTCAAAAGAATTGAATCCATAGACAAAAATGGACCAGAACTCAACTCTGTTATTTGTGTGAACCCAGATGCAATAAAAATTGCAGAAGAACTGGATAAAGAGATGTTGGAAGGTAAAATAAGGGGTCCGTTGCATGGAATACCGGTTATTCTCAAAGACAACATAGATACTCGTGACTCTATGCCTACAACAGCAGGGGCAACTGTACTAAGGAACTCGTATGTTAAGAAAGACAGCTGGGTGGCTAAAAAACTCAGGGAAGCTGGAGCAGTAATTATTGCAAAATCAAATCTTAGCGAATGGGCCAACTTCAGGGCAAACCTCTCATCAAGCGGATGGAGCGGTGTTGGAGGTCAGACAAAAAATCCTTACATAACCGACAGGAACCCTTGTGGTTCAAGCTCAGGTTCCGGGGTTGCTGTATCGGCCAGCCTATGTGCAATTGCCATAGGTACAGAAACAAACGGCTCAATAGTTTGTCCATCAAACAATAACGGAATAGTAGGGCTTAAACCGACAGTCGGGCTCATCAGCCGGTCAGGAATAATACCGATATCATTTACTCAGGACACTCCGGGGCCCATGGGCAGATGTGTTGAGGATGTTGCAATAATGCTTGGGATGCTCACAGGTATAGATTCTGCGGATTCAAAGACATTTGCCTCGGAAGGGAAATTCCTGAAAGATTATACTAAACATCTAAAGAAGAATGGATTAAAAGGGAAGCGCATTGGCCTTATAACAAATGTGTCGGGGTTTCATTTTAAGGTAGACAGTCTGATGAATGCAGCTGTATTGTTTATGAAAAGTGCAGGAGCGGAAGTTGTTGAGATATCATATCCAATTCCTCGTGAAATTAATACTGCCTCGTTTCAGGTTCTGCTATATGAATTCAAAGATGGGCTAAACAAGTATCTGGCAACGCTGGACAGCAGTGTTCATGTGAAGAGTCTGGCAGAGCTCATTGAGTATAATAAAAAAGACTCTGTGGAGTTGCGCTACTTCGACCAGCAACTGTTGATAATGGCTCAGGAAAAGGGCGATATAAACTCTCCTGAATATATTAAGCTTCTTGGGGAAATGTTAAAAGGAATGCGCGAAGAGGGTGTAGATAAGGTGATGGATCAGAACAGACTTGACGCACTGATAGCTCCTACGGGTGCCCCGGCATGGAAAACCGATCTTATAAACGGCGATAATTTTCTTGGCAGCAGCTCTTCTTATGCAGCAATTTCCGGTTATCCGGCTATAACTGTTCCAATGGGGTTTATTGATAAAATGCCCGTTGGTATATCATTTTTCGGACGGGCATGGAGTGAACCTATGCTAATAGAAATTGCCTATTCATATGAGCAAGGTACAAAACACAGAAAGAGTCCCGAGTTTCTTGACAAATAAAAGCTGAACAATATGACTTGCAAAATTACATCTATTATAATGGGTCTCTCTCTTTTGGGACAGGTTGTTCTATCCGATGAAATGACACTGGATAAAGCAATCCAGATTGCTTTATTGAACAACAGGGAGTATAATGCCTATAAGCTAAAACTCGACCAAAGCAGGGCTCTTTTACCCTCTGCATTCTCTCTGGACAAAACTACTTTTTTTATGGGCCATGACCAGAACAATGTTGCGGATAATGGCCATCCCTTAAATATTATTGGTGTTGAACAGAGCTTTAGCTTTCCTACTGTCTATACGGCACAGTACAAAGTGAACAAGTCCGCAGTGTCGTTATCGGAAAAGGAGCTGGAGCGTCAGAAATTATTCCTGATTATGAATGTCTCTAAAGCTTATTACAGGCTTATATATCTTATGAACAAAGAGATACATTACAAGACTCTTGACTCCCTGTACAGGAACTTTGCTTTGGATTCAGAATCGAAATACAAGAGGGGTGATATTGGTAATCTGGAACGGATGAATGCAAATGCAAGATATCAGCAGGTTAAGCTTTCTTTGAACACTCTTAAATATGAAAGGGAGGAGGCATGCCAAAGGCTCAATCTTCTTTTACACACAGAAACACGCATAAGGGTTCCTTACGAACCTCTCAGAGAGCTGGAACTTCGTGAGACCATACTGGAGAATGACCCTGGCCTTCAATATAGAAAACTTGAGACACAACAGCAGCAAGAGTTGGTAAGGCTGGAAAAAAACAGACTATTGCCAGATATAACACTGTCGTTCTATAACGGAACAAACAGGTTTGCAGAGGCGCAAAATTACAGGGGCTATGAGATAGGTATATCTGTACCTCTGTTTTTTTCAGGAGATAAATCTAGAATAAAAGCGACTGAGATTGGGGTTGCCATATCTAAAAACCTTGAGGAGAATTACTTGATAGATATAAATCTTAAAGTTGCAAAACTAAAAAGTGAATTAAAAAAATATAAGGAATCTCTGGAGTATTACCATACAACCGGCCGCGCTTTAAGCAGGGAGATAATAGCATCTGCCCAAAAGAGCTATAAAATGGGTGAAATTGACTCATATCAGCTTGTTCAGAGTATGGAGAATGCAATGATTATTGAGGTTGAATATATAGACTGGCTAATAGAATATAATGATATAGTATTGGAATTGAATTATTTAACAATGTAAATTATTGTACAAGGGCATGGAGTATTTAAAATATGGTGAGGTGGAACTCAACCACTTGAGAGCAAAAGATAATAAACTGGGGGAGGTAATTGACAGGCTAGGTTTTCTTGAGAGACCCTACACTCAGAATTTATTTGTGGCTCTTGTTGAGAGCATAATCTCCCAGCAGATATCAAGTAAAGCAGCTATTACAGTTACTAAAAGAGTATATGAACTTCTTGGAGAGATAACCCCGGAGAATATTGCAAATACTAACCACTTCCATATTCAGAAGTGCGGAATGTCGCTCAAAAAAGCCAGCTACATTAAAATTGCTGCTGATGCCATACTGAGCGGAGTAATTAATCTGAGCGAATTTGCTGTTATGAGCGATCAACAAGTGATTGATAAATTGACAATTCTACCTGGAGTAGGAGTATGGACAGCAGAAATGCTGATGATATTTTCACTGCAACGACAAGATGTGCTTAGTTATGACGATCTTGTTATTCGCAGGGCCATGTCAAAGATTTATGGGATAAAAGAGATTGACAGGGAAACATTTGAAATGTACAGAAAACTTTATTCTCCCTATTGTTCTGTGGCTTCTCTCTATCTTTGGGAGGTGGCCGAAAATTAAACCCGCAAATTTCTCCGCGGGTTTAACATCGAAACCAAACCTAAATATCTATAATTTGAAATGACTGTATTATAGTTATTATTTCCTGCAAATATTCTGCCACACTACACTATTTAGGTTCAAACACGAAGGTCATGCGGTTTTTTCCGCTGTATAGCTTCTTTGCGAAGCTTTGAAGACTCTTTGCATTGACTTTGCTTAGTAATGTTACCTCTTCTTCCTGGAATAATACATAATCCTGTAAAGAATTGGATATTGCAGATGTCCATGAATACTTCTCTTTTTGCCTGTCCTGATAAACCTTTTCAAGATATAGCTTTACTTCATTGATCTCCTTTTCGGTAGGGCCGCTCTTGACAAATTTCTCGAGCTCTTGTTGAAGAACAACCAGTAGCTCATCCACAAGCTTAGGATTTGTATCGAATTCAATTGCAATCTGTGCAATATTCTCAGGGTATCTTATAAGATCAAAAGTTACACCAACGTGGTATGTCGCCCCCCTTGCCTCGCGAATCTCTTTCATGTATCTTTCTCCAATAATGTAAGAAAAGACTTTCGCGTTTACATAGTTGGAAGCGTTGTACCCCATCTTGCTATGATAGTATCTTGTAATAGTAGCTTTGGAACTTAAAAGATTTTCCCCTTTGTATCTCAACTGGATATCACCTGAATTAAGTTTGGGCTCCCTGAAAATATCTACCTGACAACATGCATCTGTTGTTTCAGATCCGTTATTTGTTATTGAGGCCATATATCTCTCTATCATAGGTTTTGCATCCTTAGCAGAAAGAGGGCCGGAGAATACGAAAGTAAAACCTTTGGGATTACCAAATACATTTTTGTATAGATCCATCAATTTTGCTGAGGTAATACCATTTATATATTCTTTTGTGAAATCTTCCTTATATGGATAGTAAGAATACCTCAGGCTTTTAATTGAATCAACATAAAAGTCGTGTGATTTCTTAGGTTCGGCCAGATTCTTAAGCATTCTTACCTTAAGGTTCTTTACATCTCTTTCATCTACACTTATCGCTGTGAAGTAAAGGTTTAGTAATTTAAAGAAATCCAGAGAATCCTTAACTTCAAATGTACCGGTCATCTCAGTGAATCTATTTGCAAAATTCATTTTAACTGAAATAGTCTTGCTTTGTAACCACTTATTGAGTTCCTGCTTGTTCAATCCGTTCACTATAAAGGATTGGGAAAAAGTTTCCAGAAGTTTAATGTCCGGGAAATTCATGGCCATAGCATATCCACCCTTTTTAAATGCTTTCAGATTGACATTTTTTTCACCGTTACGAGTCTCCTTCCAAATAACTTTTACTCCGTTGGCAAACGACATTTCAACCGTAGAGTCAAGTTGTCTGCCGGATGCGAGTTTAATATCTTTGTTTGTAAGCACCCTTGATTCTACAACAGCAACAGGTTCCGGGTTTTTCTTGAATACCATTCCTTTTTTGCTTACAGGAATAAAACGTTCGGGCTCTGTATTTGAAACCTCCTCAACAGCTTTTAATACCTCCTCCTCAGATGGAAGAAGATTTTTGTCGCTTTCCGGCATCACAAAAACAATTATGCGGTTCTCTTCAGTAAGGAACTTTGGCAATGAAGCGTTAAACTCTTCAAATTTTATTCGCTTAAGGCACTCTTTAGATGTATTGTAATAATCGAGAGTTGTAACCAAAGGAGTTTGTCTTGTGAAATCTTCAACGGCAGCATTTACGTAATCTACACTCTTAGGTTCTTTTGCTCTGTTGTAGTTTGTCTCCAGCTGACGGCTTATACGGGCAATGGCACTGGTAAACTCCTCTTTCTCCACGCCATAATGTCTGACCTTTTCGATTTCTGTCAATACACCCTTAACGGCTTTAAGCATATCCGTTTTGCTGTTAGGGATAGATGTCACCACAAATGTCTTCATTGCATAGCTGATTGAGCCTAAAACAGGAATTGCAACCTTGAAGCATGAGTCCTCTCTCTCTGCTGCAGCTGCTACCCTCTCTTTGAAAATCTCAATGAAAAGATTGTGTGTAAGTTCCTCATAAATAGCTTGATTAGTTTGTCTGGCCTCACTGCTGAGGTTAGGGATCTTGGTGGTTATTCTAATAGAGAACACCTTGCTCTCCGGATCCGTAACATATCCAACAATCGGTTTTACGTTTACTGGTACCGTATAATTCTCCTTTGGTGCAGGATTCACAGCTTTAGGTATAGAAGAGAATCTCTTTATTATCCTTTGTTCCATCTCTGCTACATCAATATCGCCAACAACCACTATTGCCTGCAGATCTGGTCTGTACCATTTATGATAGTATGAGATTAGTGTTTCAGGAGTAGCTTTATTGATTATCTCTGGCAGCCCTATCACATCTCTTTGTGCAAATCTGGATCCGGTTTGCTCATACTTGAAAAATGCCTTCATCATTCTTGTACGGGCATCATCGCCCCTGCGCCACTCTTCGCGAATTACGCCTCTTTCTGCTTCAATCTCGGTAGGCTCGCAAGAGATGTAGTATGACCAGTCGTGAAGTACAAGAAGTGCTGAATCAACAACAGAAGATCTTATCATTGGGACAGATGAAAGGTTGTAAACGGTTCTGTCCATAGATGTATATGCGTTTATGTTTGCACCAAATTTTACTCCTATCCCGGCGAAGTACTCAAGAAGCATCTTCTTTGGAAAATTCTTTGTTCCGTTGAATGCCATATGTTCAAGAAAATGAGCAAGACCACGCTGGTTGTCATCCTCCTGTAAAGAACCTACATTGTGTATAATGAAAAATTCTGCTCTTTTTGCAGGAGTTGCACTTTTACGGATATAATAGGTGAGTCCGTTATCCAGCTTTCCGATCTTGAACTCTTTATCTTTTGGAAGGGGATCGCTTGCTCTGAATTCCTGAGAGTAAGCAAAATGCACACCCATTACAAGCATGAGTGTGCAGATTATTTTGTTTATAAGGGTCATTATTTGTCTTATATATTAATTTGTAACTATTTAATAAGCTTCATCTCCTGGATCAGGTGGTTTGCTTTGGCATACTTCTCTATTACCCATAGAACATAACGAATGTCTACGCTTACTGTCTTGTTGTATTCTGGGTGGAAATAGGCATCAGATGCAAGTGACTCCTTGTTTCCGTCGAATGCAAGACCTATAAGTTCTCCCTTTGCATTAAGAACGGGACTTCCGGAGTTACCACCGGTAATATCGTTGTTCGAAAGGAATGTCACATACATTTTGCCTTTTTGTCCATAGTTGCCCCAATCTTTGGATTTCAAAAGCTCCAGAAATTCAGGTTTTGCATTGAAGTCATAAACATCGGGATTGTACTTGTCCCATATTCCCTGGGTTGTACCTTGAGCACTGTAGTAGATTCCGTCAGAAGGATTGATAGGACCAACTGTTCCATAAGTCAGCCTCATTGTAGAGTTTGCGTCGGGATACTGAACAACATTCTTGTCGAGGTTCATTTGGTAAAATGCTCTCGTATACTGACTTTCTAGTGAAAAAATATCCTCTTTTCCAACAACTTTGCCTTCGGCTTCGTTGAAAGGAGCCATACTTGTCGACTTGGTAAGAAGTGTAATAGGGTCTTCTGTAAACAAAGAAGATGGTTGGTTACTCTTTACTGCTTCTCTGAACTTGTCGGGATGCATCAGAATAGAGTTGTCAAAACAGTATTCTGCAATGGCTTTTGAGTCGCCATTATATTTGACATACATTGTATTGAGGTACTCTCCCCAGAATTGCTTAGGGACATTCTCCAGAAATTCTTTTAACTGGTATATCATAAGATCCTTCTCTACTCTCATGTCGCTTTGGGCATAACCTTCTTCTACAGATTTAATGAAGGATTTGTACATTGGAGTGCCAACTCTCAAAGTATCCAGATTGTCTCTTGTCTGAGCTGTTCGAAGTGAATTGCTTCTGTTACCCAAATAGATAAATCCGTTCCCGGAAACAAGTGTCTCCCTGAAATATTGCAAAGCGCTTGCAACTCCTACGGTACCTTTATATCTCACTGAAAGCTTCTCAAGAAGGTTTCCCCATCTTTTTACTCTTGCTGGGTCCTGGTTTATCCACTCCTGAAGCTCTTTTTCTTGCTGTTCCTTTATACTAACAACGCCGTAACGACGGAAATTGTAAACCTCACCTTGCCATAGCTCCCACACATTACTTATGCCGAAATACTGGTCGGCATATATAAGACGAACCTTAGGATCTGAATCCATCCATCTTTTCATAATGTTCAGCTTCTCTCTTCTCAGTTCTACGGATATGGGGTTGGTAACCTTCTCTTTCTGGTAAATCCCAAACGAGTTGTTGTATCTGTTTGTTCTTCCGGGGAAACCAAGAACCATAGAAAAATCTCCCTCTTTTACACCTTTTGTAGAAATTGAAAGTACTTTCTTAGGGGTCATGGGAACATTCTCTTTTGAGTATTTAGCAGGCTTTCCGTCTTTCCCTGCATATACTCTGTAAAGAGCAAAGTCACTTTTATGTTGGGGCCATTCCCAGTTGTCAGTTTCACCGCCATAGGCAGCTACTGATACAGGAGGGGCTCCAACCAGACGTATGTCTGTATATACTTCATAATAATAGAGATAATACTTAGAACCTCTCCACATAGACATTAGCATTGTCTCCATACCGGAAATCTTATTATATTTTTCTTCAATTACAGAAGATACTTTTCTCATTCCGGAAGGCAGCTTTTTGGCAGCAAGTGAGTCGGAAGTTGCCTTAACTTCGTCTGTGGCATCTATCACTTTTCTTAAAAAATATACAGATTTTCCTGCGATCGGAACCTCTTCGGTTCTCTTCATTGCCCAGAATCCGTCTTCGAGATAATTTTTTTCCGGAGTACTAAGGGCATGGATATCACCGTATGCACAGTGGTGGTTTGTGATCAGAAGACCCTCTTCCGAAATAATGCTTCCTGTACAACCAAAATCAAGGGCAACAACAGCGTTGCTTATAGCAGAACCGTTCTCGTTGTAAATTTGTTTTGGATCTAATTTCAGACCCTCTTTCTGCATCTTTTTGGTAAGATTCTTATCAAGAAGATTCACTAGCCACATTCCTTCGTCTGCTCTCGATATCTGAAATACAGAGAGTAAGGTGATAAGTGTGACAAACTTCATTAAATTACGCATAATATTTATTTTACTAATTGTTTACTTATAGTGGCCCCTTTTTTTGAAAATGAGATTTTAGGGTCAATCTGTATTATTTCTCCTTCACTCGATACCGATGTCCATTTCTCTTTTGTCAGGACCTCCCATATCTTATTATCGTCCAGGGCATCTCTTGAATATGTAATCCTGAAAGCGTACTCTTCATTATCATTTATGAGTGTCTCTACTCCAAGGAATCCTTCGTTCTGTGCAAGATGACTGGAGAGTGCCGGGATATTTCTTGAAACCAGAGGTTTGTCGAGACCTGGATATTCCAACTCATAAATCGCCTCGTTTTTACCACCCCATTTTGCACTATTCTTACTGAACTTCTTTGAATATGTATCAAATTGTCTTACGAGAAACTCTTTCCTTGTAATTGTTAAGGTCTCTTTATCAAGGCCAAAGAATTGAAAATTGACTTGTACAAGCTTTGTCCCGCCACCATGAACAGGCATCTGCAACTCTTTTTGTTCTACAATAGCTTTCAGGAACTTCTCGTCAACAGGCTCATTCACGTTCATGTAAAGCCTTATTGTCATAGGTTGTCCGGATTCTGCTTCAAGGCCGTAATAACCTTTGTTTGTAAGTCTGAGTTGCATACCAAGATAATTTGGGTCCATCCTGTCGGTCATGTTGCCGGTGTGTATGGTAATTACTTTGATTTTTGCAGCATCTGCCGGGGGTGTTGCGATTTTAAACTTTGAAACGGCACTTTTTGCCGTTAGAAGCTCTGCGTTTACTGTATTAAATACGAAAAGCAGAGAGATAATGGTGAAAATTTTTACTGAATGTTTCATTTTATTGTTGCTCCTTTTTCTGTAAAAGAGAATTTTGGATCGACTTCACTTATCGCGCCTTCTTTGTCTTTTATAGTCCATTTTGTTCTGTTAAGGATCTCCCAGATTTTATCGTCATTGAGAGCATCTTTAGAATAGGTAAACCTGAATGCATATTCCTCCTTATCATTAATAACTGTCTCTAACGACAACATTCCGTCAATTTGAGAAAGATGATTTGACAGATATGGCACATTTCTGGTTATTAGTGGCTTGTCAAGATCCGGATAGACTAGTTCATAAACGGCCTCGTTCTTGCCCCCCCATTTTTCAATGTTTTTTTTGTAAGAGACATTAAACTTGGTAAGTTGTCTCTCAAGAAATTCTCTGCGAGTAACTGTATCAAGCTGATCTTCTAATTTAATATATTCGAAATCTACCTTGACAGTGTTAATACCGCCTCCATGAACAGGCATTTTTAGTTCCTTCATCTCTACTATTGATTTAAGAAAATCTTCGTCAATAGGTTCATTCATATTCATGTATATCCTTATTATAAGCGGGCATGCATATTCCGATTCAAGACCGTAATAACCTTTATTTGCCAGACGGAACTGAATTCCAAGGTAATTCGGGTCCATTTTGTCGTACATTTTTTCTGTACGTATTGTTATAACTTTAATCTGTTGAGCATCTGCTGGAGGTGTTGCTATTTTGAATTTGGCAGGAGTATATATACTTTCCTGTATTTTCTCAGGTGTTGTTTCTGAAGGAACGTAGTAAATTTCTACTTTGCTGTGTTTTACAAATGTAGCCACACCATAAACACCGGGAATCTTCTGTAACTGTGCGGAGAATGCCTTTGAACTTCCGTAGCATTTTACAGAACGTAACCCTTCTACAGTTAATTTCTGCAGTTGTTCGTGTTTTGATTCATCGCCCCATTTCTCGTCAATTGTTGGAAGTTCCCATACTGAACCAAGCAAAAGGGCCGCAGCAAAAAGAGTGACGGTAAGAATTGCTGGTATCCATCTGAATCCTTTTTTCTTGTTGAATGTAAGAGCTCCTTTGTTGCAGGACGATATACACTCTCCACAAAGAGTACAATCTACATGCTTTACGCTATCAGTTTTATCTACATTAATTCCGTAAGGACATTTTTTTGCACATAGGCCACAATCATTACAAGCCTCTTTTGACCTTGTAACTCTCAATAATGGGAAAATTTTAGGTTCGGAGTATAATATTTCACTCAGATAACCAATAAGCGAGGCAGCGGCAAGAAGGTAGATCCACGAAACGGAGATGCCACTGAAATTAAGAGCTGTAAAAATTCCTATAAGAACAGTAAATGTTATTGCATATTTGAAGATATTACTTAATCCGCCAAGTGGACAAATGTATTTGCACCAGAACATCTTTACGAAGAAGTTACCCAATAAGAAAACAGCAATTGCCAATAATGCCATCCACATTGTAAGCTCTCCCTGGAACCCTGTGGCCGCTGCATAATATGGATCAAAATTCTTGCAGAATAACTCGGAATTTGTAATTGTGTAATAGAATATTATAAACAGGAGAATGTATTTGAAACTTCTCAGGACCTTATCCACGATTGATCCGCTCTGTATTACAACCTCTTTTACCTTAACTTTTTTTCGAAGTTTTATCAGATACTCTCCTCCCCATCCTAGCGGACAGAGGTATCCACAAAAAAGTTTGCTGAAAAGGATAACGGCAATTGCCAATACTATACCCATCATAATCTGGGTCATAGTCATGCTGCAAGCCATAGAGCCTGCTACCAGATAGGTGCCTAGGGTTTCTAGTCCTCCCAGTGGACAGTAAGCTTCCGGATCTGCGGTCTGGTTTCCGAAGATTTTTGTGAGAATAATGATAATTGCAAGAAGAGTTCCCCACTGCAACATGTGACGGAACCAGTTTTTCTGAAATTTTTTCATAGGGTAATCATGGTTTTATATAAATTGTAAGTGAAATTTCATTTAACCAACCTAACTTGGACTAACGGATCATCGATTAGTTTAAAGTTAGAACGATTAATAATAAATTGACGATTTATTTTAACAAATTCGTATATAAATCAATGTTTAGAATCAAAAATAATTACTTTTGCGAAATCATGAAAAAAATATTATTATCAATTTTTGTACTGGTTTTACCTCTTATCTGCCTTGCGCAGGTAACAGATTTAAACCAAAAACTACCAACAGATAAGTCTGTTAGAGTTGGTAAGCTCAGCAATGGAATGAGCTATTTTATAAAGCAATATTCAAACCCAAAAGAGCGGGGTGAATTCTACATTGTACATAATGTAGGAGCAATGCAAGAGGAGGATAATCAGAATGGACTTGCCCATTTTCTTGAGCATATGGCATTCAACGGAACAAAGAATTTTCCCGGGAAAAGCATGCTCAATTATCTGGGAAGTATCGGAGTAAGATTTGGGTATAATGTAAATGCATATACCTCAAGGGAACGTACGGTATACAATATATCAAACGTACCACTTATCAGGGAAACGATAATTGATTCAGTTTTGCTGGCGTTGCACGATTGGTCATATTATATTTCTTGTCTGCCGGCAGAAATTGAGGCTGAGCGGGGTGTCATACGTGAAGAGTGGAGGCTTGGCGACAACTCCAGGAGTCGTATGATGAGAAAGGCGAATGAATTTCAATATAAAGATTCCAAATATACAGAGAGGGATGTAATTGGATTACCTGAAGTAATAAACAATTTTGTTCCAGCAACACTTATTGATTTTTATCATAAATGGTACAGACCGGATATGCAGGCAATTGTCCTTGTGGGAGATTTTGATGTGGATAAGATGGAAAAAAAGGTTATTGACACCTTCTCTTCAATTCCAAAAGCCGAAAATCCTGCACCCAAGATTTCGTATTCTGTACCTGACAATAAGGAGCCGATTATTGGCATTATAACTGACCCGGAGACAAAGGCAAGTGCCATTAAGCTGATATTCAAGATTAAGGGTTCTAATCCTGCTCAAAAACTAACAGTGGAACCAATTTATAATTCAGTTGTAATATCTTTGATAATCAATATGTTTCAGACTAAACTTGAAGCAGCTAAAGATGGTCCCAACCCACCTTTCAAAACGACCGCTGCAGTTTACTCTCCTGGAAATGCAAATCTCAACTTTTTGCAAATGACATTTTCTCCAATGAAAGACGATTATTTGCTGGCACTTAACGGCGTACTTATTGAGGTTGAGCGTACCAAGAGATATGGTTTCAATCAAAAAGAGCTGGATATGGCAAAAGCAGTTGTTGCAAAAAAACTTGATGCAACTATAGCAAAGCTTGCCACAAGAAAGAATGAGGAGTTCGTATCTCCGGTCATTGAACATTTTACCAGAGGAGAGGCTCTCACTCCAGACGAGTATATAAAGAACAAGGAGCGTGAAATATTGCAATCAGTAGCACTAGAGGAGATCAATAAAAGTATTACAAGGCTTTTCCCCGACGAAAACAGAATAATTCTTGTTTCGTGTCCGGAAAAGGATCTTGCTAAAATACCTGACCAGAAGCTTATTGCAGATGCTGTAAAAAATGTTGGTAAAAATGAGATAAAGCCCTATGACAATCACATAGAAACAAAGGAGCTAGCTCCTGATCTTAAATTGATTGGTTCTCCTGTTATTGCCAGTAAGGATTGGTCTAAATATGGATTCAAAGAGTTTACTTTGAAAAATGGAGTTAAAGTATTCTGGTATAAAAGAAGTGAGCCTAATTCGAGATTGACTATTCAGGCTTACAGTAAAGGAGGAATTGTTTATACCAGCGAAGATGAGGTAGCATCAGCAAAGCTGGTGGAATTAGCGTTGAGAAGCAAGGGACTGGCAAACTTAAATAATAAAGAACTTAAATTATACCTTACAGATAAAGATGTTATGCTACATAGCTCATTGGGTATAAACTCAGAGTCAGTGAGCGGATATTCTGCTCTAAAGGATTCTGAAACTTTATGCAAGTTGCTCTATCTTAATTTTGTCTCTACAACCTTCGACCTTGATAACTTTAAAAAAATGGTTAGCCGTCAAAGGGAGCTTATGATGAAAAGTGCAGACTCCAAGATAAATATTTTCCGCGACAGTGTTACCAGTATCAAGTATAGGAACAGCCCTTATATGAGATCTTTAAAAATGTCAGATTTAGACAAGGCAAATCTGGAATCAGTTAAAAAAATCTATATTGAGAGATTTGCCAATGCCAGGGATTTTACATTCTTTGCAATGGGGCCCCAGACAGATGAGCAGATCATACCGTTGATTGAAAAGTATATAGGATCAATTCCAGTTGGCAAGACTATTGAAAATTACAAAGACAAAGGAGTTGCCATCCAAAAAGGTGTTAAGGAGCTGAGATATTACGATAATGAGATGCTTACACCAAAATCACAGATAACAGTGAACTACAACGGCAATATGGCTTACAACCAGAAAAACATTCAGACCCTTTATTTTTTAAAGTATGTCTTGTCTGACAGATACATGAAATCGATAAGAGAGGAGAAGGGAGGAGCATACTATGTAAATGTCTCTGCAAACCTGATTGCAAATCCAAAAAACAGGGTTGAGCTATCTGTCGAATTTGAGACAGATCCTAAACTGAGGGACGAACTGTTAAGTATTGTCCAGAAGGAGATAGACGACCTGGTTGCAAACGGACCAAAGGAATCTGAAATAAAGGATGCCATTATATATGTTAAGAAAACTCATAAGGACAGAGAGAAAAACAGTGACTACTGGTTCGGACGGTTTATGAGTTTCATTATTGACGGAACAGATATCTATGATGGAGAAGAGGAGGGTATAGGGAAGGTTTCTACGAGTGATATACAAAAACTTGCAAAGGAACTATTCGGTCAGGGAAACAAGCTGACTTTTATATACGGGACTAAATAATTATTAATAGATAAAACATGAAAAAAAGAATTTTAACTCTGATTTTAGTTTTTTTCACACTCGTGCCGTTTGCTGTTGCAGACGAGGGTATGTGGCTGGTAAATCTGCTTGACAAACAGTTGTATGGCCAAATGAAAAGCAAGGGCCTTAAACTAAAGGCCAACGAAATTTACAACGAAGAGGGTGGTGCCCTTAGCGATGCAATCGTTGCCATAGATGGCGGAAGCTGCAGTGGGAGCATAATCTCTCCGGAAGGGTTGATGATTACAAACCACCACTGTGCATATGGAGATGTACACTCTCTAAGTACAGCAACAAAAAATTATCTGGAAGATGGCTTCTGGGCAATGAAAAGGGATCAGGAGGTTAATATTAAGGGAAAGACAGTAACCTTTTTAAGAAAGGTGATTGATGTAACTGACGAGGTTGTCAAGGTTATTGACTCTTTAGACAAAGCTGGTCCAAGGGGTCTCTTCTTTATGAACAAGGTCTCTGCTGTTTTTGAAAAACGCTATGAGGCAATTCCTTATGAAAAATCTCTGGAATCTATGTGGAGAGGTAGTAAATACTATCTTTACTTCTATGAAACATACAAAGATATCAGATTAGTTGGTGCACCTCCGGTATCCGTAGGAGCCTTTGGGGGTGAAACAGACAACTGGGGCTGGCCACAGCACAAGGGCGATTTTGCCATGTATCGCGTTTATGCATCAAAGGATGGCAAACCTGCCGATTATTCAAAGGACAATGTTCCATTGCAGGCTAAGAGATATCTTAAAGTATCGGCACAGGGTGTGAAAAAGGATGGTTTTACAATGATTCTTGGTTATCCCGGCAGGACAAACAGGTACATGTCTTCATTTGAACTTACAGAAAAATTCGAGATTCTGAACCCGGTAGTAAGTGGTGTAAGAAGGGCCAAACTTGACGTCTGGAAAAAATATATGGATGCCTCTCCTGCAATAAGACTTAAGTATTCCGACAAGTATTTTGGTGTAAGTAACTATACAGACTATGCAAAATGGGAAAATATCTGTCTTGAACGTTATAAGGTTGTTGATGAACTGACTGCAGTGGAAAAACAACTGGATGAGTGGATAAAGTCAGATAAAACCAGAAGTGAAAAATATGGTAATGTTCTGGCCAACTTAAAAAAAGGTTATGAACTTAAAGCAGATATTACCAGGATAAAGGAATATTTCAGAGAGTCAATGGTAAGAGGAGCCGAATTTGTAACGTTGGGACAAAGACTTCACTCTATGACAAGAACTCTGGAAAGATTAAAGAAAGACAGTTTAAGCATTTCAGACAAAGAGGTTGAGATTTTTATTAATCAGGATCTAAAACAACTTTTTGCCGGCAGCGATGTTACTGCTGACAGAGAGTTATTCAAAGTAATGCTTAAGTATTATATAAAAGAGGTTCCGGCAAAATTCTATGATAAGGGCTTTGCCGATCTTCTCGCATCTTTCGGTGGTGATGTTGTAAAGTTAGCCGATTATGTCTATGACAACAGCATTCTTACTGATTCTTTAAAAATGAAGAACTTTTTAACACAAAAGAGAGCAATTAGCGATGTTCTTAAAGATCCGATAATTACAATTGTAAACACAATCGTCATAAAAGAATA
Organism: uncultured Bacteroidales bacterium; assembly: GCA_942492945.1. Classification (GTDB taxonomy): domain Bacteria; phylum Bacteroidota; class Bacteroidia; order Bacteroidales; family UBA932; genus Bact-08. The sequence goes on from OW818649.1 coordinate 1,592,879, forward strand.
CAACAAAACAGAAGATAACCTTCTGGATGGAGCTAAGATTGACCTGGGTAAAGAGAGAAGCAACTATGTAAGGGCCTTGTATGAAATGAAGAGAGACAAGAAAATGGTAATATATCCCGATGCTAACTCAACTATGCGCCTTAGCTTTGGTGAGGTTGGTCCGATAGAACCCGCAGACGGTGTTTACTACCATTACCAGACAACAACAAAAGGGCTTGAAGAGAAGTATAATCCTAAAAATTACGAGTTCAACATGAAACCGCAGATGAAGTCTCTTTTAAAGAGTGCAGATTGGGGGAAATGGGGTCAAAACGGGAAGCTCTATGTTAACTTTTTATCTGACAACGACATTACCGGAGGAAACTCAGGCAGTGCAGTTATGAATGGTAAAGGGGAGCTTATCGGACTTGCATTTGACGGAAACAGAGAGTCAATGTCGGGTGATGTTTACTTCAAGGAAGGTTATTGTAAATCAGTTTGTGTGGACATCAGGTATGTCCTTTGGGTGATAGATAAATATGCCGGAGCGAACCATCTGATTGATGAAATGACTATAACTTTGCAGTAGTTTTTAGCAATGTGCTTATATACAAAAAAATGCGTGATTTTATGTCACGCATTTTCTTTATATAATATTTTCAAGAGGCATATTAACAGCACTTTGCTAAAAACTACTGCAAAGTCAGGGTAAACACCTTTTCTGCAGGTGGGAAGCAGATACTGTTGTCGCAGCATTGATAGCTTATGGTGCATTTTACCTCACCAGAGCCGTTCCCTCTTATTTTCTGACGGAAAACTCCGTCTCCTTCAAAAATTGTAGTGCCTGCACTACCATATTTTTTGAAAGCCGGATTCTTTAATTCTCCCTCTTTTTGATATCCTTGAGGCAGTATGATATCAACGACAGTTGGAATGAAGGGCTCCTGTTCAGATACCTGGGCATAAGTATGGTAACCATTATGAATCTTCATGCGGATTACTACTTCCATGCTGCCGTCTTCAAGCTTGTTGAGGGCTGCTGAAAGCAATACCGGGTTTTTGTTATCGGTATCCCCCTTTAGTTCAGGAATTTTTACCACTTCATTACTCTTTGTAAGTACAGAATAATCGTTGCCCGGCACACTCTTGTCCGTAGTATTGATCAGCCAAAGCCAACCACCACTTTCGGTAAAGAACATCTTCTCCTTGTATGTTTCAAACCAGTTACGCCACTGTGCAGGTGAAGTGAAGCGGCACAATGTGTAACGCTGCAGAACACGGGTAGCCAGCGCTGTATCTTCTCCCTTCTCAAGAATGGTTATAGCCTTGTCGAGCAGATGCTTGTCGTTGTTGGCAATTCCCAGGGAACGGACATCCTCATCAATATCAAGGCCGTAATCCATATCGCCTCCACCATAGAAATACGGACGGTTTTTATCGTAATAGCGTGAATATTCAGCGGCATCATCACCAAAAATATGGTATAGTTGAGGTACACGTTCTTTCACATATTCTGAAAAGGTGGGTTCGGGTTTGGTATTGGTTTCAAAATTGAGATAGGTCTTTTCCATATTGTCCAGCTCTTCACCCTTTGCCTTTTTTTCTTGTGCTCTCTTTTTGGTTTCAGATATAACCGTATAAAATTCACGGTTCGCTTTGTTGTTTGCATCCCACGCTTCACGAGTAACGAGGTATTTCATTGCGTCTACATTGTGGCGAGTTGAGAGACGATCGTCCATTTTACGGGCAATAGGTTGGTCCTTAAATTGCGAAATATAAACGATTGAGTTTATGAATACAATTTTTCCCTCCTCGGTCATATCGTAAGGTGCAGCAGAGAAACCCCAGTGGAAGAAGTTTGCATGGCGTCCCAATGCAACGGCATCAATAGATTTTATACTTACTCCCCCAGAAATAATTTCGGCATCTGGTGAATCATTATAACCATCAGGCCTACTTACCATACCCGGGCGATAAGTAGGAGTATTAATATAGCCTTTACTTTGCACACTCCACATCTCAACTGAGTCCGATAGGCTTTCGCCGTACATCTGCGCAACTAGTTTGGCATTTTCCGGGGTAGGCTTTAATACCGGCTTCATTGTTACCTTATATGGCCCTTTAAAAATGGGATGATCCTTTACCCATGTATGCGCATCGGCATCCAGACAAAGGCAGTACCAGTCATTCTTTATTCCCAGTGAACGTCCGATCTCATTGCTGTACTCAGCAATGCACATTGTGGGACGATTGTAATCCTGAGGAAGATAGGCAGAAGGAATAACATCTCTTATTTTCCCCTTTTCGTCATATACATATTTTTGTTTTCTCCATGGAGTGGGTTTACCGTCAAATATGGTTACATCGTAACTGTCCGAAAGAGTAGGGGAATATTCTGCCACTTTAATCACATTTACGTTCTTGAAGTATTGTTTTAACAGTTTGGCAAAGGAGGCCGTTCTTGCTTCTGCACTTTTCTGCATGTCCAGGCTGTCCGCTGTAACTCCTCCCATTGTGAAATAATCGGAAGATCCTCCTACAAACAAGATGCGTAGATCGGATTTTTTCTGAGCTGCCAGAGGTATACATACTACCAGTAGCACAAGAGATAAAATATAGGCTATTTTTTTCATTTATATTTATGTTAAAAATTTATTACAGGTATTTACCAGATACTCCGGGCGGTTTGACAAACAAACAACTCACTATTTATTTACTTAACCTAAAACTTATCAAACCACCCGGAATACGAGGATACTTACCTTATTTTGCGAAAGCAATCGTTATTTCTGTGTGGCTTTGTACTTTGCTAATGCTTCCTGATATTCCTTTATAGAGTTCGCATTGATTGTACCCTGGAATTCCCCTTTGGGGGGGGGGGGGGGGGGGGGGGGGGGGGGGGGGGGGGGGGGGGGGGGGGGGGGGGGGGGGGGGGGGGGGGGGGGGGGGGGGGGGGGGGGGGGGGGGGGGGGGGGGGGGGGGGGGGGGGGGGGGGGGGGGGGGGGGGGGGGGGGGGGGGAAAAAAAAAAAAAAAAAAAAAAAAAAAAAAGAGAGAGAGAGAGAGAGAGAGAGAGAGAGAGAGAGAGAGAGAGAGAGAGAGAGAGAGAGAGAGAGAGAGAGAGAGAGAGAGAGAGAGAGAGAGAGAGAAAAAAAAAAAAAAAAAAAAAAAAAAAAAAAAAAAAGGCAATGGCATCATTTCCTGTTTCTATTGCCTTCTCTTCGTTTGCAATTGCGTTTGCCATATCATTCATCTTAAAGCAACTCTGAGCAAGAAGATGGTAAATCATTGGTTTTAAAGAGACAGGATTTGATGCCTCCTCAGTAAAAGCTTCAACTGCAAACTGATATGCCTCTTTGGGAAGTCCATCTTTCTTACTAATGGCATCCGCTGCAACTAACTTGACAGAAGGGATTTCCTTACTCAAATCTTTTACGTAGAGAATAGCCTGGGGAACATCATACTCAAGATAAGTGGTAAATTTCATAAAGGAAATGGGCAACTTAAACATCGGGTCAATTGTAACCATAGCATTATCGATGGCATTAAGTGCCGTTGAAAAATCCTTAGCAACTACTGCGTCGGCAACCGCTTTGTTTAGAGCTATTAACGGAGCTAACTTATCCTGCATCTTATTGGTCTCTTCATTGAATGCCTTTGCGTTGCTCGTCATATCGTAAGTGCCGGCAAATACATCCTCGAGTATTTTGTCCAGTTTTATTGGATGGCCCATCCAGATAATCTTACCATCTTTAATAAGGAATGTTGCAGGAATGCCACCCTGTCCCGATGCCTTCATCCAGTTGTTGGCCATATGCAAATCATTATTGTCCATGGCAATATTATAGGCCATTTTATCGCCCATACCTGAAATAAATTCTTTGAGAGAGGGCAAAACTGATTCATAAAGTTTATTTTCCACTCCTTTTTCCCAAACATCCACTCCAATAAAAGTAACCTTACCTTCATATTGTTTCGCAAGCTCAGACAAATGAGGCATTGCAGCCTTGCACGGACCACACCATGTTGCCCAGAATTCCACAACATAAATCTTATCTTTGGCAATACTCTCTACCGGGGTACCCTTTAACCAGGTTACTTTTAGTTCAGGGGCAGGATCACCTATCCTGAGGGTTATGGCAGATGTTTGCCCGAAACTGTATGTAGCAAAACAAATCGCTAACAGTGTTAAAACGTTTTTTTTCATATTTTTCATAAAATTATATTTAAAATAGAGGCTGACCAATATTTCAGTCAGCCTCAGAAATTATCAGATAAGCTTACCTGTTATTACTTATAGTTTTGAGGCAGCAGATTTGGGTTTATATTCACAGCATTACCCGGTAGAGGGAATATCCACAACTTGGAATCCGGCTTAAGCTGATACGTTTGTCCTCCGATCACTCTTGTCAGTGTCTGTTTGTAATCATCGAACTGGTTCCATCTTTTTTTGTTAATGAAGTTATGAAGGGTGTACATATTCTCTCCATGAGCAGTCTGTTTGAGACGGAAGATGGCATCAACCTTATTATTTACAACTCCTTTAAGCGGAGCATATTTTGTAGGGTCTATACGGTTTATCCTTATTGCATCCAAAGCTTCCATAGCTGCACTATAATTGCCTTTGCGAATTTCTGCCTCTGCAACTATCAGATACATCTGTGTAGTCTTCACTCCTGAAGCATTCCACCCAGAATTAAGATCATATGTAAATGTGTAATCCAGACCTATGTACATTGTTCCAAATCCCATTAAATTGTCGTACATCATACGGTCAGAAGACATTTTGTCACGACTTGCGTGTCCTGTTTCAAATGCATTCCACGCTTCAGGTGTAATAGCATTGAAAAATTCAAGTCCGTAGGTATAGAAGAGATCCTCTTCACATTTTAAAAGAGGACGCAGTACTACCGGATATGTTCCTCCCAGAATGGCACCTTTGATTGATGAGAGCATTTGATTGTAATTGTTTACGGTACTGATGATTGCCAAAGACGACTTTGCTGCTGCCGAAGCCTCATCGAATTTCTGCATGCTAATCAACGCTAATGCTTTAACAGCATAGACACATGGTTTGCTCATACGCATACGGTTAACGGCTGTCACAGGTAACGCATTAAGTTGGATTGCTTTGTCAACATCTGCTATGATATTGTCATAAACCTCCTTAACGGTTGCTTTCTCGGTTGGAATGCTGATATCCCAATCTTCGGTTACATAAGGAATAGCCGGATCAGTGGCTGCTGTTGTAGGATTGTATGCCTTTGCGAACTTGTTTACTAACAGGTAATGGTAGTAGGCACGCAGTACCAAAGCTTCACTCTTAAGTTGATTTTTAACAGATTCCGGACCTGTTGCATCGTCAATTTTTGAAAGAATTGCATTTGATATTTTCCCGATTATACTATATGCTCCCGAATAGGTGTTATCGGAAGCTGTCAGTTCGGCCATTTTATCAATATTTGCCTCGTCCCATGAGATTATAATTGCAGGTCTGGTTTTAACAGGTTTGCTTAACAGGGTAGGGACATTTTCGAATATAGATAAAATATCGCCCGACATTTGACGCATATCCTTATCGTCCAACGTAAATTGATTGTTGAGAAGCATCTCCAGCTGGTCGGTTGTGGCAAGCAAATTCTTCCCTTTAGGCTGTACATCTGTAAATTTAGAGCACGAGCCGATGAGTAGTGTTGCTCCTATAAGGAGGCTGTATATAACTTTTTTCATTTCACTGTTCATTTTATAAGTTAATGTTCACTCCAAAGATGTAAGAGCTTGGATTGCGTATTCCCAGAGTTTCAGGATCGACCCCCACGTCGTTCTTTATCCATAGATATTTTGGATTATCTATCTGTAAACGTAGGCTCAGGCGATTAATTCCTGTTCCCTTAAACCACTTTTCAGGTAATTCGTATCCGAAAACGATATTACGAACCTTCAGAAAAGCTCCGTCCCTCACTGAAATATCAGAATATCTCGGTTCACTTCCAAGAGATGTAGATCCATAACGACCTATACCAGGTGTGTTGGTTGGATTTTCAGGTGTCCATGCATTAAGAAAATAACTAGGGATAGGTGAATATGGAGAGCCAAATGTTTCATTCTCTACAAGGGCACGTATCTTGTGACCTCCGTAGTATGCCATCATAACATTCAGACTCAATCCTTTCCATGAAAAACGGTTGTCAATACCCGAAACAACTGTTGGCTCGCTTTGTCCGGAATATTCCATAATACTGATACTCTTGCTTTGTGCAGCATGGGTTTTGCCGCCATCCTCTATATACCATAAAGTCTGTCCTTTCTGGCCGGTTTGATCACTTATACCGGCAAACCGCCATGACCAAAGAGCACTGGTAGGGTAACCTACTCTGAAAGGATTACTTAATAACTGATATGCCATAGTAGATGGGTTTTCTACACTGGTCACCTCGTTTTTGTTGTAGGAGAAGGTCAAACCAGTGGTCCAGCTGAAGCTTCCCGGTTTAAGTTCCCGGAACCAATCATAAGTTATAGCCACCTCAATACCTTTGTTGTACATACTTGCCATATTTACAAACATTGAGGTAAATCCTGTCGATGGATCAAGTGTTTTATTCGAGAATATGTCCTTTCCAACTTTGTTGTATAAATCGATTGAACCACGTAAACGATTTCCGATAAGTGAGTAGTCAATACCTATGTTTGTTGTTCTGCTCTGTTCCCATTTAAGATTTGGATTTGCAGGACTTTCAACCGCACCATAAGGGAGGTTGGTGTATGAATTCATACCTGTAGATGTGGCAGTCATATAACTGGTGGCACCCTGATAAATATTACCTGTTACGCCATAACTGGCACGCAGTTTCAAAAAGTTAATCCATTCGATATCTTTTACAAACGACTCATTATGAATGTTCCAACCAGCACCAACTGACCATAGTGGTTTGCCGCGGAACTTTGAATTAAGCCCGTAGACATCGGCATAGTCTTTACGAAAAGAGCCAAAAAGGTTATATTTTTCATCGTATGTATAGGTGAAGTTTGCATAACCCGATCCATAACGGTGAAACTGTTCAACAACGATTCCCATTCCGTCACGGAGATATGGATTGAAGACAAACTGACTAGCAGGGTAGTTACCTGTCATATAGTACGGACCGTTTCTCAGAAGTCCCAAAGCACCAAAGTCAATAGTGTGAGTTGAGCTGTTTTGCAACTGTTCATCGTAACCTAAAACCAACGATTTGGTACCGTTGTATTTGGTCTGGCGAAACTCCAGTCCTGCCAATGCAGTTACTGTATGTTTGCCAAAAGTCTTAGAATAGTCTATCTGGCCACGAGCGGTCCAATATTTACCGTCTGTATTTGTTGTACGGAGCATACCACCTGATTGCGGTGTAAGATAAGTTATCTTTCCATTCTCCAATTTTGTATATGCATTCCTGATTGATCTGGCAACATGGCTCTCTGTATTTGCATGCCATTGAGTAGTAATATGCTCATTTTCATAAATATACTGAACATTCGCAGTTAGCCCTTTGATTATTTTGAAAAGCAGGTTGCCATGATAGCGTGTGTTCTGACGTTCTGTTGTCTGAACATTGTTGTAGAATTCATCCTTTATATTAACACCAAGATCGTATAGTCCTGCTGCTCCTTTGCTGCTCCAGTACTGGTTCCCGTTATACCAGTAATAGTAAGGCTTGTCACTACCGTCACTATTATAAAGAGATTCGTATGCCGGGTGAGCCCATGGATTTGTATGGCTTGAGTTATAGTCATAACCTGCCTCCTTGGTTTTGCCGAAAATACCGTTAATTCCCAGAGTAGCTGTCAGCCATGGGGCAACCTCATATACTCCTTTGTAATTTATATTCAGTTGGTTTTGGCCGGAATTAATAATCCCGCTGTTATCTGTCTTGTAGTTGAAAGTAAGGTTACTTTGGAATTTTTCGGAGCTGTTGCGTAATGAAAGGTTGTATTGCTGCATCACTTTACGTTGGTAAATGGCATCTCCATATTCACTGGCAAAATCATTTTTCTTTAAACCATTCAACACAGTATTCAGCTGATCGCGGGTAATTGTCCCTTTTGCTAGTTGATAATATGCATATTGAATAGGTGATATACCACTTGTTCCACCATTTATGGCTGACGCTGCAGAATTGATGGGATTTGAAACCTCTCCGAAGTTGTTGAAGAAGTAGTATTCATAATAATCAGATTCAACTTTTACCTGCTGCTCGGCATTCATGTAAAAATTATCTGAATAGTTCATATTCTTTTTATCGAATATGGTAAGGTTGGTTGAGAAATCAATGTCAATTTTACCTTTTTTCCTGGCATTTTTTGTTGTAATGACAATGATACCGTTCGAGGCACGCGCACCATAGATAGCTGTAGAAGCAGCATCCTTAAGAACGTTCACGCTTTCAATATCATAGGGGTTAAGATCCTCTATTTTACCTTCGATAGGCATACCGTCCACAACCAGCAATGGATTTGTTGCTGCGTACAGGGAACTTGTACCCCGGATTGTGGTCTTGCCACCGTATGTACTCAAACCTGCTACACGTCCTTCCAGGTTATTCATGATATTGGCGGTATAGCGCTCATCAATTTTTGCAGATGAAATTGAAGCAATTGCACCGGTAACCCTCTCTTTAGGCATATCCTGATAACCTGTAACAACCACATTCTCAAGCAAAATTACGCTGGAACTGAGATTGATGATTAAGTTATTGCTCTTTCCTACGGTCACCTCTTTTGTATCCATTCCTATTGAAGAGATAATAAGTACATCTCCCTCCTTTGCCTCAATCTGGAACTTTCCGCTTAAATCGCTTGATACAAACTTCTTGTTGTTCCTGTTCCTTATTGTCACTCCCGGAATGGTCTCTCCAGACTCATCCCTGACAACGCCGGTTATCAACACAGCTTTTTCCTGAGCTGCTACAGGTGCCACAGCTGCTGGAGAAAGAGCAATGTTTTTACCGTCAATCCTGTAGCTGATCTTCTTGTCTCCAAACAACTGGTTAAGGACAGATGCAAGGTTCTGCTTTTCACATTTGATAGTTACCGGCTGGTTGATCTCCTTAAGCATGTCGGAATAGACAAACTTGTAATCTGTTGCCTTTGTGATGGCTGCCAACACCTCTTTAAGGGGCCTGTTCCTCACGTCGAGAGAAATGTTGTTTTGTGCTGCCATACTTAGAGTAATAAAACAAAAAAACAAGACAAACAACAGTTTTTGTCTTGTTAATGCACAAATAAGTTTTTTATTCATAAATTTAAAATTTGGATATACACTTATAACAAGTTTATGGTATGGTATCCCTAAAGTTTAAATTTTTCTTACCCTCAAATAAGCTATGTTGTCCACAATATTGTAATCCACCGGAGAGGTGAATTTTATCAGTTCAAGTACCTGTACCAGAGACTCGGCATTGAATGAACCTGTAAACTTATGTCTGAGCACAGAGTTGTCCGAAACAATAATTTTTGCCCCGTGCCACCTTTCAAGCATTTTCACTACCTCACCCATTGGGGTCTCGTCGAAAACGAGTTCTCCTCTTTTCCATGCGACCTTCTTTGTAGTGTCTGCATTGTGGCTTATCAATTCCACTCCTGTCCTGTTAAATATAACGGTTTCATTTGGAATCATTTCAATTGTACGCTGCACCATTGCGCCACCGTTTCCTTTTACCTCCTTGGCAAGCTGTATCTTCCCATCGAAAAGTGTGGCTTGTTCTGAGTCATCGTTATTGTATGATTTTATATGAAATTTGGTTCCCAGAACTTTAATCGTCATTCCTTTGGCAGTGGTAACCAGCATTGGCCATTCGCTGTTTTTTGCCACTTCAAAAAATCCTTCTCCTTCAAATCTTATCTGTCTGGAATCATTCGAGAAGTGTTCGGGAAATATGATTTTTGAATCGGAGTTGAGCCATACCACAGTACTGTCTTCCAACACTATTTTGCCCTTTACTCCTCTTTCCGTATAAAACGTGTTTATCACATCCGTTTTTGGAGTAGTCGTCAAAAAAGAGGTGCTGACTTTCTCTTCTTTTGTATTAAATTGGAATTGGTATATGTTCAGCAAAACAGACAACAACAGAACTGCTGCCGCCGCTGCTGCTACAAAATAATATCTGCCAGTCTTGATTTTAGGTGGCAGCTGAGAAATATTGCCTCTGAAATCCTCTTTGCTCCTGATTTTTTCTTTTACATCGAGCAGCCTGTCTTTTATCTCCTCCTCAGAAAAAAGATTTTGGGTATCTTTCGACATATCCTGAGAAACGATGAGATTCATAAGATTAATGTAGTATGATTCGTTCAGCTTGCTGCTGTTTGTCCACTCATTTACCTCCTTTCTCTCGCTTTCAGTTGCCTCTCCAACTATATGCTTTATAAGTAATCTTTTGTTCATCTCCGGTTTGCTTTAATGTCCGTTAAAATAATCCTTCAGGTTTTTCCTAAGTACTCTCAAGGCCGACATAATCCTGTATTCCACTGTTTTTACCGATACTCCCATAATTTGTGCAATCTCTTCATTCTTTTTGCACCCGTAACGGCTCATTTGAAAGAACTCTTTTGTCTTTGGTGTCATCTCGGTCAGACTCTTTCTCACAAGAAATTCGATTTCTCTATAATGTACTGTGCTCATTGTGCTGCATTCCAAGGCTCTGGATGCTGTCAGCATCTCTTCCTTCTGGAGATGTGTACTATGTTTGGTCTTTACAATTTCTCTGTTCAGGTAATTTATAGTCTTATTCTTTGCTATAAATAAAAGATATGGAAGGGGTATTCTGCACTCATCTACTTTTGATATGTTTTCCCAGAATGTTACATACGTATCCTGAGCTATATTCTCTGCCACGGACCAATCTTTGCAGTAGCGGTAAATATAAAGAACCACACGCTCATAATATAAATTAAAAGCTGTATCAAAAAATTCCTGGCTGTGTGATTCTTTAATACTATTCATTAAGTCTTATTATATTAACAATCTCAGCCGATCAATCCCTAAAGTGGACTTTGTAAAAACTACTGCGTAGTCTTGCCGCTCATCCCAAGCTTCTCCAGGAGAGCTTCGGGTTTTGGGTCACGACCTCTGAAGTTGCGATATAGAATATCCGGGTCCATCAAATTACCCTTTGAAAGGATGTTGTTTTTGAATGAATCTGCGACCTCACGGTTGAAAATCCCTTTTTCCATGAACAGTGAGAAAGCATCGGCTTCCAGAACCTCTGCCCATTTATAGCTGTAGTAACCTGCAGAATATCCACCGGAAAATATATGTCCGAAAGATGTTGAGAAACAGGTAGAATCTACAAGTGGCAGCAGTTGTGTAGGTTTCATAGCTTCACGTTCAAAATCAATCACACTCTTGTCTGTCATTGAACCAAGTGAGTGCCATGCCATATCTATGATTCCGAACGACAGTTGTCTCACACTGGTGTATCCGCTAAGATAGTTCTTGGCCTTGATGATTTTCTGAATAAGTTCCTGAGGAATTGCCTCACCTGTTTTATAATGTTTTGCAAACGATGATAGGAATTCACCTTCTGTTGCCCAGTTCTCCATTATCTGAGAAGGAAGCTCAACAAAGTCACGTGCAACATTAGTACCTGTAAGCGATGGATATTTTCCCTCTGCAAGCATACCATGAAGCGCATGGCCGAATTCGTGCAGGAATGTAGTCAGCTCATCAAACGTGAGCAGAGAAGGGTCGGTTTCTGTAGGTTTTGTAAAGTTGAGAGTTAGAGTGACAAAAGGTCTTACCTCCTCTCCCTTGTACACATACGACTCCCTGAAACTGGTCATCCATGCCCCGCCGCGTTTGCTTTCACGTGGGAAATAATCGACGTAAAGTAAAGAGATGAATTTTCCGTTACTGTCGTATACCTCAAATGCCTTCACATCCTTGTGGTAGACAGGTATTGCACTGTTCTCCTTGAATTTGAGTCCATACAAAGTGTCTGCCAGATGAAAAACCGCTTTCTCTACATTTTCAAGCTTGAAATAAGGTTTTAGAAGTTCGTCGTTAAGGGCAAATTTTTCATTTTTGTACTTTTCGGAGTAGTAGCTGAAGTCCCAAGGCATTAACTGACCGGTAAAACCATTTGCATTTGCATATTTCTGAATTTCCAGGAGATCCTTTTTTGCATAAGGCATAGACTTTGTCAGAAGATCCTGCAGAAAACCATTCACAGTTGCCGGATTCTTTGCCATATTGTTTGAGAGTACAAAATCTGCATGTGTTGGATAACCAAGAAGATTTGCCATCTTGAGTCTTAGTTCTGCAATCTTTTTAACATTCTCCTGATTGTCGAATTCATCGTTAAAAGACTTGCTGTTGCTGGCTTTCCACATCTTCTCCTTTAGTTCGCGGTTCTCGCTGTATTGCAAGAAAGGACCGTAACTTGGGGCCTGAAGTGTGAAAGCCCATCCTGTCAGAGATTTGGCTTTTGCATCTGCGGCTCCCATATCAATCACGAACTGAGGAAGCCCTTTGAGCTGGGCACTGTCTGTTATGTTAAGGACAAACTTGTTCGTAGCTGCAAGTACGTTCTGTCCATATTTAAGACCCAGCATGGATAGCTCGGTATTTATCTCCCTGTATTTAACTTTATCTTCTGCAGAGAGGTTCGCACCGTTACGTGTGAAGCTCTTGTAAGTCTCCTCAAGTAACCTCATCTGTTCAACATCCAGCTGTGACGAATCTTTGGCATCATATACAGTCTTTATTCTCCCGAACAACTTCTCATTAAGCATTATGTCATTTGAATACTCTGTAAGTATAGGAGAAATCTCAAGTGCCAGACTCTGCATGACAGAATCGGTATTTGCTTCGTTGAGAGAGAAGAATATTGCACCTATATTTGAGAGTTTCCTGCTTGAAAATTCAAGTGCCTCAATTGTGTTCTCAAATGTAGGAGCATCTGTATTGTTTACAATTGAATCTACCTTAGCCCTTGCTTCAGCAATAGCAGCATCAAATGCTGGTTTATAATTATCGTTGCTTATTTTGTCAAAAGCAGGTGCGCCGAATGGATTTTGCGACAATACCAACAAAGGGTTATCAGCCATTTTAGTTTTACAAGATTGAAAAATTATGAGGGATAACCCAACTATTACAATTCCGATTTTTTTCATAAATAACTATTACAGGGTTTGAACAACTAAATATTTTGTCTGTTCCCAGAATGCCTTAGGATCTGAAATCTTAAGAATCTGCATTCCATTAGCGTCAACCTCAAGAGAGTAAGTTCCTGTTGGGTGTACCGACAATACTTTTGCTCTCTTTGCATTGAGTGTAATCTCTGTTACCTCTCTTATGTCAATCTTTACAAATGCCGATTGTTCTGCCTGATAAGAAATCTTAGCCGACCTGAAAAGACCGCCTTTAGACATTACATTGGCGGCAATAAGTTCCGATTTGGTTCCAACTATGTAATAAGATGTGTTTATCTGTGCATCCTGAGTAGAAATTGTCTCTTTTTGTGCAGAAGATTCATCGCTTAAACTGGATACATCACGTCTTAGAGTTGATACAGTTTCGTCCAAGCTGGCAATTTGCTGACCCTTAACCTTTAACTGATTGTCTTTTTCTGCAAGTTGTCTGCCCAGGTCATCAATAAGCTGAGATTTTGTCTCAAGTTCCTGAGTTAATGCAGCAAGACGTTTCTTGAATTGAGAAGACTGTATTCTATTGTCATTCTTTAGTCTGTCAATCTGCTTTTTGTAATTTGTAATTGCTTCACCAATGGCAGCAACATCTGACTTAAGTTGCTCCCTTGAGTTTGCCTGTACTTCGGCGCCACCTTTCTGTGATTGTAAAACAAGAATATTTTCTGCTTCACGGATAGATTTAAGACCATTTTCTACTTCATTGAGAGTTGCGAAAACCTCTTCAAATTCTGTGCTTTTAGCAGTAGAGCTTACAGTCAGGGAGTCCATCCTTGCCTGAAGGGCTTTGTATTTACTGGAGCTTTCTACACAAGAAGTAAGTGATATGGCTAAAAGAGCCATAACGGAAAAAACAAAAACATTTTTCATCATATTGATTATTAGTTATTTAGACACGCTATTAAAAGTAAAATTTGTATCAAATGTAGGCATAATTTCTTATAGTGTTTCAAAATATCTTTTTTGAAAAATTATTTATCTAAAACCAGAAATGTTTTTAAGATTCACATTGTTATTTTGCGGTGTATTAACAATAAATAACATTTTCATTTATGGAAAAGTCTTTAAATCATGTGGAGTTGAGAGGAAATGTAGGTTTTGACCCTAAAATCACACCTCTGGAAGATGGCGGTTTAGTAATGAGACTATCGCTTGCAACAAATGAGTCGTTTAAAAACAGAAAGGGAGAGTGGCAGGAGGAGACCGTGTGGCACAGTGTTGTTGCATGGAACACAAAAGGAATGCCCGATTTCAGCCAGATAAAAAAGGGGAGTTTCCTCTCTGTACTTGGCAAAATCAAGCCTGTCCAGTATCAGACAAAGACAGGAGTGGACAAGCAAACTTATGAGATAGTTGCATATAATATCAAGCACGGAGTACCAGATAAGGCGGAATAAAAATAATGTTGTATTTTTACGCTCAAAATAGCGTAAGAATGCGAGAATTTATTTTATATAACACCCTGTCTAGGAAAAAAGAGGTTTTTGAACCACTCAATTCAGGTATGGTCGGGCTCTATGTCTGCGGACCAACTGTGTATGGAGATGCTCATCTGGGTCATGCAAGGCCCGGTATTACATATGATGTTCTGGTAAGGCTTTTCAGGCACCTTGGCTACAAGGTACGGTATGTAAGGAACATTACCGATGTCGGTCACCTGGAAAACGATTCAGATTCGGGAGAGGATAAGATTGCCCGGAAAGCCAGACTGGAGCAGCTGGAGCCAATGGAGATAGTACAGCACTATACAATCAGGTACCATGAGGCAATGAAGCTGCTGAACACTTTGCCTCCAAGTATAGAACCAAGGGCCTCTGGTCATATTATAGAACAGATCTCACTGGTAGAAGAGATTATGGACAAAGGATTCGCCTATGTCAGCAATGGATCTGTTTATTTCGACGTAGAGTCGTACAACAAGATCTATCCCTACGGAATTTTGTCGGGCAGACTACTTGAAGATATGCAGTCAAATTCAAGGGTTCTCGAAGGACAGGAGGACAAGAGATCTTCGTTTGACTTTGCATTGTGGAAAAAAGCGGCTCCGGAGCATATTATGAAATGGCCATCGCCATGGAGCGAAGGATTTCCGGGCTGGCACCTCGAGTGTTCAGCAATGAGCGCGAAATATCTGGGAGAGAACTTTGATATTCACGGAGGAGGAATGGATCTTCTCTTTCCTCACCATGAGTGTGAACTGGCCCAGAATACAGCAGCAAGAGGCAAGGGAGGAGTTAAGTACTGGATGCACAACAACATGATCACTATAAATGGTCAGAAGATGGGCAAGTCGCTTGGCAACTTCATTACACTTGAAGAGCTTTTCACGGGTTCGCATAAAATACTCACCCAGTCATATTCACCAATGACCATAAGGTTTTTCATTCTTCAGGCACACTACCGAAGCACCCTGGACTTCAGCAACGAAGCTCTTCAGGCAGCAGAAAAGGGACTAAAGAGAATGATGCAGGCAGCAAGAGATGTAAATAGTCTTACAACTTCGCCTGATGCAGAACATTTGACTGAATTGAATGAGGTTACAGAAGGAGTCTATACCGCCCTGTGTGACGATATGAACACACCTATAGCAATGGCTCATCTTTTTGAGGCTGTCAGAATAGTGAACCTTGCAAAGGATAAGCAGATAAAGATAAATTCCGGCGACAAGGAGGCTCTTGCAAGACTTTTTGAAGAAATTGCAATCGGGGTGCTTGGCCTGACCGATGAGCAGGCGCAATCCGGAAACGGAGAGGTGCTTAATGGTGTTATGGATATGGTTCTGGAGATGAGGCGGCAGGCAAAGGCAAACAGAGATTTTGCAGCCAGCGACCAGATAAGAGATAAGTTAAACTCTCTGGGTATTCAGATAAAGGATACCAAAGAGGGTACCGATTGGAGTTTATAGCCTAATTTAATTATAAAATTCAGCAATATGAAAAGACGGGATTTTTTTAAACTTGTCTCCATCGGTGGTGCCAGCCTGGCAATCAATCCGGTAATCAAAGCAGCAGAATCGACAGGATTTCTGGCTCAGGAAGAGAAACCTGCAACAAACATCAAAGATGCACTTGCGGTTCCGAGAACAAAGCATTCAATGCCGGGTCTCTATCCCGGTAAGGTGGTAAAGTGTTTGCATGACAAATCTGTTGTTGACGGTGTCGCCTCTGAGGAGGCAGCATACAAGATGCTCAAGGAGGGAATGCTGAGCCTTACCAACCAGAAGAGTCTCAAAAAGGCATGGAGGAAATTTGTCTCTCCAAAGGATATTATTGGGTTGAAAGTAAATCCTGTTGCAGGCAAAATTCTGACAACATCGCATGCGGTTACCAAATCTGTAATAAAGCAGCTTGAAGAAGCCGGGATCCCACGCGAAAACATAGTAATCTGGGACAGACGGGAGATGCAGCTAACAGAGACCGGATACACAAAAGAGAATTACCCGGGAATAACAATTACAGGCACCGAGTGTCAGGACGAAAAAGGGGGATATTACGGCAATGATGGTAAGCTTTATGCAGAAGAGAGGGTAGACAAGAATCAGTTCTTCTATGCCGATGTGGTGGGTGAGTACGATGCCTACACTATCCCGTTCATGGTTAACGGAGGCAAGGAGTCTTACTTTACAAAGATTGTAACAGAGAAGGTTACAAAAATCATAAATCTGCCTATTCTCAAGAATGCAGGACCTACTACTACTCTATGTCTGAAAAACCTTGCCTATGGCTCGGTTACAAACACAGGCAGGCTCCATAAGAATTTATGGCACGAGACATCGGCATATGTGTGTGCCTTTGCTCCGTTGAGGGACAAGGTTGTGCTCAACATTGCAGACGGGCTTATAGGCTGTTTCGATGGAGGTCCGGGTGCAAATCCTCAGTTTATATGCAATTACAATATGTTGCTCATAGGTAGCGACCCTGTGGCAGTGGATAGGATTGGACACGATGTGGTTGTAAAAAAGAGGATTGACGAAGGAATTCAAACAGTAGACAAACCTACCGCTTCCAGGTTCATAGACCTTGCCCGGGAGCTACAACTGGGTATTGGCGACAGAAATAAAATTGAAGTTACAGAGGTGACTTGCACCTGATTGATATCATGGCAAAAAAGATTATACTCATAATGGCTCTGTGCTGCGTTTCGTACTATGCTGCCATTGCGCAGACAGAGGATGAAATAACGGTAATACGGGAGAGAAATTTCAAGGGGGCCGCACTGTACGGTTTTATGAATGGAGGCAGCGACCTTTACCTGGAGTACGGATTCCGTGATCTGAGGGCATTAGAGGTTAAATACAAGGGACAGGATTACAGTATAGAGATATATTCGATGCCTACGGCCGAAGATGCCTATGGAATCTATTCGCAGCATACATTCAGATGTATTACTGCGGACACCCTCAGTTCTTATAATTGCCTTTCAAAGTTCCAGCTTCAGGCACCTGTCGGAGAAAAATATATATCAATAGTTTTTAGTTCACCATCAGGAGATTTGCAAGAGGGGGCAAGGGAGTTGTTAAAACACTACTCAACTCCTGTGAACATTACAGCGGACTCAATAAAAACAGTTGCAATCCCAGTCCAGTTTAAAGAGATGGTAAGACCTCTCTCCGGAAAATTAAAATTTATGCGAGGCCCTCTGGCTATATCAAACGTAGATTCAGATATTGAAAATTTGCTCAAAAACATATCAAACTATAAGGTGTGGTATCTAAAATCCGGAAATCAGGGTGAAAATCGGGTTTTATTGTTGTTTTCTGACATTAACGACAAAGTGGTGGTAAAGGCAAGATTGTCAGCAAACACTATAGTCTCAGAGGGGAAAGATTACATATTCTTTGGATTTTAACCAATTTTTCATACTTTTGTGATTGTCCAAAAATAAGTTATCGTGGGAACTAAAAGGACTCTATTTTCTGTATTTGCACTCTCCATATACCTCACTACAATCATAGGTATTGGAAGGTACTCCTGTCATTGCGACCACGCTTCTCAAATATCAATTCTTGGTATAAAAACAGAGTGTTCATGTGTTAAAGAGGTTCATAAAAAAGACCCTAACCATCATTGCGTTTGTGGTGCACATCTGGAAACCAAGCAACCTAAAAAAGATGATTGTTGTTCCCTTAAGTATTTTTTATTGAGCACCGATCACTATTCTGCAAATGGTAGTTTTACAATTTTGATAGATTATTCTCCGGCAGTTTTACCACCGGATGTGCAAAGAACGTTTTTGCTGTCGGTTGTTCCACCAAAAATCAAGACATTTCAGGCCCTGTTCCATCGTGGCAGGGAGTCTCTGTTTGAAAAGAATCAGCAACTTATTTTATGATTGTATATGTGAGATGAAAAAACTCGTCTCACTGCTCTATTTTAAAATTTTCGTGATCGGTAGATTAGCGGAATTTGTATTATTATATACGTACACTTAACAATTCACAATTAAAAATGAAATTATTTAAAATTAGCCTGTTAATAGCAATATCGCTCAGTTTTTCTGTTAATACATTAATTGCAGGACCGGTAAAAAGAGGAGTAGCAATAGTTGTAGACAAGGAAACCTATAAAAATTGCAGGATCTCCATAGATGAATATGCAAATTCAATTATAAAGGAGGGATTGAATCCCTTAGTGATTGTCGACAAGTGGGGAGTGCCTGATTCAATAAAAGCTACGCTCTTCAATTTGTATAAAAACAACAACCTGGAAGGAGCTGTCTTTATCGGCGACATTCCTGTTCCAATGATAAGAGACGCGCATCACCTCTCAACAGCCTTTAAGATGGACCCAAAAAGAGCATGGACAGACTCTTCCATACCATCGGACAGGTATTATGACGACTTTGACCTTAAGTTCAACTATATAAAAAGGGATTCGATTACTCCTTTGTACCACTACTATTCACTTGCGTACGACGGTCCGCAGACAATTCATTGCGATATATACAGCGCAAGGGTAAAAGCACCGGCTACTCCGGGTAAGACAAAGTATCAGCTTATATCGGAATACCTTACTAAGGTTGCAAAAGAGAAAGAGAGCAAAAGGGCAATGAGTCAGATAAGTTACTATGCAGGTCATGGGTACAATTCAGACTGTATGGTCGCAAGAATTGATGAAAAATATGCCTTGATGGAGCAGTTCCCTTTCCTGAAGGACCCAAAAAGGTCAGTCAACTATATCGACTATACTTATGACGACAATGTAAAATACAGACTGTTGGCAGAACTTGCAAGAAAAGATCTTGACCTGGCTATCCTGCATCACCACGGATCGGAAGACGGGCAGATGATGAATGGCTCTCCAATCTCTTCAAGTACACAAGTGTGGCTGGACCAGTCGAAGAAGTTCTTCAGGGGAAAAATTCGCGGAGCAAAGGATACGACAGCTTCCAAGCAGTATTATATAGACAATTACGGTGTTCCTGCATCGTGGGTAAACGATGCTTTCAAGCCGGAGGTGATGTTGAAAGACAGTCTGGAAGATGCCGCAATCGACATAAATATACCAGATCTTTACGGATATGAATCAGGAGCAAAGGTTATTCTTTTTGACGCATGTTTCAACGGGTCTTTCCACCTTGACGACTATATAAGCGGACATTACATTTTCAATCCGGGCTCTACAATCGTGGTAAAGGCCAATTCTGTAAACACACTTCAGGATACATGGACAAACCAGCTTGTTGGCTTGCTTAACCTGGGAGTATCGGTAGGTAATTGGGCAAAGGGTCAAATGACACTTGAATCTCATCTTATTGGTGACCCTACATGTCAGTTTACAAACAGCTCAAACGCCAATGGCGATCTGAACGAAGCGATGACCATTAAAAAGGGAGACGTCAGGTTCTGGAGAAAGCAAATCAAAAACAAGAATTCAGAGATCAAATCTCTTGCCATGAAGATGTTATATGAGAATAATGCCATCACTACAGATGAATTGCTCTCAATTGAGAAAGAAGAGAAAAGGGCAACTGTAAGACTTCAGGCGTTTAACCTGATAAAGAATTCTGCAGATGACAATCTTGTAAGCGCAATAAGAGTTGGAATGTACGACAACTACGAACTTCTCAGGAGACTAAGTTCACTTTATGCAGGCATGAATGGTTCCCCACTGCTTATTGATGATATTTTTACCCTCAGGTTCCAGCCGGGTGTTACAAAACGTGTAGAGTTCCAGCTTAAGGGTGCAGGCGAAATCTATAAGGCTGAGGATGCTTATGCAGCTTTTGACAGAGCGATGAAGGGCAAACAGGGAAGATGGTACCAGGAGGAGTCCAAAGAGTTGGCCAGAATGAAGTATACTCTGGAAAACGGAGAGAAGGAGTTTAAGGACCTTCTTGACCCCAATGTTACTGCCAAAGCAAAAAGATATACTATATCTGCCTTGAGGAACAGCTGCCAGGCCTCGCATCTGGAGATTCTGTTTAAATATTATACAGAACTGGCTGCTCAGGACCAGAAATTGGCTCTTATAGAAGCATTCGGATGGTACAAATACTCTTACAGAAAGAGTGAAATAATAAAATTCTGTGAAGACCAGCTAAAAGCGGAGAAAGAAGAAGTGATAAAGAAAGAGTTGGTGAAAACTATAAAAAGACTTAATTAAACTAACCCAAATATCTCAACTAATCCAAATTAATTTTACAACTATGAAGAAACCCAAAATTCGAATTGTTTTTGCGTTGTTTCTCCTGTCTTGCCTGACTGTGCAGTTAAATGCACAATCTGCCGCGAACAGCAACTTCGCATCCTTAAAGGGTGTTGTCACAGAGAAAGGATCTCTGGGGACACCTGTAGAATTTGCTACAGTACAGGTGTTACCACAAGGTGCGGTGACAACTACCAGCTCAAAGGGGGAATTCTCCTTCCCAAGACTCGCTCCGGGAAAGGTAAGTATCAGAATTCAGTTTCTCGGAATGGAGAATCTGGATACTACAATAGTACTATCTGCCGGTAAGGTAGTGGAGATGAAATTCCAGATGAATTACAGCTCGTTCAGACTAAATGAAGTTTCGGTAGTGGCACAGGAGAGCAAGGCCGGACAGGCCACAGCCTCAAATATTTCAAGACAGGCAATGGATCACCTTCAGGCCAGCTCTGTCTCTGATCTTCTTCAGCTATTACCGGGCGGACAGATTGCCAATCCTGACCTGAGTGTTGCAAGATCTTTCAATATAAGGAATATATCTGGCTCTGTAGGTAAAGAAGGTACTGCAGGTACAGAGATGAACTCTTTGGGAACTGCAATATATATTGATGGGGCACCGCTTTCCAACAATGCAAACTTACAGACACTCTCTCCTGCAATTTCAGGTTCGGGAGGTGTTGTAGGTGGAGGAACTTCTCCAAATTCAGGAATTGACCTCAGAACACTCTCTACAGACAATATTGAATCGGTTGAAGTTATCCGTGGTATTCCATCTGTTGAGTATGGTGACCTTACATCGGGAGCTGTAATTATCAGATCAAAAGCCGGGAAGGAACCTTTGAGCATTCGTGTAAAGACCGACCCTAGAATCTATCAGGTATCTGCTGGAAAGGGTTTCAGTCTGGGACAAAAAGCAGGTAGTCTTAATGTAAGTGGTGATTATGCATATAGTGTATCTGAACCCACAGAATCATACAAATACTATCAGAGAGCTACAGCTAAACTATTGTATTCAAATCTGTTCAGTAACTGGTCTACAAATACATCTTTCGATTTTTCACTTGGAAAAGATACCCGTGAAAAGAATCCGGACGACGAAAGGAGCCAGTTAGCCTCAGGTGCAAAGGATGTAGGGATAAGATTAAACACCAACGGAACACTAAATGTAGATAAAGGTTGGTTGAACAATATCAAATACACTCTGTCCGGAAGCTATACAGATAAACACTCATATAGTGAGTCGCTGCTCGGAAATGCATTTGCTGCCTATTCAATGTCCAGAACAGACGGAGCGGTTCTTAGCAACAGACCAAATCAGAAGGTATACGACGCAACCGGTAAGGAACTAACAAACATTCCTCCGGGCGAAGCAAGCTACTATGCTACTTATCTGCCTAATGAATACTTTAGCAGATATGACATTTATGGTAAGGAGGTAAACATTTTTGCCAAGGTGAATGCCACTTTTGCCAAGAAGATGGGTAATGTTAACAACAGAATCGTTCTTGGTGTGGATTTCAGGACAGATGGAAACCTGGGAGAGGGGAAGGTTTATGATATCAAGAATCCTCCTCAAAGAAATTTAAGTAGTGAGAACTCTTCACCAAGACCAAGAAAATATTCAGATATTCCTTTTGTAACCCAGCTTGGTATTTATGCTGAAGAGAACTTCAACTGGACAGTGGGGGAGAGAGAGTTGACACTTCAGGCTGGTGCAAGGTACGATATGGTTTCTGGAAAGAGCATTCTTACCCCAAGGTTAAATGCATCAATTGACATTATTCCTCAAAAATTGTCCCTTAGAGGGGGTTATGGTATAGCTGCAAAAGCGCCAACATCACTCTATCTCAATCCTGAGAATGCTTACTTCGATTTTGTCCACTTCAACAACCTTAATAGCTCATCTGTACCGGCTGCAGAACAACTTCTGCTGGCAACAACAAAAATTTACAATACAGAAAACAAGGACCTTAAGATTGCATCCAATGAGAAAAGTGAAATAGGTATCGACTTCAAATGGAGGAAAATGCGCTTCTCAGTTACAGCATTCAACGAAAACCTTAAGAATGGCTATTATATGAGTAGTGTGTACAGAACATTTAACTATGTACAATATCAGATAGCTACTGCAACTCCCGGTACTATCCCTACATTGACAGAAAAAAGTACCAGTAAGGTTTTTGTAAGATACTCCTCTCCATCGAACACAAAGAAATCTCATAACAGAGGTATTGAGTTTGACTTCGATCTGGGTCGTTTTGATGCTATCCGTACCTCATTCGTACTGAACGGTGCATATATCAGATCTACTAACTGGGATGATACATATGAATACAGTACGGAGAAGAATCTGAACAATCTTGAACGTAATATAGGCGTATATGAAGCAGGAAATACCAAAGAGGAGAGAGAGAGGTTCAATACAACATTAAGGGCAACACATAATATCCCTTCTATAGGTTTTGTAATAACCCTTACAGCTCAGGTCAACTGGATATACAGAGAGTGGGATAATATTGGAAATGACTCTTTGATAGTGAAATATATATCTTATGAAGACGGATTGATGAAGAATATCCCGGCTGGTGTTGACGTCAAGACAGATCCAAGATTCTCATATCTTCTTGAAAGTAAAAGTTCCAGAAGGTTCATTGCCGAGTCATGGTTTCCTACGGTTCTGTTTAATATTCACATTACAAAAGAGATAGGGAAAATGCTAAGGGCATCTTTCTTCGCCAACAATATGTTCCAGAGCAAACCACTTTATGAAAGCAAGCAAACTCCGGGTTCATTCAAGGTTATTAATGAAAAGACACCCCTGTTCTTCGGATTTGAAATGGCGATAACTATTAAGTAATAAAAAAGATGATTACAATGAAAAATATAATAAAAATATTTACAGGAATGCTATTGTCCATCTTTCTGCTCACTTCTTGTGAACAGTTTAAGGAGGCCAACGGCGCCAAGGATGTGCAATCACTTAACGCAGTAGTTAAAGTGAACCTGAATATCGGGAACGCACCTACTCCGGCAACATTTAATGTAAGACTGGTCAACTATGCAGAGAGATACGAGGTAAATGCTACCGTTAGTGCGACAGGTACAGTCAATGTCAGTAATATAATACCCGGTATCTATACAGTAACAGCATCTGCAGAGATGAACCACAATGGTTTTACATACAACTACAGCGGAAATGCAGTTAACGTAGATATAGTATCCAATAACAAGCAGGTGACGTTGAATATTGGGGCATCAAAATCCGGTGCACTAATAATGAAGGAGATCTTTTATTGTGGTTCAAGAACCCCAACAGGCGGTTCATACTTCAGGGATCAGTTCTATGAGATATACAATAACAGTGAGGTTGTACAGAATGTGAGAGGGCTGTGTATTGCATTACTCAATCCGAATACTGCAACAGCTAACCTTCCCGTCTGGCCCGGTGAAGATGCTTCCAAATTTGTCTATGCTAATGCAATCTGGCAGGTTCCTAAGGATAAAGATTATCTACTGAATCCAGGGGAGTCAATTATTATTGCACAGATGGCCGACGACCACAAAAAGAGCAATCTTAACCCTACTTCACCGGTAAATCTTTTAAGTGCAGAGTTCGAAACATTCATCAATGCAACATCGCTAATAAGCGATAACCCTGCAATCAATATGGTTATGGCATTCTTGCCTCTCGTTTCTCCACAATGGCTCACATCAGTGTTCGGAGGGGCCTTTGCCATTTATCTGCCTTCAGAACCAATTGTTCCAACAAATTTTGTAAGTCCCGTTGGAAGGACAGACAAAAACTACAAGATTAGCATAGATGAGGTGATTGACGCAGTTGAACTAGTAGGTAATGCCAATCAGGTACAGCTAAAGAGGGTTCCTGCGGTACTTGATGCCGGAGCAGCCACAGTTGGTGGTACATATCTTTCAAAGAGTGTTGCAAGAAAGATCAAAACTACCCTGCCAGATGGAAGAATCATCTACTTTGACACCAACAACAGTTCCGATGACTTTGACGTAATGGCTACTCCTGAAATAAGAAGAAATGGCGCCAAGGCACCGTCATGGAACACGTGGAAATAATGGTTAATAACTACAATATTAAAGCAATGAGAAAATTAAGAAATATATATTGGGCTGGAATAGTAGTGTTAACTATGCTGCTTTCCCAAAAAACTGTGGCCCAGGATGCGAATGCTAAGGGCACCAATCCTGCTTCAATTGAGCTGATAAAGGCAAAATCCTTATGGTTCAACACAAATAACAGCGCGGGGCTCACACTGGACAAGATGTACAACTTTAACAACCTTCTGTTTAATTATAACCTTAAGAGTGGTGATTTTAAAAGACAATCAGAGGGTGGTAATGAAAGGCTCTTCGGAGTATCCACAGAGGGGGGACTCAACCTTGGCGGAGGTTATGTTTGGGGAAAATTCTCATATAACAATGAGAAGCAGACAGGAACCCTGTACAACACAACCATGCTTGACCCTACAAGGGGAATCCCTTACTATACTGTTGACAAAAACCTGAGTGACTGGGTAAAGCAGGATTACAACCTCTACATGAAAGCTGCGAGCAAACCTATCTGGGACATTCTCCTTTTTGGTATTGAGGCTCAGTATTTGACTAAAACTGGTGCTAAACAGATTGACCCACGTTCAGAGACAGATTTCTATACAATCAATGTTAAACCCGGAGTGGTTGCAACATTTAACAATCATGTTGTGGGGCTAAATCTGGTTTATGAAAGACTGAATCAGGAGTCCAGGACAACTAACAGCAACGGACAGTCTAACCAGGATGTATTTGTAATGAAAGGTCTTGGTAACTTTTATACTGCTGTAGTAGGTGGTTTGCAATCACTTGGGCGGTTTGTCTATAACGGAAATAAAGTTGGTGGGGGAATACAATACTCTTTTGCAGGTGAGAAAATGCAACTGCTTTTGGATGGAAAGTATTCGTTCAGGGTAGAGGATGTAATAAGCACTCCTACAAAACCTAAAAAAGAGGGTACTGTAAAGGAGAATAACTACGGGGCCAACCTGCAGCTGCTTCTTACAGGTAAAGATCTTAGCAGACTTGAATTGTCATATTCAAATAATGAAATTGGCGGAATAGAGTATGTTCAGGTGCTTGACAATACATTTGAAGTACAGCGCTGGGTAACTACCTATAAAAGCGTAAGATCTACATTCTCTCAGACCGACATGTCCCTTAAGTACGATTTCTTCAGAGGCAACAACTTTGACTACAAATGGAGAGCCGGTGTTTTGGTGAACTACAGGAATTTCGACGACATCTATATAATGCCCGCTTCGGACATGAAGATAGAGGACCTGATTCTGGGAGTAAACGCCAAGGCAAATATGAATCTGGGGAAATCGGGGAAACTACTTGCGGGTATATCATTCAACTACAAGAACAACATGAATGGTTCATACAATTATGGAGGTGCAGATCCTACATCCCATATTATTACCGCCTACATGACTCCGGATTTTGAGTATCTCAAGCTGAGTTACATGAAGATAGGCGGCGAACTCTCTTTCTTTACAAACATAAGCAAGAGCGGACGTTCCGGCATGTTCATAAAGGCAGCAGTTGACTATTACAAGCCGGTAGACAGCGACAACAACAGGGTACTTACAAACGTTGGAGTCGGTTTTACCTTCTAAAGCAAATACATAAAGATGATTAGAAAGATTTTTATATTTCTAATGGCATCTACTCTCTCTCTGCTCACCTCACTTGAGGCGGCAGAGAGGAGTTTTGCCATTATTGTGGACATTGATACTTACAAGGCCTGCAAAACGGAGATTGATTCTTATAAAATGCTTCTTAAGAAGGAGGGGATGAATGCCTTTGTGCTGGACAGGAATTGGAACAATCCGCAGCAGGTGAAAGACGAACTGGTTTCCAGATTTAAGGATTCGGGGCTGGAAGGAGCTATTTTCATAGGACAGGTTCCTATTGCAATGATAAGCGATGCCCAGCACTTTACATCGGCATTCAAGATGGATCAGGAGAAATACCCTATGAGCCAGTCATCTGTTCCTTCGGACAGGTTCTACGACGATTTTGACCTTAAGTTTGATTATCTGTCTCAGGATAAGGAGAACAAGCTTTTTCACTACTACTCGCTAAGATGGGACTCTCCACAGAAAATATCGTGTGATATCTACTCTGGAAGGTTAAAGCCAACCAGAAAAGGTGAAGAGGGTTACATGCAGATACGTGATTATTTCAAGAAGCTGCTTGCAGAGAGGGCATCAGGGAATATGATGGATGTACTTGTATCTTACACAGGCGAAGGGTCGTTTTCAAATAGTCTTACAGCATGGAAGGAGGAGGGGATAACACTTCGTGAACAGTTCCCTCAGGCATTCACCACAGCAAACTCATCCAAGTTTTTGATGTTTCATATGTATCCATATATGAAACAGTCTGTTATAGAAGAGCTGAGGAGAGAAGAGGTGGACCTGATGCTGTTTCACGAACATGGTATGCCAGAAAGGCAATACCTTACAGGTATCCCTTTGAGCAAAGGGTCAGACGATAATATTGAGGCGGCCAGAAGGCTGTTCAGGGATCGTTTGAGAAAGGAGATTCAGAAGAAGGGCGATACAGAAATGCTCAAGCAATCCTGGATGAACTACTATAAGATAGACTCCACATGGTTTGCAGGGGTATCTGACCCTGCTCAGATCAAGAAAGATTCGCTTGACGACATAAACATGGGAATCGTTCTCGAAGATGTACCAAACATTAACCCCAATCCAAGAGTGGTAATCTTTGATGCCTGCTATAACGGTGACTTCCGTGAGGATAGCTTCATTGGAGGAGAGTACATCTTTGCAAAAGGAAAGACCTTGGTGGCGATAGGAAACTCTGTGAATGTACTTCAGGACAAATCGGCAAGTGACCTTCTGGGTCTTCTTGGGCTTGGTTACAGCGTAGGCGAGTGGGCACAACTTACAAATATTCTTGAATCACACATAATTGGTGACCCAACATTCCTTTTCAGGAGTGATGCTTCAGGCAACAAAGTAAACCTTAAATCTAAGGATAATGCATACTGGCTCAAGGTTCTTAAGGATGCACAGCACCCCGACATTAAAGGAGTTGCTCTTCAAAAACTATTTTTTCTGCACTATCCTGCTCTCTCACAACTGCTTGTAGATACATACAACAACTCTCCATATTACATGCTAAGGTTACAGGTCTACCATCTTCTTCAGTTTTACAACGATGGTAAATTTGAGGAACTTCTTAAAAGCTCTGTCTATGATCCTTATGAATTTATAAGAAGAAAGTCGACCTACTCAATGGGCAGGGTTGGCAAGGATGAGTATATACCTTATATTGCTTCGGTCTTTATTAATGATTATCTGGACGAAAGGGTAAGGTTCAATGCTGAATTTTGTTTCGACCTTGTAGATCAGAATAAACTTAAAAAGGAGGGCGAAATGCAGATTATGAACGGCACGCTTTACAATAAAGAGAATAGTCTCGCCGAATTCAATGCAAGACTTGGCTCCAGGGCAGGAATGGCAAAATTGAGCATAGATGTGGCAAACAAAGAGCAGAAGATGAGTTCGAGGTTAATGGGTGTAAGCTCATTGAGAAACAACTGTTACCATGCTATGGTGGACAGCTACCTCAAAGTGCTTGCCGATCCTACGGAAGACCTCAATCTCAGAGTTAAGCTTGCTGAGTCATTGGGATGGTTCACGCTCTCATACAGAAAGGCCGACATTATATCTGCATGTAAGTCTGTTGCAGCAGAGAAAGGGTTGGATCAGAAGTTGAAAAACGAGCTGCTTAAAACAGCCAACAGATTGGAAGTATACATGCGATAATAATGAGAAGAGATGAAGAGTAAATTTTTAAAAACAGCATTGCTTCTGATTACTATTGTTTTAGGAGCAACAGCATTTGCGCAGAGTGAGATTATCCCTGCAAAGGGAAAGTTTGGTTCACGTTTTCTGATAGTAATAGACAAAGCCAGCTTTACTGCTGCAAAACAGGAGGTTCTGGATTATAAAGCGGTTCTGGAAAGCGAAGGCTTAGGGGCCATGATTTTGGCAGGTGAGTGGAACAATCCTGAAAAATTAAGGGCAGAAATAAGCGATATCTACAACCAGAAACCTGTTCTGGAAGGAGCGGTCTTTATTGGCAATATTCCGGTTGTAAGGGTGCAGAACTTTCAGCATTCCACAACTGCATTCAAAATGGATGAAACCAACTTTCCTATTACTGATGCATCAGTGACATCCGACCGTTTCTACGACGACCTCGATCTTCAGTTTGAACTGATAAAACAGGACGAAAAGAATCCGGGCCATTTTTACTACCGTCTTCTGGAGAGCTCTCCACAGGTAATACAGAGTGACTTTTACTCTGCCAGGATGTTGCCCCCATCGGATATGGGCATAGAACCGGTAGTTTTGCTGAAGCGATATCTCAAAAAGGTGGTTGCTGCCCATAAGGAGTCAAACCCTATGGATCAGCTGGTAATATTCAACGGACACGGGTACAACTCCGATTGCCTTACAGAGTGGCAGAATGAGCAGTTTGCAATAAGGGAGCAGGTTCCTCTGGCCTTCAAGAGTTCAAAGGGGAACGGATTCTATAACTTCAGGCAGGATCCTTTTATGAAGTACAAGCTATATGACAAAATGCAGCAAACCGGTACCGACCTTTTTGTTTTCCATGAGCATGGCGACTTTGACACTCAGTATATAAACGGCGACTACCCGGCTCCGAACTACATCGAATATACAGCTGGCAGCAAGTCTGACAAAATTGGCCCCATGAGTATTATGGGGACATCTCTCAGAAACACCTACAGAAGATATAAAGGGGAGAGGGCGGAGAAATTCAAGAAGGAGCTTATGGCTGATTATGGATTTACTGAGGAGTTTTTTGCCAGACAGAGATTGGACTCTCTTAGGGTAAGTGATTCAATATTTGCCGCTGACATAAACATTGTACTGAAGGACCTTGCCAAGGTGAAGATGCAACCCAAATTCACAATTTTTGACGCTTGTTACAATGGCTCATTTCATAGACCTGGCTATGTAGCAGGTTACCACATCTTTGAAGACGGCAATACTATTGTCACACAAGGCAATACAGTTAACGTGCTTCAGGATAAATGGACGCTTGAGCTTATTGGTATGGTTGCCGAGGGAGCAAGAGTAGGCTTCTGGCAAAAGGAGTTCCAATATTTGGAATCACACCTTGTGGGTGATCCTACATATCGTTTCTATTCTGCAGGTTCCAATTCCATTAACCGCAACCTG
Organism: uncultured Bacteroidales bacterium; assembly: GCA_942492945.1. Lineage (GTDB taxonomy): Bacteria > Bacteroidota > Bacteroidia > Bacteroidales > UBA932 > Bact-08. The sequence goes on from OW818649.1 coordinate 1,622,989, forward strand.
GCAATTAATGTAGCTAACATTAGAGCAGGCATCAAGGGTAACTCAAAAGTGTGGGAGAGGTATCTCAAATCGTCCAATCCAAATTTGCAGGCACTGGCTCTTAAGCAACTTTCAAAGAATCCACCAAAGGATTTTTCTGACATTCTTCTGAATACCTTCAAGACCAGCAAACACTTTAGTGTGCGTTTTGAGGCACTGAAGAGGCTGTTGGATAATGCCGGTGGGGAGGCAAGGGACTATCAGAATATGGTTGAGGCTATCCGTCTAGGTTTGGATGATCCTTATGAGTTTATCAGAAGGTTTGCTGCCCGCTTTGCCGGATACTCCGGAGATCCTGTGCTGATTCCTTCATTGGTTGGCACTGTTCTCTTCTCAAACGAGAGCCAACGTGTCCAGTATGCCGCACAAGGTTCGTTGCAGATGTTTGACATCGCTTCCGTGGTAACTGAGATCGAGAGACAGGCCAGGGCTTCAAATCTTCCTGACAAGGAGAAGGTTGCGAAAGATCTAGCGGACTACTACATGGGAGAGCTTGAGAAACAGGAGAAGTCGCTAAAGGTTATTCTGGACAAAAAAGCAAAACAGGAAAACAGGATATCGGCAATCAGAAGTCTTCGTAACTACAATAATCACAAGCAGACAGGCAGTCTTCTTGCAGTATTGAGCGATTCCGGCGACAACACTGCCGTAAGGACAACACTTGCAGAGGCATTAGGCTGGTTCAACCTCAGCATAACAAAAGGAGAGATTGTAAAAGCCTTGAAACTGGTCCATGACAATCCGGACACTGCTCCTGAACTGAAAAGGGAGGCGCTCCAAAGTCTGAATCGGTTGTAGCTGGTGGTACATGGGGACGCACATTGTGTACCCGGTTTTAAGGTAAGGTGCGGGGTTTTCCTATACGTGCCCCGGCTTTACCCACTTTGCGCTCATTTCGCTAAAAAACAAAGGCTGAAACCAAGTATGTCACTACAAAAGGCTACAGGTTTCAGCTCTCGTTTTTTCTAACTCTCCATTCGCTTAGTGGGTGCCCAAAGCCTCACGGCAAGTATCTTTAAATCCCGCACCTTTTCCTTTTTGGGTACACATTATGCGTCACCATGTACCCACATCACTTTGCAGTAGTTTTTAGCAAAGCGCACATAAATAGCTAATTGCTTGACAATTTGCTCAGCGATTGTATTTATTTTGTTTGTAAAATAACAGAAAAACAGTAACTTGCTAAAAACTGCTGCAAAGTGAAAAAGTACTTCTGGGGAACTATCCCTTATTTTTTTTTCCGCATGGTCAATTCCAGACTGGATAAACACAAGTATTTCAAGTTTATCAAGGAAAATGGATATACGCATTATCCCTATGATTACGCTCAACATTATCTTGATATGGATGTCAATGTAATGACCGACGAGAATAACGGATTACCTTACATCAGGCACAGAGGTACCAAAAACTTATATTTTCCACGGCATTACACGCATGATCATATTATAAAGGGATACAGATCTCTTATGATAGAGCAGGATATCAATTCACCACATCATTATGTGGACTCCATAGAGGAGTTCAAAGGAAAAACGCTGTTGGATATAGGATCAGCCGAGGGACTTACATCTCTGGATGCCATTGAGTTAGTCGAGTTCCTGTTTCTTTTCGAGTATAATCCGGGCTGGATAGAGGCATTGGAGGCTACATTCGAGCCTTGGAAACACAAGGTACAGATTATGAAGCAGTATATTGGCGATAACAACATTGGAATTAACCAGACTTTGGACGATTTTCTCAAAGATAAATCAAAGAAAAACTTGTTCCTTAAAATGGACATAGAGGGAGCAGAGCGAAATGCGCTTGCGGGAGCCGTAAATCTATTCTCCAATGCCGATAATCTGAATTTTGCAATCTGCACCTACCATAGAAAAAGTGACAATAAAGTAATTTCCCGGATACTGGATAAATACAATTGCACACACTCTCAACGAGACGGTCTTTTATATTACAAACACCATCTGCGCCCGTGTCTGATTAGGGGAAAAACTCCGTCGCAGTAAGTGGTAACAATCACTTAATCTGCCTATTGCTAAACGCGAAACTCTAAAAACAAAATTTCTCATTTTGTAATTCTTTTACATACTGATACATATTACTTACTGCGGCGGAGTTGTTTGAAGTTCCCTACATGGTTAAGTGCCACATTATCTGTAGGTAAACTGAGATTTTCAATTATTTTTTCTGAATAATTTTTATTTTATGGTTTTTCGTTTTGACACTTTGGTGCAGTTTGAGGTCTCGTGCAGGGATAAGCGGTATTTGTAGCAATTTTTGTCGACTAATTTCGATTTCTGCAGAACATAATTGTACTAACACTTTGACACCACCCCCTAATGCATTGATAATTGGCTTATTATGTATTTAATTGATTTTCAGGCCGTTTTTCAAGTACTTGTAAATCATGCATATACTACTCACTCTGGCAGAGTCTCTGCTAGAGTGAGTAGTACTTGATTGAGAATGAGAGAAATACGCATTCGTCTGCTAATCTGGCATTTACTAACGTCTCTGGCAAAGCCATTAGTAAATGCCTAATCTGCTGCTGATTATAAAACCATGTGGAGGCAAATCTTGCCGACACATACCTTCTTGAGCTCTTTGATTCCTCCTCAATACCAATTTTCAACGTAGGTTTTATCTGCCAGTTGTTTTAACATATTGTTCATTTTAAGGCACATATAAAATATAATCGATCGAAATTCCGAGAAAATAATTTTATAAACAGTTGATAAACAGCAATGTCTTATTTTAACTGGCAGATCTGTCCCGTCCTGAAATAGGTTGACACAAAAACAGTGTCAATTTATGAAGAAAAGAAGAAGCAAGACAAGTCCTACAGAAAGCAGATCCTTGAACGAGCGTTTTAAAAAGCTGATTGTATCTCGTATCGAGAAGCATGGAATAGAACTAGATGAAGCAGTTCAGAGGTATCATGTCAGGAATAAATCCATATTGATAGAATGGATAAGAAAATATGGTATTTTTGATGTCGATTACATAGTAGTTCAACCCATGAAACCATCAAAAGACACCTCTGAAGTCAAGAAGCTAAAAGAGTTGCTAAAGGCTAAGGATGATGAGATCACGCGTCTTAAGAAAGAGGCTCATCTGAACAGGCAGAGAGAGATTATGGTTGAAGCCATAATTGAAGTTGTAAGGGAAGATTACAACATCGATCTGTCAAAAAAAGCTATCCCCGGGTTATTGAAAGGTACATCTTCAAAGGAGGAGAAGGAGGAGTAAAATGTGCCTGTCAGTTACTCGGGAAAAGCAGACAATCTTACTATAAACGGAAAAAGAGATCCACGAGCAAGCGGATCAGGGCTTATGCGGCTATAGCTTTGGCAAAAGAGAAGCGAGCTGAACTCCCTCGTCTGGGAACCCGTAAACTATACCACCTGCTCTATCCAGAGCTAAGGCAGATAAATGTTGGCAGGGATATGTTCAACACAATGCTAAAAGTTAACGGATTGCTTGTAAAACCTTTAAGACAGTACAGAACCACCACAAACTCAACTCATTTTTTCAAGAAATATAAGGACCTGATTGCAGGGATGAATATATCCAGACCGGAACAGGTGTGGGTAAGTGACATTACATACATCTCCCACCGGCAGCGTCACTACTACCTTTCTCTTGTAACAGATGCCTACTCAAAGAGGATAATGGGCTACAACATAGACATGAACATGAACGTAGAGTTCGTTCTTGAAGCTCTTAAAATGGCAATTAAAAACAGGGAGTATAAAATGAAACTAATCCACCATTCAGACAGGGGGGCCCAATACTGCTGCGCAGAATATCAGGATATGCTGCGAAGATCTGGGATAATTACCAGCATGACCGAAAACCATGACCCTTATTCGAATGCAATAGCAGAAAGGGTTAACGGCATTCTGAAGCAGGAGTTCTTACTGGAAGGCAGGGATTGCTCGTTTAATGAACTGAAAGTTATTGTAAAACACTCTGTTGACGCTTATAACAATCTACGGCCGCATTTTTCCTGCTCACTGCTTACTCCTTCAAAAATGCACAGACAGAGACTTCTAAAAAGGAAAGAATATAAAATCAAATTTTTAGAGCAAAAATCAAACTAAGGAATGAACTCAATTTATTATATTTGTAAAAATCGTGTCAACCTATTTCAGGACGGGACAATCAGCTAAAAACTGCTGCAATGTTCTGAGCTGCAAGAGCCTTGCCACAGGAGCAAAGTCTCTAGGTTCAGTATGTGAGAAACTTGAACGGAGTTGTTCCCTCAAAAAAAAACCGCCCAATTAAAGGCGGTTTCTTTTCTGTCGTATGAAGGGTACACAATGTGCGTCCCCATGTACCCACCCATGTATCCTACTTCGCAATTTCAAGTCCCCAGTCTATACCCTTTAAAGTGGCTGGAACACCGCTCTTCATCCATACAGGCATTGGTGCGCCCTTAAGGAAGTGGTCAAAGAACTGAGAAAGTCTTACACTCAGGTCCTTTGCATTAACCCTGCCGCTCAAGTTGTGTGATTCTTTATTGTACTGAAGCAACCATGCAGGTTTTCCAAGTCTCTTGAGAGCTGTGAAGTATTCAATTCCCTGATACCATGGAACTGCCTCATCTGCATCGTTGGACATAATAAGAACAGGAGTCTCGATTTTGTCGGCATGGAACAACGGCGAGTTCTCAATGTAGAGATCCAGAGCCTCCCAAAGAGTCTTGCCAATCCTGCTCTGAGTATGCTCATACTGGAACTGACGTGCGACACCGGTACCCCATCTTATTCCACCATAGGCACTTGTCATGTTGGCAACCGGGGCACCTGCGCCGGCGGCTTTCCATTTGAATACCTGAGGCTGAGTTATCATATAGGCAACCTGATAACCACCCCAGCTCTGACCCTGAATTGCAATGTTATCTTTGTCTACCCATGAATTCTTGCATAACATCTCAACACCGGGAACAATGCAGTCAAGTGCACTCTTGCCGGGATGGCCTATCTGATAGGCAATGTCAGGAGTGAAAACAAGGTATCCGTTACTGGTGAAAAACGTAATGTTTATAGTTGACTGGCTCGGAGCTGGCGCCCTGTAGTAATTAAGCATATGAGAAACCCTTTCGTAGAAGTAGACAATCATCGGATATTTCTTTGATGGGTCGAAGTTCTCAGGCTTATGCAGAATTCCCTCCATATCTAGACCTGTGGCCGATTTCCATTTCACCAACTCATTTGTTCCCCAGATATAGTCTTTCTGTTGTGGATTTATATCAGTGATTTTCGTCTGTGTCTTGAAGTTGTCCTTAGTTATCCATACATCGGGCGATGTGGTGAAGTTGTGCTTTACATAAGTAATTACAGAACCGCTCTTAGCTCTGTTCAGATACATAATGTTGTATGGCTCAAGTATCCACTGCTTCATTACAGGTTTTTTCTTACCCATCTCCTTGAAATAGAATCCGTTATTTTTTGTAACGTTGTCAAAAACAGAGAAATAAATTGTCTCTTTTGGTTTGATAGGATCCAGTTTGACACCTGGAGTTCCCGGAGGAAGCAGTACATCGTCAAGCCTTACTATCCTGAACATTTTATTCTCCTTTCTTCCTAGTCCCTCTGTAAGATTGACTGCAGGAACCTCTCCCTTAGGATCAATCTGCCAGATATCATATCTGTCATGAATATATATAGCTTTGTCACCCTCTGCCCATCCTCCATGACCATACGAAGGGGCCATTTCCGGAGTGTCATGAATTTCGTTTGCAAATGAAACCTTTATATCTTTGGTCAGGGTCCTGATTTGCTCAGTGGCAATCTCGTAAGAGTACCATTGCTGGTCAACATTGTTAAACCAAACAAGGAACTTAGCATCGGGAGAAGCGCTTATATTACTGATATATACATCCTTCAGTAAAAGTTTGCTGCTCCCGTCCTTTACTGAAATAATGTAAAGATCTGTATGTGGATTGGCGGACCATTGCGACTCCAGTTCATAGTTCTTATCCGATGCACTGTATGCCCAATTGCTTGACCACTCAGCGGGAACCTGAACCTGCTCATAATTTTCCTTCCCCAGTTGTACCAGTGATGGCTCTCCATCAAGTTCAATTTTGCACACATAAGATTTCTTCAGCTCTCTTTGCGCATTTATCAGCTGATAAGGTTGAATATATGGCTCCTGATAATGCCATATATCCAGTCTTGCAACCTCCGATTCAACTATAGTTGTGTCCCTTTCGCGGAAAACCTTTGATATGCCAAAAAACAACCTGTTACCCTCCTTGTTAAACTGCATGGATCTGTTTTCACTAACCTGCCAGTTCTCTGGAAGTCCAGGGATATTCTTGTCTATAACCACCTTTGCAGTTTCGTCACCGTCACGGAAATGCATAATGGATACATTCTTTGCGGAAGCCTTTGCTGTGTCGAGCTTTGCATAAAAAGCAAGGTTCTTGTTGTCTGCACTGACAAGTGGGAGCTTTACGCTCTGCTTCGCATTAAATGTATAAATAGTCTTTAGTACCTTGTTTTTAGGAGTGTAAAGGTAAAGACCGTTCTTGAAAAGAGAGTCTTTGGAATTTGGTCTTCTGACAAAGAAAAGAGAGTCCCCGCCTTTACTGAAATCGAAGTCCGACACAAATTTGATAGTGTCAATTTTACCGGTCGAAAACTGATAAAGCATAAGATCGGAACCTTCGTCCTTATCTTTCTTTACAGGTTTCTTGGATTTTGATGTATCGGCAGGAGGATTTGTCTGGAAAACCATGAAATCGGTACCATACTTCCCAATCTTGAATGATTTCAGGTATGGATACTTCTTAAGTTCCTTTGTGTAAATGTTATAGATGCCCAATGAGTCCTTAGGCATTTTGTCCGGTTTAACCTTTTTCAGTTTAGCTGCCTTGCTCTCTTCAAACTTTGGTTTGATTGTAAATACAGAGAACTTGCCATCATATGTAAGTTTCAGCGAAGTACCTCTCGGAATGAAATTCTGTTCTCCGCTAAGAAGGTTTAGGGCAACGATTTTTCCGTCACCCTCTTGGGAATTAATATAAAACAGAGTGAATTTTGCATCTTCGGTCATGTTGAACCCGCCTACATTTTTCCAGCCATCGTATATACTGTGGTCAAGAGGCTTTTTCTGACCAAATGAGCAGACTGAGCTCAAGAGCAGAACAGATATTAATAAAAATCTTTTCATTATGGGTAGTTTTTGATCTGATTTATTGGGTATATATTTTGTTTGTTTCTAGTTCTGTTTGAGCCATTTGTCGAGCCATGCATAGAATATCCTGTTCCATAAAATGCTGTTCTGAGGCTTGAGTATCCAGTGGTTCTCATCGGGGAAAAGCACCATTTTCGATGGTACACCCATCATCTGGGCAGCATTGAAAGCAGCCATTCCTTGTTCAACAGGAACGCGATAGTCAAGTTCTCCATGTGTTACCAAAATTGGGGTTTTCCAGTTTTTCACAAGCTTGTGAGGAGAGTTTGCGTAATGTCTTTTTGCAACAGGATTGTCGTCCCAAGGGGCACCACCATTGTCCCAATGAGGGAACCAGAGCTCCTCTGTCATCATATACATCTGCTCCTGGTTGAATATACCGGCGTGGGCTATGAATGCAGAGAAAAGGCCATTATGTATACCTGCCAGGTAGTAAACAGAGTAGCCACCGTAGCTTGCACCAACAGCACCAACCTTTCCAACATATTTTTCCTTCTTAAGCTCCTTTACAGACGAAATGTAATCCTGCATGTTAAGTCCCATGTAGTCACCAGAAATCTGCTCGCACCACTCCTGACCGAATGCAGTTGTTCCTCTTCTGTTTGGAAGAATTACAATGTAATCGTTTGCAGCCATCAGCTGGAAGTTCCATCTGTACGACCAGCTCTGGCTCAGTGTCCCCTGAGGGCCACCATTGCAGAAAAGTAATGCAGGATAGACCTTTGTTGAATCGAAGTTTGGCGGATAGACCACCCACATATGCATATCCTTATTGTCCACAGTCTTTATCCACCTCTCCTGAACCCTGCCCATTTGAACCTGGTCAAGAATAAATTTGTTCTCGAAGGAGATCTGCGAATATGAACCGTCGGTACTGTTAATAGAAACAATCTCATTAGGCATAGACATACTCTTGTATGTTCCAATAAGTTTGTCCCCGGCCAGCTGAACACCGTCAAAGTCAAACTGTCCCTTGGTTACCTGACGGATTGCCTTATCTGCGATATTTACATGGTATACACCGGTAAGAGCCTTTACGCAAGAGGTGAAGTATAGACCGGAACCATCTGCCAACCATGTTATTGTCTCTACGTTATATCCGTAATCGGTAGTTAGTTCCCTCTTCTGCCGGCTTTGCAGGTCCATAACGAAAAGCCTTTTTTTATCTGCCTCATAACCGTCCCTCTCCATACTTATCCATGCAACCATCTTACCGTCCGGAGAGAAAAGGGGATCGGTATCATAACCCATCATCCCCTCTGTAAGGTTTTCTGCTTTCTTAAATGGCAAGCTGTACAGGTATATGTCTGTGTTTGTAGAGAATGCATATTTAACACTTGTCAGCTTGCGCGAAGAGTAAAGGATATTCTCTCCGTCCGGGCTCCAGCTAAGCTGATCGATACCACCAAAAGGTAGGGTAGGGCACTCATAGGGTTCTCCGTCAAGAATGTCGACTATATTGGAAATTGAGTTACCGTCGAAATCAGCAATAAATGGGTGTGGGATCTCCTCCACGAAGGTATCCCAGTGACGATACATAAGATTATCAATAACTCGTCCGGTAGCTTTATCGAGGTCGAGATAGAGGTCGTTCGGTTTTTTTATTGACTTGATTGTGCTGACGAACAGTATTTTATCGCCCTTAGGCGATAGCGTGAACTCTGCAATGTCCTTTTCGTACTTGCTTATCTGTTTTGGTTCGGAACCATCCTTTTTCATAACCCAGATTTGTCCACCCATGAGATATGCAATCTGTTCGCCTCCATTTATCCACCTTGCGTTGTTTTCGCTCTTTGGACTCTTTGTAAGCTGGGTATTGTCAGAACCGTCGAGGTTCATCACAAAAAGTTCACGGTTGTTTTTGTTGAGGTCGATACTTGTATACCCAACACCGTAAAGAATCTTTTTTCCGTCCGGAGATACCTGCGGGTCACTTAACTTGCCCAGGTTGTGCATGACTTCAGGAGTAAGACGTCCTTCAGTAGCAGTAATAGTACTCTTAGTGATAAGCTCTTCGGCCTGCTTTTCCTGAGAGCATCCGCTCATAGAGGCAGAGACAATAGCAGTTGAAATTAACATACCTGATAAAAATTTACTTTTCATATATTTAGCTTTTATAATTGTCGTTTGTGCGGTTATAATCTAACAAAAATAGGGTAAATTTCAGAGTATTTCAAGTAATGACACTACCGGCATCACAGCTTTCCAGTTTTCTACGAAAACCTGAGGCTGTTTTACCGGTAGTATAATCACTGTTTTAGCCTATGACTAGGTCAGAATAGCGTTTCAAAATATTGCCTTAGCTTACGTATCTCGGAATATTTAATTGACTTGACAGTATTTATTGAAATACCAAGCAATGCTGCGATCTCTTTGTTGTTGTACCCGGACAATGCATATCTTATTATACGGGCATTGGATTTGGGTAGTTTGTCTATAGCGCTTATTAAAAGCTGATTATACTCCTCTTCTACCAATAGGTTAAATATCTCCTGCTCTTTATCCGATTCCGAAAGGATAAAATCATATCGTTTCTCCTCCCTTTTTTTCCCTCTGAGATAATTAAGAGAGGTATTTCTTGTCATAATAAACAAAAAATCACTAACAGAGGTAATTTTGTCGCGGTCCGGACTTTCCCAGAATTTTATTATTACCTCCTGAGCTATATCCTGCGCAATATCAGACGATTTGACAAATCTTTCTGCTACCGTGCAAATAGAGGCATAATGCTCTCTGATGAATATGTCAAAATTTTTTATGGGGAAAGTGTATTTATGGATTCGCGAAAGTATAAATAAATTAAATTAAAAATAATCTTTTTTTTCTTTCATCCACATTACTCCTCTGTGGTGTCTTTATATTAAACAGACATCATGAACTACAATTACGCACGTCAGCTAGCCGAGATCATTGTTAAGATATGGCTCAATAAAGCATCTGAAAATGAGCGTGAAAGACTGCTTTCATGGCTCGACGAGAATGAGGAGAACCGACAAACCTATAAGAATATTATTAATGGCGAATCACTCCTTAAAAGATTAAGAAGAGAGGATAAAATTGCTGAGACTACAGATTTTGAATTCTTGTGCAAAGAGATTGCTCAAAAACTTCTGAAAAGAAAAGCGAGGGAGAGAGCTCTTAAGGTTATGTCCTATGCAGCCGGGTGTATTGTTTTGGCCGTTGGCGGGTTGCTATGGATGGGTGGTGATAATAACTCAAAGGAAGAGTTGCTTTCAGAATCTGTATCCAAAGTGAGACTTGTAATGGCTTCCGGAAACGTAATAAATCTGGACAAACAAACTCCTGATAGTATTGATGCAACATCGGCACTCATTCTTAAGGATACAAACGGACTTATCTATAGGGCAAAAGATGAATCAGTGGAGGGAAGTCAGGAAGAGGAGAAGAATAAAATCATTACAGAGGTGGGAGGAGAGTATTCCTTTACATTAAGCGACGGCACAAAAGTATGGCTGAACTCATTGAGTGAAATAGAGTTTCCGGTAAATTTCAAGGGGAACGAACGAATAGTGAACCTTACCGGAGAGGCCTATTTCGAAGTCACTCCCGATGCAAAAAGACCTTTCATAGTACATAGCCTCAATCAGTCTGTTCAGGTTTTGGGAACAACATTCAACATAAAGGCTTACCCCGATGAAGAGATCGTATACACAACACTTGTAGAGGGTAAGATCTCTGTCGGGAGTGGGGGTAACAAAGTAGTGCTTAGTCCCGGCATGGAATCAGTTTGTCAGCGTTCCAATAATGGAATTGAAACACACAGTGTAAATACAGACTTCAATACCGCATGGATAACAGGCTTCTTTATGTTCAACAATCAGGATTTAGGAGAGATGCTTAAGGTTCTTGAGAGATGGTATGGCTATGATTTTAAATACAGTGATTCCGACACAAGAGCTAATACCTTCAGTGGCAGGTTCAATAAGTATTCAGACCTTGGGACAATACTAAGTTCTATCACTTTGGCCGGAGGTCCAGGATTTATAATGAACGACAAGGATAAGTGCATATCCATAAAAAACAGAACTAATTAGTTTAAAAATACAATATCAAACAAATTATGAAAAAACTTTATTCTATTGTACTTGGAGTGGTTTTCCTGATTGCTGCTTTTACATGGATTCCCGGTTACGGGCAGACAACCCAGAAGCTGGTCTCCATAAATCTAAAGGATGCCAGACTCACTCAGGCACTCAATGAGATTAACAGCAAAACCGGAAATCAGGTTTTATACAAACTAGAGGAGGTCTCAAAGGAGACAAAACTCATAACCCTAAATCTAAAAGATGTAAGCCCCGTAAAGTGTGTAGAGGCTTGCCTTGCCGGTACAGGTTTCACCCATTCGGTTCAAGGTGATGTTATAGTGGTTCAACCCAAAGGGGAGAGTCAGCGACAGCCACAACAGCCTGCTAAGCACATTCTTAAAGGCATTGTAACGGATGTTTCCGGCAAACCAGTTGAAGAAGCAACAGTTGTGATCAAAGGGACTACTAAGGGTGTTGCAACCGATTCCAAAGGCTTTTATGAAATAGAAACTCCTCTAAATGCTACAATCTGTTATTCATGTGTCGGCAAAAAGAACCTTGAAATAAGAATGAAGGGAGAAAAGGATCTAAATATAATTCTGGAAGAAGCTGAAGCTGAAGTAACAGAAGTTGTTGTTACCGGAATGTTTGAACGTCGCAAGGAGAGTTTTACAGGTAGTGCCTTAACATTTTCGAACGAAAAACTCAAGCTTTATGGCAACCAGAATATCATAGCCAGTCTCAAGAACCTTGACCCATCCTTCATCGTCCAGGAGAGTGTCGAATTCGGATCTGACCCCAACCGTATGCCCGACATGCGAATCAGGGGAACTACCAGTCTTAAGGGTGATTATGAGGGAAACCCTAACCAACCGCTGTTTATCCTTGACGGTTTCCAAGCCACAGCTACCCAGATATTCGACCTCGATATGAACAGAGTAGCATGGGTGACCATCCTTAAAGATGCTGCAGCAAAGGCTATATACGGCTCGAAAGCTGCAAACGGCGTAGTAGTGGTGGAAACCATATTGCCTAAAATGGGAAAACTGAAAGCCACATATACCGGAGACATCAACATCAACGCCCCCGACCTCACCTCATACAACCTCGCCAACGCGGCCGAAAAATTGCAGATAGAATTGGGCGCGGGACGCTTTACTCGCACATCTATTGATCAGCAGCAATTCATGAAGGAGCAATACAATGCATTGCTCAGTGAAGTCGAAAGGGGAGTGAACACTTATTGGCTTTCTAAACCCCTACGTGTGGGCATAGGACAGAAACACTCCCTGCACCTCGAAGGCGGAGACCCGGCAATGAGATACAGCATTGACTTTGCATATAACAATGTGGCTGGCGTTATGAAGGGATCGGACAGAGAGACCGTTTCCGGTGCCATCAACCTTTCGTATAGATATAAAGACATTATATTCAGAAACATGCTTAACGTGGCTTTCAACAGGGCCGACGATTCACCATACGGTAGTTTCAGCGATTTTTCGAGACTGAATCCTTACTGGACCGAATATGACGAGAACGGCAACCTTAAAAGGTTCCTGGGGTCTTATTCGACCCCCGGGTCTGGCGGCACGACGACAAACTATGCCAATCCGTTATACAATGCAACAGTGGGCACAAAGAACTTCTCAAAATACGCCCAGATAACGGAGAACTTCTATGCTGAATGGCAAGCGATCAAGAACCTCAAGATTATAGGCCGTTTCGGTTTCACCTATAACAATGACTCGCGAGAAGACTTCTATCCCGGCGACCATACTCGCTTCAATGACTGGACGGGCGAAGATTATTTCAAACGCGGTTCCTACTCCATCTCCAACGGCGAATCCAAATCTGTTAATGCTTCCATTACCTCTAATTATACCGGTGTATTCGGGTCGCACATGATCCTTGCCAATGTTGGCTGGAACCTTGCTACCACGTCTAATATCGCACACGGGATGACTGCGCAGGGTTTTCTCAATAATCGTGTCGACGACATAACTTTTGCCAGGCAGTATCAGGAGAACGGCAGACCTTCCGGTTCAGAATCGGTTACTCGCGAATTAGGCGTCATTGGAGCGGTCAACTACTCTTATGACGACCGCTACCTGGCCGATCTGAGTCTCCGTACAAGTGCGTCGTCTATGTTTGGCGCCAACAATCGTTGGGGAACATTCTGGTCAGTGGGTATGGGATGGAATATCCACAGAGAAAAATTCCTTCTTAAAAGCAAAGTGATAAACCTGCTTAAGCTGAGGGGATCGACAGGTTACACTGGAAACCAGAACTTCAACCCTTTTCAGGCAATGAGGACTTACCAGTTTTTCACAGACAGGCTGTATGACAACATATCCGGTTCATATCTTATGGCTCTTGTCAATGACAACTTGCAATGGCAGCAGACTCACGATATAAACGGTGGTATCGACCTGGGCATGTTCAAAAGGCTCAATATTCGTTTCGACGCTTATATCAACACTACCAACAATATGTTGATAGACTATACATTACCATCGTCGACAGGATTTACTTCATACAAGGAGAACCTTGGCGAGGTTGAGAACAAGGGGTTCGATGTGACTGCCAGCTATATGGTGTACCGTAATCCGGAAAAGGACGCATTTTTCTCCATTAATGCTTCTGCGGCACACAATGTAAATAAACTCAAAAAGATATCAAGTGCACTAACAAACTCAAATGAAGAACAGATAGACAATGTGGGAACATCACCGCTGACATTGTACAAAGAGGGCCAGTCACTGAGTGTGATTTGGGCAGTAAAATCACTAGGCATAGATCCGATAACAGGGCAGGAACTTTATATGAAAAAGGACGGAACTACGACATATACTTGGGACCCGCTTGACCAGATTGTGGCGGGGGATGCATCTCCAAAAATAAATGGCAACATCGGATTCTCATCTGAATATAAGGGATTCGGTCTTGCTCTGTCGTTTAGGTATTCCTGGGGCGGCGATTACTACAACTCCACTCTTGTCAACCGTGTAGAGAACATAGATGTTGCATACAATGTAGACAAACGTGTGCTCACCTCCACATGGCATAACCCTGGTGATATGGTAGCTTACCGCCGGATATCAACCAATCAAACATCTACGCGACCTACTACACGTTTCGTAGAGAAGCAGAACGAAGTGTCTCTTTCTTCTCTGAGTCTCTCATACGACTTTAAGCACCTGAACATACAGAAATACAAGATAGACAGGCTCAAGCTCATGCTCTATATGAACGATGTTTTCAGAATATCAACTGTTGAAGCGGAGCGTGGGCTCAGTTACCCATTCGCTCGTTCATTCTCATTCTCACTCAATGCAACATTTTAACCGATTAATATGACACTTATGAAAAATAAAATATTGTTTGCACTGGTCGTGTTGATGACGATCGGAAGTATCTATTCCTGCTCGGACTGGCTCGATGTAAAGCCTCAATCGCAGGTTAAGGACGAAGAACTGTTCTCTACGGAATCAGGTTTCAAGGAGGCGCTTTCCGGGGTTTATTCTCTATTGGTTACCGAACCGTTATATACCAAGGAACTGAGGTTCGGGATGGCGGGCGTTCTGGCGCGCGAATGGAGCTATTACACCACTATAACAAGTGGATATGCAGGTGAAGAAGGTTATGACTATACGGTTTCTGCAACAGAGAACAGAATAGAGGCTATTTGGAAGGGGTTGTATAATACCATTGCAAATGCTAATGTAATACTCGAAGTTATAGACAGTAAGAAATCTGTTTTCAAAGGAGTAAATTACAATATAATAAAGGGTGAAGCCTTGGCTTTGAGAGCATTCTGTCATTTCGAGCTTCTCAGATACTTTGGTGTGAGCTGGACTGTCAATCCCAACAAGCCCGCAATCCCGTATGTCAAGACCTATGCCCCTGTACAATCTCCGCAACTCACAGTATCGCTTGTTATTGACAAGGTGCTTGAGGATCTCGAAGATGCCATGGAACTCCTCAAGTCAGACCCGATATATACGAGGAAGATAATAACCGAACTAGAAGATAACGGCTACCTGATGAACAGACAACGTCACCTCAACTATTATGCTGTAAAGGGATTACAAGCAAGAGTTTACCTATACAAAAAAGATTATGTAAACGCCAAACTTTGTGCAAGAGAGGTAATAAACTCAGGAGTTTTCACATGGGTCTCACAAAACGACATGATAGCCATGAACGATCCGGCAGGTGCAACAGAACAATTGTGGGCAATAGATGTTCAGTCACTCAGCACAATCGCAACCAACTATTTTTCGTCAAGTGCCGGAAGTGGAGTCTTTCCGATCTATTCCGAAAGGCTGGCGTTATACTACGGCGACGAGCGCCAGGACGACTACAGATATATGTACCTTTTTGAGAACGGCACAGGAGCCAACTCAAATTCGAGATACCTCCGCAAACTCTATACGCCCAACCTCGAAGATTCATACTATCAGAACAAAATGACCATGCTCAAAATATCGGAGATGTATTACATTGTTGCCGAATCATGCTACTTCACCAGTGATGACTATATGGCGCCGATAAACGAGGTGAGACATATGCGCGGTCTCAACACAGCTTCGCAACCAGTAAATTTCATCAATTTCCTCACAACGGAGTTCAGGAAAGATTTCCTGGGCGAAGGCCAGTTATTCCTGTTCTACAAGCGTCACAACATGGAGAGCATCTACGATTCCGCAGCAGATCTTATTGGATTGAAAGCATATACATTCCCGTTGCCAAACTCGGAAACCCAGGCAGCGGATAGAGAGGATAACCGTTAAACCAGATAAATAATGAAAAAAATATTTATAGCAATTGTGATTTGCCTGTTCATGGTCAGCCTGAACAGTTGTAAAAAGAATGAGAGGATTTATTTCGATACTACCCATACAGCACTCAATATATGGTTCGGCACCTCAACAGGCACGGTTCTGACACAAACTACATATAATTTTGCCTATCAGAACGACATGGATTCGGTGATGTTCAATGCAAGGCTATCCGGTGAAGTGGCAGATTACGACCGTCCCTTTACACTTGAAGCGGTGGAAGGCGACATAAGCAAAGTGGGCTACGTGTTAGGGAACTATAAGATTCCGGCAGGGCAATACATCGTACAATTCCCGATATATTTCAAAAAACCTGCCAATTTCAATGAATTCAAGGATAAGGAGGGCTCTATTGTATTCAAAATGAAAGCCAACAACGAATTTGTGGAAGGAGCCGAGGATCTCAACAAAGTTACCGTAATATTGAAGAATGCGGTCGGCAAGCCTGATAATTGGGATGCAGAGGTTACTTCTTTGTACAGGGCGCTGACATATTATTTTGGTACTTACAGCGATGTAAAGTATGGATTTGTAATAAATGTAACGGGCATGTCCAATTTCAGGATATATTATAGTACCTCTCTGCCGGAAGGAACCCCGGATAATGTCATAACGAGTTCTAAGGCCCAGTATATGAACCGACAGTGCAGGGCGGCACTCGCAAAGTACAACGAGACAAATACCGTACCACTTAAGGACGAATTTGGAAACATTGTAGAATTCCCTAACAGATAAAACACGATGAAAAACATACAGAACAATAAACGATTATTTACCCGGAGCCTGATTAATCGCATAGCGAGGCTCGGTATGCTGCTGGCAGTCATGACGACTCAATTCTCTTGTTTCAAAGACTTGGGGAACTACGACTATAGAGAACTTGATGAAGTGGTTATAGATACCACTAGCATGCATTTGCTTAGCCACTATTCTTTGTCGCGTTATGAAAATTTTACTCTTGAACCTGCGGTGTACTTCAACGGCACCCGCGTCACCGAGACATCAAATGTACCGCTCGATTATTACTGGACTATCGGAACTGTTGGCACAGGAGCAGGTGTTGTCTATCGCCTCGACACACTGGCCAAGACTATCAGACTCAATGCCTCTATTGTGCAGCCTGCGGGGTCATGGACACTAATGCTAGTAGCAAAGCACCGGGAAACTCTGGTCGAAACATATATGAAGTTCACTATAAACATAGAAGAATCGATTACCGATGGCTGGATGATCCTGTATGAACGCAACGGAGACACAGATTTAGGCCTTATAGCTAACAACAGAATTAAAAAGGGCTATACAGAGGGTACAGAGAAATTTTTCCTCGACGCTTATTCGTCTTCCAACGGAGAGCGATTGAGCGGAAAACCGATATCGTTCAAACATTCCATGGGAGGTATAGGCCTTGCAGGAGGAGGTGACATCATTGTTGCATCGGAGCATGACGCTGCAGTTGTAAACCTGACTTTTACGAAACTTTATGATTTTGAGGAGCTGTTCTGGACTACACCGGGTGGCGGAAAGAATCTCACATTCTGGAGATCGGGAGGATCCGGCGGCAGTGCAGGAGGAGAAGTAATGATCAACAATGACAAAGTACACAGATATGTTGGCGGGAACAGGAACCTTAACAAATATCAGGATGCCTATACCGGAACATATGGAAAACTGGCTGCCTGGGTACCCGATTACCTATTATCTTTCGATGCCTTAGTGTATGACCAAACCAATACACGTTTCCTCGGCGTGGCAACATCGGGAGTAAAGTTGGATAAATTTCCGACACAGGTGGCTTCTGCACCCTTCGATATCAATAATACGGGAATGCAAATGGTAGCTTCCGACTTCGGATACAGCAACTACGAATATTCACTTATGAAAAATGGCAACACATATGCACTGCTTGTGTCTGATCTTTACACTACGAATATTACATCTACGAATATCGCTAAAGGTAATTATAACATGAGCAATTGCCCTGACATCGCTAATGCCTCATCGGCTTCTGCAGGTACGCTGGGAACGGTATTTTATTACAGTGCAGGAAACGGAGTATACCTTTTCCGACCTGGGTCGGGCAACCCTGCCACAAAAGTATGGGAGGCCCCCGCTGGCGAAGCAGTTACATGCGTGAGGATACAAAAATACTACTACAACCTTCTTGTTGTCACGGGTATGTTGTTGAACAATAACAAAATTGTGTATGTGGCCACATGGAACGAATCGACGCAGAAGGGCACTGTTCACCAGATGGTCATGGATGCTACGAACGGCGCGATAGACGCCAATACAGACAGGAGCTATACCGGTTTTGGTAAGGTCAAGGATATGGCCTGGAAATGGGTGCTGGTAAGATAACACGTAATTAATTCAAACTGCAATAATAAAAAAATGAAAAAACTGTATTTTATTCTGCTAGTGACCGGGCTAGTGCTTACAACGGGTGCCACGGCGCAGAATCGCAAGATCGTATTCGACGAAAACAAGTCTTGGCAGGGAGTCATAGACAAGGCCAAACAGGCCAGAATGATCATATTCGTTGACTGCTACACGACATGGTGCGGTCCGTGTAAGATGCTGGACAAAAATGTTTTCACGAATGACATGATAGCGGACTATTACAATGAACATTTCGTCAACGCAAAATACGATATGGAAAAAGGTGAGGGCGTCATGCTGAAGGACAAGTATGGTGTGTCGGCATTTCCCACTCTGCTGTTCATAGACCCGGTTACACAAGTGGTTATCCACCGTGTGGCAGGTGCAGGAACTGTGGAATATATGATGGAACAGGGCAAGATTGCGACCGATCCTGCAGCTAATCTGAAAGGTATTAAGGAACGATATGAGGCTGGCGAGAAGAGTGCCCGGACTTTGAGTGAATACGTGAGCGTTCTGCGCAGGGCAAGTATGAGTGATGAGATCGACAATGTAACGGTTGAATATCTAAACGGCCTTACCGATGAGCAGATGATGACGGAAACAAACTGGAAGCTGTACGAGTCGAATGTGGTTGATCCGCTTGCAGAGCCTTCCCGTAGAGTATTCGCCAAACGTGAAGCATTTGAGCAGGCAGTGGGTAAGGATCGTGTAGGTAACAAGCTCGGTTCAACTCTTATGATAGCCGTGAACGGATTCAGAAACAAGGAACCTGAACCTGTTGATAACTTTGATCAGAAGCGTTATGAAGCGCTTGTCTCCCTCCTTTCGGAGTCGGACGACGAATTGGCACCGTTTTGTCTTATTCAGTTGCAGACGGCGGGGTATGCCCAACACCGGGAATATGGCAAGATGATAGAAGCCGTTCATACTGTTGTGGAGCAAGACTATCCCGGGCCACAACAGCTCAAATCAATCTATGTGATGACCTACCTTACTAAACTTGTTGGCCGCAAGGATAAACAGCTGCAGAAAAAAGCGACAGAACTGGTTGATTTCGTGATTGTGGCGGCAAAAGATCCGTCTGATAAATTACCTTTTTACCTAATTAAAGCCATGCTTCTAGAATCATATGGTGATACTAATGGAGCGGAAGAGGCAAAAGCCGCTGCACAGAAACTAAGAGAAAATGGTGCCGGCCCCCGTATGATGAAGGTGGGCTAAACAGTGCCGGCCTGACCGGTCACAACTGTCGTCACATTTCAGAAATGTTATGTGACGACATTTTCTATTAAGATAAACCCAAAGACGTGGATTTATGAACGATTTCGAATAATTATCTATATTTACCGAAAAGATATTGAGGAATTGCCGAGGTTCATCACTCTGAGATATGACAGAAAATGACATCATATTAAATGGAGCATTGTCCGGGGAGAGTCGTGTTATTAACTTTCTTTATGACAAATACGCCGTACAGCTGAGATATTTTGCATATAAATACCTCAACAATAACTATGAAGTAGATGATATTCTGCAGGAGGCTTTCGTAAGTCTGTGGGAAAACAGAAAGCGAATTACATCTGAACCAATGGCCAAAGGTTTTCTTTACAAATTTATCCGGAATGAGGCTGTTACAAAGCTCAGAAAAAGAGATGTAAAGAAACGCTTTGAGAAACTTCACAATTTTGAAGAATCAGAAGAGTCATTTCTGGAAAATATTATTGAAGCAGAAGTTTTGCATAATCTTTCCCAGGCAATCGATAGTCTACCCTCTTCATGCCGGACAATATGTCTTATGAGCATGCAAGGGATGAAGCTTCAGGAAATATCCGAGAAGCTTAACGTATCTATCAATACAGTTAAAAAACAGAAATCTATTTCTAATGCAAGGATCCGGAAGATCATGGAAGAACTCTTCCTGTTGTTGATCTCTATCTGATATTTTTTTAAAAGCTTTTATTCCAAATCGCTCTTAAAGCGTATTAGTAGTAAATGCGAACAAGATGGACAAATCTGTAAACAACAGGATTCCGGAACTGATCACCCGTCATATTCTGGGGGTCAGTACCACAGATGAAGAGGCAGAGCTGCAGAACTGGCGCTCAGCTTCAGAATCAAACGAGAAGACCTTTAATAAATTATGCTCCGCAGATTTTGTGGAACAGGGTCTGCAACATACGTACCGCAGCGATGAGGAGCATCAGCTCCAGAAGAATATTGTGGCTAAAAAGATAAGTCGAATCAGGCTGTACCGAGGTATTGTAAGGTATTCAGCGGCGGCAGCTGTTATAGTTATAGCTTTGGCTGTGCTGATGTTTGTCCCCGGGAGAAAGGGAAACTACCCGGTGATAGAATACCAGAGTGTTGTCCTCAAGTTGCCATCCGGAGAGAGTATAAACCTGAAAAATGATGAGACAAATCTACTTTCAGAAAAATTTCCTGCATCTATGAAGAAATCATCTTCTGATAAACCCATACCAGAAGAATATTCAGTTATTGTACCGACAGGGCGCACTCATAAATTAGTGTTACCCGATGGTTCGAGAGTAATGCTCAACTCAAATTCGGAGATAACCTATTCTATTCCCTTCTCAGGGAAGGAGCGGCGTGTGGCTTTCAAGGGAGAGGCATGGTTTGAGATATCAAAAGATGCATCCCGACCATTTATCTTGTCAACAGGCGGACTTAATGTAGAGGTACTTGGAACCTCTTTTGCCGTCCGGTGCGATCGTTCAGAGATAAGGACCACTTTAGTTACAGGGAGCGTGAAGGTTACAGATGTTTCCAGAAGGTTTTCTCTTGTACTAGAACCTTCTCAGCAGGCTCTGTTCAACACGTCAGACGGAAAACTTACTTCTCAGAATGTCAATGTAGATGAATATATTGCGTGGAAAGACGGCTATTGGTACTTTGACAATCGTACCTTGGGATACATTATAGAGGAGCTATCCAGGAATTACGGATTTGAATATGAATTCGCTGCCGGGGAACTGGAAAATCTCCCGTTCTCTTTCAAACTAAAGCGCGAATTAAGTTATATCCAAGTGCTTGAAACAATAGAAAAAACTAACAGAATAAAAATTGATGCCTATAAGGACAAAATAATATTATTAGAAAAATAACGATAAAAAGGGCGTTTAGGATAAACGCCCCTGTCTCAAGGAAAACCGGCCAACCTTCGCTACCAACGATTGGGCCAAATTTTATAACCTTAAAAAAACACTTAAATGTATGAAAATTTTTAGAAAGATGAAGCAAACTCTATTATTATTGCTCCTTTCGGTGCAATCCTTCGGGGCAGTATATGCTCAGAAGGATAGTTTTACTCTTAATATGCGCGAAGCCTCGATAAAAGAGGTTATCAAGGCAATAAGTGCACAGAGTGACTTCTCATTCGTTTACAGCGATGCAGATGTTGCAAAGCTGGAAAAGAAAAACATCTCATTCACAAATGAGAAGATAACAAAGATTCTTGATTTCTTTCTTTCATCTTCCCAGCTGGAATACGAGATAAAAGACAATATTATTATAATTAAAAAAAGCAATGCCAGAGAACAGGTTCAGCAAAGACTACAGCCCCGCGAAAAGAAGGAGGTAAAAGGTGTAGTAAGAGATACCTATGGCAAGCCTGTCTTCGGAGCCTCTGTATTGTTCAAAGGCACAACCTCCGGAAAGGCTACCGATATTAATGGGTTGTACACTGTAACAGTCCCTGATAATGGCAAAGTACTGGTCTTTTCATTTCTTGGCATGAAGAGCAAAGAGGTGAACTACACCGGACAGTCCACCATTAATGTTGTTTTGGAGGACGATGCCTTGGAGACAAATGACATTGTTGTGACAGGCGTTTTTAACAAGTCAAAAGAGAGCTATACCGGTTCAGTTTCAACAGTCACAGCTAAAGAGATTCAAGCCTACAGAGGTCAAAATCTGGTTCAGACTCTAAAAAACATCGATCCTGCATTTAATATCACCGTCGACAATAATCTCGGGAGTAATCCCAATGTTATTCCTCAACTTACACTACGCGGGAGCTCCTCATTACCAATGAGTGTTCAGGAGTACAATGCCGGTCTGAAAACCAATGTGAACACACCATTGATAATAATGGACGGATTTGAGATCTCCCTCACAAAGCTGATGGACTACAACGATGAGGATATTGAGGCTATTAATATTCTTAAAGATGCCTCTGCGACTGCAATTTATGGATCAAGAGGAGCAAACGGTGTTATTGTTGTGATTTCCAAGGCTCCGCAACCCGGCAAACTAAAGATTAATGTACAAGCCGGTCTTACCATGGAAATTCCTGACCTTTCATCGTATGATTTACTAAATGCCTCTGAACTACTCTCTTTACAAAAACAGGTTGGACTTTACACCACCAGTACAGCATATCTTTCGAACAAAGATTATGCAGAACAAAGCTATGAAATGCGCCTGAAAGATGTTATGGAGGGTGTAAACACCGACTGGCTCCACTATCCGGTAAGAGTAGGTACAGGAAAGAGATATAATCTGAGATTAGAGGGGGGAAGCAATGAGTTCAGATGGGGAGCAACAGCTTCATTGACATCAAATGCCGGAGCAATGAAAGGATCAAACAGAGATAATTTTAATGCTGGATTTACAATTGCGTATACATATAAAAACGTGATTTTTAAAAATCAACTGAGAATTGGTGTTAATAAAGGGATGGAGAGCTCTTATGGTACCTTCAGTAAATTTGCAAACATGATGCCTTATTACAAACCATACAATGCTGATGGTACACTTAATAAGGATTTTATGGGATTAATTTTAAATAATGCCAGGGTTCAGAACCCTCTTTATGATGCAACATTGAATAGCCTTAATGAAACGGGTTACACAGAACTTAACAACAACTTTTCCATTGAATGGAACATTCTTAAGGAGCTTAAAATGAAGGCCCAGCTTGGAATTACAAAGAATAATACAGAAAACGACAATTACCTGCCGGCTGAACACTCTTCATTCAAAACCTCTGAATATGAAACAGAAGCCGGCTATTTCAGAAAAGGTATGTATAAATATGGAACCGGTAACAGCTTAAGTTATGATGCCGATGTTGTCCTGAGTTATACCAAAAATTTTAAAGGAAAGCATCAGCTATATGCAGGTTTGAACTACTCTATACAGAGCAGCGAAAACTATATGTATAACTTTGTTGTTGAGGGCTTTTCAAAAGGAAGCAAACCTTTTATCGGAAATGCCCTGCAATATGACCAGGTAGAAATGCCAAACGGTAGTGAAAGTACTTCCAGAAGAGTAGGTTTTACCGGGAACTTAAACTACACTTTAGAGAATAGATACTATGCCGACTTTTCATACAGGGTTGATGGAAGTTCTCAGTTCGGCAGTAAAAGCAAATACGCCCCATTCTGGAGTTTGGGTATAGGTTGGAACATTCACAGAGAAAAATTCTTAAAAGGGAATGATTTAATCAACAATTTCAGACTTAAGGCCTCTTTCGGTCAGACAGGTTCACAACAATTCTCTCCTTATCAGGCTCTTCAGACATACCAGTATTATACCGATGACAGATACCTTAATATGACAGGAGCCTATCTTATGGCATTAGGAAACGAAAATCTTAAGTGGCAAATGACAGATCAGTTTAATATCGGAACTGAAATCGGTATCCTGAACAACAGACTGAGCGCTACATTTGATTTTTATGTCAAAAAAACATCCGATCTGCTCTCTTCAAAAGACCTTCCGCTATCTACAGGTTATACCTCGTACATAGATAATGTTGGGGAGGTGAAAAATACCGGATTTGAGGCATCCTTAAACGGATATATTTTCAGAGATACCGAAAAAGGGCTAATCTGGATGGTTGGTACAAAACTAGCATATAATAAAAACCAGATCTCCAGACTTTCAGATGAGATTAAAAAACAGACAGAGGCTTACAGAGCACAGAATGTAGACATAAGCACACTTTTCTATGAAGGATATTCTCAAAACTCTATATGGGCAGTTAAATCACTTGGAATTGATCCAAGCACGGGCAAAGAGCTTTTTCTGGATAAAAACGGATATATTACCGACACATGGGACCCTTCTGCAAAAATCTATTGTGGCATAAACGAACCTCTGTTCAGAGGAAATGTAAACTCTATGCTCAGATACGGCAACTTTACTCTAAACCTCTCTTTCGGATACCATTGGGGTGGCCAGGTTTATAACCAGACCCTTATAAGTAAGGTTGAGGTTACTACTAATGCACTGGGTGCCAATAATGTAGATAGAAGGGTTTACAACGAAAGGTGGAGTAAACCCGGTGATGTAACCTTCTACAAAGGATTTTCTAATACTGCAACCCGTGCAACATCTCGTTTCGTAATGAGCGATAAGGTTTTTGAGCTTCAGAGCGCAAGCCTGCAGTATAGACTGGATAAGGGATCATTTATAAAGAAATACAAGATTCAATCTCTGATCTTTGAAGTAAACACCTCCGATATTTTTTATATTTCATCCGTCAAACGTGAAAGGGGTATTAGTTACCCATTTGCCAGGAGAGCGGGGGTTTCGGTATCACTTATGTTTTAATAATGAATTACTATTATGAAAAGAATATTTATTTACCTCTTTTTAATCATTTTACCCCTGATCAGCTCTTGTGATAAATGGCTGGATGTCAAGCCGACAACTCAGGAGACAACCGATGAATTGTTCGGTTCATACGCCGGTTATTGTAACGCACTAAACGGGTGCTATATAAAGCTGAAAAATAGAGATATCTATGGTGAAAAACTTACGATGTCAAATATTGAATCCATGGCCCAGCTTTGGAGGGTAGATCAGAATGGCCGCCTGCAGGATTATGAACTAAAGGCTTTTAATTATGATGGTGACAATGCAAAAGCAGCAGCCAACAGTATTTATGCAGGCCTGTATAATGTTGTTGCACAGGCCAACATGATTATTAATAGTATGGATACTTATGGTTCGGTAATAAAGGACCCTGTGTCAAAAGCTATAATTGAAGGAGAGGCTTATGCAATCAGGGCTTTTTGTCACTTCGATGCTTTAAGGTTGTTTGGTCAGGTCCCTAACGGTGCCACTATAAATGTTTCGCTTCCTTATGCAGAGACAGTATCTCAGATATCGCTCCCTAAATATTATAATTATAATGATTTTGTAGCCAAAGTTGAGGCAGACCTTAATAAGGCTGAATCTATCCTCAAAGATAAGGACCCAATCTTCAAGTATACTTTCGATTACCTGAATATATTCAATGCCAGTCAGATAGACAATACGGTGCTTGACGATGATTTCCACGGATATCGTCAGAGCAGGTTTAATTACTGGGCAGTGAAAGCCCTCCAGGCAAGATTTTATATGTATATAGGTAATAAAGAAAAAGCTTATACAATTGCAAAAAGCATTATAGAGGCAAAAGGTGTGGACGGAAACGACCTCATAACACTCAGCGGTCTTAATGACATCAATGCTGGTTACCTTGCATGCCCGTCTGAATGTCTGATGATGCTTAATGTACATAATATTATGAGTTACTCTCCAACTGTTCTGGCAGCAGGATCTGCTCAAATACGAGAGAGTCACCTTGTAATAACAAATGAACAGTTAACCAAATTGTTCGAAGGGCAGCAGACAGCTTCTCATAATCGTTTTAATATTCTATGGAACAGAACACTAATGAATCCTTCCGGAAATATTTTTCCTGTACTAATGAAGTACAATTATAACAACACTACATCTATAAGTACATATCTCGAATTGACAAAAAGACAAGTTGTTCCTATCCTCAGACTTTCAGAAATGTATCTGATAGTGCTTGAAACCACCAACGATCTTACAGAAGCAAACACCTTGTGGGCCAAATATCAGTTATCACATAATGTCCTTATAAGCGGAAACACTTTTGCTACATTGGATGCTGTAAGAGCAGAGGTTATAAATGAATACAGAAGAGAGTTTTATGGCGAAGGTCACATGTTTTATACTTATAAGAGACTAAAGTCTCCGACCATGCTATGGAGAACAGAACCTGTAACAGAGGCCAATTATATTGTAAAATTACCAGTATCAGAATTTAATCCTAATAATTAAAAAGCCATGATTAATAAGTTTAGCAAATATATTTTGATTGCTTTTTCTGCAATATTTGTTTCCGGTTGTGAGAACAAACTGGAAATGTTTAACCACAGCGATGGATTAAATTTTATTTATAACAATAATGTCGATTCCATTGTCAATTACTCTTTTGTATACGGACCATCAACTGCAGTTACAGATACAATCCTGCTCAATGTAGAGACCATGGGTTTTATTGGTGAGAATGCAAGAGAGGTTACTCTCGAGCAAATACCGGCAGAGGGTACCAATGCAATTTCTGGTACCCATTATGTTCCATTCAATGATCCTACTGTTAAAAACAATTACGTTATACCCAAAGGGGTGGTTACTGCTACCCTTCCTGTAATTATCAAGAGAGATGCATCTTTAAAAAGTTCTACAGTCACTCTGGTCGTTGGGTTCAAAGAAAATAACTATTTCAAATCTGGCCTGCCAAAAAGAAGCCGGTTCAAGATCATTTTTACCGACCAATTATCGAAACCTGCCAACTGGGCCGCTTATGCAATAGGCTATTTTGGAGCATATGGAGTTGTAAAACATCAGTTTTTAATAGACCAAACCGGGAAGAAGTGGGATGACGAATATCTTTCAAAAGAATTAGGTTTTACATCAAGTACAACATATACCGGAGGTACAAACTCAAATTATGATGCTGCCTATTGTGAGTACCTTTTAGAGGTCATTATCAGGAAGCTGAGTGCATACAACGCTCTAAGAATAAGTCAGGGACTTGGTGTGTTAAAGGAGGCCGATGGTACAATTGTCTCATTTTAATTAAAAAATAAAGAAATGAAAATTATAAAATCAATTATATTAATGTTTCTTGCATCTGTTTTTATAACTTCTTGTTATTTAGACAAAGGCAATTATGACTATACACCTGTAAGTGATATAGAAATTACGGGAATTGAAACTTCATATCTGAAAGTATCTGCTATTGATACATTAAAGATAGATCCTGTTGTTAAAAGTGATTATGGAGATAATTTAGAATACAGGTGGGTGATTTTTGAATCTCCGGTAAAGGCAGATACTATAGGAAGGGAGAAAAACCTTGAATATTTTGTCACAAAGGGGGTTGGAAGCTACTCTATCTTTTTATATGCAAAAAGCAAAACAAACGGATACTTTGTTCACCAATCAACCTCATTAACCGTTGGTACCTTATTTACCAGAGGTCATTATATCCTCAAAGAGGATTCATCGGGCAATACCGATATGGATCTCCTGTTGGACGATGGCAGATTAGTAAGCAACATTCTGTTAAATACACAAGGTTCAACCCTGTCAGGAAAACCAAGAAGCATGGGTATTCTGTACGGTAAACAGTTTGTTGATCCTGATTCATTGACAAAGGTTAGTGCTCATTGTCTGGGCATTATAACATATAATAAAAAAATAAGTGTTCTGAGAGCTTCCGATATGAGAAAGCTATATGACCACTCATCAATGTTTTTTGATGAGCCGAACGATACCCCATATAAACTTCTTACAGGGTTATGGTGTAATTTATACCTGTCTGACAACGGAACCTATTCTTCATACGTCGGTGACCAGGGAACAGGAAAATTAGGATTTCCTTCCGGTGAACCCGGTGGAAGTGACTTTTGGGCTGTCTCTCCATCATTGGCAGGGATGGTATATTGGGATGAGACCAAAAGCAGAATTCTATGGAGTAATTACAATGGAGTAGCAAATGCATTGACAGATGCAGTGAATCCAACCTCTAATCTTAACTTCAATTGCCTTTTTATGGGAAATTACAAGGGTGTTGTCTATTGTTTATTCAGAGATAAGGCAAATCAGGCCAGATTAGTATTGTACAGAATTACAACCAGTTCTATGTCTGCCCCTCCTAAGGTCAACAAAGTTGTCGAAATTGCCGCTACTTCTAAAATGCATGGTGCAACTATGTTTGCATCAAACCAATACACTGCAGATATAATCTATTTTGTGAACAATAATAAGTTGTACTATTATGATGCGGTAAATAATACAGAGTATGAGATTACAGCAGCAGGTCTGCCGGCTAACGAAACAATAACCTTTGTTTCCAACAGGCAATATAACGTTGCAACTCCAAATTTTGACTATCTGACTATTGGAACATATCTGAGCGGCACGTACAAGCTTTATATGTATAATATGATTGGTGGCCAACCAAATGGAAGTCCTGTCAGAACAACTTCAGGTACAGGAAAAATAAAGGAGACTCACTATCTGGGAACAAGTTTCAGCGATTTTGATCTGCTAATGGGAAAAAGATATTCGAGATAAATATAAAGTAGATGAAAAGATTTTTTTTAAGTTTTGCCCTATTAATAATGGGTTTCATAGCTTCTGCTCAAAATCCCGGTATAATATTTTTCAAAGGAACCTTAAGTGAGGCTTGTGAAAAAGCTAAAATTGAAAACAAAAACATCTTCATAGATTTCTATACAGATTGGTGCGGTCCGTGCAAGGCTGTTGCTAAGCATGTATTTCTCGAAGAGGAGGCAGGTAAATATTTCAATGCAAAGTTTATAAATATGTCAATAGATGCAGAGAAAGGTATAGGGCCTGCCATTGCCGATGAATTCAAAGTAAACAGCTATCCTACATTTCTGATAATTGATGCAGAAAAGAATGTCCTTGCTCGTTGGAGCGGATCTTCATCTAAACCAACTCCGGCAGATTTTATAAAGAAGGTTGAGGAGCAAATCGCACTTGGGCGGGAAGGTTCTGCAAAGGAGCAAGCCCGGATGGAGATGTTCCGAAGCAGTGACCAGCAACAAACAATAGCAGTAAAACCTGGAGTGCAGGAGTTTGAAGGCAAGTATGCAGAAGCTCTTTCTAAAGCAAAAGCAGAAGGCAAAATGCTTTTCATTGACTGTTATACTCTATGGTGCGGCCCATGTAAAATGATGTCGTCACAGGTGTTTCCTACAAAAGAGGTTGGCGATTATATGAATCCGATATTTGTATTCATGAAGCTTGATATGGAGAACGGTGAGGGCCCCGAGTTGAATAAAACCTTTAACGTACGCTCATATCCTACATATATAATACTAGACGGAGATGGCAAAGAACTTTTCAGATTCGTAGGTTATAAGCAGCCGGATGCTTTCATTGCAACAATGAAATCTCATCTGGACAAGGACAAGACTCTCGAAGCACTCCATGCTCTTTATAAATCGGGGAACAGAGAGAAGAGTTTCATGCGCGAATATATCAGCATAGTCAGCAGCGATTTTAAATCTCAGGAATTAGCGAGGACCATAGCTGCAGAATTGATGAATAGCCTTACTGATGAAGAAAAGCTTGCCCATGAATACTGGACTTACTGGAATTCATATGGATATGCCCGTTCAGAAGCAAACTTGAATTTTTTGATAGAGAATCAATTCAAATTCAAAGTAGGTAAAAAGGTTGTGACTGATTTTCTGGTCGATAATGTTCGTGGCAACTATTCTTCCATTGCATTCAATTTTGGCGATATGAACAGTAAGACACCATCTATGGAAGAGACAGCCAAAAAGTTAGCCGATGCCGATGCTTTGGCAAAGAGACTGGAGCTCGAACATAATCCAACTGTCGAAGTCTATCGTGCAGCTGCAATAGCAAAAATAAAAAGAGAGATTGACAGTATGATAGATACTTATGAATTACATGCTAACAAAATTTTCAGCGAGAATGAGCAGGACTCCTTCTTGCAAAATGTAGCAATGTCCTTTAACAACAATCTTACTGCTAGCCAAAAGGAT
This sequence comes from uncultured Bacteroidales bacterium, assembly GCA_942492945.1. Lineage (GTDB taxonomy): Bacteria > Bacteroidota > Bacteroidia > Bacteroidales > UBA932 > Bact-08. The sequence continues at coordinate 1,653,373 of OW818649.1, forward strand.
AGACTTGCTGCTTTGGCAAAAAATGAAAAGACCAAGTCATTTATCAAAAGCGGCTTTTCCATAATGAAAAAATAGCTCTTTAGAAATAAGCAGGATAACCATAAGGGATAGCTAATAATTAATGATATTTTTATAATTCTATCCCTACACCTGCCTTAATACCAACCCCTTGGCCGAGTACTCTGCTAAGGGGTTAGTAGTAATAATACAAATAATATTGATGCTTTACTTGTGACTAAATCATGAGAGGCATAAAAACCCTAAATAATAATCTTCTATGAAATTTCGTTTCTTCTTTTTTTGTGGGCTATTATGGCTGAATTCAGCCTCGGCCCAAACCGTCCCTTCGAAACTTTTAACTGATGTCCGGACATTTGAGGTGACGGCCAGCAAACCTTCAAAAAATGGTATTATCGCTGCCTGGATGGAGCAAAGGCCTAACAGGAAGGGTGATGATGTATCAGCTAAGGATATGCAGGTAGCCTATAAATTCTCAAATGATAATGGAGATACTTGGACTGCCAAGGGTGTAATTGATCTTCCTAATACTTTCGCAACCGGAAATCCCTATATGACATCGAATGCAAAAGGTGAGACTTATTTAACAGTCATGCATATTGGAAATAAATTTTATGCGGGGAACATTACTTTGTATGAATTTGATTTCGGCAAAAATCAATTTCTTATGAAATCCGTCCCATTCAAAACCGATAGTTTGTTACTTGATAAACCGGCTATTGCTGCTTTTGATAACGAGATTCATTTAGTCTATATAGCATATCCGCAAGGAAAGAGAAATTCTTTAAAATACCAGATGTCTCGTGATAAGGGTAAATCCTGGACCGAGCCGGTTACAATTATAATGGACCAAAATATCTCTAACTTAGGAGCTTCAATAGCTATCTTAAAAGGTAATCAAGTGGTTATTTCATGTGGATCTTACGAGAGCAAGAATATTTATTTTATAAAAAAGAGATCCGGTGTAGACAGCATTGCCTTTGAGAAGCCAATCATTGTAAGTAAAATAAATGCAAATCGTGGTGCTGCGATGTCTGAATTATCGTGTATTAATAATCGCTTGGTGATTACCTGGCAAAGTCCTCATCAACCATATGAAGTATGGATGTCTTGTAGCACAGATGAAGGTAATCATTGGAGCACTCCTTTGTTATTAACTCCAAAAGGGAACTTATTATCGGCAACTTTTGATACGAAAGGTAATTTGCATTGTATTTATTCAGACTTTAACGATAAACAATTTTCGGTCTTATATAAATCATTTGACCAAAATTATAATGTATTGCATACCAAAAACATTCGGGAGCCGATAGAATTGGCAAGGCAAGATGAATATATAGGTGCTTTCCAAAAACTTCTAATACAGAAAGGGCAATATTATTGTTTTTGGATCGATTACCCAAATAACTCTGAATTGAAGTTCTCAAAATGGTAGCCTGATTGATTGGTCACAAATCTATCCCTACACCTGCCTTAATCCACCTTCCGGGTTGAGGCAGGTTTCCTATGTACAGATAATCTGTATTAAGAAGGTTTGTAGCCTCAACAAACACCTGATACCACTTTTCGCTCCATAGCAGCTTTATATCGACTAGTGCAAAGCTCTTGTACGGAACCTCACTGCTTCCCGCTCCCAGATATGTTCCGGCTCTCTTCTGAAACGACAGGTCCCATCTGGCCGATAACTTTGAAAAAACATCATGGTCAATAAAGAGAGAAGCCTTATGCCTCAGATAATCTGTAGCATAGAGCGAATGAAGGTTGCCAGTCTCCTTTGCAACATTCAGATAAGCGTATGATGCTCCCATCTGATTGATCCAGCCGGTTTTCCAGATATATGCAGCATTCAATTCAAACCCAGCCGAACGTATATCTGTAATATTCCCAGCCTGCCACTGGTCCGAACCCGAAGCCCTTGTCCAGTCGATAATTCTGTATCCGTATCTGTAGAAGGCAGACAAAGAAGCCCTTATCTCGGATTTTGTCAGTTTAAGACCAACCTGTGCAGCAACAGCCTCTTCCGGTTTCAGACCCATGTTCCCGGTCTGTGTAGGACTTTTGTAGTAAAGATCTGTAAATGTTGGATTGCGATAACTGTTGTTTATCCAGCCGTTTGCCTCCAGATACGGGTTTATCTGGTAAGCAGCAGCAAGGCCCGCATATAATCTTGTTCCGTAACTGCTACTTGCAGTGTTGTATGTGTCGCTCAGCATAAGCCCGGCGGTAAAACGCCATTTTTCAAGCTGAATCAGATGCTTTAAATAGAGACTTGGTATCTCTCTACCCTTTGCCTTTGTGTATTCAATTCCGTCTTCAAAAGGAGCCGGTTTGCCCGAAGTCATATCGTCACCCAGAACCGTACTAAAAATATGTTCGATCCTGTAGTCGACACCAATAATGGAGGTGCCTCCCTTGCCCCAGCGATATGCAGCCTGAGCATTGAACCCAAGAATGTCGTTTTGATGGTAGTTGTGCCCTTTATACCATGCAGGAGCCTCATATCTGAAAAGCTCAAAGCGGTCGAAGTGCCTTCTCTGGTAGACCGAAGCCTTTATCTGCCAGCGACCACTCATATACTGATATTGAATAGAAGAAAGGAAAAGTCTGGTGGCCTCAAACTGTTCCGGGTAGGCAATTGAATAGAAGCTGTTGGCACCAAAATCCTTGCTTTGGAAACCTGCCTGCAGTGCAAAAGAGTGACCACGTCTGTTTGTGATGTTCACATTTGAGAAGAGATTAGTAATGCCAAAGTCTGTATTGTCGGCAAAACCATCTGATCGACTGTGACCGCCACCTGCCTGACCACTTATCTGCCACGACCTGTCTGCTGTAATCTTCCTGAAACCTATATTGGCACTACCTTTAAAGTAGCCAAAGCTACCCCCCAGAAGAGAGACATTCACCCCTGTTTTCGAAGGATTTTTTGTAATTATATTTATTGCACCCGAATATGCAACCGAGCCGTTGGACCATGCACCCGGTCCCTGAAGAATTTCAATTCGGTCAATTTGTGATAGTTCCACCGGAATGTTGAGGGAGTGGTGCCCTGTTTGCGGGTCCGTGAAGTTTATCCCGTTTATCATGACCATTGTCTGGTCGAATGTCCCTCCAAGAATGTTTATGTCTGCCTGAACCCCTTCGCTTCCGCGGCTCCTGAGGTCCGTCCCCTGTATGTATCGTAATAGATCCGTAAGATTCTGAACAGCCGCCCGCTCAATCTCTTTTTGCTGAATAACTGCAACTACGCGTACAAGTGGCTGAAAAGGTGTGGGGCGCCCCGCATCTATAACCAACTCTTCCAGGGTCCTTATTGTATCGTTCCCACTCTTTGTCTCACCCTGAGCCAGAAGAGGCTGACTCTTCATAACCAGAAGCGAGTACGTTACACAGAGCACTCCGATTTTGATTGTTTTGCCCATGGAGGCAAACGCCGCCCATGGAGTCCGTTTCCATCTTTTGAAGCAGATGGGGGCTCGTCTTTTTAATTTTCTGTTCATAAAATCTTATTTATCTATTACGGGCGGCAAAATTGGACTTAATATAACAATCACACAAATTAATTTTCTATTTTTGATTAAAATACGACATGATGAAAACGCTTCTTTCATGCAAACTGCTTCTGTTAATTACTCTTAATGTTATGTCTGTCAACTCAAATTCACAAGAACTGGTAAATATCAGAAAAGAGCTTAATGCCTGTCCCGAGTATTCACACAAAGAGATGGGTACGGCAAAGATCCTGCTTAAATATCTGGAAAGGACAACTCCAGACAAGATATATAAAGGAGTAGGCGGAAATGGAATAATTGCCGAGTACACAGGCAGCAAACCCGGTCCTTCAAAAATGTTCCGATGTGAGATGGACGCAATAAAAACTGACAACGGTTGTGAGCATCTTTGCGGGCATGACGGCCATATGACAATACTGCTGGGCCTTGCAATGAAACTTGGCTCCGACAGGAATTTCAGCGGAAAGGTCTATCTACTATTCCAGCCGGCAGAGGAGATAGGAGAGGGTGCCGTACTAATGGTAAAGGATATCGGGAAGCTGGGGTTTAAATTTGATTTTGCCTATGCCTTGCACAACAATCCAAACTATCCTCTCAACAGCATTGTAATTCATAAAGGAACCTATGCAGCCGGTTCAACCGGCATGGAGCTCAAATTTACCGGAGCCCCCTCTCATGCTGCATTTCCGGAGCAGGCAAAATCGCCTACAGATGCCATAATATCAACGGTTCAGGAGGTAAAGAGATTGAATAGCCTCAAGAATATCTTCTCCGATTTTATCCTGGCAACAGTTGTGAACATAGAGGTTGGCGAGGTGAATTACGGAGTCACGCCTGGTGAGGGATTTCTCAGATTGACTCTCAGGAGCTTCAAGGACCCGGATCTTGACAAACTGTGTAGCATGATAGGAGATTTTGCCCAAGAACAAGCCTCAAGGCAGGGTCTAAAGCTGGAAATCACATATCACGACAAGTTCCCTGCAACAGTAAACAGCGAAAAAGCAAACAGCATAGTAATAGCTGCAGCTGCAAAAACAGGTCTGGGCATTATTTACGCAAAGGAACCAACCAGAGGCTCAGATGATTTCTCCTTCTTTACGTTAAAATCGGCTGGCACATTCTTTGATATAGGCAACGGAGAGGGGAAACCGGATATCCATCAGCCCGGATACGTGTTCAATGACAAAATCCTTATGCCGGCAATTAATCTTTTTAGCGAAATTATTTACAGACAATAAATATCAGAAAGATGAAAAAGAATTTTTTAATGCTAGTCTCATGCATGTTTCTTCTAAACATGACATTAATGGCGCAAAATCCCACTTTGGAAACAATCCATCAGCGCAAAAGTGTAAGAAGTTTCACAGACCAGCCGGTATCAATAGAGAACCTTACAACTATCGTCAAGGCAGGAATGGCTGCACCAACAGGAATGAACCGTCAGCCTTGGGAATTTCTTGTTATCCAGGACAGAGAAATTATGACAAAGCTCTCTCAGGACCTGCCCTATGCTAAAATGTTGAAAGATGCACAGGCAGCAATAGTTGTCATTGGAAATCCTGAGAAATCCACATATTGGTATCTCGACTGTTCAGCAGCCACCCAGAATATACTTCTTGCAGCAGAATCGCTGGGCCTAGGTGCAGTGTGGACATTGGCATACCCTTCAGAAGAGCGGATGAACACAATCACCACAGCGTTATCCATACCACCTCCTTACAAACCTCTTTGTCTTATTCCTATAGGATATCCAAAAGGTCCTCAGACCCCAAAGAATAAATGGATAGAGGCCAAGATGCACCTAAACAAATGGTAGCGTCATTATGAGGATATTAATATCTTCACTTTTTTTGTTGATTGTTTTTCCTGCCTTTTCACAAATCTTCAGCGGCAGGATTATAGACGGAAAAGGTGCCCCTGTACCAAATGCAACAATATTTATCTATGAATTGAAGTCTGGAATAAGTGCCGACAATCTCGGTGAATTCCGGACTAACCTCACTCCCGGCAGATATAGTTGCGAAGCATCATCACTGGGCTACAGGCGAGAGAAGTTCTCGATTTTGGTAGAAGACAAAGATTTGAGTAAAGTAATAAAGCTACAGGAGACATTTTATGAACTGAAAGAGGTGAAATTCAGTGGCAGGGGAGATAAACGTGGAAACGAAATCATGCGGAAAGCAATCGCGAAGGGGCCATTCTATCGTTATCAGCTAAAGGAGTATAAGTCAGAAGCATACATGAAAGGTACGATGAAGATAACCGCCCTTCCGTGGATTGTTAAAAATCAGTTAAAAAAGAATAAGGTCAATCTTGTACTTAATAAACTCTTTCTGGTTGAGTCACAGTCAGAAATTGCCTATAAATCGCCCAATACCTATCAACAGACAATAAAAGCTTTTTCGAGCACAATACCCGACGAAGTGGACCCCGGAGACTATTCATTGTTGTTGAAATCCAGTATCTATGATCCGATACTTATGGGAATGATCTCTCCTTTGTCGCCACAGGCACTTACCTATTATAATTTTGTATTTAAGGGTATTGTTAATGAAAATGGGCGAGTGGTCAATAAAATTCAGATAGTGCCCAAAAAAGGAGGGGCCAAACTATTTTCCGGCTATGTCTGTATTGTAGACGAAACCTGGAACGTATCATATGCAGAACTTACTTCGTCTCAATCTGGGATAAAGTCCGAAAGCAAGATTAATTACAATGAGGTCAGAGAGAATATTTTTCTTCCTACCGGCTATACGATAGACTATAATGTAGACATATTTGGTGTTAAAGGAGTTGGAAAATACTACTCCTCCATTACATACAGGAGTATTGAAGAGAATAGTGTCACTCCGCAGGTTATAAAGAAGAAAAAAGTTACGCAAAAAAGGTGTCTGGAGATAAAAAAAGATACATCGTCAACAAAGGTTATAGTTGATTCAACAGCAAAAAAGAGAGATTCCACATACTGGCTGGCTGTCAGAAAGCTACCACTCCGAGATGATGAGATAAGGTCGTACAAATCGGTTGACAGCCTCAAGATAGAGTATAAAAAGATAGAAAAGGAGGACTCCGTTAAGAATCAGAATGGAGGCAAGGGAGGTACGCCTGTAGAACAAATTATTTTTGGCCATAAATACAAACTTGGGAAAAAATGGTATTTCTCCTTCGGCGGTCTAAAGGACGTTATTGGTGACTTCAACTTTGTCGACGGCTACCAGTTAGGGCAAAAAGTCACATTGGGGTACTACATCAAAGACAGTACAAGGTCACTTACTATGGCCCCGTCTCTGTACTACTCAACAGCAAGGAAGAGAGTTCTGTGGCAAAACGACGTTACTTTCTCATACCTGCCGTCAAAAGGAGGAAAATTGAAATTGTCCTTTGGGAGCACAACAGCGGATATCAGTTCGAACTCTGCAACAAGCAGGGCAATAAATTCCTACTCCTCATTTTTTTACGGTTACTCCCCTGTTAAAATTATTTCTAAAGATTATCTGGAGCTGAACAACAGTATAGATATAGCCAATGGACTCCGTCTAGATCTTCAACTCTCTTACCAACGAAGAGAGTATCTTGCCAATGGAAATGTAAAGAGTATTTTCGGGAAGATACCTGAAACGAATGTGCCGCAAAACATATATTCACCTCAATTCATCAATCACTCTGCTCTCCTGTTCTCTACTGGTGTAACTTATACGCCGGAATACTTCTACAGAGTGTCGCAGGGGGGGCATAAACAATATTTGCATTCTGCCTATCCCACTTTTATGCTCAGATTAACTGTAGCACCAGGCAGGAGCGACCCTTCTTCTTCCAGATTTGCATCTGTCACCCTTGGTGTTACACAAAGCGTAAAACTAAATATCTACTCGAAAATTGGTTACACCCTTTTCACTGGCATGTTCATCAACAAAGAGAGGCTGTTTTTCCCTGATTATAAACATTTCAGGGCGAATGACATTATGTTGTCTGAGGAAGATTTTGACAAATGTTTCCTTCTTCTCGACAACTACACTCTCTCCACACCGGACAAATGGGTACAGGGGATGGTCAATTATAATTCCGAGTATATTTTGCTCAAGCATCTTCCTTTCCTCAATTCTTCCATGATAAACGAGTCTGTTCACCTCCACACCATATGGCTGACTGAGACAGGCTTGCATCATACAGAAATAGGTTATTCCATAGGAGTAAATGACTTGGTGAGAGTCGGTGTATTTGCAGGATTCAGAGGTGTCAGATACCAATCTGCAGGATTCAGAATAGCTGTACCACTACTTAGAAACATCCATTAAGAACTGTTCTATGACCTTTGGGTAATGGTCATATTCGAGAGTATGTATTTTTTCCGCTAGTGAATCCGGGGTTTCACCAAGAGATACGGGGCATACTGCCCTAAAAAGAATCTTTCCGTTGTCGTAGTGTTCATCTACCAGATGTATGGTTATTCCTGATTCTTTTTCTCCGGCATCTATAACTGCCTTGTGGACATTCATGCCGTACATACCCTTGCCTCCGAATGAAGGGAGCAAAGCCGGATGGATATTGATAATCCTTGACGGGAACTTTGCAACCATGCTATTGGGTATTTTTAGCAGGAAGCCAGCCAGGATTATATAATCAATACCTTTTTTATCAAGCAGGTCGGTCACAACATCGGTTTCAACAAGCTCACGGGCAGAGAATACAAATGATTCTATGCCAAGCTGTATGGCTCTTTCCAACACATAGGCATCGTTTTTGTTGCTTAAGATAAGTTCTACACTGCAGAGGGTACTATCCTTGAAATATCTGACGATATTTTCTGCGTTTGTGCCTGAACCGGAAGCGAAAATAGCAATTTTTATAGGGCTCATTTATAAATATTTGAGTGGGCAAAGGTAACAAAAAAATCTAAAAAACTGTACTAATTTATAACTATACCAATAATATTTATCCACAGACAATCAGATGGTTATTAATTCACTTTATAGAAATTTTCATTTTACGATTTTTTTATCTTTCTTTGCAACCTAATTTTGAAATAACAAACACTTTTTATTAACTAATTATTATTAATCATGGCAGACATTAATGCAAAGGTTAAGGCCATCATCGTTGACAAGTTGGGCGTTGAGGAATCTGAGGTAACTCCAACAGCTAGTTTTACAAACGATTTGGGTGCTGATTCTTTAGACACAGTAGAACTTATTATGGAGTTCGAAAAAGCTTTCGGTATAACCATTCCGGACGAAGCAGCTGAGAAGATCTCTACAGTTGGAGACGCTATCTCTTACATCGAGAAAAACGCTAAATAAATTTCTTAACACAAGCTTATGCAATTAAAAAGAGTTGTTGTTACTGGTATAGGTACAATAAATCCATTAGGAGACAATATTCAAGAGTACTTTGGTAATCTAGATAAAGGACTAAGTGGAGCTGGTCTTATCACCCGATTTGACACTTCTCTTTTTAAAACTAAGTTTGCCTGTGAGGTAAAAAATTACGAACCGAGTAAGTACGGAATTGATCGCAAGGAGGAGAGGAAGCTTGACTTATATTCTCAGTTTGCTTTAATTGCTGCAGAACAAGCAATAAATGACAGCAATATACTTGAGGGTATGGATCCGGAGAGGATTGGTGTGATAATCGGTTCAGGTATAGGTGGTATAAACACTCTATTCCAGGAAGTTGAGGGCTATTTCGAAGGAGGTAAAATTCCACGTTTTAGCCCTTTTATTATTCCAAAAATGATTCCTGACATTGCTCCGGGGCTCATATCTATGAAGTATGGCTTCAGGGGACCTAACTTTGCCACGGTTTCTGCATGTGCATCGTCTACTCATGCAATGATAGACGCATTCACTTACCTTCAAATGGGAAAGGCAGACGTTATAGTCACCGGTGGCTCAGAGGCTGGAATTTCAGTGCCAAGCATCGGCGGTTTCAATTCTGCCCAGGCACTTTCTACAAACAATGACAACTACATGACAGCATCCCGTCCTTTTGATAAAACAAGAGACGGTTTTGTGATGGGCGAAGGCTCCGGTATACTTGTTTTCGAAGAGTACGAACATGCAATTGCAAGGGGTGCAAAAATCTATTGCGAGGTTGCAGGTGCAGGTATGACTGCAGATGCTTACCACATAACAGCACCTCATCCGGAAGGATTAGGTGCAATAAAGGTTATGACAATTGCTATTGATGACGCCGGTATAAAACCGGAAGATGTTGACTATATTAATGTACATGGTACTGCTACTCCTCTTGGAGACATAGCAGAGCTAAAAGCTGTCAAGGCAGTATTTGGAGAACATGCATATGATCTTAACATCAGTGCAACAAAGTCAATGACCGGTCACCTTCTGGGTGCTGCTGGCTCAGTTGAGGCACTTGCATGCGTTCACGCAATCGTAGACAGCATTGTGCCGCCAACAATTAACTTTAGTGTAGAAGATCCTGAGATTGACTATAAACTGAATCTGACTCTCAATCATGCGCAAAAGAGAGAGGTAAATGTTGCTCTAAACAATACCTTTGGATTCGGAGGACACAACTCCTCTATAATTTTCAAAAAGATTAAATAACACCCTTTTTTATTTAGGGCATTACTGCGTAGGTTAATATAATCTGCGGTTTACGTGTGTCGTTTGTGCCATTCAGAGTTGCCTTGCTATATACCAGATTGTCTATATAGTAAGATACGGCGCCGGTATATGAGTTTGTCTCCTGGGCTATAGGTGATATCCATGTCTGTAATGATGTTCCGGTAAGAGTGCCCTTGAATAACTTTTGGAGGTATCCGCTTATATCCATTGAGTAATACATAAGAGACCTGTTATTCAAGCCGGAACTAAGTACATTTATATCTGATACAGGTACATAAAGTGGTAAATTATATGTAGTGTCAGTCTGTTCACGAGTAGAAAGAAAAATCTGTGAAGGAAATTGCCCCATTGTCAGATAACTTGCAGGGAACTCATAAGGGAGCCTTAGTTCTGCCTTGGCAATAATTACCTGAGAAAGGTTAAAGTTTTGCGATGTAGCCCATGTGGTAAACAATTTTTTAACCTCAGCAAAATCTATATATGGTTTGATTCCGGCAAGACCCTCCATGAAAATTTTACCCGAAGGATTAACAGATTCCTTATTTTTTGTTGAGTGACTAATCGTGTTGACGTAAGGTCTTGAGGTAGAGATATAGTAGTACAGCAGACTGTCCTGATCAATACTTTCTGTTACATCTACGTGCCTGTACATAAGTTCCAGAAATACATCCGAAGGGTTAATTATATTGAAGCGTCCTCCCTGAATTGCGCCCGGAAGGGGTTCTGTTGCCATAAACAGACCTTTGAACCTCTTCACAAATATATCTGAACTGTCTCTCTCATCTTGAGTAGCAGTAAGAAGAGACTTTGCAAAGTCAAGGGAGAGATTCATAACTATACTGTCACCACCCATGAACACAGTTCCACCGGTATTTATTGGTATAGGATTTACATCGGAAAGTGTTATGGAGTTGTTATAGGCAGTGGTTGAGTCCAGGTCCTTCTTTAATGTATAAAGGTAGATGTTCTGTGGAACATTCTTCTCCTCTGCATTAAGTACAAGTGTCTGGGAAACGGCCATTGATATCCGTATATATATAGGGACAGGATTGTCTCCGAAGTCATTGTCCGTAATATTTGGAATGATTTGAAATGCTGCTCCTGAAATGGTATTGCCCAGGTCCAGATCCTTATAAGCACCAACTAGAAGGTATCCCGGGAATATTGTCTGAAGGCTGTCAGACATCTTCATCTGGACCGGAATGTTAACCTCTGCGAGTTTAATATTGACATTATAATTGTCCGGAATAAGATTATCCCCGAGAGATTTGTCAGTAGTTATGCAGGAAACTGTAATAAGTGAAAATAATAGTAGTGCCGCAGCAGATTGGAAACTAGTCCTTTTTGTCATTTTTCCCCAAAATTTGATCATAAAATTGAATGTAGTCTTGTATGTAGGTAGATTCTGGTTGTGAAATGTCTTTATAAGGTAGAGTTGGAACCGAATTCTTAAGAGCCATATCTACAAGTTCAGATGAGATGCTCTCACTGCCCATAATTATACCATTTGCATACTGAATAGCTAGTTTAGCAAGATTTATGCCATTCGCAGGAGTTAAAAGTTCCAAATCCTTATTCTTTATGCCCGGCACAATTATTTTTGATTTTGTAGAATCGTTAAAAACCTGGTCAGATGCATCATCGTAAAGCGAAATCACTACTTTGCTCTCAGTAAAAATTGGATCATCGTGATAAACCTTTTTCAAATATATTGGCAACAAGTGAGATACCCAGCCCTGACAATGTATAATATCCGGCTTCCATCTAAGTTTTTTTACTGTCTCAAGGACTCCCCGGGCAAAGAAAATAGCTCTTTCGTCGTTATCAGTAAAATACTCTTCGTTGTCGTCCTTGAATATCTGCTTCCTGAAAAAATAGTCTTCATTATCTATGAAATATACCTGCATACGGGCAGCCGGAATAGAAGACACCTTAATAATAAGGGGTCTGTCAATATCATTTATGATGATATTCATACCGGACAGGCGGATGACTTCGTGAAGCTGGTTCCTTCTTTCGTTTATGCATCCGTATTTTGGCATAAATGAGCGAATCTCACAACCTCTCTCCTGTACCCCTTGCGGCAAGAACCTCCCGATAGAGGAGATACCGGATTCCGGCATGTACGGAAATATTTCAGAGCTTACATAAAGTACCCTTGTTGGTTCACTCATTTTATTGTTTGTATTTTCTAGGCAAATTCTCTACAAAGGTAATAAAATTAATTTAATTTAGTAGAAATATCTATCTTTGACTCTTGATGCATTATGAAAAATAGAGAAAAAAGAATAATTCTGAGAAGGCTTATACAGTCCTATCTATCATCGGTTATCAGCATCAGTCTGGTGCTGCTGCTTGTTGGAATAATTGGTATCCTGGCAGTGAATGCAAAATCTGTATCGGATTACTTTAAAGAAAACATAAAGCTTTCAGTAATATTTGAGGACGGGATCTCTGTAGAGAAGGCGCAATCCATATCACGAAGTCTGGGAATGAGAACTTTCGTCAAAAAGGCGGAATTCATATCACAGGAACAGGGGACAAAAGAGATGAAGGAGCTTTTGGGGGAGGATTTTCTTGAGATATTTGATGTCAACCCTATTCCACAATCTGTAGATCTCTATTTTAAAGCGGATTATATGCTTACTGATAGTCTTGAAATCATAAAAAAGGAGTTGATGGCCAATCCCGGCGTTAAGGAGCTGGTATACCAGGAGTCGTTGGTGAATATTATAAATCAGAATATGCAAAAGCTTGGAATAATATTGGCATTCTTTATGTCTCTTCTTCTTTTTGTTTCTTTTGTCTTGATAAACAACACGGTAAGAATAAATGTATATTCCAGAAGATTCACAATTCACACTATGAAACTTGTAGGAGCCAAAAAATCATTCATACGGAAGCCGTTTTTAATTCAGGGAGTATACCAGGGATTGATCTCCGGCATTGTTGCAGCGCTATTGCTCACTATGCTGCTCTATTTTGTATGGAAGGATCTGCCTCAGCTTTTCCTTATTTTTAACCAGAACCTGATTCTGATTGTTCTAGCTGCTGTTATTGTTTCGGGAGTACTGATTTGCCTGATAAGTACATTTTTTGTAGTTAACAAACTTGTATCGGTTTCTTCTGACAAGATATATTATTGATAAACACAAACTGATAATATGAGTAAAATTAAAATCGAAAATCAAGAGAGGTTTGCAATGCCGTACAAAAACCTCGTCTATGTAATTGCCGGTATTGCTTTAATGATAATTGGCTATGTGGTTATGACAGGAGGAGGAGCGACCGACCCGGGCACATTCCCTGAAAAGGAGATGTTCAGCTTCAGTCGCATTGTATTGGCCCCTGTTTTGATTCTGCTGGGTTTTGTGGTGGAAATCTTTGCCATTATGTATAAGCCAAAACAAAAATGAGTGGTCTGGAGTCTGTATTGTTAGGTTTCATTCAAGGACTTACAGAGTTTCTGCCGGTAAGCAGCAGTGGTCATCTTGCAATTGGAAAAGAGATACTGGGTATAGAGAGTGATAATCTGGCCTTCGAAATTGTTGTACATGCTGCAACTGTGACGAGTACGATTGTAGTATTCCGGAAGGAGATTTGGAAATTGCTCAAAGGGTTCTTTAAGTTCAAAGCCAACGAGGAGACATCGTATGTCTTCAAGATTATTGTTTCCATGATTCCTGTTTTTATTGTAGGAATATTTTTCAAAGACTATGTAGAGACAATCTTCGGCTCAGGACTCCTTATAGTGGGTATTTGTCTCATCTTGACAGCTCTGTTGCTTACACTTTCCAATTATTACAAACCTAAAGAGAGGGAGCTATCATATAAAAGCTCTTTTTTAATAGGTGTAGCACAGGCAGTTGCAGTTCTTCCGGGTCTTTCACGATCTGGAGCAACTATATCTGCAGGATTGCTGCTTGGTGTTAAGAAAGATCAGGTGGCAAAGTTTTCTTTCCTTATGGTTCTGGTACCTGTATTAGGAGAAGCTTTTCTGGAAATGGTTTCAGGGAATCTTTCACTCTCTTCCTCAGGAATAGGCGCCACATCGTTATTTTTAGGATTCATTTCGGCATTTGTTGCAGGTCTTTTAGCTTGTAAGTTAATGATAGCACTGGTAAGCAGGGCAAAACTGACTGGTTTTGCAATATACTGTGCAGTTGCCGGCCTTATCTGTCTGGGATATGCAATATTATAAATACAATGGAAACAGAAAGCTCTTTATATTACTTTGTCTCTGATGTTCATCTGGGTCTTAGGGCATTTGGCCCCCAGGAGAGAGAACTTAGGTTTGCAAAATTCTTAAGGGAGCTGCCTCTACAGACAAAAGCACTCTTTCTGGTTGGAGATATCTTTGATTTCTGGTTTGAATATAAATATGTGGTTCCAAGAGGATACACACGTGTATTGGGCGCTTTGTCATCTCTCTCAGACAGGGGAGTGAAGATATACTTCCTAAGAGGCAACCACGATATGTGGACCTTCGGATACCTGGAAAAAGAGGTGGGAATTGAGATTCTTGATGAACTTACAATAATGGATATCGGGGGAAAAAGGTTTTGTTTGGCTCACGGAGATGAACTAACATCTAAGGAACCCTCCCATCTTTTGTTAAAAAGGATGTTTCATTCCAGGTTCCTTCAGTTCATGCTGGCAACTGTTCATCCTAGATGGACCTTTGCTGTTGCATCGAGATGGTCGGAGAGCAGCAGACTCTCAGGTGGCGCTATTTACAAGTTCCGGGGAGAAGCAGATCCTCTCTATAAATTTGCATGTGAGTTTGAAAAGAACAAAAAGCCAGATTACTTTGTTTTCGGGCATGTCCATACTCCGGGTAATATTAAAACACCTTTGGGTGCAGATTTCTATATCCTGGGAGAATGGATACACGGATGCGAGTATCTTCGCTATGATGCTTCGACAGATAAAATGGAGTGGCTTTCTGCCAGGGATTGACGGGATCAGTAGTAGAGAGAGTAGTACAGGTAATCGAAAGAACCATTCTGGTACATTATTACCAGCTCCTCCGTCAGCTTGTCCGCACCAAATTTGTCATAAGGCTGCTTAAGGTCCGACCCGAATATCCTTGCTATACCCTGCCAGAAACCGGCATTTATGCCACCTTTATAATTTTTGATGAGAGAGTATGAGCTTTGTCCTACTTCCCGGTCAATTAATCTTAGTAGTAGCTTCCCTTGAGAGAAGGTCATTTTTCGCAGAGGCTTTTCGAAATCCTTGAAAAGCTTAGATTCGAAGCTCTTGATGAATTTCTCACGCTCCCGGCTATTGTAATGTTTGCTTTTCAATAAGCTGTCGGCTTCATTAATCTTTTCTTTTGCCAACAATGCATATGGATATGTTTTTTTGAAATTGTAAATCAACCGGTAATACTCTCTCCACTCTTTATTGTTTTTTCTATTCTTAGGTCTTGAAAAAAGGTACAGGTCATTAATCTTTATCTGATACACAGTATCTCTGCCACTGGTTTTATAACCAACAACATAACCTTTCTCCTGTGCAATGCCTGTTAACTCAAATGAAAATAGTATGAGCAGAAGAGCAATGCATTTTATTATATATCTGAACATGAATTATATGTTACAACAATTTTTTGGTTTGCAAAATTAGCTATTATAGTGACATGTTCAAGAATCAGACCAAAAATACCAGAAATCAATCGAATGGAAATTTTGTTATGTGACAGAGATGTACATATGGGTATGTGTAATTTTGTAAATATGTGTCAGTTATTAAAATATAAATTCAATAAATTTAAAAAATTGCTAACTTTAAAGCTATTAATATTTTTTATGTTTGATCAAAGAGCGGCTGATTTAAAAAATGGCTCAATGAAGGCTTTTGAGGAGGTGTACCTTAAACTTCTGAAGATGGTCGTTTATTTTGCATATCAATACCTTTCAGACATGAGTCAGGCCAGGAGTGTAGCGCATGATGTATTTCTCAGTCTTTGGGAAAACAGGGCATCGATAGATGTCGAAGGAAATCTGCAATCTTATATTTTAACGACAACAAAAAATAAGTGTATAAATATTCTGAAGCATCATCTTCTGGAAACTAAATTCGGGAGTATTACTGAGAGAGCAATGAAAAATGTAAACTATAATGCCCTGACAGATTCCTCCGCCGACTTACTTCTCACAAATGAATTTATGGAAAAATTTCGTATTTCTCTGGATAAACTCCCGGAGAAGACAAAAGAAGCATTTTTACTTAGCAGATTTAAACGGCTCAGTTATGAGGAGATATCAGTAAGACAATCGGTTTCGGTAAAAAATATTGAATACAGAATGATGCAAGCATTGAAACATTTACGTAGGGACCTGATAGATTTCTTTCCTGTTGTCTTAGGGTTAATGGTTACAAATTTGTATAGTATTTTTAAGATTATATGAGAAAACAACAATTAATAAAATTCATAGAAGGAAAAGCCTCTCTTTCTGAGCAGAAACAGGTTTTGAACTGGATAGAGAAGGACGAGGCAAATAGTAAATATTTCCTGGGGCTTAAAAATCTGTGGGTTATATCTAGTTTGCCATATGAAGAATCGCAAAGAGATGAATTTATTCATTTCAGTAGTGAGAATTTAAATACAGGTAAGAACAAAAAAAGGAAAGACTTCTCTTTTTTTGCAATCGCTGCCTCTTTACTACTGCTTGTGACTATCGGACTAAATATTTTCCAGTATTACAGGTCTCCTCTTAATTTTAGAAGCCCGGAAGATATGAGACCCCTGTTATCTCTAAAGGATAGAAACATTAATACTCTCAGTTTTTATACAAACAAAGGGGTTAAGGGTGTTGTAACCCTACCGGACAGTTCTGTAGTATGGTTAAATTCAGATACAAGAATAACATATCCTGAACGGTTTACGGGCAGCTTCAGAGAGGTGGAAATATCGGGAGAGGCGTATTTTGAAGTAAGAAGCAACCCCGATACTGCAATGATAGTATCTACCAATAAAGATCTTAAAATAGAGGTGTTGGGAACAAAGTTTCTAATTCGATCCTATGCCGATGACAACGATGCTCAGGCAACACTTTTTTCGGGATCTATCAAGCTGATATCTCCCAGAAACAGGTACTCCAGAGGATATGTGAAAAAATTAAAGCCACTGGAGTCAGTTATTATAGACAAAAATAACTCAATAAGGTTAATCCATAACTCCGATACATTAAAGTCGATTGCATGGAAAAGGGGGATGTTGATTTTTGAGGAAACACCAATTCAGGAAGTTCTCAAGGAATTAGAGAGATGGCATGGTACAGAGTTTATTATACAAGACAAATCCATTCTCTCTTGCAAAATTACAGCTCAATTCAATTCTGAGTCCATAGTACAAATTATGGAAGTGATAAAATATTGTTCTCCAATAGATTATAAGATTAAAGAGAGGCAAATATTTCTTTCCAGAAGATAAATTGTCATTAGTGTGTTTAGGGTTTTTTTTGGCTGAAATGTATAGTAAGTGTTGAACCTAAAAATTTCTAAACTTTAAACATATGAAAGCAAACTTACGGGTACTGATTATCCTTACTGGTTTGTTAATGTGCAGCTTAAATCTTTCTGCGCAGCAAATCACACTGAATTATTCAAAAACACCTCTCAAAACAGTTCTAAAAGCTATTGAGAAGCAATGCGATTTTACATTCGTCTATTCCAATGCTCTTGAAGGGATTAATGACAGAGTAAACATTACTGCCAATAAAGAGCCTCTGGAGAATGTATTGAAAACACTTCTAAGCACTAAAAACATTATTTACAAAATCACAGAAAAACAGATTGCTCTTACTCCCAAGGGGCTCGTCCCAAACGAAGCAGTAGTCGTTCAGCAAACGAATGAAGTTAAAAGTCAGAGTAGAACAACAGTTAAAGGGGTGATTAAGGATAAAAATAATGGTGAGCCGGTCCCCTTTGCTACAATTTTTATTAAAGAGAATAAGTCAATAGGTGCAACAACCGATATTAATGGGGCTTATTCAATCCAGGCAGAAAGAGGCACCCAGACACTAGTTGTAAGTTATATCGGATTCAAAACAGAAGAGGTTATTATAGGAGGCAGAGATATAATTGATATATTACTTTCTCCTGAAACTACTAATCTTGAAGAAGTAATGGTTGTGGCCTATGGTACTGTAAAGAAAAGCACCTTTACTGGATCTGCTGCAATTGTTAATGAAGAGAGTTTCAATCAAAGACCAATAACCGAGATAACACAAGCCCTTGCTGCAACAACACCAGGTGTCCAGATAGGTACATCTAACGGGCAACCGGGGTCTGAACCTACAATTCGTATCAGAGGTATAGGTTCGTTCAATGCGGGTAATGCTCCTCTGATTATACTTGATGGTATGCCGTATGACAACGCATTTTCGAGCATAAATCCAAATGATATAGAGAGTGTTACCGTTTTAAAGGATGCTTCATCGGCCTCTTTGTATGGTGCGCGGGGAGCTAATGGAGTTTTGTTAATTAACACCAAAAAGGGTAAGGTCGGCAAACCAAAAGTAGCTCTAAAATATAACTTTGGCGTTACTTCTCAGCAGACTGCAGATTACAAGCTTATGGGCGATAAAGACTACATGGAGCTATACTGGGAAACTCAGCGCAACACATATGTGCTTAGCGGTAAAACTATGGCTGAAGCCGGTACACTAGCCGGTCCTGCTTTTCTTGCAGGTATCAGCTATAACCCATACCTGATGGATGCATCTCAATTGTTTGATGCAAATGGCAAACTGAACCCAAGTGCGGTTAACTACTGGGAAGAAGATACAGATTGGTATGGTGCCATAACCCAGCTTGGAAAAAGGCACGATGCAAATATTTCTATAAGCGGAGCCAACGAGAATACAGATTATTATACCTCTATCGGATATATGCAGGAACAGGGTTATGTGATAGGTTCACAGTTCGACAGAATATCTGCAAAAGCAAATGTCAATTCTAAAATTACCAAATGGTTAAAAGTGGGAACAAATCTTAATGTAGCCTACTCAACCTCAGAAGGAGGCCAGAGTGAGTCCAGCGGTTCAAACGCCAATCCTTTCAGGTTTGTCAGATATATTGGTAACATATTACCTATACATCTGCACAATCCAGCTACCGGTGAGTATATATTGGATATCAACGGGAATAAAATGTATGACTTTGGTAACGGATGGCAATCCAAAGATGGCTCTGTTATTGTTCCTGCCCGTGATGCATTTGCCGGTAACAACCATGCACTTGAAGTTCAAAATACTTATGATGGTTATTTAAGACAAACCATTAATATAAAGAGTTATGCCGACGTGTCTCTGGCAAAGGGGCTTAAGCTAACAGTAAACGCAGGGCTCGGGTCCAATATGTACCGCAGTTGGAACGGAACTTATGTATACGAACAGAAAGGAAATGCCGGTACTTCTTCTAAGAACACTTCAGGTACAACAACCTGGACATTTCAACAGCTTTTAAACTACAATAAAAGCATAGGAAAACACAACTTTGACTTTCTTGCAGGTCATGAGAGTTACCAGTATGCATATAATTATATGAGTACTTCCATGAAAACTCAGACAATAATTGGAGATAATTTTGAATATGCCAATTTTACAGAGGTAAACGCTTTACCTACATCATATACTCATAATTACAGAGTAGAAGGTTATCTTTCACGTTTGAATTATGATTTCAACGAAAAGTATTTCTTATCTGCCTCATACAGAAGAGATGGATCATCTCGTTTTTTCGAAGATGTTCGCTGGGGTAATTTTTGGTCCGTTGGTATAGGTTGGACAATTGACAAGGAGAAATTCATGACAGGGCTGAAGTTTGTAGATATGCTCAAATTGAGGGCTTCATATGGTGTAGTGGGTAACGACGACCTTTCCAGCTATTACCCTTGGAGAGCCTCTTATGCTGTAAGTAATAACGGTGAGCCCGGATATGTACAGTCTAGCTTAGGGAACAAGGCCCTTACATGGGAATCTTCAAATAACTTCGATATCGCGACTGAGTTCCGTTTGTTTAATAGCAGACTCGATGGGGCTGTAGAGTTTTTTCACCGGGTATCAAGTGATTTGCTTTTCAGTGTACCTCAGCCAATATCGTCAGGTATAGACAATATTGATATTAACGCCGGTTCAATGTATAACAGGGGATTAGAGGTAATGCTGAATGGTGTTGTGATTAATAAAAAGGACTTTCAGATTAGTATTAATGGAAATGCCACATTCCTTCAGAATAAGATAACCGATCTTCCTCTTGCCCCATATCCTACATCTGTTTATAAAATTGAAGAGGGCCATTCACGCTACGATTTCTGGCTACGTCAATGGTATGGTGTGAATCCCGAGACAGGATATAACTTGTACGAGGCAGATCTGACTCAGTTTACATTTGTTACAGGAGAGATAATAGATATTAACGGAGTTAGTTATACTGAGAATATTGCAAAGAGCCTTTACAAATATTCCGGAACTTCCTTGCCAACTGTCACTGGTGGTTTAGGTGCTAATATAGCCTGGAAGAACTTTAGCCTGAAATTTAACTTCTATTATCAATTAGGGGGTAAGTTCTACGACAACAACTATCAGTCGCTGATGACAGGATCTAACATTTACTTTGCTCAACATGAAGATCTTTTAGGCAGATGGCGTCAACCCGGTGATGTTACAAATATTGCAAAGGTTGTTGCAGGAACAGGTGCTACTAATATTGCGGCGTCAAGTTCTACAAGATGGATTTTATCGTCTGATATGTTAGAATTGACCAATGTAAATCTTTCATATAAAATTCCTTCAAAATTCCTTCAATCGAAGAATATTTCCGATGCCACTATCTATTTTTCTGCAGATAATGCATTAATGTTCAGTGCTAAAAGAGGTATGTATCCAAGGAGAAGCTTCCAGTCGGGTTATATCTCAAACGGAGATGTTTACGCTCCTTCCAGGGTTATGTCATTAGGTTTGTCTTTAACTTTTTAAATTGATGAGTATGAAAAAATATATATCAGCATTATTTTTAATCGCAATAATGTTAACAGCATCTTGTACCAAGAGTTTTCTTGATACAAAATCTACCAGTTCTGTAGACCAGGCAACAATGTTTAAGGATACCAAGACAGCTCTTATGGCCATAAATGGTATTCACAGAATTATGTATGATAAGGGGGACTATGCTCCTAAAATGGGATATGGGTATTACATGCTTTGGATGGATTTTCTGGGAGAAGACCTTGTCTATACAAAGTCAAACGCACAGTTTATGAATGAGACTAACTGGACTAGGCACAGGGATCCTGTTAGTCAATATCCAAGACACATCCATGAGTTTTTGTATAAGATAATCGCAAATGCCAATATGGTTATTGAGAACATAGGGGGAGCCACAGGAACTGATGAAGAGAGGAATTACATTAAGGGACAGGCAGTATTCTACAGGGCATTTGCACATTTTGCGCTTGTTCAGCTTTACGGTAAGAGATATGATAAAGCAGGTAATAATACCCAACTAGGTATAGTACTTCGTCTTGCTGCCACAACAGAGCCTTTAGCTAGATCAACTGTAGAGGAGTCATATACTTGTATAAATAAAGATCTGGACGAATCAATAAGCCTGTTGTCGGGTGTTACAATTGCCCGCACAACCAAGATGCATATTAATGTTCACGTTGCAAGGGCCATAAAAGCCAGGGTGCTGCTTACGCAAGGTAAATGGCTGGAAGCAGCTGCAATGGCTAAATTGGTAGTAACCAATTCCGGAGCCGTGATGGACAAGACATGCTACGATTACAAACAGGGTAGGTGCACAGATGCAACCAACAAGGAGTGGATTTGGGCAAAGATAGCTCAGCCGGAAATTGAAACCGGGACACTGACCAACTTCTACAGCTACATTTCAAACACGAATATTTCTTACAACCGTAATACTCCCAGGGCTATCTATAATCAGCTATACAATATGATTTCCACTACAGATATCCGCAAACAGATTTGGGTAGAGAATGTGAAAACAGCTTCTAACCTGGTTTATCCTCCGGGAGGTAACAGGTATAAGTGGATGAGTCAGAAATTCATTGTTGATTATCCTGTTAACTCGTCTACTTCCTATAGTGGAGCACTAATTACAGCTGACCTGGCATTTATTCGTCTTCCCGAGATGTACCTGATAATGGCAGAAGGTTATGCAAGAGGAGCACAGGAGACAGATGCACGAAATGCTCTTTATGTTATTGCTAAAGACAGGGATCCTATGTATACTCTCAGCACAAAAAGTGGAGAGGCTCTGATAACCGAAATCATGTTCCAACGTAGAGTGGAGCTCTGGGGAGAAGGTTTCAGGTTTCTCGATTTAAAAAGGCTTAACATGCCTTTAGACAGAGGTCTACTTCCAAGAACAGGATACAATCAGGGTGGTGCCATTAACGGATGGAAGACATATAGCGAACCAACAAACCTGGACCCACTGGCATCAAATTTCAATATGTATGAAGAGCAACCAATAGGAGAGCTTTGCAGAAACATCCCTGCAGGAGACATAAGGTGGCAATGGGTTATACCACAGTTGGAGATAAGCTACAATCCTTTGTGCGAACAGAATCCTTTATAAACAAGAATTATTATCGATGAAGAAACAAACGACTATATTACTGGTAATACTAGCCATAGTTCTAATACCTTCTGATTTATTTTCATGTACGTCTGTAATAATCTCAGGGAAAGCCACTAAAGATGGCCGACCTTTGATGTGGAAAAATACAGATACTCAGAATCTGAATCACAGATTAATATATTCAGATTTTAGAGGTTATCCTTTAATAGGAATTGTGAGAAGTGATGCAGTTGATGAAACCACTGCCAGTATCTGGATTGGAACAAACTCACAAGGTTTCTCTATAATGAATACAATGTCCTACAACCTTACAGATGAAAGCACAGGAACAAACAATGGCGTACTTATGAGAAGGGCCTTGGAAGTGTGTAAGAATGTAAATGAATTTAAATGCTTTCTGGATACCCTTGCAAGACCAATGAAAGTGTCGGCAAATTATGGTGTTATTGATGCTGAGGGAAATGCTGCTTATTTTGAAGCATATAGCGATGGCTATCATATGGTTGATGTTAATAATCAGGCGAATGCCCCAAATGGATATTTGGTTTATACCAATTTTTCATATAATGGAAAATATGATGGAGGGCAAGGTTATATACGTTACCAAACTGCTAATGATATTATAGCAAAAGGTGCTCCCGATAAAGTATTTTCTCCTCAATGGATAATAAACAATTTATCAAGATCGTTTTATCACTCATTACTTGGTGTAGATTTGAAAAGCAATGAAGCTCTCGATCTTTTCAAAAAAGGTTTTTTCCCTGATTCAGATTTCATTCCGAGAAAAATAACAGCAAATACATGTGTAATACAAGGTGTTAAAAAAGGAGAAAACCCTGAACTTACAACATTTTGGACGGTCTTGGGATATCCTCCGTGTTCAGTAGCTATTCCCGCTTGGGTAAAAGCAGCAAATGACAACTCATACTTGTTGAAAAAGAGCAAAGATTCTTATACTTCTCCAATGTGCGATATGGCACTTGCTATAAAATCAAATGTTTTTTCTATAACCAGAGGTAATGGAGAAAAATATCTTAATTTTAGCAAACTATTTAACGCAGAGGGTACGGGATACATTCAACGAATTGCCCCTATAGAAGAAAAGATTTTTGAGATAAGCAACAAAAAGATAAATGAGTGGAGAAATACCGGTATTGTTATGGCTGACTTGAAGGAACTTAACAAAGAAATAAGTGCCACTGTAGAACGGGCCTTTCCTAAGCAATGAAACTTTATAAAATTTTAAAAATTGGAATATGCTTTACAGCAATAACATTAATAAGTTGCAGTAAAGCAGCAACTCCCATTTATGTTCCAGATATCCCAGGGAGTACAGATAAGTTTGTGAGGCAGACACTCTCAAGTAGCTATGTTGAGTTCAGGACAGGCAACTATCCGCTTATTATAACTGTTCCTCACGGTGGATCCCAGACCGATGCGTCCCTTACATTAAGGACAGAGGGTAATTGCCCCGATCCGGATTTTACAACTGTCTATGATACTTACACTCCAGAGTTGGCAGAGTTGATAGACTCCGTGGTTTTTGCAAGAACTGGAAAATATCCGTATGTGATTTTTTGCAGACTTAAGCGTACATACATAGATGTAAATCGTCCCATTGAGTATGCAATACCCAGAGGAAGTGTAGCAGCAAAGAACATTTATGATAAGTTTTATGGATACATAGAACAATCGAAAAATCAAATTCTTACTAATTACGGTTCAGGATTGCTACTGGATATTCATGCTCATGGACATGATAAACAAGAGGTGGAAATTGGTTATCAATTGAGTACGTCAGAGTTAAATTTAAGTGATTCTGAAATTGACAAAAGAAATTTGGCCGCAGAATCAGGAATCTATAACCTTTCCAAAACTGTTAGTGCAAAACTGACTTTCTCTCAGATTCTTAGGGGAGACAACTCTTTTGGCACATTATTAGAGGCCAATGGAATACCTTGCATCCCTAGTAAATTGAACCCATCACCAGGAACAACTGCTTATTTCAGTGGAGGTTATATTACAAAAAGTTGCGGATCTGGTTCCGGGGGCACAATAGATGCTATTCAACTTGAGATTAACTCTGATTGCAGAAAAGATTCCAAAGTGAGAAAAAACACAGCGGAACAACTTTGTAAGACTACAGAGCTTTTTTTTAAATTGAATTACGTTTTTACTAAATAGGATGAAAGCAAGAATATTTGTTATTGCAATTATTATGACTGCCTGTGTAAACAGTCTGTTTTCACAAGGTTATTATAAGGACATATATATGGATGGGGGAATCAAGCTTACCTCTCGCCAAGACCTGCCTGCAGCAAGAAGACTTGATCAGAGCATTGAACATTTTATTACAGGGAATGATACCCCTGAATCGCCCTTGACTTTGCAAGATACAATTATGCAGCAAAAGTTGTTTTGCGGCTGTGAGACAGATCTGAATGGTATTTTGTTATATCCCGATGGTGCACCACGTTTCAGAATGATATATGTTAACGGAGGTAAAGCAACAATATTCAATAATCATAACATGGGAATGACCCGACAAGCATATATGGAGTTTGAGTGAAAATTAATTTAGTTATTTAATATAATGAGAAAATACTTGATTATTACTATGTTTCTTAGCTTAATTCTGGGTAGGTCACTATCTGCTCAGAATTTAAGTTTTTACTTTCCCGATGAAATAAAACAATTGAATTCTGAAATTCCAACGCCCGGAGAGTTTCTGGGGTTTGAAATCGGTCAGCAATATATCACATATGATCAAACAGTTGCTTATCTTAGATTACTGGCTCAAAAATCGGACAGAATTGAAATTGTGGAAAACGGTTATTCTCACGAAAGGAAACCATTGATTTTTTTGACTATAAGTACTAAGGAAAACTTATCGGACATAGAAAAAATAAGACAAAATCACTTGGATCTTTGTAATCCGGACAAATCGGGGAAAATATCTGTAGAACAAATGCCCGTAATTACATGGTTGGGATATAGTGTACATGGGAACGAAGCCAGTGGAATTAATGCTTCCGTTGTGGTAGCATATATTCTTGCTGCATCAAATGATGCTTTCATACAGAACGTTCTCCGGAACAGTATAATAATACTTCAGCCCGCTCTTAACCCTGACGGATCTCAAAGATATGCAACATGGGTGAATTCCAATAAGGCTCAAAGTGAGAACAGCGATGAGAATAGCAGAGAATTTCGCGAACCTGCACCGAGCAGCCGTTCTAATCACTATTGGTTTGACCTTAACAGGGATTGGCTTTTTGTCCAGAACCCAGAAAGTTATTACAGAATGGAGCAATTCTATAAATGGATGCCAACGTTTGTAAACGATTATCACGAACATGGTAATACCTCTGGAACGTTTTTTTCGCCCGGAATAAAAAACAGTACAAATCCACTCATACCAGATGAAAATTGGATAATCACAAAAAAAATATCTGATTATCACGCAAGATATTTAAGCTTGATAGGAACCATGTACTTTTCGAAAGAGGACTATGATGATTTTTATACTGGAAAAGGTGCTGCTTTGCCAGATTTGACAGGAGGAATAGGAGTTCTTTATGAACAACCAAATCCCAGAGGTTTCGTTCGGGAAAAAGATTGTGTGAAAATCCGGTTCACAGATATGGTTAGAAATCAGGTATATTGTTCTATGTCCGCATTAAAGGCTTCTCTTGAGATGAAAAATGAATTGCTTACATACCAGAAGAATTTTTTTATTGACAAAAGGAGAGAGTCAGAAAAAGATCCTGTAAAAGGATACGTATTTGGCAGCAAATCAGATATATCACTAAGCAAGGAGTTCGTAAGAATATTGAAAACGCATGACATAGATGTTTACAAGCTCAATAAAACGATAGTTGTCGGACAAAAGACATTTGATAAGGAATTTTCATTCGTTGTACCTTGCAATCAAAACAAATATCCCGTTATTAAAACAATTTTTGAAAAGACACTCATTTATAAAGATACTTCATTTTATGATATTACAACCTGGACAATTCCTTTAGGGCTAAACATTGATTATTCGGATTTAAAGGAGATTAGTGGACTCACAGGTGATAAGACAAATATTATCACTTATGCAGAAAAAGCCATAGTGCCTGTCACTAATTATGCTTACCTGTTTGAAATATCAGATTATTATTCATATAAATTTCTGTATTATCTTCAGAACAAGGGAATAATGCTTAAAGCAGGAGATTCTCCTTTTACGTTTATACAGAATGGCAACGAACATCAGTTCAAAGCAGGAGCTATAATGATCTCGGTTAAGGAACAAGCTTACAGCCCGGAAGAGACAAACAAAATCCTGAATGATTATTCAGCGGGGCCAAAGATTTCAATTTTTTCAGCATTTAACGGAACTGGTGAAAATTTTGATTTAGGTAGCGGGCATTTTAAAAAAATCACTAAACCCAAAATTGCTGTTTTAACAGGTAAAGGAGCCACTTACAGTACAATAGGAGAGATATGGCATCTTCTGGACATAAGGTTTGATATACCAGTGAGTTTAATTGATATAGATATTATTGCAGATATTAATCTGAACAAGTACAATACAATTATTCTCACCAACAGTTTTAAACTAACAAAAGAGACCTCTGACAAACTTTCTGCATGGGCTGTAAATAATACATTAATAGCCATAGGTAATGCTTACAGGATAATAAACGATCTAGGTGTTTCAGATATAAACACAATTAAGGAAAAGAATCAGAAAGATTCAACGACTTATGGTAAATATTCGGATTATCTCGACAAGAACAACGGGGCATCTATAAATGGAGTTATTTTGAACTCAAGAACAGACCTTTCTAACCCCTTGTCTTATGGGCTATCAAATGGCGAGGTTCCTCTTTTCAAGGAGGGTGAGATTTTTATTTCGAAGCCGGCAAATAAGTACGTAACTCCTGTGTTTTATTCAGATAATCCCCTTTTAAGCGGCTATTTAAGCAAAAAATATCCAGATATGATAAAGGGAACACCTGCGGTGTTAGCTGGGAAAAGCCTGATATATTTTGTGGATGATCCATATTTCAGAGCATGTTGGCTCGGTAGTTCCCGTTTATTTATGAATTCATTATTTTTCAGGGAATTAGTGGTTAAGGAAAAAGTACAGACCATCAAGTAAAGATTTTCTTAATTTTGATAATAATTTAACAACAAAAATATTAACTATGTTTGCTTCTACTTACGGACCATGGTCACTTTTTACAGATCTCGGACTAATATTCGGCCTGCTTTTAGTTGGAAAACTTATAAGAGTTAAGGTAAAATTCATTCAACAACTCTTTATACCACCCAGCCTTATTGCAGGGTTTCTGGGATTGGCACTTGGTCCAAATGGTTTTGGTGTATTGCCTTTCTCTAACCAGCTAGGTACCTATTCTGCAGTATTGATAGCTCTGGTATTTGCCTCCTTGCCTCTTTCATCTCCAAAATTTTCATTCAAGGAAGTCAGTGGCAGAGTAGGCTCTATCTGGGCTTATGCACAATTGGGAATGCTTCTCCAGTGGTCAATAGCAGGCTTTTTCGGACTTTTTGTGTTAAAACTAATCTGGCCAGATCTGAATGATGCTTTTGGGATAATGCTGCCTACAGGGTTTTATGGAGGGCATGGAACGGCAGCTGCCATAGGTTCTGCATTTGAAGGACTAGGCTGGGATGAGGCAAGAAGTCTGGGAATGACAACAGCTACCGTAGGCATAGTCCTGGGAATTGTGGGAGGGCTCATTTTGGTAAAAAGAGCGGCAAAAAGAAATGAAACAGAATATATTAAAGACTTTTCTGACCTTCCCAATGATTTAAGGACTGGACTTACTCCTAAGGAGCAAAGAGAGCATGCCGGAATGAGTACAACGTCTCCTATTTCTATTGATTCTCTTGCTTTTCACCTTGCTTTTGTTTTTGTAATTGCATTTTTTGGCTATCTGATAAGTCAGGGAGTAAAGGTGTATGCTCCAAAACTGGAGCTCCCTGTTTTCTCCTGTGCATTTATAATTGGGTTGATATTTAAAAAGTTATTCGACAGATTTGGTGTCTCCGATTACATCTGTCCAACTCAGACCAACAGGTTGAGTGGAACATTCACAGACCTTCTGGTTGCCTTTGGAGTGGCCTCAATAAAACTAAGTATAGTAGTGAAGTATGCCGGCCCTCTTATTGTTCTGATAGTTTTTGGAGCCGTGCTAGTCTGGATTATCTCATTTTATCTTGGCAGGAGGATTCTGAAAAGCAGCTGGTTTGAAAGATCCATTTTTGCCTGGGGTTGGTGGACAGGTACTATGGCAATGGGTATGGCACTATTGAGAATCGTGGACCCTAAGATGCAGAGTAAGGCTCTGGATGATTATGCACTGGCATATCTGCCTATTGCTCCTATTGAAATACTTATTATTACATTTGCGCCAATATTGTTTGTAAACGGAATGGGAGTATGGTTTTTGCTTGCAATGCTCATTGCTGCCATTTTAGTGTTATTGCTAGCCAAAAAAATGTCCTGGTTGCATAAAGTAAAGTAAATGAAAAACATACAGAATTCATTGTTAAAAGTATCCCTTTTTTTAATTGTATTACTAATACCAATACTGCTGTTTCCTCAGAATTATTCGGAACAATATCTGATAAAAAAAGCAGACAGGATACATAAAAGGATACTGTCTATTGACACGCACAATGATTCTGCGCTTCGGCTCAATAATCCCGATGCCAGACCAGGAGTGAAAATTCAGGTTACATTTCCATATATGAAACAGGGTGGGTTGGATGCCGCTTTCTTTGCAATTTATATAAAACAAGGCAAGAGAGATACTGCATCACTATCCAATGCAAATATCTATACAAAAGAACAGCTGAATAAATTCAAAGCGTATACAGAATCTTACAATGGTGCAGCAATAGCTCTAAATACAAAAGATCTTCTGAGGAATAAAAGAAGAGGCGTTGTCTCTGTTGTACAGGCTATCGAGAATGGATATGCTTTGAAGAGGGATGTAAATGAGATTGAAGCTTTTTATAAGATAGGAGTAAGGGCAATCACACTATGTCATAATAACAATAACGATATTTGTGATGCATCGATGGATACCATTTCCGAACACGGAGGATTGTCTGAATTCGGTGTTCAGGTAGTAAAGGAGATGAACCGTATGGGGATGCTGATAGATTTGTCGCATTCAGCCACTTCTACATTATATGATGTTCTGGAAGTAAGCAGCTTGCCGGTTATTGCTAGCCATTCAGGTGTATATAACATAAAGAATCACAACAGGAACCTCAAGGACGAAGAGATAAAGGCAATAGCTGCCAGGGGTGGGCTCATTCAGGTTGCCACCGGAGGGTTCTTTCTTTCTGACAAACCCAAAGAACTTGTCACTGTAAAGGATATTGCGGACCATATAGATTATGTGGTCGGGCTCGTCGGCATAAAACACGTCGGAATAGGTACTGATTTTGACGGTGGCGGTGGCGTTGTTGGACTTGAAGATGCCTCAAAAATGAAGAATATAACAATAGAGCTCCTCCGCAGAGGTTATACAAGAAAGGAGCTTAAGCTCTTTTGGGGTGGAAATCTTATTCGTCTGATGAAGACACACTTTTTGTAAATATTTTCCATATTCTTTTGCACATTTAAAATTTTTGGTATATTTGCATCCCGCTAAATATGTGACCAATATGCGTATTTAGCTAAGGGATAGGGGTTTAGCCTATTTTTTTTTTAGACCAAAGCACCACAAACATATTTACTGTTATCGTTAAACTGTAAAAAAACAATGTTACAACCAAAAAAAACCAAATTCAGAAGGCAGCAGAAAGGCCGTATGAAAGGGATCGCTCAAAGGGGCAATCAACTTTCATTTGGGTCATTCGGGATTAAGACCACTGAGTCTTGTTGGCTCACAGGCCAGCAAATTGAGGCTGCCCGTCAGGCCGTAGTAAGATACATGAAACGTGAAGGTCAGATTTGGATCCGCGTTTTCCCTGATAAACCATTTACAAAGAAACCAGCTGAGGTTCGTATGGGTAAAGGTAAAGGAGCTCCAGAGGGGTTCGTTTGTCCTATTACACCCGGCCGTATGTTGATTGAAGCAGAAGGAGTTCCGTTGGAGATTGCCAAAGAGGCACTTCGTTTGGGTGCTCAGAAACTTCCGGTAATTACAAAATTTGTAGTTCGTAGAGATTATACTGAATAATTTAATGCAGAAGTAAAATGAAAACTAAAGAGATACGCGAGTTATCCTTAAATGATCTTAGAGAGCGCATTGAGACTGAAAAAACAAATCTGTTGCGCACAAAGATGAATCATTCTATTTCTCCGTCAGATGATTTATCTCAGATTAAAAAAGCAAGGAGAAATATTGCCAGAATGCTCACATTGTTGGGCCAGTCTGAAACTAAGCAGGACAAAAAATAGTCATGGAAAGAAATCTTCGTAAAGAAAGAGTAGGAGTAGTGGTAAGCAATAAGATGGATAAGTCTGTTGTTGTTGCAGTTAAAAGAAAAGTAAAACATCCTATTTACGGTAAGTTCGTAAATAAAACCACTAAGTTTGTTGCTCATGACGAGAATAACGAATGTAGCGAAGGGGATACCGTTCGCATCATGGAGACTCGCCCTTTGAGTAAGTCAAAATGCTGGAGACTAGTAGAAATCGTAGAAAAAGTTAAATAAGCCATGATACAGCAAGAATCGAGATTATTGGTGGCAGACAACAGTGGTGCAAAGGAGGTCCTTTGTATCAGAGTTCTGGGGGGAACCCGCCGCCGTTATGCCGGAGTTGGCGATAAAATAGTAGTTACCGTAAAAAGTGCAATACCGGGAGGCGATGCTAAGAAAGGTTCAGTGTCCAAAGCGGTAATAGTTCGTACAAAAAAAGAGATCCGTCGTGCAGATGGTTCATACATCAGATTTGACGACAATGCATGTGTGTTATTAAACAGCCAGGGTGAGGTTCGCGGTACCCGTATTTTCGGACCGGTAGCCAGGGAGTTGCGTGAGAACTATATGAAGATTGTATCTTTAGCACCGGAGGTGTTATAATTTAAGGTATAGAAAGGATATGAATAAGAAACTACATATTAAAAAAGGCGACACCGTGTATGTAAATGCCGGGAACGACCGTGGAAAGACAGGTAAAGTTCTTGAGGTTATTACTGAAAAGGATCGTGCCATTGTTGAGGGAATCAACATGGTTAGCAAGCACACCAAGCCTAACGCAAAACAACCACAGGGTGGTATCGTTAAGCAAGAGGCTGGCATTCATGTATCAAACCTGCAAGTTGTGGATCCTGTCAAAGGGGGCCCTACTCGTATTGGCCGTAGGATGAATGATAAAGGAAAATTAGTTCGTTACGCGAAAAAATCTGGAGAGGAGATTAAATAATGGCAAGTACTAAACCAAGTGCTGCACCAAAAGCAGCCACTAAAGTAAAAGCAGCCAAAGTAGAAAAGGCTGCAAAAACGGAAGGTGCTCAAGTAGTAGTTAAAGGATACGTTCCAACTCTACAGAAAATGTATAAAAACGAGATTGTGGGCAAGCTTATGAAAGAGTTTGGCTATACCTCTGTAATGCAAGTACCAAAATTGACCAAAATCACAATTAACCAGGGTGTTGGTGCAGCTACAGGCGACAAGAAGCTTGTGGAAATTGCTCAACAGGAGTTAACTACAATTACCGGTCAGAAAGCTATGATGACTTACTCTCGTAAGGATATCTCAAATTTTAAACTTCGTAAAGGTATGCCGATAGGTGTAAAGGTAACTCTGCGTTCTGCAAAGATGTATGAGTTTCTTGAAAGACTGATTGCTATCTCTTTACCTCGTATCAGAGATTTTAAAGGTATCAGTGAAAAATTTGATGGAAGAGGAAATTACACTCTTGGAGTAAAAGAGCAAATTATCTATCCTGAGATTGACATTGACAAGATTACAAAAATTCTCGGTATGGAGATAACTTTTGTTACCACGGCAGGTAAGGATGAAGAGGCATTTGCTCTTCTTCGTGAATTTGGTTTGCCTTTTAAAAATATTAAGAAATAATCTATAAAAAGAGAGATAGATAATGGCAAAAGAATCAATGAAGGCACGCGAAGTCAAACGCGCTAAACTATGTGCCAAGTATGCAGAAAAACGCAAAGCTCTTAAAGAAGCCGGCGATTATGCAGCTCTTGACAAACTACCAAAGAATGCAAGTCCTGTACGTCAGCACAACCGTTGTTCATTAACCGGTCGTCCTAAAGGGTATATGCGAATTTTCGGTATAAGCCGTATCCAGTTTCGCGAAATGGCCAGCAAGGGACTTATCCCGGGCATTCGCAAAGCTAGCTGGTAGAATAAAATATATAATTAATTATTGGATATCGGGCATCCGTAAGGGTGTCGGTTACAAAACAAAAAAAAACTAAAATGACTGATCCAATTTCAGACTTTTTGACAAGAGTTCGTAATGCAGCTCTTGCAGGACACAAGATTGTTGAGATTCCTTCTTCAAAGATGAAACTCGAACTAACCCGTATTCTTCACGAAAAGGGTTATATTCTAAGCTACAAACTTGTGGAAGGTACACCATTCAACACAATTAAGATAGCTCTTAAGTATCATCCGGATACTAAAAAACCGGCTATTAAAAAGATTTCACGAGTTAGTTCACCGGGTCTCAGACAGTATGTCGGTGTTGACGATATGCCAAGGGTACTGAACGGACTGGGAATTGCCATTATTTCTACATCTAAAGGTGTAATAACAGATAAAGAGGCAAAAGATCTCAATGTTGGCGGAGAGGTAATCTGCTACGTATACTAAACAGATAGTAAAGTAATAAATTAATAAAAGATAACAGATGTCACGAATAGGAAAATTACCTGTAAACCTTCCCGCCGGAGTCACCATAAAGGTGGAGCCGGGAAACGTGGTTAAGGTTAAAGGCCCACTCGGTGAGTTAGTTCAGAAAGTTGATGCTGACATAACAATCACCATTGAGGGAAATGTAGTTACAGTTACACGTCCGACCGATCAACCCCGTCACCGCTCATTGCACGGTCTTTACCGTTCTTTGATTCAGAACATGGTTACAGGTGTATCAACAGGGTATACTGTAAAACAAGAATTAGTAGGTGTCGGATACCGCGCTGAGGTTAAAGGACAAATCCTTGAACTTAGCTTAGGTTATTCACATGATATTCATTTGATGTTACCGATTGAAATAAAGGCTTCGGCAGAGGTTGCCAAGAAGGGTGCCAACCCGGTATTGACTATGACCTGCTTCGACAAGCAGCTACTTGGAATGGTTGCTGCAAAGATACGCTCATTGCGTAAACCTGAACCATATAAAGGTAAGGGTATTAAGTTTGTAGGTGAACAACTTCGTCGCAAAGCCGGTAAGTCGGCCAGCGCTAAATAATAAGTGGAGGATATATGGCTTTAAATAAAATTGAAAGAAGAAAAAGAATACAGCACCGCATTCGCAAGGTTGTAAATGGTACTCCCGAGAGACCAAGATTAGCTGTGTTCAGAAGCAACAAGCAGATATATGTTCAGTTGATAAACGATATTGAGGGTCTTACCATTGTCTCTGCAAGTTCCAGAGATAAAGCTATTATAGAGACATGCAAAGGCAAACCTGGTATCGAAGTTGCAAAATTAGTTGGTAAACTGGCAGCCGAACGCGCTATTGAGAAAGGTGTCACTGAGGTGTCTTTCGACCGCGGAGGTTATCTTTACCATGGCAGAGTAAAATGTTTAGCAGACGCCGCCCGTGAAGGTGGTCTTAAATTCTAAGATAGAGTATGACAAATACAAACGTAAAAAAAGTTAAGACTACCGATCTTGAATTGAAAGACAGATTGGTGGCAGTTCAGAGAGTTACTAAGGTTACAAAGGGCGGGCGCCACTTTAGTTTTGCAGCTATAGTTGTTGTAGGTGACGAAAAAGGTGTTGTTGGTTTTGGTCTTGGTAAAGCTAATGAGGTAACAACTGCAATCTCTAAAGGTATAGAGGATGCTAAGAAAAATCTTGTAAAGATTCCTCTTAACAAGAAAACCATTCCACACGAACAGGAAGCTAAATTCGGCGGAGCAAGAGTGTTTATGAAACCAGCTGCAGAAGGAACCGGAGTTAAGGCAGGTGGTGCGATGCGTGCAGTGTTTGAATCGGTGGGCATACATGATGTCCTTGCCAAATCTAAGGGGTCATCTAACCCTCACAATCTGGTAAAGGCAACAGTTGCTGCACTTTTAGAGATGCGTGACGCTTATACCGTTGCCGGTCTTCGTGGTATTCCAATGAACAGAGTATTTAAAGGTTAAGGAGGATTAGTAATGTCAAAAGTGAGAGTCACTCAAATTATAAGTAAAAACAGTGCTACGGACAGACAGGCGGCAAATCTTGCCTCTTTGGGAATCCGTAGGATCAATCAGTCTGTAGAACTTGAATTGAATCCTATAAACGAGGGTATGATTAAAAAAGTTTTACACCTTGTAAAAGTTGAAGTAATAAACTAACAGGAGAATTTACAAATGAAATTACATAATCTAACACCATCATCAGGAGCACTTGGAAGAGAAAAAAGAATTGGTCGCGGCGAAGGTTCGGGACACGGAGGAACATCTACCCGTGGACTAAACGGAGCCCAGTCACGTTCTGGATACTCTCGTAAGGCAGGTTTTGAAGGAGGTCAGATGCCTCTTCAGAGACGTTTGCCTAAATACGGATTTAATAATATTAACAGGGTCGAGTATAAGGCAATAAACTTGTCTACATTACAGGCTCTGAGCGAAAAATTGGGAGAGACAGTTTTTGCGATAGATACATTGATAGAAGCTGGCTTGGTTTCAAAAAATGACAGAGTAAAAATATTGGGCAATGGTACACTGACTATAAAGTTGGATATCTCTGCTCACGCTTTCTCCAAATCGGCTATAGCGCAGATTGAGTCACAGCAAGGTAAGGCGACTAAAATCTAATTTATCTGATGAAAAAACTTATCGAAACTTTAAAAAACATTTTCAAGATTGAAGAGCTGCGCAAGAGGATCGTCTACACTTTCCTTTTGCTGCTGGTTTATCGTTTAGGAAGCTACGTGGTTTTACCGGGTATAGATCCTACTCAACTTGACAACTTGCAGAATCAGGCATCGGAAGGTCTGTTAAGCTTGCTTAACATGTTTTCCGGTGGTGCATTTGGTAACGCCTCAATTTTTGCATTGGGTGTTATGCCTTACATTTCTGCATCCATTGTTATTCAGCTCTTGGGAATCATGGTTCCTTATTTCCAGAGACTACAGCGCGAAGGCGAAAGTGGTCGCAGGAAGATGAACCAATGGACTCGTTATCTGACAATTGTAATATTGGCACTGCAAGGTCCGGCCTATATGGCAAACCTTCATGTCCAGTTACCTGCGACAGCATTTTTATTTCCTGGATTCACATTTAACATTTTTGCCACTATAGTACTAGTAGGAGGAACCATGTTCATTATGTGGTTAGGTGAGCGCATTACCGATCGCGGCTTAGGTAATGGTATATCCCTGATCATTATGGTGGGTATTGTTGCCCGTCTGCCATTTGCCCTTCTTGCAGAAGGAGGCGCAAGAGTTAACCAGAGCGCAGGGGGCGGTATCCTTATGCTGATTGTGGAATTGATTGTCCTGTTCTTTGTATTTGTTGCTACAATAGCTCTTGTACAAGGTACTCGCAAGATTCCTGTTCAGTATGCCAAACGTATAGTAGGAAACAAACAATATGGCGGTGTCCGTCAGTATATACCTTTGAAAATAAATGCGGCTGGTGTTATGCCGATTATATTTGCCCAGGCATTGATGATGTTCCCTCTTATTTTTGCTGGCTTTGATGCTACACGTGGATTAGCAGCTGCTCTTACAAATCCGAGCGGTATCTGGTACAATCTTATCTTTGGTCTCATGGTTGTTGCTTTTACTTACTTCTATACAGCAGTAACTGTAAACCCGACAATGATGTCTGAGGATATGAAGAAAAACGGTGGGTTCATTCCCGGCATCAAACCTGGGAAAAAGACAGCCGAGTACCTCGATGCAATAATGTCACGCATTACTCTGCCGGGCTCGATTTTTCTTGCCCTTATAGCGATAATGCCGTCATTTGCTAATATACTCGGAGTCAACAACCAATTTGCACAGTTTTTCGGTGGAACTTCGTTGCTGATTTTAGTGGGAGTTATTTTGGACACGCTTCAGCAAATTGAAAGTCATTTGCTTATGCGTCACTACGACGGCTTGATGAAGACTGGACGTCTTAAGGGTCGTACGGGAATGTAACATGATTTCATAGTTCTTTTTAAAAATGATAAAACTAAAAACAGAGGATGAGGTTGAGATACTTAGAGAGAACGCTCTTTTAGTATCAAAGACTCTTGCGGAGGTGGGAAAGCACATTTTACCGGGTATAACAACCATGGAGCTTAATAAAATTGGCGATACCTACATTCGTGACAACGGAGCAATCCCGGCATTCCTCGGTTATAATGGATTCCCTTATTCTCTTTGCATCTCGGTTAATGACGTTGTGGTCCACGGATTCGCTTCTGATTACCGGCTCAAAGAGGGAGACATTATCTCGGTAGATTGTGGTACCATATACAAAGGCTACTATGGTGATTCTGCATATACCTTTCCTGTAGGGGAGGTTACTCAGGAGACCGCGCAGTTGTTGAAGGTAACAAAAGAATCTCTGTATAGAGGCGTTGAGAAAGCGGTGACAGGAAACAGAATAGGAGACATCTCCTTTGCTGTTCAGAATTATATAGAGAGTTTCGGTTTTTCTGCAGTCAGGGAGATGGTAGGTCATGGAATTGGAAAAAGACTCCATGAATCTCCGGAAGTTCCTAACTACGGAAGCAGAGGTCAGGGCAAAAAGCTGGAAGATGGTCTGGTGATTTGTATCGAGCCAATGATAAACGCCGGAGGAAGATCGATCTACATGCATGAAGATGGGTGGACGGTCAGCACCTCAGACAAGAAAAATTCCGCACATTACGAGCTAATGGTTGTAGTAAGAAAAGGGAAGCCCGATGTTTTATCAACATTTGAGTACATTGAAAAAAATAATAATAAGTTATAAGGATTGAGATATTTTATAAATGGCTAAACAATCAGCAATAGAAAAAGAGGGCGTTATTATAGAAGCCCTGTCAAATGCGATGTTTCGTGTAGAATTAGATAACGGACACGTAATTATTGCGCATATTTCAGGCAAAATGAGAATGCACTATATCAGAATTTTGCCGGGAGACAGAGTAAGAGTCGAAATGTCACCTTATGATTTAACCAAAGGAAGAATTTCTTTCAGATATAAATAAAAAAATTGACAACATGAAAGTTAAAGCATCCATTAAAAAGCGTAGTGAAGATTGCAAAATAGTAAAACGCAAGGGTCGCCTGTATGTAATTTGCAAAAAGAATCCAAAATTCAAGATGCGCCAAGGATAATTTTTAATAGAAAACAATAAAGAGAAAAAATAAATTATGGCACGTATAGCCGGAGTTGATTTACCAAACAACAAGAGAGGAGAGATAGGTTTGACCTATATCTTCGGAATCGGACACAGTTCTGCTAAAGCGATCCTTACCCAGTTGGGTATCGATTTCAATACTAAGGTTAAGGACTGGAATGACGATCAGATAGCAGCAATCAGAGCACTTATTTCCTCTGAATTCAAGATTGAAGGTGAACTTCGTTCATCAGTTCAACTTAATATCAAACGATTAATGGATATCGGATGTTACAGAGGTATTCGCCATCGTATCGGGCTTCCGGTTCGTGGCCAGTCTACTAAAAATAACGCCCGTACACGTAAGGGTAAGAAGAAAACAGTAGCTAACAAGAAGAAAGCAACTAAATAGAACCTAGATCATGGCAAAAAAGACAGGAACAACAAATAAGAAGAAAGTTGTAAAAGTTGAGGCTTACGGACAAGCGCACGTTTCATCGACTTTTAATAATGTTATAGTAACTTTGACTAACGCTACCGGACAGGTAATTAGTTGGTCATCGGCTGGAAAGATGGGCTTCAGAGGTTCTAAGAAGAACACTCCGTACGCAGCACAAACGGCTGCCGCTGACTGTGCAAAGGTAGCTTTTGATATGGGTCTACGTAAAGTAAAGGCCTATGTTAAAGGACCGGGTGCAGGACGTGAATCTGCTATTCGTACTATTCACGGAGCAGGTATAGAGGTAACAGAAATCATTGATGTTACTCCATTACCTCACAACGGTTGTCGTCCAAAGGGACGCCGTAGAGTTTAACCCTTATAAATTCATTTTAAATTATTTAATATGGCAAGATATACAGGGCCTTCTACAAAAATTGCCCGCAAATTTGGGGAGCCGGTTTTTGGCCCCGATAAAAGTTACGAGAAGAAAAACTATCCTCCGGGACAGCATGGTCTCGCAAAAAAACGCAAAAAAAGTTCTGAGTACGGTATTCAGCTTAAAGAGAAACAAAAAGTAAAATATACATATGGTCTTCTTGAAAGACAATTCCGTAATCTTTACGAGAAAGCATCAAGAATGAAAGGACGTAAAGGTGAAAACCTTATTTTACTTCTTGAAACACGTCTTGACAATCTGGTTTTCCGCATGGGCGTTGCTCCTTCAAGAGCTGCTGCCAGACAACTGGTTAATCACTGCCACATTGTAGTAAACGGCGATATTTGCAATATCCCTTCTACAATAGTAAAACCCGGTGATTTAATCGGAGTACGCGAGAGATCAAAAAGCTTAGAGATTATTCAGGATAATGTTTCCCGTAGTGCAAGCAGGTTCTCATGGATTGAGTGGGATGGAAATGATTTGACAGGAAAACTGTTGAACCTTCCAGACAGAACTGAGATTCCGGAGACAATAAACGAGCAACTAATAGTTGAGTTATACTCTAAATAAAAAATAAAATGGCAATATTAGCATTTCAAAAACCCGATAAGGTAATAATGCTTGATGCTACCGAAACTTTCGGTCGCTTTGAGTTTCGTCCGCTGGAGCCAGGTTATGGTATTACAGTAGGTAACGCTTTGCGTCGAATTCTTCTTTCTTCTCTTGACGGATATGCTATTACTGCAATAAAAATACAGGGAGTCGATCATGAATTTGCAACAATTCCCGGTGTTATAGAAACAGTTGTAGATATTATTCTAAACCTTAAGCAGGTTCGTTTTAAACGAATGATTGAGGGAGAAGATTCGGAGATTGTAAATGTAACGGTTAGTGGCAAACAAAACTTTACCGCAGAAGATATTTCCAAGCAACTATCTTCATTCAAGGTACTAAATCCAGATTGGCAAATATGCTCTATGGAGCCATCTGTAACACTCACAATTGAACTGAGAATAGGGAAAGGCAGAGGTTATGTGCCGGCAGAGGAGAATCGTGTAGATGAAGCACCATTTGGTCTTATTCCTATTGACTCAATTTTCACACCAATAAAGAATGTTAAATATTCTGTAGAAAACTGGCGTGTTGAGCAAAAGACAGACTTCGAAAAATTAAATTTAGAGATAACTACCGATGGATCCATTCATCCTAAGGAGGCTTTAAAAGAGGCATCCAAGATTCTGATTCACCACTTTATGCTATTCTCAGACGAGAAGATAACACTCGAGACTCCGGTTGAAGTTGTCAGCAATGAGCTTGACGAAGAGTCGTTACGTATGCGTCATCTTCTATTGACCAAATTAGCAGATATGGAACTATCCGTTAGAGCTTTGAACTGTTTAAAAGCAGCGGATATTGACACATTTGCAGAATTGGTATCTCTTCAGAGGTCGGAACTTATGAAGTTCAGGAACTTTGGAAAGAAATCCCTTTCAGAGATAGATAACCTGGTTGAGCGCTACAGACTCAGCTTTGGAATGGATGTTACAAAGTATAATATTGAAAAGAAAGTTATAAAAAATGAGGCATAATAAGACATTTAACCACTTAGGCCGTAAAAGTGGACACAGAAAAGCGATGTTGGCAAATATGGCATCATCTCTGATCCTACACAAAAGGATTGAGACTACAGAAGCTAAGGCTAAAGCCCTGCGTGTGTACATCGAGCCTTTGATCACAAAATCAAAAGAAGATTCAACACACTCACGTCGTACAGTTTTCTCATACTTAAAGCAGAAAGAGGCAATTACAGAGCT
Source organism: uncultured Bacteroidales bacterium (assembly GCA_942492945.1). Taxonomy (GTDB): domain Bacteria; phylum Bacteroidota; class Bacteroidia; order Bacteroidales; family UBA932; genus Bact-08. The sequence goes on from OW818649.1 coordinate 1,694,280, forward strand.
TTTCAGAGTGATTGCTCCTAAGATTGCTGAGCGTCCGGGTGGATATACAAGGATACTCAAGCTTGGTTTCCGTCTTGGTGACGCAGCCGATATGGCAATGATTGAACTTGTTGACTTTAGCGCTACTGCAGCAACAGCTACAGACAAGCCTGAGGCTAAAAAGGCAGCTACAACCCGCAGGAGTCGTGCAAAGAAATCTGACAAGCCAGCAGAGGCCGGTGCTGCAACAAAAGCGGCACCTAAGGCTAAAGCAGCTCCAAAGAAACAAGTGGATTCTAAGACCAAGGCAGTTCCTCAAAAAGGACGGACAAAGGTTTAAAAGAAGCGACTTAATAAAAAAGGGGATTCAATTTTTTGAATCCCCTTTTTTTGTAAGAAAAATCTCCGCGCCGCAATATCTGGTATGTGCCTGTTAATCTGATTGTAAACAAATAGAAAGTATTTATTGAGCTGACTTTTGATTCTATTGATAGCTAATAATTAGACTGTTACCAGAAAGTGCGACGCGTTTAATTTGCAGCGTTCTTGCTAACCTGAACATGTTTATACCGGAAGAAAACTGCAAACAGGATACCGATTATCAATGCATAGCCCGCAAAAACAAACCAGATGTTCTGCCAGTCCTTTATGCCGTCTGAGCTTGTGAAATAATCTACCACCCATCCACTCATCCATCCTCCTACAAAAGCACCAATACCATTTGTCATTATCATAAAGAGACCCTGTGCACTGGCTCTTATTTCCGGTGCAGCCTCAGTCTCAATGAAAAGTGAACCTGAAATATTAAAGAAGTCGAATGCAATACCATAGATTATCATTGACATAATCAATAAAATAAGTCCTTCAGCAGGATTGCCGAGCCCAAACAGGCCAAAGCGTAATACCCAGGCAAAAATACTCATCAGAACCACTGTCTTGATGCCGAATCGTCTCAGAAAGAAAGGAATTGCAAGAATAAACAATGTCTCAGAAATTTGAGAGACAGACATCAGGATGCCAGGATGAGTGACTGCAAATAGTGATGCATAGGCAGGAGTTTTTGCAAAATCATGCAGGAATGGAGTTCCGAAGGTATTTGTTATCTGAAGCGCCGCACCAAGGAGCATTGCAAAAATGAAGAAAACTGCAATTTTTGGTTTTTTGAACAGGACCAAAGCGTCCAGCCCCAGTGTAGATATAAGTGAACGTTTTTTCTCCGATTTGACAGGAGGACAAGCAGGCATGGTAAAGGCATATACTCCAAGTAAAATTGCTGCTGCAGAACCAACATATAGTTGAAGAGGACTCAAACCCCACCCACACAAATCAACAACCCACATTGCCATTATAAAACCAATGGTTCCCCAGACACGAATAGGAGGAAAGTCTTTTACCACATCCAGTCCCTGTTGTTTCAATATTGTATACGATACTGTATTGTTAAGAGCAATTGTAGGCATGTAAACCATGGCGTTGAGCAGCATTATCCAATACATAAGGTCAGGATCAGAGACTGTAGATGCCCAGAAAAGCATCATCCCACCTATAATATGACAAAGTCCCAGGAGTCTCTCTGCATTTATCCATCTGTCCGCCAGTACGCCAAGCAACCCCGGCATAAACAGAGAGGCAAGACCCATAGTGGCATATATACCGCCTACTTGTCCACCAGTAAAATTTAGTTTAACAATCATATATCCCCCTAGAGAGATGAGCCATGACCCCCAGAGAAAGAACTGGAGAAAATTCATTAATGTGAGACGAAGTTTGACATCCATAAATTCTATATTTGATTAAAGATTTGAAACTCAAATATAGGTATTAAATTATTACCTTTGAACGCTCAAAAGAGATAATGAAACCGATATTTTTTGCGAATGAAATTTGAAAAGACAGCACAGGACACAGATACATCTGCCAGTTGTGGCTTATTACATACAGATCACGGGGTAATTGAAACTCCCATTTTCATGCCAGTAGGCACATTGGGTACGGTAAAGGCAGTGTTCCACAGAGATTTGAAGGATGATATAAAGGCGCAGATAATATTAGGCAATACATATCATCTATACCTCAGGCCAGGGACAGACATTATAAAAAAGGCCGGAGGGCTGCACAAGTTCATCTCTTGGGATGGCCCCATTCTTACAGACAGCGGCGGATATCAGGTTTTTTCCCTTGCAGCAAACAGAAAACTTACCACAGAGGGATGCACCTTCAGGTCGCATATAGACGGCTCCAAGCATCTTTTCACACCAGAAGGAGTAGTGGATATTCAAAGAACAATAGGGGCCGACATTATTATGGCTCTTGATGAATGCCCGCCCGGAGAATCCGACCATGCATATGCAAAAAAGTCGCTTAAGCTTACCCAAAACTGGCTCGAAAGAGGGGCGGCACATTTCGACAAGACAGAATCGCTCTATGGCTACAGCCAGGCATTCTTTCCGATAGTACAGGGGTGCATATATCCCGACCTGAGGGTTGAGGCAGCAGAGCATGCAGTCAAATTAGAGAGGGAGGGTTACGCGATAGGAGGCCTGTCAGTTGGAGAACCTGTCGAACTTATGTACCAGATGCTGGAGGTACTTGACCCTGTTTTGCCAAGAGATAAACCAAGGTATCTGATGGGGGTGGGGACACCATCAAACATTCTGGAGGGGATTGCCAGAGGAATAGATATGTTCGATTGCGTAATGCCTACCAGAAACGCTAGGAACGGCATGCTTTTCACTTCGGAAGGGGTAATAAACATCAGAAACAAGAAATGGGCCGATGATTTGTCGCCAATTGACCAAAATGGAACGTCTTTTGTTGATTCAATTTATACAAAAGCCTATTTAAGGCACCTTTTTGTTGCAGGCGAGATATTGGGGGCACAGATTGCAAGCGAACACAACCTGGCCTTTTATCTTTGGCTCGTAGGGGAGGCAAGGAGCCATATAAAAGCCGGGGATTACAAGGCTTGGAAAGAATCAATGGTAAAAAGATTAGAGACAAAGCTTTAATGGATAGAAAACTGAAAATAGGCACACTTGACAAGTATATAATAAAGAAGTTCATAGGAACTTACCTTTTTATACTCGTTCTGATTATTGGCATCATCATTATCTTTGATGTGAGTGAAAAGATTGATGATCTCATTCAGAAAAATGCCTCGCTGAAGGCCATTATTCTTGATTATTATGGCAATATGGTGCCATACTACATCAATTTGTTCAGCCCTCTGCTGGTATTTATTTCAGTCATCTTCTTTACCTCAAAAATGGCTTCAAACAGCGAGGTTGTAGCCATTCTTGCAGGGGGAATCAGCTTTAACCGCTTCTTGTATCCGTATTTGTTGTCGGCTTTCTGTATAGCCCTGTTCAGCCTTATTCTCAACCTGTTTTTTATACCACCGGCTAACAAGGTAAGGCTCGATTTTACAGAAAAATATTTAAAGGAGAAGTACTATAACTCCGGCAGGAACATTCACTTCCAGCTCTCACCCGGAACCTATGTCTATATGGAGTCCTTTAACAGCATAAGTAACAGTGCCTCAAGGTTCACTCTGGAAACCATAGAGGGACACAACATTACATCAAAGCTTTCTGCAGAAAGTGCAGTATGGGATTCAGTAAAACAAGGGTGGAAACTTTACGATTATTATATAAGAAAGAGCGAAGGGAACAAAGAGACAATAACAAAAGGGGCCCAGATTGATACAATAATAAGCCTGTCGGTCAAGGATCTCAACAGGAGGGACAATATTGTAGAGTCATATACTTATGGAGAGTTGAATGATCTGATAAAGACACAAAAGCTCCGTGGAGACATGCGGGTAAAATTTGCACAAATTGAAAAACATACCCGTTTTGCAGTACCGTTCTCTGCATTTATACTTACAATTATGGGTGTGGCACTCTCGTCAAAGAAAAGAAGAGGAGGCATAGGCCTGAACCTTGGAATAGGATTGGCCCTGAGCTTTACATATATCTTGTTTCTCAGATTCAGCCAGATGTTCGTTCATAGTGGTATGATGCCGCCATGGCTGGCTCTTTGGATCCCGAATCTTGTATTTGCTGCAATAGCTCTGTTTCTCTATAGAATAGCGCCAAAGTAGCAGCTACAGGTTTTTCTTCCTGATTGCGAGGATCATATCATCTATCATCTCCTGTAAGCCCCATTTTGGGTTCCATCCCCACTCATCTCTTGCACATGAGTCATCCATAGAGTCCGGCCATGAAGAAGCAATCTCTGCTTTTACAGGATTTACATTGTAGTCAAAAATAGCTTCCGGAATACGTTTTTTGATCTCATTAAACAGAATTTCCGGAGTAAAACTCATGGCTGTAACATTAAAGCTGTTCCTGTGTTTTAACTTTGAAGGATCTGCATCCATAAGCTGAGTACATGCATCCAAAGCATCCGGAATATATAGCATATCCATAAATGAATTTTCAGGAATAGGAGATGTATAGTGACCTTTTTTAATAATATCATAGAAGACTTCTACGGCATAGTCGGTTGTCCCGCCACCTGGCAAGGCCCCGTTTGATATTATGCCCGGGAACCGGACACTTCTGGTATCAACGCCAAAACGGCTGTAATAGTAATCGCTCAGAAGCTCGCCTGACACCTTGCATACTCCATACATGGTGTTAGGGCGCATTATAGTGTCCTGAGGAGTGAGATTGTGCGGAGTTGAGTGTCCGAATGCACCAATAGAACTTGGAGTGAAAACAGAGCATTTAAACTCTCTTGCAAGCTCTAGTGAATTTAGAAGAGCACCCATATTTACCGACCATGCAAGCTGAGGGTTGTTTTCTCCGGTTGCAGAGAGAAGTGCTACTAGGTTGTAGATACGGTCTATCTTGTATTTTTTAATTGCTTCTGTATAATTTTTTATGTCCAGTGCATCCAGAGATATGGCAATTGAGCCCTCTTTAAGCCTTTTTACAACATCTTCTTTGAGGTCTGCGGCAATTATGTTATCTTGTCCATACTCTTTTTGTAAATGAGGAATAAGCTCTGTCCCGATTTGCCCTCCGGCTCCGACTACTAAAACGTTCATATATTATTGAATTTTGAATTCTGTAAGAAAAAAGTAGGCAAATGTATAAAATTTATAGTAAATCTCTAATTTTGCTTTATGAATATTGATGAAATTCACAAAACAATTGAAAACTTGTCCGGGGAACAAGGCTTTCTTGAATATGGATCAGCACCATACAGAAAAATGATACCCGAGATTGACAGGCTGAGGCTCTATCTAGATAAATCGTATAATGCCGGAATGGATTATATGGCAAGGAACATAGAGCTCCGTGCCGACCCGGAACTGCTTCTCAAGGGAACAAAATCAGTAATGTGTTTCCTGGCACCATATAAACCGGCGCAGGAACAGATGGAGGGAGTGCCAAAAATTGCTTCGTATGCTTATGGACTAGACTACCATAGAGTTGTAAAGGACAAACTTTATGCAATTGTCGAGAAATTAAAACCTCTGATGCCAAATTTGAAGGCCAGGGTATTTGTAGATTCTGCGCCTGTCATGGAGAGAGAGTGGGCAAGGGAAGCAGGTCTGGGATTTATTGGAAAAAACAATTTCCTGATAAGCAAAAAATACGGGCTACATACTTTTATTGGAATTATACTTATTAACCAGAAGTTAAAGTATACATCCGATAATATAAGAAATGGCTGCGGAAACTGCAACTTATGCATTGAGGCGTGTCCCACAGGTGCCCTTGGGGCCCCATTTAGTCTGGATGCAAGAAAGTGTATCTCATACCAGACAATTGAAAGTAAATGTGGTCATTACACGGAAGAGTTCCAGATAAATCTGAACAATAGTATTTTCGGATGTGATATATGCCTTAAGGCCTGTCCATGGGCAGCCAAGGGAGAAGCAACAACATGGCAAGAGTTCAACCCCGTCTATTCAGAACAACATAATAAACATATTATTGACTTTTCTAGAGAGGATTGGGAAGCATTAAATAATGGGGATTTTTTGGAGATTTTCAATGAGTCGCCTATGAAGAGGGCAGGTATTATAAAAATTCAGGATAATCTATGAAGCTGCAGACAAAAATTGAGGTAAAAAAAAGCACTTCCACAATATCTTATAGTGATAAGATTTTGTTCATGGGGTCGTGTTTTGCAAATGAGGTTGGTTCAATAATGAAAAATCTCAGGTTTGACGTAAATGTCAATCCATTTGGAGTTTTGTACAATCCTGCTTCAATAGCTGAATCACTGGAAAGACTGATTTCAGGTAGACATTTTGAAAATGAGAATGTTATAAAATGTGGAGATATTTACAAAAGCCTCAGCCATAGCAGCGAATTTGCGGCAATGTCTGAGGATGAGTTAACATCAAATGTAAACAGACAACTAGATGAAGCAAGCGTACATTTCAAAGAATCAAAATGGGTTGTATTGAGCCTTGGTACAAGATGGATATATCGCTTATGCTCCAGCGGGAAAGTTGTTGCAAATTGTCAGAAACTTCCTCAGACCTGTTTTGACAGGGCACCGCTTGATGTTGAAGATGTTGTTAAGTCACTCTCTCCTCTAATTGCCGATAACCCTCAGAAAAACTGGATATTGACTGTAAGCCCTCTCAGACATTGGAAAGATGGCGCTCATGGTAACCAGCTTAGCAAAGCGGTACTTCTTCTCGCTGTAGAAAAGCTGCAAAACATGCATGAAAACGTGCATTATTTTCCGGCTTATGAAATATTACTGGACGAACTTAGAGATTATCGTTTCTATTCGGAAGACATGTTGCACCCTTCCGATCAGGCTGTAAATCATATTTGGAACATATTTAGCCAGATATATGTGGATTTACCTTCGCAAGAGTTTATGAAAGTTGTAAGCAGGCTCAATGCCATGGCCGCTCACAAGCCGTTCTTCCCTCACAGCGAAAGTTACATGATGTTTGATAAAGAGCGCAAAGAACTTGAAAAATCCGTTAACGAGAAATTGGAAAATTTCCGTTCGCTTACACCTTATAACAATAAATAAGAATTATTTCAAATACCCACGTTTTGTTTCCATAATACAAAGAGGGTTAAAACATAAGGGATATTTCTAATTAACATCTGTGCTTAGTTCTAAAAGATAAAAATTTTGTTTGTTTTTTGAATTTATTAACTTACATTTGTATCAAACACAAGAAACTCAACATCCTAAAAAACTAATTATGAACAAGGCAGAATTGATATCAGCTATCGCAAGTCAGGCCGACCTTACAAAAGTCGATGCCAAAAAAGCATTAGATGCATTTATTAATGTAGCAAGTGAATCGCTAAAGAATGGAGAGAGACTTACATTGGTAGGTTTTGGCTCTTTCTCTGTAAACCAAAGGAACGCCAGAAATGGCAGAAACCCTCGCACAGGCAAGAAAATCAACATTGCAGCTAAAAAAGTTGTAAGATTTAAAACAGGAGCAGAGCTTAACAAGTTGGTTAAATAGCATTCCTTCCTCACAAAATTAAACGGGGCATCCTTAAAGGTGCCCTTTTTTAATATGCAATATACAGGATTACCCTTCCAGATTCAAAATTAAGGTTTACAGATTCTTCTGTTGTTTCATTGAGGGTCCCTTTCCACCACGAGTCAAACACTACATTGTCAAGTGGATACTTAAGCCCTTTTGATATAATCCTAATATTTGCATCGATGGCAAAAACCGATATCCTGCTCCCGACAGGCAGAAGAAGTGTTGTTTTTTTATTTATTGCCAGAAATTTCCCAAAGTTGGTGTACATTTCAATTTCTGCATCTGACATCGCTACATAATCGGCTAGTAGTGAGATGTTGCCTAGCGTATGATCCTCCCTTTCTCCTGTAGCTCCCAGAATTGTAATTTTTTCCGGGTTCATAGAGAGAGAATAGCGAAATGCCTTTGTGAGATCGTTTGTTTCCTGATCAATATCTTTGTGGATCAATGCTTTGTATTTAAGTTGCATCTCCTTGTCCAGACTATCCATGTCACCTACAATGGCAAATGGAACTATTCCGAAAGTTATCAGGTTTTCGGCTGCTCCGTCGCAGCATACTATAGTATTGGATTTCTCTAGTAATTCGAGGACTAAAGGGTGTTCGGGAAATTCCCCATCGGCAAGAATGACCACATTGTTCATGATTGGAAATTTGAATTGCTAATGCTTCTGAATCCTGCTAGAAACTCTTTACAAGATAATCGTTTCTTGCCTGCAAGCTGGAGATCGGTAATGTCGACAAAACCTCCATTGCACGCTACTCTCATGTTTTTTTTTCCGTCTGATACAATTGTGCCGTGCTTAAGATCATGATCTTCAATAAGAAAATTGCTGCCGAAAATTTTAACAGGAGAAAGATTCTCACCGGTGGCAATTACTGAGTGCGCAGCAGGGTAGGGACTCAGACCTCTTATCAGATTATGAATTACTTCAGGAGAGTCGTCCCAATCTATCTTTCCGGTCTCCTTGGTAAGCTTGGGAGCAAGATGTGTCTCTCCCATCTGGGCTTCCAAACCCGACTGTAACATTGGTTTGTGTTCTCCCTCTGTCAGGCAGTCAACTGTCTTAATGACAAGGTCGGTACCAATTATCATAAGCTTGTCGTGCAGAGTACCAAAGCTATCTTCCGGTTCAATTTTGCAACTTTGTTGAAAAAGAATATCTCCGGTATCTATCTCCTCATCAAGAAGGAAAGTTGTAACGCCCGTCTCCTTTTCTCCATTTATTATTGCCCAGTTTATAGGCGCGGCACCTCTGTAGTCGGGGAGGAGCGAAGCATGTAGGTTGAACGTCCCGAGTTTGGGCATGGACCATACTACTTTGGGCAACATTCTAAAGGCAACAACAATAAAAAGATTCCCATTAAGGGCAGCCAACTGTAATAAAAATGATTCGTCTTTCAACGAAACAGGTTGCAAGACAGGAATATTGCGACTGATTGCAAAGTCTTTGACATCGCTGCAGGTCAACGATAGTCCTCTCCCGCTTGCTTTGTCGGGGGCAGTAACTACTCCTGCAACATCGTATCCCTTGTCCAGAAGCTCTTGAAGAGGAGCGACTGCAAATCTGGGTGTTCCCATGTAAACTATTCTAGGCTTGGTCTTCATTTTCTGTAGGTACTGCGCGTTTAAATGGTTTGAAAAGATGTTTGAAAAAGATGAGATAAACCTCGGCATTAAATATTGATGAGTCACGGGTAGATTTCCATGTGAGATAGGCACCCATTGGAAACAAAACCATAGAAGAGACAAGGGTTCCCATTGCAGGTGTTATTACCCCGTCCGTGGCAAGTTTCTTGCCGCTTATATCAATAACCCAGTAGACGACAAAAAAGAACATTGATACTACTACCGGGGTTCCCAGCCCTCCTTTTCTTATTATTGCTCCCAAGGGGGCGCCAATAAAGAAAAAAATGAGACAGGCTATGGACAATGTGAATTTTCTAAACCTCTCTACACGGACCTTCCTAAGCGGGTAAGCATACTGATGTTCGTCAATCTGATAGTTGTCCAGAATGGTAATGGCATTTTCTATCTGCGCCAAAGCAGACCTGATGTTCACCTGTTCTTCTTCAGGTGTCTTGAATGTCAGTAAGGTATCGGTATTCAAGACAGTGTGGTGTTTTTTAGCAAAAAGGGTGTCCAGTTGTACCGGAAACCCGAAACCACCCGAATATATCAGGTTCCTGAATTGATACTCCCTTATATGAGTATATGCCGAATCAAGAGAGTCCCGGGCATTGCTTAGCTGTCTGAGATTCTGAGACATAACCTCTTTGCTGAACCTGCTCTCGTCAGATCTTTGAAAAGCGTAGTTTGCCAGAGATATTATCATCTCCTGTTTTGTAAAACCTATTCGCTGAAGTGCATATCCGGTATCACTCGGGGACCTTTGGGGCTCCTCATATGAGTATCCGTCGTATAGAGAAAAGACGAGGTTCTTTTTATCCTTTGTTAATTTTATCGATCCTGAATCTGCTATGGTCAGGCTGTTGTTTCCCCTTTTCTCCTTGTGATTGTATACCATCACACCAAAGATTGCGCCGGTTTTGTCGTCCCTGCTGTTTATCCGGATTATGTAATCCTCAATTCCATCATAAAAAACACCCGTAGGTATTCGTATCTCCTCCTTTGTCTTTCCGATATCTTCCCTTAAGGAGTAGATGTTGTTGTAAGCAACAGGTATTAGATTATTGGCAGCGAAGAAAGCTCCGATACTGATAAAAACCGAGAGAACGATTAGTGGAGTAAGAATTCTTGGCAGAGAGATTCCTGCTGCTTTCATAGCAAGCAGCTCATTGTTCTCCCCAAATCCGCCCATTGTCATTATGGATGAAAATAGAGTAGCAAGGGGTAGAACAAGAGGTATAAGTGTAGCCGCTCCCCAGCCAAGGAATTCCGCAATTACGGAGAAGCTTAACCCTTTACCTACAAGTTCGTCTATGTAAAGCCATAGGAACTGTAACAAAAGAGCAAATGTTACAATAAGAAAAGTCAGTACAAATGGCCCTAAAAAGGACTTAAGGATAAAACGATCAATTTTTTTCAAAGTGCACTATTTTGTTGCCAGTTCTGTCAGTTTTGTGATTGCTGCCGCTATCCCGTCAGGATTCTTGCCGCCCGCACTTGCAAAGAAGTTCTGGCCACCTCCTCCGCCATTGATATAAGCCGAAGCCTCCCTGATATCTTTGGATGCGTCTTTTCCCTTTCCAACCAGGTCGTCGGAATATAATATAGCCATGTGTGCCTTCCCTTCAAATGAGCAGCCAGCAATGAAAGAAGTGTTTTTAACTTCATTGCGGATAAGAAAAGCTATGTTCCTGACAAAATCGGCAGGGTATTCACCTTTTAAAATAACAATATTTATACCATTTATAATTTGGGTGTTCTTGAGCAACGACTCCTTAAGAGCAACAGCCTTCTCTTTCATGGCCTCCTCAATTGTTTTCCTGAAGCTGTCGTTCTCTTCGATAAGCTTTTGGATACTGTTTATAACGTTAGGCGCGTTATTCAGTATTTCCTTTACAGATCTTAGTGTATCTTCTGTCCCTTCTACGATATGTCCTGCATATTCTCCTGTGGCTGCCTCAATTCTCCTAACGCCGGCTGCAATTGCAGATTCGGAAATTATCTTGAATAGTCCTATGTTTCCTGTTGCAGAGGTATGTGTACCGCCGCATAACTCAATTGAATCACCGAATTTTATCACTCTCACAGTATCACCATATTTTTCTCCGAACAATGCCATTGCTCCAAGGGCCTTTGCTTTGTCTACAGGCATGTTTCTGAACTCATCCAATGGGGCGTTCTCACGAATCAGTTGGTTAACCCTTTTTTCAACCGCTCTTATGTTTTGGTCGCTCACCTTTTCGTAATGCGAAAAGTCGAACCTGAAATAATTGAAGTTTACAAGCGATCCTTTTTGTTCTATGTGATTGCCAAGAATCTCTCTGAGGGCCTTGTGCAGAAGATGGGTGGCCGAATGGTTGTTTGCAATTGACTGTCTTCTTGCCAGATCTATACGGGCAGTAAAGAGAGCCATAGGGTCTGCAGGCAGTTTATCTGCTATATGAATGCTCAGGTTGTTCTCTTTGATGGTGTTTGTGATGATAATCTTGTCTCCTGCAGGGGACTCCAGATAGCCTGTGTCTCCAACCTGTCCACCACTCTCGGCATAAAACGGGCTTTTGTCGAATACAAGTTGATAATAATCCCTGTTTTTTGTTTTAAGGCTCCTGTATTTCACTAGTGAAACCTGCTCCTCGTTTTTGTCGTATCCGACAAATTCTGCAACGCTGTATGGCCGGACTTCAATCCAGTCTCCCTCTTCGCTTGATGCAACATTTCTGCTTCTCTCCTTCTGTTTGCCCAACTCAATTTCAAAAGATTTCAAGTCAATTGTGTAGCCGTTTTCTCTGGCTATTAGCTCGCTCAGGTCTATAGGGAATCCAAAAGTGTCGTAGAGAGTGAAAGCCTCCTGGCCGGAGATAATCTTACTCTCTTTATATTTGGCCATGAGGGCATCCATTAATCTGATACCTTTGTCGAGGGTTCTCAGAAATGCCTCCTCCTCTTCCTTTATTACCTTTTCTATAAGTGACTGCTGTGATACAAGCTCAGGGAATGCTTTTCCCATATCCTGCGACAAAGTAGGCACAAGCCGGCATAGAAAAGGCTGGTCCACTCCAAGGAAGGTATAGGCATATCGTACGGCTCTCCTGAGGATACGGCGTATCACATAGCCGGCTTTTACGTTGGAAGGCAATTGTCCATCAGCTATTGAAAAACTTATGGCCCGGATATGGTCTGCAATAACCCTCATTGCAACTCCTGTCTGCGGGCTTTCATTGTAATCCTTTCCGCAAAGCTCAGATATTCTTGATATCATGTTGGAAAAGACATCGGTATCGTAATTGCTCTTTTTCCCTTGCATTGCCATACAAAGACGTTCCAGTCCCATTCCTGTATCTACATGTTTTTGCGGAAGCGGGGCAAGTTCACCGTTTGCCTTTCTGTTATACTGGATAAAAACCAGGTTCCATATCTCTATCACAAGGTGATGTCCTTGGTTTACAAGTTCAGCGCCGTCTTGTGCCTTTCTCTCCTCATCGCTTCTGATATCAACGTGAATCTCACTACATGGACCGCACGGGCCGGTGTCTCCCATTTCCCAGAAGTTGTCTTTTTTGTTTCCGTTGAGGATCCTTTCTGCCGGAAGGTATTTGAGCCATTGTTCGCGGGCCTCGTTGTCGGCTTCGGTCCCATCTTGTTCACTCCCCTCAAAAACAGTGGCATAAAGGCGGTCCTTGTCAAGTTTGTAGACATCTGTAAGGAGTTCCCATGCCCAATCGATAGCCTCCTTTTTAAAATAATCACCAAAACTCCAGTTGCCGAGCATTTCAAACATTGTATGGTGATATGTGTCGTGTCCCACCTCTTCAAGGTCGTTATGCTTTCCACTTACCCGCAAACATTTTTGAGTATCTGCTACTCTGGAATACCTGGCAGGAGCGTTTCCTAAAAACCAATCCTTGAACTGATTCATCCCGGCATTTGTAAACATGAGGGTGGGATCATCCTTTACTACCATAGGAGCTGAGGTTACAATGGTATGGCTTTTGCTTGCAAAGAATTCCAAAAAACTATCTCTTATCTCTTTTGAAGTCATATGTGTTATATTCTATACCGATTTTAAAATGAATCACAAAAATAGGTTTTTTTACTAAAATTATTTAGATTTGCATGAAATATAGCTCTCAATTTGCTTATGCCCAAAAAAAGAAGATACAAATTTAATCCAGAGACTCTAGCATACGAACTTCATAAAATCCCAATCAAAGCAAGGTTTTCCAAGGGTTTTATAATTTTTCTGCTGAGTCTGGTCACCTCTCTGGGTTACTATTTCGGATATACAAAATACCTGAACCTTGATACCCCAAAAATGCTAGCATTACTTAGAACATCAGATGAATTGTCAAGTAAGCTGGAGTTAATGAACAAAAGGTTCAGTCAGGCCAATAGTTCATTGCTCACCCTTCAGATGCGGGACAATTATATTTACAGACCAATTTTTGGTATGGAAGAGATCCCTCAGGATATCAGAGAAGCTGGTTTCGGCGGTGTTGACAGATATTCATATCTGAAGAGTTTTGACCGTTCCGGTATTTTGAGCAGGACAGCATTGAATATGGATATCTTGTATAAAAAGGCGTTCATTCAGTCAAAATCTTTCGATGATGTAGTATTGCTTGCTAAAAGTGCCGACGAAATGTCACTGTGTGTCCCTGCAATTCCGCCCGTAAATATTTCAGGGTCAAGAATAAGATACTCAAGTAGTTTTGGCTACAGACCGGATCCATTTAACGGACAAGTCAGGATGCACTCAGGTGTCGACCTTTCAGGGCCTGTCGGAGAACCAATCTACGCTACCGGAAACGGAAGGGTTGTGGAGGTTGGTTTCGATTTCTTCGGCTATGGTAATTTTGTAATTGTTGACCATGGTTTCGGTTACAAGACCAGATATGCACATCTGAAGACCAGTATGGTGGCAATGGGCAGAATTGTCAAGAGAGGAGAACAAATAGCAATAATGGGAAACACAGGCAGGTCAAAAGGGCCACATGTCCACTATGAGGTTATTTATAGAAACCGACCGGTAAATCCTCTGAATTATTATAACAGAGATATCGAACCCGAAGATTTCAAAGCTTTGATAACTCCCCGCGGATAGTCTGTTATTATGAGTAAATATAAATTCAATAAGGAGCAGTTAAGTTTTGTAGAGGATAAATTAGGTATAAAAGGTAAAATACGGGTTGTCTTTAACTACATTATCACGAGTCTTCTGCTAGCAATACTCTATTACATAATTTTTGCACTTATTTTTGATACCAGCCAGGAGGAGAGGTTGGTCAAAGAGAACAAACTTATGGCAGATGAGTATAAGAGAGTCAGCAAGAAGATGGACATTCTCGATAATGTAATATCTGATTTACGTGACAGGGACAAAGAAATTTATAAAAGCATCTTCAAATCGTCGCCACCTGATTTTTTCTCGCACCAGTACAATTCTCAGCTTTATTCTCAGCTTGATTCGTCTGCCGACCTTGAGTTGGTAAACTTCTCTACAACAAAGACAAGAAATCTGGAAAATATGCTCACACGGGAAAATAGTATTTTTGATGATATTCTGGATAAAGCAGGCAAAAACTCTTCGGTTACAGCAATTCCATCAATAATACCTCTTAAACGGATAAATGTGTCACAAACGGGAGCCAGTACAGGAAAAAGAATACACCCTTTTTACAAGACCACAGCAGAACACACCGGAATTGACATTCTCGCAGCTATAGGAACAGAGGTTCATGCAACTGCCGATGGTATTGTTACAGATGTTATAAGATCGGATAGAGGGAGGGGAAATGAAGTGATAATTGAGCATGAAGGAGGATACACATCAAAGTATGCACACCTGGGTGACATACTTGTGAGAAAATCGCAACCGGTAAAGCAGAATAATATTATAGCACGGGTAGGTAACAGTGGTCTCTCTTTTGCTCCGCACTTACATTATGAAGTTATTTTTAACGGAGAGATAATGGACCCGGTGCACTTTTTCTTTGCAGATCTTACTCCCAATACATACAGGGAAATGATGATTCTTTCCATGAGCAGCGGCCAGTCTCTGGATTAACAAACAGCAATAATACTTTTGAATCATGCCATACAAAGAGTTCAAAATCGAAAAGCTTTACTACACCATTGGTGAAGTAGCTGAAATTCTTAATGAGAACACCTCTTTAGTCAGATTCTGGGCACAGAAGTTCCCCGGATTCATAAAACCGGCCAGAAACAAAAAGGGTAACCGTCTGTTTACAGCAGAAGACCTGACAAACTTCAGGACGATATATTATCTTGTAAAAGAGAGAGGAATGACACTTGAAGGGGCGGCAAAGAGAATGAAAGACAATAAATCGGGCGAAGACAGAAGGGTTGATGTTATAACAACTCTTAACAGCATAAAGGATAAGCTTACAGAAATATCTGATTCTCTGTAAAATGAGAGCATATGAAATAGTCAGTATAATAGAGGAGTTTGCTCCTCCGGCAATTCAGGAGAGTTGGGACAACTCTGGCTTATCCATAGGTGACCTGAACAGTGAGGTTGATTCAGTATTGCTTGCTCTTGACTGTACACCGGAAATAATTGAAGAGGCAGTATCTAC
The DNA here is from genome assembly GCA_942492945.1 of uncultured Bacteroidales bacterium. GTDB lineage: Bacteria > Bacteroidota > Bacteroidia > Bacteroidales > UBA932 > Bact-08. The sequence goes on from OW818649.1 coordinate 1,709,976, forward strand.
AGGTTGTCAGATGATAATTACGCATCATCCTCTTATTTTCAAAGGGATTAAACAAATATCAGAAGACACCCTGTTGGGAAGTATGATAATGAGAATTATAAAGAATAACATTATAATCTACTCTGCTCATACTAATGCAGATAAGGTTCTGTCAGGTGTAAGTGGTATAATGGCTGCACGGCTAGGACTTGTAAATATAAAATTTCTTGATACTGATACGGGCGGCGAATACGGCATGGGTGTAATAGGAGATCTTGAAACACCTTCAGATTTTTTGCAAATATTGAAAAAAGTGAAGGGAAACTTTAATCCTGGAATTGTAAAATGTTCAAAGCCAATAGAAGACAAGATTTTCAGAATAGCACTTTGTGGCGGTAGCGGCTCATCACTTATAGCAAGTGCAAGAGAAGCCGGAGCACAATTATTCATTACAGGCGATTTATCCTACCACTTTTTTTTCTGCGAAAAAGGCTTTATGATAATGGATATAGGCCATTACGAAAGTGAATACGGATTACTGGAATTATTAAAATCTGTTCTTACAAAAAAAATATCTACATTTGCAGTTCGCATTGCGGAGAAAAATACAAATCCCATACACTACTATTAATATAGACTATGGCTACAGCTAAATCAAAAGGCACAATCGAAACCCCTCTGGACGGAGGTACATTTATCTCATTACAGAAGAGCTCCAACGAGGGAGATCTCAGTATGGAGACCAAACTTCATCTATTATATGATCTTCAGCAGGCAGATAGTAAAATAGATAAAATCCATCTTTTAAGGGGAGAACTTCCTCTTGAAGTACAGGATTTGGAAGATGATATTCTCGGGCTCAGGACAAGAGTGGAAAACCTGCAGACAGAATTGAAAGAGATTGACAAACTAATTGCACAAAAGAAAATTGATCTTGAAAATTCCAAAACTTTAATTGAGAAGTACACATCTCAACAGAACAACGTCAAGAATAACAGAGAATTTGACTCTTTGTCAAAAGAGATAGAATTTCAGGGACTTGAAGTTCAGCTTGCAGACAAGAGAATTAAAGAAAATACTCTTTTACAGGCAGAAAAGAAAGCTGCTCTTACAATTGCTCTTGATGCATTGAGTGAGAGAGGGATAGATCTCGAAAACAAGAAAAAAGAACTGGAATCGATAGTAGCGGAGACTGCAAAAGAGGAAGAGGAACTGATGAAATCTTCGGAAGAGATTTCTGCTCAGATTGATGCAAGAATGCTGGCTGCCTACAAAAAGGTAAGGACCAATGCAAGAAACGGTCTTGCTGTAGTTACTGTGAGAAGAGACGCATGTGCAGGTTGCTTCAACAAGATTCCGCCACAAAGACAGATGGACATTGCTTCCAGCAAAAAAATCATTGTTTGCGAATATTGCGGTCGAATTCTGGTGAGTGCCGACTTTGAAAACGAATAAATGGAGGCAAGGCCCTATACAATAAGGGAACTTTTCTTCAGGCACATAGCTCAAACTTCCCCCTCTCCTTTAGGAATCGAAATCCAAAGGGCAGATGGGGTTTTTTTATATTCATCAGATAACAGAAGATACATAGATCTTGTCTCAGGAGTTTCTGTCTCAAATATCGGCCATGGCAACAAGGAGGTGATTGACGCAGTGAAGAATCAGACAGAGAAACATATGCACCTAATGGTATATGGAGAGATAATCCAGTCGCCTCAGGTTGAGCATGCTACACTGCTATGCTCTCAACTTCCGGCCAGCATGCAATCTGTATATTATGTCAATTCGGGCAGCGAAGCAAACGAAGCAGCAATCAAGCTTGCAAAAAGACATACAGGCAGGTTCGAGATTGTCAGTTGCGAGAACAGTTACCACGGAAGTAGTCATGGAGCATTGAGCCTCATGAGTGACGAGAGTTTCAAGAGTTCATTCAGACCTCTCTTGCCCGGGATACGCCATATAAGGTTCAATAACCTAGGTGATCTTGAAACGATAACAGAGAAAAGCGCATGCGTTATTATTGAACCTGTTCAGGCAGAAGCCGGGGTTATTATTCCTGATGAAGGATATCTTGATGCACTCAGAAAAAGATGCACTAAAACAGGGACTTTATTGATTTTTGACGAGATACAGACCGGCTTCGGACGTTGTGGAAAACTTTTCGCCTTCCAGAAGTTCGGAGTTTCTCCGGATATTATTACCTTAGCAAAAGCATTGGGAGGTGGAATGCCCCTTGGTGCACTGGCTGCATCAGAGGAATTGATGAGAGACTGGCAATCTGATCCTGTGTTGGGTCATATAACAACTTTTGGCGGGCATCCTGTATCCTGTGCGGCTGCAGTTGCCTCTTTAAAAGTGTTATTAAGAGAGAGATGGATTGACGAAGTGGATAAAAAAGCAGAGCTTTTTGTAAGTGCCATTGGCCAGCATCCTTTGGTAAAAGAGATTAGAGCTGCAGGATTACTAATAGCAGTAGATCTTGGTAACGAAGAATATGCAAGAAGAGTGCTCCCGATGCTCATTGAGGAGGGTGTGCTGAGTGACTGGTTTCTGTTCTGCCCGACTGCTTTCAGAATTGCTCCGCCACTTTGCATAAGCGAAGAAGAGGTTGAATATTCTATAGAGAAGATAATAAGAGTGTTGGATAAATTGAATAATCAGTAATGATATATGGCTAAGACAGATAACAGACAAAAGGCAAAATCGGAGAAGAACATAGATATCCTGAGTCTTGAGATGGGGAAAAAACCACCTCAGGCGATAGATATTGAAGAGGCTGTCCTTGGAGCGCTTATGCTTGAGCCAAATGCGATATCTGATATTATTGATGTTATAAATCCGGAGTGTTTCTACAAGGAGAGCAACAGGAAGATCTTCAGTGCCATTGCAAGTCTGGCATCTAAACATGCACCCGTTGATATCTTCACTATATCGGAAGAGCTAAAGAATCTTGGAGACCTCGAGGCCGTAGGCGGTACTGTGTACCTTAGCCAGCTCAGCATGAAGATTGGTGCTGCGGCGCATATAGACTATCATGCAAAAATACTGTTACAGAAATATATCCAGCGGGAACTTATAGGCATTTCATACGAAGTTCAAAGAGACTCATTTGATGACAATATTTCAGTAGATGATCTGTTGGACACAACCCAACAAAAGATTTTCACTCTCTCCGACAGAAACATGAAGAGAGATACGCAGGCTATTCAATTTGTTATAAGTCAGGCAATAGATGATCTACAGTCTACGCAACTCAGAGAGGATGGGTTAAGCGGGGTTCCTTCGGGATATACCTCTATCGACAGGGTTACTCTGGGATGGCAGCCTTCGGACCTTATAATCATCGCTGCAAGGCCATCTGTTGGTAAAACAGCATTTGTGCTGACAATGGCAAGAAATATGTCTGTGGACCATAATGTTCCGGTTGCATTCTTTTCGCTGGAAATGTCATCGCTGCAACTTGCAAAGAGGTTGATGATAAGCGAAACAGGGCTTGAACCAGATAAGATTAAGGGAGGAAAGAAGCTTGCTGATTATGAGTGGGAACAACTTAATTCAAAGCTAAACCAGCTAGTTAAGGCACCGCTTTATATTGATGATACTCCATCTCTGTCTATATACGAGTTCAGGTCAAAAGCAAGAAGACTAGTTGCAAATGCCGGAGTTAAAATGATTATCATTGACTATCTTCAACTGATGACAGGTCCACCGGAACTTAAGGGAATGCGTGAACAGGAGGTATCTGCAATATCAAGGTCACTAAAATCCATAGCAAAGGAGCTTAATGTTCCAATAATCTCACTGTCTCAGTTAAGCCGTGCCGTAGAGACCAGAGGAGGAGCAAAAAGACCGCAACTAAGTGACTTGAGAGAGTCTGGTGCAATTGAACAGGATGCAGATATTGTAATGTTTATCCATAGGCCCGATTACTATGGTTTGACAGACGAGAATCCGGAGATGAAGGGTATGACCGACATAATAATAGCAAAGCATAGAAATGGAGAAGTGAAAGATGTTCAGATGAGATTCAGAAGTTCAGAGGTCAAATTTGTGGATGTTACAGATTCTGCACTCTCTTTCGATCCTTTTGCACGTGACGGGATAGAGACTATATCGTCAAAAATGAATCAGACAGAATTCATATCCAATTCTGACTTTGAGCGGGAATTCTAATATGTGGCTGAAATTACTCCCGATAGTATTTCTGGCGTTCTTATCAAACGTATACTCGCAGGAACTACTGCCTCTGCCGGTAAGGGACATCAAACCTGAAGAGCTTGTCTTCGGCCACGGGGAAAATTTAAGGTATATAATCAACTATCAGTGGGGTTCAATCAATACCGATGTCGGTGAGGCTGTTCTTACCCTGGAATACAATGATAATGCCGAAGAGCCTTTTTTTCATGCCAGGGCAGTGGGCCGTACATTCAGGTTTTATGATGTGCTTTTTAAGGTGAGGGATTTTTACGAGACAAAATTCTCGGCAAGAAATCTCAGACCATTTTATTTCCACAGGGACATAAGGGAGAAGAGGTACAAGATGAAAAATACCATGACCTTTCTTCCAAACTATCAGATCAGAGCCAACATAGAGAGGTTGGACGATCCTCCAAGAGATACTCTTCTTAATGGCAAGATATATACATTTGACTTGCTTTCGCTCTTCTATTTTGCCAGAAATAACGATTTTGGCAACGACAAGGTCGGTCAGGAGAGACCGGTCTCATTTGTCATTGACGGAGAGATATTTGATCTCTACTACAGGTATCTGGGTAAGGAAAATAAAAGAATTCCGGGGCTGGGTCACTATAAAACAATTAAATTTGCAGCAAGACTGGTTGCAGGTGAGGTGTTTTCAGGTAAGGAAGAGTTGGTTTTCTGGGTTACAGACGATAAAAATAAGATTCCTCTCTTGTTTGAAACTCCAATAATTGTGGGACGTGTGACGGGAAGGCTTGCCGGCTTTTCGAATATAAAGTATCCATTTCCCGGCAAAATAAAATAGATAATGAAAACAGACAACATAGAACACGAAGGAGTTATTCTGGATATCGACAGTGATTATATTAGTGTTGAGATTTTGAACAAGGCAGCTTGTGCATCGTGCAATGCAAAACAGATGTGCTCGATGAGCGAAGTTAAAGCTAAGATAATACAGGTGGAAAACAGAGGATTTACTCTTTACGAAAAGGGAGAGAGGGTAAACGTGCTTCTTAAGAGAAGCCTTGGTTTTAAGGCCTTGTGGATATCTTATCTGATTCCTTTAATTATTTTATTGGTATTATTATTAGCTTTGTCGGCTGTTGGGGTTGAGGAATTGCTAATAGCATTAAGCATTCTGACCTTTCTTGCTCTTTACTATTATGTAGTTTATCTCCTGAGAGACAAGATCAAAAAGGAATTTATTTTTATTGTTGAGAAATTAGATAAATAATGAATACTATTATTTTTACAATTGTAAGTTTAAGCGTTTTAGGGCTTGTATTATCCCTTATTCTTTATTTGGTGTCCCAAAAATTCAAAGTGGTTGAAGATCCAAGGATAGACGGTGTTCAGGAGCTTCTGCCTGCTGCTAATTGTGGAGGATGTGGATATGCGGGATGCAGGGCTTTTGCAGAGGCTTGTGTCAAAGCAGAGGACCTCGATAAGATGTATTGTCCGGTTGGCGGCAACAGCGTTATGCAAAACGTTGCAGGTTACCTGGGCGTTAAGGTAGCAGACAAGGCACCTCAGATAGCAGTTGTAAGATGTAATGGTACTTGCGACAACAGGCCAAAGACAAGCAACTATGACGGATACTCTTCATGTGCCGTTATGGCAAATCTCTTTGCTGGTGATACCGATTGCAGGTACGGGTGTCTCGGTCAGGGCGATTGCGAGCTGTCGTGCAAGTTCGATGCAATTAAGATGGACCCTAAAACAGGTCTGCCCGAGGTTGACGAGGAGAAGTGTACTGCTTGCGGAGCATGTGTAAAGGCCTGTCCGAAGATGATAATTGAGCTCAGGAACAAGGGACTCAAAAACAGACGGATATTTGTTTCGTGTATAAACAAAGATAAAGGAGGGGTTGCCAAAAAAGCTTGTGTAGTGGCTTGCATAGGATGTACAAAATGTCAGAAGGTTTGCCCCTATGATGCTATTACGATGTCAAATAATCTGGCCTATATAGATTACAATAAGTGCAAACTGTGCAGGAAGTGTGTAATTGAATGCCCTACAAGAGCTATTTGGGAGGTCAACTTCCCTGTCAGGCTACCGAGAGCCGAGAAGGCACAAATTATTGATCAGAAATAATATTTAATTATGAGTAAAACTTTTTCTCTTGGAGGAATTCACCCTCATGATAACAAAATATCAGCAACAGCAAGTATTGAGAATTTTCCGCTTGTAGATACTGCTTATATCTCAATGTCTCAGCATCTTGGTGCTCCGGCAGAACCTGTTGTTGCAAAAGGGGATACTGTTAAAGTTGGTCAGTTGATAGCAAAATCCTCGGGATTCATCTCTGCCAATATTCACTCATCGGTGTCGGGAGTGGTATCATCCGTGGAACTTCTGCCTGATCTGTCAGGAACAATGGTTCAGCACATTGTCATAAAAGTAGAGGGCGATGTATGGATGGATAATATTGACCGCAGCGAAGAGATTGTGAGTGAAATAAAACTTTCGGGTCCGGAAATTATAGCAAAAATAGCCGAATGTGGTGTTGTTGGCTTGGGTGGAGCAGCTTTTCCCACTAATATAAAACTATCTCCTCCTGCAGGAAAGACGGCAGAATATCTGATAATCAACGGGGCAGAATGTGAGCCATACCTTACCTCCGATTACAGGATCATGGTTGAAAGTCCGGAGCAGATTCTTATTGGGACAAAAATAATGATGAAGGCCCTTAACGTTAAAAGTGCATACTTTGGAGTTGAAGATAATAAACCAAAGGCAATAAAGCTTTTAAAGAAAATTGCCGGTAAGAGTTATCAGGATATTAAAATTGTATCGCTTACTAAACGCTACCCACAAGGTGGTGAGAAACAGATGATAGAAGCCATTACGGGACGTCAGGTTCCATCTATGGGCCTTCCGATTGATGTTGGAGTTGTGGTTCAGAATGTAGGTACTGCCCTTGCTGTTTATGAGGCCGTACAGAAGAACAAACCACTATTTGACGGGATTGTCACAATCACAGGTAAGTGTATGAAAGAACAACGGAACTTCAGATTGAGGGTCGGGACTACATTTGATATAATGATGTATGCAATAGGTGGTTTACCCAAAGATGCAGTTAAGCTTATAAGTGGAGGTCCAATGATGGGTAAAGCTGTGTGCAGGATGGATGCAGCATCGGTAAAAAGCACTTCTGCACTTTTGCTTTTGACAGAGGAGGAGACAAAAAGGGGAGTTGAGAGCAATTGTATCCGTTGTGCAAAATGTGTGGATGCATGTCCCATGGGTCTTGAACCGTATCTGTTGAATCGTCTCTCCAGAGCCGGCAGAATTGAAGACCTTGAAGAGCATATGGTTCATGACTGTATTGAGTGTGGCTGTTGTATATATACTTGTCCTTCCAACATCCCGCTTCTCGATACAATAAGGTTGTCGAAGGCCCAGGTTATAAAGATTATCAGAAGCAGACCTAAAAAGTAAAAAAAGAAAAAACATATGAAAAAATTACTCGTTTCACCTGCTCCGCATCTGCACGGAAAAGAGAGCACAAGAGGATTAATGCGGGATGTGATTATAGCTCTTTCGCCCTCACTTCTTGTTTCTATATACTTTTTCGGGTTTTCTGCCATCAAGCTTGCTTTGCTCGGAATTATCTCCTGTGTGGTTGTCGAGTATGTCATTCAGAAATATATTATCAAGTCAACTAAAACAATAAATGACTACTCTGCGGCCCTTACTGGATTGCTTCTGGCACTTAACCTGCCGCCAAACTCACCGTGGTGGCTGATTCTTATAGGGTCTATTGTAGCTATAGGTGTGGCTAAAATGACATTTGGAGGCTTGGGACAGAACCTCTTCAACCCTGCACTTGTAGGTCGTGTGTTCCTTCTTGTATCATTTCCTGTGATTATGACGGACTGGACAATACCTGTTTCATGGTTCCGGGAGGGAATTGATGCATCCTCAGGGGCAACGGCACTTTCAATTGTGAAAGAGGGATTGGCTAAGGGGCTCAATATGGATCAGATTTTTCAGACAAACAACTTCTCATATATGGAGATGCTTTTTAGCAAAATAGGGGGCTCCGTCGGAGAGGTTTCGGCTCTAGCTCTAATTGCCGGATTTGTATATCTGCTTGTGAGAAGAGTTATCAAACCTCATATACCACTGTCTATAATAGGTTCCGTTATAATAATTACAGGTATCTTCTGGTTAGTTGACCCACAGCAATATGCAGATCCTATTTTCAGCGTTCTTACAGGGGGTATTCTTATTGGTTCCATATTTATGGCAACTGATTATGTGACTTCGCCAATGAGCACATCGGGGATGATTCTATATGGAGTAGGAATAGGTTTTCTGACAATAATGATACGTTATTTCGGTTCATATCCGGAAGGGATATCGTTCGCAATTCTTATAATGAATGCTTGTGTTCCGCTTATTAATAAATTTATGCTGCCAAAACGGTTTGGAAAGGAGGTAAAAAATGGCTAAAGAGTCTTCACTGAAAAATATGGTATCGACACTTTTTATTGTGTGTCTGGTATCTTCAACTCTTCTTGGAGGAGTTTACGCTATAACTAAAGCACCTATAGAGGCTGCTGCCATAGCCAAGATAAACTCTTCTATATCGCTGGTGGTGCCTGCTTTTGACAATGACCCCTCTGCTGAAGCATTTACAAAAGAGTACAAGGGCAATAATTATAAGATATACCCTGCAAAGAAGGGAGGAGAGATGGTAGGTTATGCTGTTGAAACTTTTTCGACTAACGGCTTTGGTGGAAAAATTGTCATTATGGTTGGGTTCAATACGGATGGTACCATCTTCAATACATCTGTCCTTTCACATTCAGAAACCCCTGGTTTAGGAGACAAGATGGTTGAGGGAAAAAGCAACTTTAGTGTTCAGTTCAAGGGAAAAAATCCGGCTGACTTTAAAATGGCTGTAAAAAAGGATGGGGGAGATGTAGACGCAATTACCGCCTCTACAATCACATCAAGAGCTTTTTGCGGAGCGGTGGAATCTGCTTGTGAAGTTTATAAGTTGTGTGCCCAAATTCAAACAAATAAAGAGAACAGCAATGAGTAAATTAAGTTTGTTAACCAGTGGTATAATTAAGAACAACCCAACATTTGTGCTTGTTCTGGGGATGTGTCCCACTCTTGCAACAACAACATCTGCAATTAATGGATTTGGTATGGGGGTGGCAACATTGTTTGTGCTTACCATGTCGAATATAGTAATTTCGCTTGTTGCAACGCAGGTTCCCGATAAGGTGAGGATTCCTGTCTATATAGTTGTCATTGCTGCTTTTGTCACCATTTTGCAGCTTCTGATGCAGGCTTTCACTCCTGGATTATATGCAACACTTGGCATATTTATCCCACTTATTGTTGTAAACTGTATCGTATTGGGTAGAGCAGAGGCTTATGCTTCCAAAAACAATGTCACAGACTCAGCTATGGATGGTATAGGCAGCGGAATCGGCTTTACATTGTCGCTGACAGTCATTGGCCTTGTAAGAGAAATTCTGGGCAGCGCCTCCATATTTGGCATAAAATTCATGGACTCAGATGGTATACTGGCATTTGTCCTTGCCCCCGGAGCATTTATAGTTCTTGGATATCTTATGGTTCTGTTCAATAAGCTAAAATCTAAAATCTCCTAAAAGCGGTTATTATGGAATATATTATAATTGTTATATCTGCAGTATTTGTAAACAATATATTACTGTCACAATTTCTGGGTGTTTGCCCGTTTCTGGGAGTTTCAAATAAGGTCAGCACGGCAGCCGGTATGTCGGGTGCTGTAGTATTTGTAATTGCATTGGCAACACTTACGACTTATATTTTACAGTATTACGTACTTGTACCACTCGGTATAGAGTTCATGCAGACAGTTGCTTTCATATTGGTAATAGCAGCTTTGGTACAGATGGTTGAGATCATCCTTAAAAAAATCAGCCCCTCACTTTATCAGGCACTTGGAATATTCCTGCCCCTGATTACAACTAACTGCGCAGTTCTCGGTCTTGCTATACTGGTAGTATCAAAGGAGTTCTCATTTGGTGGAGCTCCTCATATGTTAAATATGGTTGAGTCGGTGGTATACGCAACATCGAGTGCTGTAGGATTCGGTGTTGCAATGATCCTTTTTGCCGGAATTAGGGAACAGCAGGAGCTGTCTAATGTTCCAAAGGCATTTCAGGGAACACCGATCGCCCTTATAACTGCCGGAATCCTGGCTCTCTCATTTATGGGATTTGCCGGTCTGGTATAAATATTGGAATAATGGGAAAAAACCTGTTGGATATTGAACAGACCCTTCGTGAAGGGAATGTCGAAAAGGCGCACGAGGAACTGCTTATGTTTCTTGATAGAGAACCGGACAATGATTCTGCCTGGTATCTGCTTGGGGGAATATTAAGGAGACAACAACTTTGGGGAGAGGCTATCAATGCACTCAACAAGGCCAAATTTCTCAATCCTTCCGGCCCTGCTGCCTATGCTATCGAATCGATATATGAGATAATCCGTTTTCAGAATAAGGATTTAATGAATCCCTGAGAAAGAACAATCGATTTTGAAGCAAGCCCCTCAACCTCATTACGGTTGTGGGTTACATGTATGATTGTCTGTCTGGAATCCTTAAGTCCTTTCAGAGTCTCCCTTGCGTCTTCGCGCAACTCTTCATCTAAAGCAGAAAGGGGTTCGTCTAAAATTAAAACGCTTGGTTCATAGGCTATTGCCCTGGCAAGTGCTACCCTTTGCCTCTCTCCTCCGGAAAGAGTGCCAACATCTCTGTGCTTAAGTGTTTCTATGGAGAAAAACTCTGCAAGATCGTTTACCCTTGATTCAATCTGCCTGTGCTCTTTTTTCAGTATTCTCAAAGGGAACGCGATATTATCATATACAGAGAGGTGCGGAAACAGGGCATAGTCCTGAAACAGCAGACCAACCGGTCTTTCCCTGGGAGGTGTGAATGTGTGATTTACTGAATCTATAATGATTTTACCGTGTTTGGCTTTTCTCAGTCCTGCAATTAACTCCATCAATAGAGACTTGCCGGAACCGGACGGGCCGGAAATTGCCAGATATCCACCCTTTTCAAGTTCAAAAGAGAGCGGGCCGAGGTTAAATTCTCCAACGGAGTATTCTAGTGATTCAACTTGCAACATCATCTTTTCTGATATATTCTCAGGAAAATAAAAATTATAAGAGTTACCGCTATGAATATTGCAGCAACAGGTCTTGCATAATCAAGTCCGTATGAGTTGAAGCGGTCGAAAATAAGAACAGGAGTTGTCATTGGATGGTAGGCTACAATTACAACGGCACCGAATTCACTCATCCCACGTGCAAACATCAATACTAACCCGGATATGACGGATCTTTTTGCCAATGGGAGACTTATTTGAGTAAAAACCTGATACCTGGAAGCTCCAAGAGTCTCTGCTGCCTGTTCCAGCCTCACGGGAACTGCTGCGAAACCATCCCTGGCGGAGTTTATTAGAAACGGGACGCTCACAAATGCCATTGCCATTCCTATGGCAGCAGATGAGCCCACAAGATTCAACCCTACAGAAGAGGCGAGCGAACCCAACAGGGAGTCTCGCGATATGAATCCAAGGAGAGCAATGCCGGCTGCGGAATGAGGTATCACTATGGGAAGGTCTATGATGGCCTCTACTAGACCCTTTAACGGAAATTTCTTCCTTGCAAGAATGTACGCCAGAGGAAGTGCAAAAAGAGATGCAAAAAGCGTCACCAAGGCAGATATAAGAAGTGTTCTGTATATACTGTTGCTGACATCACTGTCATGAATGGTGGCAAAAAAACCGGGAGCCTTAAGAGAGAAAAACAGACCTAGCAAAGGGGCAATTAAGAAGATAAGGATGGTACCCCCGAGCAGGGTAAAGAGTATATAGGTAAGATTGAAGCTATTGTTGAATCTCATGAGAACAAAGATAGACAATTTTCATATCTTTGTTTTAAGTAATAACTATTATCTATTAACTATTAACAACCACATTATGTTACGATCAAAATTCATTTCATTATTTATCATGGTTGCTATTATTGCTTCCGGTACCTCATCTCTCTATGCTCAGAGAGGAGAGAGAAAAGCAACAATCCAGCAAACAGAGCCAAAGGCACCTGTTGCAGATTCCACAAAAAAGGCACCTGAAAAAGGACCACAGTCTCTGGAAAAATTCATTAAAAAGGATGCCAAAATCATGAAGGGTCTTACAACCGTTTATGTTCAGGATGGAAAATTCTTTATTAATATTCCTGACTCTTTGTTTAACAGGGAAATTCTTATGGTTACCAGAATTTCAAAGGCAGCAGCAGGAATACGCAATATGTTTGATGGTTACGCAGGTGACGACATAAATTCAGGCACGTTCAGATTTGAAGCAGGGCCTAACAATAAAATATTTCTTAGGAAAATAGCAGGAAGAGACAGGTCGGCAGACAGTACCAAGGCAATGTACACTTCTGTCCAGAACTCAAACCTGCAGGCCATTGCCGCATCTTTTGATATAAAGGCACAATCTGAAAATAAAAAAGACAACATCATTGATGTTACAGATTTTTTTAATTCTGACTCCGAGTCACTTTTCTTCAGAAAGTCGGGGAAAGCAACCTTTAAGTTAGGCGGAATGCAAAAAGAGAGCTCATATATATCATCTATACGGACATACCCAATAAACACAGAGGTTAAGAGTGTAAAGACATATATGCAGACAGATCGCGGTGAGACAGCTACTTACGAACTCAATAACTCATTTGTCTTGTTGCCTAAGGTTCCAATGACTGCCCGCTATGCCGATGACAGAGTTGGTTATTTCACCAACAGTTATACAGATTTTGATCAGAATCCACAGGGAGTGAAAGCAATACAAATGATTACCAGATGGAGACTTGAGCCAAAACCTGAGGATATGGAGAAGTACAAGCGCGGACAGTTGGTAGAGCCTGCAAAACCAATAATTTTCTACATAGACCCGTCAACCCCAAAAGAGTGGGTTCCATATCTGATTCAAGGGGTAAATGACTGGCAACCACTTTTCGAGAAGGCAGGTTTTAAAAATGCAATTTATGCTCTTGAGGCTCCTTCAAAGGATAAAGATTCAACATGGTCGCTGGAGGATGCAAGATACTCAGCAATTGTTTATAAACCTTCGGATGTTGCCAATGCCAGCGGTCCTCATGTAAGCGACCCTCGTTCGGGAGAGATTATAGAGAGCCATGTTAACTGGTACCATAATGTCATGTCTTTGTTAAGAAACTGGTATTTTGTTCAATGTTCCCCAAATGACCCTGATGCAAGAAAAATGACATTCGACCCTAAACTTATGGGTCAGCTTATAAGATTTGTCTCTTCTCATGAAGTTGGACACACCCTTGGTCTGAGACACAATTTTGGCGCAACATCGCTTTATACAACCAAACAACTCAGAGATAAGAAGTTCCTTAAAGAGAACGGCCATACAACTTCAATAATGGACTACTCGAGGTTTAACTATGTGGCTCAGCCAGAGGACAGAATTCCCAGAGAGTTGCTCTTTCCGAGACTAGGTCATTATGACTACTGGTCAATTGAGTGGGGTTACAGAAGGTTTCCTGAGATTGACAATCCTGTTAATGAACTTGGCAAGCTTAACAAATGGATAATTGAAAAAAACAAAGATAAAAGATACAAATTCGGTACTGAATCAAGTGCAAGTGACCCAAGACTTCAAGCGGAAGATCTGGGAGAGAACCAGATGGAGGCAAACGAATTGGGAATCAAGAACCTGAAACTTGTTATGGCAAATCTTGGTGAATGGACAAAGGAGCCAAACGCAGACTATGAAAACTTAAGAACACTGCATGGAGAGGTTAACAGTCAGTTTAACAGATATATTGGCCATGTTGTTAAATGGATTGGCGGAGTGTACGAGAATCCTAAAAAAATTGAGGAACCTGGAGACGTATACTCTATTGTGGAGAAAAAGAGACAGGAAGAGGCTATGGATTTCCTTAACAGAAACTTGCTTAAAGAGGCTCCGGTATGGCTGATACCAAATGACTATATGAACAAGTTTGTAAGCAGACCGGAGATCTTTCTTCAAAGGGCTTATTCAACTGCAATTGGTTCTCTGCTTAACAAAAGGGTAATGATGAACCTAGTAAGTGCCGAGAATGCACTTGGGAAGGAGGCTTATACTGTAAAAGATATGTTTGACAATCTTGAAGGCACCATATGGGCCAAAAAAGTTGTAAATGCTAATGAAAGGCTTTTGCAGAAGGTATTTGTGACCTCTTTATGCGACCTCTATACAGGCGCAAATGCAGTTGGACGGATGGGTATGGTTGCCGAACCTACCTCAAATCCTAAGGATATGACCGAGTCATCTGCAATAGCATACTATCAGATAAACAAGACGCTTAACTATCTTAAGAGTATTCAGACCGGAGATTTCAATTCCGATGCACATTATGCATATCTGATCCGTTATATTGAGAAGACACTTAGTGCCACTAAGTAAACCATATCGCACATTGCCGGTTATTGTGGTTGCTATTGTAGCTGCAATACTTGCAATTGAGCAAATCGTTCCGGAAAAGCCGCTACTGCTTGCAGAGCGGCTCTTCCATTTTTCCACTTTAATGGTTGTCGATACCCATTCTCATGAAAATAAGATGTTCAAGAAGAGGGGTAATCTCGATCATATACTCTGTAACTGCCTTTTTGCTACCCGGCAATGTGAATATCAGACTCTCTTTTGCAAGACCGGCAATGCTCCTGCTGACAAGAGCATTAGGCTTTTCTGCTCCGTATTTTAATCTGACATGCTCCATTATACCAGGAATCTCTTTGTCCAAAAATGGTCTTACAACTTCCGGTGTGAAGTCTTCGGGGCCAATTCCGGTTCCTCCGGTTGTAAAAATAATGTCGGTTCCGGATTCTGTCATGGTTTTTAAAATTGTACCAAGCATCTCTTTGTCGTCGGCTATAAGGTGGTACTCAAAAACTGTATTCCATCCGACTATTTTTGCATAAGCCTCCATATTGGAGATAATCTGAGGCCCGCTCAGATCTGGATAGACTCCCATAGAAGCTCTTGTACTGAGTGTTATAACTCCTATTTTGTATACTTTTGGTCTGTATTCCAATATATCACCGGCTTTAAGAGATCCCTGCTTTATAACCTTTGCAAAGATTCCCTCTTTAGGCATTATACAGGTGCCGACCTCATTGAAAATCGAACATCCGCTCCCATGACATTTTTTTCCAATCTGTGTAATCATCAGATCTACATTTTGATTGCATAGTCTGTCACCGGGGCGAGTGTCATTCAGCTTTAGACCCCGGGTGGTGATATTTTCGGCGAATTCGCCATATTTAAAGTGCTTTCCGGCAATTGTAGAAAATGCTTCAAAGCTTTCTGCTCCCAACAGACTTACCTGCCTGTGCCATTTTCCTGCGTGTGCATCGCCGGCAACTCCCTCATAATTGAGTTCAATAGAATCAACAGGTGTTTTTGACGTCCCTTTTTCCTTTGAGATATTGACAGAGATTATTTCTATAGTACTCATGATATAGTTTTTTGAACAATAACTTCCTTGAAGTTTTTTGTAAGTTTCAGATATATAGGTTTATACAATTTATTTTTCATAAAAAACTCTCGGTGAAAATTTCATAAATAGCAGAATGATAGCTATTTATGAAAAACTTCAAGGAAGTTAGTTGTTTTTTGCTTGCTCTTTTCGATCAACTCAGTATTATCTATGACCATAGACTTATCCACGGCCTTGCACATGTCATAGACAGTAAGCAATGCCACACTTACTGCGGTAAGGGCCTCCATCTCTGCTCCGGTTTGCCCGGTACAGCCGGCGATGCTCTCTACATACACACCCGTATTATCAACCGTAACACTCACATCAATTTTTGTGAGCATAAGCTGGTGGCACAGAGGAATAAGCTCCGGACAACGCTTGGCTGCCATAATTCCCGCAATCTGGGCACATGACAGTACAGAGCCCTTCTTGAGATTATTCTCTATAATAAGGTCTATTGTCTCTCTCCTAAGGGTTATATGCCCCTTTGCACGGGCCTCCCTTACAGACGTATCCTTGTCTGAGACATCAACCATTTTAACCATGCCATCCTCATTTGTATGGCTCAACTTGTTGCTTTTCATGTTATCCTCCGATATTATAAAAACATCCGGTACTATTGTTCCCGCCTTTGTGCGGCTTATGTTTCAACGCCAGTTCTATGGCTTTTGATGCTCCCAGCTCCCTTATGCTGAATTCAATATTGTTGAAAAGACAAGGTTTGAGCATTCCTGTTGCAGTGAGTCTTAGCCGGCTGCATTCGTAGCAGTTGCCTCCGTCGCCACCTTCTACACGGCCAAAAACGCCGCTTTTCAGATCCATAAGAGGTATATACCTGACCGACAGGTTTTCCACAAGGGCATATTCAGCCACCCCCCGGGCACTCACTTCAGAGCTATCCTTCTCAACAACACAATTTAACTTTATCGGATTAAATCCAACCCTTTTTGCTGCAGATATCCCTTCCAGTACCCGGTTGATATCTCCTCCACGGGTTATCTCACGGTATCTGTCGGCATCAACAGTATCCAGACTGATATTAATTCTCTTTAATCCCGCTTTTTTCAAATCGTCTGCATATTCAGATAAAAGAACACCATTGGTAGTCATTGAGAGATCTTTAATCCCATCGATAGACGACAGATTTTCGATAAGCGAGACAATGTTTTTCCTTACAAGAGGTTCCCCTCCGGTTACCCTTACTTTATCTATACCCATTTCAACAGCAATCCGGGTAAAGTCTTCTATCTCTTTGTAGGACAGTATCATAGAGCGGTCAAGCAGTTTGACTCCCTCCTCCGGCATACAATACCTGCACCTTAGATTACATCTGTCTGTAACAGATATTCTCAGGTATGTGATTTTACGCCCAAAACAGTCTTCCATGTTTCTATAGAGATTTCAGGGTTTTTACAAATTCCCAGACAACGATTCCTACACTAACTGACACGTTTAGCGAGTGCTTTGTGCCAAACTGTGGTATCTCAACAACAGAGTCACTTATATCTGCCACCTCCTGTTGAACTCCCTTTACCTCGTTGCCAAAAACCAAAGCATATTTACCGTTCCCTTCTATTTGTAAAGAATTAAGCATAGTCGAGTTCTCTGTCTGCTCTATAGATACAACTTTATACCCCTGTTCTTTCAATTGAATTACAGCACTAAGACAATCCTCATTGTACACCCAGTCTACACTCTCCTCTGCTCCCAGCGCAGACTTGTGAATCTCCGGAGATGGAGGAGTGGCGCAAATGCCGCACAATACAACCTTTTCGAGTGAGAATGCGTCTGCTGTCCTGAATGCTGCACCTATGTTGTGCTGACTTCTCACATTGTCCAGAACAAGAACCACCGGAATTTTTTTTGTGAGTTTAAATTCCTCTTTTGTCAAACGGCTTAATTCACAATTTTTTAGTTTTCTGTACATTTTTTATTATTATATTTGTAAAGATAGTGATTAAACCCAAAATTTAATTAACACAATTATGGCTACAGAAGTTATATTAAAATTAATCCAAAACGGGCCCGTCAAGGTTGAGGGAACCACTACTGTCGTCCATCCAGACGGCAAGGAAGAGGATAAGACAAGTTGCTATATCTGCAGGTGTACAAAATCGAACAACAAGCCGTGGTGCGACGGATCGCACGCCAAATAGTCAGGCGACAACACAGTATGGATTAAACTTTTTGTTACCTTTATTGTCAAAGAGAAGTAAAACTAAACTTTGATGAAAACGGCACAAAAATATCTCCTTTACATTAGCATACCACTCCTTCTATTAGTAGCATTTTTTATATACAATTCGTTTTTCAGGAAAGCGGAAATAGGGTCATTTCCGGAGGGTGATATAAAAACAAAAAAAGATAATAACAGAGAGCGTGGCGGAGGAGCAAGATCGCTGCCCGTTTCTGTATATATAGCTGATTATTATAAGTCTGAGGACGGTTTGATAAGAACAGGAACTCTGGTTGCAAGGGAGAGAGTTGAATTGGCTAGTGAACTATCTGGAAGAGTTGTAAACATTAACTTTAAAGATGGTCAGTTTGTAAAAAAGGGAGATGTACTTGTCAGGCTTAATGACGATGAACTTCAGGCCCAGCTCAGGAGAGCCGAATATCAGTATACACTTCTTGAAGAGAAACTTGGTCGTCAGAAAATACTTCTGAGCAAGGAGGCAGTCAGCAGGGAGGATTATGATCAGGTATCAACAGAGTTCAATGTTCTCAAGCAGGATATAGAACAATTAAAGATCAAAATAGAAAAAATGAAGATAACTGCACCATTTGATGGCGTTATCGGATTCAGGAGTATAAGCCTTGGCGCAATGCTGATGCAAAACTCCAAAATTGCAACTATAGTCGATGTTGCAAACCTCATCCTTGAATTTTCCATTCCTGAAAAGTATATCACAAGCAATATTGTTGGCACTAAAGCAGATTTTACACTTGAAGGTATAAGCAAGACCTATTCGGCCCTTGTATATGCCATTGACCCGGAGATAGATGTAAAGACGAGAACAGTTATGCTCAGAGCAAGGGTAAATAACACCGACGGGCTGTTAAAGCCGGGGCGATTTGTAAAGGTGATGCTCAATACAAAAGGCGGAGACCTTAAGATATTCCTCCCAAACCAGGCAGTGGTACCGAATGTCAAGGGTCGGTCGGTCTGGATGGTTAGAAGCGGTAAAGCAGAGTTGATAAGTATTCAGACAGGAACCAGAACTGCCGACATGATGGAGGTTCTCTCCGGTGTGGAAAAGGGTGATACAATAATCACTACCGGACTTATGCAGTTGAGGGAGGGCATAACCGTAACGCCTACAAATATTTAATTTCTCATGAGTATCTCCACAACAACAATAAACAGACCGGTATTGGCGACTGTAATGAGTCTGCTGATAATAATCTTTGGTGCTATCGGTTATACCTCACTGGGAGTAAGAGATTATCCAAGTGTGGACAATCCTGTTATATCGGTCCGTTGTTCCTTCCCCGGAGCTAACGCAGATGTGATTGAAACACAAATAACAGAGCCACTTGAGGCTGCTGTCAATGGTATACCGGGTATAAGGGCACTGTCAAGTTCGAGCAGGGACGGATCGAGTTCGTTAAACATAGAATTCAACCTTGAGGTAGACCTGGAAACAGCAGCAAATGATGTAAGGGACAAAGTTTCCGGAGCGATGAGAAGACTCCCTCAGGATGTAGATCCTCCTGTGGTGGAGAAGTCCGATGCCGATGCACAACCAATTTATTCAATCACCATTCAGAGCCAGACGAGAAATATTATTGACCTGAGTGACTATGCTGAGGTGAATTTCAAGGAGAGGCTCCAGACCATAAGCGGTGTGAGCAGTGTTAGTGTATGGGGTTCCAAAAGGTACTCAATAAGAATGAGAATGGACCCGCTTCTGCTTGCAGCATATAAAATTACTCCACTGGATGTACGTCAGGCAGTAACCAGAGAAAATGTAGAACTTCCTTCGGGGACAATAGAGGGTTCCACTATGGAGCTTACCGTAAGAACTCTTGGCAGACTAAGGACCGTAGAGGATTTCAACAACCTTATAATTTCGAGGAACGGGGAGAGGATCGTCAGGTTTTCAGACATTGGTACAGCAGAAGTTGATGCAGAAAACACCAGATCCATACTAAAGAGAAACGGAGTGCCGATGGTGGCACTTGCTCTTACCCCGCAACCTGGGGCAAACTATATAAGCATTGTGGATGAAGCCAAAAAGGCCGTTGAAGAACTTAAAAGATCGCTTCCTAAGGATATAGAAGTTGGTTCGGGTTTCGACAATACAACCTTTATTCGGGATTCTATATCGGAGGTAAAGACAACAATTTTTCAGGCTTTTGCTCTGGTAGTTTTGATAATCTTCCTTTTTCTCAGAAACTGGAGAACAACAATAATCCCTGTAATTGCAATTCCGGTATCACTTATTGGCTCATTTTTCATAATGTATCTGGCCGGTTTTTCCATTAATATACTTACTCTTCTCGCTCTTGTGCTTGCTATCGGACTAGTTGTGGATGATGCCATTGTTGTTATGGAGAACATTTATCAGAAGATAGAGAAGGGGATGGCTCCTAAACAGGCTAGTATAGAGGGTTCCAAGGAGATTTTCTTTGCTGTGATATCTACTACCATAACACTGGTTGCAGTATTCTTTCCTATAGTTTTTCTTAAGGGGGTTACAGGCAGCCTTTTCCGCGAGTTCTCAATTGTAATTGCAGGGGCGATACTTATCTCTGCATTTGTCGCGCTTACGTTCACACCTATGATATCAAGCAAGTTGTTGAAAATAGGCGTAGATGATGGTAAGTTCTACAGATTTACCGAACCTTTCTTTGTGTGGCTAAACAAAGCATATTCCGGTTCGCTCGCTAATTTTATGAAAAGACGCTGGCTCGCACCGGCATTTCTTGTGGCTGCCCTTGGAATAATTGTATGGCTCTGGATGTCAATACCATCGGAAATGGCTCCGCTTGAGGACAGATCTATGCTCTCTGTCTCAAGTACTGCACAAGAGGGTGCCACATTTGACTATATGTTGAAATATTCGGATGAGATGTACGACCTTATAGATAGGGAAGTTACAGAAAAAGAGGGAGTTCTTGAGATGGTAGGAATGGGTGGCAGCAACAGATCAAACTTTCAGGTTACTTTAGTGGGCCCTGACTTGAGAAAGAGGTCACAACAAGAAATTTCAGATGAATTGTCTCCAAAAGTTGCCATGCTGACGGGGGCACGAAGCTTTGTGACCCAACAACAGACGTTTGGTGGTAGAAGAGGTGGGATGCCTGTACAGTATGTCATTCAGGCTAAAAATCTGGATTCACTAAAGGCTGCAATTCCGCTCTTTATGTCGGAAGTGGCTCAGAGTGAAGTTTTCTCAAACTCCGACATAAACCTCAGGTTCACTAAACCGGAACTGAGCATATCAATAGACAGAGACAAGACATCTCTTATGGGTGTCTCAATCCAGAATATTGCCCAAACTCTCCAACTCTCAATGAGTGAGCAGAGAATCGGCTACTTTATCAGAAACGGCAAACAGTACCAGATAATGAGCCAGATTGACCAGAGTATGAGAAACAAACCGGTGGACCTTGCAAATATTTATGTGAGGAACGATGTTGGCGAGCTGATACAACTGGACAATTTTATAAAAATGGAGGAGAGCAGTACCCCTCCGCAACTTTACAGGTACAATCGTTTTGTATCTGCAACGGTCTCAGCGGCACTTGCTAAAGGGTATACTCTGGGACAGGGAATCGAGGAGATGAACCGCATTTCCGGAGTTGTTCTTGATCCAAATAATTTTGCAACAGCATTGTCGGGCCAGTCGAAAGATTTCGTGGAGAGTACTTCAAGTCTGCTATTTGCATTCTTGCTTGCACTTGTTTTGATTTATCTTGTACTGGCGGCTCAGTTCGAAAGTTTCCGGGATCCGTTGATAATCATGTTCACTGTTCCTCTGGCTCTTTTCGGGGCACTTATATGTCTGTGGAGCTTTGGTGAAACCATGAATATCTTTAGCCAGATTGGTCTTATCATGCTTATCGGTCTTGTCTCCAAAAATGGTATTCTCATGGTAGAGTTTGCAAACCAGAGAAAACAGGCGGGAGATGATATCTACAAAGCCATTATGGACTCTGCAGCTTCCAGGTTCAGACCTATTTTGATGACCAGCATGTCTACAATACTAGGGATCCTGCCAATGGTATTCGCCACAGGAGCCGGTGCCGAAAGCAGGATATCTATGGGTGTGGCGGTTGCCGGAGGTCTTATATTCTCGACATTTTTCACACTTTATATCATTCCTGCCATGTACTCCTATATTTCGTCTTCAAAAACAAACATAGATAAGGAAAAATGAGAATATTCAATAAATACTTCATTACTACAATAATACTCCCTCTTCTGTTGGCATACCCGGCTTCGGCACAGGTTACCTTGGAGCAATGCATCAAGAGAGCTCTGGAAGCCAATTTCTCCGTTACAATATCGGACAACAACCTTCGGATAGCAAAAAATAATGTGACGCTTGCCCCGTTCCTTCCCTCCGTAACACTCTCTTCAAAGCAGAGCGCGAACAGGCTTGAGCAACTTAACTATACTAATGATGGCGTTCGTGAAAACAGCACCTCAAGCAGCAGTTCAATATTAAACAGCGCAAATTTAAACTGGAGACTTTTCGATGGATTTTCTATGTTTGCAACAAGAGACAAACAGAAGGAGCTTCTTGCGCAGGGTGAGTACAACTTCCGTTCTGTGGCAGAGAATATGGTGATGCAGGTTTCCGCCCAGTACTATCTTATCATAAGTCTTCAGAATCAGGTTAACCTTCTAGAGGAACTGGTTACCATATCACAGATAAGATACAATCAGTCATTGACAAGATTCAACATTGGAAGCAGTTCGGGGTTGGAGTACAAGCAGGCAAAAATATATTTGAACAGTGATTCATCAAAACTATTGCTGCAGAAGGAGAATCTGAAGAATGCCTATATAGAGATATTCAGACTTATGAACGTTCCGCTTGATTCCAAAAGTGTTATAAAAGATTCAATAATTGCAGAACCTGTACTGGATGTTGCCAGACTTATTGCTTTGGCTAACGAAAACAACACATCGCTGGCAGCATTGAGAGCAGGGGAGAGAATTGCAAAACTAGACACCAGGATAACCAAGTCAGCAAGATACCCATCACTCGATTTAACAGCTGGCTATAGCTATAACCTTAACCAGAGCCAGTACTTTCCATCCAGATATAATGAATCCAACGGACTTAACTGGGGACTCTCTTTTTCTGTACCTGTATTCGACCGTAACGAGATAAACAGAAAAGTGAAAAATGCCAGGATAACCGAGGAGAATGCAAACCTTAGCTATCTTAAGGCCAAACAGGATCTGGAGAGTGAGCTTTACCAGCTTTATAATGTTTACATAAACAATCTCAGACTTATAGGATTTGAAGAGGAGAATCGTGAGGCGGCATACCTTAATCTTGATGCAGCTTTGGAAAAGTACAGATTAGGTTCATTATCGGGAATTGAATTCAGAGATATCCAACTCTCATACCTGGATGCGTCCGACAGACGGCTTAACGCTATCTATCAGGCAAAAATTTCTGAGATAACCCTTCATTTGCTTGCAGGAGAGCTATTCCGGTAGTTATAGTGATCTGATAGCTAGAGTACAGGTTTGGTTTCAAAAAGATCTCTATCCGGCCATACAAGAACCCTTTGCATAGCTTTATTAAAGAGCGCGTCTATGTGTCTAGGGAACCTTGCTCCTTTCCAGGAGCTGGTATTTGTTATTAACACCCAAGAGTATCCGTCCCTTTGATATTTTAGTAGGGCACTTGTGCCGGAGAGTGTCCCTGTTCTCGACCAGTCGCCTTTGGAATTTACTTTTGCCCAGCCAATAGGAAGGATATTGGGAGAGCATGAGGTCATCAGGTTGATGCTCTTCTTTGATAGAATGTCGGGGACATTTGGTTTACCGTCAATTGATGCAACAAACAGGAGAAGTTCCGAAGGAGAAGCCACCCACGCTCCTGCGCCCTTAAGTCCTTCGATATTGTTTCCACCATAACATCTGGGCCTCATTGACCCGCTGCCATCATATGCTTCCACCATCTCTTCATTGTCTGGTTCGTAATACCTCACTTCATTCGGAAATTTATCCTCATAAAAATTTCTTGCCAGATGCATGTCATATATACCGGCTGGCAGAAGGACTCTTTCCTTAACGTATTTTTCATAATCATTGCCACTTACAATCTCAATTATTCTCGACAGGATAAGATAGCCAAGGTTGGAATATCTGGTTCCTTTTCCGGGTGTGAAGCCAAGATTATGAGAGATAGAATAAGCTATAACATCATCTACAGTGGGTACATTATCCAGATGCATCCTCTGTCTGACAATGGGTGTATTAAATAAGGGATCGCCCCCTCTAAGTGTGAATCCCCCTCTGTGTCTCAGCAGGTCTTCTATTGTAATGTCCCTGACACGTTTGTCTTTTATATTTTTAAATTGTGGAAGATCCAGTATTCCCCCTTTTGCGAAAGGCTTAGAAGAGAGTTTGATGAAATTGTCTTCTACCATGGTCATAATGGTAGTTGCAGTTATAAGCTTAGAAAGTGATGCAATCCTGAAAATATGACGAACATCGGTTCTGACACTGTCCTCTTCATCGGCCCAACCGTAACCTTTGGTGTATATTAATTTCTCGTCCTTCATGATTGCTATGGAGGCTCCCTTTATTCTCCACTCCCTCATGAACTTCTCAATCTGGGAGTCCATTTTTTCGGCCTCAGGAAGATCTGAGAGGTCATTAGTTAAAAGATGATTTATGGCCAAAGGAAATTCGTCCTCTACAATCTCTCCGTTATCGCCGTTGTTGCTTGTGTTTGCAAAGATTACCCTGGTAGCAATAACCAGTGTTATAAATGCAATTATTATAAGTGATGTTGTGAAAATCTTAAGGTGGCCAGCTCTCTTTCTTCTTTTCATGCCGTAAAATTACAAAAATCCGGTATTTATTCAAGGCTGAATCTTATAAATACCGACTGCTCGAATTTTATCTTCTGGAAATCAAGTGTCTGAGCAATCATGTCATCTTCGTTTTCTGTTTTCATGGATGCCATACCCCTTACCTTTATTGCTGCACCTGCCATCATTACACGGGGATAGTTATCGTAGCACTGAATGAATATGGCTTTACCTATGCTTCTGCCTAAAGATTTTGCCAATGCTGCGGCAGTCTCCTTTGCACTTTGTGCGGCCATTGTCATTACATCTACTCTTACAGCATCCATGTTGGAAAGAGATGTCTTTTCTATACTTACATCAGGAATAGAGAGTTTTTCCAGTTCACTGAATACCTTTGAAAGCATATCAGTAGAATGGAGCTTGAGAGTATATGCCTTTGAAGTGAGAACGGCATCTTTTTTAAGAAAATACTGTTGAAGTAAGGTTGACATATCTTGAACCTGCAAATCGGCCTTAATGTCAATTCCTAAGCCAGTAAGCCTCTTTAAAAATTCTCTCTCCTGTTTTTCCAGTGAGTTGCCTTTGTTATCCTTCTCCTTTATGGTTATGTTCAGATATATTTCGTCAGGAGCTACCTCGCGCTCTGCTCTTCCTGTTACTTCAATATAATTCTGGTCAATAAAGTTCTTTTCCTGAGCAGGTAATATATATGCTGCAAAAAGAATTGAGATGGTAAATAGTAGTCGTTTCATGATGAGATGGGATTAATTTTTTTCAAATGGTTGCATAAACTGTACCAAACAGAAGCGGAACATTTTTTATATATTTGCATAGACGAGATGTTGAGGTAGGGTAAATTAAGATTAATGCGGTATTATTACAAAAGCTTTTTAAATTGAAGGAAACAGAGTTCAAAGATCTTTTTAACATGCATTTTGATGCAATTAGGCGATATATTTACTATAGGTGTAGTGATAGTGAGTTAGCCTCAGATATTGCACAGGATCTGTTTACAAAAATATGGGAGAAGAACAAGCAGATTAATCCGCACAAAGACAAGGCTTTGTTGTACAAAATGGCTTCTGATATGCTTGTAAGTAGAATGAGAAGGAGAAAGATTGAGATAAATTATACCAACTCAGTTATTATTGAGAAAAGTTCAGATTTGCCGGACAGAGACATAAATATTGCTCAGTTAAAGACAAGTTACATTGATGCCTTGTCGGAAATGACAGAAAATTCGAGAATAACATATCTGATGAGTAGAGATGAGGATATGAAATATCATGAAATAGCCGACATACTGGGTATAGGCGTCAAGGCTGTTGAAAAGAGGATGTCTACAGCACTAGGGATACTTAGAAAAAAGCTCTTAAATTAAATAGGTTTCAAAATTGCGTATTATGGAAAAGCACTTCAAAATAGAGCCCCACTGGAGCAGGAGCAAGGAGGAGATATGGAAAGAACATTTCGAAGAGATGGTTTTGCAAAAAGAACCAAAGTCTGTGAAAACAGGCAGGCTTATGAAGTTTACATTCTATTACGCAGCTGTAGCAGCAATAGTGTTAATTCTTCTTATCCCCTTTGTATATATAAGGACAATTGAAACGAGCCGCGGAGAACACCGCAACTTTATACTGCCCGATGGTTCCTCGGCTACACTAAATGCAGAGAGTGAAATTTCATACAAACCCTTGTACTGGAACATTTCCAGAACAATTAAAATGGAGGGAGAGGTATATTTTGAAGTTGAGAAAGGGAAAAAATTTGAAGTAAAATCAAAAAACGGAACGGTAAAAGTCTTGGGTACGAAATTTAATGTGCTTTCCAGAGGAGATAGTTATTTTGTCTCTTGTATTACAGGAAAAGTGGAAGTAATATCAGGAGGAAGAGTAGTACTTGACAAAGACAGCAGAGTGACCAAAAGTAAGGATGGAACTCTTTTTCTTGAGAAAAGAGATGATGTCGTGAAAATTATATCATGGAGGGACAATATGTTTTATTTTTCATCGGCACCATTATCTGATGTGCTGGAAGAAATATCAAGGCAGTATAATGTGAAAATTGAGTATTCAAATTTAAGTGATTACCTTTACTCTGGTAATTTTTCAAAAGAGAGTGATGTGTCAGTTGTTTTGGAAATTGTTGCACTCCCTTTCGGCATTAAACTGGAACGATCTAAAGATGTATATAAATTGTCAAAACCTTAATCTGAAATATGTTCACAGACTTCTGATTGTTCTGACATTTTTTTTTGTTGTATCATCTCTTAGTGCAGAAGAGAGGATAAAGTTAAAGTACACCGGAATCCCTCTAAGTACAATTCTTGATCGAATCAGATCACAGGAGCAAATTTCGCTTTCATTTAGTTACAACGAACTGAACAAGTACATAATAACAGTAGATTCAACATTTTCTAATGGGGCAGATGCTTTACGCCATCTGATAAAAAGCCTTCCTCTAAAGCTTACTGTTATAGATAATGTATATGTAATTTCCAGAATGCCAGATCTTTTTCTTGTTAACGGCATGGTTTCGGATGCCGATACAGGTGAGAGACTCCCATTTACCAGCTTTGTGTATAATAAACGAGTGTATTACTCAGATGAAAATGGCCTTTTCAGGATACCTGGGACAGATGCCATGAATGTCAGCATCTCGGTGTATTATTTAGGATATAAGTCACTTGACACGATTGCGACATCGGAGAAGTTCAACTATATTGAGATGAAGCCGGTTGACATTAATCTTAAGGAGGTTTTAATAGAAGGATATGAAGCAGGTAAGGCAATGCAGACAGGTGAGGCTCCAGGCCTTTTAAGAATCAATCACCTTATAGCGCAATATCTTCCGGGAAACGGAGATAATTCTGTTTTTAATCTTTTAAGAATGATGCCCGGTATAAGAGCCGCAGGAGAACCTGCCGGGTTAACTGTCTGGGGAAGCAAACCCGGTGAGAGCTCAGTGATATTTGATGGCTACAGACTTTTTTCCATGAATGGATATAACGAACAGATAAGCTCAATAAATCCATATATGGTAAAAGAGATACGATTGTTTAAAGGAGGCTACGGATCTGCTTACGACAATCAGACAGGAGCAATTGCAGATATCACAAGTATAGACGGTAAACGGGGAGTACATGACATAAAACTTAATATCAATAATCTCACAGCTAATGCTTTTGTCTCTGTGCCGGCAGGAAAGAAAATAACTATAATGTCTGCCTACAGACAGACATACTACGGATTGTATGATGTAAATACATTGAATCCCTTCGGGAAAAGAGTCGCCAATCAGCCTGAAAATTCAAACGCTACCAGAAACAATACTCTTTATATAACTCCGGATTACAGTTTCAGAGATGCAAACTTCAAAATATCAGGAGAGACCTCCCGGGGGGATAACTATTTTCTGTCACTTTATGGGGCATCAGATGATTTTGAATACTCTCTTACAGGAGACGATATAAGTTTGAATGCTTTCGAAAAAAACAGACAGTTGTCTGCAGGAGCAGAGTTCAATAAAGTTTGGAAAAACAGTTCTGTAACCAGATTGGCACTTAATTATTCTAATCTTGACAATAGTAGTGAGAAGGCCTTATATCTCAACAGGAACAGGTATGACTCAATAAATATCCACAACATTGTTACGGAAGCTGGTGCATCTGTAGTTCACACATTTTCCGCATTAGGAATGGATGAATCGGAACTTGGTATTGAACCTGAGGTTATGAAAGCGATAAACGATGGTGATACAAGAGAAGTTTTTAAACTTGGCTTTTATATTCAGGATAGGTTGATTATGAATGATTTGTCAATTATTTTAGGGGCAAGGGCAGATTTATTTACAAGTAAGGTTTTTATACAACCCAGGTTGTCGCTAAAATATAATATATCCGGAAAATTCTCAACATCTCTTTCATGGGGAACCTATAACCAATTCCTTGGAAAAGTGCCTGTAATATATGAAGATAAGATACCGTCGCTTGTGTGGAAAATTTTGGGAGACAATGAATTCCCTGTTACAAAATCTATGCATACTGTTTTAAACTTAACTTATACAAACAAATCGTGGCTGCTTACCCTGGAGGGATACAATAAGAAAAACACGAATCTCTCCAGAATTTACCGCAGATCTAATAGAAATTATATTGTAAACGGAGAGTCATTGATAACGGGAGTTGATCTCTTTTCTAAATGGGAGAGAAGAGGAAGTCAGGTTTTTTCTTCATTTTCTATTGCCAGTTCTCTGGAAAAATTTCTGACAGAGAGTAATCAGTCAATATGGAACACACCTATGGAATTGAAGGTAGGTGCCTTATGGAATCTCTCCCCGTTTTATTTTTCTGCAGAATACGTTTATGGAGCAGGTTTTACTGAATCATACGGAATGGGACGTTTCTCAAATATAGATGAAGCGGTATATAACAGGATGGATCTGGCTGCTACATATACATTTAAATCACGGCATGTTGTCTTTAAAACAGGAGTGTCAGTATTGAATCTGTTTAACTCTCCCAACATCAAAACCCTGGACATTTTCCCGCTTGCCGGTGGGGGAGCGCAAAGTCAATTTCAGAATCTTTATTCTGAATCAATTCCATTTACCCCTACTCTGTTTGTACATATTGAATTTTAATCCTCTTTGATGGTAGGGTATAGGCTCGGGAAAGCGGTTAAGATATGTACAAAAAGAAAATTATTATGAAAAGAGATTTTATTAAAGGGACGGTTGTCCTGATTTCGATTTTAGCTGCATTTTCATGCACTAAAGAACAGACTGCTACAGATAGCAATCTGATAACTCCAAACACAACAGGAGAGATAATTGAAGTAAAGAGTAGTGGTG
This sequence comes from uncultured Bacteroidales bacterium, assembly GCA_942492945.1. Taxonomy (GTDB): domain Bacteria; phylum Bacteroidota; class Bacteroidia; order Bacteroidales; family UBA932; genus Bact-08. The sequence continues at coordinate 1,739,589 of OW818649.1, forward strand.
CAACAGCATTTAATGCTCCGGCTGTTACTGCTCCATTTGATTCTACAGCCGATCTGACGGCAGATGAGATTGAATTTCTTTTTGCTGTAAGGGAGGATGAAAAACTGGCAAGGGATGTATATGCCATGTTTTACACAAAGTTTCAAAATAAGATTTTTGAAAACATAGGCAATTCGGAATCTACACACTTAAAGGCGATTGAAAGGCTTTATGACTATTATGAGATAGATTATCCTGCAGTGGGTGATGCAGGGAAGTTCTCTGATCCTCAACTTCAGCATTTGTATGACTCACTTATTGTAAAAGGAGACTCACTACTTGCAGCTGTTAAAATAATGGCAAACCTTGAGGAGTCAAATATCTTTCATTACAGGGAGGTACTTAAGACCATTACAAACACAAACATAAAGATTGTGATTGAAAATCTGGAAAAGGGTTCTGAGAACCATTTTAAAGCCGCAATCCGACAAATCACTGCTCTGGGTGGAGTCTATACTCCATTACTCATTTCATCAGAGGATTATAGAGACATTATAGCTTTAGGCTTTGAGCAAGGGAAAAGATACAAATACCTTAATAACGGTCAGACAAACAACCAAGGTAAAAATATAAATTCTCAGAATGGGAAAAGGGGAGCCGTATCTAATAATGGGTCGTGTAACCAGACTTCTAACGGCAGTGCTCCGGGTACCAATAGCGGTAATGGCAGACAGGGCAGGGGATACAGGGGTTAAAATTCATCGATGACTCAAAACATTCATTATTAGAAAGGAGCTGCCTAATGCTTAATAGGCAGCTCCTTTTTTTGTATCAATAGAGCATTGTTCACATGTCTCCTGTAGCCAGTTACCTAGTAAATTCCACGTTCTACATAATCGGTATGGAGCAGTTCATGCGATTTGTGTCCTAATGGTTCAACAAGGAATTCATCGTAGAGTGCCTTTATTGCAGGGTTTTCGTGAGATTTTCTGATAGCTTTGAGATTGTCCTCTTTGTAAATAGAGTCTGCTCTCTTCTGACGGATCTCCCATGTAGTTGGAATTGCCTGTCCTCCGCCACCAAGGCAACCTCCGGGACAAGTCATGACTTCGATGAATGCATAAGGCGATTTTCCCTCCTCTATCTGTTCAAGGAGTACCCTTGCATTTTTTAATGTGTGAGCAACAGCTACTTTGATTTTTGTTCCATCAAGGTCAAGCTCGGCCTCTTTTATGCCTTCAAAACCTCTCACTACATTCAACTCTATCTTTTCCATAGGTTTGCCTGTGATAACCTCATAGGCAGTTCTAACAGCAGCCTCCATAACACCACCTGTGGCAGCAAAAATGACACCCGCACCTGTTGAAATACCTAAAGGATGGTCAAAATCTTCTTCAGGCATATGTCTGAAATCTATACCTGTCTGTTTGAACATCCTTGCTAGTTCGCGGGTTGTCAAAACATAGTCCACATCAAAGAAGTTGTCCTTATCTGCAAGATTGAGCTTCTCCTTCCAATATTCAAAGGCAGAGTTCATTTCTGGTCTTTTGCACTCATATTTTTTTGCTGTACAAGGCATTATTGAGACAACCACAATCTTTCGCGGATCTATATTAAGCTTTTCTGCATAATATGTCTTGGCTACGGCACCGAACATCTGCTGTGGGGATTTACAAGTAGACAAATGGCTAAGTGACTTAGGGAAAAAATGTTCTATGAATTTTATCCATCCCGGAGAACACGATGTAACCATTGGCAAAGTTCCGTTGTTCTTGATACGGCTGATTAGTTCAAAACCCTCCTCCATAATGGTGAGATCTGCTGTGAACTGAGTGTCAAAAACCTTGTCAAAACCAAGCTTCCTTAGCGCAGATACCATTTTTCCGGTAACCAAAGCACCTTGTTCCATACCCATTGCCTCTCCGATACCTACCCTTATTGCAGGAGCTGTCTGGACAATAACTACCTTGTCAGGATTATATATATCTGCAAAAACCTCCTTAGATTCGTCCCTTTCGACTATTGCAGCAGTCGGACATACCAGTGCACATTGCCCGCAGTTTGTACAGGCTACATTGCCCAACCCTTTGTCGCGGTATGTGGATACTTTTGTTTTAAGACCCCTTCCGGCAAAATCTATTGCATATACGGTCTGCACGTCGGCACAAACTGCAATACAACGACCGCAAAGGATGCATTTTTCGGGGATCCTGGTAAGAGATAAAGATGTAGTATCATTTTTCTCAACCGGTTTTGTCTTTCCGTATGGAGTCTCCTTTATACCAAGGGTAGCAGTCAGTTCCTGAAGTTCGCAATTTCCGTTTCTTTCGCAGATAAGGCAATCCTTAGGGTGATTTGCCAGAATAAGCTCCAGATTTGTCATTCTGGCCTGGTTTATTTCAGGAGAGTGAGTGCGTATCTCCATTCCTTCTGTAGCTTTGCTTACGCATGACCTTACAAGTGTCCTTGCTCCTTTTACCTCAACAACACATATTGCACATGATGCGTTTGTAGAGACATCTTTAAGATAGCAAAGAGAAGGGATATTAATACCTATCTTCTTGCAGGTTTCGAGTATGGTATTGCCCTCTTTTACCTGATAGGCTTTACCGTCAACTGTTATATTTATTTTTTTGTTTTCCATAATTATTCCTCCTCTGTATTTACGATTACACGGACATCACAACGAAGACACCTTGAGGCTTCGGCATATGCCTGTTCCTTAGAGTAACCAAGATTGATCTCTTTAAAATTGCCAATACGTTCTTCAAGCGGACGTTTGAATGTATAGTGGCGGTTTCCCCCTTCCGGTTTGAGAGGAACCTCGTCGCTGTATTCAAATCCCCGGAATAATTTATGGAAGCGTCGTTTATTCATAAGGTTGAAATCAATAACCTCGGCAGCTTTCTTGGCAATTCCCATTGCCTCGGCAGCTGTTGCAGGTCCTGTAACTGCATCGCCTATTGCATAAACTTTAGGGTGTGAGGTAGAAAAAGAAAAGTGGTCGCAAGAGATGTTCCCATTGCTGTTTGTCTTAATTCCAAACTCTTTCAGGAACCCTGCCTCAACCTCTTCTCCTACCGCAGTAATTACGGTGTCGCATGCCAGAATGAATGATTCTCCTGTTGGTACAGGTTTGCGGCGGTTAGAGAGGTCGATGTCGCCTGAAGCCATCTTCATAAGCTCTATTCCTCTTACCTTGTCGCTTGTATCGGCGAGAATCTCTTTTGGATTGCAGAGGAAAAGGAAATTTACACCCTCCATTTCTGCACCTTTGATCTCGTCCTTGTTTGCAGGCATATCTGATTTCAAACGCCTGTAAACTACAGTTACCTCGGAACCAAACCTTTGAGCAGTACGGGCAGCATCTATTGCTACATTGCCGGCACCTATCACAACAACATGTCTCCCGATATTCAATTGTTTTCCCTTTGCAACATCTTTGAGGAAGTCCATTCCGGAAAGTACTCCGTCCAGCTTGTTTCCTGCAACGCTTAATGCGATATCGCTCTGGGCTCCTATACCAACAATCACAATATTGTAATCTCTTTCCAGGTCGGCGAAAGCAATATCTCTTCCAATGGTAGTGTTAAATACGAAATGAACGCCTAGCTCTTTTATAAACTGTATTTCAAAATCAAGAGTTTCGAGAGGTAACCTGTATTTAGGTATTCCCCAGCGGAGAATACCGCCGGCTTCTGATTCTGACTCAAAAATAGTAACATCGTGCCCAAGTCTTACCAGATAGTATGCAGCTGTAAGTCCTGCAGGACCGGCGCCTATTATGGCAATTCTCTTATGTGTCTGTGGAAGCCTTCCTTTTTTGATTTTTTCGTAAACAGCAGGAGCTTTACCCTCTTTGTATATGGTGTCTGAGATGTATCTATGAATATCTCCTTGAGAAACAGAGGCATCTATGCTCTCCCTGCGGCACTTCATCTGGCAGTGGAAGTGACATATACGGCCAATCGATGATGGAAGCGGGTTATCTCTGAGTGTAGACTCAAAAGCATCTTCTAGCTTATCCTCTTTAAGCAGCTGCAGATATCTTGGAATGTTCATGTGAAGCGGACAGCTGTTCTCGCAAAGTGCACTGAAGAGATCCTGACAGATACCCGGCTCACATTTTTTCTCAATCATGTGATGGTCGTACTCATCTCTGAAGTATCTCAGGGTTGTAAGTACAGGATTTGGAGCCGTCTGGCCCAATCCGCACAATGCTGTTGCTTTTATTACTTTGCCTAGTTCCTCGAGTGTGTGTATGTCGGCCACAGTTGCCTTGCCTTGAGTGAACTTATTGATGATTTTTAGGGTTTGGGCCAGACCCTCTCTGCAAGGGGTACATTTGCCGCAGGACTCTCCATTAGAGAATTCAGTAAAATACCTGGCAACGTCCACCATACAGTTATCCTGGTCCATTACTACCATTCCCCCTGAACCCATTATGGAACCCAGTGAATTAAGTGACTCATAATCTACAGGGGTGCTGAGGTACTCTACAGGAATACAACCTCCCGAAGGTCCTCCTGTCTGAACTGCTTTGACCCGTTTCTGGGAACCTGTTCCCTCTCCGATTTTGAATACTATTGTTTCAAGAGTGGAGCCTAGCGGTAACTCTATAAGTCCGGTGTTTTTTACCTTACCTACAAGTGAGAAAACCTTGGTTCCGGCACTTTTTTCTGTACCTGTTTCTGTGAACCAGCTGCCTCCCTTGGAAATTACTACCGGAATGTTGCACCAGGTTTCTACGTTGTTGATGTTGGTAGGTTTTCCGTAAAGTCCTCTCTCTGCCGGATATGGAGGGCGAGGGGTAGGGCGTCCGGATTTGCCCTCGATGCTATGAATCAGGGCAGTCTCCTCCCCACAAACAAAAGCACCTGCACCTTCAACAATATCTATGTCAAAGTTAAAGCCTGAATTTAAAATATTCTCGCCAAGGAAACCGTATTCCTTTGCCTGCAATATTGCACTCTTTAACCTGCGGACAGCCAGTGGATATTCTGCTCTGATATAAACTACTCCTTTTGATGCACCCATTGCGTATGCACCAATGGTCATCCCTTCTATAAGCATGAAAGGGTCACTTTCAATTTCGTTCCTGTTCATGAATGCACCTGGGTCACCCTCGTCTGCATTGCATATTATGTATTTCTGATCGGCCTGTACCTTTGCCATCAGTTCCCACTTAACGCCGGTAGGGAAGCCCGCGCCACCACGTCCTCTTAGTTTGGAGGCTTTAACTTCGTCAATGACAGATTGAGGTGTCATATTGTTAAGAGCAGAGAATAAAGGGAAATAACCCCCCACTGCTACATACTCTTCAATATCGTCAGGAACTATAAGCCCGCAATTGCGCAAGACTATCTTTTTCTGCCATTTGAAAAATGGTACCTCGTTCCATAAAGGATAGTCTGTCAATCCTTTTCCAAAGTCAAATTTACCTGTGATAAAATCCCACTCCTCTATCCTGCATAAAACATTTCTGTATGGCATGATTCCCTTTAAAACTCCTGTAATAATTGGAATTACGTCATTTTCGGACACCTGATGCATTATGATAAGTGGGTGCCCGGGTATATATAAGTTTACAAGCGGCTCCTCTGAGCAAAACCCGAAGCATCCTGTCTTTTTCAGTATGATATCGAGGTTGCGCTCTTTTATGGTCCGTTCGAAGTTGTCGAATAGTAACTCGGCACCGCGTCCGATTCCGCAGGTACCCATTCCGATTGCTATATATGGCTTGTCAGGAAGAATCTTTTTTGCAGCATTTTCCTTAAGCTCATTGAGCTTAGCTAAGTCTGATATTTTCATCTTTATTGTCCTCCTGTAAGTTTTCTAATAGTTTCTTAATTTGTTCTGATGTTACATTGCTATATATCACTCCGTTGACAGCGACGACGGGTGCAAGTGCGCACTGGCCGAAACAGGCAACGGTTTTAATTGTGATTAGCATGTCGTCTGTTGTAAAAGTGGTCTCTCCTTGGTCGAAAGCCTCTTTACATCCGGGAAGTGTTGTAAGATCATCCAACAAGATTTTGGATCCTTTAGTATGACAGGCAGTTCCCCTGCATACGATTAATGTGTGCTTGCCCTGCGGTTTCAGATTAAAAAAAGAGTAAAATGTTGCCACACTGTAGATTCTGGAGAGTGGAACATTCGTTTTTGAGGAGAGATAATCCATACTTACATCATCCAGGTACTTGTACTCGTTAGCTTCCTGCACCTCTTCCATAATGGTCAGCAGCTCACCCGGATCACCTTTGTGTTTGGAAATTATCTCGTCGATAATTCTCGTATCGACTCGATTTTCTAGATTTGCATTCATTGGCTCGTTTTTTTTATGTGGTGATATTTAGTAGTTATACAAGATTTTGTTTATAAATCCTGCTTAGTGTCAATTCAATTTTGATAAGTAATTCAATGAAAAACTCAAAATATTATCTCCCACATTCAAGCCGCAAATGCAATACTTTGTCCTGTAAATATATGAAATTATTTTCAAACATGAAAGTACATTTGTGGGCATATTTAGTGTATTTATACATCAGCTGGGTGCTTCACCGAAACTCCGTTAAAGTTTCCCACATGTTCTGCATATCATATGAAACTGCAAAAATTGATCTGCCAGTTGTTTTCATAACTATCATATAATGAAAGTTATACGAATATATCTTGTGAGGTTTTTACGGAAAATATATTTGTAATGTGCTAGTAAACAGGCTTTTCTTAAAACAACTGGCAGATCAGATAAATTGCACCAAAGTGTCTATACATAAAATCAAAAATCTCTGTTTATCTACAGATGAGTCACGGATCAAAGTATAGTTTTCTCTTGTATGTATTAGCGCGATAGCCTCCAAGGGCATTGCAAAGGATGCATTTGGGCACCCACTTCGTGAGTGTCGCGGCAAAAAAACAAGTAGTGCCCCCTGCGTCTGATATGCATTGGCAGACTCAATGGGGGCACCTTTGTTTTTTAGCGTAACGAACGTTTAGTGGGTAAATGCGGTTGCATGCCCTTGGAGGCTATCGCGCTAATACAATATAAAGAGATGACTCTACTTACTTTTCCATTTGATAAGTTAGTATCTCTTGCGTGGGGTGTATTTAGTATGGAGCAATTTATGCGACTTTTCACCGAGTGGGGCAATCAGAAAATCTTTGTAAATCTTGGTGATTTCGGGATTCAGATGAGATTTTCTCATTGGCATGCCTTCATCTTCTGCATAAATTGCGGCAGTACGCTTAGCGCGGATTTCCGGATTGGTCGGAATCGGCTGACCTCCTCCTCCAAGACATCCTCCCGGGCAGGCCATAAACTCAATGAAATGGTAGTGTGAAGTTCCTGCAACAATAGAGTCCATTACCTTTTTTGCATTGACCAAGCCGTGGGCAATGGCACAATTAAGCTCTACACCATCCAGAAAAGACCACTTTTCAAGTGGGTTTTCTATCTTGATTGAAGCCTCTTTAATACCCTCCATCCCTCTGACCGGAAGAATTTTAAGATTCTCAAATGGCACTTCACGTCCGGTTACCAGCTCGTAGGCAGTTCTAAGTGCGGCTTCCATTACTCCGCCAGTGGCCCCGAAAATAACGCCTGCCCCGGTTGATTCTCCCATAAGACGGTCGTAGTGAGCATCCTTGAGCTTCATAAAGTCTATACCTGCCTGTTTGATCATGATTGCAAGTTCTCTCGTTGTAAGAACATAGTCTACATCGCGATAGCCACTGTCATGCATCTCCGGACGGGCCGCCTCAAATTTCTTTGCTGTACAAGGCATTATGGAAACAGAGACAATTTTTTCCGGATCTATGTTCCGTGCCTTGGCATAGTATGTCTTTACAAGCGCCCCAAACATTTGTTGAGGAGACTTGCAGCTAGAGAGATGATCAAGCAGTGAAGGATACATATGTTCTATAAACTTAATCCATCCGGGAGAGCAGGAAGTTGCCATAGGCAGCTTGATATCGGGATTCTTGTCAACTAGTGCGCCTTTAAGGCGGGTAAGCAGTTCTGTGCCCTCCTCCATGATTGTAAGGTCGGCAGTGAAATCAGTATCCATAACGGCATCAAAACCAAGTCTCTTTAAGGCAGCCACCATTTTCCCGGTTACTCTTTCTCCGGGTTCGAAGCCAAGCTCTTCTCCAAGACCCACGCGAACGGCAGGAGCAGTCTGAACCACAACATACTTGGTTTTGTCAGAAATTGCGTTCCAGACCTCCTCTATGTAATTTTTCTCAACAAGGGCACCTGTAGGACAGTGATTTATACATTGGCCGCAATTTGTGCAGACAACATCATTCATGGCTTTTTCGAAGAATGTTGTAATCTTGGCATGTTCTCCCTTGTAAGACATTGTCAGTGCATTTACACCCTGTAGTTCGGCACAGGTTCTCACGCATCTCTGACACCTTATGCACTTGCTGTCGTCTTTTATAATTGACGGAGAAAACATATCTATGGTGTAATTCCTGAATGGAACTAGATGTATGAAGTCCTGATTCATGATTTTATATTCCGAAGCAAGTTTCTGCAATTCGCACCCGCCGTTTTTGTAACAGTTGGTGCAATCTGCATTATGTTCAGAAAGCAGCAGCTCAATAATGTGTTTTCTGGAATTTCTCACCTTAAGTGTATTGGTGAGAACATCCATTCCCTCGTCACAAGGGGTGGCACAGGCTGGGGCAAGTCTTTTCTGCCCCGCAATCTCAACAACACAAACACGACAGTTACCGGCTACACATAAGTCTTTATGATAACACAGAGTAGGAATAATAACTCCTGCCTGATTTGCAGCTTCCAGTATAGAAGTTCCCTTGACAATCTCAACTGTTTCTCCGTTGATTGTAATTTTAATCTTCTTTCCCATAACAATTAAATTAGCAGAATTAGTAAATCATCTCTTCCCTGAAATTCTCAACAATCGACGAGAATGAGTTGGCGACAGATTGTCCCAACCCGCATTTGGCCGTAAACTGCATAGTTTCGGCCAGTTTAAGCATTTTATCGAGATACTGCGCATTTTTTTCTCCGCGTTTGACTGCTTTTATGCCACGCAACAACTGCTGGCAGCCAACCCTGCAAGGGGTACACTGTCCGCAGGATTCCTCGGCAAAGAAATTCAAGTAGTTATCCAGTACATTGAACATGGAGCGGGAGCTGTTGAATAGCATCATGGACCCACCTGTTGGCAGAGAAATTCCTACCAGTTTACCTTGAAAACCGATATTTGTCTCATTGAATCTCTTACGAGGTACAAGAAAGCCCGATGCTCCACCAACCTGAACTGCTTTAGTGTCGTCATCACCGAATTCATCTACGAAATCGGCAAGACTCATACCGAGCTCAAGCTCATAAATCCCCGGTTTTGGAGTGTCACCGGAAACAGAAAATAGTTTGGAACCACGAGAATATTGAACACCAAGGTCATAAAACCTCTTTGACCCGTATTTGAAAATGGTGTATGTGTGAGCAAGTGTCTCAACATTGTTTATTACAGTAGGTTTGCCCATGTAACCGAAAGCAGAAGGAAAAGGTGGCTTGTTTCTTGGCTCACCCCTTTTCCCCTCCATAGATTCGAACAGGGCAGTCTCCTCCCCGCAGATATAAGCACCGCTGCCCATGAATATCTTTATGGAAAAATCGAATTTTATTTCACGGCAATAGTATTCAAACTCATTAATAGCCTTATTCAATTCTGTCTGAAGGAAAAAATACTCACCTCTCAGGTAGATGAACCCTATCTTGGCACCTATGACATGCCCGCAGATAGCTATTGCGGTCAAAACCTTAAACGGAACCTTGGACAGAATCTCACGGTCCTTGAATGTTCCGGGTTCTCCTTCATCTGCATTGCAAATTACATATTTTACATCGTTAACCTCCTCGGCAGAAATCTTCCATTTGAGACCCGTAGGGAAACCGGCTCCGCCTCTGCCTTTCAGTTCTGAACTTATAAGTTCGTTGATAAGTTCATTAGGAGGTCTGTTTATATTATTTTTCAGAACCTCTTCCCAGTCGTTTTCATCCTTGAAAATGAAATCGGCTCTTTTAAGTTGATAGTTAGTTGACATTTTGCCCTCCTTCATTTTTTCTGTTCAAATATTCACTCAGAATTTCACGAACCTTCTCTGGAGTAAGTTCTGTGAAAACATCATTGTTGATAAGCATAGCCGGAGCTTTGTGGCAAAATCCAAGACAATTTGTCTGTAGAAGAGAGAAACTTCCGTCGGGAGTTGTCTCTCCCACTTTAATTTTCAACATATCTTCGATTGCCAGCAGAATTTGCTTTTCCCCTTTCATGGAACAAGTAATGGTTTTGCAGATACGTATAATGTATCTGCCCATTTTCTTGTATTCCAGAAAAGAGTAGAAGGTTGCCGTGCCGAAAACTTCAGTCGCCGGCAGGTCAAGTTCACGGGCAATCTCAATCATTGAGTACTCAGACAGATATTTTTCCTGCTCAACGACTCCTTGAAGAATCGGCAGCAGACTATGTCTGTCCCGGCCATGCAGGTCGGCAAGATCCTTGATTAGTTCAGTAATAGGTTTCATTCAAAAATATTTAAATTGTGAAATTAAACTACCTTATTAACTGTTGTGGGCAGGCCATGAAAAAAGGCCAGGAAGTCAAGCTCTTATCTTAACCCTCTGGCCTTATAAAATTGATACATCCATATATAGCCTGTATGTGAAAATTATTCAGTGTAAATATACAAATAAAAACAAGAATAAAAAATTACTGTTTTTCATAGGGTATTTCATATCTGGACTATCTTAATGGTACAAGCAAACATTACTAATTTTTTAAATTATACAGATATGAAAACAATAGTAAAACAAACCACAAAGTTACTTTTGATTCTCCTTTTAATTTCCGGTGGGTCTCAGCTTTGGGCGCAAAGCAACAAAGATTACTTTGCTGTAAGAGGAGTTGTAAAAGACAAGATAACCCAGAAGAGTCTGGCTTATGCAAATATCTCGGTTCAAGGAACAAATATTGGCACAATCGCCAATATCAATGGCGAATTTTCAATAAAAATAAAGGATTCCCTTAATGCGAAATCAGTTGAGATATCTCACCTGGGGTACTCCACATTTGTGCTTCCTGTTAAGGGAGAAAATATAAAAGAGATAACAATTTATCTTTCACCAAAGGCAAACCTTCTGGATGAAATAACTGTCTATTCTCTTGACCCTCGTGCTTTGGTAGAGGAGGCAATCAGTAAGATTGAGACAAACTACAGTTCCACAACAGATTTGCTTTCCGGTTTCTATCGTGAGACAGTAAGGAAGAGAAGAAGTTATATAACCGTATCCGAAGCTGTGATAGATATTTACAAAAGCCCATATGCAGAGGGAGTCGAAAAGGATATGCTCCAGATAAACAAAGGGCGCAAGCTTGTTAGTCCAAAACTGGATGATACACTTATGGTAAAGCTTCTTGGAGGACCCAACCTGTCGATATATGTAGATATAGTAAAAAACCCCGACCTGATTCTAAACCTGGAAACACTCTCGAACTACAAGTTTTTTATGGAACAATCCGTTATGATTGACGAGCGTCCCAACTATGTAGTAAGTTTCAAACCACAGGTAATACTTCCTTATGCACTTTATTACGGAAAGCTTTACATAGACAAACAAAATCTGTCTGTTTCACGTACAGAATTCAGTCTTAGCCTGGACGACCGCAACAAGGCAATACAGGCTATCCTTAAGAGAAAACCATTCAGCATGCGCTTCAAACCAGAGGAGATTTCATTCCTGGTTACCTACAAACAAAGAGACGGATTAACCCACCTGAATTATATAAGAAGTGAAGTTCGCTTTAAATGCGACTGGAAGAGGCGCCTGTTCTCTACAAACTATACAATAGTATCAGAAACCGTAATCACAGGAGGAAAAACAGACGTTATTAACAAAATCCCGCACAGATTTGCTTTCAGTAGCAACCAGTCACTTTCCGACAAAGTAATCAATTTCTTTGACAAGGACTTCTGGGAAGACTACAATATCATTGAGCCTGATGAGTCACTGGAATCTGCAATCGGCAGACTTAAAAAAGAAGAAAAGAGATAATTCGGACACTTTTTGTATATTTGGAAAGAGTATTCATTAAGACAACAATATGCTGAACGATCTGTTGCAGATAAAAAAGGTAAGAGAGGGGGATATAAAGACATTCGAAGAGATTTTTCGGAAGTACTACTCCCCCCTTGTCTTTTTCTCGGTTAGCATAACCAGAAGGATGGATGTGTCGGAGGAGATTTTGCAGGATCTGTTTTATGTTTTGTGGAGGGACCGTGCAAACCTGCAAATACTCCGTTCTCTTAAAGCATATCTCTATTCTGCCGTCAGGAACCGTTCCCTTCAGTTTTGCGAAAGAAAGAAACTCGATAATAACTACAGGGAAAGCCTGGAATCGCCGGATGTTGAGGTTGACGGAATGGATCCACAACAGAGTATGGAGTACATGGAACTGGAGAGTGTAATAAACAAGACAATGGAACGGATGCCCGAGCGTCGTCAGCAGATTTTCAGGATGCATCGTTTCGAAAACAAAAAGTATATGGAGATAGCAGATATTCTATCGCTCTCCGTTAAAACAGTAGAGGCAGAAATAAGCAAAGCTCTTAAAACATTAAGAAAAGAAATAGAATATCATACAAGTGTATTATGACATTAAAAGATAACAATAAGACAGATCAGGCCTGGAACCGGCTTCATTCAAGACTGGAACAGGATGGGTTGCTTAAAGAGAGCGAGGTGGCAATGCAACCCATATTCCGGCATGCTGCTTTAAAATGGGCGGCGAGTCTGGCAATCCTGGTAACAGCAACCCTGTTCATCATAAATGGCGTAAACACATCGCGCCCGGAGATGCTCTCAATGTATAACAACGATGAGAACTCCACTTATGTAAGTACCCTTGAAGATGGCTCAGTAGTATATCTGGCCGGAAATTCCACCTTGTCATATCCGGAACATTTCAAAAAGAGCAAGAGAGTGGTTTTCCTTAAAGGAGATGCATTTTTTGAGGTCAGCAAAAACCCCGATGCTCCATTCATAATAGAGACAGGGCTTATGAAAATTGAGGTGTTAGGAACATCGTTCAATGTAAAAAGCAACGGAGGGGCATACCCTTCACTATCGGTAAATACCGGGGTTGTAAAGGTGACATTGAAGAGTGACGGCCAAAGCACTAAAATAGTGGCAGGAGAGACAGTTTTGATTCAATCCGACTGCCTTCATAAAATAGATACACAGGACCTTGAGCAGTTTTCACGCTATTCAGAACGTATGCACTTCAAGGACGAAAGACTTTCTGACGTAATACGAGTTATAAACCGCAGATTAAATGGTGTACATATGGAAATCGCGCCAGAACTGGAAGAGCGTTTGCTAACCGCAACATTTTCAAATAATTCCGCAGACTCAATGGCTCAGTTGATATGCATCGCTCTCAATCTGAAGTTTTCTCAGGAGCAGGACACAATACGTATTCATGAATAATTATGATAAAAAGGACAGGATACCTTCTTAATTGTATTATTCTGTTAATTATGATGGCAGTTCCGGCTATTCTGCCGGCGGAGAATCAGAATGGACAGGATATTAAAATTAAGATGCCTAAATGCAGGGGAAGCATTTACGAACTGCTTAACCGCGTATCGGGGCAATCGGGGTACCTCTTCATCTATGACAGTCAGCTTATAGAAAACGATAGAATTGCCAGAATTCCTGCCGGAGAGTATAGTTTGCAGGAAGCTGTACATAAAATAACCGGCAATGACGAGCTGAAAATAAGAATAATGGGCAATCATATTTTATTATACGTGCCTCTAGAGGTGATACCTGTTCCTGTTCAAGCAGAAGAGATAAAAACAGAAGAACAGAAATTCTTCTCTCTGGAGGGAACCCTCATAGACCGTATGTCCGGAGAACCAATTATTTATGGCACAATCAGCGTAAGCAATCACCCAAATGGAACTGTAACAAACCAAAATGGATCATTTAAACTCACTCTGCCGGATTCGCTTTTGACTTCCAATATACGGTTCTCTCACATAGGATACATTACCAGAGAGATAGGGGCGGCACTTCTGGCAGAGGGGCATATAAACTTTTATATGGACCAGAAGGTTATACCATTGCAGGAGATTGTCGTAAGAGTGGTTGATCCGCTTAGGACAATCAGGGAGATGATGCTTAGAAGGAACCAGAATTACTCGCATGAACCTGTTTACCTTACAGCATTTTACCGAGAAGGTGTAGAGTATAAAAACAGCATGACACTAAGCGAAGCTGTCTTCAAAATATACAAGACCGGATATGTGAGCAGTGCCGGCAGTGAACAGGTGAAGATGCTCAAAATGCGTCGTATAGTAAATCCGGACGATAAAGACACGCTGGTTGCCAAGATAAAGTCCAGCATCAGTTCATGCCTGTTGCTGGATCTGGTCAAAAACCCGCCTGAATTCCTTTTACAGGAAAATCAACCACAATATGTCTATACTCATACAGACATTACAACAATTGAAGACAGAAGGGTATATGTCATTTCATTTACTCAAAGTGAACTTATTACAGATCCTTTGTACTGTGGGGAACTCTACATAGATGCAGAAAATTTCTCACTCTTGAAGATCCGTTTTGAAATCAACCCGGTTTATGTAAGGAAAACATCTGATGATCTTATAGTAAGGAAAAGCAAAAACTTTGATATCGCTGCTGAAAGAGTTGTATACGAGGTTACTTACAAGCCGTGGAATGGTATTTATTATATCAATCACATAAGAGGAGATCTTAACTTCAAGGTAAGAAAGAGGGGTCGGTTGTTCAGCTCGGAATTACATGTATGGTTCGAGATGGTTAACTGTAATACAGAGACGCAGGATGTAAGACGTTTCACAAATGAAGAGAGAATATCAACGCGCGATATCTTTTCCGAAACTACATTCATATATGACAAAGACTTCTGGGGCAACCTCAATGTCATCCTGCCCGAGGAGAAACTCAAAGAGGTAATCAAGCAATACAACTTCAATCAGGAACGCAAGTAGCACTACTGACTCTTTTGTCTACACATTTTCCTGTTTGGTCTACATTAATTGCACGTCGAACTGCAGGTGGATACATTTGCGAGGCACTAAACTCACAATTGTATGCGTAGATTTTTATTATTGATTCTTATTGGCATCTCCACACCCTTGCTGACCTATGCCCAGTCGGTTGAAAACCTGAGGCTGACCAGAGATTACAGGGGCAACCTTGATGATATACTTACTGGAATAGGCAAGGACCTTAAGATACGTTTTGTATATGATTCAACTCATATTGGCAGATACAAGACAGCATTCAACCGTTATGAGGAGAAGACGGTGGGAGGAACCCTCAAGGTTATGAGAAGCGCCTGGGATATGGTGACCCTTGTAGGAAAAGATGGTTATATCTATATAGCTAAAGACTCGGCTCACCTTGTTCTTTTGCAGCAGAATAAACATCTCTCAACTCAGCATGTAGAAACGGAGCACAGAGAAAGCAGGAGCAGGATGGAACCGGTGAAAAGGAACTTTCTACTCTCGGGAGAGATTTTCGACAAGACAAACGGAGAGAGAATTCCGTTTGCTTCTGTATACATTCAGGGAACGACACAGGGAGTTTCGACAGATGCCAATGGACACTTTGCTCTGGAGAACGTTCCAAGTGATACAACAGTAATTGTTGTCTCGTATCTGGGGTATGAGACAAGAGAGATAGAACTGGTGCCTGACAAAAACAACAACCCTCTTACAATAGAAATAGAACCCCAAAAGCAGGAGATTGCAGAGGTGTTCATTTATGGCAGGAAGAACGACAAGGCACTACAGCAGTCCACATCGGAACATAAAATAAAGATGGCGCCCGTTGCATTAAAGGTTTTGCCTAACGTAGGAGAGAAGGACATTATGAGAGGATTTCAGCTCATGCCCGGAGTAAGTGCTTCAAATGAAGGCTCTTCGGGCATGTACGTAAGGGGAGGTACGCCGGACCAGAACCTGATAGTTTACGACGGGTTTACTGTATATCATGTGGACCACCTTTACGGATTCTACAGTGCATTCAATTCAAATGCAATAAAGGATGTACAGCTATACAAGGGGGGCTTTGAATCTAAATTCGGTGGCAGACTTTCCAGTGTGACAGAGATTACCGGAAAGGACGGAAACACAAAGAAATTGAGTGTAGGAGCAGAGGTGAGCCTTTTAAGCTTTAACGCTTGTGCAGAGATACCAATAGGAGACAAAATAACATCGCTTTTTGCCTACAGACGCTCCTATCAAGGGTATCTATATAAAAAGATATCCGATCAGAATAGCTCGTCCACAGTAAGTTCCCTTCCTAGTTTTGGAGGACGCACGGCCCAGGCAAATTCATACTTTTACGATATCAACGGCAAGGTCACAATAAAACCTACAGACAAGGATATAATATCGATGAGTTTCCTCAATGGTACGGACTATCTCGACAACAGTCCCAGATTCGGCATGCCAAAAGGGGGATTCCCGGGAGGAGAGGAGTCGGGCATGACAATTAAGATGGACAACTCCGACTATACAGAGTATGGAAACATTGGAGGTAGCGGACGCTGGGCAAGGAAATGGAACGAAAAACTCACCTCCAACCTTCTGCTGGGCTACTCAAATTTCTATAGTACCCGCGACCAGAGGAGGTCAATCACCTTCTCAGGAGAAAATGGAAAAGGGAACCTCAAAAACGGAATTCTAGAGGATAATAACCTTATAGATTACAGCGTGAAGAATGACTGGAAGTACAGTTTTAACGACCGGAACATACTAGAGGCTGGTTTGTTCGGAACATTTTATGATATTGCTTACAGCTATTCACAGAATGATACCACTAAACTTCTGGACAAATCGGCTCGTTCCCTTCTGGCCGGTGTATACCTGCAAGACAAAATTTCCTTTGCAGACAACAATATCACTATTACTCCCGGCTTGAGGGTCAATTACTACAGCGAAACGGGTAAGCTATATTTGGAGCCCAGATTATCTGCTAGTTACAAGTTTTCGCGAAAACTGAGCATGAACCTGGCGACAGGTTATTATTCTCAGTTTGCAAACAGAGTTGTAAGAGAAGATGTAATGTCGGGGAACAAGGATTTCTGGATACTCTCAGATGGAACAGATATTCCGGTAAGCTCATCTACACACATAAACTTAGGGTTAAATTATGACCTTCCGGACTATCTGTTTAGCGTCGAGGCTTATTATAAACTCAACCACAATGTGACAGAGTATACAACAAGGTTTAACTCCAGACCCGACTCTGAGACTGAGGTTTCTGAACAGTTTTTTACAGGAAACGGCTATGCAACAGGGGTAGAGTTTCTGGCCCAGAAAAAAGCCGGCAACTTTAACGGTTGGGCAAGCTACACTATTGCAGAGGCAAAAAACCGGTTTCCGGCACAATCAAACAAGTATTTCTATGCAAACCAGGATGTGACTCATGAATTTAAAGCAGTAGGCATTTACAAAGTAGGGAACTTTGACTTTTCCGCCTCATGGATATATGCGTCCGGCAGACCATATACCGCTCCTCTTGGTGCATACTCAATGGAGTTGCTCGACGGAACCACTGCCGACTATTTTTCAGTTAGCGACAAAAACACATTCCGACTTCCGGCTTACCACAGGTTCGACATATCGGCATCATTTCGTTTCAACATGTTTGGAGGATCGGGGCAGCAGAATTCTGTCAGTTTTTCGATATTCAACCTTTACAACCGGAACAACATAAGTTCAAAGCAATTCCAGATTGTGGACCATACAATTCTGGAGAGTGGTGTAAGCTATCTTGGCATTACACCAAATTTATCCCTAACCATTAAATTTTAATATTATGAGAAGATTCAATAAAGTGGTGATGATCATTATATCTGCTGTAATACTTGCTTCGTGCCAGAAGACTGAGGTTGCCGATTTTCAGGACAAAGCCGTTGTGGAAGCCTATCTTTTTGCGAACCAGACTCCTGTTGTCAAAGTTTCAAAACTGATACCATTTTCTGGTAGTGCAACCTTTTCCGATATGGATATAGACAAACTCTCTATTCAGATAACAGAAGAAAGTACAGGAAATATATATATCATGTCTGCTATGGGTGAGGGGAGGTATATGAACGAATCACTTATAGTTAAACCGGGAGAGAGCTATAGTGTAACCTTTCCGTACAATGGAGAGATAGTGGATGCTGCCACTACGGTTCCGGAAAAACCACAAAAGGTTAAAGCAACTCCCACATCGGTAACAGTGAGTCAACCCGGTGAGATTGGAGGAGAACCGGGAGGTATGCCCGGCAGACCAACAGATATTTTAATTACCTGGGAAAATAGCGAAAAATGCTATTATCTTATTGTTGTTCAGAATATGGAGACGTCACCTGTAGCAATTTATGACGAAGACGAAGAGGATGAGAGACCATCTATGAGTTTTCGTTCTGAACCCACACAAGCAGACAGTTGCAAAATCAACTCCATGACATTTCAGTACTATGGACGGCACAGGGTAATAGTAAATAAGATACAGCCGGAATATGCATTACTGTACAGTAATAACAGCAACAGTTCGCAATCCCTCGCAGAGATACACGCAAATGTAACCAACGGATTTGGCATTTTTACGGCGATAAACTCAGACACACTTTTTGTCAGGGTTCTCAAACCCTAGGCAAAATCAAGGAACCGTGTGTAATTCTCTTTGAAACTATTGCTTAAAGGAAGGCAAGTGTTTCCATGCAAATAAACACACCCTTTCTGAAACTCCTTCAGATAGTTCATATTCACAATGTTTGACTTGTTTATACGTACAATTTCGGGCAAGCTGAGAATCTCGCCGATGGACTTGATTGTATGCTTTGTGACTATGGGTTTAGACTGAAAAGATGTAAAAACCTTAACGTAATCTTTAAGCCCCTCAATATATATTATGTCGGACTCTTTAAGCTTGATATTTCTGTATTCACATTTGAGCACTATTTGTGGGGAGTCCGGAAGATGGTTATCGGATCTAGACAAAGAATAAAATAACCTGGCTTTATCTACTGCCTGTCTGAAACGCTTGACTTTAATCGGTTTAAGTACATAATCAAGGACATTGTGGGCGAATCCTTCAACAGCATAGTCGGGATGAGCAGAGACGACAATAACCATAGGAGGTTCATCCATTTTCTCTATAAGCTGCAATCCGTTGAGCATTGGCATCTGAATATCGGTAAACAGCAGGTCAACAGAATGATGTTCCATATATTCTAGCATCTCGCCCGGGTTACGGCCGTAATTTACAAGTTCCAGTTCCGGAAACTGTCTGATATTGTCGCATAGGAGTTCCAGTGCATATTTTTCATCGTCAAGGGCAACACATTGTATCATCTGCAATCAATTTTTAACTTAACAATAAACCATTGGTCATCTACTCTATTTTCTTCAAACTCATGTTTGCCGGGATACAGCAACTCCAGCCGTCTTCTAATATTGGCGAGACCAAGGCCGGAATATGTAGAGAGTGAAGAGGTATTCTGTTTAGAGTACTTATTCCTCACCATCGCATTGAGTATTCCGTTTTGGGTGCTTAGAGTTATATCTATTACCGGTGATGAAACCATGGATGTACCGTGTTTGAAGGCATTCTCTATAATTGGTATCAGCAGCATGGGTTCTACCATTATATCATTGCCCGACTGTGTAAAGGATGTCTTTATCTCTACCTCGTTGTCAAAACGGAGCCTTTGCAGCGAAAGGTATTGCTCAATAACCATGATTTCATGACTCACCTTGCTCTTGTCCCGTGTATCGTAAAGCATGTACCTCAGAATATCTGACAATGTATTAACTGCTGTCTCCACCCTCTCAGGATACTTTCTGGAAAAGGCAACAATCATATTCATGACGTTGAATATGAAATGCGGATTTATCTGATTTCTCAGAAAGGATATTTCGCTCTCCCTTAAATGTTTGGCTGTAATATTCTGTATCTTGAAAATTGTAATGCTTGTACTTAACAAGAACATGAAAAGGAAAATCAAAAAATCGAAGAAAAAATTTCTGATGCCGGCTTCCCATATCCAGAATTCCAGAACCGACCTCAGACAGATAAAGAACACTACAGTAATTATGTTCCACAGCACAAATTTCAAGTACTGTCTCTGTCTGTACCACTTAGAAAAAAGCAGATAATTAAGGTAGAAGTAGATTATAAGAACCGGAAAGAGTGTCAGGAGCGGACTATGCATCTCCGGATGATGATCCGGAAAAGGCATATTGCCAGACATTGGCGGAGTACGACCCTCACGAAGGAATAATGGGGCTATTATGAATACAAGCCAGAAGAGAATATGGATTACATATTCAAAATTTGCAGATTGTTTTTTTTCGCTATTCATCAATTATCTCACTTAGCAAAAAATATTCCTAAATGAGATTTTATGCAAAAATTAAAAAATTAACCATTTCTGGTATATGGCATCGTAGGTGCCGTCGCTTTTAAGCAAACCAAGTGTAGTCTGCCATTTATTGACTGTTGCGGCGGGGGTGTTTTTTGAAAAAGCAATATAATAATCCGATGACATAAGCGAAAAAGCAGGAACAACCTGATTATACTGATATCCAAGAGTGCCCAGAATATCAGGAAATGTCACACCTGAACAGACAAATGCATCAATCTCTCCACGCATGAGTTTTTCTGCCATCACAGCCGGGTCACTTAAAGATACAAGGTTCGTAAAGCCAAGGCCTCTTAGATATTGATCAGAAAACCAAGAATTTACTGTCCCGACTCTAGCCAGAGCCTTTGCCTGGGCAACAGAGGTGATAGTAATTCCGGAACCGGCCTTTGTATAGAAATAGGTAGTATTTGTTCCGATTGGCCCAACCCATTGGAAGAGGTTACTCCTTATCTCTGTTCGGTCCATTGTAAACAGACAGACATTAGGGTTATTAAGCGCAAGTTCGTAACCATTGCTCCATGAAGATAGTTTGATGTCGATAAAAAGGTTGTTACGCTTCATTATTTCATACACAATGTCTGTTCCGAAACCTGTAATCTCACCGGAACTGTTCCGGAAAGATAGAGGAGGATATTGTTCTGTATAGATTTGCAGTGTTCCGGGAAAGTCAGAGGAGTTCAGATATTTTTGTGAAAGCGTCCTTAAGGTTCCGTCTTCCTTGAGACGGTCAATCTCTCTCTGGAAGTCATCCACAATAGCGTCAGGAACCTTTTTGTTGAATGCAAAGTAGATAAGGTCCGTGCGGATAGTGAGTTTTTGAGTAACACTGAAAAGTGATTTATTTAACTGTTTCAATGCAGCCTCTGCCGTAATTTTGTCGGAAGGGAAGAGGTCTATCTCCCCTTTCAGAAGCTTGTCAAAAGCCTCTATATTGTCTTTGCAGTATACAAGATTTGTAAATCCTTCACGAGTAAGATATTGCTCAATTGAATAATCATCAATAACACCAATCTTGCCTACACTCTTTGCATCATCCAGTGAATTCAGCTTTATCTGAGCCTGCGGCCTGGCATAAAAAAACCAGTCGATTGAGGCGAAAGGCCCTGCCCATTTAAAGAGATCCTTTCTGTCGGAGTTAAGGATTGTAGAAAAAAGAACAGCATTGTCTGTATTTCCGGCTTGTGTATATGCTTCGTTCCAAGGAAGGACATTAACGTCAAAAGGTACGTTTAGTCTGTTGCATATTTCCTTGAGAAGATCCGGAGCTAATCCGGTAATTGTCGAATTTTCAGTATAATTCAAGGGTTTGTAATTTTCAGTCAAAAATTTTAACTGATACGGATACTTGTCATTTGCTGTTTTGTCACATTGTGTGAAAAGTACAATCATGCATGCGCATAAGATCAGAAACAGGATGCCTTTTGAGATTTTTTTCATGTTTAATTATATTTCAAAGAGATATAGAGCAATAAAGTTAATAAAAATTGTGTAATTTTGACAATGGGACTGCCATAAACAGACCTTTAAACCTATAACGATGAAAACTTTCACATTCAAAGCGGTAATTCTGCTTTTTCTTCTGCTTTTCCCAATTTTTGTTCATGCGCAAATTCCTAAAATAACTTTTGCGCCTCAATGGATACCGCAAGCGCAATTTGCCGGATACTATGTGGCTCAGGAGAAGGGATTTTACAAAGAAGCCGGAATAGAGGTAGAGATTGTACATCCTACTGCAAATATTCAGGCAACTGCTCTTCTTTCTACGGGCAAGGCAGATTTAATCTCACTTTTTCTCATTACGGGCATGTCGGCTAAAAACCAGGGGCTGGATATTGTAAACATTGCCCAGATTTCTCAGCACTCTGCAATTCTTTTTGTTACAAAAAAATCCAGAGGAATCGACAAGTTAGAAAAGTTAGATGGAAAGAAAATAGGAATATGGAAAAGCGGATTTGACGAGGTTCCTAAGGCACTTATGAAACAGAAAAATTACAATGTGGAGTGGGTTCCAATCCTATCTACCGTAAACCTCTTTATGATGGATGGAATAGATGCGATGACGGTAATGTCTTACAATGAATACAATAACATAATAAATTGCGGGGTAAACGAGGACGAGCTGAATGTTTTTCCTGTAGCAGATTACGGATACGATGTACCGGAGGATGGGTTGTACTGTCTCAAATCTACTTATGAGAAAAGAAGGCCCGAGTTACTGAAATTCTTTCAGGCAACACTTAAAGGGTGGGATTATGCGGCAGCAAACAAGGCAATTGCAATAGATATGGTAATTGAGAGAATGAAACAGGCACATATACCCGCAAATCGTGTTCATCAGGAGTGGATGTTGGATAAAGTGCTGGAAATGATAATGATTTCAAATAGGGAGGCAAAAAGAGGAGAACTTATAGAATCAGATTTTCTTAAAGCAGCCGGAATTCTGGAAAACAGCACCAAAAATAAATCGAAATACACCTTTGCGGAGTTTTATAAACCTCTTGATAAATAATATACATTTAACAATATGATTTTATGAAAAAAACAACACTCTCCTACCATATAATCCGTAATGTATTATTATTCTGCATAGGCCTTTTTTTAGTGATCTTTTCTGTCTATTACTATTTTACCCGCAATACAATAAGAGAAACAACAAGAGAAAATGCTATTTTTCTGGCCAACCACACAGTAAATCGTATAGAACAGGTTTTGACTCCCGCAGAAAAAATTCCTGAAATAGTTGCAAAAATGCTGGAATCGGCATTTCTGAGCAAGGACTCACTCATCCCTTTCTTGAAATCGATGCTGAGTATCAACAAAAATGTATACGGCTCCATTATAGCCTATGAACCCGATTATTTTCCGGAGCAGGGTATGTATTTCGCCCCTTATGTCTGCAGACAGGGAGATACAATTTATTCCAGTGTCCTGGGTGACAAGAACTATGAATACTTCTACATGGACTGGTACCAGATACCAAAGATGACAAATGCACCTTACTGGTCGGAGCCATACTTCGATGAGGGAGGAGGGAATGTACTTATGACCACCTATTCTGTCCCTTTTTATACCTACAAAAATGGGAAAAGAACATTTTCTGGTATAGTCACTGTGGATATTTCTCTCGAATGGCTAACGGAAATAATGTCGCAGGTTAAAATATTGAATACCGGTTACGCTTTTCTGTTGTCGCGCAATGGTGTTATCATAACACACCCCAACAAGGATTACGTGATGAACCAGACAATTTTCACCATTGCAAAAGAGAACAACCAACCAGCAATGAGGGAGACGGGCCGGAACATGATTCAGGGGAAAAGCAATTTTGAATCAGCGGGTTTCAGAAGCAAATGGAAGTCAGGGAAATTGTGGATCAATTACGTCTCTTTGCCATCCAGCCATTGGTCAATAGGGGTTATTTATCCCGATGACGAAATGTTTGCCTCTTTACATAAGATCAATATCATTCTGCTTATACTTATTCTGATTGGTCTCTCGCTGCTCTCATTTGTAATATACAAGATTGTCAATAACTTAACGTCGCCACTCAAACAGTTTGCCGAATCCGCAAGGTTGATAGCTGCCGGTAATTTCAACGTCCATCTGCCCGAAATCAAGACAGAGGATGAAATGAAAGAGCTACACAACTCGTTCTCTTACATGCAAAAGGAGTTGGGAAATTATATTGTCACACTCAAAGATACCACGGCGGCAAAGGAAAAAATTGAGAGCGAACTGCGTATTGCCAAAGAGATACAGATGTCCATGATTCCCCATATTTTTCCGCCATTTCCTGATCTTCCGCAAATTGACGTGTTTGCAGTATTGAAATCGGCAAAAGAGGTAGGAGGCGACCTGTATGACTTTTTTGTTATTGACGGAAATAAGTTCTGTTTTGCTATTGGCGATGTATCGGGTAAAGGAGTGCCGGCATCACTGTTCATGGCTGTTACACGAACTCTTGTCCGCTCGATATCCGACAAGGAGTTTTCACCATCGGTTATTGTTGGCACACTAAACAAATCTATATCGCTCAATAATGAATCAAGTATGTTTGTAACCTTCTTCCTGGGAGTTCTGGACCTCTCAAATGGAGAACTTAAATATACAAATGCAGGCCATAACCCTCCGGTTATTATAAAAAAGAACAAAGAAGCCGTAATGTTTGAAAAGACAAAATTCATTCCGGTAGGACTTTTTGAAGATTTTGAATATGGCGAGTCCTCTCTTCAACTTGAACCGGGAGACAAGATCTTCCTTTACACAGATGGAGTAAGCGAAGCCGAAAATTCTGAAAATGAGCTTTTTGGAGATGGAGCCATAATGGACATAATAGGTAGGAACCTGACAGCTCCTCCACGTGAACTGATTCATAAACTGGAAGAGGGTATATCTGCTCATGTAAATGGTTTTACACAATCGGACGATATCACTATGATGACAATTGTTTACAATGGATAAAATTTTACTTGTCAATAATAAAATAGAGGAGTTGACCAGGGTTGCTCAGTTTATGGAGGAGCTTGGCGAAGAGTGGGGTTTACCTGTTCCGCTTGTTTTCTCCCTTAATCTGGTTATGGAGGAGGCTTTGACCAATACCATAGCATACGGGTTTGACGATGATGGAAGTCACACTATTGAGATACACTTTAACAAAGCAGGAGCCCTGCTTTCAATAATCATTACTGATGACGGACACGAGTATGACCCCACTCAGAAGAAGGATCCCGACATATCTTTGGCTGTTGAGGATAGACCCATTGGAGGATTGGGAATCTTCCTTATAAAAAAGATAATGGATAGCGTCCAATACAGACGAATAAATAACAGAAATAACTTAATTCTAACTAAAAATATCGAATCATGAATGTAAACGTTGTAACTTCAAACGACTGCTCAATTATCTGTGTGGAGGGGAGAGTAGACACCACCAATGCAAACGAATTTGAAAAGGCTGTAATGGAGGTTGTCACAAGCGGAATAAACAGGATAATCCTCGATTGCTCCGGACTGAACTATATAAGCAGCTCCGGACTAAGGGTGTTTCTTATTGTCCAGAAAAAGATGATGGCCATCAAAGGAGAGTTAAGACTTTGCTGTCTTCAACCGGGAATTCAGGAAATTTTTGATATTTCAGGATTCACGTCAATCTTTTCCATTTACCCTAATCAGGACCTGGCATTAAAATGAAGAAAACATATTTGCAATGTTTCATTATTGCTGTAACCCTCATACTGTTTGGTTGCAACGATAAAGATGTAAGAATAACAGCCCTTTCGATGCTGGAGGGAGGAAAGACATTTGCGGTTCCCACCGGAACTGCTGCCGACCAGTTTGTATTACAAAGATTTCCCGATGCAAAACTGGAATATTACAACAGCGTTTTAGATTGCGCCCTTGCAGTTAAGGGAGGTAAGGCCGTTGCTGCAGTATATGACAAACCTGTTCTGCTGAATATAGCAGGTAAGAATGAGGGACTCGCAGTACTTCAGGAGATGCTGGTCGACGATAATTATGGTTTTGCAGTACAGCTAAAAGATGTTGAGCTGAAAAACAAGATAGACGAAGTTCTGGAAGAGCTAAAAGCAAACGGAACATATGAAGATATGAGTAAACGCTGGTTTCCGGCTAAGGGAGAACCGGCAGCAATGCCTGTGATAGAACTTGCAGGAGAGAATGGAGTTTTACGCTTTGGCACTGCCTCTGTAACAGAGCCCATGTCGTTTGTGGACGGCAACAGGAATATTGTGGGATTCGATATTGAATTTGCTTCATACGTTGCCAAAAAACTTGGCAAACGCCTTGAAATAACAAATATGGAATTCGGGGCAATGCTACCTGCACTAATTTCCGGAAAGGTGGATATGATTGGTGCCGGTCTCTCTATAACAGAAGAGAGGGCAAAAAGCGTCCTGTTCTCAAAAAGCTACTATCTGAGCGGTCTTGCTGCAATTGTCAAAACTGACGGGGTATCTGAAGAAAAGGCAGAAGGGTTAAACCTGTCGTCAATTGATGATATCAGGAACAAGCGCATAGGGGTATTGCTGGGATCTGTTCACGATGCTTATGCTACAAAGAATTATCCTGATGCAGAAATAATGCAATACCAGAGTATTTCCGACCTGCTCCTGGCAATTAATTCCGGTAAGGCCGATGCTGTATTTTTCGACCATTCGGGGTTGAATGATATTTTAAGTATAAATAAGGAGTTGGATATTTTAGCATCAAATGTGTTTTCTGTTCAAGTAGGTGCAGGTTTCAACAAGGACAATGATGAGCTTCGTGAAAAATTCAATTCATTCTTGAAGGAGATTAAAGCCAATGGCATTTATGAACAGATGATTGAAAGATGGATGGATAAGAGTACATCTGAAATATCTGAAATGCCCGAAATTAAAAGCATGAAAACCAACGGCACCCTTAAAGTAGGTATCGTAAGCGATCTTGGACTTCCATTTACAATTATCAGAGCAGGAAATCTTTCCGGTTTTGATATAGAACTGACTAAACGATTCTCGGCATATATAGCCAAAGAGTTTATGCCTGTGGACCTTCCTTTCGGAAGTATGCTGGCATCACTCTCCACAAATAAGATAGATATGGTTACCTGTTCTCTCATGATTTCTGAAGAGAGGAAAAAACATATTGACTTTTCGGACTCATATTATGAATCGGGTGTAAGTGTAATTGCCAGGAAAAGCAATATTGCCCACAGTTTCGCAAGCAAGCTTACAAACCTAGATGATCTTGCAGAAAAAAAGATCGGAATCTTTTCTGGCACCGTCCATGACGCCTTTCTCACAAAAAAATATCCAAAGGCATCAGTCAGCAGGTTTGAAAGCACAGCCGACCTCATATTATCGGTTTCAACAGGCAAGACGGACGCAGTAATGCTTGACTTGATAACAGCCAGAATACTTCTGAAAAGAAACGATGAACTGGCAATTTTATGCGACGATGCTCTTGATACTCCTTTAGGAGTCGGTTTTAATAAAAAGAACCATGCCCTCAGAGACGAATTCAATGGCTTCCTTAAGGAGATACGGGCAGATGGAACCTATGGCGCCATGCATAAGAGATGGCTCGTGGACGACCCTGAGAAGGCTATAATGCCACCATTCAACAATCCATCATCAGATAAAAAACTGGTAGTTGCAGTGTCTGTGGAGGATCTTCCATATGTTGCATTCATGAATGGTAATTATGTAGGATTTGACATTGAGATGGTAAGATTATTCGCAGAGCGCAGGAATTATAACCTCGAAATCATAACGATGGAGTTTCCTTCGCTGATAGCTGCACTGGCAGCCGGTAAGGCCGATATGATTACTGACGGAATTTCAATAAGTAAGGAGAGGGCAGAACAGATCGATTTTTCTGATAGTTATGCCGAATTTAAAACCGCCGTGGTTGTTCCCAAAACGAGTATGGCAAAATATTCGGGCGAGAAGAAAACGGAAACCAAACTTTCGTTCTGGAAAAAAATATCAAACAGTTTTTATAACAATATTATTAGAGAACAGAGATATCTGCTTATAATTGAAGGGCTAAAGATTACAGTTTTCATATCAATCTTTGCAGCATTGGTAGGCACGATCCTGGGTGGTCTGGTCTGTTTTATGCGTATGTCAAAGAAAAAGGCTCTCTCTGCATTTGCAAGACTGTATATCTCAATCTTAAGAGGAACGCCGGTGCTGGTGCTGTTAATGATTATTTACTACATTGTCTTTGCATCGGTAAACATAAATCCTGTATTAGTGGCGATTTTCGCTTTCGGGCTCAACTTTGCGGCTTATGTGTCTGAAATGTTCAGGACATCAATAGATAGCGTAGACAATGGACAAAAGGAGGCAGGAATTGCGGGAGGTTTCACTAAGGTACAGACATTTGTTTATATAATAATGCCTCAGGCATTGAGGCACGTTCTGCCAGTTTACAAAGGTGAATTTGTGTCGCTGGTAAAGATGACATCTATAGTGGGATATATTGCCGTACAAGATCTTACAAAGGCAAGTGACATTATCCGCAGCCGTACATTCGACGCCTTTTTCCCTCTTATTATGGCCGCAGTCATATATCTGATGATTGCCTGGCTGCTGACATGGGCATTGGACTATGTCGAAGTATCAGTTGATCCTAAAAGAAAAAAAATTAAAAGAGCAGAGGAGGTAAACCAATGATAAGCATAAGAAACCTTTCTAAACATTTTGGGGACCTTGTCGTTCTGAAAGATATTAGCACAGACATAAAAAAGGGTGAGGTAATTTCTATAATCGGCCCTTCAGGTACAGGAAAAAGCACATTCCTGCGATGCCTTAACCTTCTTGAAACTCCTACCGGCGGAGAGATATTAATTGACGGTATACCTTTACTGGATAAGAAGTCTGATGTTCCTAAGATTCGGCAGAAGATGGGAATGGTTTTTCAATCCTTTAACCTGTACTCGCATCTGACAATTCTGGAAAACCTAACAATAGGCCCCGTTAAGTTATTGAAAAAAGGTCGTGAAGAGACCAATAAAAAGGCACTCGAGCTGTTAAAACTTGTAGGACTTGCAGAAAAGGCATATAGTTTCCCTGACGAACTATCCGGCGGACAGAAGCAAAGGGTGGCCATTGCACGTTGTATGGCAATGGAACCCGAAATCCTGCTTTTTGACGAACCTACCTCCGCACTTGACCCCACAATGGTAAGTGAGGTGCTCTCAGTTATCCGCAGGCTTGTAAGAGAGGGTATGACCATGGTAATTGTTACTCACGAAATGGAGTTTGCCCGTAATATCTCCAGTCGTGTATTCTATATGGACCAAGGTGTAATATACGAAGAGGGTACCCCGGAACAGATATTCGAAAATCCACAAAAGGAGAGGACCAAAGCTTTTATCCACCGCATACGCAGCCTTACTCACCATATATCCAGCAAGGATTACGATCTGTATGCTCTTCAGGGAGAGGTTGAGACTTTCTGCGAAAAACACATGTTGTCGAAGAAAGAGAGTGATTATCTTGCACTTCTAACAGAAGAGGTGCTTTGCCTGCAATCAGATTTCTCAGATATAGATTTAAGTCTCTCTTATTCCGAAAAGGACGGTACTCTCGAGTTTTTGTGTGCAAATACAGGAGCTCCTCTCAATATGCTTGAAGAGGGAGTGGCTGACGATGACATAGGGCTGAGGTTAATAAAGAGCAGGTGCAAAAGTGTCGGATATAAATATGAAAATGGTAGAAACATACTAATGTTGACGGTTAAGGGAGAGTAGAAGTTTCCGGTTTCGTCGGGAAAATGCGGTTTTTTACAGATTTCCGGCAGGAATACGACAGATTTCTGTTGTCTTGCCCTTCAATACAGAATACTTTTGCGGCATATAACAAAAACAAAAATTTATTATGCATGTAATCAACAAAGGGAGCAGCCCCCTTCACGGTAGACTTAACATAGTCGTAGTTGCTGCAATATTCATATTTGCCGGCTTCCTCTTCTTGGGAAAGAATCTTGGATTCGTCGAACCCTATCTTCTGCGGATATTCATTTCATGGCAGATGCTACTGATAGTAATAGGGCTTGTCTCTCTCTCTAAAGGACAGTCTTCCGGAGGTCTAATACTTATAGGAGTAGGCTCATTCTTCCTTATACCAAGGCTTATAGGAGTTGGCCCTGAATGGGTGGGTACTTATTGGCCGCTGGTTTTTGTCCTTGTAGGTGTCCTGCTTCTTGTCAAACTCTTTCGCCCGGACAGGTTTCCATACAGAAGGGAGCGGTTCACTCAGGAGACATCATACACTACCGATAAAGGATTTGTTAACTCAACCTGTACATTCGGGTCAGTAAAACAGATTGTACTCGATCCTGTTTTCAAGGGAGCTAAAATTCAAAATACATTTGGCGGAACCATTCTCGATCTTCGCCACACGGTGTTGGAAGGAGAGAGGACATTTATAGATCTTGAGTGCACTTTCGGAGGTGTAGAGATCTATGTTCCGGGAAACTGGACAGTAGACGTAAATGTGCAGCATATGGCCGGAGGAAGTGACGACAAGCGTTACAGAATGAGGGAAAATTCTGACACAGAACACAGACTTGTAATACGCGGAAACGTGACATTCGGAGGGCTGGAAATCAAGAGCTGACAATGAGTCCACATCCATTAACAGAGTCGTTTATCAAAAAGACAACCGGGACAGCCCTGGCAATCCTTGCCGCAGCTGTCCTCTGGTTGCTTTTGACTTTGTACGGGAATCTTAATGTTCAAAATACTATGGTTGCCTCAGCTGCCTATGTGTTTCTGCTGTCACTTGCCGGATATTTGTACTGGTATATTATCGACTATATTCCTACATTTGTTCTACGGGTCTTAATAGCAGTGGTAGTGCAGCTTTTCTGCATTGCAGGTACATTTGCAGCTATTATGATTCTGGAAACAGACGAACCGGAGGTGGTGGTTGCAATATTCCCGTTATGCTTTGTTTACGGCCTCATGTGCCTCGTAGTTCTTAACCAATGGTACCATTCTGTAAAGGATCGGTTGCAAATGCAGCTGATTGAGGAGAATTGCAGAAAGGAGAGTCAGGAGCCGGAGAGGGGAGAGGCTATTGACAGAATCTCGGTAAAGGAGGGGGCGCAGATTCATATTGTTCGCCTTGACGAACTGCTATATCTGCAGGCTTATGGCGACTATGTAATGTTATTCACAGACAAGGGGAAGTATATAAAAGAGCAGACAATGAAGTACTTCGAGATGCACCTCCCTCTGACCTTCGTCCGCATTCACCGCTCATGCATAGTAAATACAGAAAAGATAACCAGAGTGGAGCTGTTCGGTAAGGAGAGCTACAATGTCTATCTGAAAAACGGCACCAGTGTGCGGGCAAGCACAACAGGATACAAACTGCTCAAAGAGAAGCTGCTTCTTTAACTCCAACGTTGACGCTGGCAGCTGTGTTAGTAGTTGTCAGGTATCCAATTACATGCACAAATGTCTAATAATCAGCCCGTTTCGTAAGTGTCAGTATATAAGGAAAATGCTAACTAAGCTGGCAGGTTACCTGCCAGCTTAGTTAGCATGTCGATGATAATGAGAAACATACATATTCGTCTATTAATCATTCATCTGTTAACTGCTCTGCCAGCGTAGTTAGCAAATTCCAGATTTGCAGCTAAATATAAAACCATATGGAGGCAAATCTTGCCGACACATACCTTTTTGAGCTTTTTGAACCCTCCTCAACACCCATTTTGCGCCTCAAACTCTGGTATTTGTCAGTTAATCAGTCCTTTGGCAAAGACAAAGTCGCAATATTTAAAACTTTGCGTCTTGTTACGCGTTGAATATTAAGCGGTTGCCAAAAACTGCGGTGCGTTGCCATCCTTTGTGCCACGAGAAAGAAAGAGACCAACTAAAATCACTTTTAGTTGGTCTCTTTTTAGATACTTAAGAATTCTTGCTTACTTAGAACTGGACCATGGTCTTTTCTCAGTCTCAAGTCCCCAATGAGGGTTTCTTAATATGACATCGTTCTGGATAGGCATTCTGAAATAGTCGGAATTCACATTTGCGGTATAAGGCGTGCCATTGACAATATGAGTGATAGACTCTTTTGCCCAAGGTTTTCCCTTTTCAAGAACAAGACGCTTCAAATCCAAGAATCTCTTTTGAGACCCAACAGGAAGTTCGCGACGACGTTCATTTAGGACCTCTTCAATTACAGCATCCTGACTGGTGGATGAGAATGGGGTGAAACCCGGTTTCATTCTGAATTTTCTAAGCAGGTTAAGGTCAGCAATGGCACCAGCAAGGTCGTTTGTTCTAGCACGGCCCTCGGCTCGTATCAACAGAAGTTCCGGATAGCTGAAGCCCGATGTTCTGGCCATTTTGCTCTGATAATTGAGTACCTTCCTTCCATCATCATATGTGACTCCGGCTTGGATGGTTTTATAACCGTTATATTCAAAGAAGAAGAAATCACGTCTAAGATCCTGCCCGGTGTTAAATAGATTCTGAAATGATTGGGATGGGTATGCATAAGAAGATCCTGGAGGATTAGCACACTTTCTGTACAGTAATATCTCTCTGTTATAATTAGCTGTTAAAGCATCGGATCCTTGTGATGTATTTATAGTACTTGCATTTTTCTTATTAGGATCAGTTGCAACCCCTGCATCTGCCCATGTAAACTTATTGTAGTCATAAAAAAGGTTATCTATTCCTCCCTTTTG
Organism: uncultured Bacteroidales bacterium; assembly: GCA_942492945.1. GTDB lineage: Bacteria > Bacteroidota > Bacteroidia > Bacteroidales > UBA932 > Bact-08. The sequence goes on from OW818649.1 coordinate 1,772,288, forward strand.
AGTAGCAGCAAGAGTTAAAGCTTGGTTTGCATACAGAGCAACGCTGTCATATTTTTGAGTAAAGAGATGATAATTTGCCAGAAAAGCTAAAGTTGCTCCTTTTCCAAATCGGGAAGGACTTGCAACCTCATCAGGAATTACTTTTAATGAGGAGTGAATATCCTTTAAAACCTGAGAGAAAATCTCTCCATTAGTTGAGAGGTCTTCCATTGGTGCCATAACATCACTCTGGGTCCTCATTGGTATAGTCCTGAAATCATTAGTGCCATTCGGATTATAGACAGGGCCATATATCAAGGCAAGATTAAAATAAAGATACGCTCTTGCAACTTTTGCCTCTGCTATTGTTTCATTCGCAAATTGCTTCTCTTCTTCGGTTCTGACACTATTTATACCGTCTATACATACATTGAAGTACTCAATTGCTCTGTAAAAATCCATCCACCAAATGTACAGATCAGGTTCGGAAGGATTATAATAAGGAATTTTATAAATGTAGGCAAAGTATAAATCCATTGCAGGAGAAGAGCTTATCCAAACATAGTCTGCCTGATTGTTTGAGATCTCTATATCATCGGTTAAATAGTTTAGCCTGCAAAATCCATTAGCATCGCTTCTAAACCCTCCTGTAAGAGTGTATTCGTTGTTGAGTAATTTTTCGTAAGAGGCAACATCTCCCTTTTCCGGGATTAGTTTTCCTGCTGGTTTTACATCAAGAAATTTTGAACATCCCGATAATTGCACCAAAATAATTAATAGAATAATATTTTTAAATCTTTTCATAGCAATTTTATTACAGATTAATAGAAACACCAAAATAAACTTGTGGACGGGAATATAATCCTTCCGGATCTACATCAACACCTTTGGCCGTGAAGTAGAATAAGTTTCTTCCTTGAGTGTATAATTTAATACCCTTTAGACCTATTGCTTTCGTGAAAGCTGAGGGAGCGTCGTAGGAAAGTGTTATATCTCTTAATTTAAGTAGATTTGAACTTACAACAAATATATCTGAATTAGGAAGATAGGAGCTTTCCACATTCCCTGATATCAGTTTTGGATAAATCGTTACGTTCTCATCTCCTGGATTCTGCCATCTTTCACCTACATATCTACTATTTATTGTCGCCCCATTAAATAAATCCGACCTAAAGTAACCACCCAGCTTTGCAATGAACATAATTGATAAACTGAAATTTTTATATGATAAATTATTTTTCAGAGCTAGCTCACACGTCGGAGTTGAGCTTCCCATATACTTTGCATCTGAAGGACTAAGGTTCCCGCTACTAATTTTTTCACCGGCAGAATTATAATAGAGAGGCTTTCCAGTATTGTCTAGGCCAGCGTACCTTATTGCCCAAATTCCGTATAATGGATAATTGGCGACCAGAGAACCAGTAGTTGTTGTATAATTCAGAATATGTGTCAGATTTGTATTATATGTCAGAAGCTTGCTGTTATTGGCACTTAAAAGAAATTCAGAATCCCACTTGAAATTTTTTGATGACGAGATATCTCCTGCAACTGTTAATTCAAATCCTCTGTTTAACACCGATCCAATATTTTGATATAATGTATATGCACCTGTTGTATAATCTACTATATCTGATGCAATTAAGTCTGAACTTCTTTTTGAATAATATTCAGCAGTCACTCTAATTTTGTCTTTCAGAAGTGAGATATCTGCTCCAAGGTTGATAATCTCTGTTTTCTCCCATCTTAGTTGGTTATTAGGAAAACTTGATATACCATACGATATCCCGTTTGTGTTTAAATTATAGGAGCCTACGCTTAATACTAAATATGGGAAATGACTTAAAGATATATTTCCGTTCACTCCAAATGAGCCTCTTAAATTCAATCTATTTACAATATGTTTATATGATTTGAAAAACTCCTCATCTGATAGTTTATACGTACCTCCAATTGACCATGTTGGTTTATATCTGTATTTAGGATCTGTTCCAAAAAAATTTGTAAGATCAAGTCTAGCACTCCCGCTTACGATATATTTATTATTTAGCTCATAAGATCCATTTGCATACCATCCGGCAAATCGACTGTCTCTTACAGTTATAGAACCGCCATAAGTTATACTGCCTAAATTAGCTGGAGCTTTTTGAAATAACATATCGCCCTTAATATTATTTGTATTTTTATTATACTCATATGGATCAAAGCCGGTATTAACGCTTGCAGAGGTAGGATTATAGCCCAAATATGTTGGTAAAGTCATCGTTTCATATGTGTCTTTACTAATCTCAGAGCCAACCATAGCAGTTATTCTGTGTTTATTATCATCTAAGGACTTCTGGAAATTTATCTGCCCTCTCATAACCCAGGTTTCAAGACTTCCTCTTGACCCATCAAGTTTACCCCCATCTGGAATGTATCTTTTAACACTACTGGTTCTTGATGCTCCATCGTTGTAAGCAGATCTCATCAAATATGACTCACCTAACTTTACTGTTTTAGTATCGTCCATCCCCTTAACCCATGAACCACCTCCTGAAACTGAGATATCATCAGAAATTTTTAATGTGACATCGCCTCCAATTCTTATTTGTAAATTTTGAGTATTCGAGTATTGTAGATATAGCTCTTCAGATGGGTGATATAACATCGATTTCATAAGAGCGTATTTATCATATTCTGGAATACGTCTTTGTGCTGCGGGATTATAAAAAATTGGTTCCCCAGAATCGGTATAAAGGTCTGTATAGGGATCAATCCTGAAACCATAAAAATTTTCGCCCGATGAAACAGATTTAGTATAGTTAATATTAGAAAGAAATTTAAACGAGAACCATTTGGTGGGTTTCCATATATTATTGATATCTGCAATAAATCTCGAATTTGTGTTATTGTCCAGATTACCAGATTCATTATTAAGTTTTAATGAACCATTAAAAAGGTTTTTCTCTGTTCCCCCCGAGATGTTGATAGTATGCTGTTGGGATCTTTCAGACTTTAGCATATACTTTTCAATTTCCTTCATAGCATCATTATTTCTAAGCATTTCAATTTTAGAATCTGCTTCCGTTGCACTCATCCATGATTGGCTTTTTGCTAGTAAAAGATATTGTACATCAGTTAATTTATTCCAGGAATTGTATGACGTTAAATAAGATGTGGGGTTTTGATTAAAAAGATCAATTTCCGCATCTATATAATCACTTACAGGAGCATAATTAAGAGAAGACATTTTAAATTTTTGGGTAATTCCGTATGTTCCTCTATATGAGGCGGACACTTTGCCTGTCTGAGCCTTTTTTGTTGTTATCACAATTACACCATTAGATGCTCTTGCGCCGTATATAGATGCAGCAACAGCATCTTTTAAAATTGTTATATTCTCCACATTATCTGGATTTACAGACTCTATATCCATCCCGTTTCCAATCAAAGGATAGCCATCCACAACAATTAAAGGAGTTTTTACTCCCATTATAGTTGATAATCCTCTGATTACGATACTTCCATTTTTTGAGATTGTAACACCTGCACTCTGTCCTTCCAGCATACTTTGAAATGATGGTTGAAGCTTATTGCTTAAGGATTCTGAGGTAATTGTGGAATATGACCCTGTAGAGCGCTCTTTTGACAGAGTCTGATATCCTGTTACAATAACATCGGAAAGTTTAACCACATCTGCTTCCAGCAATATGTTTAACACGCTTCTTCTGTTTACAGATACTTTCTGTTCTTTCATTCCCAGAGAGTAGAAAACAAGGATGTCGTCGGGATAAGTATTGATTGTGTACTTCCCTTCCAAGTCAGTAATTGCAAATTTGTTGCTGGTAACAGATTTTACACTTGCTCCCGGTAGACCTAGTCCAGTTCCGTCAGTAACAATTCCCTGAACCGAGACACTCTCTTTTTCATCTGCACGGGGCTTCAGTTTTTCATCTGAAGGAGCCTGGTTCTCTCCTGCAACCTTTAATGGGGCAAGTGCAACCTGTTTCCCCTTGATTGAATAGGTGATGTTGTTTTTAGAAAACAAATCGGACATTACCTTATTAACATCTACATCTTTAAAGCTTGCAGATACTATTATCTTATCTACGTCCAGCTTACTTGTGTAGACAAACCTGTAATCTGTAACCTCACTGATCTTGTTCAAGACAACCTTTAGCGGAACATCTTTGAAATTCAATGAGATTTTTTGTGCGAATGCTCCGGAAGGAGCCATCAATAACAAAAAAGAGAATATGGTTACCACTATTCTCCAATTTGACAAAATTCTGTTGTTCATATAAGTTTTAATTGTGGTTTCATTAAATACAAACATGTATGTATAAAACCACATTTTTTAATTGAAAATTACTTTGTCCTCATCAATTCTGTATTTCACACTTGTACAAAATTCAATAATTCCCAGAATCTGTATTAATGATTCATTTTTAAAGGAGGCGTTCAGATTAAAGCCGTAAAGTGATTTGTTGTTTACTACGAAGGTTTTTCCATACCATCTTTCCAGAATCTTCAGTACCTCAGGCATTGGCGTGTTGGCAAAGATAAGTTCTCCTCTCAACCAGGCATCGTCGTTTCCCTCTTTTCCTGTTTTTGTCACAAGAAGTTCGCCCACTGCAGGTACTACAACGCAGTCGTTCGGGTTCATAATGATTGATTGTTCTTCTCTGTTTTTCCCCGCTTCTGTCGTCAGATTGATTTTACCGCTGTAAAGAATAGCCTTTGTATCACTGTCGTTGTCATACGATTTTAAAAGGAACTTTGTCCCCAGAACCTTTACTTTCACACCCTTGGCAGTGGTGACAATCATGGGATTAAGTGAATCTTTTACAACTTCAAAATAACCCTCCCCCGACAATTCAACCTCTCTTGCCGATCCAGTGAATGTATCGGGATATTTTATAGTTGAACCGGAATTAAGCAATACAATTGATCCGTCAGGTAAAACTACTTTACCTTTAACCCCTTTGTCGGTATACATATACCTTTGGTTAACGGCGGTAAGATTTGCTGCTTCTTTTTTGTCGGTAGAAATACTATCTTTAAATCCAAGTACTCCAGAGAAGATTCCAAAAAATAAAATTATAATTGCGGCAGAGACTGCAGAGGCAAATCCATACCAGAATTTACGATCATTTACTGAGAATACAGATCTTGCCGAAATAACTTTTTTGAAGTTGATAAGATCTTCCTCTCGTGCCATCTCATCAGGAGTAGACGATAGGGTCCATATCATCTTTAGTTCAGAGAATTCCTTTAGATTATCATCCGACTCTCTAATCCAATCAAGCATTCTCATGTTCTCTTTCTGAGTGGCTTCACCTCTGATGACTCTTATTATTATCTCTTCATCCATTTTCATTTCAGGGTAAGTAAGTTATTTACAATAAATACAATTTAACCAAATAATTCCGCAATGAAACTTATAAACCATATAAAATAATCCTTGAATGCCTTTTTTAATATTTCCATGGCAGTTTTTAATCTGGTTTCAACTGTTCGGAGTGAGACGCCTTGTATATCTGCTATCTCTTTTTGTTTCAAATTGCTTGATCTGCTCAATATAAAAGTTGAGCGAACTTTGTCTGGCATCACTTTAATAGCATTATCCAGAAGGGTTGAAATCTCCTTCTCTATCAATTTTCCTGAGGTATTGTTAGATAAAGAGAGCATATTTATCTCTGCCTGCAATTTGTAATTACTGAAATCCATGAATTTTTTTTCAATTACTCTTCTTTTTAATATATTGATACATAGATTTTTAGTTATAATTAAAAGATATCCGTATACCCCTTTTTCAGGATCAATAACCTCTCGTTTATCCCAAAGTTTGATGAACGCCTCCTGTGCTACACCTTTGGCAGATTCCATGTCGAAGAGATAAGAATAAGCAACATGCTGTATCTTAGGGTAGTACTTTAGATAAAGCTGATTGAACAATATATCTTCATCAGATCTCATATTTAAGTCAAGAGTTTAAGACTAAATTTCGGACAATCTCATCTGTAAATATACAACGAAGCACGAATAAACCACATTCAGAAATCAATTTATTTTGTATATTTTGTACTTCATACCGAATACACTAAATGTGGGAAAAGCTCTCTAAGTTGTATATTGTTTGTTAAACAATAATAATATTCAAAATGAAAAGATTTGGAATCGTAGTTCTATGCCTTATGATGTCTGTGCCTTTCTTTGCACAGAATAAGGCGCAAAACCCCGGTGTTCTCTTTGAAGAGGGAACATTTGCTCAGGCGCTGGCAAAGGCGAAAAACAACAAAAAAGGGCCTAAATTAATCTTCATGGACTGCTATACAACATGGTGCGGTCCGTGCAAGTATATGTCGGAAAAGATTTTCCCTCAAGAACTAGTAGGTAAGTTTTACAATACCAATTTTGTTAATATAAAAATTGACATGGAAAAGGGCGAGGGAATAGAACTTGCCAAAAAGTATGAAATAAGTGCCTACCCTACTTTTTTAATTCTGGATGCTGATGGAAACGAGATAAACAGAATAGTGGGCATGGGAGATGCAGATACGTTTATTGAGAAGACAAAAAAAGCGATGAATCCTGCAAATAATCCAAAAGCTTTAAAGGCAAAATTTGAATCTTACAAAAATATGGAGAACGCGGTTGCCTATCTTGAGGCTCTTACAGCATCATCCCTTAATAAAGAAGCTGATATTTTCATAGAGGAGATTTTTACAATAATGCCCCCTAGAGAGAAGTATTCCGATAAGATGTGGCCTTATATTTCTCATTCACTCCAAAATGCAAATTCAAAGGTTTTTAAAATGGTGCTGGCTGAGAAACCACTTGCCGACAAGATAGCTTATAAGGAGAGGGTTGACGTTGCTATCTGCAATGGTATTAAAAATTTAATAGGGAACTATACTTCAGGCAAAATTAAAGAAGCCGACCACAACGCGATTATGACCATAGTTAATCATCTCAATCTACTTTCTGGGAATGATGAGACTGCATCATATTTTGTTAATGCAGCAAGATTTTATGGAGAAAACGACATGGATGGTGTTGCTGGTATTCTTAAGGTTGATGATATTATGAGAATGGGTGAGAATAATAGAAACGCTATTGAGAGACTCCTTACTTCAGTTAAAGGATTACCTAAGGAGAAGGTTCTTGAATATTTCAAAGCTAAACAGGAGTACATAAAAAAGCAGGCAGAGCAGATATCTGCAAATATCAAAAGGCTATCAAATTAAATATGTGTGCCGATATTTTACTACTTTTGGAGCATCATAAGAATAGTATTAAATAAAATAAAAATCAATTTACATGAAAAAATTATTGCTATTATTAGTGCTCAGTCTTTCTATTCAGGGAATATATGCACAAGAATCCAACGGAGAGAAAAAACTGTGGGCGAAATCCTTTTTAAATGAAAAAGCTCCTGAGCTGGTTGTTGAACAGTGGTTGTCGGCAAAGCCGGAGACAGCTGGAAAGTTTGTATTAATAGACTTTTGGGCAACATGGTGCGGACCTTGCCGCAAAGCAATTCCTGAGCTTAACAGTTTTCAGAAGAAATTTGCAGGACAGCTTGTAGTTATTGGCATTTCCAAGGAACCTGCGGAGAAGGTGCTTACATTTAAAGAGCCATTGATTGAATACTCAAGTGCAATCGACACGAAAGGAACGACATCCGGAATTCTTGAGGTGAAAGGAATACCTCATTGTATACTGATAGACCCTAAGGGTATTGTCCGTTGGGAGGGTTTTCCTTCATTGGAAAACTATGAGCTTACAGAGAAGGTTGTCGGAGACCTTATTGAGAAGTACAAATAATTATCGGTATTCCGATTTAATTGAATTCAGTATTTCCATATCACTGGTGGAGATACTGAATTTTTCTATTTGTGAATTCTCAACCATCCTTTCGAATGTAGTTGTCTTTGGCAGAGGCAGTGTTCCTCTCTGCAATGCGAAGCGTATTAGCAGTTGTGCAACAGAAACGCCATATGATTGTGCAATTTCATTTAGTTGTTTGTCGCCAAGTGCCCGTCCTGTGGCCAGGGGTGAATAGGCCTCTATTAGGATGTTGTGTTTGATGCAGAAAGCTACATACTCCTCCTGAGTGCGACCAACATGGAAAGCAATCTGGTTTGCCATAGGTACAATCTCACAATTATCCAGCAGAGCCTGTATGTTGGCAGGGCTAAAGTTCGATACTCCGATTGCCCTTATCATTCCATCGTTGTACAACTTTTCAAATGCTTTCCACGATTGAACGTTCTGTGCGTTATAATCACCTCCCTTGTCTGCCCATGGCCACGGAGCATGAATCAGGTACAGGTCGGGATGTGTCCCGAGATTTTTAGTGGTTCTCTCAAATGCTTCCAATGCCTTGTCATATCCTTTGATTTCCGCAGGCAGCTTGCTGGTAATAAAAACCTCCTCTCTCCTGAGACCGGATTCTCTTATAGCTCTGCCGACACCCTCTTCGTTGTCGTAGGCCAGAGCAGTATCGATGTGCCGGTAACCGGCTCTTAATGCATCAGTAACCGCTTTGAAAACTTTCTCATTAGGAATCTGCCATGTCCCAAAACCAATTTTTGGAATTTCGACACCATTGTACAATATGTAGTTTTCGTTTAGAATAGACATTGTTAAATCTTTTAGAATGTTGTGTATTTAACAAAGATGCACTCGTTTAGTTCAGAAAATACACTTTGCAGTAGTTTTTAGCAAGTACAATATTGATAGTGGGTTACGGACTGGACAATAAGAATTTTTTATGACACAATATTTGTATATATCTAAGAGACAAATTGTTGCTAAAAACTACTGCAAAGTGTAGGATCAAATGGAAAAGTAGGTGGAGCGACATCTGGAAAAGCGGTATCTTTGTATAAAAACAGAGATAAAAGATGGATGCCACACAGGAACAGATGTTGAGTTTACTGGAACTTATTTTACCCCAAGAGATATTGGAATATTTTGTAATAGTTGACTTGAAGATACTGCCGAAGGAGGTGCATCTGTATATTGACGAGAAGAATATCCCACCACAAGAGTACAAGCAAGAAAAGCTGACATCAAAAGGCTACCATCCAGAAGCTATCATACAGGATTTTCCACTTAGGAACAAGGCTTTATACTTACATGTAAGACGCAGGAAGTGGGAAGTGGAATCCACCAGGCAGATAGTGAGCAAGACCTGGAATCTATCGGCAACAGGAACGCGCTATTCGAATGAATTCGCGTCTTTTTTAAAAGGATTACTTGGATACCTACCCGATTAGCTCCAATTCCCTGGAGAAATTCTTCTATATAGACGGTGACCTGTTAGGGCAACAGTACAAGGAACACCTGAGTGATTACAAGATATGGGAACAGAAGGATCATGCACATGACTGGATCCTGTTTCCCGGGAATATGGGGCCACGGCTCAGCATTGACGAGACGAGCCTATCAAACGGAGAGCTGTATACCATATTGACAAACAAGGACGCCAAAGGTCAGAAAGGGGCAATAGTGGCCATGGTGGAAGGCACCACCTCCGAAAAGATAATCGGTGTGTTAAATAAATTGCCTAAGAAGTCAAGGGACAGCGTATCCGAGATCACACTGGACATGGCAAGTTCAATGAATCTCGTTGCAAAACGTTGTTTCCCATATGCAGAACAAGTAATTGACAGGTTCCATGTCCAGAAGCTTGCCTTCGATGCACTGCAGGAGATACGGATAGCTCACAGGTGGGAGGCAATTAATGAAGAGACTAATGACATTGAGAACGCAAGGGCCGATAAAGTAGAGTATGTCCCTGAGGTTTTGAAAAATGGAGACACAAAAAAACAGCTACTCTTCAGAAGCCGCTACCTGTTGTTCAAATCCCCTGACAGATGGTCGGAAAGCCAGAAAAAGAGAGCCAGAATACTTTTCAGACTCTATCCGGACATTAAAGAAGCGTTTTCGCTTGTGCACAGCCTTAGATGTATCTACAACCAAAAGCACCCCAAGAACGTGGCAATTGCAAAACTTGCACTGTGGTTCAACAGGGTTGCGGACTCCGGATTCAAATCATTCAACACAATCTCCGCTACGATGTACTCCCACTACGACAAGATCCTGAACTATTTCAACAATAGAAGCACAAATGCTTCTGCAGAATCTTTCAATGCAAAAATCAAGGCTTTCAGGGCTACTCAAAGAGGTGTCAGGGATATGAATTTCTTCCTGTTCAGACTCAGCAAAATTTATGCGTAAATTTAGGATCACATTGAAAAGTTGTGGATATGGAATCCTGAATCAGTACCTTTGCTGTATAAACTATAAAGATGAAAGCGAGCGAAGGACAGATGTTAGGAATTTTATCCTTAGTACTACCAGCAGAAGTATTTGAATATTTTGAGATAATAAAAACGGAGACTGTATCCAGGCAGGTTCACCTATATTTAGACGAGCAGAACATAGTTCCTGACGAATACAAAGGAGAGGATCTTCTGTCAAAAGGGTTTCATCAAGAATCCGTGGTCCAGGATTTTCCCTTAAGGGACAAGGCATTGTTTCTTCATATCCGACGCAGGAGGTGGCAAATAGAGCGTACCGGAGAGGTCGTCAGCAGGAATTGGAATCTGGTCGCAAAAGGGACGCGTTATTCGGAAGGATTCGCGGCTTTTTTAAAAGGATTACTTGGATACCTACCCGATCAGCAGTAACAGTTTAGAGAAGTTTTACCATATAAATGGGGACATTCTTGGGCAGCAATATAAAAACTACCTGAGCGACTACAATCAATGGGATCAGAAAGGGCATGCTGAGAAATGGATGATCTTTCCGGAAAACATGGGAGCAAACCTAAGCATTGACGAGACTGCGATCTCGAACGGTGACTTGTATACCATAGTGACAAACAAGGAACGCGGCGGCAAAAAAGGCACTATAGTGGCAATGGTGGAGGGCACAAGGGCGGAAGATGTCATTAAAGCCATATCAAAGATACCTATGAAGGTACGCTGCAAGGTTATGGAGGTGACGCTGGATATGGCCAATGCAATGCATGTTATTGCCCGGAAATGTTTTCCAAACGCAGAACAGGTAATAGACCGGTTCCATGTTCAGAAATTAGCATACGACGCCCTTCAGGAGCTGCGGATAGCGCACAGGTGGGAGGCAATAAATGAAGAGACCAATGCAATGGAGAACGCAAAACTGGATGGAGTAAAGTATAAACCAAAAAAACACAAAAACGGAGAGACAAAAAAGGAGATATTGTTTCGATCCAGACTATTACTATTCAAATCTCCGGGAAAGTGGTCCCCAAGTCAAAAGAAACGGGCTGCCATCCTGTTTAAATTATATCCGGACATCCGAAAGGCTTTTGGTTTGGTCCATCGCCTTAGAATGATTTATTCCAAAAGTAAAAGCATTGGCACTGCAAGGCTCAAGTTGGCCTTATGGTACAACCATGTGACCGAATCGGGCTTTCAAACGTTTAATTCTCTCTCAGCATCAATATACACTCATTCAGACAGGATATTAAACTTCTTCAACAACAGAAGCACAAACGCTTCTGCAGAATCTTTTAACGCAAAGCTGAAGGCCTTCAGAAGGGATCAAATGGAAAAGTAGGTGGAGCGACATCTGGAAAAGCAATATCTTTGTATAAAAACAGAGATAAAAGATGGATGCCACACAGGAACAGATGTTGAGTTTACTGGAACTTATTTTACCCCAAGAGATATTGGAATATTTTGTAATAGTTGACTTGAAGATACTGCCGAAGGAGGTGCATCTGTATATTGACGAGAAGAATATCCCACCACAAGAGTACAAGCAAGAAAAGCTGACATCAAAAGGCTACCATCCAGAAGCTATCATACAGGATTTTCCACTTAGGAACAAGGCTTTATACTTACATGTAAGACGCAGGAAGTGGGAAGTGGAATCCACTAGGCAGATAGTGAGCAAGACCTGGAATCTATCGGCAACAGGAACGCGCTATTCGAATGAATTCGCGTCTTTTTTAAAAGGATTACTTGGATACCTACCCGATTAGCTCCAATTCCCTGGAGAAATTCTTCCATATAGACGGTGACCTGTTAGGGCAACAGTACAAGGAACACCTGAGTGATTACAAGATATGGGAACAGAAGGATCATGCACATGACTGGATCCTGTTTCCCGGGAATATGGGGCCACGGCTCAGCATTGACGAGACGAGCCTATCAAACGGAGAGCTGTATACCATATTGACAAACAAGGACGCCAAAGGTCAGAAAGGGGCAATAGTGGCCATGGTGGAAGGCACCACCTCCGAAAAGATAATCGGTGTGTTAAATAAATTGCCTAAGAAGTCAAGGGACAGCGTATCCGAGATCACACTGGACATGGCAAGTTCAATGAATCTCGTTGCAAAACGTTGTTTCCCATATGCAGAACAAGTAATTGACAGGTTCCATGTCCAGAAGCTTGCCTTCGATGCACTGCAGGAGATACGGATAGCTCACAGGTGGGAGGCAATTAATGAAGAGACTAATGACATTGAGAACGCAAGGGCCGATAAAGTAGAGTATGTCCCTGAGGTTTTGAAAAATGGAGACACAAAAAAACAGCTACTCTTCAGAAGCCGCTACCTGTTGTTCAAATCCCCTGACAGATGGTCGGAAAGCCAGAAAAAGAGAGCCAGAATACTTTTCAGACTCTATCCGGACATTAAAGAAGCGTTTTCGCTTGTGCACAGCCTTAGATGTATCTACAACCAAAAGCACCCCAAGAACGTGGCAATTGCAAAACTTGCACTGTGGTTCAACAGGGTTGCGGACTCCGGATTCAAATCATTCAACACAATCTCCGCTACGATGTACTCCCACTACGACAAGATCCTGAACTATTTCAACAATAGAAGCACAAATGCTTCTGCAGAATCTTTCAATGCAAAAATCAAGGCTTTCAGGGCTACTCAAAGAGGTGTCAGGGATATGAATTTCTTCCTGTTCAGACTCAGCAAAATTTATGCGTAAATTTATCGCTCCACCTACTTTTCAATTTGATCCTTCAGAAGTCAGTTCAGAGGTGTGGGTGATATCAAATTCTTTCTTTTCAGAGTATCTAAGATCTATGCATAAATCTTACTCCACAACTTTTCAATGTGATCCTAAATTTATCGCTCCACCTACTTTTCAATTTGATCCAAAGTGTATTCTTTTGTCTGTGAGCATAAAAAAACCGCAGCTAATAAATAGTTGCGGTCTTTTACAATTTTGGGCTCCTTGTCTAGGACTTGAACCTAGGACCCCCTGATTAACAGTCAGGTGCTCTAACCAACTGAGCTAACAAGGAATTTTTTCCCGTCTTGGGAGTGCAAATGTAAGCGGAAAATTATAAAACTGCAAATCTTTTGAATAGATTTTTTAACTTTGCGCTACAACCCAGCGAAAATTATGGATTTAATCACTCTTTCCAAACTTTTAAGAGAGCTTTTACTCACTCACGACAGAGTTTCCCTGCCGGGAATGGGCAGTTTTATTGCAGAACTGGCTCCATCGGTCTTTTCAGACAGGGCACTGGTGATTCACCCCCCATTCAGACGAGTACTTTTCAGAACGAGCGAAGTCTGGAACGACGAATTACTGGAAAATTCTTATGCCGCGGAAATTAACAGTGATTTTAAAACCGCAAAAGAGAAAATCCAGTTGTTTATCAAGGAGTTCGTCAATGAACTCAACATAAAAAAGAGCATAAAAATTCCTGATTTTGGCACAATGCGGGCAACGGATCAAAGGGACTATTTCTTTGTTGCCGACAAGGATCTCTTCATATATCCCGAAGCATACGGGTTGGAGCCGATAAATGTAAAGCTTCTGAACAAACCGGGGCGCATTGAGCTGCTAAGTTACAGAGAGACAAACAGATTGTACCAGCCTCAGGTAGATAAGGAGCCTACAGTTAAGGTGCCAAGAATTAAGGCTAAAAAGATAAAAGAGCCATTAAGCAAGTCGGCCAAAAGAACAATACTGATATTATCAATATTATCGGTAGTAGTGGCGATTATTGTACTTATGGTAGTGTTCAAGGATGAACTCCAACCATTCTGGGAGTGGCTCCTTTACAACAGTGAAGACAGACAACTGCTAAAACAACTTTAGGCAGCAAGCGAACTGCGCCGCACTTTCTGGTAACAGTTTAATTATTAGTCCTCAACAAAACCAAAAGTCAGCTCGAACGCCGGCAAAGTTTTAGCCTAGCTGATAGCTGCCCCGTTCTCAATTGACTCCTCAGGAGTGACTATCCGCATTTTACCAGACTCCTCCTTTGCCATAAGAATCATTCCATTGGACTCTATTCCCTTAATCTTTCTCGGTGCCAGATTGGCAAGAATACATATCTTTTTGCCTACCATCACCTCCGGAGAGTAGTATTCTGCAATACCAGAAACAATTGTCCTGACATCAATTCCGGTATCAATAGTCAACTTTAGAAGTTTGTCAGTCTTCGGAACCCTCTCGGCTTCAAGAACGGTTGCAGTGCGGATATCCATCTTCATGAACTCATCATACGTGCACTCATCTTTTTGAGGTAAGACTTCTGTTTGAGGTAAAACTGATGGTTGCTTGCCCGCTGTTATATCTGTGGAGAGTGTTGATGCTGTAAAAACATTTGGGATGTTTGATGTAACGGTGGTTTGACTGTTTGCTGAAAGGGCAGTTTGGCTGTTTGCTGAAACGGCACTTTCGTTCTGGGAGCGGGTTGCTTCAAGCTTTGCCACCTGAGCCTCCACGGCAGAGTCTTCGATTTTGTCGAACAGGAGCCTTGCCTCATTTATTATGTGACCAGGTTGTAAAATCATGTCGCTTCCAAAGTCTTCCCAGTTGCGGCTCTTCATGTTAAGCATATAGGCCAGCTTGTGAGTAGTATGAGGTAGGAATGGCTCAAAGGCAATGGCCAGATTGGCACAGATCTGAAGAGATACATTCATTATGCTTGCAACCCGCTCCATATCGGTTTTAGCAATTTTCCAGGGTTCGGTCTCAGTAAGGTATTTGTTGCCGAGACGGGCAAGGTTCATTGCCTCCTTAAGAGCTTCACGGAAACGGAAAGTCTCAAGACTCTCCTCAATGGCGGCCTTAATCACCGGTATCTGGTCAAGCACCTCCCTGTCTATAGGCTCGCTCTTTATGTCGGCAGGAACCTCTCCTGCAAAGTATTTATGTGTAAGAACAACTGCCCTGTTTACGAAGTTGCCGAATATAGCAACCAGTTCGCTGTTGTTTCTTGTCTGAAAGTCCTTCCATGTAAAGTCGTTGTCCTTGGTCTCAGGAGCATTGGCACAGAGAACGTAGCGAAGCACATCCTCCTGACCCGGAAACTCCTCAAGATACTCGTGCAACCACACTGCCCAGTTTCTCGAAGTGGAAATCTTATTGCCCTCAAGGTTAAGGAACTCATTTGCAGGAACATTCTCAGGAAGAATATATCCATCGCCATAAGCCTTAAGCATAGCAGGAAAAACAATGCAGTGGAAAACTATATTGTCTTTTCCTATGAAGTGAACCATCTTGGTATCGTCACTCTTCCACCACTTCTCCCAGTCGTTGGGCAGAAGCTCTATTGTGTTGGAGATGTATCCTATAGGAGCATCGAACCAAACATAGAGAACCTTGCCCTCGGCACCTTCTACCGGCACAGGAACGCCCCAGTCAAGGTCACGACTCACGGCTCTGGCCTGCAGTCCGCCATCCAGCCACGACTTGCACTGTCCGTAGACATTGCTTTTCCACTCCTTGTGACCATCAAGTATCCACTCCCTGAGCCACCCCTCATACTGATCAAGAGGCAGGTACCAATGAGATGTCTTCTTCATTATTGGAGTGTTCCCGCTAAGGGCAGAACGTGGGTTTATCAGTTCGGTAGGGCTGAGGGTGCTTCCGCACTTTTCGCACTGGTCGCCGTAGGCATTCTCGGCCCCGCACTTAGGGCAGGTACCAACAATGTACCGGTCGGCAAGAAACTGATTTGCCTCCTCGTCGTAATACTGTTCGCTCTCCTTCTCGATGAATTTGCCATCCAGATAAAGTTTCTTGAAGAACTCCGATGCTGTCTTATGGTGAATTTTGGAACTTGTCCTGGAGTAGATATCAAAGCTTATACCCAGTCTTTCGAAAGAGTCCTTGATAATCATATGATATTTGTCCACAACCTCCTGCGGAGTGAGACCCTGCTGTTTTGCCTTTATGGTAATAGGAACACCATGTTCGTCAGAACCACATATAAACTTGACATCCTGTCCGCGCATTCGGAGGTACCTCACATAGATATCGGCAGGTATGTAAACCCCTGCCAGGTGACCGATATGCACAGCTCCGTTTGCATAAGGAAGAGCTGCAGTAACGAGATGCCTTTTGTAGTTCTTTTCCATTTTTTTGAAATTTTTAGACCGCAAAGATAAGAAAAATGTCAGATCGTCAACCTGTGAAGCTCTTTAGCAAACGAGTTGCGTATGTGCATTAGTATCTGCAGTTGTTTTAAAATATTGTCCTGTTGCTCTTTGTCGTTGACACCCTGTACCTTGGTGAGCTTTTCGCAAAGATTCTGATAAGCTATTGCAGTGATTTTTGCCTTGTAGACAAGAATCGATTTGGGAACAACCGTAGAGAGAACATTCTCTTCCGGAATTACAGCTTTTATAAACTGCTTAATAGTGAGACTGTGTTCCTGATGAAGCAGGCTCAGCACCACGTTTACATACTCCTGGTTCCTGTGGTTTAGGAAATGTTTCTGGATGGCAGCCTGACCAATCTCGCGGATCTGAAAATATTCATCGAAGATGCTCTTATACACCAGATTTTGAAGCTCAAGATCGTCGTTCTGAAGTTCTGTGAGAATAAACTGAGAGACCTTTATAGTGGTATCCTCGCCCTCATCCTTACCGTAAAGAGCATGTTCTCCAAACTTTATAAGATAGTATAGAAGCTCCTTCTCGGCAGCTTCGCAATATGTGTTGGTAACGAATTCAGGAACCCTTTCTCCCGTTTCAAGCGGAGGAAAGTACCTTGGAACTCCCGGCTCAGTATCAAAAGATGTATCAGCAGAGTAGGCACCATATTGCCTCTTTTTCCTCATCTTCTTAACCTCGTCGGCCAGAATGCTTTCGTCAATCCTCAACCTTTGGCTGCAATCCTCAATATAGACGGTCCTGCTTATTGCATCCGGAATAACAGCAATGCTCGCCACCACCTCAGAAATAAGCTGTGCCCTTTTTATCGGGTCCCTTTTTGTCTCAGCAGCCAGAAGCTGGGTCTTGAAGGCGATAAAGTCCTGTTCGGCATTGGTGAGGAACTCCTTCAGCTGGTCGGGAGAGTGCTTTCTTGCGTAGGAATCGGGGTCCTCGCCATCGGGGAAGAGAACCACCTTAACCTGCAAACCCTCTTCGAGCAGCATGTCGATACCCCTTATAGAGGCCTTTATACCTGCAGCATCACCGTCATACAAGACTGTCACCTGAGGAGCAAAGCGTTTTATCATCCTTATCTGGTCTGTTGTGAGAGATGTTCCGCTCGAAGCGACAACATTCTCGACCCCGGCCTGATGCATGGAGATAACGTCTGTGTAACCCTCAACCAGATAACACTTCTGCTGTTTTGAAATAGCAGATTTTGCAAAGAAAATTCCGTAGAGCGACTTGCTCTTATAGTATATCTCGCTTTCCGGAGAGTTTATGTATTTAGCAACACTCTTGTCTGCCCTCAGAGTCCTTCCGCCAAAACCGATAACCCTGCCGGAAATGGAGTGAATGGGAAACATTACCCTTTCGTAAAACCTGTCGGCAAGATCTCCCGTGGCCTCTCTCTCGATTCCAAGTCCTGTGGCAACCAGAAACTCCTTCTTGTATCCTGCCCTCAACGCAGCGGCACACATGCCGCCGTCACGACTGTCGGGGGACCATCCGAGCATGAACTTCTTTATAGTCTCGTCGGTGAAGCCCCTCTCTTTAAAGTAACTTATACCTATGGCCTGACCCTTCTGGGAGTTCCACAGGGCGTTTGTGTAGAAGTCCTGTGCATACTGCGATACAATAAGCAGACTTTCGCCCCTGAGTCTGTTCTCTATATCCTGTGCACTCTCCTCCTTGTCGGCAACCTCAATCCCGTATTTCTTTCCGAGGTACTTAAGCGAATCTACATAGGAGAGCTGTTCATGCTCCATTACGAAGTTTACGACATTGCCTGCCTTTCCGCAACCGAAACACTTGTAAATGCCTCTTGAAGGTGATACAGAGAACGATGGAGTCTTCTCATTATGAAAAGGGCAGCAAGCTGTAAAGTTTGCCCCCCTTCTCTTAAGAGTCACAAAATCGCTGATAACATCAACAATCTGAGCTGCATCAAGAATTTTGTCTATTGTGGTCTTACTAATCATTCATTTTTCAGAAGCTCTTGAACCCTACAACGGCCCTCACCTCTTTGAGTGTCGCGCTGGCACTCTCGCGGGCAAGTTCCCTACCTCTTTTGGCTACATTGTGGAGGTAAGCTTCGTCGTTGTAAATCTCTTCTATACGTTCCCGTATTGGAAGAGTGTGTTTGCAGATATCTGCTGCAAGCTGCTTCTTGAGGTCACCATACCTGATAGAACAGTTGTTGTATGCTTCTGTAAAGTGAGTAACGGTATCCGGCGTAGAGACTATCTTTAAAAGAGTGAAGATATTCTCGATGGAATCAGGCATCTTGCTGTTTGGTTCTGTCGGACCAGAATCTGTGACGGCCTTCATTACCTTCTTGTGGATAGTCTTTTCATCGTCAATAAGATATACTCCATTACCCTCGCTCTTGCCCATCTTGCCGCTTCCATCCAGCCCGGGAACCTTTACCAGGTCGCTTCCGAAGTTGAATGCTTGAGGCTCCGGAAAAACATCGGCACCATACATATTGTTGAACCTTCTTGCAAGAACCCTTGCCATCTCAAGATGCTGCTCCTGATCCTTACCAACCGGAACCTTGTGAGCCCTGTGAATAAGAATGTCTGCCGCCATTAGAACAGGGTAGGTGAGGAGCCCTGCATTAACGTTGTCCTCCTGCTTGCGAACCTTCTCCTTGAACGATGCTGTCCTCTCAAGTTCTCCCTTGTATGCAATCATGTTGAGAAGCACATAAAGCTCAGAAACCTCAGGAACATCGCTCTGTACAAAGATTGCAGACTTTTGGGGATCCAGACCGGAGGCCAGGTACTCGCAAAGTATGGTCTTTACCCCTGCATGAAAATCAGCCGGGTGAGGATGTGTGGTTAGTGAGTGCAAATCTGCAATAAAGAAGAAGCAGTTGTACTCATCCTGCATCTTTATGTAATTTCTGAGGGCACCGAAATAGTTTCCAAGGTGCAGGTGTCCCGTAGAACGGATGCCGCTTAATACTGTTTCCATTAATCTCTGCTTTCTTTCAGTTTTTCTCTTATTTTTAACTCTATCTCTTCCATTAAGGCAGGATTATCCATAATAATCTGTTTAACAGCATCTCTGCCTTGACCAAGCTTGGAATCACCATAGCTGAACCAAGAGCCGCTCTTCTTGATAATTTCAAAGTCGACGCCAAGATCAATAATTTCGCCAATTCTTGAGATACCCTCGCCAAAGACAATGTCAAACTCTGCTTTTCTGAAAGGCGGAGCCATCTTGTTCTTGACAACCTTTGCACGTACCCTGTTTCCAGTGGCATCTTCGCCATCTTTCAACTGGGTAATCTTGCGCACGTCTACCCTTACAGATGAATAGAACTTAAGAGCGTTACCACCAGTGGTGGTTTCCGGATTACCAAACATAACTCCGATTTTGTCACGAAGCTGGTTTATGAATATACAGCATGTGTTTGTCTTGCTTATGTTCGCAGTTAGTTTTCTTAGAGCCTGACTCATAAGACGAGCTTGAAGACCCATCTTGGAATCACCCATCTCACCTTCTATCTCAGCCTTAGGCGTGAGGGCAGCAACTGAGTCAATAACAATAATGTCAATTGCACCCGAGCGGATAAGATGATCTGTAATTTCCAGTGCCTGCTCACCGTTATCCGGCTGTGAAATAAGCAGTGTATCTACATTCACGCCAAGTTTCTTGGCATATGTCCTGTCAAATGCGTGTTCGGCATCAATTATTGCAGCAAGACCTCCAAGCTTCTGGGCCTCTGCAACAGCATGAATGGCCAGTGTGGTTTTACCGCTCGATTCCGGTCCGTATATCTCAATAACTCTCCCTCTGGGATATCCGCCTATTCCCAAAGCATGGTCGAGGCCAATAGAGCCCGACCCAATGGTTGATACCTCCCATTTTGGCTGTTCACCCATCCTCATTACAGTTCCTTTCCCGTAATCCTTCTCAATTTTGTCTAAAGTGGCCTGTAAAGCCTTCAACTTCTCGGGACTTGTTTCAGAACCCTTTTTTACTTCTGCACTCTCCTTTGCCATAATGTTTGTGTTTTAAATTCATGCAAAAATAACAAATGATTTTTAATTTTCCGTACATTTGCCGAATGAAAAAATGGTTACTTGGCAAGAGTCTTGCCGAACTTAAGGAAATCACAGAGAGTCTGTTTCTTCCGAGCTTTACAGCAAAGCAACTAGCAGACTGGTTATACAAAAAAAAGGCATCGGATATAGCCTTGATGACCAACCTGTCCATACAAACCAGAGAGAGACTTTCAGAAGAGTACGAGGTTGGAGGATTTACTGCTATTGATACACAAATTTCTTCTGACGGAACAAAAAAATACCTTTTTCCTTCAATTTGCGGAACGCCCATAGAGGCAGTGATGATTCCTGACGAAGAGAGGGCGACACTCTGCATCTCTTCGCAGGCCGGTTGCAAAATGGGGTGCAAGTTCTGCATGACCGGACGCATGGGTTTCAAGGGACAGCTCACAGCCGGAGAGATAATATCGCAGTTTATAAATATCGAAGAGAGCGACAATCTTACAAATATTGTCTTCATGGGAATGGGAGAGCCGCTCGACAACATGAGGGAGGTTACCAAAAGTATAGATATACTAACATCGGACTGGGGTTTTGCGTGGAGCCCGAGAAGGATAACAGTTTCTTCGATAGGTATTTATCCTGAGCTAAAGGAGTTTCTTGAAAACAGCAAGTGCCATCTGGCAATATCGCTGCACAACCCTTTTGATGAGGAGCGCAACGAGCTGATGCCAATGCAGAAGGCCTATCCAATATCAGATACGGTAGAACTTATAAGAGATTACGACTTTACCGGGCAGAGAAGGGTCAGCTTCGAGTATATAATGTTCAATGGCTGGAACGACGACAAGAGACACGCCGACGGACTTATAAGGATGTTGAAGAATCTGGAGTGCAGGGTAAATCTAATAAGGTTTCACAAGATACCTGACTTTCCGCTGAGCCCTTCGCAAGAGGCGATAATTGAACTATTCCAGGCCAGACTAAATAAGGCAGGAATCCTTACAACACTAAGGTCGTCCCGCGGGGAAGACATACTTGCCGCCTGTGGTATGCTCAGTGGCAAAAACAAATAAAAGTAAAATCTCAAACTACATAACTTGGAAAAGAGAACACATTATCAGGGCCTTTCGGCAAAAGAGGTTTCAGAGAGCAGAGCAGAGAACGGAGCAAACATTCTAACCCCGCCCAAAAAAGAACCTCTCTGGAAACTGTTTATAGAAAAATTTGAGGACCCTATAATAAGGGTTCTTTTAATTGCAGCCTTCCTCTCGCTGGGAATCTCCTTTATTCACAACGAATTCATAGAGACAATAGGCATTTTCTGCGCAATTTTTCTTGCAACAGGTGTCGCATTCTGGTTTGAAATGGATGCAAACAAGAAGTTCGACATTCTCAATCAGGTTAATGACGAGACATCCGTTAAGGTTATCAGAGATGGAAACATAAGCGAAATTCCAAAGAGAGATGTAGTAAAGGGCGATATTGTACTTCTGGATACAGGCGAGGAGGTTCCGGCAGACGGTGAACTTCTGGAGGCAATATCTTTGTCGGTGAACGAATCTACACTCACAGGAGAACCGGTGATAGAAAAGAGCACCAACCCGGAGTTTTTCGACCATGAGAGCACATACCCTACAAATCATATACTCAGAGGGACAACAATTGTAGAGGGACACTGCATATACAGGATTTTTGCCGTAGGCGACTCAACCGAGTTCGGCAAGGTGGCCACCAAATCTACTGAGGCAAAACAGGAGGAGACACCTCTGAACAGGCAGCTTGCCGGACTGGCAAAATTTGTCGGTTTTGTCGGGTTCCTGCTTGCAGTCCTCACATTTTCAACTCTGTTTGTAAAGAACATATTATTTGGAGATGCAAGCTTCTCACTAGGGCAGCTTGGCCTGCTTGGGGCAGTTATACTTGGAGCAGTTGTTGCTGTGGTAAAAGTCTGGATACCAATTCTCTATGATGGGCTTGAAATTATGGGCAGAAGAGTTATTCTTCCAAAAACTATAAGTGAAGGGAGTTGGGCAAAGTGGGTTTTGTTTGGAATTCTTACCACTGTAATCATATCATTGTCAGGATATCTATTCGGGGTCGACCCTCTTGATTCAGCTTCGTGGATATCTCTGGATCTGGCCGGAAGGATTCTTCAGTATTTCATGGTTGCTGTAACACTTATAGTTGTGGCAGTTCCCGAGGGGCTCCCTATGTCGGTGACACTGAGCCTTGCTATGAGCATGCGCAGGATGTTGCAGACAAACAACCTTGTGAGAAAGATGCATGCCACCGAGACCATGGGGGCAACAACCGTTATCTGCACAGACAAGACAGGTACGCTCACACAGAACCAGATGCGGGTTTCTGCAACGAATTTCAGCGGTCTTGATAAGCAGAATCTCGATTCGGGCGAGCAGATTCTAACCGATAACGAGCAGGGCGCTCTTGTAAAGGAGAGTATCTCAATAAACTCAACTGCATTTCTCGATTTTTCTGCTGAGGGCAAGATAAAGACGCTCGGAAACCCGACAGAGGCGGCACTGCTGCTCTGGTTGCATGATAAGGGGGTAAACTACCTGCAGATAAGGGAAGAGATGACTATCATTGACCAGCTTACATTCTCCACAGAGAGAAAATTCATGGCAACCCTTGTTGACTCTTCCGGATTGAAGAAGAGAATACTTTATGTGAAGGGCGCGCCGGAGATTGTTATTGCCAAATGCAAAGAGGCACCGGAGGGGATCCATGAACTGCTTCTGAAGTACCAGAATCAGGCAATGAGGACACTGGGTTTTGCATACAAAGTTATACCGGATGATCTGCTTGGTCACTCAGTTGAAGATATGGCTAAGGATGGGCTCACATATCTTGGTGTGGTTGCAATTTCTGACCCTGTGAGGGAAGATGTGCCGGATGCTGTTGCAAGGTGCCTTAATGCAGGCATACAGGTAAAAATTGTAACTGGCGACACACCGGGAACGGCTAAGGAGATTGGCCGGAAAATAGGGATATTAAGCGACGCAGATGGCGATGATGCAATTATCACAGGAGTGGATTTTGAGAATCTTTCCGACGAGGATGCTCTCAAGAGGGTTCTGGTTCTGAAAATCATGTGCCGGGCAAGACCGTCGGACAAGCAGCGGCTTGTACAGCTGTTACAGAAGACCGGTGCAGTGGTTGCGGTTACCGGTGACGGTACAAATGACGCCCCTGCCCTCAACCACGCCCATGTGGGGCTTTCTATGGGCTCAGGCACCTCTGTTGCCAAGGAGGCCAGCGACATCACCCTTCTGGACGACTCATTCAACAGCATTGCCACCGCAGTAATGTGGGGGAGGTCGCTCTACCAGAATATCCAAAGGTTCATTCTGTTCCAGCTTACTATAAACGTGACAGCACTGGTTGTGGTCTTTATCGGTTCCATATTCGGTCACGAACTTCCGCTAACAGTTACACAAATGCTCTGGGTCAACCTTATAATGGACACATTTGCCGCAGGGGCGCTGGCCTCACTTCCTCCAAACAACAAGGTGATGCAGAACAAGCCAAGAAGCTCTTCGGACTTCATTATCACCCCATCTATGAGGCGGAACATACTGCTTACAGGAATAATGTTTGTATGTGCGCTGTTTGGCCTACTCTACTACTTCACAGACGCTAACGGAGATATATCGAGGTACAACCTATCACTCTTCTTTACCATTTTTGTAATGCTCCAGTTCTGGAACATGTTCAACGCAAAGACCTACGGCGTGGGTGGCTCAGCATTCAGAGGGCTCTCAAAATCGCCCGGCTTTGTAGTCGTTTCCCTGCTGATTGTAGTGGGTCAGTTCCTTATAGTACAGTTCGGCGGCGAAGTCTTCCGTACAGAACCAATAACCCTCCGCGACTGGCTGCTGATAATCGCAGGAACATCGGTGGTGCTGTGGATAGGGGAGATTACACGAGCCATCTCAGGCAGAGTTTCACGTTAGGCCAAATTTCTTGTTATAACGTTGATGCTGGCAGTTATGTTGCTAGTTGCCAAGCTGGATATGTGCGCCGCAAAACGGGGTAAGTCGCTATTTACTAGCATGTTGTATATTGCAAAGTCGTCAAATAAAAGAGTTTTAATTTTGTAATATGCAGATAAATAGGCAATTGCCGCAAACTGAGGCGCGAATAATGTTTACCCTCCTTTTCTTATATAACCAACAACTCCTATAATAAACTCTTCCGGAACAAACCCAAAGTATCTTGAGTCAGCTGAATTCATGACATTATCACCTGCAACAAAATAGTAGTTCTTTTGAAATGTATATTGATTAATGAATTTTGTTCCTAAAAGCAGAACCCCATTAATAATCCTTAATTTCTGACCGGTTTCATATTCAATCGGAATTTTGTACAGCTCATAGTTATTAGAGTTCAATTTTATTTGTTCACCAGATTTTGGAACATACAGTGGTCCAAAATTCTTAATGTCCCAAATAAAGTTTTTTGAATTTATAGGATATGTCTTATATAATCCTTTGGGAGGGTTTTCAATCGGAGTTTTAGATAATACCATTTGATTTGGATAATATCCCAAGGTGTCTTCATAATTGTTGTTTCTGTAAAATCCATTTACAACAGATATGCTGTCACCCGGCAACCCAAGGCACCTCTTTGTATAAACATAGTTTATTTTAAACCGGACTTTGAGCCAGTTCTTGTCATAAGGGAAATTAAATACAATTATATCATTGTGGTTAATACCCCTGAACCCTTTTACCCTGAATGATTTTAAGGGCTTATCCGGGCCAAAATCAAAACTTTTATAAATCCTTGCTCCAAATATTAGTTTGTTAACTATTATTTTGTCCCCTGCAGATATTGTTGGGGACATTGAATAGGTGTTTACCGGGAACTGATCAAAAATGAAGATGCGGGTCAAAAGGAGAAGAATAGTAAGAGTAACAAAGAGTAATGCGCAGTATAAAAGAGCGTTAAATACCTTTGACCTTCGGAAATGAAATTTATTCATTTGTCTTTTCTGTTTTTTCAAGTAGTTGTCTAATCTCTTGCTTCATCTCTTTTGTTGCAGTGGAAGTAACCTTTGGATCAAAATTAAGAACTTTGTGGGCATATTCATTAAATTTATCTATCTGCTTGGTGTCATAATATAGTTTTGTCAGTAAATACAGTGGATAAAGCCTGTTTGGTACAGCATTGAAGGCTCTTTTATACGCTCTCTCTGCTTCAGCAAATAACTCCATCGATTTGTAATTGTTCCCGATAACATTGTAAAACATAGGATCGCTGCTTAGTTTTGTTCCCTGGTACAATATCACATTACTCATTATATAATTGCCGGTTTGGTTAAGCGTTCTTCCATACTCAAAAAGAAACTTATGCTGATCCTTCAATTTATTGTACAGTAATGCATAATCTTTTGGCAAGCCGTCATAATCCTGCATCTCGTATAGTATTTGTAAATCTTTCCACTCCTTATATGCTCCATATTTTTTATCCTTGTTTAGAAATTGATAGCCGGAAACAAGAAGACCCATAATCAATAATAACCCAAAAACCACACTGTTTGCAATTTTGTTTTTAATCAGGATAACTGAACCTTCTGCTGATACAGATGCGGACGCAAGGAGAACGAATATTATTGATAATGGAAGGACATTTAAGGGATATGATGTTAAAGAAAAGATCAGTAAGGTTAGGAAAGGATAAAGCAGTACCGACTTATTCTTTATGAAATTTCTTATCACAAGAAGTACAAATAATAAAAAAATAATCAACGCCGGCAATCCTGCTTCTGCAGCTAGCTGCAAATAATCATTAAATGCATATTGTGGCTCTCCGGCAACTTTCACATCTTTTTGGCTATACTCCTTTGTTGAGAAGTATTCGGCTTGCTTGTCACCATAGGCACCCCCAAACTGACTAAAACCTACGCCAGATAGAGGATTATCTTTTATGAGAGAAACCGTGTTTTTCCATATAAGAACTCTTCCATCTGCAGAATCTCTTTTTACCAGATACATTCCTGATAATAGTAAGAAAGTTATGACAATAGTCACAAAAATCCCTATTCCGGCTTTAAACCGGTTCTTAGAAAGATAATCCTTGAAAAGCTGATAGTATCTGGTCTCCTTTAGAAAAATGATTGCTAAGGCAGCGATTATAGAGATCCAGGCCGAACGGCTCATAGTTGCAGGAATAATTACTATACAAGAAAACGCACATATTAATGCCAGCCAGAATGGAACTGACTTTAAATATTTGGGTGACTGATAATCAATTTTCGATAACACCCCAACTGCAAGGACAAAAGAAAGGGCAATAAATGCTGAAAATGGTCCCGGATTAAAAAAGGTACCGGTTATGCTGAATCTGGAGTTATATGAGTGTGAAATATCCAGGATCTGTGCTACTCCAAGCAATGATTGAGCGATCCCGTATATGAGTAGGCAAATTACCAGGATTCTTCCGTTTTTTACTAATTTGGGAAATATTATACGGCAACAGAAATATAATATTAAAAGCAACAAAAACATCTCATATCTGCTTTCATGCAGTCCTCCATGAAAATATTGGCTGACCGAAACAAAAAACAGTAAAAAAAGAGCCAAAAAATCTTGTAAAGAGAATTTTATGCGCCGATTTATGGCTAAAAACATGATTGCAACTATATTTATTACAAACAAAATTATTGTAAAATACTCCCTTTTTGCAATAATGTTATTATCAGCAAATTGTCCTGATATGGCATATTGTGTAAATAAAATACAGGCATATAAAACAAAAAACAGAGAGTTGTAGAAAAAAGTGTAATTATGTTTTTGCAAAATATTGATATTTATTTAATTAAACGACATTTCAAATTTAAAATTTATTTGCATAATAAAATAATGTTTTTTAGATTTACTGGCGTTAACACTTAAATAACAAATCATTATGAAAAAGAAATTAATTATTTTCTGTTTCGTTGCTGTAGCAACAGTTTCAGCGGTTCTTTATGTACAAAGTAAATCAAGTTATCAAGATGATCTATTACTTGCTAATGTAGAGGCATTAGCAGATGGTGAAGCACCAGGTCCCATTTGTAGAAATCATATTAATGGCGCATGTGTATCAGCTCATGAAGAATGTTGTTATTATTGGATAATAAACGATAAAGGTGAAGATATTCCTTGCTTTTTTAACGAGTTTAGAAACAATATCTAATTTGTTAAGTGAGAGTTTCCTAAATGGATTAAAATCTTTTGGGAAACTCTTTTTTATGATTAAGTAATTTAAAATTGTCCTCGATCTAACATATTCTCAAAATGTCAAAATCTAAGATCTTATTAATAATTTTCTTTCTCCTTATCATATGTTTTTCATGCAAGAACGAAAAAGGAGACTTCATTGATTCAGCCTCTGTTTTTGCCAAAAAAGATACGCTCAGGGCAACTATTTTACCCAATGTGTTAGAATCAAGGAGCGTAATAACTCCAATCTACTATTCACCGCATGGTTTAATCTGCTGTTCAGATATTAACAACAAAGTCGTTCAGCTGATTGATTCAATGAGCGGAATAGCAATAAGTACAAAAGGAAGAATTGGCAGGGGACCTGAAGAGTTCTTGAGCCCTGGGGGAATGTCTTATAACTTAAAATCAAACAAGTTCTTTGTTTGGGATTATTATAGAAACATAATGGTAAAATTTTTAATTTCAGATAGTGTCAAGCAGGTTGGACAAGATTCCATTGGCCATGATTTATTGAAAATAAAAAGCATAACTGACTCTACATTTGTAGCTCTGAGTGTTTTTCCTAACCAATCCATAGGTATAATAAACAGTAAAGGAGAATATCTTGACAAATTACCATATAAAGTGATCTCTGATGATGACTTAGATTACGAACATCACTTATTCAGTTCAACCATAACTCTTTCTTATGATAAGAAGTATGTTGCAGCTGTCGATATGATTTTTCCCTGGATTGCACTTTACACAATTAACAATAACAAATTAATTCTTAAATGGAAAAAAATGGTCTTCAAATCAAATTACTATATAAGAAATAAGTGGTTAAAGATTGATGAGGGTCAGATTCTTGGTTTTGAAAATGTAAAGATGACAGACAAATATATATATGTATGCACACAGGGTGAGAAGTATATAAAAGGGGATAGTCACTACGAAGATATAAGGCCAAAGTGCACTTATTTGCTAACTTTCAACCTAGATGGAGAATTAATAAACAGCTATGTACTTGATAAATTTTTCAGGGTATTTGACGTCACACCCGATGACAAATATCTTTATGCAGTTACAGATGATCCCGATTTATATGTAATTAAATATACGTTAAAATGAAGAATTTATTCCTCTTCTCATTGCTGATATTGCTTGTATCATGCAAGAACCAAATCATTAATAAACAGGTCGAAACTATAAAGGCCGAATCAGCAGGAGATCAGAGTCTCTTTTTCTCCGAATTTGTAAAGGAGATAGAGATTATTCCGTTAGATAACAAAGATGAAGCGTATCTCGCAGATGCCCCTGAATTGATTGTATATAATTCTGAATATTATATATATAATCGTCACTTCATGGGGAAAAACTCAAGCCCCTCAAGAAATATATTATTGAAATTCGACTCAAAAGGGAAGCTTCTTGGATATATCGGGGACGAGGGTGTTGGTCTGGGAAAATATAGATATGTTGCAAATTTTTGTATTTCAGAAGATACAATCTACGTCTTTACATCACCCGATTTTGTAATCAATAAATTCAAACTTACAGGAGAGTTTATTGAAAAAAAGACCATTCCCTATAAATATTTCATGCAGGCTCTCAAATTTGGAGACGAGTATTTGTTATACTTGAATAGAAATTCAGGTGTAAGAGACGAACGTTTGGTAGTTATGGACGAACAAGGGAAAGAGAGTTCTGCCTTTTTGCCGACACAGATAAAAGTTTGCCCATATTTTGAGAATAATTGTCTTACCGTAGGCCCCGATAACGAAGTGCAAATCAGAGAATTTCACAATGACACTATATACACTTATAGCTCCAAAAAAGGCGTTGTGCCCAAGCTTAGGATCGATTTTGCGGAGAAATTTATTCCCGTAAAAGAGTATCTCAAATCAAAAGGTTCTATGGAGAATTTATCAAAAATGTTGGAGAATCCATATACATGCATTAGTAAATACTTTGAAAATAAAAAGTATTTTTTTATTGAAATGCTGGACAACCGGGCTTTTAATAAGTATGACTACCTGTATGCAATAAAAGATAAGAGTTCAGGAATAATCAGATGGTTCAATTTTGAGAAGGAAAATAAATTTCTAAATAATTCATTTCATTTTTTTGATAGCGACAAATTATATTGTCTGGCCTTTCCTACAGATTTTAACTCAATAACGGATAACGTTAAAAAACTAATAAAGAATCCGGAGGTTTTAGACAAAATAACACCAAATGATAATCGGGTTCTATTGATAATAACAATGAAATAAATTTAATCATGTCTTCAAGACTTAAGGTATTATATATATGCCTGCTCTCAACACTTTTTGTTTCATGTAAGCACAAAGAAACGCAGGTGCAACAACACTTAAAAGAATTCATAGGCAATGAGATTATTATTCCCGACAGTTTGTTAATCTTTAATAATGGAGACACAATAACAGCCAAAAGTATTCTTAGTTCGAGATGTAAACTAGTAATCTTTATAGATTCGTCCAGTTGTTCGACATGTAGAATTAAAACATTATTGTTCAAAGGATCATTTATTTATGATTTTGTTCGTGAAAATTGTAATATAATGGTTGTTTTTGATATGAAAGATATTTATTATCTGGAGGTTGCATTTCAAAAATATGGTTTAAAAATTCCCTTTTTTGTTGATTTAAAAAGTGAGTTTAAAAAATATAATAAGATACCCAAAGAAGAAATATTGCGTATTTTTCTTTTATATGACAACAAGGTTATTCTTGCCGGTGACCCGATGAATAATCGGGCACTACAAAGGTTATATAAAAAGCAAATTTTGAGACTTACAAAGGAAGAATAGTAATATTGATAAATGTGCATGCTCCCAGTAAAACAATTGAAACAATCAACCATTCTCTCCTGAAAAGATGGCTGAGGATTATAGTAATATTTATCCCTTTTTTATTTTTCGCAAGTTCAATTACTATTATTGTACTCTATAAGTATTTTCCCATAACCTATACTCCATTAATGGCATTGCGAGGCTTTGAGCATAGAAATGACAATACATTTCGAACATACAAAGCATGGAAACCTCTTGATGAGATATCTCCGTCTTTAGCCATGGCTGCAATGTCATCTGAAGATATTCGCTTTCAAATTCATCGTGGTTTTGACTGGAAAGCCATTGATATTGCAAGACTTGAGCATAAGACAGGAAAAGGTCTGAGAGGTGCGAGTACAATCTCTCAGCAAACGGCAAAAAATGTATTTCTTCTGCCGCATCGTTCTTGGGTAAGAAAGGGGTTGGAGGCCTATTTTACATTTGGGATTGAATTAATATGGGGAAAAAGACGTATCCTTGAAGTCTATTTGAATGTTATTGAGATGGGTCCTGGAATCTACGGGGCAGAAGCTGCATCACAATATTACTATCATAAACCAGCAAAGCAATTAACACAAAGAGAGTCGGCACTCATTACAGCTTGTTTTCCCGATCCGCTTCATCGGAATCCTACTAAACCCACGGGCAATATGCAGACGAGGGCAGATGCAATTGAAAGAATCAGCTCATTGCTTCCTGTTCCGGATTGGCTTCTAACATCAGATAAATAGTTGTAAAATGGCTATAAAGAAGACCGATATAATTGCCTATTCTCTGTTATTATTGTCTGTACTGGCAATTGCATTTAACTCAGGAGCCATCCTACAGAAGCTGCGAATCTGGTATGCATCCGGGTTTGTGCAATTCAGCGCAGACTTTGAGTCAGGTTCATTTGACAGTGCAAAATTGATATTGGCAGATAAGGTAAAAATGGATGACGAAACATCGATATGGCGTTTAGCCTATGAGATAATGCCTAAAACGGATCCGGCTAACCCGACAGATAGTACTCTTGCTCCCAATAACCGGTGGTTTTATTTTAGAATGACAGGGGTAAAAAATAAGCAGATTCATCTTCTGTTTAATCTGACAGATCCTGTACGTCCGGTATATTCCTATGATAATGTTCATTTTGAAAGGTTTTCTGAGTATGAAAGTACATATCGAAAGGTTTCAAAACGGTTTGAAAAAGACACTGTGTATATAGCCTATTACATCCCATATAATTTCAGCTATTTGCAGCATCGGATGAAACAATGGTGCACAGCCGGAAACATTGTAAAACTGGATACTATTGGTTGGAGCTATCAAAAGAGGCCGTTACAACTTATGACAATCACCGACACTTCGGTACCTGACTCTCAAAAAAGAAGAATATATATTCATGGAAGGGTTCATCCCAGTGAAACACCCGCCAGTTGGCACCTTGATGGTATGATTGATGCCATTTTGGCTAATACCCCCCAAGCAAAAGCGTATCGCAGGCAAATGGTTTTTTACATTCTTCCAATTGCTAATCCAGACGGAGTAGCAGAGGGGTTGTCGAGGTCAAATTCACAAGGGAGTGATTTAGAGAATAACTATAATGCAGCTGATTCCCTCACTGCAATTGAAGTTAGGGCAATTAAAAAAACACTAGGGCAACTTTGTATTGAACGACCTTTGGATATTGTTTTAAACATGCACTCACAGACGACTCCTCAACTCACATATTGGATACACACTGCAAGCTCCACTTCACAAGTATTCTATAACAAACAGATGTCGTTTGCTAACTTTACTATGGCGCGGACTCCACTATTCGGCAAAGATGACTTGCTATTCTCCGATTTACCTAAAAATTGTCTGGAGGGATGGATATGGGAGCGTTTTGGTGAACTGACATTAGCCCTCTCGTTTGAAACTCCATATACCTATTACAACAATCTTCCTTATGGTACATGGGTCACTCTTGAAAATCTCAACTTGTTAGGAGCAGTTTCACTCAATGCCATTGGAGACTATTTTAAATTTTCAACACCAGAAAGTTTTAACGGAATTCGACAGGATGTGTCCAGATTTCATAATAATGAATGATATATAAATGAAAAACTTTTTTCCTTTTTTAACGTTGTTTGCTTCTATACTTATCCCTTTTTCCTGCAAAACCCATAAGGATAACTTTGCAGACAAAATTGCAGATTCAAAAACATTTGTGCTGGATCAACAATATCCATGGGTAGAAATTAACCTTGAAAAGGCTGTTGAGATTAGTCTTGTTGAGTATGCAAATTTTGTAATTGAAAAAAAATATGTATATCTGGAATCAAATGAACTTATAGGGGATATTGATGAACTGGTAATTTGTAAAGATCAAATTTATATTCTTGACAATTCGGTAAAAGAAAGAATTTTTATATTTGATTTAACCGGGAAATTGATTAAAATAATTGACAATCAAGGACGAGGTCCAAGGGAATATATCGGACTAAGTCACATTTCAATAGATAGCTTGAATAACGAATTACTTGCCAACGACAGATTGCAGCCAGGCATTTTTCACTATACATTAGACGGAGATTATATTGCAAAAACAAACAGTTTCCCTTGTTCTCAATTTGCTTTATTTGGAAAACAGCAGATAAATAGAATGTACTTTGGCCAGTCTTTCAATAATGATGTTAATTACGAAATTATATTAGCAGATAAAGATTCCGTTATGAGATCCGGATTTCCAATGAAAGATTTTCAAAGGTCAATAGGGGTTAACAGAACCTCTTTCGCTAAAAACAGTATGGGACAATTATTGTTTACCCCTATTGGTTCTGACTCTGTTTATCAATTTTTGTCTGATTCCAGCTTAAGGGTTAGATATGTGATAAAACAAAAGAAGAGTCTCTGGAGTAGTTTTGCTAATGAACAAATTTCAAGAGAAAATCTAAGAAATCTATACATAAATGACTCCTATACTAGCTTTTCTGGAGAAATCTATGAAACGAAAAAATTTGTTTCTTTGCTTATTAATGAAGGAAGTGTCGATAATAATGCTGTATTAAAAAGGAATTATTTTCTTGATAAAATCAGTAATAAATTATATCGTATCAATCCAAATAAATATATCGGAAATTTAGAAACACCATTTTTAGTAGAAGTACCACCTCTGCCGTTGACAACATACGGTGACTTTTTTGTAGGACATTGGGATGTTACAATGGCATCCCAAATTAAACGAGCAACTCTTAATAATGAGAATCCAAAAAAAATTAGGAGTAAGGATCTTGACTCCTTAATAAAAAAATATCCAGAAAATGGCAATCCAATTTTATGTTTTTTCAAGTATAATGAAGAAAGTTTATAAAATGATTATAAAGCCAACAATATTTTGTATTGTAGGCTTTGCTTTTGGCTGTTCAAACCAGGAAAATTTCTTTAATGGTAAATTTATCCCTCAAAAAACAAAAGAATCCCCGGTTACCCTAAAAGGAAATGAAATTGATCTGGAGATCCCCGGAGTTACAAAAATTTATATTGTAGATACTTTTTTGATTGTATTCACGCCAAATAACGATGAACGATTTTTGTCTATTTATAGTAACAATTCATTAAAGCCTTTATTTGCAAATTTTGCAAGAAGAGGTAGGGGGCCCAATGAGTTTAACTATGTCCGTCTTTGTGACCAACACTATATAGATCATTCAGAATCTATCGTTTGGCTTAATGTTGATAATTACCAGAAACTAATTGCAGTGAATATAACAAAATCGGTTAAAAATCAGAGTCTTATTATTGAGAAATCAATAGACTTCTCTAAATATAACAAGGATAATACTTATCTGATTAAATATATCACCGATACGTCGCTCTATAAAATGGAGGTTGTTAATCAAAATATGCAGTTATCGATATTTAACCCCATAACAGACAAAACGTATTTTAAAAGAGAGCTATATACTCAAAAATCCGAAGATGGATCTATTTTTTCATCTTCTATGATTATTAAGCCTGACCATTCAACATTCTTTAGTTCAATGGGTTACTTCGATCAGGCAAATTTTATATTTCTAGCTGATAAAAAGCAATATTCAGTTTCCATAAATAAGAAGCCAGATCCTTTAATCAATATTAACCCAAAGATTGAAGAACGAAGAGCATATTATAAAGGGACTTGCTTTAATGACAATATAATTGTTGCTTGTCACATGAATTATAATGAAAAGCAGCCATCTGTCGAATTTCATGTTTTTAATTGGAAAGGGGAACTTGTATCGATTATTAAAACGGATAAACCTATTACATCTATATGCCTGGACGATAATAATGGCCGTCTTTATGGGTTAGATTCTTCAACTGAAAAAATATATTATTTTGATATTAACCCAATCTAAACCATAAATTTATGAAACGCCATTTATATGCATGTTTTGCACTATTTATAATTCTTGTCACTTCCTGTAATAACATAAAAAATAGCAATCAACAGGCAACGATATTGAAATTTGACTTAGATAGAGCAATTCTGGTAGATTCTGCCTTGCAAATGGGAAATCTTAATTTCACCCCTTTGGAAATGAACAAATCATGTATCATAGGGAGATCACCTAGAATGATTTGCACAGACTCAGACATTTTTATTGGTGATTTATTTACTAATAAATGCGTTTATAGATTTGATAAAAACGGAAGGTTCATAAATAAAATCGGAGTTGTAGGATCAGGCCCGGGTGAATATATTGAGATTCTTGATTACAACATCGATCACCGGAACAACATCGTAGATCTTTTAGGAATTAATTCAGAAATCTACCAGTATACCATCGAAGGTAAATTTATTAAAAAGGATAAATATGCAATTCCGCCGGCCCACTCTTTTGTCAAAGATCTTTCGAATAATTACTGGTTTTGTATCGGAACTAATAAACTTTATGACGATAAAATTATCTATCGGGTAAATCCGAAAAAAAATGAAGTTGAATCATTCATGCCGAGAAAATCGAATTTGTTACCTGTCGCAGAAAGAAATTTTTCTACCAACGGAGACGGTTTTATTACGTTCAGGGAAAGTCTTAATTCTTCTCTATATTTGATTGACAAAGACATTACTCCCTCATGGATTATCGATTTTGGTAATTATAATTTGCCAAAGTCATTAAATCAAGAGAATTCAGTGAGTCTAATGAAGGTTTTGCAACAGAGTAACTATGCTGTAATTTACACTTATTTAGAGAATAAAAATTTTGCGTATTTTTTTATTTTACTTTTTAATAGTGGCGTTAGAGAACCTACCCCATATCATTGGATATTAAGTAAGAAAAACAATGAACAAAAATTATTTAAAATGAGTTCTAAAATATCATTTAGCTCTTATTTGATGTCAGCACAAGTATTGAATGAAGAAAACGAGCTTTTGTTTATCGGGTTACAAGACGCGATTGGCGATCTTCAGAATAATAACTACTCTGTTGCTTCATTGAATCTATCACAGTTATTTATGAAATAAATTGAAATATAACAATATGAAACTACCCGGTAAATTTTTATTTAGTCAGATATTACTTCTGATTGTCCTTCTTCCAACCGCATGTTCTGAGCAAAAAACTGCCGAAGATGTAAGAATCATTGACGTTGCCGGGAGTATTGGCAGCGGTAGAGTTGTAAACCTGTCGGAGATTGCTGGTGAAATTCAGTATATCCCATTGGAAACCACAGATGAATCGATTCTTGGGAATCCATACAATAATGTTCTTTTTGAAGAGGGTGTGTTTTATTTTATCCAAATGCGCGACGTGATAAAGATATTTGATAAAAACGGTCACTTTTTAAAGGTATTTAACAGATATGGCCGTGGCCCACAGGAATATGAATCGTTAGGAAATCTGCAAATTGATAACAAGACAGATAGAATATGCGTAAAATCTTATAATAAAATAGTCGATTATAAACGAGATGGCCAATTTGTCAGATATATAGAATCTGCAGGAAGAAGTGATCTTGAAGGGTATTCGTATAGCTCTTCCTTGAAACTGGATGATAATCTGTACGTTTTACGCTCGTCAGCCAGATTCGCAACTGATTCTGGATATTCAGCAGTGGCAATCGACAGCACTTCAAAAGTAATACTTAAGATAAAATATCCCGAAGGAGAGAGAGAGTTTGTAAAAAAAATGTCGAGAATATATCCATTTGCAGAGCCGTATATTTTTAAATTCAAAGACAGGGTGCGAATAGTTAACGGAAGTAGTGAATTTATACTAGGGGTAGATAAAAATTTGAATGTAGACACATCTTATATTTTAAATTACGGTAAATATAATATCAGGAGTGCCAGTCTGGGAATGAGGTTCAATAGCAATATACCATTTGTGCACAGATTTACAACCATTTTTGAAAGCGACAACTACCTGTTCATGAAGTTTAACCTTGGATCACTGGCTCACAAACCAAGAGTGATGCTAAAGGGTGGAGAAGCAGGAGCAGCCGGAAAAACGTACAGTGACCCAATTTCATGTTCGTTGTTCAATAAGAAAACGGGAGAGTTCACCTTAGTTGACCAGCCTGAATCTGATCAGATGGGATTTGTCGATGACATGGAAGGTGGACCCGCAATCTGGCCATTGTATATAAGCGAAGATGGGTATATGGTATCTTGTATAACAGCCATAGATTTTATTTCATATGCCGCAAAAGCCAAAGTTTCTGAAAAGTTGAGGAAGATTGCGGAAAACCTGAAAGAGACAGATAATCCGGTTTTGGTGCTGGTAAAGCTGAAATAACTGAGCGATAAAACGGTGTTTTACCGTTCGCAGAGCGCAACAAAACGCAACAAAAAAAATGCAATGCTTTAATAAAGAGGTGGCTAAGAGCTCAAAAAGCGCAACAAAACGCTGCAAGGTGTTTCATCGGTACTTTTTAGCGTTATAATAAGTACATTTATTATCAGTAAATGTATAACAAGATGAAACAAATTTTCAAGGGTTTATTTAGTCAGATATTACTTCTGATTGTCCTTTTTTCAACCTCATGTTCTGAGCAACAAAATGAAAAGTCTTTAAAAATCATCGATGTCGCAGGGAGTGTAGGAGGGGGTAGAATTACAGATATTAGTGAAGTGGTAAAGGAGATTCGTTATATCCCGTTGGAGACTTCCGACAAGTCTCTGGTTAGTGATCGCCCTAGGGTTATTTACGAGAATGGTAAGATATTTATCAATGACCGAACTGATAGCATTAAAATATATGATAATGGTGGAAAGTTTCTGAGAAATTTTGGGAGAAGAGGAAGAGGCCCTCAGGAGTATTTATTCCCTCAAGTCGTATTTGTGACGCCACACAAAGGAAATTTTATGATTACAACTGCTATTACAGACAGATGCGTCATAAAATATGACAGCACCGGCAAATATCTGGGTAAATTCATTCTTCCAAGGAATAAAAATTTTTATCAAGAGAATCCTCTATGGATTGATGATAATACATATATTGCACCAATCCGGATTTACACAGATAAACCGGAGTTTGCAGCTGTTATATATGACTCTCTTGGTCAGATTAAATTTCCTATTCCAATACCTACATTACCCGCATTCGAAGTCTTCAAAGAGATGGAGCCTGCGACAGTGATGGATCGTAACGGAAAAAAGATCTATCTGGAAAATGATTCAAAAGTAAAAGAGATAATGAATCCAGATATGCCGTTTTTATATAGATACAAAGATAAAATAAGGGTTGTTTATGAGAGTAATGACTCTGTTCTCTCAATTGGGTCCGATTTAATTGTCGATACGCCATATATATTCAATTTTGGCAAGTTTCGGAATTACTCAATGGACAGATCCTCAATTGATGTTGCAAAAGGAGAACATGTATCGCTCATGGGTCGGGATAGGATAATGGAGACCGACAACTTTCTACTTTTACATATTGCTTTGAGGGACTATGCACATGAATCTTATGAAAAAAAGAGAGACAGAGGAGATGGATCTTATGTACTTAACGACTCCTATGCAATCTTCAACAAGGAAAATGGTAAGTTTTCATTTCTCAATCAGACGGAAAAGGGCGTTCTTGGGTTCCGGGAAAACCTTATGGGTGGTCCTCCGTTCTGGCCAACCTATGTTTCAAACGACAATAGCATGGTGATGATTATATCAGCAGCCTCTCTTATCGAATATGCCAGTAACCACACAGTCTCCCCAAAGCTGGCGGAGATTGTTAAAAACCTGAGCGAAAATGATAACCCGGTAGTGGTAATCGCAAGGTAGGCATTAAGAAAATTGACAATAGGCAACAGATAAATAAAAGAGACATTGAAAAAATACAACATCTTGGTTCTGATGGCATTGTTACTGACAATGACCCTCTCATGTTCTCAGCCTGAAAAAACGAAGGAAAAGAGCAAAATCATTGATGTGGCCGGTAGTGTAGGCAGGGGCAGAATTACAGATTTAAGTGAAGTTGTATCTGACATAAGGTACATTCCTCTGGAAACATCAAAAAAATCGCTTGTAGGACATTTTAAAAAAGTTTATTTCGAGAATGATTTGATATATATCATAGACCTAACCGACAGTATTAAGATTTTTGACAGAAAAGGCCGTTTTGTAAGGAATTTCGGAAGACAAGGAAGGGGACCGGAAGAGTACTTAAGTAAAGGCCAGATTTATATATTGCCTCAAACCGGAAATATTCAGGTAAATACTTTTGATCGTAATGTTTATAATTATAATGCCTCCGGCAGATTCATTAACAAAGTCCTTAGTCCTGAAAGTGAAAAATTTGTTTCTCAGGAACCAATATACCTTAATGATACTACTTTTTTTGCATCCATAAATTACTCGGGAGTGGCAGAATTCTCAGCTGTAGTTTACAATGCACAAAGTAATGTAAAGCTGTATATCCCTGCCCCCAAAACATTCAAATCAGAAGAAATTGCCCCGGGAATAAATTTTATAACAAGTGGCGACATTGTCATGTACAGATTCAGAGACAATATGCGGATAATGTCCGAAGGTTATGATACCGTTATATCTGTAAACTCAAAACTCCAGATTGACACGCCTTTTATCTTCAAGTATGGGGAATTTCAAAAATATTCATCGGATTGGGTATCGCATATCCGCGGAGGTGATGGAAAACATATTACCCTGCTTGGGAAAATGATGGAAACGGACAAGTGGCTCTTTTTGTGGTATAATCTCAGGGCGTACGCACATGAACCCTATAATGCTACAAACATAATAAAAGGAAAGCCACATACATACACTATTAATTTTGCTTATGCGCTCTTTAACAAGGAGAAAGAAGAATTTTGGTTCCTCAATCAGACAAAAAAAGGAGTAATAGGATTCCGGGAAAACCTGATGGATGGTCCTCCTTTTTGGCCAAACAATATCTCTTCCGACAATAGTCTGCTTATGGTTCACTCAGCTGCCTCTCTCCTCGAATATGCAGAAACCCATACTCTGTCCCCAAAACTGGCGGAGGTTGTCAAAAACCTGAACGAAAATGATAATCCCGTAGTGGTAATCGCAAGGTAGACAATAATAAAATTGACAGTAGATAAACAAATAATATATGAAGAATTACAAAATTTCGGTTCTGGTAGTCTTGTTACTGACAATGACCCTCTCATGTTCTCCGTCTGAAAAAAAAGAGGCAAATGGCAAAATCATTGATGTTGCCGGTAGTGTAGGAGGTGGGAGAATAATTGATATCTCTGAGGTAGCGAAAGATATCCAGTATATACCGCTCGAAACGTCGGCAGCCTCACTAGTAGGAGAATATCGAAGCATTCATTATGAAAACGGAACGATCTATATTCGGGATAGAACCGATACTCTTAAAATGTTTGACGAAGAAGGGAAACTAGTAAGAAAGTTCTGCCGAAGAGGGAGAGGTCCTCAGGAGTACTCATTCTGGGACAATTTGAATGTTACACCAAAAAACGGAGATATAGTCATTAATACTTTAGACGAACATGTTAGCATATTGAAATATGATAAAGAGGGGAAATTCATAAGAAAATTCAATACGCCAGAGGATGGAAATTTCAGGACAATGTGGCCAATCTGGCTTAATGACAATGCATACGTGGCAACGATAGTGTCGTTTCTTGACAAACCAGATTACTCTGCTGTAGTTTATGACTCCCTGGGACAGATTAAGCTACTTGTTCCTATGCCAAAACTTGCACCATACCAGGTATTTAGGGAAGATGGCTTTTCCCCAGAAACTGATGTTATCTCAGTTGGTGAAGAAGCAAAACCTAAAACTAAACGTTTGGATAATCCCGAAAGAACCCTGCTTTATCGCTACAAAAACAAAATGCGGGTCGTTTTCGAAACCAATGACACTGTTCTTTCTATAGGCAAAAATCTGCAGATAGACACACCGTATATATTCAACTATGGTAAATACCGTAACAACTCAATGGACAGGTCTTCCATAGGAGGAAATACAGGAAAACACGTATCTCTGATGGGGAAAAACCAGATATTGGAATCGGAGGGTTTCCTGTTCATGAAGCTAGCGTTGAGGGACTATGCACATGAACCTTATGAGAAAATCAGGAAGGATGGAAATGGAACGTATGTACTCAACGACTCCTATGCAATCTTCAACAAGAAAACAGATAAATTTTCGTTCCTAAATCAGACAGAAAAGGGAGTTCTGGGGTTCCGGGAAAATCTAATGGCTGGCCCGCCTTTCTGGCCAACCTATGTCTCTGACGACAACAGTCTTGTAATGATGATCCCCGCTTATTCACTTATAGAATACGCCAATTCTCATAAAGTTTCGGAAAAACTGGCAAAAATTGTCAAAAACCTGAAAGACACCGACAATCCGATAGTTGTAATAGCAAAATAATCATTAATTTTAGAACAAAATTATACTTGTCATGAAAAAAAATATAATTACCCCATTTTTTGTTCTTTTATTATCACTCTCCCTTATCGCCATTTATTCATGCAAAGAAAAAAAGAGCGCCCGGGAGTTAAAAAACATCGACATAGCCGGAGCACTTGGCAAAGGCAGGATTATCCCTTTGAGTGAAATTGCAAAGGATATCCGTTATGTTGCTCTTGAAACCAATGACACAGCTTTGGTTGGAAACATCAACTCTGTTTTTTATGAAAACGGATTGATTTACATAGTTCATAATTCAACGGCGATCAGTGTCTTTGACGATAACGGTAAGTTTATACGGACAATAGACAGAAGTGGCAGAGGACCAGAGGAATATGCTTCGTTATTGCCTATAGATATGCTGCAAATTGATCCTGATAATGGGAATCTATTATTACTATCTCAGGATTCACAGCTCTATGAATATACGCCTATAGGTCATTTTGTGCGAAAAATTCAGGTTCCTGTGGTTGACAGTTGTTTAAATTCGATGAGCCATATATTTAAAATGAAAGACAATACTTACATAGCATCTTTAAGTTCCAAGGATGTATTTTATAAATATTGTGCTGTTGTGTTTGACACATTATCAAATATTAAATATATGGTTGCCTCTCCAAAAGTCGATTATGATGCTATT
Source organism: uncultured Bacteroidales bacterium (assembly GCA_942492945.1). Classification (GTDB taxonomy): domain Bacteria; phylum Bacteroidota; class Bacteroidia; order Bacteroidales; family UBA932; genus Bact-08. The sequence continues at coordinate 1,814,270 of OW818649.1, forward strand.
ACAGATATCATGTCGCAAACGGGTTGGGTAGGGATAGACAGGTCTAATTTCACAAAGTTTGGTGACCAGACAAGAATTATCTGCTCATATCCAAATGAAATCCGGACAATAGATAATAACATGAAGATTGACACCGCTTATACTATTAACTACGGGCCATATAAAGTCACATTGGCAAACAGAAAAGAGATGTTTACTCCTTCTGCTAAAATTGTCAACTGGATAGGGTCTCTCCTGGAGTCAGAAAATTTTCTCTTTATCTGGCTTCATCTCAGGGCACTTGCTCATGATCCTATAGAGAAACAATACACTGACGAAAATGGCAGACAAAACACACGTTTGCAGACTAATTCCTACGCCCTTTTTAACAAAAAGACAGGTGACCTGACCCTCATGAACCAACCAATAAAAGGGAAGCAGGGCTTTAAAGATGATATTGAAGGAGGCCCGGAATTCTGGCCAAAAACAGTATCTAAACAAGAGTATCTCGTAGCGGCACATACAGCTGTTGCTTTCATGGATTTTGCAGAAAACAATGACTGTTCACGAAAGATTAAAGATATGGCGGCTAGGTTAAACGAGAACGACAACCCCGTAATTGCATTGGTGAAATTAAAATAATTGGTGTATGAAATATCCTTTCACCCTATTAAGTATTACATTGTTATCTGCCTGTATCATTGCCTTGAACTCTTGCTCAGTAAAAAAGAGTGACAAAGATACCAGAATCATAGACGTAGCCGGAGTTCTCGGCAAGGGAAGGATTATGGATTTGAGCGAAATAGCGAAGGAGATTAAGTACATACCGCTTGAAACCACAGACAGCTCTCTGTTAGGCGACATCAATTCATTTTTTTATGAAAACGGACACATATATATATGTGATTATAATGCAAGATCAATCAAAGTATTTGATTCCACAGGAAAGTATGTCAGTAAAATTGATCGATATGGTCGAGGTCCGGAAGAATATACATCAATGTATGATTTTCATGTTATCCCCAAAAATGGTAATGTAACTTTTATTTCATCAGAGTTAGGAGCGTTGAACGAATACGATATGCTTGGTAATTTTGTTTCCAAAACAAATTTCCCTGATTTAAAAGATTACCGTAATCTTAGATGTATAAAAATGGATGACAATACATATCTGTCTGCTGTTTTTAAAATGACTGAGACAGGTGAATACTCTGTTATTATTTATGATTCACTTTCTAACATAAAAATGAGAATTCCTAATCCGGAGATAAAATTGAATATAAAAGGAGTGCGTTCCAAAGACGTTTGTATTGTCACAGTACCAAGGTTGTATCAGTTTGGCAGTAATATAAGAATCATATACACCGATATCCCATTGGATACCATATTTTCGATAGGTCCCGGAATGAAGTTAGAAAAGCTTTTCGGGTTTAATTATGGCAAGTTCAATAAACCTGCTGGTAAAGTAACGGATATTCCCAAAAGCAGTAAAATTATCAGCTTTATAAGTACGCCGTTTGAATCAGAAGATTATCTATTACTAAGGTTTGATTTGAGAGGGCTGGCAACAGAGCCTTTCGGAAGAGGAAATAAAAATAATACCGTAGCTGCAATTTACAACAAGAATAGCGGAGAACTCACTCTGATGAATCAGCCAGTAAAAGGAAAATTTGGCTTTAGAGAAGATCTGGAAAACGGTCCTGTTTTCATGCCAACAACAACATCGACCAATAATGAATTCTTATGTGCTTATACAGCAGGCAGATTCATTGATTTTATAAAGAATAATAATTGTTCCGACAAAATCAAAATGATTGCCCAGAAACTCAACGAGAACGATAATCCAATTATTGCAATAGTGAAACTAAAATAATCTCTGCATGAAAACAAATATCTCACTATTGATTATTACATTGTTATCAGTCTGCGCAATTGTCATAACATCATGTTCAGAAACGAAGAGTGACAAAGATATAAGGGTCATTGACGTTGCTGGAGTTGTCGGCAAGGGACGGGTTATGGATTTAAGCGAAATTGCAAAAGAGATTCGCTATGTGCCGCTTGAAACCACAGACAGCTCTTTGGTTGGTAATATGTACCACTTTTTATATGAGGCCGGGCACATTTATGTAAGAGACAATGAAAAGTCAATCAAAATATTTGACTCAACAGGAAAGTATGTCAGAACAATAAACCGTTGTGGCCGTGGTCCGGAAGAGTATCTCAACATTATTGATTTTCAGGTTATCCCAAAAAATGGTAACATAACTATTATTCCACTAATGTCGGGAATATTGTACGAGTACGATATGCATGGGAATTGTATTTCCATAACAAAAATGCCGGATTTAAAAGATTACCTTACTATTGGGTCAATAAAAATGGCTGATAATTTGTATCTGGCTTCTGTTTTTAAGTTAGATAGTGTAAGTGAATATTCTGTAATAATGTATGATTCCCTTTCAAACATAAAAATGAAAGTTCCCAATCCTGAATTACAATTGAATAGAGCAAACATTCGCTTTGTTATTAATGCGCCGGTTTTAACAAAATTTGGCAATAATATAAGAATAACATACGCAGATCTTCAGTTGGATACCATATTTTCAATTGATGCCGGAATGAAGTTGGAAAAGCCTTTCATATTTAATTACGGTGAGTTCAAAAAGCCTGAAGGTAATGGTTCCGATATTACAGATGATAGTAAAATTATTAATCAAATATGGAAAATGATTGAAACAGAAGACTATCTCTTTTTAGGGTTTAATTTCAGAGGACTGGCAACGGAGCCTTTGGGTAAGGGAAGAAAACATGTATTAGCCCTTTTTGATAAAAACAGTGGAGAACTGACTCTGTTGAATCAGCCAGTAAAAGGGAAAATAGGCTTAAGGGATAATCTGGAAAACGGGCCGGTTTTCCGACCAATAGAAGCAACATCCGGCAACCAGCTCTTAAGTGTCTATTCCGCAACCTATTTCCTCGATTTTGTCAAGAACAATAAATGCTCCGGTAAAATAATAAAGATTGCCCAGAAACTCAGCGAGAACGATAATCCAATTGTTGCAATAGTGAATCTCAAGTAATAAAAATCAAATAATACAGCAATGTTAAAGAAGTACATACTTTTTCTGTCGTTAATAATTTCAGCAAACACGCTGAGTGCCCAGAAACAGCATCTGAAAATGACCCTTGAGGAGGTCATTGAGACAGCAAGGGAGCAGTCCCCATCGGCATTGATGGCCAAACACAATTTTCTGGCAGACTACTGGCAGTTCCGTTCATATAAGGCCCAGCTGCTACCCTCACTTAACCTTAATGCTTCGCTTGGCCAATATAACCGCTCACTCATGCCCCTTCAAAACAGTACGACCGGAGAGATTGACTATATAAAGAACAATAACCTTAGAAACAGCCTCGCTCTGTATATACATCAGAATATTGCTGCAACCGGAGGGTCGGTTTCAGTCACAACCAGTCTTAACCGGCTCGACCAGTTCTCCCCCACAGAAAACATTCTCTATAACTCCCAACCAATCAGTTTCTCATATTCCCAACCAATAATGGCATACAACAGCCTGAAATGGGAGAAGGTGACAGAACCAAAAAGATATGAGAGCGCAAAAAGAACTTATCTTGCAAGTATTGAAGAAATTAACACTGCTGTAACCACGCTCTTCTTTAATGTGTTGGCGGCACAGATGGCTCTAGAAATGGCAGAGAAGAACTACGCCTCCACCGAGCTGGCCTCAAAGATTGCGAAGGAGCGGTACGAGATAGGGTCGATGTCTAACAGCGACCTGTTGCAGCTAAAACTGAGGCTCTTCAACGACAAACTCGCTATCAGCGACAATCGCCTGACACTGGATTTGAGTATGTTGCAGTTGCAGACGTTTCTCGGGTTCAATGAGAATGTAGAACTAGAGCTGGTTCTACCGAAAGAGGGGCCCGATGTTCAACTTAACTTTGAAGAGGTTTATGCAAAAGCTTCGGAAAATTCGGCATACTCCATAGACAACGAACTAAAGATAATAAGCGCCGAACAGGATGTAGCAAGAGCAAAATCAGGTGCGGGACTTCAGGCACAATTCACTGCCCAGTTTGGCCTTACCCAAAAGGGGAACAATCTCTCGCAATCATATAATAATCCCATGGATCAGGAAGTTGTAGGGCTAAGTCTCTCTCTGCCTATCCTCGACTGGGGTCTTGGAAAGGGAAAGGTGAAGCTGGCAAAGTCGAGGGAAGAGGTAATTAAGACCCAGGTGGAGCAGTCGTATTCGCAGTATAAACAGGACATACTGATTAAGGTGATGCAGTTTAACAAACAGAGCATGCAGTGTTCTACATCGGCACAGGCCGACTCCATTGCCCAGTTACGTTATAATATCGCCCTTGAACGTTTCCAGAACAGTACAATAAATGTAACCGACCTCAATACGGCCCAGTCAGAAAAGGACAATGCAGCAAAACGATACATTGCAGATCTGAGCAGCTACTGGCAATCGTACTTTACTATAAGAAAGATAAGTCTTTATGACTATCTCAATAACCAAAAGATATCTGCAGAATTCGATAAAATGATTGACAATTAATATATGTTTATAATGAGAAAATATTTTGTAATCTCACTTTCTCTCCTTGTTATGCTCTCTTGCTCCGGGAAAAAGGGAAACACCGGCAATGAGGGAGAAGCCGCAAAGGCCGACTTTGTCTCTGAAAAGAATCTTGTAGACACAATGACCCTTCAAAAAAGGAACTTTAACAAACAGCTCATTAGCAACGGGAAGTTGAGGGCAATAAAGAAGAGTGAACTCAACTTTCTTTCATCTGGCGTTATAGCAGAGGTGTATGTCAAAAACGGTGAAAGCGTAGTAAAAGGGCAGGCACTGGCAAGCCTCGACACAAAGCAGCCGCTCTACAAGCTTGGTCAGGCAAAACAGAGGATGGAGAAGGCCGAGCTTGATTTTGCAGACGCTCTCATAGGTTACGGCTATGGAAGGGATACCTCCAAAGTGCCGGCAGATCTATTGAAAATAATCAAGATCCGTTCCGGTTACCTATCGTCTGTAAGCGATCTGAGACAAGCAGAGGAAGATCTTAAAAACACAACATTAAAGGCCCCATTCAGCGGCAAGGTGGCAAACCTCACAGCCAAGCCATACGAACTGTCATCAGGTGTGTTCTGCACCCTAATAGATGATTCACAGTTTGAAGTGGACTTCTCGCTTCTCGAGTCTGAAATGCCGTTTATAAAGGTAGGCAGCAATGTAAAGATCTACTCATATTCTGAGCAGGACAAGAACTATACAGGAGTAGTGACACAGATAAATCCTCTGATAGACGACAACGGGCAAGTGAAGATTCTGGCAAAGGTCACAAACAGTTCCGGCAGACTAATTGAGGGGATGAATGTTAAGGCTATTGTGGAGAACACATTAAGGGACCGGCTTGTGGTGCCTAAAGGAGCCGTTGTGATGAGAGACAACTTTGATGTGCTCTTCAGGCTAGACAAGGCAACAGGAAAAGCCATGTGGACATATGTTAAGGTAGAGGCATCAAACAGTGAGTCGCATATAGTAGTAGCGAATGCCGATAAAAACGCAGATCTTAATGTAGGGGATATAATAATAATATCGGGCAACCTAAACCTTGCCAATGATTCAAAAGTAGAGATAAAAAACAGATAATATTATGATTGGCAAACTTATAGAGAGACCGATAGCGGTAACAATGTCAATCATTGCAGTTATTGTCCTGGGCAGTGTTGCCATTGGTCTGCTTCCTGTATCGCTCATGCCGGAGGTAGACATTCCACAAATAACTGTTCAGCTCAATGCACCCGGATACTCCGCCAGAGAGGTGGATGCATCTGTAATAAAACCCCTTAAAAGCCAGCTGATGCAGATTGGCAACCTAAAAGAGCTTACTTGTGAATCTAACAACAACTCGGGAAACATCTTCATGGAGTTTCAGGAGGGGGCAGATATAGACTTTATTTTTGTAGATGTAAACGAACGGATAGACAGGGCAATTTCGGGTATGCCGCGTGAAATGGAGCGCCCAAAGGTTGTAAAGGCAAGTGCCACCGATATTCCGGCCTTCTTCATAAATATAACGTCCAAACAGCAGGGGCGGGAGAAGTTTCTCGAACTCGGCAGATTTGTATCTGACGTTATATCCAAGAGAATTGAACAGATACCGGAGGTTGCCCTGGTAGATGTAAGCGGGCTGTCGCTGCCCGAGCTTCTTGTGTTGCCATATACAGACAAGATGAGATCGCTTGGTATAACAGAAAGCTCTCTTGAGTCGGCAATCAAAGGCAATAACCTTAAGCTGGGCAACCTCTCCATAAAAGACGGACATTACCGTTGGGACATCAGGTTTATATCGGAGATAAGCACAAAGGAAGATATCGAGAACATAAACCTCAATATTGACGGCAGGGTATACAAATTCAAAGATCTGGCATCTGTAAAAGAGCAGCCGAAAAGGAACAAAGGGGTAGTGGTTTCGGACGATAAAAGTTCAGTATCACTTGCCGTAATAAAGCAGTCCGATGCAAAAATGGCCGACCTCAAAAAGGCCATAAACACACTAATGGAGAACTTTGCCAAGGATTATCCCGACGTCGACTTCAAGATTACACGTGACCAGACACAGCTTTTGGACTACTCAATTTCCAACCTTGTAAACAACCTTATACTAGGAGCAATACTGGCCTGCCTTGTACTCTTCCTTTTCATGAAAGACCTCAGGTCGCCTCTGCTTATAGCCATAACAATACCTCTCTCGCTTATTGTATCTCTGTTGTTCTTCTTTATAGCAAACATATCAATAAACATAATATCACTCTCGGGTCTTATACTTGGTGTAGGTATGATGGTGGACAATTCTATAATTGTCATTGACAATATAACGCAATTGAGAGAGAGGGGTCATAATTTGAAAGAGGCTGTGATAAAGGGTGTTGGCGAGGTTTTTGCTCCAATGCTAAGTTCTGTGTTAACCACATGCTCCGTTTTTATTCCACTTATCTTTCTTAGTGGAATAGCAGGAGCCCTCTTTTATGACCAGGCAATGGCAGTAACAATCGGGCTCTTCTCATCGCTTATTGTGTCTGTACTTGTCATTCCCGTGTATTACTATCTTTTATACAAACGCAAGGGAGAACCTAAACCAAACAGGTTTCTGGCAAAGTTACAGCCTGTAGATGTGGTTGCTCTATACGAAAAGGGACTTGTCTGGGTGTTCCGTCATCAGAGGCTGGTCTGGCTGCTCTTTATTGCAACCATCCCTGCTACATATCTTCTGTACAGGGTAATAGATAAGTCCAAACTCCCGCCGGTGACCCACGACGACGTTACTTTGAACATTGACTGGAACCTCCCTCTCACAGTGGAGGAGAATGAACTGAGGACAGCGGTTGTGGTTGCAGTGGCAAAGGAGAGGATAGCCCATAAGAGTGCATTTGTAGGAATCCAGCAGTTTCTGCTGTCCCATACTCCAGATCTTACCCAGTCCGAGGCAATGGTCTATATAAAGGCAAACAAGCCATCGGATCTGCCAGTGATTGAGAAGAGCATCTCCGATGCAATCATTGCAAAATATCCCGATGCAACTTTCAGATTTGCATCGGCAGACAATATCTTCAATGTCATTTTTTCTGACAAGGAGTACAATCTTGTTGCAAAAATCATGAACAAGAAGGGGGGGGCCCCGGAACCGGACAAACTGAACAGCTTCCTGGAGAAGATAACCAAAAAGTTGCCCGGGCAGTATATTGAACCGGTATTGTGGCAGGAACAGATACTCTTTGTTGTTAACCCGGAGATGCTCTCGCTTTACAAGCTCAGTTACGATGCTGTTTTCAATGCTCTGCGCAGCGCTACCAAGGAGAACACCCTCTATTCGGTTAACCATGGAACCTACTCTGTGCCTGTGATAGTGGGCGACGAGGGAGATCTTGCCAAGGACCTGCTCTCGCTTACAATAAGAAATTCTGACGGTGCAGATGTTCCTCTCTCGGTGGTTCTCAAGGAGCGCAGGGTGAGGGATCTTAAAAGCATTATCTCGAGTACCGAGGGCGATTTTTATCCGCTCAACCTAAAGGTTCCGGACAAAATGGTAAAGGATGTAATGGTTGCTATTGATGAGTTGTCGGATAGTGATGAGACCTTCGATGTTACATTTGCCGGTAGCTACTTCTCAAACCGAGAAATGATAGGAGAGCTCTTAATAATTCTTGCTGTAGCCTTTCTCCTGCTCTTTTTTATCCTTGCCGCACAGTTTGAGTCACTTATACAGCCACTCATAATCCTGTCAGAAATTGTAGTCGACATATTCGGGGCTCTGCTGCTTTTGTGGATTTTCGGGGCGGGTATCAATCTGATGTCTATGATAGGGCTGGTGGTAATGTGCGGTATAATAATAAACGACTCTATACTTAAGGTAGACACTATAAACCGTCTGAGAAAGGAGGGTTACTCCACATTGAGGGCAGTTTTCACAGGAGGGTCAAGAAGGCTCAAACCAATTATAATGACCAGTTTCACTACTATATTGGCCATTGCTCCGTTCCTTGTAAGGGGCGACATGGGCTCCGACCTTCAGTTTCCTCTCTCGCTTGCCCTTATTGGCGGAATGGTTGTCGGAACAATCGTCAGCGTATTCTTTATCCCAGTCTTTTATTATAATATTTATAAAAACCGAGACAAATGAGGCTCCCACCATTCTCAGTAATTCTGGTATTTGTTGTTCTTGTTGTAATGGGTGCAGGCATAATGCCCCTGCTCAACATCCAGTATAATCCCACAATAAGGGAGAAGAACATGTCGGTAAAGTTTACCTGGCAGGGAGCTTCGGCAAGAGTTGTTGAGGCGGAGGTCACATCTAAACTTGAGGGTGTTATCTCCTCTGTTTCCGGAGTTGGCGAAGTGAGGTCGGTGTCGCGGAAGGACGGAGGGTCAATTACAATCAAACTCAAGTCCAAAGCAAACATAGATGCTGTCCGTTTTGAGTTAGCTTCTCTCATAAGACGCATTCGTCCAAAGCTACCCCAAAACGTGAGTTACCCCTACATATCTGTCTATTCATCGGGTGGGGAAAATCAAAAACAAATTCTCACATACACATTAAATGCTGCTCTGCCTACAAATCAGATAGAGCAATATGCCGATGACTATATAATCAAAGAAATATCTCTCATAAAAGGGATACAGAGCGTCTCTCTTACGGGGGCATCTCCCAGGTACATTGAGGTTTCCTTCGAACCGGACGAGATTGCAAAACTCGGAATCTCTCCTGATGACATATCCTCAGCAATTCGGGCCCATATTGGAAAATCAGATATTGTAGGCAGTGTGGACGGAAACACAATAATGCTAACAACAGAGACTGGAGGTTCTTCTCTGGCAAACATCCCAGTAAGAAATTCAAGCGGCAGGATAATCAGGCTAGATAATATCACTAAGATTACATACAAGGAGAAAACTCCGGAATCTTACTATAGAATAAACGGGCTGAATACCATTATGATAGGTATCTATCCGGAGAAGAGCGTCAACACGCTGGAACTCTGTAAAGAGGTGAAAGAGAAGATGGCTCAGTTGAGCAAGGGTTTCCCCGATAAATTTGCTGCAATAATTTCATATGACTCCTCTATTGAACTGAAAAAAGAACTCAACAAGATTCTCCGCAGGACACTCTTTTCTGTAATCATTCTTTTACTGTTTGTTTTTATAGTAAGTAGAAGCATCCGCTATCTGACCGTCATTGCTGTCACCCTTGCTGCTAATATCTTTATTGCCTTTATCTTCTACTATCTGCTCGATCTGGAGATTCATATATACTCTCTTGCCGGTATAACAGTATCGCTAGGTATTATAATAGATACTAGTATTATAATGATTTCTCACTATGGCTATTACCGCGACCGTAAGGCATTCATTGCCATACTTGCTGCCCTGCTTACCACAATAGGGGCTCTTGCCGTAGTGTTCTTTCTGCCGGAAGAGACAAAGAAGAATCTTATCGACTTCTCTGCAGTTCTTATAATCAACCTTGTAGTTTCGCTGGCAATTGCCCTCATCTTTGTTCCGGCTCTCATAGATACTTTTCCAGTTGGAGGATTACGGAAGAGACAAAGCCTAAAAGCAAGAAGACGGGTGGTCAGATTCAATATGCTTTACAGAAAATATGCAACTTTTGGAAAAAATCACAAATGGATATTCATTCTTCTGCTTGTTCTGGGTTTTGGTCTGCCGGTTAATCTGCTGCCAAACAAGATGGATGAGAAAATCAAGGGAGAAGAGGAGACCAGAAAGATGGCCGTGGTATATAACAAGACAATTGGAAGTTCGTTCTATCAGAACAATCTTAAAGATATTGTAGAGAAGAGTCTTGGAGGCTCACTCAGACTATTCCTGAAAAACATGAGGGGCCGGGGTTTTGGCGACAGGGATCTAAGCAGGAACATACTGTCAATTAGTGCCTCAATGCCGGCAGGATGCACGGTCCAGCAGCTAAACGAGATTGTTGTCTATATGGAGAACTATCTGTCGCAGTTTCCTCAGATTGAGAGGTTCAACACCAGGGTATCGTCTTACAGCAATGCATCTATTGATGTAACTTTCAAAAAGGAGTTTGAGTACGGAAGTTTTCCTGCTATGCTCAAGAGCGAGGTTATATCAAAGGCTATCGATTTTGGAGGGGCAAACTGGAGCGTGTACGGGATAAACGATGAGAATTTCAGTAACAATGTAGGTTCTTACTCCAGCAAATCCAATAGAATTGAACTCACTGGCTACAACTACGACCTTCTTTACAAGTATTGTCTGGAGGCAATCACTTCCCTCTCACAGAACCAGCGGGTAAGCGGACCTGGCATCTTCGGACAGGGAGGATGGGGAGAGCTGATGGCGAGAAATGAGTACTTCATAGATTATGATATGGAAAAGATGGCCCAGATGAAGATAAACCCGTCAGATGCTTATAATGCGTTGAGTAGCTTGCTTGTCTCGGTTCCTGTATCCGGTTACTTCGAAGGAAATGAGTCTATGAAAATGGAGGTTGTCTCTTCGCGGAAAAACGACCTTGATGTGTGGCACCTGAAAAACGAACATCTGAACATGGGTGGTCGGCCGGTTATCTTTTCTGAAATTGGAAACATAGAGATGAGGCGGACAGGAAACGATATTTACAAGAAGAATCAGCAGTACAGTCTTACAGTGGCTTATGATTTTATTGGCCCTTATGAACTTTCAAGCAGAGTGAACAAAAGAGAGATAGAACGCTTGAACAAAGAGGTGTTGCCATTGGGTTTCAAGGCCGGCTCCGATAACCTCGGCTGGTTTTTCGATAACGCAACATACTTCTGGGTGCTTTTCATAATTATTGCAATAATTTACCTAATCTGCGCCATCCTTTTTGAATCGATAGTTCAGCCACTTATAATCATACTGCTTATTCCGATATCGTTCATAGGCCTGTTTCTCACATTCTACTTTACGGAATTTTCATTCGACCAGGGAGGACTGGCGGCACTTATAATGCTGAGCGGAATCTCGGTTAATGCCGGAATATACATCATAAACCAGTACAACATCCAAAGGAAATACCTTCATGGAAGACGATCGTCACTCTCCGACTTCATAAAGGCATACAACCACAAAATAATCCCTATAATGCTCACAATCCTCTCAACCGTTCTCGGTCTCATACCATTCCTGTTCGACGGCAAGAATGAGGTCTTCTGGTTTGCATTTGCCGTAGGAACAATGGGAGGGTTGGTATTCTCAATAATCGGAATAATTTTCTTCCTACCAATCTGGCGGTTTCAGGACGGCAAAAACTCCGCCGCAGTAAGTGGTAAATATCATTAAACCAGCAAATTACTAAACGCGAAATTTTGTTTTAAAAATTTCGTGTTTAGTAATTCATTCACATACAGATGAATACCACTTACTGCAGCGGAGTGCTTTGCCAGAGCGATTAGTGTATCCACGACCTGACATGTCCCACATTTCGTGTTTGTTCTTCTTTCCCTCCATAAACCAGGGTTTTGGAGAGAAGAATATTTTTTGCAAGACTTTCAAAATAGTTAAGACCTTTGAATAATTCAGGGGTAATTGTTTGTGTTGCTTTAAATTCAACAAGTTCTAATTTTTGAGGGCATTGAATAAGCAAGTCAATTTCATTCCCTGCAGCGTCCCTCCAGAACCATATATCATCGGGAGTATTGTTGTGGTACATTTTCTTAACATATTCTGCTATCATCATGTTTTCAAATAAATTTCCCTTGACCGGATGGTTGATAATCATATCCGAATTACTTAATTTAAGAAGATGACATAACAATCCAGTATCGTAAAAATACAATTTGGGAGTTTTTACAATTCTTTTACTGAAATTTTCATGATATGGGTAAAGCAAAAAAACAACATATCCTGTTTCCAAAGCAGATAGCCAGGCCTTTGCTGTCGGTTGTGATATTCCACATTCATTGGCTAAAGAACTTAGATTAAGCAAATGACCTGCACGAGTAGCGCACAAACCCAGAAAGTTACGAAATGTTGTCATGTCTTTAATCGCAATCAGCTCACTAACATCTCGTTGAACATAAGTCTGAACATAGTTAGAATAAAATACTTGTGAGGGAATATCTCTATCGTATAGAGCTGGATAAAAACCTCTTACAATATTTTCCAGATAATTTTCATTTAAAAGGCCGACCGATTTTAACTCATCAAAATCAAAAGGGAAAAGCTTAAAAATTGCAACCCTGCCAGCGAGACTTTGAGTAATATGCTGCATCAGATGGAAATTCTGAGAACCGGACAATATATACTGCCCCATAGTTCCGCTATTATCGACAATAGTCTGCAGATATGAAAACAGTTCTGGAGCTCGTTGAATCTCATCAAATATCACATATTCAGAGTATTTCTCAAGAAAACCACGAGGGTCGGACAGAGCAAAACTCCTTATATCAGGTGTTTCAAGACTTACATATTGATAATCCGGGAAAGCAGCTTTTAGCATAGTCGTTTTTCCCGATTGTCTGGGTCCTGTAACAGCAATTATTGGATACTTAGTACCCAAAATTTTTAGAGCTTTTAAAATATTTCTTTCAACTATCATATGAATTTGTATTTCAGATACAAATATACAATGTATTTTGAAATTACAAGCATTCAACTTTGAAAATACAGAGGTTCAACTTTGAAATTGCATAAAAACTACCTTCTTTAATATTTTTACAGTAGCAAGATCGCATCAAAGAATTTCACTGATATTTACTACTTTTGTTTATTATGCAAAAAATCCCGGCTATTATCATTTCATGCCTGCTACTCTCATGCTCTTCATTCAAGGGTGAGCAGGGTAAGATTTACGATAAACTACAGGTATGGGATAAGATATTGTACGAAAAGCCGGAAGAGATTCTGGATAGTCTTGCTACATTGAGTTCTAAGGATTTGTCTAAGAAAAACAGAGCGTACTACTCGCTATTATTAACAATTGCCAGAAACAAAGCGGATATAACCGAAAAGGATGACTCAATTATTTCAGTTGCTGTAGAATGGTACAAAAAAAGGAAAGACTACAGAAATACATGCAGATCTATTCTTTACAAGGGGCTTGTAATTAATAGAAGAAACTTACTCGATACTATGTTGTATTACAACTTACTAGATGCAGAAAGAATTTTTTATACAAACAACATTAAAGACAACGACTTTAAGAGCCAGATTCACACTGTCCTAGGGCATATATTTCGTTATAACAAGTTGTATACCTCCGAAGAAGTTACATTTGATATGACATTTAAAGTTCCCGAGAGGCATTTTATTAAGAGCACAACAATTAATACAAAATTGAATAACCAAGAGGAGATCCAAAAAGTCAAACTTGAAATGTTCGGCATTAAAACATTACAAAAAAAACAAAAAGAGGCACTGGCCATTCTTAACTCATTTGGTAATCCGGATTCCCTCTCTTTACGTATCAAGTATGAATTATTTAGAGCATATGATTCATACTATAGAGCAGAAAAAGATTTGACAAAATCGATTGAATATCTAAAAAAGGTTATAGAAATAAGGAAAATCGTAAAGGAATTTGAACCGTCACTTTCTTTTTTTTACAAAACGTTGTCTGACCGTTACTTGCAGTTAGGCAAACCCGATAGCGCATTGTTTTATAACAAGATTGCTCTTAAATCAGCCGAGGAAAACTATGAAAAGACTGTCTGTGCTTATTACAAATATCTTTCAGATGCTTATGCCTCAAACGGAGACTATAAATCTGCATTAGAAAATAGCAGGAAAGTGCTTCCTTCTTACTTATCTGCCTCTTCAAAAGTTGAAAAGAGATCATTGCTAAACATAAAAAAAGAGCTGACTAAAACGAAAAATTCACTGACAAAAACGAAAATGACAGGTGTAATTCTAGGCATAACAATATTTCTGCTTTTAATATGTTCCTCAATTATTATATTCAGATTAAGAAAAAAATACTGGTCAACTTTTCTGGAACATGAAAACGCACTAAGCCAGATATCAACTCTGAAAGGACAATTAACCAGAACCAACTTCATTAACCAGATTCACGAAACAACGATTGAGGCATTGCCGAGGTTGGTTGATGATATAAACAAACATGCCAACCGAAGCAGAAAGTTTTCGAGTGAGTTATCAGATGATATAAATGACTCTCTAAACAATATCCGGTCGCTATCGAAGGACAATCTATCGGTATTAGCCCATAGTGAGAATTTTATTTCTGCCAATCCGAATGTGAAATACCTGACAACTTTATCCGATATGGAAATTGTTGTTTTAATTTTATACGACCTAAAGTTCAGTTCAAAAGAGATCTCTGAATTGCTCAGTAATTCACAATCAAGTGTTAGATCTATGAAAACAAGAATCAAGGGAAAAATTCTTGCAATAGAGGGCCTTCCTTTCGACCCTATAAACACCTTCAGTATCTTTTCAAAAGATCATAACCACCGCGATTAAGCGCAACAGAACGCTGCGAAAATTTTGAAAGCATCAGATAACCAATCTGTTATCAGATAAAAAAGCGCAACAAAACGCTGCAAAAGTTTTCTGTGTTTTGTCTGCTAATGTTCTCTGTACATTTAAATTTAATATCATAAAAATTTAAATTGTATGAAAAAATTTATCTTATCGAGCAGGAAACGACGTAGAGTTCTACTAACAATTATCGTATTTTCTTTACTTCTTGTAACAATTACTGGATTTGCAAAAAAAGAATATTCAGGTGGAGTAAATACTGAATTGTGTATTGAATGCGGAAGTTGCGTTTCATTAGATCCAGAAGATATAATCCAGACCGCTGATGGTAAGATTATAGTTAAAAATCCGATTTCAAATATGGCAGATTTTAAAATTGCTGTGAATGCCTGTCCTGCAGCTGCATTATGGTGTAATTTCTAAAAGAAATTTTCGTTAAATGTTGCGCTTTTAGTATACATAATTCATCATTAATGACAATAATTACTATAGTAAAAGCGCAACAAAACGCTGCAAAAATTTTGTAAACATCACATAAACAGTGTGATATAAGCAAAAAAAGCGCAACAAAACGCTGCAAGAGCAATTTGCGTTTTGTCGGACAATATTCTCGTTACATTTGATACACAAAATCTTATGACAAGAATATATGCAAACTTTAAAAACAAATTTTACCCGAAGGCTTCTTCAAGTGGCAGTGTTGGCCCTGATAGTAATCTTCTCTATTAATGTTTTTGATTTTACAAAGAGTGCGAGTGTAGAAGCTTATTGTCCCTTTGGAGGGATACAGGCATTGGCATCATTTTTTGTGAATGACAGTTTAGCTTGCGACATGACAACTGTTCAGATTGCCATGGGAATACTACTTGTATTTGCGGTCTTTTCTTTGGGCAAGCTTTTTTGCGCCTATCTGTGTCCATTAGGATATGTTAACGAACTTCTGACAAAACTCCGGAAATTCTCAAATTTCAAGGAACTTGTAGTCAGGGAAGATTCGGTATTGGATAAAATCCTGAGATCGGTCAAATATATCCTCCTTTTTGTTGTTTTCTATATTTCTATTTCCTCATCAGAGCTATTCTGCAAACAGTTTGACCCATACTATGCTTTTGCAACAGGATTTAAAGGGGAGATCAGTCTGTGGATGTCCTTGACCGCCATTTATCTGATATTAATTGGTAGCTTCTTTATTAAGATGTTCTGGTGCAAATATATATGCCCATTAGGAGCCATCAATAATATTTTTAAGTACCTGTTATCAGTTATAGCATTGTTCTTAATCTACTATCTCTCACTCCTGCTTGGGCTTAAATTGCCTTGGTATTTGCTGCTTGCCTCTATTTGCATAATCGGTTATTTAAGTGAGATATTCTTTAAGCAGGTAAAAGTGTTCCCATTGCTGAAAATCAGAAGGGACAAGAAGAAATGCATGGCAAATTGTGATGATTGTGTTAAAAGATGTCCATACAATATCCCCGTTAATAAGAATGATGTTATCAAACACGTAGACTGTACAATGTGTTGCGATTGTATTGCTGAATGTAAGTATTCTGCTCTCTCTGTAAATGGTAACAAATGGCTTCACCGGATACTGCCCATTGTTGTTGTGCTCCTGTTCTTCATTGGAATTGTAATTGGCAGTAAGTGGGAGGTTCCTATGGTAAATCTCAAATGGGGCAATTATAAAACTACAAAAACAGAATCAATAGAGATACGTGGGTTGCGATCTGTCAAGTGCTATGCCAGTTCAATGAATTTTGCTAAGAAGGTGCAAAACATCCCGGGGATATATGGGGTAAAAGCATACATTCAGCACCACAGGGTAGAAATACTATATAACCCTCAAGAGATATCAGTCAGCGATATTGAAAAGAGTATTTATAAGCCCGTAAAGTTTAAGATATCACAGCCGGCTAAAGAGGTTAAAAGTGTCAAGGTAGTCACCATTCATACAGAAAATATGACTGACCCTATAGATGTGAATTATCTGGGTATGCAATTCAGGCAAGGGAAAAGAAAGTATTATGGGTTGGAATCGGAATACTCAAAACCCCTTACATTAAGGATCTATATGGACATGACAGAGCCGGTTGATATTGATTATATTAAGAAGGTTGTTGAAATGAAAGAGATGGATATTCTTATGCATGGAGGTAAGGTGAAGAAGGAGAAGGTCGATTTCAGGTTCGTGAATGCAGAAGATAAAATTGACACTGTTTCAAAAAGAGAGTTGTTAGAACTGCTTTTCCGTCCGTATAAAAAGATGTTCAAGGAAAACATTGATGAGAAAACCTTAGCAATATATGATGTGGTCTATCCTGATATTGAAAAGCCAATGGTTGCTAGGGGCCTCCCTGTTTTAGCGAATTACCTCTCTTTAAATGAAGCTCTTTTAGGTGTAGAAACGAATTTGAACGATGAATGCGAGCTAGTGATAAGAATCTTTTATTCGAAGGAAAAGATTAATGTGAAAGAAATCTGGAATATTTTAATTAAAAGAGAATGGAAGATTAAAACAGAAAAAGGAATTATTGAAGAAATTAATTCTCCGATTCATTTTTTGCGTGATCAAATTTAAAGGATAGTTATGTGTTTGTTGTATGAATTTCATAATGGCTTAATCATTATTGTTGAATCATTAATGGGCAGCTAAAATTTAATAAGTTCTTTTAATAATTGTAAATCTCCTTTTTATATGGCGTTTACTTACGTGGCGAATTAGGTTGAAAATGTGGTTGTTAATTTCGTGCAAAGGCAATCTGAATGTAGGTAAATATTTACGCTCATCTTATAGATTTTGTACTGTACAAATTTTTGACAAGAGAGAAAATAAATATGAGGGCAATAAGTATATTAACAATTTCGTTTGCTGAAATCCATTATTGTGTATTGTCTTTGGCTAACTAATTTCCTGTGAAAGTATGAGCGAAAGTTTTATCATTTATGCTTTGGAAATAATATTACAAGATGTCCTTTATGAGAAGCCAAAGAAATACGTTTTTGCAAAATATTTGAAGATTCTGCATGTATTATGATGCCAGAGGCTAAAAAGAGCTATTGCAAAAATGTCAATGAACTGGATTAGATACGATTAATAATAATCTGGGAATAAGTGCCCAGTTATGATATTGAATGAAAATAAATTATGTTAATTATACTTTTTCCCTTAATACTATTTTTTAATCTTGTGAATGTAATAGCACTGTTTGAATATTTTCTTTATTTCACTTCTTTTTATTAACAAAAAAAAATATTTTATGAAAAATTTATTTATTAAAACGACAAAAAGCAAACGTATGCTATATATGTTATTATTAACAATTCCTTTACTCTTTGTTTCAATTAGTGTATATGCACTTCCGGAAAATTGGGTGTCAATTTTCCCGGATTGCATTTATTGTGGATCCTGTTGGGAAAATTTTCCTGCTGAATTTTCTAAAGACGGAGAATTTGACGAAATAGCTCAAGCGAAGAATCCGATGGATACTTCCGAAAAGAGAGATCATGTTGAAGAAGCTATAGAGGCTTGTCCTGTACATTGTATTCAAAGAAACTGGTAAGCTATTTATATCAAACAGTGCTTATTAATATAAATTTGCTTTCTATTACGAAACATCCATGACTATTTATTCTCCAAAAGGGATGAAATTATCAGGAAGAGGAATAAATATCCTTTAATAAAGTTGTTCTAAAGACTGGGACAAATACGTATACCAGAAAGTAGTTGTGACAATCCGATGAGACGTATTTCGAACACAAAACTGCGTGGTTAGTATAGTAACAAGTTCTTTGATGGATTTGATAGAGTAAATGTAAATCATATTTGTATGAAGCATGATTAGACAGATAAATAGGCTAGACATTCAACAGAATTATTAATAGAAGGATTGACTCCAAAAATTATTGAACGCTTATTAAATAAGAGAATGCAATAGAAACGCATTGGAATTCCAGTTATAGCAATATGAAATATATTGTTTTGCCTATTATTTACCAATATCCACACTAATAACGGCACTTTAATTATTCGATAAGTCCTTTCTTTTGTTTTTGTAGGTGTAATTAATGTTAATTTAAAACACTGAAAAGCCTCTGTTTATGGGTAAAATTATTAAATATTTAGACATGAAAAACATAATATTTATATTGACTATTGCAGCCCTATTGGGGGTTTTTTCGTGCAATTCAAAAAAAGAAAACAATAACAAAGATTTGAGAATCATTGATGTCGCAGGCAACATTGGCAGAGGGAGAGTTGTAAACCTTTCTGAAATTGCTAGTGAAATTCTGTATATTCCTCTAGAGTCTAATGATAAATCACTTCTCGGGCCTCCATTCAATAAGATATATTTTGAAAAGGGGATATTTTATTATTTCCAACACCGTGGTGTTATCTTTAAATTTGATAAAAGAGGAAATTTTATAAATCAATTTAACAGATTAGGCCGTGGCCCACATGAGTATGAATATTTTAATAACCTGCAAATAGATAATCTTAATGATAAGCTATATATTAAGACATCTAACAAGATAATTGAATATAAACCTGATGGTACATTTATTAAAACCATCAACATTATTGGTAGCAAAGATTTGGCAGGGTATAAATGCAGTTTTGCTTTAAAATTGAATGAGAATCTGTTTGTTTTACCTTCTTCGCCCATAATAGCATCGAATTCAGGGTATTCCGTTGCGGCAATCGACAGTTCTTTAAATGTTAAACTTCAGGTAAAATACCCCGACCAGGAGAAAGAATTTGTAAAGACTTTAAAAAGATCTTATGGACTTGAAAATATACAAATATATAAGTTCAACAACAGTGTTAGGATAATACATGGTACCAACGAGTATATTCTAGGAATCAATAAAGACTTGCAGGTTGATACATCATATATATTTAATTACGGAAAATATAATATAAATAACGCAGATTTAGAAATGAGATTTAATAATAATTTACCATATATATGTAGATTCGCAGCTATTTACGAAAGTGATAAGTATCTGTTTATGCAGTTTCATCTGGGATCTTTGACATACAAGCCAAGGGAGATGTTAAAGGGAGGAGAACAAGGGGCAATAGGTAAAACGTACAAAGTTCCAATTTCATGTTCACTGTTCAACAAAAAAACAGGAGAATTCACCTTTGTTGACCAACCAGACATCAATCAGGAAGGATTTGTTGACGATTTTGAAGGGGGGCCTGCAATCTGGCCATTGTACATCAGTGAAGACGGGTATATGGTGTCCTCTATACAGGCAACAGATTTTATGTCCTATGCAGAAAAAGCTTCTGTATCGGACAAATTCAAACAGATTGCCTCAAAACTCAAGGAGAACGATAATCCGGTGTTGGTGCTGGTGAAACTGAAGAAGTAGAATTATCAAATAGGACAGTTTGTTGAGCGATGAAAGCAAGAATCAAAGGAAAAATTCTTGCAATAGAGGGCCTTCCTTATGACCCCAAAATCACCTTTAATATCTTTTCAAAAGATCTGAATCACCGCGACTAAAGCGCAACAAAACGCAACAGAAATTTTTGAAGCATCAGATAGCCAATTTGTTATCGGATGAAAAAGCGCAACAAAACGCTGCAAGAGTTTTCTGTATATTATCTGTCGTTATTCTTGTTAAATTTGATAATACTAGATTACCATTTACTATAAATTAATCAATGATGAAAAGCATAGGTTGTATTATTGTTGTGGCATCAATATTTGTGTCATTTTCCTGCTCACCAAATAAAGGGAAAGAGGTAAAGGATTTGAGAGTCATAGATGTAGCCGGCAGTGTCGGTGGAGGGAGAATTACAGATATAAGCGAAGTGGCAAAGGAGATTCGCTATATACCATTGGAAACTTCTACTGCGTCGCTTGTTGGTAGGATAGTAAGAGTGATTTACGAAAATGACAGGATATATATAAGAGATATAACAGATAGTATTAAAATATTTGATAATGATGGTAAGTTTCTGAGAAATTTTGGGAGAAGAGGACGAGGTCCTCAGGAGTATGTCTTCCCTGAAAACATCTATGTATCTCCACATAACGGAAATCTTATTATTAATTCTACAGGCGGGTATGTATTCAAATATGACCGTACCGGAAAATTCATCAGCAAATTTGTTCCCTCTAAAAAACAAAAAATCGGCATAGAGGATCCTCTATGGCTTGATGATACTACCTATGTGGCAGCAATTAGATTTTACTATGATAAACCCAAATTCTCTGCTGTTGTATATGACTCACTGGGTGAGGTTAAATTCCTTATCCCAATAGCAAAACTGCCAGCATATCAGATCATCAGGGAACTGAAACCTACGGCATTATTAGGACCCGGAGGAAAAAGGACTTATCAAAATAAGGAATCAAAAGTAAAAATACTGATTAATCTTGACGCGCCTTTCTTATTAAGATACAAAGATAAAATCAGGTTAGTTTATGAAAGTATCGATTCTGTACTATCAATTGGGTCCGATTTACTAGTCGATACGCCATATATATTCAATTTTGGCAAGTTTCGGAATTCCTCTATGGATAGATATTCCATTAGTGCTACAAAAGGGAAACATGTATCGCTCATGGGCAGAGATGAGATAATGGAGACTGACAACTTTCTGCTTCTACATGTTGCTTTGAGAGACTATACACATGAACCTTACGACAAAATATCAGCCAACGGAAAAAGGACCTATGTTCTTAACGATTCCTATGCAATCTTTAAGAAGAAGACGGGTGAGTTTTCATTCCTTAATCAGACAGAAAAGGGAGTTCTGGGATTCCGCGAGAACCTTTTGGGTGGTCCTCCGTTCTGGCCTGCATATGTTTCATACGACAATAGTCTTGTAATGGTTATCTCAGCTGCTTCGCTTATAGAATATACAAGAACCCACAGCGTCTCTCCAAAACTGGCAGAGATTGTCAAAAATCTTAACGTGAATGATAATCCAGTTGTAGTAATCGCTAAGTAGGTAAATGGGTAATTGAAAAACAAATCACAGGATATTATTAAAATACTTTGGATACCGATAATAATAGGACAATTTGTGCGCAGTCTAACATTATTTGGTTATTAAAATTCTTATTGCGTAATTTGTGTAACGTAAAACGCGTAACGCAAAATGTGTAATGAATAAAATGCGTAAAAATGAAACCAAATAACCCATTCCTGATTTCAGGATATTTCAGCCCGCAGTTTTTCTGCGACCGTACTCAGGAGACAGAAACAATGTTAAAAGCTCTACATAACGGTAGAAACATTACTTTGACTGCTCCCCGTCGTATGGGTAAAACAGGGCTTATAAAAAATGTATTTTACAAACTTCAAGAACAACAACCAGATATAGTAACAATTTATTTAGATATCTATCCAACACAAAATTTAAGTGAATTTATCCGACTTTTTGCAAACACAGTACTTGGCAGTCTGGATACAACTCCACAAAAAGCAATTGGCAGAGTAAGCCAGTTTATAAAGAGTTGTCGGCCAGTTTTTACCTTTGATGAGCTAACAGGAATTCCAAAATTCACAATCGATGTAGCACCGTTATCAGAAGAGAAAACATTAAAAGAAATTTTCGAATACCTGCAATCTTCAGATAAAAGATGTTATATAGCGATTGATGAGTTTCAGCAAATTTCCGGTTATCCAGAAAAAGGCATCGAGGCACTTCTCCGATCATATATCCAGTTTATTCCAAATATCAACTTCATTTTTGCAGGAAGTAAGCAACATGTAATGCAGGAGATATTCCTTTCTGCAAAACGTCCATTCTATCAAAGTACGCAATTGCTATCTGTGGACAGCATTGATAAAACAGAGTATTATCATTTTGCATCAGATTTTTTTGTTCAACAGGGTCGAACTCTTGATAAGCAGACATTTGATTACCTATACGATGAGTTCAGCGGTCATACATGGTATATACAGGTTCTGCTCAACCGGCTTTACGGATACAACCAACAAATTGATAACCAATTGGTGAATTATGCCATAGATGAGGTAGTTGCCGAATCTACTTACGCATACGAGAATCTCCTGACTGCTTACCCATTGAGTAATGCCAAGCTACTCAAGGCGATTGCCAAATCAAAATGTGTTAAGGAGATCAATTCAGGGGAGTTCATTGCCGGATATAAACTCAAGGCAGCAAGCAGCGTGAACAGTGCACTAAAGAATTTAATTAATAAAGAGCTGGTTTACAAAACTAAGGACGGTTATATCGTTTACGATCACTTTATGGCAATCTGGTTGAGACAACAAATTTTTTAATCACATCCCACACCCGTTGCTTTATCTCTGCTGCGGTGGGGTCGAGTTCTGTGGTTGTAAAGGTTCCGTGTTTTATGTCTATGCGGTCGAAGACCATGGTGTAGAGGGCAAAGATAATTTCCAGACTGAGTTCGCTGCGGGGCTCTACAAGCGGTTTGATCTCCCGGATTATCTCTAATGTTTTGACTCTGTATTTATTTGCTTCATGGTAGAGTTCGGCTATCATATTTCTGAAACCGTCGGTGATTGGGGCCCCCTGAGCCATTTGCAAAAGGTTCTGACGGTCGAGGTTGTTTTTGATCATCAGGTCGTTAGGGAAGTAGTTGAGATTGTGGGTGTGGTCCTTCACAAAATCGCGGATAATATGTACCAGATAGCTGAAAATGGCACAAGATTCAGCAGCGTTTTTTACATCAAAGTCAGGAGCCTGATATTCACCGTTCACTTTTCTGAGACCGCACAGATGTACGAAAATGGCCGCAGGAGCTACTGACGCCCCTGCTGCATAATCCTTAAAGGCCTGAATTGATGCGAAACCGTCGTTGTAAATATCGTAAATCATAGATTTGGCAAACGCCTCCAGGGGCCAGACAGGGATGTGAAACTTCCTGACGGTTTCAATAAGTTCCCTCATTTCATCACTCGCCTGAACAAAGTCGGTTGCTGTCATGACACTTTTTATCCATCGGCTCACTTCGGCTTCGAGTCTGATTTTCTCGTCGGCATCTATGGTTATATGTTCAGATTTATAGTTGTCTACCAAATCGTCAATATATCGCATAAACCTGTAACACACCTTTGCGGCACGGTATCTCTCGTCGTCCCAGAAGTTTGCCGCAATAAGTATATTTGGGTGGTCGATTATCTTTTCAAAGTCTATGCTGTTGAAGATATCGGTATAGATCTGTTTGTCTGTTTGTGAAGATATTTCCATGGAGCTTATTTTTTTGTTGCCTTTAATATTCTTTCGCTTGTCAGTTTGGCCGACAGAAGCACAAGTGGGACACCATTGCCCGGGTGGGTGCTTCCTCCGGCAAAATAGAGGTTTTTATATTTATCGTGGCGATTATGCGGACGAAAATAGCCCATCTGGAAAATTGTATGGCTCAGACTACCAAAGACTGAACCATGTACTACATTGCAGTAACTCTCCCATGTTGTTGGCAGGTAACATATCTCGAACTTTATATGCTCCTCTATATCGGTGAGTCCTGCCTCTTTAAGACGACGGATCACAGACTCCCGGGCCGATTTTTTAAGGCTTTGCCAATCTTGATTATGCTTTTCGTCTACACGACCAATAGGAATGATTACCGACATGGTATCCTGATTTTCCGGTGCTGCTGTTACATCGGTGCGAGTCGGGGCATGTACGTAGAAACTTGGATTTGCCGACAATGATTTTTCGTCGAAGATTATTCTCATTCCTTCTTTGTATGGTTCGTTCAGGAAGATACTGTGGTGCTCAAGCTGAGGATAGATTTTGTCGACACCCCAGTGAAACACCATTGCAGAACAGGAGTACTCCTTCTTCATGAGACTGTTTGCTGCGGCATTGTCGGGTAGCAGCTCATTGTATACATAAGGAAGGTCGGCATTGGCAATCACATAATCTGCTTCTACTCTCTTCCCGTGTTTCAATTGTATCCCTGTTGCTCTATTACCCTCAGTGACAATCCTCTCCACCTCTTTCTTATAATAAAATTTTGCGCCGTTATCTATTGCTTTCCTGAGCAGAGTTTCCACAATCCTGTGCATGCCCCCTTTTGGGAACAGGGCTCCCTCAATTACCTCTGCGCTTGAGAGCATGGAAAAAAATGCAGGCTGACGGAAGGGGTTCTGACCCACATATATGTTCTGGAAAGTGAATGCCTTTTGCAGACGGTCGTCCTTGAAGAATCGTTTTATATAATCTGTGTGTCGTATCCAGGTTTTCAGGCGGATAAGCAGCAGCAGATTTTTAAAGTTTATAAACTGGAAGATATTGTCGAAATTCCTGTTTAGCAGGCCGTTCATTGAGCGGTTGAAGAAATCGTACCCCTCTTTTACATACTTTTTGTATTGCAGATAGCTGCCGGGTTCAATTGCCTCGAGTTGTGCCTTCATCTGTTCCTCGATGCGGGTGTAAGGGAAATCGCTGCCGTCGCCGTAAAAGATCTTGTAGACCGGTTCGAGTGAGGTGGTTTCGAGCTCTTTGTCCATGTCCAGCCCCAATACAGTGAAAACCTCTCTGTAAAGCGACGGCATCAACAGTATGGTTGCTCCCAGATCGAAACGGTGCCCCTCCTGTACCATTTGACTGCAACGTCCCCCCGGGTTCGCATTTTTCTCATATACCTCTACACTAAAACCCTGTTTTGCCAAAAATGCAGCCGTGGCTATACCTCCTATGCCGGCACCGATAATCACCACCTTCCCTTTAGTCGTCATCTGAATTTTATAGGTTAAGAATTGAAAAATAAAGGTAAAAAGAATGTGCGATAATTCAACACGAAAATAATTGACTATTTTTGAAGTCAGATTTATGGACGGTCCAACCAACAACAAAAAAAGCCCGAAACCGGTGTCCGGTGCACTCTCATCTATGCAGAGGATGTGTTCTGCACGTGAGTATTGCGAGCACGATATCCGCTTGAAACTAAAGCGTTATGAATTGTCTCCAGCGGAGGTCAATGCTATAATTATCAAGCTTAAGGCCGACGATTTTCTCAGCGAGGAGCGGTTTGCTCTGGCTTTTGTAAGGGATAAGTCGCGACTGAGTGGCTGGGGTGTCCGCAAAATTGCATTTGCACTTAAAAACAGGAGGGTTTCCGAGGAGGCAATAAGTTATGCCTTTTCACAACTAGATGTCGACAGCGAGAGGAACACACTGCTCAGGATTCTGGAGACCAAGGCAAGGAGCCTGAAGCCGGGAGAGGAGCAGGAGAGTCGTAAATTCAAGCTTATCAGGTTTGCTCTTTCGCGGGGTTTCGAATACGACAAAATTTTGCAGGCGGTTAACAAAATTATTGGTTAACTTCGCAGTTCAAAAACTGAATAAAAATGATTAATCTGGAGCAATTGAAAGAGATCCAGCAGCGTGCACTTACGTTGGGGAGGTCTCTTTGACATCGATAGTAAAATCGAAGAACTAAAGGAGGGTGAAGCAAGGACCCAGGCCCCGGACTTCTGGAACGATCCTAAGGGGGCAGAGGTGTTTCTTAAAAAGATTTCAGCTACAAGGTATTGGGTAAAGGGATTCTCGGAGATTGAAAAATCTATCGGTGACCTTGAGGTTTTGATTGACTTCTCTAAGGAAGACAGTTCTCTGGAAAAGGAGCTTGAGGTCCACTACAAGGAACTTATCTCTATTCTGGATGCACTGGAAATCAGAAATATGCTTGGCAGCGAGGGTGATAATCTGGGTGCTATTCTTAAGATCAACTCAGGGGCCGGTGGTACAGAGAGCAACGACTGGTCGTCTATGCTTATGAGGATGTATGTCCGCTGGGGCGAGAGAAATGGCTATAAAGTGCATATCTACGACCTGCTTGAGGGCGAGGAGGCAGGAATCAAATCTGTTACAATTGAGTTTGAGGGTGATTATGCCTACGGCTACCTAAAAACCGAAAACGGAGTGCACAGGCTCGTGAGGATCTCTCCGTTCAATTCGCAGGGGAAGCGTCAGACCACATTCTCCTCTGTCTTTGTCTATCCTGCGGTAGACGATACTATCGAAATTGAGATAAATGCCGGGGATATTGAGTGGGACACTTTTCGTTCCGGTGGAGCAGGGGGGCAGAATGTGAACAAGGTGGAGACCGGGGTGAGGGTGAGGCATCTTCCTACAGGTATTTGTGTGGAGAATACAGAATCGCGTTCTCAGCTCGACAACCGTCAGAATGCACTTAGAATCCTGAAATCGCATCTGTACGAACTGGAACTGAGAAAGAGGAGGGAGAAGGCTGCCGAACTTGAGGGTACTAAAATGAAGATTGAGTGGGGTTCGCAGATTAGGAGTTATGTGCTCCACCCGTATAAGATGGTCAAGGATTTACGGACTGGATATGAGACATCAGATACTCAGGGAGTTCTGGATGGAGATATAAATGAGTTCATGAAATCTTTCCTTATGGAGAACTCTATCCATTAACGATTGTTGTTTTTAAATAATCGGACTAATATAATTACATCAACATAACCACATACACTATTTAGATATGGAGTTTAAGTTTAACGAAATGTTCCCTTTGGGGAAAGATAAGACAGAGTACCATCTGCTCACAAAAGAATATGTTTCTGTAACTCAGATGGATGGACAGGAGATACTTAAGGTGGATCCCAAAGGTTTGAGGTTGCTGGCAAAACAGGCGTTTCACGATATCGCATTCATGCTTCGTCCGGAACATAACGAGCAGGTTGCAAAAATTCTGAGTGACCCCGAGGCGAGCGTTAACGACAGGGCAGTTGCTCTTACAATGTTGTTGAATGCCGATATCTCTTCAAAAGGGGTTTTGCCTTTTTGTCAGGATACAGGTACCGCTACAATAGTGGGAAAGAAGGGGCAGGGTGTGTGGACAGGCGGCGGCGATGAGGAGGCTCTTTCGCATGGTGTTTTTGATACTTACACTCAGGACAACCTGCGCTACTCTCAGACCATTGCTCTGGACATGTATAACGAGAAGAACTCAGGAAACAATCTTCCTGCTCAGATTGATATTTATGCTACAAATGGAAACGAGTACAAGTTTCTGTTTGTTGCCAAAGGGGGTGGGTCTGCTAACAAGAGCTACCTCTTCCAGGAGACAAAGGCTTTACTTAACCCTGTTTCGCTAGAGAAGTTTCTGATTGAGAAGATGAAGACCCTTGGAACAGCCGCCTGTCCCCCATATCATATAGCATTTGTAATTGGCGGTACATCTGCCGAGATGTGTATGAAAAATGTAAAGCTTGCATCTGCAAAATATCTTGATGAGCTGCCAAAAACCGGTGGTGAGGAGGGGCATGCTTTCAGAGATCTGGAGATGGAGGCTAAGCTGCTTAAGGCTGCTCATACTCTTGGAATAGGGGCACAGTTCGGTGGCAAATACTTTGCTCACGACATAAGGGTTATCCGCTTACCAAGACATGGAGCATCGTGCCCTGTGGGTATGGGTGTTTCGTGCAGTGCCGACAGAAACATAAAGGCAAAAATCAATAAGGAGGGAATCTGGCTGGAGACTCTTGATTCAAACCCAATCAGGCTGGTTCCTGAGAAATTCAGAACAGGCAACGCTGCTCATGAAGGTGGAATAAAGATCGATTTGAACCGTCCTATGAAGGAGGTTTTGGCCGATCTGTCAAAATATCCGGTATCTACTTTCCTTCTGCTTAATGGTACAATCGTTGTTGGAAGGGACATAGCCCATGCAAAACTCAAGGAGCGTCTTGACAAAGGAGAGGGTCTGCCTCAGTATCTTAAGGATCACCCTATCTACTATGCAGGACCTGCCAAAACCCCTGTCGGAATGCCAAGTGGTTCATTCGGACCTACAACTGCGGGCCGTATGGACTCCTATGTAGATCTTTTCCAGAGCAATGGTGGTAGCATGATAATGATAGCCAAAGGAAACAGGAGCCAGCAGGTTACCGATGCCTGTCATAAGTATGGCGGGTTCTATCTCGGCAGCATTGGCGGCCCTGCAGCAATACTTGCTCAGGACAGCATAAAGAAAGTCGAGGTTCTTGAATATCCCGAACTGGGCATGGAGGCTATCTGGAAGATTGAAGTTGAAAACTTCCCTGCCTTCATTCTGGTGGACGACAAGGGCAACGACTTCTTCAAGAAACTTATGTAATCTGTAAACAAATAATTATTTGCGGATGAAATACCTGTTTTTTCTAGTAGTTTTTTCAGTGGTCATGGGTGCAACCACCTATGTTTTTATAAGAGGATGGCAATCTTTGCCAACCGGCTTATGGCTTAAAATTGGCTATACACTCATTTTTGCACTCTCCATGGCATCTTTCTTTGCAAGGATGTTTCTGGGTGATAGTCTTCCCGAGGGATTCTCCTCCGTTCTTTCTGCAGTGGGTTTCACATGGCTCATTGCCGTCATCTACCTCTTTTTCTATGTATTTGCAATAGACATCGTCAGGATCGCTAACCACTTTTTCCACTTCCTGCCCCTTTTCATAAAGGACCACTATGCTATTGTAAAGCTTACTCTGGCTGTGGCCGGAGTTGTTTTTGTCTCTACCCTTCTCGCTTTTGGCAATCACAAGTTCAACAACCCTATAGTCACCACACTCGACATCACTCTTGATAAGCCACAGTATATCCAGAAACAGACAGCCAACGAGAAGCAGACGAATAACGAGCAGTCCTCCAAAGAGCTAACAAACATAGATGAGGCATCAGTAGAAGTGGCTGCTCAAAAACAACTTACTATAGTCATGGCCAGCGACATACACCTTAGTTCATACATAAATCGCAAAAACTTAGAGAGATATGTGACCCTGATAAACAATCAGAATCCCGACCTTGTATTGCTGGCCGGTGATATTGCAGACATGAATCTTGCTCCTCTGGTTAATGAGAAGATGGCAGAGGTGCTAGCGCAGATTAAAGCCACCCATGGCGTTTATGCAATTACAGGCAACCACGAATTTTATGGTGGACACAAGGAAGAAATCTACAAATACCTTGAATCGGCCGGCATTCACTTTCTGAAGGACTCCTCTGCTCTTGCAGCCGACAGCACACTCTACATCATCGGCCGTGACGACAAGACAAACCATCATAGGGCTACTCTTACCGATCTTGTAAAGGGGCTTGATGCAGATATCCCAAAGATACTGCTCGACCATCAGCCATTCAACCTTGCCGATGCAGAGCAGAACGGCATAGACCTGCAACTTTCCGGGCATACCCACAACGGACAATTCTGGCCCGGCAACCACATCGTCAGCTGGATATTCGAGTTACCATACGGCTATAAGAAAAAAGGCAACACCCACTACTATGTCTCATCCGGCCTCGGACTCTGGGGCCCGAAATACAGAATCGGCACAGTCTCTGAGATTGTGGTGGTACACCTGACATTGCAGTAGTTTTTAGTAACTTCTTATAAGATAAGTAAATAGTGAGGCCGGACATAGATTGTCCGGCCTTACTATTCTGATAATTATCTGTTTATAAGCGAGTTGCTAAAAACTACTGCAATGTGGTAGTAAAACCATGTGGAGGCAAATCTTGCCGACACATACCTTCTTGAGCTCTTTGAGCTTTAAACTTCCTTGGCGTTTCCCACATGGACGCGCCGCAAAACGTGGCAAATCGCTATTTACTAGCATGTTGTATCTTGTAAAGTCGTCAAATAAAAGAGTTCCGATTTTGTAATATGCATATAAATAAGCAATTACCGCAAATTGAGGCGCAAAGTAAGCTAAGCAATGAAAATGAGAAACATGCATATATGCATGCTAATCAATTAGTTACTAACTGTCCACCAAATTTAAATTCAAGCTATATGTAAATAATAAGGCCAGACAAATTTTGTCTGGCCTTATTATTTAGTTGAATATTAAATAGTTGCTAAAAACTGTGGCAAGGTTACCAGCTGCCGCCAGCTCCGCCGCCGCCAAACCCGCCGCCGCCAAAGCCTCCGAAGCCACCGCCTCCGCCACCACCAAAGCCGCCACCGCCGAATCCGCCTGAGCGACCTCTGCCGCCGGACATCAGTGACGCCAAAAGCAAGAGTTCCATTGCGCTTGGTCCTTTTTTGCCGCCTCCCCCAATGTTTGAGGAGCCTCCCTTCTTGGAGACCATTATTATGAAGATTACGATTATAAAGATTATCAGGCCAATCGATCCGAATGCTCCTGAGCCTGCGGTTTTCTTAGCGTATTCAGCAGAGCTGATCTCGCCAGCAGCAATCGGCATTATAACCGCCAAAGCTTTATCTACACCGCTGAGGTAGTTATCTGACCGAAATTCTGGGATCATCTCGTTCTCAATAATACGTTTACATATTGCATCGGGCAGTGCACCCTCAAGTCCGTAACCGGTGGCAATGAAGACTTCGCCTCTTTCGCTGCCGGCTTTGGGCTTAATAAGAATTACAACACCATTGTCAAACTTCTCCTGACCAACCTTCCATTGTTCGCCAATCGAATATGCCATCTGCGACTTGTCCATACCCTCAAGGGATTTAAGGGTCACAACTGCTATCTGGTTTGAAGTTTTGTTGGCAAAATCTACAAGCTTGTTTTCGAGGTAGATTACATCTTCTGACGAAAAAATTCCCGCAAGGTCATTCACCAGTTTTGGTGGAGAGGGTCTTGCCGGAACCTGAGCCTGGAGCATAGTAGAGGAAACAAATATAAACATAAGGAGCAGACAGGCAACAGAGAGCCTTCTGCCTGCCAGAGCAAAAGTTTTGTTGCCAACCGCAACGACTCTGCCTGCAACAGCAAAAAAATTGTTGCCCGCGGCAAAGACTCTGTCTGCCATAGCAAATTCTCTATTTACCAAACGAGATCTCATTGCTCTGTTCATTTATGTCGTCTTTAGCGTATGGAAAAAATTCTTTAAGCTTCTCTCCGGACATTTCGATAGCAGTGGTCAGACCGGTAACGATGTCGCCAGAGATAAAAGAGTTCAACAGCTTCTCCTTGATTTCGTCCCAGAAGTTTGCCGGTACCTTGGAGTTGATTTCCGAGTCGCCGATTATTGAAAACTTTCTTGACTTATAGGCAATGTAAATAAGGACCCCGTTACGGTCCTTAGTTTTGAACATCTTGAGCTTGTTGAATATGTAGACGGCCCTCTCAACAGGATCGGCCTTGCACGAGGATTCTATGTGAACCCTAATCTCGCCGGACGTGTTGAGCTCCGCAGATTCAATAGACTTAACAATAAGCGACTGATCTGCTTTTGAGAGAAATGTATCTGTTCCCACGGTTAAAATTCAACCTTAGGAGCATTCTCTGCACCCTCTTTAGCTTCGAAGTAAACCTTTCTTTCGAAACCAAACAGACCTGCTATTACGTTTTTAGGAAACTGACGGATGAGAGTGTTGTAAGACTTTGCAATGTCGTTGTACTTCTGTCTCTCAACTGTGATTCTGTTTTCTGTGCCCTCCAGCTGAGCCTGAAGCTCAAGGAAGTTCTGGTTAGCTTTAAGATCTGGATACTTCTCAACAACAACCATCAGCCTGCTTAGAGCAGAACTAAGTTCTCCCTGAGCTGCCTGAAATTTATCCAGACTCGCTTGAGTCATGTTGGTAGGGTCAATTGTTGTCTGAGTAGCCTTGGCCCTTGCATTCACAACACCTTCAAGAGTCTCCTGCTCGTGAGCAGCATAACCCTTAACGGTTGCAACAAGGTTCGGAATAAGATCGGCCCTTCTTTGATATACGTTTTCTACCTGCGACCAGGCAGAGGTAACTCCTTCCTCCTGAGAAACCATTTTATTGTAACCACCCATGGCCCAAAAGAAGAGAAGAACGAACGCTCCCAGAATTACTAGCAGTGTAATGATACCTTTTGATAATTTCATAATAAAATTTTTTGTGGGTTAAGATTTATTGAACCTTGCGGACACACCTTACCGATGCTCCGAAATAGCTCTTGTTTGCAAAATTGTAAGGGAAATCCGGGCTGTCGAAGTAGATGTATCGGTATAGTCCGTTAGCTGCATCCTTTTCCGTTGATGACCACCAGAATCCGTATAAATTTATGTTTGAATACCTTGTGAAATTCTCCGATGCATTACCTGCAGGCAGGGCGTTCCAAAAGAACATGTTGTTCTGTAAATTATTAGGACTGTACTTCCAGATATTACCAGAATTAAGTTTCGCATTCACTGTCACCTTTCCGCCCAGATTCGGCCAAGTACTGTCAAAAGAGATGTCGGCGTTGCTGTTAAGTGCCTTAGCCAGACTCTCCCAGTCCTTTTCTGTAGGGACCGACCAACCGGTAGGGCAGACACCTTTTGGTCCGCCGCCAAGAGTATTCGCAGATACACCTCCTGTAGCCTCAGTCCATGAGTACAAACGACCGTAGATGTATGAAAGTGCATCAGTTTCTCTGTATACTCTTCCGGCACCTGCCCAGTTAAGGTTTGAAGTGAACCAGTCAAGACCGCCAACAGTATTATAGTAGTATTTTTTTCCGTCCCTTGAATCAGTAATGAAATTGGGTCCGTTAACCACACCTGAAAAACTTTCCGACGATGAAGGGTTAATTACAATTGTTGACCTTGAAACAGTTTTTGTAGAGTAGTCCGGATGAGAAGCGGTAATTGTAACTGTATAATTTCCAACTACAGAAGGTGCGTTTACCGAAGCTACCTGAGTTTTTACAGAATCAACACTGAAACCGGGAATAGTCCATTTATATGCAATACCGGTTGTCGGTTCTGTAATTCCGGTTGCATTGAGCTCAATTACGCTTGAAGCAATTATAAAGTCCGGGAGACTGAATGTAAGAGTTCCGGTCATGTACACGACAGTTGTGTCGGTTTCACTTT
Organism: uncultured Bacteroidales bacterium; assembly: GCA_942492945.1. Lineage (GTDB taxonomy): Bacteria > Bacteroidota > Bacteroidia > Bacteroidales > UBA932 > Bact-08. The sequence goes on from OW818649.1 coordinate 1,848,047, forward strand.
TTTTACAAGAAGTTCCGACGAGAATACTTAAAATAATTATCGGAAAAAACAGTTTGGCGAATTGTCTCATATTATATTTAGAGTTCATTTTTAACATACAAAGATATGTTTTTTATACTAAATTTGTGCCAAATTATACCAGCGTCATGAAATATTGCAAAACATCGCATTTTATTTTCACCTCAATTATTATTCTGACTATAATATCCAGTGCTTGTTCAAGGGAGATTGCCTATAGAAATATCGAGGGATTCACTCAGGGAACCACCTATCATATTGCATATTCACCGGATGTTAAAGACTCATTGGATAATTTTGTAAATGACATTCTTCTAAAGGTAGACAACTCACTTTCTGTATACAACGACAGTTCGGTAATTTCCAAACTGAACAGAGGTGACAGTGCCGTGATTGATACTCTGTTTATAAATGTTTTCAGCAGATCTAAAGAGATTTATCAGATAAGCAACGGAGCTTTTGACATTTCAGGGGCACCACTTTTCGATATATGGGGCTTTGGTTTTAAGAACAAAGAACATGTGACACAGGCAATGATAGACAGCATACTTCCTTATGTAGGAATGGACAAGGTGAATATAGTGGACGGAGCACTGGTGAAAAGCGATAAAAGGCTCACACTCAATGCAAATGCAATAGCGCAAGGCTATACTGCCGATGTTATTGCAAAGGAGTTCGACAAGCTGGGTATCAGGAACTATCTGGTAGAAGTTGGAGGAGAGATTTTTTGCAAGGGAGTCAATTCCAAAGGTAAAGAGTGGACAATAGGTATTGATAAACCGGTAGAAGGGAACATGATACAAGGTGATGACTTGCAGGTTGTATTGTCATTGACAGGCAAAGGGCTGGCAACTTCAGGTAACTACAGGAAATTCTACGAGGAGGATGGGGAGAAGTTCTCACATACGATAGATCCCAAGACAGGCTATCCGGTCCGCCACAGTTTACTCAGCGCAACGGTTGTGGCAGCAGATGCAATGACAGCGGATGCACTGGCTACATTTTTTATGGTTGTAGGGCTGGATAAGACTAAAGAATTTCTTGCAGCAAATGAGGATGTACAGGCATATCTTGTATATGCCGATGGTGACAAGTTCAAGGTTTTTCAGACAAATGGAATAAATATCGTCAAATAGCTCAATAAATAATATATAGCACAATAAATTATACTATGGCAAACGTTATCTCCAGACGCGGCTTTCTAAAGAGTTCACTGGTAGCAGGTGCTGCTCTTGGCCTTGGTTTCTATGACTCAAAAAAACTAAGTGTGAACAACCGTTTCGATACCATAATCTCAAACGGATTGATATATACCGGCGATGGAAAAGCACCCATTAAGGGGGCAATCGGTATCAAGGAGGGGAAAATAGCAGCCATAGGATCTATTGGTGACAGTGCCGACAGAATAATCGATGCAAAAGGCAATGCAATATCTCCTGGTTTTATTGATATTCATTCACATACCGACGGCAATATATTCATATCGCCACTTGGCGACAGCAAGATATATCAGGGAATCACCACAGACATCAGCGGCAATTGTGGCGACAGCTCTTTTCCAAAAGGAAAGTGGAACAGCGTTGAGGATTATTACAACGATATTAAAAAGCAGAGAGCCGGGTTCAATGTAAGAAGCTATATAGGACAGGGTACACTAAGGCAGGTTGTGGTAGGTGATAACAATGTTCCGGCAACTGCGGCCCATATGAAGGAGATGAAGTCGCTCCTTGCAGCAGAGATGGAGAGGGGAGCGGTAGGGATGACATGCGGACTTGAATACACACCCGGATCATATGCAACCACCGAAGAGATAATCGAACTTCTTAAGGTTGTGGCAAAGTATGACGGATTGTTTGCTATTCACATGAGAAACGAGGACGACAGAGTAGAAGAGGCGGTTGCCGAATCCATATCGATGGCAAAGGCAGCAGGAGTAAGGCTGCAGATATCTCACTTAAAGGCTCAGAATGCAAACAACTGGCACAAGGCACCACAGCTGATAAAACAGATTGAAGCTGCTTCTAGAGAGGGGCTTGACATAGCATTTGACAGATACCCTTACATTGCATTCTCCACAGGATTATCGGTATTCATTCCTATGCAGGAGCGTCAGGGAACTACAGATGAGATTATTGCAAGACTAAATAATGAGACATCTGCAAAGGCAATCGGGGAATATGCAGTTGCAAGAATCAAAAGACTTGGAGGTGCACAAAATGTTGTGGTGACATCGGCCAGGGTGCCTGAGAACAAGAGATTTATCGGTCTCAATATTGAGGAGTGCTGTAAACTGGCAGGGCTGGAGCCGTGGCCATTTATCCGCAAATTGCTTGTAGAAGAGAGAGTAAGTGTAGACATGATTGGCTTTGCAATGAGAGAAGAGAATGTAAAACTATTTCTCTCACACCCTCTGGGTATGCCTATCACAGATGCAGGGGCATCTTCACCAATCGGTAAATTGTCTGAAAACATGCCTCATCCAAGGGCATACGGTTCGTTTCCGAGATTTCTCGGGAAATACTGCAGAGACGAAAAGCTTATGGATTTGTCAAAAGGTATTCAGAAGTGTACATCACTTCCGGCATCAAGACTTAAGCTAAAGGACAGGGGTTTGCTGACAGTAGGCTATCAGGCAGATATAGTGGTGTTCAACCCCGATACTATTATTGACAGAGCAACATTTGCAGAACCTCATCAGTTTTCCGCAGGTATAGAACATGTTCTTGTGAATGGTGTATGGACTATCAAAAATGGCGTTGCAACGGGCGATCTTGGTGGAGTGATTGCTTAGGGTAGTTCGAACTTCTCGAATGCATTCACAATCTTGGTGACAAGGGCGTGTCTTACAATGTCTTCCTTGCTAAAATTTATAACACTCACCCCCTTTATTTTGCCGCAGAGTTCGACCCCCTTCAACAATCCGGAGTCAGACCTCTTTGGCAGGTCAATCTGAGTTGCATCGCCCGTTACAATGAACTTGGCGTTGCACCCCATCCTTGTAAGAAACATCTTTAGCTGTCCGAGTGTAGTATTCTGCGCCTCGTCCAGGATTACAAAGGCACTGTCCAGTGTGCGTCCCCTCATGTAGGCCAGGGGAGCTATCTGAATCACTCCCTCCTCCATAAGATCCTGAAGCTTCTTGGCCGGCAGCATGTCCCTTAGCGCATCATAAAGAGGTTGAAGGTACGGGTCCAGCTTTTCCCGAAGATCGCCAGGGAGAAAACCCAGTCTCTCTCCGGCTTCCACGGCCGGCCGCGTGAGAATGAGTTTTTTTACCTCGCGGTTCTTCAATGCCCTCACTGCAAGGGCAATTGCTGTGTATGTCTTTCCCGTCCCGGCCGGCCCAATGGCAAATATCAGGTCGTTGTCGTAATAACTGTCAAGAAGCCTCTTCTGGTTTTTGGTGCGGGCCCTTATTACTTTACCCTCGGTTCCGTAAACAATTATATCCCTTTCGTCCGAAACGCTCTGGTCGCCGGCAAGTGAACCGTCGAACAGAGAGTTTATATCATCTTCATTTAGCCTGCTCTTTCTGCCTCGCACATCTATAAGAATGTTAAGCTTCTCTTCAAACTTTCTAATGTCGCTTATGCTGCCTCGCAAGAATATCTCCGATCCTCTTGCAACAATCTTCATCTTAGGAAAGTAGCTGCTCAGAAGGTCCATCAGCTTATTATTTACCCCGTAAATATCCATCGGGTCAATCTCTTCCAGTACTATAATCCTTTCAGTCATCTTTTCTTTCGTAAATATTTTTCTTTTTCTTGTATTGGTATAATTGAGAAATTTCTTTCAAACATCTTTGGTCTCGATGTCCAAATATATTCAATTTTTGGTTCCAGTATACGCTTTGAGCCATTTTCTCCCTTGCATAGAGTGATCCCCGCCATCATTCCAACTCTTGTATTTGGCGCTGTCATGTTTGAAATAGCGTTGCCCAGAGAGTAAATGGTTATATGCGCAATTGATGTGCTGTCGGCCATTATGATATTATAGTCCTGAACTACATGTGGGTGCGATCCAATGATCAAGTCGGCTCCGTTAGCATAAAAAAATCGCTCCATCCTCTCCTGACGGGCAGAATGGACAAGCTTGTACTCCTCACCCCAATGGGGACAGACTATAATGAAGTCAGGATTAAGAGCTTTGGCCCTTGCCATATCGGTTTTTATTGCCGATGTGTCCAAAATCTTAACCACAAAGGGAGCTGGTATAGGGATCCCATTTGTTCCGTAAGTATAGTTGAGGAAAGCTACCTTAAAGCCTCTGATATTGACGATGAGTGGATTACGCTTTGCTTCCTCTTCCGGATTACGGTAAATACCGGTATACACGATTCCAAGGCTGTCATACAGACCAATTGTTCCGGAGAGTCCCCTTCTTCCTTTGTCGCAAGTGTGGTTGTTTGCAGCAAGAAATATGTCTATCCCGCTTTCTACGCAGGCAGTCAGAAGAGCGTGCGGAGAGTTGAAATTGGGATATCCGGAATATGGAGGACCTGCAAAAGTAGTCTCCATGTTAGCAATGGTTAAATCGGCTCTGTTGAAGTGGTCTTTTAGTTGTGCAAAATAAGAGGAGTAGTCAAATACCCGGGTCCCTTTTTTTTCTGATCCTTTAACTAGCGCTGCGTCGAGCTGTGCCTGATGTTGCATAATGTCCCCTATGAAAAGAAGTTTAAGAGTATCCTCCTGAACTGTAAAGAGACTCATTAACAGGAGATGGGAGAGAAAGGTCATGTATTGCATCATGTGTCAAATATACTTTTATTTTTATCTTTCTGCTAAATTAGCTATTTTTGTGAAAGTACAAATTTCCTAATGATTAGTATATTATGAGAAAGTCAAATTTGTTTATTCTGCTAGTTTTTTTCTCTTTTTTTCTTTCGGGATGCGACTGGGTAAGGTTTCAATTGGGGATGCCAACATCAAGAGAGATTGAAGCAAAAAAAAGTGCCAATCTCTTTATTGAGGAACAGAGATTAAAAGATTCCCTTTTAAGGCTGCAGATAGATTCAATTGCAAAGGCATCTGCAGATACAACTGCACTTTCGCAGTTGGTAAGAGAGAATATAAAGGCTGCCGGAGATGCGGTTGCCGGGGATGTCAAGGAGATTGCCAAGGAGATCATACAACAGACAAATAAAATTGCTACGGAAAAGAGTACAATTACAGAAATTCCCAAAGCTGACTATAGCGACCGTTTCTATGTTATTGTCGGTAGTTTCAAGGATCCTGTAAATTCAGAAAAGATGTTTCTTTTCCTTTCAAAGAACGGTTACAAACCAAAACTTATCGAGTTCAAAAACGGATATAAGCTTGTCTCTGCGGCGTCTTTCACAACACAGGCAGAGGCCTCAAAGGAGATGCTCAAGATAATGGATACAGATTTTGCACCCGAGGATATATGGGTGTACGACACAAATCAAAGATTACATGTTAAATAAACTATATTAAAAAAATAATGAAAACCACTGCATTTACAGAAAAACACATTGCGTTAGGAGCTAAAATGGTACCATTTGCCGGATACAACATGCCGGTTGAATATTTTGGAATTAATGAGGAGCACAATCACGTCAGAACCAAGGTTGGTGTATTCGACGTATCACATATGGGCGAAATCTGGGTCAAAGGTCCCAATGCTCTTGCTTTCCTTCAGTATGTCACTTCTAATGATGTATCGGTACTTACACCCGGCAAGGTTCAGTACTCATGTTTCCCTAACGGCAAAGGTGGAATTGTAGACGATCTTCTTGTATATTGCATAGATTCAGTTACTTATTTGCTAGTTGTAAATGCATCCAATGTAGATAAAGATTATGCTCACATAGCTGCAATTGCTCCTAAGTTCAATATTACTCCGGGCAAGGAGCTTTACAATGCTTCTGACGAAATTGCGCAGCTCGCTGTTCAAGGACCTTTGGCACTTAAGGCAATGCAAAAAATATGTGACCAGAATGTTACAGACATGGAGTACTATACTTTCAAAAAACTTACATGTGCCGGAATTCCAAACGTAATCTTCTCAACAACAGGCTACACCGGTTCAGGTGGATGCGAGATTTATGTCGCAAACGAAGATGCCGATAAGCTTTGGAAAGCAGTTTTTGAGGCCGGCAAGGAGTTTGACATCAGGGCTATCGGTCTTGGTGCAAGGGACACACTTCGTCTGGAGATGGGGTTCTGTCTTTATGGAAACGACATAGACGACACGACCTCTCCGATTGAGGCAGGTCTGGGTTGGATTACAAAATTCAGTGAGGCTAAGGGTGACTTCATAGACAAGGATTACATGCTTAAGCTTAAAACAGAAGGTCCTAAAAAGAGACTGGTAGGTTTTGAACTTGTAGACAAAGGTATTCCAAGACATGGCTATTCTGTTTGCGACGCATCTGGCACAGAAATTGGTATTGTTACATCCGGAACAATGGGTCCGGCAATAAAGAAACCTGTAGGAATGGCGTATGTAGCTGCTGCCTATAGCAAGACAGACAGCGAGATTTTCATTAAGGTGCGTGAAAAACTGCTGAAGGCAAAGGTTGTAAAAATGCCTTTCTACAAGCAGTAATTTTTGAAAAATGACAGAGCTCAGATGGGCCGACGAGTTATCATGTGCGGTAACCGTCTGCGACAAAGAGGCAAATGTTGTATATCAAAACGAAAAGGCACGTAAGACTTTTGAAAACTACGGCGACCTTATCGGGAAAAATCTGAAGGAGTGCCACGGAGAAAAATCGTGGAAAATGATTCTGGATATGCTGGAAAGTGGAAAGTCCAATACCTACACCATAGAAAAGAAAGGTGTAAAAAAGATGATTCATCAGACCCCTTGGTACCAGAATGGCGAAATGATGGGACTAGTCGAGTTTTCGATTGTGTTGCCGGAAGAGATGCCGCATTTTATCAGATAATCCAATACAACTGCAAATGGCAAAATTCAGATTTGTACACAACAACATCAACGTAAAGGAGCTGGAGAGAAGCATGGAATTTTATCATGCTGCTCTCGGGCTTTCAGAAATAAGAAGGATCACTCCGGAAGATGGCTCCTTTATTATTGTATTTCTTTCCGACGGTTCATCGGAACATCAGCTTGAACTTACATGGCTCAGAGATTGGGACAGACCTTATAATTTAGGGGATAATGAGTTCCATCTGGCTTTCAGGACAGATGATTACGAAGCAGCATACAAAAAACACAAGGAGATGGGCTGCATCTGTTATGAAAACATCAAAATGGGAATCTATTTTATAAACGATCCCGATGGTTACTGGCTGGAGATTATACCTGTAAGAAAATGATAGTGAAAAGAATATTTATAGCGGCAGCTCTCATACTTTCGTTTTCCGCAGAGCTATTCTCACAGACAGATGTAGAGTTACAACTGAAGAAGCATGTAAATGCTCTCTCTGCCGATTCGCTGATGGGCAGATTTTCAGGTTCTAAAGGAGAGAGAATTGCATACAATTACATTACCGGGGTTTTGAAAGAGTCCGATATTATAACACTTTATGACAAGACCGGACAGGACTTCTCGTTTGTTTCAGACAAGGGCGACACTCTCTATTCAAAAAACGTTGTGGCTATAATTGAGGGGTATGATCCTGTCCTTAGAAACGAGTATGTACTCATAGGTGCCCACTACGACCATTTGGGTTACAACGATATGCAAATTAATGGAAAGGAATCTCTCCAGATTTACAAAGGTGCCGACGACAATGCATCAGGCGTGAGCATACTAATGGAGGTTGCCAAAGATATAAAAAGAGAGTCTTTCAACTTCAGAAGGTCGGTAATCATTGCTGCATTTGGTGCTGAGGAGCAGGGTCTGATAGGTTCATGGTACTTTGTAAACAGAGCATTCAACTATGCCGACAAGATAAATTTGATGATAAATCTGGATATGGTGGGCAAATCGGGAGGGGAGAACTACCCAAGAGTATATACTGTGTTACAGGGAGTAGAACTCTCCACAATGCTTAAGGATGTGTCGGATTTGCCGGCAATGATATCTCCAAAGATAATTGCAACCGATTACTTTGCATCGGATCATCAGAATTTCAGTAAAAAGGGTACACCGGTTGCACTTCTAACTACCGGAATTCACCGCGATTACCATACACCTCGTGATTTGCCTGAGAGCCTAGACTATAAGGGCATGGCCTCTATTTCGAGATATGTATTCGAACTGGCAAAGAGCGCTGCAAACCAGACAAGACCGCTTCCGAGGACAGCGTTTGCAGATGATAAAAAAACACCTTCTGCCGGAAAGGATAGTTCAGGAAGTGTTTACTCTTCTTATGATGTGGATCAGGCACCTACATTTTTACGCGGCGACCAGCGGCAGTTTCTTGACAAATGGGTTTACGACTATATAAAGTACCCTCAATCAGCAATGAATTCAGGTATTCAGGGGCGGGTAATCGTAGAGTTCATAGTTGAGAAAAGCGGAGAGGTGAGTTCTGTGGAAGTTGTGAAATCGGTAGACGATGCACTTGATGCTGAGGCAGTAAAAGTGGTAAAGGCTTCACCAAAGTGGAAGCCCGGAATCAAAGGAGGAGTACCGGTAAGAGTCAAAATTTCTGTACCAATAGAATTTAAGCTAAAGAGATAGAAAAATTACTACATTTGCCGTCTGAAATAATTGACGTGAAATGGAGTATAATTTTCTTGAGATTGAACAGAATTGGCATCGCTATTGGTCTGAAAACAAAACATTTAAAGTAAAAACGGATAGTTCCAAACCTAAGTTTTATGTTCTGGACATGTTCCCATATCCATCCGGAGCAGGTCTTCATGTGGGGCATCCGCTCGGCTATATTGCAAGCGACATATACAGCAGATATAAAAGACTAAAGGGGTTCAATGTGCTTCACCCTATGGGATATGATGCATTCGGCCTGCCGGCAGAACAATATGCCATTCAGACAGGTCAGCATCCTGCTACAACAACTGAAAAAAATATTCTCCGTTATCGCGAACAGTTGGACAGAATCGGCTTTTCGTATGATTGGTCACGCGAAGTAAGAACATGTGATCCTGCGTACTATAAATGGACTCAATGGGCATTTCTTGAGATGTTCTCTCATTGGTACAATAAAAAGAGTCAGAAGGCCCAACCAATTTCTGAACTTGCTTCAATTTTTGAAAAAGAGGGAAACAGTGAGATAAACGCCGCATGCGGAGAGGTGGATGTATTCACTTCTGACCAGTGGAACTCATACAGTGAGGCTGAAAAGTCATCAATTCTTATGCAATACAGGATTGCATATCTGGGAGAGACATCTGTTAACTGGTGTGCAGCTCTGGGAACAGTACTAGCAAACGACGAGGTGAAAGAGGGCCTTTCTGTAAGAGGAGGCTATCCTGTTGAACAGAGGAAAATGAGGCAGTGGCAGCTGAGGGTGTCGGCATATGCAGAGAGACTTCTTAACGATTTGGATAAGGTGGAGTGGAGCGACTCGCTAAAGGAGATGCAGCGCAACTGGATTGGCCGATCGGAGGGAGCAGAGATGATATTCAAGGTTTCAAACGGCCAACAGCAATACGATCTGGAGATATTCACTACAAGGGCAGATACAGTGTTCGGAGCTACATTCATGGTTCTGGCACCAGAAAGTGAATGGGTAGAGAAACTTACTACAGCAGAACAAAAGTCTGCCGTTGAAGAGTATCTGGTGAATGCCAAGAAAAAGACTGAACGTGAGAGAATGGCAGAGACTAAAAAGGCAAGCGGTGTCTTTACCGGAAGCTACGCAATAAATCCTTTTACATTGCAGAACATTCCTGTGTGGATATCTGAATATGTTCTTGCTGGGTACGGAACGGGGGCCATAATGGCAGTTCCGGCTCATGACAGCAGGGACTACACATTTGCAAGACAGTTCAACCTCCCGGTCATTCCTCTTATAGAGGGATGTGATGTTTCTGAGGCAAGTTTCGATGCTAAGGAGGGAATTATGTGCAACTCGGGTTTCCTCGACGGAATGACCGTAAAAGAGGCAATTCCGGCTGCCATTAATGAAGTTGAAAAGCTGGGAATAGGAAAGAAAAAGATTAACTACCGTCTGAGAGATGCAATTTTCTCTCGTCAGCGGTACTGGGGGGAGCCGTTCCCGATATATTACAAAGATGGAACTGCAATGCCGCTGGAGTTGAAAAACCTTCCGCTTGAACTTCCAGAGGTAGACAAGTTCCTGCCGACAGAGAGTGGTGAGCCGCCGTTGGCTCGAGCAGAGAATTGGACGTTCGATGGTTATCCGCTGGAAAAGAGTACAATGCCTGGTTTTGCAGGCAGCAGCGCATACTACCTTAGATATATGGACCCGTCAAACTCTAATGAGCTTGTTGGTAAAGAGGCAAACAACTACTGGCGAAATGTTGACCTGTATATAGGTGGCACCGAGCATGCAACAGGACACCTCATATATTCGCGATTCTGGAACAAATTCCTGTTCGACCTTGGTTATGTATGTGAACCTGAACCGTTCAAAAAACTAATCAATCAGGGTATGATTCAGGGACGTTCCAACTTTGTATACAGGGTTAAAGGTGGCAATACATTTGTCTCTCTGGGGCTTAAGGAAAAATACGATACAACTGAGATTCATGTAGATGTAAATATTGTCAGTAACGACAAGCTGGACATTGCTGCGTTCAAGGCTTGGATGCCGGAGTACGAAAACGCAGAGTTCATTCTGGAAAACGGAGAGTATGTTTGCGGCTGGGCAGTTGAGAAGATGAGCAAGTCTATGTTCAACGTGGTAAATCCAGATATTATTTGCACAAACTATGGAGCAGATACACTCAGAATGTACGAGATGTTCCTTGGTCCGTTAGAGCAATCAAAACCTTGGGATACAAACGGAATTGACGGTGTGCACAGGTTTCTCAAGAGGTTCTGGAGGTTGTTTATACAGAAGGAGTTATTTGCCGTATCGGAAGAGAAGGCAACTGCTAAAGAGCTCAAAATCCTTCATAAACTCATCAAGAAAATTCAGGAAGATATAGAAAGCTTCTCTTTCAATACTAGCGTGAGTGCCTTCATGATTGCAACAAACGATCTTTATGAAGTTGGCTGCACAAAGAGGGCGATTCTGGAACCTATGACAATTCTCTTGTCTCCTTTTGCTCCTCACATTTGCGAAGAGTTATGGAAGATGCTAGGTAACAAAGAGAGTATATCATTTGCAAAATTCCCCGAATATGTTGAGGCTCATACTGTAGAAAATTCATTTGAGTACCCTGTATCGTTCAACGGCAAGCTGAGGTTTAAACTTACCCTTCCAATAGGACTATCTGTAAAAGAGATAGAGGAGGCGGTTCTGGCAGACGAGAATACTGCCCGATACCTTGCAGAGGGTACAATCAAAAAAATAATAGTTGTTCCTAATAAGATTATTAATATTGTTTGCTGATGGTTTTGCAATCTTTTCAAGTTGATGCTTTTGCAGACCGGATTTTTTCTGGAAATCCTGCTGTGGTTGTTATGCTGGAGGAGAAACTCCCGGATTCCGTTTTGAGGAGAATTGCCCAGGAGAATTATGTTCCGGAAACAGCGTTTATACTCCCGGATAGCACTGGTTTTTCTCTCAGATGGTTCACTCCCGATATGGAGATGGACCTTTGCGGCCATGCAACTCTTGCATCGGCACATGTTCTTTTTACCTGGTACAAGTATAAAGGAGACGAGATACTGTTCAATACTGCTTCCGGCCAGATAGTTGTCAAAAAAGAGGGAGATTTGATTTCTATGGATTTTCCGCTCAGAGAGGCAATAAAATCGCCACTTCCGGAAGAGATTTACGATAGTCTCAACATTAAGCCACTGGAGATATATAAAGCTAGGGACTATCTGTTGGTATATGCCAGACAGGAAGAGATAGAGATGATAGAGATTGAAAGGTCGGTCTTTGACGAAATCAACATTGACCCAGGTGGGGTGATTGTAACTGCCCCGGGTAAGGAGTGTGATTTTGTTTCCAGGTATTTCACCCCGCAGGCAACAATACATGAAGATCCTGTAACCGGTTCTGCTCACTGCACCCTTGCTCCTTATTGGGCAAAGAGACTTAGGAAGGATTCTCTCACAGCAAGGCAGCTTTCCAAAAGAGGGGGGGCGATCAACTGTATTATGGGTGAGGGACGGGTTTTTATCAAGGGAAGTGCAGTAATCTTCTCCAAATCGGAACTATATTTGTAAAAAACACAATATGGACATTTCTATATTCAAGAACATAAAGTCATATTCTATTATGACTTTCGGACTTTTCATTTATGTTTTCAGCTGGACGGCATTTCTGATACCACATGAGATAGCAGGCGGGGGTGTAAGTGGTCTGGCATCTGTTATTCAATATTCTACTGGTGTAGAGGTTTTCTATTCGTATTTAATTATGAATGCCATTTTGCTCGGTATAGCCTTCCTTTTTCTGGGCAAGGGATTCGGATTCAAAACAATCTACTGTATTGCCGTAACGGCTTTAATGTTCAAGTTCCTTCCACTCATACCATGGATATCCGATATTGATGATAAGCTTATTAATGCCGTTATCGGAGGTACACTGAGTGGTGTCGGGATAGGAATGATTTTCCTTCAGGGGGGCAGTACCGGTGGGACAGATATTGTCGCTCTTATAATTGCAAAATACAGAGAGACGTCGCCCGGCAGGGTCTTTCTCTATTGTGACCTGGTTATCATAGGCTCTGTCTTTTTTATACCTGGCAAGGAGTTGTCGGATGTGATTTACGGATACATTGTTATGGTCTCATTTTCCTATGTGATAGACCTGATTCTTACCGGAAACAAACAATCTGTACAGATTATGGTCTTCTCAAACAAGTATGTGGAAATTGCCGACAGGGTTACAAAGGAGCTTGGGCGCGGGGTTACTGCCATCTCTTCTACAGGCTGGTATTCTCAGACAGACAGCAAAGTTCTTATAATAGTACTTCGTAAGAGCCAGATGGCAGAAATAAGCAATATAGTAAGGGAGATTGACCGGAATGCATTCATGTCTGTAACTACTGTAATGAGTGTCTATGGTCAGGGATTTGATCAATTTAAAGCGGGGAAAATAGAATGGACAAAAAAACAAAAGGAATCTTAAATGTTGTAAAGGAGTACGTTATAATAACGTTCGGACTCCTTCTGTATGCAGTTGGCTGGTCTGTGTTTCTAATTCCCAACGGACTGGTTGGAGGTGGGGTCACAGGTATCTCTGCAATACTTTATTACTCTACAGGGTTCCCTGTAAGTTACTCATTCTTCCTTATCAACGCAGTGCTTTTGGGCATAGGGCTAAAGATACTGGGCAAGGCTTTTGGTGTAAAGACATTTTATGCAATAGTCGTTATCACAATCTTTCTGGATATAATACCGGGTCTGGTGCCTCAGGAACTTATTAACGACATTGCAATAGGGAACGGCAAACTTTTGAGTGCCATAATGGGCGGAGCTTGTGCGGGGGTAGGAATTGCAACCACATTCACACAGGGAGGAAGTTCAGGTGGAACAGACATAGTTGCTCTTATAGTTAACAAATACAGGAACGTATCTCCGGGCAGGATCATTCTGCTAATTGATATAATAATAATTGCCAGTTCGATAATAATTCCTTCCGATGAGTCGCTTGGTCTGAGAATAGCTGTAATCATTTATGGTTACATGCTCATTACTGTAACAAGCTACACTGTGGACCTTGTACTCTCCGGAGCAAGGCAGTCAATACAGATTTTCATATTTTCCAAAAAGTACGAAGAGGTTGCCGACAAAATCACAGCCATAGGCCGTGGGGTGACGGTCATAAATGCCCAGGGCTGGTTCACAAAGCAGGAGGGTAAGGTTCTTATGGTTATTGTAAGACGCACGGAATCCAACTATGTGTTCAGGGTTGTACGAGAGGTGGACAAAGAGGCGTTTCTTTCTGTGGGAAACGTAATGGGTGTTTACGGTAAAGGGTTCGATGAGATGAAACGGTAATGTTCTAATATGTTAATTTGCTAATGTGTAAATTAATGGGGGAATTTGGTGCATTTTTTTCTTAAATTGGAAATAAATTCTTACGATTAGATAAATTATTAGCCCATAATGAATTAGTTTGTTAGGTTTGATATTTGTTATTACATTTGAAAAACTTAATGACTAATGTATGAGCGAGTTGGTGAACTTTGTTGAAATTCAGTCGAGGATTGAGTTTCTTTATGGAATTATCTATTTTTTGTTTTCGATCTATCTGTTTTTTCTTATCTATCTGAAGAAGAATGTGTTACCAAGAGAGAAGAGATTAGTATATGCTACCTCTTATGGTTTTTTGGCGATATCACTAACATTCATCGTCAGACTTGTGGCTCATGATTCATTTCCCGAGTTTGACTATTATCAGGCAAATATTTCTAAGGTGCTGTTTATGATGCTAATAGCGTTACCTGTCCAGTATTACTGCTCCACCAGTATAAATTCTGTAGACTATTCTGTTAAAGTATATCTTGTTGCCTTGTCAATCCTTATGGCAGTAAATATATTAACCCAGTTCGTTTCGGTACAAACAATAACTTCACACAAGCAGATAGATAATATATATCTTTTAGTAGCCACATCTGTTTTTATAATATATAGTAGTTTTCTTGCTTATAAGTTTTATAGAAGATTACGTTGTATTTCTGATGATGAAAATCAAGCACTTATATGTCACAAGAATGATATATTCATCTTTCTTGCTCTTACGATAGCTTCAATCCTGCTGCTGCTGTTCATGTATATAAACATCAGATATATTTATATTATTGAATTACTGTCACTATTTACAATAATCAATGTATTCCTTTTTTTCAGGACCACATACCCTTTCAACTATAACGGGACTACCGGAGACAACTCGTATAACGACCAGAGTTCCTCTCTTTTGATAGATAGGCATAAGATTAACAGGCAGATATCGGAAAACATGAAGGCAGAAGAATTGTATGAAAGGCTTATAGTCTATTTCGAAAAGGAGAAGCCATATCTGCGTGCCGACCTCAAGATAAGAGAGGTGGCAATGTATCTCTATTCAAACAAAACCTATTTGTCGAGGATAATTAATGATAAACATAATCAGAATTTCAATCAGTTTGTAAATTATTACAGAATAGAAGAGACCAAGAGGCTGTTCTATTCCAATTTAAAGCTGAGCATCCAGGACTTAAGCAATATGTCGGGTTTTGGTTCGATGGCAACTTTCTCTATTGCATTCAGGTATTATCTGGGCTATACTCCTGCAGACTGGTGCAAAGAGCAAAAACTTAAGATCCAGAATGATTAGGCGGGGAGCTGCTATAAAGATCATTAGAAAAGTCCTTTACCTGTCTGGTCTTCTGACAGAAGAGATTAAAGTGGATAGTTATGTAAAGGTTCCAAAGGCATGTGCAAAAACGGAAAATGCTATCGAAACCAGAATGCTATATCTGAACCCTGATTTCACTATCACAATGCTCGCGAAGGAGCTGGGAACAAACAGAACCTACCTCTCCAGGTATATTAGTGAAGTGAAGCGATGTCGATTTACCGACTATATAAATAACCTTAGAGCGGAACATGCAAAGAATCTTCTTCAAAAGCCGGGAATCCAGCCATTGGCAGATATTGCTATGATGTCTGGCTTTGGCAGTGTGCGGGCCATGAATAGGTCGTTCATGAAAAACTATGGAAAGTTACCTGCTACAGTGAGGAAGGAATATCTCGTGGCACAATAAGTGGTATGTTGCTATAAATAACCATGTTAACCAAACACATTTGATTTGTTTGATTTAATAATGGTCTGAATATAAGATTAATACCACTTATCGTGCCACGCAACAACTACCCCAAAGACCCGTTTTCTTTTCACGGGCATACCTCTGGGCGGCAATAAAGGTATCCTTGTACTTTACATTTGGTGGAAAGGTTGCAACCTGGGCATAACCCTCCTTTACCAGGTATTCATTAAGAAATGTACCATCTTCCAGATATACATAAGCAAGTGTGCGTCCGTATCTGTCAGTTTTTTGCACATCTAACTCCAGCCTGACACTTTTCCCGGTCAGAAATTTGGTCAGAAAAGCTTTTGATTCTATTCCAAACTCCTCCTTTTTCTTTTTGCCGGTGTTTCTTGATTCCGGGGCATTCACACCTGTCAGCCTTATTTTTTCATCCGAACCATCATTATTGAGGATAACGAAGGTGTCACCATCTATTACCCTCGTTACTTTCACATAAACTTTTCTCCTTACAGAACTTGCAATAGATGTTCTTTTTTCTTCATCTGAGCTTACTGTATTGCATATCCTTGCAGTATCAGCGGGTGACTCCTGCTCATTGTTGTCTGCCTTAACAGGAGATTCTTTCTGACCTTTATCCTGTGAAGTGCTGTTCAGTTGCGCAAACTGATTAATCCTGTTGTTTTTGCATGAAAGAGAAATAAGAGCGAAAGAAAGTGAAATAATGAACAGAGTATGTTTGAGTAAAGAGTGCTTCATTTTTTTTATAGAATTTTCTTAAAAAATAGAGCTTAAAATTAGACAATTTAATTCTAAGATTGGATATATCTATATTATAAATCTAAGTTTATAATTACACTAAATGCACTATTAGAGTATCTGAAACAATTGAAATGCAAGATAAGACAGAACAAAGTTATAAACGTATATTTACACTCGTTTTTGCATTTGTAAAAAATAAATTATTATATTAGCCCCGTAAAACAGCTTAAACTAAAACCTACCTTTATGTTACTACATCAGCAATTTGTACGGATGGCAAAGAAAAATGCCAAGAAGTTTGCAATTATTGACAGAACAACAGACAAGAGAGTCACCTATTCCAAGGCTTTGATTGGTTCTCTTATCCTTAGCTCAAAATTCAAAAAATATGACACCGGATTCATTGGTATAATGATCCCGACATCTGCAGGTTGCGCACTTGCTACAGTAGCAGCATTGATGAGTGGAAGGATACCGGTTATGATTAATTACTCAACAGGAGCAGAGGTAAATGCCAGGTATGCCCAGGAAAAATGTAAGTTCAGTACAATAATCACATCACGGGCGTTGCTTGAGAAAATCAAATGCCCGGTTCTGGATGGTATGATTATGATAGAAGATATTATGAAAAGCGTCTCAACAGGAGACAAGCTAAAAGCTGCGGCAAAGTCGATGCTCCCTGTAAACGTGATTTTCAACTGTATACATAAGGGAGATGAAAATGATACGGCCGCAATTTTATTTACAAGCGGTAGTGAAAAGGATCCTAAGGCAGTTCAGCTTACTCACCGTAACATTGCAGCCAATATAGAGAATTTCGGGAATTATGTCAATATCAGCGACAAGGATGTCTTGCTGGCAAATCTCGTGTTTTTTCATGTCTTTGGTCTTACGGTAAATCTTTGGGTATCGTTATACAAAGGCATGACTATGGTTACCTATGCAAATCCTCTTGATTTTCAAACTGTATGCAATATAGCACGTGAAGAGAAACCAACAATAATGGTAGGTACTCCAAGCTTCTTCTGGGGATATCTACATAAATCGGAACCGGGAGACTTTAAAACTCTGCGGATAATGGTATCGGGGGCCGACAAATGTCCTGATGCATTACGTGAGGGGTACATGAAAAAGCATGGTGTTACACTACTGGAGGGTTATGGAGCCACTGAAACATCGCCGGTGATATCTGTAAACTCTCATGAATTCAACAGGCCTGGAAGTACAGGGAGAGTCATTCCCGGTGTTACGGTTAGGGTAGAGAATTTTGAGACAGGGGAGGAGTGCAAGGTAAGAGAAGTGGGCAAGGTATTGGTTAAGGGCGACTCTGTTATGAAGGGTTATTATGATGATCCTGAGCTTACTGCTGAGGCTTTAGCCGATGGTTGGTACAATACCGGCGATATGGGTTATATGGATGAAGATAACTATCTTTGGCATGCAGGTCGTTTCAAAAGATTTGTCAAGATTGGGGGTGAGATGGTCTCTCTGGTAAAGGTGGAAAACACATTGGAGAAACACTTGCCTATGGGAGTTTCGTGTTGTGTAGTGGATGTTACAGACGAATTGAGAGGTTCTTCAATAATTGCAACAGTAACCATAGAGGTAAACAAAGCAGAAATACTCAGGAAAATGGGAGATGAGTTGCCAAATATAGCCCTTCCAAAACACTTCATTGTAATAAGGGAGTTCCCTATGATGAGTTCAGGCAAAATTGACTTCAGGTCGGTAACTAAAATTGTACAGGACATTCTGACCAATCCAGAGAAGGAGTACTTTGCTGAACCTTAGTATTCTGCTGCTGGTAAAACTGTTTAAATTGCCTCTTCGAGAACAAGGTAAGATCTTAGATTTGACCTTATAAAATGTTGTCTGTCAGGGGTGTTCTTTCCCATGTAGAACTCCAGAAGCTCTGTAATATTGTCGTCGTTCCCAAGGCGGACCTTGTCGAGACGGATGCTCTCGCCTATGAAAAACTTGAATTCGTCGGGAGAGATCTCTCCAAGACCCTTGAATCGGGTTATCTCGGGATTTGTTCCAAGTTTTTTGATGGCCCGGTCGCGCTCATCGGACGAGTAGCAGTATAAGGTCTCCTTTTTGTTCCTAACCCTGAAGAGCGGGGTCTGAAGTATATAAAGATGTCCCTGCCTTATAAGATCGGGGAAGAACTGCAGGAAGAATGTCATAAGCAGAAGGCGGATGTGCATCCCGTCAACATCGGCATCGGTTGCAATTATTATCTGATTATAACGAAGGTTTTCAAGATCTTCCTCAATGTTGAGAGCTGCCTGCAAAAGGTTGAACTCCTCGTTTTCGTAAATTATCTTTTTTGTAAGGCCGTATGTGTTCAAAGGTTTACCCTTTAGGCTGAACACAGCCTGTACAGCAACATCTCTGCTCTTTGTTATTGAGCCACTTGCAGAGTCCCCCTCAGTAATAAAAAGCATGCTCTCCTGAGAACGGTCATGTTTTTCGTTGTAATGAACGCGGCAATCCCTGAGCTTTTTGTTGTGTAGGTTTGCCTTCTTTGCCCTCTCTCGTGCAAGCTTCTGTATGCCCGATATAGCTTTTCTCTCTTTTTCTGAGTCGAATATCTTTCTAAGGATCGCGTCTGCAATATCAGGATGGCGATGCAGGAAGTTGTCGAGATGTTCCTTCAGGAAGTCACCTATGAAGTTCCTTACGCTTATACCACCTGCCGACATCTCTTTGGAGCCAAGCTTTGTCTTTGTCTGTGATTCAAATACAGGCTCCTGAACCTTTATGCTCACTGCTGCTATCATTGACTGACGAATATCGCTGGGGTCGAAATCTCTCTTGTAGAAGTCTTTGATTGTTTTTGCTATTGCCTCTCTGAATGCAGATAGGTGGGTTCCACCCTGGGTTGTATACTGACCGTTCACAAACGAAGATATACCCTCCCCGTAGTCATTCCCGTGAGTTATTGCTATCTCAATATCGTCACCTTTGAGGTGAATAGGGGTGTAGAGAGGTTCTTTTGTGAGAGATTCGTTCAGCAGGTCGAGCAGTCCGTTTTTAGAGATGAACTCCTTGCCGTCGAGTTTTATTGTGAGGCCGGTGTTCAGATAAGAGTAGTTTCTGAGCATACTCTCGATAAACTCGTAGTTGAAGGTATAGTCGCCAAAGAGCTCTTCGTCTGCAATAAAGGTTACCATTGTGCCGTTCTTCTCGTTGCTCAGAACTCTTCCCTCCTCTATGAGGTCGCCCCGGCTGAACCGAGCAAAGTGGCTCTCCCCATCTCTGAAAGACTGAATGTTGAAGGAGACGGAAAGCGCGTTTACTGCCTTGATACCAACGCCGTTCAGCCCCACCGATTTCTTGAATGCCTTGTCGTCATATTTTGCACCGGTATTCATTCTGCTGGCTGCGTCAACAAGGCTGCCAAGAGGAATACCACGTCCATAGTCCCTTACAGAAACCACTCTCTCCTGAATGGAGATTACAATAGATTTGCCGTAACCCATTGCAAACTCATCTACCGAGTTGTCCATCACCTCCTTGAGCAGAACGTAAATGCCATCGTCAGGCGATGAGCCATCTCCAAGCTTGCCGATATACATTCCAGGCCGGCGTCGGATATGTTCGTTCCACTCTAAGGTTTTAACTTCATTCTCGGTATATGTGTTCATTTGGGGGAATTTTCTGCGAAGTTACAAAATTTACCCTTTTATTTTTAAAATTTCGTTAAATAATCCTGTGGCAGTTTGCCTTGCTCCGGCACCTGCTCCCACAATTTTAAGCGGAGAGGGGTAGTCGCTGCTGGTTATTATCACTGCATTGTCTGTCCCAGAAACCTCATAAAGAGGGTGACGGTCATTTATAGACTCAAGACCTATACGGCAAACGCCATTCCTTATGGATGCAATATATTTAAGCCTCTCTCCCTTTTCCTTTGACTCCTTATATGCTCTGGAAATTTTCTCTTCGTTGTCGTCAAGAGGAGCAATATTTACGTCTGAAGCCTCTGTCTCATAACCAATCTCTCTGCAAAGGATTACGGTTTTCCTCAATACATCGGTACCGGAAAGATCCTGTCTTGGGTCGGGTTCGGTATAGCCCAATGCCTTTGCTTTCTTTATGAGGTTGGAGAAGCTGTCGGTACCGTCGTAATTGCTTAATATATAATTAAGTGTGCCGGACAGAATAGCTTCTATAGATACAATCTTGTCGCCCCCTTGTATCATCTGCCTGATTGTGGAGATTACCGGTAGAGCGGCACCAACTGTTGTTTCGTAAAAGAATGAGGCATCAGAATTCTGTTCGCTCTCCTTAAGAGATTTGTAATTATCAAAAGATGATGAGTGTGCAATTTTATTACATGTGACTACCGAGATGTTATTTGAGAGCAGTTCCTGATATGTAGAAGCTACATTCTGATGCGCCGTGCAGTCAATAAAAACAGAGTTTACCAGACCCATTTCATGGCCGATTTCACAAAACCTGTATATCCCGGCATCTTTCCCGCTTTTAAGCAATTCGGCTATAGATTCAGGGGCAATTCCACCCCTGTTGAATATCATCTTCTTACTGTTGCAGATACCTGCAATGCAGATATCGCGACGGTATGTTCTTGAGATGTATTCCGATTGAGATTCAATAATTGAGATTAATGCTTTGGCTACATTTCCGTAGCCTGCAATGAATAGGTTTATCCTCTTGACACTCTCTCCAAAGAACTCTTTGTGTATGACCCTTATAGACTCATCAGAATCTTCCTGATATACCACTGTAGAGATATTTTTCTCCGAAGAACCTTGTGCTATGGCCCTTATGTTTATTCCGGCCCTTCCCAATGCGTTGAACATCTTCCCGCTTGTCCCTGACTGGTTTTTCATGTCATCACCAACCAAGGTGATAATGGAAAAGCCCTTTTCCACCTTTAAAGGGTTCACCCGGCTCAGGCTTATCTCATAGGCGAATGCGTCATCTGCGGCTTGTTTTGCCTTTTCTGAGTCGGACTCGTCTATAGCAACACACATTGTATGAACCGACGATGCCTGTGTTATGAGAATTATATTGATAGCGGCTTTTGTAAGAGCATCGAACAATCTGCTCGAATATCCCGGTACTCCTACCATTCCGCTTCCCTCCATCGAAAGAAGTGCTATCTTGTTGCTGCATGAAATACCCTTTATCTTACCATGACTTTCGGGAGGACATTTTTCTATTATGGTGCCTGCATCCTTAGGTGCAAAGGTGTTTTTTACAACAATCGGGATTCCCTTGCTTACCACAGGTTGTATTGTTGGAGGGTAGACGACTTTTGCCCCGAAGTGCGACAGCTCCAGAGCCTCTTTATATGAGATATGGTCTATTGTCCTTGCCTCTGGCACAACTCTTGGGTCTGCGGTCATCATGCCGTTTACATCGCTCCAGATCTCCAGTACACGTGCCTCCGTTGCAACTGCAAGCAGTGATGCTGTATAATCTGACCCGCCTCTGCCAAGTGTTGTTGTCCTCTTTGCTGAGTCGCTGGCTATAAATCCGGGGATAATGTAAAGCCTTGACTTTTGACTGTCTATAAGTTTTTTGACGGTTTCACATGTTGCCTCCAAGTCTACAATATTTTGTGAGTTGACAAGGTCTGTCTTAATGAGCTCCCTGGCATCTATCCAAAGGTTGTTGATTCCGATAGATACAAATTTTACGCTTATTATTTTTGTAGATATGATCTCTCCAAAACTCATTATCAAATCCAAAGAGAAGTTACTTAGCTCCTTAAGATAATATACACCCTTACAGACATCTCTGAGTTGGTTAAAAAGGTTCTTTACCTTAAGGTCTATTGAGGGCTGGAATTCAAAAGGAATAAGTTCGTTTATTATTGTAAGGTGTCGCTTTTCCAGACTGTCAATCAGTTTGCTGTAGCTGTCGTCCTGCACTGAGGCGCGGCGGCCTATCTCTATAAGAGTGTCGGTACATCCGCCAATTGCAGATGATACAACAATCGTACGGTCCTTCCTTACGCTCTCCTTAACTATTTTTACTACGTTGGATATATTGGAGGCATCGGCTACTGAGCTTCCACCAAATTTAAGTACCTGCATATCAGTTTAAAAATTTTATATGTTTTTTTATTGCTGTCTCAATTTTCTCCCACTCAAGAAGAAATCCGTCATGTCCGAATTCAGAAGATATCTGTTCGAAGCCCGACCCCTCAATTTTTGAATGTAAATATTTCTGTTCTTCTAACGGGAATAGCACATCGCTGTCTATTCCTATGATCAACGTGTTTGCAACTACACTTTTGAGTGCCTGCTCAACTCCGCCTCTTCCTCTGCCTACATTATGGCTGTCGATTGATTTGGTAAGGGTATAGTATGAATATGCATCAAACCTGTCTACCAACTTTTTGCCCTGATACTGCTGATAGCTGCATGCCCTCTGCGCGAAGAGAGTATCATCATCACCCTCTTTCTGGGTCAGTCCATAACCATGTACAGATCTGTAGGATAGCAAGGCTATAGATCTGGCTGCTGCAAGACCTGCCTTTCCTCCATATATATCCTTCTGTTCTTCAAATGAGCTGTCGGCAAAAAGAGCCAGGCGTTGTGATTCATTAAATGCTGTTCCCCATGGAGATACTCTTGCGTTGCAGGCAATCAGTACAATGTTCTTTACAACTTGTGGGTAAATTATTCCCCACTCCAGTGCCTGAAATCCTCCAATTGAACCGCCCAGTATGAGATCTATGCTTTTTATGCCGAGATGTTCCCTAAGCAGATTGTGTGCCCTTACTGTGTCTCTGACAGTTACTTCCGGAAAGGAGAGAAGGTAACGCTCCCCGGATTCCATCAGACTTGCCGGACCGCTGCTGCCATAACACGAGCCCAATACATTAGCACAAATAACAGTATATCTCTTTGTGTCGAATAGTTTGCCCTCACCAACAAGGTCGCTCCACCACTCAAGAGGATTTGAATTTGCCGTTAGAGCATGGCATACCCAGATAACCTCTTTACCCTCGGATATGTTGTCGGTATAGTGATAACATATCTCCAGGTTTTCCAGAACCTGACCACTTTCCAAAACAAACGGACTGTTGTATTCAAAAATTGCTCTCTTCATAAAAATCGCACTCTTCATTAATCAGATTCTATTAAGTGACTCTTCCAGATCTGCCTTGATATCGTCAATGTGCTCTATGCCAACGGAGATTCTTAGCATATTTGTCTTCAACCCGGCAGCTTCCAGAGCAGCGGCATTAAGCTGTGCATGTGTTGTTGATGCTGAGTGGCTGATAAGGGTTTTGTTGTCGCCTACGTTCACTAGATGTGTTATGAGTGAGAGAGAATTTACAAAATCGGCTGTCTGTTGCCTGTCGCCCTTAAGACAGAAGGAAAGAACACCTCCAAAGCCTCTCCTAAGGTAGCGTTTTGCCGCTTCATGGTTGGGATTATCCTTTAAACCGGGATAGTTTACAGATTCCACCTTTGGATGAGAGCTTAGCCACTCTGCAAGTTCCTGTGCATTGCTCATTATCCTGTCCATCCTTAGGGAGAGTGTCTCAACACCTTGTAAAAGCAGAAATGAGTTGAACGGACTTATGGTACATCCCCAGTCGCGCAAACCTTCTACCCGAGCCTTTATTGCAAATGCTATATTTCCCGATGGTGACCCTGCACCGAATGATTCCCAGAACTTAAGCCCGTGGTACGATTCCGAAGGTTCAGTGAATCGAGGGAACTTTCCGGAGCTCCAGTCGAAATTTCCACAATCGACAAGTACTCCGGCTATGCTGCTTCCGTGGCCGCCTATCCATTTGGTTGCCGAGTGCGATATTATATTTGCTCCCCATTCCACCGGTTTGAAAAGATATCCTGCTGCCCCGAATGTGTTGTCTACAATCAGTGGTATCCTGTGTTTTCTGCACAGTTGTGCTATACCTTCAAAATCGGGAATATAGAAGTCTGAATTGCCTATGGACTCAATATAGACGGCCTTTGTCCGCTCATCGATAAGTTTTGCATACTCCTCTACAGAACCCTTTTTGGCAAAACGGAACTCTATGCCTAGCTTTTTAAAGCTTATCTTGAACTGATTGTAGGTACCTCCATAGAGCGAAGAGGAAGATACAACATTGTCTCCGCTCTCGGCAAGATTTTGAATAATAATGAATTGAGAAGCGTGCCCCGATGATGTGGCTACTGCCGCTGTTCCCCCTTCCAATGCTGCTATTCGTTTTTCGAATACATCGGTAGTGGGGTTTGAAAGTCGTGTGTAAATGTGGCCGGCCTCTTCAAGTGCGAAGAGTCTTGCGCCGTGTTCCACGCTGTTGAAAACGAATGAGGCTGTCTGGTGTATTGGCGTAACACAAGAGCCGTTGGCAGGATCCGGTGTATGACCGGCATGCACCTGCAAGGTGTCAAAATGAGTATAATTCATCTTAATAATGTTTAAATTGATTGGAAAATGTGTTATGAAGCTTTATGAGACCTTGCCCAATGGATCTGATTCAGACCCGGTGATTATTGATGCATCTGACGATGCATTCGCATCATCATCATCATCATTGCTGCTGACATGACAGAAAGAGAAGCAGAAGATGTTCTGCCTGAATGAATTTGTATGATATTCTCTCTGTTCATTTGTCTAAAGTGGTTGCAAATATATTTATTGTATACGTCAGTTCCAAATTTTTTTACAAATGTGCATGTTGTGTGACTTTTTCCGGTCAAGGTGAGGGAGTCTGAGAGACGTGTTCCGGATTTACCCACTATGCAGTCGCTTCGTTAAAAAATAAAGGCTGAAATTGAGATTATGCTTATGTAGATTAGCTGCCAATTTCCGCTCTTATTTTTTTAGCACTCCGCTCCTTAAGTGGGTGCCCAAATCCTCCTAACAAGTCTCTCAGACTCCCTCACCTTGACTGGTTTGTCACACAAACTGCACCATTTATAAAATGTCTCCTGCAGATTTACCCGCATAGCGCTCAATTCGCTAAAAAACAAAGGCGATTACCGAGATTATGCTAGTGCAGATAGACGCCGGTAATCGCTTGTTGTTTTTCTTAACTCTTCTTTCGCTTAGCGGGTACCCAAATCTTCTTAGCAAGTATATCATAACCAATCACCAAATAAATTTTACACAAAATTTCTTTCGGTTAAAAACCTTGTACGTACGTAATGTCAGCCTGTGAATTTGTGAGCGGTAGTTTTCGAGACGTGTTCCGGATTTACCCACATTCAAGTCGCTTTACTAAAAAACATATGCGCAAACCGAGTATGCCAATGCAAAAGAGCTGCAGTTTAATTTTTCATTATTATTTTTGTTCAATTAGTTTGAGAAATTTCTCTATTGCTTCTTCAAAACATTCAGGATATGGACGATTTTTAGTATTGTAGACAATTACCCCCTGTTTATCTATAATATAATAAGTCGGAAAATGTGAAATTCCCATTTTCCCGTGTACTGATGACAATGATTGTCTTTGATCGTAATCATTCCATACATTCATCCATTTAACATTCTTTGCTTCAATTATATTTGATATTTTATCGAGACTGCTTTCTTTTTCTAAAGCTACGCCAATGATTATCACATCTTTTCGATTTTTTATTTTTTCATATAAAATTTTTAAATCAGGAATTGCTGCGATGCATGGTTTACACCAACTTCCCCAGAAATCAATAAATACAAATTTATTTATAAACAGATCATTCAGATTTATAATTTTCTTGTCATTAATATTTTTTGCATATAAACAAGGTATATTATTACCGACTAAACTACTGTCAGTTTGTTTACCTAGGTCTTGTATGTAAAGGCTATCTTTAAAAACATCCTTTAAATAGATTTTTTCTCCACATATTATTAGAGTGTCTCCTATTTTATAAGTATCTTGAAGTTTAGTGTTTTTAAAATAGAACTGGAAAACAGAATTAGCATTTAAATTATTAAATATTAAATCATTAGAATTTTTATGTTCAAAAATGCTTATTTGTTGATCATTTATTCTAAAATTTGCTTCTGAATATTGATTTGTAAGAAAAATTACATCAAGGTAATAATCATCAGATGAAGGATACTGTTGCTCTGAATCGAACGTCATAAAAGGGTTTAAGGTAAGACTTATCGTTCTATTCAAAGAATTTCCATCATTTAAAGAAATTGTTTGTATAGTTACAAGAGGGCATAAGCTATCATGCTCTGACACGAAAGGATGATTATATTTTTCTTTATTTAATTTGAAAGTATATCGGTTATCATCTGAAAAATCAGCATTAGAATTACAATCAATGATAACAGTTTTTTCCATATTAGACTTATTTAAGCCCACATAAAGATAAAATTTGTTACTTCCTTTAGAATCCTTTAAAAGGAGCGATGTGTCAATATTTCTTGATTTAATATATTCTTCATACTTTTCTTGTGAAATTTTCCCATTTAGAAAGTCATCGTACATTTTCTGGGATGGGCTTATTAATACCGAATACACAGCAAATAAGTTTAAATCAGAAGGGATGTTTTTTAAAAAAGAATAATCTATGATTCTGTCAGTCCCAATAATTCTTGTTACTATGTGCTGAGTTTTAAAATTGGCGGTTTTTTCCTTAAAAGGCACTATATGAATGTTTTGGGCAACAATCACAATTTGACTAAAAATTAGTAAAATGATAATACAGATAGCTCTCATAGGATGATTTTTATTTTGCATTAATATGACTTATACGTTTCAAAATCGTTCTCTGACAAATATATAAATAAAAATAAATTATCGGAAAGTATTTTAGTATAACTCGGCAGGAACAGAATAATTGATACTTGAATGGTTACTCCTGTTATTGTGATAGCATACGAACACACCGCATCAGTTATGAAGTGCAAGGCCATTTAATAAAAGCATTATCAGTCGCGCTACCCTTGCCATCCATTGATATTTTAACACCTGTATCCTTGAGATAATCAATGTATTCGTCAGATATAGACTGACTTCACTGCTCGGAGTTTATTATTTCCGGCATTCCATTCTAAAGAGTAATGGAATTTAGTTCACTGCCTAGTTGACGTAGGGCATCACCAATCTCTTTTGCTCGTTTCTTTGACGGCCTTTTGTTTCCGCAAACATATTTTGCCAGTAAGCTTTGATTAATACCTGCTCTTTTAGCTAATTGATTAATGTTGATTTCCGGAAATCTTTTTAGCACAAGCGATATTTCATTCTCTTCCCTAATGTCCTCAGAAGCAAAAAATCCTTCGAATCTTAAATCTTCGTCAAGTTCCGGCCAATGAATACCAAAAAACGATGTTTCGAAATTTTCTCTTTGGGCTTCTGAAGCATTTAGCAATTTAGGAAACAATGCTAAATCATGGCTTGCAACTCTGCCGGAGTCGGTTTTAACGAAAATCCTTCCATTTTCAAACCAAATTTTTTCTACTTGCATAATTTTAGTTTTTAAAATATTCCTTCCATCGTTCATTAAAAATAGGGAATAAATCTATTCCCCGCAAATATTTTATTATTAAGGTACCGGTAGTCCAGCCCTATGCTTTCATGGCATGTCTTTGGATTTCAGCTAATTATGTTTAATGCAAATTATTACTAAATCATTGATAATCAGCGTTTGGCCATGAAAGCATAGGGCTGAAAATGGTTCCTCAAGCTACCGCACCTGACAAGGTAAAGAGTCACACAAAATGAGTCCCCGTATACCACCCGTATAACAATATTGGCTACCTTTGCATTTCTAAATAAACATAATCATGAAACGTGATCTTGTAATTTACACGGAGAAGATTAATTGTCAGGATTGCTACAAGTGCATTAAGGTTTGCCCCGTAAAGTCAATTAAGGTAGAGGACTTCAGCGCCTCAGTAATAAGCAACACATGCGTCTATTGCGGAAAATGCATTAATGCCTGTCCGGCAGGAGCAAAGAGATACCGGGAGGAGATTGATTTAGTGCAGGAGTGGGCAGGGGCAGGGGAACCGATGATAGCCTGTCTGGCCCCGTCATTTATCGCTGACTTCGAGAACGTGACTCTTCTTAACCTGCTTAAAGCATTTTACTGCCTTGGTTTTTCAGGAGTGTCAGAAACAGCAATCGGGGCCGATATTGTGGCTCAAAGCACAAATGATTATCTGCTTGCTACAAAGAATTCGAAGGTGATTGCAACATGTTGCCCATCGGTTGTCAACTATATAAAAATCTACTTTCCGGAGCACGAAAAGTATCTGGCCCCCATTGTCTCTCCTATGATTGCCCATTCGAGAATACTCAGGAAAAGCGGCTACTCAAATCATAAACTTGTTTTCATAGGTCCGTGTATTGCCAAGAAGCAGGAGAGTGACCTCTATGAGGGAGAGATTGATGCGGTTCTCACATTTAATGAATTTCGTAAGCTGATGGAGATTGAAGGGATATATTTTGCAGATATGGAGAAGGTTACCCTTCCGGAGAATTTTGTCATAGGAGCTTCTCAGAGAGCAGGGCTCTTTCCGGTGGACAGCGGCATGATAAGCACAATGTGCAAGGATATAGAGCCGGTTGATGCAAACTATATGTGTTTTTCGGGAATGAAAGCGGTGATGGAGGTTTGCGGAGAGCTTTCGGACTGGAACCCTCAGCAGAAAACGTTTGTAGAACTCATGGCTTGCGACGGAGGCTGCATAAAAGGGCCTGCGACATCGGACAAACAAGGGGTGGCAAGCAAAAGGAACAAACTTTTAAGGGATTTTGACATATTCAAACGTTCCGGTCTTGCGGTTTCGCTTCCGGAAAGGGCTATTGATATTTCTAACGACAGATATAAGGTTCCTTATAAAATCAACTGTGTTTACAGCGAAACTGAGATACAGGAGGTGCTTGATTCGATGGGAAAACGTACAAAGGCAGATGAACTCAATTGCTCCGGTTGCGGTTATGATAACTGCCGTGAATATGCGGTTGCACTGCTGGACGGAAAGGCTGAGAGGGAGATGTGCATATCGCAAATGAGGAAGGAGGCACAAAACCAGGCCTCTGTTCTTCTCCGGAAGATGCCTTACGGAGTGGTGCTTGTAGATGAGAATCTGCGGATTGTGGATACAAATTCTAAATTTATAGATTTTGGAGGCGAAGAGATAACAATGATATCGGATGCCCTGGGAGGTCTTGCGGGGGCCGATCTCAGAAAGATAGTGTCGTTTCATAAGTACTTTGCAGCAGTTCTGGCAAGCGGAGAGGAGACAAGCGAATTTGATATAAGGGAGGATAAGCGAAGTTTAAAGCTCTCTATTATAAGCATAAGGCCAAACAAACTTGTCTGCGGAATAATTCAGAATATGGATGATTCACATCTTATGAAGGAGATAATCTCAGAAAAGATTCGTGAGGTGATAAAGCAAAATGCAGAATCTGTACAGAGGATTGCCTACATTCTGGGCGAAAGTGCCTCTTTTACAGAGAGTGTCCTGAACACAGTAATTGACCCTGATAAAAAATAACACCTGAAATGGAAATTGCCGGGGATAATGAAAAATTCTTTATAGAGATTGCATACAGTCAGCAGTTTAAGAAGGGTCAGATTGTAGGTGGCGATACTTTTATATCGTCAAAACTCAAGGATGAGGAGAGGTTTGTTGCTGTTTTGTCCGATGGTCTGGGGAGCGGAATCAAGGCTAATGTACTTAGCAGCCTTACTGCGTCGATGGCTTTGAATTACAGATTGCAACATCAGCCTTTGGTGGAATCCCTTATAAGCATAATGGATACTCTTCCCAAAGATCAGCTAAATAACATAAGTTATGCAACCTGCTCTGTGGTTGATATCGACTCTTCCGGTGAGACGCACATAGTGGAGTTTGACAACCCCGATTTCATTCTGTTGAGGGAGTCTGCCCATATTGAGCCGCGCAAGAAGCTAGTAAAGTTGCAGACAAAACAGGGCGAAAGAACACTGCTTGATTCTCATCTGATGCTATTCAAAGGAGACAGACTCATTTTTGTAAGTGACGGTGTGACCCAGTCGGGGCTTGGGTCCAAAGGAATGCCTCTGGGGTGGGAGCGTCCGCAGCTTATCTCCTTTCTTATAGAGTTTGTAAAGAAACACCCCGATATCTCTGCACGGGAACTCTCAAAGGTTGTAATGCAAAAAGCTCTTCATAACGATCTTTTTGAAGCAAAGGACGATATAACATGCGGAGTTGTCTATCTAAGGGCGCCAAGAAATCTACTGATCTGTACCGGACCTCCATTTGAGGCAGCAAGTGACACAGAAATGGCCGATATATTTGACAAGTATAGGGGAGAGAAAATTATATGCGGAGGGACTACTGCACAGATTATTGCCAGAGAGTTAAACAGAAAAATAACAGGAAATGGCGGTCAGCAACTGAAATCTAATCTGCCTTCGACAGCCAGTATGGATGGGGCGCAGCTTGTAACCGAGGGAATCCTTACTCTGGGGCATTTGGCAGACCTTATTCAGAACTACGATGAGGGGACGGATCCCGATAATTCACCGGCGGGAGATATACTAAAGCTTATTCTCAAGAGCGATGTAATAGATATTCTGATGGGTACAAGAATAAATGAGGCTCACTACGATCCCTCGCTGCCCGTGGAGATGGAGATCCGCAGGAACCTTATACGACGCC
Source organism: uncultured Bacteroidales bacterium (assembly GCA_942492945.1). Lineage (GTDB taxonomy): Bacteria > Bacteroidota > Bacteroidia > Bacteroidales > UBA932 > Bact-08. The sequence goes on from OW818649.1 coordinate 1,879,160, forward strand.
TTAAAGTACTGCTCGAAACCACATTTCTCAAGAAGGTTATAATAAAATACATTTGATAAATTTGTATAGTAGAATTAGCAAAAATATGAAAACGTATATTCAACAAATATTTCATAAAGCCATACTTTTATGGATTGGTTTTATGCTTGCCGGCAGCCTTAATGCCCAAAATGTTGTAGTAAAGGATCTTTTGAAGGAGTGGAGCTTCACTAAGGGAATTGAAGGTCCGGCGATTGATTTGAAGGGAAACCTGTATGCGGTTAATTTTGGACGGCAGGGCACTATCGGAATTGTCACTCCGGTAGGGGAGGCCTCTCTCTATGTTGTGTTACCGGAAGGTTCAGTAGGTAACGGAATCCGTTTTGACAAGGCAGGATATATGTACATTGCGGACTATACCAAACACAATATTTTAAAAGTTGATCCAAAAGACAGATCTGTTTCTGTTTTTGCGCACAATCCAAAGATGAACCAGCCAAACGATATTGCAATATCTCCAAAAACAGAGTTTCTCTATGCAAGTGACCCTAACTGGAGGGACTCAACAGGCAACTTATGGATGATTAACAGGAAGGGCGATGTGATTCTTCTTGAGGCAAATATGGGGACAACAAATGGTGTTGAGGTAAGTCCCGACGGTAGAAGGCTATATGTAAACGAGTCAATCCAGCGGAAAATATGGGTATACGATATTAAGAGAGATGGTTTGCTCGAGAACAAGCGACTTTTCTGTTCGTTTAAGGACTTCGGAATGGACGGAATGCGTTGTGACAGAAAGGGTAATCTTTATGTAACAAGGCACGGCAAGGGAACCATTGTGGTACTGACAAAAAGAGGAAAGCAGATTAATGAGATAAAACTTAAGGGTAAGCTCTCTTCTAATATCGTAATGGACAACAAAAAGAAAACCCCTGTCTTTTATGTAACTATGGCCGACAGGGGATGTTTTGAATATTTTTCTCTTTAGCCCTATGCTTTCATGGCATGTCTTTGTATTACAGGTTATTACACTTATTGTGAAAATTTACTAAATCATTGATTATCAGCGTTTGGCCATGAAAGCATAGGGCTGGAAATATGTCTTTTTAAACCAGAACGCAACATTTACTAATCCAATCATTACAGGAACCTCAACCAGCGGACCGATTACTGCCGCAAATGCTTCTCCTGAATTAATGCCGAAAATTGCTATTGCAACCGCAATGGCAAGCTCAAAGTTATTGCTGGCTGCTGTAAAAGACAAAGTTGTTGCCTGTTCGTATGTGGCACCGGCTTTTTTACTCATAAAGAACGAAGCTACAAACATGATTACAAAGTAAATAATAAGAGGAATTGCAATTCTTATCACATCAAGGGGGATTTTGACAATATATTCTCCTTTAAGAGAAAACATTACAACAATAGTGAATAACAAAGCAATTAGTGTTAACGGACTAATTTTAGGTACAAACTTCTTTTCATACCACTCCTTGCTCTTTATGCGTATAAGTATGAATCTTGTCAGAAAACCTGCTATCATTGGAATGCCAAGGTAAATGAAGACACTTTCTGCAATTGTACCAATCGTTATCTGAGATACAGAATCGTTAACAGGAAGTCCGAACCAACCCGGGAGTATCGCTATGAATACGTATGCATAGACCGAAAATAGAAGAACCTGAAAAAGTGAATTGAATGCCACCAGTCCGGCTGCATACTGAGTGTCGCCTTTTGCAAGGTCGTTCCATACTATCACCATTGCTATACATCTTGCAAGTCCTATCAGAATAACACCGTACATATAGTCGATGTTGAACTGCAAAAATATAATTGCAAGGAAAAACATCAATATTGGTCCTATAACCCAGTTCTGAATCAATGATAATCCAAGAATCTTTGTGTTTTTAAATACATCGCCCAACTCTTCGTATTTTACCTTTGCAAGAGGCGGGTACATCATGACAATCAACCCAATAGCTATGGGTATGTTTGTGGTTCCACTAGATAAGCTGTTCCAGAAATCTGCTATTCCGGGGCTTGCCCATCCCATAAGCACTCCTGCAAACATTGCAAGGAAAATCCACACGGTTAGGTACCTGTCAAGTAATTTAAGTCTTTTTTGTGATGGCATATTAATTACGTTTATAGTTTAGATTTATCGTTTTGGACTCTTTTATTTAACAATATTCTAGGCTGAAGCTGACACCTGCAGGAACCGGACAGTTGAAAATCCTTAGATACTATTATCGGCATACCGTCGCGTTCCCAGTCATGCATTCCGCAGGCCAGACAGACTACTTTGAAACCTCTGCATTTCAATTCGGGATATAGTTTTTTTGATTCCAATCCATAGCTGTCTGCAATAATTATAAATTGTTCTTTGTATTGTTCTATTTGAGATATGTCAAACTCTTCGAAAGGAATAAAAATTGTTTGTTGTACATCAAACCTTTTGTACGAAAACTCATAGTCTGTTCTGATATCCAGTAGTATGGCGCCTCCTCCCTCCAAAATGGGAAAGGCATCCCTCGGATAAACATACTCGATACCGTCAGTTAATCTAATGATGCTTTGCATCTCTTAATTATTAAAGTTTTGAACCGGAAACTGTAATGCTGTATATACCTGTAGTCCCGGTTTTAAATTGTTCAATTTCCTGCTTTGACAGATATTTCTCAAGTACCTCTTCTGGAATCGCTGTCAAGTTTTGTTTGTGAACGGTAATGTTTTTGAAGCCCTGTTCTGCTATTATTGCAAGGTATTGTTCCATAGCTATAGCTCCGGATACGCATCCCACATACATCTCTGCATCCTGTCGTAGTTTCTCGGGAAGTTCTCCTTTTATAACCACATCTGAAACACAAAAGTGGCCATTGGGTTTTAAAACTCTCATTATCTGGGCAAAGGCTTTGGATTTATCTGGGACCAAGTTTAATACGCAGTTTGAGACAACTACATCGAACTGATTGTCGGGCAGTGGCATATCCTCTATATCGCCCTGTACAAACTCTACATTCTTAAAGCCCAGTTTTTTGTTGTTTTCTTTTGCCTTGGTAACCATGGCCTCTGTAAAATCCAGTCCTGTCACCTTACCGCTTTCTCCTACTATTGCACGAGCAACAAAGCAATCATTCCCGGCACCGCTGCCAAGATCGAGAACACTGTCCCCCTTCTTGATGTCGGCAAATTGTGTTGGTATACCACAACCTAACCCAAGGTCTGCATCTGGATTGTAGCCCTCCAGGTTTGTGTAGTCGTCACCAATCATACTAAACTCGAATTCGCCACAGCATCCCGAAGTGCCACAGCATGATGATTTGTTTTGAGATGTGCTATTCTTAGCTATCTGTCCGTACTTTTCCTGTACAATAAATTTCAAATCGGTTGTTTTCATGCTTTAGTTTTAATCTGTTCTAAGTAAAACTTATAAAATCTCTCTTTAATTTCGTCTCTGATTCTGTGGAATTCGCTCATAATAAATTCAGGGGTACCTGTCTTATGAGAGGGGTCCTCAAATCCAATATGCAGGCGATGTTTTACCTTCCCATAAAAAGCAGGGCAAGTCTCATTTGCGTCATCACAAACTGTAATAACATAATCCCACTCATCTTTTAAGTATTCATCGACTATTTTTGGAATGTGGCCGCTTATATCTATGCCCACTTCTTTCATTACTTCTACTGCTGTCTGGTTTACCCGGGTAGCAGGCTGGGTCCCGGCAGAACATACCATAATACTTTTGTCATATGACTGCAGAAAGCCGTGTGCCATTTGGCTTCGGCAACTGTTTCCGGTGCATAATATCAGGATTTTCATCGTCGTGCTTGTTATTATATATTATTGACTTCTTATTTGTTCCCTTTCTCACTCCTTAAAATCCACTTTCTGTTGCTGCTTGCTACTAATTTCTAACAGCCTTCTGCTTGCTGACTGCAATCGCAAACAATATCAATCGGCTCAATCTTGTCAAAAAAGGAGTAAAGCTTCTGCTTGTTCTTGTTAATGATATCCTGATTCAGGCAGTAGTTTATCTTGAGTCCCTCTATCTCGCCGATTATCAACCCCATCTTTTTTAATTCGCTCAGATGCTGAGAGACGGTACTTCGACTAAGTGGCAGAAAATCTGATATGTCACCGGATATGCATGTTTTTGTATCAGCCAGATATTGAAGTATTGCAAGTCTTGCAGGATGGGACATTGCTTTTGCGAACATCGCAAGATCCTGTAACTCTTTATTGAAGTTCTCTCTCTTTATCATCGTTTTGGGTGTTGCAAGTTAGTAATATTTAGTAGTGCCATTTTACTGTGTTATCAGACTGTGTTTAATGACGCAAACATACGACATAAATATAAATAAACCAAAAAAAATCCAAACTTCCTTGGAGTTTTTTTTAATCATCATTTAATGAGGAATATAAAAATTTTATTCTCATTCGTGACTTTAAAACAATTATTGTATAACGCTATATGATAAGTATATACGAAAAACTTCAAGGGAGTTCATAGTTTTGAAAAGATTTTTTACTATTTTCGTTGATAATATATTTTAAATATTCTCATCAGTAATGAAGGGAGCAAATCGAGGAGGGAGAGATGATGAAGAAAACAAAATCGAAAGAACAATCATGTCATTATCATGTATGGGTCCGTGGAAACGGTAGATTTACTGTATTTTATACAGATTATGATTTTATAGGGTTTTTAATACGGTGTAATGCAATTTCCCAAAAATACAATACTAGAATAGCAGCTTTTGTAATTTTGGATAATCATGTTCATCTACATGTAATTACGGATGCAATCACACCATTTATGTCGGCTTTGCTAATTAGTGTCTCACAGTGGCTGAACGGACGAAATGGTTTTAGAGGTAAACTCTTTGAAAGCCCTTTCGGAAGATCTTGTATCTACTCAAATACCTTAATAAAAGAAAATCTTCTGTATATTTTCAGCAATCCAATGAATGCTGGGTTAGGCTGTAATCCATGGGACTACAAATGGAGTTCTTATCATTTTCATAACACAACACGCAAAAATCCGCTTGAAAAGTATATTTCAATTGACCCAGATATAGTAAATAATGCTTTTCCTTCTAAAAGAGGGCTGGATAAAGCAATTGATGACTTCCATCATGGGAATTGTTCTTTATCTGAGCGAGCAAAATGGCCACGCATACCGGACAGTGAAGTTGCTAAGTGTATAAATTCCATATTAAATGGCAGATTGCTGGCTAGTTTGTCAAAGAATGAGCTTCATAAGTTGTGTGTGATACTAAGACAAAGAGATGGAGCTACTTACAGACAAATTGCCTCAATGACTCATGAAAGTTATGAGGAGGTAAGAAAAATACTTCAAAGAAGTTTTTTGTAAACATCTAATATATAATATGATACAAAAAAATTTCCAATAGATATTTTGGGGTAATATTTTATAAAATATTGATAAATAATAACATATGAAAAACTTCAAGGAAGTTTTTGGGCTTCTTTTTAAAATGTTTTTTAAAATGTTTTTGAAAAGCTTTTAGAAATTCTTTCTCAGATCTTCGGCAGCAAAGTACCCACTGTGTCTGAAATACTCCTTTCCATTTTTGTCAAGCAATACCTGGGTTGGAATTACTACAACGCCAAAATACTCCATGATCTTCTGGTTTTCCGGCAGACGGACATTGATAAAGATTACATTGACACGATTGGGAAATGCCGCTCTTATCTCCTCCATCACCCCCTCCATCCTTTTACAAGCAGAACAACCCTTGGCGCCGAACTCAAGAAATGTAAACTGATAGGGCAGACCGTTTTTACTGTAATTGTATGCAGAGTCTATACGGCGTGCCTCGGTATTTATTGTTTGCGGGTCTGCCTGAGCCTGCATAAGTTTAGAAGAGAAACCGGTCAGGTTGTCTTTAAAGACGAACAGAGCAACTAAAAGCAATACTGAGCATATAATAAACAGCCAGGAAAGCACCTGTTTAAACTTAATAGATAACCTCGACTTTGTCATATACATTTTTGATTACATCTTCGGTAACAGGGGTTTGTCCCTTTTTGTAACCCAGATCGGTAATACGTAAGTATTTATAATCCTTGAAACCAGCATTATCCAGTATTTTCTTTCCACAATCAACAGGGCAACCATCCAGCAATAGGATATTGTTCTTTTTCAATTGCGCCGTTGCTTCACCAATTCCGGCACCTACAACGGCCAGACAATTCATTTTTCGCACACCATTGTCACGTAACTTTCTGGCAACAAGATCTGTAATTTGTCCCAAGTCGCAGGCTCCTGAACATGCAAGAACCACATAATCTGCCCCTCCGCAAAGGCAGGTACTTTTTTCCGGAGTCGTTTTATTTTCCATTGTTAGAATATTGTATTGAATAAAAATCCCACTATCATTATCCCGGTCGCAACAATACCAACAAAGGTGAGTATCAACGGGAGCTTCAGAACTTTCTTGAGAATTATCACTTCGGGAAGAGATAGTCCGATTACGGACATCATAAATGCCAGAGCAGTACCAAGGGGAACTCCCTTTTCTATGAATACACTTACTATAGGTATTATACCTGCAGCGTTGGAATACAATGGTACACCTATCAGGATAGAAAGAGGAACTGAATACCAGGTTGATTTTCCCATGAGGTTTGTCATGAAGCTTTCGGGGACATATCCATGAGCTGCTGCCCCTACGGCAATACCAATTACAATATATATCCATACTTTGCCGACTATTTCCTTGACAGCTGTAAAGCCAAGCTCAATACGTTGGTCAAATGTTATTTTTTCTTCTACATTTTCACCATTCTCGCTATTGATCTGATAAACCCAACCTTCTACTTGTTTTTCAAGTTTCAATTTGCCTATAATAAAGCCCGAAATTATAGCAATCACTAAGCCTGTCAATACATATATAAGAGCCACTTTCCAACCGAAAAGGCCAAACAGCAGAATAACGGCGACCTCATTTATCATTGGAGCGGAAATCAAGAAAGAGAATGTCACCCCCAATGGTACACCTGCCTGTACAAAGCCAAGAAAGAGAGGGATAGCAGAACAAGAACAGAAAGGAGTAACTATACCTAATAGTGCAGCTAATACATTTCCTGTAAATAATGATTTGCCTTCCAGAACTTTTCGGGTTTTCTCAGGTGTGAAATATGTACGAATGATTCCTACAAAGAAAACAATAAGAATCAATAACATCAGTACTTTAGGTACCTCAAATATGAAGAATCTCAATGCTTCGGTTAAATGTAATCCCTTTTCTAATCCAAGAATCTTATCGATAATCAAATCAGCAAAAAATTGCAGATAATGATACAATACGTACCAGATGGCGATGCCGAGAATAATTTTAAAGATTTTTTTCCAATCCATGGGGTTATTTGCTAATTTGAGAATGTGCTAATGGGTTAATGTGCGAATGTGCTAATGGGTTAATATACGCGGAAGATGTAGTATATGCCGACAAGAATGAACAGAACTGCTATAACCCTGCGGAACCATTTTTCGAAAGATTTGACTTTATTGTAAAAGCCGCCGATTCCGGAAAGGGTGTATGCAAGTAACCATGAGACAATTATTACGGGGATTCCTGTTGCTATGGCAAAAATAATAGGAAGGTACAGGCCTGATGCACTGCTGATGGTCATTGGAACAAGCATCCCGAAGTAAAGAACGCCGCTGTAGGGGCAGAAAGCAAGTGCGAACAACATCCCTAACAAAATTGCATCGAAATAGCCCCATCTTGTTTTTTTCTCCATTCTGGATGACATTCCACTCATTCCCGGGAAGTTGATTTTAATGAAGTCCAGCATGAAAAAACCTATGATTATTAGTAAGGGACCTAATATTTTCTCGCCGTATTGTTGGAAAAAGCCGGAAAATTTAAATTGGTCGGCACCAAAATAGAGAACCAAGGCAATTGACGTATATGTGATTGCGCGTCCAAGTGTGTAGAACAGGCCATTTAAAAAGACCCTGTTCCGATTATCGAGATCCTTGCTTATAAAGCCTATTGCAGTGATATTTGTAGCTAACGGACATGGACTGATAGCTGTCATCAAACCCAGCATCAATGCCGATATCCACGGCATTGTGCTGTTGTCTAATAAGTTTGTAAGTAAATCCACCTGAAATTATTTTAAAAAGGCATCAACCTTCTCTTTTATAACCGCTTTGAACTTTGAAGGATCTTTGCGGGCATACATAAAACCTTCGTTGGTAATATTTACAATTTGTTTGCCTTTAACAACCAAAAGAGCTTGTCCGGGAACCTTTAATTTCTCTGCAATCTCCTTGCTGGAGGCGTCGTCGAGGTTGATTGACTGAAAACTAACCTTTTGGCCATAAAGGGCCTGAATGTCAGCTTTTGCTTCCGACTCTACTGTCTGGCAAGTTACACACCGTGCAGTCAGATGAAAGTAATAAACTTCAACTTTGTCCGAAACAGAGGCCTGAGCATTTTTTTTGTTGCTCTCTTGTGCATTGCCTGAGAATGCGAACATTACCATGAATAGAGTAAGACCAAAAATAATTGAACGTTTCATAATATATTTATTGTTTAATATTTACTTAATACTTGTCTGATCTCCTCTTCAGAAGGAATCCTTCCTTTAATTTCAACTTTCTCGTTAACCACAAGGGCAGGGGTAGACATAACGTTATATTTCATTATCTCCATTATATCCTCTACTTTGGAAACAGTAGCATCGAATCCGTTTTTTTCCACAACCTCGCGAGTCATCTTTTCAAGTGTCTTGCATTTAGGGCATCCTGTGCCCAGAATCTTAATATTCATTATTTTATCTGTTAAAAAATTCTTTAAACATTAGTTTTGCCTCCTCCCAATTCGCACGATTGATACAATATTTGATGTAAGGAGGGTTTATTTCTCCCTGTATTAATCCTGCCTTCTTAAGCTCCTTGAGGTGTTCAGAAAGAGTTGAACGTGCAATGGGTAGGTTTTCTGCCATATCACCACTATAGCAACACCTCTCGGTGTTTTTGGCTAGGTAGTCCATGATAAATACCCTTGCCGGATGCGAAATAGCTTTGGCGTATAGAGCAATTTTCTCCTGATCCGGAGTGTAATATTTCTTTGGAGTGGTTGTATTATTCATTTCGTAAAATTACGAAACAAATGTATGTAATAATATTTATCCGGCAAGAAAAAATCTTTCAGAGAACAATAAATAATACCTAAACGAATATTTCATGTTAAAATATCGTATATAAACGAAAATTTCATACATTTGTGTCGTTTAGGAATATTTACTATGATACAAAGAGATATTTACGAATCGGTTAAACAACGTTTGTTTAAAGGGAAAGCAATAATCCTTACAGGCCCAAGGCAGGTTGGTAAAACAACTTTCCTCAGACAAATCATTGCCGGGAATGATGAAAATCTGGTTTTGTCATTAAATTGTGATGAGCCGGACATTCGTCTGTTATTGGAGAATATTACCTCATCAGAATTAAGAACACTAGTTGGGAAGCACAAATTAATACTGATAGATGAAGCTCAAAAAGTAGACAATATAGGATTGACCTTAAAATTAATGGTAGATAATATAGAAGACATTCAGGTGATTGCTACAGGTTCCTCGGCCTTTGATCTGAGAAACAAATTGAATGAACCACTCACCGGAAGGAAGTTTGAGTACCATCTTTATCCTTTTTCAACCAATGAATTGGTGAAGCATACATCTTTAATTGAAGAAAACAGGTTGCTGGAACACCGTATGATTTATGGTATGTACCCAGATGTAGTAAATCACCCGTCAGATGCCTTACCTCTCTTAAAGGAATTGACCAACAGCTATCTGTTCAAGGATATTTTCTCTTATAGAGATATTCGAAATCCGGATGGGTTAAACAACCTGCTCAGAGCTTTAGCCTTACAAATTGGGAGTGAAGTATCTTATAACGAACTAGGAAGGTCATTAGGAATAGATAAAGAGACAGTTGAAAGGTATCTTGATTTATTGGAGAAAGTATTTGTTATATTCAGGCTAAGTTCTTTTAGCAGAAACATAAGGAGTGAACTCAAAAAGAGCAAGAAAATATATTTTTATGATAATGGTGTTAGAAACGCAATAATAAATAATTTTAATCCACTAGCCCTTCGTAATGACATTGGCGCATTGTGGGAGAATTTTATTATAAGCGAGCGAAGAAAGTATATTGATTATAATGGAATTTATGTCAATACATATTTCTGGAGAACTCATTCACAGCAGGAGATCGATTACATAGAGGAAGAAGGGGGAATGTTACATGCATATGAATTCAAATGGAAAGGAAATAAGAAAAGCAAACTACCAATATCCTTTGCAACAACATATCAGGAACATTCATTCGATGTAATCACACCATCTGATTATTTATCTTTTTGTGGTGTTGTCTGATGCCCGGAGTACATAAAGAACAACATCAGTATAGCCGATATGAATGCAGTTGCGGCACCAAAATAGAATGGAACACGTGAGTTTATATTGTCGTATAGTAATCCTGCGATAATGCTGGCAGGCAAAAGGGTTATTCCCAATAATGCGTTGTAGATTCCCAATCCGGTACCCTGCTTGTTCTTGTCAATCATATCTGACACAAATGCTTTCTGGATGCCGTCGGTGGCAGCAGAATAAAGGCCATACAGGGCAAAAAGGGCAACTATGGCACCCACACTGCTTGTTATTCCAAAGCCATAATATACAACGGCATAAATGAGATAACCGGCAACCAGTATCTTCTCCCTTCCAATTTTGTCCGATAGTGTTCCTATTGGAATGGCAAGTAAAACAGAGACGATGCTGGTGACAAGATATACCAATGGTATAAAAGCCACTTTAACGCCAATCTCATTTGCTTTCACCAACAAAAGTGCGTCGGTTGAATTGCCTAGAGTAAAAATGAAAACTATAATGAGAAAGAGATAGTACCTTTTGGGAAAATCACCAAAGTGGAACTTTTTGAACAAACTCTCCTGACTCCTTTTCGCCTCCTTTATACCGAAGAGAATTACAAATATTCCCAGAAAGGCGGGGATTCCTGCAAAAAGAAAAATAAGACGATAGTTATCTACAAATACCGACAGTATGGCAAACGCAATAAGCGGACCTGCGATTGCTCCACTGTTGTCCATTGCCTTTTGCAACCCGAAGCTTTTTCCTGTCTCTCCACTGGTTACAGAGCCGGCAATAAGACTATCCCTTGGTGCGGTACGGATACCCTTGCCAACCCGTTCGACAAAGCGCAGATATAGCACCTGCATAGGGGAGGCGACAAATGTATACAAAGGCATTATCAAAGCAGATACTCCATACCCGATTAGCATGAAAGGCTTGTTTTTCCCAATCTTGTCACTCCAGAACCCCGACAGCGATTTAACAAGCGAGGCGGTGCTCTCGGCAATTCCTTCTATCAGCGAGAGGCTCGTCTTTGAAGCACCAATTGACAAAAGAAACATAGGCATGACCGAATAGACCATCTTGACAGATGTATCTGTAAGGAAACTGGATAAACCTGTAAAAAAGATGTTCCGATTAAAACCGAAAATGCGTTTCTCAAGCCTCCTCTTTGGTTCCATTGATTTTGAAAAGTTTGAAAATCTCTACAACTGCAATTGGAATTACCGACATGCCTATAACCAGCCACCAATGGTTTCCATCCATTACAGAAAGACGGAAAGCTTCGCGGATAGGGGTTACGAGCAATACCATAAGCATAAGGGCAGCTGAGATGACGATTGCACCTATGAGTGGTTTGTTTCTCATCGGACTAATTCTAAAGGTCGATAATGTATTTGAATGCAGGTTGCGCACGTGCATCAGCTGTGCAAAAACCAAAGATGTAAATGCCATTGTCTGACCCAGACTCTCACCACCGTCCCTCAAGCCAATACGATAGGCCACCAACGGAATTGCTCCAAGCATGACTCCCTGATATAGAGTTCTCCAGATCATTCCTTTGGTCATAAATCCGTTTTTGGAATTACGAGGTTTACGGTTCATGATATCCTTCTCTGCCGGATCTACACTAAGTGCCAGCGCAGGGAGACTGTCTGTAACGAGGTTTACCCAAAGAATGTGAATCGGAAGCAGTGGGGTACCCCAGTTCAAGACAGAGGCCACAAGCAAAAGGAATATCTCTCCTACATTTGTAGAAAGCAGGAACTGTATGGCTTTAAGTATATTGTCGTAAATTCTTCTTCCCTCTTCAACCGCAGATACTATTGTGGCAAAATTGTCATCGGTAAGAACCATGTCCGATGCATCCTTTGCAACATCGGTACCTACAATGCCCATGGCAGCACCAATATCTGCCTGTTTGAGAGCCGGAGCGTCATTAACTCCATCGCCGGTCATAGCCACAACCTCTTTGTGCTTTTGCCAGGCCTTTACAATACGTACTTTGTGTTCAGGAGCTACACGGGCATAGACAGAGAACCTTTTGACATTCTTGAAAAGGTCACTGTCACTTATAAGCTCAAGTTCACTTCCTGTAATTGCTTCGTCTCCCTCTTTGAATATTCCTATTTCACGAGCTATTGCCATTGCGGTTATTTTATGGTCGCCAGTAATCATTACAGGGCGTATTCCTGCAGCACTGCACCTTGCAACGGCCTCTATCACTTCCGGTCTGGCGGGGTCTATCATACCTGTAAGACCTGCAAATACCAGCTCGTTTTCAAGAGTGTCTATATCAATTTGTGAAGGCAAATCTGCCAGCTCCTTGTAAGCCATTGCCAGTACCCGTAGTGCAGAACCGGCCATCCTTTCGTTTACACTGTTTATCTTTTTGATATCGTCGAGCGTCAGTTCCCTGACCTCTCCTTTATCAAGTATCCTGCTGCAGACACTCAAAACTTCATCGAGTCCCCCTTTGACATTCACAGTAATACCTGTCTCTTCACTCTCCTTGTTTACAGTTGTCATCCTCTTCCGGTCGGAGTCAAAAGGTATTTCAGCAATTCTGCTGAAGCTCTTCTCAACAAGGTTTTTGTCAATTCCGAACCTCAATCCAACGTCAAGTAATGCAGTCTCTGTTGGGTCGCCGGCTGTTTTATGAGTGCCATCCTTAAGTATGCGAAGATGTGCATCGGTACAGAGAACCGCAATAGAGAGCAGTTTGTTTTCCTCGTCATTAAGTGTGATGTCTTGCGATGCAGCATCAAATTTCTTAGTGGTATGATTTGTATATGCCTCAACAACAGTCATCTTGTTTTGAGTCAGGGTTCCTGTTTTGTCGGAACATATAACGGTTGCACTACCAAGAGTTTCAACAGAAGGCAGTGTGCGTATTATAGCATTTCTTTTTACTAAACGCTGTACACCAATGGCCATGACTACTGTTGAGATTGCTGGGAGGCCTTCGGGTATTGCAGCTACAGCAAGGCTGACGGCAGTCATGAACATGCTAAGTACAGAGTTGCCATATAGTATGCCGACCAGAAATATAACGCCACAGATAGCAAGAGCAGCAATACCCAACACCTTGCCAAGCTCCTCCAGCCTCTTTTTCATTGGGGTTTCAGTATCGTCGGCCTGCTGTATCATGTTGGCTATCTTGCCTACCTCTGTCTGCATTCCGGTACTTACAACAACGCCTCTGCCGCGACCGTAGGTGACCATTCCACTTGCAAATGCCATGTTTGTACGGTCGCCGAGAGCAAGATTATCACCCTCAAGTGTTTCTGTATTCTTGTCAACAGGAACAGATTCTCCCGTCATGGCCGACTCCTGTATCTTAAGGTTCATTGTTTCAAAGAGACGTATGTCTGCCGGAACAACGGCTCCTGTCTCCAGAATAACAATATCACCGGGAACAAGCTCCTTTGTTGGAATTTCCTTAACTGAGCCATCGCGGAAGACTTTTGTAACCGGTGCGGTAAGGTTCTTAAGCGCATCAAGTGAAGATTGCGCCTTCTGTTCCTGAATTGCACCTATCAATGCGTTAAGAATCAGGATACCTAAAATTACAAAGGTATCAAGCAACCCCTCTCCATCCAGTATTCCGGTTATACCGGAGACCAATGCTGCAATAAGCAGGATCACTATCATAAAGCTCTTGAACTGAGCAAAAAACATGCTTGCAAATGTTTTCTTCGACTTAGCCTCCAATTGATTGTAGCCATACTCCTCAACTCTTCTCTTTGCCTCTTCTGCAGATAATCCGGTATCTTGGGTTACTTTGAAATGCTCGAATATCTCAGCGTTTTTCTTATTATAAAATTGTGTCATTTGATTTTAATAATTGTGCAAATATAATCAGAAAAAAATGTGTAATTTCGGATATGAAAATTTTTACTGTTAAGCAGATATCCGAAATTGACCAGTTCACAATAAAAAATGAACCTATTACTCCTATTGATCTGATGGAGAGAGCTTCATTACAAATTGTGAGATGGTTGGTTCTGAATGTGTCTAAAGAAAAAAAGTTGGTTTTCTTTGCCGGTCCCGGCGACAATGGAGGGGATGCTCTTGCTGTGGCTCGTATTATATCTGAGTACGATTATGTGTGCGATGTGTATCTTCTCTGCAAAGAGGAGAGTCTCAAAAAATCGATAGAAATAAACAGACGGCGTCTCAAGAAACAGGGAAGAGCCAGACTTTTTGTTATAGATACTCCGGAATCGATACCTGAAATTTCATCTGACTCTGTTGTCATTGACGGTCTGTTCGGTTCCGGGCTTAACAGACAGTTGGAAGGGATTGCAGAAATAATTGCATCAAAGATAAATTCATCGGGAGCCAAAGTCATTTCGATTGACATGCCAAGTGGCCTTTTTGGGGAGGACAACTCGCGCAATGACCTTTCAAAGGTGGTTAAGGCAGATCATACACTAACGTTTCAGTTACCCAAACTAAGTCTCTTTTTCCCTGAACATGGCCAACTGACGGGCGAATGGGAGATATTGCAAATTGGATTGCATCATGGGGCAATTCAACAGATTGCTACACCATATAATTACTTGAACGATGAATTTTTTAGTGGGATTATAAGGAAAAGAGATAAGTTTTCGCACAAGGGTATTTACGGACATGCACTTCTGATTGCAGGTTCATATGGAAAAATGGGGGCCGCGGTCCTTGCTTCCGGAGCATGCCTGCGTGCCGGTGCCGGTCTGTTGACTACTCATATTCCCCGCCTTGGCTGTGAGATTCTGCAATCGTCTGTTCCTGAGGCAATGTGCAGCATAGACCCTTCTGATTTCATCTTTTCGCGGCCCCCCGCATCAGAAAACTATTCAGCTATTGGTATAGGACCGGGCCTTGGAACCGACAAACAATCGGAGGAGGCTCTACAGACCCTTCTTGAATCAAAATCTTCAAAAATGGTTCTGGATGCCGATGCTTTGAATATAATCTCCGGCAGCAAAAAGCTTCTTAAGCTACTTCCGGTAAATTCAATATTGACGCCGCATCCTAAAGAATTTGAGCGTCTTGCAGGCAAGAGCAATGACTCTTACAGCAGGTTGAGGCTCCAATTGGATTTTTCTAAAAAACACAAAACGATTGTCGTGCTTAAAGGGGCACACACCTGCATAACAACACCGGAAGGGGAGGTCTTTTTCAATACTACGGGTAACCCGGGCATGGCAACTGCCGGAGCGGGCGATGTTCTTACCGGCATTATTCTGGGTCTTCTGGCGCAGGATTACACACCCTGCCAGGCAGCGCAGATAGGTGTATATATTCACGGAGTGGCCGGTGACCTTGCTGCCACTGAGAATGGTGAAATCTCACTAATTGCCGGTGACATTGTAGATTACCTTGGCAAAGCTTTCCTGCAGATCAAATAAGCAAAATATGTGTTTGTATGGATTAGCGCAATAGCCTGCAAGGGCATTGCAAAGGATGCATTTGTTTTTTTAGTGGAATGAACGTATAGTGGGTAAATGCGGTTGCATGCCCTTGAAGGCTATTGCGCTATGCCAATAGAGAAGAGATGTTTCTCATTTGATCTCGCTCCACTTGAGCTTTTTAATGGAATAAAATATCAGCCATGAAATTGTGACAGCAAGCAGTGTAGATGCCAGAATAACCCAGATTTTATCGAATATATAGTAATGTATGAATCCCAATGCAACAGGTATAAGAAGGTTAAATATAATTTTAAGTGTGTTTTTTCCTTGTCTATCAGTGCTATCCGATTCGCTGAAAGGTAATTTCTTCAAATTTATAAATGCTATTAACGACGATATTGTGAGGATATTGGCACATCCGAGAATTATATTGGGCAACAACTGATAACCGGTTATAAAGATTCCGGACAATACCATTAGTATAGCCAAAGGTAAATAGAAGACAAGGATTGCAGCTTTTATTGAACCGCTTATCAATACCCCCGGCCTGTCGATGGGTGTTATCATGAATACCCATGCTGCCTTGTATTTGTCGGAGTATGGCAACCTGCTTATGGCATTTATCAAAACGAAGCTAAAGAAATAAATAGACATGATAATCATTTGCTTCCCTTTAGATGTCATCTCAGCAATATCTCCCAGCGATGCTTTACTGTTAAAGAAAAACAAGACAACCATCACTATGGTATATCCGATAGAGGGGTAGACCTTCATTTTAAACTCCCTGCTGCGTCTCATCATCTTCCACGTAAAGATGAATCCGGCCCTCTCTCCTCCGTCTGAAGTAAAAATATCAGCAAGCCTTTCCGATATAGAAAACCGCTTTTTCGTTTTATGTCCCTTTGCTGTGCCGTCTTTAACAGAGGATGATTCAACAGCAGATGCATTTATAAGACCCAGCTTACTGTTGAAAGAGGGGGCGAAATATTTGACCACCAAATAAACCGATACTACAGGAGATAACAATGAGAGTAAAATATAGAGAGATGAACCCCCACCGAAATTCAGAACTGATAAATTCTCGCATGATTTTGCGAACCAATAGGGAGGGAAGAACATTGGCCATGTAAGCTGATCCAGTTGCACGGCACCAAGATTGGCTTTTATACCTAGTCTCGGCACTATTTGGTATGAACCATAAATTACTATTGCAAAGGCTATCTGTATATAGCTTATTATCGATTGAAACTTTTCGGGAGTGGTAACCTTAAGTATTACCAGATAGACAGCATTTATCAGAAGTATACTTACAACTGATGATATAAGTACCATTATCAGAAAAGGTAGGAGTGCTGCAAACGGATGAATTATTACAAATGCTATAAAGGAGGGCAACA
This sequence comes from uncultured Bacteroidales bacterium, assembly GCA_942492945.1. GTDB lineage: Bacteria > Bacteroidota > Bacteroidia > Bacteroidales > UBA932 > Bact-08. The sequence continues at coordinate 1,896,348 of OW818649.1, forward strand.
CAAGAGGGATGGCTATCAGCGATAACCGTATTCCTATATGTATAAGCCGGGCAGTAACGAACGTTGAGTCATTGACTGGTTTTGGAAGTATTATCTGGTTATCTCTCACATCTATCAGTACAGTTGTAAAGTCGGTGATCAGGAATAGTGATAAAACAACTATGTACATAGAGAAAAACATGGTAAGCTGCATTGTCATTCCGGAAACTGTGAAGAAGAAGTACAAAAACATCAATCCCATTAAAAATGAACCAATGAACAGACCGGCACTTGATCTCTTTTTTTCACTTCCGTCCCTTTTTGTCCGCTTCTGGTTTATTGAACTCACCCTGCGGTTATCCATTGTGAGTTTTGCAGTGAGAATGGCTCTCAGGTGCGACATGTTAACCCCCAGTCTTCTATAGAGAAAAGCAGGTGACAGAGCAATGTATAATAATATTTTATCTAGAATACTCATTGCCTACTGCTCTTTTTCAAACATTTGCATCAATTTGCCACTCGCCTCGTGCATCTCTCCGTTGGAGGTAAGGTTTGCAAATATCTTCTCCAGCGATGCCCCCTCTCCCTGATTGCGCTTCAACTCCTCAAATGAGCCATCGGCAATAATCCGTCCGTCATCTATGAGAATGATCCTGTCGCTCACCTTCTCTACAATATCCATCATGTGACTGCAGTAGAAAATTGTTTTGCCGTTCTTGGCAAGTCTTTCAATCAGCTCTTTTATCATGATTACACTATTGGCATCCAGACCACTCAAAGGTTCGTCAAGAATTATAATATCAGGATTATGGATAAGCCCGGATATAATCAGAACCTTCTGTTTCATCCCTTTGCTGAATGTCTCCATAGACTGGTCCTTGTTGCCCATGAGTCCAAACGCATCAAGCATTGTATCGATTCTTTCGTCAACCAGAGTTTTGGGCATATTATAAAGCGACCCCATCAGGTTCAGAAACTCAGCAGGAGTCAGGACATCATACAGCTCTGCCAGTTCGGGCACATATCCGATAATTGACTTTACCCCCACAGGGTTTTTCCTTATATCAATTCCCTTTACTGTAACCTCTCCTTTGAAGTCCTGCAGCAACCCGCATATTATTTTTACAGTTGTACTCTTACCTGCCCCGTTAGGGCCTATATATCCGATAACCTGTCCCGGTAGGATATCTATCGAAATATCTTTGAGGACATGTTTAGTGCCGTACGATTTATTGAGGTTCCTGATGCTTATTACTGGTTCCATATTTGGGTTTTAAATAATTTACAGATTAAAATATAAGTGCTAGTGTGTATTTGAAAAAATAGAAGGCCATTACGAATGATGCCATAAGCTTAAGTCCAGTGCCCAGCAAAAATCCTATAAATGAACCTATTCCGGCTCTGACGGCATCGTTGCTGTTGCGGCCTCCCGACATCTCTCCTAATACAGCGCCTACAAAAGGGCCGATTATTATTCCCCATGGTCCTATGAATAGTCCTACAATTATGCCGATTGTTGCACCGGTGACACCTCTTTTTGTTCCACCGAATCTTTTAGTGCCCCAGATTGGCACAATATAGTCAAGAATGGTAACGACAACAGTAATAATACCCATTGTCCAGAGAAGTGAGGGGGGGAGATCGATTTTATCTGTAAAATGAATCAGGAGTAATCCAAAATAACTCAATGGTGGTCCGGGTACAACAGGAAGAAAACAACCCACTATACCTCCTAGTATTAAAATCAAGCCGGAAAGAATTAGAAAAATATCCATGACACCATGTTTACAACAAATGTAAAAGTTTTTTTTGTGTAACTTGCACACCTGATTGCTATACAATCAAGAAATTAATATTATACAACTTAATATAACCAATTCATGAAAACAGATTTCTGTGTAAAAAGATATTTTCTAACTACGCTTATACTTATTTTATTCTCTTTAAATTCATTTGCTCAGCAGATAACATCAGCCGAAATTGATAAGCTTGTAGAGAGTACCATGACAACATTCAATGTTCCCGGAATAGCGGTTGCTGTTGTCAAAGACGGTAAAATGATACATTCTAAGGGATATGGTGTGAGGTCGCTTGTGACCATGCAGAAGACAGATGAAAACACTCTGTTTGCAATTGCTTCAAACAGTAAGGCGTTCACTTCTGCTGCGCTGGGTATTCTGGTTGACGAAGGAAAACTGAAGTGGAACGACAGGGTGATTGATTACATTCCTGAATTCAGGATGTATAATGCATATGTTACAGAAGAATTCACGATTAAGGATCTTTTAACACACAGAAGCGGTCTGGGTCTTGGCGCCGGTGACCTTATGGTCTGGCCAGACTCCTCTGATTTTAAGCTAAAGGACATTATTCATAATATCAGATACCTAAAACCTGTATCTGGTTTCAGGACAAAGTATGACTACGATAATCTGCTTTACATAATTGCAGGAGAGGTTGTTGCCCGGGCATCGGGAGTTAGTTGGGAAGAGTTTGTAGAGACAAGGATTATGACTCCGCTGGGTATGAACAGAAGTGCCGGCAGCTTTGAAAGGTTAAGGGATAAGACAAACATTATTGATGCCCATGTGGAGATGGAGGGAAAGGTTCGGGCCGTTTCTATGAGTCTGAACGATATGGCCAATTCGGCAGGAGGTATTTACAGCAGTGTCTCTGATATGGGCAAGTGGGCCATTATGCAGATGAACAATGGCAGGTATGGAGCCGATCTATCAAAGAGAATTTTTTCTGAGAGTGTGCATATCGAGATGTGGACCCCTCAGACTATTATACCGGTTACAGGCAAAACTACCTACAAGACCAACTTCAGCAGTTACGGACTCGGCTGGGGTTTGAGCGATGTAAGTGGATTAAAGCAAGTTACACACACCGGAGGGCTCTCAGGAGTTGTTACTCAGGTAACACTTTTGCCCGATATTAAACTAGGTATAATTGTTTTCACAAACCAACAGGTTGGGGCAGCCTTTACCGCAATTACAAGTACAATCAAGGACAGCTATCTGGGTATCGAGAAAACAGACAGGGTAAAGGAGAATTACGACAGGGTCAAGCAAAGCGAAGCTCAGGCCGGAGATCTTACCGGAGCAATCTGGAAGAGGGTAGAGGAGTTGAAGGCAGCAGGGGTAAAACCAGCCGACATAAGCGCATTCACAGGAACTTATACCGACAACTGGTTCGGTGATATAACTATTTCACTTAAAGAGGGTAAACTCTGGTTTGCTTCAAAGAGATCGCCCAAACTTAGCGGTGAGATGCTTTACTATGGGGGCGACACATTCATTGTAAAGTGGACCGACCGAAGCTTTGATGCCGATGCATTTGTAAAGTTTGAACTTGACTTTGACGGCAAGGCCTCAGGCATAAAGATGAAAGCCATTTCACCATTGACAGACTTCAGCTACGATTTCCAGGATCTGGATTTTCTCCGACAGAATTCAGGGATATAAACACGACACTAAGGAGGGATCTCCGATTTTTTCGATAAATAAGATTAGCCCAGAAAATTTCTCTCCGATTGCGATTAGGAAAAGGGGGGGGATAAATTTAAAAACATAAGCTTAAACGTTGGAAACTAAATAAATTAACGTTACTGTTGCAGCTTCTATTCCCATCTTTAAATTCAATTTGATTGTTTTTCCATAGAAATAAACAGATGTTCTCCATTAAAAGCATTTGAGAACTCAGCCAGATTGTTATTAAAAGCAATTGATATATCTAATTTGCTTAATATCTGATTCATACAGATATAATATGAGGATTTAGCTTTTGGTATTCTCAGAGCACATCGTTGTAATTGCCGTCTATTCATAATGTTGCTAGAATATTTGCTATACATTTTGCAAATAATTCTGTCGGATTGCGATATCCTCATCGTGAGGACCTACACGATTTCCATGCTGAAATTTATATTTTGCGAGACAACTTACTGAAGCCGTTTAATCCTATACATTCCGATAAAGCGGTTCCTTTTTTACTGATGACGGATCACGAAATGATCCTGCTTGCGATAAGAACAAACTCCTATGGATGGGTTGCTGGGCGAATTTACTTCTGAAGTTCATTCAGGGGATAATCAATCTTTACCAGTGCCTAGAAAGAAGAAAGATCGGAGGTGTTGGAGGCGGGTGTGGTTCCAACTGTCCAATTTGGAAATTGTGCTATAATATTTTTTACTTGTTCTAAAATATTGGGCGATGTTGTGGAGTTTGTCAGCAGTTGTAATAATTTATGATTAACTTGACCCGGATCAAGTCTAAACTCTCTCGCTCGTTCTTCTGCTAGCTCAGGCCTTGCTAACTTATAAAACTCTATTGTATTTGCACCTTTAACTGATCCAGGTTTAGCCGAAATTATTATATCATCAAAAAAATCAATATGATCTTCATACTTGTCTAAATAAGGATTTATTATAATAAACCCGATTGATGAGATAGGGAATTCTTGACTTGCTTTACTGGCAACAGGATTATTAATTGTATTTCTTTTAATTTTAGAACTATTACATTGCCAACAACAATATACCAAATTTTCTGGCAATGTTTTGAATTGAGGATAATCGGCTTTAGATATCAAATGTTCAAGATTGGCATATCCTGTTCCCACTGAAATTACGCATCTACAAAAAGCACATCTCCCATATTGCTGCAATTTAAGATGATTTCGTATGTTTTCTTTAAATATTTTGTAACTATCTTTCCATTTTTTGTTCGCCGCATCATCTTTTACAATCTCTGAAAGATCGTTTGCTGTTTTTATATAAACCGCTCTTATAATAAATACATACTCCTGGCGCATATATAATAATTAATAGATTTTTTTGAGGATAGATTTTACAACTTCTTTTAATGGATCACTATCTTTCAATGAGGATTTTAGGTCAATTAATTTATTGTATATTCCTTGGTCCATCACATTTACTCCTGAAGAACTTCCTTTTGATAATTGATCCAATATATTTGCAATATCTTCAGCTACAAATTTATTCCGAGAAGATACTACATCAAAGACATTATATAATATATCATCAGGTGACCACCCATAAGTGTTAAAATCAATTTGCCTACACGCAATTTTATTATCTTTTTCTCTATTTAAAGCAATAACATTGGAAGAATCTGATGATACATCAGATATTAAGAAATGCGAATGTGTAGCTATTACAAAATGTGCAGATGAATAATCATGGAATATTTTTATTAGCTGGTCTATATATTTCATTTGCCAGTTTGGATGTAAGCTAATTTCGGGTTCATCAATTAATACTAAACTATTTTCTTGAATTTGGGATAATATACCAATAAATTCGCTGATCATATGTGTTTCTCCAGAACTACTACTAATAAAATCGTAAAATCTTGAAAATCTTGAAATAGATAATTCGGGATAACTCAATATATCCAAATGTCTTAATGCTTGTATCATTTCATAATCTTCAACTATAACGTCATCATTTATAATGTCATAATCCAAACTACGTCTATTTCCTTCAACAAAAACTTTTGTGTAGATTTGCTTTAAAAATGAAGCAATTTTTTCGACGAAATGTACATCATCCTTAATTTTGGAGAAATAATTTGCTCCCCATACAGGGGATGATCTGTTAGGAAAATATTGTTGCCAGTTATCTATGAATACTTGATTAAGATATTCTGCATTAATATCTTCTCTGTAAAATACAGATCTATATCTTGGGATATAAGAGAGTTTGAGACTTGTGTCTAATTCCAAAAAAATAAAAAGCTTACTTAGTTCTTGTGCAAAATTTTTCTGTTTTATTCCGTCAATGATATTATCTACAGTTTTTCTGACATATGTTCTAGTTCCGGTGCTACTTGGGGAATTTTCATTTCTTACCCCTAAATATTTATAGATGCCATTAGACTTCGCATTAAATTTATCTGTGATCATCAAAGAACTTGCAAGAACTCTCTTAGGTAAAGGGAGTTCATTTATTTCAATGCCATAGTCCCTTACTAAGGATAAATCGAGTATTATATCGTTGTTAAGTATCTCTATTTGATTATTTTTGAAGTAGTGAAATCCAGTGATATTTTGACTTCTTGAATTTACAATTGCCAATTGACTTGTGGCAATTTCATAAATATCACTGTTAAAAGAATACCGTAATCGAAAACTGTATCTTAAGTCTGGTTTTTTCGTCGGATCTGATTTGTACATATCAAAAGCTCTGAAAATTTCAGAGATAACCTTTAGAACATTGCTTTTCCCTGTCCCATTCTGACCAATTACTATTGTAGAAAACAACTGTACTTGGGAGTGATTTTCCTCTGGACAAAACGACATCTCTATATTTCCTAAGATATGGTGATTTTTTAATTTGAGATAATTCAATCGAAACATACGGCTATTTCTTATAAATGATTTGTAAAGATATATTTTGTTTGATTATTATCCCTGTTTTCCTCGTTCTTATTTAATACTCTCTGGCATTGAGCGGTTTAATTAGAGTGATATATAATTTTTTTGTATTTTTGCAAAAAAGGATATTGGGAAGTAAGTATGAGTGAATCTTTATCTGATTATTTATTCTCCGCTAAAGGACAAATGTATGGCTATCTGTATCAGATAGACAGGGCTTTATTGTGGCTTAGCAGATGTCCCGATGGCTCTATTGTTTCAATCGAAACGGACGACGATATTGTTGTTAGACTCGAAAACAAAGAGAGCATTGAAACAATATATGAGCAAGATAAAGCCAGTGTAAAGAAGAAATATCCCTTTACAAATACCAATGTCAATCTTTGGAAAACGATATCAAACTGGCTTACTTTAATTGAAATTCAAAAAGTAAACATTGAGAACTCCAAGTTTCTACTTGCTACAAATATCCCCAATAAATCAAGTTGTATTGTCAAGACCATTTCTGCATATAATGTAGATGAAGCCACATATGAGAAAGCATACTGCGATTTATTAGAGATTGCCACTACTACAAAAAGCACTTCATTGAAACCTTACGCAGAAAAGCTTATTCAATCGGATAAGTTCATTGTAATGTCCCTTTTACGAAGAGTTGAGTTGTGTGAGTGTCCTAATAGTTACGATAGGAAAGCATTCTTGGAGCAAATTATTCAGGGATTACATTTGAATGATGAGGAAACCCCACGTTACGAAATCCTGAAGATGCTATACGGATGGATCATCAATACTTGCATGGAAATGTGGCTAAATGGGGAAAATGCTTGCTTTGATCCTAAAACACTTTGGAACAAACGAGATTTTTTAAAACAGCAATTTTCCCAAAAACCATTCATTGAAAAAGCAGCTAATCTAATTCCTATATCACAAATAGACCAAGATAATGAGAAGGGTAGCTTGTTCGTAAAACAGTTGGATTTGATTTTAGCACAGGATGATGAGAAGTTAAAAGCCATACAGGATTTTCTGCGAGCTAAACGGGAAAAACATAATTATGCTCTCAATGCCAATATAACAAAACAGCATTTGGATGAATATGAAGATGGGTTGAAAGAAAATTGGTGGCAAAACTTCTCAAAACACAGAAGATTAAATAGAAGCGAACTGTCAGATGTTGGTTACGCAATTTATTCTGATACAATACAACATAAAGGAAGGCTTGCAGGGATAGAACCCACTTACTTTTATTTAAGTAATGGAACTTACCATGAATTGGCAAACAAACGTTTTATTGGATGGCACCCTGATTGGGACGAATTAACAAAGTAGAATATGAAACAAAATATCGAAATCAATGAGTTTGTAATATTGCAGAATCCTATTATCGGTAGTCATATTCTACACGAGTTTTCTAAGCGATATTGTTCAGAGAAAAAGGAAGGAATTAAGCTACCATTCCTTTTTATCGTACTACCCATAGTATTTTCAAAAGAATATTCCAATGATATTTCAACAAAGAATTTCAAAATCGGAAGCATGTTGAAGTCCTTGAATAATGAGAATCTATATTGGGATACTTTGCAACAGAGAATGTCTGATTTTTCAGATGTTACTTTCCTGTCATTAAATGTCGCTTTTGCGACATCACTTTTATTTTACGATAACCAAAGTGCAAGTATTGTCCCTAATAATTCTAAATCTTTTAAGCCAGCAGATAAAAAAGATTATGACAAAATGATAAAAACAGCGCACCGGTTAGGTTATTGGTTTGGGTTGCTTAAAGACGAAGAAATTTGTTCATACCTCAATATATCCTTTTAACATGGACTTCAAAATAAATAAAATTATACTTTGGCCTAAAAACCAAGAAATGGTGATACAGGTAATTCCGTTTAAGGGAGATTTCGTAAACGTTATTTCGGGAGATAATGCAAGGGGAAAATCTGCAATAATATCAATCATTGACTACTGCTTGGCAAGTAGTAAATGTAGCATTCCTATTGGTCTGATTCGCAATCTGACCAGTTGGTTTGGGATTATAGTTTCATACGGAGAGGAAGAAATACTTTTAGCAAGAGAGGAGCCTGGAGTTGAAGTTGTATCGAATAACATGTATATTCAACGAGGAAAAAAGATAGCTATTCCAGAACAAATTAAAGAATACAATGCCAATTACAGAGATATAATAAATGAACTCAATAAACTAGCCCAATTAGCTAAATTTGATTTAGGTGAAAAAAGAATTTTACAGCCGGCCAGTATTAGAGATTTAATTTCATTAAACTTTCAACCTCAACATTTAGTTGCAAATCCGTATGCTCTTTTTTATAAGGCAGATACATACCAAAACAGAGAAAAATTGATCACTATTTTTCCTTATATATTGGGTGTCTTAGATGATGAATTGCTTGGGCTTAAGGAGGAATTAAAAGAATTGAAGAATAGAGAAAAATCGCTAAGTCGAGAATTAGAACAAAGAAAAAATATTGTTAATAATTGGCTAAGTGAAGTTAAAAGCTATTATGCCCTTGCTTTTGAGTTTGGATTAATTGACGGGGATTTAGACGACAGTAATGCTTGGTCGCCTAAAGATTATATTATTAGTCTTAGGCAAGCATTAACTAAGATAGATAAAAATATTATCCCTTTGATTAAGGTCGGGGCATCTACCAAGATAAGTCAGAGACTTGCAGAGTTGGATGAAAAAGAATATCAGGTAGCGGCTCAAATACAAGAAAAGAAAGAAAAATTGTACCTTATTCAAAGTGTAAAAAAGAGCAATATAGATTACGGGAATGACATCTTGGTACAAAATAGTCGGCTGGAGGCAGTAAGTTGGCTGAAATCAAATATTAATAGTAAACATCATTGCCCTTTTTGCGGAAGTAAAAATACCTCGGCAAAGGAATATATTGACAATTACTATGTGCTTAGCAACGAATTGGGTAATTTATCCAGAAAAGTAGCTGATAGCCATAGGGTATTTAATAAGGAAATTGCGAACATAAATTCCGACTTGAATAAACTGGAAGCACAGATTAATGAAATTAGAAGGGAGAAGCAAATCCTGTCACAAGAAAATGAAGAATACCAGAAACAGCATCAAGTTCTAAATTCGATATTCAGATTTGGCGGGAAACTGGAAGAATCGCTAAAGAACTATGATAAAATTTCAGAAAGCGGGGACTTGGAAAAAGAATTGAAAAAGATAGAGAAACGAATTTATGAAATTAATAGGTTATTAAATCAAGATGATTTAGACAGGAAACAAAATGGCATTCTAAATCAGATCAGTGCGAGTATTAAGCACTATGCTAAAATATTTGAAGCTGAATATTGCGATGATGATATTCAGTTAAACATAGAGAATTTAACGTTGAAATTTGCATCAGGAAATCGGGAAGATTTCTTGTGGGAAATTGGTAGCGGTCACAATTTTATGTCTTATCATATCTCAACAATATTAGCTATCCATGAATATTTACTAACATTAGCAGATAAAAATAAAGTTCCGAGTTTTATCATGTTTGACCAACCTTCTCAGGTATATTTTCCTGAATTAAAAAAAGGAAAATTGACCGATGATGAGGCCGTACTTAAAGTTAAACGCATATTTAAAGTTCTTTCTGAATTTAAAACCCGTACAGAATCTAAAGTTCAAATTATTATTATCGAACATGCCGGAGAAAATTCGTGGAGTGAATATTCCAAAGATGTAAAACTGATAAGGAATTGGCATGGTGATTCGGACGATAGTGCTTTAATTCCAAAGCAATGGATTGACGCAGGAATATAAAAAGCCACAGATACGTTTAAATTCACTAAAAGACAAATTGTAATGCAAAACGATGACTTGTGATAAGGTTAAGAGGATGGACTTTAAGCACTAAATTCTTCATTTGTGAGTGTACTTGATGAATTATCAAAAACTGAATTTTGTTTTAGCGATTTATCAGATTTACAACAAGAAAGAAATATTAAAGAAGCAACTACAAAAAGTTTATAAATTGTGTATTTTCATAAAGCATAATGTTATAATTATTTATCGTATAATCAAACTATTAAGTATTTGTTCAAAACAGTAAAATAAATTATTGTTAACAAATTTTAGTGTTGATAATTTTTATTCGATTATGCTGAAAATTACTGAATTATGTCATAATTTGTTATGTAGTGCGAGGAATCTAAGAGAGTATGTAGTTCTGGTAGTCCAAATTCCAACCCAGGTAATTTTTCATAAAGCCCTTGAACCGCTCTTTCAACCTGATTTTGTTTCTCGAGATATCGTGGTCAAACTTCCAGTTCCTCGATTTTATGCGCTCGGTCATAACATGAGGATGGGTACCGTCGAAAGGTAAAAGGCAATCTATGTTGGAGTAGTCAAACTCATCGCCTTTTGCGATATTCTTGTCTATCCATTCGTCGTCGCGATAGTATTTGATGGCGTTAAGCTGCTTGCTCTTCATTGTTCTTGGGTCCTTTACCCAGCCGTAATGGTAAACATACGCATCTATCGGTTTTACAACAAGCTTTTTGTTGTCTCCTTTGCGGAAGCCCTGAGCATCGCGGTATGAGCAGACCGACTTGTCATATCTGACAACCCTTATCTCGTGCTTGTACCACTGTGAGCTACGCCCAACATAGTCGTATGAACCAAAGAAATGGAGGTAATTGAAAAGAAGACCGTCCACCTTCATGTCGTCTTTGTACCTGACCATGCCTTCATAAATGGTGTCCAGATACTTTTCATGAATAACCTCGTCACCCTGAATATAGAATGCCCAGTCAGTATCCTCCTTTATTGCAGCAAATGCCTTGTCCGTTTCAGCAGCCAGCACCACACCACCCTCTCTTTTGCTCTCGTCCCAGATAGTATGTATGATTCTGATCTTGTCGCTTTTGATCCCCTCTATAAGTTTGAGGGTGTCATCGTCAGATTTTCCCACAGCAATTACGAACTCGTCGCAGATGGGCAGTATGGAGTTTATCGACTCAATTATAGGGTAGTCGAACTTGATGGCGTTCTTGATGAATGTGAATCCTGTTACTTTCATATCTTGTGAGCCCTATGCTTTCATGGCCATGTGCTGATTATTAAATAGTTAAGAGTTTTGTAAATTATTGCTAATTGCTTGATTATGACCATTTGGCCATGAAAGCATAGGGCTGATATGTAGCTGCCAGAACTTCCAGAACCTTGGTTTTGAAAAGCTATGACAGCAGAAAGGTAATTGATTGTTATTCAGTCGATAACATACTGATGGGTTCATGTCGAATGAGAAGCGCAGTGCCTCTTTGTAATGGGGTTTTGTAAGTTGTCCAGACGGTTTTGGTGCAAGGCTCCAGTAGATATCTTCGTTGTACATAGAGCTCTTGCCAAGATTTGAGATATACCTCTCAATGTTGACTCGGTCGGTTGTGGCAACTCTGTGAAACACCTCAGTCTTTCTCAGGCAGACACCTCCGTTCCCAACTTCATAATATTGCTGCGACCTGTCGGGTTTGCCAAATAATTTGTTGATGGCCTTGCGAACAGATACGAATGCCCTGTTATACAGGCGAGTGTATGAATCTTTGGGGATCCATGGGGCACCAATGTAGTCGTAATCTTTTGCACACCATTCATCAAGCTCATCCCTGAAAGCGTAACCGTCCGTCTGATAAATGAATATGTATTTATAATCCAGAAAACGGTCATAAAATCCGGCAGAGAACATAAGACGGTTGTAAGCAGCCAGATCGGTAAAATAGTTGTCGGCAAAAGATACTGCCTCAGACGGATTAAATTCTGAACGAATGTTGTCTATGTTCAGACTCTCTGGTTTTACAAAGAAAATGTCGTGGCAATTGCCCCAGAAATAGAAGCAACGGTTCAGGCTGACACGTTCAAGCTCGCTCAGACTCTCTTTATAAAGAGGAATAATTATAGCTACATCTTTTCTGGTCATACGAACAATATTTCCATCATAAGCACAATTATACGACAATTACTGAATAAATGTAAAAATAGCTGCCCGTAACTGAGCAGCTATCTTAACAGTTGTAATAATTAGTCAAACTTCTGAAGCAGCAGCTCCATAAGCTTGATGGATGCTTTTGACACCGATGTCCCGGGGCCAAAGATAGCAGCAGCGCCGGCTTTGTAAAGAGCATCATAGTCCTGAGCAGGAATTACACCTCCTACAATAACCATAATGTCTTCGCGACCAAGCTTCTTAAGCTCGTTGACTATCTGAGGAACAAGAGTTTTGTGACCGGCAGCTAGAGAGGAAACTCCAACAACATGAACGTCGTTTTCAACAGCCTGTTTTGCAGCCTCTTCCGGAGTCTGGAAAAGTGGACCCATATCAACGTCAAATCCACAGTCGGCATAACCTGTTGCAACAACTTTGGCACCGCGGTCGTGACCGTCCTGTCCAAGTTTGGCAATCATGATACGAGGCTGACGACCATCCTTTTTAGCAAATTCAACGACAAGTCTTTTAGCATGTTCAAAGTCACTGTCGTTTTTAACCTCACTTGAGTAAACACCTGTGTTCATACGGATAATTGCTTTATATCTGCCGGCAACCTCTTCGCATGCGTCAGAGATCTCACCAAGAGTGGCGCGCACCCTTGCTGCATCTATTGCAAGCTCCAGAAGGTTTCCGGTTTTTGTTTTTGCTGCATAAGTTATTGCTTCAAGGGCTGCCTTAACCTTGGCTTCATCTCTGTTTGCACGGAGCTCCTTAAGCCTGTTTATCTGCGATTCGCGAACCATAGTATTGTCAATATCAAGAATCTCCATTGGATCTTCCTTCTCAAGACGATACTTGTTTATACCCACGATAGTATCTATACCTGAGTCGATTCTTGCCTGCTTACGGGCAGCAGCCTCTTCGATTCTCAGTTTAGGAATACCTGTCTCAATGGCCTTTGCCATACCGCCAAGCCTTTCAACCTCCTCTATGTGTCCCCAAGCTCTCTCTGCAATCTCACCGGTCAGTTTCTCAACATAATAAGAACCGGCCCAAGGGTCAAGTGATTTAGTGATGTTGGTCTCCTCCTGAATGTAAATCTGAGTGTTTCTTGCAATACGGGCAGAGAAATCGGTAGGAAGCGCAATAGCTTCGTCAAGAGCATTTGTATGGAGCGACTGTGTGTGCCCAAGAGCAGCAGCCATAGCCTCTACACATGTCCTTGCCACGTTGTTGTAAGGATCCTGTTCAGTAAGGGACCAGCCCGAAGTCTGAGAGTGAGTTCTCAATGACAACGATTTAGGGTTCTTAGGGTTGAACTGATTAACCAGCTTTGCCCATATCATACGAGCAGCACGCATCTTTGCAATCTCCATAAAGTGGTTCATCCCTATTGCCCAGAAGAACGACAGGCGAGGGGCAAACTGATCTACATCCATTCCTGCAGCAATACCTGTCCTCAGGTATTCAAGACCGTCGGCAAGGGTGTAAGCCATCTCAATGTCACAAGTGGCACCGGCCTCTTGCATATGGTAACCCGAAATTGATATCGAGTTGAACTTAGGCATTTTCCTTGATGTGTAAGAGAAGATGTCGCCAATGATTCTCATAGAGAATTCAGGAGGGTAGATGTATGTGTTTCTAACCATGAACTCCTTAAGAATATCATTCTGGATTGTACCGGCCATCTCTTCAAGCTTGGCTCCCTGCTCAAGACCTGCAACAATATAGAATGCAAGAATCGGCAAAACCGCACCATTCATAGTCATGGAAACAGACATCTTGTTAAGAGGAATCTGATCGAAGAGAACCTTCATGTCCTCAACACTGCAGATACTTACGCCTGCCTTACCTACGTCACCTACCACGCGAGGGTGGTCGGCATCGTATCCGCGGTGTGTTGCAAGGTCAAATGCAACAGAGAGACCCTTCTGCCCTGCGGCAAGGTTTCTTCTGTAGAAAGCATTCGACTCCTCTGCTGTTGAGAATCCGGCATACTGACGTACTGTCCATGGGTTCATTACATACATGGTGCTGTAAGGACCACGAAGGAACGGAGCTATACCGGCTGCATAGTTAAGATGCTCAAGACCTTCAAGATCTGAGGCACTGTAGACCCCTTTGAGTGCGATCTGTTCCGGAGTCATCCACGCCGACTGCTCTTGAGTTGCAGCGGCACCTCCGGTATATTTTAGTTCAGAAAATTTTGGACGCATATTTTGATATTTTTTATACTACTTGATTCCCAATTGAGTTTGATACGCTTTAAGAGTTTCAAGAACATTGCTCTTTACACTTATAAAGTTGTTTATGCCTTTAGCAATAAGCTCATCCTTGCAGGCAGGTTCGCCGGCAACCACAATAATAGCTTTGTTTCCAACAAGTTCCTTTATCTGAGGAACAGAATCTGCATATTCATCGTCAGAAGAACAGGCAACAATGATATCTGCCTTGGCTTCCAAAGCTGCCCTTACTCCCTCCTCAACTGAAGAGAAACGAGTGTTGTCTGTGACCTCCATACCGGCAACAGCAAAGAAGTTGCAGGCAAACTGCGCGCGTGCCCTGCAGAAAGCAAGGTTGCCGAATGTAAGCATGAATGCCTTAGGATTCTTTCCACTCAGTTCGGTAGCAAAGCGAAGTGCTTCAAATGCCTGTGCACCACGATACTTTTCAAGTGGTACGGCTATCGGGTTCTTGCTTTTCTCAACATTGGCACCACGGGTTACAACATCAAGAGTCACATCCTTGTCTGCACTTTCGCCAAAGTTAGGATACTGGTTTGTCCCGAGTATCACCTCCCTGCGGGTGGCAATATTAAGATCTCTCTTTGCAGAAGATGCTTTTACCTCTGCCTGAACAAAACCGGCTATGAAAGCCTCTCTGTAACCACCTTTATCTTCTACACTCTTGAATAGCTTCCATGACTCTTCTGCTATTGATGCAGTAAGTGATTCAACATAATATGAACCTGCGGCAGGGTCGGTAACCTTGTCGAAATGAGACTCTTCTTTAAGAATAATCTGAACATTTCTGGCAACACGGTTGCTGAATTCACCCGGTTCACGGTACTGATAGTCAAAAGGAAGCACCTCAAGTGAATCCACTCCGCCAATAGCGGCACTCATGGCCTCAGTTGTGTCGCGAAGCATGTTCACGTATGAGTCATATACAGTCTGGTTCCACTGACTTGTAACAGCGTGAATCTTCATCTTCTGTGTACACTCCTTAGCAGCACCATACTCTTTTGTAATATTTGCCCAAAGCATTCTGGCAGCACGGAACTTTGCAATCTCCATAAAGTAGTTTGCACCCACTGCAAATGTGAATTTGATTCTCCTGGCGGCCTCTTCCGGAGCAAACCCCATCTCAGTCATGATGTTCATGTATTCACTACCCATTGCCAGTGCAAAACCCAGTTCCTGAACACTGGTGGAACCGGCATCGTTGAATGCGTAGCCCTCAACACCAATAACACGGATCCTTGGGTATCCTGCAACAAGCTCCACACAGCTCTTCAGCTTTGCCAGATAGTCAGGACAGCAGAAGTTGCCTGTTGTTGTAAGTGTTCTGAGCGGATCAAAATCGAAAGAAGCATAAACCTCCTCGGCCTTTGCACCTGTTGATGCAGCATATGTGATAAACGACTTGATGATTTCCGGAGTTGCACATGAGCAACCCTCGAAGTTCACCTCAGTCTTTGATAAGTCAATTCCTTTTAGAAGTGTCGCCATTTCTGCTACAGATATTGCCTTTTTGCCGTCGATGCAGAAACCTGCCGAATCGACTCCCTTCTTTAATCCGTCAACCGCCTGAGCGTTGGCTTTTTCGAAACTCTCCCATGCACAGTAACCCTGACGTACGAGCCAGTGGTTCGACCCCTTATTTCCCCTTACATAGGGAAACTCACCCGGGGCACTCGAAAGATGTTTTAATTTTGTAAGATCCTCTGCACGATAATAAGGGCGAACTGCTATTCCCTCCTGAGTTTTCCATACGAGTTTTTTGTCGTAATCAGCTCCTTTTAAGTCCTTTGTGATCACCTCTTCCCATTGTGAAGTGGAAATAGGCGGAAACTCAGCAAATAATTTTTCTGCCATATTTATGATTTTAATTATTGAATGTTAACTCAAAAATAATTCGGCAAAGGTATACATTCTTTGTCTAATATTAAACCTTTTGTTCCCGGAATGGTCTTATCTGCAAACAACCTTATAAATAGCAAAAAAATGAAAAAGTTATTTAGCATGCTGGTTATGTTGGCTTTTGTGTTGACATTACCGGCCCAGGAACAAAAGAGAGAAATTATGATCAAAGGAGAGGGAATGATGAAGGCAAATCCTGCACATCTCAATCCTCAGTTTACTCCGGAGCAGCAGAAACAGATGGCTGAATTCAAGCTGAGTCTGCAGAAGGAGATGATTCAGATAGATAATCAACTTAATGAAAAGAGAGCTCAACTTAAGACACTTGAACAAGTTGAAAAACCTAATATGAAGAGCGTCTATTCAAAAATAGATGAGATTACCGACCTCCAGAACCAGAAAATGAAGGTCACTGCAACTCACAAGAATAAGGTAAGATCAATTCTTACAGAAGAGCAACGAGTAAAATTTGACCTGATGCAAGGGAAGGGAATGATGCATAGGGGCGATATGAAGATGATGCGTAGAGGGGGAGATAATAAGATGCATCAAGATGGAAGAGTGTTGCTAATGAGTAAACAAAGGCAGATGATGAGTAAAGAGGGACAAATGAAAAACAATCAGAGGCAAATGGTAGAAAAACATAAACAAATGATAGAAAAAGAAAAACAAGTTGTTCCTCCTACAGAAGTCAAAAACTAATTGCCT
This sequence comes from uncultured Bacteroidales bacterium, assembly GCA_942492945.1. GTDB lineage: Bacteria > Bacteroidota > Bacteroidia > Bacteroidales > UBA932 > Bact-08. Next base: position 1,913,533 of record OW818649.1, read on the forward strand.
TTTTCCAGGTCACTTGCCTGATCACCATAATTTAGCATGTCGGCATCAGTATTAGGGTTTTGAGTTTTACTGTCTGTTTTAATATTGTTGCCGGCATCCTTTTTTTTACCCTTTAGAACCGCTTTGCGTAATTCAAAGTTCTCTCCCAGATACTTTCTCCTGACCTCAGGATTGTTAGCCAGAACCTCTGCTGTTCCGCTCTCAAGAATACTTCCCTCATAAAGCAGATATGCCCTGTCGGTAATAGCCAGAGTTTCGTGGACATTGTGGTCAGTAATTATGATCCCAATGTTTTTTGTTTTAAGGTTGGCTATTATATGCTGAATATCTTCTACAGCAATGGGGTCGACACCCGCGAAAGGCTCATCGAGCAGAATGAATTTAGGATCTATGGCCAGGGCCCTTGCTATCTCGCACCTTCTGCGCTCACCTCCGGATAATTGAATACCGTAACTCTTTCTCACCGGATTAAGTCCGAATTCATCAAGCAAAACCTCAAGCCTCTCGTCCCTCTCTTTCTTTGTCAACGAAGAGAGTTCCATTACAGCCATTATATTGTCCTCCACACTTAGTTTTCTGAAAACTGAAGCCTCCTGGGCAAGGTATCCTAACCCCTTTTGTGCCCTTTTGTACATTGGTAAATCTGTAATCTCTTCATCGTCAAGGAAAATCCTTCCTGCGTTTGGTTTAATAAGACCGGTTATCATGTAGAAACTCGTAGTCTTTCCGGCACCATTGGGCCCCAGCAACCCTACAATCTCTCCCTGTTCAACCTCTATCGAGACATTTTTCACTACGGTACGGGCACCATATTTCTTTACCAAATTGCTACAATGTAATCGCATGTTATATCTTTTATAGGAAACACTCTATTTTAACTCCAGTTTAAGATCCTTCTGAAGCTCTCTCAGCTCAGGATAGTTTTCAAGCAAAAACTTTGCCTTTTCTTCCGGCATGTATAGTTTATTCTCTTTTTTTCCCTCAGGGACAACCTCAATAAATAGTTTGACCAGCTTATTGTTAAGGTTTATCTTTAAAAATTCCAGCAACCTGGTCTGACACTTTTGCTGTATCCAGTTCTTCTGCAGCTCATTACTTACATAAAAATGAATCTCATTATTTTCACCTATTTCCGGAAGCGACTCACATAATGTTGTTGCCAGCCTTGGCAAGGCCTTCTCTGAGTCAGCCATCTTGATCCATACCTGTTCAAGCTTCTCTTTGTCGAAACTCTCTTCCCCTACAACCTGTGGAGTGAAGTCGACCTTTGCGCTAATGCCATCCTCGGCAGCTTTCATCAAATCCTTGATAGATGTTGTGGTAGCCTTGAGTGTTGAGGCTTTAGGAGCAGTAGCAACAGTTGGCACAGGCCGTTCCGATTGAGCAGGTATTTCCGATGTTGCCAGTACTACTGGAGTAGCTGGAGTTGCCGGTATTATTGCAGGTTGCACAGCTGTTTTAGAAGCAACACTCTGTTTAATCTCACCACTTACCCATTCAGGGGAGTTTATACGGCAAAGTTTGAATAGAGCAAATTCTATATGCAGCCTCGGGTGACCGCTCGCCTTATATCCTCCCTCACATACAGATGTTATGTTAAGGGCATCATAAATAAAGTTAAGGGAGCACCTCTCTGCCTGCTCGCGGTAGCGCTCGATTATGGATGGTGCGAGTTCAAGCAGCCTTGCAGTGTTCCTGTCCTTGCAGACAAGAAGATTGCGGAAGTGTGTACTCAGACCACCAATAAAGTGAAGGGCATTGAATCCTTTTGATAAAATTTCATCAAAAATTAGTAAGACATCAGAATGTGCCGCATTTAGAAAATGGTTGGTTAACCTTATATAATACTCGTAATCAAGAACGTTTAATGTAGATATCACCTGTTCATAGGTGACATTCTCTCCGCAGAAGGCAACTGTCTGGTCAAAAAGAGTAAGAGCGTCCCTCATAGCTCCGTCTGCTTTCTGGGCAATTATATGCAAGGCTTCAAGATCTATCTTCACATTTTCCTTAGCGGATATATCAGTTAAGTTTTTTACAATGTCCTCAACCGATATTCTGTTGAAATCATAAGTCTGGCACCTGGAAAGAATAGTTGGGAGAATCTTGTGCTTCTCTGTTGTTGCAAGAATGAAAATTGCATGAGCAGGCGGCTCCTCCAGCGTTTTAAGAAATGCATTGAATGCCGACTGTGAGAGCATGTGAACCTCATCAATTATGTATACGCTGTACTTGCCAATCTGCGGAGGTATTCTCACCAGCTCATTAAGCTGACGGATATCTTCCACAGAGTTGTTCGAGGCAGCATCAAGCTCGTGGATGGAGTATGACCTGCCCTCTGCAAACGAGAGGCAGGACTCACATACCCCGCATGACTCCATGTTATCTGTCGGGTTGAGGCAATTTATGGTCCTTGCAAAAATCCTTGCACTTGTTGTCTTACCGACACCTCGAGGACCACAAAACAGATAAGCATGAGCTAACTGGTTACGGAGTATGGAATTTTTAAGGGTTTTGGCGATATTTTCCTGACCTATAAGGTTTTCAAAACTATTCGGTCGATACTTTCTTGCTGATACAATAAATCTTTCCATACCGGGCAAAAGTACAAATTTTTATCTAATTTTGCATCTATAAAACAATCTTATATGAGACAATCATACCTGTTACTTATTTCCCTTTTCCTAGTCACAAATATATCGGCCCAGAAAATTATAAAAGATGCCAGAAACAATTTCAATAACTTTGGTCTTAAAATAACAAAAGTAGTAATTCCCGGTACAGGGCTGTTGGATATGTCAATTAGAGACGCTGTAATCAAAGGATGGAAAATATCGCCCTACGAATTCTGTACCCCGCAGGAGTACGAAAAGATAAAAGAGGACACATCATTTTTCTTTTTGCTTAGAACTGACGGCATATTTGGCAACGAGTACGAACCAAGACTGGAATTCCTTACTCTTGTTAAGGGTGGGCCGGAATTCAAAAGAGGACTCTTTTACAGTGCAGAGATAATTTCGCTCCCATTACAGGCAAAGGATGATGATTCAGGAGAAATTCTCCCGTTTGTTCCGGCCTACATAAGCATAATGCAGAACTACATCTATAAGGTTCAGAAGGGAATCCTCCGCGCTTTCACCGGAGAGTCTTCTTACGGAGAGAATCTTTCAGAAATCAAAGGAAAACGAATTATGTTCAACAGCAACGATATAGGCTATCCTACAAAAGAGGATGAGATAAAGTGGACATTCAGGGACCGTGCCAGGTGCGTAACCAGTGATGAGATTGAGATGGCCCTTAGTGAACCGCTTCCGGAGACTATTGTAGGGCTGGTAATATCTCCTGAAGGAGATCCAAAGGGAGGTTATTGCTACAAGCTCCTGATAGGGGCGGAGAATCACGAACTCTACTTTTTTAGAAAACACAAGATCGGGTCCAGGCTTGGGGCTGGTTTTACAAAGGAAGACATTAAGAAAATTTCACTTCCTTATCAACGTTAATAATGGATATTAAAACAGTACAGCTGGATTCCGGCATAAAATACGCGTTCAGACATATATCATCGCCCGTTGCCTATTGCGCCCTTAGTGTAAAAACAGGCACAAGAGACGAAGATCAACTACTAAACGGAATTGCCCACTTTACCGAACACATGCTTTTCAAGGGTACTACCAACCGGAGTGCCTGGCAGATAAACAACTTTCTTGAAAAACTCGGTGGTGAACTTAATGCGTATACTACAAAAGAGGAGACTGTAATACACGCAACAGTACTCAAGGAGGACCTGCCTAAAGCCGTAGAGCTGCTCTCCGACCTTGCCTTTAACTCATTGTTTCCCGATAAGGAACTTGTAAAAGAGAGAGAGGTGATACTTGAAGAGATTTCGTCATACAAAGACACACCCTCAGAGTTGATCTTCGACGATTTTGACGAGCATCTTTTTGGCAGCCATCCATTGGCAAAACCTATACTGGGAACACCGGCAAGTATCAGGCGGATCTCTTCCGGCGATATCAGGAACTTTGTCAGCAAGCACTACACAACCGACAATATGAGCTTTTCCATTGTGGGTGATACTACTTTTGAAAACGGTATGAAGCTGGTAAACAGATTTTTCAAACCAGTAGCTGACCATTCCGACAAGGATAAACAAGAGCTGTCATACAAGGACTATGTTAATGATGGAGAGAAGATAAAAATTGTGTCAAAAAAGACCCATCAGGCACATTGTGTCATAGGTACAAAGGCATATACACTTTATCAGGAGGAGAGGCTGGCACTTTCGCTAATTACGAATATTCTGGGTGGACCGGCCGTTAACTCAAGACTTAACATGGTACTTCGTGAAAAGTACGGACTGGCCTACAATGTAGATGCCACCTATACACCTTACGAAGACACAGGTCTCTTTACTATATACTTTGGAACAGACAAGAACAATATAGACCGATGCATAGAATTAGTATACAAAGAGCTTGCCCGTTTTATGGAAAAGGAGTTGACACAATATCAGCTAAAGGCCGCAAAGAAACAGCTTCTCGGGCAACTTGCAATCTCAGTAGACAATGCAGAGTCACAATGTCTGGTCATGGGAAAATCTCTTTTAGTGTACGGCAGGGTGGAGTCGATTGACTCAATAAGGGAGAAGATACAACAGATAACATCAAAACAGCTTCACGATGTGGCAAACGAGATACTATCATCGGAGAAGCTTTATACATTAATATACCGATGAATATAACAGACAATATATCTAATGACCAGGATCGGTACATAGAAGAGTACTCTTCTGAGCTTAACGAGGCACTGCTCTGGATTGATAGTGAGACCAATATCCGAACCAACCATGCGAGAATGCTTTCGGGTCCGCAACAGGGCCGGCTCCTTGAGATGGTTGCAAGGATGCTTAATGCTAAGAGTATTCTTGAGATTGGAACATTTACCGGTTATTCCGCAATATGTCTTGCGCTAGGCCTGGCCAATGACGGACACCTCGATGCCATAGAGATAAATGACAAACATGAGCAACTTATCAGAGAGGGTATCTCAAGAGCCGGCCTCTCAGATAAAATCTCTCTCTACTTTGGCGACGCAAAGGAGATTATTCCCACATTGAACAAACATTATGACCTTATATTTATTGATGCCAACAAACGAGAGTACTGTCTCTACTACGATCTGGTTTTCGATCTGCTGAAAAGTGGTGGATATATTCTGGTAGACAATGTTTTATGGAACGGAAAGGTATATCAGGTACCTACGCCTGCAGATGCACAGACTAAGGAAATTTTAAGGTTCAATAAGAAAATAAAAGAAGACCATCGGGTAGAGAACTTTATATTGCCTCTTCGCGATGGTCTTAATATAATAAGAAAATTGTAGTCAGAAGAAATTTTGCCTGCTATAGATACTCTACCTCCATCTTATATCTCCATCTTCCAAAATAGAGATTCTCTCCCCTCCACTCAACCTCGCCGCGTTGGAAATCGACAGTCTCGCTTCTCGGGTGAATCTTTGCAGGGTAGAAAGAACGAGAAATATCGTCGTTAACAATCAACCTGTACGCATCCAGCCCTTTGCTGAAGAAGAAATATGAGTCGTCATCTGCTATTGCACCTTTTACCCGTCCATACGACTGGTCTACAGGAACCCATCCTATGCCCTGGTAATATACTTCGGCCCAGTCGTGCAGGTTAACATTACCCGGATGCATCATCCAGCCCGATTGCCATTTTGCGGGAACCCCGGCGCACCTTGCCATTGTAATAAACAGCAGTGAAACCTGTCCGCAGTCACCGTGCCTGTTGGCAAGCACATATTCCGGTATGTTCTCGATAGTCGAATATTCACGTGCACTTGCCCAAGGGAAGTTCTTGTCTATATATTCAAATATCTTCTTAACCTTAATATATGGGTTAGTCTCTTCACCAACAATCTCTTTGGTTAAGCTCTTTATCTTATCGCTGAATACAATCTGAGGTGCACTTTCAGATGTGAACTGTTTGTAAAGCGGGTCGTTTACATCATATTGTGCCAGTTCTTCCGGTTTGAACTTGAAATATTGGTTGTATGAGGTGTAAGAAAGTTCGTAGCCAAACTTTATGGATGAATCTGCCTGCGCAACACCTTCCATATATATGCTTTTATGTGCATAGCCGTCTGGTGCAATAAGGTATTCCGGCTGTGTTGCAGAGATCAGCTTAATGTCTGAATGTGCCTTTGTATCTGTTCTTGGATAAGGCATCCATACCCTTACAACTTCGCCTGCCGGAACCTGATTGGGCTTTACAGTTAAAGTGTAACGGATTTTCATTTTCACTGGTTGTACATATGGCGACTTGCCGCCCTTCCCGCTCTTGACCACTGTTGGAACGTACCAAGTGAGCAGGTTGCTGAGGCTGTCGCTCTGACCGCTGTTCATGCTGTCGAAGTGCTTTCTGGCAACCGTGTCAATTCTGAATAGGTTTCTTCCGGCAGAATGAAAATATTTTTTTGTCCCGTCAATTGTAAGGTTTTCCAAAGCATTTGTGCTCTCCCAACCTGCAACCTCCTCCTTTGTCACTTCCGGATAATATTTTTTGATATATGATATAACGGTAGTGTCGTCGACATCAAAATCCTTGCGGATCCTGTCCATCTTTTCCAGCTTAAAGTTGAGTTCGTACCTCTCTGTTGCAGAGAGAGAATCACTTGTAAGGTAGATGTTTATCAACTTGGCAGCTTCTGTAAACTCTCCTTTTGCAATTGAGTTGTCAATTTGCGCGGAAGTTGGAAGCTTGTCGGAAATTGGCCCTCCACATGCAAAAAGCATTGCGGAGAACAATATCAGGGCTAAGTTTTTCATCTACTTACATCTTTCGTAGTACGATCTGTCTCGTGTATCTACTCTTATCCTCTCTCCCTGGTTTATGAAAAGCGGAACCATAATCTCAGCTCCTGTTTCAATAGTAGCTGCCTTTAATGCGTTAGTAGAGGCTGTGTCGCCTTTTACTGCAGGTTCGGTGTAGGTAATTTCCATGTCGACAAAAGGAGGAAGTTCACATGTCAAAACCCTCTCCTGATCTGCCAGAAACATCATCTCCACGTTCTGACCCTCTTTCATAAGATCTGCATTGTCTACCATATCCTTTTGAAGGGATATCTGTTCAAATGTTTCGTTGTGCATAAAGTTGTAGCCCATATCGTCTTTATAAAGAAACTGATAAGGCCTTCTCTCTACGCTTATGATGTCTATTTTTTCGCCTGCATTATAGGTGTTTTCCAGAATTTTACCATTTTCCAGATTACGCATCTTTACTTTAACAAAAGCGCCCCCTTTACCTGGTTTAACGTGTTGGAACCATACGATTGAACAAGGTTTGCCATTGAAATCGATACAAAGTCCGTTTTTGAAATCTGATGTATTTGCCATAAAAATATTTTTAATTTGGTGCAAAGATAAGTTTTTTGATTAGATTTTTTGAAGTAAGCAGAATAAGTATTATTTTAGGAACTCAATCGGGATGTAGCGCAGTTGGTAGCGCACTACGTTCGGGACGTAGGGGTCGGGCGTTCGAGTCGCCCCATTCCGACAAATTGCATATCAAATAGCAAAAGTAGGTGGAGACATCTCCTTTTCTTGGATGAGCGCGATAGCCTGCAAGGGCATGCAACCGCATTTGCCCACAATACGTTCGTTCCGCTAAAAAACAAAGGTGCCCCCTTGAGCATGCCAATGCATATCAGAGGCAGGGGTCACTACTTGTTTTTTACCGCTGCACTCACGTTGTGGGTGCCCAAATGCATCCTTTGCAATGCCCTTGCAGGCTATCGCACTCATCCTTGCAACGGTCGATGTTGTTCTACATTTATTGTGTCACTAGAAAATACTCATTTTTTTTTGCAAGATTCAAAATAAGTGCTACTTTTGCACTCCCCAAACCAAGGTGCCATAGCTCAGTTGGTAGAGCAAAGGACTGAAAATCCTTGTGTCCCCGGTTCGATTCCTGGTGGCACCACGAAGAAAAAGATGTAAAGTGTTGTAATTGATAAAATTACAGCACTTTTTGTTTTTTGCAGGTAAAACAATGGTAAAACGGATCAAATTGAAAAGTAGGTGGAGCGATAAATTTACGCATAAATTTTGCTGAGTCTGAACAGGAAGAAATTCATATCCCTGACACCTCTTTGAGTAGCCCTGAAAGCCTTGATTTTTGCATTGAAAGATTCTGCAGAAGCATTTGTGCTTCTATTGTTGAAATAGTTCAGGATCTTGTCGTAGTGGGAGTACATCGTAGCGGAGATTGTGTTGAATGATTTGAATCCGGAGTCCGCAACCCTGTTGAACCACAGTGCAAGTTTTGCAATTGCCACGTTCTTGGGGTGCTTTTGGTTGTAGATACATCTAAGGCTGTGCACAAGCGAAAACGCTTCTTTAATGTCCGGATAGAGTCTGAAAAGTATTCTGGCTCTCTTTTTCTGGCTTTCCGACCATCTGTCAGGGGATTTGAACAACAGGTAGCGGCTTCTGAAGAGTAGCTGTTTTTTTGTGTCTCCATTTTTCAAAACCTCAGGGACATACTCTACTTTATCGGCCCTTGCGTTCTCAATGTCATTAGTCTCTTCATTAATTGCCTCCCACCTGTGAGCTATCCGTATCTCCTGCAGTGCATCGAAGGCAAGCTTCTGGACATGGAACCTGTCAATTACTTGTTCTGCATATGGGAAACAACGTTTTGCAACGAGATTCATTGAACTTGCCATGTCCAGTGTGATCTCGGATACGCTGTCCCTTGACTTCTTAGGCAATTTATTTAACACACCGATTATCTTTTCGGAGGTGGTGCCTTCCACCATGGCCACTATTGCCCCTTTCTGACCTTTGGCGTCCTTGTTTGTCAATATGGTATACAGCTCTCCGTTTGATAGGCTCGTCTCGTCAATGCTGAGCCGTGGCCCCATATTCCCGGGAAACAGGATCCAGTCATGTGCATGATCCTTCTGTTCCCATATCTTGTAATCACTCAGGTGTTCCTTGTACTGTTGCCCTAACAGGTCACCGTCTATATAGAAGAATTTCTCCAGGGAATTGGAGCTAATCGGGTAGGTATCCAAGTAATCCTTTTAAAAAAGACGCGAATTCATTCGAATAGCGCGTTCCTGTTGCCGATAGATTCCAGGTCTTGCTCACTATCTGCCTGGTGGATTCCACTTCCCACTTCCTGCGTCTTACATGTAAGTATAAAGCCTTGTTCCTAAGTGGAAAATCCTGTATGATAGCTTCTGGATGGTAGCCTTTTGATGTCAGCTTTTCTTGCTTGTACTCTTGTGGTGGGATATTCTTCTCGTCAATATACAGATGCACCTCCTTCGGCAGTATCTTCAAGTCAACTATTACAAAATATTCCAATATCTCTTGGGGTAAAATAAGTTCCAGTAAACTCAACATCTGTTCCTGTGTGGCATCCATCTTTTATCTCTGTTTTTATACAAAGATACCGCTTTTCCAGATGTCGCTCCACCTACTTTTCCATTTGATCCGGTAAAACATGGATCAATTTGATCCTTCAAATCTTGAGCAGAAAAAGCAAATTATATGCAAAGGAGTTTTAAATGGACTTGATACTAATCTTTGAAGAGTTGAAGAAATACCCACAAATCGGATTTCTGAGGAAAGAGAGGTCGGTTTGTCATTTCAAGTCCAGTTTGTGAAGTTGGATTATGTCGGGAAGCAAGAGTTTGGGGCAAGAGTTGCAGCAAGAGTTACAGCAAGAGTCACAAAAACGGCCGCTCTATTCCAGACATCCCGAATCACACTGCTCAGAAATTCCAACTTACTGAGAGAGGTAAGATGTTTTTGGAATTATTGGTGGGCTAATTAAAATTTAGAAAGCATGGTGCTTGGAGGGAAATTATTCGGATAATGTTTTTTGTTTTGTGGATAAAATAAAAATGCACTATATTTGTGCTGTCGACAGAATAAAAACAGAGATATGGATAAGAATATTCTAAAAACAGTAATTGCGGATAATCAAGCTGAAGTTCCAAAATATAAGGTAATACCAAGAAATTTCACATTTGAGGAATTTGGGAATTATATTTTTGTTGGTATCAGGAGAGCAGGTAAATCTTTTCTGCTTTATCAGAGGATGCAGCAGTTGCTTGCACGGGGAATGAAGTGGGATGAGATGCTTTACATCAATTTTGAAGATGAGCGTATTACCGGAATGGCTGTAGAGGATTTGAATCTGCTATTAGAAGTTCATTTAGAAATATATGGAAAGAAACCAATCCTGTTTCTTGACGAGATACAAAATATTCCCGGATGGGAAAAATTTGCCCGACGTATGGCCGATACTAAATACCGGGTTTACATTACAGGGAGCAATGCAAAAATGTTGAGTAATGATATTCAGACAACGCTTGGAGGACGTTATATCCCTGTTGATGTCTATCCTTACACATTCAAAGAGTTTTTGACTGCAAACGATATTTCTATAACTGATAATAAGCTATTATCCACAGAGGGTAAAGCAGATGTATTGAGAAAGTTTAATGACTATTTCTACTTTGGTGGATTTCCTGAAGGTGCAGAACTTTTGGCAAAAAGGGATTATCTGACAAGTGTTTATCAAAAAATCTATCTTGGAGATATTGCCGCGCGCCATGCCATAGAAAATACTTTTGCGTTACGTATTTTGTTTAAGAAACTGGCAGAAAGCATTAAACAACCGATGTCATTTACACGGATAGCGAACATTGTATCATCTACCGGAGCAAAAGTAGGGACACATACTGTCATTAACTATATGGAATATGCAAAAGATGCATGGCTTATCAATCCCATACAAAACATAGTAGGTAAATTGGTCGATAAAGAGACAATTCCTAAGTATTATTACACCGATAATGGTATTCTGAATCTTTTTTTGTTGGATGGAAATACCTCTTTATTGGAGAATATCGTGGCAGTAAATTTACTGCACAAATATGGACGCAATGATGCCATTTACTTCTATAACAAAGGAATTGAAGTAGATTTTTACATTCCTGATGCATATATAGCTATTCAGGTGTGTTACAACCTCGACAATAGTGATGGTACCTTCGACCGGGAAGTTAAAGCATTACTTAAAATTACCGAAGTTTTGGAATGCAGAAAACTACTGATCATTACACGAGACACAGAAAGAACATTGGAGCTTAACGGTAAGGTAATTGAAGTTATTCCTGTATGGAAATGGTTGCTATATCTGTAGATCAGGCAAAATTAATCATGGATAAGGTTTTATTTCCGAAATGCACGATATATGCTGCATAATAGAAATAAAAACGATGATTTTTTTAGAATTCAAGGATAAAGTGTTCGATCTGGCATTGATTTACTTGTAAGTATATATATATCTAAATAATACACATATTATTTGCTATTAATACAGATATATCTATATTTTTTTGGTACTTATCGCAATTATACAAAAAAACGGGCAATCGACTCTCTGGATGAAATTGAAAAATTATTGACGGAATTACTGGAAAGACTATGGGACGATATCCACGATTATAAAGCATTGATAGATTCGGTTAATGATGCAGTTAACAAATTTAGCGTAATGAGCGCAAAGTGGGTAAATCCGGTGCACGCATCTCTAAACCTCTCTCCTTTATCCAAAAAAGTTACACAATCTGTAACCAAAATTAAATTTGTCCAGTTACATGCAGTTTCTGTATCTGATCTAATACGTAAAACACGTAGATTAAATTCAGAAATTCCATTATTGCGAGGTGTTTTCGCTCATCATAAATTTAGACATAATTTAAAATCTAATTTTTATGAAAAAAACACTTCTTATTTTATGTTTTTCTATTTTTTTTATTTCCAATTCCACGGCCCAGAAACTTGAGTTTGGAACAGATATCTTTAATCGCTACATATGGCGCGGACTCGATTTAGGAGGGAAGAGCCCAAGCATTCAACCATGGATTAAATTGAGTGTTGGTAACGATAATCACGCTTTTTCAATTGGTACCTGGGGAGCTTTCTCTCTAGCCGGAACATCAAATGAAGAGATAGACCTTTATCTCACCTATACCTATAAGAGTGCTCTTTCGGTTACTCTCACGGACTATTTCTTTCCGGGCTTGAATACAGGGTCGAAGGATAAATATTTTGAATGGGGAAAAGAGAAGACAGGGCATGTACTTGAAGGTACCCTGGCCTTTAATGGCACGGATAATGTTCCATTCACCGCTCTTTTCGCAATGAACCTCTATGGTAACGATGCTCGTAGAAGTAACGGAAATATTTTTATGTCAAAATATTTTGAATTGGGCTATAAAGCAAAGTTTAAATATGCCGATTTCAATGTTTTTGTAGGAGGTACGCCGGATAAGGCTGATACAGATAACGGTGAAACTGCTTTTTATCTTAATGAAAAGCCCGGAATTACAAATATCGGAGTTAAAGTATCCAGAACAATTCAAATAACAGATAATTTTTCTGTCCCTGTACAGTGTTCCATAATATCAAACCCCGATTTGAATAAAATCTACCTTGCTTTTGGTCTCTCATTTTAATTTTACACACAATATAAACCAATAATTATAATCAATTTTATGATACTGACAACTATGTTAAGTGCAGGTGTCCTGGACACCGGATCGACAGGATTTATGCTTCTGGCAACAAGTCTGGTTATGCTCATGACACCCGGACTTGCCTTTTTCTACGGCGGGCTAGCTACTAAAAGAAATATACTGGCCATTATGATTCAGAGCTTTGTATCTCTTGGCTGGACCACTGTTTTATGGGTCTTCTTCGGCTATTCACTCTGTTTCAGCGGAGGAGACGGAGGTATTATCGGAAACCTGGATAAAGCCTTCTTGTCTGGCATTTCCATAGATACTCTTTGGGCAGGCAATGGAAAAATTCCAGAAATAGTATTTTTCGCATATCAGATGATGTTTGCAATTATTACACCTGCTCTCATAACCGGGGCGTTTGTCAACAGGGTGACATTTAAATCCTACTTTATATTCCTCACTGTTTGGCAGATTTTGGTTTACTATCCATTTGTACATATGATCTGGGGTGGTGGTTTACTTGCACACTGGGGAGTTCTGGATTTTGCAGGCGGCATAGTGGTACACGCAACTGCAGGTTTTGCAGCCTTGGCATCGGTTTTCTATGTTGGAGCAAGGGTAGATAAAAACTCTACGCCAAACAGTATACCATTGGTTGCTATTGGAAGCGGACTGCTTTGGTTCGGATGGTACGGATTTAATGCAGGAAGTGAATGTCAGGTAGATAGTGTTACATCTCTTGCATTTTTGAATACAGATATTGCTGCATCGTTTGCCACAATTTCATGGCTGGCTATTGAATGGATCCGTGAGAGAAAACCAAAGTTTGTAGGGTTGCTTACAGGATCAATCGCAGGCCTGGCAACAATAACGCCTTGTGCCGGTTTTGTACCTTTATGGGCTTCTCCAATTATAGGCACAGCAGCAGGTATAATGTGCTATCTTGCTGTACAGTTTAAAAACAAGATGAAATGGGATGATGCCCTGGATGTTTGGGGAGTGCATGGTATAGGAGGTGTATTTGGTTCTATACTCCTTGGAGTTTTTGCCTCAAAGGCGATTAATAGCGCAGGGGCCGACGGTCTTATTTATGGCGGGGGGTATTTCTTTGTAAAACAAGTTGTTGCGGTTGTTGCTGCGTCGGTTTATGCGTTTGTATTCACATATCTGATGTTGGTAATAATTAATAAAATCACTCCGGTAAAGGTTAAACAGGAGGATGAAAAACTTGGACTTGACAATACTTTACACGGTGAAAAAGCTTATGACGACGGTGTAATTTAATTTGTTATTTTTGAGAGATTATCAAAGGGCAAATGTTTAAAAAGTCAATTACAACAAAATTCATGTTCCTTTATTTGATTGTAGGGTTTTCTTCACTCTCAATTATTGGAATCTATTCATACTATAAAGCGAGGAACGCCCTTATAATGAGGGCCACAGACCAACTGGTCTCTGTGAAATCGTTAAAGAAGGAACAGTTGGAGAACTACCTTAATAGTAATGAAAAAATCAATTTTGAAGAAATTGACAGAATAATGCTCGACACTAATCAAATTAATGGATTAGGGAAGTCCGGAGAGGTATATCTGGTCGATTCAGATTTTCTGATGATTAGTAAATCAAGGTTTTTTCTTGACTCTGAAAACCATATTAAGGTAGAGACCGATGCCGTGAAGAGTGCATTTAAAACCGGTTCCGGCACATCTATCGCGACAGATTACAGGGGCGTTCTTTGCCTTGGCTCTTTCGACAGATTGACGATAAAGAATTTACAATGGGCCATTGTGGCAGAGATTGATTACAACGAAGCGATGGTTCCTATAAAGGAGCTCAGGAATGACTTGATTTTTGTCTCAGTAATTATTCTTATTCTTATTTTCTCTATTGCACAAGTCATTACAACCGATATAATAGTGCCGATTGTAAAATTCAAAAAGGCAGCATTGAAAATTGGAGAAGGGAACTTTGATGCCAAGGTAGATATTAATTCGGAAAATGAATTTGGGGTATTGGCTCTCACATTTAACCAGATGATAGATAATATTCAGATTAACACATCTGAACTTGTAGACGAAAAAGCAAAACGCATATCTGCGTTATATGATGGTCAGGAGTTTGAGCGTCATCGTATTTCACGCGAGCTTCACGATGGGCTCGCACAAGAGCTTATTGCGATAAAGATGACGCTTGAAAACCTGATAAGCAGGAAAGAAATATTTAATAATCAAAAGATTACTGAGCTAAAGGCTCAGGTGAACCATTCAATAGATGAATTGAGGAAAATTTCTACAGATTTGGCTCCCTCTGGCATTTTAGAGTTCGGGTTTGAAATAGCACTAAAAAACCTTTGCAACCAGATACAGAAAAATACTGGACTTCAAATTGACTTCTCATGGTTCGGTAACTTTGAACACATTAAACAACGCACAAAAATATACCTGTACAGAATTGTTCAGGAGGCACTGAATAATGCAATCAAACACTCTGAGGCATCGCAAATTCAGCTTCAGCTTACCGAGACTGCAGAAAACCTGGTGCTGATTATTGAGGATAACGGTAAAGGGTTCAATTACAATGCCAATGATCTGGGACTGGGAAAAGGACTATTCAATATGCGTGAACGAAGTATTCTTCTGGATGGTACATTTGATGTGGAATCATTTCCAGAAAAAGGGACAACTATCCGGGTTAAGGTAAATAAAATCGTATGACTATGAAAAAAATCAAAATATTGTTGGTTGATGATCATCAGATAATCCTAGATGGTGTTAAGACAATGCTGATTGACGAAGAGGATATAGATTTCATTGGCTGTGCCTCTAATGGATTTAATGCATTGGAGATTATCAAATCTCATTTGCCCGACATTGTCATAAGCGATATTTCTATGCCTGATATGACAGGTATTGAGTTGACATCAAAAATTATAGAGTTGAACCTACCTTCCAGGGTGCTCATTTTGTCGATGTATACTACCGATGACTATATCTACAATGCAATCAAAGCTGGAGCCAGAGGAATCTTGCCAAAGCAGGATACCAATAAGGAGATGTTGATGGAGGCCATTCGGACAATAAGTGAGGGGGATGAGTATTATGCATCGAATATCTCCAAAAACCTGATGAAATCGTATGTCACAAAAATTAAGAACAACAATTCCACCGATAAGTCTAAGAATTACTCCCTCACTTCGCGAGAGAAGGAGATATTGAAATTGTATGTCGAAGGATTTTCAAATCTGGAGGTAGCAGAAAAGTTAAATATCAGTATTCGGACGGTAGAGACGCATAAAAACAACATAATGCAGAAATTTGATTTTAAAAGTACCGTCGAGATGGTGAAATTTGCATTGAAAAACAATATTGTGTCATTCTAACGTTTAAAAAAACAGAATCAGCAAATTTTTTTATTGAATTGTATAAACCATACTTTCAGGTTTTTAATCTTTGATTATGCGTTTTAGTTTTGTGTTGAGAAACGCAAAACCAAATGAGAAGATTACTCTTTACTATTTCTGTCGTGCTGATAGCTGTGTTGTGTACGAAGAAGACAGATAGTCCGGAAAGCAGGATTACCTTTTATGGTTCATATCATAGTCATTCCAAAACCTCTGCTTTTTTGGAGTCGGGGACCAAGTCTGCAATATATGCCTTCATTCCTGACGAGATAAACACTCCACTGGCAGGAACTCCAACTGAACTTTGTGCATCTGCAGGGGGTCTTCTTACATCCGGCAATACACTCTTTCTTCCAAAAGGTACTTACGACTTCTACTCTGTATCGCTTAACAACAATAACAGTCCTACTTTGGATTTTTCGGCAGGTTTGTCAGGGCAACTCGTCAATGGCGTGGACTACCTGTGGGCATCGGTTAAAAATTCGTCGGTCAATGGTAATACAAATATTGTTTTTCTATATAAGCACTCTGTTTGTAAGGTTAATATATGTATAACAGCAGCTTCAGAAATCTCCGATCTATATATAAAATCAGTAAAGTACACGTTGCCTTCGGAAAGCGGCATCAGAATGAATCTGAAAAACGGTACTGTTCCCTCTTCACAGTATGTGGGATTTATGACAACACTTCCAGGGGCGGACAACAGCAGGACATTTATCTGTCTTCCTTGTTCGGCAATGATGGTTGTCGAAATCGTAATTGATGTAGTAATAAACGGGGAGTTGTTTTCTGACAGGGTTTACAGAGCGGCTGTAAATGAGGTTTTCAGGCAGGGATATATGTATAACGTTGAAATTGTGGTTACAGGAAATCAGGATTTTACAACGTCTGTCAATAGCTCTCAGTGGATACAAAACTCAAAAATTACCGAGTTCTGATCATGGGGAAATTCATAACAGCATTTGTATTAACGATTTTCTCTGCCGGATGTGTGAGAGACAACATATACTTGTGTCCTGATTGGGGGAAGTACAGAGTTCTTTTCTATGATAAAACCTCTGTTAGAGACAAAGCTGAGTATAATGTAGTAATACAAGACGGAACCTGTTATTACAGATATGTCAGGACTCCTGACACCACACAACTAATATCTTACAATGTACTTAAATTGTTCCCCGGCAAATTTTCTTTCAAGGCTCTTTTGTCAAGGACACAGCTTGAAACAGGTAGAAGACAGGTTATAAAAAACGGCTATCAATACCTCCTTGCCGATACATCGGCAAATATATTAAAGGCAGGTTTCAATCCCGTTGTGCTTGACTTTAAACTGGCTAATTCTCTCATAGTTGCAAGGTGTCACTTTGATACTGGCCACACCGAAACGCATCAGATTGCCAAAATGGAGATATCGTGCCCGCATGACGACTCTGTTACAATAGATATGCTCAACGGGTTAAGTAATTACGCCCAAACCATATCCTCTTTCTATGAGGAGTGTTTGTACGATATCAAACAAGAGTGTTTCTATTATTATTGTGTGCCGGTAATTAGTGGTAATTATTTGAATTTCAAGGTATACGTCATGGATAAAAATGATAAGGGCATAAAAATCCTGTTATCAAGGATATTCCTTAACACCAACGTAGAACAGGGCAAGGTATATCTTTTTCATTTTAACGTTACACCATATAAAATCGAATATATGACAACTTCTGTAATTGACTGGAACGACTACTGTCACAACACCATTATAACATTTTATTAACTTTTAAAATCAAGATTTTTTATGAAAAAAATTACAGTTTTGTTACTGACAATTTGTGCATTGGCAATGTTACCTTCATGTCAGAAGGAGAGGGGGATTGATGGATCGGAGAGAAAGGCAATGAAGTTTTACGCCTCATATATATTTGAGGCTGCGACCAAGGCACCTACCATCTTTCCGTCAGGAAACAAAGCCACAATTATAGGCTACATTGCCGGAGCCACGGTATCTTCTGCCACTCCTGTCGCTGGAACACCCGTTGAGGCCACAGGCGGGGCAAGCGGTACTTTGTCTCCTGTATCGGCCCTTTTTTTACCAAAGGGTAGCTACGACTTCTATTCAGTATCGCTGAACACCACTACTCCGGCCGGATTGACGTTTATTTCGGGGATTTCGGCCCAGTTATCAAACGGTACAGACTATCTGTGGGCAAAACATGCCTCAGTGAGCGAAGGAGGAGCGGTTACGTTCTCATATTCACATAAAGCAGCAGGGATGGAGATCAATGTTTCTGCTGGCACAGGAGTTAGTGGAATGACTGTAACTTCAATCAAATTCACCCCGGCAAAACCTGATGCAACGTCCAAGATGAATCTTTCTACAGGTATAATAGGATCGGCAGCTGTAAAAGATGTCTCAACTTCTATGTCTCTTACATCTAATAAGGGAACATTTGTTATGGTGCCACTTGCATCTCAATCCCTTAATGTTGAAGTGACTGTTAATGCCACAATAGGAGGTACGCCTCTTACCGGGAAGGTCTACACTGCAGCAATACCGGCACAGGTCTACAACGGTGGAACGTATTATACACTCAACCTTACAGTATCCGCCACTTCAATGTCATTCACCGGGGCACAGGTTGAGGACTGGACTTCCCAGACAATTAGTGGACTGACACTTATAGAGCAGTAGCGATGAATCACTCTTTAGGATTACCGTTGCTTGCTTTAGTACTTGTTTTGCAACATACTTCATGTACACCGGAGAATTGCGCATCATGCAAGAAAACCATCAAAGACAGAACTCTGCTATGTGTATCTTTCTCGGGAGATTACACACCCACAAAATCTGTGACAGCAATCCCTGCGGGTGTGCAGACATCTATCTTTGCATACTCCTCGGGTTCTAATCCTCAGACTCAGGCTTCTTATCCGGGAACTCCCATGGAGGCAATATCTGATGTAAACGGGAACCTGTGGATTTGTAGTGGAAACAGATTGTTCGTGCCACCCGGAACGTATGATTTTTATGCAATATCTACTAACGAACCTACAATTAGTGGTTTGAACATAAAAAACGGAGTGTCCAATTCACTTGCCAACGGTGTAGATTACTTGTGGGCAGCAAGCAAGGAGAGATCTGTTGAGCAAAACACAAATGTAGCACTGCAGTTTGCGCATATGGTGGCAACTGTATGCCTGACTATTACGCCTGATGTCCAAACTAATCACTTTGCAGTAAAAAGCATAAAGGTGAGACTTCCAATGTCGGGTTCATCTATGAATATCTCAACCGGGAAAATATCTGCGGCGAGAGAGGTGGATACTGCAATGACTAAAATGTCATTACAGGAAAATGCCGGTACTTCTGTAATACTTCCTTTGGTTTCCGGAACTGATCTGCCGGTAGAGATATGTATTGACGCAACAGTTGGCAAAATGGTATTAATAGACAAAATATACAGAGGGTCAATACCTGCTCCGGCTAAAGGATTCGAAGGAGGATTCAGATATAAGTATGTTGCATCTGTTGGTGTATCGGGGATTACATTTCTTAATGCTTCCCTGGAGGAGTGGAATGAGCAGACATTAACAACTATCAACCTGTAAGAAAAAAACAGTATCTGTTATGAGAAAAGCAATTGCAGCAGTTATTCTTGCTCTTATGGCGACCATATGTCAGGCACAGAAATTTGGCATAAGAAGCAACATGATAGGCTTGGCAACCGGGAGCCTCAATGTTGAGGTTTCAACGGCTATATCGGACAAAATCACCCTGCATTTTCCAATCTCATTTAACCCGTTCACATTTGATGAGAACAAAAAAATAAAACACACAGCAATTCAGCCCGGAATACGTTTGTGGCAGTGGCATAGTTATTCAGGGCTGTTTTATGGCATGCAGGCAATAGCAATTGTCTTCAATATTGGTATTAAAGAGTTCAGAAATTATGGTTCAGGTGTAGGTGGATCTCTTTCTGTAGGGTATTCCAAGATGCTGACAAAAAACCTGAACATTGAGGCGGAGACGGGGCTGGGAGGAGGGTGGATAGCTTACGACAAGTATCAACGTCAATTGTGCGGCGAGTTCGAAGGGAGCTGGCGAGGTTATAAGATAGGCCCGACAAGGGTCTCAATATCAATCATGTATATTTTTTAAAAATGAGAAACCTGTTTATTGCTTGCCTTATACTGGCTATCTTTTCCTGTAGCGACAAATTATACAGGATACAGAAGCTTAAACCTGCTCCCGGTCTCTATTACGGAAATAGTAAGTATGACTACAAAGTAGCTGTTGCCAGAGAGGTTAAAGGAGATGTGCCGGGATATTCAATATATGATAATGCAGTGAAGGATAATGAAAGCGGAGAGAGAGTTGCAATGAGGCAATTGAATGAGGTACTGGTATCTGCTAAATCACAAAACATTGCAGAGAGAAACGGGATAATCCGGCTTGATTTCATAGTTACGGTACCTGAGATTCTACAAAGCAGCGGCTGGCAACTGGATATGCTGCCTGTTTTATCCAGAGGTGATGATACAATTCATTTGGATAGAGTCCTTCTGACAGGAGCCGAATTTAAAAAGGTACAGGAGAGAGGATATAAAAGATTTGAAAAATACCTTAAAAGCATTATACCAAAAGATGCAGATTTTCTTGAAGTCTTTACGGATCTGCCTAACCTGAGAATTTTTCTAGAGAGGAACCTGCCGGAGTCAAAAGTGCTTTACGGTATTGAAAATGATTCGTTGCAGACAACCTTTGGAGTAAAAGAGAAGAGAATTGTTGATCACTATATAAAGCGATGGTTGATAGAGAGAAACAATAAAAAAATTGAGCAAAGAACCAGGGTGTTCGCTAAATATGTGAAAAACCCATATCTGTCAGGTAGCAGACTCGATTCGATAATAAAGACAATAAATGGTGATTTTGAATATCACTATACACAGGAGATAGTAACAAATGAAAAATCATCCAGACTATCTCTTTGCCTGTATGGGTGCGTAAGAGATACAAGAGGGATCTATATAAAACTAAAACCCTCAGATACAATTGTGTATAATGTGTCCTCGATGATACATTTTATTGATAAGACACCTCGTTACAGAAAGAAAATTATTGAGAGGCGGGTAAGTGTAGCAGCAACAGCAAACATCTCCTTTGCCCCGGGCAAATGGCAGATTGCTGACTCACTTGCAAATAATGAACATGAACTTAACCATGTCAGGAGCTTTATTAGTGAGATTATCACAAATGAAGAGTTTGATATGGATTCCATAATATTAACCTCATCATCATCTCCCGATGGTCAATATCAACACAATAAGAAGCTTTCTGCTAAACGGGCAAATTCAATTGTTGAATATTATCGCCCATATTTATCTAAATGCCAGACTATCTCCATACCTGAAGACTGGGAAAGGCTAAAGGAGTATGTAATAAAGGATGCATCTATAAAACAAAAGGATAAGATACTTGAGTGTTTCACTATATCAGATCCGGACAAAAGAGAGAGTGCAATCAGAAGGTTCCCTCAGGATTTTGTGTATATGAAAGATTCATTATACCCAAGGTTAAGAAGGGTAGATTTTACTTTTCACCTTCATAGGAAAGGGATGGTAAAAGATACAATCCAGACTACCGAGACAGATTCACTTTATATGAGAGCGATTGAATTACTGGAGCTGAGGCAATATCGCCGGGCTTTGGGTATTCTGCTTGCTTACAGTGATTTTAACACAGCCATTGCACACATGTCGCTTGGGAACAACCACTCTGCAAAAGAGATACTTGAAAAAACTGAAGATAGTGCCCGTAAGGTCTATCTTCTAGCCATTCTGTCTGCAAGAGAGGGAGATGAGGCAGAAGCGGTAAGATATTTCCTGCAATCAAAAAGTATTGACCAAAAAATGGCATACAGGGGAGGATTGGACCCTGAGATAAACTTTCTGATAAGAAAGTATAACCTCAATAAAGATTTATTTGATTAAAAAAATTAAAATCAATATACAGTAATGAAAAAATTATGTAAATCAGTTGTCTGCCTATTATTTGGGGCTATGTGTATTATGTCATCCTGCAGCAAGGGAGCCAACCCTACCGGAAACGATGATGGATACAATGTTTCTGACATTAACAAGGATTCTCTCATCTTTTACCTGAATCTCAAGCTTAATCTGGCATCATCAATTTTAACCAGGGCTTATAATCTTGTTGATGTTATACACAACGTCAATGTCTTTGTATATGGAGCCGGCGGACAACTGCTGTATCACCAATATTATACGACTTCTTATGGTATACAGGTGTTTACATCGAAGGGTACAAAGACTATAGTGGTGATCGCAAATGCCGGAAACATGATTTCTTCACTATACGGCACTCTGGAATCTCTTAGAAATGCAAGACAGACGGAAATCCCCGGTACAAACAGCAGTATCGTATATGCAGCAGAAGTTACAAAAACACTCACGCAAAACGACAGAAATATTGATGTTACAATCAAAAGACTTCTCTCCAAACTTACATTTGTATTCGACAAGTCGGCTCTTGATCCGGGGACCTCAATTACAATTTCTGGTATTCAACTCAAAAATGTGCCGGGTTCCTGTTTTTACATTATGCAAAACACACCTGCTGTCTGTGATATTGTATCCGATGGTGATTATTTGTCTGACAACCTGGAACCAGCAAATCATGAGAGTGCTTCACCTTTGTACATGTTCGAAAACAAACAGGGTACAATAGGCACTACAACCAACCCTATGGCTAAGTCTCCTGGAGCAAAATCGGGAGTATGCTCTTACGCCGAGATTACTGCAAACTATTCAAATCTGCAAAAAACGGGAACTGTAAAATACAGGATATATCTTGGGGAGAATACAACCACAAGCTTCGATATTATAAGGGAGACTCATTATCTTGAGACTATAAGGCTTACCGGTGCCGGTATTTCTAATCCGTCGTGGATGGTAGATATTGAACATCTCAACGACGTTACCTACACAATTACTGCGTCTGCCAATCCGGTGAATGGCGGGACGGTTAGCGGTGGAGGAAAATATAATTATAATGCAACCCCGGAACTGACTGCCTTACCTGCAGCAAATTATATTTTTACAGGATGGACCCCGGCCATATCTGCCGTGAGGGGTAATCAACACTATACGGCCAATTTTCAGTTTGCAGAGATTCCTGTTAGTAGTTTAACCGTTACCCCTTCAATATTGAACTTTTCTGCGCTGGAATCCTCCTCTTCAATTTCTTGTACCTATCTGCCTGTCAATGCTACAAGTGGCACATCAATAACATACAACTCATCAAATACATCTGTGGCGGTTGTAAACAGTACCTCCGGGGTTGTTACTTCAAAAGGGTGGGGAAGTTGTACCATAACAGCACTCTCTTCAAACGGGAAAACTGCTTCCTGCATTATTTACGTGACTAATCCGGAAATATTGGTAAGCAACATCACTGTATCGCTAACCTCATCCTCGTTAATTGTCGGTTCATCAACAAATGCCACTGTAGCAATATCTCCTGCGAACGCAAGTAACAGGGGAGTCAACTGGAGTTCCTCCAATACGTCTGTGGCAACAGTCAACAGTAGTGGTAATGTAACAGCAACAGGTGTCGGGATATGCAATATAACTGCAACGGCACAGGATGGGTCCGGGGTTACAGGTTCTGCACAATTGACGGTTGTCAGTACTCTTGTGCCTGTTTCAGGAGTGACCATCAGTGAAAATGCAGTTCAGATTGAAGAGAGCTACATAATTACTTTGGCAGCATTCGTTGCACCGGCAAATGCAAGTAACAAAGGGGTCACATGGAGCTCTTCAAACACATCTGTGGCTACGGTAAATGACAGCGGTATGATAACAACAAAGGGGCGTGGGACCACAATAATAACAGTCACTACAGAGGATGGTGGTTTTTCTGCAACATGCACACTAAATGTTTATTCAGTTATATGGATTAAGACCTTCATTGGCTCAAGGGCTATATGGGACATATTTGTCACCAGAGAGATTCAGCGGGAATATATATTTTATGCAAAACTGGAAACTGACGATATGAGTATAGTACAGCAGGTTGCTCCTTTTGTGGAAGTTTCTGTCAACTATCAATTGCGTGCTAAGCAGAACCTTTCAGGTACCGTTGCACTGAATCTCAACCCCATTGACAATAATATAAATGCCTGGGACTGGGCGGACCAGGGGCGTCATGATTTATGCGCCTACATTGGACTACTGGACAGGGACACTAACGACGACAGTTTATCAAATATGTATGTTTCAGAATCAGCAACAGTTACAGCAGGAAGTGTGCTGGTGGGTAACTATATGGTAAAGTGGAATAATTTACGGATATGGGGATATGACAGACGCTGAGAGTCATTAACTTACACGTAAATTTCACGAAGAATATTTTCTTTGTGAAATCAATAAGTATATCGTACATTTGATGCATAAATAATTGCCATGCTACGCAATACCTCTTCTATATTTAATCTCTTACTACTGATTCTTATAATCGGTTGTACAAGGTTGTCTCCTGAAACTACACCAAAGGAGGAGAAGAAGATGGAGTCGCTCAATATCCCACCAACGTTCGACTGGCAAACCAGTCGGAATGTAGAAATTTCAGTCACTTCCGATAATCCATTCGTCATTTCTATTACTTCAATGGATGAGAAGATAGTTTACTACAAGGGTTTTCACAGCACATATCCTGAGCCGAGTGTCATTATTTTAAACATTCCAAATCATGTTAATAGTTTATTGTTTAACAAATTGCCGCTTCTCATAGGAACATCAACACACATAACTGTTACATACCATCTTCCTCCTCAGGCAGCTGCGATAAGCATGCAGGCAGCTCCCGCAACTCCTGCCGGACTGCTGGCTGGTTGGAAATTTGATGAGAATACAGGAAATACTTCAAATGATGTATTAGGGGTAAGAAATGGTACAAATACCGGAACGACATGGGTAACCGGTATAAGTGGCAGCGCACTCGAGTTCGACGGAACTACATCAAATGTACTGATTCCGAATAATGGAAATTTTAATCCTACAGGAGATAAAATAAGCTTTTCGTTGTGGTTCAGACAATCAGAAGTAGGTGCAGGTGGAGCACTTATATTCCAGAATGTAAAGTATATACTTAGAATGGATGCTCAGGGAAGAGTCGGTTTTGCTCTGTATATTCCTCAATATAAAGATATTGTAATGACATATGCAGACCGTATCCTTGATACCGACTGGCACCATGTTGCAGCTACATATGATGGATCAACAATGAAGCTCTATCTGGACGGGGTTCTTAAAGCCAGCGGCCAAAATTCGGGAGACCTACATTCATCAACAGCCGATATTATTATTGGTAAGCAAGCAACACTCAACCCATTCAAAGGTACAATAGACGAGGTGCAGATATTTGGAACATCATTAACCGAAAGTGAAATTAGCCAGATATATACAACCACACCACATCCCGATAACGGATCTGCCGATTTGATTTCATCCTGGCTTATGGACGACAACAGCGGTACTACTGTTAAAGACTATACGGGTACTAATAATGGAGTATTAAGCGGGGCAGTCTGGGGAACCGGAGTAAAAGGGAGTTGTCTTGAGTTTAACGGAACTAATAGCAATGTAAGTATCCCAACTGCGACAAACCTTAACCCGGTTAATGCCATTACTGTAATGACATGGGTTAAAGCTCAGGAATACAGGTCATCAAAAATTTTCCAGAAAGGTGATTGGGATGGTCATGGCATAGGTCTTGATTTATGGAACGGCTGGCAGTGCGGTATACGCATGGAAGATAATACCGGCAATTCGTTAGAGTGGGGGTTAGGAAGACCGATACTCAACGAATGGTACCATATTGCTATGTCTTACGATGGAGCGGTATTAAAGATGTATGTGAACGGACAACTTAAAAACAGCAAGGTTGTAACAGGCAGATTAAAAGTCAATACCCGGAGCGTATCGCTTGGTTCCGATAATGGGGTACAGAAATTTTTCAAGGGTTCCATAGATGAGGTGTTATTATTTGGAAAAGCATTGAATCAGACCGAAATTCAGGCAAATTTTTCTGAACGCAATAACTCACCTGACCAGGATGGTGATGGAGTTGCCAATGCTGACGATAGTTACCCTATGGATCCGGCAAGGGTTTTCAATAACTATTTTCCGGCTGAGGGTTATGGAAGCCTTGCCTTTGAAGACTTATGGCCTAGTAAGGGTGACTTCGATTTTAATGACCTTGTGATTGACTATCAGTTTACTATAATTACCAATGCTGCCAACAAGGTTACAGAGGTACTCTGTAATTTTGTCATAAGGGCCATTGGTGCAGGATTCTCAAATGGATTTGGTTTCCAGTTACCGGGAACAGCTGTAAAAGCGTCTGATATACAGGTAGAGGGATCTCTCCTGACAGGTAATTACATCTCTTTGAATCCTAATGGCACAGAGGCGAATCAGGATAAAATAACAATAATTGCTTTCGATAACGCAAACAGTATAATGTCTGCACCGTCGGGCTTTGGTGTAAATGTAGTACCTGGCAATCCATATGTAACTCCTGTAAAAGTTGTTGTGAATATTGGTCTTACTCCCGGCGTGTATGGGATAAATGATCTTAACCTTAATAATTTCAATCCTTTCCTTATTATAAACCATGAAAGGGGCAAGGAGGTGCATCTTGCAAATTATCCGCCGACTAGTCTTGTTAACCAATCATACTTTGGTACAAATGAGGACAGATCGGACCCTGCAGCGGGTAAGTATTACAAATCTGCAGAAAATCTGCCGTGGGCTATCAATATTGCCTCTACATATGCATATACAATTGAGGGAGTTCAGATAACAAGTGCCCATCTTAAATTTGCCGAGTGGGCAGAATCTGCTGGTATAAAGTATCCGGACTGGTTCCTGAACAACGCAGGTTACAGGGAGAATAAAAACATCTACTAACCGCCAGATAGAACATTTAGCCTTTAACATTGTTATGTTTAGTATTAATAATATTAACATTAGCAATGAATAAAGCAAGCATACTTTTTACAGCTCTTTTCTCCTTCATATTTGGCAAGGGTATAAGCGCGCAAGATACTCCCGTAACACCATCGGTAGATTTCTACTCTCTATCCTTTAAAACTATCACCGGAGAAACATTTAAATTCGACCAGTTGAAAGGCAAGAAGGTTCTTATTGTAAATACAGCATCTAAGTGTGGTTTCACTCCACAGTTCAAGGATCTGGAAGAGATGAACAAACAATATGGCAAAAACCTTATTATCATAGGATTCCCTTCAAACGACTTCCTGGGTCAGGATCCGGGCTCCAATTCTGAGATCAAGGAGTTCTGTGAACTGAATTACGGTGTGACATTTCAGATGATGGACAAATCGTCAGTTAAAGGCAAAGACAAAAATGTTGTTTATCAATGGCTTTCAGACAAAAGTAAAAATGGCTGGAATGACAACTCACCTTCATGGAACTTTGCAAAATACCTTATAGACGAACAAGGACGCCTCATAGGTTTCTGGCCATCAAAGATTAAACCGATGGACAAAGAGATCATTTCAAAATTGTAAGTTCAATCTATAGCTTTATACAGAATCCTGCAGACAAGCTTTGAGAAAAAGCTTTGGATGGAAGAATAGGAACTTTATTATAAGGGAGAAAATCGATGTCGTATGATATAGTGCAGAACATCGATTCAGATATCCTAATATCGAACCCACCCATAAATGCGACTGTATAATTAAGGTCCCTGAATATATTCATGCCAAAAGCAACCTTGGGGCGGATCATTGATTTTGGATATATGTACTCAAACTGAAGTGGAATTTTAAATGTAGTTGATTTATTGTAAGCCGTTTCCAGGCGATTAAATACTATTCCTGTTCTAAAGTATATCTTTTCATTAGCTCTCGGCATCCAAAGATGAGCAATAACTCCTCCCACAGGATAGGTGAGTCTGATTAATTGGTCATCATATATATAGGTTATAGCTCCGCTGATAAATTCTAAATTTACTCCAATCAGCGATTCTCTTTTCTGATATTGTATGGTTTGGTTACCTGTCCACAATTTGTTATACTCATTAGCTAAATCAATAAGTGTCTTGTGATCAGGTTTGGTTAGCTCTTCAATTCTTTTATTTAAAGAAGGTGCATCGTCCATATATATTTTTAAAATTCCGATATGTCTATTTGTGGCGTGATAATATTGTGTATCTCCTACGTGAACTATACTCTCCTTATAAACTATCTCTGATAGTCTTAAACCCTCTTTGTCAATATAAAAATGATCCCCCACTTTATCTCTCAAATAGTAAATATTTACCTTGCCCTTACTTAAATACTCAAGGAAGACAGAGTTGCCGTTTACCTCTCTGGAAACGAAATATTTACCATCTATAAACCTGTAAGCAGAAATATCTGTAGGAGAATATGTTACGACCCCTTCATTTTCAGATTTAAATCTGCATATACTTCCCATTAACAAATCACCTCGATAATCTATCTTTCCATATAAAGTATCAGTGGAATTTTTAATTATGTAACCGGGTTTGAAATTAGTCTGGGCAGTTAAGACCGTATGTGCAGATAGGATCAACCCAAGAATCAGCGCTTTTTTAAAACTCATATTTTGATTGGTTATTAATATGTAATTGATAACTATACCTGAACATGTAAAAAGATGTAGTAAAGTTAGAATTAATTAATATGTTATCAAAATAAAAATGAGATGATTATAAGCACTTTGCGAAAAACTACTGCAAAGCTATTCTCTGGTGAACAAAAATGTTGCGCCTCCCTGCTTAAGCACCATCTGTCCGGCTTCAGGCTTAAATTCCAGGACAATCATTCCGTTGATACCTTTAAACAGATTTTTGTCAAAAGCATCAAGACCGAATGGCTGCTGACCGGTACCCTGTGCCGTAAGCTTATTGCCATTTTTGGTTATTGTAATCTTCAATGGCAACTGGCTACTGGCATATACACCCAGATATTTATCCAGCTCCTCCGAAGACAAAGCAATTGTTTTAAATGAAGGAATCTCGAACGGCTTTCCGTAGAAACAACTTAAAGCGTCAAGCATAATTGTGTTGATACTGAAGCTTGAGCCATTTGAAGTTATGGCTACGCTTACATTATCTTCAGGCATTATAGTCAACATAGAAGAAAATCCGTCGATACCACCAGTGTGTCCGTAAAGTTTCATGTTGTACAGAGGATACAGGAACATTCCCATCCCAAAATTTTCTGTCATTGTGGTCATCTGGGTAAGGCTGCCCTGAGATATAATCTTTCCGCTAAAAAGCCCTTGAATAAAGAGTGTAAGGTCGGCAGGATTCGATACAACGGCACCGGCACCTAACGGAACAGACATGTCGGTCTCCATCGCTTTTATCCATTTTTCGTTGAACCTGTAAGAGTAACACTCCTTGTTCTCAATATTGATTTTGCCTCCCATGTATGTGTTTTGCAGGCACATAGGCTTTACAATTTTTGATTGCAGAAGTTCACCATAGGGCTTCTTATATATTTTTTCCAGAATTACAGAAAGCAATATATAGTTTGAATTGCTATATTTAGCTTTACTGCCCGGTTCGAACTCACTTTTGCCTTTTGCAACTATGTCTACAATCTCCTTAACGCTTTTAGGCTGGGTGCACCAGCTCAAATAGTCAGAATCGTCTGTAAAACTGTGGATTCCGCTTCTGTGGTTAAGCAAATTGCCAATAGTGATTTTCTTGGCATTCTCTACAGAGGGAAAGTACGAATCAATAGTTTTATCAAGAGTCAGCTTTTTCTCCTCTACTGCCTTAAAGATCATAGCAGCAGTAAACATTTTGGAGATCGAACCTATCCTGTATTTAGTTTCGGTGGTAGATTTGACGGATGATTCCACATCGGCATAACCGACAGCCTTTGAATAAAGTATCTTTCCGTTTTGAGAAAGGGCAACACTACCCATAAACACATTGTTGGCCTCAAGAATCTGCATCAGGCTATCTAGTCTTGCAGTGTTCAACTTCTGCGCATAACTGCTTGCCGAAAACAGAAGTAAAAAAAACAGAATTGAAATGTATGATTTTGTTTTCATCAATTTAGATATTTTATTATCAATTTTCGATATTACCTGGTTTGTCTGCGATAGATCGACCCTGTATCTATTCTTGATTTTGGAGTTGTTTTAATTTCTGTCTCTGATCTTGAGTTGGGAGCATTTTTAGATTTGGGCTCTACTTTTGGTTTGGGCTCTTCCTTAGGTTTTGTAGTGATATTGGGTTTTGTGACATCTGTTTTCCTGTCGTTATCAGTTCGTCTGACATATCCGTCTCTTGAGTCGCGTGCATTGTCTTTTTGGCGATCAATATTGTTTGTGCGATCATTACTGTTTTGATGAACATTTTCTGTCTGTCTGTCATTCGGACGATATTCATCTCTCTGACGGTAACCTTCTCTTTGATTATAACCTTCTCTTTGATGGTAACCGTCTCTCTGATGATTTACACCCCTTGGATGGTAGCCCGCATTTATATGAAAACCAATATTTGGCCTATAATCGGAATTGGGGGCATATCTCAGAAAAGCAACATCATTTACAATTTCTGACACATATTTAATCTGAATAACTTCAGGTCGGTATGCTATAGTTCCACCCTCTCTTGTTCTGTCACCAGTGAAGAATGTTCCATATGTACCCTCCTGCTCATACAAAAATCCGCCTGAGCCAAATCCCATAAGTCTTCCCCATCTTGAAACGGTTTTGACATATCTACCATCGCTTTCAAATAGCTTGAGGGTAACAAAGTACCTTCTTCCCGAATTTTCAATATCATCTATCAACGACACCCCACGACCTGAATTATCGTACTCCAGTTCAAACATAAGGTAACGATCGTTGGAACGGCCCCAGTTGATTAATGAATTTATACTCCTGTCGTAGGGAGCTTTCAGACGCGACAAGGTCCAATCCCTTTCCAGAGCAGGATATACCGGCCAACGCTGTACATCCCAGACCTGACCCCTCGCATAAGTAGCTGTCAGAAAAGAGATTTCGTCATAACTGTCATCTTCATAACCCCTGTCTCTTGCAATTTCGGACAAGTATTCCAATTGAGCAACCTCCGGACGGTATTTTACAGATGATCCCTCTCTTACTCTTCCAACAGCGAAAAAGGTCCCTATCTGTCCCTCCTGTTCGTACATAAATCCACCGGAACCAAATCCCATAAGTTTTCCCCATCTGGAAATCCGCTTTACAAAGCGTCCGTCTCTTTCATAAAGATTTAGGGTGACATTGTATCTTGCTCGGGCACTTTTGTCAATATCATCAATCAAAGATACCCTGCGGTTAGAGTTGTCCCTTTCGAGTTCGAACATAAGGTAGCGGTCACTGTTCCGGCCCCAATCTATGTATGACCGGGTACCAAAATCGTACGCCGGTTTTAGCTTAGATAACTCCCAGTCCCTTCCCACAGAAGGAAATGTTGGGAACCGCTGAGCATCCCATACCATATCACGGGTAAACTGTGCATTTAGCAATGCCGATTCGTTAATGTCTCTTTCTGAGATTTGTGCCGACGCAAAAAATGGGCAAAAAGCCGCTATTGCAAAGATTAAGAATAACTTAAGATTAATTGACTTCATGATGCTTTATTAGATTGACAAAATTACCTAAATATTTGTTATATTTTGGTCAAGAGTTTTATTTCCGCATCAAACGCCTTAGAAACACTAGCCGGCACTTCAATTTTTTCGCTAAAGTCATAACCGTGAAACTTTCCATAGATAAATACGTTTCTCTCTTTGGTCAACAAACTGTCGAGCTTCAACCCATTTTTAGTTACCGAATAATAGAGAATTGGATTATAAGCTGTAAGGCTATAATTTTCGCCCCACATCTGACCATGATCCCAGAATCCGGCATACTCCATAACCCCGTCGCCATTAATATCTACAGGTTTTGAAACGAATGTTGGCAGCTTATCTGTACGGATGACTCGATCCTCTTTTACAAAAAGCCTTTTCAAATAGTTTTTACTCGGTCTGTCGTTGATTTCAAACAACAGTTCGTAACTATCCTTTCCTGTTTGCATG
Organism: uncultured Bacteroidales bacterium; assembly: GCA_942492945.1. GTDB lineage: Bacteria > Bacteroidota > Bacteroidia > Bacteroidales > UBA932 > Bact-08. Next base: position 1,945,618 of record OW818649.1, read on the forward strand.
ACAATCGGATACAATTTATTGCCAAATTCATATTCAATATTTGATTTGTCGGTAAAGATTAGCTTACCGTTCCTGCTCAACTCGAAAGAGATGAATGTCTTAAAAGCACCAAAATCCTCTTCATCTCCAACGGTGACTTTGAATCCATAATCAAAATTGAATGAGGTTTTTTTGTCAGAAGTATCTGTCTGGCAATAAGCAGGATTACTGTTGGTAAGTAGCACCAACAGAATGAAAAGTAATATTTGCATTATCTTATTCAAGTTGTTTTCAAGCGAGTTTGACATTCTGATTGAGTAATACTACGTTTGAAATCAAATAGTAATATTAAAATCAAACACAGCATCCAGGGAATAAATGTAGATGACATCTCCTGTGGGAGACTATTTCTAAACAGAAGCAGTAGCACCAGTAAAAGTATATAACAGCCTTTTATTATTGAATTGATATTTTTACAGGGAATGGCAATAACCAATATAGATGGAATGGTCCACAAAACATTCATATTATTTGAAAATGCTGCATTATCTGTGTAAAAACCTATTGCCAGCAGAAGTAATCCGGCAAACCCGACAACAGACATCACTGTGTAAAATACAATTTTCCTGCTCTTTGACCAGACAGAGAGTAGTAATAAAATAACAACAATTATCCATGGAGAGAGGTAAGAATAATTGTAACTCTTGCCTATTGATTCTGACGCATCAAGGATAATCTTTTGCTCTTTGACTATAGATGTCGTTTGTAAAATACTCATTATGTAAAATGGCAAAAACATATAATCATCTGGTCTTGCTATTTTGTCGCTCTTCCTGCCTAAAACCAGATTAATTCCAAAATCAATCCAATAATTACCAGCGATATAAGGTTCCAGTAATTGTCTGAATGTCTTATTTTTATATTGATTGGAGTCAAACGAAATTTGCTGCTCTGTAGATTTAAAAATGAAATCCCTTACCCTTGTGGCACAATTATCATAATAAAAATCATATATATAATAGCGGTCTGGAGAATTATAGCATCTCTCCAGATTATTGAATATTTTAGACCGTTCTATAAGATTAAGGTCAAGAACTTGTTCATGTATCTTGCGTTTCTCAAGATACGAATAACTCATAAAGGTCTTAAAATCAGAAATAGACAAAAAGTATTTTAGATTGCCTTTTATAAACTTCATATAGAAGTAGGGTTCGCTAAAGTCAAATGTTCCAAAATTATAAACTCTGTCTATACCCAACGAATCATCAGTTACTCTTAATGCTGAATGACCAAAGATAGTGTAGTATTCAATACCGGGATCGGAAGTCAACACGGAAATTCTTGAGTTATTTGATAATGCAAATCCTGATATCTGAATCAGTAAAAATGTTGCAAGCATTAAGCTAGTTCTCATTTTTCAACTGTTTTTCCATGGGCAGATATTTTATTCCATTTTGTTCCTGCATTGTGTCAGTTTCTGCAAATCCAAGTTTTTTGTAAACTGGAATTGAAAAGGGTGATGCATGCACATAAAATTTCTCCAATGTCGGGTTATTCAACAAGCAGCTCATTAATGCTGTATGGAAAAGTTTTCTGGCAATACCTTGTCCATGAAACGTTTTGTCAACAAATAACAGCGAAATTGTGTTATTGTCACGGATTTCAATCATCCCTATAATTTCTGAATCCGCTAAAGCAATAAATATGGTTCTTTTAAGCAGCTGCCTTTCAGCGATCTTTGAGGGTTTTATCCAATCGTAGAAAAATTGATTGCCGGCAGGGGAGTAGTCCGGAGAAACGAATTCATCATAAACTCTCTTGATGAGATCATGAATTATAATCTCCTGTCCGGCAAGATATTCGGAAATTTTAATATTTTTCATATGTCAGCACCGCAGTATTGTCGAATCCATAATCTCCATTGCCATATTCATCAATATATTCTTCTGATAAAAAACGTTTAATTGTCTCTGTTTTGTCTTTTACTCGTTTGAACCCTACCTTTTCATATGACTGGATTGCTCTTAAATTCTTTTCTGATGGTCTGATTATAAAATCTATAATGCCTTTTTCATTTACAAGGTATTCAAGCAGCTGCTTTAATGCTGTTGTACCATAACCATGACCGCATTTAGTTCTGCTTTTGAGCCAGATGTCAAGTTCTGCGCTACCCTGCCTTAAATGAAAACAAGCATAGCATAAGCATCCTATCTCTTCTTTGTTTTTTTCAATAACCATTACAGATCCCATTTTCTGACCCGATTCAAGAAAGTAGAAATCCTTAAAATCTTCATTGAACTGATTCCAATCAGGTACGGGGCTTTCAGGATAGTCGGGTAATCCCATATGCATCGATGTTGTGCCGGACCTACAAAGCCACCTGTATACTTTTTCCTTTTCACTCAATTCAGCATGGCGTATTTCTATTTTCTGACAAGTCAGGCAAAATTTGCGATGAACGCAAATAGTACCGCCACAACTTTTACAAAGCCACCTGTCGTGTTCATTCACTTCAAATTGAGCCAGACCAAGCTTCTTGATATTTTCGAGATTTTCGATCATACTCATGCTGTATTTTGTCCTGTACCTTTTGTCAAGCTGTTTTAGCCGTTTACAAGGATACTTTTCACAGTCATAACAAAATTTTGATTTTGTTTTATCTAAATAATCACAGTTTTTAATCGAGCATACAACACATTGATGTGGCTTATTATCATTATCACCCCAACAACCAGGGCAAACATTTTTCTCCCTCAGGTGGCCCAGACAGATTTCGCAATTCATGCCACATGGAGCAGTCATTCGACTATTATATTCTGATTTTGCCATATAAAAATCTTAAAATAAACCCATAGAAAATAAACTCTATAACAGTGCCTGTATAGCCGATTTCATATCAGGTACAAAGAAAATCAGGTTTGCCTTGTTACTTTCATAAATGAAGTCCTTAAGACTCTTGCTCTCGTACTTTGAAAAATCACCCACAACGGCAAGTTGAACCCGGTAGTTAGAGAATTTTTGCAAGATATCACCCGCAAGGCCAGTTCTCAGGTCAAAAAAGTCGGAATGCAGATTTGCTTCATGAACTATGAACTTCTTGCAATCGAGAGGAAAAAGGTCACCCATTATGTCCAGGATATCCTGAACCTGACTTATTATATATTTATCGTCAATAAGTTCCGCGATTTTTGGATGACTATTTAAATCTATTAGTTTAATCATATAATTCTGTTATTCTCAAGTAATTATTTAATGATGTCAAATCCTACTGACAGCCCATGCCACATCCTACCATGGTACTGCCAGTTTCTACTACCTTCCCCGGTAGCAAAATCCCATCCAACAGAGTACCCAAAATTTATATTGTTATACCCAAACATTATAAATAAACCGGATGACACTATTGCTGCTTTTCTCTCACTTTGTATGATGGGATGAGTATTTGATTTTTTTAAATCAACTGCTCCTGTACCAAGGAATATCCCAGGAGTTAAAGATAATTGTGTCAGATTTTTTCCAAATATATCCTTCTCCGGAGAAAATCTATTTATATTGAATTTCCATCCGAATGCCAGCGAAGGATTAAAGCCAGTTTCCGTTTGAGAAGTAGAGATATCAGCTATCTTAGCTCTTATCTTTAATGGTATTGATAGCCCTTGCAGAACCGGTTTTGAGTCGATATATGTAAACTTCATTTTTGGGAGTGTATCTAAATCGGGGTAGTAATATTTCCCATTAAAACTACTTTTAGTACCTATTAGAGCACTTTTCTGCTTTTTTGCATAAATATTCCGTACCTTATCTGAGGGTACCTTCTGAAGAACTATAAAATCTCCCCTATTTTCAATTTTACTCCTAAAACCGGATTTTACTTTATAGATATATAAACTGTCAGTCGGGGAAGCAAGAAAACCTGTAGATCCATCAGGTAATGTATAGAAGCTATATTTATAAGAAGTATTGTTTCTGGATATATAATTATCTTTGACAATAAATTTTTGTTCCACGCAAGATGTTAATGACAAAAGCATTAACACTCCTGCTATAAGATGCTTTTCCATTTAATAGATAATTAGAGATTGTTTGTAAAAGGAGGGTCATTATCATAGGACCGGAAGGATCCATTTTCAAAATCAATGTTCTTTTGAGCAAGTACAGCTGCCACTGCGCAGAAGTCAATTGCATTCAATACAACAACCTTTGGTTTATCTTCGCCATGGAGCCTGAAATGCACACTACCTGTACCACCTGGCTGGTAAATAAGGTAATAGTCGATAATTTTTGCCATGATTCTAGGAATTAAGTTATACAAATTTTGTTAGCTATAATGTAAACAGCATTTCACAATGGGAAAATGTTGTTGTTAACATTAAAATTTTTTACTGTTGTGCTTTCCTGAAGAATCTACTCCATCTTACCTTTTGTAGGAAGCCTTTGTTCGCATCCAGTGAGAGCCAGATGAAAATTGGCTTTCCTACAATATGATCCTCCGGCACAAATCCCCAATAACGAGAATCCAGCGATTGGTGTCTGTTATCGCCCATCATGAAGTAATAGTCCATCTTGAATTTATACTCATTTGCAGCATTTCCATTTATGTAGATGACACTGTCCCTTACAACTAAACTATTTTTCTCGTAACTGGCGATTATCCGCTTGTACAGCGGGAGATTGTCTAAGGTCAATTTAACAACAGCATCTTTCTTGGGAATATATAGCGGACCATAATTATCGACGTTCCAATTGAATTTGGCACTGTTCGGAAAAACCTGGCGGTCAGCCTCTCCTGCAGTATAAAAGTTGTCCTCAATTGAGATGACGTTGCTTAACGATTTTAACCTCGTGTAATTTTCCTTTGTGAGATTCAGGTAATACCCGTCATTTGTAACCATTATGTCACTTTCCGGAATTCCCATATCATCAATGATTTTGGGATTAATAGGAGACTTTGTACGAACACGATAAATAAATTGTTTGCCATCAATCTCCCTCTGAAGGACACCGTTGATAAACACCTCTCCGTTTTTAACAAGAAGGGTATCTCCTGCAATTGCAACACAACGTTTTACATAAGGATCCATTTTGTCTAGCGGTCGGAAAACCACCTTTTGCTTATCCATAATTTGCTTGCGGATAATGCTGTAATATTCACTTTCACTTCTTTTTATACCACTAAGCAAATCCTCCTGTTTCATCTTCTCGGTTTCATCAGAAATGTAGCTGTAATAACTTTGGTTGTCAGGCATGTCAAGAGAGACCGTATCACCTGCGGGATAGTTGAAAACAACAATGTCGTCTCTTTTAATATGCCCGAATCCTGCAAGACGCTTGTATGGCCATTGCAACCAAGTAAGAAAAGAGGGAGTGGAGCCAAAGATAATATTGTGTACAAATGGAAGCGAAAGGGGAGTGATAGGGGTACGTGGCCCGTAACTGACCTTGCTGACATATAGGTGGTCGCCTATCATCAAAGTCCTGTCCATGGAAGATGTTGGAATCTTATAGTTCTGGAAAAGAAATATGTTGATTATGGTAACGGCAACGATTGCAAAAATTATGGCATCGAGCCATTCAATAACCGGATGATTTTTTTTGTTTCTCTTTTTCCATGGGCTCCAGTTGACCTTTTTGCTTATATAAACATCAAATACAACAGGGATCCCCAAAAGGAACCAGTAATTACCCATCCAGATCACCCATAGGATGTAAATAGTGAGAGCTACTCCAAATTTGAAATACCTGCTTTTGAGGAGAGAGAATATTTTGTTCATGCCTTATTGTATTTAGCTAAATGCTACATCAAGCATCATCATTGTGGCAAAACCGAGCATAGCTCCAATTGTCGAAAGGTCAGTCTCGTTGCCGTTCTGAGACTCGGGTATCAGTTCTTCCACTACAACAAAAATCATGGCACCAGCCGCAAAAGCGAGTGCATAAGGGAGAAGCGGTGTAACGGTTAATACTAATAAAGCACCACCTACTCCGGCAATGGGCTCTACAATGCCCGAAAGCTGGCCGTAGTTGAAAGCTTTTAATCTGGAAAAGCCTTCACGCCTTAATGGGATTGAAACAGCGGCACCCTCGGGAAAGTTCTGCAAGCCTATACCCAGGGCCAAAGCAATAGCACCGGTTAACGTGCCCATATCGGGGTTGTTGGCAAGTACGCCAAAAGCAACGCCAACTGCAAGACCTTCAGGTATATTGTGAAGTGTAATTGCAAGAACAAGCAAGATGCTTCTTTGCCACTGGGTCTTGATCCCTTCAGCTTTATCGGACGACAAGCCCATGTGCAAGTGGGGTAATATCTTGTCTATCATCAGCAAAAAAGCACCGCCACATAAAAAGCCAACTACTGCAGGTACCCAGGGAATGGAGCCGTTTGCCTCTGCCATCTCTATTGCAGGTTTAAGCAACGACCAGAAGCTGGCAGCAATCATAACCCCTGCAGCAAAACCTAACATGGAGTTCAATACCTTCTTATTAATCGATTTAAAGAAGAAAACCATAGACGACCCCAGGGCAGTCACAAACCATGTGAAAAGGGTTGCAAAAAGAGCCAGAAGTACGGGGTTATAATTAAGTAAGAAGTCGAGTTTCATAAGGTAAATTTTTATAAAATCAATTTACAAAAATCACACCCCACTCTGCAACCACAAATCCTCTACGTACAAAAGGAGTTATAACAGGTTCAACAATACGTTTATTCTGCTCACCTTTAATCCCTTTTATAAGATAGTGCATACGTAAAATGTTGTCAGGCTTAACAGAGAATTCTAGCTTGATAACTCTGTCGATAATAGCTGATTCCTGCGGATAGATCTCAAAAATATCTGCATATTGGAGCCTGGGGATCCAATAGTCAATAAAATCCTGAATTTCACGCCTGTTGAACCCATATGCAGTCAGGTTCCTTGTGAAGAACAGTTCCAGATTGCCCTTTTCCACGATCCACCCCCGGCTCTGCTGCCATACATCGGGCTGGCTGCTCTCGTAATAAAGAAAACCATATTTTCCATCTATTGTCCCGTCCGGGTCAACAGAAACTGTCCACCCCGAACCATATTCAGGGATCGACGTAAGAATATTGCCGCCAATGGGGAAGCTGATTCCTACATTTAGCCGGATAGTCTCATTCGGGTATATGTAGATATTGGGTTTTTTATCTTCCGACTCGCCGTTTGGGCCATCGCAAGGTTTGCAACTTTGGCTTAAAAATGCTATTGTGATGCATGCATACAGAACAGCAAAGAATCTGGTTTGTATAACTCTTTTCATATAACTAAGTTTTTATATGGTTAAGATGCAAATAATTATAGAAATGTTGCATAAGTATAAAGGTATCTAAAATAAATACATAATTTTGAATAAAATTATATAAAATGTTAAAAGCACTTTATATCAGGAACCAATTCTTTTTCAACATGCTGGCAGTTCTTACATTGCTGGTTCTTACAAGGTTGTTGGATGGGTTAGCCTGGTATCCACCATCTCCAAATAAAACGGAGAGCTTACTGCTTGACCATTCTTTTCAATTCATCTCTTTCTTCCCTTTTATCTTTTTATTAATATACACTTACAATTGGGCAATAAAGAGGAAGCTGACTATACTTCTCTATTCTCTCATAATTATTTATGCCGTTTTTATACCAAGTATTGTCTTATATACAAGTTCGTTACTCGAAATTGTATACGGAAGAACCGATGTTCTGCCGGTTTCGTTAAAACTGATACAACAATACACTCCCGGTGGGGGTATGGTTATTCTGTTTTTAAGCGCTACTTACTTCCTTACTCACCTAAAACTTCAATCTGCAAGACAAAGAGAGATAGCGTATAAAGCAGAGACATTAGCCAAAGACGTACAACTTAAAATGCTCCGTTACCAGATAAACCCCCATTTTTTATTTAATGTTTTGAACTCCATCTATACCTTAGTAGATGAAAATACGGAGAAAGCGAAAAAACTTGTACTGGACATGTCGGAATATTACCGGTATTCGCTTACCAAACAAGAAGAGACAATTTCTATTGAAAAGGAGATTGAATCCATCCTCAAATATCTTGAAATTCAGAAAACAAGATTCGAAGAAAAGTTCCACTTTGAAATATCAGTAGATGCTGCTGCAAAATCGGTATCTATCCCGTCGTTTCTTATACACTTGCTTGTAGAAAACGCCATAAAATACGGCACTAAGACAACTAAAGAGACACTTTTTCTCTATATTTCTATTAGACTGACGAACCAAACACTTGTTATAAGAGTCTCAAATACAGGCAAAATACTCAAAGCAACGCCTGATAATGAAAAAAATGCAGACGGTACCAGTAATGGAATTGACAACTTAAAAAACCGGTTGGCACTATATTATGATGACAACTATTCGTTCTCGCTGGCAGAAGAGGATGAATGGGTTGTTGCAATAGTAAAAATTGAGAACATCATTGCCTAATGACAACTCTAAAAGCAGTTATAGTAGATGATGAACGATTAGCCAGGGTTAGTCTCAGGAAGTTGCTGGAACCATACCCGGAAATAGAAATAGTGGGAGAGGCCGATTCATGCAGAAGTGCCCTCGAAATGATAAACCTTAATAAACCCCATTTGGTTTTTCTTGATATACAACTAAGTGGCGAGACAGGTTTTGATTTATTGGAGATAATTGACAATTCAATAAAAATTATTTTTGTAACAGCATTTGACGAATTTGCCATTCGCGCCTTTGAAGTCAATGCCATTGATTACCTGTTAAAACCTGTGAATCCGGAGCGTCTGAAAGTCTCTATAGATAGATTGATAAAAAGAGAAGATGTTCTGAAAAGCACAATGAAAAGTTACGAATATTCCGACAGTATTTATGTGCGTATAAGTAACTATGCTTCACGCTTCATAAAAATTGGCACCATAACACTAATTGAGCCTGTAGGCAATTATTCCAATATTTTCACCACAGATGGCAAACATTGCCTGGTGTTAAAGACCCTTAAACAGTGGCAGGAAGAGCTTCCGGGGAATTTCTTTGTAAGGATACACCGGTCATGCATTATTAACATCGAGCATGTCGACCGCATAGAGATAGATTCAAAAACCCAACACCGTGTTTTTTTGAAAAACATGACAAAACCGCTTGATGTAAGCCGCAGGTATGCCCGAAAACTAAAAACCACTCATCACATTATTTGACCACTAGTCATATTTTTCATTAACATAATTTGTTGTTCCGTTTTCTTTGATGCAATAATTTCAAAAAAAACGAGAAAAAATGAAAATTAATGTAAAAAGCGTATTTACAAGTGGACTGATTTCCGGGTTAGTAATCAGTCTTAGTGCAATTAGTATGGTTCCCGTGGTTGGGAATGAAATGGATGTCGTTCTTGCAAGTAGGGGAGTTCCTCCATTAAGCAATCTGGCAATGGTATTCTTCTGTTCATTATCGTTTATTCGCGGTATCTCTCTTGTATGGCTGTATGCCCTTGTAAAAGAACATTTAGGATCCGGAATTAAGACAGCGTTAATAGTATCATTTATATTCTGGTTCGTGACTTATTTTATAGATAATGCATCCTTGCTGGCATATGGTTTTATGCCGGTTAAGCTAACCGTGATAGGAACTCTCTGGGGTTTGGGAGAATTGTTATTGGCAGGAATTGTCGGATCAAAATTATATAAGGATGTCAAGCATAACCACTAATCACATTATTTGACCACTAGTCATATTTTTCACTGAAGGAATTTTTGTATTATTTCCTTTGCGGCCGTTAAATAAAACAAACAAAAAAAATTATGACATCTAAAACAAAATTCGGAAGCAAAATCTTAATGACTCTAGCTGTAATAGCTACAATCTCAAGCTGTAGTACAATTAATCACAGCATGAAAGAGCCCGATACAAGGGTGAATCTTAGCAAAAGTGATTTCTCATTATCAGAACAAGTTTCGGCGTGTGCAACATCAGTAAAAGTTATTGGCATAGACTGGGCAAGGTTTTTCACAAAAAAAACAGGAGTGGTTGACGGAAAAGGTTCTTCGACAATTAGCCTGGTAAGTATTCCTGTCATCGGAAATATTGTATCTGACAGGACAGCAAATTATTCTCTTTACGAGTTGATGAATGAAAATGCAGGTTACGACGTTGTTTTCTATCCTCAATACGAAACCAAAGTTTTCAAACCCGTTTTGGGAATTGGCTTCTTTACTAAAATTACTACCGTTAAGACAACAGCAAGACTTGGAAAACTGAATCAGTAACTATGAAAGATTTAATTAAAAATAAACAGATATTAATTTTATCTCTGTTTGTCTGTTTTACAAATTATGTTCATTCTCAAACCAATCCTGTAACTGATAAACATGGAAACGTGTTTATCGCGGGAGATACAAAAGGAGCAATTGCAGGTCAAAGTTTTGGCAAGACAGATGGATTTGTCACTAAACATGATAGCACCGGAAATACAATTTGGACAAAGCAATTTGGAACAAGCGAAGAAGAAAAAACAACTTGGTTGGCGCTGGATCAAATTGGAAATGTTTATATAACCGGTTGTACAAACGGCTTGCTAGGTGAGAAGAATTTTGGGAAGGAGGATATTCTAGTCTCTAAGTTTGACATAAATGGAAATTTGGAATGGCAGAAACAATTCGGGAGCGACAGCACAGATGTTGGCAATACGATCTACGTAGATATGCAGGGCTATATTTATGTAGTAGGCGCTACTAAAGGAGCAATGGATAATTCCTCATCAGGCAAAGCGGATTGTGTTATCTTAAAATTGGATAGTAACGGCAATATCGTTTGGAAGAAACAGTTCGGGACCCCAAAAGGAGATGAATGTCAGGGAATAACGGGAGATGGTACATATATTTATGTTTGTGGATATACATTTGGAGATCTGGCAGCCGTTAGTAAAGGAAGTCTGGATGCATTTATAGGGAAATTCACCAATAAAGGAGAGCAGATAAAATTCTTCCAATTTGGAACAAATGCATTGGATTTGGCAAGCCATATAGCATTAGATAAAGAAAAAAATATCTATATTGCTGGCACTACAATTGGAGATTTTGGAGGCAAAAACCAAGGAGAAGGCGATAGCTTTTTATCAAAAATAAGCAAGGACTTTGAGATTATCTGGACACAACAATTTGGAACAGATAAATGGGATGGAATTAACGGAATTGCTTTAGATGAAGAGGTGTCAGAAAATATTATTGTAAGCGGTTGCCAGAATTGGCCCTCTTGTCAATCGTTCATAAGGATGTATAAGAAAGATGGCAGCTTATTATGGGTCAATAATTATGCAGCCATAAGTAAAAACGGAGGTACTTGCGGCAAAGGAGTTTGTATAGACGATAAGGGAAATATCTATCACACAGGGAACACAAGAGGCAACCTATTTAAAAGTATTGACAAACCAGAAGGTCATGATCTATTCTTGCTAAAACTTAATCTTTCTAAATAACACTTATGAATAATTCTAAAAAAACAAAATTGAATCCCAGAAATGTTTTCTGGAAATGCGGATCTTGTTCCGGTGCCATGTGTCATTTACTGAACCATGAGTTTGACAATCACAATGGAAATGAAGAAAAAGCATTGGATTTACTAGCAGGCGGAATTGCACAAAAAGGTTATCAGTGCGGAATGCTTTGGGGTGGTGCTTTGGCTGTTGGAACGGAATCATTTCACAGATATAGTGACAATAGTGATGCTATTGCTTCGGCAATAAAAGCTTCCCGTTATCTCTTAGAATCATTTGAAAAAAGAACAAAAACCGTTAATTGTAGAGATATATCAAGAGTTGATTGGGAAAACAAACTAGATTTAGCCATATATATGGCGAAGACTATTTTGCGAGGTTTTATTTATAGCCCTTGCTTCAATCTTATAGCAAAATGGACACCTGAAGCAATTCATGCAGCCAACAATGGGTTGTCTGAAAGAGCTGCTCATAGCAAACCATGCATGAGTTGCGCCACCGAGACAGTTAAAAAAATGGGGGCAAGTAACGAGGAATCTATTATGGTTGCAGGTTTTGCCGGGGGTATTGGTTTAAGCGGTAATGCTTGTGGAGCATTAAGTGCCGCAATATGGTATAAAATGCTTGATATGGGCAAAAAGAATCCCGGAAAAACGCAGCCGTATTTTAATAATCAGGATGTAAAAAAAATATTAAGAGCTTTTTATATTCAAACCGACTCAGAGATGTTGTGCAGCAAAATTTGCGGGAAGCATATTAAAACAATTGATGAACACACTGAGTACATAAAAAACGGAGGTTGCGGGAAACTCATAGATGCACTGGCAAAATTATGATAACAAAATTTCTCTTTAAACGGCAGGTTTATCTTGATAACAATGCCACTACATACGTCAGCAAACGTGTGCAGGGAATAATGAAGCGAGTATTGAGATACTATTGGGGCAATCCCTCGTCGGGCTATCGAATTGGTAAAATGTCGGCACAAATTATTGAAAAGGCTCGCCAGCAAGTTGCCGATGCCATTCATGCACATTCACACGAGATATATTTTACCGGATGTGCCACAGAATCGAACAATGCAGTTTTAAAAACATTAAGTAATCATTTCTATCCTAAAAAGAAAAAAATCATCTCTACACCTATTGAACATCCTTCAATAATGAACACATTAGAATTCCTGCAAACACAAGGAATAGTTGTTCAATATTGCCCCATAGATAGTTATGGTTTCATTTCCATTAAAGAACTGGAAACACTTATAGATGAAGAGACTTTTTTAATATGCTGCATTTTTGCAAATAATGAGATTGGAACAATTCAAAATATCAAAGAAGTTTCTGCACTCGCAAAATCACGAAATGTACTTGTATTGTCCGATTGTGTTCAGGCATTTGGCAAGGTGCCTGTTGATGTGAAGGAATTTGGAGTCGATTATGCCACATTTTCTGCACATAAACTTTACGGGCCAAAAGGCGTTGGAGCCTTATATGCAAGAATCAGCAGCCCCCTGGAGCCATTCATTCATGGAGGACATCAGGAAGAGGGAATGCGTGCCGGAACAGAATCAGTACATAATATTGCAGGTTTTGGTATGGCTTGCCGGGATGTTCAAAACCTTATATCTTATTCCGAAAAAACAAGATTACTCAAAGAACAGTTTATAAAACAACTGAAAATAATCAAACCCGATATAATTATCAATTCTCCAACATATGATTGTCTGCCAAACACAGTCAGCGTTACCTTCCCAGGTGTCAATGGCAAAGAACTTATGATGATGTTGGATTTTTATGGCATTGCCGTCTCCTCAGGATCGGCATGCAGCAGTCAATTAAACAAGCCTTCTCATGTTTTAAAAGCAATTGGATTATCCGATACAGCAACAGAAGAGACACTTAGGATAAGTTTGGGTAAAGAGACGACGGATAAAGATATTCGCTATACAATAAAAGTGATCGCCAATTATTTAAGAAACAGCAAATGAAACCCCAAAGGATGCCGGAATCTTTTTACTATTTAGGATGGTTCAACCATTACAGGGCATAGTCATGAAGGAGATTTGAGGTCAGATAAATTTGGATAAGATAATATGTGTGCATATATTTGTACAATAATATGTACATAAATAGGTATAGCCATGCTGACAACAACACTTTCTGATTTTCGAAAAGATATTAAGAGATATCTTGACAGTGTAACGGATGATTATGAAACCTTGATAATCAATCGGGGCAAGGATACCGGTGTGGTGATAATATCCTTAGAGGAGTATAATTCACTAAATACAACTCAACATGAATTATCTTCAAAGGTAAATGAATCAAGACTAGATTCTGCTATTGAGAAATTAAGACAGGGTCAATCGTTTGAGAAAAAAATGATTGAAGAATGAGACTCACATTTGTGGATGAATCATGGGATGATTACCTGTTTTGGCAGAAGAACGATAAGAAAATGCTTAAACGGATCAATGATCTGCTAAAAGACATTTCACGAAATCCATTTGACGGAATAGGAAAGCCGGAGGCACTAAAGTATAAGTATAAGGGGTTTTGGTCACGGCGAATTGATGGTGAACATAGATTGATATACCAAGTTAATGATGATGAGATTCTCATTGCAAAATGCAGATTCCATTACGATTAGGATATAAATACATTTAAATAATTCGATGAGTTGTCCAGACAGATTAGACCATCGCACAAATAAAGTGATGACAGCTGCCTCGTTTCTGACACCGTTCAGGTTTTTGATCCTCCTCCAGATCATTGCCTTTCAGCTAGCCTGCAATCCTCTGGCGAACCATGACTTTCGGCCAGATAAACCCAGGATAGACTTCAGTTTTTCGGCTGATATCAGACTTAGCCCGGATGAGCGACGAGCAGGCGAAAAATTGGAATCCATGCGTGAACAGCTTTTAAACAGAAACCGGCATAACTGGTCCTTCTTCACATCTTTTATTGATTGGAAGGACCGGATCGTTAAAGAAGAGCTGTACCGGACGCTGGAAGAAATGCCAAAAGGAGGAATACTGCACCTACATGCCACCGCAACCGGTGATGCCAGTTGGATCATAGACAGGGCACTAAACATGCCGGAGTGCTATATTTATTGGGGCAACAAATCAGATAATTATGTAACTGGTCAATTGGGATTTTTTCCGGATCGGCAAATACCCACCGGATGGTTTCGGATTTCGGAGATAAATGCTTCCCGTCCACAACTAAAAGATGAATTAATAAGGCTTTATACTATTGGCCCGGAGGATGATTCCATTCCAGACATCTGGACCGAGTTTGAGGCCATTTTCCAGCGGACTGACGGCTTTGTTTCCTTCCGTCCGGTATTCATCGATTTTTACCGTCATGCCTTTGAAACGCTGGGGCGTGACGGAATACAGTTTGCCGAACTACGGACCAGCATTGATCCAATTCTGAATGAGGACGGCTCATGGACTACCGATGAGCATTTGCTCAACTTATATCAAGAGATTGTCATGCAGGTGAATGAATCTTATCCCGGCTTTACTCTGGGCATCGTTGCCTGTGCCTGGAAAGGGGAAACCCTGGAGGCAGTCCGT
Organism: uncultured Bacteroidales bacterium; assembly: GCA_942492945.1. Classification (GTDB taxonomy): domain Bacteria; phylum Bacteroidota; class Bacteroidia; order Bacteroidales; family UBA932; genus Bact-08. The sequence continues at coordinate 1,960,652 of OW818649.1, forward strand.
TTGAAATTCGAACGCGCAAAAGTCTTTAAGGCAAAATATCCTGGCCTTATAGTTGGTTTTGACTTGGTTGGGGAGGAGGATGCGAACCAGAACAACGGGTATTTTGCATCGGTTGTGTCCTCTAACCAGATACCCTTATATTTGCATGGTGGGGAGAGTCTGTCACCGGCCAACCATAATATTCAGGATGCGATCAATATGCATTCCCTAAGAATTTCTCATGGAATCAACCTGGTCAATTTCCCGGATCTTGAACGAAACATGATCAGGAATTCCATTCTGTTGGAGGTCTGCCCTATCAGCAACCAAGTCCTGGGGTATGTTACTGATATGAGAGAACACCCTGCACTGAATTACCTCAGACATGGCCTGCAATGTTCAATCGGTTCTGATGATCCGTCAATCTTCCGTTCGAGCGGACTCACCGACGACTTTTTCGTCGCCTATGTATCGTGGAGACTCGATTTGCGATCTGTAAAGAAATTGATCCTGAACTCCATTACTTTCAGTGGTATGCCGGTAGAACAAAAACAAAAACAGCTCGATGAGTTTAATATCAGGTGGAAAATATTTATTAAGTCGGTTATCCAATAATCCAACATACCTCTACATTCAAAACCTCTCATCATTTTATCTGACCGTTAATCATATTTTCCATTGATTGAGTTTGTTTAATAATTTCCTTTGCGATGAATAACTTAAAATACAACCTGAAATGAAAATATTAATTACCGGTGGTACAAACGGAATGGGAAAAGGAGTGGCCAAAATATTGGCTGGAATGGATAACCAAATTCATGAAGTTATCATACTATGCAGATCTAAAGAACTTGGTGAGGCTACAATCGGAGAACTTGAAAACTCCTCCGGGAATAAAAAAATATCAATTATTTTATGTGACCTTGCTAAACTTGCGGATGTCAGAAAGGCAATAAATGAGATTCAGAGTAAACACACATTTCTGGATTGCATATTCATAAATGCCGGTTTAGGTTATGCTGCGCAGCGGGTAGAGACAGAAGATGGAATGGATTCACATTTTCAGGTAAATTATTTATCTCAGTTTATGCTGACTTTAAATTTATTGAACTTGTTGGAAAACTCTCAGATTGGAGGAAGAGTAATATTCAATGTAACCCGGAGTGGTAAGATATTTTGGGACGACATCCAGATGAAGAAGAACTGGGGTTTTGAAAACGGTATCCATCAGGCTATGGTTGCTAAAAGAATGTTCCTTATTAAGTTACATGATTTATATAAAAGCGTGAAAGGCCCAAAAGTATCCTTTATTGGTTTTGAAATATCCCAAACAGTGTGGAGTAACCAGCTTAATATTATTCCGGCTTCTATGAAAATAATGGCAACAATTATGAGGTTTTTCGGAACATTTATTTCAATAGAGAAATGTGGGATGATAATGGCTCCTTTGTTCACCGAAAAGCAGGAAGAAAGCCTTAAGAAATCCGGGAAATTTGTCACATGGAAGAAGAATGAGTTTATCGAAATCAAGGAAGATAAGGAAGTTTTAAACCAGGAAATACAGGATCGCCTTTGGAAAGTAAGCCTGGAGCTATGTAAGGACGAAAAAACTACTCAGATTGCTGATTCCATCAGGCCATTAAAAATTGAAATTATTAGTCGATGAAAACATTCTTAATGAATCTGGAGCAATCTCTGGAATCGGTTTATGGCAGCGAAATGGCTACCCTGATTTTTGAAAATGCATCCTCTATTTTACATACCGAACTTAGTAATATGGACGACAGAGGGAGCAAAGCTATACGCAAACATCTCAGTGATTATATCCTGCCGGGGTTTGCCTATTATAAAGCCCTCAAGGAATCAGGAATTAATCCAGATGAAGCTTTTGCCTTTGTAAGCAAAGAGCTTTATAAAGTTTCCGAGAATTCAGGGAATTTTATGAGAAAATGCAAGAACTTTCCTTTTGCCTATGGGATGCTAAGGCTATTTATCAAACCAATAATGAAATACGGCTTTCCTAAAGAGGGGTGGGAAATTGTATGGAGGGAATGCAGCAATAAAAGAATTTCATTTGATATGACCTTCTGTCTCTATTGTGAAGAGCTTAAAAGACGAAATGCCCTGGAGCTTTGCCCTGCATTCTGTGAGTCAGATCATATTGCTTATGATCCATTATCTCCTGTAATTGAGTTTAAGCGTACAGGTACTCTGGCTCTCGGAAGTAAGGTCTGTGATTTTTGCTTCGAAAAAGGAACCCGTAATTAATAAAACCATCTGACATGAAAATTGGAACGATAAAAAAAAGAGGCTTTGCATTATCACTAATATTGTATCCTTTGATGCTATTTATCGGCTTTGTGACTCATCCGAATCTATTGGCAATGGAACCGCTTCAAACAGTAGAACAACTGGTTGCAAGGTTTCATAACAACACTATGTATCACGTAGGACATCTGATAGTTACCTTTGCTGTTCCTGTAATTATTATCTATTTTATTGGTGTAATGAATTTGTTACAAGCAAAAGGGAAGGCATTAGGATTCTGGGGTGGCGTTATAGGCATATTCGGTGCATTTATTTTAGCTGTCGATAAAGGAGCCTTGTGCTTGACAATGTCGGCATTTGACACACTTCCGGAAGACCAATTTGCTGCTTTTATGCCATTCTTACAGGTAATTGTATCAAAAGAAGGTTTGCTCTTCATTGTCTGGTTGTTGTTTGCCTTGGTTATTGGAGGAATTGTACAAACCGTTGGTTTAATGAAGGAAAAGGTAATTGAAAAATGGCAGGGTATATTTATTATTATAGGGCTATTACTTTTGCTTAATCCGGATATTGAACTAATAAGTTCTGTTGGGTCTGCATTTATGTGTATTGCCTATATACCATGGGGAATAAAAGAATTCAGAAATAAGTGAAAATATGTCCCTGCCACATTATATAATCGAAGGTAATTGTAATAAAACAGATATAAGTAATACTATATAAGAAACAAATTCTAAATGAAAAAGATAATAATATTATTGGTTTGTCTGTTTTTCAATACCTGTGTCTTTGGCGAAGAAATTATTAAGGTCCGGTTGTCGGATGGAGAGACTATCTCCGGGCGACTTAATCTTCCATCGAATAAAGATAGTGTTCCAATGTTGGTAGTTTTCGTACATGGCACAGGCCCTAATACCTACCTTAATAAGAGAAAAATAGGGAACGTTGAATTCAACTACTATGACCTGTTCGCAGAAGAATTTAACAAAAGAGGTGTTGGATTTTTTACATATAACAGGCGAGGAGTTGAGATAGGAGAAACCCCACCTTATTACGATAAAATTGATTCGACAAAATATTCAAAATATCTGCCGTTAACCGAAGCTGAAGATATTGAGGCAATAATCTCACAACTCAAGCATGACAAAAGATTTACAAACTCAAAAATAGCCTTACTGGGCGCTAGCGAGGGAACTATTATTGCTTCTATGGTTGCTGACAGAAAAATTGAAAAAGTTGATGCCCTGCTGCTATTTGGTTATGCCAACGACAACCTGTTTGATATAATAAAATGGCAATACTCCGGAAAAGCATCGATGATTAACCTTAGAAAATATTTTGATGTTAATAGAGACAATCTGATTAGCAAGAGTGAATATGAATCCACAGACTCTATTGCTCTCTTAGGTAGAAGCAGGGTTATGAGAAATGCTCCATTTGAATCGCTTAATAGTCTTAAAGACAGTATTCTTGATTATAGGGACTTTGCACAAATGACAACTCCCTACTTTGAAAATTTGCTAAAAATGATAGAAACGGATAATAATTTCTGGATTTGGAAAAATTATTTCAGAGTAACCAGCGGATGGCTAAAACAACATTTTCAGCTTGAGGCCAATAAAACAAGATTGTTAAGAATTGATATCCCGATTTATATATTTCATGGCGTTGATGATGGTAATGTTCCCGTTGAAGGAGTATATGATATCCAAACCAGATTCAGGCAGGCAAATAAGACAAACCTAAGATGTTTTATTTTTGAAGGGCATAATCACGACCTGAATTACCTCGACTGGCCCTTTGAACAAAAGATTTCAGCTGGGCTGAACTCAATATTCGATACTTCAGAACATCTCTCCAAAAAATGTTATGATGGAATTACTCTTGCTTTTGATTTAATTGGTAATTATAACAGGGCAATAGAAAAACTTAATTCATTAATATCAAAAATTCACGATTCATATTTCAATACATAACTATTTAATATTTAATATGATAAAAGGCCTATTATTGTCGTTTATGTTCATCTCATGCAGCGGAATGAAAAACTTAGATCGCCAAACTCCTCAAGATAACGAGGAAGGATCCTTTTTTACTGTAAGGGACGGTATTAAGATTTTTATCTACGAGTATCTCCCCAAAAGCGAATTCAAGAGCACAATCTATATTGTTTCCGGAATCACGGGCATAAATCATAAAGCAGAGCAGGACATAATTGAGAAACTAAGCAACAACGAAAATCGTTTAGTTGTGATACATCCCAGGGGTACCGGATATTCAGAAGGCAAAAGAGGAGATGGCAAAAACTTGTCGGATTTTATAACTGATTATGTTGAAATTATAAAGAGCGATAAATACTTCAATGATAGCACCCGAAAGGTAATTTTATACGGCCACAGCATGTCATGTGCAATTGCCCTTATGGTAGGGAACCAATTGCAGAAAATTGATGGTATTGTTTTAATCAACCCGCCATATAAGCTGAAATCGGCCAAAGGAATGTCACCGGGTTTTGGAGATTATCTCAAATATATATGCTACTATATTTTTGCGCCACATGTGCCAATAGTGAATATGGCAGGAGATCCGTCTACGATAGAAAATGAAACGGACAGAAAAGAGTCTGAGCTTAGAAACAACGATCCTCTGCTGGTAAAGTATTTCAGCATGCATTATATGTCGGAATCAAAAAAAGTAATGGAAGCGATGGTTAAAAATGCAAAGCAGGCAGATTACCCATTGTTGCTGTTATATGGAGAAAATGACATGATTGTAGAAAAAACCGGATGTGACTCAATATTTTCTGCATGGAAAAATCAAAACAAAACATACGAAACAGTTTCCGGTGGTTCACACGGGAAATCAACGATAGTTAAGGGAATGGAAAGCATTTTAAAATGGATTGAAAACAGATAAACTTGCAGATAGCGGAGATTCTTTGTTTTACTTTGTATATATTTGTAGTATAATTATAACGAAATTTTCTCCTAATCATTTTATATGAAAAAGACTTTTATTCCCAACCTGCTGTCAATCTTAGCTTTAATCGGATTCATAGGCACATCAATAAGTACATTAACCTCTTGTAAGAAGGCCGAAGAACCTGACCCGATAGTGAAGCCGGTAGCACTGACAAAAGAACAGAAATGGTCCAAGGCCATTTACGATAATATGAAGGAGATATACTACTGGAACGACACGCTCCCAAAAACATTCGATCCTGCAAAGTATACAACTCCGGAAAGTGCACTTGAATATCTTATCTCAATAAAGCTAAACCCAAACACCGGAGAGTCAATAGATCATTATAGCTTTCTGGATAAAATAGGAGGGCTCAGCGGAGAAATTACAGAGGGAAAAGCCAGCGGCGACTATGGATTTATGATAACAGCCGCATATAACGAGAGTGCTAAAGTATCGTGGTTTGTGACCTATGTCTACAAAGGCTCTCCGGCAGGTAATGCAGGAGTAAAACGATCATACGAGATAACTGCAGTAAACGGAAATTCTGCAGTACACCCGGAAGTGAGTAACGATGGCTATCTGGTACCTGAGTCTGCAGGATACACAAATGTAGTGAATGCACTCTTCAACTCAGAATCTGTCAGATTCACATTTAAAAAGAACGATGGAGCTCTACTGGAGGCTCAGATGTCTGTTACGTCATACGATATTAAAAGCGTGCTTTTGGACTCAATCTATACAGTAGGCAACAAAAAAGCAGGATACATAGTTTTTAACCAGTTTTTAGGATCAAGCTCAGAAGTTGAGCTCTCCCAAGTAATTTCTAAATTTGAAAGTGCCAATGTAAAGCATGTGATTGTAGACCTCAGATACAATGGAGGCGGATCTGTAAACACCTGCATGACATTCAGTAACATGCTGGCTCCTGCTGCAGCCACGGGAAAGGTTATGTTTCGGTACAAACTAAACAAAGTCCTGACATCACAGGAGAATCCTTCCGATCTGGTGGCAAATTTCGTTAAGCCTAATGCACTGGACCCACTTGAACTTTACTTCATTGTTGGAGGTGGCACAGCATCGGCATCGGAGTTATTGATAAACAACCTAAAGCCATACTATCCCGGAAAGCTCTTCCTTATAGGAAACACTACCTATGGAAAACCATGTGGTTTCTGGGCAACCCCGATAGGATATGAAGAGAATCAGACTACAACAAAAGAGGGGTACGATATGTATGCAGTATCTTTCGAAACAGTGAATGCTAATGACGAGGGTGCATACTATACAGGGATGACACCGTCAATCAATGTTTCTGACATGGTTGGCTATCAGTGGGGCGATATAAACGAAGCCCGACTGGGTCAGGCTCTGTATCATATAGCCAATGGTTCGTTCTATACAACCAAAGCTGGTTCAGGAAAGAACCAAGCCCTGAAGAGCGACATCGATCGCCGCTTCAAAGGGATGATCGACTTTGGAAAGCATCCGAAGAAATAGTGATTATTTTCAAAAATAAGATCTATTCTTTTTCTATGCAATGAAAATTAAACATTTTCCAGGTTTAATTAAATTTGTTTTACTTTGTTAATATGAAAGATCTTGCCGAACAGATAAAAAATGGAGATGAGCACGCTTTTGAACTCTATTTCAAAGCTGAGTTTGGCAATATCGTCTATTTTACAAAACAGTATGTAAATGACTCTGGTATTGCAACAGATATCGCTCAAGAATCATTCATCAGTTTGTGGGAAAGTCATGAGAAGATTGAGTCGGCTATTCATTTGAGAAGGTATTTGTTTACTATTGCCAAGAATAAAGCATTGAATGTTTTAAAATCAAATTCCTACAAATTGCACAATGCTTATTCCAGTGAAATAACCGCCAATGAAATTGCACTGAGTAAAAATACAATAGACAATCAATTCGACGAATTGACACTTCAGAAACTAATATCAACGGTTTATAAAAACCTCCCCGAAAGTGCCAAAGAGACTTTTATTCTCAATCGAGAGTACGGACTCTCCTACACAGAGATTTCCAAGTTAAAAGGGATGTCGGTTAAAAAAGTTGAATATCGTATAAAAAGCGCTTTGAAATATTTCAAAGAGAACTTAAAGGATTATTTAATGCTCTTCTTTTGAGGGAGCATTGCAAAATAGTTGTATTAATTATAGCAGATTATGACAATAGATAAGGAATATATAATTAAGGTTATCGAGCACAAGCTTTCGGAAAGCGAAAGAAAGATTTTTTTCGATAAAGTGGTAGAAGATGTTGCCTTGGCTGACCTATATACCGAGGTGAAGAATGAATATACCATGGAGCACCTCCCTGATTCCCCGGAAGGTGTCATTTTTTACGAACAATTCAAGAAAAAAACCTCTAAAGGCAATAATACTAAATTCCTTACTTATTTAACTAGAGTTGCAGCAATACTATTTATCCCATTGTGTATTTACTCCCTTTATAATGACCTTCCCACGCTGTTTGAAAAAGAAATACCGGAGAAAAGTTTTTCACAAATAGTAAGAGAGCAACACGAGTCCATGTCCAGGTACTACGTACACAACGGCACAAAGGGTTTCATTGAGTTTCCGGATGGTTCAAAGGTGTGGCTCAATAGCGGCAGTCAGTTGGAATTTCCAACGCAGTTCTCAGACTCATCTAGGGTTGCCATCCTGTCCGGTGAGGGGTATTTTGAAATAGTTTCCAATAAGGAGTGGCCATTTTACATAAAGACACCAAAAGACATCACTATCAAGGTTACCGGTACTTCATTCAACCTCTCCTGTTATAAGAACGACCCCGCATTTAAGTTATCTATGCTAACAGGCTCACTGGTGCTCGAAATGGATGCAGACAGGTCAAGGATAGATGTTTCTCAAAATGAGGAAATTATTATCACTGACAAATCTCTGTCAAAAAATCAGATAATAAAGAGTAAACAGCCTGAAGAAATTGAGACGGCGACAGCTTGGAAAGACGGATCTCTGATTTTCGAAGATACGCCAATGAATGAGGTGATTAAGAAGGTAGAAAGGTGGTTTGGAGTTACAATTTCCATCGCAAATCCAAAAATCCTGCATTTTAGATATACCGCCGAATTCAAAGAAGAATCAATTACTCAAATACTTGATGCTATCAAAGTTACATCAAACATCTCCTATACAATCAAGGGGAAAGATGTAAAGCTCTATTAAATCTGTTAAAATATTCAATAGAATATCTTATATTTAAAAAAGTCACCTTTTAAAAAGGGTGGTCCGATGTTTTTGTTGTAATAAAGTTGTAATCAAAAAACATTTAACAAAAACTTAACTGAGAAAGAACATGAAAAAACTATCTATCTTTCTGATTCTATGTTTATTGGTTTCTTTTAATACTTTATCGGCGCAAACTATTTCATTGAATATGAATAGGCAGCCATTAAAAGTTGTTTTAAAAGAGATTCAAAAGCATACAGACTACAAATTCATTTACAATACAACTATTGTAGATGCAAATCAATTAATCTCAATCAATGTCCAGAATGGGTCATTGAAAGAGGTACTTAACAAAATGTTTAAGGATAGCGACATCACTTACCAAATTTCTGAAAAGCTGGTAATGCTCTCCAAAAAAAGTAAGACCAACGAAATTGAACGACAAAAACTTTCAGGAAAAATTACCGATGAAACCGGAGGACCTCTGATTGGAGTTGCTGTAAGAAACCAAAACAGTAATGTCATTTCTGTTTCCGATCTTGATGGTAACTATACGATTGAGGCAAAAGAGGGGGATAAGTTGGCATTCTCTTTTATAGGTATGGAGACATTCTACGCAACCGTGGGGAAAAGCGTTGTTGTAAATGTTCCAATGAGAACAGATGACATCTTATTAAAAGATGTGGTGATAACAGGTTATCAAACTCTTTCTAAAGAGCGCACCACCGGTTCTTATTCAATAGTTACTTCACAACAGTTGGAGAACAAACTACAACCCTCTCTGAAATCCATTATTGAGGGACAGACAGCCGGAGTAGTTCTCACAAAAGAGGGTAACCTGGAGATTCGTGGTGTCTCTACTGTTAATGGTGTTAATACTCCGCTTATAGTAGTTGATGGCTATCCACTTATAGGTAACAATGTTGGTATAGAGAGTGTTAATCCCGATAACATTGAGAATATCACTGTCTTAAAGGATGCGGTTGCTGCCTCCATCTACGGAGCAAGAGCGTCTAACGGTGTCATAGTAATCACCACTAAATCAGCAAAAAAAGGAACATTTAATTTAACTTATAAGGGGATATATCAGATAACGATGAAACCTGATCTAAGCAAATTGAATCTTGCAACGACTGAAGATTATATGGATGCTGAATTGGATATTTACAATCAAAACCCCAATTCATCGTACTCTTCATATAATTCATATTCAAGAATTTCCGATTATACCTACCTTCTTATGGCTAAAAGTAAAGGTTTAATATCTGCTAGTGAGGCAGATGCTCAAATAGCACAACTCAGGCAAAATAACGCCCTTGACGAGGTCGAAAAATATCTTATTAAACCTAAACAATCTCAACAACATAGCTTTTCACTCTCCAGTAGCACTGAGACAAACCAGTTGAATACTGCACTGCGATACAACAAAGAATACGGCAATTTGCAAAATAACGACAATTCCCGTTTCATTTTCGATATAAGCAATACATGGAAACCAAAGAGATGGATATCAGTAAGAGCTTTTGCGAATGTGAATTATTCTGAGACAAATGCGACAGTTGAACAGTATTCATCATTTACCTCATTTGGCTCCTCTTCAAGAGTTCTTCCTTATACAAATATGTATGACAATTCAGGAAATCCTGTTGTCTGGTCGCCAGTGGGACAAAGAAGGATGTCAACCTATGAGACTTTTGCTGGAATGAAAGATGTCACATATCATCCTGAGACCGATCTGAATAAGGCTATGACTGCCAGCAATAATTTGCAGGCTCGTTTAGGTGGAGATATCAATGTGTCATTCAGCGATTTCCTTACAGGAAGTATTGGAGGTTCATGGGTTAAAGGAACTTCAAAATCACAAACAATTTATGATGCAGAATCATTTGTAATGCGTACAGCCTACAATGACGGTACCGATGCCAAAAACTTCACAACTCACTACATCCCTGCCGGCGGAAAAATTGACCAATCAGATGGTGAGATCATGTCCTGGGTGCTAAGAGGTCAGCTGAATTATAAACAGAATTTCAAAGGAGACAAACACAGGGTAAGTGCTATTCTTGGTACTGAAATAAGCAAAGATACTTATGAATACACCTATCTTCCAACCCGTTTAGGCTATGATCCGATTTCAGCAACCTATAACAATAGTTTCTCTGTTTATAACTATAACAAGAATACCAATAATATGACTGGCAGCATGCTTTTTGGCAAGGCTCCTGCAAATATTGGTACTATCTCTTATGGGAACAATTATGGAGTCCGCGATAACCGCTTTTCCTCATGGTATGGGAATGCCTCTTATGAATATAACAACAAATACATCATCACCGGTTCAGTTCGTCTTGATTTAACTAACTTCTTTGGGACAGATCCCAAATACAGATATAAACCAACCTGGTCTGTCGGAACCACATATAAGATGGCCGAAGAGGAGTATTTCTCAGGTCTTAAAAACATTTTCAATAGATTCAACATTAGAGCATCGTATGGTGTAAATGGCAATATCTCATTAAATTATACTCCTTATTTAGTACTCGCGGTTGGAAGTTACAGTACAGAGACAAGCGGCATAGCTTACACTGTTAATTCATATCCGAACGATCAGCTAAGGTGGGAAAAAACTAATATTCTTGATGTAGGAGTCGATTTTGCCATGTTTAACAACAGATTAAATGTTGCATTAGATTACTACAACAAGAAGAGTGTGGACCTGATTGTAAGTGAGCAAATAGACTATTCGAGAGGTACCTCAACTCTTCCTCAGAATGTTGGTGGTGTGACCAATCAAGGTTTGGAAGTGACTGTTTCCGGAGATGTTATTAATAACTCAAAATTTAAATGGAATTCTCAGTTAATTGCTAGTTACAATAACAGTAATGTTGATTACTATAAAGTTACCAGAAATTATTCTTCAAGCTATACTTACTTAACTCAAATGGTTGAAGGCTATCCAATGGATGGTTTCTGGGGGGTACGTTTTGGCAAATTAGATGATAAAGGGAACGTACTATATTTAAACAGTAAAGATGAACTTGTAACCAACGATAAGTTAACCGGTGCAGATTGCATTTATCAAGGCCACGCCAAACCTGTATGCGAAATAAGTTGGACAAACAGTTTCAGATATAAAAATTTCGAAGGATCATTTATGTTTGTTGGAAAATTTGGACACACATTTAGAAAAGATGCCTTTGTAGGCTCCAACTACAATAATCGCCATGTAAGTGAAAGATGGAGACAAGCAGGTGATGAGGCAACTACAATCTATCCCGTTTTAAATACCAATGGTTGGGAATCATTCTACTATCCATTTGCAGATGTATTTATTGGTAACGCAAGTTTTGTAAAACTCAGAGATTTAAGTTTAGGTTACAATTTGCCTTCTAGCGTAGTAAAAAGTATGGGGCTTACTAACCTTAAAGTCTATTTTCAAACAAGAAACCTATTTTATATTGCTGCAAAGGGTATAGATATTGATCCTGAAACAGCTGAATATGATAAATCCGGAGGATCAGGTGGAATGATTAATCAAGGTTACACCTCATTACAACTCAGACCGGAGTTTTACTTTGGTGTTCAGATAAGTTTATAAAAACCGATTAAAATATTATAAAATGAAAACTAAAATATTAACAATCATTATATTATCGGTATTTTTAAGTACTTCTTGCTCCAAATTCCTGGATGTCAAACCTGCGGGTAAATTAATTGTACAAAAAGGTGATATTGTCTCCTATGACAATTTGATGAATGGTTCCGGAGTACTTGGAAGTGGATTTAAAAATCCTGGTAGTTACATTATGTTGACAGACGAAATTGAAGTGTCTGATAATCATAATACATATAACACAAACGACTCTTATATTGCCGGTCATAATGCATATATATTTAAAACTCCATATAGCAATCCTATAAATAAGGATAATATTTGGGGGGCTTTTTATACTGTTGCCCAAACATACAATTGTTGTATTGACGGAGTCAACGAGGTTAAAACTCCTGAAACTACTGAAGAGGCTAACGCTACTATTGCACAAGCTACTATTGGCAGGGCATGGAGCTATTTTACTGCCTCGTTACTATATGGCCCTGTATATAAACCTAATGGAACCAATTCTGCAAAAGTGCTTCCATACAGAAAAACGAGTCAGGTCCTTGCTCCTATGGAAGATCTCTCCACCTTGGATGAGGTGTATGCAAATGTTTCAAAGGATATCCATTCCGTATTAAAGAATGTTCCTGAAGTTGTCACCGGAGTAGCACGTTTCGGAAAGGTTCAGTCATACTCGTTTTTAGCTTATTATCACCTTTTTACTGCAAAATATGACAGTGTCGCTTACTATGCAAATAAAGCCTTGACCATGGCTGCAGAACAGAATGGTGGAATGGATAATCTTTTCTACGATATGAATAAATTCTCGTGGGCAGATTCCAAAGTCGCTACTGAGCCCGATGCTCGTTACAGAAGTTCAATTAATACCGCACAGGGAACAATAGCATTAAGTGATGCAAATATGAGGGAGATATGCCTGTTTAAATATATTGGGATAACCGGATTATGTTATCCATCACAAGAATTATTAGGCTTGTTCAATGCCACCACAGATTTAAGAAGGGAATACTTCTTTTTTGAATATGATGGATATAAGGGCACACTCGGTGGGGTTGCATATAACGACGGAAGAAGAATACAAAACTTCCAATCAAAAGTTGCATACACATCGGGATTTACATACCCAGAAATACTTCTAATGAGGGCAGAAGGGTATGCAAGAACAGGAAAAACAGCTGAGGCACTGGCAGACTTGAACTATTTACGAAAATTCCGTCACAAAACCGGAACGCCGGATTTAAATATTTCTGGTGCTGACAACATTATGCTGGAAATAGCTAATGAGCGTAGAAGAGAAATCCCGGTTTGTTCCCATAAGAGATTTGCAGATATTAAGAGATACACTAAAGATGCTGGTAAGCCATGGAGTAAGAGCGGGATAACACATTATCTACGTGGCAAATCTTTTACAAAAAATGTTGATTCTGAATATTTTGTAATACCTATTGCAAATGATGTAATAAGATATAATCCGCAATGGGGTTTGGAAGAAAATACAACTCCGTGGAGCAAAGACTTTAATTTCTAAAATGACTGTGGCGTGGGTATAATCAATGACCTGCGCCACATTATTACAAGAAAAGGAGATTCAATGAAAAAAATCATATTCAAAAAAGCATTAGCGATAAGCATGATAGCATGCTCGTTGGCAACCTCCTTGCAGGGACAAACCCAGACAGGAACTAAAACACTCAAGATTGGAGAACCTGCTCCGGAACTTAAGGTGGCCAAATGGTTAAAAGGAGAAGCTGTAAAGAAATTTGAACCCGGAAAGATTTATGTTGTAGAATTTTGGGCAACCTGGTGTGCTCCATGTATTGCCGGAATGCCTCACCTTTCCGATCTGGCCGACAAGTACCGGAAGGAGATAACTGTAATGGGGGTAAGCATTATGGAGAAAGGCGAAAACACATTATCCAGGGTTGATAAATTTGTCCTGAACTCAGGAGAGAGAATGCGATACAACGTTGCTGCCGATAGTGCCAACTTCATGAGAGATAACTGGCTCTACAGTGCAGGAGAAAGGGGAATACCATATTCGTTCATAGTAGATAAAAATGGATTTATAGCATGGTGTGGTTATCCCAAAAGTCTGGATAGTGTTCTTCCTCTGATTATTGAAGGGAAATGGGATAATAAAAAGGCGGAATTTGACAGAACTGAGGGTAAACGTCTGGACAAAATTGATGGTAATGACGTAGTAGCTAAACTCAATCCATTTATGGGTAATCCCGGAGATCCTGCAGGAGCACTTGCCGAGATTGAGAAAATACTATCAGAGAATCCGGGTTTAAAATACTATCCGAAACTGGGACACTTTACATTCTGGTCTCTGATAAAAACAGATCCCGAAAAAGCTGTTCAATTTGCAAAAGAGTGGTTTGCAGCAAGCGATTTTCCATCATGGAAAACTATTACGGATGCTGTGATGAATATGGTGGGCAGAAATATAAAGCTGCCTGAATCTGTGTATATGCTTGCAGTCGAATCGTTTCAGGCACAGATTGACAACTATCCGGCGAGCATGAACATACCGGTAACATATAATGAGATTGCCAATCTGCAATTTATGTCGGGTAACAGGGATAAAGCAATTGCTGCACAGGAAAGGGCAATTGAAGAGGCAAAGAAGAATCCTTCATTTTCTCCGGCTGAAATGGCAAAATATGAAGAAACCCTCTCGAAATTTAAAAGTTCCAATTAGTTTCCGGGTATTAATGGATTGATTTTTTAGGTTAAGTAAATGGTTAGCTATCCGGAAAAGGGGTGCAGGTAAGACTGTACCCCTTATCATTGTCAAATAAGCAACACGTCAAAAATTAAAAAAGCATTACAATGAAAAGATTAATTTTAACACTCCTGCTAATTGGCGGAGTAACACTGGCACACAGCCAGCCAAAAGGGGTAAGCGTTGACACTCTACAGCGCAAGTACATGACCATGGTCCGCTCAACCGATGCCAAAGTACAGGCAGAACTAAAGAAAGAGCTCTATACTTTGACAAAAAGCAAGGACGAGCAGAGTCTGGCCCTTGCGCTGAGATTCTTTGAACAGTTAAAAATGAATGCAACAACAGACTCTTTGGTAAATGTCATCAAAAAGAGATTTCCAAAAGGCAATCTGGCAAAAAACTCAGAAATACAAATAATTTACAATGAGAAGGATCCTGTAAAAAAGGAGGCTGAGTTACAGAAATATCTGAAGAAATTTCCGCCGGAAAAATTTACCGAAAAAATTGTATTTGATTATGGACGTTGCGACGTTGCATCAGCCTATGCTGTAGCTGGAAACTCTACAAAAGCTATGGAGTATGCCAATCAGCTGGAATCAACAGTATGGAGGGGAGTGGGTTGGTCAGCAATTTCAGAAGCACTAAAAAATTCAGGTGACTTGGAAAACGCCGGAGAACTGATTAAAAGATCTATACTCAACGCAGAATCCTTTATGAAAAGCGGCAACCAAAGCAATGATGCTCGTTTTGCCGCACTTGGTTATTATACATACTGTGGGTCATATGCCGATATCCTTTACAGACAGAAGCGATATGATGAGGCTCTCTCCTATCTTCTGAAGAAGCAGCAAGGAGGCAAAGCTCTTGATCCAACAGAAAAACAGACATATATTAACATACTTACCGCGTTGGGACACAACCTGGAGGCTTTCCTTTGCCTGAATGATCTGGTAAACGAAGGGCAGGGAACCACTTCCGATTTAAACCGATATAAAGAGTTGTATGTAAAATTGAATGGTTCGGATTCGGGATACGATAAACTATTAACTTCAGCACAGAAAAAACTTACGGAAATATTAAAACAAAAACTCGCAAAGGAGATTATAAGCCTTCCTGCACCACTTTTTACTGTTAAGGATGTTGATGGTAATAACGTTTCAATGACCGATTTAAAAGGCAAGATCGTGATACTCGACTTTTGGGCAACCTGGTGCGGGCCTTGTAAAAAATCATTCCCTGCCATGCAGATGGCTGTCAATAAATACAAGAATGATCCAAATGTGACGTTCCTTTTTATACATACATGGGAAAAAGAGGATAACCCAACTGAAGCTGCCATTAGTTATTTAAAAGAGAACAATTTCAACTTCCATTTGATTATGGATTTAAAAGATCCTGTTACAAAAACAAATAACGTAGTCAGTGCTTTCAAAATAAGTGGAATTCCTACAAAATTCATTATTGACGGTGCCGGTAACATCAGGTACAAGGTAATAGGTTTTGCCGGAAATGATGAGGCCGCTGTTGAAGAGTTGTCTGCAATGATTGAGAGTGTAAGGGACAAAAAATAAACAACTGGACTCCTTAGGGGTGCGAGTTTACTTGCGCCCCTTTTAATATGCTCATGATAAAATTGTGAAATGCCTTTAAGTACGAGAGTGGATCACAAACTTAACTCTGTTGCTGCTTTTTCGGATCGATACTTTAGGAGCCTTTAAGGTGAAGAGCGGTGTAGTGATAGTGACTTTGTAAAAGAAACCCTCTTTATCTTTGGACTCATATTCTATTGTGTATGGTTTCTTATGCTTTCCCTGCTCTGTATCAACTGCTTTTACATAATACAGTTGGTTAACCTCAATTGGCACCTGCTTGAAAGAAATAGAGACATCATTGAATTTCAACTCCTTAATTCCGTCAGGATACATAGATATCAGACCTAGTTTGTAATTTTTGTCTGTTGGATTTATATATTGCTTAACCGGCTTTGTATCAATAATGTATGTAAAACCTTTTCTCTCCTGAAACACTTTGTACAATTCGTCCCTGCCGGAAATAACTTCATGATGCTTTTTACTGAGACTGTCGATATTGTAAAGATCATGGAACCGTTGAACAGAAACACGGCTCTCCTCTTCTGTCAGATTTATCCTTTTGCTCATTATCTGATTGAGCCATGCGCCTTTCTCAACCTCCTTTTGCCAGCCCGGAAAATACCTCTGTAACAGAATTGCCTCAAAACAGCCGTACCAGTAGTTTTTGCTATAAATATCAAGCGTATTGCCTTTAGTGCCTTTTATGTAGTCAGGGTAACGTTTCAAATATATGTCAGGTTCTGAGAAATGGTTGTAATATGGGTCGTCATCGGTAGTCAAGATACTCTTGAAGCCCTTTTTAACACTGTTTAAAATTGTTACTTCTGAATACACAGCTTCACCCTCGCTGAATTCATCATTAGCCTGAGATGTCTGTTCCGACATACTAAGATCTTTTGTCCTGAGTTTCCGGGCCACAACAAAATCCCTGAGAAACGGAAGAGACTCTTCCAAAGAGTTTTTTTCATATGCCCAAAGCAAAGCCTGACCCTCTATTTCACAATATAGTGCAATATTCAGGTCCGGGTTTATTCTGAGGTTCCCCGATTGACGTTGATTGATTTTTGGCTGATAACAATGCATCAGCTCATGAATGTAAACCAGTATAGTATTCTCGCTTTTATACGAAGACTCCGGGGCAGGATAAAACATCAGGTCCACTATGCTCACAGGTTTATTGTTGAACGAGCCCAATGTCAAAATTCCACCTCCGCACGACAGAGGCTGCTTCAACTCAAAGTTGTTCAGTTTTGTTGTGTCGATATGAATGGACATGCCATTGACTTTTAGGTGGGGGTAGGGCACATATACCTTTGGTGGAGCAGGATGGCCAACTAAAACCCTCAGGCCATTCTGAAATGACATCTGAAAAGGAAAATTCTTGTAATCATTCCATCCGTTCCATACCTCATTTGAGAATTGGTCAAGAATATTGTATGTCTCAGCCAGTCTGTTCAACTCTACCTTAACAGCTTCCGGCAATTGATAATCACTTTTGGTCTGAGAGCTGACTGTTTTTACAGAGGAAAGAACTATCAGCAATATTATATATAGTCTTAATGTTTTCATTGTAATTTCTCCTCTGCTATTTGATTTTTTTAAGATTTTCGGGGATATCAAACAAGCCGGCTGAATTTTTCACCTTTTCCAGCTTATCTACATTAATAACGGTTTTAATAACAGGTGCAATAGCATTTTCTACAGTCTCAATCATCCTTAACGGAACTATGTTTTTTTTGCCTTTTACCATTTTAGAGAGAGGTTCTTTCCTGTTATTATCTTCGAGGTAAAATATATTCTTGTTGAGCAAGCCGGCCATATATGCATCGTCGGTTTTTGTGACAAAATACTCAAGAGAGATCTGATCAAAATCTGCATCACCATCACAGATATAATGGTCGCAGAGCTTATTGCCAACTGTGTCCCGGTCAAGTCGCACAGGTTTGTTCCATTCGAAAACAGGGGTATAATCCTGTCCCAAATGTTTGAAATCCAGAGTTTTTTCAATTACGGGCATTGCCTTTTTGATGGAATCAGTTTTTATTGTGCCCGAAGCTAAATTGATACTGTAAATGAGACCCAGATCCCACCTGATAATTCTTTTAACAGGATTACTCAAGGTACAAATCTTGTTTTTCGAGAACCAGTATTCCGTGACAGTTACCCTGTCTATGTTCATATAGGTTCTGGTGTTTGTGATTTTTGCATAATAGACAGTATCATCCTGACCCCAGACAACGACGCTGCTACAAACGCACAACAAAAGAAGGATAAATGATTTCATACTTTGCAGTAGTTTTTAGTAAGTTGTACAATATGTGAGTGTAACTACTGCAATGTCCATTTTTCAAATGTGGTTTCTGGTTTACCAAGCAATGCGTTAGTTTCATCGGGATTTCCCATCTCCTTTACTTTTTCAAAATAGGCAAACAAAGAAGCGGCACCCTTTAATTGTGCGTTTCCTGTAAGGATTGCTATTATTTTGATTACCCTTAGAGGGACCGTAGATACTTTCTTAATTTCCGGATAGCAACGTTTGCAGTACTTCTCCAGTAAATCCTTCATAAAATGCTGTTCAGGTCCGAAGGTGAAAAAAATCTTGTTTTTTGCTTCCGGCATTTTATAAGCAGTGGCTACCATTCGTGCATAATCACCGGCTGCAATCCAATGATAAGGATTTGGTTGCCGACCCAAAACCATAGCCTTTCCGTCCCTTATCATCAAATTTAGAGATTCAAAAAACCATGTTGGACGAAAAATCATGTATGGAATACCGCTGTTGATTATGGATTGTTCTGCCTGATACTTATTGTCTATAATTGAGAACCATCGGTTTTCCTCTGCCACAGTGCAACCGGAAATGGCACTTATGAGCTTTATCTTTTTTTTGAGGGCAGCTTCTACAATTGATTTAGCAGCCAAAGCCTCGTTCAACATAGAAAGCGATATGTGAATGGCATCGCATCCGCTCATCGCTTTGTCCAAATCGTCTGTATTAAAAACATCGCCATTAACAATCTCATATTCTTTATCGAACATAGATTTGTTCACGGTTCTTGAAAACAAACGGAGTTCAAAACCGGCATTATCCAAATGTTGGATCACTGGCTTAGCCAGCATTCCACTTGCTCCAATTACTAGTACTTTCATAAGGCAAAAGTATTTTAATTCAATGATTTAAGATTGTCTATAGCTTCAGGTACATACTGATGTATGCTTCCAACTATGGCACATGTCGCCATAATTTCACAATCGGCACAGGTGCGGAACCCCTTTGCTTTAACGCAGTTCCGTATCTCACATTCCAGACAATGGCCGAATTTTACACCGGGCTCTCGGCATCCGGTACAGTTAATCATCTCAGGAGCGATGTCGGGAGAATTAAACAACTCTCTCCACTTTTCCGCAGTTTTGATACGCAGGCCGGTATCATTAGAAATTGTGGCAATCCTGGCATCGCAGGTAACACAATCCAAACCGCAACAAGCAACAAGTTTTTCCATATAAATCTGATTATTTAGCTGAATTATCCAGTACTAAAGTGATGATTTTTTTTACTTTGCAGTAGTTTTTAGTAAGTTGTAGAATATGTGAGAGTTATATATATGAAAAGACTGAAATCAGATAAAAATATAAGGTAACCATTTAAATATGTGAGCGTTACTAAAAACTACTGCAACGGTCATTTCTTCATTACGAATATTGCATATCCTTTTTCATCATATTTAAGTTTATGCTCAATTTTCATAGAATCCGTCAGTTCCCCGTTAATAGTATACATAGAACTGGAATAGGTAGAAAAGTTATTTTTGGAGACGGAGCGTAAGAAACACCCCTGCACAATTCCTAGTCCGCAGAAACTGTTGGGTGCACTATCATAATTTCTGAAGTATTGATTGAATACCAGGTTATAGCCACTTTTATTCTCAATTCTCCCTTTTATACTGGTAAGATTTTTATCAGAATTAAAATAATATTGAGAAGTGATTTTACAATAACCTCCATTACGTGTAACACTTTCCTGAAGTAACCCATTACCAGAGTAATAATAGTCTGTAGTATCTCTTCTGTTGGTCCATTTGATAATCCTTTTTTTGCTGTCAAGAGTGAATTCGACGGTGCCAAGAACCTTATTGGGGACGTCTTTATCTATTATTCTCTTTAGTTCGACTTTGTTACCAATGTATAGTATCTCATCATAAGTATCGATTGGTTGTGCCTGTGATATATCACCATTAACAGGCATGGGAACACCAATAACAGACCTTTGGATTACTTTTGAAATCTTGTTATTTGAATATTGAATTTCATAACCGCTTCCGTAATTATTAAACATGCTATAATTGGGCATAAGATATGCAATATACATGGGATCAAATTCATAAAGGAGATAGGCCGGCTGTTCAACCTCATCTTTAGCACAACCAATAATAGTAATTGAAGCTATAAAAATTAAGATATTCCTTATTTTTCTAATCATAAAGTTTGTATTTGTTTAAGCAATTATTGAGTGTCTTTGATGAAGTCTTCTTGTTGCATCTATTTGACAGTAAATATAGTAAATGTTCTGGAAAAATGAGCGCAAATTATGTTGCGTCATGAAAAATAGGCGTGGAGCGTTATCGTAATGACCAATAGTAATAACCAAAAGTCATTACGATATTAACTATTTTCCGGTTTCAAAGTTAACTATGTAGCTTTTAATTGCTAAGCCCTCGGGCGATTTGAAACCCTTGCCTGTGAGAACAAACTGATAGGATTTTTCGGGCAGTAGTTCTACACTCATGACAACTGACATGTTTCCCGGAGCGTATTCAATTTTTAAGACCCTTGGGAAAGCGGCAGGACCCAACTGCCCATAAACGATTGAGTAAGCTTTGCCACTCAGTGGCTTGTCAAAGTTTATGGTTATTGTTTTAACCGTAGGGCTAACGTTTTTGTCGCCGTTCGAAAATTCAGAAATTGAGGTCACTTTAGGTCTCCTGTTTTCCATTTCAAGACCCGTGGCGACATACCGTTTATACTCCACGGCCAGTTTCGGAATATAACTCTCAAGACTTGGGTAAATATCTCTCTGAGAACTATATTTGTCTAACTCCCCAACAAGCTCACCGATCCAGAAGAATCCCCTGTCAATCTGACTTTTAGTCTCCCTCTGAATTGCAGCATCGGCATAATTGTGGTCCTTCATATACTTTATAACACACGCACGGACAAGAGCCTCATTCATCATGGTTAGCCAGTTCCCGTAAGCCTGCGACCGCATCTCAGTTTCGACCAAAGGGAAAAGCTGTTCACCGCACTCTTTAAGCAAATCGCTCTGTTTTGCATTTATGTGGTTAATAAACGAGTGGTTGAATTCGTGCAGCAGGGTAGGGAAGTAGTCCTCGACTCTAAAGAGAGGCATCCCAGTGCTGTCGATACTCCAGGTGCCCATAATTGCAAAGGCCTCTTTGTTGCCATCCTTATAATTGACAGAGACTCCGTAATTACCCTGCCCATTGCCAAGGCCATTGATAATTGTGAATTTCTCAGATGCCCCATCCCCGTAAAATGTCTTGTACCAATTTATGTCGATCTGCTTATACACCGGGAGGAACCGATTTGCCACCTCTTTGTAAAATTCCGCATTGCTTTTGAAGAACTCTTCACAGGCAGCATCGGTATAAAATTTTCTTAGAAGTAGCGTGAATTTATCTGCACACTCCGCACCCCATCTCTTATCCAGAGAGTTGCCCGCAATGTCTTTCCTGATAAACAGATTCTTGTCGAGATTCACAGCCATAGACATAACCGCATCATAGCCCAGCCCCCGTTCGTTCATAACCGATTTAACATATAGTATAAGTTCATGATCTCTGAACTTGTTAAAATGATCCTCTATTTTGCTGACATACAATTTAATATCTTTCGAAGAATACTCCGCCCTGCCCGCCAGGCGGAAAACAATGCTCATCAGCTCCACACGATTATCCACCTGAGGCCTCTCCGGAACCAGCTTCACCTGAGCAGAGGGATACAGGCATACAAGTAATAATGCGGCACTTATTATAAAATATTTATACAGAAGTTTTTTCATTTTAATTTCATTTTGATGATTAAATTATTGCCATAAGGATCAAGATTATTTAGAACTTCTTTGTTTATGAGTTTTGTGCGGAAGGCTGTACTAATAGTATCGAGATGAATTGGGATGACCATAAAATAGAGGCAAGAATCATCCATATAACGAAGATTAGCTTTTAGAAATTTGTCGCCTTTAAAATTGATCCAATAAATCTTATTGGATTTTTTGTCTTTTAAAACATAGTAATAATCATGGTTCATAACATCAATGTTGTGATATAATTCCATAATTATATAATTATCATTTTCATAGTAACGCCTTATTTCATAGAAACAGGAATTTGCAAGAATTGATATATCATCTGTCGGATGATTTGATTTGAGGTATGTCTCTTTTGGATCAGTTTTTATTTTAAAATCCATTATCAGGTGTGCACCAATCTCACTTTTGGAATTTATAGAATAAATGGTGTCAGAATAAAACTCCCTGATTAATATCTCATCCTTATAAGGAATAAAGAAATTTTCATTTGTATAAAAAGGGCATGTCATCGGATTTCTGGATAAATACGTTTTTATTATATTCCCTTTTTCATCAATCATATTGACCCAATAAGATAAATTATCTCCCCATCTATATGTAAGATATAGATTATTGAATTTATGAGCCTGAAGAAATGAATAATCTTTAATTTGAATACTATAATTTGAAATATTCTCACCGGATTTTAAATATTTATTGATCGTCAGGTTCGGGGAAGAATAAATTGAAATAGTATCGTTACAGATTTGAAAATTTTTGGCAAACACATATTCACCCGGACCTCTTCCGTTATCCCCTATACAATATTGGAATTTGCCGGATTTGCTAAATTTTAAAAGAACATTCGATTTGGTTTTTGCTGAAAAAGGAGATTCTTGTCTATTATAAATATAATAAGAAGAATCATCAGCAACCAAAGTGGGACTATCTGAAATTAAAATTGAGTCATCCAATTTGATTATTTCGATATTATCGACAAGCTCGGAGAAGAAAATATCAGGTTCTGTAAAATCCTGAATTGTTATGACATTATTATTCTGGGTTATAGAGTTACAAGCAAATAATAACAGAGTGATTGATAAGCAAGTAAAATTCTTCATTGTTCGAACAATGTTATATGTTGCTAAATAATTCATTATAAGGGCTGTCATTGAGTATTTCAATTGCATGCTTGTAGTCGTCTTCATTAATCATGATATCGATGCTCTCTGCGGGATTAAACCCATATGTGCTCATAATCGATGAGGCAGGATTGTCCGAAGATAGAATTGTATATATATCAGACTCTTCCAATAGATTCTGAATGTCCCCTGCAACCACTCTGTCATCAATAGAAATTAGAAGTTTTAAGTCAGATTTTTCCATAAGTCATTTTTTATTCAAATATAGCATTATTTTCATTTACAGAACATTAGAGAGCAATAACTTTTAATCCCATTATTTCCCTTGATTGAATAAGAGCCAATCAATCGCATTAATCTGTTTCACTCCGTTATGGCTACCTGTTTCGTAATCCATTGTGATAAGCAGTCGCTCATTATAATCTGGGATTTTGTCAAATGGTGCAAGTTCGCGTTCAAGTGTTTTTTGCTCTTTTACTGTGAATGCCACTTGAATATATTGTGTATAACCATTCTTGTCCCGGACAACAAAATCAACTTCGAGATTATCTGTTTTTCCTACCCAAACCTGACAATTTCGGCGAAGCAATTCTAGAAAAATCACATTTTCAAGCAAATGCCCTACATCGGTATTAAGTTCTTTACCAAGTAACGCATATCGCAAACCTAAATCCACAAGATAGTATTTTTCTTGCGTTGCTAAATGCTGTTTTCCTCTTATATCGTAACGATTTACTTTGTAAAAAAGATAGGATTCTACGAGTGTGTCAATGTATTTAGACACAGTTTTATTGTCAATTTTTTTGCCGTTTATTGTTAAGATTTTTGCAATACTTCTTGCCGAAACGCATGAACCTACACTGTCAATCAAGAAATTTACTACCTCATTATAAGAAGTTTCGTAATAAATTTTGTGTCGTTTTTGTATATCATTTTCATAAATGTTATGAAAAACGCTTTTAAGATATTCGTAAGAAAAATTTTCACCAGTTCCGACAAAGCCAACAGATTCAGGGAAACCGCCTATACGCATATATTCGGCAAAAGCCCTGTCAGGGTTTGATGTCTTGCCTGTAAATTCCAAATATTCGGCAAAAGAAAAAGGTAAAATATTGATTTCAAATGCTCTGCCAGTAAGTATTGTAGCCAATTCGCTCGATAGCAGGTAAGCATTAGAACCGGTAACATACAAATCAATATTTGGGGTAACAAACAGTCCTTCAAGTAGTTTTTCAAATTCGGCAATATTCTGAATTTCGTCAATGAAAACATAATTCGTTACATTTTTTTGCATCAGTTTTTTGATATATTCGTAGATCTCTTTCCAATTTTTTTCGGCAAGAAAACGAAATTCGGGCAAATCCAAATTGATAGAAATAATAGACACATTCGGATTTTCTTCTTTCAGTAATTCTTGAAACTGTAGAAGTAAAGTTGATTTACCTGCACGGCGGACACCCGTTACAACTTTTATTAGATTTTTGTTCTTGAGAATAGAAAGTTTGTCAAGTTCTGTTCTCCTGAAAATTTTCTGCATACGTATTATTTTGAAACCTTACACTACAAATATATATAAAATTCCTCAAACGTCAATATTTATGAGGCTTTGAGGAATTTAATATATAAATGATTTATACTATGAATATTGATCTGTTCAATGTTTTATCTGAGTTGTAAGATTGGAGTCCGATGTTCATCGGTTGTCAGTCACTGTACTTTATAACAACCCAAAGCCGACCGGTAGTGTTGTCGAGCAGAGTCTGCCAGGTTTCCCCGTTGTATGAGCCTATGGTATAATAAAGATCAGAAGCGCCAAACAGGCCTACGACATTGCTTCTGGATTTTATAAGTTCATCCAGCGGAACATCGTCTGGCGACAATAATTTTTTGAAATTATTTACTCTGATATATCTCTCCATATCGACATTGCTCTTGTCGATATCGAAACGTGCTATTTTGGTATTATGCTCTTTTTTATATTCACAGTCACACCCTTTTATCTTAGGGATATCTATGTGAGTGTGTAACTCAATATTGTCTATGTTCGCCCATTCACATTAATACAATCACCGATGCCAGAGTGATGGCGATAATCTTTGCTGTTTTTGTCATTGGTACTTATTGTTAAGAAATTTTTCGAGCTTATTTATACCGACTTTAAATTTTTCGGTATTTGTTTCCTTTAGTATTTGGATATTTTCCAATTTCCATTTAATAGCCGGAAAATCGTGTAAATCACCGACACAGCATTTATTCCACTCAGGAATACCATTTTCAAATGATAGAAGAAATTCTCTGTCTGTTTCGTTAAGATTGCTTAGAACTAGTTCTTTCAATTCATTTCTGGCAGCATCAAAATCAGCATATTCAAACGGAATATCTGTCATGCCCCTAAATTGGTTATTCAGAGCTTCCTGCTGATCAATTGGATTCGGTTGTAAGGATTCAATGAGTGGTTTATCACTTCCTAAAAGATAGAAAATTACTCCATTTTTGATTTCATCAAAAGAATCGATTTCCATGTGTTTATAATCAAAAAGGTCGCGAGGGTGCTGGCGACCTAATGCCGCTGCAATTTTGCCCCCGTAAAGTAATGATAATGGAACTACTCTTGCTCTACAACTCATATTAAACTCAGACTGTGCTTTTTTGCAAAGATCCAGGTCTTCAACTTCTCCAACTATCCCCCTTTTGATTCCGTTAACCTCTATTTTGACCATCGCATCACCCTTGACGCACAACAATTTTAGAGTTGCCGGTTTATGAGTGACTCGAATACCGGGAATCGCCTTTTCAATTTGTTGCTTGATCACCATTAAATAATTGTTGATTTCCAGAAAGCTTTCTTCCCTATTTTTAAGTGGAAGATAAGTAAGGTCTATATCAACAGAATACCGAGGCATATTTCTGACAAATAGATTGATAGCGGTGCCACCATGAACTGCGAAATCTTTAATTTTGTAGATTAATGGCAATATACGAATTAGTAGAGCAACCTGATTTTTATAACCCTCATTCATAATTGTACAGTTCTTTAGGTAAAGTTATCATATAATCAGGTATATACACGCCATTATTTACCAGTTTTTGTTTGCCGGAGCCCAAATTTATCCTCTCTTTATCTAAGCGGTGAAACCAATCATGTCCGGCTTTTTGAGCCATGTATAGGAAAAGCCGCTTTATCTTTATACTGTTAGTGTTTTCAAGAATCTGCTGAACAACTTCACTTCTTAATGTAGTCAATTGCTCCATGATATAAAACAAATCCATATAGTCGTATTGCTTTGGAGCTAGCAACAAACATTCAAGAAAAGCCTGTTCCGGAACAGACGCAAGAATTTGATTATTCCCTTTATTGATGGATACCAATTGAGGATTCAGGAAAACCTTTGTAGAAAAGAATTTTAGTTCATATTCAAAATCAGTTTTTGTCATCCATCCCGGAACCTCATCTTCTTGAGGGTGTCCTATCATTAATACAGGCTTTCCCATTGGGACATAATGATTAAAGCCAGACAATTCAAGAGCAGAATGAGCGCCTACGTAAAAATTTTTACCCACCTGAGCATTATAGCACGATATTGCAGCATAAGGAGAAAGTTTATCTCCTGTTCTGTACATTACGCCGCTTGATAACGGTGAGAACCAACCAGACTTCCTGTACTGCTGCATTAATTGATCTGAATACCCGTTTTGTTTCAACCATGAAGAAAAAAACAATCCCCCAGTCTTCCAATATTTCAAAAGCTGGTTTAATTTATTCTTGGATTCTATATTCATACTATATATCAGGCGTTTAAAATCAACTGCAAAAATATAGTTTTAAATCTGAACTCACAAATTTATTACTGATTTATTTGAGTTTTGGGCTAAATGTAGTTGAATTATTAGCTAGAATGTATAGGTTAAATATATATTGGGCGAAATAAATCAACCAACTGCTCCTTATTGTCAATGTTCGCCCATTCACAACCTCCAAACTCCAGATTTACAGTTCGACTTTTTTCAAGAAATCACTCAATCCGCAAACTTCCACATCATCTTTAAATGTATAAGATGCTGATACAGGCGCAACAATATATGTTTTATCCGGTTTTGTGGTTTCGATGGCACTCCAAAAGCCTTTAGTTACCTGTGGCGCCGATGAGGCCTTACACTCTACGGCTATCGTCCGGTTACCCCTCTCAATTAGTAAGTCTAACTCGTCACCAGTTGCACTACGATAAAATGAAAATTTACAATCTCTCAATGAAGATATAATATTTTCGATTACAAAACCTTCCCAAGATGTTCCGAAAACTGGATTACTCATCAGGGAATTGAAATCGTCCACTTGTAGCAGCCGATGTAAAAGTCCGCTATCTCTTATGTAAATCTTTGGTGATTTAACCATGCGTTTTTTGATATTCTTTTCAAAGGGCGGTAACGAACGGATAATAAAGGTTTGTTCCATCAGGTCGATATATCGGCGAATAGTTTGATAGGTTACACCTAGCGATTCTCCCAATTTGGACGAATTAAAAAGTTGCCCTTGATTGTGCGCACACATAGTAAGCAGGCGACGAAGCTGCAATGCGGGAATTTGGAACCCGAGTTGTGGAATGTCACGTTCTACATATGTTCTAAGGAAATTTTCTCTCCAAAGAACGCTCCCTTGGTCTGATGATGCGAGATAACTATCAGGATAGCCGCCACGAATCCATAGCTTATTCAATTCAAAATTTACGTTCCGTCCAACCTCTTCAATCGTAAACGGAGTGAGTTCAATAAGTCCAACCCTTCCAGCTAACGATTCTGACGTTTTCTGTATGAGGTCTTGCGAAGCAGATCCAAGTAATATGAATCGTCCCGGACGACGGTTGCGATCTATCTCACTTCTTAATACCGAAAAAAGTTCCGGTACTAACTGAATTTCATCCAAACAAATTGTCATATTCTGATTGGCCTGGAAGAATAGCATAGGTTCTCTCAACTTATTCAGATCATTCAAATTCTGAAGGTCTAAATACAGAAAGGCATCCGAATTTTTATAGAGCATTTTCACCAAAGTGGACTTTCCGCATTGCCTCGGGCCTAAAATTACTACTGCAGGGAATACACTTAAATTCTCATTTACAAACGCTTCTATATTTCGATCTATTAGTCTGTGCATATCATAAATGCTATTTCTATTTTGCACAAATATAATAATTATATTAAAAATAACTAAAAAATGGTTTTGTTAACTTATAGTTACCTGAGTATAATGAGTTTTTTGAGGTAATCGATTTGTTTTTTGCCAGATGAGTTATCCGGACATAATTCGACCGACCGCAAATAGTTATCTAGTGCCAACTGGTACTGTTTGTTCTTTGTATAAGCCTCACCTAAAATGTCATACCCTCTCCAGTCATCGGGGCACAGTTGGACATACAATCTTGATATCAAAATAGCTCTCGGGTAGTTAATATCCTCAGTTAAGTAATAATCGGCATATACATAAATCTTATAATAGAATGGGCCACCGTCTATAAAAGAACCGGCAATGTCACTTTTAATGGCATCAATACTAGCAGTTTCATCAATCGTAGAAGAGTCGCCCAATTGCTTAATCTTCGTAAGAATCTTATTGTACTCGGCGAGATACTTCTGACCAAACTCGCACTTTGGGAAAAGTTCCGGCATGCTCAATACCCTGTCGCCCTTCTTTAACTCCTCTTTTAGATTAAACGTCACCTCATGCCCATAGTCATAAAAGTAAAACAGATGCACAATACCCTCATTCAAATCATATACCGATGTATAAATTGTGCCACCCCATTTAGTAGCCTGATGAACACTGTCCATAACAGATGTGCAAAAGCCGATGCTGGCGTCGAAGGAGTTTTCCAGCAGGCGAGTCGCTTTATCTAAACGCCAACATTTCTTATTCTCATAAGGACGCTCATTAGTCTGAACAAAAAATGCCTTCTCCCCGATAATCAGACTATCACCATCTACAAAAAGATATTTGCCGGACTTATCGACAAATCGCAGTACCGATGCCGACCAAAAACTTCTGTTATAACGATTTAACAGACACTTCGCCTCATCAACCGTGGCACACTCCTGCATCACCTTTTTCGATAAGTCGCGAGAAGAGCACTTTAATTTCCCTATCGTATCGGTCACAACTCTGTACGACTGAGTAAAACCATCGAACACCAAACCCGCCTCATTCATTCCACCCTGAGGAAAAAGATTGTCAAACCCAACATAAACAACCCCATAACCACCATTCTTCCCATTCTCAAACCAAATTCTGGTATTCGGATTCATCTGATCCTCATTGTTCCCAACAATAGTCTTACCGTTTTTCGTCAGCTTAACCATGCTGCAACCGTATGAACTACTAGAAAAAACGAATGCCATCGTTACGAATAACGAGATAAAAGTTAGAAGTTGTCTGAATTGTGTCATGATGGTTTATTTAAAGTAAAATTACTGAGAATAATAAAATCGGATTAAAGATATAATTTTTTTATATAACTTTATATTGTCTTGTCCTGAAAATGATTAAGTGATTTTGTGAATTTTGAAGCCAGAGCTACATTTCATCACATTTGACACCAAAAACAGAACTTCAAAATACTATATATTTATGAAATCACTCTCTTTCAGATCCAAAATTCTGTTCACTTTTCTGGTAATTTCATTTACAACATCGGCCTGTGTGAACCTGAATCCGCCACCTCAAAATATCGAAAATCCCACTCCAATCTCCAACGCTATTCCAAAGGACTTCGACTGGAAGACCGTAAAGGAACTTTCGTGTACCATCAAAGTATCTGCTCTTTCAGGAATAGCAGACAACATGATTCGCGTTATAAAAATCTTCAACAACTCACAACTGAACGACGGAGCCCTGATTGCCAACGGTGCAGCAACACCAGTATCGCCATTTGTTGTAAAGATATCTCTTGCAACATCAGTACCGACATTCTATGTACAGGAGATACTGCCTAACGGCACAACAAACCTTCAAACCATAAATATCCTTGGAACTTCTCTGCAGGTAAACTTCGCCCCTATATCTGCCGGTGTGCAAATGACCTCCAATTCGTCTTATATAGCCGCAAACGTCCCCATATTAGACAACGACGGTGATGGAGTAGGGTCAACACTTGATATTGATGACAACGATGCCTCTGTAGCCTTTGCATCGTACTTCCCCTCTGCCGGCACCTGGGGGACATATGTCTTTGAGGATATGTGGCCGGTAAAGGGAGATTATGATTTGAATGACCTTGTCCTCGGATTTAAAGTCTCATACTATACCAACTCAACAAATCAGGTTACCAAGTTCCGCCTCGATTACAACATGAGGGCAGCAGGCAGCAGGTACAGCCTCGGAGCAGCATTCCAGCTTGACAACGTAGAAGCTTCAAACATACAATCAGTTACAGGACAAGCGATCAATGGTACCACACCTTTTACAGTGAGTCCTAATGGCACAGAGAGCGGCGTTACGCAAGCAGTCATACCGCTGTTCAATAACCAGCAGGATGTAGTCACCTATTCCAATTTCCTAAACACAGTAAGCGGTTCATATATTGTTACACCCGACGAGTATGTCTCTCTAAGGTTTAATACTCCGCTGCAACAGGCAGACGTTGCAATGAGTGCGTTCAACATGTTCATCGTTGCCAATAAACGTGGATGTGAGGTTCATCTACCTACCTATGCAGGAACTACAAAATTTGACCCTTCCATTGCAAACGGCTACAATCTTTACCCCGGGGATAAGTTCAAAAACAGTGACGGCATGATGTGGGGGATAATGATCCCAGAACCATTTGAATACCCGTCGGAACGCAACTCCATTGTAAGTGCCTACACATACTTCAGCGACTGGGCCACATCAGGCGGCACCACTCATACCGACTGGTACAGACCCGGCGCAGGAAACGCAAGACAGGACCAGATTTATCAAATCTTCGGCAGCGGAGAGAATATAGTAACCGACGTAGAAGGAAATGTGTATCCGATAGTAACCATTGGAACACAGATATGGATGGCTAAAAACCTCCAAACAATTCATTATAATGATGGGTCTAACATTACTTCTTTACAGGATAATGATGAAATTCATATACCTGGATATCTTTGGTATAATAATAACCCTGCAAATAAACATCTATATGGTTCTCTGTATAACTGGGAAGCTGTAGATTATCAAAGCAATGGAGACAAAAATGTGTGCCCAACAGGTTGGCATGTGCCAACAGATAGAGAATGGACTATTTTAGACAATTACCTTCGAGATAATGGATATAATTATGATGGTGCTTTGTCTGGAAATAAATATGCAAAATCTTTGGCTTCAACATCTCTTTGGGAATATTCAAACATAGTTGGTGCTGTAGGGAATAATGATTTCTCAGAGAAGAGAGATATTACAGGTTTCTCAGCCGTTCCGGGGGGGTATTACGATAGATGGTTCGATGGGATAGGTATTGTTGGATACTGGTGGAGTTCTTCAAGGTATGGCGTCATGAGCGCAGCTTATTATCGTGCTATTCATACGCAAGGCAGTAATGTCACTAGAGAATTTTGGGATGGAAGAGGTCATTTTTCAGTACGTTGTATCAAGGGAATTCCCACTTTGCCATCGGTATACACTTATAATGTAGAAGAAATAACTCCATTATCTGCTATATGTGACATGAGTGTTACAAATGATGGTGGGTCAGCATTGATAGATATGGGAATTTGTTGGAGTACTAGTCCTAATCCGACTATCGGTGATGATAAAATAATGACAGGAGAAGCTAATATTAGCTTCTCTGACAACTTTACACTTGGTTATGTTACAGGTTTGCAGCCAAATACAACTTATTATGTTAGAGGCATCGCCATTAACAGATTTGGAACAGCATACGGAAACCAAGTCTCTTTCAAAACGCTAGCATTGTAGAATAGACAAAAAAATATTATTAAAAATAAGCCTATAAGTTTATTTATATGAAAATAAAAACTATCTTTGCAGACCGTTTGTATGTCTTCCATTACGATGGAATGACACACAATGAGTTACAAAGATTATTTTTAGACTGGACTGATGTTGAATTTCTTTTCAACTTTTTTGAAGAAAACATTAACGACCTACAATCAGGTTTTTATGGTAATATTAGTGTTGATGATGCAGTTATTAGTACTTTACGAGAAGCACAATTATTAGAAGAATTTATTTACGATAACCGGGAAAATAAAAAATTCCGATTTCATGAACTGTTTGACAAAAACTTAAACAAAAGAAAATCTCCTTTGATAGAACTTATCCCAAAGAAAGCATACGGGCCATTCACCCATTCCTGGCTTAGGTTATACGCTATTGAAGTATCAAAAGAGTGCTACATTGTTACCGGAGGAGCAATAAAACTAACAAGAAAAATGTTAGACAGAAAACATACATCTAAAGAAATAGACAAAATGAATATGTGCCTGAACTATTTAAAAGACAATGGCCTATTTGATATAAAAGGTATTAATGAAACAATTGAATTTGATTAAAATCATAAACAATGATTAATCTGGACAAATTAAACAATATCGCCACGCCAGATCCGTCATGGATGCAAGATGCAGGTGATAGAATTCAAAACAAAGAGTGGCTTGAAAAATCTGCAAAAATTGCTTTGAAGATTCTAAGAGCATTGAAAAATTCTTCAATGACCCAGAAAGAGTTAGCCGACAAATTAAGTGTTACGCCACAACAGATTAATAAAATCGTAAAGGGGCGTGAAAACCTTACTCTTGAAACAATCTGCAAGATTGAGAAAGAGTTAGACATAGAATTGATCTGCGTAGAACTCTCTAAAACCGTAGAGTATTCAACAACTGAATTCATGAAAATCAACAAAAGAGGTTATTCAACAAATGCATTAGTTATAAAATTGCCGACCGTTAAATTGGATTTAAACGATAAAGTATCTTGCATTTCGCCGGATAGTAGTAGTAATGGTAGTCTTGCCGCTTAATTAAGAGAATAATGTCAAAAAGTATTTGTTTCAGGATAGATTCCATATCAACCACAGAATTTGCAACCATAGAGGACGTTAAAGTCTCTGATGATATGGTTGCATTAAAAACAGGTGTTGGATTCAAAGTAGATTTGAAAAACAACTTTATTGGGGTAGAACCAAAATTTGTTTTCCTATCACAAGAAAATCCCTTCATCATTATTAGTGTGCTCTGCAACTTCTTTCTTGATGAGGCTAGTATCAATCAATTTAAACAGGAATCACGATTTGTCATACCTAAAGATTTTGTAACTCATTTAGCAGTAATTGCTGTCGGCACTACCAGAGGGGTGCTTCACGCTAAAACCGAGAATACAACTTTTAACAAATATATCATCCCAACAATAAATCTGACAGAAATTATTACGAATGATTTAGTTGTTGATATGTAAACTCTTACGAAAACGATGTCATTGTTGTTGCCAATTCTCATGATGAATCCCCACACAATTATTCCGGAAAAGGGGGCAACATCTTCGGAATAAATACTTTGCTGAGTGGAATTAATCCATTATTTATTAACTCTGTAGTCTGATTTTGCAGTAGTATTATACAAATGCGTGGTTTTTTTGAATTTTTAAGTTCTTTTATTTCTAATACTAAATTTTACTTTTCCTAGATAGTACTTTTTTCTCAGATCAATTAGGCGGGTAATGAGTTTTTTAAAAGTTCAAAAGTCTTTTCGTACATTTCACATCTTGCTCTATCAGTTACAACATATGTTTCCGATACTTCTGTATGAGGTGCTCTTGCATCAAGGGTAAATTCAAAAATCGTGTTACCAACAATTGCGAATTGAGGAAATTGAGGTATCTCAGATTTTCTTGTTAGAATTGAGAAATTCTCAAAATTTGACAGTAATTTTTCAGTTTCAGTATTTATTTCGTTGATTTTATCTTGGTTATTGCCAAAGAAAAATTTATGAAAATCATCCATTTTACTTAAACTGGCACAAATAATCTCAAACCTGAATGACCCACTTGTGCCTTTTGAATTTCGCTGAATAATTGTTTTTAGCTCATTTAGTTTACCAATAAAAGATTCTGTTTCTTTTTTATCTGGAAAAGAAAGCAAACCTAAAAAGGGATTCGTCGTTATTAAAAAAAATCTATGATGACGTTTAACACTATGTTTGTTATCACGATAATCATTTATCACAATTTCAAGTTCTTTGTTCAGATTATCAATCAAACTCAAAAACTGAGTTATTTTATATCCTTGTAAGTGTTCAATCTTTTTTGTTTGCCATAGTGTCCAAAATGATAAAGTTGAAATTATTATACCAAAAACAAATCCCGCCGTTGTAATGAATACACCATGAAAATTCAATTCATTTGAATCAATCCTATTAATTATAAGAGAAGTGAAAAGGCCAATAAGTATAGATAATCCAAAAGTTAAAAAAACGCCTGCAATAATATGCGGTAATTCTTTTGAATTATTGGTTGGGACATACGCTATGATATTACTAATATTTCTGAAAAATCCTTTATCCTTAAAATCAATCCTATTTTTTAGCCAAATTTTAAAGATGTAATAATAAATACCGATTACTGTTAGCACAGTACCAAGTATTATCCAAAAATTGAACAGTTTGATTTCCATAATAATTTATTCTTTACCTTTCCAATGAATTATTTTATTTTCAACTAACGTGATAAACAAATTATAAATATAACCAACCAAGCCTGTTGCTATTATTGCAACATATAGTTTGTCAACGGAATCTCTATATCTCATATCATTTATTACTTTCCCTAATCCGTTATTGGACCCAATGAACATTTCACTAACTACAACCAATATTAGTGCTAAAGAAACTCCTGTTCTAAATCCAATAAATATTTCTCTGGATGATTCTGGGATGTAAACATAAAGGTACTTTTTAAGGGCATTAAATTTCAATATCTTTGCAAGCTCAATTCTTGTTTTATTAGTATTCTTTAATCCTATTAGAGTTGAAAGCGCAATTACTAGTGCAGAACTAAAAGTACCAATTGCTATTTTTGTTTCTTCACCGATTCCAAAAACTATAAGGAAAAATGGGATCAAAGCAGTTGCAGGAATAGATCTTAAAAAATCTAAAGAGAATTCATTTGCAAATTTCGTTCTACCAGAGTTAAAAATCAAAAATCCAATGATAAGACCAATTGGAATGCTATAAAGAAAAGCTTGAAGACTCTTACTTACCGTAGAAAGTAGGTCCGGTAAAAATTCTTTTTTGGAGAAAAGTGAAGGAAATGCTTTTAAAACGTCCAAAGGTGAGCATATAATTGAGGGGCTAATGATTTGAAGACGATAAACCACCTCCCATAATATTATTAATGAGAGGCTGTAAATAATAAATATTGTTGTTCTTTTTATTCTAAACATTCTGTCATATATTTTAAAATCACATTAAATTCTTCAGTAAACATCCAATCAATATCCCTTGGGTAAGGCTTATCAACTTTAACGATGTCTTTTATTTTGGAACTGTTTCTATTTAAAATAATTATTCTGTCAGACATTATTAAAGCATCCCTTATGTCATGAGTAACAAATAGCATTGGTATATCCCTGAATTTCAACCACTTTAAAAAATAAAGAATTATTGCCTCTTTCCGCTTAACATCAATAGCAGAAAATAGTTCATCTGCAACAATAAATTTGGGTTCTCTTATAAGTAACTGTAGAAAAAGAAATATTTGCTGTTCACCACCAGAGAGTTGATAAGGATATTTTCGTAAGTTGAACCTGATATTAAAAACTGTTGACATTTTATAGAAACTAAACAATGTCTTAAAACTAATCCTTGGTTTGAGCAATTTAGAATTATGATTAATATTTGTCGCGATGTTTTTGTACAAATTCACCCAAGGTAAAAGCGCATTTCTATAGTCTTGAGGAATATATCCAATCTCGTCAAAAATTAAGGAATTACGTATAATTTGACCTTCGTCAGGTTGTAAAATGTCTAAAGCAAGTTTAACTAACGTGCTTTTGCCACTACCATTAGGGCCAATTATAGATACTATTTCTCCTGCATTAATACAAAAATTGATTTCCTCAAGCACAATATCTTGAGTCTTTTTGTTGAAATAACTTTTCTTTACATTTTTATATTCAAGTACTGATTTATTTGTCATATTTCCAATATTCTTCAGAAATTATCATTTTTCGTATGTCAATTCTTTTGGATATTATCCCTTTTTCGGTCAGAATATCAGAATGTTTTTGAAGTGTTGGAAGATCAGCTTCAGATATCTTTGTGAAAGGAATATTCGGTGTCATTAATGCAATGTTTTCCTTAATGCTTGTATATTTACTTAATGCTTTTTTTGCTTCATCAGGATTTGAACGCATGAAATCTACAGCCTCGTAAATAGATTTAATAACTCTAATTGTCAAGTCACGATTTTTTTCAATAAACTCATGATTCAATACCCAAACACCTGCTTGCCAAGGTTCGATTATATATGTTTCAACTGCACCAGGTGATATTTTCTTGGCATTTTTTTCAAGAACTGCTTGTGTACCTGTTGGTTCATATGTGAAAAGTGCATCTACAGTCTTTGATTGTAGAGATGATAAATGCGAGCCTACTGGAATTTCAATAAGATTATAATCCTTCCCCTTCTTAAGTCCAAATTTTTCTAATACAAGTTCTCCAAAAGTTAAAGCAGTTGGACCCGGGAAACTGCCTATAATTTTACCTTTTAAATCAGCGATGCTATCAATGCCTGAATTAATAAGAACTACAAATGAGGAAAGATAGTTCGTCCTGTTTTCAGCATCAATTAAAAATATTTTCAATTTATTTGGATCTCTTGATTCAGTTGTTAAGGCAACGCTTGTTGCTATAGAAGCCCCAACTTGAATATTATTGTTAGTTAAAGCAGTTCCAATTTCTGGACTTGATTCAAATCGAACAAGTTCAACATTTACATTATTTTTGTCAAAAAAACCGTATTCTTTAGCAACAAATAATGGCATATCAACGTAAATTGGTAAATATCCAATTTTGACTGTCTTACTTTCTTGTTTACATCCACTAATGAGAAACACTATAGCAAGAAAGATTATTGATATAAAACTAATTCTTTTCATAATTATACTATTTATTGGTTTTTTTATCATACTAAATTTATGTGTAAAAATAATGAATAGATGTGATACTTTAATAATATAACTTGGGAAGGCAATTATTTTTAAAAAATTTGCGGGAGGCAAAAAATAAAAACATCAGGTCGGCTTGAGTGTCGTCTTTCTTGTCTTGTCAATATTTCATTTTTCTGTCCTGTTACAATGGTCTACTTTTCAAATTATCTTTGATATCTGTCTTTTTACTCTTGGTGGTAACGGTTTGGCGCTTGGCGCAGTGGCGGACTTAGAAGCACAAAACTGTCAGTTCGATATAAATGTCAAGTCTGCCAACATTTTTAATTGCGTATTCAGATTTGACAAATAGTCTTTCAATTGAGTAGCCTTCAGTAACAAATGCGTTAAAAAGGTCACTGTATTTCCTTATTATGGCTTTCCAAGTTTCCAAGTAACCAGGCAAGAAATCCGCTATGACTAATTTCTCGTCTGCTTACTCCCAAGATTTCTGAGAATGATTTTGAATAATAAAAATGTTCCAACTTTTGAAAGTCAGGATCATTCTTGAACTTTATTATATCATCTCTTATTTGGTCTATCGTGTAATTGTCTGTCATTGTCGTTGTCTGTTTTGCCCATAAAGTTTAGCGTATTTATTGTGATTGGGAGTTTAAAAGGGTTTCTTGCCCCTCGTTATAAAACTATTTAAAAGTGCTGAACTTACCCAAAAGCCCTAATCACATGCACGATAAATATGCAGTTGGCTGTAGTTTTTATTGTTCTCTCATGTATTTAAGAGAGAAGCCTAAGTTGTCTGTTCCAATCATTGAATTATTTTCAATTCTTAGTTCTTCTCTTGAATGTTTCTGATTACTGGGATAACTTGTTTTTGACCATTTTAGATGTTGAGTTGCTTCATCAAATTCTATGTCGGTCATAACAAATCCTAGTTTATTATTAATAAAATATTGATTTCCATTTATAAGATTAACGTGTTCTCCTCCTTTAAAATTTGTCTTTGGATTTTCGTACATTAAATTCCATTTCCCATTAAGAAAACTTTGTAAATCAAATTTCCGTGAACTGAGTTTTGTAGGGAATTTGATATTTTTTAATTTGAACTTTATTATGTTCATTAAAATTGCTGATATAAGAAGCGATAGAAATATCAATATTGCTACAATTATCGAAAAATAATTAATCTGGACGTAGCTATTAATTGATTTTGTATATAAATCAGTAATTGGTATTTTATTAATTAGCGAAACTAAATATACTCCAATAATGCTTAATGTCGCAAGTATAATACCTGCAAAAACTTTACTCCATACAGGATCTGTCCAGTTATTTTTAATCCATTTAATAATTATTTTCATCATAATTAGTATTAGTCGTATTACACAAAATTGACGCCAACGGATAGTTACTAACTTGTTTATTGATACACCTTTATTGAACAATCCTCATGAGTAAAGCCTCTTTTTTCCCCGCTGCATTTCTTTTGAAACGTAGTACTAGCATGGAATACAATATTGTAAAGGAAAAAATACACCCAAACAGCAACGTAGTAAATTTAAATAATAGGATATCTATTTCCAAATAAATTTTTCTATATCCAGATAATCTTTAGCTAATTACAAGAAATATCTGGCCAATTTAAATCAAATTTGCTCATTTCACGTTTTCCCCAAACAGTCGTGAAACCCTTACACATATATAAAAACAAGGCGTTAATTGTGAAATACAACAGAAATATTCTGGAACTGGAAGAAATTTCTTATAAGGAATTGTAAACCCACTCATTGGCAAAGCTAAAAATAATCAAGAGCGGAAATTGGCAGCTAATCT
Organism: uncultured Bacteroidales bacterium; assembly: GCA_942492945.1. Taxonomy (GTDB): domain Bacteria; phylum Bacteroidota; class Bacteroidia; order Bacteroidales; family UBA932; genus Bact-08. Next base: position 2,000,206 of record OW818649.1, read on the forward strand.
GCTCAAGCATTATCTCAAATACAGCCTTTAATTTTTACCAAGTAAGCGCATCAGGAGTTATAGAGCAGCACCAATACCCAGATAGAGAATCCCCTAACACATATCAGACTCAGCGCAAATTGTTTGACAAAATACAGGATATGGTGCATGATTAGTAGATGCTTTTAGTATTACCTTGTTTCAAAGTCATTTTGCATTAAAAGATTGATTGTGTAATAGTCTGAATGGAAATTGCATAGAGTATTTATCGAATATTACATTATAGGAAATTATGCGACTTAACTGGAATAAGGTGTGACCTTTGAAGATTCTTGTTGCTAGACATTGGTTTACAATCATTTTGCATCTTAAATATTGATAATGTAATAGTCAGAATGGGCATTGCTGTTAGCATTTGGGTACCCACTCAGCAAACGGAGCGTTTAAAAAAACAACAAGCGAACCCGTAGCTAATCTGCTGAAGCATAATCTAGGGTCGCCTTTGTTTTTTAGCGGAGTGAGCGCGAAGTGGGTAAATGCGGAGCACCAATAGCCAGATAGTGAATCCCGTAACACGTATCAGACTCAGCCACAAATTGTGTGACAAAATAGAGAATATAGTGCATTATTAAGATATACTGGATTTTCAACTGGTCATTTTGAATCTCAAATAGTTGATTGTGTTATAGCTTGAGGGACGATGCAAGAAGCGTTTGGGCACCCACTAAGCGAATGGAGCGTTAAAAAAACGAGAGTGTCGACCGGTATCTAATCTGCATTAGCATACTCTCGGTCGACACCTTTGTTTTTTAGCGAAATGAGCGTTAAGTGGGTAAACGCATTGCACAGTCCCGAAAGCTGTAACACAACCAATAAAGAAAAAAGATTCAAAATGACCAGTAGGTAAAGAAAGAATATGCATCCTCAAATAATGCCCCATACCAAGAGTGTCGCACAATTTGCGCCCAGTCTGCTGCTGTTACGATTCACTCAGGAATTTGCTGCTCACAACCTCCTGAAAGCTCTTCGACACCGGAATATCAGGCGTATTCGCCTCATCAATCTCCAGCACCAACCCCTCCTTAGACCTCCTAATAACCTTCACCCTGTTAAAATTCACAAGAAACGACCTATGACAACGGGCAACAGACGACTTCCTCAACAAAAACTCCAGATTCTTAAGACTATTCCGGAGCAGATACGTCTTAGTCTTACCATTAGTAGTATAATGAATAACAACATAATTATCAGCCGACTCAATATAAAGCAAATCCTCAAGCAAAATAGACAACATAAGAGCACCCTTCTCATCCTTAAAAGTAATACTCTTAAGTGGATTCAACTCAGGCTCGTCACCAGACTCAATCTTCTGCAACCTCTTGGTACTCTCCTGCCACCCAAAATAGAACCACAAAGCAAGATAGGGGAGAAGAAGCACAAGAGCAGTATTCTTGGTAGAGTCCTTGAAAACCTCCATAGTATCCCTGCTGGGGTTAAGCACAAGAGTATAGATAGTATAGAAGAGCGACATGAACAAAATCTCAGCAAGTACCCAGATAACATAAGTACGATAAGAGATATCATGCTTGCGGCTGTAAAAGTACATGATTATACGACTGATGATCACAACCAGCACCCCGGTAAGAATAATAAGGCTGGAGTAGACAAAAAACATGAAGTCCGAAACCTTGTACCAGCTCGACGAACTGAAGGGTTTGTAAATATTTATGAAGACCAGCGCAAAGACAGCAGTCAGAGCAACCAGCTTGACAATTTTAGACTTTTCGTTTATGTATTTTGGTATGTTCATCTCTCTTTACACAAATGTAATGAAATTTATTTGGCCACGTATATTAATTTTTCACCCCATATATGAGAATTTCGCCCCATGACCACCCCCTTTAAACCATTTTTTTGCCATACACAGAGCGGAATATTTCTTTTGTGAAAAATCACAGAGATATGAAGCTGCACAGATTTATTTTTAAAGAAGTTTTGGGAAAGGGAGCGATTGTGGACGACATGAAGAAATGCAAGACTCCGGTTTTCCTAAAGAAGAGCGACGATGAATTTCTGGAAAACCAGGCATTCGAATATCTTATAGTAGAGCCCGAAAATATGCTCAGGGAGCCAAACGGAAAGGCATCGTCGGTGATACTCATGTTTCACGGACTAAACGAGAGGACATGGGACAAATACTACTCATGGGCAGAGTACATAGCCAACCACACAAGAAAGCCTGTCGTACTCTTTCCAACAGCGTTCCACATAAACAGGGCCCCGGCAGAGTGGAGCAACCCAAGGGCAATGCAGCCTTTTGTGGCCGATCAGCAGAACAACGAGCCAAAGCCGTCGCACCTCACGTTCCTGAACTACGCCCTGAGTAACAGGATAAAGGCCGACCCATACAGGTTCTATCTTGCCGGCAGGGAGACAATCAACAATGTCTGCCAGCTTATAGGAAAGATAAAAAAAGGGACACACAAGCTCATAGACAGCAAAGCAACAATAGACATATTTGCATATTCGATAGGGGCCCTAATGTCGCAGGTGATACTCTTTGCAAACCCTAACAACTACTTTACAAAGAGCAAGTTGTTCATGTTCTGCGGAGGATCGCTGTTCGACCAGATGGACGGAGAGTCAAAGATGATAATGGACAGGGAGTCGTTCTATTCACTGCTCGATTATTACAAAAACAAATTTCTTTTCTTCAAAAGTGAGAGCAGGCTAAAGGGCGACGTGCTGGAGATGGCATTTGTGAGCCATATAGACTACGCAATAAACAGAGAGGAGCGAGAGAGCTTCTATGAGGAGATAAGCCACAGGATACAGGCAATTTCGCTAAAGAAAGATAAGGTGATACCTACAACAGGAATCAAGTCCGCTCTTGGCAAAATACATCTGAACTGCCTTGAGGAACTTGATTTTCCATTTGATTATTCTCATGAGAACCCGTTTCCACCCGAAGGACCAAAGGTAAACTCTGCCGACAGGAAGTTCTGGTTTGAGAAGGTATTCTCTAAAGCATCGGCCTTTCTCAGCTAACCCTTTAGCAAAGATTTAGGGTCCAGGTTGTTACGTTCGATATCCTTGAAGTAGTTTACTGTACCAACCTTAAGTTCAACAGTAGAGGCATCGTCGCATACGATTATCCCCTTTCTGTGAAGCTGAAGCACGCTTACAGTGTACATGTGGTTCACACTACCCTCGATAGCTTCGTAAAGGGCCCTCGACTTATGGTGACCGTTAACCAGAACCATAACCTCCTCGGCATCCATGATTGTTCCAACACCAACAGTAAGAGCAGTCTTAGGAACCTGATGAATGTCGTTGTTGAAAAAACGGGAGTTGGCAATTATTGTGTCAGTTGTAAGACTCTTGATCCTTGTCCTTGAAGTTAAGGAAGAGCCAGGTTCGTTGAAGGCAATGTGTCCGTCGGGGCCAATTCCACCCATAAACAGGTGAACACCACCGTAAGAGGCCATTTTCTTCTCGTAATTCTCACATTCAAGCAGCAGGTCCTTTGCGTTTCCGTCAAGTATGTTGGCATTCTCCCTTCTTATGTCTATATGCTGGAAAAAATTGTTCCACATAAAGGTAAAGTACGATTGCGGATGCTCTTTGGGGATTCCGATATATTCATCCATGTTGAATGTGACAACATTCTTGAACGATACCAGTCCCTCTCTGTAATATTTGACAAGCTCCTTGTATGTTCCGTTTGGAGTAGATCCTGTAGGAAGTCCAAGCACAAAAGGTTTGTATTCCGTTGGAGCAAATTCCCTGATTCTTTTTACAATATAGGCCGCGGCCCATTGTGAAACCTCTTCGTAAGAGTTTTGTATGATTACTCGCATAGTCAGGTATATTAGATATTTTTCGATAGTTTAGTTTCTGTTTCCAAGCAGCTCCCTGGCATTCGCCAGTGCTGCCGATGTAAGTTCCGAACCGCTCAGCATCCTTGCAACCTCGGTAACTCTCTCTCCGTCAGATATCTCACGTATTCTGGTAGTGGTAGTGCCACTATGGTCAATCTCTTTATATACAAGCAGATGGGTGTTTCCTTTGCTAGCTATCTGAGGCAGATGAGTTATTGCAAATATCTGCATCTTTTTTGAAAGTGCATCAATAAGATTTCCCATTTTATCTGCAATGCTTCCTGAGACACCGCTGTCGATCTCGTCAAAAATCATAGATGGCATCCCTTTCCCGCTGGCCATTAGTGCTTTAAGGCAAAGCATTATTCTGGAAATCTCTCCGCCCGATGCTACTTTCGAAAGCTCTCGCGGAGCAATATTTTTGTTGGCAGAGAAGAAAAATGTTACGGCATCCTTTCCGAAAACATTGTATGCCTCTGTCTCTTTAATCTCAACTTCGAACACAGCATGGGGCATCTCAAGGTCCCTTATTGCAGAGTTCATCTCGGAGGAGAATGTATTTGACACCTTTGAGCGTTTCTCATGCAACCTTGCCGACAACTCATCCCTGAGTTTGCGGCACCCGTCTATCTCAACGTCTGCCTTTTCCAGCTCTTGCTGGTAACTGTTGCTTAGAAGCAGCTTGCTGTCCAGTTGTTCCTTTATTGCCAGCAGCTCATCCACGCTCTCTGCATGATGCTTCTTGAGAAGTGTGTAAATGGCAGATATACGCTCTTCCAGCAGCTTTGCCCTTTCAGGCTGAACCATAACGGAGTCGGCCTTAATTGTCAGCTCCTGCTCGATATCCTTAATCTCAATGCGGCACGCCTCAAGACGCTCAGTAATTGAATCGATGGCCTTGAAGTTATGCGATATTTTTGTGGCAATGTTTACAGCCTCCTTAAGATTCTGCACTACCGGTATACCGGCAGGGGAGAGGAGCTCTGTTATGTTGAACAGCGATGCCTTTATCTCTTCTGCGTTGCTTAGCAGGCGAAACTCCTCTTCAAGCTCTTCCAGTTCGCCTGTGGCCAGTTTTGCCTCCTCCAGCTGGTTGAATTGAAATCTGTTGTATTCGGCCTCGCTCTCCTCTCTGGCAAGCTTTGCCTTCAATTCGTTTCTGTGTGAAATCAGCTGGTTTAGCCTTGTGAACTGACTCTGGTACTCTGTAAGCAGAGAGCCATTGCCCGCATATGAATCCAGTACCGATAGCTGAAAGCTTGAGTCTGCCAGCAGCAGATGCTGATGTTGCGCGTGAATGTCTATTATTTTTTCCGAAATGTCTTTGAGGAACTGCAGGTTAACCGGTTCGTCATTAACGAATGACCTCGATTTTCCGTTGGGCGAGACCACTCTTCTTAGTGTGAGTGATGGCGAGTATTCCAGAGAATTCTCCTCAAATATTCTTTTGAAATCGGAATCCCCCTCAATTTCGAACAGCGCCTCAACAATACAGTTCTTGTTCTTATCCTTAAGTATTGCCATGTCTGCCTTTCCCCCCAGAAGGAGAGAAATTGCCCCCATCAGAATTGATTTCCCTGCGCCGGTCTCGCCCGTGATAATGACAAGTCCATCGGGAAATCCTATCTCCAGACTCTCAATAAGAGCATAGTTGGATACACTTAGCGATTTGAGCATAAAAGAAGCTTTTCTACCAGATCTGTAATATCTTTAGCAACCTCATTCTTATCTTTTAGGGGATATTCATTTACCTCCCCGCTTTTGTTTATGATTGACACCTTGTTGGTGTCTGAGCCGAATCCTGCACCCTTGTCGTTTAGTGAGTTGAGCACAATGGCATCAAGATTTTTCCTCTCCAGCTTTTTACGGGCATTAGAGAGTTCGTTGCTTGTCTCCAGGGCAAATCCTATAAGGATTGTCCCCTCTCTCTTTAATGCTCCAAGGGAGGCAGCAATATCCTTTGTTGGTGTGAGTTCCAGATTGTAGTTCTCCTTCTCACGTTTTATCTTTTCGTCTGCTGCTTTTACCGGAGTGAAATCTGCAACTGCCGCACAAAGTATTGCAGCATCTACACCGTTGTTAAAGTATGAAAGTGTCTCATTGTACATCTGTTCAGCAGAAACAACATCTACCCGGTTTATTTTTTCTCCTCCAATTTTGAGTGAGGTTGGGCCCGAAACAAGATAAACTTCGGCTCCTCTGGCCGCGCACTCCTCTGCAATTGCATATCCCATCTTTCCGCTTGAGTGGTTGGATATATACCTAACCGGATCTATCGCCTCTTGGGTGGGACCTGCTGTTATGAGTATCTTTTTGCCGGAAAGGCTCTTATTGGTTAAAAAAAAATCGTCGATGATTTTTGCTATAACTTCCGGCTCCTCCATCCTTCCCTTGCCATCGAGACCGCTTGCCAGTTCGCCGGATGCAGGTTCGATTACCTTTACCCCGCGCTTTGCAAGAATCTCTATGCTGTTCTGTGTGGCTGTATGCAGAAACATGTCTACATCCATTGCCGGTGCCACCATTACGGGGCAGCGGGCCGACAGGTATGTGGTGAGAAGCAGGTTGTCTGCTATGCCTGTTGCCATTTTGGACAATGTGTTTGCCGACGCCGGGGCAATAATATAGAGGTCGGCCCACATTCCCAGTGATATGTGACTGTTCCAGTCGCCGTTCTCAGGATTGTAGAACTCGACCAGAATTGGATTTTTAGAAAGGGTTGCCATAGTGAGGGGAGAGATGAACTGTTTGGCCATCTCCGTCATGATTACCTTTACCTCTGCTCCTTGTCTGACCAACGATCTTACAAGAACAGCAGATTTATAAGCAGCTATGCTGCCGGTCACCCCCAGCAATATGTGCTTGCCCTTTAGCATCTATCCCTCTATCTTTCTATAGTAGATTTGTCCCTCTTCAAACTCGCTGATTGCCATAAGGGATGGTTTAGGAAGCTTTTCGTAATAACGTGAAATTTCTATCTGCTCCCTGTTCTCGAATGTCTCCTCCAGTGTGTCGGCATAGTTCGAAAACTCATCAAGTTTCTGGCTGAGCTCCTGCTTAACCTCTGCAGATATCTGGTTTGCTCTCTTTGCAATTATAATTACTGACTCGTAAATGTTGCCTGTGGGAGCAGCTAACTTAGAAAGGTCCCTTGTAATGGTGTTGTTAGGAACCTGTTTTTTAATTTCCATATCTATTTTTTAGTTGTATATTCTTGTGCTTTGGCAAACCAACCGTCTACCTCTTTCTTATATTTCGACTCCGGATATTCGCTTACGAAGTTGTAGTACTCGTCTACAAGGGCCATAAATCTCTCTTTCTGTCTTACAGGGATACTATTGTTCGCATAGTGGTAGTTTGCTGCAATTATGTAGTACATGATCTCTTCTCTGTACTGATTGTCGGCATTCTCCTTCAATACGGTCTTTAGTGCATATGCGGCTGAGCGGTAGTCCTCTATTGTGTAGTAAAGCTTTGCTGCCTCAAAGCTCTTTTTGTCGAGCCTCTCCTGGAGGTCAACAAGCATGTCGCGGCAACGCTTGATGTTCTTTGAGTTGGGGTGCTCATAAAGGTACTCGTTTATTGCAGACATTGCCTTGTAGGTTGGCATCTGGTCCAGTTCAAACCTGTAGGTTCCGTCGTAAAGGCACTCAATTCGCAGGAACTTTGCCTCTTCTGTGAACGGGCTCCTTGGGAAAACCTGTACGAATGTTTCAAAATTTGCCTCTGCTGTGGTAATGTCACCGAATTTATAGTTGCTTAGTCCCAGGTAGAACTGAACAGTATCATCTTTTTCTGTATTCTTTAGTGGTAAAAGCAGCTGATCGAACAGCGTTGCTGCTTTAAGGTACTTTTTGGCATTGTAGTAGTCCATTGCACCACTGTACTTAAGTTCAACGTCTGCTGTCTTTAAGAGTGCATCATACTGTGATTTGCAGGAAGTTGCAAGAAATCCTGCCAAAACGATAATAATAATTTTACCTGGTTTCATTGGCTTTTATTTATTTTCCGATAAGAATCTTTCTGCGTCTATCGCAGCCATACATCCCGAACCGGCTGCTGTTACTGCCTGACGATAGTGTGGGTCCTGAACATCGCCTGCTGCAAACACTCCCGGTACCTTTGTCTTGCTGCTTTTACCCTCGGTTATAATGTAGCCCTCTTCATTTACCTCTATCCATTTGCTGAATAGTTCGGAATTCGGATGGTGCCCGATTGCCACAAAATATCCGTGGATGTCAATTTTTTTCTCCGTACCGTTTTTGTGAACAAGAATCGCACCATTAACGCCGCCCATTGGTGTTCCTGTGATCTCTTTTGTATTATGTTGCCAGAGAATCTCAATATTTGGAGTGTTTTTAACCCTCTCTTGCATTGCTTTAGAGGCTCTTAACACATCTCTTCTCACAATCAGATAAACTTTGTTGCAAAGACCGGCCAGATAACTTGCCTCTTCGCATGCTGTGTCCCCTCCGCCTACAACTGCTACGTCTTTGCCTTTGTAGAAAAATCCGTCGCATGTTGCACAAGCAGACACGCCTTGTCCCTTATATTTCTCTTCCGACTCAAGTCCCAGGTATTTTGCAGTTGCTCCTGTTGCTATTATTATTGTCTCGGCAATTATCTCCTTCTCTTCGTCAACCACAATCCTGAATGGTCTCTCCGAAAGATCTGCGCTGGTTACAAGACCAAATCTTACATCTGTTCCGAATCTCAAAGATTGTTCCCTCAACTCGTTCATCATCTCCTGCCCGTCAATTCCCTTGGGATATCCAGGAAAATTGTCTATTTCTGTTGTTGTGGTAAGCTGACCACCGGGTTGGATTCCCTCATACAATACCGGCTGAAGATTGGCGCGCGAAGCATAGATTGCGGCTGTGTAGCCGGCAGGACCACTGCCAATAATCAGACATTTTACTTTTTCTGCACTCATATAAATTATTTGTTTTGACTTTCAACCCACAAAGGTAAGAATTTTTTTCTTAAGACCATCTCCAGACGTAATTCCCAAACGAGCAAAAATGCCATGAACCATCTGGAAAATAGGAGCCATAGTACCATAGCTCCAATAGAAGATAGCAAAATGACATCTTCCAGGTTGCTGTGCGATACAGCTATGTGATGGTTTAAAAGGTCTATATCTTTTTTTGTAACCTTGCCGTTCTCATATTCATCTATCATTACTGCTGCTCCATAGGCGAGACCCAGTATATTTGCCACTATCCAGAGGAAAGAGGTTTTTGCCGGCAGACCGAAAACTGCCAGGATTGGTCTTAAAAACTTTGATATCCATCTGATCACACCAAACTCCGATAGCAATCGCTGCATTACGGAAAGGGTGAATATAAGGACCGTCATCTTTATTACAACCGATATTGTGGAGTTGAACCACTCTTTGGCCATATTTATCAGGGGTACATTTGCCAGACTTGGCTGCGTATAGAGCGATGCAACCTCTCCCGGCATTATAAGGTTGAGCACAAACCCCAGTATGAATGCAGAGAGTGTCCTTATTGCCACCATTCTTAAGGCAGATGAGCCTGTCTTCTTCTGAACAGCGGTCTCGGTTATGATATTATGTGCACAAAGGACCATTACCGAAAGTATGGTAATGGCCCTTATGTCCAGATGTAATGTCACTATTACGGCAATGGCCGAATAAACATTTACAAAATATCCTGTTACAAACGCAAGTGCGGCCTCACCGGGCAGACCTACAATGTTGAAAACAGGGCTTATTAACTCAGAGAACCAGGGTAAAATGTTCAGGTATCTTAGAAAAAAAATCCCTAATGAAATCAATACTGTTATCTTAATGAGCCAAAGGCAGGTCTTTAGGGTTTTTGGCAGTATTTCCTTTACCGAGTTTATTGCTCTCTGTTTTGCAGATCTTTCCATATTTTGAAATAATCTGCAAATATAGGTTAAATAAGAGTCTTAATAATTATTTTTCTTTGGCTCAAAGTAGGCTTTCGGGTGGTCGCATGCAGGGCAGTTTTCCAACGCCTTCTTCCCTTTATGCACATAACCGCAGTTGCGGCACTGCCATTCAATCTCCTCTTCTCTTTCGAAGAATTTATCTTCAACCAGACGTGCAAGAAGTATTCTGTATCTTGCTTCGTGTTCAGCTTCTACCTTTGCAATCATCTTGAAAGCTGTTGCTACTTTTGGAAAACCCTCCTCCATTGCAATTCTTGCAAATTCCGGATAGAGGTCTGCCCACTCTTCGTGTTCTCCGTCAGCTGCAGCTGCCAGGTTTTCCTTTGTTGTTGAGATCATTCCTGCAGGATAGCTGGCTGTGATTTCTACCATGCCACCTTCAAGAAACTTGAAAAATCTTTTGGCGTGCTCTTTCTCCTGTTCTGCAGTCTCTGCAAAAACATCGGCAATCTTTTCGAATCCCTCTTTTTTAGCCACACTTGTAAAGTAGGTATATCTTGTTCTTGCCTGTGATTCGCCGGCAAATGCCTTTAAAAGATTTTGTTCTGTTTTTGTCCCTTTAATACTTTTTTCCATAAAAATTTCTTTAAATATTAATAATCGTCTTATGTCACAAATTTAGCAAAATTTCTTGTTTGATTTGTACATTTGCATAAATACATTTTAATTATCATTCCATGCAAAACAGTAGATTGGAACTCATCCGTTCCTATATGTCGGACAATCAGTTGTCGGCTTTTATTGTCCCTTCGAACGATACCCATTTCGGGGAGTATATACAGGACCATTACAAATGTCTTGAGTGGCTATCGGGCTTTAATGGCTCTGCAGGAACAGTTGTGGTTACAAAAGAGGAAGCTGCTCTCTGGACAGATTCAAGATACTTTGTGCAGGCAGATAAACAGCTCTCCGGGTCGGGCATTCAGCTTAAAAAGATGAAGATGCCGGGCACCGAATCTGTGGAGAGGTGGCTCACAGACAGATTACCTGTTAATTCGAAGGTGGGTATAGATGCCGGACTATTTTCGGTTGCAGAGTATCACTCCCTAAAGGAGCAACTGCTTCCGCTTGAGCTTACAATGTGCGACGACCCTTTTGCTCAGATTTGGAGTGACCGGCCAGCAACCTTTTCAAATGAGATAAAATATTACGACACCAGATACAGTGGAGAGTCTACCTCTTCTAAGCACAGAAGGGTCATTGATACGATAGACTATAATGGCAATTTTATATACATGGTCTCTTCCTGTGACGATATTGCCTGGTTATGCAACGTAAGGGGAAGTGACGTAGAATTCAACACTCTGGCAATGGCATATGCTGCAATTACAAAGGAAGCCGTGATCCTTTTTGTTAAAAGGCAGGCCGTTTCTGAGGAGCTGGAGACCCTGCTGAATTCGCAAGGCGTGGAGATTCAGGATTATGATCAGTTTGCAAGCTTCTTGTTGGCCTATCCTAAAGATTTTGTCCGTATAGCATCGAGAGATAAGATATCAATCAAAAACTATGCAGCTTCAATAAAAAACGGGGCAAGCTTTGTCTCTGACAAACTGAGGGGCGGGGTTATTGCAAACCTTAAGGCAAGGAAAAACAGTACTGAAATTGAGGGATTCAGGAAGGCAATGCTTCTCGATTCTGTAGCATGGATAAAGTTATGGATGTATCTGGAGGAGGCAATAAAGGATAAGAATACAATTCTGACGGAGTGGGACGTGGCTTGTAAAATAAAATCATTCAGAGAGTTGTCGGAACATTACAGGGGTGAGAGCTTCTGCCCCATAGTGGCTTTTGGCAAGAATGGTGCACTTCCGCATTACGAACCCTCTTCTAAGGAGCACGATGTTATTGGTAAGGAGGGTATTCTGCTTATTGATACCGGCGGCCAGTATATTTTTGGGACAACTGATACCACAAGGACATTTGCCCTTGGTGAGCCTACCCAAGAGCAGAAAAGGGACTATACACTGGTTTTGAAGGGTATGATAAACCTGAGTATGGCTAAGTTTCCTAAGGGTACCAGAGGTGCTTCGCTTGATGTTCTGGCCAGGGGGCCCATCTGTTCTGCAGCAAAGCTATACCTTCACGGCACCGGTCATGGGATTGGCCACTACCTTTGTGTTCACGAGGGTCCGCAAAGCATAAGGATGGAGGAGAATCCTGTTGTACTGGAGACTGGGATGGTAATTTCGAACGAACCGGCTGTCTATGAGGCAGGGAGTTATGGAATAAGAATAGAGAACACTATCCTTTGCACCGATTGGACCGAGAGCAAGTATGGGGTGTTTTATCAGTTCGAGACATTGAACCTTATTCCTATTGATAAACGTCCTATTATTAAGGAGTTACTGGGCAAAGAGGCAACAGATTGGCTTAATAGCTATCATGCTGTCGTTTATGAAAAAATCTCTCCTTTGCTTGACGAAAAGGAGAGAGTGTGGTTAGCGGTTAAGACGGCTGATATTGATTGAGAAGTCGGGATTGTAGATAATCAGCCTTGAGGCATTGTTTATAAACCCGTTGTTATTTCCGTTCCTTTCAAATATCATGTCTGTCTGGAGAAGGTTTCTCCGGTATCTGTCAATTTTTCTTGAGAAATTGGTTCCCATAGTGTTGAGGGCCCCCATAAAGTAGTATGCAATATCGTATGCCTGAAAAGAGTAGGGGGTGGGTTCCGATCCATATAGTGCCCTGTATCTTGCGAGGAATTTCTTTACGTTCTCATCTGAATAGTCTATGTAATACTGCAGCGATATGTGCAGGTTCATTGAGTGGAAGTAGTTTATGTCTATGCTCTCGAAGCTTCTCCACCTGTTTGTTCCGTACAGAGTAATCTGATAATTGTTTCGTGTGTTAAGAAGATTGAGGTTCCTTAAAACATCGGATACAAAACCTTCTGAGTTTGAGACCACTATTACATCATTCATATTCTCCTTAGATAACTTCTCGGCCATCTGAGGACCTACAGACCTGCCCGACAATAGATTGTATGTCAATAAATTGTATTGAATATGCTTATTGTTGAGTATCTCTTTTGTCATATTCACAAGCTCCTTGTCGGCATTTGACGATTCAAATATGAGGGTTACATGATTTCTGGGCGTGAGGTTCTGCAACAGAGCAATTTGCTGACTGTACGGGCTTGAACTTGCCTGAAAAAAACCGGGATGGTTCTCTGCAAGAGCTTCTGTCTTTGGATCCATTGGCGACACAAGTGGTATGTTCCTCTCTGAGGCATAGTTGAGAATTGGTTCCACATCGTTCATGAACACGGGCCCTATTATAAGGTCGCTGCCATCGAGTCTGCCCGACTGTGCAAGCAGTTTACTACTTTGGAAATCAGATAGGTCAAAAACTTTTATGGTTGCGTTCATTCCCTCTGTTTTGAGCTCTTGCGCCGCTAACAGGAATCCCTGATAGAAATCGAGGTAGTTGTTGTTGCCGTCCTGAGTTGCCTCTGTATTGTTGCTTCCTATTGGCAGGATAAGTGAAACATCGTAGCTCTGCTTTCTCTCCGACCTGGTTGGTAAAACATTTTCTGTCTCTGTTTCAGCTAATTTTCTGATTTCATTTTTTGGTTCTGTTGTCGTATTTGTAACAGGCTCAACAATAATGTTTTCATCTTGGATGGTCATATCTGCCTGTGCAGGAATACGCAGCTCCTGACGTGTTTTTACTATTCTGTCTGTGAGTGAGTTGGCCTTTATGATATCTTCAACGGAAATATTGTATTTTTTGGCAATGGACTCGATGGTCTCGTACCATCTTACAATGTGCTTCTTGAAATCGTGCTGTGCTGTCTCTTTGTGACCTGTTGGCTCAGATGTCCTGTTCTCAGATGTCCTTATATAGATTGTTTCTCCCTCCTTTAATCCGGATTTGAGAACAGGGTTATCGTTTATTATAGTAATCGCACTTATTCCATAGGCCTTGCTTATAGAAAATATAGTCTGATCCTTTACTACCTTATGAACATAAAACTCTATGCCATCGCGCACTGTCCTCTCTTTTGAGACAACAACCGCAGCAGGAGTAAACTGACCAAAAAGATCAGTTGTACAAAATAGGGAGAGCGAAAGGATTATTGTAACAAGATATCTCATAATCTTGCGAGCATGTTTTTAATGTTTGTCTCTATTCTCTCATAAATATCCTGATTATACTCTGCACGCTCAAATGTGTTGCCTGTAATGTGCTCATATAACTCTATATATCTGTCGGAGATTGACTTTACTATTTCATCTGTCATCTCCGGCACGGTCTGCCCGGTTTGTCCGGAAAAATTATTTTCCATCAGCCACTCTCTTACAAACTCCTTGGAGAGCTGCTTCTGTGGTAGCCCCTTTGCAAATAGTTCGTCGTAGCTGCTGCTGTAAAAATATCTGGATGAGTCCGGTGTATGAATCTCGTCTATAAGGTAGATCTTGTCGCCTTTCTTTCCAAATTCGTATTTTGTGTCTACAAGTATGAGCCCTCTCTCTGCAGCTATTTCTGACCCTCTCTGGAAAAGTGCTAGCGCATACTCCTCCAGTTTCAGATAATCGGCTTCGCTTACAAGTCCGCTCGATATAATCTCCTCTCTAGATATATCCTGGTCATGTGTGCCTATCTCTGCCTTTGTAGTGGGGGTAAGTATCGGACTGGCGAACCTTTGGTGCTCCTTCATGCCATCTGGTATGGCAACTCCACATATTTCACGTGCACCTGCCTTATATGCTCTCCATGAACTTCCTGTAAGATATGCCCTTACAATCATCTCTACCGGAAAGCCGGTACATTTGTGACCAACTGTAACCATAGGGTCGGGCGAAGCTATTTTCCAGTTAGGAACTATGTCGGCAGTGCTGTCCAGAAATTTTGAGGCGATCTGATTAAGTACTTGCCCTTTGTATGGAATGCCCTTTGGTAAGACAACGTCAAACGCAGATATTCTGTCTGTGGCTACCATAACCAGATAGTCGTCACCTATGCTGTACACATCTCTCACTTTACCTACATATTTGCCGCTCTGTTTTGGAAAATCGAATTCTGTCCTGGTAATTGCATTCATTGTTATAAAAAGTATTTATAGGGTTTTGTAAAAATCTAGTAATTTATTGGAAAAGCCGCTCCATGAGAGCTTATCCTTCTCCTTAATAATGTTTTGAACGAGAATCTCTCTGAGCTTCCTGCCAAAGTAATCTTCAATAGCATTTTTGATTGCCAACGGTTCAACAGCATCAACAACTATGCCAGTTCCGGGAGCCTCAATTGCCTCTTTCAGTCCACCAACATTGGTTGTAATCATTGGAAGATCAAAGTGATATGAGATGGCGCTAATTCCACTCTGAGTTGCGGACCTGTAGGGAAGGACACAGACATCGCTTGCAGAGAAGAAGAGGGGTACCTCCCTGTCGCTTATATATCTTGTATATAGTTTGATTCTCTCTCTGTTGGGCGATTTGTCTATTTGTTCCTGATAGCCCTCGAAGCTTCCGTAAGGCTCGCCGGCAATTATGAGCTGATATGTATCGTCCAGCTGCGAAAAGGCTTCTATGAGAATATCCAGCCCCTTGTAATCTCTTATGAGCCCGAAAAAAAGTATGTTTTTCTTTCCTTTCTCCAAACCCAGCTCTATTATAGCTGTTTCTCTTTCAATTTTATCGCCAAAGTGATTGTATAGAGGATGGGGCGTGCTTATGAACTTTGCATCCGGTCTGTATGATAAAAGATCCTTTCCTACAGAATCTGAAAGTACAACAAATCCATCGTTGGACCCGAGGTAGTATTTGGTAAATGGGGTATCAAAAAACCTCTGTTCATGAGGAATGACGTTGTCCAGTATGGAGATGACCTTTGTTTTTTTAAGTTGGTTTCTGCCTACATAGCCCTGAGAGGGAGCAAAGTACGACATCCAATAGCGCATTAGCAGGAGATCGGGCTCCCATTGACGTATGGCCCTTGCTGTGGAAATGTAGCTTAACGGGTTGATTGTGTCGAGAAGTGAGGTGCTTTCTACCTTTATCGCCGGATCATCCTTCCCGACAAATTGTGTCTTGCCGGGAAACAGGAGACCGGGATACTGTCGCTTGAAGTTGAAAGCCTTTACCTCGTGGGATTTACTTAGTTCTTGAAAAATATTGGCATTGAACTGGGCTATACCACCTCTGTATGGGTAAAAGCAGGATAATATTGCAATTCTCACCCAATACTTGTTATTTTTTTCCTTTAGTTGCCACGTACTCTTCGTTAAGTCCGTTTACAACTGAACTGGTAATGTTTAATGTTGAGTCACCCTTTAGGATAGTGTTAGTAGCACCTGATGTGTTGAGGATAAGTGCATACTTTTTGTCCTCGTTGTATTTGAGAAGGTATTTGTCAAGTGCATCCATTACTCTTCTGAAGAGAACCTGTTGTTCCTCTTGCATCTCCATCTGTTTTTGCTGACTCAGACTCTGAAGTTCCTGTTCGCGAACCCCAAGTTGTTGTTGTTGAGCCTCTGCCTGTGCACGTGTTATCAGACCTTTCTGGACTTTTTCCTGAAAATCCTTTACGTCGCGTTCGAAGGCTCTGCTTTTTTTGGTTAAATCGTCCTGAATTATCTGTGCTTTAGCTTCCAGTTCAGACTTAAGGTCGTTGAACATGTCAAACTTATTTACCAGAGAATCGATCTGAATGTAAACAATACTGCCCGATGCTGCTACTGCTTCTCCGGTTTCAGAATTAGAAGCCGAGGAGCCGGACTTGGAAGTGAAATGTAAAATAAACAGTACAACTACTGCTACCGATAGAACCACATTGGTTATTAAAGAGGCGTTTTTCATTTGAATTTGATATTAATGCGACAAATATAATTAATAATTTTTTAACTGTCTAATATAAGACTGTATAGTATTTTCCAATCCAAGATATAGTGCATCACATATTAGTGCATGTCCTATTGAAACCTCCAGCAGGTTGGGAATGTGTCTGAAAAAATAGTTAAGATTCTCAAGATTAAGGTCATGCCCTGCATTTACGCCAAGCCCTATCTTTTCCGCTTCCGCGGCTGCTTTAATAAAAGGTTCTATTGCTGCCTCTCTGTTCTCATTGAACGATGTTGCATATGCCTCTGTATAAAGTTCAACCCTGTCGCAACCGGTGTCGGCTGCATGTTTTATCATCTCAGTATCGGGATCGGTGAAAATAGATGTCCGGATACCCTCTTCTCTGAAAAGTTTGCAGGTTTTCGTGAGAAAATTCTTGTGGGCTTTTGTGTCCCATCCGCAGTTAGATGTAATTACGTCGTGTGAGTCAGGAACCAGGGTAACCTGGACCGGATGAAGTTCGAGTACCAGCTTTATGAACGACTCTATTGGATTGCCCTCAATATTGAACTCTGTTGTGAGAATTGGTTTTAAATTCCTCGCATCGCTATATCTGATGTGCCTTTCGTCCGGTCTTGGATGTATTGTTATTCCTTGCGCCCCGAATCTTTCGCAATCCATTGCAGCCTGAATGACGTCGGGCAGGTTTCCTCCGCGGGCATTTCTGAGCGTGGCGAATTTGTTTATATTTACGCTTAATTTTGTCATAGTGGCTGCAAATTTATGTATTTTTGACAATTATTATACCAAAATCATGAAGATCGCAATATTTGCAAGAGAGATTGATGCTGCCTGGAGGGACAGGCTATGTTATATTTTCAAGGCACTGGAAGGAAAAGGCATTGAGCTTTGCTACTACAAAGCCTTTTACGAAAAGGTCAGGGATGAGTACCTTCTCAAGGTGCCCGACGGTAATACTTTTTCTAACCACATGGAATTGCCGGAAGAGACTGATATATTTTTATGTTTTGGTGGTGATGGAACATTTCTGGAGTCTCTCACCTTTATAAGGGACAGGGCAATTCCGGTTGCAGGGGTGAACTTCGGTCGCCTGGGTTTCCTTACAAGCACTAATCTGGAACCCAGCTTCTCCTGGATAGACGATCTTCTCACCGGGAACTTCAAGATTGAGAAAAGGACAATTATAAAGATTGACTCTTCTGTTCTTCCGGAAGATTTTTATCCTTATGCAATAAACGAAATGTCGGTCCAGAGAAAGGGGCCGTCTATGCTCTCTGTTAACGTAAACATAAACAATCATGAACTGCCGGCTTACTGGGGTGACGGACTTTTGGTTGCAAGCCCCACAGGCTCTACAGCTTATTCCCTGAGTGCCGGGGGGCCAATTGTTATGCCTGCATCAAAAATTCTGATAATTGCACCTATTGCCCCGCATAACCTTAATGTAAGACCAATGGTAGTGCCGGAAGACTCTATCATAGATATCACAGTATGGTCCCGGTTGACAGAGGTTACACTAAGCATGGACAACAGGTCATTGACAATATCTTCCGGGGACTCATTCAGAATATCAAAGGCAGAATATGAACTTAACTACATATCGTTTCCATCCAGCAGCTTTATAGGTGCCCTCAAGGACAAGCTGAGATGGGGTGAGGACAGAAGGAACAACTAAAAATAATACCTGCAGATGAACAAGATACCAAGACACGTTACAATTATAATGGACGGAAACGGAAGATGGGCCAAAAAAAAAGGCCTGGACAGACTTTACGGACATAAGGAGGGGGTTGAATCTGTACGGGCCGTTACAGAATTTGCTGCCGAAAATGGGATAGGCTTCCTGAGTCTCTTCGCATTTTCTGAGGAAAACTGGAACAGACCAAATTACGAGATTATGGGATTGATGGAACTTATGATTGATGCTATTGCTGCCGAAACTCCCACCCTAATGAAGAATAATGTGAGATTCAGGGTTGTAGGCAATCTTTCAAAACTTTCAGATTCCTTACAGGATAAAATTGCTCAGACAGAAAAACTCTCAGAACTGAACAATGGTCTTAACCTGATTGTGTTTTTAAGTTACAGCGGCAAGTGGGATTTACTTCAGGCAACCGGCAGGTATGCCGACGAAGTTATTAAAGCAAAGGAAAATCACACACCAGTGCCAGAACTTACTCCGGATTATTTTGATACTCTCTTAAGCACCGCAGGTATCCCTGATCCTGACCTTCTTATAAGGACGAGCGGGGAGCAGCGTATAAGCAATTACCTTCTCTGGCAGACCGCTTATACCGAATTTTACTTTACAGAAATTCTTTGGCCCGATTTTCGCAAAAATGACTTCCAGAAAGCTCTTGACCACTTTTCAGAAAGAGAGAGAAGATTTGGAAAAACAGGAGACCAGATAAATAATCTAAATTAACAGGCATTGAATACAAATAAAAGCTTATATTTGCGTTTTCACAGTCAGAAATTGCAAATGAAGTCGTTAGCAGTAGTTTTACTAGTAGCAATAATTGCGCCTTTTAACAAGGTATTGGCCCAGGATAGTTCAAAAGTAAGAACTACGGTCGTAGATTACAATCAACCAAAAGATTATATCATTGGAGGGATCAAGGTTTCAGGTATACAGTACCTCAGACCGGAACAGGTTTTGTCGTATACGGGATTTGCCGTTGGCGATACTGTAAGGATTCCCAGTGAAGAGGTCTCTGCTATTTTAAAAAGAATATGGTTATCGAAATATTTCTCAGATGTCGCTTTGTACATAGACTACACGGTAAAGGATACTGCCTATCTCAATATCAATTTGCGTGAACGGCCAAGGGTTTCCAGATGGGAATTTGAGGGTATAAAGAACACGGAGAAGTCTGATCTTAATGAGAAACTCAAGTTAAGAAGGGGAAGTGAGCTTTCTGACTATCTGATAAGCTCAACATCAGAAATAATCAGGAAATATTATGTGGAAAAAGGTTTCCTTCAGACAGAGATAAGCGTTAAACAGGAGATGGATACAACTGTCCAGAATGCCGTTAAGTTTACATTTTGTGTGGACAGAAAAACAAAAGTGAAAATCAAAAGCTTGATTTTTGAGGGAAACGACAATATTAAAAGTTCCAAGCTTGCTTCTGCCATGAAAAAGACCAAAGACATGAGACTTTGGAACTTTTTCTCGAGCAAGAAGTTTAACGAAAAAGAGTACGAGAAGGATAAAGCCCTTCTTATAGAGAAATATAGTGAAAGAGGTTACAGAGATGCCAAGATTGTGAAAGATTCCATATACTATGTGGAGGAGGGAAGAATGGCTATCAAATTTAAAATTGATGAAGGAAAGAGATACTATTTCAGAAATATAGTATGGACAGGTAACTCAATCTTTACAACTGAGGGGCTCAATAACATCCTCCGTATAAAGAAGGGTGACATTTACGACGTGGTGTCTATGGAAAAGAGACTTTTCAGTGCAGAAGAGGGGAATGTTACAAAGCTTTACACAGATAATGGATATCTCTTTTTCCGTGTATCTCCTGTTGAGGTTAAGATAGACGGCGACTCTGTAGATCTTGAGATGAGAATTTACGAGGGCAAACCGGCAACATTCAATCGTATAATAATAAACGGTAACAGTATTACCCATGAAAAGATAGCAAGAAGGGAGCTCTTTACAAAACCCGGTTACCTGTACAGCCAGTCGGAGGTTGAGCGTTCATTAAGGGAGCTTGCATCAATGGGACACTTTGAACCGGAAAAACTAAGCACACCAAACGCAATAAGCATTATCCCTGATCAGAACAACAACACTGTTGATGTTTCATACAATGTTGAGGAGAAGTCAAACAGCCAGTTCGAGATTGCCGGTGGTTGGGGTGGAAATACATTTGTAGGAACCCTGGGGCTCAGCTTCAACAACTTCTCCATCAAGAGGGTGTTCAAGAAATCGGCATGGCGACCTGTTCCTCTTGGAGATGGTCAACAGCTTGCTATCAGGTTCCAGACAAACGGTTCGTATTATACTGCTCTCACAGCAAGTTTTACAGAACCATGGCTATTCGGCAACAAACCAACTTCGTTAAATGTATCTACATACTATACCAGACAGACAAATTCATCTTACTTCTATCAGAACTCAAATCAGAGTATGGAGGTGTTTGGAGCCACAATTGGTATAGGTACAAGACTAAAATGGCCGGATAACTGGTTTGTACTCTATAATGAATTAAGTGCACAATCATACAGGCTCACCGACTGGCAATACAACTTCCTTTTCTCGGACGGTCTTTCCAATAACATTAGTTACAAGATAAGACTTCAGAGAAACTCGACCGACCAGCCTGTCTATCCCAGAAGCGGTTCTGATTTCCAGCTTGGTCTTCAGATTACCCCTCCTTACTCGGCTTTCAGGGCTGCAGATACAGATTACAAGAACATGACCGATGCCAAGAAGTACAAATGGATAGAATACCATAAGTGGACTTTCAAGGGTACACAATACACTTCTCTAACAGGTGATCTTGTTCTGATGACCCGTGCATACTTTGGCTATCTTGGTCTTTATAACCGTAAATTGGGTTACTCGCCGTTCGAAGGTTTCGTGGTGGGTGGCGACGGAATGTCGGGCTACAATACTTATGGTTCTGAGGTTGTTGGTCTGAGGGGATACGCTAACTCATCTCTTACTCCTATGGTGAACGGAGCTTATGCAGGAAACGTTTACGACAAATTCACCCTCGAGTTGAGATACCCGCTTGTTTTACAGGCTCAGTCAACCATTTACGCGCTGCTCTTCCTGGAGGGTGGTAACTCGTGGTCGGATATTAGAGATTTCAATCCTTTCTCAATCAAGAGGTCCGCTGGTTTTGGCGTAAGGGTTCTTCTTCCTATTGTTGGTATGCTGGGTATTGACTGGGGATACGGTTTCGACCCTGTTGAAGGCAAGGCAAAAGGCGGCAGCAACTTCCACTTTGTTATTGGTCAGCAGTTTTAAAAACGCTTAATTGAATATATTATGAGAAAATTATTTTTATTGACTCTTGTAATTCTTGCCTCATCGGCATTTGTAAAAGCGCAGACTTTCGGATATGTAAACACAGAAAAAATACTTCAGACTATTCCGGAATATACAAATGCCCAGCAACAGATTGACAGACTTAAAAAGCAATACGAGGCACAGATAGATGCAGAGATGAAGGTTGTGGAGAGTATGTACAACCAGTATCAGGCAGAGAAGCAAACTCTTTCAGGTTCTCAAAGAGAGATAAGGGAGAGTGAAATCATCAAAAAAGAGAGAGCGGCCAAAGAGTTGCAAAAGACCTTTTTCGGACAGGAGGGGGCACTTTCAAAAAGATCACTGGAACTTTTAACTCCTATTAAGGAGAAGGTTCAGGCAGCTATTGAAAAGGTTGCTGTTGAGGGTGGCATAATTTTGGTATTTGACATAGCAACAGCACAGGGTATTATTTATAATAATCCCGCTAATGATTTAACACCCAAAGTTTTAAAAAAGCTTAACATACTTTAGAAACCAATAATATTTATCTATATGAAACATTTTTCAAAATTTTTACTGATTCTTTTTGTTTTTGCAACCAGCACATCTTTTGCTCAGACGTTCAAATTTGGACATATAAATTCAAGGGACCTGATCGACCTTATGCCAGACAGAGACAGCGCTGTCCTTAAAATGGACAAGTACGGAAAAGAGCTTCAGCAGACAATGGATGAAATGCAGGCTGAATTTCAGACTAAAATGAATATATTTCAGCAGAAGCAGGCAACTTGGACTGCAGCTGTTTTAGAGTCCAGACAAAAAGAGCTTCAGCAGATTCAAGCTAATTATGAGACATTCCAACAAAATGCTCAGCAAGAGTATCAGCAGATGCAGCAATTGCTTTATGCTCCTGTATATCAGAAAGCAAACGAAACCTTGATTAAAATAGGTAAGGATAATGGCTTTACCTATATTTTTGACGTTTCAACCGGATCTGTTCCATTCTTTAATGAGGCACAGAGCACAGACGTAATGCCAATGGCAAAAACAATGCTAAAGATACCTGCAGACAAAAAACCTATGGCTCTTCCATCTCAGGCAGATCAAGCTGCCGCTCAACAGGGACAGACAAAAGCAACCAAATAATATAGTTGTATAAGATTTTTTTTAACTTTATGGCCGCTCTTTAATAGGGCGGCCTTTTTTTATCAAAATTTGTATGTCAAGTAAACCGTTAATAGCAATATTTGATTCCGGCGTAGGAGGGCTCTCTGTCTGGAGGGAGCTTATTGCAATTCTGCCGGACTATCATTTTATATATCTGGCCGACAACGCATATTGTCCTTATGGTCCTAGACCTCAGGAGGAGGTAATCGCACGCACCTCCTTAATTACCGATTTCTTTATTTCACAAGGAGCCTCTCTTATAGTGATTGCGTGTAACACAGCAACAGCGGCAGCAATAGATTCCCTGAGGATGAGTTATGATATACCTTTCATTGCTATGGAGCCCGCTGTCAAGACTGCTGCCCTACACTCAAAAAGCGGAGTTATTGGTGTCCTTGCCACATTAGGTACCTTTAATGGCAAACTATATCACCGGACGTTGGAGCGCTTTGCTTCTGATGTCAAAGTAATAGAAAAGGCAGGAACAGGGCTTGTGGAGCTGGTAGAGGCTGGAGAGACATCTTCAACACAAGCCATAGATCTTTTAAAGCATTATATCGAACCTATGCTTAAAGAGGGAGCCGACCATATTGTGCTTGGCTGTACCCATTATCCTTTTCTTACGGATGAAATCAGAAAGATAACAGGTGATGATGTCGTGATCGTTGATCCTGCGCCTGCAGTCGCCCTTCATACATATAATACCTTACAGCAACATGGAGTGGTTTCGGAGGAGAAGCCCGATACGCTCACACAAACCATATTTTATTCAACCGGACCTAAAGAGAACCTGATGAGAGTAGCGAAAAGCATTCTTAATGCAATTCCTGACGAGCAATTTATAGAAAAATCATTCTAAAACCATATTCTATGACAACTGAAATTCTATTCTATTTTGTGCCGGTGGCAGCCCTCGTGGCGCTGGCATTTGCCTATTATTTTTTTAAACAGATGATGAAGGAGAGCGAGGGGACAGATACTATGAAGGAGATCGCGGCACACGTAAGAAAGGGTGCAATGGCCTACCTGAAGCAACAATACAAGGTGGTTGTGATCGTGTTTATTGTAATCAGTCTGTTTTTTGCGTTTATGGCCTATGGTCTGGGAGTTCAAAACCCTTGGGTGCCATTTGCTTTCCTAACAGGAGGCTTTTTCTCGGGACTTGCAGGTTTTATTGGTATGAAGACTGCTACATATGCCTCTGCCAGAACAGCCAATGCTGCCATGCGGTCACTTAACAGTGGATTAAGACTTGCTTTTCGCTCAGGAGCCGTTATGGGTCTTGTTGTTGTGGGGCTTGGCCTTTTGGATATATCTCTATGGTATTTGCTTCTTGATCATTTTATTGATGCCACTGGATCGCAAAAGCTGGTTGTAATTACTACAACTATGCTTACTTTTGGAATGGGTGCGTCTACACAGGCTCTTTTTGCGAGAGTGGGAGGTGGTATTTATACAAAAGCTGCTGACGTTGGCGCCGACCTTGTTGGTAAGGTTGAGGCAGGTATTCCTGAGGACGATCCACGCAATCCTGCTACAATTGCGGACAATGTTGGAGATAACGTAGGTGATGTTGCCGGTATGGGTGCAGACCTTTATGAATCATACTGTGGTTCAATTCTGGCTACTGCTGCGTTGGGAGCATCGGCATTCTACATTTCTCCGGAACTTCAGATAAAAGCGGTTTTTGCACCAATGCTTATTGCTGCTGTCGGAATAATACTTTCTATTATTGGAATATTTGTAGTTAAGACAAAAGAGGGTGCCGGTATGAAGGAACTTCTCAGGTCTCTGGGTTTTGGTGTTAATCTTAGTTCTGTACTTATTGCGCTTTCAACTTTTGGAATTCTATATGTATTGCAGATAGACAACTGGATGGGCATCTCATTCTCGGTTGTAACAGGTCTCGTGGCAGGTATAATAATAGGCCAGTCAACGGAATACTACACTTCACACTCTTACAAGCCTACTCAGAAGATTGCTGAGAGTTCAAATACAGGCCCTGCAACAGTAATTATTTCCGGTATTGGTTTGGGTATGATCTCTACTGCCATTCCGGTACTTACTATTGCTACTGCCATCATTATCTCTTTTCTGTGTGCAATCAATTTTGATGTAACCGGTATGCTTACGGCTCATAATCTCAGTCTTGGTCTTTATGGTATAGGTATTGCAGCTGTAGGTATGCTCTCTACTCTTGGAATAACCCTTGCTACAGATGCTTATGGCCCTATTGCCGACAATGCAGGCGGAAACGCTGAGATGAGCAAGCTTGACCCTGAGGTTCGCAAGCGCACCGATGTCCTTGATGCATTGGGGAACACAACTGCTGCTACAGGTAAGGGCTTTGCAATCGGTTCTGCTGCTCTAACTGCACTTGCTCTTTTGGCTTCTTATCTCGAGGAGGTGAAGATTGGACTGGCTCATATCGGGCAAACAACCATAGATGTTGCCGGCAGAATAGTAAATGTTGCTGAGGCTACTATTCCTGATTTTATGGAGTATTATCAGATTAACCTTATGAATCCAAAGGTTCTGGCTGGTGTGTTTATTGGTTCTATGATGTCGTTCCTTTTCTGCGGACTAACTATGAATGCAGTAGGTCGTGCAGCTCAGAAAATGGTTGAAGAGGTACGTCGTCAGTTCAGGGAGATACCCGGGATTCTGCTTGGAACAGGTACTCCTGATTACGCAAGGTGCGTGGAGATATCTACTAAGGGTGCCCAGAGGGAGATGTTGTTACCATCGTTGCTTGCAATTATAGTTCCTGTTGTTACAGGTGTTGTTTTTGGTGTTTCTGGTGTTATGGGTCTATTGGTAGGTGGTCTGGGAGCAGGCTTTGTACTGGCAGTATTCATGGCAAATGCAGGTGGCGCATGGGACAATGCCAAGAAGTATGTAGAAGAGGGGAATCTTGGAGGTAAAGGCTCCGACAGCCATAAAGCTACAATAGTAGGCGATACAGTAGGTGATCCTTTCAAAGATACTTCCGGTCCATCATTGAATATCCTTATCAAGCTAATGAGCATGGTAGCAATCGTTATGGCCGGCCTTACTGTAGCTTACAGTATATTCTAGGGTATGCGGTGACGCACATTATGTGCCCTGTGGGTATATGGGTGTATATATGGGGACGTATATTGTGCCCCCGGTGAAAAGTTAAGTGTGGAGTAAAACCGATTGATTTTGGTTATACTCCACACTTATTTGTTTTATTAGTATGTCGCTGAAGTAATGTCGTTGGAGCGATAAATTTTAAGTCTAACGCATTCCGCATAAAACTTCAATGAAGTTTCCCACATATGAAGCATAGATACTTTGCTACCGTGGCATAGCTCGATGCTTTGCAGTAGATTTTCAAGCTTCCTCGTGGCACATGATCTTTTTAATTTTATACTGGTCTGAATATAAGATTAATACCACTTATCGTGTCACGTAAACTAAGCTGGCAGGTAGCCTGCCAGCTTACACGGATGCCATTATCAACATTGGCATTTCTGTTAGCATCGTAGTTTGTAAACTAAAAATATTGGAAAAATCCTTCTTATATGCAGATAATGTTGCACTTAACCATGTGGGAAACTTCAATTTATCTGCCAGTTAAAATAAGATATTGCTGTTTATCAGTTGTTTATAAAATTATTTTCTCAGAATTTCAATCGATTATATTTTGCATGTGCCTTAAAATGAGCAACATGCTAAAACAACTGGCAGATATGTACCAACAACTTTGGCAGAGTGGTTGGTCGAGTTAACTACTTAACTCCCAGGAACTCTTTCAGGAAAGGAACCATCTCCTCTTCAGAAACTTTACGTTTAACTATTTTTCCGTTTTGGTCAATAAAGATATTCTGGGGGATGTATCTTACATGATATAGCTTTGCAGGAGCACAATCCCAATATTGTAAATCAGATACCTGTGTCCAGGTAAGCTTGTCCTCTTTAATTGCTTTGTTCCAAAGCTCTGCGTCTTTGTCAAGAGAAACTCCTATTATACCAAAACCAGCCTTGTTGAATTGTTTGTAAATGCCTGTAAGCGTCGGATTGAAATTACGGCAAGGGCCACACCAGCCAGCCCAGAAATCGATCATTGTAATTTTGTTTTGCGAATATACGCTTGATAGGGAAACAGGGTTTCCAGTTGGATCGTTTAGTGTGAATTCAGGTGCTTGCATTCCCGGTTCAAGACCCTTTAATGTTACAATTGCTGCTTCAAGTTCTGTAAGGAACCTGTTTCCTGCAAACTCAGGAAGTGCCTTGAAACCAGCTATTTTGGCTTCCATTTCAGGGATAGGATAATCTTCTGCATTTTGAACATATTGATTCAAAGAGTAAAAAGAGTTTGGATTTGTTGCTAAGAAAGTAGAATCCAGAACTTTAACCTCTTTCATATAGTTGTCGTAAACTGCAGAAATTTCTTTTTTCCTCTCTTCTGTAGTCTCTTTTTTATAATACTCTTTCATAAGAGAATCAAGGCCTAATTTGGCAACCACCTCATCTTTCTGTTTTTTAAGGGCAACAACCAGATCATTTGTAACACCACCGGTAACAACAGCTTTTCCCATCTCTTCTGCAGTAGCTTCAATTTTTATCTGTGAATTGTCCAGGAACAAAGGAATCCTGCCCTTAAGACCCTCGATTGATATTGCATAAGCTTCAGGGGTAACAACCTTTCCTTCAAAAACGAATTTACCGTCAACAAGTTCAGCGGTATCCTTAATCTCTTCGGTTTTTGAAAAGTTAGTCAGATATACTTTACCGGTGGTCAGACTGTCGCCGGTAACGGTTCCTTCGATGGTGTAGCCATCGGTTTTTGGAGCTGCACATGCAACGATGCCAAATACAGCAGCAAGAATGAGTAATTTTTTCATTTTAATTTTGTTTTAAGAAGTTGTTTATAATCTGGGTAGAAATTATTTGTCGCTTTGTGGCTCATCTTTAAGGTACCAGCTCTTATACATAAGATACCCCTGTGCATTTTTATGCGCAGCTGCACCAATCTCGGAAGATGCCTCCTTAACCTTTTTTGCTGGGATGCCTGCGTACACGCCCGGTTCCAGAACAACATTGCTTAGAACTACAGCTCCAGCTGCTATTATTGTATTATCCGGAATGACTGCATTGTCCATTAAAATTGCCCCCATTCCCACAAGTACATTGTTCCCTACTTTCGCTCCGTGAATTATTGCATTATGCCCCACAGATACATCGTTCCCGATTTCAACTACCGATCTTTTATGAAGGGTGTGTAAAACCGCTCCATCCTGAATATTCACCCGGTCGCCAATGATTATTGGATTCACATCTCCTCTTAAAACCGAACTGTACCAAATACTGCAGTCGTCACCTATGACGACATCTCCAATTATTGCAGCAGTCTCTGCAATAAAACAATTCTTCCCTATTACAGGCGTAATTCCGTTAAGCTCTTTAATTACCGACATTGATTTTGATTATTTAACAAATATACAAATTTATGACAAGGAATTATAATTGGCAAATTAGTTAAATTTACTCAATTCTTGTAAATCTATAAGTATTAGAGAGTAGTTTGCTTATGATATCTTATGATAAACTAAATGTTTAATATTAATTTAACATTTAAGAAGAAAAAGGTTTTTTGAACAAGAATAATATCTACATTTGTGGATAAATTTGATAAAACATTTCATATGCAACACAAAGTTATTGATACTAAAGAAGTTGTAGTAAGATTTACTGGAGACTCAGGAGACGGAATGCAACTTACGGGAACGCTGTTTGCCGATGCGTCTGCACTGTTTGGAAATGATATCTCCACATTTCCAGATTTCCCTGCCGAAATTCGCGCACCACAAGGAACTGTTTCAGGAGTTTCAGGCTTTCAGGTTAATATTGGAAGTGGCGAAATTTGTACTCCTGGTGATTTTTGTGATGTTCTGGTTGCCATGAACCCAGCGGCATTAAGAGCAAATGCACAATGGACAAAACCCACAGCCAGCATCATTCTTGACTCAGACACTTTCGACGAAAAAGGAATAATCAAGGCAGGATTCAAGACAATGGACCCTGTTGCGGAACTAAATATTCAGGACAGAACCATAATATTTGCAGCAATCTCATCATTGACTAAAGAGAGTCTTAAGGATAGCGGTCTTGATGCAAAAACAATCCTGAGATCAAAGAATATGTTCACATTGGGTATGTGTTACTATATGTTTAACCGCCCTATGGAATTCACCTTTAAATATCTTGAAACTAAATTCAGAAAAAAACCTGAACTTATAGAACCCAATAAAAAAGTTCTGAAGGATGGGTATAATTATGCGTCTAATATTCAGGCAATTCCGAATACTTATACAATTCAGCCTGCAAAACTGGAAAAGGGTATATACAGGAATATTAACGGAAATCAGGCTACTGCCTGGGGACTTCTTGCAGCATCGGAGAAATCGGGAAGACCTCTTTTCTGTGGTTCTTACCCTATCACACCGGCAACAAGTATTCTTGAAGAACTTGCGCTCCGGAAGGACTTAAACGCAAAGACTCTTCAGTGCGAAGACGAAATAGCAGGTATCTGTACATCAATCGGAGCTGCTTATGCCGGAAATTTTGCTGTGACAACTACATCGGGCCCAGGACTCTCTCTTAAATGCGAGGCACTTGGTTTGGCAATGATTACTGAACTACCACTGGTTATTGTAGACGTTCAGAGAGGAGGACCTTCTACAGGTATTCCAACTAAAACCGAGCAAACAGACCTTAATCAGGCACTTTATGGAAGAAACGGAGAGTGTCCCATAGCTGTAATAGCATCTCATTCTCCTTCTCACTGCTTTGACGCTGCTTTTTACGCGGGAAAATTTGCAATGGAGCACATGATGCCGGTAATACTTCTTACCGAAGGGTTTCTTGGAAATGGCTCTGAACCATGGAAGATTCCAAGTATGAAGGACTATCCTGCAATCGAACCTCCTATTATAACAGAACCGCAGGAGACCCCATTCTGGCCTTACAAGAGAGATGAACTTAGAATGGCCAGAAGATGGGCATTCCCGGGAACATTGGGTCTGGAGCACAGAATAGGTGGTCTTGAGAAGAATAATAACGGAAGTGTATCTTCCGACCCTTTAGTTCATGAAAGGATGTGTGCCGAGAGAGCAGAGAAGGTGGCAAGAATGGCAAATTTCATTCCTGAACAGACAGTAATTGGCGAAGAGAAGGGCGATGTGCTTATTGTTGGATGGGGAGGAACCTTTGGACATCTCTATACTGCAGTAAAAGAGCTTCATGCAGAAGGTAAAAAGGTTAGTCTGGCTCATTTCGACTATATTTTCCCGTTACCAAAAAATACTGCAGACATTTTTGCAAACTTTAAGAAGATTATTGTTTGTGAATTGAACAGCGGACAGTTTGCTGATTATCTAAGGGCCAGACATCAGCAGTTTACTTATCATCAGTGCAACAAAGTACAGGGTCAGCCTTTTATTGTAAAAGAGATTGTTGACGCAGTTAATGCAATTCTCTAATTGGTTTAACAAGAAATATTTAAAGAGATGAAATATACACCGCAAGATTTTAAAAGCAGTCAAGAGGTTAAATGGTGTCCCGGTTGTGGGGACTATGCAATCCTTGCTTCGGTTCAGAGAGCTATGCCGGATATTTGCGAAGCATTGAACTATACAAAAGAGAGATTTGTATTTGTTTCCGGAATAGGTTGCTCTTCGCGTTTCCCTTATTATATGAACACTTACGGCTTCCATGGAATTCATGGACGCGCATCTGCAATAGCAACAGGTGTTAAAGTTGCAAATCCGACTCTTACAGTATGGCAGATAACCGGCGACGGAGATGCTTTGGCAATTGGAGGAAATCACTTTATTCACGCTATACGCAGAAACATAGACATCAATATTATCCTGTTCAATAATCAGATATACGGACTTACAAAGGGCCAGTATTCTCCTACATCAAGACTGGGAATTGTAACTAAAACCTCTCCGTACGGTACTGTAGAGCATCCTTTTAATCCCGGAGCTTTGATCCTGGGGGCAAGAGGAACTTTCTTTGCCAGAAGCATTGATGTGGAGATAAAGCTTACACAAGATATTATGGTTGCATGTGCAAAACATGATGGAACTGCTGTTACCGAGGTACTTGTAAATTGCGTTATTTTCAATGATAAG
This sequence comes from uncultured Bacteroidales bacterium, assembly GCA_942492945.1. GTDB lineage: Bacteria > Bacteroidota > Bacteroidia > Bacteroidales > UBA932 > Bact-08. Next base: position 2,031,131 of record OW818649.1, read on the forward strand.
ACTCATGCAGAAATAACTGATAAAGATTATCGTGCAGACAGAACAATTGTGCTTAAGCATGGTGAACCTATGATTTTTGGCAAGGATAGAGATAAAGGTCTTATGCTGGATGGCATGAAACTCAAAGTGGTCAAATTAGGAGAGAATGGAATTACAGAGAAGGATCTTATGGTGCACGATGCAGAGGAGGAGAATCCCGGCATGCATTCAATGCTGATAGATATGAAATATCCTGAGTTTCCGGTTGCCCTTGGAGTTATACGTGCTGTAAAAGACAAGACTTATGACGACAATGTGCGCGATCAGGTTATAGATGTAAGGGAGCATGCCCAGATTCACAATATGGATGAGCTTCTTCGCAGCGGAGCGACATGGGAAGTAAAATAGAGATTCCACAAATAATATTCAATAAATTAATAAATTAAATCAATTCTATTATGAAAGTAGCAGAGATTATGGCCTCGCTGGAAAAAAAGTATGGTCATGAAAAAGAGTACTTACAAGCAGTTCACGAGGTTCTAGAATCAATCGAGACAATTTACAATCAGCATCCGGAATTTGAGAAAGCTAAAATTGTAGAGAGACTGGTTGAACCGGACCGCATTTTCACATTCCGTGTAACTTGGCAAGATGACAAAGGTGAAGTTCTGACAAACCTTGGTTACCGTGTTCAGTTCAGCAATGCAATCGGCCCATACAAAGGCGGTTTCCGTTTTCACCCTTCTGTAACCCCTTCAATTCTTAAATTCCTGGGTTTCGAGCAAACATTCAAAAATGCCTTGACTACTCTCCCTATGGGTGGAGCTAAAGGTGGTTCTGATTTTAACCCTAAAGGTAAATCAGACGCAGAAATCATGCGTTTCTGCCAGGCTTTTATTACTGAATTGTGGCGTAATATTGGTCCTGACACAGATGTTCCAGCTGGAGACATAGGAGTTGGTGGAAAAGAGATTGGTTTCATGTACGGTTGGTACAAGAAACTTGCCCGTGAGAACACAGGCGTTCTGACAGGTAAAGGTTCAACATGGGGAGGATCGCTTATCCGTCCTGAAGCAACTGGTTTTGGTGGTGTTTACTTTGTAAATCATATGCTTAAGACAAGAGGAATTGATATCAAAGGCAAAACTGTATCTGTATCTGGTTTTGGTAATGTTGCATGGGGTGCTGCCCTTAAAGCAACAGAACTGGGTGCTAAGGTAATTGCTCTTTCGGGTCCTGATGGCGTTATCATTGACGAAGCTGGTATGACTGAAGAGAAAATTGCATATATGCTTGACCTTCGCGCTACCAACAATGACGTTGTTGCTCCTTATGCAACCAAGTTCCCGGGATCTAAATTCATCGCCGGCAAGAAGTCATGGATAGTTAAGGTTGACATCGCTCTTCCTTGCGCATTCCAGAACGAACTTAACGGTGACGATGCAAAACAGCTTATTGCTAACGGAGTTACATGTGTTGGTGAAATCTCCAACATGGGTTGCACACCGGAAGCTATTGCAGAATTTGTAAATGCTAAGGTTCTTTATGCTCCTGGTAAGGCAGTAAATGCAGGTGGTGTTGCGGTTTCCGGTCTTGAAATGACTCAGAATGCAATGCATATCAGCTGGACAGCAGAAGAGGTTGATGCCAAGCTAAAACAAATCATGTTAAGTATACATGACGCTTGTGTTAAATACGGAACACAGAAAGATGGTTACATCAACTATGTAAACGGAGCTAACATTGCAGGTTTCATGAAAGTTGCGCAAGCTACTTTGGAACAAGGTCTTTGCTAGAAGCACTTGTAAGAAAAAAATAGCCGTCTGATTCAAATCAGGCGGCTTTTTTATTAATTATATCTTTTAACGATATTATACAGGATTGCCTACCTTTCCAATAAATAGTATGCAACCTGTGGAATTTTCTTTTATTGCAAAAATGAATGGATGATTAGCAGTGAAATTTACACTTTTTGGCAAACCAGGGGATGAAACGGCTGTTATAAGTGAGATTGCGGCTGCCTCTGTACCTTTTTCATTAAGGTCTATATATGTGAACTGTTTAACCAAGGATATATAGAAGTTTTTGTCGATAAATGCCTTTGAAAAATTGGCTGTTAATGCGTCAAAAGCGTTGGACATACCCATAGATCTCAATGTATTGTTTAGTTCTATTTCAAATTTGAACTTAAATCTGGGGATCTGCATTTTTACAATTGCAAGTCTCCACTCTTTTGACATGTTTGCCCAGTAAGAACCTTTATTCAGAGTGTCAATCACTTGATTTATAGATATATCAGGTTTAGGGAGAATTATTACCATATCAAATGCACCATTCCCGTAAGGCAATGTAATTGCCGATAATGTGGGGTCTTCCAGAAAATTTATTGCTTTCACATTATTCATCATCTGAGCGGTAACTGTTTTTCCATTATCGCATGTGAATGCTCCTTCTATTGTCTCTTTCTTGTCAAAGTCATAGCCGCTTTTCCATTCTCCTTTAAAATACAGAGCATTTATCAGGCATAAAAGTGCATCAGGAGATATTTCCTTGGCAACATTATTTATAAGACCATTTGTATTGTTGGAACACCAGTTGTTGATTGTACTTGCAGTTGAGGGCGAAGAGAAGTCGATGCCTTGTATATGAGCATTGTATGAATTCTTATTAGTTTGAGAAAATACATCGTTTATTTTTGCTCCCTTTCTGTACCATATAGAATTTGCTATTGCCAACTTCAATGAAGGATCCGTGGCAATGAGTGACTCTCTCAACTTTTTAAAATATCCGTTAACCTCGCTATCTGAATACCCTTCAAAACCCAGAGTGTTTTGGATTGAAGTTTTTGTGAGAGCATCTGCTCCATTCCAAACCATTGCCAGTGCTGAACTTAGACTGAATGGCGAAATCATGATATTCTCATTGTCGGAATCATTTTTACAGACAGTTGAAAAGAGATTTATGGCAAAACTCTTGTCGGAAACAGCAATTTTGTTCTCAGATGCTGACAAAACTATAGGAATTGGATCTTTTATTATTTTACTATCATCATTTTTAGTACAAGATGTGGTTATAGTGATGATTATGCAAATAACAACAGGATAAAAGACTTGCGTTTTCATGACAGACTGGGTTTTAAATTATGAGTATAAACATAAGATGCATAAAGAGCTTAAAATGTTGCATTAATGAAAAAGGGGCTGTCCACATTAGACAGTCCCTTTATTTGTATTTAGTTATTAAATGGGTACACAATGTGCGTCCCCATATACCCACTATAGAGGATTCTGAACCATGTTAGGGTTGGCGTCAATCTCCTGCTTAGGTATTAAGAACACCAGGTTCTTGTCTCCTGCAGGGAAGTTAGAAGCGGCGTTCCATAACGATTCTGTATGACCAAGGCCTCTGCGGTCAAGACCATTGTTAAGACGTTTGATATCGAAGAATCTTTGTCCTTCTCCCCAAAGATCAGCCCTGCGGTGCATCAGGATATGATCTATAAGAGCTTGTCCTGTGAGAGTAGATTGAACATAAGATGGATCTCTCTTTGAAATAAGGTTGAACAATACTGTCTGAGAAGCAGGATCACCTCCGCGACGTGCTTCAGCTTCAGCTTCTATAAGATACATTTCACCGGCTTTTATGTACAGGTAGTCGTTTGTCCACTCTCCCCAACCAGAGAATTTGTCGCCAACTCTAGGTTTGCCGGAAATTGTATAGTGACAAGCCTTCCTTGCATCTGTGTTACTCATGAAGTTATAAACGGCTGTGCTAAGCAGCTTATGGTTTCCTAATGCTGCATATCCGCCAAAATATGGGTCTATATGTGAGAAGAAAGATGCATAGCTGGTCTGTTGTTCATCTATAAGCACAGCACCCCAAATCCACTCAGTAGAGGCTTTGTTGAAACCATAGTTGTAGTCTGCCTCTAGAGTTGTTCCTGTTCTAGCTGCCCTTGCATACGTAACTGCACCTGCGTAATCACCAGTTGTTAAGGCAACTCTTGCAGCAACAGCATTAGCAACATTAATGTTGATGTGAGAGACATTCGGTCTGGTTGTTGCATTGCCGGTAAGTAGTGTAATAGCATCTGTCAGGTCTTTTTTAATCTGAGTATAGACAGCAGCAACGGTACTTCTTGGGAGGGCCTCAGAATTTGAAACCAATACAAGTGGAATACCAAGATGAGAGTTAGCTCCGCCCGGTACATATCTGTCTGCATAGTACTGAACCAGGTTGTAAAGTGAATAAGCTCTGTATACTAATGCCTGAGCCTTAATGTTGTCTCTTTTTGGTTTTTGTGCATCAAAAACAGATATTTTATCAATATTTGCCAACAGCAGATTTGAGTTGTTGATTAAATCATAGTAATATGACCATACATACTCAAGGTTTAATGAGTTTATATTGCGGTGCTCAATATATTGGTACCAGCTTACAAACCAACCGTAACCTCTCTCAGTAGAATAAAAATCTTCTCCAAGAACGTCGTTGATATAGTCGCAAGACTTTTGTCCAAACTTGTCATGGGCGCCATAATAGTAGTAGGTTGCCCTGTGTATACCTTCGAGCAGTGTCTGGGCTCCGGTAAGTGTGCTGAAAAGGTCTTTTTCTGCTATACTTGCAGATGGAGCGGTCTCTAAGTACTCTTTGTTACAAGAGCCAAGGCTTAGAGTAGCGAGTAATAATACTAGTATATATTTTTTCATATTTATATCAGTTAAAATGTAATATTAAGTCCAAGAGAAACAATCTTTGATGGAATGTAGGTGTGGTCCGCTGTTCCGTTAAAGGTTTGTTGTGGATCCAGTCCCTTTCTTGCTGCAAACAGAGCAAGATTGTCGCCTGTTGCATATATTCTAACAGAAGCTATGTCAAGTTTTTTAAGCAGGCTTGCAGGAATAGTATAGCCTAAAGTTATATTTCTGAAAGAAAGGTAACTGGCACTTACCAACCATCGGCTCGAAGCTGCAGTTGCAGCAGCATAAGCATTTTGCAATCTAGGAACATTTGTCTTAGTATTCTCAGGTGTCCAACGATCAGCAATATCGGTATGCATTGCAGATCCGAATGCACCCGAATGCATCAAAGCAGCATAGTTTGTGTCGTAAATCTTGCCACCAATCTGATAAGTCAAGAAAACAGAGAGGTCAAAACCGTAAGCTCTGAATGTGTTGGTGATACCACCGTATAAGTCAGGAATTGAAGAACCTTTGTAATAGTAAGAAGCAGCATTCTGATCCTTTGTTGTCTCTTTACCAGTAACATTGCCATCTGTGTCTTTGATGTCCTTGTAATACAGAGCACTACCATCTGTTGCATCTACACCCGCCCAGTCACGAAGCCAGAAGTCATAAAGTGAATGACCAACCGATAGCTTCTTTGTTCCTGATACTATCTCCTGTGGTTTTCCCGCAGGGTCAAGAGGCATTTTTGTAATTTCGTTCTTGTAACCTGTAACATTAACATCCATTGTCCATTTAAAGTTGTTCGCCTTTACAATGTCGCCAGAAAGTGATACTTCAAAACCATTGTTTTTCATTGTTCCTACATTAGCCCATTTTGTGCTGATACCTGTAGATTGTGGAAGTGGAACCTGGAATAGAAGGTTACTTGATTGTCTCTGGAAGTATTCAACCTGACCACGTAATCTGTTCCATAATGAGAATTCGATACCTACGTTAAGGTTGGCATTCTTCTCCCATTTAAGGTTAGGATTAGGAAGCTGACTGTAAATAGAACCATTGAAGTTACCGTTATTTCTGTCGTCAATAGAGTATAAACTCTGGTAACCGTAGTAGCTTCCAATATCATCATTACCCTGTTGGCCATATGACACCTTGAATTTCAAGTCATCAACAAAGTTGACATCCGCAAGGAAAGTCTCTTGTTTTAGTCTCCATGATGCACCAAGTGACCAGAAACCTCCCCAACGAGAATCTGCGGAGAATCTTGAGGTACCATCATAACGATATGATGCAGAAACGAAATATTTGTTAGAAAGCGAATAACTTACTTGTCCAAGGTAACCCTCAAGTGTGTAAATGTTCTTTGTGGAAACAGAACCTTCTGCAACAGAGCCAGCTACAAGTTCATTTGAGCGAATCTTGAATCCGGTTCTTGTTGCTTCCAGCTCGTTGTTGTCGTATTGATAGTTTTCGTGACCTGCAAGAATGCTGATGTTATGTTCACCGAATGTCTTGTTGTAAGTTAAAATCTGATTAAAAGTATATGATTTAGATCTAAAATAGTTTTTTGTAGATCTACCTGATACACCCTCGGCATCACCGAACTGGTTGTTCTGATATACAGTTTCGTAAATGTTATTTATATCTGTGCTTCCGGAAATCTTAACGGTTAAGTCCTTAAGTAATGTAATTTCTGCAGAAGCCCTTGCAGATAGTTGGTTCCTCATATTGGACCTGTTGTCAAGAGGAAGCGTGAGTATAAGGTTAGAGTTTGGTGCGTATGGTCTTGTGTGACCGGCCCATTTGTAAACCGATGAACCACCACCCATATCATAAGCAGGAGAACCATCAGACATATTGACAACCTTGCCTTCTGCATCTCTCTGGTAAATAGGATAGATAGGTCCCATCATTCTTCCGTAGTAGAAAGGGTTGGTTGTATATGTACCCTCAGCAAGGAAGCCATTCTGATTTGCTGAAAAGCCAGATAGGCCAGCTTCTACCTTAAACCACTTGTTAACTTTCGAAACCATGCTTACACGGCCTGTGAACCTGTCGTAATCTGACCATTTAACGTAACCTTTTTCATTGATATAACCAAACGAAGAAAAGTAAGTTGTGCTTTCAGAACCTCCGTTGACAGATACATTATAATCTTGTCTTAGACCGGCTTGAGAAAGTGCATCAATCCAGTCGTCCTGATAAAGAAGTTTGGCACTTGCATTAAGTTTGCCATCAGTTCCAACAACTTGGTCGGCAGCAACGTTATAAGGATTATAATATCCTAATTTTGCTACAATACCGCTTGATGTTGCACCACTTGCCTGAGCACGGGCAGCTGCGTCTGTCATACCACCGGCAATTACGCGGGCGTTTTTCCAGCCTTCCCACATATACTCATAATATTCCTTAGGGCTAACTCTGTCGTACTCTTGTACCGACCTTGAAGTTGTACCAATGTTGACTTTTGCTGTAACAGAAGCCCTGCCTACTTTACCTTTTTTTGTAGTAACCATTATGACACCATTGGCACCACGAGCACCGTAAAGAGCTGCAGCTGCAGCATCTTTCAGTACACTGATAGATTCTATGTCATCTGTGCCGATTGCATTGATGTCACCATCATATGCAGCACCGTCAACAACATAAAGAGGAGTGTTGGATGCATTTACTGAACCGATACCGCGAATACGGATTGATGCAGAAGAACCGGGCTGACCAGAACCGCCTACAACCTGAACCCCTGCCACTGCACCAGCAAGTGATTTTGTAAGGTTTGTTGACTGAATCTTTTCAATTTGCTCTTTTTTAACAACAGCAGCCGAACCTGTGTAAGACGATTTCTTAACGGTTCCGTAAGCAACCACAAGAACGTCTTCCAGTAACATTGCATCTTGTTGTAGTTTTACGTTGATAACGGAGAAATTACCAACTGTTACTAACTCTGTTTTCATACCAATATAAGCGAACTCGAGTATTGCACCACGGGTAGCACTTATTGTGTATTTTCCGTCCAGGTTTGTAACAGTTCCCGTTGTTGTTCCCTGAATCCTGACAGACGCTCCTATAACAGGAGTACCATCAGTTGCATCAGTAACAGTTCCTGTCACCTGAAGAGTCTGTGCCGAGAGCACATTCCCAGCCACTAAAAGCAGTGTGGCGAGAAGTAATCTGATTTTTTTCATTTAGATAAGTTTTGGTTAATAATTAAAAAATTTAGGTTTGTATAAAAAAAATAATCGTTTCAAATATTGGGAAATCCCCCTAATTTAAAAGGATTTATGTGCGAATATAAGGATTTTTTTTTTCAAATCAAACAGTAATTGCACAAGAATTTTGCAAAATTTATCTTTCCCCATTAAACTATTTATAACTATTTTTGTCTAAATTCGTTTTACTAACATCAAATAGAAGCCCGAAAATGAAAATCAATTTATATATATTATCTTCTTTACTCATATCGCTTTTTTTAATAAGTTGTCAAAAAGAGGTCACTCCTACGCTTTCATTATCGGCAACCCAGACAGATATTGCGAATTTTGACGGTAAAGTAGAAATTACTGTAACATCAAATACAAACTGGACCGCAACCATATCTGACATTTGGTGCACAATAACACCTAAAAGCGGCAATGGTAATGGTGTAATTACTATAACAGCTTCGGACAACTTCTCGTCTGAATCGAGGAGCGCCACTCTTCAGGTTATTTGTCAGGAACTTAAAAAAACAACTGTTATTAACCAAAGCTTTTCTCAGTTGACAGTGGATTCGGAAAATCTGGCGTTTCAAAGGGAAGCCGGAACAAAGAACATGGCAATATCGTCCAATGCAAAATGGCAGCTGGACATGTCATCAACTGCTTCATGGCTGACTGCCAGTATTACAAGCGGCGAAGGCAACGGGAATGTCTCATTTACAGTTTCGGCTAATACAGCCGGACCTTCCAGGTCGACAACTGTAATAATAAAGTATGGATCTTCTCAGAAAGTAATTAATGTATCGCAGAATAAGAGCCAGAATACTGCACCTACTCCTCCTGCGACATTGGCTCCTGCTGACGGGGCAACAAACGCAAAGACAATTCCAGGTTTTACATGGACGGCTTCTTCCGATCCGGATAATGACCCTATAACATATACTGTATCCTATTCAAAGGACAATGTCAACTGGACGGATCTCACAACTACAGCAACATCGTTATATATAAAATCACATCTTAGTGAGAATACACTTTATAGCTGGAAGGTAAAGGCAACTGATTCCGAGGGTGCATCTTCTACATCGGCTGTTGCTTCATTCACTACAGGGCTCAAAAGCGGGTATGCCGACGGTGAATACAGGATTCACATAAACTCTACGGCAGGTGTAAGCGGAAAGGCTGCAGAGATACTATTTCTTGGCGATGGTTACACAGCTGCTGATTTTCAGGAGGGAGGTCTCTTTGAACAACACATAACAGAAGGTATAGATCACTTTTTTAATATTGAGCCATACAAGAGCTACAAAAACTTCTTCAGAGTGTACAAACAGGCCGCTTATTCTATAGACAACGGGGTTACACAGGTAGACCTGAGCATAACAAAAAATACTGCATTCAGTTCTAGTTTCAATGGCGGTTCCTCTATCTCTGCAAATAACGATGAGGTTTTCCGTTATGCAAAAATGATTCCCGGAGTAGATGATGCAAGGCTTAAGAAGATGCTGGTAATACTAGTAATTAATCAGGACAGATATGCAGGAACCACTTTTATGTGGAGTGACGGAACTGCAGTGGCCCTTTGTCCTGTTAGCAGGTCGGCTTCAGAAGGCAGTAAGTTCAAGAATGTAATATGGCATGAGGGAGGAGGACATGGATTCGGTGGACTAGGCGATGAGTATATAAATTTCAACAACCAGACTCTTCCTGCCGAAAATAAGACAGAGGCGTTAAACTGGAGCAGTTATGGATTCTTTGCCAATATTGAAGTGGCATCAGATTCCACAACTGTCAAGTGGAAGCACTTCTTCAAGAGGCAGGGATATGACGAAAAAATGGGAGGAAGGGTAGGTATCTATCAGGGAGCCTATTACTACTCATTTGGTGCCTGGAGACCTGAGGTTTCTAGTTGTATGATACACAACGAGCAATATTACAATGCGCCAAGCAGGGAGGCTATGGTAAGGAAGATTCTTACAAACTCAGGCTACACCTATGATCTTGATGAATTTATAAGGCTAGATGTACAGAAAATGCCTGCAAATGCCGTGATGCTTTATACAAAAAGTGTGAATCCGTTGTTGTTTGTTCCTCTTGCTCCTCCTGTATTTATAAGGAGATAATGAACTAGCAAAGATATTTATCTGATAATGACAAATAAAAAGGCCGGCTCAATTTGAACCGGCCTTTTTACACCAAAAATTTGTTTGTACTTAACTTACTCTTTTTTACTTTTAACCATCCTCTGATAGTCATCCATAGAGGCTACAATCACCTTTTCAAACTCTCTGGTTCCGGTACCTGCTGGAATTAAGTGTCCGCAAATAACGTTTTCCTTGAGTCCTTCCAGATAATCTTTCTTTCCATGGATCGCTGCTTCACTCAGAACCTTTGTCGTTTCCTGGAATGATGCAGCAGACATGAAGCTGGTTGTGCGAAGAGCGGCGCGTGTTATACCCTGAAGTATCTGATTTGATGTTGCAGGCATTGCATCACGAGCTTCAACGGTCTTAAGGTCCTTACGCTTAAGTATTGAATTCTCGTCGCGAAGTCTGCGAACAGTAACTATTTGACCCGGTTTTAATTCAGCAGAATCTCCTGCGTCAAGAATAACCTTTTTGTCATATATGTTGTCGTTTTCGTGCATGAAATCCCATCTGTCCACAAGTTGTTCCGGTAAGAAACGGGTATCGCCCGGATCTACTATTTCAAGCTTGCGCATCATCTGACGGACAATTATCTCAAAATGCTTGTCATTGATCTTCACACCCTGCATACGGTAAACCTCCTGGATCTCGTTCACGATATATTCCTGAACCTTTGTAGGGCCCTGTATAGCAAGAATATCTGTAGGAGAGATTGCACCATCGGAAAGTGGCATACCTGCTCTTACATAGTCGTTTTCCTGTACCAGAATCTGTTTTGAAAGTGGAACCGAGTAGCGTTTCTCTTCTCCCGTCTTGGATCTGATAACGATTTCGCGGTTACCTCTCTTGATTTTACCCATTAGAATTTCACCGTTTATTTCGGCAACGATTGCCGGATTAGACGGGTTACGGGCTTCAAACAGCTCAGTAACACGAGGAAGACCACCGGTGATGTCACCGGATTTACCGATAGCTCTTGGAATCTTAACAAGAATATCACCAATCTTTACCTTCTTCCCGTTTTCTACCATGATATGAGCACCAACAGGCAGGTTGTACTGCTTGAGGTCAATCTTGTCATCCATAATCTTGATGGTAGGGTTCTTCGATTTATCGCGGGATTCAATTACTACCTTCTCTTTGTGCAGTGAGTATTCATCGGCTGCCTCTTCTCTGTATGTGACACCTTCTATAAGACTGTCAAATACTGCTTTACCGGCAGTCTCAGCAATAGTTACAGCATTGTATGCATCCCATTCGCAAATCTTGTCTCCCTTTTTAACGTGGTCGCCATCCTTGTAATATAGTGTGGCACCATAAGGAACAAACTGTTGTGAAAGTGTAATGCCGGTGTTGTGGTCAACAATACGCATTTCAGCTGTACGACCAATGACAACCTCTTGAAGGCCACCGTCGGCTACTCTCGATATTGTACGGAGCTCGTCAAATTCAAGACGACCTTCATACCTTGCAATGATTTCATTCTCCGAAGCGATGCTTGATGCAGTACCACCGACGTGGAAAGTTCTAAGTGTCAGCTGGGTACCCGGCTCACCGATAGATTGGGCAGCAATTACACCAACAACTTCTCCCTTCTGAACCATTCTTCCGGTAGAGAGGTTACGTCCATAGCATTTTGCGCATGCACCTTTACGTGACTCGCAAGTAAGTACGGAACGGATTTCTACCTGTTCTATAGGAAGAGACTGAATAAGTGAAGCAATGTCTTCTGTTATCTGTTCTCCTGCTTCGATGACCCTTTCACCTGTAAGAGGGTTGTAAATATCATGAACCGATGTTCTTCCAAGAATTCTGTCGTATAGAGATTCTACAATCTCATCCTTATTCTTTATTGCTGTTGCCACAAGACCGCGAAGTGTGCCGCAGTCATCCTCATTTATAATAACGTCATGTGATACGTCAACAAGACGGCGGGTAAGGTAACCTGCATCGGCAGTCTTAAGAGCTGTATCTGCAAGACCCTTTCTGGCACCGTGGGTAGATATAAAGTACTCAAGAACGGAAAGACCCTCCTTGAAGTTGGATAAGATTGGATTTTCGATAATCTCGGCACTTGATGATCCGGACTTCTGAGGTTTGGCCATCAGACCGCGCATACCTGAGAGCTGACGAATCTGCTCTTTTGATCCACGGGCACCGGAGTGAAGCATCATATATACAGGATTGAATCCCTGATTGTCTTCTGCAATCCTCTTCTCTACAATGTTTGTAAGCCTTGAGTTGGTGGTTGTCCAGATATCGATAATCTGATTATATCTCTCATTGTTGGTTATCAGACCATTGTTGTATGAGAACATGATGTTCTCAACTGCCTTGTAACCCTCTTCTACAAGCCCTTGTTTTTCTGCAGGAATGATAACATCATCAAGGTTGAATGAAAGACCTCCCCTGAATGCCATCATGTAACCGATCTCTTTGATATCGTCAAGGAACTGTGCGGTTCTTGCCACTCCGGCTACCTTAAGCACATTTCCGATAATATCCCTTAAGGATTTTTTTGTCAAAACCTCGTTTATATAACCAACTTCCTTTGGAACAACCTGATTGAACAAGATTCTTCCGGCAGTGGTCTTTCTGAGTGCGTAACCTTTTGACAGATCCATAAAATCTATTGGCAACCTCACCTCAATCTCGGCATGAAGACCTAATCTTCCTTCGTTGTTGCCAATGACAACCTCTTCCGGACCATAGAACTTCATTCCCTCTCCTTTTACTCCAGGACGCGATTTGGTAATATAATAAAGACCAAGAACCATGTCCTGCGAAGGAACAGTGATAGGGGCTCCGTTGGCAGGGTTCAGAATGTTGTGCGAACCAAGCATAAGAAGCTGTGCCTCAAGTATTGCTGCATTGCCTAACGGTAGATGGACAGCCATCTGGTCACCGTCAAAGTCGGCGTTGAATGCAGTACATGAAAGTGGATGAAGCTGTATGGCTTTTCCCTCAATCAGTTTAGGCTGGAAAGCCTGGATACCTAGTCTGTGCAGGGTAGGGGCACGGTTTAGTAGAACCGGATGACCCTTCATTACATTCTCAAGAATATCCCATATTACAGGATCTTTTCTGTCTACTATTTTCTTTGCAGATTTTACTGTCTTTACAATTCCCCTTTCTATAAGTTTCCTTATTACAAATGGTTTGAAAAGTTCTGCCGCCATATCTTTTGGAATACCGCACTCGTGCATCTTCAACTCGGGACCAACGACAATTACAGAACGTGCCGAGTAGTCCACCCTTTTACCTAAAAGGTTCTGACGGAAACGTCCTTGTTTACCTTTTAAGCTGTCGGATAGTGATTTAAGCGTACGGTTTGCCTCTGTTTTAACTGCATTTGATTTGCGTGAGTTGTCGAAGAGCGAATCGACTGCCTCCTGTAGCATCCTCTTCTCATTCCTGAGAATAACCTCCGGAGCCTTAATCTCTATAAGTCTCTTTAATCGGTTGTTGCGGATGATTACCCTGCGGTAAAGGTCGTTCAGGTCGGATGTTGCAAAGCGACCACCATCTAATGGAACCAATGGACGAAGCTCTGGAGGAATCACAGGGATGACTTTCATAATCATCCACTCAGGATTGTTTATCTCCCTTGATTCGCGGAAGGCTTCAACAACACTGAGTCTCTTTAGTGCATCTGCTTTTCTTTGCTGCGATGTTTCGGTTTCAGTCTTGTGTCTGAGTTCATAAGAGAGTTCGTCAAGGTTTATTCTTGCCAACATCTTATAAATGGCATCGGCGCCCATTCCTGCAAGGAATTTGTTGGGATCCATATCGTCCAGTAGCTGGTTCTCTCTTGGAAGGGATTCAAGGATATTAAGATACTCGTCTTCTGTAAGGAAGTCATTTGTCTTAATACCATCTTTCTCTTTTATACCCGGCTGAATTACAACGTAGCGCTCATAATAGATAATACCCTCAAGCTTTTTGGAAGGGATACCCAGTAGATATCCTATCTTGTTTGGAGTCGAGCGGAAGTACCAGATATGAGCAACAGGCACAGTAAGGTTTATATGACCCATTCTCTCGCGACGTACCTTTTTCTCAGTTACTTCAACACCGCATCGGTCACAAATAATTCCACGATAGCGGATTCTCTTGTATTTTCCGCAATGGCATTCGTAGTCCTTGTAAGGACCAAAAATACGTTCGCAGAAGAGACCATCCCTCTCTGGTTTATAGGTACGATAGTTTACTGTTTCTGGCTTTAAGACTTCACCTGAGGATTTCTCAAGGATCTCCTCCGGCGAAGCTAAGCCTATAGTAATTTGGTTGAAATTGCTTTTAACCTTAATCTCTTTTTTGAAAGACATATTATTGTGTTATCAAATTTTCAAATACTATTAACAAATTAGTCCAGTGTAACGCTGAGCCCCAGACCACGCAGTTCATGCAGCAACACGTTCAAAGACTCCGGTATGCCAGGTGTAGGCATAGGGTCGCCTTTTACAATTGCTTCATAAGCTCTGGATCTTCCAACTACGTCGTCAGACTTGATTGTAAGGATCTCCTGAAGGATATTGGCAGCACCAAATGCTTCAAGTGCCCATACCTCCATCTCTCCGAATCTCTGACCGCCAAACTGTGCTTTACCACCAAGCGGTTGTTGAGTAATAAGAGAGTAAGGACCAATTGAACGGGCGTGCATTTTGTCATCAACCATGTGTCCGAGTTTTAGCATGTAGATCACACCTACAGTTGCAGGCTGGTCAAACAGTTCTCCTGTTCCACCGTCCCTCAGGTATGATTTTCCAAACCTTGGAACACCTGCCTTGGTGGTGAAGTCACAGATCTCGTCCAGCGTTGCTCCGTCAAAGATAGGAGTGCTGAAACGCTGTCCCAGTTCCACCCCTGCCCAACCAAGAACAGTTTCGTAAATCTGACCAAGGTTCATACGGGAAGGTACACCAAGCGGGTTAAGGACGATATCTACAGTAGTACCATCTTCAAGGAAAGGCATATCCTCGTCTCTTACAACTTTGGCTACAATACCTTTGTTTCCGTGACGTCCTGCCATTTTATCTCCAACCTTGATCTTCCTCTTTTTGGCAACATATACCTTAGCCAACTGCATTATGCCGGTTGGCAGCTCGTCACCAATTGTAAGATTGTACTTGATTCTCTTAAGCTCGGCATCATACTCCTTGTGGGCAATAAGATAATTGTTTATCAGTTGCTTGATAAGGTTGTTTGTATTTTTGTCTGCTGTCCACTTGACAGGATTGATGTTTTCGTAGTCAATCTTTTCAATTACATCATATTTGAAATCAGCATTCTTGCCAATGATTTCAACACCATAAAGGTCACTAATGCCCTGAGAAGCTTTCCCTTCAAGAATTGAGAAGAGTCTTTCGAGGAAGTTCTGACGAAGAATTGCTGCTTTTCTGTTAAAGTTCTCTTCTGCGTGCTGTATCTGATTTTTTGAAACAGATTTTCCTTTTTTGTTGTTCTCTTTTGCTACTCTTGAGAATAGTCTCTTATCTATTATGGTTCCTCTCAATGACGGAGATGCCTTTAGAGAAGCATCCTTTACATCACCGGCTTTGTCACCAAAGATGGCCCTGAGCAGTTTCTCTTCCGGAGAAGGGTCACTTTCGCCTTTAGGGGTAATCTTGCCGATCAGGATATCACCGGGTTCGATGTTTGCACCTATTCTTATGATACCGTTTTCGTCAAGATCCTTGGTTGCCTCTTCACTTACGTTTGGAATGTCCGATGTGAGTTCCTCCATACCACGTTTGGTATCGCGGACCTCCATTATATATTCGTCTACATGTATAGAAGTAAACACGTCTTCTCTCAAAAGTCTTTCAGACAAAACGATTGCATCTTCAAAGTTATATCCCTTCCATGGCATGAATGCCACTTTAAGATTGCGTCCCAATGCAAGTTCACCATTCTGGGTTGCATATCCATCTGTCATTATCTGACCTGCAATAACTTTTTCTCCCTTTCTGACAATTGGCTTAAGGGTTATTGATGTGTTCTGGTTTGTCTTTCTGTAGAGCGGAAGCTTGTATACTGTTATTTCAGGATCGAAACTAACAAATCTTTCGCTTTCGGTCTGTTCATATTTTACATGAATCTCACGGGCATCTACATATACAACCTCTCCCTTGCCTCTGGCATTGATCTGTGTCCTTGAGTCTTTTACAACTGGTCCCTCAAGACCTGTACCAACAATTGGGGCTTCAGGCTTTATAAGCGGAACAGCCTGGCGCATCATGTTTGATCCCATCAGGGCACGGTTAGCGTCGTCATGTTCAAGGAAAGGAATCAGCGAAGCAGCTATTGAAGCAATCTGGTTAGGTGATACGTCAACCAGGTTGACATCCTCTTTTCCTACTACCGGATAGTCTGCTTCAAAACGGCACTTGATCCTCTCATCGGTCATGTTTCCGTTTTCGTCTATGTGTACGTTTGCCTGAGCTACCATCTTCTCCTCTTCCTCCTCTGCACTCATGTATACACAACCTTTGACAGTCATGTCTACAACACCGTTTTCTACTTTGCGGTAAGGAGTCTCGATGAATCCAAGGTCGTTGATCTTTGCATAAACGCAAAGAGACGATATAAGACCGATGTTAGGTCCCTCAGGAGTCTCAATCGGACAAAGACGGCCATAGTGTGTATAGTGAACGTCTCGAACCTCAAAACCGGCTCTGTCTCTCGAAAGACCACCTGGTCCCAAAGCTGAAAGACGACGTTTGTGGGTCATCTCTGCAAGAGGATTGGTCTGGTCCATGAACTGCGACAGCTGACTGGTACCGAAAAACGAGTTGATTACAGAAGAGAGGGTCTTAGCATTTATAAGGTCGATAGGAGTGAAGACCTCATTGTCCCTTACATTCATTCTCTCCCTGATGGTACGTGCCATACGGGAAAGACCAACGCTGAACTGATTGGCCAATTGTTCGCCAACTGTCCTGATACGACGGTTACTCAAGTGGTCAATATCGTCAACGGTTGCTTTTGAGTTGATAAGCTGGATAAGGTAGCGTATAATCTCAATAATATCTGCCTTAGTAAGTACCCGGGTTTCATCGGAAGTGGTAAGATTGAGTTTGTGATTCAACCTGTATCTTCCTACCTCTCCAAGGTCATATCTCTTGTCCGAAAAGAATAATTTGTCAATTACATCTCTCGCAGTGGCCTCATCTGGTGGTTCAGAGTTACGAAGCTGTCTGTATGTGTAGAAAACGGCCTCTTTCTCAGAGTTACACTGGTCTTTCTGTAATGTATTATGTATAATGGCGAAATCACTGATGTTAGCCTCCTCCTTGTGAACAAGGATCGTGCTTACACCCGATTCCAGAATAATATCCAAATGGTGCTCATCAAGGACTGTCTCACGGTCCAGAACGATTTCGTTTCTCTCAATATAAACTACCTCTCCAGTATCCTCATCTACGAAATCCTCGTTCCATGTCTTTAACACTCTTGCTGCAAGTTTGCTTCCCAGGCATTTCTTTATGTTAGCCTTAGTTACTTTTATCTCATTGGCAAGGCCGAAAATGTCAAGAATATCTTTATCACTTTCGTAGCCGATTGCTCTTAGAAGGGTTGTAACGGGCAATTTTTTCTTTCTGTCGATATATGCATACATGACATTGTTGATGTCAGTTGCAAATTCGATCCACGATCCCTTGAACGGGATAATTCGTGCTGAATATAGTTTGGTTCCGTTTGCGTGTACACTCTGTCCGAAAAATACACCAGGTGAGCGGTGTAACTGTGACACGACAATTCTCTCAGAACCGTTAATTACAAATGTACCTCTTGGGGTCATGTATGGAATAGTCCCAAGGTAAACATCCTGAATAACCGTATCGAAATCTTCATGTTCCGGGTCTGTACAGAACAGCTTGAGTTTTGCTTTAAGAGGAACGCTATATGTTAAACCTCTTTCCAAACACTCCTCGATTGAATAACGAGGGGGGTCAATAAAATAGTCAATAAACTCAAGAACAAAATTATTACGGGTATCTGTAATAGGGAAGATTTCCTGAAAAACCTTGAAAAGGCCTTCGTTCTTACGATTCTCCGGAGTAGTTTCAAGTTGGAAGAAATCCTTGAAAGACTTCAGCTGCACCTCTAAGAAATCTGGATAATCCAGGAGGGCTTTGGAAGTCGCGAATGTAATCCGCTGATTATTTGTTTTTTGCGACATTGTTTGTGGATTGGTTGAAAATATTCTAAAATAACGACAAAAAGGCTTAGAGCCTTAAATGGCTCTAAACCTGTTAGTGTGCCCGATGAACGGGATTTTGGAGTTATTTAACTTCAACTTCTCCGCCTGCCTCTTCTAACTGAGCTTTTACTTGTTCAGCTTCTGCTTTTGAAACTTTTTCCTTGATAGCCTTAGGGGCCTGGTCAACCAAGTCTTTAGCCTCTTTCAAACCTAAACCTGTAATTTCTTTTACAGCTTTAACGATTTGTAGTTTTGCCTGACCAGCTGAAATAAGGATAACATCAAACTGAGTCTGTTCTACTTCAACAGCTGCAGCTGCAGCGGCCGGAGCAGCAACAGCTACGGCAGCTGCTGCAGGTTCAATTCCATATTCATCTTTAAGGATTTTTGCCAATTCTTGTACATCTTTTACAGATAGGTTAACTAGTTCTTCTGCAAATTTTTTGATATCTGCCATGGTTATAAATTTTTAAAACGTTTAAAATTCTTTTTATTCTTTTTCTGATAGGGTCTTTACAATACCTGCAATCTTACCACCTGCATTTGTTTGAAGTGCAGAAATAACATTTTGTGCAGGAGATTGAAGAAGACCGATAATGTCACCGATAAGTTCTTCGCGTGATTTAATAGATACCAATGCGTCAAGCTGATTTTCACCAACATATGCGCATTCTTGTACCAAAGCTCCTTTAAGGACAGGTTTGCCATTTTTCTTGCCAAACTCCTGAATCAGTTTTGCAGGGGCACTTGCTGCCTCTGTGAACATAACTGCTGTAGGACCTTCGAGTACAGGGAATAGTAACTCAGCGTCAGTCAAGGCCATTTTTTCCAAAGCTTTACGAAGGAGGGTGTTTTTAACAACAACCAGCTTGATCTGCTTTTCAAAGCAAGCACGACGTAATTTAGCTGTTTTATCTGCATTTAAACCAGATATGTCAGTTAAATAGAAATTAGGTGTTTGCTCTAATTGTGCTGCCAGACTCTCAATAATTTGTTTTTTTTCCTCTTTTTTCATAAAACATATTTATTATTCAGCAGCACTTATAGTCTTGCTATCGATATTTATACCAGGGCTCATTGTTGAGGACAAAAAGATGCTCCTTACATAAGTTCCCTTCAATGCCTGAGGTTTTAATTTGACAACTGTATTCAAGAATTCTATCGCATTTTCTACCAGTGAGGCAGGAGGGAAAGAAACCTTACCTATGCTTGCGTGCACGATACCTTGTTTGTCTACCTTAAAGTCTATCTTACCGGCTTTTACCTCGGTGACAGCCTTACCAACATCCATGGTAACGGTACCTGTTTTAGGGTTTGGCATCAAGCCGCGAGGACCAAGGATACGACCAATAGCACCAATTTTTGCCATCACAGATGGGGTGCAAATGATTACATCTATATCTGTCCATCCGTTCTTGATTTTCTCAATATAGTCGTCAAGTCCGACCAGGTCTGCACCGGCCGCTGTGGCCTCTGCTTCCTTGTCCGGAGTACATAGTACCAATACACGGACTGTCTTACCTGTTCCATGAGGAAGAGTTACGACGCCGCGTACCATCTGGTTCGCCTTACGAGGGTCTACCCCTAATCTGACAGCAATATCAACCGAAGCATCAAATTTAGTGAAAGAGAGTTCTTTTACCAAATCACAAGCCTCTGCCAACTTATACTGTTTAGAAGGGTCTACCTTTGCGTATACTACTTTTTGATTTTTTGTTAGCTTACTCATTTTCGCAGGATTTATTAGTTAACATCGTCGGGAAATGCTCCTGAAACAGTGATACCCATACTTCTTGCTGTACCCGCAACCATAGACATGGCCGACTTAAGGGTAAATGCATTCATATCGGGCATTTTATCTGTTGCTATAGCACGGATTTGTTCCCAAGTGACAGAGCCTACCTTCTTTCTGTTAGGTTCGGCAGATCCTGACTGGATCTTCGCAGCTTCTTTCAACTGAACGGCAACGGGGGGTTGTTTTACGATAAATATAAAAGACTTATCGCTGTAAACAGTGATAATGACAGGTAATATCTTACCAGCCTTATCTTGGGTGCGAGCGTTGAACTGCTTGCAAAAATCCATTATGTTTACACCCTTCGAACCCAAAGCGGGCCCTACCGGTGGTGAGGGATTAGCTGCGCCGCCTTTAATCTGCAATTTAATGAGAGCGGCAACTTCTTTAGCCATAATGTTTATTGTTTATTCTTTTACTACTTGAACAAAATTTAACTCCAAAAGAGTTTTCCTTCCAAAAATTTTCACCATAACCTTCAGCTTTTTCTTGTCTTCGATTATCTCTTCTACAGTTCCGTCGAAACCATTGAAAGGACCATCAATAACTTTCACAGCTTCTCCTGTGATGAAAGGAGTGATATTCTCTTCCTCCATATCTACAAGCTCGTCTACGCGTCCTAAAATGCGGTTGACTTCAGACACGCGAAGTGGAACAGGTTCTTTGTCTTTTCCAGCTTTTTCTGTCAGAAAGCCCGAAACATGGGGCAGGTTCCTTATGAGATGTTGAATCTCTCCGGTCAGGGCAGCTTCTATGAGAATGTAGCCAGGATAGAAAATTCTCTCCATGCTCACTTTTTTACCATTTTTTACCTGGTAAATTTTCTCTGTGGGAATAAGTACCTGGGATACATAGTCTTGAAGATTCAATCTCTTGATCTCGTTCTCTATGTATTCTTTAGCCTTTTTCTCTTTTCCACCGGCAGCTCTGATGACATACCATTTTTTGGAAATTTCACTCATAAGTTTAGTACAACATCTTGTAAATAAAAGTCATAATGTTTCTGAACCCAAGGTCCATAGCAAAAATGACCAAAGCAAAAATAAGTGAAGCTATCATAACAACGATAGCTGAACCTTGCAGCTGACTCCATGAAGGCCAACTAACTTTTTTTACCAGTTCAATGTACGATTCTTGAAGATACAACTTAATCTTGTTCATTTTTTTTTGATTATCGTCTGAAACAAAGGAAGCAATTTCTGTCTCATCCGGATTATTTACTACTGGAGCGTAACCCCCGGTATTGCAGGGGCAGAGAGATTCGAACTCCCATCAACGGTTTTGGAGACCGCTATTCTACCCTTGAACTATGCCCCTAAAATATCAAGTCAGTCACCCCGGTAGGTTTGACTGACTTGTTGTAAATTTAGTCTAGGATCTCAGTTACCTGACCTGCTCCAACTGTACGGCCACCTTCGCGGATTGCAAAACGCAAACCCTGGTTGATAGCTACTGGATAGATAAGTTCAACTGTAATGGTAACGTTATCACCTGGCATTACCATCTCTGTTCCTTCCGGAAGCATGATCTCACCAGTAATATCCAATGTGCGGATAAAGAACTGAGGACGATACCTGTTGTGGAAAGGAGTGTGACGGCCACCTTCGTCTTTCTTAAGAACGTAGATCTCTGCCTTGAACATCTTATGAGGAGTGATAGTACCTGGTTTAGCAATAACCTGACCACGTTTGATATCTTTCTTGTCTATACCACGAAGAAGAAGACCTACGTTATCACCTGCTTCACCTCTGTCAAGAATCTTACGGAACATCTCAACACCTGTAACAACAGATTTTCTTGGCTCTTCACCAAGACCGATAACCTGAATTTCTTCACCTGTCTTGATAACACCTGTTTCAATACGACCAGTGGCAACTGTACCGCGACCAGTGATCGAGAACACGTCCTCAACAGGCATAAGGAAAGGTTTTTCGTTTTCACGAGGAGGAATTGGAATGAATGAGTCAACAGCATCCATAAGTTCCATAACTTTAGCTTCCCACTGAGGGTCACCGTTAAGTGCACCAAGTGCAGAACCGCGGATTACAGGAGCATTGTCACCATCATATTTGTAGAAGCTTAACAGCTCGCGAACTTCCATTTCAACTAGGTCTATCATTTCAGGATCGTCAACAATGTCAACTTTGTTCAGGAATACAACGATCTTAGGAACGTTTACCTGACGGGCAAGAAGAATGTGTTCACGGGTCTGAGGCATCGGACCATCTGTTGCAGCTACTACGATAATTGCACCGTCCATCTGGGCAGCACCTGTTACCATGTTCTTAACGTAGTCGGCGTGTCCCGGACAGTCTACGTGAGCATAGTGACGTGTTGCAGTCTGATACTCGATGTGTGCAGTGTTGATAGTAATACCACGCTCTTTTTCTTCAGGAGCGTTGTCGATAGAGTCAAATGATCGGATCTCAGAAAGACCTTTACGTGCTAAAACCATTGTGATAGCAGCAGTCAAGGTAGTCTTGCCATGGTCAACGTGACCAATGGTTCCGATGTTTACGTGCGGCTTGTCCCTTTTGTAAGTTTCTTTTGCCATAATAATAGAATTTAATTTATAATGAATTATTTACACACTTGTAGAGCCGGTGATGGGAATTGAACCCATGGCCTCTTCCTTACCAAGGAAGCGCTCTACCTCTGAGCTACACTGGCTTACTAAGAGCGGAAGACGAGGTTCGAACTCGCGACCCTCAGCTTGGAAGGCTGATGCTCTACCAACTGAGCTACTTCCGCAATAAAAAAATAGTGGGGAGAGCAGGATTCGAACCTACGAAGGCGTAAGCCAGCAGATTTACAGTCTGCCCCAGTTGGCCACTTTGGTATCTCCCCATTATTACATTTCTTCAAAAAACTAAGAGCCGATGGAGGGATTCGAACCCCCGACCAGCTGATTACAAATCAGCTGCTCTGGCCAACTGAGCTACATCGGCATTGTTGCCTAACCCCTTTTTCATTTAAGGGACTGCAAAGATATAGGTTTTTGCTTAAACTCCAAAAAAAATTATCAAATAATCAAAAATTGTCTACATAAATACTATAAGTCCGATTCTATATGCGAAAAAGGCTGCTATCCAGGCTACTGCAATAGTGGAGAAAATTGACAGCAATGCCCATTTCCACGTATTTGTCTCCTTCCTTATTGTATATGCCGTAGCTACACATGGCATGTACAATAGCGCAAATATCATAAATGACAGAGCATTTGCCTTATTGAAGACCTCCTCATCCTTTATTCTGCTCATCAATGATGTATTTGACCTGACTTTTGTGTGTCGATCATCTTCGGCATGGTATACAACTCCGAGTGTGCTTATTATAAATTCTTTGGCTGTAATTCCGGTTACTAGGCTCACGCTCATTTTCCAGTCAAAACCAAGGGGTGCCAGGGTTGGCTGGACAACCTTTCCGAAATGTTCAAGATAGGAAACACGGTTTATATCAGGATTGTTCTTGTCCTTAAGAGGAAAGTAATCTAGAGCCCATACTATTATTACTGCGAGCAGAACAACTGTGCCTATTTTTTTCATGTATTGCCATGCGGCATCCCACATATTACTGACAGAACTTTTCAAAGAGGGCTTTCTGTATAGCGGGAG
Source organism: uncultured Bacteroidales bacterium (assembly GCA_942492945.1). Taxonomy (GTDB): domain Bacteria; phylum Bacteroidota; class Bacteroidia; order Bacteroidales; family UBA932; genus Bact-08. The sequence goes on from OW818649.1 coordinate 2,054,757, forward strand.
AGGTATATCGTAATCTTTTATTCCAAAGTTGAAAAATATCTTTTTGAATATGATAGCCATCAGAATACCTGTCAGGATACCTCCGAAGTAAAGTAGGCTTAATGCGAGAACCTGATTTTGAGGAAAAAATATTCCTGAGAAAAGAAGAAATGTAGGTATCCTTGCACTGCATGGTATATATGGTATCATAAGCATTGTAAGTATCCTGTCGGACTTTCTCTTTATTGTCCTTGTTGCCATGATTGCGGGAACGTTACAACCAAAACCCATAAGCAGTGGTATGAAGGAACTTCCGTGTAACCCTATCCGGTGCATGTATTTGTCCATGATAGTGGCTGCTCTTGGAAGGTATTCTGTCTCCTGTAACAGCGACAGAAAGAAAAACAGGATGAGAATGTTTGGAAGAAAAGCCAGGACGCTTCCCACTCCCATAATTACCCCCTGACTTAGAAAATCATTAACCCACCCTTCGGATAAATTGTTGTGAATGAATACTGCTCCACTATCCATCAACCATTCAATTCCTGCCTGTGGATAGGCTCCAAGACGGAAGGTACAGAAAAAGATAAGCCAGATTATGAATACAAAGACAAGAAGCCCCCAGAAAGGATGGGTGAACACTGCATCTAGCCTTTTGGTCTCATGATCCGAAATCCTTCTCCTGTGTCGGGCCTCTTTATGGTACCGAAACTCCTTGAATTTATGTTTATGTTCCTTGTGCGACATTCAGTATTGTTTTGTAAATGCTGTTCTCATCATACCCGCACTCGGCCTGCAACTCAGGAATTGTTCCTTGTTCGATGAATCTGTCCGGAACGCCGAGTCCAATTACCTTAACAGCAAGAGCACCGGATGCAATATACTCGCTGACTGCAGAAAATAACCCTCCTATGACAGATGCGTCTTCTACGGTAATTATAGTTTTACATTTTTCTGTTGCGTTCTTTAGCGCATCAAGGTCTATCGGCTTAAGAAAACGCATATCGTAATGCATCACGGAGATACCTATGTTGGAAGCCCTGCGTACTGCCTCTGCTGCTCTGTTCCCGATTGTACCTATACTAAGAATGGCAATATTTTCCCCGTTTGTCAGAAGGCTTGCTTTTCCAATCTCTATCATCTTGAATTCACCTTTCCAGTTCAGCCCTTCGCCATATCCTCTGGGATATCTTATTACTGTTGACCCATATTCCGGAAATTGTGCTGAATATAGCAGGTTTCTAAGTTCTTTCTCATTAATTGGTGCCGATATTGTAAGGTTAGGAATACATCTGAAATAAGAGAGATCGAACACTCCGTGGTGTGTGGCACCGTCCTCACCAACCAGTCCGCCTCTGTCCAGACAGAATATCACTTTTAGGTTTTGAAGGGCAACATCGTGGATAACACAATCGTATGCCCGTTGCATAAAACTGGAGTAAATATTACAGTAGGGGAGAAATCCCTGCGATGCCAGTCCTGCGGAAAATGTAACTGCATGTTGTTCAGCAATTCCAACATCAAATGATCTTTCGGGTAGTTCTCTCATTATTATATTCATAGAACACCCCGAGGGCATTGCGGGGGTGATTCCGATAATTTTGGGGTTATCTTTTGCTAGTTCTAAAAGAGTCTCCCCAAAAACATCCTGATATTTTGTTCCCTTATCTTGTTGGTCCGTACTCTTTTTTCCTGTGATTTTATCGAATGTTCCGGGCGCATGCCAGCCAATCTGATCCATTTCTGCGGGTTTGAAGCCTTTTCCTTTTTTTGTAACAATGTGGAGCAGTTTTGGACCCTTTATCTCTTTAAAACTGGAGAGAGTTGTAATGAGTTGTCCAAGATCGTTACCATCAATTGCACCGAAATACCTGAATCCCAACGACTCAAAAATGGAACCACTTTTAAATATGGCAGCCTTTGTACTGAACACAAACTTCTGGATTATACTCCTGAGCCATTTTGAACCAATAGTTTCCCAGATTTTGTTTTTGAACCTGTTATATGACTGAGATGTTGTGAGTCGTAAAAGATAGTTGTGCATTGCCCCGACGTTTGGATCTATAGAGATCTGATTGTCGTTTAGAATGACCAGAATATCTGACCTTAGGGCACCTGCATTGTTAAGTCCCTCATAAGCCAGTCCGCCTGTTAGTGCACCATCACCGATTATTGCTATTATTTTATCTTTTTCCCCCTGCAGATCGGATGCTACAGATATACCCAGTGCAGCAGAAATGGAGGTAGATGAGTGACCGACTCCAAACGCATCATAAGGACTCTCTGATATTTTCGGGAATCCGCTAATTCCCTGATATTTGCGATTGTTGACAAACTGATCTCTTCTGCCGGTCAGAATTTTGTGTGAGTAGGCCTGATGACCGACATCCCAAATTAGTTTATCATTGGGAGTGTTATAGACATAATGCAGGGCCACCGTCAGTTCTACAGTACCCAGACTTGCTCCTATATGACCGGGATTATGTGCACAACATTCAATGATATATTCTCTTAATTCTTTGCAGACTTTCTGGAGATCGTTACTGCTCAAATCTTTGAGGTCTGCGGGACTATTTATTTTATCAAGAATTTCCACTTTTAAGTTATCTGTTTTTAAAACGCAGCAAGTTACAACATATTTGCTATATGGCAGAATTTAAATTTTATTTTGCCAATTGAAGAAAATACCATATTTTGTTGGCCTTTTATAACAAATAATCACTTAAAATAGTTTAACCGTGGAAAAAAAATTACTACTCCTGAGGGATAGGGCCGGAGTCCGTTGGACGGTCCTGATCTTGCTGGCTTCGATGATGTTCTTTGCGTATATGTTTGTGGATGTATTATCTCCACTGCAAAGCCTGTTGGAAACAGGCAGGGGCTGGACACCTAAGACGTACGGAACTTTTGCGAGTTCTGAGTATTTTCTGAATGTTTTTGCTCTTTTTCTGATTTTTGCTGGGGTGATCCTGGACAAGATTGGCGTCCGTGCAACAGCACTACTGTCAGGAATCATTATGGTTACAGGGGCTGCCATTAAGTTCTATGCAGTAAGTCCGGCGTTTGCCGGAACTGGTCTTGAGGTTTGGCTCAATTCGTGGTGGACATCTTTCCCTGCATCTGCCAAGCTGGCATCTCTTGGTTTCATGATATTCGGATGCGGAGTTGAAATGGCAGGTATCACGGTTTCAAAAGGAATTGTAAAGTGGTTTAAGGATAAGGAACTGGCTCTTGCAATGGGTATAGAAATGGCTATTGCGCGTCTGGGTGTGTTTGCAGTATTCAGGATATCGCCAAGGATAGCTGATTATTACGGGGATATAAGTAAGCCTGTGCTTTTCGTACTTATTCTGCTTTTCATAGGTTTAATCTGTTTTATGACATATTACTTCTTTGACAAGAAGTTGGAAAAACAACTTGGAGAAAGAGGTGATGAGCCTGAAGAACCATTCAAGATAGGGGATTTGGGAATATTATTTACAAGCAAGACATTCCTGATTGTTTCCGGACTTTGCGTTTTATATTACTCAGCTATTTTCCCATTCCAGAAATTTGCTGCAAACATGCTTGAGTGCCGTCTGAATATAACTAATACAGAGGCAAGTGATATATTTTCATACTTCCCGATAGGTGCAATGATATTGACACCTCTTCTTGGAGCTTTCCTTGACCGCAAGGGAAAAGCAGCAACAATGCTTATACTTGGCTCGTTGCTTATGATTGCTTGTCATATGATTTTTGCTTTGGTTCCAGCAGCTTATTTCACAAAAGTTGTGGCCTATTCTGCGATTGTTATTCTTGGCGTGAGCTTCTCTCTGGTACCTGCCGCTCTTTGGCCATCTGTACCTAAGCTGGTAGAAAACCGTTATCTGGGTTCTGCATATTCTGTTGTTTTCTGGATCCAGAATATTGGTCTGATGTTGTTCCCTATGTTGATAGGATGGTCGTTAACAGTAACAAACAAAGACGTGGCAAATCCGATGGAGTATAATTATACTGTGCCTATGCTCATATTTGCATCTTTGGGTGTTTTGGCTTTCGTGCTTGGGATATGGCTAAAAGCAGAAGATAAAAAGAAGGGTTACGGTTTGGAGCTCCCAAATATTAAAAAGTAATCTCAGATAATATATAAACTATGAATTCAGCTTTAAGATTACTGAAAAACTCCAGAAGTGCCCGGTGGATAGTGTTGCTTAGCCTCTCTCTGCCTATGTTCGCTTCATATTTCTTCGACGATTTCTTTAGTGGTATCGGTCACATCTTTAATAATCCTCAGAATCTCGATCTTGCATGGAACCTTAGTGATTATGGTCTTTACGGAGGCGCTTACTCACTTCTCTGTGTCTGGGGAGGTCTGGTGATCTGCGGTATGTTACTGGACAAATGGGGAGTCAGGTTTACCGGCTCTCTCTTTGTTGGGTTAATGGTTATAGGTTCTATTATAGTTATTTATGCAATCTCAGAAACTTTTGCACACAGCGGATTATATCTTTTGTTGGCTAAAGCTTTCAATAAACCATCACTGGCGCTGGCTTATGCCGGATGTGCCATATTCGGTCTGGGAAGTGAAATTGCCGGGGTAGCAGTAACTCGTTCTATTGCAAAATGGTTCAAAGGTAAGGAGATGGCTCTGGCGATGGGGCTCCAGCTTGCTTTTGCACGTATGGGTACAGCTACGGCCCTTATTGTTGTTCCGAGAATTGTTAATCTTGATCAGGCATATATTCCTTTTTCGGAAACAAGCAAACCGGCTCTTGTAGCTTTGATATTGATGTGTATTGCCCTGGTATTATGGTCGATGTTTGTTTTCATGGACAGTAAGTACGACAGGCAGAATGCAGAAGAGGACAGGAAGAACGATGTTGTAAAGGAGAAGGATGAGAAATTCAAGTTCTCGGATATTTTAAGGATTTTGGGTAACAAGCAATTTATTCTTATATCTTTGCTTTGTGTATTTTTCTATTGTTGTATAATTTCCTTCAGACGGTTTGCAACTACAATAATTATCCCTCGTTTCGGAATAGAGGGCGAAGTGGCATCTCTTATGGTATCATTGATTCCTTTCGCAACCATGATCTTTACTCCGCTATTTGGTTCACTCATAGATTCCAAAGGAAAGGCGAGCAGCTTCATGATTCTGGGGTCGTTTTTGGTGCTGATATCTCATCTTATTATTGGATTTGCTCCTGGAATTGAGTTTTTCGGATATCTTGGTGTAGCCATACTTGGTGTAGGTTATTCATTGGTTCCGGCTGCGATGTGGCCTACAGTTCCAAAAATCATTCCTGAAAAGAACCTCGGTACTGCATACTCGCTTATATACTGGATACAGAATATGGGAATGCTGGTGGTGCCTATATTTGTCGGGATAATAATAACTAAGACAACTGAGTCAATTCCAGATAAGGCTGCAGCAAGCCTGCAATCGGCAGTCAACGCCGAGTACTTCTTTGTTGCTCTCTCATTAGTGGCGATTGCTATTGCATTTATGTTGCGTAGATCATCACTGCAGAATCCGCAACTTATGATTGATTTGCCAAACAAACGAAAGAAATAATTTAACTAAAAGGGGCTGTCTAAAAAAATAGACAGCCTTTTTTTGTATAATCGCCACATATACAATGGGCAAGCTCCGGATCATGTTGAAAAGTAGGTGGAGCAATAAATTTCAAGTGGAGAAAAAGTCTGGATTACTTTCAGCCCAGGTATGGATTTTTGGATACTGCACCGGGTTTACCCACTTCATGTTCTCTCCGCTGAAAATCAAAGGCAGCCCCGATATTATGCTTTTGCAGATCAGCTCGCGGGTCTGCACTCGATTTTCTTACGTTCCGTTCACACAGTGGGTACCCAAACCCTCCTATGCAAGCATCCTTCAAATTTCACACCTGGATCTGCATTTTCCATACTTTTGCTCAATTATGATTTTTAACCTAATCTGCTCCACCTACTTTTTCATTTGATCCCAAACTCCCCAACAGATGTGCTTATAGCTGAGCTTGCCCCTTTCTAGAATTAGTGGCGACAATCATTATAAAACAGAAGCTGCCTAATATTTATTAGACAGCTACTTTTACTTTATCTTATTATTGTTTGTTCCCTGTCCGGGCCGAGTGAGATGATATTTATCGGTATGCCGGTCTCCTTTTCTATAAAGCGGACATATGTCATGAATTCATAAGGCAGGTCGTCCTCTTTTGTGATTTTTGTGAGGTCCCTTTTCCATCCTTTGAACTCCTTGTATACGGGTTCAATCTCTGCAAATGTATCGTAAGGTACCTGATCTGTTATCTTGTCGTCAATTTTATATGATACAGCTATCTTTATTATATCCATCGTGTCCATCACGTCTGCCTTCATCATTATCAACTGGGTCACACCGTTTATCATAACAGCATATTTCAGCGCAACAAGATCCAGCCAGCCGGTTCTTCTGGGTCTGCCGGTAGTGGCCCCAAATTCGAAACCCAGTTTACGAAGGTTCTCTCCTGTCTCGTCATTGAGTTCGGTCGGAAACGGTCCGCTGCCTACTCTGGTACAGTACGCCTTGAAGATTCCTGATACAGTTCCTATACTTGATGGTGATACACCAAGACCAGTGCATGCTCCTGCACAGGTTGTAGTTGATGATGTAACAAATGGATATGAGCCAAAATCGACATCAAGCATTGAACCCTGGGCACCTTCTGCAAGAACGCGCTTGTTATCTTCGAGCATATGATTGATTGTGTATTCACCGTCAATAAGAGTGAATTGCCTTAGAAAATCTATTGATTCCAGCCATTGAGATTCGTTCTCATTAATGTCACAAGGGTAATCAAACTGCTTAAGAAAACTTATGTGCTTGTTCTTTAAGGCATAAAACCTTTCTTGGAAATTTGGAGAGAGAATGTCACCAACTCTAACGCCATTCCTTCCTGTTTTGTCCATATATGTGGGCCCTATTCCTTTTAAGGTAGACCCGATTTTTGAGGTGCCTTTTGAGGCTTCTGAGGCGGCATCGATAATTCTATGTGTTGGTAATATAAGATGAGCTTTCTTTGAGATAAGCAGGCGCTCCTTGACAGGCACTCCCATCTCTAGCAGCTTGTTACACTCTTCCATAAAGATTATCGGATCGAGTACAACTCCGTTCCCAATGATATTCTGTGTGTTTTTTCTGAAAATTCCTGATGGAATAGAATGAAGAACAAATTTTTTATCTTCGAACTGAAGCGAATGACCTGCATTTGGGCCACCCTGAAAACGTGCAATGACCGGATATCCTTTGGCAAGAACATCTACAATCTTTCCTTTCCCCTCATCTCCCCATTGGAGTCCTAGAATAACATCAACTTTCATAATTATATTTAAATTTATTAAAAAGGCAGATCGTCTGGTAAATCTTCTCCAAAAGATTCTGCCGGTGCCACAATTTGCTGAATTGTCTGGGGTGCAGGCTGTGTTTCCTGCCTTTTTCCCAGTAATTGGATTGAGTCTGCAAGAATCTCAACAGAATACCTTTTCTGCCCCTCTTTGTCTACCCAGTTGTTCGTTTTAATTCTTCCCTCTACAAAGAGTTGGGATCCTTTTTTTACATATTTTTCTACCCTCTCTGCAAGAGCGCGCCAACAAACTATGTTATGCCATTCAGTCTGTTCCTGCCACTCTCCGTTTTTGTCCTTGTAGCGTTCTGTTGTAGCAAGAGCAATACTGGCAACCACAGAATCATTTTCAAGATGACGAATCTCCGGGTCCTTGCCCACATTACCTATCAACATTACCTTATTTAGCGACATAAACCTTTCTTTTTTTATAGCCTACAAAGATAAAAAACTTTAAATATTATCTAACATTAATCGCATTGAGTCAAGATCGGGTGGGGAGGAGGTAAACAGTTGAAATGACTGGACTGCTTGGTTTAACAGCCAATATTTACCCGATATATATTTTGCATTGCAGCGATTTTCTATGTCCGATAACTGGGGTGATTTGTAGTTGGCCTCAAAAACTATTTTTCCGGTAAAATCAATTTTATCCAGAACATCAAGAGATATTGATAACGTGTTAATGAAAAGTGTGCAGTGCTTTATTTCATTATGAAGGTATTCAATGTTTTTGTAATTGATCCCTGCCGATTCAGAAAAGACCCTGGCCTTGCTTTCTGATCTGTTCACGATTGTTACACGGCACCCTTCTGCTTTGGCAGCTATTGCAGCAGCTCTTCCTGCTCCTCCACACCCGAGTACAACAACTTTGTCGCCCTTGCAGATATAATTTCCTATACTCATTTTTACACCGTAAAAATCTGTATTGTAGGCCGCTATCAGGTTATCCTCTTTTATTATGAGATTTGACGCACCAATTATATCTGTAAGATGATCCCTCTTGTCTGTATATTTTAGTATATCCTCTTTATATGGTGTTGTTACATTCAATCCGTCAAAACCTTCATTTTTAAACCTCATTACGGCCTCATCTATGGTTGCTGCATAAAGCAGCTCATACGAATGTAAGGAACCGCGATATGCTGCCCGGAACAGGGCAGGGCTAAGACTGTGAGAGATGGGGTCTCCAATTAAGGCAAATCGCATTTTTTCTTGAAATTAATAGTTAAAATCTCTCTGCCGTAGAGCTTCAAAACATAAAATGGCGGTTGAAACTGATACATTCAAAGAGTCAATTGTTCCGTTCATTGGAATTTTTATCCTGGCATCTGCTCTCGCTCTCCAGAATTCTGTCAGCCCGTCAGATTCACTACCCATGACTATTGCAACAGGAGAGGTCATGTCGGTTTTGTGGTACCATGTGGCAGCCTGTAGTTCTGCAGAGAATATTTTTATCCCGTTATTTTTTAACCATTCATAACACTCATCTGATGTACAACTGCATACTTGATTTGTGAAAATACCCCCAAGACTCGATCTTATGACATTGGGATTGAAAAGATCTGTAAGCGGGTCGCATATTATAACTGCATCTGCCCTTGCCGCGTCTGCAGTTCTAAGAATTGCCCCAAGGTTCCCCGGCTTCTCAACCGATTCCAGTACAATTATCAGAGGATTTGCAGATAGTCTTATATCAACAAGTTTGAGTTTCTTCTCCCGCACAATAGCCGTCACGCCCTCTGTACCCCCGCGGTATGCGATCCTGGAGTAGACATTCGACGAAACTGAATAAAGATGGTCACAAGAGATATTGGAGGCAAGATCCTCAGGATATTCATCGGGGTAGAAAAAAAGAGATTCTATTTTATACCCGTGACTGATACACGCCTCCACCTCCCTGACACCCTCTACAATGAATAAACCCTTCTCCCTGCGCTCTCTGGATTTTTCCTGAAGCTCAATAAGTTCCTTGATTTTTGGATTCTTTGTGGAAGAGAGGTTGTCTATAAACATATTATAAGTTTTCCGGACGCATTTGAGGAAAGAAAAGTACATCCTGAATAGATGGTGAATTCGTCATAAACATTGTCAGTCTGTCTATGCCAATACCCATACCCGATGTAGGTGGCATTCCGTATTCAAGTGCCCTGACAAAATCCATATCAATGAACATGGCCTCGTCGTCGCCCTTGTCCTTAAGTCTTATCTGGTCCTGGAACCTTTCCAGCTGGTCGATAGGATCATTCAGCTCGCTATAAGCATTGGCCAGCTCCTTTCCATTTACAAATAGTTCGAAACGCTCAGTAAGTGAAGGATCGGACCTGTGTCGTTTGGTAAGCGGAGAAGTCTCTACAGGATAATCTGTTATGAAGGTAGGCTGAATAAGGTGGTGTTCGCAATACTCTCCAAAAATTGCATCAATCATTTTGCCATAGCCCATACTTTTTGTTACAGGGACATTTATTTTCTCGCAGACCGACCTCAGTTCATCCTCACTCATTCCTGCTACATCTACCTTTGCATACTCTTTTATAGCATCAAGCATTGGCAACCTCCTGTAAGGGGCCTTGAACTCAATCTCCTTGTCGCCCAATGTTAGCTGTGTTTTGTTGTGAAGGGCCACGGCAACTTTCTCAATCATCTTCTCTACAAATTCCATCATCCAGAAGTAGTCTTTATATGCAACATAAATCTCCAGTACAGTGAATTCAGGGTTATGTGTCCTGTCCATTCCCTCATTCCTGAAGTCCTTCGCAAATTCATAAACGCCTGTGAATCCCCCAACTATTAGTCTCTTTAGATAAAGCTCGTTAGCTATTCGTAAGTATAATGGAATATCCAGCGCATTATGGTGTGATATAAATGGTCTGGCATTTGCCCCGCCAGGAATTGGCTGTAAAATAGGAGTTTCAACTTCCAGATATTCATGCTCATTAAAGAAGTTGCGCATGGTGTTGATAATCTTGCTTCTCTTAACAAACGTATCTCTCACAGCCGGGTTGACAATGAGGTCCACGTAGCGCATCCGGTATCTGAGTTCAGGATCTGCAAAGGCATCATATACCTGATCTTCCTTCTCTTTGACAATTGGCAGTACCCTTAGCGACTTGCTCAGAACCTTCATCTCTTTTGCGTGAATGCTCAGCTCTCCTGTCTGAGTAATAAATGCAAAACCCTTTATGCCAATTATATCTCCTATATCAAGAAGCTTTTTAAAGACTGTGTTATAAAGAGTCTTATCCTCCCCAAGGCAAATCTCATCTCTCTTTATATAAATCTGTATTCTGCCTTTTTCGTCCTGAAGCTCAATAAAGGCAGCGGCACCCATTATTCTGCGAGTCATGATCCTGCCGGCTATTTTTATATCCTGAAGATTCTTTTTCTCCGAGTCGTACTGCTCTTTTATCTGCTGGCTTGTGATATTTACTTCGAATGCCTCTGCCGGATATGGATTGATACCCAACTCCTGCATGGCCCTGAGTGAATCCCGTCTGTTCTGTTCTTGCTCGTTTAGTTCTGAATGCTCCATGAAATCAATCTTTTTAATGAGTCGCAAAAATAACTTTTTTTATCAACTTCTGAAAATATTAAGTACATTTGCGAGGATATGGCCTTAGATAAAAAGTGGATAGTAAGAGAACCGGGCAACCCGGCATTAGTACGTCAGTTGTCTTCTGAATTGGGGATAGACCAGACGCTGGCAAACCTTTTAGTCCAGAGAAACATTAAATCACAATCTGAGGCAAGGTCATTTCTCAGACCCCAGCTTGAACAGCTACATGACCCATTTCTGATGAAAGATATGGATAAGGCTGTTGAAAGACTAAACTGGGCACTAAATAAAAACGAAAAAATACTTATTTACGGTGATTATGACGTGGATGGAACCACTGCTGTAACACTTGTGTATACTTTTTTGAGAAGGTATAGCGAAGATAATCTTGATTATTACATTCCAAACAGATATACTGAGGGTTATGGTGTTTCATATAAGGGTATAGACTGGGCACATGAAAATGGTTTTTCTCTTATAATTGCACTTGATTGCGGTATAAAGGCTGTTGAAAAGGTCAAATATGCAAAGGAGAGGGGTATCGATTTTATTATATGCGACCATCATCTTCCTGACGAACACTTGCCGGAAGCTGTTGCGGTCCTGGACCCTAAAAGAAATGACTGTAGCTATCCCTTCGATGATCTTTCGGGATGCGGCGTAGGTTTTAAATTCATGCAAGCTTTTGCGACTACAAAAGGGATTCCTTTTGAAGAGATACTGCCACTGCTCGACCTTCTTGCCGTTAGTATAGCATCTGACCTGGTTTCCATTACAGGAGAAAACAGGGTTCTTGCATATTTTGGTTTAAAACAGCTGAACCTGTCTCCCAGAAAAGGTCTTTTGTCAATAATCAAGCTGGCCGGACTTGAAAAGCACATGATTACAGTAGATGATATTGTATTCAAGATAGGGCCAAGGATAAATGCTGCTGGAAGGATGGAGTCTGGCAAGACTGCCGTTGACCTTCTGACTTCCAGAAGTGATCTAGATGCCAAAACAATAGGGGATACAATCAACACTCACAATAACGACAGAAAGAATGAGGACAGAAAAATTACTCTGGAGGCAAGCGAAATGGCTGCTCTGGTAAGCAATTTCTCTGAAAAAAGATCGACTGTCGTGTACAATCCTGACTGGCACAAGGGTGTACTTGGCATTGTCGCATCAAGGCTGGTAGAGACCTTCTATAAACCAACAATAGTGTTATGCCGTTCAAACGGTCTTATAACCGGTTCTGCCAGGAGTATACCCGGATTCGATCTTTATGAGGCAATAGAGCACAGTTCAGATCTTCTGGAAAATTTTGGTGGGCACATGTATGCTGCCGGACTCACTCTCAAAGAGGAAAACTTTGAGAAATTCTGCGAAAAATTCGAAGCTTTTGTTGCAAATAAAATCACAAATGAAATTCTGACTCCCGTAATAAATATAGACTCATTTCTGGATTTCAAACAGATAACCCCACGATTTTTCAATGTTCTCAAGCAGTTCCAGCCTTTTGGTCCGGGGAACTTGTCACCGGTGTTCATATCTGAGAGGGTTTATGATAATGGAAATGGAAGAAAAGTAGGTTCTGAATCGGGACACCTGAAACTTGAACTTATTCAGGAAGACGATTTCCACCGTCATATCTCTGCTATTGCATTCAACAGATCGGAGCATTTTGAGCATCTGAAATCGGGAAACCCGGTGGACATATGCTATTCTATTGCAGAAAATTATTACAGGGGTATAGCAAACCTTCAGTTAAGGGTAAGAGATATAAAGCTGATCGAAGATACTATATAGAACCTATTATCAAAGATAGAATCTCTTTGACAGAACAATTATCTACATCAATTACAAGAGTGCTGCATCGCTCATAACCCTCTCTTCTCTTTTCAAAAAGATATTCCACACCTTTTACAAAATCATTCGAAGTCAGTTTTTCTATTCCCGGTCGTATTTTCCTACTTGACGACAATCTTTTTGCCATTGTTTCGGGAGTGGATTTCAAGTATATGCACAGTGTTTTCTCCTTTATAAGCTTTTGATTTGCAACTGACATAAGAGTGCCTCCTCCAAGTGAAAGCACCAGCACCTTCTCACTGTTTTCTCTTAATAACTCTTTTAGAAAGAATTCTTCTCTATCGCGGAAATAGGCTTCACCTTTAAGACGAAAAATCTCTTCTATAGACAACTCTTCTTTTGCTTCGATATATTTGTCAAGATCTATGCATTTGCAATACAGATGTTTTGCGAGTCTTGCCGAGACAGTACTCTTTCCGACTCCCATAAAACCTGTAATTGAAATTATCATTCTAAAAAAGTGTTGGGGAAATTTCCTGCGTTTCTTGTGCTTCTGCTTCTGGTGAAACATCCGGTTCGTCACCGTTTGTGTCCAGAATTTCAACGTTTATTTCCTCTTTTATAAGTGGCTCAACAAAGCATATTTCTCCAACTTCAAATGTAGTAACTCTCTTTCCCTTGGCACGGAAACTTTTACTGGCAATAAACTCCTCCACGTCAATCCTTTCGGAAGGACGCTTTGAATGTTTGCCCGCAAACTGTATTTCTACCTGTGGGTATTTATCCGTTGAAATGCTGCGAAGATAAGACCCTGGAGAATCACTTATGAACGAAGTAACTATGTTGTCATTCGGTTCAAAGGAGAATCTCTTTATATAAAAACAACTTAGCTCTCCGTCATAATATATGGCAGTATATATTTTGTGAGGATTAAGCTTCTCTATAATCTGAATATCTCCCTGGTATCTGTTGCTGAGATCGAAGTTTGTTGTATAATACTCGCCATTCCTACATACTGCAAGAATGTGGTCATGGTTGAGAAACTCTCCCAGAAACATGCCTCTGGAATCTGTGTTGAGTCTGTTGATATCCTGGTCGAACCATATTGATTGTCCTCCGAATTGTGAAACGCCAATGGACTTCAACTGGATTTTATGAATTGCATTTTTGCTCAGGATATTTCCCATAGACGACCTACCCTTAATGGCAAGGTTTGAGAAATCGAATTCGAATATCAGTTTCTTGAGTTTGGGCCGTGGTTTGAGGAATATTTTAAGCACCTCTGCCTCTCCATTCGGATTTGCTGTAAACCAGAGTACCTGAGAACCCTCCTTGCCCTGGGTGAGATCGTATCCTTTATCTCTTGTCACACCAGTGACTGCAAATCTCTTAACAAAGATATCTCCTCCTTTCCCATCCTTATAGACTGCATTGTAAATACATCTTTCGTCATTCTTACTGAATACGTCAATGTGAATAATATCTCTGCCTATAAATGCCTTCTCGCTTATTTTTGTTACGAAGTACTTGCCGCTTTTCAGAAAGATGATGATATCGTCTATGTCTGAACATTCACATACGAACTCGGCATTTTCGTCACGTTTTAGATCCATCCCGACAAACCCCTCGGCCTTATTTACATAAAGTTTTGAGTTTGCTACTACTACCTTTGAAGCCTGAATGGTTTCAAAGTTGCTCAATTCTGTTTTTCTCGGGAATTTTGCACCGTACTTCTTCTTTAATTGGGTGAAGTAACGGATTGCGTATTGTACAAGATGTTCAAGGTTATTCTTTACCTCCTCCATCTCGGCTTCAATCTTGATTAAATTTTCATCTAATTGCTTTACATCAAACACTGAAATTTTTCTGACAGGTTTCTCAACTAACCTCAGAATATCCTCCGGCACAATCTCTTTTCTGAGCTGTGACTGGTATTTCATAAGTTCTTCCTCAACAGATTTAAGTTGAGTGGCCCAATCTTTTGAATCTTGTTCCAGCACCCTGTATATTCTCTGTTCGAAGAATATCTTCTCCAGCGATGTATAGTGCCATGACTCTTCAAGCTCTGCAAGCCTTATCTCTAACTCCAGTTGTAACAAAGATTTTGAATAATCTGTATTATGTCGGAGAATCTCGTCCACTCCCAGAAACTGAGGATGGTTGTCCTTTATGACACATGAGTTGGGCGACAGGGATATCTCGCAGTCTGTAAATGCATACAATGCATCAATTGTCTTGTCGGGAGATATGTCGTTGTGCAGGTGTACCACTATTTCTGCTCCGTCTGATGTGTTGTCGTCTACCTTGCGGATTTTTATTTTTCCCTTATCGTTTGCCTTGATTATGGATTCAATAAGTTTTGACGTTGTCTGACCAAAAGGAACCTCTGTTATTACAAGTGTCTTTTTGTCCAGCTTTGTTATTTTTGCTCTCACCTTTATGACCGAACCTCTCAAACCCTGATTGTACCTTGTACAGTCAGCAAGTCCACCGGTTGGAAAATCGGGATAAATTATGAATTCTTTACCGCTGAGGTATGCTATGGCGGCATCAATCAGTTCATTGAAGTTGTGAGGAAGTATCTTTGAGGCAAGGCCCACTGCAATTCCCTCTACCCCTTGGGCTAGCAAAAGAGGAAACTTAGAAGGCAGATTTACAGGTTCCTGGTTCCTGCCATCATATGAGTTCATCCATACAGTTGTCTTTGGATTGAACAGTATCTCATTTGCAAATTTACTCAGCCTGGCCTCAATATATCTTGGTGCCGCTGCGCTGTCCCCAGTAAGTATGTTTCCCCAGTTACCCTGACAGTCTACCAGTAGATCCTTTTGTCCGAGTTGTACCAGAGCATCGCCTATTGAAGCATCGCCGTGAGGGTGAAACTGCATGGTTGAACCGATGATGTTGGCAACTTTGTTGTATCTGCCATCATCCATCCTTTTCATGGCATGGAGTATCCTTCGCTGGACCGGTTTGAGACCGTCATTGATATGAGGCACTGCCCTCTCTAATATGACATAAGAGGCATAATCGAGGAACCACTCTTTGTACATACCCGTAAGCTTGTACTTTTTGTCTCCTTCGTTTATTAGTTTGTCATACTTACTGCTCTCTGCTGAATCGGAATTGTCGGCAGAATCGACGTTTTCCATTTCGAAATCAAGGTCCGGGATACTCATTCTCTTTCTGTTTTTCTAATCTAGTCTAAGATATAGCCAAACTGCTTAAGTTTTCTTTTGTCCTCTCTCCAGTCTTGGCTTACTTTTACAAATATCTGCAAAAATACCTTTTTTTCAAAGAAAGATTCCATGTCAATTCTTGCCTGAGTACCTACTTTTTTGAGCGAAGAGCCTTTATTTCCGATAATTATACCTTTTTGAGAATCTCGCAAAACATTTATCAAAGCCTCAATATGGATTATGTCATCTTTTTCCTTAAAACTCTCTATGACCACTTCTGTGCAATAGGGGATCTCTTTGTTGTAGTTGAGAAGAATTTTCTCTCGTATAATCTCCGATGCAAAAAATCTCAGGTTCCTGTCGGTAAGTACATCTTTGTCGTACCATGCAGGATTTTCCGGAATTAATTCTAGTATTCTGTTGAAAAGAGAGTCCAGATTGAATTTTTCTGTTGCTGATACTGGAAAAATCTCTGCTTTAGGAACAAGTGTCTGCCACTTCTTGTAAATCTCCTCCAGGGCATCCTGATTGGTAAGGTCTATCTTGTTAATTACCAAAAGGACTGGAGATTCCACATTACGAAGCTTTTCTATATAGTCAGAATTCTTCATGCTTTTCTCTACAACATCTGTAACATATAGTATAATATCTGCATCACCGATTGCTGTGTCTACAAACTGCATCATACTCTCCTGTAGCCTGTAATTGGGTACCAGGATTCCGGGGGTGTCGGAGTAGACTATCTGATAATCTTCTCCGTTTACAATTCCCATGATTCTGTGTCGTGTAGTTTGTGCCTTTGATGTTACAATGGAGATTCTCTCGCCAACAAGGGCATTCATAAGCGTAGATTTGCCAACATTAGGATTTCCTATAATGTTGACAAACCCTGCTTTGTGTATCTTATTGTCTCCCATACTATTCGAATGCACCCATTCGCAGCATTGCTACTTCCTGATCTGTAAGGAAACGCCATTGTCCCCTGCGCAGGTTTTTCTTAGTAAGTCCTGCAAAAAAGACTCTGTCCAGTTTCTTAACTCTGTAGCCAAGGTGTTCGAACATTCTTCTTACGACTCTGTTTCTGCCTGAGTGAAGTTCCAGACCTACTTGTGTCTTGTCTTCGTCTATATAAGAGAGAGAGTCGGCATTAATCAATCCGTCTTCCAGTTCCACACCGTCGAGCAATGCCTTGAAGTCGCTGCCACTAAGATTTTTGTCGAGGAATACATGGTAGATTTTCTTGCTCATGTTTGAAGGGTGAGACAGTTTTTCTGTCATCTCTCCGTCATTTGTAAGCAGAAGCACACCTGTGGTGGATTTGTCGAGTCTGCCAACAGGATAGACGCGTTGAGGACAATTGCCTGCTATAAGGTCCATTACAGTCTTCTCTGCATTGGGGTCGGAAAGTGTGGTTACAAAGTCTTTTGGCTTATTCATCAGAATGTAAACCTTCTCCTCGCCTTTTAATCTTTCTCCATTAAAGCGGACATCGTCTGAAGCCTGTATCTTTGTTCCTAATTCGGTAATTATCTGCCCATTAACACTCACCAAGCCAGCTGTGATGTAGTCGTCGGCCTCTCTTCGCGAGCAAACGCCGGAGTTTGAAATAAACTTATTCAAGCGAATTCCAACTTCGTCAACTGCCTTGCGTCTTCTTGGTTTTGGTATATACTCTTCTGCTTTAGGACGATAGTCCCTCTGAGGTCTCTCAGCATGGTCCTCACCAAAAAGTTTTCTGCGTTTTTCTCCTTCGTAAGGTTTGCTTTCACTTTCCGATGACTGGTTATCTGCATCAAAAGGTTTGTCCTCACGACGGGTATATTTTCTTTTTGTTCTTTCAACTTCAACCGGTGTGTTTTCAGCATCAAAAGGAGTCTCTTCTGAGTCAAACGGTTTGTCTTCTCTTGGAGTGTATACTCTTTTAGGTCTGTCCGCATCAAAAGTTCTTTTGGGTCTGTCGCTGTCGTAAGGTTTGCGGTCTCTGTCAAATGGCTTGCGTTCCCTGTCAAAAGGTTTGTCGTCGCGGCTTCCGTATGTTCTTTTAGGTCTGTCCGAATCAAAAGCTCTTTTGGGTCTGTCGCTGTCGTAAGGTTTGCGGTCTCTGTCAAATGGCTTGCGTTCCCTGTCAAAAGGTTTGTCGTCGCGGCTTCCGTATGTTCTTTTAGGTCTGTCCGAATCAAAAGCTCTTTTGGGTCTGTCGCTGTCGTAAGGTTTGCGGTCTCTGTCAAATGGCTTGCGTTCCCTGTCAAAAGGTTTGTCGTCGCGGCTTCCGTATGTTCTTTTAGGTCTGTCCGAATCAAATGTTCTTTTGGGTCTGTCGCTGTCGTAAGGTTTGCGGTCTCTGTCAAATGGTTTGCGTTCCCTGTCAAAAGGTTTGTCGTCGCGGCTTCCGTATGTTCTTTTAGGTCTGTCTGAATCAAACGATCTTTTAGGTCTGTCGCTGTCGTATGGTTTGCGATCTCTGTCGAAAGGCTTGTCTTCGCGGGGTGCGTATGCTCTTTTAGGTCTGTCACCATCAAATGGTTTACGTTCTCTGTCGAAAGGCTTACCATCACGGCTGCCATAACTTCTCTTTGGTCTCTCTGAATCAGATGACCTTTTTGGTCTTTCACTGTCAAATGGCTTACCATCACGGCTGCCAAATGCTCTTTTTGGTCTGCCTGAAGGCTTAGCTCCGGCACGACTTGGTTTTGGATTATTTCTCATTTAAATACAATTCGGTGGCAAAGTTAGGTCAATAAGATATATTTTCCTACTTTTACATACTTATTTAGCGTAATTAGGTTTAAATGCAATCAATCAAATCAATAATTATTAGTAAACTTGGCTTTACACCTCTTTTAAAAGAGAATTTCAATGTTTCTATCAAATCAATATTGAGCAGTCGTCTGAGGTCAATTCTCACAATAATGATTATTGCAATTGGAATAACCTCTCTAATTGGTATTCTTACTGCAACGGACTCATTGAAGGCTCTCATGAAGGAGAATTTCGGCAAGATGGGTGCAAACTCGTTTTCTATAAGGTCGCTATTTTCTGACGACCAGTCGGGGGACAGACGGGCAAGGGTGATAAACAGACGGAATATTACCTACACACAGGCGACAGACTTCGTTGCCAATTACCGGATACCTGCCATAACCACAATTTATGCTACAGCTGTCAATAATGCAACTATTAAGTACGAGTCAAACAAAACAAATCCTACATTCAGGGTAAATGCCGTGGATAATGGATATATCGGATATGTAGGAGCAAAGATAACAAGCGGCAGAAACATGAATAGCAGAGATATAGAGGCTGCATCGTTTAACGCAGTTATTGGTTCTGGAGTTGTAACGTCAATCTTCAAGGGAGTCAATCCAATAGGGAAAATCATATCTGTAGGAGCTGTAAGATATGAGGTAATAGGCACGCTTGAATCACAGGGTAGTACATTTGGCGGAGGTATAGATAACCAGGTATGGATCCCTATTTCAAATGCGAGGACTACATTTCTGAACGACAACTCATTCTATATCGTAGGAATAATACCCGACGAAGGGGTCAATCAGGTTAAAGCAATAGATGAAGCTGAGCAGTTGTTCAGATCAATAAGAAGACTGAGCCCCATGGACAAGTCTGATTTCAGAATAGCAAAATCTGATGCAACTATGGAAGATGTAATGAAGATAATGTCTTATGTAACTATAGCAGCATTTATTATTGGGATCATTACCCTGTTGGGAGCTGCAGTAGGTCTGATGAACATTATGTTGGTTTCAGTTAAGGAGAGGACTAGAGAGATTGGAACCCGTAAGGCTTTGGGTGCAAACTCGAAAACCATCAAGCAGCAGTTCCTTTTTGAATCGATAGTAATTGGCCAGCTAGGAGGTTTATTTGGAATAATACTTGGTATTATTGTAGGAAACATCACGGGTGCAATTATGAATAGTCCATTCGTTATTCCGTGGCTATGGATGTTTTTCGGAGTTTTGGTTTGTCTGATTGTTAGTATCGCATCAGGTTATATTCCTGCAGTCAGGGCATCCAAACTTGATCCTATAGAGGCTCTCAGGTACGAATAGTTATTTTAGTCTGAATATATATGTGATTGTACCCTCCTGAACCACAGGAGAGGCTGAACTGACGTTGAATTTTGCCTTTAAAGCGGCTTTCTTTGCAGCTTCCCAAAGCGTCTTGTCCTGTACAGTGGTCCCGCTTATTCCGGGCGTTGCACTTATTACTGTCCCATATTGGTCGACAGATATCCTGACAAGAACTTTCCCTGATTTGTTTACTGCATATTCCGGCTCGGGGAGGTTACCCATAAGGCTCCTGCCTGCAAGTCGTGCAGATGGTTCTCCTTCTAGACTTCCGACTCTTGTGTTCCCTTCCGGATGTCCTGCAGAAAGACGGTCGCTTATCTCTTTTGCCACCTGAGGCGAAGTAGAATCGGCATTTGCAGAACTTGGGAAAAGTGCACGCTTGTTTATTGGTTTTGGACGGGGAGCCTCATATTGTTCCACGTCGCCTTTGTCACCCATAGTACTTTCGGAACCTTTGTTGGCAAGACTCCCTTTGATTGCAGACTCTGAACGTTGAACCAATCGTATCTCCTTTTCCGGATTAGGCTTTTCCACACGAGGTTCATTCCCCGATTTTACTTCAATTGGTTTGGGTTGTTCCAGCTCAATATTTACTTCGATCCCAAGCTCGGCTGGAGGGGGGTAGATAACATTGAATCCTGTGGAAAAAAAAAGCACAAGAGCCAGAAGATGTATAGCGACAGTCATGCCAAGACCTATTACCCTGGCTCTCTGTTCTTCCTTTCCTCTCTTCTTTGGTGCCTTGTACATGTTATTCTGGGGCCGTAGCCAGTATTATTCTGTATTGATTTCTCTTGGCAATGTTCATTACATTTACAACCTGTTCCATAGGAACCGATTTGTCTACATTCAGAGAAATTGTAGGATCATCGACACTTTTCAATTGTTGTTGAATGAGCCCTTCAATCTCGCCAAAAGGTACCGGCACGTTTATACCGTTGATATGGTAAGAGAAAGTGTTTGATGGTAAATAGTGTTTGATTGAAATGCTAACAGCTGCTTTTGCAGAAACCTGATTACTGCTCTTTGGCAACAGTAGCTTGAGAGCATTGGGGTTGACCAATGTTGAGGTTACAAGAAAGAAAATTAGCAAAAGAAACACAATGTCTGTCATAGACGACATGCTGAATGATGGTTCCACTTTTGCCCGACGTTTTAAAGCCATAGTTTCTATTTATTTGCTGGTTCGTGGAGCAGATCCATAAACTCAATTGTGTAACTCTCCATTTTATATACAATATTGTCGATTCTTGCCACCAGAAAGTTGTATCCGAAGTAGGCTGCAATCCCGACAATAAGACCAGCTACAGTTGTTACCATTGCTGTATAAATACCTCCCGAAAGGAGAGTGATATCAAGATTGTTTCCTGCCTGGGACATGTTGTAGAAGGCCTGGATCATACCAATTACTGTTCCGAGAAAACCTATCATTGGAGCTCCACCTGCAATGGTGGCGAGGAATGGAAGTCCCTTTTCAAGCCTTGCAACTTCTACGTTTCCAGTATTTTCCACAGCTGTCTGTATATCTGTCAATGGTCTGCCTATTCTCTCTATTCCCTTCTCAATAAGCCTTGCAATAGGAGTCTCTTGCGACTGGCACAGGTTTACCGCTGCCTTTATCTTTCCTTCATGCACATAATCATGGATATTTCTCATAAAGTTCTCGTCAATCTGCGAAGCTTTTCTGATTGCCCACCATCGCTCTCCAAATAAATAAACAGTTAAAATTGACAGTATGAAAAGAGGAATCATAAGCCATCCGCCTTTAAATGCCATATCGATTAATGAAAACGAGAGCTCCGACTTTACGGGAGCACCAACCTGTGCAGCAGCCTCGATAGACCCCTGGCTTATAGCTGTTAAAATCTGGAAAATCATAATTATTGTAAAATTATTTCAAAATGTTAATGTCACAAATTTAAAAAAAATGCTGTAACATAGCAAATACATGTGAAACACAAACAAAATACGTGCCCTTATTTCGTTAATCGCAACACCCATAACTCAACCATTTCGGTATCGCGCCAAGCCTGGTTCCTTCTAGTACTCTCAGATGCGGGGCCAACTTTTTTTTGCAGATATAGCTCCTTTGTGAATCTCTTGTTCTGCGACAATTCTGTCTCTATTGGATGTGTGCTGTCGATACTTGTTATCTTATCAAGGTTAGAAAAGAGCAGAATAACTCTTCCGTCCGGAAGGAGATTCTTTTGTGCTTCGGAAAAAAAACGGGGAAAAAGATCATTATTGTAGTAAATAGCATTGTCGAGACCTGCATAATTATGGCTGGCATTCAGCCATGGTGGATTAAAGACTATCAATTCCGTCTTGATCTCTAAACCGGCAAACAGATCACCATGTGTAAGCTCAATTTTTGACTGGAGGGCATCTGTTTCTATTATCTCGTTAACACCGGCAATTGCATTCCTGTTGGAGTCAGTCCCGTATATCTTTTTAAACCCACTCTTAAGCATCATAAATGAGAGTACTCCGGAACCAATTCCTATGTCTATTGCCGTTTTCTTCGCTCCCCGATATTGTTTAAGCCAATCGTCGAATAGTTTGAGGTGTTCAAAACGTGTCGGAAAATAGGTGCCATAAAATGGATGTATTTTTTTCCCGAGTCCAGGAATAGAGATTCCGTTTTGGTACCATTGCCATGAACTGTTGAGTCCCTGAACCTGAGGAAATGGCAGAAGAAACTCTTTTATGCCCGGGTAGAGAATTTTAAACCAGCCGATTTCAGGTGCTTTTTTTACAGTCAATCTGCTGTTTTTGACCAAAAGCAGAAGCTTGTTTGATAAATCATGAAATTCCGACCTGGAATCACGTTGTCCCTTAAATGACTGATCAGAGAGAGTGTGTTTTAAATGACTTTTAAGACAGCTCAATACAGTAAGACCGCTGCTGTATAAATCTTCTATCAAAACATATTCTCCGTCAAGAAGCGCCTTTACTGCTATGTTGGGATCTATGCTCTGTTCGTAAGGAAAAACTTCAATATTAGTACTGACTGGTTGGGGACGGTCATACTTATCTTCTGTTGTGTCATTCATCTCTTTATCAGTTTAATTAGTCGCATATTTCCTCCAAAACCGGCATCGGTATCAGAAATTACAGATAAATGTGTATTATGTACAATAGATTCGAAGTCACGGGTGATATTGGAAAAGAAAAAATCAGAAAAGACGTTTGCCAATCTACGTCTGGTGGAAATTTTTCTGTTTTTTGGAAGGAACTTGTCGAAAACAGTAATTTGACCTCCCGGTTTAAGTACTCTTTCAGATTCCTTGATACAACTGACAGGATCTGGCATAACAGCAAGAATAAGATGTAAGATTATCTTATCGAAAGAATTGTCCTCGAATTTAAGATTCTGTCCATCCATAACCATGGTTTGGATTTTCATGCCATACTTTTTGCTACGCATTTTAATCCTTTCAACCATAACTGGTGTGATATCTGTTGCAACAATTTCGCAACCTTTAGGAAAGAACTTAAGATCAAGACCTGTTCCGGCACCAATTATCAGTACACGTTCTCCATTTTTTATATCCAGAGAATCGACTGATCTCTTTCTGTTACCTCTGAAGTATCCTGCTATAAGATCATAACCTGGTGAATAAAGAGTATATCTAATTATATTCCAGGTGTTAGTATTAATTATCATTGTGTTGTCTCAAATGCGTCTTTAATTGCTTTTTCTACTATAGGTTCCATGACCCTGTATCCGGCCAATGTCGGATGAACCCCGTCGCTAGTGTACTTTTTGTCCAAACCCTTTCGTTCGTCAACCATCGCTGAATAGTAGTCACAATATACAATCTTGTTTTTAATTGCATAAGATTCTAACATGCTGTTTAGTTTTACAACCTTTTCTGCCGGCTCAAGACCAGGGTGCCAGGAGAAGTCATACGCAGGCAGGACAGAGCAAATGACAACATTTATCTTATTGGCTTTTGCAAGCTCAACCATTGAGACGATATTGCCGAAAACGTTCTCCAGAGATATAGGCCCTGTATTTTCTGCTATATCATTAATACCTGCCAGAATTACAACTACTTTTGGATTAAGCTCAACTACATCTTTTCTGAACCTGAGTAACATCTGTGGAGTTGTTTGTCCACTTATGCCCCTATCTATATATGGCTTGCCTGCAAAGAAGCTGCTGTCGGTCAATTTCCATAATTCAGTAATTGAATTGCCCATGAAAATAACACGCTTCTCGTTTTTAGTACTACATTTCAGCCGCTCATTGTCAGCAGCATATTTTTTAAAGTTGGCCCAATCGTTCTTCATTTTTGTCTCTTGCCCATAAACTGTAAATTGGGCAAAAAGTAATATTGTTAAAACTATTTTCTTCATAATCTAAAGATATTTTAAGTTATATTTATTTGACAACTGCAGCTTGGAAAGAACCTGAATATGCTGCAAAATAGCCCATTACATTAGTTCCGAAATTTGAAACCGGATTATACGGAGTAGAAGATGCACCCATACCGGCCTCTTTTAAATCATTTAGCTGATTATAATATGTGTAGGTATCTTTGTCTATGGAATATAATCCAATTACTAGGGAGTCTCCCTGCACGAACCTGTGTCTTAACGGCTTATATTCGATGGTGCCGTTTTCGGCATAATAGCTGTCTCTAAGAAGTAAGTAACTGTTGTTTTCCAGTGTGTCATTCAGTTGTATCTGAATCATATAATGGTTGTCAATAAAAGGATTGTCCATGAATTTCAGAACCAAATAGTACGATTTAGTCATATCTCCCGGACGTTGAAAAAGCTCCTCTTCAAAATTTGCCGAAATTATGGGAGCAGGAGGGAACAGTGTCGATTCCGCTGTATAAGATTTGTTGTCAACAGTGATTTTTAGTGTGTACTTCCTGTCTGGCATGCCTTTGAGTAAATTCCCCAAATACATTCCATTGCTTTTATATTGGAAGATTTCAAAATTTCCGTTATTGTCAGACAAAGATACTGTGGCGTTATCGATATAATCCCGCTTACTCTCATCAAAATATTCTGATGAGTAACTGAGTCTTATCCATCCGTTTGATCCAAACTCAATTAATCCTTCTGCCACTATTACTCTTTCTGCCCCTTTGAGATTGATATTTATCAACTCTTCGCATGAGGAAAACACAATTGTAAGAATGATTATTGATAGAAAGCGCATAGCGTAAATTTTAAAAAGTAAAATTCCAGGTAATCGAAGGTACAATTCCAAACAGACTTAACCTTACAGCCTCTGTGGTTCCGGGTGTTGTCTCACTCTCTCGAAAATTGATAATATATGCATTATGTCTGTTATATAGATTATAAATTGAAAAATCCCAACTCGATTTAAACCTGCTCTTCTCTTTCCCTTTCAGATGGAAATTCAGGTCAAGTCTGTGATAATCCGGCATACGGTATCCGTTTCTCTCTGTGTAATATGCCCATACCTGACTGTCGTATGTATATTTGCCACTTGGAAACGTCACAGCATTGCCTGTATAGTAAACCCAGGACGAAGATATTGATAATCGTTGGGTTATCTGATAATTTGCAACTACTGAGAGGTTGTGGGTCTTGTCTGTTTTTGAAGGGTACCACTTAAAATCGTTAATCCCCTCAATTTTGTTCTCTGTGCGCGCCAAAGTATAACTCAACCATCCATTAAGGCGGCCATCCCTCTTTTTAACATAGAACTCTGCACCATAGCTTCTTCCCCTGCCCGGAAGAATGTTTGCCTCAATATTCTCATTGAGCATAATATCTGTACCATCTTCATAATCTGTCACGTTTCTCATGTATTTGTAATAGCACTCTACAGATAGTTCATATTTATTGTCATAAAAATTTCTGAAGTATCCCAGAGAATATTGTGAAGCAATAGTAGGTTTTATATTAGCTGAACTTGGTATCCATGTATCTGTAGGCTGGCCGGAGGTGCTGTTGGATAATAAATGGAGATATTGTGCCATCCTGTTGTATGAAGCTTTTAGAGAGCTACTGTTTCCTGTTTGCAGATTCAACGAAATGCGGGGTTCAAGTTCCGTATAGGTTTTCATTATCTCACCCTGATCGTAGTATGTAGAATCAACCTTAGTGTTATAGTCGTCATATACATTGCTCCATCCGGCACCCAGCTGATTAAACATCGATATCCTCAATCCATATTCAACAGCGAGATTTTCGCTTATCTTCTGGTTATCCGAGAAATATACTGCACTTTCCACTCCTTGTTTCTGTTCCAGAATTATCTCGGAGTTTATATTGTTGCCTGTTATAAGTTTTCCGGGATTAAAAGTGTGATGCGTAGTGCATAATCCAAAACGTAACGTGTTATCGGGATTCTTATACCAAATAAAATCCTGTTTTATGCTTAAATCAACTATTCCGGAACTCATCCTGGCATCGCTACCGATGTTGAATCCATAGTTGTAATTGCTGTATAAAAATGTAGTATTGGAAAAAAGTCTTTTACTGAGCAGATGGATCCAGCGCAAAGAAGTTGTGGAGTTACCCCATCCCATCCCTAATTCTCCAAATCCGAAATCATCCTTCCCAAAATACCCGGAAAGGTAGAAACGGTTATTTTCGTTCAGTTTGTAATTGAGTTTTACATTGAGGTCATAAAAGTAAAGAGTCATATCCTCCTTCACTAACCCCGATAATTTTCCGACCAGATCTGCATAGCTTCGTCTTCCGGATACAATAAAGGACATTTTATCCTTAATTAAAGGACCCTCGACAGTCAAACGTGAGGAGATCAATCCGAGTCCGCCAGATACTGTGAAATTCTGGTTGTTACCATCTTTCATGGTAATATCGAGTACAGAAGAGGCTCTGCCACCATACTGCGAAGGAATTCCCCCTTTGTAGACAGAAATGTTTTTAAGGGCGTCAGAATTAAAAACGGAGAAGAAACCCATCAGATGTGATGCACTGTAAACAGGAGCTTCATCTAAAAGGATGAGGTTCTGGTCTATGGTCCCGCCGCGTACAGTAAAGCCGCTGCTCCCCTCAGATGCCGCACTGATTCCCGGCAACAGTTGAATGGTTTTAAGGATGTCCTTCTCTCCAAATAATACAGGTATAGTTTCTAACTGCTTTATATTAAGTCTTTCAACCCCCATTTCGACAGATTTTATATTTATATCCCTTCTTTCGGGCGATACAATGATTGCTCCAAGATTCGTATTTGATGGCTCAATGTCAATATTTAAAATTATGTCCTTATTCAGGATAATATCTTTAAATATTGTCTTGTAGCCTAAATAACTGAATTTAATCCTATGATTGCCGCATGGGAGAGTAAGAGAATAAAACCCATACGTGTTTGATACCGATCCTGTGGTTGTCCCCTCTTTATAGACAGTTGCTCCAATAAGATCTTCCCCGGTAAGGGAATCGGAGATTTTGCCACTTAATGTGAACTTTTCCTGTGCATATACATGACAGGACAGTATAGAGATGATAGCAAATACTATGGCTCGTCTAATCATCTCCTTTGTATCTTAAATGTAACAAATGATGCGTTATTTATAAAAACGGTCATATAAGTATTTTCATTTTTCTTATATGGGATTTCATAGTAAAGATATTGATCCTTAATTTCCGGATAAACTATTATGCCGTTTTTTTCATTATCAAATTTAATTGAAACCGATTCATTAGTTATGGTTTTTAATGATAAATCTATATATCCTTTTTTTGACACTTTTATTATTCCGGTTTCAGGTTCAGCAACCTCAATATATGATTTGTTGAAACCCGGATAATAAAGAGGTAAATTGACAAAAGTCTCTCTTGCCATTGTACTTATTAACCCGGACTGATCATCGGGATAATGGTTTAAATAAAACCTGGCAGGAGATGCAAAAAAGAAATTATCATTAAAAGCAGGAATGAATTTATCTGAATTTTCGTTTAAATATCCTGCACCCCAAGTAACATCTATTAGTTTCCATCCTTCATCTATCTTTACTGCGTTCCATGAATGGTTATTTGTAGCTGAAATATTGCCGATATCTGACTTTCTGGTTTTAGAAATACCTGTAATAACCACACATTCTAAAGGAATCAGGTCGCATAAATGTTTAAATAATGTAGAGTATCCCTGACACGTAGCAACTCCTTCATTTAAAGTCCGTATTACTAGCTCTTCCATTATTTTCTGTTCCCTGTATACCTTTTCTGCATCGGAGAAATACATATAATGGATGATTTTTCGACCGGTTTTAAGTGCCTTTATATCATAATCAATATTTGTCGCTATCCATGTGTAAACAGCTCTTGCCTTATCTTCCGGTAGTTCAAAATCTCTGTTTATGAGTTTCACCAGCTGATCAGGATTAGATATCGAACTGGGATAACATTTGACAATACGATCAGTTTTTTCGTAATTGTTAGAAAAAGCAGATGTATTTGTTAACGATATAATTATGCTAATAAGTACGATTAACAGTCTTTTATTCATATTGTCATTTATTCTTTAGCACATCAAGTAGTTCCTTCAGGTCTACAGTTGCATATGTAGAGGAGTGATCGGACATTGCGTATGGAATAATCAGATCTTTGTTATGGATCATGGACCCACATGAATATATTACGTTAGGGACATATCCCTCTCGCTCAACTTCGTTTGGTACAATCAGCGGGGAGCTCAGCCTGCCTATCTCTATCTCAGGATTCTTGAGATCATAGAGCGAAGCACCCAGTGTGTATTCCCTCATAGGGCCAACTCCGTGTGTTATAACCAGCCAACCTTCTGTTGTCTCTATTGGGGACCCGGAATTACCAATTTGAACTAACTCCCATGGGTATACAGGTTTCTGTATGATTTTAGCTTCGCGCCATATGTTTATGCTGTCTGAATATGCAATATAATTGTTAACGCCATCTATCCTGCACAACATGGCATACTTGCCGTTAATCTTGCGTGGGAAAAGTGCCATACCCTTGTTCTGAGCAATCTCTCCGTTTATGGGCAAAATTTTGAAATTATAAAAATCAGTCGTTTTGATTAACTTAGGTAGTATGGCATTACCGTCATAAGCGGTATAGGTCGCATAATATGTTATTTCTCCATTATCATCGGTGAATTTAACGAAGCGAGCATCCTCAATTCCCTTTTGTTCAGTTGATGAAATTGGGAAAATGACCCTTTCCGAAATGGCAGAGTCGATAGAAAAATTTATCTCATAATGAGATGAGGCCAGCCACATCATTTGATTGATTATTTTCAACTTATCTTCGGTCAGGTTTGGCTCAGCCCTGGCAATTACAAGAATCCTCATTAAATCGCCATATGTGAAATTATCCTCTAATTTGTCCAGTATAAATGCAGGAGAAGTGTAGTTCACCTGTATGGGAGCTTCTTTAGGAGTTTCTGTGATAACAGGAGTAAATACATTTTCCTGAGTTTGCAGTTGGTCTGACTTCTCAACTTTAGAAGGTGAGACAACATTGACCTGTTCCTGCATTTCGTCCAGTTTCTTTTGAAAGGATACTTTGTCGTAAATATGCCTTTTGATTATATCTGCTTCTGCAAGCATCTTTCCAACAGGTTCCAGAATAAGATTGTTGTTCTTGTCAAGTACCCCTGAACGGAATACTACTGACGATATATGCCCTTCGCCTGTGGCGCGGAAACTGAAAATCACCCTTTTTTCATCGGATGCTAATTCAGACTGATCGGGATTATCTATAATTGACGGATTGAAAAAGGCAGCGGATTCAATGGAATATTCCATGGTAAAATAGGACCCTATAAGTGCCTTCTGTGATTCGCTCAAATCCTCTTCGTTAACTTCAATCTTATCAAATATGTGAGCCAGTTTGGCAAAATGTTTTTCAAATATACGAGATATATTCCTGTGACGTCTTGAATACCCTCTCAGCAGCTGACTCATTGCAATGCTTATCTCTTTTTCGGGCATTGCCAAAACCTTCCTGATAATATCGGCAGATCTCTCGTCATCGAGATACAGAAAACGGGCGATTACTCTGGTAGAGTCTGGATAAAAAACAAATTTCCTTCGGTTTACGGTTACTTGCATGTTTCTTGGTTTTAAACGCTAAACTTACAATAATTTATCGGACATGTCTCAATAGATGGCTCAGTTATACACTATATTGCTAAGAGAGAAAGTCCCGTAACAAAGGTCCCCTTGGGGGTAACTGTAAATTGCTTCTGCGTATCCTGCAAGTCTGTACCCGCTTATCTCCCTGTAATCTTTTAAAGGTGTTGCCCAGGGAAGTTTCTTGCCTGCATCTGCAGCATATCTGTCGTTTGAAATAAAGTTAATAAGTTCGCCTTTGTCATTAAAATGGAGCCAAGCAAAGATTGTGATTTTGTTATTTGTAAACGACGCCTTGACAATATTGCCATTAACCTCCAGCCAGTTTATCCGCTTGTCTATGAGAGTAGGAGGGGCCATGCAGCACATGTCATTGAAAAATGTAACCGTTTCTGCTACATTCATGTTTTCGCCATCCAGATACAGCACTTTAAACAGAGAGAACAATCTTATGTCCATATAAGCAATGCCATTCTTGTAACAGTGATAACCTCTGACGGGAAGATGCATCATAACGGCTTTTATAAAGAACAGGCGAGTAGGGGTTTGCATGAAATTGTTTTGTTCTGATTCAAACTTCATCCACTCAGATTGTTCGTTTTTTCTAATTCCACCGGTAAATTCGATTTTAAATTTGTTTACTTTGGGTTTGCCGAGAGAACCGGTATAGCGAAGATATTTTTTTACTGGTTCTGGTAGATGCTGCATATCTTCTTCATTAAGATTGCCATCTGAAAAATAATTACCTTGTTTATGATTTATTTTAAGATCATTAAGATATTTCTTGTAAAAACGCCCTTTAAAAATAATACTCATATTATTTGCATGTTTTTTTTAATTCAACAATTTTCAACGCATCTTCTAACTGGCTTAAATCGTTAATAGCAATTACAAGGGGAATTAATTTGCCAATGTTTTTACTACTAGAAAATGATTGTTTGATTGATTTGCTGATAGTAAGGTCCATAACTGCTGATTTGGTTTTTTCTGTAAAGAAAAAGCTTATTTTAAAGCAGGTGTCCCATACCGATAGCCAAAATATAGTTTTCTTCCTGTGTGTAACTTTGCAGAGCCATGATTTCCCGTCTTTGTAATAGTTCCATTGGTGATCCAGAGAGTAAGGCTCATTTGATATTACAGATATCAGATGATTGTATACAGGATATATCTCTCCCAACGACTCAGTTAGAACCTGATTGTCGGGATATTGCTCGTTTTCTCGTAATAGTATTGTTTCCATCGGTTCAATAACATGGAATAGTGAAATTAAACGTACTTCCTTCCCCCTCTTTACTCTCAGCCCATATTCTGCCGCCATGCATTTCTACAAATTCTCTGCAAAGCAATAATCCAAGACCAGTACTGGGTTCGTCTTTAGTGCCCTTTCGATTATTATGCGTATCTATCATGAATAAACTATCAATCATTGTTTTGTTCATGCCAATGCCGTTGTCCCTGATTGAAAATGTTACATTTCTGTATTTGTCGGCAGTTGTAAAAAGTGTTACTTTCCCGCCATCGGAAGTGAATTTAAGGGAATTTGATACTAGATTACGGACCACAGACTTTATTATATTGCTATCTACATAAACCTCCAACTTATCAGGAATATTCACATAAATATCTATTCCCTTTATTTTTGCATTCTCCTGCATCATTTCAATACATTCGTCTACAAGTGGCTTTAATTCAAAAAATGCAGGAGTGAAAGAGATTGCTCCTTTCTGAATTTGCGACCATTGCAAAAGATTTTCAATCAGACGGTTTAGGTTTCTCGCCGATTTACTCATCTGGACTGCTATTTCCTGTACCTGAGACATTGTAAGATCGGGCAACTCTTCTGCCATAATTTGTGTCAGACCTAGAAAACTATTTAACGGGCTACGCAAATCATGAGCAATTATTGAAAAGAATTTGTCTTTACTGGCATTAAGAATCTTAAGACTTTCCTCACTTTCCTTCAACTCCTGTTCAAATTTTTTTTTGTCAGAGATATCTGTTAAGAAACCTTCAATATGATCCAAAATGCCATCATCTCCGTAAAAACCCTGTCCGCGCTCCCAGACATACTTCATTGTGCCGGATTTTGTGATGATCCTATATTCTAATTCATATGAAATGTATTTATCAAGAGCGTTCTGAATAGTTTCCCAGACAGCTTTCCTGTCTTCCGGATGAATGACTTGATTAAATGTTATTGTTTTATTTTTTATTAGTTCTTCAGGAGAATAACCGGTTAATTCAACTGAGCCTTGACTGACAAAATTCATGGTCCATTCGGGTTCATTCATACATGAATATACCATTCCCGGCATATTATTCATTAATGTAGCCAATTCCCTTTTTGTTTTTTGTAACTCTTCTTCGGCTTTTTTGCGATCTGTAATGTTCCTTGAAAAAATAGCAACTCTGTCTGTTATCTCATTTTCAATAAAAACAGGATGAAAGGTGGATTCATTCCAATATCCTGCACGAAAATCCTCAGAGGTTACAGTTTTTCCAGTAGAAATAACTTGATCGACAAGTTTTTTCCTCCTCTCTGCAATATCTTTTGGTAAAAGGTCAAAAACATTTTTTCCTAGCAATTCTTCACGAGTAGTATCAAGCCTTTTTGCATGAGCCTCATTGCAATCAACCACAATGCCATCTTTATCGAGCAGAATAAATATGTCATTTGTCGATTCCATGATTGCCCTAGCATTGGCCTCACTCTCTTTGAGCTGCTTCTCGGTCTCCTTACGAGCAGTTATGTCACGTGCGATAACCATCATATTTACGAAGAGATCATTTTCAAATATCGGTACAAAATAACTCTCGTAATAACGATATGTTCTGTTGTCGCCATATGCGGAATGTTCTGCAAATTGGGTAGTCCGGGTTTGTTTTGCATTGCTGAATGCTTGGTCATAAATGTGTATGGAATCTTCTGAGAGAAAATCGGCGTAAGATTTTTCCTTAATATCCTTGATTGAGAAATCTTTGGCAAAGTGATTCAGATAGATATATTTCCCATCACGGTCATATAATGCAATATAATCTGGTAGAGCTTGTACCAGATTTTGCCATTTAATTTCACCCGTTAACTCATTCATAAATATTTACTGGCAATTTCAATCAAATTTATAAAAAATGAATGAAAAATGCTAATAAATGATTTTGCAGAAAGAGGAGTGGTTATTTGGGTTTAACCACACAGGCGAACTGAACGTATCGCGTATCTGAAAGATATCCGAGCGACAATAAATTAAGTAGATTGAATTTCCACAACCTTATGGGATTAATCCCTTCAATGGTAATAATCTCATACCCTAATGAACTAAACATTTCAACAATGCTTCTCTGGGTAAAAAATCTTAAGTGGGTTTTGTCAAGTATACCTGCATCTTCATACTTCCACTGCTTTTTCAACAGTAAATCCCTGAGATTGTAAAAGTATCTTACATTAGGAATCGAACTGACAATAATACCATCTTCGGCAATCTTGTCTTTTATCAACATCAAGGCATTGAATGGGTCAGCCAGATGTTCTAGTACGTCGTTGAAGACAACACAGTCGAAGTATTTATCAGGTAGGGAATCTATTAAATCTGCAAGATCACCGGTAAGAACCTTGTCTATTTTTGTCCGGGCAATTTCACTTGCTTCTTTATCAATCTCAATTCCCCAAATTTCCGCACTCAGTTTTTGTTTGAGTTGATAGCCGAATAATCCCTGACCACAGCCTACATCCAGTATCCTTTTGGCTGAATCAGGGATATATTTCATCATCTCCGGGCGGGTCTGTATATGATACCCCTCGGGTTTGACGGACAGGTTCTGTAGATTCTGAGAGTAGGCCATTTATTTTATCGCTTTAGCTTTGCAGCTGTCGCTGCATTTGTTGCATTGTACACAGTCGTAGTTAGACAGTTTGGAGATTTTATTCTTCCTGTCTATTACAATTGCCTGCGTAGGACACACTTTCTGGCAGGCACCACAATGGATGCAACTGGTATTGTCTATACGGCGCTGCTTTACCGAGAAAAACGAGAATATTCCCAGTAACACCCCGTAAGGACACATGAACCTGCAGAAAGGCCTTGGGAACCAGTATCCAATTACCATCATCACAAGCAGGTATCCCCATGTGAAAAAGCCGAATGACCACAGTAGCTTTGCCTCCATCGGCTGACCGGCAATAAATGCAACCAGCTGCTCGAACCAGCTCTTTCCAATGAAGAACACAGCCTTGTATGGTTCAAGCTCACATGCCAGGAAATAACTCGATTTAAGAGCGAAGTATATTGTCCCAATAAGCAGTGCTATTGGGAAGATCTTGATAACTGTATTAAGTTTCTGAGGTATTTTTACAAGTTTCTTCTTTTTTTGGAAAAGATGCTGCATTGCACCAAGCGGACATCCCGACGTACAGAACACCCTTCCTGCAAAAAGTGCCACAATGAGAGGCGACAGGAACACTACAAGTGTGACAAGCCCCACCATCCTCGGGTTTACCATTCCCATTGTAACGTTTGTTATCACGCCGACAGGGCATATACAGCCACCACGAACGATACCCAGGTATGCGAGAGCAATTATCGCCAGCAAGCTGAGTTTCCATGATGCCTTCCTCTTCATGACGAAGAACATCCCAACAAGCATTATTACTATAAGCACACCCATATCTACGAACACCATGAATTCCGGTGTAGGATTGTACTGTACGGGAACATAACTTTCACGGAACTCTGCGACATTACCGTTGGGATCGTTGCTCTGTTGTGTTTGATCCTCTTGTGTAGCTGATGCACTGTTTACGGCAGCGGCTACCGGAGAGCTCAAGGAGAGCATCGCTATTATTATGACTATAAACAACTTCAATATTGATTTCATCCTTTCATCGTGTTTAAATGTATTCTCCACCATTCTCAAGGCTGTATTCGCCCTTGAAGTCATCCTCCGGACCTATGTATACCCTGTCTATTGCCTTCTGCGGGCACTTTGCAGCAATGTTGCAGCTGTTGCAAGCAAGGCAAAGGTCGGGGCGGATTATAAGGAACATAGATCTTGTACCTTTTTCGTTGCAGTTTTTGACACACTTGCCACAGGCTGTACAAAGCTTGTCATCAATTTTATAGATGAATGAGCCGTCTGGACCTCCCGAATAATTTTCGCGTTTGACAGCGTTGTACTTGCAGACCTTTATCCCTTCGGTCAATATCTTATCCGATTCTATGTTTTTGTTACTTATGTGTCCATAACAGACCACACAATACGAACACTTCTTCTGGTCGTTCACAGCCTTTACTGCTGATGGGTTCCGGACGCAGGCTGTTTCACAGATGCCGCATCCGTTACATTTTTCAGGGTCTATTGCCCATACATACCTTGTGAGTGGGCCAGCTTCATCAGGATTGAGTTGTTTGCTCACTACCCGGTAGGCGACCCCACCTATGGCGAGGGCACATGTTGCCCTTCCGAAATTCACCAGAAACTTACGTCTATCCATTTTTTTTATTTTTCTAATTCTCCTTTACGAACGGGATGGGTGCCCATTTTGCGGGTAATACAAACCCTTTGTTCAACAAACCCTTAGGCGCATTTTCTCCTGAAACTGCAATGAGAGCGTTCTGGAGACGGAGGGCGTCTGCCTCACTTACCTTTGACATGTCGAGAATCACCGAACAAAGAGGTATCTCTTCTGTCTGCCCTATGACCCTGAAATCATCGGGCTTGGCAAAGTCAACGGCACAACTGGCAGTAAGGGCATAATCTGAGATAATTGCAACTTCGGCAAGGTTGTCGGAGAGGGTATTGATGCACTCTGTGCAACTTGCCTTATTAATAATCTCCTTTGGCACCACACCCTCTGCCTTAAGAATTGCCAAAGGAGAGTGGTATTTCTCATATGAATCCTGTTGTCCTGCAACAAGTATTTTTCCTTCGATATCCTTCAATGTCTTTAAAGGGGAGTCTGTCTTTACTATGATTGCCCCTGTGAGCCATTGTTTGCCAGATGGATCAGGTAAGTCTGCTATACGTTTGTATTTGATATCAGTGCCCGGTGTTATCATGTATGCCAGCCAAGGTTTGCATATTACGCCGTCAAATTTACGGGCGACAAGTGAATCATTCAATACATACTCTTCTATAAAATAGCTGATCTGCAGGTCTATGTTGTATTTTGATTTAAGGGTATCCAGTAGCCCCTCGTACTCTCTTGCTGCGAGATCATGAATGCATGAGCAAGCTGTCTGTTTGCAGTATGTTTCGCTGACTGCTATACGGAGGGTCAGCGTTGAGTCACTAGCCGAAGCTATGGTTCCTGTAGCAGGTTCAAAAGCGGTTTCGTCAAATTTACCTACTGTCACCTTATTATTGTTGCAGCCTGCAAAAAACACACAGACTGCAACAAAAACAAGTATTCCTTTAATGGTACTTGATCTTTTCATTAGTTACATTTATTTTGTGGGCGCACATTTTACAATGCCGCCTGTCTTTGATGCAAGGTATACGTTATCTTTAGTGTCAACTGCCATTGGTATGTAGGCACAACCTTTAACCAGCTCCTCTATTCCCTCTACCTTCTTTGCTCCCTCTTTGCTGTATACTTTTATACGTGTAGGATCCTTCTCAACAGTTACTATACCACCGTTTGATAGGAAAGCGACACTTACAGGGTTGCAGCAACCGTGGAAATCATCAATTCCGTTTCCGCGTTGGCCAAATGAGATGGTTGGCTTACCGGCAAAATCAAATCCATTGACCCTGAATGCTCCTAGATTTGCCACCAGAATTTCATTGTTGCGGATGCTGAAGTCAAGAATACCGCAGCAGGTACGTAGTTTTTCTATTGTGGATGTTTTCTCACCAGTTTCGGCATTGTAAATTGCTATCATTCTGGTTCTTGTGTCTGCGACCATGATTTTGCCTTCAGTAACTCTTGCGCCGGTAGCACTAATGATGCCGTCAAGTTTTAATTCCCTTACTTTTGCACCTTTAGCATTGAATACCACGCACTCAACACCTACAGGAGCATCAATTTCTGAAGTTTTTCCTCTTGCTTCAACTTTCTTTTTACCCATTAATGTGCCGAAAACATAGATGTTGTCACTCTTGTCTACTGCTATTGCAGAAGCTTTAGATGTCATTTTTGTCTTGAATTCAGTTACTTTGGTTCCTTTTGTGTCAATAACACGAACGCTACCGTCGCTCTTAAGTGCACATATATTGTCATTGGACAAAATTGACAGGTAAATAACCTCCTGATGGTCCTTACCTGCAAAATTGGCATCAACCACGTAAGCTAAGTTATGGGCATCAGAGATTAATGAATCAAGTCCAACTTCTGTCTTTTTCATCTCCTCGGTTTGTTCACGCATTTTAGTAACTCTTGGAGTTGCAGCGATTTTAGGATCAAGCATACTTATATATTTCTCAATTTCGGCTGCACTTTTGCCAGATGTCAACTGCCCAACCAATATTGCTGAATAATAAGATTTTGGATTCTCCTTTACGAAATTTTCAGAAAGCTGGGTTGATTCCTCTTGATACTTTTCAAAAATTGCATTGATTTCTGCTTCGCGTTCCGGGGTAACCTTAAGTGAGTCAGCTCTCTGATAAAGCTCTTTCGAAAGTTCTTCAAGATTATATTTTTCAGATAATTCTTTATTTCTGTTTTTAAGGATATTGGCATCATCCTGTGTTTTTCCACCGGTTATGACAGCATTATTCAATGAATCAACATGTCCGGTTATGGTCATTTCTGCATTTTCTGCATAAAAAGCAACCATACTTCTCTTTCCTTCAATCATAATATAGTAGTAGGAAGGTTCTGCAATAGTGTCGGTAAAGGTAAACTTACCATCTTTGATGATTGCGGTGTCTGCTGGAATGTTTCTGTTTTCCAGTGACATAAGAATGGCTTTGCCATCTGTGATTCCCTCAAGTGTACCGTTCAGACTAAAATTTTTAGGTTCATTGTTGCAGGCAGTGAAGGCTCCAATCAAGAGCATGATAGCTGCGCAGCGTGAAAATAATGTTGATTTCATATAATGTTTTATAGGGTTTGTTTCGGGATTTGACTATTGTTAACATAAAAGGTTTACAAATATACGCTCTTATTGGATTTTCCTAACATTACATAAGCTGAAACGCATTTTTTACATTAAAATATTTGCTTATGTATTATTAATACAAATGAAAACAACTTTACCCTAACTTTTGTCGTGCATTTTTTCTTTCATGGGTTTCGAGTAACAACCCGTTAAGCCATGCTCATTACGAAGTTTATTCAACATTTTGTATAGATTATCCTTATACTCTTTTGAGGCTCCTCCGGTTTTATATTCGTTCCTGATATCATCGTATAAATGAGGGTGTTGATTCTTAATGAAGTCAAAGAATACGTTCCTTGTCTTTCCTCGAAGGTAGAGTGTGCCGGGCAACATATAGTGAACGTTGGCCTCCCTGCCATTTATGCAAATTGATTCTATGTTTGCATAACTATCTGTAAGAAATGGGATAATGGGCATAACGTGTAGTCCCGTGGAGGCGTTTGTCCTTCGAAACGTCTTTAGCATTTCAAAACGTTTCTGTGTTTCGCATCCCTCAGGCTCTATCTGTTTCCTGACTTCTTCATCGGTAGTGGTTATTGTAGCGGCTACATTAACATATGTTATTCTTGATAGCTGGTCAATTAAATCATAATCACGAAGAATCAGGTCAGATTTTGTCGATATGATAGCAGGAGTTTTATACTTTATAAGGAGTTTTAATATTTCCGGCATTAATTTGTACACAGCTTCTGCAGGTTGATAGCTGTCTGTTACTCCACCAATGTTAA
Organism: uncultured Bacteroidales bacterium; assembly: GCA_942492945.1. Classification (GTDB taxonomy): domain Bacteria; phylum Bacteroidota; class Bacteroidia; order Bacteroidales; family UBA932; genus Bact-08. Next base: position 2,093,608 of record OW818649.1, read on the forward strand.
TCACATCCCTTTTCCAGGAGCTGTGAATCAGTTCTTTCTCCAACTGATCGGCAATATTTGTTTTTACATAAACATGATTGAAATAATCAGCGTCATTTAAAAACTCGTGAGAATACATTGCATAACAATATTTGCATCCGTGCTGGCAACCTCTGTAGATATTCAGGTCCCATCCATAAGGTATTCGCCGGTTAAGCTTATTTAAAGCATTAACACAGCTAGTCTCTATGATTTTCAAGTCTTCATGTGATTTTAATATTTTGACAATTCCGTTATTGTTTTCCAGTTCCTCGTTGTTGCGCTTACCTTCAGTTTTGTTTCAAGGAAATTATTGGTCAGTTTTGTTTTTCCGTAACCATGAGGACAATACAGATAAACGGCATTCTGTTCTATTGTTATCTCTTCACCTTTTGCTCTTTTACATTTTATTGATTCAAAATCAATATCCTTTGGTCCGGATGCTAAAAAAGTAATATGTAAAAATGCCGGATCTTTTGAACTATCATTCGTAAAAACATTTTTTTCGATAATGTCATTTAGCTCATCTTTTGTCAGAACAATTACAGTGACGTCAAAACCGAATTTTGTAGTAATCATGGCTGAAATCTTCTTTTCTAAATGGGCATTCTCCTTATTGCAGGTTTCAAAAATAACATTGCCGCTTTGTAAATAGGTTTTTACGTTGGTATAACCCAACTCCTCATACATGCTTTTCAATACGGCCATTTTTATGATTTTATGTCCGCTTACGTTAATTCCTCTCAGCAGAGAAATGAAAACAGCCATTGGATTATATATTTAAGATTTATCTTGTTTTCCTGCTTTTTCCCATTGCGTCGGCGGCAATCATCGAGTATAATACTTTTTCGGCTGTTATGCAGACAGCTTCATGATGTATGCCCTCTTGTGGGACAACTGCCTTCAAGGCTACTTTCATAAGCCTGGATCTGTCTGTATTTGTTATGCCAATCTCTGCAAAGGTGGTTGGAAGACCTATCTCTTCACAGAAAGAGTACACCGTCTCAATTTCAGAGGGTAAAGCGTCTGTAAGATGTAGTCCAGCCAGAACACCGAAGGCTACTTTTTCGCCATGGTAGAATGAATGTGTCTCCTCAAGAGCCGATAATCCATTGTGAATGGAGTGCGCAGAGGCCAGCCCCGAACTTTCAAACCCTATTCCGCTTAAAAGGATATTTGCCTCAACAACACGATTCAATGCTTCTGTGATTATTTTGTTTTCACATGCCATTTTTGCAGCTGCTCCGTAACTTATAATAGTGTCGTAGCAGAGCTTTGCCAGGTTCAATCCTGTCATTGTACTATATCCACCACATTCGTTCATTGACTGACTCCTTTGGCAAGATCTGGCTTCGAACCATGTGGCCAATGCGTCTCCCATTCCGGCGACAAGAAAACGGACAGGTGCCTGAGCAATAACATTCATGTCCACCACAACCGCCTGAGGGTTCATCTTCTGATAATACACCGATTCAAATACACCGTTGTCCGAATAAATTACTGCACAACCGCTGCATGGGGCGTCAGTAGAAGCAATTGTTGGCACAATAATTACCGGTACACCTGCCCGGTCAGCAACTATTTTTGCAGTATCTATAGCTTTTCCTCCACCCACACCTGCAACAACATCTATATTATTGCCAGTAACAATATCGTACAAGCGTTTTATCTCTTCTTGACAGCACTCTCCATTGAACTCCTCTATATAGATATCATTCCCGGAAAATTTAGCCAGATTGTCAGAAAGAATGGTTTTCTTAGCTGTGCGGGAAGTTATAATTAATCTTTTTTCCCCGAAAGACTTCATCAACTCCGGAATATCGGAAATTAATCCCTCTCCCTGGATATATTTGCCCGGAAACACCGACTTTAAAATTCTTCTGGTGGTTGTCATAATTAATCATGCTTTAATGAGATACTATTTTGAGACCAATAATTGAGACAATTAATGTTGATATGAAAAAAAGCCTCCAAAAGTCGGTCGGTTCTTTAAATACGACTATCCCGACTAAGACTGTTCCAACAGCTCCAATCCCTGTCCATACAGCATATGCAGTTCCGATAGGTAATTCCTGTGTAGCCTTGACAAGCAAATACATACTGAGGGTAAGACATATGAAGAATCCTATATACCAATATGTAACAACTATTCCCGTTGACTCTCTGGCCTTACCAAGACAGGTTGCAAAACCTACTTCAAATAGTCCGGCTATTACGAGTAAAATCCAATTCATTGTTAAACATGATTTTATGTGGATACTTTATGTTTGTGAGAAAGAGTGGGTGGGCCGGTACGGAACTGCCGGCAGCGCAACGGTTTTTTTGTTCCAGAATCTCCTCTATCCATGTTGGTTCATGCTTGCCTCTGCCCACTTCCAGCAGAGATCCTACAACAGCTCTCACCATATTACGCAAAAAGCGGTTTGCCGATATTGTGAAACAGAAAGAGGAATTTTTATGGGAAATATTCATAGGAGAGTCCGGGGTCCACAGGGCTTCAGTTACAGTGCAGATATTTGTCTTAACATCTGTATGAAGTTTTGCCATTGAGGTAAAGTCACGTTCGCCAATGAGACTGACAGCTGCCATGTTCATTTTTTCAAGATTGATTTCGTATGGAAAAAAATATGAGTACCCATCCAGAAATGAGTCTTTTTTTGTGTGAATAAAATATTTATAGGTCCTGCTTATGGCGTCAAAACGGGCATGAGCATCACCTGCAACCTGACAAATGTCATGAAGTGTAATGTCGGAAGGCAGAATGGCATTTATTTTGTAAATCAGCTTTGGGTAATCCTGAACGAGTATAGGGTTAGCGGAGTCGAAATGGGCAATGTAGTTGATGGCATTAACTCCGGCATCTGTTCTTCCTGCTCCCGTAATCGCTGTCTCGTTACCAAGATAAATTGAGAATGCTCTTTCCAGCTCTGCCTGAACAGAGGCCTGACTGACCTGAATCTGCCATCCGCAGTAAGAGGAACCTCTGTAAGAAAGAGAAATAAAGTAACGCATTCTTAAAAATAAGTTAAATTTGTAAGATTTGAATGCTACAAAAATACAAAATCATTTAATATGGAAACCGTAAATATCAAAGAACTAAACGAAAGAATTCAGAGAGAGAGCGCCTTTGTAGATATGATCACTCTGGAGATGAACAAAGTTATTGTCGGACAGAAACAGCTGGTAGAGAGCCTTATGATTGGGCTCCTTGCAGACGGTCACATTCTTCTTGAAGGTGTGCCTGGTCTGGCCAAGACACTTGCAATCAATACGCTGGCATCAATTGTGGACTCGCAGTTCAGCCGTATCCAGTTTACCCCTGACCTGTTGCCGGCAGACCTCATTGGAACACTCATCTACAGTCAGAAAAGTGAACAATTTCAGATAAGGAAAGGGCCTATTTTCGCAAATTTTGTATTGGCCGATGAAATAAACCGCTCCCCTGCAAAGGTTCAGTCTGCACTTCTGGAGGCTATGCAGGAGAGACAGGTGACAATCGGCGACCAGAGCTTCAAACTTCCTCAGCCGTTTTTGGTCATGGCAACCCAGAACCCTATAGAGCAGGAGGGGACTTATCCGCTTCCTGAAGCTCAGGTAGACCGTTTCATGCTTAAAGTGGTTGTGACCTATCCTAAGAAAGAGGAGGAGAAACTTATCATAAGAATGAATAACAGCGGAACCTTCCCAAAAGCAAACAAAGTACTAAAACCGGAAGATATTCTTCGTGCAAGAGAGGTGGTGAGAGAGGTATACATGGACGAGAAGATAGAAAAATATATAGTTGACATAGTTTTTGCAACAAGGACACCGGAAGAGTACGGACTAAAAAACCTTAAGGATCTCATATCTTACGGTGGATCACCAAGGGCCAGCATAAACCTGGCAATGGCAGCTAAGGCATATGCATTCATAAGAAGGAGGGGATATGTGATTCCTGAGGATGTAAGAGCAGTATGCTATGAGGTGCTCAGACACAGGATCGGTCTTACATATGAGGCTGAGGCAGAAAATGTCACAACAGAGAATATTATTACAGAGATAATGAACGCAATAGAAGTTCCTTAATATGTCAACAACAGAGTTACTAAAGAAGGTTCGGAAAATTGAGATTAAAACCAAAGGGTTATCCCGGCAGATCTTTGCAGGAGAGTACCACTCAGCCTTTAAGGGGAGAGGTATGGCTTTCAGTGAGGTGAGGGAGTACCAGTATGGCGACGATGTCAGAAGTATGGACTGGAACGTGACCGCCAGACTCAATGCGCCTTATATCAAAGTTTTTGAAGAGGAGAGAGAGTTGACAGTAGTTTTACTTGTAGATGTCAGCGGATCCAGAACATTCGGTACAACAGCTAAACTGAAGAAGGAGCTGATTACAGAGATAGCTGCAGTGCTTTCGTTTTCGGCCTCGGCAAACAACGATAAGGTTGGTGCGCTCTTTTTCAGTTCAAAAGTAGAGAAGTTTATCCCGCCCAAAAAGGGAAGGAGCCATTTACTGAGAATCATTAGAGAGTTGCTGGAGTTTGAACCGGAAGATAACGGAACAAATGTTGGAGAAGCACTGAGGTTCCTGACAAATGCCATCAAAAAAAGATGCACTGCATTCTTGTTGTCGGACCTAATTGATGTGGATTCCCAGCTTAAGCCAAGATACGAGGATGCAATCAAAATTGCTGCAAACAGACATGATATATCCGTTATTTCAGTGTTCGATCCAAGAGAAAGGGAACTGCCGGATGTTGGCCTTATAAGGGTAGTGGATTCCGAAAGCGGGAAGGAGAAGTGGGTCGACACATCCAGCAAGGGTGTGCGCGAACATTTCGATGACTGGAACAAAAAGGTTATGTTCTACACCCAGCAGTGTCTGAGAAGATATCAGATAGACTCAGTGAGTATCTCTACAAACGAAGATTTTGTGAAAGGTTTAATTGCTCTTTTTAATAAAAGGTAGAAAGTATGAATGTTAAAGATACATTACTAATTGGAGATCAGACTATATTAAGCTTTAAAACTACCGTTCCAAAGGGAACAAAGTTCATTTTTCCGACACCACCCAACCCAATTACAGAGGGAGTGGAGATTGTCGGGGTTCCGAAGATAGATACACTATCCGAGGTTAACGGTCAGTTGAATCTTGAAGCAAAAATAGTATTAACCTCTTTTGACAGCGGTTCCTTTGTGTTACCTGAATTCCCGGCATACCTCAGCAAGCTTGATGGTTCTGTAGATACCGTCTGGTTTAATGGCGGAAAGCTTGAGGTTAAGACAATTCAGATTGACACAACATCTTTCAAACCATTTGACGTTAAGGATCAGGTAACATACCCGTACACAGTAAAAGAGTTCCTGCCATGGTTTGCACTGGCTGCAATAATTGTCCTGCTGGGATATCTGATAAGGAGGTTTATTAAAAACCGTAAGCAGAAGAGATCACTGTTTGGCAAACCGGTGGTTACAGATCCACCTCACATAGTAGCATTGAGAACACTGGAGCAGATCAGGTCGGAGAAACTTTGGCAGAACAATCAGGAGAAGCTTTACTATACAAATATCATTGATACTCTTAGAATCTATATAGAAAAGAGATACAAAATCCAGACAATGGAGATGACCACAAAGGAGATTCTGGATGCACTTTCAAAAGAGAAGATAGAACCAAAAGAGTATCAGAGCCTTGGCGAGCTCCTCAAGTTGTCGGATCTGGTTAAGTTTGCCAAATATAAGGCGACAGAGGAGGAGAACGAAAATGCAATACCTGTTGCTGTCAGGTTTGTGAACACTACGTTTTTACAGGAAATGGAACAAGAAAAAGGGAGGTAGTATGTTTTTTGAATATCCTAATTTACTCTATTTAGAATTTTTACTTATACCGGTTTTGGCTCTCTACATATGGAGAGAGATAAAAGGTTCGGTACCGGCTATACGTTTGTCCACTTCTGCTCCGTGGAGTGGAAAGGGAGGACGCTCAAAAAAAATAATGCGGCACTTCTCCTTTATTTTCAGGTTTATTGCTTTTGCGGCATTGATTGCAGCAATTGCAAGACCTCGCTCATCGCAGGATTTTGAAAAGGTAAACACAGAAGGCATAGACATTGTCTTTGCCCTTGATATCTCCACCAGCATGCTTGCCCGTGACTTCAAGCCCGACAGGATAAGTGCCGCAAAGGATATTGCCATAGAATTCATAGCTCAGCGGCCGAGTGACAGGATGGGAGTTGTTGTCTTTGCCGGAGAGAGTTTCACTCAGTGTCCACTTACGACAGACAGGGCAACTCTTATAAACCTGATGAAGGAGATCGAGACAGGTCTCATAGAGGATGGCACAGCAATAGGCAACGGTCTTGCCACTGCTGTTGGCCGCCTTAAGGATTCTCAGGCAAAGAGCAGGGTGATAATTCTTTTGACTGATGGGGTTAACAACAGAGGAGAGATTGCCCCGCTTATGGCAGCAGAAATAGCCAAGACATATGGAGTGAGAGTTTATACAATTGGAGTTGGTGCAATGGGAATGGCTCCTTATCCGGTAATGACACCGTTTGGAGTTGATGTGCAACAGGTACAGGTAGAGATAGACGAGCCTCTTTTACAGCAGATCGCTAATGATACAGGCGGAAAATATTTCAGAGCCACAGATAATACAAAGTTGCTTGAGATTTACGGGGAGATAAACAAGATGGAGAAGAGCAGGACAGATGTGGACTCGTTCCCTATCTACAAGGAGCTTTTTATGATTTTTGCATTGATTGCTCTTTTTGCCCTTTCCCTAGAGGTTATATTCAGACTTTTTGTTTCACGTAGAATACCATAGAATATGTTACAATTTGCACAGACACAATATTTATTGCTGATACTTGTAATACCTTTCCTGTTTCTCTTTTATGCTTTATCCAGAAGAGGCAGAAGAAAGAGACTGGAGAAGTTCGGACAGAGAGAGGTTATCAAAAGCCTTATGCCTACAGTTTCCAGAAGCAGAGGATGGATAAAATTGTCGATATTCTCTTTAGGATTATTCTTTTTTGCGCTCGGACTGGCTAGACCTCAACTGGGGGCAAAGCTTAAAGACGTGGAGACCAAGGGAGTGGAGATAATGATAGCTCTTGACGTTTCAAATTCGATGCTTGCAGAAGATTATTCTCCAAACAGGCTGGAAAGAGCCAAGCTGGCAATTTCTCGTCTTGTAGACAAGTTGAATGAGGACAGGATAGGATTGATTGTATTTGCAGGGCAGGCATATGTTCAATTGCCTATTACAACTGACTACGTTTCTGCAAAAATCTTTCTCAACAACATAAACAGCGAGTCGGTACCGGTTCAGGGAACAGCTCTGGCTGAGGCAATCAATGCAAGTATCAAAAGTTTCAGTCTTGACAGCAAGAATAGCAGAGCCGTTATTCTTATAACAGACGGAGAGAATCATGAGGACGACCCGGTAAGTGCAGCTAAAACAGCAAATGACTTGGGAGTGAGAATATTTACTCTTGGTATTGGTTCCGATACAGGGAAGCCTATACAGATGCCCGGGGGAGAATTGCTCAGGGACAAGGATGGGAACATAGTGGTTACTAAACTGGATCAGGAGACTCTGGCAAAAGTTGCAGAAGCGGGAGGTGGCGTTTTTGTGAGGGCTGGCAACAGCGATTTTGGACTTGATGCCATAGTGGACAAAATACACAATATGGACAAGCAGAACTACAAGTCGGTGGTTTTTGAAGACTTTGATGAGCAGTACATGTACTTTTTTGCAATTTCTCTGTTCTTCTTTCTGCTGGAATTTATAATTTTGAACAGAAAAGGAAAAATATTTTTTAAATAGCAGATACATATGAGAGGTTTTATATTGACTATAATTTTTGCTTTTTTAATAAATACAGCCTGGTCACAGGTTGAGAGGGGAGAGATTCGTTCCGGGAATTCTGCCTATAAAAAAGGAAATTTTCAAAAAGCAGAGATAGATTACAGAAGAGCTCTTGAGAAGAACCCAAATTCCCTACAGGCTAAATATAATCTGGGTAATGCTTTGTACAAGCTCAACAATGCAGCTGAGGCAGAAAAAGTTTTGACCCCGGTTGCAGATTCTGTAGCTGATCAAAGCATGAAGGCCGATGTTTTCCATAATATTGGTAACTTTAACCTTGCTCAGAAAAAATACAAAGAGTCGGTAGATTCTTATAAAAATTCATTAAGGATACGTCCTGGTGACATGCAGACAAAATCTAATCTTGCATATGCACAAAAGATGCTGAAGAACGAGCAGGATAAGCAGAACAAAGACCAAAACAAAGACCAGAACAAAGACCAGAACAAAGATCAGAATAAAGACGATAAGAAGGATCAGGACAAGGATAAGAACAAAGACCAGAACAAGGATCAGAACAAAGATCAGAATAAGGATAACAAGGATAATCAGCAGCAACCACCTCCAAAAATAACACCTCAGGCTGCTCAGCAAATGTTGCAGGCAATACAAAACAAGGAGAAAGAGACCCAGGAAAAAGTTAACAAGGAGAAGGTAAAGGTGTTGGAGGGCAGGCAAAAAGAGAAGAATTGGTAAAGAATAACATAGAAAATAATATGATAGGAATGTATCTTAAAAGGGTGATGTTGCTTATGGGCTCACTTGTGATAAGCATCGCTTGTATGGCCCAGGGTGCTTTTACAGTTGATGCTCCAAGAGTTGTGGAGCTTGACGAGAGTTTCAGACTTGTTTTCACTACGAATTCAGAACCGACAAGCTTCAATCCGCCTACGTTTTCGGGATTTGACGTGCTGGCCGGCCCATCTGCCTCTACAATGAGCAGTACCCAGATTATCAACGGAAAAAGAACTGAAAGTTTTCAAGTAAGCTACACCTATGTACTACAGCCAAAATCGGTGGGTAAGTTTACTATTCCTGCAGCTTCTGTAGTAATTGGAGGAAAAGGATATACCTCAAATCCAATAACGATAGAAGTTGTAAAGGGTGACGGAAGTGCAGCAGGAAATACAGAAAAGTCGGCACAAGCAACAGGTAATGTATCGGGCGACGACATTTTCATGCGGATGAGCATAAGCAAGGGAAGGGTTGTGAAAGGAGAGAGCCTTGTTGCAACTTTGAAGATTTACACTAAGGTACCTATCTCAGGGTTCGAAAGTGTTAAGTTTCCGACCTTCAATGGTTTCTGGAGTCAGGAGATTGAGACCCCGTCAAACATTGAGTTCGTGCGGGAGAGTGTAAACGGTAAGATATATGATGCAGCAGTATTGAGAAGATATATGCTTGTCCCGCAACAGACGGGAAGTCTGGCTGTCGAGCCATCGGAGATAATCTGTAATATTCAGATCAAATCGCCAACCGGTGCTGGTCAGAGGTCTGTATTTGACGACTTTTTTGAAAGCTACCAGACAGTCAAGAAGAGAATAACTGCTCCGGGAATGCATATAATGGTAGATGCATTGCCAGCCGGCGCACCTGCAACATTTGCCGGGGGTGTTGGTGACTTTCAGATGTCGGCAAAACTAACCAGAGATACTGTAAGTGCCAATGAGGCTGTTTCTCTTATCGTAACAATAAACGGAACAGGGAACATAAACCTTATTGAAGCACCTAAAATTGAATTTCCTGCCGATTTTGAGGTATATGATGTTAAAATTTCTGACAAAAGCAATCAGACCAACAAAGGGGTATCGGGAATAAAAGAGTTTGAATATCCAATTATACCAAGGGGCTCGGGACACTTTGTTCTTGGTCCGGTTAAGTTCAGTTACTTTGATATATCTTCAAGAAAGTATATAACACTTTCATCTGGAGATTTAATACTTAAAGTAGGTAAAGACATAGGAGGTAATTCGGGAATGAGCTCTTCTCTCTCCCTTGGAGTCAACAAGCAGGCCGTCAAAAATCTTACGAATGATATAAGATACATTCATACAGGACTATCACATCTTAAAAGAGGAAACCAGTTCTTTGTGGCATCACTTACATTCTACGCACTTCTGGTACTGATGATTTCTCTCTACTTCGTCACCAACAGGTTCCTTTCCAAAAGAATCGAGAGGAACAGAGATGTTGCAGGGGTTAAGAATCGCAGGGCTAACAAGGTTGCAAGGGCAAGGCTAAAAACAGCAGAATCTTTTCTAAAACAAAAGCTTTATACCGGATTTTATGAAGAGCTTCACAGGGCGATACTTGGGTATTGTTCAGATAAGCTTGCATTACCCCTCTCTGACCTTTCACGGGAAAAGATAGCTGAATCTTTGGCACAAAAGTCAGTAAAGCCTGATTTGATTCAGGAGCTACTCTCTCTTATTGAGGCATGTGAGTATGCCCGTTACGCACCGGATCCGGGTGGTGTGGAGATGGACAAAAATTATTCGAGAGCAATAAGACTTATTTCAGATCTGGAGGTATAATTATGAAAAGAGCAATATTTCTTTTTTATTTATTAGTCGCTTTATCGTCGTCGGTAAACGCACAAACACCCAAAGAGCTTTGGACGAACGCAAACAACTTCTATTCTAAAGCGCAATATGCCGATGCGTTGCAGAGTTACCTGAAAATAGAGGAGTCGGGATATGCTTCTGAATCTCTTTTCTATAATCTTGGCAACTGTTACTTCAAAATTAACGAGATTGGAAAGTCAATCCTTTATTACGAAAGGGCACTCAAGCTAAATCCGTCTGACAAAGATCTTTTAAATAACCTTAGCCTGGCAAAGGACTTTTCTCTTGATAAAATTGAAGAGGTTCCGGATTTTATCCTCAAAACATGGATAGAGGATATCAACTACTCTTTTTCTTCAGATACATGGAGCTATTTTACCCTCTTGTTTTTTGCTGCCATGGCATTGTTGCTGCTTAACTTCAGATTCGGTTTGAGTTCAAGGTTGAGGAAGATATCATTCTTTCTTGCTATGGCATCTCTCCTTCTTGGTTTTGTAGCAGGATATTTCTCCCTTAGTCAGAAATACAGATACAGTCTTAAGAATACTGCAATAGTCATGAAACCGGTCAGTACAGTCAGAAGTTCGCCGGATGACTCGGGAAAGAGTCTCTTCATTCTTCACGAAGGAACAAAACTAGAGCTGCTTGAGGAGATTGGGGAGTGGAAAAGAATAGAGCTTGCCGATGGAAGACAAGGATGGATAACATCACTTGACATTGAGGTTATATAGCCCTTCCCGGGGCAGGAGATGGTCCAGATTTGCCAGATTGTACAGTACAATTGCGTTCACAATAGCAGTATGATTCATATATACAGGAATACTCATATTGTACGTATCTCTCTCGGTATGCCAGATTTCTGAATAGTTGAAGTCGTAACCTTTTGGGTCCGCAGTACCGAAACTGATTGCCGGCACTCCGTTAATTGCAAAATAGGCATGATCCGATCCACCGGCAGTTGTTGGTTTTGGTCTTGGTTCACCTGTTCTTTTGTTTAGTTTGAAAGGGAAATCCTTGTTTATCCTGCCAAGCGATTCGCATACCTTCTCAAAATCGCTGTACATTGCAGGAGGAACGGTAATGCTGTTAGCTACGGTCGGGCCCCCATCACGGTTGAAGTAGTTTGATATTTTATCAAGCTTGTCCATATTGCTTTGCACCCAGAATTTTGACCCCCACAAACCGAACTCTTCGCCTGCCCAAAGACAGAAGAGGATTGTCCTTTTTGGCTTACCTCCTGCTGCCATTATCAATCTTGCTGCTTCGAGATTTGGTGCCACTCCTGTTCCGCAATCAACCGCTCCGGTTGCCACATCAAAGGCGTCCAGATGTCCTCCACTCATCACATATTCGTCAGGAAACTCGCTCCCTCTTATTATACCTATTACGTTGTGATATTTTACGGGACCGGGCTTGAAATGGTTTCTTATATCAAACTCCAGCAAAAAGTATTGTCTCTCTTTAACCTTTTGTTCAATTATACGGAACTGATGTTCGTCCAGCTTGATGTCGGGACAAGTGGGAAGAGAGTCGAAACTCATGTATTCGATATTCTTCCTGTCATACAAGGCCCTTATGGGTAATTTGGAAGATTGTATAATGCCAAGAATACCAGCCTCTCTCATCTGTTTGTAAAAGAGTGCAGGAGCATCCTTAAGTTCCTTTAACTGTTTCTGCTCTTTTTTTGGAAATGCTTTGTTTAAATTGGTTATAGAGTCATTATAGCGTTTGATGGCAAGGTTCTCTTCTATAATCAGACCTCTCTCAACATCGGCATATTCTGAATAATCAACCGGCCAGCCCTCGTTCTCACCTGTAATCAGAACCCAGGCACCATTCAATTTACCCTTTACCCTGTCAAATTCTGCCTGCGTCTTTGGTTCCATTAAAACGTGTCCCCTTTGAACACCTTTGGTCCCAGATGTGTATGAAGGTGTTGCGAAATGAAGTACAAAACCATCGTCGCTCAGCATTCTGCCAAACCAAGGTCCTCTGTTAAAACCTACCGGAAGACTTCCAACCTCTTGAATCTCAACCTCCATCCCCCATTTTTCGAATAGCCCCGCGGCCCAGTAAGTTGCATTCTCATAGGCATCTGAACCAAGCAATCTGCCGCCAATCCTGTTTGACAGTACATCGAGGTGCTCCATTGTTCTGTTATCTTTATTGCCAATTTCAATAATTTTGTCTACAACACTCATGTTCTGAGCAATTGCCGGTGACAAATATAGAAAAGAGCAGAGTAGTGGGATAATAAGAAAAGATATCTTCATTTTGAACGTGATTTTTACAAAAATAATAATTTACTTTATCAAATCTAATATCAATTTATAATATGAAGAAATTTAAGATCCCGCACACTTTCGTTATAATTTTTGCCTTGATAGTTATAAGTGCTCTTGTGACATTTTTTGTACCCGGAGGAGAGTATGTAAAAAAGAGTGTTATAGAGAACGGAACAGAGATTAAGACGGTAGAATTCAAATATGTAGAGAATCATCCACAAAGCTGGCAGATACTGTCTGCATTCTATTCAGGATTTACCAAACAAGCAGGAATAATTGTTTTTATACTGGTTATAGGGGCGGCATTCTGGGTCGTGAATTCTTGTAAGGCTATAGATGCCGGTATTTTTTCTTTCCTCAGGTTTACAAAAAAGCTGGAAAACAACAGAATGCTTAAACGCATTGGTGTTAACAACATTGTGATTATTTTGATAATGACAATGTTCAGCCTGTTCGGGGCAATATTCGGAATGAGCGAAGAGACAATAGCCTTTACTATTATTCTTATACCTCTCGCAATATCCATGGGCTACGACTCCATAGTAGGCATTGCCATGGTATATGTAGCTGCTCATGTCGGTTTTGCAGGAGCAATCCTGAATCCGTTCACGATAGGAATTGCACAGAGTATTGCCGGATTGCCGCTATTTTCAGGAATAGAGTATCGTTTCTTCTGCTGGCTGGTGCTCACCACAGTCACAATTGCAGTAGTACTGATTTATGCAAACAGAGTAAAGAAGAATCCTCAAAAATCCTCTTTATTTAGTGAAGATTCATATTGGAGAGAAAAAAACAGTGAACGTTCTGAGGTAATTGACTATTTTACCCCTAAGTCATCATGGGTGAGTTATTTCATAGCACTCGCTGCATTAGTAGGGTTCTCAATTTTTTATCCCCATACAACTATTAAAATCGGGAACAGCTCTGCCGATATTCCATTCTTTATCCCGGGACTCACAGCCCTTTTCGCAATTTTTGGATATCTATCCCTCAAGAAATCTATGCACTTCTATGTTCTGACACTGCTCTTTTTTACAATCATATTCCTCATCGCCGGCGTTATGGGATATAGTTGGTATATCTCGGAAATTTCTGCACTGTTTCTGGCTCTGGGAATACTTAGTGGAATAGCTGCCGACTATAGCTCTAATGAGATTGTAGCTAAGCTTACAGAAGGGGCAAAGGATATTCTCTCTGCTGCCCTGGTTGTTGGTCTTGCTGCAGGAATAGTGGTCATTCTGCAAGAGGGAAAGGTTATTGATACATTGTTATACAAGATGTCGATGGCCATGAACGAAGCAGGAAAAGTAAGCTCGCTTGGGCTCATGTATGCTATTCAGACAATGATAAATATTGTAATACCATCTGCCAGCGCAAAAGCCGCCATAACGATGCCTATTATGGCTCCATTCTCCGATCTTATTGGTGTATCTCGTCAGGCAACCGTTCTTGCTTTTCAATTTGGTGACGGGTTTACAAACATGATAACTCCCACATCTGGTGTGCTCATAGCTGTACTTGCTATCGGAAGAGTTCCTTATGGCAAGTGGTTTAAACTGATACTACCTTTTATTCTGTTTCTTACGATTCTAGGGTTCCTTCTGCTTTTACCTACAATATTCATGAATCTGAACGGTTTTTAAATAGGCCTCTCAACCTTGTAAACTCCGTAATTTTTTGAATCTTCGTCTCTTGGAATCCTTGAAGAAGGAGTCAGCGATTGTACTCCTGCAGACTTAGCCGGTAACGCAGGATACTGCCCCGTTGTGATAAAGGTGAGTGCAGCCTTTAGCCAATCTTCCTGTAATCCAAAATCGTGATACAGGTCATCCGGTCTGTCGTGGTTAGGAACTATGCCGTTTTCGTAATGTCCATCTCCCTCGCTGTTTACACTAAAAAATGCAATTGGCAGGAATACATAAACAGGGTTTGTCTGATTATCTTCCGGATAAAACCACACATACATTCCGTTAGGTTTTCCATATGTTGTTTTCCCAATCTGTACGACACTCATAAGAGGCTTTAATCCATTTAGGATAACTTCGCTTGCAGAAGCAGTACCCTTACTTGTAAGAATTATTATTCTTCTGAGATCCAATGAATTCGCAATTCTTTTAACAATTGTCATTGTTGTCTGGTCGTTGTCGTACTGCGCTAGCTTGTCGTTATGCTCGCGGCGGGCAATGATTTTACCCTCTGCACTTGCAGGAGCAATGTAGTTGGCCAGCAGAGATGTGGCTTTTCCATCACCGCCACCGTTATATCTTAAATCAAGTACAAGTTCCTGAATGTTTGCTGCCTTGAATGTAGCCATAGCATCATCGATGTCAGACAACATACCTGCTTTGAAAGAGTAGTAATTGAAATACCCTACTGGATATGGAAGATTAGGAAAATCGGTGCTTCTTATAACCATAGTCTTAAGTGCAGAACGTGTGCTTACCTCACGTGCTGTGGCAGTGAATGTGGTAGAAGTGCCGTTAAAGTCTTTAAATGTAAAAGAGTTGGTTGTCTGAGCAAGTGTAGAGTTAAAAGTATTAGCTGCAATAAGGTCCATAACCGGCGTGTTGTTAAGATGAGTGAGCTGATATCCTCTTTTTACACCTTTCTCAGATAAAGGTGAGTTGTCAAAGATGTATCTTACCCTTATGCCATAGTCATTGTAATATTCAATAGGCTGACTGTAGCTGGCGCCATATGTGAGGTACACTCCTGTTTCGGATGAGAGGTAATCTGCACCTGACATCATCCACGACCATCTGTCCTGTGATACCAGAAGGGTGTCAAAATAGGGAAATATGGACGTGATAGGTTTGGCATTTATATTTTTTGGCATATCCTTGTACCAGTAATAAACATCGTTCATTAATTCGAAAAGATATGTTTTTGCCTTAGTCAGTTCGGGATTGGGGTCGGTATCCGGAACAGGTTCAGGTTGTTTTTTGCATGATGCAATAAATATAAGGAGTGTTAATGCCGATAGCAAAAATGCAATTTTTTTGATCAATCTGTTCATTGTTTAATAATTTTCATTCAAAATTAAACAATTTAAAATAATTATTGTTAATAGAAATAACAATATTAGTTTATAATTTTAAAATACAATATATTATGCAAGATTTAGCATCAATTGAAACAAAGAATATTTTTGCTTCCAAAGGTAATCCTTTGACTCTTCTGGGTAAACAGATTGAAGTTGGTGATACCGCTCCTGAGATAGTGGCTTCTGACAACACATTAAAGGATGTTAAGCTGTCGGACTTTATTGGAAAGGTGGTTGTGTTGAGTGTTTTCCCCTCTATAGATACATCTGTTTGTGCAACTCAGACAAGGACGTTTAACAAAAAGGCAACGGAGTTATCCGGAGATGTGGTCATTCTGACAATCTCAAAGGACCTGCCTTTTGCGCTTGGACGTTTCTGTGCCGCAGAGGGAATAAATAACATTCATACACTGTCCGATTACAAATTTTCAAGGTTCGGTCTGGAGTATGGATTTTTAATAAAAGAAATTCAGCTTCTTGCCAGAGGCGTGGTTGTTGTGGACAAGAAAGGGGTGGTCCGGTATAAGGAGATAACAAAGGACATTATTGAAGAACCGAATTACGATAAGGCAATTGAGGTAATTAAGAAGCTTTTATAGAGTTTGTTTCGTATGATGTGAGGAGAGGGCCGCTATATGCTGCCCTCTCTTGTTTTTTTTACTGTTATGTGAATAGTGACACCAATACCAACAATTACAAGAAAAATTCTCATATGTAGATTTTCTGTTGCAAACAATATGCTTGATATCAGTGTGATCCACAAAATAGTGAGGGTTCTTATTTTAAGACGCAGGGGTATTCCTT
Organism: uncultured Bacteroidales bacterium; assembly: GCA_942492945.1. Taxonomy (GTDB): domain Bacteria; phylum Bacteroidota; class Bacteroidia; order Bacteroidales; family UBA932; genus Bact-08. The sequence goes on from OW818649.1 coordinate 2,110,174, forward strand.
TCTTTGATAGATAATCTTGTATATACGGACCCAGGTATCTGTTTCTAAGCAGCCATTTAAGCCTTTTTCCAGAGGAGTTCATATATAAATAGACCGCCAGAAGCAAAAATGGTGTAGTCGGCAGCAGTGGCAGAAAGATGCCGATTGTACCTAAGGCTACAAAAATCGAAGCAAGAGCAGTATATATATTTTTTTTCATTTATATTTGCAAATATACTACTTAACTATGAATTCTTTTGCTTCGATTGTAGAGAGCATAAGTGCTTTTCTATGGGGTTGGCCAATGATCGCGCTTTTATTTGGAACCCACCTTTATCTGACTGTTATTTTAAAATTTCCTCAACGGAAAATATTCACAGCCATTAAACTCTCAGTTACCAAAGACAAAGACGGAAGTGGCGATGTCAGCCAGTTTGGTGCGCTTGCTACTGCTCTGGCTGCAACAATTGGAACAGGTAACATTGTAGGGGTCGCCACTGCGGTCGCTCTAGGCGGGCCGGGTGCAGTTTTATGGTGCTGGCTCACCGGAGTGCTGGGAATAGCAACCAAATATTCAGAAGGTCTGCTTTCAATAAAATACAGGGTAAAAACTTCTGACGGGACCATGCTCGGAGGTCCGATGTATGCACTGGAACGTGGATTGAATATGAAATGGCTGGCTGTCATATTCTGTATATTTACAGCGGTGGCGGCTTTTGGAATAGGCAACTCTGTTCAGGCAAACTCCATAGCGATGATCGTAAAAGAGACATATTCCATACCATCATACATTACCGGTATTGTTCTAAGCATATCTACCGCCATGGTTATACTTTTTGGAATAAAAGGAATTGCAAGAGTATGCGAAATGCTTGTTCCTTTTATGGCTATATTTTATATACTTGGTTGTCTTTTTATACTTTATTTAAACGCTCCATTTCTTAAAGATACATTAGTACTGATATTTGAATCGGCATTCAGCGCAAAAGCGGCCGGCGCAGGCTTTGTAGGGACAACTATAATGATGGCGGCCCGCTTTGGTATTGCACGTGGACTCTTCTCAAACGAATCGGGGCTAGGGTCTGCACCAATTGTAGCAGCTGCAGCTAAGACGCGCAATCCTGTCCGTCAGGCACTTGTCTCCTCTACGGGCACATTCTGGGATACTGTTGTCGTTTGTGCGTTGACAGGTCTGGTTATAGTCAGCACAATAATTGCTTATCCGGAAGTTGATCACACACACGGGGCTGCTTTGACTAAGGTTGCTTTTTCAAAGGTTCCGTTTGGTTCCATGATTCTGACTATAGGAATTCTGACATTTGCATTCTCAACAATTCTGGGTTGGAGTTATTATGGAGAGAAGGCTGTAGAGTATCTGGGTGGAAAAAAGTATATTCTTGCATACCGTATAGTCTGGATAATTGTTGTATTTCTCGGATCGGTTGTTAATTTAGCACTTATATGGAACATAGCAGACAGTATGAATGCACTAATGGCTATACCTAATCTTATTGCTATTCTGTTGCTCTCCAAAGTTCTTGTAAAGGAGACAAAGAAATATTTGTGGTCAGGCAATCTGGATATGGCAGATACAGAAGAGATCCCCACTATTTATAAGTAGGGATCTCTCGCGTTTTTGTATTTACTTAATGGTAAGGAAGTTGTATTTTTTACCGTAATCGCGCATCTGTTGTAGAAAATCTGTTGGATATTCAACTTTATAGTCGATAACCTTGCCATCTTCTTCTACAGGAACTATCTCTGGATTGATGAACCCGCCGTATGGTTTAAGATTAAGTGCAGCGTATCTCTCCTTCAGTTCTTTATGAAGAACCGGGTCTATATTCACACCATAAGTTGTAATAAGATTTTTGCCTGCAGCATAGTCACCTTCCGATTTTATTCGCTGCAACTCTTTCAGAAGTTCACCAAATAGTGTCCGAAGCTTTAGGTAATCGTTTATAACAAAGTATGTTTTGCCATCTTTTACCTTCTTCTCAATTACATTGTCGCTTTTACCTTTTTCGTAGCACCATTCCGATATCATCTTTCTACCCTGCATGTGAGCCTGTGTGACAGTTTTTCCAAGATCTATCCGTACAAACTGTGTGAAGATTCCGTTGCGGATGTATGATATATATTCAGATTTGTATGCGTCGGCATTTGGAACAATTCCCAACTCTATCAGTTTAGGATCTGCAAGATAGTAGAGGGCAAAAAGATCTGCACGTGACTCCTCCAGAGAGGAACTGAAGTCCTTGAGGGCATTTGAAGAGACTCCCTCTTTTAGTTGTCCGGAACCATGTCCCAGACATTCATGAAGGTCGGTGTGCAGATTTCCAGTGAGTGTGCCATAATCTTTTATAAGTGCAATCTCTGCTTCATCCCATGAAAACTCGCTTGTCATGTTTTTTGGTGACTCTTCTGCTGCCTTTGCATAAGCTTCTGTAATGTTTGCAACAGTAACCGATTTTGAACCATGTTCCTTACGAATCCAGTCGGCATTTGGAAGATTAATACCCAAAGGAGATACAGGGTAGCAGTCACCACCAAGCTGAACTGCTGAGATTACCTTTGCAGAAACACCTTTTACCTCTTTTTTCCTGTATTCTGGGTTGACTGGGGAGTTGTTTTCGAACCACTGAGCGTTTTCACTTATTATCTGGGTTCTCTTAGAAGCCTCAATATCTTTAATGTTTACCATTGACTCCCATGTCGCTTTCATCCCCATTGGATCGTTGTAATTTTCAATAAATCCGTTTACGAAATCTACCTGTGAACCAGTCTCTTTTACCCATGCGATATTATATTCGTCCCATGTCTTAAGGTCGCCTGTTTTGTAGTACTGTATAAGAAGGTTAATGTAATTCTTCTGCACTTCATTCTCTGCAACCAAAGCTGCCTTTTCGAGATGGAAGATTATTTTTTCAATTGCAGGGCCATAAAGTCCGCCAGCTTTGTAAACCTCTTCGTAAATCTTACCCTCTTTCTTTACAAGTTTGGAATTAAGTCCGTATGATATTGGTTGTGTATCTTTTGGGTTTTCCATATTTGCATAGAAAACCTCTGCCTCTTTTTTGTCAACACCATCATAGAAATTTACTGCGCTGCCAAGAAGAAGGTCGCCTTTATCTGTAATGTTCTTTCTTTGTGGATATAAAGCCGGGTCAAACAGTATAGGAAGTATTTCTGCAGAGAGTGAGTCTTGTCCGGTATTTATCATCAAATTTTTAAAGAACTCTTGACTACATGCAGGAATTATCTTGTCCTCTGCATAGTGGTGGTGAATGCCGTTACTGAAGAAAACACGCTTGGCATAAACAAGAAAATTTGCATACTCCTCGTTGTTCTTGTCTCCCTGATAATTATCAAGAATGGTTTCCAGAACTTTACGAATCTTAAGTCCGTATTTGAAGTTTTGATCCCAGAATATATCCCTGCCGCTTTTGGCAGCCTCGCTCAGGTGATATATGTACTCCTTCTGCATAAGTGTGAGAGAGTCCCATCCCGGAACCTGATACCGGATTACCTTGATATCGGCAAACTCGTCTGCCAGATATTTGAAAGGTTCCTGTTTTACATCTTTAGGACCATTTTGGCAAGAGATTGCAAAAAGCCCTGTCACGGTTGCAAATAGCATAATTTTATAAATGTTCATGTTAATTAAATTTTAACAAATATATGGTTTTTTGGCTAAATTTGCCCGACCCATACTTCTGTCAAATTATAATTTATATTATGCAAGGTATTTATACAATTCTGCTGCTGGTCGTAGCTAACATATTTATGACAATTGCCTGGTACGGACATCTGAAACTTCAACAAAACGGTATGATTGGTAATTGGCCTTTGTACGGAGTTGTTCTCTTCTCCTGGATGATTGCTTTGGTTGAGTACTCATTTCAGGTGCCGGCAAACAGGATAGGATATATAGGAAACGGAGGTGTCTTTACATTAATGCAATTAAAAGTCATTCAAGAAGTTATTACGTTAGTGGTGTTTGTTGTCTTTACATCTGTTCTTTTTAAAGGCGAAATACTGCAGTGGAATCACTTTGCAGCTTTTGCCTGTCTTATATTAGCCGTATTCTTTGTCTTTATGAAGTAGTCAGGAAAATAAGTACATTTGTTCAAATTAACAGAAATTCCCGGGATGAGAAGAGTCAGAAGCATAGTGTTCGTAATTGCCATTGGATTGTTTTCTACAATCGTTTCCTGTACAAAGGAGAATGACGATCAACCGGAATTCCGGAGAGTTGTAATTCTTTATTTTGCTGCAAACAACAATTTGAGCAGCTATGCAGCAAACAACATAGATAATCTTAAACAGGGATTTCTTCCGGAAGAGGAGAGCAGAAATATACTGCTGGTCTATTCGCACCTTACAGGGTCGCTTCCCAAGCTTCTCAGACTTTATAAAGATGAAACCGGCAAGATTCATGAAGATGTAGTTGCTAATTATGAGAGTCAGAATTCTGCCACTCCGGAGGTTCTCAAAGGTATGCTTGACAAGGTTAAGATTATTTTTCCTGCGGAGGAGTACGGACTTATACTGTGGTCACATGGTACCGGCTGGCTACCAAAAGGTTATTACGCGAATACGAGTGGCTTTAATGTCTTTATGCCAGACCCTTATGCAGGCTTGGTAAAGAGCTTTGCAGAGGACAGCGGAGAGGAGATGGAAATTACAGAACTTAAAGCAGCAATACCCTACAACCTCTCCTTTATAATTTTCGACTGCTGCTTCATGGGAGGAATAGAGACCATATTTGAACTTAAAGACAAGTGCGATTATATAGTAGCATCTCCAACGGAAATTCTTGCTACAGGGTTTCCATATGATGAGATAATAAGACCACTGTTTGAGAATACAGCAGACCTGACCGAGGCTTGCCAGCTTTACTACGATTACTATAATAATATGAATGGAATTTACAAGTCGGCAACCATCTCCATATATCAGACTAATAAACTGCAGAAGTTGGCTGAGACTTGCAAGACAATCTTTAATAACAACAGGTCAAAGATTTCTACACTTAATCTTAGTACTATTCAGCCTTACTACAGGATGAATAAACATTGGTTCCATGATATGGGTGATTTTATTGAGAGTATTGCCACACCTGCAGAATATACCACTTTCAAGGCTGCACTAGAAGAGGTAGTTGTAGACAAGTGGACAACTCCATATTTTATCGATATCAAGATTGGTAGTTTTTCAGGTGTAAGCACATATATACAAAATCCGGCAAATGCCTATCTGGATAACTTTTATAAGGGTTACAAGTGGAACATTCAAACAGAGATGATAAAATAACAAAAGTTGCACAGGCAATTTTTTTTTGTATCTTTGCAACCCTCTAAAAAAGGCAGCTTTTTTGGTGCAATGGGATCCGGAGTTCCGGATTGAGTAACACATTTTAAAACTATTTACATGAAGACATTTAAACTACAGGGTAAACCAAGAGAGGTTTCCAACAAACAAGCAACTAAAGTACTAAGAAGAAATTTTGACGTTCCGTGTGTTTTGTACGGAAACGGAATTGAGAAGAACATTCTTTTCTCGGTTAATGCAAAAGAGTTACAGCAAATATCACATACCCCAAATTCGTACATAGTAGAACTTGAAGTAGCTGGAAAGAGCTATCTTTCTGTATTCCATGCTGCACAATACCATCCGCTTACAGACGAACCACTTCATGTGGATTTTCTATCGGTAACTGAAACAAAACCTGTCTCTATAAATGTTCCCATTGTAATTACTGGTAATTCAGAGGGTGTTCGTGAGGGTGGCAAGCTTATCCTTACTACAAGAAAACTGAAAATCTCTGCAGATCTTAAGAATCTTCCTGATACAATTACAGTTGACATCACTGGTCTTAAAATGGGAAAAACAATTGTAGCAGGTGACCTTAAGTATGATAACATACAGATTCTTACACCAAAGACAACAATTATTTGTGCTGTTAAGCTTACACGCGCCGCAATCGGTGCCGCTGCTGCTGCAACTACCAAGTAGTAACTAATATATCGGGTATGAGCTATCTAATAGTCGGATTAGGAAACATCGGCATAGAATACGCAGATACTCGCCATAATATAGGATTTAACGTGTTGGATGCCCTTGCAAGGACATCCAACATCTCTTTTAACAGCCAGCGTTATGGTTCAGTAGCTGAGTACAGATTCAAAGGTAAAAGTTTTCTCCTGCTTAAACCGTCAACTTTTATGAACTTAAGTGGCAAGGCCGTAAACTACTGGCTACAGGCAGAGAAGATTCCAGTAGAGAATATGCTTGTTGTGGTTGACGATCTGGCATTGCCGCTGGGTACACTTAGAATGAGAAAGCAGGGGAGCGACGGAGGGCATAATGGACTAAAGGACATTTCAGAAACATTGGGAACCAATAATTTTACACGTCTCAGGATTGGAATTGGTGATAATTTCGGAAGGGGACAACAGGTAGATTATGTTCTGGGAAAATGGAGAGAAGATGAGAGTAAGGAATTGCCAGCCGTTTATGACAGGGCAATTGAAGCAATAAAATCGTTCGGGACAATCGGAACCGAGAGAACAATGAATTTTTTCAATACAAAATGAGCCGTCTGGACAAATATCTGTGGTCGATAAGGGTTTACAAGACAAGGGCCGATGCTACCGAAGCCTGCAAGGCCGGCCGTATAAAGGTGAACGATGTGGATGGCAAGGCATCCAGAGAGGTAAGACCGAATGATGTTATTGAAGTCAGAAAGGCAAACATCCATTTCCGCTACAAGGTTGTGGCACCCATAGACAATCACCAGCCGGCAAAACTGGTTGAACAGTATGCCCTTAACATTACACCTCAGGAGGAGCTAGACAAACTCAACGCTCCCCGGGAAACCATATTTCTTGTACGTGACCGTGGCACAGGACGCCCCACAAAAAAAGAGAGAAGGGATCTGGATGATATGCTGGATAACCTGGATTATTAGTATTTTCCCGTAACCTCAAGCAAATCACATTTTTCGGAAATCCTTTCAATAGAATATTCTCCCATATATGCAGGGATTAAAAGCGTCTCTCCCTTTACGATCTTTTCTGATACTCCATTCCCATTTATCCGGGCCTCCCCCTCAGAACAGATATAAATCACAAAGCTGTTAAAATCCTGACTATCCAGTCTTTGTGGATTTGTTATATTAATCTGTTCGATCTTGAAGTAGTTGCAATCTACCAGAGTTTTCCTCGCTTTTTCATCCTTAGGGGAGTTTGCAGATTCTGCCACTTTCTGTTCATATTTCTTATAATTTATGCAGTCAATTGCCAGATCGAGATGCATCTCACGTGCCGTTGCCGGATCATGTTCCCTTCCCCAGTCATAAACCCTGTAGGTTATGTCGGATACCTGTTGTATCTCAGCAACCAAGATACCACCCGTTGCAGCATGCAAAGTACCAGGTTCAATAAAGAAGTAATCGCCCTTTTTAGGGTTGACAACATTAAGCAACTCTTTTACAGTATCATCATTGCACTTGTCAAACAGCTCAATAGCAGTAGTATCCCTGTTAAAACCCATAAAAATTTTTGCTCCCGGTTCTGCATCAAGTATATACCAGAACTCTGTCTTCCCATATGAGTTGTGCCTCTCAATTGCAGTTTCATCATTGGGATGAACCTGCAGAGATAAATTATCTTGTATATCAAGAAGTTTTATTAGTATCGGAAACTCATTCCCGAATTTCTCATATATAGCATCACCTACAAATTCACCAAGATAGGTCTCGATAATCTCATTAATGTCGTTACCCTTGAGAAATCCGGTTGAAGCGACAGAGACATCTCCCTGCACACCGCTAATCTCCCAGCTTTCTCCAAGAGGTTTGCTCCCGGTATTTTGTTTGTTAAAGTATTTAACGAGTGAAACACCGCCCCATACTCTCTCCTTTAATATAGGTTTAAATTTTATTGGATAAAGGTTTGTCATATAATTTGTTCATTATTATTAAAATACTGATAGTGTAAATAAGGGCTGCAATAAAGGCAATATAATAGTACACCCCCGGAATGATATCGTAGTAAGTAGCATCATCGGGGAGATTCGGGAAAAAGACGGTTATAATATAGGCGAAACCATTATTTATGAAGTGGATGAAAATTGTTGTCCATAGTGATCTTGTTCTCCAGTATATCCAACCCATAAGTACACCAATAAGAAATGCAGGAATTGCCTGCCATGGATTCATGTGAATTATACCAAAGAAAGCCGCTGACCATAGGATCGCTTTCATTGGTGAATAATGTTTAAGAAGACCTCTCAGAATTATTCCTCTACAGAAAACTTCTTCGAGAACAGGAGCAAATACCACCAGCATTATAAGACTGCTTATTCTGTTTTCCGAGAAAGTTCTCATTAGTTCTTTCATGAACTCTGGCATACCCATCCACATAGACAATGGCTCTATTATTAAATTGAAAGCAAAAACCAGAGGAAAAATCAGAATAAATGATAACGTTATACCTAGTCTGCCAAAGCCGGGTTTCTTAACTGGTACAGATTCAGTCTTTTCTGATAGTTTCATAGAAAACCTCATCCAGAGATATGGAGGTATAAATATCAAGGGATATGCGATGATTTCTACCCATCCGGTTAAGGACGGAAATATCAGTTTTGTGATAAGAGTGATAAGACCGCTGAGAAGAGAGCCTCCAATAATTAAAAATGCCACAAGTGTCCAACTCTCTTTAAGATCGGGAAGGTATGAATTGTATCGTTTAACCATTTTTGATGACTATAGTTTAAAGAGGGGTGAAGGATAAAGACCCTTCTCTACCAACTCTCCGATCTTTATAATAACAGAGTTCCTGTCCTCTTTGAATGTCACACCAAACCACTTGTCGGGTGTATTGAGAACCTTGCAGCGCCCACGGCCACTTTCGAGTATAAGGTTTACTACTGTAGGAATATAGAATTCGGAAGTATTAACACCAGTGGTTTTTCTGAGAAAGTCTTCAAAAAATGTCGATCCCTCTTTAAAAAGGTCAGGGGTGAAGCCCCACATATTCATTGAGACAAGGCAAGAGCTGTCAACGACAACTCTCTCTCCATTCTGTTTTGTAGCATAAATAGTGTCGCCATCTTTTGCAATATTGTGATGCTCTTCGACGGAAGTAAGATAGCAGCATTCATCGACGGTGCAAAGCCCTCTGGAAACCTTCCCCGACTCCGAGAGGGTATTTGATATATTGAATCCCACCATACAATATTCTCCTGTTTTCCCATCTTGTTCCGATAGGAATTCTCCTAGAACCTTAAATGAATTCTGACCATAATAGTCATCGGCATTTATAACAGCGAAAGGAGTATCAATCATATCAGCGGCAACAAGTACTGCATGACCGGTCCCCCATGGTTTTGTACGCTCAGGATCGACACTGAATCCCGGTGGAATCAAATCCAGCTCCTGTTCGACGAATCCGAATTCGATGGCATTTCCATATCTCGACCTTATTCTCTCCTCAAATTCAGTTCTGAAGCAATTGCGGATAACAAAGACAACCTTTCCGAAACCTGCATGAATGGCATCATAGACAGAATAATCCATAATTGTCTCTCCACCGGGTCCCACTCCGTCCAACTGTTTCAATCCTCCGTACCTGCTCCCCATACCTGCCGCCAGTACCAGTAATGTCGGTTTTATCATTTTGCTTGTTTTATTAAAGTATATAAGACAAAATTATTATTAATTTTGTCAAAATTACCATAAAGGAGGCAAAAAAGAGATGTGGCAAAGGTTTTTAGATTCAAAATTCTTTAAGATCATTAAGAACAAATACCTTATAGTTGGAGTTGTCTTTGGCATCTGGATTACTTTTTTTGATAGTAACAGTTTGATTGACTGGGTAAAAGTTATTCTTAACATAAGCAAGCAGGAAGAACAGAAAAGGTATTACAAACAAGAGATTGAGGCAACAGAAGAGAAGTTACTGGAATTAGGATCCAATCTTGACAGTCTTGAGAAATTTGCAAGGGAGCAGTATTTTTTTCTGGAAGAGGGAGAGGATGTCTTTATTGTTCAAGAGAAGAAATAGTAAGCAGATCTCTCAAATCTGAGGAGTTGTATGTTGGGCCCCCATCGCAAGGTATAGACTTATAGTTGTAAAAAAACTGATCGATACCGAATATCATTGCACCCTCTATATCATTTGCAAAATCATCTCCAACCATTATCGCCTCGCTTTTTATGCCGGCAATAGCATTCAACGCTCTTTTAAATATTATTGGTGATGGCTTGTGCACACCCTGCTCTTCAGAAATAAGTACAGCATCGAAAAAGTGATCTATGCCGGAATTCTTTATTTTGGTATACTGAACCTCCTTGAAACCATTCGATATAAGAGCCATTCTTGCTCCTCGGTCCCTGAGTGCAGAGAGTACTTCATACGCATGAGGCATTAGTATTTTTTGATCAGGCATCACTCTGAGATACTCTTCTCCTATCTCATCTGCCAAAACACGGTTGTCTATACCATATTCCAGCAATGTCATATAAAATCTTTCTCCCCTTAGTCTCTCTTTGGATAGTAGGCCTTTTTCATATTCTGCCCATAACCTGTGGTTTATCTGGTCATATTTTTGATAGAAGGTTTTTTTATCACCCACTTCGAGCTTATATCTGTCAATAAGAGTTGAAATATTGTTCTCTGCGTTGGCATCAAAGTCCCACAGGGTTCTGTCAAGATCAAAAAGAAAATAGTTGTATTTTTTTGACACTGCTTACTTAGTATAATAGTCAATCATGTCTGATATTGCCTTTGTGCATACAGGGCAAAAACCAGGGGCCGTATTAGTCTTCATTTTGCAATCGGGACAAGGTCTGAAGATACCTTTTGTCATATATCCACCTCCCTCGTATAATCCAACGCCATCTTTTCCCATCATATCCTTCCACTTAGAATCAAAATTCACCTTTGTTGTAAGATTTGGCTCCCATGGTTCGGTCTTAAGGTTATAGAACTCTTCATACGCAACAGCAGACGAATAATATTCATCACCCAGACCAGCAAAACTGTGTCCGAATTCATGAACAAACACAGATGCCTCTGTAGGATGATCAGACATGCTCAGACCATAAAAATTATATATGCCTCCGCCTCCGTATTTGTTAGTATTTACTATTACATAAATTGCATCACATGCAGAATTTGAAGCCAGTCTGGCAATCTCTCTCTGATCTGGAGCAGTAAGGTACCGGTCAATCTGAAATGTGTAAAAATTAGAGGAGGCTACGGTATTCTTCCAGATGCCCATATGTGGAATGTCTGTTCCACTCTCCTTGGAGATGGATTCCACTGCCCATATATTAAAGTCTTGTTTTCTTGATTTGTATGGTTCTACATCGAACAGATACCCGGCAAATTTAGCTGCATCAGCCTTGAATTTGCTCATCTGCTCAGCAGTATATCCCTCTGCAATTAATACAAGATCAACTTTTTTTGCAGGGTCGCCACTTACCATGACAGGAGTGATAATAAAGTCATTCTCCTTCTCAGCATTTATTGATTTGTCTTTGGGGTCTATGTTGTAACTGAATATTTCAGAGAATAATCCTGTGCTTTTTACTCTTTCGTAGAAAACGACCTTGACAGGAACCTTTGGAAAAGGAATCCAGTACGAGCTTGCAAATGCCCTTGGTGTTATCTTTGACTCGGCAGTTGTCCGCCACTCCTGGAAAAGAGTGGAGAAGCCCTTTGAAAAAATCACTTTTCCGGTAGTATCGAATAATTTGTACTGATACTCTCCATAGTTGAAAGGATACACCAGATTTGTCCTGGAACCACTCCAAAGTGCCTCTTTGTGTAATCCTCCAAGAAAAATTGACTGTTTTTTTGCATCTCCCGCAAAAGTAAGGTCTATCCTAAGCCTCTCCTGAGTGAAATATGTATCATAATCAATAGCTGATACTGAATGTGTCTGAGCATAAGACAGAAGTAGCGCCGGTAAAATAAATGCAATTGTAAATAGAATCTTTTTCATGTGAAATAACATTAAATACCTGTATAAGTGAATGGTGTGATTTTTGACAGCTCTTTTTTTATTTCATCCGAAACATCCAGTTGTTTAATAAAATTACTGATGGTCTCACTGTCTATTGCCTTATTTGTCCTGGTAAGGTTCTTGAGCGCTTCGTATGGATTAGGATAACTCTCCCTTCTGAGGATTGTCTGAATACCCTCAGCCACAACTGCCCAGTTAGATTCAAGGTCAGCGTCAATGGCCGCCTTATTAAGTATAAGCTTACCAAGTCCCTTTTCCAGCGATTTTATTGCGATTATGCTGTGAGCCAAAGGAACACCAACGTTTCTGAGAACAGTGGAATCTGTAAGGTCCCTTTGAAGACGAGAAACCGGAAGTTTGGCAGAAAGATGTTCGTAAATTGTATTTGCCATTCCAAGGTTTCCCTCGGCATTCTCGAAATCAATAGGATTAACCTTGTGAGGCATCGCAGAAGATCCTATTTCTCCCTCTTTAATCTTCTGACGAAAGTACTCCATAGATATATAACTCCACATATCGCGGCTTATGTCAATCAGAATTGTATTTATCCTTTTAAGGTTATCAAACAGAGCGGCCAGATAGTCATAATGTTCTATCTGAGTTGTGGGATAGGACCTTTTAAGACCAAGTTTTGTCTCAACAAAGTTTTTTGCAAAGTTGTTCCAATCTATGTTTGGATATGCAGCAACATGTGCATTGAAGTTACCCGTTGCTCCACCGAATTTAGCCGCATATGGCAATGCTTCAAGCATTGATAGTTGCTCTTTTATTCTTACGATGAATACATTAAGTTCTTTTCCAAGTCTTGTCGGCGATGCCGGTTGACCATGCGTATGTGCCAGCATAGGAACCTCTTCCCACTCTTTTGACAGGGATGTCAGAATAGTCAGCATGTTTGCTAGTCTGGGCATGTAAACATCTCGTATACCCTCGAGCAGACTCAGTGGTACCGATGTATTATTTATATCCTGCGACGTAAGGCCAAAGTGGATAAACTCCTTATAATTCTCAAGTTCCAGTTTTTCAAATCTTTTCTTTATGAAATATTCTACAGCCTTAACATCATGATTAGTAGTTTTCTCGATATCCTTAATCTCAAGAGCATCCTCTGTTGTGAAGTTTTTGCAGATATCCCTCAACTCATCGAATTTATGTTTGTCTATATCCTTTAGCTGAAAAACAGGAATTTCGCACAGTGCAATAAAGTATTCGATCTCTACGAAGACGCGATATTTAATTAGTGCATATTCGGAAAAATACAGAGATAACTCCTCTACTTGTTTGTAGTATCTGCCGTCGATGGGAGATATTGCAGATAATGAATGGTTTACCATTGGTAATGTGGGGTTGTTTAGAATGCGAATTTAGTAAATATTTATTAAAGACTCTTGCTGGATATTTTATGAAATATCTTGACAATCTGTTTTGCCTCTTTTACATCATGTACCCTCAGGATATCAGCACCATTTATAAGTGCCTGCAGATGAATTGCAGTAGTTGCGGTCAATGCATCTTCGGGAGATATGTCAAGGAAGCGATATACCATGCTTTTTCTGGAAATTCCCACCAGAATGGAATAAAAATCTCCATTATTTTTAGATGTGATTTTCAGTTTGTTGAGTCCGTTCAGTATTTCATAGTTCTGATCGATATTCTTTGCAAAGCCGAATCCCGGATCAATAATGATCTTTTTTATTCCGGCTTCTTCTGCTTTTGGAAGAAAATCGATGAAGTAGTCTCTTATCTCCTCAACAACATTATTGTATTGACATAGTGATTGCATTGTCTCAGGGGTACCCTTCTTATGCATTGCAATATAAGGGAGTTCCAGCCTTGCCACAGTTTCGAGCATATCATTGTCAGCTTCGCCAGCAGAGATATCGTTTACCATGAAATCACCTACAAAATCATATGAGCGCTCTACAATTTCTGCACGGAAAGTGTCAATGGAAATTTCCGAAGCCGGGTAGTCTCTCAGAACCCTCTTGAGTGCCGGTTTCAACAGCTCCCACTCCTCATCGGCAGATATGCTTTTTAGCCCCGGTTTTGTAGAACATGCACCAAGATCAATTATATCTGCGCCATCTTTAAGCATTTGTTCAAATCTTTTTGTAAACTGTTCATCTGTAGTGCATCTGCTTTCTGAATAGAATGAGTCATTATTAAGATTAATAATTCCCATTACAAGTGGCTCGCTGTAATTTATCATAAAATAACTAACTTTGTTTTATATCACAAATATAGGATTTATTATGTTTATTGTGCTGGAAGGTTTGGATGGCGCTGGCAAGTCCACACAAATTAATCTTTTACAGAATTATTTTGAGAAAAGGGGAATGGTGGTGCATTACCTCCATTTTCCACGATTTGACTCACCGGTATTCGGAGACCTTATTGCACGGTTTTTACGGGGAGATCTGGGCAGTATAGACCAGGTTCATCCACTCCTTATTGCCCTGCTTTTTGCCGGAGACAGAAAGAATGCTGCTGAGATTATTAATGATTGGCTTAAAGAGGACGGTTGTGTTATACTGGACAGATATATTTATTCTAACATTGCGTTCCAGTGTGCAAAAGTAAATGATGCAAAAGAGGAGGAAAGTTTACGGAACTGGATATTTGACACCGAATACAATCAATTTGCGATTCCTAAACCCGATATCAACCTTTTTTTGGACGTGCCTCTCAATTTTGTAGATAAAAAACTTAACGAGAACCGTGAAGGCAACGACAGAGAGTATCTTAAAGGGAAAAAAGACATTCATGAGGCAAGCATAGCTTTTCAGACACGAGTGAGGGAGATATACCTTAAGGAGTGTGAAAGAGATGAAAATTTCATAAGGATTGATTGTTCCGACAACGAAGGAGACATGTTGCCGGCAGAAAGGATATACCACCTTATAATTAAACAGATAGAAAAATGCAACCTATGAATTTGTTGAGAGCGTTAGCCAGATTGATAATCGGTTTGACATTCATCTTTTCCGGATTTGTAAAGATAATTGATCCTGTAGGAGGAGGTTTGATAATAGGAGAGTATTTCAATATTATAGGAATTGGTTCACACCCATTTCTTTACCAGACAATGGGAGTTGCTTTGTCGGCAACTGAACTTCTTCTTGGAATTTCTATACTTCTTGGCCTTAAAATGAAGATTTCGTGCAGGGTGGTATTGGTTTTCATGGCAGGCTTTACATTAATGACTCTTGTTCTGGCCATATTCAACCCAATTCATGAATGTGGATGCTTTGGAGAGGCTCTTAAACTTACAAACTGGCAAACTTTTCTTAAAAATGTTTTCCTTCTGATTTTCGCGCTTCTACTATACTTCCAGCGGGATAATTTTATTCCTATTGCTCCAAAAAACTGGGAATGGGGCTTTATGGGTGTTTATACAATACTTGTTATACTATTGTCTGTGTACTCCTACAAACATCTTCCTTTGATTGATTTTATGGATTACAATGTTGGTACAGACATAAAGGAAAAGCTTAGTATGTCCAGAAGTCCGGAAGCACCGACACTTGAAACCACGCTTATCTATAAAAAAGAAGGAAAGGTAAAGGAGTTTACTATTAATGAATTGCCCGACTCCACATGGACCTTTGTAGATTCGAAAACCAAGACATCCTCATCAGAACCACTGGAGGGTGTTATCAATTTTGCAGTTTCGGACAGGGAGGGAAATTATGTAACGGATTCACTGATATCAATTGATGGCCCGCTTTTTATAACCTCAGTTTATAACTTTGAGAGACTTGCAGACTCAGACATCGACAATATTAAACTGTTGAATGCAAAGTTAAAGGATTTGGATATAAAACATATTATTTTATCCGGATCTTCATTCATGATGATAGATAGCCTCAGCCGCGATTCTCTTGATATTGATGTTTTCTACACCGATGCCAAGACTTTACTAACCTTGAACCGCTCAAACGGAGGCCTTATATATCTTAACGATGCAGTGGTCACCAAAAAGTGGTCTGTCAATTATCTTCCTGTAAATTCAATGAGAGATATATTAAAAGAGGATCCGGAATTGATAGCTGCAAAATCAAGAATAAAAGAGCAGCTGGCAGCTGAAATTGCTGCTGCAATAATCTTGTTGCTGATTGCTCTTATGAGATATATCTGCAAATTTGTCTATACACATAAAATCTCAATAAATGAAGATTCTACGGAACGAGAACCTCAGAAATCATAATACTCTTGGTTTAAACGTATTTGCAAAATATTTTGCGTCACCTGTTAATAAGGCGGAGTTGTCTGAATTGCTCAGTGACCCTCACTTTTCCAGTTTGCAGAAAATGATTTTGGGGTCGGGGTCCAACGTACTTTTTACTTCGGACTATGACGGTCTTGTAATTCACCCAGCAATGCCGGAAATATCAGTTACCGGAGAAGATGAGAAATTCATATATATAAGGGTAGGAGCAGGTGTCGTTTGGGATGATCTGGTTAAATATACTGTAGGTGATGGATGGGGTGGATTGGAAAACCTGTCATGGATACCAGGTTGTGTGGGAGCTGCACCAGTCCAGAATATAGGCGCCTACGGAGCAGAGGCAAAAGATACAATAACAGAAGTAGAATATACTGATATCACCACAGGAGAAGAGATCGTGATCAAGGGTGAAGATTGCCGGTTTGGGTATCGCGACAGTATTTTTAAAAGAGAACTAAAATCAAAGACCATTATTACTTATGTCTCATTCAGACTTTCAAAATTTCCTGTAATAAACAGTGATTATGCAGATGTGAATCAAGCTTTGCATGGTTTTGATCACCCTACTTTGCAGAATCTAAGAGATATAATAATAGATATAAGAAGAAGAAAACTACCAGATCCTGCAGAAATTGGCAATGCAGGCAGTTTCTTTAAAAATCCTGTTGTCAGTGAGGATGTTGCAAACTTAATACGTCTGTCTCATCCAACTCTCAAGATATTTCCGGCTACTGAAGGCTTTTGCAAAATTCCTGCTGCATGGCTCATTGAACAGTGTGGATTTAAAGGAAAGCAATATGGAAATGTAGGTGTTCATTCAATTCAGCCACTTGTCCTGCTTGCATACAAAGGAGCAAAAGGGGAGGAGCTTATCCGGCTCTCTGACATGATCCGTAAGACAGTCTTTGAAAAGTTTGGTGTAGAGATCGAGCCGGAAGTGAATGTATACTAATCCGGCTCTCAACCACATATTTCTATAGTTTGCGCTTAACCTCTACAATTGTGTAAGATTCAATGATATCTCCGGTTCTCATATCGTTGAATCCATCAACATTAAGACCACAATCATAACCTGAGGCAACCTCTTTTACGTCATCTTTAAAACGTTTCAAAGAACCAAGACCGCCGGTGAATATTACAATACCGTCACGAATAACGCGGATTTTGGCATTACGGATAAGTTTACCCTCTTTAACCATACATCCGGCAATTGTGCCAATCTTAGAAATTTTGAATGTTTCGCGTACCTCGGCAGTTGATGTGATCTCCTCCTTCTGTTCAGGTGCAAGCATACCCTCTATACCACTCCTTACTTCATTGATAGCGTCATAGATTACTGAATAGAGACGTATTTCAATCTCCTCTTTCTCGGCAATCTTGCGAGCATTGGTAGAAGGTCTTACCTGGAACCCTATTATAATGGCATTTGAAGCAGCTGCAAGTAAAACGTCACTTTCAGATATGGCTCCTACTGCCTTGTGAATAACATTTACATGAATCTCCTCAGTAGAAAGTTTGATTAATGAGTCAGACAGAGCCTCAATAGAACCATCAACGTCACCCTTTACAATAACATTCAGTTCCTGGAAATTACCTATCGCAATACGACGGCCAATCTCTTCAAGAGTAATATGTTTCTGGGTCTTCAAACCCTGTATGCGCATCAGTTGTTCTCGCTTGTTGGCCAAATCACGTGCCTCTTTTTCGTCTTCCATTACATTGAACACCTCGCCTGCTGCAGGGGCACCGTTCAGACCGAGAATGGAAACCGGAGTAGAGGGACCAGCCTCAGTTATTTTCTGTCCCCTTTCGTTGAACATTGCTTTTACTCTTCCTGTATGACTTCCGCACAAAAGAATGTCTCCAACTTTCATAGTGCCGGACCCTACCAGAATAGTGGCAAGAAATCCTCTTCCTTTATCAAGAGAAGATTCTATCACTGTGCCGTGTGCTCTTTTATTTGGATTTGCCTTTAGATTAAGCAGCTCAGATTCCAGCAGCACCTTTTCCAACAGTTTGTCTACATTCAGTCCATTCTTTGCAGAAATTTCCTGACACTGGTACTTACCACCCCAATCCTCTGTAAGCAGGTTCATGTTAGCAAGTTGCTCGCGTATCTTCTCGGCGTTTGCACCGGGCTTGTCTATTTTATTTATTGCAAAAATCATAGGAACGCCTGCCGCCTGGGCATGGTTAATGGCCTCTTTTGTCTGAGGCATCACCGCGTCATCAGCAGCAATTATGATAATTGCCATATCGGTTACCTTGGCCCCTCTTGCACGCATCGCTGTAAAGGCTTCGTGACCGGGAGTATCCAGAAATGTGATTTTTTCACCGCTAGGGAGTAATACATTGTATGCACCTATATGCTGAGTGATACCACCAGCCTCGCCGGCAATCACATTTGCCTTTCTTATATAGTCAAGCAAAGATGTCTTTCCATGGTCCACGTGACCCATTACAGTAACAATAGGAGGGCGTGAGATAAGATCTTCTTGATTGTCTGCCTCTTCATGTATTGCCTCTTGTATATCAGCAGTAATGAATTCAACGGTATAACCGAACTCTTCTGCAACCAGCACCATCGCTTCTGCATCTAGTCTTTGGTTAATTGAAACCATAAGTCCAAGGTTCATACAAGCTTCAATAACTTTCGTGACAGATACATCCATAAGAACAGAAAGATCGTTGACAGTTACAAATTCTGTAACCTTCAAAATATTGCTCGACATCTCCTGCATCTCTTGCTCTTCAATCATCTTCTGATTGGCAACATCTCTTTTGTCACGACGATATTTTGAACCCTTAGTCTTACCCTTGCCTTCTGTCATTTTTGCGTAGGTATCCTTTATCTGTTTTTGTACAGCATCTTCATCTACCTCATTCCTTACAGGTTTGAACCTCTCTTTTAAATGCTTGGTACTGCTTGTTTTGTTAGCTGCTGTAGGACTTGGTCTGTTGTTGCCAGGTGCGCCTTTTGGTATTAGTGTACGATTATTTGAAGCTTCGCTGCGCCCCTCTTTGGTGACATCTATTTTTTCCTTGTGATTCTTATGGATTCTCTCTCTCTTTCCTTTGTTTGCCAATGAGGCATTACTTGGTTTCTGTTCGGGTTTTTTCTTCTCAAACTGGGTAAGATCCATTGTCCCGCTTATCTTCGGACCACTAAGCTTTTCAAATTTTGTCTCTATATGTTCGATTCGCTCAGGTTGAGGGAGGTCAACCTTTTTCTGCTCCTCTTTGGGCTTATTGTATTCTCTTGAAGCTTGTTGTTCAACAGTTTTTGGTTGTTCAAATACCTTCGACTGTCTGAAAATTTTAGGTTGTTCAACAGTTTTTGGTTTATATTCTGTAAGAGGTTGTACTTCCGGCTCAGCTTTTATAACCGGTTTCGGTTCTTCTACCAGTGCAGGTTGCTCAACGGGTTTCGGTTGTTCAACGGGTTTCGGTTGTTCAACGGGTTTTGGTTGCTCAACAGGTATTGGTTGCTCAACATGTATTGGTTGTTCAACGGGTTTTGGTTGTTCAACATGTATTGGTTGTTCAACGGGCTTTGGTTGCTCAACAGGTATTGGTTGCTCAACAGGCTTTGGTTGCTCAACAGGTATTTGTTGTTCAACGGGCTTTGGTTGCTCAACAGGTTTTGGCACTTCAATAGGTTTAGGTTGTTCGATTGGCCGGTTTTGTCTGTCCAGGTCAATTTTCCCAATAATCTTAGGTGAAGGGGGTTCTGCAATAGAAGTTTTAATAAAGATTTCTCTGACAGGAACTTCGTCATCACCATCGTCCGATTTTGAAGCATCAGCTTTTTCGGTAATGTCCTTTACCTTTATGGCCACTTTTTTGGATTGCTCCTTAATCAGTTGCTCTTTACCAAACTCTTTCTGGATCAAGGCATAGATTTCCGGAGTGAGCTTGGTGGCCGGGGAGGCTTCAATCTCAATTTTTTTACTTTTGAGGAAGTCAATCAAGGTACCCATGCCTACGTTGAATTCCTTCAAGACTCTGTTAATTCTGATATTTTCGTTTGCTGTCATATTTATCCTCCCTATTTTACTATTCGAATTCTGAGCGCAGAATCTTCTGTATTTCCATTACTGTCTCCTCTTCAAGGTCAGCCCTTCTTACAATTTCTGAGACAGGGAGTGCAAGTACACTCTTGGCAGTATCGCAACCAATCGATTTTAGGGCAGTTATAACCCAGTCTTCAATCTCGTCGCTGAACTCGGTAAGAAGTACGTCCTCTTCATCCTCTTCAAGATCTCTGAATACATCTATCTCCATACCAATAAGCATTCCGGCAAGTTTGATGTTGCTTCCGCCTTTTCCAATGGCAAGTGACACGTCGTTTGGCTTAAGATAAACACCAACCCTTTTTTCAGCTTCATTAACCTTGATAGAAGAGATTTTTGCAGGACTTAATGCTCTCTGAATTAGGAGTTGCATATTTGATGTCCAGTTTATGATGTCAATATTCTCATTTCTTAGCTCTCTCACTATTCCGTGAATCCTGGATCCCTTCACACCTACGCATGCTCCAACAGGGTCAATCCTTTCGTCGTATGATTCCACTGCCACCTTTGCTCTCTCTCCCGGCATACGGACAATCTTCTTGATAGTAATGAGTCCATCAAAAATTTCCGGAACCTCCTGCTCAAACAATCTTTCAAGAAAGACTGCTGCTGTCCTGGAAAGTATAATTACTGGATTATTGTTTTTCATATCCACCCGTGAAACCACGGCCCTCACAGAGTCACCTTTTCTGAAGAAATCAGAAGGTATCTGCTCTGTTTTTGGGAGCAGAAGTTCATTTCCCTCTTCATCCATAACCAGAACCTCTTTCTTCCAAACCTGGTATACTTCTCCAACAATTATCTCTCCAATTCTGTCTTTGTATTTGTTGTAAAGATTCGCCTTCTCAATATCCATTATCCTGCCCGAAAGATTCTGTCTCAGATTGAGTATTCCCCTCCTTCCAAAGCTTGCCAGTTTTACCTCCTCAGTGAACTGCTCTCCTATTTCGTATGAGTTATCAATTTTTGATACCTCTTCGAGGGAGATTTGAGTACTAGGATCTTCCACTAATTCCACCACTTCACGGTTTCTCCATATTTCAAAGTCACCTTTGTCAATATTTATGATTATGTCGAAATTGTCTGCTGTTCCGTACATCTTTACAAGCTGGTTCCGGAAAATGTCTTCCAGAACACTCATCATAGTGGGGCGGTCAATGTTTTTAAGTTCCTTAAATTCAGCAAATGTGCTAATTAAATTTAACCCTTCCATATAGGTAAACTGTTTAAAATATTATCTAAAATTTATAAATGGCTTTGTCGATTTTATCTCTTCAAGGCTGTAAAACTGAATTATATCCACTCTTTCTCTCTTCTTCTTTCCTTCTACCTTCTCCAATTTTGAAAAACGCAGCTCAACCTTGTCTTCTCGTGCATCAGACAAAATAGCTGTTTGTTTTGTTCCGTTTTTGAAAACTACTTCAACCTCTTTCCCGATAAATTTCTGGTATTGCCTGAACACCTTGAATGGCTGGTCCAATCCTGCCGAAGAAACGGTAAGTGAGTAATCTTCAACATCCCTGTCCAATCCGGATTCAACTATTTTGCTTATATCTGCACAGTTTCTTATATCAACAACTTCTGTAGATTCAATTGTTATCTCAATGTCGTTTTCCGAACTGATTTTGATGTCAACCAAAAAAAGAGAATTGTCTGCAAGATAACTTTCAATAAGATTTACTATAGTTTCTTTGTGTATCATAATAGCTATTTTATAAAATAAGGGGACTGCCGTCCCCTTAAATCTTTTGCCCTAAACCGCCGCAAATATAGTTATTTTATTATTTATATCAAATTATTTTAATAATTCGTAACTTTACGGCATGGTTGAGAGTTATAAAATTATCAATGATCCTGTCCACGGATTTGTAAATATTCCATCAGGGTTAATTCTCGAAATAATTGAGCATCCCTACTTCCAGAGGCTTAGAGACATAAAGCAACTGGGGTTGACCAATCTTGTGTATCCGGGAGCAACCCATTCAAGACTTCTGCATGCTATAGGGGCAATGCATCTTATGAAAGAGGCAATTATAAATTTACAAAATAAAAGTGTAAGTATAACTAAGGAAGAGGAGGAGGCTTCTTTGGCAGCTATACTTCTACATGATATAGGGCACGGCCCTTTCAGTCATGCCTTGGAAAATAATATCATAAGAGGAGTATCTCACGAAGAGATTTCACTCGCTCTTATGAAAGCAATCAATAAGGAAAAAAACGGTCGTCTGACCCTGGCGATAGAAATATTCGAGGACAAATATGAAAAACATTTCCTGCACCAGTTGGTTTCAAGCCAGCTGGATGTTGACAGACTTGATTACTTGAAGAGAGACAGCTTCTTTTCGGGAGTGGCCGAGGGGATGATAGGTCTGGAGAGAATAATCAAGATGCTGAATGTTCATGACAACTCATTGGTAGTAGAGCAAAAAGGAATTTATTCAATTGAAAAATTTCTGATATCCAGAAGGCTGATGTATTGGCAGGTATATTTACACAAAACAGTCATTGCTGCAGAGCAATTACTTATACAGATATTAAAAAGGGCACGATTATTGACAGAAAACTCTCTCTGCCTTCCCGGATCACCGGCAATTAACTTCTTTCTAAAAAACAGCTTTAGAGCGAGTGAACTTGACAATTTGGAGGTGTTGGAAAAATTTACTCTTTTGGATGACACAGATATTATGTCTGCAATAAAACAATGGCAGTTTGCCGATGATAAAACCCTTTCGCTCTTATGCAAAATGTTGACAAGGAGAATGCTGCCAAAAATTGAATTGTCACTTGTTCCTTTTACTGAAGACGATATTGCAAAGGCTAAAAGCAGTATGATTGCCAATAATAAGAATTTTGAAGCAGATATAAATTATTTTGTACAGAGCGGAGAGGTAAGAAACAGTGGTTACGATACTCAGGAAGAGGAGATAAAAATCCTCTCAAAAGATGGCAATGTTCAAAATATATATCTTATTTCGGACATGTTATCGGCTAAAGCTTTTTCTCAGATAACTAAAAAATACTTTCTTTGCACTGCGAAAATTTAAAAAAACATATGGAAATTAAAGCACAGACTATAGCGGATCTGCTAAATGGCGAGATCGTCGGGGATCCTGAAACAAAAGTGAGCTCGATTACAAAAATTGAGCAGGGGAAGAGGGGGTCCATCTGTTTTTACGCGAATCCTCAATACGAAAAGTATCTATACAATTCAAAATCAAGTATAATACTCATAAACAGAGATTTCGAACCATCGTCAAAACTTCCGGCACCATGTATAATTAAGGTAGATAATGCATATCAGGCTATGCCATTGTTATTGGACCTTTTTAATACAGTCAAAGCAAAAAGCAAGAGAGGAAGAGGTTTTTTTACGAAAATCTCATGGTCGGCAAGAATTGGAAGAGGAGCATATGTTGGATCCCATTCCTATGTAGGCAAACACGCCATTATAGGCAAAGGTTCACAGATTTATCCTCATTCATATATAGGAGATAATGTTATAATTGGAGAGAATACAATCATCAACCCGGGAGTAAAGATATATCCGGCATGCAAAATCGGCTCGAATTGCATTATACATGCTAATGTTGTGATAGGAGCTGACGGATTTGGGTTTGCGCCATCGGAAAATGGAGTATATAAAAAAATTCCTCAAATAGGAAATGTTATTATCGAAGATGATTGTGAGATAGGTGCTAACACAACAATCGACAGAGCCACAATGGGGTCTACAATAATAAGAAGAGGAGTCAAACTTGACAACCTTATTCAGATTGCACATAATGTAGAGGTTGGCGAAAACACTGTAATGGCAGCTCAGGTTGGAATAGCAGGGTCCACTATTATAGGAAAAAACTGCCGTATTGGGGGGCAGGTAGGCATTGCAGACCATGTAAACATTGCAGACAATACCGTTATTGTATCTCAAGCCGGTGTTATGAGCAGTATTAAAGAGGAGGGAAGAGTAGTTGCCGGCACGCCTGCATTTGATTACAAGGACTATATTAGGGCTTACGCAATTTTCCGTAAGTTACACAAACAATAAACAGGTATGCAGGTTAAGCAAAGAACCATAAATCAGCCGATTGCTTTTTCGGGATTAGGTCTTCATACTGGCCTTAAAGTAAATATGGAGTTACATCCTGCGCCTGAAAATCATGGTGTCAGATTTCAGAGAACAGATCTGCCAGGAGAACCTGTCATAGAGGCTACTGCAGATTTTGTAACAGCTACACAAAGAGGAACCACATTACAAAAAGGCGATGTTGTTATTTCAACAATAGAACATGTTCTCTCAGCTCTCTACGGACATGGGGCAGATAACGTACTTATAAAAATTGACGGCCAGGAAGTGCCAATACTGGATGGAAGTGCCAAACAGTATTCGGACGAGTTATTGAAGTGTGGTCTCACAGAGCAGGCATCGGACAGAAAATACTTTACACCAAAAAAGAAGGTGTATTATAAAGATGAAGCAAGCGGTGCTGAAATAACGATAATCCCCGACAACGAATTTTCAATAGACCTCTCGATTGACTTTAATTCAAAGATTATAGGCAGCCAGAATACATCGTATGGACCACAAACAGATTATAACCTTGATGTAGCATCTTCAAGAACATTCGTATTTTTGCATGAAATACTGCCACTGCTTAAAAGCAACCTGATTAAAGGAGGCGACTTGCAAAACGCTATAGTGATTGTAGAAAACCCGATAAACCAGGAAGATATAAATAAAATTACAGAAGAGTTCGGTATAGCAGAGGTAGAAAATATTGGAACCGGGTATCTGAACCATCTTCAGTTAAGGTATCCGAATGAATGTGCGCGTCATAAACTGCTTGATGTCATTGGAGATTTCTCACTAGTGGGGTTTCCAATAAAAGCAAAGATAATTGCAAACAAACCAGGACATAAAATTAATACTATATTAGCAAAAATTTTGAGAAACGAAGCAATGGAAAATATTAAGAACGAAATACCGGTATTTGACCAGAACAAGGAGCCAATTATTGATATAAACGGGATAAAGAAACTATTACCTCATCGTCCGCCATTTCTTATGGTAGACAGGATTATTGAACTATCTAACGATAAAATTGTAGGTATTAAGAATATAGGGATAAATGAAGGTTATTTCATTGGTCACTTTCCGGACGAGCCGGTTATGCCGGGTGTTTTAATTATAGAGGCAATGGCTCAGGTTGGCGGAATATTGGTTTTAAACGGATTGGATGAGCCGGAGAGACACTCCACATACTTTGCAAAGATAGATGGAGTTAAATTCAGAAGAAAAGTAGTCCCAGGCGATGTTCTTGTTATTAAAATGGTAATCATTACACCACTCAGACGTTCAATTGTTTGCATGAGAGGAGAAGCATATGTGGGAGATAAACTTGCATGTGAAGGAGAGTTGATAGCACAAGTTATTAAAAACAAATAAAGACAATATTACAGTTATTTATGGATAATATTCATGTTCATCCCGGAGCCATTATAGGAAAAGGGGTAACTATTGAGCAATTTTCAAATATTGCTGAAAATGTAGAAATTGGAGAGGGAACATGGATAGGGCCTCACGTTATAATCATGGACTATGTAAAAATCGGGGCCAATTGTAAGATTTTCCCCGGAGCAATCATTGGAGGCACACCACAGGATTATAAGTTCGGCGATGAGATTACATATGTGGAGATTGGCGACAACACGGTTATACGAGAATATGTCACTATAAACAGAGGAACAGCTGCCGGCAGAGGAAAAACTGTTGTAGGTGATAATTGTATGATTATGGCATATACCCATATTGCACATGATTGTATAGTTGGCAACAATGCTATTATTGTAAGTTATGTAGGTCTTAGTGGCTATACAGAGGTAGGAGAATACGCCAATATTGGAGGATTTACCGCAGTTCATCAATTTTGCAGAATAGGGGCCTATTCCATGGTTTCCGGAGGATCCATGGTACCCAAGGATGTTCCTCCATACTCTCTTGTAGGTCACAGGCCAATTGCATTTTTTAACCTTAACCTTATAGGGTTAAGGAGGAAAGGATTCACCGCCGATCAGATAGATAGAATAAGCGAGGTATACAGAGTAATCTACAGAAGCGGACTTAATCTGACTGATGCATGTAAGAAAATAGAAGAGGAGATTGAAGATAGTCAGGAGAAACGCGTAATCATGGATTTTATAAAGTCTTCTAAAAGGGGTATAATCAAAAGGGTTAATAGCTCAAAATCAGATGACTGATAATCTTAAATGTTGTTATCTGACAACGGCCTATCTTCCGCCGGTAGAGTATATAAGGTTAATTTCAAGATCTGAAACAACCATTATAGAGAAATTTGAAAAGTATCAGAAGCAATCATACAGAAGCCGTTGTCACATTTACAGTGCCAACGGCATTTTGCCTTTGATAATACCGGTGTCGAGAGAAAACGGCCATTCTGTAAATATATCCGAAATAAGGATCGATTACTCAAAGAAATGGCAAATTCAACACTGGAGAGCCATTGTATCGGCTTATAAAAACTCCCCCTTTTTCGAATACTATCAGGATGATATTTTTCCATTTTACAAAGAAGAGGAAGAGTCCCTATTTAATTTTAATTATAAACTATTAGAGACAATACTTAACCTTATAGGAGCGGACTATAATCTGAAGACCTCCGATAGTTTTCAAAACGCATACCTAAATGGTGATTACAGAGAGCTTATTCATCCCAAAAAAGAGACATCACTCCGCGAAAATGAAAATGGGCGATACCATCAGGTATTCGCCCATAAACATGGTTTCATTCCAAACCTCTCTGTTCTGGACCTGCTTTTCAATGAAGGGCCAGATGCTTCGTCATATCTTTAGAATCTGAATCCTAAGCTTAACAGTACCTTCCATCCCGAATAGTCAGAAGTACCTCTTGGGGCCAGATGACCGGGAATATCGTTGTAAAGAGAAAATCCCTCGTTTTGTACAAGCCTGCGTTGAACACCAAGATCTGCAAATAACCCTGATTTTGTCCTGAAACCAGCACCAAGTGAAAGGTATTTAGTATCAAACCCGAAATCTTTCTCCGGATTCTGATAAAATGCGTATCCGGCCCTTAGTGCGAAACTTGTAACAGGTCTTAATTCAATACCTAAGCGCAGGTTGTTTGCAAAAACAAAATCCTGGGCAATAAGGTCATTTTCTTCATTAAATGTATCATCGTACGACTCGGTTGCTTTCATTTTTGCAGAAGAGTAATCTACACCCTCGTAATCTGCACTTATAGCTCCATACTTACCAAAGACGTATGAAATACCAAGATTCACACGCATTGGTGTAATCACAATATATTCATACTGCCCAAGAGGAGAGAGAATAGACTGATTATAACCATCACTGTAATGTGCTTTTATACTTTCGTCCCACTCATCGGTAAGCGACATAAAGGTAGGGGAAGCTATTGAGGCACCAAGTCTCAAACCCTTTACAGGTGTGTATATCATACCTATTTTTGCATTAACACCTGCTCCTGAAGTATTGAGCCTGTATGTGTGCGAGAAGTTGTCGAACTTTGAAGGGAACAAAGATGTGGTAACTGCAAACTCCGAATATTTCTGAAAATCTGAATATTGAACAGTCTGTACATCCAGACTTGCACCAAAATAAAACTTGTTTGAGATGTTGCCACCAAAATTCAAAACGAATTCAGACACCCCCCCGGTTCTCTCTCTAAGAAACTTCTGGTCAAGTGGTCCGGCAACTACTATGGTTGTGCCCGAAATTTTTTCGGTTGCTCCAATGTAGTCCTGGTCTGAATCTGGCAAACGGTCGAGTAAGTTGGAGTTCCATGCAAGAATTGCTTTCCATGAAGCACCGCTGTTATAATACGGATATGTATCACCAACATTTTGAATATCAAGTTGAGATGATTGTATTCCGGCAGCACTGTTTGCCACATCCGACAACCAGCTGGAATTTGTTGTTGTACCGCTTGCGTAAAAACGACTGTTGTAATTATTCAATTTATTGATTGCAACTGAGAAGTTTAAATTCATCAGTTTGTTGCTCCTTTTGGAGGTATTGAAGTAACTAACATAACCAAGTGATGAGACGCCGAATTTTGTCATTGACTCACTTGAGTTGTGGCTTTGATATGTTGAGTTGCTGTTGTTGAATACTATAGAAGGAGTAAACAAAAACTCGGAATATTTGTATATGGCAGAGCTTGCCGGATTTATACTCAAAGTGCCAAGGTCGCCCCCAAGTGATGTGAATGCGTTCCCCATAGCCATACTTCTGGCACTCCCTTCGTAAAAGTTCTGAGAATACCTGAGAGCATCAAACCTGTTCTGTGCCGATATAGCAGTTGTTATTAAAACTGCTGTCAATATTAAAACTATTCTTTTCATTATTAATTCGTTTTATCTGCGATAAGTAGATCCACTACTGCTACTACTGCTACTGCTACTACTACTGCTGCTGCTGTTTCTGGAGCTGCTGCCACTGTTGGTGTTGCTGCTGCTTGATGATGGCTGAGGAGAATAAGTTGGGGTCCTGCTGTAACTGCTTCCGCTGGAATTGCCGGACTCTCTTGAAGAAGATACAGAACGTCCGCTGTTGCCGCTATTGGTGACCGGCTGTGAACTTCTCCTGTATACAGGCTCGCTACTTCTCTCTACAGATTGACGTTGGTTTGTAGTAGTTTGTGGTCTATAAGATGAACTGCTTCTCTGATATGTAGATTCTCCTTTGTTGGAATTGCTGTTTACAACTGCTGTATTATGAATCGCACCCGATGCCGATGTTCTGTTTTCCCTTCTGTAAACACTCTCTGTTCTTTGAGGATAGCTGCTTTCTGTACGATTATTACTTGAAAATCGGTCACCCCTTATCTGTTCGACATTTGCCTCTCTCCTTACATAACTTCCGCCGGATCTGGCTGTTCCATTGTCATGATTATTGTATCCACCCTCATCGTTCCTTCTTCCATAAAGAGTTTTTCTTGTATTGTAACCGGAACCGGAACCACCTCCGGAATAGTACCATGAATCATAAGGGTAGTAGCCATAGCCGTAATAGCCACCATAATAGCCATAATAATTGCCGTATCCATAGCCATAACCATAGTACCATGGATTGTAGTATGGAGAGTTCCAGTAGCTGTAGTATGGTGAATAAAACCATCCATCGGGACCATACCAGTTAAAGTATGAGCTCCAAGGACTGTAGCGATTATACCTGTATTGCCATGGATTATAGAATCCAAAGTTGTTCCAGTAAGGATCATTCCAGTAATTATAACCTCCCCACCCATTAATTACATTAATGTTGACAACATAGTATGGAGAGTCGAATTTTGTAAGAATCTCTTCGAATGACTCTTCAGGAACGATAACTGTTGTGTCCTCGTCAATCAGTATAATCTCCTGAACATTAATGCTATTGTTTGACTGTTTGGCCTCACGGGTCTTGTTTTTCAAAACAAATAACGCATCGTTTGTAGCAGAATTGATGGTTATGGTTTGGTCGGTGGCCTGATCGTAGTAGATCGCATCATCGTAAGACGATGATAGGTAATGGTTTGTAGTTCCACAAGAGCATAATAGTGTACCTAGGGACAATAGGATAATAAATTGGTTTTTCATTGTTCACCTCCTGTGTATTAATATTTATTTGTACTTTTGTGCCGTTTCAATACAAATGTAGTCAAAAATCGTACCATTTAACAATAAAATACACAAAAGATGGCAAAAGAGATAATTAACAGAGAGGAGAACTATTCTTTATGGTATAACAACCTGGTTATTAAAGCAGATCTGGCAGAAAATTCGGCCGTACGCGGGTGTATGGTAATTAAGCCTTACGGATACGCAATATGGGAGAAAATCCAGGCCCAGCTTGATAAAATGTTTAAAGAGACAGGTCATGTGAATGCATATTTTCCGCTTTTTATCCCAAAATCCTTTTTAAGCAAAGAGGCTGAGCATGTTGAGGGGTTTGCAAAGGAGTGTGCAGTTGTCACACACCACAGACTTATGGCTAATCCGGACGGCCCGGGTGTTGTTGTTGATCCTGATGCCAAACTTGAGGAGGAACTGGTTGTAAGACCAACATCTGAAACAATTATCTGGAGCACGTACAAGAATTGGATAAAATCATACAGGGACCTCCCTTTGCTTATAAATCAATGGGCCAATGTTGTAAGATGGGAAATGAGAACCCGCCTTTTCCTCAGGACCACAGAATTCCTGTGGCAGGAGGGGCACACGGCACACTCTACAAAAGCAGAGGCAATTGAGGAGACAGAACGCATGGTTCAGGTATATGCAAAATTCGCTAGAGAATTTATGTCTATGCCGGTTATTGTAGGGAAAAAATCAGAGAGTGAAAGATTTGCAGGAGCGCTTGATACACTGTGTATTGAGGCTATGATGCAAGATGGTAAGGCCCTTCAGGCCGGCACTTCTCATTTTTTAGGCCAGAATTTTGCAAAGGCGTTTGATGTGCAGTTTGCAAACAAAGAGGGTGGTCTGGAATATGTATGGGCAACATCATGGGGAGTTTCAACAAGGCTCATGGGTGCATTGGTTATGGCGCACAGCGACAATAATGGTCTTGTCCTTCCTCCAAAACTTGCCCCTATACAGGTTGTTATGGTCCCAATATTCAAAACTGAAGAGGAGCATGAAAGTATTTTGGCCAAAATGAATGAGATAAAAGAGAAGCTGACAGTGTTGGGAATAAGTTCAAAAATTGATGACAGGGACAATCTCCGTTCCGGATTCAAGTTTGCCGAGTGGGAACTTAAGGGGGTTCCGGTGAGAATAGCAGTTGGCCCCAGAGATATGGAGAAAGGAACTGTTGAGCTTGCCAGAAGGGACACACTTGCAAAAGAGTTTGTTTCTCAGGAGGGCATTGATATTTATATTCAGAAACTTCTTGACGACATTCAGGCTAACATTTATAAGAAAGCACTGGATTTCAGAGAAGCAAATACGGTTAAGGTAGATGACTATGAGACATTCAAGAAGAGAATAGAGGAGGGGGGATTCTTACTTTGTCACTGGGACGGAACTGCAGAAACAGAGGAGAAGATTAAGAATGATACAAAGGCCACAATTCGCTGCATTCCAATGGAAAATGCAGAGGAGGAAGAGGGTTTCTGTGTGTACAGCGGGAAACCTTCAAGGCAGAGGGTGATCTTTGCAAGGGCTTACTGATTTTTTAGACTATTTTTATAACTTTACAGATTAATAACAATAAATTTTTTACAATGGCATCAGATTTACCGTCCAGACAGCAGGATATTTTAGACGGACTTAACACAAAATCTCATACGAAGCTCAGAGTATACAATCAGACAATGGAGGTCTTCAATCAGTTGAAGGACATACTCAACGAAATGAGCAACGACCTTAACGATCTTTTGGATAATACCAATGACAGGAGGGTAAGGCTTGAGTACAGGGACCGTGGTAAATTTGAAGCAGAATTGAAATTTGCAGATGATGTTCTGATATTCAGTATGCATTCAGATATATTTCAATTCGACAGGGACCATCCTGTGTGGAAAACAGATTTTGTAAAAAATGATAAAAACAGTTCGTATTGTGGTGTGATAAGCGTCTACAATTTTTTGTCGGATTCTTTAAAATATAATAGGATTGAAGACCTTGGTTACCTGGTAGCAAGAATTTTCGTCAACAAGGACAAATTCTTTCTGGTTGAGGGCAAAAGACAGAAAAATAAAGTTGTAAGTACCTTTGGAAAGAAGTATCTGGGTAAGGAAGAGATGGTTTCAATAATAGAAACAGCTGTACTTTACACTCTCTCTTTTGACCTTCTTGTGCCACCATTTGACCTTGTAAAGGTTGCCAGTGTAGAGCAGATGAATGATAAGATTGAGAGTGCAAAGCTCCAGACAGGAAAGAGAATGGGATATAAATATAACTCCGACGATGTACTTGAAGATTAATAGAATAATGCGATGAGAACGTTCAATAGATTATTTACTTACATACTTTCGTTATCACTACTGTTTATCATTACTCCGGCAATTCTGATAGCTCAGGAGAAAAAAACGGAATTGAGTGTAGGGCATGAGCTGAGCATTATTATTGCATCTAAATTTAAAATTCCTCAGTTGACCCCTCCCCCTCCAAAACCAAATTATTGGAAGAGAGGTACATTCCTTCAGCTGGGATTTTCTCAGATGGCACTTTCGAATTGGGCCCCCGGTGGATATTCATCGGTCGCGTTAAATGCATATGTAAATACTTATGCAAACTACACTGTCAAGACACTCTTTTGGGAGAGCAGATTGCAGGTTGCCTATGGATTTATTCAATCTTTCGGAGACAGGTACAAAAAAAGCGACGACAAATTCATAATCGATTCGAAATTCGGATATAAAGCATGGGACAAGTTGTTTGCATCGGCAGTTTTCAATTTCAGGACGCAGATGTCAACGGGTTTTGACTACCCAAAGAATGCCGACCCAAGACTAGTGTCGGCCCCTTTCTCTCCTGCATACCTGTCATTAGGTCTGGGTATAGATTACAAACCCGACAAAACCCTGTCAATCACCTTTTCTCCCCTTGCAGGAAACGTTGTTATAGTTCAACTTCCCGAGTTGAGAAAAAAATATGGTAACCCCGTAGACCAGTCGACCGCACTTAAATTGGGAGCGCAGTTGAAAATGGATTACAACAAGAACATCATGAAAAATGTAAATTTGTCTACATCGGCAACATTTTTCTCCGATTTTCTTGGAGAAGCACAAAATATAAAGATTAACTGGGATCTCTTCATAGACGCTAAGATCAACAAGTTTTTCTCAACAAACATTAGAACAAACCTGATATACGACGATGATATTCTCATCGCCGACAGCAATGGGGCCCTTGCTCCCAGAATTCAGTTTAAAGAGATACTTTCTGTAGGATTTCAATATACTTTTGGAGAGTTTAAAAAATAATGTTAAACGAATTTAAGAAGAACCTCCTCTCTTTGATTGAGAAAGGAAATTCTCTTGCTACTGGTAAAAATCCGAAGATTTTGGCAGCTGTAAGCGGCGGAGTAGATTCTATGACAATGGTTTCACTATTGTACAGTTGTGGTTACACGAATTTTGCAGTGGCAACTGTTAATTTTAAACTCAGGGGAGAAGAGAGTGATGCCGATGAGGCATTAGTTAAAAGATGGACCGCAGACAGAGGAATTAAATTCTTTTCGACATCCTTTGAAACAGAGAGCTATGCCAAGTCCGAAAAAATTTCGATTGAGATGGCAGCAAGAGATTTGAGATACTCATGGTTCTACGATATTATGGAAAAGGACGGATATGAATATCTGGCAATTGCACACAATCTCAACGACTCAGTAGAGACGCTTTTCTTAAACTTATTAAGAGGGACGGGAATTGACGGATTATCAGGAATTCGCGTGAAAAATGGCCGTATTATACGCCCACTGTTAAAATTCTCAAGGCAGGAAATTACAGATTATGCTACAAAAGAGGAGATTCCATACAGAATAGACAGGACTAACTTAGAGAGTTACTACTCCAGAAATCGTCTAAGAAACAGGATATTTCCGGAATTCGAAACAATAAACCCATCATTTTTACAAACAATTGAGCGCAGTATTGAATATTTCAACACCGCAGGAGAGATAATTAAGGCTCAGTACGCACGGAAAAGAGAACAGATTATTGAGAGCAGCAAAGGTACTTCCGATATAAAAATAAATATATCTGCATTGATTGCTGACGAACATTCGAAGTACTGGCTTTATATGTTACTTACTGAGTATGGTTTTAACTCATCGCAGGCAGATCAGATATATGACTCATTAGAAGGTCAGCCCGGCAAGGAGTTTCATTCGATCACCCATTTGCTTATCAGAGACAGGGACTATCTGCTCATCTACTCAAAAGGAGATAAACACAAACCCGTAACTGAATGTCATTCTGAAGGGATTGTCCTAAAAGAGCCTGATAGTTTTGGTTATATGGTTGTATTCAGAGGAAAAGAGTTGCAGTTCCGATGTTATCCTATGGACATAGGGTTTAAGCCATTACCATCAAAGTCTGTTTTCTATATAGATGCCGATAAAATAGTGTTTCCTTTAGTTTGCCGGATATGGAGAGTTGGAGACAGATTCATTCCATTGGGAATGAGCGGCTACAAAAAGCTTAGCGATTTTTTCATAGATGAAAAAGTAGACATAAAAAGCAAGGAGGATAAAATTGTACTGCTCTCGGGTGAGAATATTATCTGTCTGCCCGGTCACCGTATAGATGACCGATGCAAGATAACAGAATCAACCAGTAATATTTTTGAAGTCCAGATTAATTGAAAACAACATTGAAAGGCAGACGTGCATATGTTTTCAATCCTGTTTCACTTTTAAGACCCGCATAAGCTTTTTCTATAAGAAGTCCCGGATTTCCCAGAACCTTTGCGCTCTCGGCAGATTCAGTCAACTGTTCTATAATTTTGTCAATCTGAGATTTCTTAACAGGGTATTCTACAAGTCTGTATGATTTTAGATCGCACATAGCAGCTGCAGTCAACAAAGCTTCATGTAAACCTCCCTTTTCGTCGGCAAGCCCTATCTTTAAGGCATCATATCCCGACCATATCCTTCCCTGAGCAATAGAGTCAACGCCAGCCGTTGTAAGATCTCTTCCTTGCGCAACCAGTTCAAGAAACTGATTGTAAATAATTTCTACTGAAGATTGAATAAAGGCAACCTCTTTTTCGTTTAAAGGCCGGTACCCCGACATAATATCGCTATGTAGATTTGTGTTTACTGTACCGGTATACAAAGAAAGATGCTTGTTCATAGCTTTTTGTCCGTTTAGGGCCATGCTGAAAACGCCTATCGAACCTGTCATTGTGGTGTTGTTTGTTATTATTTTGTCGGCATTGGCAGATACCCAGTAACCACCAGACGCTGCATAGTCACCCATACTGACAATAACAGGCTTGTGTTCGCGGATAAGAGCAAGTTCGCGATCTATAATCTCTGAGCTCTGTGCAGAGCCACCTGGTGAATTTACCCTGAAAATAACAGCCTTTATGGTACTATCTTTCCTTATCTTAGTTAACATGCTCACATATGAATCAGATGCTATATTATTGTCACTTTTGCCCATGACAATCTCGCCATCGGCATAAACAATTGCAATTTTATTTTTCTCCTTGAAATTTGTCTTTGCCCTTGCTTTGGAATAATCTGTATTTGAGATGAACTTGAGTTCCTTCTCCTCTTTCACTCCAAATAGATGTATAAGAGTATCAGAAAGTTGATCCTTGTACAACAAGCCGTCAACCAGACCACCCTCCAGGGCCTTTTGTGCGGAGTTGAGCTCCAGGTTGCTGGTCATTTCGTTTATCCTATCCTGAGAAATTCTTCTTGATGCAGAAATGTCGGTTGTCCAAGAGTTCCATACAGCATCCAGATAAGATTGAAGTTGTTCCCGGTTCTCTGCACTCATTTTATTGCTTATGAATTGCTCTGCAGCAGCTTTAAACTTGCCGTGACGGATCAGCTGTACCTCAATTCCCAGTTTGTCCAAGAGATCCTTGAAGAATATAGTGCTGATACTGAGTCCTGTCAAAGTTGCCGAGCCGGCAGGATTAAGATATATTTTGTCAGATACAGAGGCAAGATAGTAGCCAGCCTGGGAGTAATTGTCGGCATAAGCTATTATTGGTTTTCCACTTTCGCGGAAACGGACAAGCGCGGCCCGTATCTCCTCAATATGGCTTATGCCTGCATTTAGCTTGTCTAGGTTCATGTAGATAAACTTTATGGCAGGATCTGCAGCAGCTTTGTCTATAGTCTGGATTACATCAAGAATACCATCAGTTTTGGTTGACATCTCTACCAGCGGGTTCATATTTGCGAACGGGTCGTCAGTTGCCTGTTCGGTTATTGCGTTGTTGAAGTTCAACCCGAGAATGGCAGAAGAAGGGACTGTAGGCGTGCTTTTATCTGCAAGAGATGCAAGTGAGCCTACTACACCTATAAGTATGAATGTGCCAAGAATAATGGCTAAAAGTGAGCCCACGAATGTGCCTGCTATT
Organism: uncultured Bacteroidales bacterium; assembly: GCA_942492945.1. Classification (GTDB taxonomy): domain Bacteria; phylum Bacteroidota; class Bacteroidia; order Bacteroidales; family UBA932; genus Bact-08. The sequence continues at coordinate 2,146,576 of OW818649.1, forward strand.
ATTTTAAGGAAATTTTTCATAATGGTTGTATAAAAATTACTAGATTAGCGTTTTAGTAGTCAATTTGATATCAGCAAATTTATATATAAAGTATGAAAAAAGCAAGGCATGTATCTTTATTGTTTTTTATTGCATTTTTGGTTTGGGGATGTAATAACAGATATAATATTTTCGATGGTGATTTCAGGTTCGTCAAATTCAAGGGAGAGCCAATGGTATTGAATGGCGAGAAGGTTAATCTTGAAATACCGGGAGTCATGGAGATGGAAATTGTAGATACTTTTCTGGTTGCCTTTACTCCTATGAATAATGAAGGGTTCATATCGGTTTACAGTGCTAATAGCTATAAGTTGCTATATAAAAACATTATCAAAAAAGGCCGTGGTCCAGATGAATTCACCAACTGGCCTAGTCTCTGTAACAAAAACTATATTGACACTTCTGGCGCAGTCATTTGGCTGAAAGACAATAACAAACAGTTTCTATTAGCCGTCAATCTGACAAAATCAGTCAGGCATCAGGAGTTGATTATTGAAAAATCGGTGGATCTGTCTGATATTCCAAAAAGCAATACGTGGGTAATTCAACGACTTACAGATACTACCTATCTCAGAATGGATTCATATAAAAATAATCAACTTAAAGGAAACTTTATTCTTTCTATAGAAAATTTTATTCTGTCGGTATATAATACGGTTTCTAAAAAAGATATTTTTTCAAAACAACTATACACACAAAAGGCGGCAAACATCAATTTCTTCGCCGGATCATTAAACGTCAAACCGGATAATTCGAGATTGGCAATTACTATGATCTCTTTTGATCAGATAAACTTCATGTCTCTGGATGGAAAGGAGAGGTTTTCTGTTTCCACACGCAAAGAACCAATGAAAATCGAATCACTTACAGAAAACGACACTGAAAGGGTTGAATATTATACTAGTGTCTATTTTAACGACAATCTGATTATTGTTGTCTATGCAAACGAGAGTAGAATTAATACAGGCAAGGCAGGTACCGTAATTCACGTTTTTAACTGGCAGGGAGATATAATAAATGTCATAAAAACTGTACAATATATTTCAACTATCACAGTAGATGAGACAAAAGGATATCTGTACGGGCTCAATCTGACAAATGAAGAGATATACAGGTATGATATCAGACAGATTTTAAACAAAACGAAATAATCACCTCATTATGAAAAATTTTCAATTCTTTATTGCAGGCATACTTTTAGTCACACTAATTAGTTCTGGGAGCAGCATTGGAAAAAAGGACTCTTTTACAGTTATTCCAATGGACTTGAATAATGTTAATACAATTGACATTCATTCTTCCAAATGCATAAATATAACTGCTTTGGAAACAAACAAAGAGTCCTTACTCAGCAATATAAACAATATCTTTTTCAAGGGAGATACATTGTTTATTCATTCTTCAGGTAAGTTGTCTGCATTCAATAAAAAGGGCCACTTTTTATTCAATGTCGGCACCAACGGAAGGGCAGCGAACGAATATTTATCTCTGAAAAGTTTTTTTATAAAAAACGGAAATTTATATCTGCATGACTGGGACGGAAGAAAGCTTTTGAGATTTGGTGCAGGAGGTAAATTTATTGATAAGCAAGATTTTAATAAAGGGGGATGGATGCCGGACCATATTTTCCCATTCAACAGAAATCTGTATGTTGTAAAAAACACATACAGTGGCGATCAGATAAGTGTACCGTTAATATCTGTTTATGATGACAATCTTAACATGATAAGTTCATCTTCCAGAATGCAGAAAAATGGCAGCTCTTTAGCCGACCTGTTTTTCCCGTATAAAAACGAAGTGTTGTATTGGGAGATCCTTTGTGACACTGTTTACACTATAAATAACAGTGCCGCTATTGCGCCAAAATATTTTGTTGATTTTGGGAGTCATAGGGTACCTGAAATAATAAATGGTTCAGATGACTTATATGCTAGGATTGAATATGTCAATAAAGATGAAAACAAAGACAGATATGCCACTATGGTTAGTAATGTAAGAGAAGATGACAGATATTTCTACTTTAGTTTTGTATATGGATACGGTATTATACATTTTACCAGATTCGACAAGATAAGTGGTAAGACATCTATATTCAGATTAACAGATTCCAAAACCAAGGGAAATGTGAAATTCTCATATATGACCATACAGAATGGCGATATTATAGTTGCGGCTCTGCCGGATGATGACAGCGGCAACAATCATGTATTATACAGAATACGACTTTAATATTTCAACTATGAAGGTATGTTTCTTTAATATATTAGTTTTAGCAATTATACTTACAGGGTGTAGTTCAAAGAAACAATCAGTAAGCAATTCATTGATTATAGATTCTTTTCCAAGGTCCTTTCTATGTGAGGAAAAAGAGGTTCTGCCAATAACATTACTGGATCCTTGTGAAATAATTGTTTCAGATTCTTTAATTATTTTCCATCTGAGACACGAAAAGAAGCTCCTTAAAGCTTATAACAGATATAACTTTTCTTTTATTGGTGAAATACTTACCAAGGGAAGAGGACCAAAAGAGATAAGTACTATTGGACTTCCGGGGTTTTGTCAATGGGATGTTTCAGAAGGAAATGCCAAAATTTTCATCCGTTCGTACCCATACCAATGGATGTGGCTGGATATGAATAAGTCGCTGGATTCAAACAAAACGGTCTTTTCACGGGTTTATGACTTTAAAGTAGATATAAAAAAGAAGGAGAGAGCACAAGCAGCAGGAGCGGTTTTCGATTTAGGTGGTGATAGCTTGCTTATAGCGATAAATCCCGATGATTATGGAGTAACAGTTAAGAATCTGAGTCAACTAAAATACGTCAATTTGGAACTAACGAGAGACCCAAATCCTTATTTTGTATTTTATAATTACTGCACTGGGATTTCTTCTGACAGTATTGTTCAGCAAAATTTTATCAGAACAGAAAATTTTTCACCGCTTATTTACTCAGGTTATACGCGCATATCTGCTGATCATAAATATTTAGCCAAAGTATATAACTATATGAATATGATTGATTTCTATGATGTAAAAACAAAAAACAAGAAAACAGTTATGTTCTCACCCGATGCAAATGACTATTTAAAAGTAATACAGAAACCAATAACCTACTTTAATAACTCATCATCAACAGAGGATTACCTATATGTTCTAACAAATACCGACAGAGGAAGGGGGAATGCGACCGGGAGTATATTATATATGTTTAAATGGGATGGAGCTCTTGTCTGTGAAATAAAGTTTAAAGAAAGGTTTCCTTATTTTTTTGTGGATCAAAAAGCAGGAGAGCTCTTTACAATTATACCAAATAATGACGACAGAAGTAGTGTTGTTAAATATAAGATTGGTAAGTATTATCAAAACATTTAATTCACACTAATCATAAAAACAAAAAAAAGTATTGGATTTCAAAAATGTTTGTATATTTGTACTATATATATAGGACAATATAATAATATAACAATGATTGAATTTAAACTTGATTCAACAACCGGAATGCCTTTTTACAGGCAGATCATAGACCAGATAAAGTTTGGAATTGCATCCGGTAACCTTAAGATAGGCGAGCAACTTCCAACAGTACGTTCACTGGCAGTGGACCTCAAGGTCAATCTCAATACGGTGGCAAAGGCTTACAAAGAACTTGAGATTCAGAATGTTCTTGAAACTCAGCAAGGAACAGGAACTTTTATTTTTAAAACGGACATACAGGTTTCTGAAAAAGAGAAAAACAGTAAACTGAAAGAGATCTGTAACCAGTTTTCGACCATAGCACTTAGCTACGGTTTCACAATCGACAATATAATTGATGAACTTAAAAAACAAAAAATATGAAGACAAATTTTGTAACCAAAGGTGTTTTTAACCCTATTTCGGCAATGGTGTTTATAATCCTGGCAGGATCTTCCGTAGCTTTATATGTATTAAATGTTATAGGAATCGTACTGTTTGTGGCACTGCTATTATGTGCTATCCTTATTGCAAGTTCCATCAATATTGCCGACCAGTGGGAGAAGGGTGTCGTACTTAGGATGGGAAAATATAATGGTTTAAGGGGCCCCGGCCCGTTTATGATTATCCCTGTAATTGACAAGGTTGTGAACTACATAGATCAGAGGATCCGTGTTACAGAGTTTAAAGCTGAACAAACTCTCACAAAAGATACAGTACCGGTAAATGTAGATGCTGTTGTTTACTGGACAGTTTGGGATGTGGAAAAAGCAGCACTTGAGGTTCAGGACTACGAGCGTGCGATTGCGTACATTGCTCAGACTGGGTTAAGGGATACTATAGGTAAAAATGAACTCTCCGAGCTATTGCAGGAGAGAGATAAAATTGCAGAGGATCTCCAGAAGGTGCTTGACAATAACACAAACTCTTGGGGCATTACCTGTCAGACAGTAGGAATCAAGGATATTATAATACCTCAGGCGCTTGCCGATGCTATGAGTAAAGAGGCTCAGGCAGAGAGGGAACGTAGGGCAAGGGTAATTCTAGGGACCGCAGAAACTGAAATTGCTGAGAAATTTGCACTGGCAAGCCTTCAATATAAGGACAATCCTGTAGCTCTACATCTTAGAGGCATGAACATGCTCTTTGAAGGATTGAAGGAGAAGGGCTCAATGGTTATAGTACCAAGCTCTGCTCTGGATTCAATGAATCTTGGTGCCATGGGTGGACTTATCTCTCTGGCAAAAACAAATGAAAAATAGATTACCGGATATGTCTGAATTAGTGGAATTGACGGAGAGTGATATAAAAGTATTGAAGGGAGAAAGGCGAATTGCTTATGTGTTTTCAGGTATTATCCTGGCATTTGGATTACTTTTCAATGTTCTGTATATGATTATGATAGTAAATAAAGACTTGCTTATCCTGTTATCGGTCGATGCTGCGATTATACTATTAAGTTTCCTTATTTCTTACTGGATGAATAAAAAAATCAATAAAGATATCAGAGAGGAAACAACGCGAGTAAGATTGGCAGAAGTGCAAGGTAAAGAAAGTGTGCCCTCCTACGAAGCCGGAAGCGGCACTCTGCATATTCCTATACTTGGCGATTTGTTCCCTAAACTCTGGAGTCAGAAAATGAGAGAGTCATCAAAGTTTTATTTGATAATCGAACGGTACAGGTATGAAGTAGGGAAGGAGCTTTATGAGAAGGTAAATGAAAAAGAATTGGTAAAGATGTACTTAGCACTACATAGCGAAACATTGCTGAGAATTGAACCTACGACTCCTTTCTGAGTCTGTAGCCAACGCCTCTGATGTTCTCCACATTTACCGATGTGCAATCCAGTTTCTTTCTAAGGTGCGAGGCAAGAGCCTCAAGTGATTTCTTTGTGTCAATATCTTTGTCGTCCCAGATAGCTACAACCAGGTCATTAACTTTGCACACCTGGTTGTAGTTGTTGCAAAGAATCTGTAGTAGCTTGTTTTCATAGAAAGAGAGGGTTATAAGTGAACCATCCTGCTTTATAAGACTCCTGTCGTCAGGGGAATAGTTCATGTTTCCCAGAGTGAATATGTCGTTGTCCTTGTTCGAAATCTGGAGACACTTCTGTACCCTTATCAATAATTCCCTTAATCCGAATGGTTTTTTAAGATAGTCACTACAGCCTATTTCAAATCCGTTGGCCACGCTACTGTCGTCACTTATTGATGTTATGAATATTATAGGAATGTTCTTGTCAGTGGTCCGTATTAGTCTGGCAAGTTCAAAGCCGTCTATCTCCGGCATATTGACATCAAAGAGGCAGAGGTCGGGATGAAATACATTGTACTGTTCCAACGCAGTGCGTCCGTCGTTGACAAAGGTGAGTTCGTACCCACTCATTTTCAAAAACTCACACATCGCATAGCCAAAATTGACCTCGTCATCTGCCAGCAGAATCTTCTTTCCCATGTTCGTTATTGATTAATAGTGTAAACTTGCTTCCGACGCCCACTTCGCTTGTCAGTAATACTTTTCCTTTGTGAGACTTAACAACCCAATTGACATAATTCAAACCCAGTCCGAAACCCTTTCCTTTCTGAGAATGCTCTCTTTTATTTACTCTGTAAAACTTCTCGAATACTTTTGACAGCTCGTCTTTTGGTATGCCAATTCCATTGTCTTCTACGGCAATATGGAAATATTTGCCATCTATTTTTGTTGAAATCTTAATATTGACTATGTCGTTGGAATATTTTATTGCGTTGTCGATCAGATTACCTATAGCATTTGATATATGTAGCTGGTCGCCATATATGTTTTCCTGACCGGCAGTAATATCGGTTGTTATTGAAACATTCTTCTTCGACTCAACATTGTGTCGTGCTATATGAGGTTCAATAGCTTCGTTTATATTGAACAATGTTTTGTTGAGGGGAGCCTGTCGTTTTTCAAATTTATTGATGTCAAGTATATTTTCTATCAAACCATTCAGAAAATAGAGCTGCTCCTTTGCCTTCCCAAGAAAATACGGAGCTGTCTGGGCATCGGCCATCTCTCCAACCTCAAGGTTTGTGATTGAAGCCTGCAAGGGCGAGCGTAATTCATGTGTAAGGAAGTGGGTGATGTTCTCTTTCAACTTAGCCAGTGACACCTGCTTGAACAGCATTCTAGTCTGTAATATTATGCTTACGAGAATAAAAATTGTAAGGACTAGTGACAAAGACAGGATCAAGAGCAGATCTCCTTTAAATACAGTACTGGGATAGAAAACCTTTGCATCAATCCTTAATTCATTAGAGGATATTAAAGGTATGCTCAGTTCAAAATACGAAAATAATAAAGGTATAGTAGTGTATCCCCCATCAAATTCCTTAACGATAGATTTGTCTTCCCTCGAATAGGTTAGAATAAAATTGGTCGGTTTTTCCAATTTTGAAAGAAATCCTGAGAAATAATTTGATAATGAATCAAGATTAAGAGGGTATGTATCTTTATATGCAAGTTGCAGAGCTTCTTCTAAAGTGAATTTTGTGAAATCCTTATTATTGTTTTTAAAATTTACTGATTGAACTTTCTTGGAATTTTGGAAATCCGAAGGAGTATCATTTGAAATAGTAACACTAAATTTATTACTCTTGCTAACTTTTTCAAGTCGTGTATTCAGTTCTTTATTAATGGCATCCCTAAGTACCTGTTCCGTTTGTTTGCGGAAAGTACTTTTCTCATTATCAATAATTCTGAAAAGCCACACAGCCTGTAGTGACAGTAAAAATAAAATTGCAATTATGGAGATTGATAGCGCCCTGTTTAGCATATTCAGCAAATTGTCAGTGTTTAGTCAGCATTCTGTATGCAAATGTAACAATTATTATTAATTTATTTGTACAACAAAAAAACAATAAAGTCATGAAAGCAACATTTGAAAAACTGAATGAACAAGAGATGATTAACGTAAACGGCGGAGAAAGACATATTATCGTTGTTACGGACAGAAACGGTAACGTATATTATGTAATTATCGAAGACGGAAACTAGTACTCTGTCAGTAAAAAAGAAAGTTTGATGACAACTTGCTGAATTTCAGCAGATAGCATCGCTTTGTTCAGGCGTAATATTAATTATGCATTGGTAATTTTATCCCTTAATAAGGAATTTGACATTTGAAAAGATTTAAACATTTTTCCCAGTTAGACTCTGCAGATTGTGGACCGACATCGCTTAGAATGGTTGCGATGTATCACGGACGTCATTTTTCACTGGATACACTTAGAAAAAAATGTGAATACACAAGAGAGGGTGTAAATCTTTTTGGAATATCAAAGGCGGCAGAAAGTATTGGCTTAAGGACGCTTGGAGCAAAGTTGTCTTTTGAAGATCTCTGCAAATCAAATTTTCCATGCATTGTTCACTGGAACCAGAAACACTTTGTGGTCCTTTACGGAACAAAGGGCAAGGGTAAAGATTTCAGAATGCTTGTTGCAGATCCCGCAACCGGCCTGGTTAAACTCACTGAAGGCGAATTCAAGAAATCGTGGTTCAGCACTGTGAGTAACGGAGAGGGAAGAGGTATTGCACTCTTTCTTGATCCAACGCCACAATTTTATGCAAATGAGGGCGAAAGGGTAAACACAAAAGGCTTCGGTTTTTTATACTCATATATAAGACCCTACAAAAAACTCATAATTCAGCTTTTTCTCGGTCTGCTCGTTGGCAGTCTTCTTCAGCTGATTCTTCCATTTCTAACACAGAGTATTGTTGACGTTGGTATAGGATCTCAGAACCTAGGTTTTATCTGGCTTGTTCTGATAGCCCAGCTAATGCTCACAATAAGCATGGCCTCCGTAGATTTTATCCGTGGATGGATACTCCTCCACCTCGGTACAAGAGTAAATATATCTCTTATCTCAGATTTTCTCGCAAAACTCATGAAGTTGCCGATTGGTTTTTTTGACACAAAAATGACCGGAGACTTGTTACAGAGAATAGGGGACCATAAACGCATACAGACATTTCTAACAGGATCGTCGCTGAATATTCTTTTTTCATTGTTTAATATTGTTGTTTTTGGAATAGTCCTGCTTTACTACAGCGCATTGATCTTCGGAATTTTCCTTGTTGCTTCAATAGTATATGTTTTATGGGTTATGCTCTTCATGAAGAGGCGCAGGGAGCTTGACAATAAGGCATTCACTCAGAATGCTGCAAATCAGAATTCTGTAATACAGCTTATTACAGGAATGCAGGAGATTAAATTAAACTCCTGCGAGAGACAAAAAAGGTGGGAGTGGGAGAGGATACAGGCTAAACTTTTTAAGGTAAGCATAAAGGGTCTCGCTTTGGGCCAGTATCAGGAGGCAGGTGCCACTCTTATAAACCAGATGAAAAACATATTCATAACTATTGTGGCTGCCAGCTCGGTTCTTAACGGAGATCTGACACTTGGTATGATGCTCTCTGTACAGTTTATAAATGGTCAGCTGAATGCGCCTATTGCGCAGATTATAAGCTTTATGCAATCTTCTCAGGATGCAAAGCTGAGTCTGGAGCGGCTTTCGGAGATTCATGATAAGAAAGACGAGGAGAATAATGATTCAGAATTGCTTTCAGATATCCCCAAAGACAGATCAATATCAGTTGAAAATCTCTCTTTCAAATACGAAGGTGCCGGATCTGAGATGGTTTTAAAAAATATAAACCTTACAATTGAGAATGCAAAAGTTACAGCACTTGTAGGAACAAGTGGCAGTGGCAAAACGACCCTGGTAAAACTTCTCCTGGGATTTTATCCACCGGTTGTAGGTTCGATAATGTATGGACAGCATAATCTCTCTTCGTTGAGCATGGAGGCATGGAGAAAAGAGTGCGGAGTTGTAATGCAGGATGGATTTATTTTTTCAGATACAATTGCAAATAATATTGCTCCCGGGGCAGAAATTATAGATAAGGAGAGGCTTTTAAAAGCTGTTGAGGTTGCCAATATAAGAGAATTTGTAGAGAGCCTGCCACTGGCTTACAATACAAAAATAGGGCAGGAGGGACATGGACTCAGTCAGGGACAGAAACAGAGACTGCTTATTGCACGGGCTGTTTATAAAGATCCGCAATTCATTATGTTTGACGAAGCTACAAATGCACTTGATGCTAATAATGAAAAGCAGATAATGGACAACCTCAACGAGTTCTTTGTAGGCAAGACTGTATTGATTGTTGCTCACAGACTTAGTACTGTAAGAAATGCAGATAATATTATAGTACTGGATAAAGGGGAGATTATTGAAACCGGTAATCATGAAGCATTGGTTGAGAAACAAGGAGCCTATTACAAGCTTGTAAAAAATCAGTTGTATGTCTAGCGAGAGGAAGATAGAAATAAGATCGGAAGATGTAAACGACATACTCTCGAGACCTCCGGGATGGATAATATCCTGGGGTACTGCCGTCATACTATCTGTCATTCTCCTGATTCTTGCAGGTAGCGCAATATTCAAATACCCCGACAAATTAACTGCTCCCGTATTGATAACATCAGAAAATCTTCCGGCGCAACTTGTTGCCAAGACAAGCGGAAGTCTCCAGAAGGTCTTTAAAAACGAAGGGGAGTTGGTTGCCATAGGGGAAGTTGTGGCAATAATCGAGAATTCAACGGCTTATGAAAACTATCTGGGTATAAAGGCGATTGTGCAGCAGTTTTCTGACACACTCGAGGTCAATGGTAATATCAGCAACTGCTCTTTTGGGTCAAATCTGCAATTTGGGGAGCTTCAAAATGGATATACACAGTTTTATAAAAGCCTGAACGAGTACAAAAACTTTCTGCAGATAAACTATCACAAGAAAAAAATTGCAATTATAAAACGTCAGATTGAGGCACAGAAATCACTTAAGTCACTGAGTGAAAGACAGGTCTCTCTTTCTAAGGAGCAAATGGAAATTTCTGACAAAATATACAAAAGAGATTTATCGTTGTTTGACCAGAAGGTAATTTCTCAATTGGAGATAGAAAAGAGCAAAAGTATCCAACTGGCAACAAGACAGCAACATGAAGCAGCATTGTCTGACCTCAACAATATGAAGATAAATATTCTTCAGGCAGAACAAAGTGTCTTTGATATGGAACTGGCAAGGGAGGAACAGATAGGTCTGCTTGAAAGGTCACTCATGGGTAACTACGATAATATGCTAGCCGATATCAGGCAATGGGAACAGAACTACCTTCTTGTCAGCCCGGTGAATGGTAAGGTTTCGTTTACAAAATTCTGGCAAGAGAACCAGAACGTGTCAGTCGGAGATATTGTGTTCACTATCATACCATTAAAAGCTGCAAGAATAAACGGGAAGATCTACCTGCCTCTAGCTGGTGCAGGAAAAGTAAAAGTTGGACAAAAGGTCAATATCAAGCTTGATAACTATCCGTATATGGAGTTTGGCATGGTTGAAGTAAAAGTAGAAAGTATTTCTATGGTTCCGGCAGACATGAATAATAATAAGGTATATATAGTAGGTGTGAGTTTTCCTGAGAGATTGAGGACCAACTATGGCACTGACCTTATCTTTACGGAACAGATGCAGGGGACCGCTGAGATAATTACGGAGGATCTGAGTCTGTTGAAAAGAATGTTGTTCCCGTTTAAACATATATTTAAAAGCCGGTTATAATAAATAAAATATGAGCGTATCAATCATAATACTTTCTATTGGAATAACTTCTGCAATATGCACAAGCATTATAGCATCGGTATTGCATAAGATGAGCTGGCATAAGTCTGTAAAAAAATCGGAATGGAGTAACGTTAATATGTTCCTAAGCAATTTCTACCAGTTCAACTATCGTTTTTACAGTTCGTTCTCATTTCTAAGGGAATTGATGATGAATTCATTTATAATAAGTTTGATTTTCAAGTTCCTTGTCTGCGAACTCAACCATATGCAGATAAGTTGTATAATAGGATCCTTTATCCTCACCTGTATAATCAGGCTTACTTGTCAACTTGTGGTATACTCCAAGTTTTATGACGAGGAGCTTGTGAAATAGAGATAAATTTGTACTTTTGTGCTCAATGAAGAATGTGCTGAAATATTCAGTTTCTATATTACTGGCATTTATGTATTTGCTGGCAAGCGTGGGGATTGGTATACATGAGTGTTCTGCTTCGGGTACAAAAAACATCGTGTTTTTCTATAGTGACAACTCATGTGAGGCAATCCATTGTCATTGTGCCTGTGGTTCCCACGATTGTCATAATATCAAACACTCCAAGAAATGCTGCGAAACAGAATTTCACCATTTGAGCAATGACTACGATATAAGTCAGTCCAACTTCCATACACAACAGTTTATCCCGACTCTAACAGCATGTATTTGCATATCTGATTTATACAGTTCAAACTATTTGTCGTCAAACAGCAACAATGCGAATGTTTTATTTGCCGACCATCCACCGTCAATAAAAAATGACACATATTCGTTCCACTCTCAGTGGAGATTGTAGAGATTCTATTCTTTTAGGAATAGTTATCTTTTACAATTAATATGAATATGAAAAAAACAGTTATATCATTTTTACTTTTTATTTCCATAGCATCGTTCCTTAACGCACAAACTATAACAGGTATTGTTAAGGTTCAGAAAGCTAACGGCGAAGTCGAACCTTTGGCTTACGCATCAATTTACTGGCTTGAGGGAAAGTCAGCATTTGTTTCCGATGACAACGGGCAATTCTCATTTAATGGCAAAAAAACAGAAAATATCTCTTTGATAGCAGCATACATTGGTTATGTCAAAGATACGATTGTGCTGGCTCAAGGTCAGGATAAGGTAGAATTTATCCTGAGAGAGAGTAATAACCTTAATGAGGTCAGAGTTGTAGGAAGACAGCAAGGAAACTTTCTGTCAAAGACAACACCTGTGAAAACAGAAGTTATATCTGCGGCCGGTCTGTGCAAGATGGCTTGTTGCAACCTGGCAGAGAGCTTTGAAAATTCTGCTAGTGTAACAGTTGGTTATGCCGATGCTATCACCGGAGCAAGACAGATTAGATTGCTTGGGCTGTCTGGTCAGTATACGCAGATGCTCGACGAGAATCGTCCTGTTATGAGAGGCATCGCTTCTCCCTTCGGGTTATCATACATTCCCGGACAATGGCTTGAAAGCATACAAATTGCAAAGGGCCCGTCGTCTGTAGTAAACGGATTAGAGGCCATTACCGGCCAGATAAATCTTGAACACAGGAAACCTACAACCGAACAGCCACTTTTTGTGAATCTGTTTCTAAGCAACACTTTAAGGTCGGAGGCAAATGTGGTCTCTTCCCTTCAACTTAACCCTAAGCTTAGTACAGCAATATTCGGCCACTTTTCGACTGATCCTCTTGGTCATGACGGAAACCATGATGGTTTTAAGGATGAACCTGTATCTATGCAGTTCAACCTTGCAAACAGATGGCTATATATGTCAGAAAATGGTACCCAGGTAAGATTCGGGTTTAAAGCAATCTCCGACGACAGACTTGCCGGTCAGAATGATTTTAAAAAAGATTCTCCAAGGGATTATACAATATGGGGTTCAGGCATAAAAAACAAAGGAGTGAATGGTTACTTAAAAGTAGGTGTGCCACTTAATGAGGGCAATACAAAAAACATCGCAACTGTAATTGACTACACGTATCATAATCTGGATTCCTATTTTGGTATGAAAGATTACAACGCTGAACAGAATTCTGTGTTTATGAATCTGATGTTTATGAATACCATTAATGAGAATCATAAATATATCCTTGGACTAAGCGGTCAGTACGACAACTTTGATGAAAAGGTCAGTAACCATGGAACCCTCAATTTTGAAGAGATGATTAACCCGCTCGCTCATGACATAGACGCAGGAAGAGAGGAGAGATCATTGGGCGGTTATGGAGAGTATACGTATACAGGTGGCGATAAACTGACATTTGTTGCAGGACTTAGATTAGACAAGAACAATCTGCATGGTTGGTTGTTTGCACCTAGAGCTAACCTTAAATACGCTTTTATGGAGAAACTCATATTGAGGGCATCCGGAGGCAGAGGGTTCAGATCGTCCAATGTGATTGCAGATAATCTGGGAATGCTCTCCACAGGAAGAGATATAAGGATTGACAACAATCTGGATATTGAAGATGCCTGGACCTATGGTGCTAATCTTACAAGCTATTTTTCTTTGGGTTTTGGAGAAGATGCATCGCTTAGCTTCGATTATTTCAGAACTGATTTCAACAAACAGATAATTGTGGATCAGGAGAGAGATATGAGATATGTATGGCTTTACAATCTGGATGGACGCTCATTCACAAATACTTATCAGCTTGACTTTACAGTTGAACCTATAGAAAGATTTACAATTCTGGCAACATTCAGATATACAGACGCCAGGGTTACATTAAACGGACAGGGTCTGGTTGAAAAACCACTAACCAGCAAGTACAAGGGCGTTTTGAATGTCCAGTATGCTACCAATATGAATAAGTGGACGTTTGATGTTACTGCTCAGCTGAATGGCCCAAGCAGGCTTTTCTATTTTGCAGATATGGAGCAATCACCGGTGTATGGTATGTTGTATGCTCAAATTACAAAGAAATTCAAGGACCTTGATGTTTATATAGGAGGAGAGAACCTGACAAACTATCGTCAGCACAATCCAATCATAGATGCACAGGATCCTTATTCACCAACTTTTAATTCCACTGTTATATGGGGACCCTTGATGGGCATAAAAGTTTATGCAGGTCTTAGGTTCACAATCTGGAAATAATCATCTTTTTATTAAAACTTTTATTTATTTTTACAAACAACAAACAAAAATGAAAACACTTATAAAATCACTTACATTAGTGCTGGTTGCACTTTTCGTGTTGGCAAACAATACAAACGCACAGAACAAGAAGGTCAATAAAGAGGCAGAAGTTACTTACACAGTTGATATTGACTGCCCAAGCTGCGTAAAGAAACTGGAAGCAAAACTTCCTTTTGAAAATGGTGTTAAGGACCTCAAGGTAGACCTTGCAAAAAAGACAGTTTGGTTCAAATATCAGACAGAAAAGACAAACAAAGAAAACTTAGCAAAAGCACTTGAAAAGCTAGGATACCCTGCCAAAGAGGTAGTGACAAAAAAATAAACAGAATGAAAAGACTTTTGTCTTTTACAATATTGATTGCAATCACCTTTGGCCCCCTGTTTTCACAGGTGACCAAAGGTGATTCTCCTTTTTATGAGCAGATGAGGAGCCTCTCATTTGAGGATAGAGAAGCACTGATATACAAAGAAATTACCTCAGGCAACACACCGGGTTATCTAAAAGGATTTGTGGCAATAAAGAGTGTAGAGAGAGATTCTAAGGGGCAGAAGCACAAAGTTGTAATTTTTGTCAAGCCTGATTATCTGTCCATTGGCAATGACAGTTGTTCTTTCATAATTCCTATGGGACCCGTTACCGCACAGAAGATTGCCGATAATTTTGACTGCTCTCTGCCAACACCAAAAATTGTTGACATGATTTACAAATACTCCGTTCTTAAGCTTGAGCCATTCAACTACATTCCCAGAGGAAACAGAAATGAAACCCCAGATATTCTTAACGATCACTCCAGGGTTATTTTTGCGCAGATGAAGGCTGCCGGATATAAATCCGGCGTCTTTGTTGCCGGTACAAAAAAGGACATAGTAATCTCGTCAAAACTAAGCGACCCTGTAAGAACAAAAAACGTAACCATATATGGCTGGCACAAGCTAGACGGAAAGGCAATCCAACCGGTATACAATGGACATATAGATATTTATGTGGATTATAGTCACGGAGTTCGCCTTATTTCTAACAAGGTTACAATTGATGGCAGAGATTATGATTACAGAGATATTCTCAAAGATCCATTACTTCACTCTCTGTTGAGTGATGAGCCGGAACCCCTGCAAAGGACATCCTATCTTGACAAATAAAATATAAACAAATCATAAAAAACAATGAAAAGATTAGCTCTTATAGTGATTTCCTTACTTGTAGCTGCATATTGCACTGCATCAGAACCACAGTCGTGGATACGGGTAAACCAGGCAGGATATCTGCCGACAGATATTAAAGTAGCTGTCTTTATATCACTTGCAGATAATACAAAACCCACTTTTGAGCTCTATGAGGCCCTTACAGGTAAACGAATCTTTACAGGCACAGGAAAAATTGTAAATGCTTCATTATGGGGAATGAAGGGTGCTTACAGGCTGGACTTCTCCAACGTAAATGTTCCCGGAGGATATTATATAGTATCTAATGGAGTGAGATCTCAGAACTTCAGGATATCTGCAGATGCATACGACGGACTTTCAGATTTTCTTCTGGTTTATATGCGTCAGCAAAGATGTGGCGACAACCCTTATACAGGAGTGTTTTGCCATCAGGATGACGGCTATATTGTTGACCACCCTACAAGGACAGGCGAAAAAATAGATGTAAGAGGAGGATGGCACGATGCGACTGATTATCTTCAGTATCAGACTACATCGGCAACAGCAGTGTATCATCTGATGTTTGCATGGGAGCAGCAGAAGGATAAATCTGTTTTTAAAGATTTGTACGATGCCAGAGGAAGAAAAGGTTCTAACGGTATTCCGGATATACTAGATGAGGTTAAATGGGGACTCGACTGGCTGATAAGGATGAACCCGGAAGACAAGGTGATGTTCAACCAGATAGCAGACGACCGTGATCATGCCGGATTTCGCCTTCCACAGAACGACAAGGTGGATTACGGCTGGGGACCGGGTACCGGCAGACCTGTCTATTTTGTAACAGGGGAGAGGCAAGGGTTGAAAAAGCACATCAACCGCACAACTGGTGTATCATCTACAGCAGGAAAATTCGCCTCGAGTTTCGCACTTGGAGCAGAGGTGTTTAAAAATATTGATCCAAAGTTTTCTGAAACCATGAGGGTAAAGGCAGAACAAGCCTTCGCATTTGCAGTGGAAAAACCGGGCAACACTCAGACTGCCTGTGTTACATCTCCGTATTTCTACGAGGAGGATACCTATGTAGATGACATAGAGCTTGCTGCAGCTACTTTCTATAATTATGGCAAGGATGCAGCATGGAGACAAAAGGCCGACTACTGGGGAGAGCTTGAACCTGTCACTCCATGGATGGAACTTGGCAGGGGAAGACATTATCAGTATTACCCTTTCATTAATCTTGGCCACTACTATCTTGCAACATCGGAAGACAAGGGTGTAAAAGAAAAATATCTTGCCTGTATGAAGCAAGGGCTGGAAGATCTCAAAAACAGAGCAGCTGATGATCCATTTGTATATGGTGTTCCGTTCTTATGGTGTTCAAACAATCTGGTTTCTGCTGCAATCACTCAGGCTCATCTTTACAGAAAGGCTTCAGGCGACAATACCTATCTAGAGATGGAAATGGCCCTGAGAGACTGGCTGTTTGGTTGCAACCCATGGGGAACATCTATGCTTGTGGGCTATCCTGAGGGTGGTGATTATCCTGACTCTCCGCACTCGTCATATACAAAGGTGAATGGCGACCTTACATACGGAGGTCTTGTAGATGGCCCAATTTACTTCGATCTTTTCAGGACAAGAGCGGGTGGTGCCTTGACCAAACCAGATACTTATGCACCATTCAACAAAGGACGGGCAGTTTATCACGACGATATGGGTGACTACTCTTCCAATGAGCCGACAATGGATGGGACGGCGGGATTGAGTTATTACTTTGCATCTATGGAGGGCGAAGGGAAAGAGTTTAAAAATGCAAAAATGGATGTATCTTCAGTTGTAAGGGACTCACAAGGGGCCGTTATAAGGATAAATCCCGACAAAAAGGTGATCTATCTCATATTCTCTGCCGATTCCATGTTTCAGGGAGGAAGTAAAATTCTCTCTACTCTTAAAAAAAACAAGATAAAGGGATCATTCTTTTTTACAGGAAATTTTTTCAGACTAGACCCACAGAAGTCTGTCATTCAAAAGATAATCAAAGAGGGCCACTATGTGGGCGGGCATTCTGACAAACATCTGCTGTATGCTCAATGGGGCAACAGGTCAAAGTCACTTCTCACAAAGGACAGCGTTGCAAACGATCTTAAACTGAATTATGCAGAGATGGCAAAATTCGGCATTAAACATGAAGATGCTACATGGTACCTTCCTCCTTATGAGTGGTACAATACGGAGTCGGTAAATATTGCTTCAAGTATGGGTATTACAACAATGAACTACACCCCGGGTACATCTACACCTGCCGACTATACTGCACCATCAATGAAGAATTACCGTTCCAGTCAGGAGCTTATAGACAAACTGTTCAGTTTTGAAAAATCTGATGGATTAAACGGAGCATTTATACTTATTCACCCCGGAGTTGTAGATGAGAGGAGCGATAAACTATACAACAGACTGGGCGAAATAGTTGTTCGTCTTAAAAGACTTGGTTACTCTTTTGAACGTTTATTCTGAATTTCACCTACATTTCTTAACTTTGCAGCCGATTCCCCTATTTAATCATCAAAATATGTACAAAATACTTTCAAAGAGGTTCCTGACCCCCATAATTTGTCTTATGGAGGTAGATGCTCCCCGTATGGCCAAGGCGGCAAAACCGGGACAATTTCTCATAGTAAGGGCTCACGAAAAGGGTGAGAGAATACCACTTACAATATGTGACTATGATTCAGAAAAAGGTACCGTTACAATTGTCACACAAATTGTTGGCGCATCGAGCCGTCAGATTTGTCACCTGAATGAGGGTGACTCTTTTGTGGACTTTGTAGGACCCTTGGGGCTCCCTTCGGAATTTGTCCATATGAGCGATGATGAGATAAAGGGAAAGAAAATCATCTTTATTGCAGGAGGTCTGGGAACAGCTCCTGTATATCCTCAGGTTAAGTACCTTCACTCAAGAGGGGTAAGTGTCGATGTAATAATTGGTGCAAAAAACAAGGATATGATCATTTTCGAAAATGAGATGAGAGCCATCTGCAACAATCTTTACATATGTACAGATGATGGTTCGGCGGGGCGAAAAGGTCTTGTTACCGAGCAGCTTAAAGAGCTTTTGGACGGAATCGAGGCCGGCACTGTTAATAATGGAATTAAATATGACCAGGCTGTGGCAATAGGCCCTATGATAATGATGAAATTCGTCAGTATCACTGCAAAACCTTATGGGTTGCCATTAATTGTCAGCCTCAACACCCTCATGGTAGATGGAACCGGAATGTGCGGGGCATGCAGGGTGTCAATAGGAGGAAAGACAAAATTTGCATGTGTGGACGGGCCGGAATTTGACGCCTATCAGGTAGACTTCAATGAGGCAATGCGTCGTCAGGGAATGTATAAGAATATAGAGACCGAGGCAGATCATAAGTGTAACATAGGGCTTGACCAAAAGTAAACGAAATTTATTGTGTAATGAGAAACAAAATTCCCAGAGTACCTGTAAGAGAACAGGATCCTGCAGTAAGAGCAAAGAACTTTGAAGAGGTTTCATATGGTTACGACCAATCTGAAGCAATGCTTGAGGCATCTCGTTGCCTTGGATGCAAGAAACCATCCTGTGTGCCAGCCTGCCCGGTCAGCATCCAGATTCCCCAATTCATATATGCAGTTGAAAGCGGTAATATAGAGGAGGCAGCACGCATTATTTCAAAAGACAGCTCTTTACCCGCAGTTTGCGGAAGGGTCTGCCCACAGGAGAGTCAGTGTGAAGGAGCTTGTATTCTTGGTGTAAAGGGAGAGCCGGTTTCAATTGGAAAACTCGAACGTTTTGTTGCTGACTGGAGTCGTGAGAGGGGTGTTAAATTTACTGACAAGGCAGGGCCGAATGGAAAGAAGGTTGCAATAGTAGGAAGTGGTCCGGCTGGATTGGCTTGTGCAACCGACCTTGCAAAAATGGGCTACGATGTTACAATATTTGAAGTTCTGCATGAAGCAGGCGGAGTTCTGCAATACGGAATTCCTGAGTTTCGTCTCCCTAAGGAGAGCGTAGTGAAATACGAAATAGACAATGTCCGTGCCCTCGGGGTAAAAATCGAGACAAATATAGTTGTCGGAAGAACTGTAACAATAGATACCCTTATGGATAAAGAGGGTTTTTCTGCGGTTTTCATTGGTTCAGGCGCGGGCCTTCCAAAGTTTATGGGAATCCCGGGAGAAAATCTTAACGGAGTAGTATCTGCAAATGAGTTTCTTACAAGAAACAACCTTATGAGAGCATACGACCCCTCGTACGATACACCAATTTATGTTGGTAAGAGAGTGGCAGTTGTTGGAGGTGGAAACGTGGCCATGGATGCTGCACGTTCTGCTTTGCGTCTGGGTGCAGATGTCACAGTAGTATATAGAAGGACTGAAAAGGAACTCCCCGCACGTGTAGAGGAGGTTCATCACGCCAAGCAGGAGGGAATAGTATTCAGGATGCTGACAAATCCCGTTGAGGTTCTTGGCGACGAGAGAGGATGGGTTACGGGACTGAGATGTCTCAAAATGGAACTTGGAGAACCAGACCAAAGTGGCAGACGTTCACCGGTGCCAATTCCTGATTCTCATTTCGATATTGATACCGATGTTGTCATAATGTCTTTGGGTACCTCACCAAACCCGCTGATATCATCAACAACACCCGGTCTTGAAATAAATAAATGGAACTGTCTGGTTGCAGATGACGATGGCGCAACATCGCGTCCCGGTATTTTTGCCGGAGGCGACGCCGTAACAGGCGCAGCAACAGTAATTCTGGCAATGGGAGCGGGGCGTAAAGCTGCTGCTGCAATTGACAAATATCTAACTAATAATTAAAATGGCACAGAAACCCTCAATACCAAAAGGAACAAGAGACTTTGGCCCGGCAGAGATGGCCAGAAGGGACTATATTTTCAACACTATAAGGAGTATTTTCAAATTATACGGCTACTCACCAATCGAGACACCGGCAATGGAAAATCTCTCCACCCTTCTTGGTAAGTATGGCGAAGAGGGTGACAAACTCCTTTTCAAGGTACTCAACTCCGGGGATGCTTTTTCAGGAATAGACTCATCGCTGCTCAACAACAGCAATGCTCTCTCTGTAAAGGTCTGCGAAAAGGGACTCAGGTATGACCTTACCGTTCCGTTTGCCCGCTTTGTGGTGCAGCACCAGAACGAAATAGTCTTTCCATTCAAGAGGTATCAGATACAACCTGTATGGCGTGCAGACAGACCCCAGAAGGGTCGCTACCGCGAGTTTTACCAGTGCGACGTAGATGTCATAGGTAGCAAATCATTAATAAATGAACTTGAGCTTGTGCAGATTGTGGACTCTGTCTTTCACAAACTTGACATATCTGTCTGCATAAAAATTAATAACCGTAAGGTGCTATCCGGAATATCCGAGGTTATCGGTCATCCGGATAAGCTGATTGACATAACAATAGCTATAGACAAAATTGATAAGATTGGTCTTGATGCGGTAAAGGATGAACTAAGGTCAAAAGGGCTGGATGACAAGGCAATCAATATAATCGAACCCATACTGAACCTTAAAGGTTCCAATATTGAGAAACTCAGTGCTATGAGACCTATCCTGGCATCTTCAGAAATAGGAACATCGGGGCTTGATGAACTTGAAATCGTCTTTGGACTCATAGAAAAGGTGGGCATTGGCCAGGAGGTTGAGCTAGACCTCTCTCTGGCAAGGGGGCTCAATTACTATACCGGAGCAATCTTCGAGGTTAAAGCCAAGGATACAGAGATGGGAAGTATCTGCGGTGGTGGTCGTTATGATGACCTTACAGGAATTTTCGGCCTACCGGATGTATCTGGTGTAGGTATCTCATTTGGAGCAGACAGGATTTACGATGTCCTGCTTACTCTGGACAAGTTTCCTTCCGGTTCGGTAGGGGGGACAAAGGTTTTGTTTACTAATCTGGGAGAAAATGAGGTTCTTTACACACTTCCGATATTAAAAAGTGTAAGGGAGGCAGGAGTCGTTGCCGAGATATATACCGAGAAGACAAAGCTGAAAAAACAGTTCGACTACGCAGACAAAAAGTCTATCCCTTACATGGTTATCGTTGGGGAAGATGAGGTAAATGGCAACTGTATCAATCTTAAGAATCTCCTCACCGGAGAACAGCAAGCATTATCGAAAGTGCAACTAATTGAGCAACTTCAAAAATAAATTTGGTTAATCATACATATTGACCTATCTTTGCAGACCAATCAAAAAGGAACATTTGAAATAAAAATATATCGCGGAGTGGAGCAGTTGGTAGCTCGTTGGGCTCATAACCCAAAGGTCGTAGGTTCGAGTCCTGCCTCCGCTACAAAAGCCCTCTAAATATCAGTTAATCAGATATTAGAGGGCTTTTTCATTTTATGACCGGGACAGATTCGGGACACCATAACTGATGGAACACTAAATTTCAAGTGAAGGCAAAAGTTTGGTATATTTTCAGCCCAGGTGTGGATTTTTGGATGCTGCACCGGGTTTACCCACTGAGTGTTCTCTACGCTGAAAATCAAAGGCAGCCCCGATATTATGCTTTTGCAGATTAGCTCGCGGGTCTGCGCTCGATTTTCTTGCGCTACGTTCACATAGTGGGTACCCAAACCCTCCTATGCAAGCATCCTTCAAATTCCACACCTGGATCTGCATTTGCCACACTTTTGCTCAATTATGATTTTTAACCTAATTTTCAATTAGATTCTAACTCTGCCAAAGGGTGTAGCACTTCATTGAGAATGAGAAGCATGCATATTCATCGGCTAATCACTAATTTACTAACTGTTCTGCCTAAGAAATTAGTAGATGCGTAATTTGCAGCAGAATATAAAAATCATGTGTCAGTAAATTTCGCAGTAGTTTATGATTAGCAAGTTGCCTCAAACTGCGTCAATGTGTAAGCTGCTACCTTGCAGTAATTTGCCCGTCCCTGAGTTCCTCCACCTACTTTTTTATTTGATCCCTAATTAATCTTGCCAAATAAAATTAAAGGATTAGAGTTCTCATCATTTGAATAGGATTTATTTATTAATTTTCCATAAACAGCATCAATTATCCAATAAGCATACTCTCCGGATGTAACTGGTAGCGGGGAAATATTTAATTCACTGTCTTTCGCTAGATATACACGCTGTTTGAATTCTTTAAAGTATACTGATTCAATGATATTTAATTTACCGCTTAACTTATCTAAAAACAGATAATTAGAAGAAATCATTTTGCGTTCTAATGACCCATTCTCTCTTTTTATTATTTCAGAATCAAATTTATGAAACACATATCCATGTCTGTTCTCAAAAATTAGTCTCAATTCAGATCCGGAATTAGAAGTTGCACCTATCCGCTTTTCTAATTCAATAATGTATTTCGCTATTAACTTGTTATTTTTAATTTTGAATAAAGTATCAGAATAATTAAAGTTTAGAAGGCTAAAGTCTACACTATTACCATAAAAGATGTTTCCGAACATACTTGTGTTGAACTTTTTGGTTCCTCTGAAAATAAACAAGGAATCATTATCGGGATTATATTTAAAAGCTAAGGATAGACTATCACTCTCTTTATCAGTAATATTCATCCCTGTATTTGATATGCCATAGATAAATCCGTCATTATCTGCTGCATAAATCGAAAAAAATCCAGATATCGGTTCTATTGATGTTAACAGCACGTCATTTATTATGTCAAGTCTTTGAATCTTTCCGATTCTGTTGAAATCTATATAATACAGAATTTCTTTTCCGGGAACAATGATCGGATTTACTACTGTTCCAAATTCATCAGGGCCATTACCTCTTCTAGCAAGTGTGCTGATATAATTGCCTTTCTTATCAAATTTATATATTTTATCAGGATCAATAGCTATAATATAATTTTCAGTAATACAATACTTTGTATTTCCACTAAGCAGGCATTCCTTATTCGTTTCAAGTTGAACGATTTCATATTTACTTAATAAATCTTCAAAATTTAATTCAATTTTTCCGTTTGTTAAGTCAAAATTTACATTTTGAGGTTTATCTTGTTCATTCCTACAACTTGTAGTCAGTGTAGAAATATAAACCAATAGAGAAAATAGTAAGAACTTCTTACAAATGGCTTTAGACTTTTTCATAATGTCAGTTTTGAATACCAATTTTGTTCAATTCCACAATCACCAACTCCTTGTAATAATTTACAATTTGAGTTGCCTGTTTCTCTTTTGAATTGTCGTAATTCATTTGAACCTCAATAATTACATTGAATTTACTTATGATTGTCTTTTTGAAAATCCGATTAAATCCAAAGGACCTTTTTACACTTTTAACCTGCAGGTGAATTTTATCTGTATAATCTGTCAATGCATCGGGAAACCCTTTCAGTAATTGCTCACTCAACTCCTTCTTGTCAATATTCTGTATAAGCGAGTTTATTCTTTTAAAATCAGACTCTTGAGAATCTTTCGTTGTTTTTATTATGATTGAATCATTATAAGTATACTGATCCGGGGAACACGAAATTAACAGTAACGTGAAAAAGGAAATAATAACTTTCTTCATTTTATTGATTTTAATAGTTTTAACGTTATTTGCTGCCTAATAGATTCATTCAGAAATTGATACTCTTCTTTGTCAAAATTGGAATTGTTTATTTGCTCCCAAGCGTTACTTCTTGTCTATTTGTCTTTTTAATTCTTCGTCTATTTCCAAATATTTATTTTCATGTCCACCCTCGCTATAGTAGGTTGTTATCCCTTGAGGATTGACTATTATGTTTTTAGGGAAAGATTCACCAAATAATGCAGATATCTCTTTGTCTCCTAATGTCTGGATATATTTAAATTTTTTTAAGCCTAAAAAATATTCTAAATCTGATTTTTTATCAAATGCAACTGCGAGAAATATAATATCTGAGTTATTTCGATATTTCTCAACTAAGGTATTAAGACCTGGTATTTCTTGTCTACAAGGTGCGCATGTTGTCGCCCACCAATTAATTACTATATATTTGCCAATAAGGTCCGATATTAAGATACTGTCCCCATATAATGTTTTTAATTTCATTTGTGGAAACATCAAGCCCTTTTGTATTGGTTTTTCAATCTTTTCAATTATCGCAATTTTGCTTTTTTGATTATTGCTTGTCCATAAATACTCAATCTCATCGGTTAAAGTATTGTGTGTTAATTGAACAGAGATTTTTCTCGAAGAATTGTCATATTTAATGACAACAATGTTTGTTGGGAAATCAGAAGATTCCTTTTTTGAAAGCTGTACTGTTGTAAAAGTCAATAATTTATTATTGCTGAAAAGTGAAATCCAATAACCTCTGGTTTCTCCTTGAGTCAATTCTCCAAAGAGAATTTTTAAAGTGTCAATCCCTGTATTCAGATTTGAATAACTTAAATTACTCAATCCGAATTGATCACTAATTGTTTTGATTTCTGCTGGACATCCAGAAATCAATTTGCTTGTCAAAACGGATTTTATATCCTGTCCCCTTAGGCTTACAGAAAATAATAGCCCAACAATTAAAAATACCAATGTTTGTCTCATGTCTCTGTTTTTATAATACACAATTTGTGACCAGTTGAATTGTCTCTTCTTTGTCAGTTCAAACATAATAACTCTTTCATAATTTTTGTTTTATAATTGTTAAGTTATAACGGACGGCGGCTTGCAGTTTGCGCGATAGCATGAAAGCAGGCTGATGTTATGACTGCCCAATGATCTCTTCTTGTTGTTGTTTATTATATCCTATTATTAATAATACCGACATCGCAATACTGAATAGTATCATAAAGAATCCAAAGAGGTATCCTATTGTTGCTTCTCCATCAATAATATCATCGAGCAATGCTAATATCATATAAAATGAGCCTATAAGAAAAATCGTCCCGAGAATTCTACTTAAAAGTATATTCTGGAGAAATAAATTCACTATGATTAGTAAAACTATACTGCCGGCTATTATGTTTATTAAAGGCATACTTGATGCCAATGCATGAGTAGCGAAAAACCCGAAAAATACAACCGAAGGTAAATAGAGTCTGAAAATCTTCTTTAAGTTTAAAGTTTTCATATTGTGTGTTTTAGTAAGTTAATATTTTTTTTTATATTTTCTCTATTGATTAATCATCGTACATACTGCTGAGCACATTCTGTAAGACGGAATTTTAAATTATTGATTTAGAAGTTCTAATAATTCAGCCATGGCAATATTTTTTCTTAGGATTTCTCCGTTTTTGGAAATCAGAATGTTATAAGGAACACCTGTAATAAAGAAATTCTCTTGTAAGTCATTATCTTCTTGTTTGTAGTGTATGTTTATCCAATCCATTTCTAAGTCTGCAATTTTATCTCTCCATTTATTAAAATCGGTGTCAATTGATATTGATATTACCTGAATTTTATCTTTCTTCTTAGAAGCCTGCTTTAGAAATGGTATTTGAGAAATGCAAGGGCCACACCAAGAGGCCCAAAATTCTAAAAGTACTAGTTTACCTTTAAATTCATTTATAGTATATGACTTTTGGTTAATGTCAATAAAGTCAAAATCAATTTTTTCCCCCAGCAATATTTTGCTTGATCGTTCAATATAGGTTTTGATTTCGGTCCCATAATAACCGTTTTGCTCATCAATTGGAAGGAGTTTAAACAATTTTTCAATTTCTGCAGGATGATTTCTTGTCCCAATTAGACCTGTTAAATCACTTAAAATAATTGACAATCCCGATTTGTCAGGCGTGGTTTTATATTTACGAACCAGTAGCTGAATAAAATTAATAGCAAGACTATCTTCAGAAAGCTGTTTCTCTAATTTAATGTCATCATTTACGCATCTTACTATTTGTTCTTCAAATAATTTGTATTTGTCGATATATTCTTTGGATTCCATTTTATAGTATGCCTGAAGATTGTTATTCACTTGTGAATTTTTAAACTGGATTTCAAATTCATTATTATCTGTATTTAAAATTTTTATTTCAATTTCATCATTGACCAGTGGAAATTTAATCATTTTCCCATTTACAATAATTGCGGCATTTGTAGGTTCAGATACTTTTCCGATAAACTCGAAATTATTGGCTGATACCTTTGCTGTGTCCTGAATCTCTTTTGTTTGGGTGACAAGTGTAATTTCTTTCGTTAATGTTGAATTACAGACAATTGTTCCCGTTATTTTAAACGATATTTCTTTCTTAACTTGACAAAATGAAACATGACTAAACGAAATATTTGTCAACGTAATTAGGATTAGGATTATGATTTTTCTCATTATTTTTCTATAACTATTACTATTATCGTGTGTTAATTTTTAGTATTTATCAAATTTACAATGACTTTTATCATAATACCCATTTCTTCCTGTTTGCTGACAGCTATCATCAGTGTCAAGGCGACTAAAGTATTGTCAGCAATTCGTTTACTACCATATTTATCATATAAAACACCATTCTTTGAGAGAAAATTCAGGAACATAAATGCTGCAATTCTTTTGTTACCGTCAGAAAAAGAGTGGTTCTTCGTGATGAAATAGAGTAAATGAGCAGCCTTCTCTTCTATGCTTTGATACAGGTCTTTCCCGTCAAATGTTTGATAGATAGTTGAAATAGAACTTTTAAACGACTCGTCTTTTTCCCTGCCAAAAAGTTCACTGTTGCCATATGTTTTTCTGACCAGGTCTATCTGGTCAATAGCCTCGGTATATGAGATCCTATAAATATCTTTACCTGAGGTACCGGTAATTACCAGAGACTGATAATCATACTGATCCAAGATGTCCAGAGCATAAGAGTAGTCAGAGATAATGCTTAATAAACCTTTGCTCTCGTCTGAAGATAATTCTTTGCTTTGTACCGCAGAACTTAAAATTTTAATTGTTTTTTGAAGTTCTTGCAATTGCAGATTTTCTTGTCTTAGAGCCTTTTCATTAATAGAATATCCCTTAATAAGATATTCCTTGAGGATTTTGTTTGCCCAGATTCTGAATTGTGTACCTCTTATTGAATTTACCCTATAACCTACTGATATTATAACATCAAGATTATAATAGTCTACTTGATATGTTTTACCATCAGCAGCAGTTGTTGCATTTTTTGCAACTACTGAATTTATATCTAATTCCCCTTTTTTAAAGATGTTAGTTATGTGTCGGGAAATAACAGACTTGTCCCTTAGGTATAAATCCGTTAATTGAGCCAAACTTAACCAAACAGTATCATTTTCAAGTTTTACCTCGATCTCAGTATTTCCATCATTAGAATTGTAAATCTGAATTTGGGATTCGCTCATAATAAATGTTTTAACAAAGTTGTTCTAAAAATTAAAAATCGATAACGGTTTCGGGCAATGTGCAGTTTATAGCATATAGCCTTTATTAGCAATAGCTTTATTCAAATTTCATCTCAAAAACAAGATAGTGTTTAATACAAAATTCTTTCCCCCAATTTAGAACGTTTTCACCACTATTCTCAACAGCACACCATGATAAAACTCCATTTTTCTCGTATGGCAATATATATGCAAGCAAATAGAATTTCTCACCAATATTTGCTTTAGATAATTCATTATCTGATAAATTCCTTAAACTATAGTTGTCAGAATTAATTCCATCAAATTTCTTCTCAATAATTACTCCCGGGAATTTAAAGATCATTTTTATCTTCTTATCCATTATCGGTTTTGCAATAATATCTATTGAAAGAACCGAGTCATTCACATATTTATATTCCTTTATGGGGGATTTTGCAGAATTAATGATGTCTGATTCCGATTTAATCACTCCATCCCAGATTTCCTTTACTGTTAAATGGTAACTTTTATTTGCGATACCACTTCCTTTAAATCTTAGCTTTATAAAATCAATCCTCTCAAAATTAAGAAGCCTTAAAATATCCGAATTATTGATAGTTTCTTCGGATGATATATAAATTCCTTTTGATTCTTGCCCACATACGAATGTAGCGACAAGAAGTATAACCAGAGTAAAGAGATATGATTTCATTATAAATGTATTTTAAAAGTTATTGCTAACGGCCGAAATATATGTAATTGGGGATTTAGTGCTTTGTTATCCGCATGGAAACCACAATTGACACATATAGTTTTTGTTATTGTCTGGTTTTCATTTTATTATTTTAATTCTTTTAACTTGTATTTTGTCAGACTCAAGGTTTGTGAAAAGCAATATTTTGTCTTGAATATTTAACTCAAAAGAGTTCCAAGTTGTCCATTTAATAAAAACAACTCCAGAGAACTCGCCTTTTAATCTAAAGCTGGAAATAAGATTGTCTCTGTCAACCAGCCGTTTCCATTCTATTTTTTTACCACTACCTTCTTTTCCAACAGAAACCTTCTCAATATAAATATCATTATAAATCTCAGAAGTCGTGATTATAGCCCTATAAGCAACTCCACCATTGTCTCCATCCCAATTTGTTTCTCCCTCAGATAGAAAAGTAATCCATTTATAATAGTCCTGATTTGATTTGTCAATCGTCTTTACATTTATTTCTTGTCCATAAACGGAAACACAACTTAGAATTATAGAAAATATTAAAACATATCGTTTCATGTGTGCCTTTTTAACCATGCCAATAACATTTTGCTTGTATGAGAAGTAGCGGATTAAAAAGCACATCACTTTCAGTTTGGCACAGAGCTTTTTTAAAAGCACTGACTTTTGATTTAGCACTAAACCCGCTATTTATTATACACGCTATGCCCTCGCGCTTTTTCATTTTCTTTTGTACTTATTTAATATATCAATAAAATCTAGATCATTAAGAAAATTATTCCAGTCATTATCTTTTTGAACAAATTCAACTTCTATTTCGTTGTTTGAAAGACTTTTACTTAAATATATGAGTGCATTATGCTTTTCTCCTTTTAATGCGTATAAACAGGAAAGATTGTATGAACTTCCACCATATTCAATCGCCTTTTGGAACTTTTCAAATGCTTGCTGATACAAGTCTTCTGCCTCTTTCCCTTCTTTGGTTTCTGCTAAATTTCCTAAACATGTTCCCCAGTTATTAAAGGCGTCGTGAAGGTCTGGATTTATCTCAATCGCCTTTTGGTACTTTTCAAAGGCTTGCTGATACAAGTCTTCTGCCTCTTTCCCTTCTTTGGTTTTGGCTAAATCTCCTAAATAATTTCCCCAGTTGTTAAAGGCGTCGTGTTTGTCTGGTTTTATCTCAATCGCCTTTTGGAACTTTTCAAATGCTTGCTGATACAAGTCTTCTGCCTCTTTCCTTTCTTTGGTTTTGGCTAAATTTCCTAAACAAGTTCCCCAGTTGTATAAGGCTTCGTGTTTGTCTGGTTTTATCTCAATCGCCTTTTGGAACTTTTCAAATGCTTGCTGATACAAGTCTTCTGCCTCTTCTCCTTCTTTGGTTTCTGCTAAATCTCCTAAATCAGTTCCCCAGTTGTATAAGGCATCGTGTTTGTCTGGTTTTATCTCAATCGCCTTTTGGAACTTTTCAAATGCTTGCTGATACAAGTCTTCTGCCTCTTTTCCTTCTTTGTTTTTGGCTAAATTTCCTAAATAAGTTCCCCAGTTATTAAAGGCTTCGTGTTTGTCTGGTTTTATCTCAATCGCCTTTTGGAACTTTTCAAAGGCTTGCTGATACAAGTCTTCTGCCTCTTTTCCTTCTTTGATTTTGGCTAAATTTCCTAAATAATTTCCCCAGTTGTTAAAGGCTTCGTGAAGGTCTGGTTTTATCTCAATCGCCTTTTGGTACTTTTCAAATGCTTGCTGATACAAGTCTTCTGCCTCTTTTCCTTCTTTGTTTTTGGCTAAATTTCCTAAATAATTTCCCCAGTTGTTAAAGGCTTCGTGAAGGTCTGGTTTTATCTCAATCGCCTTTTGGTACTTTTCAAAGGCTTGCTGATACAAGTCTTCTGCCTCTTTCCCTTCTTTGTTTTTGGCTAAATTTCCTAAATCAGTTCCCCAGTTGTATAAGGCATCGTGTTTGTCTGGTTTTATCTCAATCGCCTTTTGGAACTTTTCAAATGCTTGCTGATACAAGTCTTCTGCCTCTTTTCCTTCTTTGTTTTTGGCTAAATTTCCTAAATAATTTCCCCAGTTGTTAAAGGCTTTGTGTTTGTCTGGTTTTATCTCAATCGCCTTTTGGAACTTTTCAAAGGCTTGTTGATACAAGTCTTCTGCCTCTTTTCCTTCTTTGTTTTTGGCTAAATTCCCTAAATCAGTTCCCCAGTTGTATAAGGCATCGTGAAGGTCTGGATTTATCTCAATCGCCTTTTGGAACTTTTCAAAGGCTTGCTGATACAAGTCTTCTGCCTCTTTTCCTTCTTTGTTTTTGGCTAGATTTCCTAAATCAGTTCCCCAGTTGTATAAGGCTTCGTGTTTGTCTGGTTTTATCTCAATCGCCTTTTGGTACTTTTCAAAGGCTTGTTGATACAAGTCTTCTGCCTCTTTTCCTTCTTTGGTTTCTGCTAAATTTCCTAAATAAGTTCCCCAGTCAGAATACAAACCTGACAGTAGACTTTGAAGATTATCATCAGGTAGCCTCTTTACTTTTACTTCAATATCTGAAATAACTTTTTCGTTATATTTTTCAGAGATTAGCAAATTGATTATTTCTTTCTTCAAAAAATCAATTTTGTTTTCTTCAATATTTTTTACAGATTCAACTTCCCCAAGTTCAAATTGCTGGATTGCTTCTCCAACTTGTCTTTTAGATATATTCAATCTTTCTTTTACACCCTTGAAAAGTACTTTGTCATCAATATCTACAATTTCATTCAGCATTTCCTGTAAAGCTGTGAATGGTCTATCTACAATACTGGGCTGAACCAATCCCAATTCACTACTCA
This sequence comes from uncultured Bacteroidales bacterium, assembly GCA_942492945.1. Classification (GTDB taxonomy): domain Bacteria; phylum Bacteroidota; class Bacteroidia; order Bacteroidales; family UBA932; genus Bact-08. The sequence goes on from OW818649.1 coordinate 2,177,887, forward strand.
ATTTTAGCATAAAAGAATCAGAGTCAAACCCTTTTATGATAAAAGCATTTGTATTTGCTTCGGAAAGAAAATTTTGTACGGGTTCATTGGGATTATTATCATTATAAGTTACCCAATAAAGTCCATTATCAAATCTACCAAGGTTCTTTACGTGCTCAAAGATGGGGTCTTCGCCACTATAGCCAATAAAGACCCACGGTCTTTTATTCTTTATCGTATCAAATATCCTTGGCACAGTATTTTTTACCTTTTCCATCTCTTCTGGTGTATTTAACAACCATAGCCCATGATTTTGACCGTGAAGATAAACTACAGATTTTTCTTTAAATGTGGATGTTGTGAAATCCTTTAGAATTGCCATATCATAAGTCGATGGAAATATGTTGAACAATGCTAAAGACCTTAGCATCAAATTATCAAAATTTACAGTTAGGATATAATCAACAAACCCTTCTTTCAATAGTTGTGCTAAATAAATATGCGTAACATTAATTTTTGCCTTATCAATATATTTCTTTAGTAATTCATCTCTTTGATTTGGCAATAAGCAATCCATTAATTTTGCATAAGTTCTTGCTTCCTTTGGCAAATCTTTAATGAAAGGGCTATCGTCATATTCTTGTAAGATTTGTTTAATTATTTCACCGGCTAATGGAATGTTACCAGAACTGGAAGCGCCAGCTCCCAAAAAAAATATAGGCTGAGGCTGATTTGTTTTTTTAGCTTGTTTCAGTAAGTAGGCTAAATGTTCTATTTTTATTTCTTTCATTATTTTAGGTGATTACGTTTTGTTTTTAGCATGAGGCATAACGTTCGGAACTATATGCAGTTGCGATAGCAAATGTCATATATTTTTTGTTATAGAACGTTTTTACTCATACTTGTATTCCTCGGCATTATTCACACTTATAGGATAACCTTTGTGATTGTATATATAAGTTGCCTTAGATGTCGAAAACTTATCAATTCCAGGAACTTCTACATATAAAACAGAATTGGTTTCAACAATATTGTTTGTATTTGAATAAATGCCGGGTTGTCCAAAATCTTTGTAAATTTTGAATGGATTATTTTTATCATCGTAAGTGAATGAGCTTTCTCTAACTAATTTAGCCCCTGCACCTTCAAGAAGGCTATAATATTTTTCTTTTGTCACATTTCCCTTGCTATCATATTCGTAGGTATAGAATTGTGTTATGATATTTTTGTTGTCATACAAATTCCATTTAACAATATTGTCGCCCTTATATTCAAGACTACACATAGAAGTGTACTCAAATTGACCGTTTTTTTTGAAGTAATTTTTTTTAGTTTGTAGCTTACCCGCACTATTATATTCGAAAACATAATATCCGGTAAAAGTTGAGTTTTGAGATGTCATTAATTCACTCTTAATATGATATAAAGAGGAGTATATATCCGGATCAACCGCTATCTCTTGTTTTATTAGATGGTTATTAATGTCATAAGTATACTTATTGTAAAAATAGAAACTCTGAGTTTCCGTTATTTTACCACTTGCATTATATATAAATGTCTGATTGATCTTTCCATCTACAAAAATGCTTTTAATAGAATAATTATCACCTTTGCTATTATCTACAGTAAAGTCTTTGGAGCAAGAAGTGATTAGAGTAAAAACTATAATTAGCAAACTAAAAAATTTAAGTGTGTCTTTCATGTTGTTCTGTTTTATAATGTCCTATACCGCGTGTTACCAGCTGGCGTTTCGTTGTTGTCTATCGTTTTTGTTTGATGTCATTTGGCTGTTAAAATATTTCTTATGTGTTTCTGAAATGAAGATGTAGAACCTAAATTTTCAGGAACATATGTATTCATATAAAAACGTGAAAACACTTCAAAAGGTGTCAATGCGAATTTAATACCTTTGGTATGCTCAAAATAACCATTTAGCACTTTAAAGATGTCTAAATATTTTTGATTAAAATAGTCTTCGTGTATCTCGAAATAGTTCAAATTTATGAACGTTACATCTTTTACAATAATGTGTCTTAGTTTTAAACTATCAATCTCCTTTGCGAATTTTTCTTTGAAATATTTATTTACTCCTTCAATACCAAATGTGGTGTCTGTGTAAATAATAATAGGATATATTTTCAAGCTGGTCTTTGGAGCTAAACTGTCAAATACAATAAAATTGCTTTCAATATCTTTCACAGCGTTAAGCAACTGTGTTACACCTTTTGGTTTATTGGCTTGATTTGCTAAAAACTTTTTCTCAAGTTCGGCAAACAATTTTTCTTTGTCAGCACCATTTTTTACAGAAGCGTTTAATAAAACATCTTTAAATTCTATCAAACAAACTTTGGTTGATTCTCTCAAATACGCATCACATAATTCCTCCTTTTTAGAATTGAGGCACTTATCACCGTAAAATCTTGTGAAATGAGGAAAACAAGTATTTAAAACAGTTGGCAAATATATTCCCTCTGTAAAATTTTTCCCCTTTTCGGAAAGAAATTCACCTTTGATGTTTTTGCTCTTGAGGAAAGCGTTAAAAGCAAAAATTTGTGCTTTATAAAATTGGTCAAGCAAGAAATTTACGTTTAAGATGAGAAATTGAAATTTATTTAATTTGAAAAGAAATTTATTTCTTAAAATTCCAAAACTTTCATCTTCTGTATAGTTTGCAATTACTGTATTTATGCAAAGTGTGTCAATGTATGCCAAATCAACTTCTTTACCAATGAAATATTCTTGCAGATTGGCTAATTGGTTACGTTTTACCAAATCCTTACCTATGTTAATTTCAGTAAAAAGAACCATTAAGTTTTTAAACAACCTCAAATAACCATTTACATTTTTGGATTTATAGTATTCCAAAACTAAGTCTTTGTATTTAGGGTCGCTTTCTAAATACTTAAAGAAAGCTATTCCTCTGGTTACTTGATTACTAAAATCAATTGATGAAGCGTAGTCTTTTTGATAGATGAAACTCGGCATTGTTACATCTTCTATTTTATTTGCTTCATCTGCTTTTTTAATAATTTCTTCTTCTATTTGAATTTTACTATTTGCAATTCCGTTGATGATAAGGTATGCGTCAAAAACTTTTTTTGCTTCGTCACCTGTCAAGTCTCGTGATGAGTTACTGTTGAAAGTTTTAAAAATTAAGCCGTAAAACAACAAGTTAGAATAGTTCCAAAACATTATGGGAGTAAATCCTTTTTCTGCCTGTTTTTTCACTTCAGCAAGCCATTTTTGCTGAACAGACGTGTCGCATTTGTCTAACAAACTACTAACAAGCATAAATTGCATTTTACCAGTATGCTCGTCATTGTCGTATAAATAAAGATTTACAGCAAATCCTGAAAGGTAATTCATCAATGTGGCAGAAGGAATATCTCTAATTAATTCTATGGCATCGTCTATAGTCTTGTCAACACCATAATATTCGTTGTGGTCAAGCAATACATAAATTCTTACTCTTGTGTCCATTCGGTTCGATTAGTTTTGGTTCGTTGTTGTCTTACGCTTGCTGGTAACGGACGTGGGTACGGGCGGCCACCCTATTCCTATAAACCTTATGCAGCTGGGTGACTGAACTGTACCTTGTGTTATGGGTGCGGTTGCTTTCACAATGGTATTTTTCGTCTATTATCTCTTTTCCGATAAGCTACAATTTAATGTCTCCTCTATAATATTTACTTCTTCCCTCCTTCTGCTCCTTTCTTCTTAGCCGTTATTCTCTGAATTGTTTATCATTAGCACTTTCTGCAAACAATTGAATAATTGCATCTTAAACAACTAATTCCTTCGCAACTGACCCATAACTTGTATATCTACCCACATTTATTCAATATCCTCCTCCAAGCCGAGTCTTAGATCACATTTATGGGGCAATATTGTAATAACCGTTTTTCTCTTTGCTATAAATCATAGGAAGCCTGTAACTATTTTCATTACAAAGCGGTATAAAGTTATGCCTATTAATGCTTTTTTACAAATATTTAAGCATCAACTTTTTATTTATTTTGAACTTTTATCGAAGATATTGTTAAGTGTGGAGAAAATTGGTAACTGTATCGCAGGCTTTTTAGGATATATAATTACCTTTGCACACAAATCAAAGCATGCTTAACATGAATTTTCTCATAAGGAGTGCGGTTGAGAGCGATATTACAACAATCTTTGGGTTTATCTGCGAATTAGCTGAATACGAAAAACTTAGCGACGATGTTACCACTAATAAAGAGATTCTTTACGAAAGTTTGTTTGTGAGGAGACAGGCCGAAGTACTGATTGCAGAAGTTGATAGCGTACCTGTAGGTTTTGCCCTTTTCTTCCACAATTTCTCTACCTTCAAGGGAAGAGCTTGCCTCTATCTGGAAGATCTCTACATAAAACCGGAATACCGCGGAAAAGGTTATGGTAAGGAGATGTTTAAGGCACTGGCAAAAATTGCAGTAGATAGAGCGTGCGACAGATTTGACTGGTCGGTTCTTGACTGGAACACACCATCAATAGAGTTTTATAAGAAAATGGGGGCCATGGCTATGGATGACTGGACAGTTTACCGGCTTACCGGGGATAGTCTCAAGCGCCTTGCCTCAAATTAATATATTAGAAATGAGAATACTGACAATTGCACTTGTTGCACACGACAACAGAAAGAAGGATCTTATCGAGTGGGTTGAATTCAACAAAGGAACACTCGCCAACCATAAACTTGTTTGTACCGGAACCACCGGAAGGATGGTTGAGGCGGCACTCACTCAGAATCGCAGGAAGGATAATTCCAACATTGACATTACATTACTTAAATCCGGCCCTCTTGGTGGTGACCAGCAGTTGGGAGCAATGATTTGCGAAGGTAAAATTGACATGCTGTTCTTTTTATGGGACCCTATGCAACCGCAACCTCATGATGTAGACGTAAAGGCCCTCCTTAGAATCTCAAGCTTGTACAATATTCCAACCGCAACAAACCGTTCTACGGCAGACTTTTTAATCTCTTCGCCACTTTTCGAAAGCGACTACACACCAAAAAAGAAAAGCTTCTCGGATTATCTGGGCAGGTCGATTGATCTATAACAAAACATAGCTCAGTTTAAACTGGAAAATTGAGGTGTCGCCTCTTTTTCCCTCAATGAACATCGTGTCCGGGGTGTCGTATTTATAGAAGTCGATTGAATCTCCCATACGGCTCTCTGTGTTGAAGTTAATAATCAGGTCAGTTATCCTTATGGTGGTTATCACCTCTTCTTTTATGCAATCTAACGCCCACTCTGTGTATTTTGCATTATTGGTGTGCCTGTTGATATCCACATCGCTGAATGCCACAGCCCTGGTTCTTACAAACTCCATCTCCTGTGGAGAAACGAGCCTCTCCGCAGCCTCTTCAATGGCATGTCTGGAGTCGCTGCCTTCAGTATTCTCACCCATAATGTTCTCCATTCTCTGCAGCCTTCTGGTCCTGGTGTTTATGACAAGCCACGATGAAGTAGCCAGAATAATCTTCTCGCCCAAACTGTCCAAAACCTCAAAATCTCTGAATCCGAACAGTCTGTCTGTACCCTTGTGCCATGTTTCGAGAGATATTTCATCTTTCCATCTTGGTAATTTCAGGAACTTAACGTGAATTCTGGAAAGAACCCAGGCAGTGTCTGTCTGTATGAGGTTGTCATAACCGAAACCAAGAGAGTCGGCATGCAATCCGGCAGCCTCTTGTGCAAAATTCATAAAGGAGTAGAGCTTCAGATTTGCATTAATATCTGTTTCGTAACTTTTTACTTTAAGCGTCTCTTTGAAACTTATCATTATATAAGAAATGTGTTGCAATATTTGACGGCAAAAGTAGAGATAAAATTGGGATAAAGATTAATTTTAGCTTACCTTTGTATCCCTGTATTACAATCCATAAAAAATCTATGAGTACCAAGTATGTATTTGTTATGGGAGGAGTTACATCTTCCCTGGGAAAAGGCATTATTGCATCATCTTTAGCTAAATTATTACAGGCTAGGGGATTATCAGTAACTATCCAAAAATTTGATCCCTATATTAATGTTGACCCCGGAACACTCAACCCATATGAACATGGTGAGTGCTTTGTTACCGAAGACGGTGCAGAAACAGATCTTGACCTTGGTCACTACGAAAGATTTCTGAATGTCTTTACATCCAAGGCAAACAATGTGACAACAGGAAAGATTTACCGCACGGTTATTGACAAAGAGCGTCAGGGTGCATACCTTGGTAAAACAGTCCAGATAATACCCCATATTACCGACGAGATTAAGAGGAGAATGATGTTGATAGGGAAATCCGGCAAGTATGATGTAATTGTAACAGAGCTTGGTGGTACCGTAGGTGACATGGAATCTCTGCCGTTTATTGAGGCTGTACGCCAGCTTCAGTGGGAACTCCCGGATGAGGATTGCCTAGTGATACATCTTACACTTGTTCCTTACCTGAATGCAGCCAAGGAGCTTAAGACAAAACCTACACAACACTCGGTGAGAATGCTTCAGCAGAATGGAGTTCACCCCGATGTTATAGTTTGCAGGACAGAACATCCACTGCCTGCCGAAATAAGGAGAAAAGTCGCTCTTTTCTGTAATGTTAGGCCAAATGCGGTTATAGAATCGCTTGATGCAAAAAGCATTTACGAGGTACCTCTCAATATGTACAGAGAAAAACTCGACGAAATAGTACTCAAAAAATTCCAGCTCCCTGCAATAAACAACCTTCCGGACATGGACAAGTGGAACGTCTTTCTGGATAAGCTATATAATCCAAAAGAGGTTGTAGATATAGCCCTTGTTGGAAAATATGTTGAGCTGCAGGATGCCTACAAGTCAATTCTGGAATCGTTCATCCATGCAGGTGCAGAAAATGAATGTAAGGTTAATGTTCATTGTATTCACAGCGAATACATAACAGAGGGAAATGTTGCCGAAAAGCTTAAAGGAATGCATGGAGTTTTAGTAGCTCCGGGTTTTGGAGAGAGGGGAATAGAGGGAAAGATTGTGGCTGTGAAATATGCAAGAGAACAGGAAATTCCATTTTTCGGAATCTGTCTGGGACTTCAGATGGCAGTAATAGAATATGCCCGCAACGTTCTTGGCATGGATGATGCAATGACTACAGAGATAAAGCAAAATGCCAAGTATCCTGTAATTGACCTGATGGAGGACCAGAAAAGCCTAACAATAAAAGGCGGGACAATGAGGCTGGGTGCTTATTCTTGTCAGCTTGAGCCGGGCTCACTTGCTGAAAGTATTTATGGATTGAAAGAGATTACTGAGAGACACAGGCACCGTTACGAGGTAAATGAGGCGTATGTAGAAGATTTGAAGAGAGGGGGCCTTATACCAAGCGGTAGAAATGCAGAAACGGGCTTAGTAGAGATAATGGAGTTGCCAATACATCCATTTTTCATAGGAGTTCAATTCCATCCGGAGCTTAAAAGCACACCGGAGAGACCACAGCCAATTTTTGTAGCTTTTGTAAAAGCCTCAATTAATTATAAAAATGCTCAACACGAGAATTAAATACTTATCTGAACTTATAAATGTTTCTGCCATTTTAATGCTGATGGCAAGTCCCGTATTTGCTCAAAAAAACATGGCAACACAGGTTAAACCAAAAAGTTACAAGGTAAAGGTACTGGAGGTTCTGCCACATGATGTTGGCTCGTATACACAGGGGCTGTTCTTCTATAATCAGCAACTATACGAAAGTACCGGACAAACTAGAGAATCAAAATTCAGAAAGGTCGATATCAAAAAAGGGACAACACTTAAAAGCATAATTTTTCCCGAGGAGTATTTTGCGGAGGGTTCTACTGTTATAGACGACAAACTTTATGTTCTGACGTGGACCAACAGAGTTGTTTTCGTCTATGATATAAAGACATTCAAACCAATCAAAACGCTATTCAATCCAAAAGAGGGGTGGGGCCTTACAACAGATGGAAAGATGCTGATTATGAGCGACGGGTCTTCAAATATCTACTTTATAGATCCTTCAAATTTTCAGGAGAAGTCAAAAATAGAGGTAAAGCTAAAGGGGAAGATTGTCGATCAGCTTAATGAGCTGGAGTATATAAACGGTGAGATATGGGCAAACGTCTACTGTACAGATAATATCATGATAATCGACCCTAAAACAGGTGTTGTAAAGGCAACTATCGATTGCAGGAACCTTCTGCCGGCAAAGCTCAGAACTGAAAAGACAGATGTGCTGAACGGTATTGCTTACGATCCTTTGAACAAACAAATTTATCTGACAGGCAAGTATTGGCCAACAATGTACAGAGTTCAGATAGTTAACTAGAATCTTCGTGTTGCCCTTACAATGTGCCTTTTCCCGGGCGGGCCATTAAGCCTTGATACATCAAATCCGGATTCTCTCAAAGCCTGTTTTACTATTCCCTTAGATGAATAAGTGACAAGTATACCGCCTTTTTTTACAGAGCTGTAGATCTCTCCGAACACCTCCTTAGTCCATAATTCCGGCTGACTTCCGGGAGAAAATGCATCAAAATAGACAATGTCATTTATCTGCCCGTCACCCTTGTACAGGAGAATATCAGAATTCATCTTTGTTAAAGTGAAATTCGGCAGAATGTCAACACATTTGTCCCAATCTGCTAACTGTATCATCTCATTGATTTTCCGTATCTCATTCACCTCTTCTGCTGAGAAGAAGAGGTCGGCTTGCGCCAAAATTGATTCGATGTGGTTCAAAGAGTGGAACTCCTCGTCAGTAACAGGATATTTCTCTATTCCGGAGTAATGTATTGTAATGTCTCTGTTCTTAAGGGCAAATATGGCAGAGAGCAGACAGTTTAATCCCGTGCCAAATCCTATTTCCAGTATGGTTATCTCCTTAATTGAAACATTTTCTGTATAGTATTTCAAACCACAACCTATAAAGATGTAGTTACTCTCAGTCAATGCTCCGTTAACAGAGTGGTAAGATTCATCATATTCCGCTAACCTGAGGGTGTTTGACCCGTCGGCACTCTTAATCAGTTCTCTTTTCATCTTCACAAATTTAGAAGTTTAGATCTATTTTTTTATCTTTGTTCGCTACAATCACGGAGTTTTATTTTAAAGAATATAAAATGTCATTTATTACAAGCCTTTTAAAGAAATTTTTCGGCACAAAAGCAGACAGAGATCTGAAGATAATACAACCATATGTTGATAAAACAATAGAGGCATACAAGAGAATTGATATGCTTTCGCATGATGACCTAAGGGCTGAGAGCCTTCTGATCAAGAAGAAAATAGCAGAAAAAATAGCTGAAGACGAGGCAAGAAAGAGAGAACTCAGAACTAAGCTGGAAGATGTCATGATAGAAGTTGGCGAGAAAGAGGCACTTGCTACCGAAGTTGACAAGCTTACAAAAAAAATTGACGAAGAGATAGAAGAGGTTCTTCTGGAGGTACTTCCGGACGCTTTTGCAATAATGAAGTCGACAGCCAGACGACTCAAGGAAAATAGTGAGATAAGGGTTAAGGCATCCGAAACTGACAGGGACCTTGCTGCAAAAAGAGACTTTATAACCATTGACGGAGATACTGCTATATGGAAAAACAACTGGATGGCCGGAGGGAACAACATTGTATGGGACATGGTTCACTACGATGTGCAGCTGATAGGAGGGGTTGCCCTTCATCAGGGAAAAATTGCTGAAATGGCAACAGGTGAGGGAAAAACCCTCGTTGCAACACTGCCTGTTTTCCTCAATGCCCTTGCAGGAAAAGGAGTTCACATTGTTACAGTTAATGATTATCTTTCTAAACGTGACTCCGAATGGATGGGGCCGCTTTACCAGTTCCATGGTTTGAAGGTTGACTGTATAGACAAGCACGAACCAAACTCAGAATCTAGGAAGGCAGCCTATAAGGCAGACATAACATTTGGTACAAACAATGAATTCGGTTTTGACTATCTGCGCGACAACATGGCAATCAATCAGGAAGACCTTGTACAGAGAAAGCACCACTATGCTATTGTGGATGAGGTTGACTCAGTATTGATTGATGATGCCAGAACACCATTGATCATATCCGGACCCGTTCCAAAGGGAGAGGACCAGCAGTTCAACGAGTACAAGCCATTTGTAGAAAGAATATATGCAGCACAGAGAGCTGTTGTCACTCAGTTGTTGAATGACGCAAAAAAGAAGATATCGGAAGGGAACGAAGAGGAAGGCGGAGTGTTGTTGCTAAGGGCACATAAGGGTCTCCCAAGGTACAATCCGCTTATTAAATATCTGAGCGAGCCGGGTAAGAAGCAAATCCTGAACAAGACCGAGAACTTTTACATGCAGGATAACAACAAGCAGATGCACAAAATAACCGATGATCTCTATTTTGTAATAGAAGAGGCTCAAAAGTCGGTGGAACTTACAGATAAAGGGCATGAACTTATAGCAAAAAGCGTTAGTGATTCAAAATTCTTCATCTTGCCAGATATTGGGTTGGAAATTTCCGAGATGGAGAAGCAGAATCTGACTCCGGAAGAGAAAATCACTGCAAAAGACTCTCTTTTAAGTGATTATGCTTTAAAAAGTGAGCGTGTTCACACTGTTAACCAGCTACTTAAGGCATACACAATGTTTGAAAAGGATGTTGAGTATGTTGTTTTGGAGAATAAAATAAAAATTGTTGACGAACAGACAGGTCGTATTCTGGAGGGAAGAAGATACTCTGACGGTCTTCATCAGGCCATAGAGGCTAAGGAGATGGTTAAAGTAGAGGCAGCCACACAGACCTTTGCAACAATCACACTTCAGAACTTTTTCAGAATGTACCACAAGCTTGCCGGTATGACAGGAACAGCAGAGACAGAGGCAGGTGAGTTCTGGTCAATTTACAAGCTTGATGTTGTGGTAATTCCTACAAACAGGCCAATTGTAAGGAAAGATATGGAGGACCTTATCTTCAAGACCAAAAGGGAAAAATTCAATGCCGTTATAGAGGAGATCGAAAAGCTGACAAAGGCTGGTCGTCCGGTTTTGGTCGGAACTACTTCTGTAGAGATTTCGGAACTTCTTAGCAGGATGTTGAAAATAAGGGGAATAAAGCATAATGTGCTTAATGCCAAGCAGCATGCACGAGAGGCAGATATTGTAGCGGAAGCAGGTCAGCCTGCAGCTGTAACCATTGCTACCAACATGGCAGGTCGTGGTACAGATATCAAGCTTGGTGCAGGCGTTAAGGAGGCCGGCGGTCTTGCAATTCTCGGTACTGAAAGACATGATTCAAGGCGTGTTGACAGACAGCTCAGAGGGCGTGCCGGTCGTCAGGGTGACCCGGGTTCTTCTAGTTTCTATGTCTCTCTTGAAGATGATCTTATGAGACTTTTCGGGTCGGAACGTATTGCCGGACTGGTAGACAAGATGGGGATGAAAGAGGGAGAGATACTGCAGCATTCAATGCTTTCTAAATCGATTGAGAGAGCTCAGAGGAAGGTTGAGGAAAATAACTTTGGCGTACGTAAGCGTCTGCTGGAATATGACGATGTCATGAACTCACAGAGGGAGGTTATATACACCCGCAGAAGAAATGCTCTTTACGGAGAGAGAGTAGACGTAGATGTTCAGAACATGATAACAGACTATTGCGAAAATCTGGTTTCGTCAAATCATGGTTCATCGGATTTTGAGCAATTCTCATATGAAACAATCCGTAACCTATCTCTGGAGCCGGGTATGGATCAGGAGACCTATGAAAAGGGTTCCTTAGAGGAGGTTAACAGACTTTTCTACGAAAACGTGCAGACTGTTTACAAGCGCAGGTCAGATGTACTGGTTCAGCAATCGTGGCCAATAATGAAGCAGATATATGAGACACAAAGTGCCACTTACGAAAATATTGCAATTCCGGTGAGTGACGGAGTAAAGATGATGCAAATGGTTGTCAATCTCAAGAAAGCATATGAGAGCCAGGGCAGAGAAGTTGTAAGGGCACTTAACAAGTCCATTACCCTTTTGATGATTGACGAACATTGGAAGGAGCATCTCAGAGAGATGGACGAACTAAAGCAGTCGGTACAAAACGCTACATACGAACAAAAGGATCCGCTATTGATTTACAAATTTGAAAGCTTCCAGCTATTCAAGGGGGTATTGGACAAGGTAAGTAAAGATGTACTCTCTTTTCTACTAAGGGCGCATATTCCAATGAGAGAGACTCAGCAAGCTCCTGTAAGTGTAAGGCAGGAGCAAAAAAGAAAGACCGACTTAAGCAATATGCAAACTTCAAGACAGGATTTGCTTGCATCGGGAGGGGAACCAAAATCGCAAGGACCGGTACATGTAGAGAAGAAGGTGGGAAGAAATGATCCATGTCCTTGTGGCAGCGGTAAAAAATACAAGAATTGTCACGGAGCAAATGAATAGGAGAAAGAGAAATGTTTGATTTAATTGTTATAGGATCGGGACCTGGCGGTTATGTAGCCGCAATAAGGGCATCGCAACTGGGTATGAATACTGCAGTTGTGGAGAGAGCAGAAATTGGTGGAATTTGTCTGAACTGGGGTTGTATACCAACCAAGGCTCTTTTAAAGAGTGTTCAGGCCCTTCACTATGCTCAGCATTCTGCAGATTATGGTTTTACAATAGAGGGAGAAATTAAACCGGATATTGGGAAAATAGTTGAAAGGAGTAGAGGAGTTGCTTCCAATATGAGTAAGGGTATAGACTACCTTTTTAAAAAGAATAAGATTACAGTCATTAAGGGCACGGCCAAACTCGTTGGAAAAGGTAAGGTGGAGGTAAGAAACGATGATTTGTCAGTATCTGTTATAGATGCAAAGAATATAATCATTGCAACCGGGGCAAGAGCTAATTCCCTGCCGTTTGCTCCAATTGACGGTGAAAAAATCATATCATACAGACAGGCCCTTGTCCCTGAGACTCTTCCTAAGAGCATGGCTGTCATTGGGTCAGGTGCAATCGGAAGTGAATTTGCATACTTCTACCGCTCGCTTGGAGTCGAAGTATATCTGATTGAGTATCTCGACAATGTTGTTCCGCTGGAAGACGAAGAGGTTTCCGCTCAACTGAGCCGTTCATTCAGAAAAATGGGGATGAAGGTGATGGTATCTGCACAGGTAAAAAATGTGGATACTTCCGGTGAGTTATGCAAGCTTACTGTTTTAACAAAAAAAGGCGAAGAGGTACTAGAGGTTGAAAGGGTTTTATCTGCTGTAGGCGTTATTGCCAATATTGAAAATATAGGATTGGAAGAGATGGGCATTGTGGTTGAAAGGGGTAAAATAAAGGTAGATGAATTTTATTCTACAAACATTTCCGGTGTTTATGCCATTGGAGATGTAATTGCCACCCCTGCTCTTGCGCATATCTCATCTGCTGAGGCAATCTGTTGTGTGGAAAAATTAGCCGGACTAAATCCTAAACCACTTAATTATAATAATTTCCCGGGTTGCACTTATACATCACCAGAGATTGCATCTGTCGGTATGACTGAGAAAGCAGTAAAGGAGCGAGGGATTGAATACAAGATAGGCAAATTTCCATTTACGGCTTCAGGTAAGGCTGCTGCTGCCGGGGAGAAGGATGGTTTTGTAAAACTGATAGTAGATGCGAAGACCGACGAGATATTAGGGGCTCACCTTATAGGAGCAAATGTGACGGAAATGGTTTCCGGATTGGTTGTTGCACGTAATTTGGGTGTCAAGGCAAAAGACATTATTCACTCAATTCATCCTCATCCGACAATGAGTGAGGCAATTATGGAGGCAGCAGCCGCAGCTCACGGAGAAGTAATTCATATTTAAAAATAAAGATATGTCTAAAAATGAAATTGTAGCTCAGGTAAACGAAGTCAACAGGATTTCAAACGGAACAGATTTCCAGGGGACACTTATATCACAATGTGACATTAGAATTGACGGCTCTTTTGAAGGAAAATTAACAACAACCGGAAAATTGGTTCTGGGCGAATCAGCAAGATTATATGGCGATGTAGTTTGCAGAAGTTGCGATATATGGGGTGTCATGGAGGGCAAACTTTTAGTGAAGGAGGTTTTTGGCCTCAAAAAGAGCGGCTCAATTACCGGAAATGTAGGCTGTCAGAAAATCTTCATAGAGGAGGGAGGAGTCTTTAATGGCTCGTGCAAAATGATTAACGAATCAAGTTTTGAAGATTTGAAACTGAAACTGTCATGAAACTATTATAATAATCAGATAAAAAAAGGGCTGTGTCAAAATAATGATACAGCCCTTTTTAAATTTCTATTAATTTTAAAGCAATATAGACACACAAGTTGTGGCATTCCCTATATCTATGCCAATATATTGTGTAGAACTATCTTCCGGAACATAAGACAGTGCATCTTTGTCTGCTACCTCAGCGCCGTTGACAAGCTTCGAATTTATAGCATAACCTATAGAAGCGCATTTCTCAGGAGAGGGAACAGTTGTAATAGGGCAGAACTCTCCGAACTCTTCAGTAAACATATTGACAAGGTCCTGATGATATGCTCCACCTCCAACCAGAACTATCTTTGAGCAAACTTCAAAGTCTTCGTCGGAGATATATCTTTTAATTGCCGGAGAGATTACATTTGAATAATATAGTTGTAATGATCTCCTTTTTTCTTCTCCGAAATCCTTTCTCTTCCTGTCGATATAAACAAATCCTTTGGTGAAAATCTGGTCAACCTGATGGTCAGTTTTAAGCCTTAGATAAGCATTCTTGTTCAACTCTTGGGTAAAAAGATCGACGGCATAACTTATTCCATGTGTGCTAAATGTAGATTTACTCAGCAGGCCTTCGGGTTTGCTTACTGCTCCTTCGCATGTTCCATACCCTAAACTTATTATTATGAAATTTCCGTCAATTGGATTTTCTCCCTTTCTCAAGGCAATATCACAACCGGCAAGCTCCGGCAGGATGTTTATCTTGCAGGCAGGAATTAATTTCTGCTCGGTGGTTGTGTTTCCGTTTTCTTCTGCCTTGTAATATGTTATAACCTTTTCTGCCTTGAAATACTCTTCGGCTTCCTCCTTGTTGGATTGAAAAGTGGCAAATGGGAAACCTGTAGTAATTGATAAATTCGGTAATTTTACAAACTTAGAATTACTCATACAAGCATTGCTTGCAAGCAGAATTGCAGACTGGCTGATAATTCTGTAATCTGAATCTGCAGGAGATGCATTGATAGCCTTGTGAGGTGAAACACCTTCAAAAAGAGCTTGCAAACCAACTATATAATCGACACCATCAAGTTTGATTTTGGAGAAACCCAAAATAGGATCATTACTTGTATAGTACTCCCTAATTGTAGCCTCGTATACACTCGGGAAAGAAAATGTTTTAACCATACTTTACTTTTTTAGAATTTTTGTAAATTTAAGTAAAAAAATTAAAAAATATTATAACGTAGATTTAATCTTGTAAATATTTCTTTCACTGCTGTTTCTTGAGATTAATTCTCCTATAAATCCAGCTAAAAACAGTTGCATCCCAATTATCAATGCAACAAGTGAAATATAGAACAGAGGCTGGTCGGTAACAGCCCTGTAGGAAAGACCTTGTGCTTGAGTAACAACTTTGTTTATAATTAGATATAGAGAAGTCATTGCTCCTATGAAAAACGTCAGACTTCCAATGAGACCAAAAAAATGCATGGGTTTCTTGCCAAATCTTGTAAGGAACCAGAGAGAGAGAAGATCAAGAAATCCATTCACAAAACGATTCATTCCAAATTTGCTTTTACCATACTTTCTCGGTTGATGCTTGACAACCTTCTCGCCGATTCTCGTGAAACCGGCATTTTTGGCAATATATGGAATGTATCTGTGCATCTCTCCATAAACCTCAATGTTTTTCACAACCTCATTTCTGTATGCCTTTAATCCGCAGTTCATATCATGGAGCTTTATGCCCGTTACTCTTCTTGCGGTGGCATTGTATATTTTTGAAGGGATGTTCTTTGCGAAGATATTGTCCTTCCGTTTTTTCTTCCAGCCTGAGACAAGATCGTATTCACCGGATCTGATCATCTCTATCATAGCAGGTATCTCTTCCGGACTATCCTGTAAATCGGCATCCATTGTAACAATAATCTCTCCTCGTGCTGCCTCAAATCCACAGTAAAGAGCTGCAGACTTTCCGTAATTTCTAATAAATCTGATACCCCTTATTATTTCAGGATAAATTTCGTGAAGAGATTGTACCACACTCCAGGAAGTGTCTGTGCTGCCGTCATCTATAAGAATAACCTCGTATTCAAAATGACTATCTTTAAGTGCACGGTCTATCCAGGAAAGCAGATCGGGAAGAGACTCCTCTTCGTTATAGAGTGAAATTACAATTGAGAGATCCATCAGATTTTAATTTTCAGTAGTGCGCTTATTCTGTGAAAATATCACCTTTCTTAGTATAGTTGGCAATTATTGAAGAGGCAATTATGCCAAATACTGTATAATAGAAAAGTGAAAAAACAGATATTATTTGTGGCATCTTGCCTCCAATTTTGTCAAAGATCTCTGTTCCATCCGGATTGCTTGATTGAATAGCAGCAGATATCTGTTCAAGTTGTGCAGCCATGCTATCCGGGAAAATCACTGCGTAATGCATGAAGAGATAACAGGCACATATAAGCGACGAAAGCAGACTGATCATGAATCCAAAACGGAACCCGTCCTTGTATGTGAATAAATCCTGAGTCTTAGCATAATCCTTAATGAAATAGTACAACAATCCAAGACTCCCGATTAGTTTAAGCAGCCAGAGCAGCCATATTATTGCTGTTCCGGGAGATAAAACTGTCTGGATGAGAGTAACCACAATTGTTACAAGAGCAAGCAACAGACCGTTAAGTGCAGCAATACTCCATTTATTAGTTTGCATAATGTTTTGATTTATAGGTTTATCGATATAATTTAAGTTCATCAAATTTAACTAAAAATGTATATTAACCAAAATTTAAAGTTTAATAAAAAATAGTTACCTTTGCCATTCAATTGAATTCAGAAAACAATTATGATCAATATTACTTTTCCGGACGGTGGCGTCCGTACCTTTGAAAAAGGGGTGACTGCATACGATATTGCAAACAGCATCAGCCCCAGACTGGCGCAGGAGATTCTTGCTGCTTCGGTCAACTCAATAATTTTTGAACTCAACAGGCCAATAAATGAGGATGCATCAATAAAACTTCATAAATGGGATGATCAGGAAGCAAAGAGTACATTCTGGCATTCATCGTCGCATCTCATGGCAGAAGCACTGGAGATTCTTTATCCGGGTATAAAATTTGGAATAGGTCCTTCAATTGAGGTGGGGTTTTATTATGATGTGGACCTGGGAGAAAAGACAATTACTGAATCTGATCTTGTTAAGATTGAGAATAAGATGCTTGAGCTTGCGCGCGAAAAACAATCTTTTGTAAGGAAAGATGTCAGCAAGGCAGAAGCAATGGCAACATATACCACTAAAGGTGACGAATATAAGTGTGAATTAATAAGGGATTTGACTGACGGCACCATTTCGTTTTATACTAATGGCTCTTTTACAGATCTTTGCAGAGGACCTCACCTTGTAGATACCTCTGTAATCAAAGCTGTAAAATTGACTTCTATAGCAGGAGCTTACTGGAGAGGAAACGAGAAGAACAAGATGCTGACCCGTATATATGGAGTCACATTCCCTCAGAAGAAACTTCTGGATGAGTACCTTGTAATGCTTGAAGAGGCCAAAAAACGCGATCACAGAAAACTGGGCAAGGAGCTTGAACTTTTTGCATTTTCTCAAAGAGTGGGGCAGGGTCTGCCTTTATGGCTGCCAAGGGGTGCCATGCTCAGAGAGAGACTGGAGAATTTTCTTAAAGCAGTTCAGAAGAAAGGGGGATATCTTCCGGTAATCACGCCTCATATTGGACAAAAAGAACTTTATGTAACATCGGGCCATTATGCTAAATATGGTAAGGACTCGTTTCAGCCGATTCACACTCCTCAGGAGGGAGAGGAATTCTTACTGAAACCAATGAACTGTCCGCACCATTGCGAAATATACAAGACAAAACCACGTTCATATAAAGATATGCCTTTAAGACTTGCAGAGTTTGGAACTGTATATCGTTACGAACAGAGTGGTGAACTTCACGGATTGACTCGTGTGAGAGGATTCACACAGGATGATGCACATATATTCTGCCGTCCAGATCAGTTAAAAGAGGAATTCCTTAAGGTTATAGATATTGTTTTGTATATATTTAAAACTTTGGATTTTAAAGATTATACTGCTCAGATTTCACTAAGGGATCCTAACGACAGAGAAAAGTATATAGGTACTGATGAAAACTGGAATAAGGCAGAGAGTGCCATTATTGAGGCATCTGCAGAAAAGGGGCTCAAAACTGTAATAGAGTTAGGCGAAGCGGCATTTTATGGTCCTAAGCTTGATTTTATGGTAAAGGATGCTATAGGCAGAAAATGGCAGCTGGGAACAATTCAGGTTGATTACAATCTTCCTGAAAGATTTGAACTTGAATATGTTGGAGCAGATGACAAGAAGTATCGTCCTGTAATGATTCATAGGGCACCATTCGGATCTATGGAGAGATTTATTGCAGTTTTATTGGAGCATACTGCTGGAAAGTTCCCTTTGTGGCTTGCTCCGGAACAGGCTGTAATCATCCCTATCAGTGAAAAATACAACGATTATGCAAAAAAAGTTGTAGATTTACTCAATAATAACGATATTCGCGCCTCAATTGACGACCGGAACGAAACTATCGGTAAGAAAATCAGGGAGAATGAGCTTAAAAGAGTTCCATTCCTCTTGATTGTTGGTGAAAAAGAGGTTGAATCTGGTACCATATCTGTCCGTAAACAGGGAGAGGGAGACAAGGGTCAGGTTATGTCGGTTGAAGAGTTCATTATGTTTATTGAAAAAGAGATTAAACAACAGATAGATTAATAACTAAAAAATAGGAGGATTTACTTATCGCTACACCTTTTAAACCTCGCCCGGGAGGATTTATCAAACGGACACCAAGTCAGAACCGAACCTTAACGCAGAACAGACAACATGCAGGTGGTTCTAAAGATGATGGTCCAAGAATGAATAATGAAATCACAGCTGCTCGAGTAAGAGTTGTTGGTGAAAATGTTCCTAATCCTGGAGTTTTTTCTCTGTTTGAGGCCATCAAGATGGCAGAGGCGTTGGAATTGGACCTTGTGGAGATATCTCCAAGTGTAGACCCGCCAGTTTGTAAGATAATTGACTACCAGAAGTTTATTTATCAGCAAAAGAAGAAGGCAAAGGAGATGAAAGCCAATGCCAGTAAAGTTATTATTAAGGAAATCAGGTTTGGTCCAAATACTGATGAACACGATTTCCAGTTTAAACTAAAACATGCACAATCTTTCTTGCAAGAAGGTTCAAAAGTTAAGGCTTTTGTCTTTTTTAAAGGAAGATCAATTTTGTTCTCTCAGCAAGGAGAGAAATTGCTTCTCCGTTTTGCCCTTGAACTTGAAGATTACGGAAAAGCAGATCAGATGCCAAAATTAGAGGGGAAGCGAATGATAATGATGCTATCTCCGGCAAAAAAGAAATAATGTTAACTATTTAAAATAAGTACAGATGCCCAAAATTAAAACCAACTCCGGTGCAAAAAAGCGCTTTGAGCTTACCGGAACGGGAAAAGTGAAAAGAAAGCATGCTTTCAAAAGTCACATTTTAACAAAAAAAACAACTAAACAAAAAAGAAACCTTACCTATTCGTCTGTAGTAGCTTCTGTAGACGAGAAGAGGGTTAAAGCAATGTTGGTTGCGTAACCATTTATTAACCTGAATGAACAGCAGAAAAGATTCCCTATGGAGGGGAGCGCTGACATTCTTAAAACAAAATTAAAATGCCAAGATCGGTAAATTCGGTAGCTTCAAGAGCTCGCCGTAAAAAAATTCTAAAACTTACGCGCGGTAATTTTCTAGCCCGTGCAAATGTCTGGACCGTAGCTAAGAATACCTATGAAAAAGGTCTTACTTATGCATACCGTGACCGTAAAGTCAAAAAACGCCTTTTCCGTGCTCTTTGGATTCAAAGAATAAATGCAGCTGCAAGACAGCACGGGATGAACTACTCTCAGTTCATCGGCAAGCTGGCTAAGAATAACATTGGCCTGAACCGCAAGGTACTTGCAGATCTGGCAATGAATAATCCTGCCGCTTTTGATGCGATAATTAATTCAGTTAAATAGATTCTCTTTTGAAAAATCTCCGGATATTAGGTAACAAGTGGTTCAAATTTTCAATATGGGCCACAATTTACTTGCTTTGGGTAATATGGTTCGATAACTGGTGGTTCCTGCTGGGACTTATCATTATATTCGACCTGAATATCACGAAAAAAGTGAAGTGGGCCTTCTGGAAAAAGAGATATGAGAAGGGAGAAAAGAGAAATGCCTGGCTGGACTGGCTTGATGCAATAATTTTTGCACTCATCGCCTCTACATTCATCAAGGCTTTCTTTTTTGAGGCCTATATGATTCCCACCTCGTCTATGGAGAGAACCCTTATGACAGGTGACTATCTTTTCGTTAGTAAGATGGCATATGGTCCTAAGGTTTCCCAGACACCTATCTCATTTCCCTTGGTCCATAATGTTTTGCCTGTTACCGGAGGAGAGTCATATCTTACATGGATAAAGAATCCGTATAAGAGGATGGCTGGTTTCAGAGATGTTAAAAGAGACGATATAGTTGTTTTCAACTTTCCTCATGGCGACACTGTTCTCAAAGCTGATCCTACAGCCGATTATTATACATATGTCAGAATATATGGCAGGGAGTATACCCAGAAGACATATGGACCATATGTTGTAAGACCGGATGATAAAAAGGATAACTATGTGAAGAGATGTGTTGCAGTAGCCGGAGATTCTCTTGAGATTATTAATGGAAAGGTATTTGTGAATGGAGTCCCTCAAAAAAATATTGCGGGAATACAAAACACATATACTGTTTTCACCAATGGGACACCTCTTAACTCAAAAATTATTGAGGATATGGGTCTGAACACAGAAGAGATATATTATGATGTAAATCTTCCCGGTTATCAGGCTTTCCCTCTCAATGAAGACGAGGTTTCCAAACTCAAAACATTCGGCAATATTGTTGATATTCGTCAGAATATAGATACTTATCCGCCTGATATCCCTGACTCACCACTGATGATTTTTCCTTTTTCCGAAAACTTTAAATGGACAAGAGATAACTTTGGTCCTTTGTGGTTACCTTCGGCAGGAAGCAGTGTTGAGCTTACTTTGGAAAACCTTCCATTGTACAGGCGAATTATTTCTTCATATGAGAGGAATACACTTGAGGTAAAAGACTCGCTGATTTTCATAAATGGAAAGCAGACAAACAGCTATACTTTTAAAATGGATTATTACTTCATGATGGGCGACAACAGGCATAACTCTCTGGATTCCCGTTACTGGGGATTTGTTCCGGAGTCACATGTTGTTGGAACTCCATCCATAGTCTGGTTTTCAAAAGACCAATATAACTCTTTTCCTAAAAACATAAGGTGGAAGAGGATTTTTAAAATTGTGTAAATATTTGGATAATACAAAAAAAATCTTGATATTTGCAGCCCTTAAAAGGGTACTTAAAAGATAATAACAAACAATAGTTTATACAATGTCACGAGTTTGTCAAGTTACAGGTAAAAAAAGGATGATCGGGAACAATGTTTCTCACTCTAAACGCCGTACCAAGCGTGAATTTGCACCAAATCTGCAAAGTAAACGTTTTTGGCTGGAAGAAGAAAACAGGTTCGTTAGCCTTAAGGTTTCTTGCGCAGGGATGCGCACAATTAATAAGAATGGTCTGGCTGCAGTTTTAAAGGCATCAAAGGCTAAAGGTTTACTTAATTTGGTATAATATAACAGAATATGGCAAAGAAAGGTAATAGAGTTCAGGTTATCCTAGAGTGTACCGAACAGAGAGAAAGTGGTGTTCCTGGAGTTTCACGATACATCACAACTAAAAATAAAAAGAATACGACTCAGCGTCTGGAACGTAAGAAGTACAACCCTTTTATGAAAAAGGTTACAGTACATCGTGAGATTAAGTAATTAGAAATAAGAATATACCATGGCAAAGAAAGTAGTTGCTACATTTAGTAGTACAAAAGGCTCAGGCAAAAATAACGTTAAATGCATTCGTATGGTTCGCTCGGAGCGTAGTGGTTCTTATGCTTTCAAGGAGGAGATGGTTCCAACTGAAGCTGTAAAGGAGTTCTTCGAGAAGAAATAGATTTTTCGGTAATATAGGGCAAAATGGGGATGTTGATAGCATCTCCATTTTTTTGTTATTGTAATTAATCAAGTGAATTTGAGGATGCAGATTGTGTCTGAAACATTTTGGAGAGGGGATTGAAGATACCTGTAAGGAGGAGTTGGGCTCCCACACAGTGAGCTTTTCGTAAAAAAATCCCGGAGGAACGACTTGGGTTTTTTAGAAAAGCGAACTGCATGTGGGTAAATGCGGTTGCATGCCCTCGTAGGCTATCGCACTCATTCAACAAAAAGAGATGCAAAATATAATTTGACTCACTAATATGGACACAATATGCATCCCCGAATACCCGCAAAGAATTTATTTGTATCTTTGACAGCTAAAACAATAGAAATGGCATTATTTGGAATTTTCGGATCAAAAACGAAAGAGGAGAAACAAGCACTGAATGAGGGACTTGAAAAAACCAAAGTGGGAATTTTTGAGAAATTGTCGCGTGCAGTTGTTGGTAAATCCAAGGTAGATGACGAAACACTTGACGGTATAGAAGAGGCTCTGATTGCTTCAGATATTGGGGTTGAAACTACATTGAGAATCATTGAGAGGCTGGAAGCAAGGGTGGCAAAAGACAAATTTATGAATATAAATGAGTTGAATGCGATTCTTAGAGAAGAGATTGAGGGATTGCTGGATATTGACGACAATTATGCGGGTGAAATCCCTTTTGATTTCTCTAAAAAGCCTTACGTTATAATGGTTGTGGGTGTTAACGGGGTTGGGAAGACCACGACTATAGGAAAATTGGCAGCAAGACTTAAAGCATCTGATAAAAAGGTGATTCTTGGTGCAGCAGACACATTCAGGGCAGCAGCTGTTGAACAGCTGACAATCTGGAGTGAAAGGGCAGGAGTTCCCATTGTCAAACAGCAGAAGGGGTCAGATCCTGCATCAGTTGCATATGACACTATTGCATCGGCAATTACACAAGGAGCAGATGTAGTTCTTATAGATACCGCAGGCAGGTTACACAATAAGGTTAATCTTATGAACGAGCTTACTAAGATAAGAAACGTTATGAGAAAGCTTATCCCTGATGCACCACACGAGGTTCTGCTGGTTCTGGACGGGTCTACAGGGCAAAATGCATATATGCAGGCATTGGAGTTCACTAAGGCAACTGATGTTACAGCGCTTGCTGTCACTAAGCTTGATGGCACAGCCAAAGGCGGTGTAGTTATAGGAATCTCTGACCAGTTCAAGATACCTGTAAAATTTATCGGGGTAGGAGAAAAGATAGAAGATCTGCAGATTTTCAATAAAAAAGAGTTTGTTGAATCTCTTTTTTAAACCATTAACTTTAAAATAAATGACAAAATATATTCGGATATGAAGATCTCATACAATTGGTTAAAAAACTATATTAATCTTACAATTCAACCTGAAGAGGTTGATAAAATTTTAAGTTCTATAGGTCTTGAAGTTGAGGCGATGGAGAGTGTGGAGCAGATTCCCGGTGGTCTGGAGGGAGTTGTGGTTGGCGAAGTGCTTGAGTGCACCAAGCATCCTGATGCAGATAAGTTAAGCCTCACAAAGGTTAATACCGGAGGAGAAGAGCTGCTGCAGATTGTTTGTGGTGCTCCGAATGTTGCAGCTGGTCAGAAGGTGCTTGTGGCAACTGTTGGAACGAACCTTACATTCGGCAATGGTGAACAGATTAAGATAAAACGTTCAAAAATACGTGGAGTTGAGAGCATGGGTATGATCTGTGCGGAGGACGAGCTTGGCATAGGTACGTCGCATGAAGGGATAATGGTTCTTCCGGCTGAAACAAAAGTAGGAATTGCTGCAAGGGAGTATCTTAATTTAAAGAGTGATACAATTTTTGAGATAGGGCTTACTCCAAACAGGGTAGATGCAGCTTCTCATATTGGTGTTGCCAGGGATCTGTCTGCATACCTGAAACTTAATGGCAAAGGTGGGGAGATGATACTGCCGTCTGTTTCGGAATTTGAAAATTTAAAACGTTCATCTTCACCAGTCAGCCCAATAAAAGTTGAGGTAGAGAGTAAGGATGGGGCGCCAAGGTATTCCGGGCTTACATTTGACAATATAAAAATTGCTCCATCTCCTGAGTGGCTCCAGACAGCACTCAAATCTGTTGGATTAAGACCTATCAACAATGTTGTTGATATAACCAATTTCATTCTTCAGGAGACTGGACAGCCTCTGCATGCATTTGATTACAGTAAGATTGAAGGAGGCAAGGTTGTTGTCCGTGAGGCTTTAAAGGGAGAGCGATTTGTAACTCTCGATGGTGTTGAAAGAGAGCTGTCGCCTGAGGATGTAATGATATGCAATGCAAATAGTCCGATGTGTATTGGTGGTGTTTTTGGTGGTTTGCATTCAGGAGTGTCTAATGAAACAACTGCAATTTTTCTTGAAAGCGCATACTTTAATCCGGTATCAATAAGAAAAACGTCTAAAAGGCATTCTCTTAAGACTGATGCATCTTTCAGATATGAGAGAGGTGCAGATCCGGCCAATGTACCGTATGCACTAAAGAGGGCAGCCATTCTATTACAGGAGATTACTGGTGCAAATGTAGTAGGTGATATTTGTGAGGTCTATCCTAAGCCAATCGAGAGAGTACAGATATCCCTTGATTTTAATAGAATTGAGGAGTTCATTGGCAAGAAAATAGGTTCTGAGACTATTATGGCAATTCTTGGTTATATGGACTTTGATATAGTGACCAAAAATGAATCGGGTGCAGAGGTACTTGCTCCATTATACAGGGTAGATGTTACAAGAGAGTGTGATGTTGTTGAGGATGTGCTGAGGATTTATGGATACAACAATATTGAGCTTCCGGGAAGTGTTCATGCTTCAATCAACGCTACTCCAAAGCCTGATCCGGAAAAGGTACGCTCATTGGCTGCTGATTTCCTTGCCAACAACGGATTTTATGAAACAATGAATAACTCTTTGACTAAGAGTGAATATTATACAAAACTAAAGACATTTCCAGAAGATAAGCTTGTCAGGATTTTAAATCCTTTAAGCACCGATCTTAATTCGATGCGACAAACTTTGATTCTCAACGGTCTGGAGGTTATAGCGTATAATATTAACAGACAGCATCCGGACTTGAAACTTTTTGAAATGGGGAATGTCTATTCCATTGAAAAGGGTACAGATGGGAATGATCTGAACTCATATGCAGAAGCTCCAAAACTCTCATTATTTGTTTCCGGTCCCGGTAATGCTTCGTGGAGAAACGTTGCCAGACCAGCAAGTTATTTTTCTTTAAAGGGTTATCTGGAAATGCTTTTAAAGAGATTCGGGATTCGTCTGGATGAATTGGAATACGAGGCTGCTCCTGCAGATATCTTTGCTGAGGGTCTGGTATATAAAACATCGGGGGGAAAGGAACTTGCAATTATGGGTACTGTCAGCAATCAGCTACTTAAGCAATTTGGCATAAAACAACAGGTTTTTGCAGCTGAAATTTCATGGAACGTATTGTTCAGTCAGGTTAAGAAACAAAAGGTTTTGTTCAGCGAACTTCCAAAGTTTCCTGAAGTAAGAAGGGACCTGGCACTGTTGATTGATGAAAATGTGTCATTTGCTGAATTAAGAAAACTGGCATTCAAGACTGAAAAGAAGATACTCAGGCAGGTGACTCTTTTTGATGTTTACAGAGGTGATAAGATTCCCGACGGGAAAAAGCAATATGCACTAAGCTTTACGCTTCAGGATATAGAGAAGACTCTGACTGACAAATATGTTGAGGAGGTAATGAACAGACTTCTTGTTGCCTTTATGGAGCGTTTTGGCGCAAGCCTCAGATAGTCTGAATAATATAAAAATGTCAAATGCCATTATTAAAGAGATTGGCAAATTCATAAAACTTGTCAAATTCTCGCATACAATATTTGCACTCCCTTTTGCCCTTATAGGGTTCTTTCTGGCTGTCAGAATTACAGGAAATGAATTTTCATGGTGGTTGTTTGGATTGATTTTACTGGCAATGGTGTTTGCCAGAAACTCAGCCATGGGATTCAACAGATATCTGGACCGGGAAATTGATGCAAAAAACCCGCGTACCTCATCCCGCGAGATACCTGCAGGTCATCTTTCACCGGGAGCCGTCAAGGTTTTTGTTATTGTCAACATAGTGCTTTTCCTTATAGTTGCCCTGATGATAAACACACTCTGTTTTTATCTTGCTTTCCCGGCAATGGCTATATTGCTTCTTTACAGCTACATGAAAAGATTCACCTCACTCTGTCATTATGTTCTTGGTCTGGCACTGGCAATTGCTCCGGTTGGTGCCTATCTGAGCATAGCAGGAGAGTTTCATGCTGCTCCGCTGATATTGTCTTTGATTGTATTATTATGGGCCAGTGGATTTGACATTATATACGCACTTGCCGACGAAGAGTTTGACAAAGAGCAAGACCTCCACTCAGTACCACAACTATACGGGAAAAGGTCTGGATTGATAATTTCGGCAATTGGTCACTTGCTGATAGTTCCACTTCTTTACCTGTTTTATGTAGTAGCTGACATGGGAACAATTTACCTTGTGGGGGCTGCAATCTTTACAATATTGCTAATTTATCAGCATTTGATTGTGTCGCCAACAAACCTTTCGCGGATCAATGCTGCGTTCTTTACAGCCAATGGTTTTGCTTCAGTAATCTTTGCTGTGTTTACTATCTGGGATATCCTTATTTAAGGAAACATAATCATCTCTTTTTGTTTGTTGTTTACTTGCTTGACTGGGCTGTGTACCGCATTTACCTGCTATAGTTCACTCTCCTAAAAAATCCGAGTCGTTCCTCCGGGATTTTTTTGCGTTTCGCTCTCTAAGCAGGTGCCAAATGCTCCTTACAATGCCCAGTCAAGCAAGTAAACAATCAACTATTATGAGATTAAATTTGCTTCCTAAAAATACGGATTATTATACTAGAGAAGACGTCCTACAGGGTAGCGATTTACGTTAGGTTCGACGTTTTCCCTTACCTTAGTCATAAAGAACTGCAGGATTGCCTGTGGATCATTTGCAAAAGCAGGATCTGTTGCTTTTTTTGTTTCGAATTCTCTCTTTAAAACTGAGTCTTTTGCCAGCATCTCACGTCCTTTTACCTCCATATAGTTCAACCTAATCCAGAACTCTGTCGCAGGACGGGCATACAAATTATAGAATCCCCAATAGACAAGAGATGTGGGAGATTTGGGCTCAAGCATGTGGGCTATGATTTTCACCTTTGGCTGAGCGGTTAATATTATCATATCGCCTTTGCTGAATTTTACATACTCTTTTTGGGTAGTGTATCCGGTTGTCAGGGTTACTCTGCCTTCATTTGGAAACTCTGACCATTTTGGATTTACAAAACGGTATGTCTCAACATATATAGTGGTATCAGAGGTGAGCGTGCTGTATTTGATACCGTGCAGATCAAGCAGCTCTCTTGTTTCTATTTGTTCCTGAGGAATGAGATAGGCTTTTGGAAGTTTGACCATAAGTTCCTTCTTATAAGTTGTGAAAAGCGGAAGCCGTATGGTTACGGGAGATGTTCTGTCGGAGTATGTCCAGTCGGCACCGGAAAGGTCACTCTTTACCTTTTTGTCCTTCCATGCCAGATAATCAACAACTATACTGTCTTTAAAATCGTGGGAGAACATTAGCGGGAGCGAATCTTTGCGGAACATACCGGAAGCAGAACTATTATCTGCATCAGCTATCTCCCTTTGTAGTTCTCTGCTGTTATCGCCAATTATCTTAAGTGTTTGAAGAATCATATTGTACGACGATTCGACACGTTGTTTGTATGGCTTATAAATATGATTTTCAACCAATATTCCAATTCTGTTATTTGCGGAGGCATAGCCGTTTGAGTATTGCGGAGGGAAATTGTTTGGAAGAACCCCAGATCTCTGATTCATACCGTATGACTCGAAATACGGGAAGATCGGGAAACCGGCAGCTGCCATTCCCTCTATAAGTTTTTTCTCATACACATTGTTCGTCCATTTAAGCAGATTGTCGTTCAGAAAACCGCAATGGTCAACTCCATAGGTGGATACATACTGAAAATCGGCTCCGTTGGTGACATGAATGTCCATGAACAGTTCCGGCATCCATTTTTTGTAAAGTCTTATGAATGCACGGGTTTCCGGAGCATCGGCCTTGATAAAATCCCTGTTCATATTATATCTCTGAGCGGTGTATCTCGCTCCAACTTCCTCTGGGCCATTCTGATTTATACGATAAAAGCTTCCAAAATCTTCGTGCCCGTCTACATTGATAATTGGGATAAAAAGCAGAGATACGTTATCTAGTATACCGGGGAACTTATTGTAAAGAGCGATATCTCTTATAAGCATCAGTCCTGCATCTTTACCGTCGGGTTCGCCTGCATGAATGGCAGCCTCCACCAGTACAACAGATCTACCTTTTGCACGAATAGCATCGGGAGATGTCAGTCCATCCTTGTCTGCAATAAGGAGAGGAATATCTCTTCCCTGGGGAGAAATCCCGATTGAAGTATAGGTTACTATTGGAGAGTTTATGTCTAGTAGTTTGCAAAACTCAACTGTTTCTGCGTAACGTGGAGTTCTGTTAAAGTTGTTTTTTTCGTAATGAGTAACGAATTTAGGGTCACTTTTAATTGGTTGTTGTGCTGAAATTGTATATGTCGGGACAAGTGATGCAAATAATAGTATTATTAATTTATTCATATTTTGATTTTTTTCAAAGGTATGTAGTTTTAAAATAAGTAGCTGTAGCATTTTATTAATATTTTGCGTCTTGTTTTAAAAGAGTAACTTAATATCTAAATGATGAAAACTAAAATTAGTGTTTTTTCTGTTATGTGCGGATTCTGTCTGCTGAGTAGTTGTGATAAGAACCAGCCGACATCTGATGAAACCATTAAAGATCCAATAACAATTCAGCTTAATACGTCTGAAACAAAAATGGCAGAGGCAGATAAGAATTTTGCCATGGAATTTTTCTCGCTGGCTTATGAACAAAATGCAAAAGTGGCTAAAAAAGAGAATATCATGATTTCTCCTTTCAGTCTGAGTACTGCATTGGCTATGGTTTGGAACGGTGCAGGAGGGGAGACTAAAACAGCCATTCAAAATGTTTTGGGTTTCCAGAATTATACCGACAGCGAATTGAACGGATACTATAAAAAGATGAATGAATCGCTGCTTGCTACCGATCCATCCATAAAGCTGGCAATTGCAAACTCAATTTGGTACAGAAACGGCATTATGGTGAACGACGAATTTGTTCGAACAAACAAAACATGGTTTAATGCACAGGTACAAGCATTGGATTTTTCATCGCCGGATGCTGTAAAAACCATCAATAAATGGAGCTCCGATAATACAAATGGTCTGATAAAAGAGGTGTTGAAGGAGATTTCTCCTTATGATCTTATGTTTTTGCTTAATGCCCTCTATTTTAAAGGAGAGTGGGGTAAAGGCTATGCATTCAAGGAGGCAGAGACAAAGACCGGGTTATTCAAAAAAGAGGATGGCTCTTCAGTGTCTGTCAGTTTGATGAATAGTCAGAAGAAGTTGCTTTATTTTAACGATGATAACCTATCTGCAGTGAATTTACCTTACGGGAACGGAGCATTCAGTATGGTTATTATGTTACCTCAGGCAAATGTTTCGGTTTCAAAGATGGTGACAACATTAAAAAGTCCCATGTACTGGCAAAATTTGATCAAAAACATGGTTACAAAAGATGTAAAAATGCAAATCCCTAAATTTAAGATAGAGTATAAAGATAAATTAAATGATATATTAAAACAGATGGGAATGGCTGTTGCTTTTGATCCTGTTTTGGCAGATTTTTCCAGAATATTCCCTCAAATAGAGTCATATATTTCCACCGTGAATCAGTTTACTTATATAGATGTTAATGAGAAGGGATCAGAGGCTGCTGCTGTAACAGTAATCGGTATCTCATACACATCCTACAATCCTCCGGTAGATTTTATTGCCAACAGACCTTTTTTATTTGCTATATGCGAGAAATCCACAGGTTGTGTGTTGTTCATGGGGATGGTGGGTAATCCGTCATAGCGTTGATCTTTGGAAGGTACATGGGGACGCACATTGTGTCCCCTGTTTTCTGGTAATATCGGTATTGACTATTTAATTATGAGGTAGATGCAACTATTTGATATTTATTTGCATCTATAATGTATGAATTGCATATAAAACTGATATTATGAGAACAATACATTTTTTATCGACCATTCTGACATTCTCGTTACTATTATTTAGTTGTAATAAAGAAGCGGTGATAACAGAAGAAAAGCAAAAAGAGCAAATCGAAGACTTGAAAATTACAGATCCTATCGTGATCCAATTGAATACTGCGGAGAGTACTATAGCCGAATCGGATAAAGATTTTTCCATGGATCTCTTCTCATTTGTTTATGATCAAAATGCGAAAGTGGCAAAGAAAGAGAACATAATGATCTCTCCTTTCAGCTTGAGTACTGCGTTGGCTATGGTTTGGAACGGAGCAAACGGAGAGACAAGAACAGCTATACAAAACACACTTGGTTTCGAAAATTATACAAGTGATGAGTTAAATGGCTACTATAAAAAGATGAAGGATGCGTTGCTTTCTACAGATCCTTCTGTAAAACTGGCAATTGCAAACTCAATCTGGTACAGAAAAGGAGCCATAGTAAACGATGAGTTTGTTCAGACCAACAAAAATTGGTACAAAGCACAAGTTGAAGCAATAGATTTCAAATTACCCTCAGCTGTAAACATTATCAACAAATGGTGTTCAGATAATACAAATGGATTAATTAAGGATGTACTAAAACAGATTGCATCTGATGATATGATGTTTCTGCTTAATGCGCTGTATTTTAAAGGAACATGGGGGGGAGGATACGAATTCAAGGAGTCAGATACAAAACCGGCATCATTTAGGAAAGAAGATGGCACAAGTGTAACAGTCAACATGATGAACAACAAAGCTAAAATGTTGTATTACACGGACGAAACCTTGTCTGCCGTCAATTTACCATATGGGAATGGAGCGTTCAGCATGATGTTGATGTTGCCTCAAGAAAACGTCTCAATGTCTGCAATGGTTACAAAGCTAAAAGGTCCATCTTACTGGCATAATATGATTAATGGCAGAACTTCAAAAGAGATTGCACTTCAAATTCCAAAATTCAAGATAGAGTACAACGGAGATTTAATTGAAGTTCTGAAGCAGATGGGGATGGCAATAGCATTTGAACCTTTCCAGGCAGATTTTTCCAGAATATTTCCTCTTTATCAGACATATATTTCTAAGGTAGACCAATTCACATACATAGATGTAAATGAAAAAGGAACAGAGGCAGCAGCTGTAACAATAATTGGTGTCAGCGCAACATCATACACTCCTCCGGTTATATTTACTGCCAACCATCCGTTTGTATTTGCCATTTGCGAGAAATCCACAGGTTGTGTGTTGTTCATGGGTATGGTAGGTAATCCGTCATAGCGTTGATCTTTGGAAGGTACATGGGGACGCACATTGTGTACCCTGTATACCGGTATGGGGCAGGGTTTTCTGATACGTTCCCCGGATTTACCCTAAAACACAAATTATGTGATTTTCTCATTGCATGGTGGTTGGTTGTGATATACGTGCACCAGATTTACCCGCTTCGCGCTCAATTCGCTAAAAAGCAAAGGCTGAAACCAAGTATGCCACTACAAAAGGCTGCAGGTTTCAGCTCTCGTTTTTTCTAACGCGACTTTCGCTTAGCTGGTACCCAAATCTTCCATGCAAGTATATCACAACCAACCACCATGTTATTGATACATATAATTTGTGTCTGCGACTATCTCATTTCAACGCCCATGATGGCAAGTACCTTCAAATCCCATGCCTTACCCATAAGCACATTAAGCATGGTACACAATATGCGTCCCTGTGTACCTTTGCGTCCACGTGTACCTTCTTGTCAAGAATCAGCTGTGGAATCTCCCTACCTTGAGGTGAGATCACCATTGATTTGTAAGTGACCAGACCGGAACTTTGAGCGAGCATTTTAGAATACTCAATAGTTTCGTATTCAACATACAACAAATGAAATTATGCAACATATTTGTACCTTGATTCGTCTAATATAAAATAAATTGAAAATTAAATGAAATTAAACAAGTCTTCTCTACTCGCTTTTCTTGCGATAGTATTAATGGCAAACACGGCTTTTGCACAATTCTCTTTAAAAGGCAATGTTAAGGATGACGAGAATGTGCCTATTCCTTTTGCTAATGTTGCAATATATAGCGCAGTCGATACATCAGTTTTAAAATATGGTACAATTACAGATCTTAATGGTAATTATGAATTTAAGAGTGTAAAGGAGGGCGACTATCTTCTTGTGGTATCGTTTATTGGATATAAAAAATTAAGAGATACGCTTTTAGTGGCAAAGAATTCCGAGAGTCCATTAACGTATAATTATATCCTGGAGAATGATGCTATGCTTCTTGGTGCCGCAACTATTCAAGAAAGCAGAGTAAGGATCCAAAGCGACAAAACATCTTACTCAATTCTTCCATCTGATGTTAAGGGCTCAGCGAGCGCACTTGAACTCACAACGATTGTTCCTCAGATTATATATGATCCTGTAAATGAGAAGATTTTCTCTGCAAATGGGAAATCCGTAAAGATATTGCTAAATGGAATGAATGCTAATGAAATTGAGCTAAAGACAATAAAACCTGAACATATTTCTAAGATAGAGCACTACGATATACCGCCTGCAAGATATGCCGAGTTTGGTAGTGTTATCAATATAATAACAAAAGTTAGAGAGGATGGAATTGCTGTTGGAGGTAATTTGTCAACAGCTTTCAATACCGGTTTTGGTAATGAGATGCTCTATTTAAAATATAACAAAGGAAGAAGTCAAGTAGGTGTAGATTATTCTCTCTATCACAGAAACTACGCGAAAAATACAATAGAGGCATCCTATGATTATGTGTTTGAGAATACAAGGATGCAGAGATTTCAAGAATCTAATTCAGCTTTTGGTTACGACGATAACTATTTTAATCTTACATATATTAATCAAAAAGATGAGGATTACTCTCTTAAGATTAAGCTCTCTCCAAACTTTATGACCCAGCATGCGTATAATCTTTCTCAGATTGATTATCTGGAGGGAGAGGTGAGTGAGTCAAGAACAGGAACAGAGCAGAGAAAGTCCTCGGTGTTCGGACCATCAGCCGATATATACCTTTGGAAGCAATTGAAAAATAGGCAGGAACTTGCCTTTAATATTGTTGGAACAGGTTTCATTACCTCTATTGACTACTCTAACAAAGAGTACGGAGAGAGTGGTGTTATTGAGCTTGACGACAAGATGATTGAAAAGAATAGAAAAGTCTCAATCATTGGTGAGATAAATTATTCTGCAGTGTTTTCAAAGTTAAGATTCAACGCCGGCTATTCTATTGAAGCTAACAAGCTTAACTCAACTGTTGAGAATAGCTTTGAAAATATTGATTACAAAACATCGTTTCTAAAGAACTATCTCTACTCAGAATTATCCGGAAAAGCCGGAAAGCTATCTTACAAGGCGAGTCTTGGACTTAGCAATCTCAGAAGAGAGACATACACTCAACAATTTAATGACTGGGTCTTCAGACCCTCTGCAATAGTTGGATACAATTTTGAAAAAGGGGGAGTTGTAACTTTTCAGTACAGAATGTATTCATCTGAACCAAGTATAGCTCAATTAAGCAATAATAGAGTTTATGTTACAGAACACATTATAAGAGAGGGTAATCCAGAGCTTAGGAACAGTATCACAAACGAGATAAATTTGGATTGGGGGTGGAGCTCAAAGATCCTTGATATTAAATTGAGTACTATTTTCAGACACACTGAAAGACCCATAAATACTTATTTTTCTCAGGGTGATGAGTATATCGTATTAGCCTCTGAAAACGGAGATTGGTCAAAAACATACGGAGCTGTATATTCCGGAACAATTAAGCCCTTTAACAATAATATTATAACATTAAGTTTTCAAGGGCAGGTTCTCAAAACCCATCTCTCAAGCTCACTTGCAGGAGATTACTCCCATATATACTCTCCTCTTTGGTATAAGATTAACTTTCAACACAAAAACTGGAGTGCAAACTATTTGGGAAATATTATTGGAAAATCTCTTAGCGGTCCATATCTAAGAACAACTGAAAACCAATCACACATAAATGTAGCTTATACAAAGGGAGATTTAATGCTTTATGCCAGCTGCTACTGGTTCCTTACAAAATCCAAATACAAAACAACAACAATTCCCGAAAGCCTTGTGAAATACAGCAGTTTCAACTGGATTGACGACAACAAATCGATGATTGTTGTAGGTATAAGATACAACCTCTTCAAAGGCAAAAAATATAACGAAAAGGCCAGCATGCTTCAAAATTCAGACAAAGATGCCGGAATGTTTTAGTAAAAATGCTAACCATTTATTGCAAAAAACAACGGTAAGACTATTTTCTTCCGTACTGTGCAAGTTCTCCGAGTTCCTCTTCTATGCGAAGGAGTTGGTTGTACTTGGCTATCCTGTCTGAACGGCTCAAAGAGCCGGTTTTGATCTGACCGGAATTTGTGGCAACTGCAATGTCGGCAATTGTAGAGTCTTCGGTCTCGCCGGAACGATGAGAAGTGACAGATGTGTATTTGTTACGGTGAGCAAGTTCTATTGCATTAAGTGTTTCAGTAAGGGTGCCAATCTGGTTTACCTTTATAAGAATTGAGTTTGCGCAACCGGTCTCAATGCCTTTTTTCAGATACTCAACATTTGTTACGAATAAGTCGTCACCAACAATCTGTATTTTTGAGCCTAATTCGTCGGTAAGTAGTTTCCATCCGCTCCAGTCATCCTCAGCCATGCCATCTTCGATTGAATCGATTGGATATTTGTCTACAAGTGACTTAAGAAAAGCAACCTGCTCAGTTGCACTTCTCTTTGCACCGTTTGCACCTTCGAATTTACTGTAGTCATAAACGCCATCTTTATAGAATTCCGAAGCTGCACAGTCAAGAGCGATTGTAACATCTTTGCCAGGAATATAACCTGCTTTCTTGATTGCTGCTATTATTGATTCTAAAGCATCATCTGTGCCATTGAGGGTAGGGGCAAAGCCACCTTCGTCACCAACAGCAGTACTGAGACCCCTGTCGTGAAAAATCTTTTTAAGGTTGTGGAAAACTTCTGCTCCCATTCTGAGTCCCTCTTTGAAGCTGACAGCTCCAACGGGACGTATCATGAATTCCTGAAAGGCAATAGGGGCATCCGAATGTGAACCTCCGTTAATTATGTTCATCATTGGAACAGGAAGGGTTACGGCGTTTGTTCCCCCAATATACCTGTAAAGGGGAATCTGAAGATAGTTGGCAGCGGCTCTTGCCACAGCCAGAGAAACGCCTAAAATTGCATTTGCTCCTAGCCGGGATTTTGTGGGTGTGCCGTCCAGTTCTATAAGAGTCTTGTCTATAAGTGGCTGTTTAAGAGCGCTCATGCCCAGTATTTGGGGTGCTATGATCTCGTTTACGTTTTCTACGGCTTTAAGAACTCCCTTTCCAAGATAACGGGACTTGTCACCGTCTCTTAGCTCAAGAGCTTCGTTGCTTCCTGTTGAGGCTCCTGATGGAACAGCGGCTCTTCCGAATGCTCCGGATAAAAGTTGAACGTCTACTTCGATTGTTGGATTGCCACGTGAATCCAATATTTCACGTGCATGAATATTTGTAATTTCCATTTTTGTTTTTGTTAGTCTCTTAATAAATAATCTATTGTGCTTACAACACGCACGGTTTTAATATAAGGAGTGTTAGCATCTCTGTCAGAAATAGAAAACTGTCCCTGATTGGCACTCTTGATTTTCCCCAATTTACTGTCAGAATCTTTTGCAAACTTCTCAGCAGAGGCACGTGCGTTTTTAGTAGCCTCCTCTATCATAACAGGTTTTATGTCGTTTAGTTTAGTGTAGATGTACTCTGTTGAGTATTCAAAATCGCCCGCACTTATTGCAACTCCCTTTTGCAGAAGGTCGGATTGTCCGGTAATTATCTCCCGCACCTTGTCTACTTTCTCAGAAGTAACAGTCAATATGCTTGTTACGTTATATCGGTATCTGCTGACCTGACTTTGGTACCTCTCAGCATTAAGATCAATAATCTTAGGAGCAGATATTGAAATTTCTGAATCATCAATTCCTCTGGATTTCAGATAATCCTTGATGATTTTATTTTTGTCGTTAATGGTTTTATACAAAACAGAAAGGTCATCTCCAATCTCTTTGTATACAATGGGCCAGATAACTTTATTTGCCGGCACCTCCATCTCTGCGAGCCCTTTTACACTGACTACCCTGTCGTATGATTTAAAAGAAGTTACTGCACTTTTAAGTGAGAGTCCCAGTGCTATAAGGCCTGTCATTATAAACAGACCCAAAAAGATAAACCTGTTTGATTGATTACTTTCCATAATTTAGCTAAATTTGTGTCCTAACCTAAATAGCAAATATCAAGCCATGAAAACTACAATATCCCTAGTCCTGACCATTGCGATCTATATGATATCAGTCATAGGTATTCACGCGCAGAATGTCAACATTATCAAGGTTGTAAAAGGTAAGGCCGACACAGTGACAAATGCTTCTCATGTCATTGTGGGGGTGA
The DNA here is from genome assembly GCA_942492945.1 of uncultured Bacteroidales bacterium. Classification (GTDB taxonomy): domain Bacteria; phylum Bacteroidota; class Bacteroidia; order Bacteroidales; family UBA932; genus Bact-08. Next base: position 2,214,897 of record OW818649.1, read on the forward strand.
CAAATCCTGGGTCTGAGGTTTATATAAACGGCAATAAAGTGAAGCAATATAAGACAGGTTCGTTCGGGGGTGAAATTAGCCTTAAAGAGGGAGTAAATCCTGTTGTTATAAAAGCAATCTCTGAAGGTATCCAGACCGAAGAAAAATTCAACGTTTATTATAAAATTGAACAGCGGATAACCAGGATTGAGGCAGGAGATTATAAATTTCCGGTTGTAGTGACCAAAAAGGGGGCATATCTGAATTACGGTGCTGGACAGGACAGGCTTGGAGGAGCTAAGATCAATTTCGTTGCCGATGGAATCAGAATGGAGCTTATGGACTCGGTAGGGAACCTCTATAAGGTAAAACTTTCAGAAAATTACTATGCTTTTATTCCTAAGGATTATGTTGACAAAACTTATCCAGGAACAAAACCGCCATTCTCACTTTCAGGCTCATGGAGTGTTTCAAACATTGGTAAGGCAGACAGAGTGACAGTGTCGTTGGAGCAACGTCAACCCTATATTATTAAACAAGAACGGAACCCAAACAGGATTGTTGTTGATATTTTCGGTACTGCTTGTAATTCAAACTGGATAACACAGTATCTGAATCTTGAGTCAATTGATTATGTAGATTATCAACAAGTTCAACCCGATGTTTTCAGGGTGAACATATATCTCAAAAATAGATACAGCTGGGGATATTCCATCGATTATACCGGGAACAGCCTGAATATAGTTGTAAAACATTCGCCGAAACCAACCATTAAGGGTCTGGTTATAGGTGTGGATGCAGGTCATGGTGGCCCGGCATCGGGAGCTGTTAGTACCGCCGGCTATAAGGAGAAGGAGCAAAATCTTGCTATGGCATATATGTTGAAGGAGGAGCTTGAGAAGAGAGGGGCAAGAGTGGTTTTAAGCAGAGCTGACGATTCCGATGTTACGATGCCTATGAGGCAGATTACATTTAAAAATGAAAACATAGACCTGCTTATATCAATCCATTGCAATGCAGGAGGCAATCCGCTTGTTAACGGAGGAACAAGCACCTATTACAAACATATTGAATACAGAGATCTTGCAGAGACAATACTGAAAAGACTAGTAGCGATGGACGATGTCAAGAATTTCGGGTTGATCGGAAACTTCAACTTTTCGCTTAACTCATCAACAAACTATCCTTCGGTACTAGTTGAAACACTTTTCATGAGCTCATTACCAGACGAGGAAAAGATTGTAGATGCTAAGTTCCAGAAGGAGATGATGAAAAATGTTGCTAAAGGATTGAATGACTATCTCAAAAAAGTAAGAAAGTCAAAATAAAAGAATCAGGACTATTGAATGGATTTTGAACTTAAGTCAAATTATAAACCTACAGGTGACCAGCCCGAAGCAATTGAGCAGATTGTATCTCATGTTTCCGGTGGGGTTGATGCTGTGACACTGCTCGGAGTAACAGGTTCCGGTAAAACCTTTACTATGGCCAATGTTATTGAGAGATTACAAAGGCCAACACTTATCTTAAGTCATAACAAAACACTGGCGGCCCAGCTTTATGGTGAGTTTAAATCCTTTTTCCCAAATAATGCGGTCGAGTACTTTGTCTCGTACTACGATTATTATCAGCCTGAGGCTTATATGCCTGTTACTGATACTTATATAGAAAAGGATCTGAGCATAAACGACGAGATTGAAAAGCTGAGATTATCTGCGTCCAGCGCATTACTCTCTGGCAGAAGGGACGTCATTGTGATTTCTAGTGTGTCTTGTCTCTATGGAATCGGCAATCCTGCAGATTTTCATGCGAATACAATAAATATCAAGAGAGGGACAAAGATATCAAGAAGCAAGCTTCTTTACTCTCTTGTGGACAGTCTCTACTCTAGAAATGAAGTAGAATTCAAAAGAGGAACATTCCGGGTTAAGGGAGATACCGTAGATATATTTCTGGCATATTCCGACACTGCGTGCAGGATTATATTTTTTGGTGATGATGTAGAAAGTATTGAACTATTTGATCCACTTACAGGTTCGCATGTTACAGATTTAAAGGAAATTGCAATATATCCTGCAAATATTTTCGTTACTACAAAGGAGCGAATGAAGACAGCTATAGTGCAGATTCAGGATGATATGATGAAGCAGTATTCATATTTCTCCGAAATTGGGAAGCATATGGAGGCAAAACGAATTAAACAGAGAGTTGAATTCGACATAGAAATGATAAAGGAGATAGGATACTGTCCCGGAATTGAAAACTATTCCCGTTACTTCGATGGCCGATCCCCGGGAATGAGACCCTTTTGCCTTATCGACTATTTTCCAAAGGACTTCCTGACTTTCATTGATGAGAGCCACGTTACAATTTCTCAGGTGAGAGCAATGTATGGAGGTGACAGGTCGAGGAAAGAGACCCTCATAGAATACGGGTTCCGCTTACCGGCTGCTGCTGACAACAGACCACTAAAATTCAATGAATTCGAGGATATCCTAGGGCAAAGAGTCTTTGTAAGTGCCACGCCGGCAGATTATGAGCTGAACATATGCGAGGGATTGATTGTTGAACAGGTTGTGAGGCCAACAGGATTGCTTGATCCTCCTATTGAAGTTAGACCAACTAAGAACCAGATTGACGACCTGCTTGAGGAGATAAGGATACGGGCCGTTAAGGACGAGAGAGTTCTTGTGACGACTCTTACCAAAAGAATGGCAGAGGAGCTTGACAAGTATTTTTCACATATCGATATAAGATGCAGGTACATTCACTCAGATGTTGACACAATGGAGCGTATTGAGATTCTGGAGGATTTTCAGGCAGGCAGGTTTGATGTGCTAATTGGAGTTAACCTTCTGAGAGAGGGTCTGGATCTTCCGCAGGTATCTCTTGTGGCAATCCTTGATGCAGACAAGGAGGGATTTCTCAGGTCGGAAAGGTCACTGACACAAACTGCAGGACGTGCAGCAAGAAATGTTGACGGAAGGGTTATCATGTATGCCGATACCATAACCAAATCTATGCAAAGGACAATAGAGGAGACAGACAGACGAAGAAAGAAGCAGGAGGAGTACAACAGAGAGAACAATATAAAACCGACCCAGATAGAGAAACAGATAAGAAACGTAATGGGCAGGGTAAAGGAGTTCCAGCAGGAGAGCGAATTAACCAGCACACTACTTAGTGACCCTGTTATGGCTTATCTTAAGCCGGACCAGATTAAGGAGGCAATTGCTGCTGCAAAGACAGAGATGGAGAGAGCTGCTTACGATCTCGATTTTATAATGGCAGCAAAGTTCCGTGATGAGATGAATGCACTAAGAAAACTTTTGGAAAAATAGGATATGATTTCTGAAAAACTGGACAAAATTCTAAGAAGCTGTATAGGAGAAGAGGAGAGATGGCTCACAAGATCATATGAGATTGCAGCTGATTCTCTGAAGGGACTTACCAGAGGAAATGGAATTCCCTTTATTAACCATGTTGTATCAGTTGCAGAGATTGTTGCATTTGAAATTGGCCTGATGCCATCGGCAGTAGTGGCTGTTTTCCTTCATGAAGCTACAAGACTGGATATTTCACATCTTGATGAACTAAGGAGAGAATTCAGCGACGAGATTATCTCTATGGCTCAGAGTCTTAATAAGATATCCGAGATAAAACCTAAGGATACCGGGCTTCAGTCCGACAATTATAGGAAGCTGATTGTTTCATACTCAAGAGATCCACGTGTGAGTCTTATAAAATTGGCAGACAGGCTGGAGATTATGAGAAATCTGGAATTTTTTACAAAATCCAACCAGATAAGAAAAGCTACTGAGACTCTGTTCCTATATGCACCACTTGCCCATCAGCTGGGAATGTACAATCTGAAAAGCGAACTTGAAGATCTTTCATTTAAACATACAGATCCGGATCAGTACAGATTTATTTCAAATAAATTAAAGGCAGGGGAGCAAGACAGGAAGCGACTCATGGACATTTTCGTAAAACCAATTGAGCTTAGTCTGAAAAAGGCACATATTAAGTACGTGCTAAAAAGCAGAACCAAGACAGCCTATTCAATCTGGAAAAAGATGCAGGCCCAGCAGATACCATTTGAGGGTGTTGCCGATATTTTTGCAATAAGGATAATTGTCGATTCTGCATATGAGCCGGAGAAAGACCTTTGCTGGCGAGTCTACTCTTTTGTCACTGAATATTATGTGCCCGATACAAAACGTTTAAGGGATTGGATAACTGTTCCAAAGCCGAGCGGTTACGAATCTTTGCATACAACCGTAAATACCAAGGAGGGACAAACAATAGAGGTGCAGATCAGAACAAAAAGGATGGACGATATAGCGGAAAACGGTCATGCATCACACTGGTCCTATAAAGGGGTGAAAAATGACCAGGGTTTGAATGTATGGCTGGGTGGAGTAAAGAGGTTGCTTGAGTCATCAGACAAACGTCAGGAACCTCGTTTTTTGGACTTTGTTTTGGACGAAATTTTTGTTTTTACTCCCGATGGAGACCTGAGAAGACTTCAGGCAGGGTCGAGCGTCCTTGACTTTGCATTTGACATACATTCAAACCTGGGTCTTAAATGTGCAGGTGCCAAAATAAACGGCAAACCTGTTTCTATAAGGGAGAAACTCAAGACCGGCGATGTTGTGGAGGTAATGAGCAACAAGAATCAGAAACCATCGTCCGACTGGCTTAATTTTGTTGTTTCGTCAAAAGCGAGAGCCAAGATCAAGCAGAAGATGAAGGAAGAAGAGGGAAAGAGAGCCCAGACTGGCAAAGAACTTCTGGAGCGAAGGATGACAAACTGGAAAATGGACCTTAACGATGATGTTCTAAATTTTTTGATTAAATATTATAAGTTTAAGACCATAAACGAATTTTTTGCCGCTCTTGCAGATTCACAAGTTGACATTTCCGATGTTAAAGGACTTCTGTCAAGCAGAGAGAAACAGGAACTACAGACGGAGGTTAAGGATGGAATCCAGACATCAGTAGCACAACAAAGAAATTTCCAGAAAAGTCTGCAGACCGGTACCGACTATCTGATAATTGACGATAAGCTTAACAATGTTGGATTCAAACTCTCCAAGTGCTGCAATCCTATTATGGGTGATGAAGTATTCGGGTTTGTAACTATAAAGGAGGGGGTGAAGATTCACAGAATAACATGCCCCAATGCTGCCAGACTTATGGACAGCTACCCATACAGGATTCAGAAGGTTAGATGGAGAGAATCTTCTGTAGGTCAGAGTTTTCAAACAACATTGAGAATAAGTTCCTATGGAGACGCCGGGTTAAGTCAGCAGATAATGGAGATTATAAATATGCTCTCCATCTCTCTTCGCTTTTTCTCAATCTCAGAACAGAAGGGGATGTTTGAGGCAAAAATTCAAGTGGCAATATCCAACAATCAGGCCCTTGACAAACTGATTTTCAATATCAAAAAAATTAAAGGAGTAAAGTCTGTAACCAGAACATCTAATGCATAAGAATTCAATCATTATAAAAGGGGCAAAACTAAATAACCTGAAAAACATATCTCTTGAGATACCGCGGGACAAGATGGTCGTTATATCCGGAATTTCAGGATCGGGCAAATCAAGTCTTGCTTTTGATACCATATTCGCAGAGGGACAACGACGCTTCGTTGAAAGTCTCTCTTCTTTCGCAAGACAGTTTCTAGGCAGGATGACCAAGCCGGATGTAGATGAGATAACAGGAATTCCACCTGCAATAGCAATTGAGCAGAAGGTAAACACAAGTAACCCAAGATCTACCGTTGGTACCAGTACGGAGATTTACGATTATCTCAGGTTACTTTATGCAAGAATAGGAAAGACAATCTCTCCGGTTAGCGGTGAGGAGGTAAGGAAACATACAGTAAATGATATCTTAAAGTATATTTATTCATTTTCGTCTGGTTCTGCCATTTATATTCTGGCTCCCATAGGGTGGGATAATAAGGATACAATGGTTGAAAGGCTCCTGATTCTTAAAGAAGAGGGTTTTACAAGGTTATACTCAGATGGGGATGTTGTCAGAATTGAGAGCGCTCTTAATAGGGAGTTTAAAGCGGAAAGTTCTGTTTATCTCATGGTTGATAGAGTAATTCTTGAAGATGGCGAAGAAGAAAGAAATCGTTTGATGGATTCTTTGCAGACAGCTGCAGAAGTAGGAAAGGGGCTTGGTACCGAAAGGGGAGTGGTACTGATTACAAATGGCATAAAGGGGGAGTTGCCCAAGGTGTTTTCCACACTTTTTGAGGCAGATGGAATTGAATTTGAAGAGCCTTCGGAACTGATGTTCAGCTTTAATAATCCGATTGGAGCCTGCCCTGTATGTTCGGGATATGGAAAGGTTTTAGGAATAGACGAGAGTCTTGTGGTACCCGACCCCACTCTATCTGTTTATCAGGAAGCTATTGCGTGTTGGAGAGGAGATACCATGAAAACATTCTACAATGAGTTCATTCTATCTGCAGGCAAATTTAACTTTCCCATTCACAGACCTTTCTATGAACTAACGACAGAGCACAAACTGTTGCTTTGGAGTGGAAACGAGTATTTTACAGGTCTGAACGATTTCTTTAAAATAATTGAGGCAAACAAATACAAGATACAATACCGTTACCTGATGAGCAGGTATTCCGGTAAGACAACATGTCCGGGGTGTAATGGAAGCAGGTTAAGGAAAGAAGCGTTATACGTTCATGTAGCAGGAAGGAAAATATGCGATTTGCTTGATATGAGTATTGAGGATCTTCACTCATTCATAAAAAATATTGAATTGTCGGATTATGATCGGACTATCGCATCCAGGGCGCTTAAGGAACTTGAAAACAGGCTTGATTGTATGCTGGCTGTTGGTCTCTCATACCTTACTCTAAACAGACCATCAAATACTCTGAGCGGAGGGGAGAGCCAGCGGATCAATCTCGTTAATTCTATAGGGAGCAGTCTTGTCGGATCGCTTTACATTCTTGACGAACCGAGTATTGGACTTCATCCTAGAGATACTCAACGACTGATAACGGTATTGAAAAAACTAAGGGATCTGGGTAACAGCGTTCTTATAGTGGAGCACGATGAAGAGATAATCAGAGCATCGGACCAACTCATCGATATTGGACCTTTTGCCGGTAACTATGGAGGAGAGCTTGTGTATCAGGGCTCCATCAAGGATGATTTTACAAAAGAGGAGTGCGGAAGGAGCCAGACGCTGGCTTTCCTGTCGGGTTATGAGAAGATAGAACTTCCTTTTGAGAGGAGAAGCTGGAGCAGTTTCGTTGAGGTGAATGGTGCCGTGGAGCATAATCTCAAATGTATAGATGTTAAGTTTCCTCTAAAGGCGTTAACTGCGGTAACAGGAGTAAGCGGATCAGGAAAATCGACTCTTGTAAGAGATATATTATATCCTGCTCTAAACCGAAGACTCAACCAGTTCGGAGACAAGCCGGGGGCTCATAAAGATCTGACCGGCGATATAAACAAAATAACAGCTGTAGAGTACATAGACCAAAATCCAATTGGAAAATCGACTCGTTCAAATCCGGCAACTTACCTTAAGGTTTATGACGAGATAAGGAAATTGTTTTCTGAACAACCTTATGCAAAAGCAAATGGTTACGGACACTCTCATTTTTCATTCAATATTGAAGGTGGAAGATGCCCTGATTGTCAGGGAGAGGGTGTTATAAAGATTGAGATGCAATTTATGGCAGATGTGCAGATGGTATGTGAATCCTGTGGAGGAAAAAGATTCAAGCAAGATATTCTAGAAGTCAGATACAAGGAAAAAAACATCAATGATGTCCTTAATATGAGCGTTGATGAGGCAATAAACTTTTTTTCTTCGCAAAAAGAGCCTATTGCAAGAAGAGTTGCAGAAAAGCTCATGCCTCTCAAAGCGGTTGGCCTGTCGTATGTGCAATTGGGACAGAGTAGTAGCACACTTAGCGGTGGCGAGAGCCAGAGGGTTAAGCTGGCATCGTTTCTGGGCAAGGAATCCGGAAGTGGCTCTATTCTGTTTATCTTTGATGAACCTACCACAGGTCTTCATTTCTATGATATAAGAACTCTTTTAGATTCGTTTAATGCTCTGATAAACAGGGGGCATACAGTTATTGTGGTGGAACATAATATGGATGTGGTCAAGTGCGCCGACTGGATTATTGATATGGGGCCGGAAGGGGGAGACGAGGGAGGAAGAGTTGTATTTGAGGGTATTCCGGAAGATCTTGTTAAAATCGCGGACAATTATACAGCAAAGGCACTTATCGGGAAAGTGTAAGCTGATATATCAGATGAAATAAGAATCTTGTCCTGTTAGTTAAAACGGGATAATTTATAAAGTAGAAGTCATCTGTGGGTTTATAGGTATGCATGTGAATACCCGATGTAACAAGGAGTGACGGTATGTTTTTCTTTACAAATGAGTTCTGGTCCGATGATTTGTAGAATATCTCCGCAAAATCGCTGCTACCGTAAAAATCGTAGTTTACATAAAGGTTTGCAGAGCTGTTCTTGTTAGCAAATTCAATTTTTCTTTTAAAATCCTTGTATTTGTTTGCTCCAAGAATCAAAACGTAGTTGGTGTCTGCTTCAGGAGGAGCAAATATAGAACCTACCTGGTCAATATTGATATTGCAGATTATATCCTTTGCCGGGACAGGGAGCTTTTTAATGAAGTCCTCCGATCCGGCCATATTACTCTCCTTTGCGTCAAAAGCTGCAAATATGATATTCTTCCTTGGCCCCTCCTTGTTAATCCTCATCTCTGAGAACACCCGGGCAAGGTTGAGAAGAGCTGCAACTCCGGATGCATTGTCATCTGCACCATTGTAAATTTTTCCTCCAAGAACGCCAAGATGGTCATAGTGAGCGGAAACGACAATGTATTGTTCACAGTAATACTGAGCCGGGACAACTGCTATGATATTTCTTCCGATAACTGAATTGGTGCTGAAACTTTGTGTGATTGCCTGATGATAGAACGGGATCAGACCGTATTTTTCAAATTCACCTCTTATCATAGATGCAGCCAGCTGGTTCCCTGCTCCCCCTGTTGCTCTTCCGTAGGTTTCATCGCTCGCTAGGAATGTAATGTACCTTTCAAGAGATTTTGTTTCTATAAGAGTATCATATCTGTGTAAATCTTGTGAATATGCAGGTAATGCCCGGGGAAAAAGAAAATATAGTATAATGACAAGAGCAGAATATTTCTTCATTTAGAATTGTTTATATTTGTCAAAAATAATCTATTTGTATTTAAATATGCAAAATAAAAGGGGCAGAAAAGGGGTTAGACCGGCTAAAGGATTAAAAAACAGATTTTTAGTAATAATAAAATACCTGTTTATATATATACCACTATCATTTCTGGCAGTGTCTCTGTTGTCTGTACTGGTAATGAAATGGGTTCCTGTATATTGCACACCACTCATGATAATAAGAAGCGTCGGGCATATTTCAGATAAGACATTTAAATCGTACAAAACCTGGAAACCACTGGAAAAAATTTCGCCAAATATGCAGATGGCCGTTATGGCTTCGGAAGATACCCGGTTTCTTGAACATATGGGCTTCGACTGGGTAGAGATAGACAACGCTTTGGACGCTGGTAAAAAAGGAAGAAGGATTCGAGGAGCCAGTACAATATCACAACAAACGGCAAAGAATGTATTTCTGATTCCTTCCAGATCATGGATAAGAAAGGGATTCGAAGCATATTTCACTCTTGGTATAGAACTTATATGGGGGAAGAGGAGAATTCTTGAAGTTTATCTAAATGTCGCAGAAATGGGCAGAGGAATTTATGGCGCAGAGGCAGCAGCAAACCAACTATTTCAAAAATCGGCACAAAAATTGACATCAAGAGAGAGTTCGCTTATTGCAGCAACACTTCCGAATCCTTTAAAAAGAAGGGCGAATACTCCTTCTGCATATATAAGTTCCAGGGCGTCAGATATACAAGCTCTCATGGGTATGATTGAGGTACCGGAGTGGTTAAAAACCAGTAAAAAGAAAAAAAATGAATAAGAAATTTTTTTTAGTCCTGCTAATTAGTCTGATAACATTCGATTGTGCTTTTTCTCAGTACGACAAACAACAGTTCTTCTTCCGGGGCAGACAATTTCTTATTGAGGGGAAATACACACAGGCAATAGAGAATTTCAATATTCTCATTACTCTGGACTCTAAGCTTAATGAGGCATTTTTTTTCAGAGGTATAGCCAAATATAACCTTGGCGATTTTTTAGGGGCACAGCTTGACTTTGATCAAACTCTCAAAATTAATCCATTATATACTCCTGCATACCACTACAGAGCGATAACGCTGAGTCGTATAGGTAAATACGATCTTGCATTAAAAGACCTGGAGGAGGCCGTTGACCTCAGACCAAGCTATTCCGGGCTTTATTTCAGCAGAGGAGTGACATATTTTCTGTCGCAGCAGTTTGAAAAGGCAGTACAGGATTTCAACAAGTTTATAAGGCAAGAACCAAGAGTTGCAGATGCATATCTTAACAGAGGAGCCTCTTTCCTGTTTCTGGGAGATACAATTAAGGCTGTTTCGGATTATAATACTGCTATAAACCTGAACCGTTTTGACCCTGAAGGTTATGTCAGACGTTCCAGAATATATTTAATGCAAAACAATCTGCCTGGTGCAATTGAAGATTTAAACAAGGCAATTAATCTCGATACTGCAAACACATTTGCCTATTTTAACAGGGCACTGGCAAAATACAACAATAAGGATATAAATGGTGCACTGGGTGACCTGGAGAAGGTTCTTAAGTTAGATCCGGGCAATGCCCTCACACTTTATAACAGAGCATTGATAAGATCGCAGATTGGTGATTATAATAATGCACTTGATGATTACGACAAGGTGATTTCGATAAATCCCAATAATGTGTTAGCTTATTACAACAGAGCGTCCCTCTTTATGCAACTTGGAAGACACAGAGATGCTATGGATGACTATTCAAAGGCAATAAGTCTTTACCCCGACTTTGCCAATGCATATATGAACCGGTCATATGTAAAAAATCAACTAGGGCAGTTTACCTCTGCTAAAAGTGATTATGAGATAGCCCAGAAGAAAATACGTGAATATAAAACCATGACAGGTGATTCCGTCAAAGTTTCTGCCTTTGCAGATACGACAAAAAAATATGACAGACTTCTTGCACTTGATGCCGATTTCGCCAAAAAAGATTTCAATAACAATCTTTTGCAGTACAAAGATGTTGATATAAGATTGAAACCTCTGTTTAAGTTTCGTGCTGACCAGTCAAAGAAAACACTTATGGCTTTGGATAAACAACACGAAGATAAAAATTCTGAAATCTTTATTTCTCAGATACCTGTTCCCGTAAGACTTTCGTCCGAATCTGCCAATCTTTCTGCAGATCAACAACAGATTCTTATTGACGTAGTAGACAGAAAACTGAGAATGGGTAAAGATTCCCGTACTCTCTTTGCCAAAGCTCTTCTTGAGTCTAACTTAAAGCAGTTCAACACCGCTCTTGAATGTTATAATCAGGCTATTGACCTCGACCCGGAACAGACGTTCTATTACATAAACAGAGGCGCGCTGCAATCAGAAATGATAGACTTTATCTCTTCCATGGAGAGTAATGTTCAGGTTCTGACTCTTGACAATGCGGGTGCTACAAGAGCTAAAGTACAGGAACAGACCACAAGAAGTTACGACTATACTGCCGCCATTCATGATATGAAGAGAGCAGTTGAGCTTTTACCTGATTTTCCTTATACTTACTATAACCTTGGCAACTTATACTGCATGTCAAATGACTTACCAGAGTCTATTATTCAATATACAAAAGCACTGGAACTTTACCCGTATCTGGGTGAGGCATACTATAACAGGGGTCTGGTTTTGATATATCTGAAAGACAAGGAGAAAGGGTGTATTGACATAAGTAAAGCCGGAGAACTTGGAATTTCAGACGCTTACAATGTAATTAAAAAGTACTGTTCGGAGGAGTCAAAATAAAACTATTTGGTCTTTCTCAGTCTGCTTGCCGACATAACCATAGCTTCGTCCCTTGCGATATATCTCATTGCTGTAAATGAGAAAATTGCTGCTATTACAGGAAAAACCGCAGTTATTGTAAATACTGTACCTTCCGGTCTTGAAAAAAAGAAGTAAAGTATCCATGCCTGATATGCAACCAGAATAATTGAGTTTAAGATAGAGAGCCTTATCTGCAAAATCCTTTTTTTGTATAGAAATATAGAAAGCAATGCAATAGAGAGCGTCAATATGGTAAAAATCAGACAGGGCATTATCTCAATATATTTCGCTTCCTCAGTATTATTGTATGCCATTGTCGAGAAAAATAGGGAACCTAGCAAGATTACCGTTGCCAGAAGGAAAAGTGTCTGAATTCGTTGTATCATTGAAGTTAATTTTGTACAAAAGTATAAAATAAAGGTTATTTTTGTATATTAAATAAAAAACAAATGAACATAATAGCCCCATCAGAACTACTGATCAACAAAGACGGATCTATATTCCACTTACATCTTAAACCGGAAGAGCTCGCAGAAACGGTTATTCTTGTTGGTGACCCAGGTAGAGTTGAGTTGGTTGCCTCGTTTTTTGACTCAAAGGAGTTTGTGAGGTCGTCAAGGGAATTTGTAACTATAACAGGCTCATACAAAGGCAAGAGAATGACTGTATTGTCAACCGGAATAGGAACAGACAATATAGATATTGTAGTCAATGAGCTGGATGCTCTAGCAAATATTGACCTTAAAACAAGGGTTCCTAAGGAAAAACACAAGAATCTCACACTTCTTAGGATTGGAACATCTGGAGCAATTCAACCGGAAATTCCGCTGGGATCTTTTGTTTTATCGCATATTTCTATTGGATGTGACGGACTGCTCAACTGGTACAAAAACAGAGACTCGGTGTCTGTTCCGGAAATGGAAGAAGCATTTGTCAAACATTCGGGATGGCTCCCGCAGCTTCCTGCTCCCTATTTTGCCAAGGCCAGCAGCAAATTGATAGATGTAATGAAAGACTTTACAATAAAAGGCTTGACAATATCTGCAGCAGGTTTTTATGGCCCTCAGGGACGAGTATTGAGACTCCCTCTGGCGATTCCTGATATGATAAGCAGGTTTGAATCTTTTGATTATGAAGGACAAAAGATAACAAACTTTGAAATGGAAGGTTCTGCTCTGGCTGGCCTTGCCGCCCTGCTTGGACATGATGCTGCCACAGTCTGCTGTATAATAGCTAACAGACACCTGCACGAAAGCCAGACAGACTACAAGCAAAATGTTTCTAAGTTGATAGAGCTATCACTAGAAAGATTGGTCAAAATATAATTTATGAGGGTAGATTCTGAAATAATCTCACTTATGTCATTAATTGATGATCCTGACACAACTGTGCGGGTTGCTGTCAGAGACAGGTTCCTTACCAGAGGAGAAACTGCTATTGAGCAGCTTGAGAGTCTGGTAACAGAGGAAATTTCAGAAGAGAGAAGGTCATTTTATCTGGAGTATATTGAGGATCTTAAGGAAGAACTGATAATAGAAAGAATAGAACAGTACCTGAAATCGCCCGATCCAATGCTCATTGACGGACTATTCTTAATATCAAGGGCAGTGGATAGTTCCGTTGACGAAGTGTTATTTTATACATCTCTTGAGATGCTTGCAGACGAGATAGGAGTAGAGCTGTCGGAAGAAAAAACAGCAATTGAGAATGTGAAGATTTTTAACTACATATTTTTCCGAAGGATAGGCTTTAAGCATTGTGATACCCAAATTAAAAAAGAAGAGAACGCACTTATAAATAAGGTAATTGATTCAAGAGGAGGTAATCCGGTAGCAATTTCACTCCTCTATTTTCTTCTTTCAAGATCTGTCGGTCTTCCAATATATCCTTTATGTTTTCCGGGTGGTTTTGTGCCTGTCTACATGGATTCTGAAAATAAAATCCTCTTCTACCTCAATATTTTTAAAGGAGGGGCAATTTTTCTGGAAGACAGTCTGAAACAATTTTTTGACGATATAGGGCTCATATATAACACTGATAATCTTAAAATCGAACAGGACAGAGCACTCGTCTCAATTTATGCTGAACTGTTAAACTATCTTTATAAATCGCAGGATAAGATTAAAATTTCCGGCAGAGTTGAGAGGATAATGACACTCTTTGGAGAGAGGAGATATCTGTAATGAATAAAAATAAAAACCTCCGAAATCGTGAAGATTAGGGAGGTTTCGAAGTTTTAGTACTAGGTTAAGTAATAGCTAATAACTAATGATACGCAAATATAATAAAATATTTTAATATTGAATACAAATCTGTTTATAGCTAGAAATTTGTGGAGGAAAGGTGCCCCGGGAGAAAAAAAATTATCGTCTTCCAGTACCATAATCGCGGGATTTTCGGTAGGAGTAAGTGTTCTGGTAATGGTTCTTGCTATAGCAATATCTGATGGATTCAAATACGAGATCAAGACGAAAGCTACAGGATTCTCCGGAGAGATTATTCTCAACAGTCCGGGGATAGAGCAAACATCAAATCGTTATCCCATAACAAAAAATCTCTCCTACCTTAAAGATATAAAAGCTTTAAAAGAGGTAAAAAATATTCAGGGTTATGCCTACAGACCGGGAATGTTAAAAGTTGGTGAGGAAATTCAGGGCGTTCTTCTTAAAGGTGTAGATTCACATTATGACTGGAGATTTTTTCCTCAGTACTTTCTAAGGGAAGACTTCCGGATTACAAGGACTCTTTATCTAGTAAGGAGATTATCTTGTCTGAAAGACTGGCAAGAATGATGGGATTTGATGTTGGTGAAGATTTACAAATATATTTCATTGACAAATCTATACGCGTAGGCAAATATAAATTGGTAGGGTTGTACGATGCTCAATTGGAGGATATTGATAAAACACTTGTTATTTCCGACATAAGGGAAGTGCAAAGACTTAACGGATGGAACACTGAGGACGTTTCTGGAATTGAGATACTTTTAAATAAAGGAGAAGATATTAGCAATGTCGGAGATAAAGTTGAGAAAATTGTATATGAGAGATCCGAGAAAAAAGATCCTTCAGTAACCGTTACAAAAATCCATGAAATTTTCCCTCACCTTTTTGATTGGCTTAAATTGCTCGATTTAAATGTTTTGGTGGTACTCGTGCTAATGATAGCAGTTGCCGGTTTCAATATGATATCAAGCTTGCTCATACTTCTTTTTGAAAGAATATCAATGATAGGGATACTGAAGTCACTTGGAATGAGAAATTCTTCAATTCACAGAATATTTCTTTTTAGAGCCTCTTATATTGTCTTCTGGGGGATGTTATCTGGAAATGTATTGGCAGTTATACTTGCTCTTCTTCAAAAAAACTATGATATTATATCTCTCGATCCTGCTAACTACTTTGTCAAATCAGTACCTGTTTATCTGAATTTTCCAAAAATCATCTTGCTTAATCTTTTTGCTTTTGCCTTGATAATGCTTATTCTTATGATTCCTTCATTGTTTATATCGAGGATCAGCCCAGAGAAGACAATAAGAGTTAAATAGCTTATTATCTTATATTATTGTTTAACGAGGATTTTATAATTTTCAAATCGATATAGGACTTCGTTGACAAATCTGATAGTCTCTTTTCCATTGAATGCACCAAACCTAAGGATACCCTCGGGAATATTCTGGAAGCTTCTCATCAATGGAACCACTTCAATAACAGAGTTCCAGTCATTGGAATTTATCCCTTTATGAATTGCTAGTTTCCGAATATCGTTCACTCTTCCCTCTCCGGCATTATAAGCAGCTAATACAAACTTAACGGCATTTACCGAATCCATATCTGCAGACATGTACATCTTCTGAAGACGTTTGATAAGAAGCGTTCCTGCTTTTATATTTTGTTCCGGATCATATATGTCATCTACATTAAACTGATTGGCAGTAGAGCGCTTAATCTGCATAAGACCGTGAGCTCCCCTGCTACTTGCTGCACTCATGGAAAATTTGGATTCCTGAAATATAAGTGCTGCAAGAAGTCTCCAGTCCCAATCGATGGTTTTGGAATATTTCTTAATTAGGTTGTCGTAGGGAGAAAGTATTGAAACCGGCTTCAATGAAGAGACTGAATATCCTCTGTATCTGCTAAAATATTTGGTAATAAGATCTCTGTATTCCTTTGTCTGTTTGTAGTGACCTATCCAGTAATTTAGATGCTGAAGCAGGACATAATCATTTTTCCTTACAACCCAAACCTGATTGTAATCGTTTAATTCAATACTGGATATCACTTCTGACTGATAGATCTCAGGAATCGTATCCTTCTGTGCATCAACCACAAGAATATCTACTTTGTTGCCTAAAAGGTCTTCCCAGTGGCCTGTATCCTGGGACGGATTGATTGTTATATTGCATTTCTGGCGCTTTGCAAAACGGTTAAGTATGTCAAAATGAAATCCTACAGTGTGACCCTGTTTTAGATATATGCCATTTTTGACATTTATGAGAGCCCTTAAGGTATCATTCTCAAAGAAAGAGACATCTTTTTCATCGATAAGAATGTTCCTTGTTGCACTTAGCAAAAAGAGAATAATCATTATTAAGATGACTTTAAGATACTTAAAAGGTACCTTCATGGTGTAGGAAATTTATTTAATATAAAAAGGCCAGTGAATGCCAACTTTTATAGTAGACTGAGGCCTTATGTAGTGGCTAGCCGAAAAATAATCTCCATCTGGCCAATCCTGAGTTACATTCAGATATTTGATAAAAATACTTGCCCTTTTCCACTGAATGTTTACGAATGCATCAATATATGGGTAGTTTCCTACTTTCCTGTCGTTCTGAAGCTGGAACTGACTTAAGGCAGGGTTGTATGCGGGGGCGTAATACTCTGTGTTAAAAACAACATTTGCACCTATTTGCGCCTTCATTACATTTTTTACAACATCAACTTCCAGATAGTATCGAAGGTTAGCGCTCAGAACAGGGAGAGGCATAACCTCTTTGTTTGAGGTGTACTGATATAATATCCTGTTATCCAAATGAAGTTTCCACAGTTTGAAGTTTTTCTGCAAGTAAGCAGAAAGTATGCTCTCCAGATGGTTATGCTGACCAATGACACCATCTACTCCATAAAATATCATATTGTCTACTATCGCATATCCGAAAAAAGCCTGTAGTTTAAACTTTGGAATATCTATCACACCCTCAATTCTTGTCTCGGTGATTTTGCCAAAATTGTTGTTCCAGTAATAGTGATTGGAGTAGGTATAGTTCTGGAACCAGTCGGGAGATGTTGTAGAGAGCTTAAGGTTGCCGGTAAGATGAATGCCTCCATCAAAAGGGTAGGCAGAGAATCTAACCTTTGCATCTAGGCTCATATCGCCTGCATTATATCCTGCCAGAAAATATTTTGTAAATGCGTTCCACTTGAAATACTCGCGGAACTGTCCGGATGCCCCAAAATACAGATAAAGATTGTTGTATTTAATATTATGAGCAGGTTGAACATAAAATTCAGGTCTGAAGCTGTAAACACTCAAAAGCTGAAATCCTGCCCCACCATCAAGTTTTGAAATGATGGCATCTTGTGCCCAAGGTTGCAACCTTATGAAGAGTCTATTCTCAAATCTGTTTACTCTGGTGGAATCGTAGCTGGTGGTTGGTGATATATTGAACCAGTTATGATAAAATTGTTGGCCAATAGTATCTGTAAGATCAATTTTATCGTAGTATGCTCTGTTGTAAGTCGAAAATTCTAATGAATGGCCAAAATAAGTAATTGTCCCGTCTCCTGTTGCTAATGAGTCCGTTGAAGTGCTGTCCCTTTTAGAAAACCGAATTGGAATTCCGTATGATTGCGTCAAAAAGAATGTATTTCTTTTGAGTGTGTTTTTTGCTTCCAATAACCGGAACGAAATTGTCTTTATATCTACTATAGTGTCAAGTATCTGACTGTCATCAATAAGACCTCCGTTCTCCTCTCTCTTGATTCCCTGGTAAATGAATCCTGAATTCATCACATATCTTTTACCAAGATAATTAAAACTGAATGAAAAATTCCTGTTATCTGTATTCTCCTGACCTAGAAGACCCGCTGCACCAAATCGTTCATAATTTATTGCAAAATTAAAGTTTGGTGTAACATTCTGAGTGTGAAGAAACCTTATGTTTGTCTCATCTTTGTCTCTGTTTGCAAACATAGTTCCCCAGTAGGCAAACTCGGTATGAGGTGTTTTTGTATTGTATTGTGTAAGACTTTCCGGGGTATATCCGTAAACGAGGTAGGGAGAAAAATCGGAATATACATCCAGCTTTTCTCTCTTGAAATAATTGTGCAGCAACACTGCAGATCCCGATATGCCAAGATAGGTTGCTCCTACATCCTTTTTCAGGAAAGGATAGTCATTATAATAATTATTGTATGAAGTATCGCGTTGTTGTATTTCAATACTATTCAGATATTGATTATGGGTCCATTGAATAATTCTTTGATACTTAAGGCTATCTTCCAGAATGTAAGTGTCAAGAATACTGGGTTTGGACCAGCGAATGCTGTCTTTAACGGCTTTTAAACTGTCCCTCAACTCCTTTTCTCTTTCTCTTATCTTATAACGGAGTTCTTTTTTAATTTTGTTGGAATCAATCTGAATTACAACTGAATCCTGCTTTACTTCCTGGCCAACAGCGATATTAAAAGACAGCACCATAACCATTAAGGTTATAATGCTGCCGTTAATTCCTATGTTAATATTTTTGTATCTAAGCATAATAAAGTGCAAACATACAAAAATTGGACAATATAAGTGCAAAAAAGGGTCAGATACCAGCTACCCTCTCTTTATATGTTGCCAGACAAGCATCAAGTCTGTCATGAGCTGTAGTATCACCCGGAACATTGTGTGAAGGGTGTATATACAGTTTTACTCCTCTGTCTGCAAGAATCTCGGCAACTGTTGTTACTGTCATCCATACCAGAGTTATAAATGCCATAGTTGATACCGGACCAACCTTGTCGAAGTGATTTTTCACCGGTACACTAGCGTCAACAAGGGGAGCGCAGGAATCTACTACAATGTCGGCAAGCTCAAAAAGAGTTTTACCACATGAATGGCGACTTTTTTTACCAACGGTCTGAGCGGCGGAACCAAAAACAATGACTTTCATGCCCAGTTCTTTAGCTTTGAGTGCCACGTCAATATTAACATTATTTATACCTGTGTGAGAGAACAACCACATTGTGTCTCTTTTGTCAAATGTATATGACTTCATTATTGCCTCTCCATAACCTTCTGCTCTTTCCAGAAAAAGGAACTGATGTACTCCCATCTCTCCGGTTATTCTTGTAAAAAAGGTCAATGGTAGTTCACAAAGAGGATGAAATCCTACAAAACCACCGATTCTTGGATACATCTCTTCAATAGGTATTGTTGCGTGACCACAACCAAAGGTATGAACCCAGCGACCAGCCTCAATACTGTCTGCCATGAGGGTCGCTGCTTTTTTAATGTTTTCCAGCTGACTCTCCTCGATGTTCGACATTACATCTCTTGCGTTTTTTAACCATTCTAATGCTAACATAATTTTTTGTTTTTAAATTGAACGAATTCTATTTATTATCTAATCTTCTATTTCTGATATGATTGGCAGTGTAAAGCAATGCAATTGAAATAGTGCAAAACACTACAAGTACAGGGAACGACTCAAGGTCAATTATGCCGACTACCAGATTTATCAGGGTGTTTCCTGTCAAAGCAATTACCAGTGCAAAGCTGAAGGCTGTGCCGGAAATATCTTTGTATCGTTCACCAATCTCTCCAAGAACAATCGGAAACGTAGAGGCAAGACCAAAGCCCATCAAGAATGTACCTGCTATTGCCGATGTGTTTGTGTCAAAAAGAGCAATCAGAGCCATACCGGCAGCAGAGATAAGCATACTTAGATTCAGAATCAGTGACTTGGATACCGTTTTAAGTAGTATGCTCAATAGTAATCTGCCTGATCCTATTCCAATTACAATGAAGCTTAGGGCATAAAGTGCAGTTTCTGATGGAAACCCTTTTTCAAGTTCCATATAACTTGAAATCCATGTATTGCTTATTCCTTCAAGACCACTCTGGAAAAACAGGGTAAAACTCAGAATAAGGATAAATGGCTCTTTTGCCATCTTCATAATCTTTTTTAACGGGAACCCCTGCTTGTATTTTGCCTGAGGAAACTCTACAAAAAAGTAGTATAAAACCGACATCGCCATAAGTATACCTGCTCCTGAAACAATAGGAGTATAGGAGAATGTTTTTGAAAGAGAGGCAAAAAGAAGAGGGATGGTTATTGCTCCAATTGTAAAGAACACTCCAAGGATACTAAGATTTGATGCTCTTGAGTGATCGGTGGATGCATCTGAAACAAGTGCATTTGTCAATCCGTTGAGCATTCCTCCGCCAAACCCTATTATGAAAATTGAGAGTCTGATTGTGCCTATAGTACTGCAGAATGCCAGCATTTCCAGACCTATTACTGCAATTATACTTGATAATACAATAAGATTCTTGTATCCATATCTGTCTATTATGGGACCGAACAGTACTGAACCGAGTAGTATGCCCAGAGGCAACAGTCCCGCTAAGGTGGAAGCTGTAGCTGTATCCAGAGAGAATCGTGCAATAAGAGATGGTAATACGGCTCCCATTACTACAAAAGCCAATCCGAAGAATGCCATGCCTATGTAGCCTGCTGCCAAAACCGGTCCGTTTGTCCTGCTTTTCATATTTGTATTAAGTTATTTGATATCTGTAATGTTTTTCCCATTCATTATAGCAATTGCCCCGGCACCATACAACCCTGCCATATTCGGGAGGCTGGTGACAGCGAACTTGCACTGTTTTATTGATATAGGCTGGGCCCACTTCTGTGCCTCCTGATATATTCTGTCAATATACTCTGCTGCGGGGCCGAAGATGCCTCCACCGAATACGACCATCTCAGGATTGAAAAGGCTGACAAAGTTGGCCGAGGCCATGCCCCACATTTCGATGGCAATGTCAAGAACCTGTAATGCAATAGGGTCGTTATTACTTAAAGCGTCAAAAACCTCATGTGCTGTAATATTTTCCAAAGGTATCTGTGACAATTCTCCCCTATAGTCAGAGTTAAGGTTTATCAGTTTCTTTGCCTGAGTTGCTATTCCTGTTCCAGAGGCATATGTCTCAAAACAACCGCACTGGTCATAATCAGAGGTGTATGGGGGTTTAAGTGCCATCCATCCTGTTGCTCCAACAATATCAGAATTGCCGTGAAGAACTCTTCCGTCTATCAGGATGCCAGCTCCAATTCCTGTGCCTACAGCAAGGAATATTGCATTGTTGCACCCTTTTGCAACACCCTGGCTGGCTTCACCAAGAATGTAACAGGTCCTGTCGCTTTCAACTATAATCTTTGATCGGGGGAAGCGTTTTGCGAATTCATCTCTCAAGGGGTAGTTCTCCCAGCCCGGAATGTTTGGTGCCCATACATTGCCAGTTTTTGAGTAGGCTATTCCGGGTATACAAATGCCAATACTCTTTTCGTCATCTGATTTGATAGAGCCAAGTTCAAGCAACTTTTCACAGAGAGAAAAAATCATTTCTGCAACATCGCTACCTTCTCTGCCTTCTAGAAGGGATGTCTCTTGTATGAGAATGTTGTTGGTCTCAAGGAAAAGAGCACCAGATACCTTTGTTCCGCCAAGATCGAGTCCTATATATATCATAATTCAGGATTTAAATTTTCTAAATAAGTATGGCTCCTTTTCCCTTTAGTATTCTGAGAGTGTCGGTATGACCCTGACGATCTACATAGGCAAGTGCATCGGTAACAATATAAACCTTACACCCGGCCTTTAAAAGATCCAACGTACTTTCCATTACACAGAATTCGGTTGCTATTCCACTAATGACCACTAAGCTATCGCCACTTGTCGGATATGCGCTCTTCAGAAACTCACTAATGAACTCTCCATATTTACTGATTGCCTCAATAGCTGAGTATTGCTCCTCCGTTTTACATTGACCTTTATAAAAAATATTGCTGGAACCTGGTCTGGAAGACTCCTGAACGATTTTTGAATAGAAGTCATCATGAATGAATTGCCCACGTGTACCTGCGACACAGTGCGGGGGCCAGGTACCGCCATTGGGTATGAATGAACAGTGATCTGCAGGGTGATTGTCACATATATAAATAACCTTTTGTAAGGGGTTCCGGTTAATGTATTCTATGGATTTTTGTACTGCAGGTAAAGCGTTATTGCATGCTAAGGTGCCATCTATGAAGTCATATAACATGTCTACAACCAGATGAATTACACTATTTGAATTCAGATTCATCAAAATCTCTTATTTCTTTAACTAATGAGTCAATCAGATGTTCTTTCAAGTCATAAAGATGGTCCGAGATATCAACCTTATAAAAGTGTGGGTTGATAATTCTCTTCTCTGTTTCATTAAGACATTGCAGGTTGCTAAGGTAATAATTTCTTTTTTCTAGAATTGGTTTTTCCTCATGCAGTATCACACCGTCTTTCATTAACTGAATCTGGAGCGTCTTAAAATCATATGTCTGTTCCTTGAAAGTTGTTACTTTGGTGTCATCCCTTTCGTCCCTTAATATAATTGTCTCCCTTTGTTCAATTTGTCTGGAAAGCCTGTCTCCTCTCAGACATGTCACATCTGCCTTGAAGCTCCCATTCTGGATTATACGGTAAGTAATCTGAAACCCTGGATTAATTGCCTTACTCTTATCCTCCGATCTTTTTAAAACGCCTTGCCCGTCAATTTGTACCAACTTGTATACATTACCAAAGCACGGGTTATGCTTGCTGGTGGCAATTGCATCTCCCACTCCATAAGCGTCAATCTTCGCATTCTGATGTTCAAGGTCGGTGATTATATATTCATCAAGAGAATTTGTGGCAAAAATCTTACATCTGGTAAGCCCGGCCTTATCTAGTTCCTCTCTGCATTTTGCCGACAGGTAAGCAAGGTCGCCGCTGTCTAGTCTTATTCCAAAACCGTTAGTGTAGTTATCATCAACCCCGTTGTTCAAAAAAGCTTTTATAGCATTTTTAAGACCGCACCTTAATGTATCATAAGTGTCAACCAGAAGAATAAGAGATTCTCCGTAATGCGATTTTATATATGTGTCAAAAGCATGCAACTCGCCGGCAATCGTGCACCCGAACGCTGTTACAAAACTATGGGCCATTGTACCGGTCGAAGGAACATCAAAGATTTCTGATGTGAAAATATTCGAAGAGCTAACACAACCTCCTATATATGCTGCTTTTGCCCCATAGATTGCTGCCCAGGGTCCGTGAGCCCTTCTTGACCCAAACTCGCTTACGGGTTTTGTCGTAGATCTTGTAACCCTTGAAGCCTTTGTTGCTATGGCCATCTGATGATTCATTATGCACAGCAGTGGTGTTTCTATTACCTGAGCTTCTATAAGCGGACCCTCAACAATTATGACCGGTTGCCCGGGGAATGCGATTTCTCCCTCCTGCATGCAATATACATTGCCAGTAAATCTCATGTTCGCCAGATACTCTCTGTACTTATGATTCTCTTCGCCTGGAATAAATCTCTCAAAGAACGAGACATCTTCACTACCCAATCCGGAGATCATTTCCAGAGCCTCTCTTATTCCACTGACAACTGCCCAGTTATTTTTGTCCGGGGCAGTTCTGTAAAACATATTGAACACGGCAATTTTTCTCTGCAGACCCAGATCGTAGAAGGTCTTACCCATCGTGTACTGGTACTTATCTGAACAGTAGGAAATATTTAATTTGTCCATTTTTTCTTGTTTCTTGCTAGACAAATGTACAAATTAATTAAGAGGGTATTGTAAAAAAGAAGACAGTTCCTTTTCCCTCTTCACTCTCGATATGAATTGTCCCACCAAGGCTCTCAATATAGTCGCGGCAGATATAAAGGCCCATACCGGTAGATGGTTCGCCTTCTGTACCAGACCTTCCATGCGATTCATTTATACAAAACAAATTGTTTAACAGTTTTTTATCCATACCTATTCCAGTATCTTTTACCGAAATCTCTACATGATTTAAACTTGTGGTTTTTGCTTTTATCTCAACTTTTCCGCCATGGGGTGTGAATTTTATTGCATTTGATACCAGGTTTCTTATTATAGTATCAACCATATTCAGGTCAGAAAAGAGAACGATATTTTCCGGAACATTAAAACACAACTCAACGTTCTTTGATCTGGCTGACATCTCCAGAGTAGACAAACATGCTCTGATTTCTTTTTCAAGAACAAAGCTTGTATAAAAACCGTTTTTTTTCATCTAAATATTAAAGGCAATGTATACGGCTGCACCTGCAAGATATCCGGCCAGAGCCATCAGAGATATATTTTTAAGGTACCAGTAAAAACTTATTTTTTCCAAGCCCATTACAACTACTCCGGCTGCTGACCCGATTATCAGAATACTTCCACCGACTCCCGAACAATAAGCCAGAAACTGCCAGAAATCTCCATCTTGTACAAAGTGCTGCATAAACTGAGCATCTGCCATTGTAGAAAGGGAGGCAGGGTCTACCAGTGGATACATACCCATGGCCACTGCCACAAGGGGAACATTATCTACAATTGCCGACAAAACACCAATTACAACATTTATGATATATACATTGTGCACTTTTTCGTTAAGAAAGCCTCCTACAATGTTTAATACACCAGTTGCCTGCAATGCCATAACTGATAACAATATACCAAGGAAAAATAATATTGTTGAGGTGTCTATTCTACGTAATACTCTTGTTACACGATGTTTGAAATCTTCGGCAACATTAATCCGGCTATAGAGTATCTCTGTATAAATCCAAATTATGCCCAGCACAAATAGCACTCCTATGAAAGGTGGCAATCCCGTAAGATACTTGAAAACCGGTACAAAAAGAAGACCGGCGACTCCCAGCATGAAGAGGATTGTTTTTTCTCTTTTCTCAACAATTACTTGCTTTTTATGATATAAGTCTTGTTTTGTAACTTGTTTGAAATCACCTTTTAATATTCTGGTAGCCATAAAAAGTGGAACAACAGTAGAGACAATACTGGGTAGGATAAGTGATGAGACAAGAGGCAAGGTTGTGATTTTTCCCTTGATCCATAGCATTATGGTGGTTACATCGCCAATAGGCGACCAAGCTCCTCCGCTGTTGGCAGAAATTATTATCATACTGGCAAAAATCCAGCGTTCCTTGTAATTGGGGACCAGCTTTCTTACGAGCATAACCATTACAATGGATGTGGTAAGGTTGTCCAGTACAGCGGACATAAAAAAGGAGATCAATGTAATTATACAGAGAAGCTTTTTTTTGTTCCTGCTTGTTATCTTTTCTGTAATCAATGAAAAACCATCATGAACGTCAATTAGTTCGACAATTGTCATGGCACCTATCAGAAAAAACAGGGTAGAAGAGATCTCTCCAAGATTTTCAATAATCTGGTATTCCGAAATGAATTTCTTGCATTGTTCTGCTAAAGGAATGGAGCTAAGCCCGGGATTGTTATGTAAAAACTCCCGGAACGCTTCGGCATTTACAATAGATGCAGAAACAGGGGTGAAAACAATATAAATAACCCATAAAATCCCCGCCGTCAATAGTGCTATTGCCGCTTTATCTATTTGAATCTTGTGTTCCATGGCTATGGCAAAATAGCCGATGATGAACACTATAACCATTATTTCCAAACAAAAATCTTTTAATGAAAGTGAAAGAATCAGAACCTGTAACCGATGCCAAAATTGACCCCTGAGTTTATGAGCTTGTAGTTTTTCCAGGGTAATATGCCAATGACCCTCATAAAGGGACCAAAGGATAAAACCATTCCGTTGTTAAAAGAGTATTCTCCTCCAAAATCAAGACCTGCTCCAATTCCGTTAAGGTCCCTTTCTCCACTGTTAAGATTAAAGACAGGACCTCCGCTGACATAAAGAAACTTGAGAAAGTGATATTTTGCAAAGAGGGGTATTGAAAACACATTTAGGTTCATCGAACTAGTCAGTACCGGTGTTCCAGTATAAGGAGGAGTCACCTCGAATTTGTTTCCAACTAGAGTTACACCTGTTACAATATCGAGATTATTGTAGATTTCCATGGATACACGTGCCCCCAGTCCATAAAATCCTTTTCCGTAATATCCGGGACCACCTTCGAAGTTCATGGAGCTATTCAGGCTGTTATCGCCAAAGGAGTAAACGATGCCTACTGTGGTCTTGCCCTTGAATATTTTGTTGATAGCTTGTTGGGCGTTTTGGGCAAAAATCTGGGATGCATATGATATGCATAAAACCGAGATTATAAAAGTTCTGATAAGTTTCATAATATTTTTTCAAATCGTATCAAAGATATTAAAAAAATAACATTCAATTGAACATATAGCCTGCTTTTCTCATATCTGCAGGGTTTCTGAATGGTCTCACAGGATTGAGATATCGTTCAAGGAACTTGTATATTGTATAACGGATTTCAGTAGCCTCTTTGCTGTCGATTCTGTCGAATCCGTGTCCCCCCGACGCAGCTTCGAATACCTTATATTCAAATTTCTTTTTGTGGGCCTTCAATGAGTCAATCATAAGTAGTACCTCCTCTACATAAACATCATTGTCAATTGTGTTTGTGTGGATTAGAAGGGGTTTTTCAAGATCTTTCGCGTAATAGGAGGGAGACCTTCTCTTGTACTCCAGTGGATTGTCCGCAATTGATTCTCCTATATGGTAGGAGGCTGTAAAATAATCACTGTAGTCTTTTTTGTGGGAAGCTAACCTGTTTGCAAGGTCGCTTACTGGTACACCGGCAAAAGCACACTTGTATTTGTCGGGATGTCTTAAAATATGCATTAAGGATATCATCCCGCCATGACTCCAACCAACGATCCCAACATTTTCACCATCTACAAAAGAGTAATTCTCAATCATATAATCACGGCTTACCATTACATCTTCATTTTCCAGACCGCCATAATCTATATTCTCCCAGGTATCCTTTCCATAGCCTGTGCTCCCCCTGTATTCAGCAGAAACCACAATGTAGCCCTGTGATAAAAGTTCTCTTACAATATGTGAGTAATATGTGGAGAAATCTGCATGTATGCCACTGTGCGGAAGAACAATCAGCGGGTATTTCTTTGAGGGGTTCACAAATTTGGGAATAAACACATAGGTGTAGAACTGAAGAAGATTTCCTGCAAACTTGTCATCTTTATTTTTCGGTTTCCATCGCGGAGGGCCCGCAAGCCTTACTTTATCTATATAGGCAATGTCGCCCAGCTTCTGAACCCATATAATATCGTCAATCTTCTTTATAATGAGATCATAGGTATGTTGGTTGTTTTCCAGTTGCTTCTTTAGGCTGAGGATTTCTTTGAGGAGAACAGAATCTGATTGATTTGTTGTCGATGAGACCGACTTCCCATAGGCGCTGATAGAAATTACTGAACACTGAAACAGAATTACAGTAAATGCAAAGACTTTAGAAAAAAATGATTGATTTTTCATACTATAATAAAAGTTTTCTGTTTTCAACCTCATGCAAAATCTTCATCTGTTTAATGGCAATCTGATTTAATTTAGTCAATCGCTCACATTGTGGCATGTTCTCGTTGATAAAAACTGCATTCAGATTTTCCATATTAGAGAGGCAAATAAGTTCGTTAATGGCGGCATAGTCACGTATATTCCCTTTCAAATCGGGGTTTTCATCACGCCATTGTTTGGCGGTGATACCAAATAGAGCGACATTAAGCACATCAGCTTCGTTTGCATATACATACGATATTTGTTGTATAGTAAGTTCAACTGGAATAAGGTTTTGCTTAATGGCATCGGTGTGTATATGGTAATTAATTTTTGAAAGTTCGCGTTTGGCAGTCCAACCCAGTTGTTTTTGCTCTTCTTCCTTGAGGCGTTGAAATTCTTTTACTAAATACAATTCAAACTCAACCGATACCCAACTTGCAAACTTGAAAGCAATATCTCTCTGTGCATAGGTTCCACCACCTGCACCATTTTTCGTAATTATGCCAATTGCTCCGGTAAGTTCTACCCATCGAGACGGACTCATTGTAAAAGCGTTACTACCAGCATCCTTCAAAAGGGGATCGAATTCGACCCCTTTAAAAGCCGGATTGTTTAATAGCTCCCAAAGTCCTAAATATTCCAATGTGTTTTTGAGCCGCATCCAGTTTTTTACTACATCTTTCGGCTCAATCGTGTTTTTTTGCTTTGCAATGTCGGTAATGCTAATATAATCTGTACCGTTCACTTTTAAAGTACGAACCGACACTTCTTTTACCGTTATATTGGTTTCTTTTGCCATATTGCTAATAATTAGCGGTTTATAATTGCTTTTATAAACATTCGCGTCATCTAATATACCATTTTCGTTGGGTAGAGAGTATTTCTGCAGAGATTCCAAGTTTATAGGTTGTCATGGGATTCAATGCATTGAAAAGGAGTGTTTTGTCCTCTTTCGAACTGATTGTTTCAAGTATAGCCCCCAGAAACGCAATGGTAGCCGGGTTGTATTTAAGTGCCAGTTTTTTTATAGTTGCAGTTTGTTCCGTAGTAATGGCTTTGAATAATGTCAACCATTTGAAAGGATATATTCATAGCGAATATAAATATAATAAGCGAGTTTTTACCCGTCAAAACGCGCTTATTTCAAAAATATTTGGTAAAACAACCTTAAGTGATTATAAGATAGGCGTTTAGTTGGATTTAGTAAATGAAGTTTAAGAAATAGTTATAAATCAATATATGCAGGATTGGAGATACCTCACGCCCGAGGAGGGAGGGGCCACGTTTGCGAAGCAAATGGGGAGGCGTATCTCAACTCCTGTATACATTTTAACTAACTAATAACAAAAAAGAATGACCTTACGATCACTCTTTGTGGGCTGTTATTATTGTATAGCTTTTAGCGTTTATGGTTATTATCGTATTTCCAACAGAAGCATACCAATTCTTTCCGCTCCTTATTATACTGTCTGCATGCTGAATTTGATGCTTACACCAATTTACAACATCGTCGGTTTCTATTGAAAGATTTTTCTTAATCCGCACAATGCCTAATTCTGTTGTATGGATTTTATCGATATTGGATAACAAATCATTCATTCTCTTCATAATAATACGAATAGTCAATTCCTTTCATATACATTTCGCGGCTGCTAATTTCATCTGTAAGAGCATTTTTTAGCAAGTTCTTAAACTCCGCGCTGTTTATCGAACTTTTTACCATTGCGCTCAGATAATCATTTTTATTAATCTTACTCCAATCAACGCAAAGTTTTAGTCGTTTCTTGAAGATTAAATCCAGCCAAATGCGTGTACTTCGCCCATTGCCTTCCATAAATGGGTGGGCAATGTTCATTTCTATATATTTATCGGCAATTTCCTCGAAAGTATTTTCAGGCATTTCTTCAATTTGCTTTAATGTACTGTCCAGAAACAGTGCTGCTGCGAATTGAAAGCCACCTTTTGAAATGTTTTTTTGCCTTATTTTTCCCGTGAAGTCATATAACCCACCGAAAATATAGGCATGAATTTGCTGCAAACTTTTCGTTGTCCCGATTTCTGCTTCGCTAATGAGATTGCTTTCGAAAAATGAATAAGCCTTTTTCTTACTCTGCCCGTCAATACTGTTGTCGCTGTATGTAAACCAGTCCAAAAATTTGACGGCTTTATTATTTGGAAAATGCTTGGCAAGAGAAATAATACCGTCACTATCAAGAGTATCAGTTAAATACTTCTTGCCATCCGATGCTGCTAATTTCAGTTGGTTAGTAGCACTAACCAACTCATTCTTTTCCTTTCTAAGCTTACCCTTTAGATATTTCCAATAGTTACGTGTTTTAGTGTAGTCATTCTGCTCAGTTAGAACCGCGACAATATCTAAAACGGAAAACCACCATTTGTTGTTCTCTTCGTCCCAAATGGCACGAACTTCACGGTCGTCGAAAAAACGGATTGAAATTTTACTCATACCAGTTAAGAATGTTGATCTGAAATAGTTATTCAAGTTATTATTAACAAATATAAGAACAATACCGGCCATTGTAAAGGGTTTTGCCAATAGTTATAAGATAATGTATGCATGATTGGAGATACCTCGCGCCCGAGGAGGGAGGGGCCACGTTTGCGCAGCAAATGGGGAGGCGTATCTCCAATGCTGTATAAATTATTTGAACTAACTCAAAACAAATTTATTCGCTATTCGTTTTCTTCATAATAATATGAATAATCAATTCCTTAAGAGCATTTTTCAGCAAGTCCTCAACAGATTATTTTTACGCAATTTCTAATCAGTAGGTTAAACCAAACTGCCAGAGTGGTATCGTGTTCAAATATCCTAGTTCAATGTCATCTTTTACTATAAATGCTTTATTTGTACCTTGGATTTGCTTCAATCCTTTATTTTTTCCACCTACTTCAAACGTATAATCACCAATCAGAAAATCAGCTACAGGCGATACTATTACATCATACTTTACTCTTAGCTGATTCAGAAAAAACGTTTCTCTTATATTTCCTCTATTGGAGTTATCGTTTGCTAAACTGTAAATCAGATTCGTATTGTCAAGAAAAATTTTATCCACCTTTCCCAACCCCCTTATTCCTCCTGTAGAATCCCTTAGTTGTGCTATCATTCCGGCTTCTTCAATAAACAGGCAATAATCAGTTATGTTATTCCGACTGGCCGAAAGTGCAGTTGCTATACTTGTCATATTGGGCTTAAACGGCACACTCTTAGCAGTAATGGCCAGCAATTGCTTCAATTTCCGGCCAGTGGACACATTCATCCCGGCATACAACGGAATATCTGTTTCCAAAGTTTGGTTAACAATCTGTTGTAGTTTCAGATCAAAACCTTCCTCTAATGCAAAAGGATAATACCCTCTTTTCAGATAATCTTCAAACAAAGGCAGTGGATGTTTTATTCCAGGAAGTTCGGCTTTATGATCCAGAATTTCTTCCAAAGAATACTGCTGGACAGTCACTTGATGAAACAATTGCAAATATTCCCTGAAAGACAAACCTTGCATAGTATACATTAAAGCCCTACGGCTTAAATCGGAGGCTCCTTTCTTGATATCTAATACCGAAGAACCGGTAAACACCACATTCAGTTCCGGATGATAATCATAGATCAGTTTTAGTTCCTTAGCCCAGTCTTTGTATTTATGAATCTCATCAATAAACAGGTATTTCCCGCTGCGTTTTACAAAATCACCAGCTAAATCAATCAGCTTGTTGTCTGCAAAATAAAAATCCTCAGCAGTTACATACAGTGTCTCAGCAGGATTTATGTTCTTTTTAATATGCTGTAAAACCAGCGTAGTTTTCCCAACTCCACGTGGACCAGTAAGTCCAATCATTCGGCTATTCCAGTTTATTTCAGCATAAATGTAGCGGAAGAAACCGGTATCTGTCTCTTTTAGAAGCTTCTGAAACTGTTCAAATAATTTGTCCATAGCAGTTAATTTTTAGTAAAAATAACAAATAAGCACAATATAAGTGCATATTATTGCAAAAATTGCACTACTAAAGTGCAAATTATATTTTATTAGATTCTGTTTATATCTATTAGTCGTTGAATTGATAAATAATTCTATAAATAAAAACCGCAGTAAATCATATATTTACTGCGGTTTCCCTATTTTTGATTAACGTTTTTAAACGTCTTTACTTCACCTCTTCGAAGTCAACATCGGTAACCTCTTTGTCGGACCCGCCATTGCTTGTACCTTCTGTAGGACCGGCACCCGGATCTGTTCCTTGAGCAGGACCACCCTGGGCTGCTTTGGCCATGTCCTCAGAAGCTGCGTGCCATGCTGCATTCATTCCCTCCATTGCTTTGTCTATGGCCGATACATCACCCGATTTGTGAGCCTCTTTAAGAGCAGCAAGTGCGCTTTCTATTGCTCCCTTCTTGTCGGAAGGAATCTTGTCGCCATACTCCTTAAGGTTTTTCTCGCTCTGGAACACCATTGCATCGGCAGCATTCACCTTATCCACCTTCTCTCTCTCTGCCTTATCTGTAGCTTCGTTGGCCTTAGCTTCATCCTTCATTTTCTTGATCTCTGCCTCACTTAATCCGCTCGATGCTTCAATTCTGATCTTCTGCTCTTTGCCGGTTCCTTTGTCTTTTGCAGACACATGGAGGATGCCGTTTGCATCTATATCAAATGTAACTTCGATCTGAGGAACACCTCTTGGAGCAGGAACAATGCCATCGAGATGGAACCTGCCTATTGTCTTGTTATCCTTAGCCATTGGTCTCTCACCCTGCAGAATGTGAATTTCCACTGAAGGCTGGTTGTCACTGGCAGTACTGAACACCTCTGACTTGCGTGTAGGAATTGTTGTGTTTGACTCAATAAGTTTGGTCATTACAGAACCGTATGTTTCAATACCAAGTGAAAGTGGAGTTACGTCAAGAAGAAGTACATCCTTTACATCACCGGCAAGAACACCTCCCTGAATTGCAGCACCCACTGCAACCACCTCGTCTGGATTAACACCCTTGCTTGGTGCTTTGCCAAAGAACTTCTCTACTATCTGCTGAATTGCAGGTATACGTGTTGAACCTCCTACAAGAAGAATCTCGTCAATATCACTTGCCTTGTAGTTTGCATCGCTCAGAGCTTTGCGGCAAGGTTCAACAGTTCTCTGTATCAAAGAGTCGCAAAGTTGTTCGAACTTGGCACGTGTAAGAGTTTTAACAAGGTGTTTTGGAACGCCGTCAACAGGCATTATATAAGGTAGGTTGATCTCGGTAGAGGTCTGACTTGAAAGCTCGATTTTTGCTTTCTCGCCTGCTTCTTTAAGTCTTTGAAGGGCCATAGGGTCCTTTCTTAAATCAAGTCCACTGTTTTCACTCATGAACTCCTCTGCCAGCCAGTCGATAATTTTCTGGTCAAAGTCGTCACCGCCAAGGTGAGTGTCGCCGTTTGTAGATTTAACTTCAAAAACGCCCTCTCCAAGTTCCATGATTGAGATATCAAAAGTGCCACCTCCAAGGTCAAATACGGCAACTTTCATCTCTCTGTGTTGTTTGTCAAGACCATAAGCCAACGCAGCAGCTGTAGGCTCATTTATGATCCTCATTACCTTAAGACCTGCAATCTCTCCGGCCTCTTTGGTTGCCTGCCTCTGTGAATCACTAAAATATGCAGGTACTGTAATAACTGCCTCTGTAACCTCTTGTCCAAGATAGTCCTCAGCTGTCTTCTTCATCTTCTGAAGAATCATAGCCGATATCTCTTGCGGAGTATACTGACGACCGTCAATATTCACCCTTGAAGTATTGTTATCTCCCTTTTCTACTTTGTAAGGTACACGATGAACCTCCATTTGAACGCGGTCATAGGATTCTCCCATGAATCTCTTGATAGAGAAGATGGTTCTTGTAGGATTTGTGATTGCCTGCCTCTTTGCAGGGTCTCCGATTTTTCTCTCTCCGTTGTCTGCAAATGCAACTACAGAAGGTGTTGTCCTCTTGCCTTCGCTGTTTATAATGACAGTAGGTTCGTTTCCCTCCATCACTGCTACGCAGGAGTTTGTGGTTCCAAGGTCAATTCCGATAATTTTTCCCATAATATAGATAGAATTTTAATTGTTTTTCTTTGCTTTGCCCATGATTGCATCTAACATTGTGCCAAATGGAAAAACTGACAAGGTGGCAGAGTTGTCGTCTTAATTATTTACTTAGCTTTGTGACTCGAAAAAATCATGATTATTTAATAAAAAGGATATGTCTGTAGAGGGAAAAAAGCGCATCATCACTACGCAAAGACTGCTTGAGATGAAGCAAAGGGGCGAGAAAATCGCAATGTTGACCGCATATGATTATACATCAGCCAAAATTATAGATGAAGCCGGAATAGATATCATACTGGTAGGGGACTCTGCTGCAAATGTAATGGCGGGACACGAAACCACCCTTCCTATAACTTTGGACCAGATGATCTACCACGCACAGAGTGTCGTCAAAGCTGTAAAAAACCCTATGGTTGTTGTTGATATGCCATTCGGAACATATCAGGGTAACTCCAAACAGGCAGTTTTCAGTGCAATACGAATAATGAAGGAATCAGAGGCAGATGCCGTAAAGGTGGAAGGGGGCTCTGAAATTCTGGAGTCTGTAAGCAGGATACTCTCAACCGGAATTCCGGTAATGGGACACCTTGGATTAACACCGCAGTCGATCCATAAGTTCGGGACATACAGTGTAAGAGCAAAAGAGGAGGCAGAAGCAAGTAAACTCATAGAAGATGCACTTGCATTGGAAGAAGCCGGTTGTTTTGCATTAGTGCTTGAAAAAATTCCGGCATCACTGGGTACCAAAGTGGCAGAAGTGTTGAAAATTCCGGTAATTGGAATTGGTGCCGGTAATGGAGTGGATGGTCAGGTGCTGGTAATGCATGACATGCTGGGACTCACACAGGAGTTCTCGCCCAGGTTCCTGAGGCGTTACCACAACCTTCACGATGAGATGCTAAAGGCTGTAAAAAACTATATAAGTGATATCAGGAGCAGAGAGTTCCCTAATGATCAGGAGCAATACTAACATGAATATTCTCTACGAGGACAATCATCTGATTGTCGTAAACAAAAGGTCCGGAGAGATTGTCCAGGGCGATAAAACAGGAGACAAGCCTCTGAGTGAAATCATTTCAAGATTTATTGCCGACCGCGACAATAAGCCGGGGGCAGCATTCATAGGTGTTCCCCACCGCCTTGACCGACCGGTTACCGGTATTGCTGTTTTTGCAAAAACATCCAAATCGCTTGAGAGACTCAATGAGATGTTCAGAAACAGTGAGATAGAGAAAAAATACTGGGCAATTGTTGCAAATAAACCTGAAAATCCTGTTGGAGAGCTCAAACATTATCTCGTCAGGAATGAGAAGCAAAACAAGTCATATGCCAGTCTTCTGCCCAAAAACGATGCAAAGGAGGCGAGGCTGCGATACAAGGTTCTTGCAAGTAGCGACCGCTACCATCTTATAGAGGTTGAGCTTCTCACCGGAAGGCACCATCAGATAAGGTGCCAGCTTGCAGAGATTGGCTGTCCTATAAAGGGTGACCTTAAATACGGGGCATCAAGGTCCAATCCTGACGGAAGCATCTCACTGCATGCGAGGAGCATAAAGTTTATCCATCCTGTAAAGAAGAGTGAAGTTATTATATTGGCACCTCCTCCTGAAGATTCTCTGTGGAATGCTTTTATGAAGATTGTCAAAGTTCAGTGATACCGGCTTTGTATACAGCCATTGCCCGCAATCTTGCAGTTGTGTGATCTACAATGGGTTTTGGATATTCCGACGGATTGTCGAATTCCGGAACCCATTTTCTAATATAAATATTATCAGGATCAAATTTCTTTGTCTGTAATTCAGGATTGAATACTCTGAAATATGGGGCCGCGTCACATCCGCAGCCAGCTGCCCATTGCCAGTTTCCATTGTTAGCAGACTGATCGTAGTCAAGAAGCTTAGCAGCAAAGTAGCTCTCACCTATTTGCCAGTTGATGAGCAGATGCTTGGCAAGGAAACTTGCAGTAATCATTCTTACCCGGTTATGCATGAATCCCGTCTGATTTAGCTCCCGCATACCAGCATCAACTATTGGGTATCCTGTCTCTCCCTTGCACCATTTTTCCAGCTCCTTCGCGTCATTCCTCCATGCAATAAAGCCATACTTCTTTTTAAAAGGCCCGTCTGCTGCATATGGAAAGTGATATATGACCGACTTGAAAAACTCTCGCCATATCAACTCTCCGAGCCATACCTTGTTAAGCTCGTATGCAGAGCGGACAAGGGTTCGTATACTTATAGTGCCGAATCTTAGATGTGCACTTAGCCGTGTAGTTCCGGCTTCATTTGCAGGATAATTCCGGGTAATGTGATAGTTTGCAACTATTGAATTTATAAGGATAGGGCTATTGAAAATTTCTCCGGAAGGGATAAACCCTATATCATCAAGGGTCGGCATGTTCTTGAATAGTTTTAGAGAACCATTGTTTTCATGTTCCAGATTTGACAGTGGCAACAATTCGGATGACATGACAAGTTGATGAGTAAGCTCTTCGGATGGCCAATGTTTCAGATGGGTATCAGGTTCATTATTTAGTTTATTGAGCCATTGTCTGGAGTAAGGAGTGTAAACAGTATAGGGCTGACCATCTGGCTTAAGAACATCATCTTTTGAGAAAATAACCTGATCTTTAAAGCATTGAAAGGTTATTCCTTTGTTTTTGAGTAATAAGGCAACTTTTTGGTCTCTCTCTACAGCATAGGGCTCATAATCTTCGTTACAGAAAACAGAACAGACATTGAATTCTGATGATATGAATTCAATAGCAGCCTCCGGTTTTCCATACATATATAGAATAGGGAACTCACCGGAGCCGGTTCCTTTTATTAAGGAAATTTTCGATTCGAGTCTGGAGAGTGCCTGATGTATGAAATCCACTCTTCTGTCACACTTGTCGGGGAGTTGACTGAGAATGTCCGTGTCGAATATGAACAGAGGCAGAACTCTTAGACCGGATCTGAGAGCCTCATATAATCCGCGGTTGTCTTCAAGCCTGAGATCGTTTCTAAACCAGAATATGTTGATTTTTTTCTTTAACATAATTATGCCTTAAGATAGGAGAGGTCCTTACCATCTGCCTCTCCATCTCTTATCTGAGTTGAAGAGACATCAATGTTTGGTGCATCAATAAGACGGGCCCCATACCTTTTACATAGCTCTTTACCATCGAACCCGCTGCGGGGATATACCCACACCTGATACTCTTTGAGAAGATTCTCCCACAGTTTCCATTGTTCTATTATGGCAAGATTGTCTGCCCCAATTATGAGAATAAATTCATTCTGAGGTTCCTGAGCACTCAATTGTCTTAATGTGGAGATAGTGTATAACGGGGCCGGCAATGAAAATTCAATGTCCGATACTTCTACCTTGTTTCCAAGATGAGATGCTGAGCATCTTACATGTTCCAGCCTGTCAGAGCTGTTGTCAACCTGTGATTTGTCTTTTAGGGGATTCTGAGGGCTCACAACCAACCTTAGCTGATCAATCTCACCACTATCCAGAAGGTATTTACATATGGCTATGTGGCCTATATGCAGAGGATTGAATGATCCGAAAAAGAGAGCTACGCGCATTTACTTAATTTTAGACAATGGCTTTTCTGAGTAAAAATTTTCTACAAGTTTTTCTGCCTCTTTCAGGCAGTTATCGAGGTTCTCGTTTACCAGGACCCTGTCGAAATATTTGGAAAAGGTTAGCTCCTCACTTGCTTTGTCCACTCTTTTTTCAATTGTTTCGGGAGAATCGGTACCTCTTGCCACCAATCGTTCTCTGAGAACATTAATGGACGGAGGCTGTACAAAAACGGCAAGAGCACTCTCGCCGTAAAGCTTTTTAAGGTTTACCCCGCCTTTTACATCAATGTCAAATACTACAATTTTACCTTCCGACCAAATCCGTTCAACTTCACTTTTTAGGGTACCATAGAAAAAACCTGAATAGACCTCTTCATATTCGATAAAATCTCCAGCCTTTATCCTTTCAATAAAATCCATTTTGTCAAGAAAAAAATAGTCACTGCCATTCACCTCTTCACCTCTGGGCAAGCGCGATGTTGCAGAGACAGAAAACTCAAGGAATGGATATTTATCTAGCAGATGGCGCACTACCGTTGTTTTTCCTGCCCCGGATGGAGCGGAGAATATCAGAACCTTGTTATTCATATTGATCACTTTCACTTTTAACTTTAGACAAATCATTTAAAAACCGGGCAATTTTTTCTGTGCAACACTTCAAAAAACGCTCACCATTTTCCGGAGTTGCGTATTTTGGATTTCCCACACCTGTATCTTCTGTTATGTATATCCATCTTCTTGGCGTCCATGCCCACTTCTCATTGAACCCATCAATAGCAAATTTCCGCTCTTTACCATTACCGGCCTCCTCAAGAGGAAGAACAAGATCCGGGGCAATAAATTGCATACATGATGTCTCAAGCTCTCCTGCATGGTCGCCTGCCTCCACGAAAAATCCGTCAGGTTTACATGCGGTCCACCAATTTACTGCACTCATGAGTATATGCGGGTATTCAAGAGAGAGTTCCCTGATAATGGGAACGAATGCATTACCACCATGAGCATTCAGTATAACTAACTTTTTTATCTCATGTTTGTCCAGAACCTCAAGAATGTCCCTTACAATTGCCATTTGAGTGGATGGTCTCATGTTCATGCAAAGCTTAACTTCCATCTGTCCGGTATTCACGCCATATGCAATCGATGGCAGTACAATGCAGCCCGCTCCACCTCTGTTTGCAATTTCTGCAGCATCAGCGGCAACTTTCTCTGCTAAAATGGTATCAGTTCCGTAGGGAAGATGAAAGTTATGCGCCTCTGTGGCACCCCATGGTAAAATTGCAATGTTAAATGACTCATCTTTAACTGTTTTCCAGTTAGATTCCTGTAATACATGCGATTTCATAATTTTCAATTTATAAGCAAAGTTAGATTTTTATGTTAACTTTGCCGCGAAAAGGTTTAATAATAAATTTTAGATATTATGATTTCATACAAAGAACTTGGTTTAGTAAACACAAAAGAACTATTTACCAAAGCAGTAAAGGGCGGGTATGCAATTCCTGCTTTTAACTTTAACAATATGGAACAGATGCAGGCGATAATCTCGGCCTGTGTAGAGACAAAATCTCCTGTCATTCTTCAGGTATCAAGCGGTGCAAGAAAATATGCCAATCAGACACTACTACGTTATATGGCTCAGGGAGCTGTTGAATATGCCAAAGAACTTGGCGCAAACATTCCAATCGTACTTCACCTCGATCACGGAGATTCACTTGAACTCTGCAAATCTTGCATAGATATGGGATTCTCTTCGGTTATGATAGACGGTTCTCACCTTCCTTTCGAAAAGAACATAGAACTTACAAAACAGGTTGTAGAGTATGCTCATGCTCATGATGTTTCTGTAGAGGGAGAACTTGGAGTACTGGCAGGTGTTGAAGATGAAGTGTCGGCAGAGCACCACACATATACACAACCGGAAGAGGTAGAAGAGTTTGTGAAAAAGACAGGTGTGGACTCTCTTGCAATCTCTATTGGAACTTCTCACGGAGCTTTCAAATTCAAACCGGGGCAGAATCCTGAGATCCGTCTCGATATCCTTAAAGAAATTGAGGTTAGAATACCAGGGTTCCCAATCGTACTCCATGGTTCATCAAGCGTACCGCAGGATATAGTTGCAGAGATAAACAAGTACGGCGGCAAGCTTAAAGATTCTATAGGAATTCCTGAGGATCAGCTTAGGAAAGCTGCAGCCAGTGCAGTGTGCAAGATAAATATTGACTCTGATGGCCGTCTTGCTATGACAGCTGCAATAAGAAAGGTTTTTGCAGAGAAACCTGAAGAGTTTGACCCTCGTAAGTATCTTGGACCGGCACGTGACGCACTAAAGGCACTCTACAAGCACAAAATCCTGAGTGTGCTTGGCAGTAACGACAAGATGTAATCCATTCTGACAACCAGATATATAAAAGGTGGCTGAATTTTCAGCCCCCTTTTTTTGTTGAAATATTTGTTAGTTAGTCTAAACTAACTATATTTGCGGCATGAATAATCTGATAAACATAATTGCCAAACTATCCGATATTATGGGCCGCATGGAGGACCGTGCCCGGGAGCAGTATAACACAACAGGCTTGTCACTGACTCAAATGCACTACCTTGAGACAATCGGTCACCTCAACAATCCCAGTCTTACAGAGTTGTCAGCAGCACTGAATCTTTCCAAACCAACAGTTACGGTCGCAATTGACAAACTGATCGAAAAAGGGTGTGTATATAAAGTCCGTTCAGATCAGGACAGAAGGAGCACCCATCTTCATCTGACAGAAAACGGACGGTTGCTAAATCAAATGCATGATTTTGCACATCAGTCCATTGCAGAACTTTTTACAAAAAATCTCTCTCAAAAGGAGACAGAACAACTTATAGAAATTATTGACAAAGCAATCAGATAAATATTGTATGGAAAACAAAGCATCGCAAAAAAGCTACAAGGGTCTCTCGCAGGAGGAGGTAAACGCTCGTCGTGCCAAATATGGTTTTAACGAATTACCCTCTTCAAAAAACCGTGGAGCATTAAAAATCGCAGTAGGAATACTAAAAGAACCTATGTTCCTTCTTCTGGTTGCCTGTGGTTCGCTATATCTTTTTCTGGGTGATATCCAGGAAGGTATAATGCTAATGAGCTTCGTTTTCGTAATTATGGGCATTGAATATTTTCAGGAGAGAAAAACCGAAAAGGCGCTTGATGCTTTAAAGGATCTTGCAAGTCCGAGGGCACTGGTCATAAGAGATGGCGAAACATATAGAATAGCAGGCAGAGAGGTGGTAATGGGAGACATTGTGGTCTTGCAGGAGGGCGACAGGGTACCGGCTGACGGAAATGTCCTTCATAGTGTTAACCTAATGGCCGATGAATCTCTTCTGACCGGAGAATCTGTTTCAGTAAGAAAGAGGGAATGGGAGGAGAGCGATAGCGATTTTGTTCCGGGGGGTGACGATATTCCATGTGTGTATTCGGGGTCTATGATAGTTCAGGGTAATGGTATATATGAAGTGTCCGGCATAGGCATAAATACAGAGATAGGAAAAATCGGAAAAGCTTTGGAGACCGTTAAGGAGGAACCCACCAAGCTTAACAGAGAAATGGGTGTTCTTGTAAAAAGGCTGGCAATTATCGGGGTTGTCCTATGTGTAGCTGTTATTGGTATTTATACTATAACAAGAGGCGACCTGCTACAGGGTTTCCTTGCAGGTATTACTCTGGCTATGGCAATGCTGCCTGAGGAGTTTCCTGTTGTTCTGACAATATTTCTTGCCATTGGAGCATGGAGGATATCAAAGAAATCTGTATTAACCAGAAAACCGGCTGCTATTGAGACACTTGGTTCTGCTACAGTATTGTGTACAGACAAAACAGGGACCCTTACACAAAATAAAATGACTGTTAATTCTCTTTATAATGGAGAAGAAGTGATAAATGTTTCTGTTACAAGAGATGTGCCTGAACAATATCATGAAATTATCGAGTACGGAATCCTTTCCAGTCAGGTAGATCCCTTTGACCCAATGGAAAAAGCCATAACCACAATAGGAGAAAGCTACCTTAATGATACAGAACATATTCATAATGACTGGATAATGGAGAAAGAATATCCCTTGTCCAAAGAACTTCTTGCAATGTCGAGAGTATTCTCCAGCCCATCAAGTCATGAAAGAGTTATTGCAACTAAAGGAGCTCCTGAAGCAATTTTTGATCTGTGCCACTTAAGCAGTGAAAGTATATTAAAATATGAAAAGACAGTATCCGAACTGGCGTCGGCAGGGTTAAGAATAATAGGTGTGGCAAAAGCTAAGATTACACCGCGGGATCTGCCAGAGATACAACATGATTTTGATTTTGAGTTTGTTGGATTGATTGGGTTGTCCGATCCTATAAGAGAGAGTGTGCCAAAAGCTGTAGAAGAGTGTTACAAAGCAGGAATAAGGGTAATTATGATTACCGGAGACTATCCCGTAACAGCCATAAATATTGGTAAGGAGATAGGACTTAAACACCCGGAACTTTGCATAACAGGTTCTGAATTGCAGTTAATGAATGAAGATGAACTATGCAAAAGAATAAAAGAGGTAAACATCTTTGCAAGAGTTGTTCCGGAACAGAAACTAAAAATAGTTAATGCGCTTAAGAAAAACGGTGAAATTGTTGCTATGACTGGAGATGGTGTAAACGACGCTCCGGCTTTGAAAGCTGCAAACATTGGAGTAGCAATGGGAGAGAAGGGTACCGATGTAGCAAGGGAAGCATCTTCTTTAGTTTTAATGGATGATAATTTCTCATCAATTGTTGGTGCAGTAAAGATGGGGCGCAGAATATTTGACAACCTGCAAAAAGCACTCAGCTATATCTTTGCAATACATGTTCCAATTGCCGGATTATCTCTTATACCGGTTTTTTTTGCAGACCTTCCATTGATACTTTGGCCTGTTCATATTGTATTTCTGGAACTGATTATTGACCCGGCGTGTTCAATTATCTTTGAAGCAGAGAGAGAGGAGAAGAATGTGATGTCAAGACCACCTAAAGCAATAGATGCGCCCTTCTTTGGTATTGGAAAGATATTACTCAGTTGTTCACAAGGGATTGGTATATTGATAATCACTCTACTTGTCTACTTTGTGGGTCTTGATATGGGGTACACAGAAAAAGCAGTCAGGACGCTTACTTTTGTAACATTAATATCTTCAAACATTGCTGTAATACTATCGAACAGATCATGGTCTGAAAATATTTTCAGGATAATCCTTACTCCAAACAGTAGTGTCAAATGGGTTGTAGGGGGAGCAGGATTCTTCTTGATTCTTATACTTAACTCTCCATTTTTAATAAGTCTGTTTCAGTTTGAAAGTATAAAATTTGTAGAAGCAATTGTCTGTGTCCTGCTGGGCTTTCTAAGTATTATCTGGTTTGAAATTTACAAGGTAAGGAGGAGAAAAAGAATAACAATCTGATTATCTGGCTATGCCTCCCATGATATCAAGCAACTCATTTGTTATTGCCTGCTGACGTGTCTTGTTATACTGAACAGTGAGCTCCTGAATAAGTTTTGTTGCATTATCTGAGGCAATTTGCATTGCTACTGTACGAGCTGCATGCTCAGCAGCATTTGAATCCCTAATAATAGCAAATATCTTGAATGTTAAAACCTTGTCAATTAATTCGTTTATAATTGTTTCCTTGGCGGGTTCAAAAATATAGTCAGATGGATTACCTCTCTCCTCATTCATTGAGTTAAGAGGAAGAAAAATCTCTCTTGTAACCTCTTGGTTGGCAGTTGTTTTAAAATGGTTGTAAATCAGTTCAACTCTGTCTACGTTCTTATTCTTGAAAAGCGACATTAAGTCGGAAGCCAACTGAGAACATAGTGTATAGGTAGGTTTGTCTGCGATGCCGGCATTAATGCTTTCAACAGGGTATTTATGATTGACCAGTGATTTTGAAATCTTCTTACCTATCGGGAATAGCATAATATTCTCCTTGCCTAAACTAATGTACTCTTCTATAGCACTCTTTACAGCCTTTTCGATATTTGCATTAAAAGCACCACACAACGACGAATTTGACGATATAGCAACAATGGCCACCCTTTTGATTTTGCGGTTATCCATATATGCCGATTTAAGATCGTTCTGCCCCGCTGCCGTTTCGATGAAAATCTCCTTAAGCGCCTTTTGATAGGGCCCCATACCGGCAGCTGCAATTTGTGAACGG
The DNA here is from genome assembly GCA_942492945.1 of uncultured Bacteroidales bacterium. GTDB lineage: Bacteria > Bacteroidota > Bacteroidia > Bacteroidales > UBA932 > Bact-08. The sequence goes on from OW818649.1 coordinate 2,258,375, forward strand.
TGCAACTTTACAGAAGAGATCATTCTCATGGCAGATGTGATCTTTAGAGTATTGTTTACCGATGTGATCCTCCCTTTTACCTCTTTGAGCGATGCCATCTTTTATATGTTTTGGGAAGTTCCTGTTATTGTTGCTGCCACATTCTCTATTGTTGATGTAACTTCATCATCCAGAATTCCTTGCCGGAGTTTCTCTAAAACCGGGGTGTTTCTGATGATGTTTAAGAAATTCACCTCAAAAGCCGCAACTTTGTCAATGGGAACACTCTTCAAAAGAGCGTGAGTGCCACAGTAAAGTATTGCAATCTGTTCTTCTACAGGCATAGGTGAGCATTGAGGCTGGACAAGGAGACGTGTGTTTTTCTGACCTTTGTCTATTGTCCGTGCAGTTACAGGATCAAGATCTCCTCCGAACTTTGTAAAGGCCTCAAGTTCGCGGAATTGTGCCTGATCTATTTTTAATGTTCCTGCCACCTTTTTCATAGCCTTTATCTGGGCATTTCCACCAACGCGCGAAACAGAAATCCCTACGTTTATTGCAGGGCGGTTTCCCTGGTTAAAAAGTGCAGTATCGAGGAATATCTGACCATCGGTAATAGATATAACGTTTGTAGGGATATATGCCGACACATCACCAGCCTGTGTCTCAATTATTGGCAGTGCTGTAAGTGAACCACCCCCTTTTACCTTTCCTTTCAATGTCTCCGGAAGGTCATTCATATTGCATGCAACCTCTTGTTGATCAATAATTTTGGCCGACCTTTCAAGAAGTCTGGAGTGCAGATAGAATATGTCTCCGGGATATGCTTCGCGACCCGACGGACGACGGAGTATAAGTGAGAGTTCCCGGTAAGCAACGGCCTGTTTTGTAAGGTCATCATAAACAACAAGTGCGTGTCGCCCGGTATCCCTGAAATATTCTCCAATTGCTGCTCCTGCGAATGGAGCAAAGTATTGCATTGCAGCAGAATCAGAAGCAGTGGCGGCAATAATTGTTGTATAGCTCAATGCTCCTTTCTCCTTTAATAAATTTACAATAGATGCTATAGTGGAACCCTTCTGTCCGATTGCCACATAGATACAATAGACAGGTTTACCTGCCAGATAATTTTCCTTTTGATTTAAAATCGTGTCAATTGCAATAGATGTCTTCCCGGTCTGCCGGTCACCTATAATGAGCTCCCTTTGACCGCGCCCTATTGGTATCATTGCATCAATTGCCTTAAGACCAGTCTGAAGCGGCTCGTTGACAGGTTGTCTGAATATTACTCCCGGTGCTTTTCTTTCCAACGGCATCTCTGTAAGTTCACCTTTTATTGATCCAAGCCCGTCAAGTGGTTCTCCCATAGCATTTATCACACGTCCAAGCAAGCCCTCTCCAACATCGATTGAGGCAATCCTGCCGGTTCTCTTTACCCTGTCACCCTCTTTTATATGGTCTGACGGACCTAGTAATACCACTCCTACATTATCCTCTTCAAGATTCATGACAACAGCCTCCATGCCATTGTCAAACTCAAGCAACTCACTTGATTCTGCATTCAGTAAACCAAAAATCCTTGCAACACCATCACTAACCTGCAGAACAGTGCCTACCTCTTCGAAATTCAACTTTGTGTCAATTCCCTGAAGTTGCATCTTCAATACTTCAGATACTTCACTTATTTTTATGTTTTCAGACATGTAATAATCTGTTTAGTAGTTATTTATTGCTTCAAATTGCCTCTTAATCCTCTTTAGCTGTGTAGCTACACTTGCATCCAGCCTGTTGTAATTCAGTTCAAATATAAACCCACCAAGAATGCCGGGATTTACACTTTTCTTAAGTTCTACAGTACCATGGGTTTTGTCAATAATCATCTTTGATATTTTTGACTCAACCTCTTCCGTAACAGGAACAGCTGTAATAAGATTGCAAATACTCACATTTTTTTTCTTCTGATACAACTTGATGTAACACAGAGAAATTGAGCGTAATAAACTCTCTCTGTTATTCCTGGTTACAAGATTTATAAATCGGTCGAATTCATCACTTGTTAAATTGCCAGAGGCCGTTCTGATAATTGAAAACTTATCGCTGGCAGTGACGACAGGACTGGATAATGTCTTCTCAAACTCCTGAACCTCAAAGAAACACCTTGATAATTGATTCATTTTTAAGTAGACCGCCTCATCTGCACCCTTCTCGAGTGCATAGGACAGCAATGCTTTTGCATAACGGGTGGATATTATACCTCTGTTCATCTCTTACGATTTCATTTCTGAACTCTCGTCCAGAAAACGGTTTATCATATCCATATGAGCCGGAGTTTTATTTAGCTCTGCTCTTACAACCTTCTCTGCAACCTCGACGGAAAGAGCTGCAATTTGACTTCGTACTTTCTTAATAGAGAGTTCCCTTTCTATGCTCAGTTCTCTTTTAGTATCTTCCATCATCTTTGCAGAGATATCTTTAGCCTCCTGTTTTGCAGAATTGATAATTTGCTCTTTAATCAGATTCGCTTCATTCAGGATTTTAACCTGTTCCAAACGGGCAGAAGAGATTATCGAATCACTCTCTTCCTTAAGGTTATCCAGTTGAGTCTTGGCTGATTTGGCATCGTCAAGGGACTTTTGTATGAATGCTCTTCGCTCCTCTACCATTTTGACAATGACCGGAAACCCATATCTTGCCAAAATGAAGAAAACAATACCGAAAGAGATCAGCATCCAGAAAAGTAAACCGGAATCAGGTAAAAGTAAGGACATAATGTATGTGTTACAGTGCCAGGAAACAGACCACAATTGCAAAAAGACATGCGCCCTCAACCAATGCGGCTGCAATAATCATTGTCATCCTAATATCGTTGGCAGATTCAGGTTGCCTTGCAATAGCCTCCATAGCATAACTGCCGATTTTCCCTATTCCTAAACCAGCTCCAATAGCGGCAATTCCTGCTCCCAAGGCTGCTCCCATGGTACCAATTCCAATATTGGTGGCTGCGACTTCTAAAAATGTAAATAGAACCATAATCTTAATATTTTGTTGTTTTTATTAATAAGCTTCTGTTTTTCTTTTTTCTACTTGTGACAACCCTATAAAAATTGCCGAAAGCATTGTAAATACATAAGCCTGTATATAGGCAACCAGAATTTCGACAAAATTCATGAAAACGCTCAGAACAACCGACAAGACAGTCATTCCGACATTAACCGAAGGCCCCATGGCCACGGTTATAAAGATAAGTGATGTAAGTGAAAGGATAATTGCATGACCTGCCATGATGTTTGCAAAAAGACGAATCATAAGTGCAAAAGGTTTGGAAAACACGCTAAATATTTCAATAACAGGCATTAAAGGGATTGGGACTTTCATCCATAGAGGCACATCGGGCCATATAGTCTCTTTCCAATACTCTTTTGTTCCGGATATGTTGACAACAAAAAAAGTACATAGTGCCAGAACCATTGTCACGGCAATATTTCCGGTTGTATTTGCTCCTCCCGGGAAAAGTGGAATCAATCCCATTACATTATTTATGAAAATAAAGAAGAAAGCAGTCAGTAGGTAGGGTGCATATTTTAAATAATCTTTTCCTATTGATGGTTTTATTACGTTGTCGTTTATGTCCATAATAAAAATCTCCATTGCTCCGGAAAAACCTTTTGGAGCAGCGAGCGGGTGTCTTTTATACCACCCGGATACCAGCATTATAATAGTAATTAGAATAGTACTGTTAATTATTAGTGCAAGTGCATTTTTGGTTATGGAAATATCCACAGGTCTTGTTTCCTCCCCGGCAGGTCCAACCTCTACAATCTTGTTTGTATACCTTCCCTCTACGGCAATTTTAAAATTTCTGTAAGATTCGCCATCCTCCAACCTGGAAGAGAGAAATATATTTAATCCCGATGTTTTACTGAATACTATTACAGGTAATGGAACACCAATTTGTCTATCACCCCAGGTTGTAATGTGCCATCCATAAGAATCTCCTATGTGGGAGAAGATAATTTTTTTTGCATCAATATCTTCTGCAACTAAAGACCCCCTGAATGAAACAGTCAGGATAATCAGACAAACAAGAACTTTAAGATTTCTTTTCATTTAACGGTTTTCTCTTTCTCAAACTTGAAGTAAATATATGTTTCTATAAAGAGGTAAAAGAAATAGAATCCAATGGTGGTTATGGAGAATTCATAGATGTATTCGTCCATTGTCAAGTCATATATAAGAATGGTGGCAGTTGTCAATAGAAATTTAATACCCCGCATCATCATATAGGCATTTATCATCTTTTTGGGGTTCTTTTTTTTATAAAACATTAAAGAACTGTATAGTATGACTCCTAAAACGGTGAAATAACCCGGTATAAACGGATACCATTTAAAATAGTAGACCGGATATAAATAGTATAGTCCAAATCCAACCCCAATACCCACTGCAAGATAGAATATTAACAGAGTAATCATCATCTTTCGGCTAACCTTATACATGATTTTATATTTTAATTAATACATACTGTAACCAAATCATTTTTCACTTTGACAAATCCACTGTTTATCTCCAATTGGTTATGCTCCTCATCATTTATCTTCCGGAATTTTATAAATCCCTTATCCAGTATAGAAATCAGTGGAGCATGCCTGGCAAGCAATGTAAAACTGCCGTCCCTTCCAGGTAGCGTGACAGATTCTACATCTCCGTTAAATACCGACCCTTCTGATTTCAATATTATAAGCTTCATATCTTGACCATTGTTATACCTGTTTCAAAATTCCCTCTCCCTTTTCAATAGCTTCTTCAATAGTCCCTACATTAAGAAATGCTTGCTCAGGAAGGTAATCTACGCTGCCCTCCAGTATCATCTTGAATCCTTTGATAGTATCCTCAATAGAGACAGTGGCTCCTTTAATTCCGGTAAATTGTTCCGCTACTGAAAATGGCTGTGAAAGAAAACGTTGAACCCTGCGAGCCCTGTTTACTGTGGTTTTGTCTTCGTCTGAAAGTTCCTCCATACCAAGAATGGAAATTATATCCTGAAGTTCCTTGTTTCTTTGTAATATCTGTTTAACCTGTTGAGCTGTCTGGTAGTGCTCTTCTCCAACAATAAGCGGGTCCAGAATCCTGGATGTAGACTCTAGTGGGTCCACAGCAGGATAAATACCGAGTTCTGCTATTTTTCTGCTAAGAACGGTTGTTGCATCGAGGTGAGTGAAAGTAGTAGATGGTGCCGGATCTGTAAGGTCGTCAGCCGGTACGTAAACCGCCTGAATAGATGTGATAGAACCCTTTTTTGTAGAGGCAATCCTTTCCTGCATTGTACCCATCTCTGTTGCCAGTGTGGGTTGATATCCCACAGCAGAAGGCATTCTCCCCAACAGAGCAGATACCTCAGAACCAGCCTGAGTAAATCTGAAAATATTATCGATAAAGAAAAGAATATCGTTTGTCTGGGTTCCTTCGTCCCTAAATGACTCAGCGACAGATAATCCCGATAAAGCAACGCTTGAACGGGCACCTGGCGGTTCGTTCATCTGTCCGAAAACAAGTGTAGTCTGTGATTTTGCTAGCTCAATAGGATCTACCAGTGAGAGATCCCATTTACCATCTTCCATGCTCTTTTTGAAAGCTTTGCCGTATCGTATGACACCGGAACCTATCATATCCCTTAATAGGTCATTTCCCTCTCTTGTTCGCTCTCCCACACCGGCAAAGACAGAGAACCCATTATGCTTTTTGGCAATATTTCTTATTAGTTCCATTATAATCACTGTCTTTCCAACACCCGCGCCTCCGAAAAGCCCGATTTTCCCACCTTTGGAATAGGGCTCAAGAAGATCAATAACCTTTATGCCTGTATAGAAAACTTCTTTAGCAGTTATCAGTTCACTGAATTTTGGAGGGTCTCTGTGTATTGAATATGAACCTGTCATATCCAAAGGCCCCATGCCATCAATTGCCTCTCCTACAACATTCATCAGCCGACCTTTAATCTGGCCCCCTACAGGTACGTGGATTGGTGTCCCAAGCGAAACAGCCTCCATTCCTCGTCTTAAACCGTCCGTAGAGTCCATTGCTACTGTCCGGACAGTCTTTTCTCCTATGTGTTGCTGAACTTCAACAATAAGCTCCCGTCCATCAAGACGTTTTATTTTGATTGCATCGTGTATTCCGGGTAGTATTACCCGTTTGTCAGAATTTTCGTTTTCGAAACATATATCAACAACAGGGCCAATAATCTGAGAGATGTGACCCATTGAATGTTCAGCCATTTTTTGGAATTGTTTATTATTTCCAAATATACAAAAAAATACAAGTTAAACTTTATTGTCGTTTTCTTTTCACAGGATAACCGGTAAGGTTAGTTATGGTCATGATGACGCCCATAACAAGAGAGAGAGACGCAATAATCAAACCGACAGCCATAAGAAAGCTGGGGGATTCTGTTGTGCTATTGGAAATGAATGAAAACAGGAAAATTAGACTTAACGAGAAACCAATAACTCCAATTGAGACTCCAACAAATCTGTTCTGAAAGACATATTGGATGAAAACCAGCATAGCAATTCCCAGTGCTATATAATTTACCGGGTTGTCTTCTGAATACGTGTAATAGAACCAAAGCACCAGAATGGAAATGTAAAAAACATAGGGGAGCTGAAAGAACAGGAAATTTTTGATATTTGAACCGTTTTTCATGTAGGGGTTACAGGTAAAGTCGATACAAATATAAAAAATAAATCAATTATACAACTGTTAATTTAGCAAAATACATTGCAAATGACCTGTATAGGAAGTGAGTCCATTTTCCAAAAGGGACAATTATCAATGCCCATTGTGCCAAAACCGTAAGGTGGAACAGATATAGCCATTTGTTACTCTCTAGGATATCTAGATCGATAAACAGTCTTACTGCAAAAGCTGTAACCCCCATCAGAAGAAGCCATATGACAAAGAACCAGTCCGATGGTTGCGAATGTTTGCTCACCTGTTTTGCCTTTTTCATCCTTGCAAGAACGAAATCGAATGTGATCACAAAAATTACAGCACTTACAACATAACCAAGAACAATTACAAATAGACTTTCTGATCCAAACCAGTCAAGAAAAACTGTTGTGAATAGCAAGGTTAGGTATCCGATAACCAGAATGAAATGTTCAAACCACCTTTTTTGGTTGTCGTCGCAGCCAAGAGCCCTCTTTTGAGTAAACATATGGATGAAGAACTCTCCCAGACATTTCACATAAGTCATGAAACTGACATTTTTTCCTGGTTTAATTATTGTAAAATACCACATACGAGCAATATTTGGTATTAAAATAACTGCAAATACGCCCGCAATTGCCAACATTTCAAACATATGACCCGAATGCATGATAGCCTCCATGTCAAACTTCTCGTAAACAGCAAAGCCAACTACACCTATAGCTACAAGAACCATCGCTATGATTGTTGCTGTCAACGACTTGTATAAATAGCCTGACAAGCCTGTCCAGTCGTATTTAGCCATGAGCCAGCGGCGAAGGGACATCATTAACTCACCTGGATTTGCAGTTTGGGGACAATTAGTCGAACATTCGCCGCAATAATAGCAAAGCCATGGCTTTAGTGAGGCTGTAATCTCCTCTTCATTTCCTGTTTCACTCAGTCGGACCATAGAGCGAGGGAACGAATCTTCTCCTGTAGATAGTGAGCAAACTGCTGTACATGTACCACAATTGTAGCATGAACTGAACTCTGTAGCACCATATTTTTTTAGTTCCTTGCCAAATTTTGGATTAATTCTGCTCATTTTTCTTTATTTTATAAGTGAAATACTCATCATTATCATCAACGGAACCTACAGAGGCATATCCGAATTTTACCAAAGACATAACCAGGAACATGGTTTTATCTCTTGATATACCAGTTGCTTTACTAAGTTGGGCAATAGTTTTCTCCCCCTGTCCAAGCTCTGTCAATAGTGATTTCTTATCTTTATTGAATTGTTTTAAATTCTCTTTTACCTCGTCGGAAACCTTTCTTCTTTCACGAAGTATTTTTACTGTCATTATTTTTTCTGCAGACATAATCTTACCTTTTATTGTGCCAGTACATCAATCATACTCTCCATCTCTTTATTTGTAAAAGAGATGAGTTCAATGGAGTCCGAAGGACAAACAGGAAGACACATACCGCAACCTTTACATGTACTTGTGTTTATAGTTGCTACACTTCTTCCCTCAAAATCAATCATAGAAATTGCATTAAACGGACATGCATTACTACATGCATTACACCAATTGCAACTCGCTTTCTCAACATATGCAATTATAGGTTCAAGTTCAAGTTCGCCTTTGCTTACAAATGAATGCGACTTTGCTGCCGCAGACATGGCCGAATTGACAGACTCCATAACATTCTTTGGCCCCTGACATGTTCCCGCAATTGTAATTCCGTCTATAACAGTCTCAACCGGACGGAGTTTCATGTGAATTTCATTAAAGAATTTGTCCCTGCCTTTGGGTAGTTTTAATAAAGACCCTAAACTGGTGTCTTTATCAGGAACCATGCCTGTAATAAGAACTACCAAATCTGCAATTGCCTCCACCTCTTTTTTCTCAGAAAGCAGGTCACCTGCCTTTATAGAGATAGCTCCTTCGAATTCAGTCAAGACCGGAGGTTTCTTGTCCGGAAACTGAATATAGATGTCTCCGACTCTGTTGGACTCTTTATAAATTAATTCCTGCTTGCCATAAGTTCTTACACCTCTTGTAAAATGATAATTTTGGATTTCGGGGTATTTGTGCTTGACATCCAGCGAGGCTTGAACAGCAGCTGTGCAGCAATAACGGGAACAATATTTGTTGTCTCCTTTAACCTGCCGGCTACCAACGCAATATATATAAGCTATCGAATTTATTTCTTTATCGTTATATACTAGCTTTTCATTGTTATTTCGGAGAAGATTTCTGAACTGAGGGAGTGTTATTACATTCTTTATCTGATTATAACCAAACTCTCCATCCGCCGGAGTGTAGGAGTTAAAACCAGTTGCAACCAGTATAGAACCTACATTTATATCTTTTAGGGATTGTCCCTGAGATCCGGAAATGTTAACTTTAAGCTTAAAGTCACCTATGTTTCCTGAATAACCAACAACCTCTGAGTTTGTCAGCAGTATAATATTCTTTTCATTTTTAATGTCCTCCTCCAGACTAGCAAGTAGCTCTTTACCGGTAATCTGTTCCGGGCTTATTGTGTCAAGTTCATGCAATTTGCCGCCAACTCTTGATTCCCGTTCAATCAGGAACACCTCATCCTGCATCCTGGAGAGTGATAAAGCAGCCTTCAGGCCTGCTACTCCGCCACCAATAACTGCAACAGAACGTTTTGATTCTATCACTATTGGTTCAAGTGACTCTGCCAGACGGGCCTTTGCAATGGCTGCCTTTACAAGTAGAATCGCCTTATCTGTCGCGCCTGATTTGTCGTCGGAATGTGCCCAGGATGCCTGTTCACGGATATTTGCATGAACATAGTTATATTTATTCAGACCAGCACGTTCACTAACGGCACGGAATGTTGAAAGATGAAGTTTGGGAGAACAACTGGCAACAACAATACCGCTCAGGTTATTCTCTTTTATATCTGTATCCATATCATTCTGGTTTGAATCACCACATGCAAACATTGTAGTCTTTGCCAGAATAACACAATCCTCGTCCTTTATAGAATCTTTAACCTTTTCTATGTCGACATAGTCGGAGATGTTTCCGCCACAGGCGCATATATATATACCAAGTTTTTTTTTCATCTCATTATGTCTGTTTATTGATTTAGATAGCATATTGCCTCTGTTGATGCAGCACCCGCAGATAGTATTGAATCTGGAATGTCCTTGGGACCGGTTGCTGTTCCTGCAACAAAAACACCCTTAATTGTTGTTTTAGCAGGGCTCAGTAGTGGGTCACTCTGCTTTACAAACTTAAGGGAATCAAGTTCCAGCTGATGGGTTGTAAAGAGATCGGCAGGTTCGCTGTTTGGCTTGACACCTACTGAAAGGACCACCAGATCGTGATCTGCCTCTTTAAGCTTTCCAGTTGTAACATCTTCATACTTTAGAGTCAGATTTCCATTTTCCTTTTCAGAAATCCTTCCGACCTTCCCTTTTACAAAACGCACTCCCATTCCTACTGCCTGTTCGTAAAACTCATCATAACCCTTACCATAGGCCCTTATATCTATGTAATAGATTGTAATATCTGCCATTGGAAGTGCTCCCATTAGCAATTGGGCCTGTTTTATTGAATACATGCAGCAAATTTGTGAACAAATTGGATTTCCTAATGAGTCGTCTCTCGATCCGGCACATAACACGTAGGCAATTTTATCCGGAACTTTACCATCGCTTGATCGTAAAATAGTGTGGAACGGACGGGTAGGGGCAAGCAGCCTCTCCATCTGCATAGATGTAATTACATTTCTGGCCTCTCCATAATTGTATCTTGGCACATTTGAAGGATCATAAAGCTTGAAACCTGTTGCTACAATGGTTGTTTTTGCATTTATTACATATTCACGCGGCTCTTGTGTGAAATCTATACAACCAGGAGGGCATACCTTTTCGCAGGCACCGCAAAGTGTGCAATTTTCAATATCAATGGCCGCAACTTTAGGACTTGCAATGCTGAAAGGTATATAGGCAGCCTTACGCCCGACAAGATTATACTGAAACTGATCTTTTACTATTACCGGACAAGCCTCTTCGCATAATTGACAAGCAGTACAATCTTCGGCAATAACATACCTGGGTCTTCTTGTAACTCTTGCAACAAAATCATGCTCTCCTCTCTTTTCTATAGAGGTCAGGTCGCTTTCGGTAAAAATAGTGATATTTGGGTGACGAGATATTTCTGAAACCTTCGGGGTTGTTATACATGCAGAACAATCAAGTGTTGGGAAAACCTTGCTCAACATAATCATCTTGCCACCCAAGGAGAGTCTTTTCTCAATAAGTATTACCTTATAACCGTTGTTGGCAAGATTCAGGGCTGCTTCTCCTCCCGCAATTCCACCACCGATAACCAGTGCATCAAACGATAGTATGGTTGGCTCTTTTTGCATAATTTCTAATTTTCCTGTTTTAATAGTAATTCGTTAAAGCTTTTGATCTGTTTTACAAATGATTCGCTACATACAGAACAAAGCGCAGCCATTCTAAGTCTTGCCGGTTCCATTCCTTTTTCTTTCATCATAATGTGGGTTCTTTCCACAATAGATCCGGTCTTCTCGGTGCAGCTCTCTCCAAAGGAACAATCACTGCCGTCAGCGGCAATAAATACACCATCAAACCCCTTTTCAAAGGCCCTCATTATCCACTTTGGCTTAATCCCGCTTGAACATCTGACAGCTATTGTGTATACCTGAGGTGGATAGTGTAATTTTAAAAGGCCCGCCATATCAATGGCGGGATCAGAAATCTTTTCAGTAGAGAAGACCAGGATTTTTGCACTCCTTTTATTCATTACAATAATCTAAATCTCGTTTTTGCGCATATATATCTTATAGTAACCATTCTCCTCAACAGTTCCAAGGTAGTCATGTCCTTGCTTGTTACACCATTTAGGTATATCTACTTTTGTTCCTTCGTCTGCAGATAAAATCTCCATAACCTCTCCCTCTTCGATAGTACTAAGTGCCTTTTTAGCTTCCAAAAGCGGACCGGGACATGCTGTTCCTCTAGCGTCAACGCTTTTTGCTACTTCTAACTTTTTTAATTCTTCAGTTGTCATCATGATATCTTCTTTTATTAGTATTTATTATATGAATAATTGAGCGGCACTTTCACCTGCATCGGTAACAAATGTTGCTGCACCTGCGAAAGATAGATGAGGATAATCAATAAGCTCCTCTTTTTTGAAGCCCATCAGACCCATAGACATTTCACAAACGATAATCTCAATTCCAAGCTCACCTGCAGTCTTGAACATCTCGTCCAAAGAGAGCACGTTTTGCTTTTTCATTAGATATTTGATCATCATCGGACCCATTCCCACCATATTCATGTTTGATAATTTAAGCTTATCCTTTCCTTTTGGAAGCATAATACCAAACATTTTGGAGATAATATCTTTTCCTTTTGCGCTCTTTTTCTTGTCTCTCAGAGCCGACAGAGCCCAGAACGAGAAGAATATCTTAACTTTAGTGTCCATAGCTGCAGCCGCAATTGATATGATCATTGTAGCAAGTATTTTATCCAAATCACCGGATACGCAGGCAATGGACAGTTGGTCCTTTCTGCCGTCTTGTAACTTAGTGACCTTTTTTTGCAGCTTGTCAACCTGTTGCTGTAGCTGCTGAATCTGTTGTTGTAATTCTTCTTGCATAATTATTGTCATAAATTTATTTTGTACAAAGAAACACTTTTATATGACCGGATTTATGAAATTGATATGATATAGGCAGCTAAATATTGTGATATATATCACAATTGCATTATCTTTGTTGCTGAAAATTATTTCATATGGAAAATAAATGTGCTTTCTGTGACCATAAGTCTGCCGCAGCCAGAAAACTTACTAATGAAGAGATTGATAAATTGTCGGTCAATTGCCTTACGGTAAGGTTTAAAAAAGGTGATTCAATTATCAGACAGGGTACATATTCTACAAATGTAGCTTATTTAAAGAGTGGACTTGTGAAAATTCATATTGACGGCCCCTACCATGTACAGGTTGTAAGGATTGTAAAGCCCTCCAGTTATCTGGGCCTCCCCACCACATTCGGCGACAAGATTAACCAATATTCAGTCACCGCAATAGAGGAGTCTGAAGTTTGCTTCATAGATATATCACTCTTCAGAAAGCTGCTTGCAACAAACCCAGATTTCAGCAATCAGATATTGATAGAATTATGCAAAGGGGAGCTTGAATCTTATCAGAAATGTGTAAACCGTACTCAAAAGCAGACAAGAGGCAAACTTGCCGATGTGCTTCTTGATTTTGCTGACAATATTTATCATTCCGACATATTTCCTGTTCTTATAAATCAGGAAGATATCGGCAATCTCGTAGATGCTTCGAGAGAGAGTGTCAGCAGGGTTCTTAGTGAATTCGTAAAAGATGGTATTCTGAAAATCACCGGCAGAAGCATTGAGATTATAAACAAAAGTTCCCTTAGACAAATAAGTGCTAAAGGTTAGAATATTCCTCGTAAGACTTTTGCAATGTCTCCAGAAAAACTTCTGAGGACTGTGAACCAGTAACACTATATTTTTCATTAAATACAAAGGTGGGAACAGTATCGATTCCTCTGTTTGCTGCCTCTTGCATATCTTGTTTTACCAGATAAGCATATAATTCGTTACTGAGTGCATCATCTACTTCTTCAGATGTCAATCCTATCTCTTTTCCTAAATTTTCCAGAGTGGCTATATCACTTAGATATTTACCCTCAGTAAAAAAGGCATAAAACATCCTCTCCTCTGCTTTATCTGCCAATTCTTTGCTTTTTGCCTTTTGAATTATTCTGTGAACATTCATTGAGTTGAACATTACAGCTTTATCAAGATTGTATTTCAGCCCGGCTATTTTTGCCAAATCAACAATACCTTTAAGTAATTTCTCAGCTTGTCCGGAACTCAATCCCTTTATATCTGCAATATATTGATAATAATTTACCTTCTCCGGCGTTTGTTCAGGAAAATCGGGATTCAACTGAAAACTGTGCCAGATAAGCTCTACATCTCCTGAATGTTCAAATACTTTAAGAGCCGATTCATAGTTGTTTTTACCCAAATAGCAGAAGGGACACATAGTGTCGCTCCAGACTTCAATTTTCATCTTAGGCATTTTGTTCATAGATCTTTTTTGTAGATAACAGATCTATAATCCGATTGTTCATATGAATTGTTTGTAGATAAGCCAGAAAGAAACTGATATTACAGCAATCGCCACTACCCAGTTTATGAATCTTACACCCCAGCTTATTGCTACTCTTGAGGCTACTATTGCTCCTGCAACGTTACCTACAGCATATATCAATGCAATGGGCCAGTTAACCTGACCATGCCATATAAAAACGGCAAGTGCCAGAGGGGTGTACAAAAGTACTGCAAACTGTTTTATAGCATTTGCCTTTAGCATATCAAGACCATAGAAAAAGACACTGCCGAAAATTATCAATATTCCCACTCCCGCATGGGTAAATCCCCCATAAATTCCAATAATGACAAAAACAATGAATTTAAGGGGAGTCAGATTATCTTTAACCGCACTCTTTTCTTTTACAGAAATCTTGCTGTCTGTCATAAGGGATAAGGCCATTATCGGCAGAAGAACCCCCATTACAATCTCTACAATCTGTGTATTCAGTACAGCGACAAGCTGTGCACCTATGATTGAACCTATGGCTACCGGAATTCCAACCTTTGTGCCGATTTTTGTATCCAGGTATCCTTTTTTTCTGAAAATAAGTGTAGAGACGGCAAACTGAGAAAGCACCCCAACACGGGTAGTTCCGTTTGCAACATTTATTGGCATACCCATCGCCATAAAAAGTACGTAGGAGAGAGCAGTTGCCATTCCCGCAAGAGTATTGATGAAGCCCACTACAAAACCCACCAATACCAATATTGTAAGCATAGAGGGAGAAAAAGGATTTGTATTTAGGAGGAAGTCTGCTATAGTAGTGAACATCATGTCTGATTAATGCTTCAAAGGTAGAGAATAATTGGTAAAAGTGTCAAATTGTCTTGTTAACCTCTTTGGCAAATTATTTGTGATTATCTTTGCAACTTTGAACAGGTATAAAAATCATATATATAGATGAAAGAACATAAGAGAGAGAAACATGGTGAAGAGCATGTTATTGTAGAAAATAAACAAGAAGAACCAGAACAAACTCAACCAACTCAACCAACTCAACCAACCCAACCGACAGAAGAGAGCCCGGAGGATAAAATTGCAGCCCTTAACGACAAGTATCTGCGGTTAGCTGCAGAATTTGACAATTATCGTCGCAGAACAGCAAAAGAGAGGCTCGATCTTGTCTTGACAGCCGGCGAAGAGACAATTATAGGGGTGCTTCCTGCTCTTGATGATTGCGAAAGGGCCCTTGATGTACTACGCCGTTCAGATGGTGACAATACTGTTGCAATAGAGGGTACAGAGCTTATATATAATAAATTGTTCAGCTATCTGGAATCCAAGGGACTTAAGAAGATAGAGTCTGTAGGCAAGGAGCTGAATACAGATTTTCATGAAGCCATAGCTCAATTACCTGCACAAAAAAAAGAGCAAAGGAACAAAATTATGGAAGTGGTTCAACAAGGGTATACACTTAATGGCAAGGTTATCCGTTTTGCCAAGGTTGTAATTGGCATTTAACTTACATACAATGACAAAAAGAGATTATTACGAAGTACTGGGTGTGTCAAAAGGAGCATCGACCGATGAGATAAAAAAAGCTTACCGAAAACTTGCCATAAAGTACCATCCGGACAAAAACCCGGGAAATAAAGAGGCAGAAGAAAAATTCAAGGAGGCTGCAGAGGCCTACGACGTTCTGAGTAACCCTGACAAAAAGGCTCGTTTCGATCAGTTCGGACATGCAGGTATGAGTGGCGCAGGCAATGGTGGAGGAGGATTCAGTGGTGCAGGATTTTCCATGGATGATATATTCAATCAGTTCGGAGATATTTTCGGAGGACATTTTGGAAGTGGATTTGGTGGATTTGGAAATTATGGCCAATCATCCAGAGGTGGCAGGAGAGTGAACAGAGGGTCTGATATAAGGATACGTGTGAAGCTTGACCTTAAGGAGATTGCTCACGGTGCAGAAAAGAAAGTCAAGATAAACAAACAGGTATCCTGCAACGAATGTAATGGCAGAGGAGCCAAGTCGGAAGCAGATATCCACACTTGTGAAACTTGTAAAGGATCTGGTCAGGTGACCAGAATCACACAGACAATTTTAGGAAATATGCAGACTGCATCAGTTTGTCCATCATGTGGAGGCGAAGGGAAAATAATAACCAAGCCTTGTTCAAAATGTGGAGGAGACGGATTGATAAAGGAGCTTGAGGAGATAACATTCAAGATTCCGGCAGGAGTGGCTCAGGGAATGCAACTTACGGTCCAGGGCAAGGGGAATGCAGCAAAGAGGGGAGGAGTAAACGGAGATCTGCTTGTGGTAATAGAAGAGGAGAGTCACCCCGAACTTCAAAGGGACGGAAACGATCTTATCTATTCACTGTTTATTTCGGTTACAGATGCAATACTTGGAAACGAGGCAGATATCCCTTCGGTGGACGGAAAGCTGCGTATTAAGATTGAGCCGGGAACACAATCAGGCAAGATATTAAGATTGAGGGCAAAAGGTTTGCCGGATGTTAATGGATATGGCAACGGTGACCTTTTGGTTTACATTCAGGTATGGACACCAAAAAAACTGGACAGACAGGAGAGAGAGCTTATCGAAAAACTTAAAGGTTCTGAGAATTTTAAACCCAAACCGGACAAAGATGACAGAAACTTTTTCGACAGAATGAAAAAGATGTTTTCCTAAAAACAATTTGAATGATTATTAAAAAAACAAAAGGCAGACTATACGGATTATTTGCCCTGTCGCTTATTATAATTGCTCCATTATCTGCGGTTTCGCAGTCGAAAGGGAGTTTTCGTGTACCCCTTGACTTAGCTGTGTCCTTATCCGGAAGCTATGGTGAGCTTAGGGCTACACATTTTCATGCAGGTCTTGATTTTAGAGTGGGAGGTGTTGTCGGAGCAAAAATATACTCCGCAGGAGAGGGTTTTGTCTCAAGGATATCAATTTCACCGGGAGGTTATGGTAATTCATTATATATAACACATCCGAACGGAAGAACTACTGTTTATGGCCATCTTCTTGATTTTGCTCCAAAAATAGCAATGTGGACAGAGGCAAAACAATATGAGAAAGAGAGCTTTGAAATAAACATTTATCCCGATTCTACACAGTTCCCGGTAAAAAAAGGAGAGTTTATAGGCAGAGCAGGTAATACAGGATCGTCCGGAGGTCCGCATCTGCATTTTGAGATCAGAGATACAGAAAAACAAATACCGCTAGATCCGGTTAAGGAGGGAGGGTTCAATATTACGGACAACCTTGTTCCACAGATTCTGCGGGTGAATTTTTATGGAATACAATATGTCAGTTCTATTCCAGTAACGAGATTTCTAAAAAGCTTTACAACTCCTGTAACTACAGTCACAATTGTTCCGGATACATTTTATGTTGCTGTTGACGCACTTGACAGAATGAACAACACCGGTTCAAGATTAGCAGTTGCCAGTTACAATTATTACCTCGATAACGAGAAGGTGTTTTCTTTCAATCCGCTTGATATTCCGTTCGATATGGGGCGTTATATAAATACAGTTGTTGAATACAGTGAAAAGAGACAAACAGGACGTTCAATGGTAAAGAGCTGGGTTGAGCCCGGAAATGCACTTACATCAAATATTAAAGCAAAGAGTGATGGCCTCTTTATCCTTAATGATGACAAGGATCATACTGTCATGATTGAGGTATTTGATTACAAATACAACAGGGCCACTCGTAGTTTTAAAGTAAGAAGAGGGGGAGTTCATAAGGTGTATGAAAATGTTGCCCAATCTCAGGAAAACAGAAAAGCAATGCCATGGTTTATACCTAATAATTATGAGCTTGGTAACATGAAACTGTTCCTGCCACCCGGGTCACTTTACAGTTCAATATCATTTACTGCGGATTCTTCTGTATATAATGGCACGACACTGTGGAGGATCCATGACGAAAACACTCCACTTCATTTGTCTGCAAAGCTTTCAATCAGGCCTGATGTAGAAAATTCACTAAAAAACAAGGTTGTCATTGCAGTATTGAATGATGAGGGAAGACTTGGCTCGCTTGGAGGTGTGTGGAGAGGTGATTATCTGGAGGCATCCATTGGCTCTTTCGGAAAATTCCTCGTTGTTGCAGATACTACGGCACCAAATATTCTTCCAAGTTTTAAAGACGGAGAGAATATATCATCAAGAAAGGCTATAAAGTTTACCATATCGGACAACCTTTCGGGAATAGCTTCGTACAAAATATATGTTGACGGGAAATGGATTTTAGCTAACTTTGACTACAAGACACGAAGTCTGGTTGCGACACTGGATCCACGCAGGGTACTAAAGGGCAGGATCCACAACCTGGAAATTATCGTGAGTGACAACAGAGGAAACGAAAATAAACTTATAACTTCATTTATATGGTAAGAATAATTGGCCTCATGTCAGGAACATCACTGGATGGATTGGATATCTGTTATGTGAGTTTTGAAAAACAGGGAACAAAATGGAGTTACAATATTATAAATGCAGAAGCCGAAGAGTATCCTCAGAATATAAAGGAAAAGTTAGCCAATGCGCAGAATATGACATCATTGGAATATGCTCTCTTCAATTCTGATTATGGCATCTACGTTGGCGAAAGAGTGAAATTCTTCATGGATAAATATGGTGCTAAGCCAGATTATATTGCTTCTCACGGTCATACAATCTTCCATCAGCCTGCTAAGAGATTTACTGCTCAGATAGGCTCGGGAGCAGGAATTGCTGCTGAAACCGGTGTTGATACTATATGTGATTTCCGGACAACTGATGTTGCGCTACATGGTCAGGGTGCTCCGCTGGTTCCTGTTGGAGACAGAAACCTCTTTGGTGATTTCGATTATTGTCTGAACCTGGGAGGATTTTCAAACATATCTTCAGAAAACAACGGAAGCCGGCTGGCTTTTGACATTTCGCCGGTGAATTATGTGTTAAACTATTATACCAGAACAATCGGCCTTGATTATGACCGAGACGGAGAAATGGCAAGAGCGGGAAAAGTTAATAATGAGCTACTGGATAACTTGAATAACCTGGAATTCTACACTCATAAAGGGCCAAAATCTCTTGGAAGAGAGTGGGTGGAAGAGGTGGTTATTCCAATGATTGACTCATATGATATCACTTTAAACGACAAATTGTCAACCTTTTGCGAACATGTTTCAATTCAATTAAGCAGAAATATAGCTGGTGGCAAGGTATTACTTACAGGTGGAGGTGCTTTTAACAAATTTCTTGTAGAAAGAATGTCTGCGAATGCTCCACAGTGCGAATACCATGTTCCAGATAATCAGACAGTCAACTTTAAGGAGGCTCTTATTTTTGCTTTTTTGGGAGCATTATTTGTGTATGATATTCCAAATTGTCTCTCTTCTGTTACAGGAGCAAGATATGACTGCATTGGAGGTGCTCTTTACAAGGCAGGTAGTAAGAAATTAATTTTTGGATTATAGAAAATAATTCATACATTTGCAGTCCGAAAAATATAAAGCAACCGCTTATAAGAACACAGGTGTCTGTAATGTTGCGCTAATACATTGATAAAAATGGATTTAATTAAAATTGCAGAACAGGCATTTGCCACTGAAGCAAAAGTATTCCCTCCCTTCAAGGCCGGAGACACTGTTACAGTTACCTACAAAATCAAGGAGGAGACTAAAGAACGTCTTCAAAAGTATCGCGGAGTAGTTATACAAAGAAAAGGAACCGGTTCAACAGAAACTTTTACCGTTCGCAAGATGTCTAACGGAGTAGGAGTAGAAAGAATATTTCCTGTATCATCTCCTTTCATTGATTCAATCGAACTTAACAAACGTGGTAAAGTTCGTCGTGCAAGAATCTTCTACATCAGAGAACTTACAGGTAAGAAGGCTCGTATCAAAGAGAGAAAATATACTGCTGTTGCTAAAGAATTAGAGGGCTAGCCCTTATATGACAATGGCCCCGTAGCTCAACTGAATAGAGTTTCTGACTACGGATCAGGCGGTTACAGGTTTGAATCCTGTCGGGGTCACTTTATTAAACAAGAGACCGGATGAAGTTAATTTATCCGGTCTCTTGTTTGTATGGATGAGTGTGATAAAACACAAACATGGATGCGCCGCAAAACGTGGCAAATCGCTATTTACTAGCATGTTAGATATTGTAAAGTCGTCAAATAAAAGAGTTTTGATTTTGTAATATGCAGATAAATAAGCAATTACCGCAAATTGAGGCGCAAAGTGTCCCGTACGTTATGCTAAGAGCCGCTTAGTACATGGGAAATTTTAACGGATTTACGAATTCTTTTCTTCAAAAGCATCTTTTGCCGCGGAGAGAGTGTCGAACGGAATTGTCGCTTCATTTCTGTCACTTTCTGCTTTCTCTCCCTTATCATATTCACCTGCTTGTCTGTAAGAGAAGCCCGGAAAGCCTTTATCCTGTCAATTTTTATCAATCGTGGGTCTGAAAGCATCTCTTTTTGTTGTTTGGACAGGGTAGCCCTGAATGCCTCCTTCATCTCTTTTCTCTTTTTTTGATTCTCCTTAAGCATGACCTTCTGTGTTTCTGTCAGTAAAGATTTTCTAATTTGCCCTCCCTGTTTTGACTGATTAGATCTTGTTTGTTCTTGCGCAATCATTACACTGCTAAAGAACGCTAAACTAATAATGATTGTTAGTACTTTTACGGTAATTGTTTTCATTTCTGCTTGTTTATTGATTTCTGTATATTTGATGTGGAGAAATGGTTAATGTTAAAAATGACACAGATAAATTGATTAATAAAAGGTATGAAAGTTGTAACATATTTGAATTATTACGTAACTTTTTAAAAATATTGCCACATAACTTTGTCAATAAAAACAAGATTATTTATGAAAAAATTAATTCTTTTAGTCATTTTATGTACAAGCGGTTTGTTAAGTCAGACAACATACGCGCAGGTAACATTCAGAATAAACATTGGCAGTCAGCCTATTTGGGGGCCTGCCGGATATGACCATGTTGAATATTACTACTTACCAGATATCGATGCATATTATTATGTTCCAAGGCATCAGTATATCTTCTTTGAAAGGGGGCGCTGGATAATCAGAACATCACTGCCTGTCCGTTACAGAAATTACGATTTGTATAATGCAAGGAAAATTGTAATCAATGAACCAAGACCTTATCTGCGCCATAATGAGTATAAATCGAGATACAGCTCTTCCAGAGATCATCAGAATCAACAGACCATACGAGACAGTCGTGATTCAAGATATTATGTGAACAAAAAGCATCCGGAACATAATAACTGGAAGAACAGTCAAAAGAATGATAAAAGACAAAAGAATCAGAAAAATCAAAAAAATCAGGGAAGAGACAGAAATAGCAGGTAAACAACCTACGAATATCCTGATAGCTCTACTCTGATAAATAACCGCGGTTTATAATAATTAGTTATTGTTTACCGCGGTTTCTTTATTAAATTTACTTCATACAATAATCTCGACTTTTATGAAGAGAAAGATTTTTTTATGTGCATTAGCTATGGCGATATGCACTTTTACCGTCTATACCAGTGTTTCAGGGCAAACAGACATTACAAAATGGCAATTTGGAAAAAGAGGAGCGGTATCCATCACATATGACGGAGGTTCTCTGAACCAGTTCCGCAAGGCACTGCCAATAATGAACAGGTTAGGTTTCCCGGCAACGTTCTTTATTGTTACCGGTGTTATTCCGGGCTCTCAATATCAGGGCAAGTTTATTGGGCGGCCCATCAAGGAAATTATTGATGAATCTGGAACAATACCAACAAATAAGGATAGTTATCTTGAACGATCATCTGCAGCTCCCTATCTTGGATACACCGGCACTCTTGAATATCACACAGATGCCGGGAACAGTATAGAAACAGGAAAGTTAAAGGAGGCATATAAAATAATTGATGATTTATACTCAAGGGTTCGAAATGGAGATTTTCCTCCGGGCAACAGAATAAACCAGGAGGTATTTGCAGGACGGGGAGTTACATGGGATGAAATCAGGTTATATGCAACGCAGGGGCATGAGATGGCAAGTCACACCATAACACACCCACAAATGGCTGCACTTGATCATGTTAACTTGCTTTACGAACTGGAGAAGAGCGCAGAAGAGATTAGAAACCAGCTCAATCAAAAATATGTATTTTCTGCTGAATGCCCATATGCCACAGAAGATGAGCGAGTGATGCAGTATTCATTTAAAGCCTATCCGGCTCTGAGAAACAGGATGCCTGAGCGTTTTCTTACAGAGCTTAACCGTTCGAACCGTAAGAATCCCGGTTCATTTAGTAGTGAATATGTTCAATGGCAACGTGGAGCGATAACCAAAACTCCGTTGCAAATGATGAATTCGTGGATAGATACAACAGTAGCAAACAAAAATATATGGTTGGTCCTTGCTTTTCATGGTGTAGACGGAATTGGTTGGGAGGCACTTAACAGTGAGTTGCTCGATGTTTTTTTTAGTTATATTAAATCTAAAGAGGAAGACCTATGGGTTGCCACATTTGCCGATGTGACTAAGTATATGCGAGAAAGGATGAATGCGACTGTTAAAACTTCTGAGGGTAATAAAAAAATATTGGTCAGTCTTACAATTACCCTTGACCCGGACATATATGATAT
This sequence comes from uncultured Bacteroidales bacterium, assembly GCA_942492945.1. Classification (GTDB taxonomy): domain Bacteria; phylum Bacteroidota; class Bacteroidia; order Bacteroidales; family UBA932; genus Bact-08. Next base: position 2,280,872 of record OW818649.1, read on the forward strand.
ACCTCTGACATTAAAGAGCTATGTGCCATCGAGCTGGAAGGAGGTGCTGGTAGAGCAGGGGGGTGAAAAAAAGAGAATATATTCTCAAAGAGATTCAAGAGGAAGTTATGTGCTTTATCAGATACGTCCAAACAGTGGTATTCTGGAATTGACGGTAGAGTAACTTACAGAACACCCAGATCTATATTCACTGATGCTCCTGAAACAAGATTTAGGATATTATATTTGTACTGATTGAAAAATGTTTTCTCCAAGTTTGCATAGAGTTTGAAGAACAATCCCTGAGTAATATGCTTTTCTGTAAAGATACCTCCGGAAAAACTGAGCCCTTTTGATGCAGTAATGGTATAACCATTAAAACTATTTTCAATAAGGCCGGTATAACCGACAGCAATTTTTCCTCCAATTCTGCCTGTCCTACTAACAGGATAAGAGTAGTTAGGGCCGGCCGATAGTGTGAACCAATTTATATGGGGACCACTAAATCTGAAATTGCCCCGGACAACTTGTGTGGGTGAACTATATGCTGTTAGAGAGCCACCAATACCCCAATTTCTATTCAGGTACCAAGCACCCTCAATTCCTGAGGAGGTTCCCCAGGTACTCTTTAAACTGACAGTAGATGTGACGGGGATAAGATTTAAAATCTTGTTAAAACCCAGTGTCATTCCAATAAAAGAACCGGGTTTCCCAGGATCTTTATATGAATAATCCTTGTCGATTAGTAGCAACCCGCTTTTTTTAAATATGAGGTCAGAAAAATAGTATCCCAGCTCTGTAGATAAAATGCCTATACCCGCACCAAGCAAAGCATCTTGCAGGTAATGCTTGTCGTTTAGCACCCTAATGACTGCAGTAGCTGTCGCAATAGAGTAAGCACCAATGCTGTACCAGGGATTTCTGGTAAGTCCGTATTCGTGATGGACCATATTCGCGCTCATGAATGCCAAAGCAGTATGCCCGCTGGGAAATCCGTTGTGTGCAGAATTATCTGGTCTGTCCTCTTTTACAGTATATTTTATTCCATTTACCAATACTGCCATTGTCACGGCAGATAGTGCATGGGTTGTCAGCAACCTTCCCCACGAACTTCTTCCTTTTACTCCTGCCACTCTCATTCCATACAGCATGGCTGTTGGCATGTATTGAATATAGTCATCTATTCTATGGTGGAAATCCGGCGCAAAACCGTTCCGCAGATCCTGAAACCTTTTTCCTGGAGTATATAGTATTATCCCCGTGACGATAAACGGGGCAGCAACATGTATAGTCTTATATGCCTGAGATTGTTTGAGAGTATCCAGATATTGGAGCCGTTTTACAAGAACCCTTTGTAAAGGCGCACCTTGTGAGATTGCCTCTCCACCGGAAAAGAGAACTATAAGTAATGTTATTAAGAAACTTTTATGTCTTGTCATAATCTCTCGTTTTACTACAAAAGAGGGCTTAGGAGCCTTGCCAGTGACTCTTTGATTTGATTACCAACACTCCTTTTTGCCCACTTTGAGCTAGCCAGGGATTTACATCTTTCAATATCTTTGATAAACTGTCTGTCTATCTGTTGAGTAATATCACTATTGTATATAATAGCTGTAATTTCAAAATTGTGTTCCAATGACCTGTTGTCAAAATTTGCCGACCCAACAATGCAAATCTCCCCATCTATGCAGATAACTTTTGAATGGTTGAATCCTTTACTGAAAAGATATACCTTTACTCCTGCATCCAAAAGTTCAGTTGCATAAGACATTGTACTCCAGTAAGCAATTGTAGTGTCGCTCTTCTCAGGTAACATAAGGGATACCTCTACTCCTCCCAATGCTGCTATTTTAAGAGCGTTTAAAAGCGATTCGTTAGGGGTGAAATAGGGAGTTATAAGATTAATATGATGCTTTGCCTTTGATATTGCAGCAAAGTAACATTGCATTATACTGGCCCAGTCACTGTCAGGTCCGGAAGTTATTATCTGTGAGTAAAAATGGTAATTGTCTCCTTCAACTTTAATGTTGGATGTGTTAATTGAAGGAAAGTATTTCTTCTTTCTTTTGAACTGCTGATTTATTATAAAGTACCTGTCGAGCAGAAAGCTTGACTGAAGCGCCGCTACAGATTCACCCTTTATTTTTATATGAGTATCTCTCCACTCTTCGAACTGACCTCCGTAATAATACCTGTCGGCAATGTTAACTCCGCCCAGGAATCCGGCGATTCCATCTACTACAAGAATTTTTCTGTGGTTGCGGTAGTTGATTTTTGATGTTGGTGACAAAAACTTTACGGGAGAAAATTTTAAAACCTCAATATTTTCAGATTTTAGTTCGTCAGAATATTTTTTTTTCAATCCCCAACATCCTACATCGTCATAGATTAACCGCACTTCTACTCTTTCTCTGGCTTTAGCAATCAATAAATCCTTGAATCTATTGCCAATTTCGTCATCTTCAATTATATAAGACTGAAGGTGTATGTGTTGGCGTGCTCCCTTTATACTTTGATACATAGAGTCCAGTGCCTCTCTTCCCGAAAAAAATATCTCTATACTTGTGTTAAGACCAACAACACTTTTGTTCCCCTTTATATTCAGATTAATGAGCTTCCGGAACTGGTGGAGCTCTTCAGGTACAGACTCCGGATGAGTATTGAAGAGTTTCATCTGCTGATAGCTTAAGAGTCTTCTGTATCTTTCGTCACGTACCCCTTTTCTGTTGTATATTTTTGTTTTCCTGAAGTTCTGACCAAAAAGTATATAAAAGAAAAGTCCAATATATGGAAGCAGTAAAATAACAATAATCCAGGATAGGGACTTTACAGGATCTAGCTTTCTATATATTATACGAACAGAAACAGAAATAGCCAGCAGGTAATAAACCAGATAGATAATCAATGATATGATTTCATTGTAAGCCATTTATTTAACTGCTTTTCTGGCGGTGTAAAGTACTGCAACTCCTCCTGTAAGCGATGTGTATTTAACCTCAGAGAAGCCTTCTTCTATAATCTCTTTACATAAATCACCATATTGTGGGAAACTCTTTACGGACTCCGGAAGATAGGTGTATGCCTTCATGTCTTTGGATATAAGTCTGCCAATCAATGGCAGTATGTTAAGGAAATAAAAGTTGAATAAACCGCGCCACAACCTATTTTTTGGCAATGCAAATTCAAGTATCGAAAGGTATCCTCCATTTTTGAGGACTCGTATTATCTCCTGCAATGAAGATTTCCTGTTTTCAAAATTGCGAATTCCAAAAGTAATTGTAACTGAATCAAAACTGTTGTCTGGAAATGGAATGGAATCTGCAGATGCAAGTATGTAAACAGGGGGCGGTGTATTTCCGTTATGAATCTTAATGCTCTTGACTCTCGCAATCTCTAGCATCTTTTCAGCAATATCGGCCCCAACAACCTCAATCCCCGACTGATAAAGTGCAATTGTCATATCTCCTGTTCCACAAGCAAGATCCAGTGTTTTTTCCGGGTTATTTGCCTTTACAAACCTCAGAAGCTTTCTTCTCCATATTTTGTCGATACCCAACGAAAGCAAATGGTTCAATAAATCATACTTACTTGCTATATTGTTAAACATAGAAGAGACAGACGCACGATCTTTTTGCAGTGCATTATCCATTATTCAAGATAATCAACAATATAGCCAAACGAAAGGTCGTCTATTCTTAATTCTCCTTTAGTAACATGCCCCAGAAGAGTAAGCTTAATGCCGTTGTTAAATATGAAGTCTACGAGTTTACCCTCTTTTTCAGTACAAACACTTATTAATATAGAACAATTATGGTCGTTGAAAAGGAAGTCTTTATCACTCATTTCTGCATCTCCTGTAATGTCAAAACCAAGTTTTCTGACTCCGCAAGCCTCTACAAGACCACAGAAAAGGCCGGGCTCTTTTAATGAATGAGCACTTGTAACAAGCCCTTTTTCAAATGCATCATACAGAATTTCAACAACAGAACTGTTATCATCGTCCTCTTCCGTGTAATTGCCTAACAAATATATAGTATCACCTTTCTTGTCGAAGTTGACAGGTATCTTGTGACCATGTCTGGAGAACTCCGGATCAAAAGGGGTCTTGCTGTATTTAGACAAGCTTTCCTGTAATTCTGTGCTTTCTGTAAGTATATCGCTAATTTCAACGAGATCTTCAATGTTTGAAATCTGTTTTTTGAAATTGTCGTTCATATATTGCTATTTTAATATTTCACGCTAAGTTACAAACTTTTTTGCAAACTATTTCAATCTACAGAAATTCATATTATCTTTGCACTACCGCGCCCAGATGGTGAAATTGGTAGACACGCTACTTTGAGGTGGTAGTGCCGGTTCCGGTGTGCAAGTTCGAGTCTTGTTCTGGGCACATAAGTTAAAACTATATTAATCAAGCCGTTGGACACAGCGGCTTTCTTATTGTATGAAAATAGTATTTCTCGATTCAGCAACAATTGGTTCTGATGTATCGCTAAAACCTCTTGAAGATTTAGGCGATTTTACATGTTATCCTTCAACATTGCCCGAGCAGGTTGCGGAGAGGGTTAAAGATGCAGATGTTCTCATTGTAAACAAGGTATTGACAGGTAAAAATGAGATTGACGCAGCACCAAATCTCAAACTGATATGTGTTGCTGCAACCGGAATGAATAATGTTGATATTCCTTATGCCAATTCAAAGGGAATACCGGTGAAAAACGCTGTTGCCTATTCAACCGACAGTGTTGCTCAGATTACCTTCTCTCTTGTGCTGGCTCTTATTTCCAAGCTTGGATATTTCGACAATCATGTAAAGAGCGGAGAGTATTGCAAAAGCAGCCACTATACCTGCACCGACCGTACGTTCTTTGAACTGAAGGGGAAGAATTTTGGGATTATAGGAATGGGAACTATAGGGAAAAGAGTTGCAGAAATAGCAACGGTATTTGGCGCAAATGTATCATATTACTCTACAAACGGAGTACCTCACTGCAAGGAGTACCCATCCGTAACACTCGATGAGCTTCTTGCCAAGTCAGATATAATATCGGTGCATGCTCCTCTCAATGATAAAACTAAAAATCTCATATCTCTCAATGAACTCAGGAAAATGAAAACCGGTGCATTCATTGTAAATATGGGCAGGGGAGGGATAATTAATGAGGAGGATCTTGTAAAAGCTTTGAACTTCAACCTTATTGCAGGAGCAGGTATTGATGTGTATGAGAATGAGCCTCTTCCTGCAGATCATCCGTATTTTGGAATCAAAAATATGGAGAATATCATTTTAACACCTCATATTGGATGGGCAAGCGTTGAGGCAAGGAAACTTTTGGTAAAAAAGATAGCGGAGAACGTTGCTAACTACTGCAACGGCGAGTCAGGCTCCTTTTTCATGTAGTTGTATTCAAGCCTGTCTACAAGCCTTGGAAAGAACTTATTCAATACTACAAGCAGCTTGCCCACCGGGGTAAGGACAACCTGTGCCCTCCTTTTTTCGATACCCTTTAACAGATGTCGTGCACACTCTTCTGCAGACATCATCTTATCCTCTTCCCTCGGGGTTTTCCCTTGATGGCTGCCGTCTGCAACGAGAGCCTCTTCTCTTATGTTTGATGCGGTAAATCCCGGAGCAAAGATCATTACATGAAGATTGTCTTTGAGATGCTCTACTCTGAGAGTGTCCAGAAAACCATAAACTGCAAACTTTGAGGCAGAGTAACCCGTGCGTGCCGGGAGACCTTTGAACCCTGCAATAGATATGACACCTACAACAGAACCGCCTGTATTTAAAATATGGGGTAGGGCATATTTTGTACAATATACCGTACCCCAAAAGTTTACGTCCATAAGTTGTTTTATTACAGAAAGATCGAGGTCCTTAAAAAGTGCCCTCATAGATATTCCCGCATTGTTTACCAAAATATCAAGTTTGCCGAATCTTGCCAGAGTCTGTTCGATGAGATTTTTGCAATCAGCCTCAACGGTGACATCTGTTTTTACAGACAGAACCTCAGTAATTGCAGATAGTTCTTTCTCAGTCTCCACCAGCTTGTCAATTCTGCGGGCAGCAAGTACAACCCTGGCTCCTCCTTTTGCAAATTCTCTGGCTGCTGCCAATCCTATTCCGGAGCTGGCACCTGTAATAACAACAACCTTGTCTTTAAAGAACATCTGATAGTGGTTAATCTAATGACTTGTTCTGCATCTCTTCGCTCTTGTATGCGCCTTTCTTGAGATTGGCAGCTATCTGGTCAAAAGCATTGAGGGTATATTCAACGTCTTCAAGTGAATGCATTGCAGTAGGAATGACCCTGAACATTATAACACCTTTTGGAACAACAGGATAGATTACACACGAACAGAATATTCTGTGGTTCTCTCTTAAATCTATCAGAATATTTGTTGCTTCAGCAACATTACCTTCCAGAAATATAGGTGTGACACATGCCTCTGCCTTGCCAATGTTGAATCCTCTTTTTCTCAAACCTTCCTGCATTGCTCTGGTTATTGTCCAAAGTTTTTCGCGAAGTTCAGGCATGGTCCTTATCATGTCAAGACGTTTAAGGCAACCCTCAACCAAAGGCATAGGAAGTGATTTTGCGTAAATCTGCGAACGAAGGTTGTATCTCAGGTAGTTGATGATTGAAGTAGGACCCGCAACAAAGCCACCAATAGCGGCCATTGATTTTGCGAAAGCTCCAAAATAGAGGTCAATCTCATCCATCACATTGTAGTGCTCAGATGTTCCCCTGCCATCGTTACCCATAACTCCAAATCCATGAGCATCGTCTATGAGTATTCTGAATTTGTACTTTTTCTTAAGCTCAACTATCTTGTCAAGTATTCCAAGATCACCAGTCATACCGTATACACCTTCTGTTATTAGAAGAATACCGCCACCTGTCTCTGCAACCAGCTTTGTGGCACGTTCAAGGGCCTTCTCGCATTTAGCGATATCATTATGTGGATATACTATTCTCTGACCCATGTGCAGCCTTACACCGTCCATTATACAGGCATGGGCCTCTGAGTCATATACTATAATGTCATGTCTGTTGACAAGGGCATCAATTGTAGATACCATTCCCTGATATCCGAAATTAAAAAGATATGCATCCTCTTTTTTCTCGAAGTCGGCAAGTTCTCTCTCAAGTTGCTCATGTAACTTTGTTTGTCCGGACATCATTCTGGCACCCATTGGGTAACCAAGTCCCCATTTTATGGTGGCCTCTGAATCTGCTTTTCTTACATCAGGATGATTTGCCAATCCGAGATAATTGTTGAATGTCCAGGCAAGAACCTCTTTGCCGTTAAACATCATTCTGGGCTGAATCTGACCCTCTAGCTTAGGAAAAGTAAAATATCCGTGTGCTTTTACTCTGTATTGTCCCAGAGGACCCCCTTCATCGTTGATGATTCTATCAAAAATATCCATTGTATAAAAAATTATGTGTATCTCAATCTGCGACCCAATCTGAGTATTGAGGTCCTTTTTATTCTGTTCAAAGAACATAGTTTGGAAATTGACACTCCGGTCCTGAGCGCAATTCTGCCAAGTGTATCACCTCTCTTTATTACCCAGAAGCGTATTTTGTCTATCTCCTTTTTATAGGCAAAGTTTTTAGCATTAAGAAGAAAAATGTTGTTCTTTATTATATGCGTATGGAAGTCGATTAAATCATTGGGGTTGATTGGATTGCCAAGGTACCTGGTCTCGAAGTGAAGATGATTTCCTGTAGAGCGGCCCGTGCTACCCCCAAGCCCCAGAATGTTACCCGCTTTTATTGTGTCTCCCGGATTGACAATGATTTTGCTAAGGTGCGCGTAGAGGGTTTCAAGGCCGTTGAAATGTCGTACCAATACATAGTAGCCATAATCCCGGGCCCTTTTTGTAATTCGTATAACCCCGTCAAAAGCACAGGAAACCGAGTCACCTTTGTTTACCTTGAGATCTATTCCATAGTGATGGCGCCATCTTCTAAAGCCAAAATCAGAAGTGACATGCATTTGTGAAGGAGGGCAATAACCACTAAGATCAATCTTTACGGTATCTGTCATATCTACAAGACTTACCTGATAAGGATTTATCTTTGTGTCACTCCAGATATCATACTCTTCCGGCATGTCAGAAAATTCTATTGAACGGAGAAAATCGGAAATAGGAGTTATTTGATATCTGAAATTGAGTTTGAAGATATCACCGCTGTAACGCGGAACCAACTGAGGCATTTCAGGTAGAAATGGCACATTTTTAGAAATGTAAGCTACAACCTCTCTCTTTTTTGATGCTCCCATAAGTGTGTTTATGGCAACAAGAGAAAACAAGACAAGTAATGATAGTTTAGTACCGTTAAGCATCTATTTTAGCGTATTTTGCATGCGTTTCGATAAATTCTCTTCTTGGAGGAACCTCGTCACCCATTAGCATTGAGAAAATTCTATCGGCCTCAGCCGCATTGTCAATATTTATCTGTTTTAGAAACCGTGTACCCGGGTCCATGGTTGTATCCCATAACTGTATGGCATTCATCTCACCAAGACCTTTGTACCTCTGAACATGAAGGCCAGACTCTTTTCCTTTTCCGATTACTTCAATAGCCTCTTTTCTATCCTCTTCCGTCCAGCAATATTGCTCCTGTTTTCCTTTCCTTACAAGATACAATGGAGGGGTGGCTATATAGACATAGCCATTTTTGATAAGGTCCTGCATATAGCGGAAGAAAAACGTAAGAATCAGAGTGTCTATGTGACTACCATCGACGTCCGCGTCGGTCATTATTATCACCTTGTGATACCTAAGCTTGGAAATATTAAGTCCTTTGCTGTCATCATCTGTACCTATGGTTACCCCAAGTGCAGTATAGATGTTCCTGATCTCCTCGCTCTCGAATACTTTGTGTTCCATAGCTTTTTCGACATTGAGAATCTTTCCCCTTAAAGGAAGGATAGCCTGAAAATTCCTGTCACGGCCAGTTTTAGCTGTTCCGCCCGCAGAATCACCCTCAACAAGAAATAGCTCACATCTGGTTGGATCCCTGTCAGAACAGTCTGCAAGCTTCCCGGGTAAACCGGAACCGGACATTACTGTCTTTCTTTGGACAAGTTCGCGTGCCTTTCTAGCAGCATGTCTTGCTGTTGCTGCCAGAATAACCTTATCTATTATGTTCCTTGCGTCCTTTGGATTCTCCTCAAGATAGTTGTCAAGTGCAACAGTAGTTGCCTGAGAAACAGCTGCCATAACATCTGAGTTACCCAGCTTTGTCTTAGTCTGTCCTTCAAACTGAGGTTCAGCAACCCTTACGGAAATAATAGCAGTCAACCCTTCACGGAAGTCTGCCGCATCTATTTCAAACTTAAGTTTGGAAAGCATTCCGTTTTTGTCTGCAAAGTTTTTGAGGGTGGTTGTGAGCCCCCTTCTGAAACCGCTAAGGTGAGTACCACCCTCTATAGTGTTTATATTGTTTACATAAGAGTGGATGTTCTCGGAAAAACCGTTGTTGTACTGCATTGCAATCTCAATTGGAATTCCGGTTTTATCGCTCTCAAGATAAATTGGCTTTTCTGTGAGTTTTTCTCTTGTACCATCTAGATACTGAACAAACTCCAAAAGACCAAGGTCGGAGTGAAATGTCTCTTTCTGAGATGTAGGATCACTATCGTCGCTGTTGCTATTCTCTGAATCTCCGTTATTGTCTCTTAAATCTGTAAGAGTAAGAGTTATGCCTTTATTAAGGTAGGCTAGTTCCCTCAGACGGGTAGCAAGAATATCATAATTATAAGTAGTGCTCGCAGAAAAAATTTCAGAATCAGGTTTGAATGTAATGATTGTTCCGGTTCTGTCAGACTCTCCAATAACTTTTACAGGATACATGGGAATTCCCTTTTCAAACTCCTGGATGAATTTCTGTCCATCTCTGTGGATTTCTGCGGTAAGATGAGCAGAGAGTGCATTAACGCACGAAACACCCACACCGTGAAGACCACCGGAAACTTTATATGAATCTTTACTGAACTTTCCACCTGCATGAAGGACAGTCAAGACAACTTCCAGTGCCGAACGTCCCTCTTTTTCATGCATACCTGTAGGGATACCCCTTCCATTATCTGCAACTGTTACGGAATTATCAGGATTGATTGTAACGTCGATATCTGTACAGTAGCCGCCCATTGCCTCGTCTATGGAGTTGTCTACAACTTCATAAACCAGATGGTGAAGACCTCTGGAACCAACATCACCAATATACATCGAGGGGCGCTTTCTGACTGCTTCCAAGCCCTCTAAAACCTGAATACTGTCGGCGGAATACTGCCCGGCGACAGAAGTGGATTCGTTTTCCTTCATCTTAAATCTCTCTGTTTTTAAAGAAGACAAAGTTAAGGAAAATAGAGAAAAAACCTAATAAAAAAGATTACAGTTTATCATAGTTTAAATATGGCTCCAACTCCGGCCCCCATACCCGGACCAGCATAGTACATACTGTATAATTCGTTAGAATCCAGAATATTGTTTAATTTAAGATATAGGGAAACCTTTTTGTTTAGTACATATGTGACATCAAAATTCAGTGAAGTAAACCTTGACATATATTCTGCCGTTGTATTTTGACCACTGTCGTAAGGATTGAAATAGAACAGGGTGGGAGTCTTTGATCTGAAATGCAGAGATGCTCCAAATATGATCCTCTCTCTCCAGTTGTATCGTCCGAATGCCCTTAGTTCGAATGGGGAATGATTATATACTGTCGAAGAGTCCTTGTTGGTATAGTCGTTGTATTCAAAGCTCAGTCCAGACTCAAATTCCTCCGATTTCCATGAAAATTCACCCCCAATGCCAAACTTATGCATATCCTTATATGTAGCTATAAAGGTGTTTCGCGGACCGTACCAGATATTCGTATAGTACAACAGATTCATCTCCTTTACGTATCTGGTATAACCGCCGTATACATTAAACGAGAATCTGTCCTTAACCTGACCTTTGAATCCGGCTTTAACTATCAAAGGCTCTTCTGTGTTTTGAATGTCAATATTAGGAGTGATCCATGGGTTCTCAGACATTATATCCTGATATGTCCGGAAGTGGTTTTTTCCATCGACTAGGGAATAGAACCACAACCTGTTCTTTATCAGTTCGTAGCTTAGGTTTCCCTTGAAGAAAATGTTAAAGGCATCTACAGAAGGGTTTATGTACTTATTGAGCCTGACTCCAATCTCAAACAACCATCTGTCCTGACTGAATGTATAGTAAGGGTGGATTTCAAGGTCGGACCGGTTAAAAGTAGTGCTGTTTATTCCGTTTGATGTCTGATACCTGAATTCCACTGCGAACTTGTGGAATTTTGCAAAATTCTGGCCGGCGATACCTCCCACATTCAGATAGGTTTCATCAAAATCTTTAAGGGAATTCAATACATTATTGACCGGAGGGGCAGCGTATTTGCCCCTGTCTCCCATATAGTTGTAACCTAAATCGAGTCCATAAAAAAATGTATTTGGTCTGCTATTGGTAGACCTTATATGGAACCTCCCACTGAACTTGTCATATACGTGAGATAAAGAGTCCATCATATACGCAGAGGTGAGAGTTCTGGGGAAATGTGTACCGTTTGGGTTTAAAACCATAAGTTCCACAGGTATTGTATAGTCTTCTGCCTTAGGTTGATTGTACCCGTAAAAACTATGACTGTTCTTATGATAGTCAACATCAAGCCCGAGTTCTCCGGTTTTCCAGTTGTAACCGAAGTTTAGTCCCAGGTTGTTCCGGGCAGATGGAGCAGACACCTTTTGCTGATCTCTCGCCGTATTCTGATTTTCAACATTAACCAAAGGAATCTCTCCCCAGAAAGAGTTATGCTTTCCGTAAATTACAAGAGATAGCGAAGAGGGTAGATTTGGTTGCAGATAAAGGTCCAGATGGGGATTATACGGGTAATTGAAACCGATATTTCCATAGAATACAGGGTATTTGGCATTTGGATCCTTTTCAATCTGCGCCGAAGGTAGAGGGGAGAACTCGTAGAGATCCTTTATAGGCTTTTCAAAGATTGAGTAATCGAAGATAAGATTGAAATTGCCAACAGTATCTGAAAACGAAGTGTTTAGTCTGCTCTTCTGAATCTCCAGCAGCTTGGCATCAAAGTCACGCTTAACCTCCAGAGTGGGATCTATCTTTTGTTGAGAATAAAGTGTTACAGGAAAAACTGCGGTGCATAGAATTAATATTTTTAGATATCTGCTCATAATCTCTCTTTATTTTACTCTGTTTTCAATTTTTGATAACCTTAATTTTATTTGTTCGGCAATGTCATCTTTGCCTTTTTGCTTATATGAATCCAGAATACTCTTGAATGTAGCCTCTGCCTGTGCCCAGTTTTCTCTCTCGGCGTAGCTGTCGCCTAAAAGTATGAAGCTCTTGGCCAGCCAGTATGTCTGAGGAGTATCGGAGTCTGAAAAAGCGAATACCTCTTTTTCTACAGAAGCAAAATCACCATTGTCAAATGTATTGGATATCAAAAGGTATGTGCATTCTGCCCCCTCTGGAGTCATTTTGTTTCTGGACAATTCCCTTAACAGTGGCAGAGAACTTGACCTGTCACCGAGCAGGTAGTACGATTTTGCCATTATGTATTTGATACGTAATTTATTGCCTTCGCTAAGGTTAGAGAGAGCCGCCTTTTTAGATTCTGCAAGAGCATTCTCATACTGGCGCGACATGAAGAACGAGCTGATTTTACCCATTTGAGCCTCAAGCTTGTTATTGTCCAATACGGCAATCATACCAAGGGTAGAATAACCTTTAAGTGCTTGTTCGTAGTCTTCCAGCTGATATGAAATTTTTGCAAAATTAAGTGTGGCAAGTTCGGTGAAAGAACTCTCTCCCTTCTCCATTACCTTCATAAAAGCATCACGGGCAAGTTCTGGTTTGCCAATTTTCATATATGAGTCACCAAGATAAAAATATGCCTGTGATATTTTACTTCCGCTGCCAAACCGACTTATAAATGAATGTAAAGAACTTACAGCGGCCGGGTAGTTGCCGGAAATATACTGTTTTTCAGCTGAGTTGAATATTATAAGTTCCTTCTCATCTGTAGTTCTCACCTTGGAGAGACCAAGCTTGTCCAGGTATGAGAGAAATTCCTCTGCATCACCCCTCTCCTGATAAATATTCTCCAGTCCCGATATTGCACTTTGTGCCTCAGGTGATAAAGGACTCTCTTCCAGTATCCGTTTGTAGAACTCTACTGCCTTGTCGCTCTCTTGCTGATTTATACTTATCATGCCCATTTCCAGAAGAGCCTTTGAATAGTAGTGACTATCCCTGTAAACTTCGCTTAGCTCCAGGAAATACACCATAGCTCCACTGTTATCCCCTGTCTGAACCAGGGTTCTTCCCAGTTCATAGAGCACCTCCGGATGGTACTTTGTCTTTGATTGTGTTTCCAGAATAGACTTAAGTACATCGGTCTTGTTCTTATCGTCACCAAGAAGACCGTATGAGATAGCCAACTGATATTTTGCGTATGTAGACATTAAAGCGTCCTTTTCCGGGATTTGTGAGAATACATCAATAGCACCGGAATAGTCCTTCTGCATGAAAAGACAGTCGCCAAGTCTGAGCCTCGCCTCATTTCCGTAGGTAGTTTCTGACCTTGGAGAGTTTAGATATTTTCTGAACCACTCCTCTGCTGTTTTAAAGTTAGCAAGCTTAAACTGTGCATAACCAAGATTGTAGAGTGTTGTATAGTATTCAGGAGTTTGCCTGAAAGTTGCTTCCCTTATGGCAAGATTAAGGTTTATATCTGCCGATTTCTGAAACTGGTTATCTCTGTATAACGCCTCCGCAAGCCAGAAATTAGCGAGATTCTTCATACGTGTATTGTAACCGGAATTTGCTACAGAGAGTTGGAAGTATGGGATAGCATCTCTGAATCCGCCAATGTTAACCAGTTGTATACCCCTTAGGAAGGATGCCTTCTGCAGGTTGAGCAAGTCCCTTGATGTAGGTCTTTTGATTTTGGATAAAGCATCCACTGCAGATTTGTAATCCTGCGAAAGAAGATAGTAACTGGCAATATAGTTTTGAATGTCATTGAATTTTGAATCGGGAGGTGTAAACTCTTTCAAATATTGCTGAAACTTAGTTATGTCGGAATTAAGGTCAAAGGAGAGCTTTGCATAATTGAACAGAGCATCCTCTCTTATAAGCTGATCAAACTGATACTCCGACGCTGCCTTGAACGAAGCCAGTGCCATCTGTTTGTTCTTTAGTTCTATATAACAATGACCAATATGATAAAGAGCATTTTGAGAAAGACTGTCTTTAAGTTCTGTAACTCTGTTGAAGGATTCAATAGCGGACCCATAGTTCTTTAATTTGTATGAAATGATTGCCTGATAGTAAATATCTTTCCTTGTAAGTTCTTCTCCGGACAATGAGTATTTCTCAAAATAGAACCGAGCTTTTTCTGTATTGCCTTTGGCGAAATATGCTTCGGACAGAATTCTCGCAGTCTTGTTTTTAAACTCCTGGGTTACTAAATCGTAGACATTGTCGCCTTTCTCCAATACGACATCTATGTTTTTTAACATAAAGTTCGATTCCAGCTGATAAAACCGGGCAAGTGACGAAAATCTCGGGTCGTTTTCTATCCTTTTAAAAAGTTCAATTGCTTTTACAAAACTCTTCTTCATATAATAGATATATGCCGTGTAATAGTACCCCGGGTTTGAATACGACGAGTATGCACCTTTGCATACTTTGTCGAATTCAGAAAGAGCCCTTTCCAGATTTCCTTTCCTCATGTGAGTGTAACCAAATTTAAAGTCAAACTCGGTCTTGTTCTCTTTTGTGAGATTAGCTCTTGTTATTTTATTGAGAACCTCCAGAGCGTTGTCAAATGAATTATCATTTATGAAATATGTTGCATATTTCAGATTTATAGTTTCAAGTTGACTGGAGAAAGGGAAGTTATTTTCATATTCTGTAACGAGAGAATACAAGTTAGGTTTGTTCAATTCTATAGCTATGAGAATTTTATATCCGCAAGCTTCCGATCTTTTAACACTACTAGTCTCCCCACTCAGCTCAAGAGCCTTGTCAAATTCCAGATCGGCAGCTTGATAAAGCGTCTTGGAATAGAGTTCCACTCCATTATTGTAATGTTCGGAGAACTTATTTCCAACATGTTGAGCATCTGTTTTTTCTATGATAAATAGAGAAATAAGCGCGAAAAAAAATATTTTAGAACACCCTCTGATAAAAATATTCATATGATAAAATTATTTGTCCGATAACACAATTAAGCTTCAAATTTAGTAAATTTGCAAGAATAAAGCCACAAATTATGCAGCCCGAATTTGAGAAACACCTTATTGAACTGGTAAATCTGGATATAGTTAAAGAGGAGAGCCTTATTCTCTCCGATGTAACACTAACAGTCGTTCCTTCTGATCTTATCTATCTGGTTGGCAAAGTTGGCAGTGGAAAGACTTCACTCATAAAGACTATAATAGGAGAGATTCCTGTTAAACGCGGGCAGGCAAGGGTTGCAGGCTTCGATCTCAGAAAGATTAAAGAGAGTCAGATACCTCTTTTAAGAAGGAAACTTGGGGTTGTGTTCCAGGATTTTCATCTGCTAAACGACCGCTCAGTCTATGACAACCTTAAATTTGTCCTTCAATCGACAGGTAGAAAAGATAAAAAGGAGATAGAATGGATAATCAAGTCAAAACTGGAGAGTGTGGGAATGCAATTGAAGTCACATAAAATGCCGCATCAACTCTCAGGGGGAG
The DNA here is from genome assembly GCA_942492945.1 of uncultured Bacteroidales bacterium. Lineage (GTDB taxonomy): Bacteria > Bacteroidota > Bacteroidia > Bacteroidales > UBA932 > Bact-08. The sequence goes on from OW818649.1 coordinate 2,296,649, forward strand.
AGCAACAACGGGTAGCAGTTGCCAGGGCACTTCTGAACGACCCGCAGATTATTCTGGCGGACGAACCAACAGGGAACCTCGATACAGATTCGGCTTTTGAATTTATGGAGTTGCTAATGAGAATTCACAGGGAGCAGGAGCCTGCAATTATTATGGCTACACATAACAGAGCCCTGGTTAAAAGATATCCCGGCAAGGTTCTGCTTTGCGAAAATCTTGCATGTAAAGAGATTAACATGTCGCAGGAGATTGATTTTTCTCAGATGCTCGATGAATAATGGTCCTATGAAAAAGGGGGAGCGTTACCAAAAAATTATAGAGTGGTTCGAACAGAATATGCCCGTTGCAGAGAGCGAGCTTCATTTCGACAACCCGTACCAACTTGTAGTATCTGTAATACTTTCTGCCCAATGTACAGATAAAAGAGTAAACATTGTAACCAGAGAATTATTCAGACAATATCCTACCGCTAAGGATCTTGCGAATGCCAGTGTGGAGGATGTGTTCAAGGTGATATCGTCTGTAAGCTACCCTAATAATAAAAGCAAGCATCTTGTTGGGATGGCAAAGATGCTTGTAGAGAGATTCGATTCACAGGTGCCATCAGATACAGAAGAGCTTCAGATGCTCCCCGGAGTGGGGAGAAAAACAGCCAACGTGGTTGCATCTATAATATACAACAAACCTGTAATTGCAGTGGATACACATGTCTACAGGATTGCCAGGCGGCTCGGATTGTCGGACAAGACTACACCTCTTGGAGTGGAACTTGACCTTACAGAGAATATAGCACCAGAAAAAAGAGCTAGGGCACACCATTGGCTCATTCTTCATGGCAGATATGTTTGTGTTGCAAGAAGACCGAAATGCGAAATCTGCGGCCTTAAGGATATGTGCTTACATTATCATATTAATGGCGGTACTGATCTCCAGAAAGGTAGCCCCGGCAGATGAACCGAAACTTCCTCCGACAACCCCAATCATGTCCTTTCTGTTAAAACACTTGTCTTTAAGCAGAGTTTTTACCGAACTCTTTATAAAGTCGTCTTTGCTGTCATAAACACTTATCAGGTAACCGGAAACCCCGTATGAAAGGGATAGTTCCCTCATTACATAATCTTTATAGCATTTAGCATAGATTGGAACATTTGGCCTGAAGGCCGATATATACCTTCCTGTCCTGCCGGTCATTGTATCAAAAACAATCGCCTTTATGGGAAGTTTGACCGTCGCATCAACAATGCCCTTGGCAAGTACTGCCGCAACGGGTTCAGATATGTCAATCATATTGAGGTTTAGGTAAGGTTCGTGCTGTTTCTCTATTTCAAGAGCAATTTTTGTCATTGTCTGTACTGCCTCCAGCGGATATTTTCCGTTTGCTGTCTCACCGCTTAACATTATGGCATCTGTACTTTGATAAATGGCATTTGCAATGTCGGTAACCTCTGCCCTTGTTGGCCTGGGGTGTTCAATCATAGAGTGAAGCATCTGTGTTGCAATAATCACGGGCTTCTTCCTCTCCTGACACTTCTTTATTATATCACGTTGAATGGTAGGTATCTTCTGATACTCAATCTCTACCCCCAGATCACCCCTTGCCACCATCACACCGTAGCAGTATGAGAGAATCTCATCAATGTTGTTCACCCCCTCCTGATTCTCTATTTTGGAAATAATCTTCAGGTGGCTGTTGTGTTCGTTGAGAATCTTCTGGACAGCCATTAGATCATCTCTGTTTCTAACAAATGAGTGTGCAATGAAATCCAGATTATTTTCAATTGCCCATAGAATAAACTCTCTGTCCTTGTCCGATATTGATGGCAGCTTGATATTAACATTTGGTACATTAAGACTCTTTTTACCACTTATAGTGCCACTATTGTTCGCTTCACAAACAAGCCTTCCGCCTCTTTTGCTCTTTGTTGTAAGAGATATCTCTCCGTCATCAATCAGAATATTCACACCAACCGGCACTTCAGCTACAAAATTGCAGTAGTTTGTATATAAAAGCCCTTTGGTGGAGATCCCCTCAAGATTGTCGGCAAATTCAACCATGTCACCGGCCTCAACTGTAAACCCTTCGCTGTTATCCATCTTTGTAATACGGATCTCCGGGCCCTTTGTGTCTATAAGTATTGCTATTTTGTCTGAGACCTTTCTGACATTCTCCACTATCCTCAGCGAAGAGTCAAGTGAAGTATGTGCTGAATTGATTCTTACCACATTCATCCCGGCCTCATATAGTGATTGAATAAACTCAGGATTACATCTTCTGTCTGAAATGGTGCAGATGATCTTGGTTTTCTTTTCGTGCATAATTGTATTAGTTTTGTTGTGCAAAAGTAATTCATTTTATTTGAAAAAGACCTATCTTAACAATTTGGTAGCAGACTATGCCTCTTATCTGAGGCTGGAGCTTTCGCTTTCCAAAAACACCATAAGTTCCTATTGTTCAGATATTGAAAAGTTAGATTCTTATGTTTCAGGGCACGAAGGAGACTCTATGGTAAAAGAGCTAGACAAAGTCACTCCTGATGTATTGTCCGGATTTCTTGCTGCACAACTTAATGCCTCTCTTTCAAAAAGATCGCAAGCCCGATTGATAAGTTCGCTTAAATCTTTTTACAAATATCTGGAAATTGAAGGAATAATTAACTCCAATCCTACGGAACTGCTGGATTCTCCAAAAATGAAACCATATCTGCCAATGGTGCTCTCTGTATCTGAGGTGGAAGATATAATCAATTCTGTGGACCTTTCGGCAGAGGAGGGGCACAGAAACAAGACCATTTGCGAAGTGCTCTATTCATGCGGATTGAGAGTCAGTGAACTTGTAAACCTGAAAATTTCAAACCTTTTTTTGCCGGAAGGGTTTATAAAGGTTACCGGAAAGGGGAGCAAGCAGAGATTGATACCGATAGGCGGACCGGCGACAGAGGCTCTGGAGCTTTATCTTGGGTTGAGGAAGCTGAAAAAAGTGAACAAGGGATGTGAGGATATAGTTTTCCTGAACAGGAGAGGAGGAAAGCTCAGCAGGGAGATGATCTTTATAATGATTAGAAAACAGGCAGTTGTGGCGGGTATTAGCAAAGAGATATCGCCTCATACTTTCAGACACTCTTTTGCAACACACCTTGTAGAAAACGGTGCCGATCTGAGAGTCGTACAGGAGATGCTGGGGCACGAAAGTATTCTCACAACTGAGATATATACGCATATAAACAGCGAGCGCTGGAGAGAGGGGATATTAAGGTGCCACCCCAGACGCTGATTAATAATTAACGATAACAGAACAGATGATTTTTAAAAGAGATTTGTGTATAAGAGGGGCATTTTTAATTGCTTTAAGTTTAGGAACATGCATAAGGATTTTTGCAGAAGAAAAGGATACTTTAACCATAAACAAGCTTAACAGCGTGGTGGTTACCGCAAATAAAACCAGGGTCAACAGAAACAATGTGCCACTGTCGCTCTCGGTAATTGAGAGGGCAGAGATTGATGCCAGCAGTGAGTCGGCACTAATGCCTGTACTTTCACAACATATACCCGGCCTTTTTGTTACCCAGAAGGGTATTACAGGTTTTGGAGTATCAGAAGGAGCAGCCGGAGTTGTTAATATTAGAGGTGTGGGCCAAAGTAACAAAGTACTTATGATGCTTGATGGTCAGCCCCAATGGGCAGGCATATTCGGACATTCGCTTCCAGATACTTATGTAGCATCAGACGTAGAGAGGGTAGAGGTCATCCGTGGCCCGGGCTCGCTGTTATACGGTTCAAATGCAATGGGTGGCGTAATAAATATAATAACAAGAGATCAGCTGACAGACGGGCGGGTGACCAGAGGTAGAGTTATGGCCGGATCATTCGGTACCGAGAAGTACATGATCAATAACGGATACAAAAGAGGCAAACTGAGCAGTTTTGTTTCGTTTAACCATGACCGTACCGACGGACACCGCGAGAATTCTAAGTTCAGCATCACAAACGGATTTGCGAAGGTTGGATATAAATTTGACGACCGGTATAAAATTTCTGCAGATTTAAGTATTGCAAAAATCTACAACAATAATCCGGGTAAGGAGAACGACCCTATAATTGATAACAATATGAATATTTTAAGAGGGTCAACTTCGCTCTCTCTTGAAAACAACTATAATAATAGTTCCGGCGCTTTTAAATTCTTCTATAACTGGGGAGTTCACAAGATAGATGATGGTTACAGACCTGGTTCGCTAAGGCCAAACTACTTTTTTAATTCCAATGATCACATTATAGGAGCAATGTTGTTTCAGACATTCGGTCTCTTTAAAGGGAACACATTTACGGTTGGGGCGGACTATAAAAACTGGGGAGGACTGGCTTGGAACTCATACTTTCATCCTTTAGAATCCAGCCTGCCTGCAACTCCTGACCTTATTCTGGTAGATAAAAGCGTCAATGAACTTGCGGGGTATCTTATTGCACAACAGGAGATTGCAGGGAAGCTTACAATAAATGGGGGGATAAGATACGAAAACAACAGTTCTTTTGGCGGAGTATGGGTTCCCCAGATAGGTGCAACACTCAGGGCGTTTAAAGATAACGTAATAAAAGTGTCTGTTTCTAAAGGATTCAGAAGCCCGAGTATAAGGGAGATGTATATGTTCCCGCCTCAGAATCCGAATCTTAAACCGGAAAACTCCGTCAACTACGAAGTTTCATTTGAGCAGACCCTGTTAGGAGGTGATCTTACAGGCGTTCTTACAGGATTCTATATAGATGGAAAGGATATGATACAAGTGGTTATAGCTAACGGACGCCCTTTAAATGTGAACACTGGTGCCTTTATAAACAAAGGTTTTGAGGTAGAAGCCAGCTATCGTCCTTTTACTCAGGTGCGTTTTGATGTAAACTACAGTTATCTGCATACAAGCAAACCACTTATTGCAGCACCTAAAAACAAGCTGTTTATTAACGGAAGCTACTCGCCGGGGAGATTAAGCCTGAATCTGAACATGATGTACGTGGGGTCGTTGTACCTTAACACCACCAGCTTGTTAAAGGAGAGTTACACCCTACTGAATGGTAAGATATCATACAGATTCTGGTCAGAAGACCGGGGTCTGAATCTGTTTGTAAAAGGAGAGAACCTTACAGACGTAAAATACTATATAAACGAGGGTTTCCCCATGCCTGGAGCAGTTGCAATGGTGGGTGTGGATTTCAGTTTCTAACAGGAAACTACTTCTAATCGGAAACTACTCCCACTCAATAGTAGCAGGTGGTTTTGAAGAGATGTCATAAACAACTCTGTTGACTCCCTTTACTTTGTTTATGATCTCGTTGGATACCTTGGCAAGAAACTCATAAGGTAGGTGAACCCAGTCGGCAGTCATACCGTCTGTAGATGTAACCGCCCTCAAAGCAATCGTATATTCATAAGTTCTTTCGTCACCCATTACACCCACGCTCTTGATTGGAAGCAGAATTGTAGCTGCCTGCCATACCTTGTCGTAAAGACCTGCTTCGCGTAATCCGTGAATAAAATGATAATCAGCCTCTTTAAGAATATCCAGCTTCTCCTTGCTCACCTCACCCAGAACACGGATCCCAAGACCCGGACCCGGAAAAGGATGACGTGAAATTAGTTCGTTTTTAATTCCAAGCGCACGACCAACCCTTCTCACCTCGTCCTTAAAAAGTGAACGAAGGGGTTCGACAATCTTCAGTTTCATAAAATCAGGAAGACCGCCAACATTATGGTGCGACTTTATAGTTGCACTAGGGCCGTTGACAGAAGCAGATTCTATAACATCGGGATATATTGTCCCCTGTGCGAGCCACGAGGCATTCTCAATTTTATGTGATTCGGCGTCGAAGACTTCAATAAATGCATTGCCGATTGCTTTCCTTTTCTTTTCAGGGTCGGAAACTCCTTTTAATGCTGCGAGGAACCTCTCTCCGGCATCTACCCCGCTTACATTAAGACCCATATCCTTATACGATTCCAGAACCGAACTGAATTCGTCCTTTCTCAAAAGACCATTGTCTACAAATATACAGTGAAGGTTTTTGCCTATTGCCTTATGAAGCAGTACTGCGGCCACAGTGGAATCTACACCTCCGGACAAACCCAGAACAACACTGTCATTTCCAAGTTTGGCCTGTAACTCCTTAACAGTACTCTCAATGAAAGAGTCAGGGGTCCAGTCACCTTTGCAGCCACAAATTCCCTTAACGAAGTTTTCAAGAATCTGAGCCCCTTGGTCGGTGTGGAAAACTTCCGGATGAAACTGTACTGCAAATGTCTTCTCACCCTCTATGCGGAAGGCTGCATTGGCAATATCACCGGTGGATGCTACCGGAACGGCTCCGGAAGGAAGTCGGGAGATAGTGTCACCATGCGACATCCAAACCTGAGTGTTTGTTGTTATATTTCTGAACAAAGGACAACCCGGGTCATCAATTTTTAGCATTGCCCGGCCGTATTCCCTTGCCAAAGATGCATTTACCTCCCCGCCAAAATGATGGGCAAGGTATTGTGCACCGTAACAAACTGCCAGCAGAGGGAGTTTGCCTTTTATTTGTGACAAGTCTGCAACAGGAGCCTGAGGATCGCGTACAGAAAAAGGGCTCCCGGAAAGGATAACACCTTTTACACTAGAATCCAGTGCAGGAATTTTATTGAAAGGAGCTATTTCGCAATAGACGTTTAGTTCCCGTAATCTGCGGCCAATCAGCTGAGTAAACTGTGAACCAAAGTCCAGAATAATTATTTTTTCTACCATTTACTGATAAATTTTCGTATATTAACCCGCAAAAGTAATATTTTTATCTACTTTTGCACCCTAATTATGCAAAAAATAAGAAACATTGCCATCATTGCTCACGTAGACCATGGCAAAACCACACTTGTGGACAGAATGATTCTTCAGGCAACACTCGCCAGGGATGCCGAAAAGATGGGAGAACTAATCCTGGACAGTAACGATTTGGAGAGAGAAAGAGGTATAACCATTCTGGCAAAGAATGTATCTGTTCCCTACAAAGATTATAAAATCAATATTATAGACACTCCTGGCCATGCCGACTTTGGTGGTGAGGTAGAGAGGGTGCTTAATATGGCAGACGGAGTACTACTGCTGGTAGATGCTTTTGAAGGCACAATGCCTCAGACAAGGTTCGTACTTCAGAAGGCTATAGAGATGGGTAAGAAACCGATAGTTGTAATCAATAAGGTAGACAAGCAGAATTGTCGTCCCGACGATGTGAACGAACAGGTTTTTGACCTGATGTTCAGCCTTAACGCAACAGAGGAACAACTTGATTTCAAAACTGTTTACGGAAGCGCAAAGCAGGGATGGATGTCACTAGACTGGAAAAACCCGACAACAGATATTACAGCACTGCTGGATACAATTCTTGAAGAGATACCGGAACCGGAGATGCTTGAGGGAACACCTCAGATGCTTATTTCTTCGCTGGAATACTCACCTTATGTAGGAAGGATAGCTGTGGGTAGGATGAGAAGAGGAGTCCTGAGACCTGGAATGCAGGTATCACTTTGCAAAAGGGATGGCTCATTCGAAAAGTCAAAGGTTAAGGATCTGCTTGTGTTTGTAGGTCTTGAAAAATTAAGGACAGACGAAGTAAGAAGCGGAGATATCTGTGCAGTTGTGGGAATAGACGGTTTCGAAATCGGCGACACTATTGCAGATATCGAAAATCCGGAACCACTTCCTCCAATCTCAATAGATGAGCCTACAATGAGTATGCTCTTTACAATAAATGACTCTCCGTTTTTTGGCAGAGAGGGAAAATTTGTGACATCGCGTCATATAAAAGACAGACTAGAGAAAGAGCTGGAGAAAAATCTTGCGCTAAAGGTTAAAGATGGCCTTACTGCTGATTCATTTATAGTTAACGGAAGAGGAATTCTTCATCTTTCGATATTGATAGAGACAATGAGGAGAGAGGGTTTTGAGCTTCAGGTAGGACAACCAAAGGTTCTCGACAAGACAATCAATGGAGTGAGATGCGAACCAATAGAGCACCTTACAATTGACCTTCCGGAAGAGATGGTAGGCAAGGCCATTGAAATGTCGACACGCAGAAAGGGTAGCCTTCTGCACATGGAACACAGGAGCGACAGGGTACATCTAGATTTTGATATACCTGCACGTGGCCTGATTGGTCTTAGAACCAACCTTATGACAGCAACCCAAGGCGAAGCAGTGGTGGCGCATCGTTTTAAAGGATACGAACCATTCAAGGGAGAAATAGAGAAGCGAAACAACGGTTCTCTTGTAGGACTCGAAACAGGAATGGCAATTGCTTATGCAATGGACAAGCTTCAGGACAGGGGCAAGTTTTTCATCCATCCGGGTGATGAGATTTATGCAGGACAGGTAGTTGGAGAGCACTCTCGTGGAGAAGATCTTGGAATAAATATCTGTAAGACAAAGAAATTGACAAATATCAGAGCATCAGGAACCGACGACAAGGCAATGCTTGCACCGCCTATTATCTTCAGTCTTGAAGAGTCTCTGGAGTATATTCAAGAAGATGAACTGGTTGAGATTACACCAAAATCAATCAGACTAAGGAAAATTTATCTCGACGAGAACGATAGAAAAAGAAGAAAGGGCTGATCGGGGTTGCTATTTTCAAAAAATAGATTAACTTTGCGGGCTCATTTTATTTATGGGAAAGAGTTCAAATAGAGATTATATTATCCCGATTAAAGGGTTATCAATTGGCAGACATCAGTATGGTTTTTCAATTGACAACTCATTTTTTGAGAGCTTTGAGAACTCTGAGATACTAAAAGCTTCTCTTGATGTAGAGGTTGAACTTGTGAGGGAGACTACATGGATAAAGCTGGAGAGTAAGATAAAGGGAGAGGTAATGGTAGAGTGTGACAGGTGCCTGGATGAGTTTATGCTTCCTGTCGACACAACAGCCGGGCTGATTGTAAAATTTGTGAGAAATGAGGATGAGGAGGATGATGACGCAATTATAACACTTGACCCAACAGAGACTGAATTGGACCTGAAGCAGTTTTTTTATGACTATATATGTCTTTCACTGCCGCTTCAGAAGATTCACAAAGAGGGAGAATGTAACCCTGAAATGATTGCAAAACTTAAATCTGTCGCCGGAGAGAAGGTTGTTAAAGAAAATAGCTCACCGTTTGACAAATTGAAAAATTTACTGAATTAATACTGTTAAAAATATTTTAAAATGGCACATCCGAAACACAGAATTTCAAAGGCTCGTAAAGGAAAACGTAGAACTCACTATAAAGCAGAACTTCCTACATTGGGCAGCTGCTCAAATTGCGGTGCTGCAGTACTTTATCATAGAGTTTGCCCAGAGTGCGGCTTTTACAGAGGTCGTCTTGTAATAGAAAAAGCTACATCTTAACGCAGATGAGAATTGAGATTACCGAGATCTGCAGTTTTATGGCCATGATCCCGGTAATTTTTTATGTTCACTTGAATCCAAACTTATTATAATTATTAAGAGTAAATACCATATGAGTAATAAGAAAGCAATCATAACAGGAATCGAAGCGTTTTTGCCGGAATATATTCTGACTAATGACGAGATTTCTACAATGGTTGATACTACCGATGAGTGGATAATGTCGCGCATTGGTGTAAAAGAGAGACGGATCCTTAAAGAAGATGGGCTTGGTACATCGCATCTTGGAACCGAAGCTGTAAAAAAACTATTAGCAAAAACAGGAACAAAACCGGAAGAGATTGACATACTTATTTGTGCCACTGTAACTCCCGACATGCTGTTCCCGGCCACAGCAAACGTAATATGTGACAAGGTAGGAATCATGAATGCCTGGGGTTATGACATTAACGCAGGTTGTTCAGGTTTTCTTTTTTCGTTTGCCACAGTTGCATCATTCATAGAATCGGGACTTGCTAAAAAAGTAGTTCTTGTAACCGGAGAGAGAATGTCTTCAATAACAAACTATCAGGACAGGACAACATGCCCGCTTTTTGGCGATGCTGCAGTTGCAATGTTGATAGAGCCCACGGAAGATCTTTCACTTGGCCTGCAGGACTCAATACTCCACGTAGATGGCATAGGGCGCCAGTTCCTTTATCAGAAGTCAGGCGGATCTATGTATCCCGCAACCGAGGAGACAGTAAAGAACAGGGAGCATTTTATCTATCAGGACGGACAAGTTGTGTTCAAGTATGCTGTAAGCAGAATGGCCGATGTATCTGTAGAAATGATGGAGAAGCACAATCTTAAAGCCGAAGACATTGCATTTTTGATTCCTCACCAGGCTAACATGAGAATCATTGAGGCAACAGGCAGGAGAATGGGGCTGACAAAAGAAAAAATACTGATAAACATAGAAAAATTTGGCAATACTGCCGGAACTTCCATACCTTTGGTGTTGTGGGAATTTGAAAAGAAAATGAAAAAAGGTGACACCCTCATATTCTCTGCCTTCGGGGCAGGATTTACCTGGGGTGCCATGTATTATAAATGGAGTTACGATAGTAAGTAACATTCATGGCCCTATAGTTCAAGGGATAGAACGGAAGTTTCCTAAACTTCAGATTCGCGTTCGAGTCGCGGTGGGGCTACAAAAAAAGAGCAGGAATTTCCTGCTCTTTTTTCATGTGCTAATATGGGATCAAGTTGAAAAGTAGGGGGAGCATTAAATCTCGAGAGTAGGCAAAAGTCTGGATTATTTTCAGCCCAGGTGTGGATTTTTGGATGCTGCACCGGGTTTACCCACTTTGTGTTCTCTCCGCTGAAAATCAAAGGCAGCCCCGATATTATGCTTTTGCAGATTAGCTCGCGGGTCTGCGCTCGATTTTCTTAAAGCTCCGTTCACATAGTGGGTACCCAAACCCTCCATGCAAGCATCCTTCAAATTCCACACCTGGACCTGCTTTACCATACTTTTGCAAAATTATGATTTTAATCTACTTTTCAATTTGATCCCTAATTTGCTAATGGGTGCACGAAAAACTCTCTTGAAGTTTTTCATAAGTTGCTTATCCTCTGTAGTATATTAAATATTTTCAATCTACATCAAATGCAAATATTTTTATATATAGTAGACAATGAGCTACATACAAAAAACTTCAAGGGAGTTCTTTAGTAGCTGTCTGCCCCCCTTGAGCTACTCCTCCTACTTTTCAATTTAATCCGTAAAATTGAGGAGTGTTGTTACCTCAGGGCATTTTTTAAGTAAAATGAAAATTACTACTTTTGTTTTGATAGGAAACGAATACTGAATTATGCTACCTAGAAAAACAATTTTAACAACCCTTAGAACTCTCAGAGAACCTTTGAGAGAATTTGGCGTGTCAAAAATTGGTCTTTTTGGCTCGTGTAATCGCAATGAAGCAGGTGAATCTAGTGATATTGATATTCTTATAGATTTTGAAGAAGACAAGGAGACTTACAAAAATTATATCAACTCTTGCGAAACGCTTGAAAATAAATTCAAAAACCAGAAGCTGGATATTGTTACTCTTAAAGGACTAAGTCCATATATAGGTACTCATATTTTAGAAGAGGTTGAGTATGTATAAGAACTACATAGATTTATTGCATCATATCTTGCAGGAATAAAGATGTGTAGAATCTGTAATAACCTTACAATAACTGAATTAATCTTCGTAATTTTAACATACAAACTGTTTTGTTGACCATTACTTCCTTTGTTTAAAATTATAAACAAAGATATTTATGACGACACTGGGTTATTAAAGAGATCCTTGCTATACTGCCCCTGATTATCTTATTAACCGGCATATAAAAACCTTGTGTAACATGGCCGGAATGACTGAACTGATATCTACATATATTACAAGAGGTGGTAAGCTGGAAGAGGCTGTAAATGAAAAATGGAAGCTTGTTTCCACTCATACGGCCCGGAGATCCGGAGCAACGAATATGCATTTGGCAGGGATGCCGGATGAACTTATCATGGCCTGTACCGGGCATAGCTCAACTGCTCAGTTATATCAATACATAAAAGCCCACAGAATTAAAAAACTTGAGGCCTTAAGAGAAAGCCCATATTTTTCAAAAGAGACAAAAACAACGAAATAGAGGGTAGGATAGAAAATCAAGAGGGAAACTAACCGGCCAAAAAAGTGAGGAAATTATGCTTTTGTATATAAGGGCAGCAATTAATGATAACCTTGGATTGTTGAGAAAATATAAGTATTTTATGAAGTAATTACAAAAAAACGCTATTAAGTTTTTTATTAATAATTTTGTATACAAAATATATTATTGGTACATTTAACGAAACAAATATTTCTATATAAATTAGTGGTCCTATTTTAAATTCTGCGAAAATGTTAAAAATTGTTATGTTTTTAACATTTATACAAGTAATATGTTATATAATAGATTAGCCATTTTTGATATTTATGAATACAAATAACAAGCAAAACTATTTTGAGTACATGATAGATAGATTAGAGGGAAATAATCTTGATTTATCTACATTTTCTACTCTAAAATCTCTCAAAATCCTTTTTTTTATTGCAGCGATAGACAATTCAGGGAAATTGCTAAATGTGTTTGATCAGTTTTACGCTATGCCGTATGGTCCTGTAGAAAGTGATATTTATGATTCTATCAATTCGAAAGAACTAAGCAAGTATAGCATTAATATAAATGGCTGCGAAATAAAAAATTCTTCATTTAGTTTTGAAAAACTTGATAATGATACAAAAGAATTAATCGATGATTCAATTAATTCTCTACTAAAAGAAAACCCGAAAATTTTGGGTTACACCCCTTTTCAATTAGTGGATATTTCCCACAAATGGAGTTGCTGGAAAATATGTTTTGATATTGCAATTCAACAAAATAGAAATAGCATATTAATGCCTCATGATACTATACAAAAAAGTGTAAAATACTTTAATCTTTAGTATGGTTATGCTTTCATATAAATTTATCGAACAATGCATTTCAGAATATAGTTGTAAATTCCCTCCTGAAGAACAAGAAAAACTTAATTTGGAACCTCTCAATAGTAACACTCAGATAATTATTGAAGCAAAAACTGTTGAATCTGAATTTTCTCGCGCCTTTTTTATTCACATGAATAATTCAATTTTCGAGGGAGAGTATCTAAACGTAGATTATGAAATAAAAATTAGTGATTTTGAAAAAAAATTAGAAAGTCAAGGATCTACGATTTTTTCTATATATGTAAAAGACGCACTAGCTTATCTAAAAGATTTATTGCTAGATATTCAAAACAAAGTTAATTTATTGGATGATGAATTATTGTTTTCGATATTTTCTCCAATAAATTCTGAAAACATTGACAAGGGATTTTTTGATGATTTTGTAAATATTACTATCCATTTGGCGTATATTGACCATACAATAGTGGGCCTTGATAGTTATAAGCACAAACTTATCTTAATCAGAGATAATATCTTGTCAAAAAATCCAAAAGATGAAGACCTTAAGGAAGTATATAAAAAATTATTAAGCAAGTGCTCTTTCTTGCTGTTTAAAATGTTTTCATCGAATCAGGGTGCAAATAAATATAGTCTAGATTTTAAAGTCTCAACTATAAAGGAGGTTGATTTAATTGATGAAAATAATAGCGATTTTTTTAATGATTTTAAGTGCATTCATAAAAACATTAATGAATATAGGTCTCTTTGTGGTTCTTATCAAAATCAGTTTAGAGAAAACAAATTTTCATCAATTGGATTTATCATTTTATCACAATATTATAAAGAAGTAACTAGAGATATTTCTCAGATTAATAATCTAATTACTCGATTTGAAGTTTTTTATCGAAATCAGAATAGTAAAAAATTAACAACATTCGAGAAATATTCATTAGAAACTATCCGGCAATATTTACAAAACTGTAAATTTTCATTGAAAATTGAAAGTAAAAATTATTCTTATAAACAACTAGAAACAGATATCGGAGAGATTATTAAAATCCAAGAAGAATCCTATATTTTCAATTATCATCCATTTTACAAAGCGCTATTCTTTTTGCATAAAATTTTAAATAATAATATTGAACATAATTATAAACTTATCCAAGTTCAAGAAATAATTATTTTATATTCATATTTGCTAGAGAAATATAAAAAATGCCTACAATGGTCAGAAGATAGAAGATTCTACCCGTTTCAACTTTTGCCCAGTGATTGCTTGACACAAAAAGGGATATTTATTGCTTCTTCTATTGCCAAACCAATAAATTTTGGAGATCTGGAGGAAAAATTAAGTGATTTTAAAGAAGGTAAGCAAATGGGCAATCAACTACTAGCCTATATGCAAAATAAAGAAGACCTTATAAGAATTCAAGATGAAGTTAAGGCCTTTAGAAAGCAGTCGTTTGAATATATTGGAATATTTATTGCTATTATTACTTTTTTATTTGGTAGTATACAGCTGTTTGGCGACAATCAGATTAGTCTTAAAAGTGCTCTGATAAATGTATTTTCATTAGGGATAGTCCTAAGCTTATTTGCTATTTTAATGTGCGTGGTCTCATATAATTTTAAATATGAGAAATTCAGGTATTTGACATATTTAGTACTTATAGCACTCTCTTTGTTGCTACTTTATATTGTTCCCAAATTATTTTGAAACCTATTGAATAATTGGAGCATTACGAAATCTGTCGTCAAATAAATTAGCAATTTGTTGAAATAATAAATAGAATTAAAAAACATTTTGGATAAAAATATTCTATGAAAGATCCTTGCATACGTCAATTATTAAAACAAACCGAATTACAGAGATATTTTAAAGACATAAACTCGAGAGTAGTTGAAGAATTTACTCTGCCTGTTGCTAAAGCAAGAATTGATATGGCTGTAATTAATGGTTCTTTTCACGGTTATGAAATTAAAAGTGCTTCGGATTCCTTGAATAGATTACATAACCAGATAGAAGCATATACTAAAGTTTTTGATTACCTATCGATAGTCACCGAAAATAAGTATGAGAAAAAAATTTTAAGCACTATTCCAAATTGGATAGGTGTGTTTTTATGTGAAGAAAAAGATGGAATCCAATCTTTAAAACAGTTGCGTGCTCCCGTTGTCAATCATAACAAAGAAGGCTTTTATATTGCAAAATTATTATGGAGAGATGAGTTAATCGAATGCCTAACAGACAAGCAGATTCAGTTTAGAAAAAAAGACCGTACCTGGCTACTATGCGAAGCATTGTCAGCAAATCTAGAAATTGAATTAATTTCAGAGATGGTACGGAATAAAATTAAACAACGCTCAGAGTGGAAATCTAACTATAATAGAGAGGTCACAAGTGAAATGTGATGATTTTGAGAGATAGCTACCCATGTTTGCCCATTTCCTGGATGGTTGTTAGGATCTGTTAATTGTTGCTCTGCATGATAACTAATACGTTGATCTCCCCAACAAAATGTACTTCCTTTATAGTTAGTGCTTTGTACTAATAATTTGGCAAATATGATATATTGGCCATTCCCATGAGGATGGTTTTGAGAAAGTTCTCCCCGATAAATTAAATAGTGGGAAGGAAGAGTGTATTTAATGCTGCAACTTCCTTTAAATCTTGCTACTATGTATGAGGGGTTTTTTGTGCCATAATCAGAGTATTTAATAAGTCCCCTAGTTTTTACATTATTTTGAAGAGCTTGCCATAGATTCCACTCGTATCGCTGTAACAAATGTGGGGTTGTTGAAGGAGATAATGAACCTAAATTTTCAGGAAAAGAACCAGAAGCAACAATAACATTCAGTATTTGGTCAAGATTTGTTAATGATGATATTTTTTGTATCGCTGAATTCGAAACCAAATTGTAGTTTTGATCATTTAAATATCCATAATCTAATAATATAGAAATTTGTCCTATTTCAATATTAAATCTCAATAAGTATGTGGATATTTTCTCGCTAATATTATGTGATTCGTCTTCGTCACTTGGAAATCTTAAACACAGATTTAATATTTTACCCTGTTCCAATAGTCTTTTTATTAGTTCTGTATAACTTCGGGGGCTATTACTCTGTAATACAAGTGTAATGTCAACACCTTTCTGAGTTAAGTTACTCATTAAATTATTAATGTGATCGCTATTAAAAGGAGTAAATAGTGAGAAATCCAAAAATAATTTGTTTCCTTCAAAATTCCATGAAGAAAAGGCAGTTTCAACATTATTATACGTATCGGGAAGTACTTTAATTATAGGGCAAATTTCTTCTTTTGTTGATTGGCTAAGGTGTGATAGTGCGGAAAGTTCTCCTGCTTTTGAAAGTAAAATGGGAAAGTATTTTTTCATAGTTTTATGTATATAGGAAATTATCGATTACCCTTTAGGAGGATATGGGTCACTACTCTTCGGATAGGTTCTTTCTTCTTGAATTTTGCCATCTCCCTTATGGATTTTGACTGATGCTTCATCTTGATTTTTAGCGATCTCAATAGTTCTTTTAACGACTTCTTCTTTTGTGGGTCCGGTAGTTGAAGCTCTCTTGGCTCCCTCTATCTTTCCTTGCCATCCACTGTCTGTTTTTGTTACGTGATAGTTTTTCATAGATGTCATATTTGTTATTTTAAAATTAACACAACCTGAAATTTAGTAGAGTACTATCTACCAATTTGCATCAATCCAGTCATAGATATTTCTTTGACTATGAATATTAGCAGGAACACTGAACCGAATCATTTTTTCAACTTTCTGGCATTGATAAATTTGACTGAACCAATGTTTTTCGGCATATTTATTAATGAAATACAGAATTTCATATCCTTCTGTTCTGTTCAAAAGTGTGCTGTCAGGTTCTCCTGTTACTTTTGGGTTGTCACCAGGAATTGCGGTCCAGGAATAATCACTATAGACCATGTCATTTCTTGAATAATAAATCATAATTGTTAAATTTAGGTTGTTAAAATCATTAAGGTGTTATTTATTATAACTTTTTGCCGCCATCTTTTTTACTTTGCCATACATTGCCTGTTTTGTAATATCAACGCTTATTCATTTTCCCTATTCTCTCTAAGAAATTCTTTAAATAAAATAATCGTGTGTCTCATTTTTTGGTTAATCTTTAATTCTATCCCTTCCTTAAAAACAATGCCATCATGAATCATCTCGTCAATTAAATTTAAATCCTTTTTATATGATGTATCAAACTCGAAATATGCTTGCATGTTATTATGGTCGGATTGAAGCTCTTTTAATTGTTTCTCTTTTTCTAAAAAAGTATTATATATCTGATTTAACTTTTTTTCATCTTCAGTTAGAGTGATTATAGACTTCATGAATCTGTCATCATTTTCATTAATCCAATTAACATATTTAATATATTTATCAAAAATAACATCATCCATTCTTGTATAGCAGTACGCATCATTTGATTTAAATATTTTTATTAAGTTTTCATTTTTTTTCTTTACTCTATATGTTTTAATTCTGTCTGCAGTGAAAACAAAACCTATTAATATAAATAATGTGATTAATGTATAAATCAGTAATCTAGTTATCTGTATCAATGCGTTACCTTGAAATGTTTTAGGTAAAAATGACAATTCTTTTTTATCAGATATTTGGATAATCGCAATTTCCTTTTGACCTGCAACTTTTCCTATTGAACTGATAATAGGGATTTTAATTGATTTGTGAATAATCATTAATTTGAGCATAAAGGATTCTCCTGATTCCAAAATTATCCTTGGAAATTTGACATTTATGCTGTCTGAAACAATTTTTCCTTTTAAATTTCTTTCTAGATAATTACTGCTAGTAGAAATTAATTCTGGTTTATCAATTAAATATCCTTGACTAATTTTTATTCCTATTGGGTCATTTTCATCATAGTAATCAATTGTAATATCTTTATTGCCAGAATTGATAATCTTTACATTAATGATTCGAATATTTTCTTTTTTTTCTTTAATACTAACTCCGTCAAACAAAATATCTAATTTTGATACGTCAGCATTAACATCAAGGACATTTGTACTATTTGTAACAATGTATTGCAAGTTGCTATGCTTTTCTTGGAAAAATGCTGCATAAATTGTAACGGAAGTCCCAATTATAGCAAGGATTGATCCAGTAATCTTAACAATTCGACTATTTAATAACCTCTCAATTGTATTACTTTTAATAGTTTTACTCAGCTCTGTTTTATTCATTGTATTATATACTTTTAAGAAATCGAATAAGTGGGATTATAATTTGTATTAAAATTGGTTATTTATAACTAGCAATTCCTCCGGCTTGCCAAATTATATCCATAATTGGACTTAGTTTTCTTGAAATGGCTATTTCATCATCAGATTCTTCTATTGTGATTATTGGTAGTGACAGACTATTTAAATTAAACCAATCAATCTTTGTTTGAGAACGTTCATTATAGATATAAGTATTTTCAATATCTGTAAAGTTTATATGCACTTGATATGGTCCAGTTTTGTTAATCTCAACTAGTGCTTGTATTATGTTAGAAATTTTTATGTTCAATTCACCCTTTAGTGTATTATGATGGAAATAATATTTATTAGTTTCTTGAGATTCTGCTACTGCAGCTCGGTATGATTCATATAATCCGTTTCTGAGAATTTGATCATATCCCATAATTTCTCCATGATTATCCTTAAAGATACAGGAAAAACCTTCAGCATTATATGAAGGATAGGCCTCCCACACAAGCAAATGGAGTCATAAATCTTGCAACACCTTTTCTGTCTAAACTTGTTAGGTCAATTATTTCATCATTTCTGAAATCTTTTGGCACTACATGAATGAATACAGCAGGTTTCTTCTGTGACTTTTTGCTCAAAGAAATATTTCGCTGAGTAATTCTTTCTTTGATAAGGTGGTCAGGGTTTCTTAATAATTGTTTAATAGCTTGTGTGGCAATCTCAATCAGTTCGTCAGTCTGTTTTTGAGATTTTTTCTGCATCTCTAACAGTTCTTTGACTTGCAATTGAAGTTGATCGTAGTCTTCTTTTTTAACGTATTCATTTAGTTCCATTGTGATTATATTATGATTAAATTAATCTGAAAGGTACTTTTGATGAATAAACTGGTAACTTACCTGAAACATCAATTTTGGATTTAATATATCTTTGTATACCCGCAGAATGCAGTTCATTTGATCCAGGATGCAATGTAATTGATTTGAGATTTTTAGGAATATCGAGAGCAATTGTCGTATATTCTACAAAAACTCCAGTCTTAGAAACAAAATAATCCATTTTGCGAATGTCATCTGAGTAAAGTCCAATTATTAGTCTTGTTTCCTCCTCGTGCCTGTAGGCTGGATGTTTAAACGTTATAATAAAGTTATATACATCAAGTTCGAATGAGTTACATAGTTCATAATACATCTGGCTCATTATAAATTCTTCTTCAGTTTTATCATCAAGATTAAAATTGTCAATCTTAGCTAATTCTGCATTATATTTGGTAAAAAGATCTATAAGTAACCGTTCCTGCTCTTTAACCTCATAAATCATGTCTTTTCTTTTTATTGATCCGACTTTGTCTTTATTAAGTTTCATTATAGCATCTATATCTATTCCAATATTATATCCGTTTCCATCAGCATAATAATTCCACATATGTAATGAATCTCTTTTCTTACTAAATGAAGCGATGTAAAAATGCTGAGGTTCGAAATAGTTTTGAAATCTATTACAATTTAAACGGTCATAGATATCTTTATATTTGGGTTCAGCTTTAAGCATATCTTGAAGTATGATATTAAAATATTTCGATTCGGTAGGGTCATTGAGAAAATTAATGTTTGAGCAATGAAGTGTATTGGACTTAAGGATTCCAAAGAGCCCGTTTCCTGTAGTATAGTGATAGTAAATCATTGAATAATTTTAATGGATTACTTGTGATATTTTTTTAGTTCAAATTGCGGATAATTATTTGTGTCTTCTTAGACTTCATTTTTTTTTATTAAAACATCAAAATATCGTTCAATTGTATTAAGTCGTTGCCATAGATTATTTGGAATTATTTTCTACAAAAACATATGTAGAATGGTTTCCATTTTGTATTTTAGTTATGTAATACTCAATTCCATCAATTTGAATTGAACATGATGTTTTCTCATGAGATAATTCCAATTCTAAGGATTGTATTTCTTTGTTATGTGTAAAGGCCACTAATTTATCCACAATCTTAAACATGAGTCTTTTATTGTAAAACTTGTATTCAAGTTTAGAATGTCCAGAATGAGAAGTTTCATCAATGTGCATATAACTATTAATTGTTTTTAGATTAAAGAAGCCATCATAAAAACTTGATTTTTTTGAAATATATCCTACATTATCATTCCCCTCAATTTTCAAATAAATCAATTCACCATCAAATTGAGAATTGATATTTTGGTCTATGTAATCACAAATCTTTGACATATTATTTGTTGTTATTTAGGATGAATTTAATTGTTAAAATGGTATTTTATCATATAATGGATCAGAGGTTTTATCAGCTGATTTTCTTGATTTGTTATTGTTGGCAACTTAATCTTCGGATACTCTTGCCATATTAAAATTGAGATGCTTTATTTAAAACAATGTATACAATCAGAAAGCAAAATCCAGCAATGATTATTGAGGATAGCATACACCCCCTAGTGGTTTTGTTATATACCTTGTTATAAGCTGCTTTACGTGGGTTTGTAATCCATCCATAACCTCGAGTAGCTTTAATTCCTAGAGAGTGTCGTATGTACCTTTTTACTGATGTTCTTGCAGAAATTCTTTTTTTTAACGAAGGAGTTCTAAATCCGTATTTCATGATATCACTTAATGTTAAAATTATCTTATTGTTGAACTTTCATTGAAATATGAAAATTAATGGACGAATAGTTAAGCTATAACCATCTTTTTACTCCGCCATGATGAGAACAGGTTCCTCTTCTGCTGTGGCTAAAACTATAAGTTCCATCATTACATTCTGCGGTTGCTCCCGGTGGGGGAGAGTTATAACGAGTAGGCGATTGAACTTTTTCCCCTTTTGAATTGGTGTAATATTTTTTTCCAGATGAAATGTTGCTTACTGTACTAGATTTTTCAGATGGATTTTTTAGGTATTGTTTATATACATATCCTATATGCCCATCGTAATTAACTCTTATCCAATCTTCGGATTTTATAGAATCTGGAAGTATTGAGACAGAGCAGCCACGAGGTACTATGCAAATTTTATTATTACCAATTTCAGGAGATGTCCTTAGATTTAGGATTCCTGTCGTCACTTTTTCCTGACACAGAGATATTGTTGTTAAGAAAAGAGTGAGGAAAAAAATAGAGCATTTTTTCATGATAAAGTGGATTACATTGTGTGGCAAGGTAGACAGCAATAATAGCATCCGTCAATAGTGTATGTCGGATATAGCCTTTTGGCCTCCCTAAGTGCATCAGCACAATTAGTAAATTCTCCAAGGTAAATTGGATAAGTGATAAGAGAAAGATAATAACATCCTTCCTTGTGAACTTCATGCTCTCCAGTACTCTGAGCTTGCGGATTTAAATAATACTTGTAATACATGGCTTATAAAATTAATATTTAGTTATATATTGGATCTAATGACTTGTTTGATTCTCGTTTTGACTCTGATTTTGTTGATTGGGTATCATCAATAAACTCAACCCCTTTTACGCTGAGGTTTACAGCTAGATCCTTTACTATGTCTGTCATATAATTGAAGTTATCAAGGTAAAGACTGCCCTCCATTCCTCTTTTTGTTATACGTGACCAATCATCTTTAGCAGTGACATATCCAATATTAAGCTCCAGACCACTTTTGAAATAGCCGACAAAACGGACCTGCATAGTACTATCAACTTTAACAACCCTGATTGAATACTTTGCTAATCCTGTTTTTTTTGAAACATCCTGTGTGTTGATTAACCCAAGATCAGTATCAACACTTTCGGGATATATGTTTATATCAGCTAATGTTAATTTAATGTGTTTTAGCAATTCTGAGCTCTCTGCGTTGGCTACTTTAAGAATGATTGTGTTGGTCTTACGTGGGATGTTGGAAAACATCCCCTCGATTGCCTGCATTTTTGCTGAGGATATATTTTGTCCAAAGATTAAGTTAGTTAGTCCAAGTAAAAAAAGTAAAGTAAGTGAGGGCTTTTTCATATATGTCTTGCAATTTTTAGATGTTTATCAATTCATTTGTCTTATCGCAGCTGAATTATCTGATGGTCCTTGTTATCTTTATTATAATCATCTTCCCATCTAAAAGTAATATCTAATGTATCAGGATATGAGCTAGATAAATGCATTTTTATTTTGAACGAATTCTGAGGTTTAAGAACAACCATTAACGGATTTTCTATTATACAGATGGAATCATTCTCAGGAAATATAACTTGTACATTTTTTGCTTTACTCTTTCCTTTGTTGGATACATTAATGATTATCCCATCCTTGTCTTCCGAAGTGACGGATGCTTCGATCACAGCTTTCTTAGACTCTTCTTTTTCTAGTTCAATTTTCTCAATTTGATAAGAATTAATTAATTTGGCTTGATTTTTTAATTCTTTATCGTGAGTAATGTAAGTGTAATATGAAAGTAGGAGAGCTGCAGCTGCTACACACAAACTAATAATTGATATAATCATTTTATTGAGATAAATTTGTTTCCTTTAGTGCTAGACTTTAGGGTTTTAAGAATGTCATCTTCTGTTTTTTTAAGAAATTCTTCCGCCGATAATTCCATTTCTTTGTTGATATACTCCTGATTTAGATTGACCAATTCGTCATAACCTCCATTATATTCGCGACCACATCTGTTACATTTAATGAATGATTGATCGGAATTGAAATCAAAATCTGTATCCCCACAAATGATACATCGTAGGCTAATTTCTTTATTTAAAGATTCTTTTTTCATAATTACTTCTCCCCGATATCTTCTGATTTCTTAATTATTGTCACTTCTGGATCGAAATAGTATTTGAAGTGGCCGATTACTTTATTCCCCATACCGTTGTTGGCTCTGAAGCTATGAGTCATTGACCAACCATTAAAACTTGGAATAAAATGATTAATCATACTGTCCATAGTTGTTAGATAAACCATTGAACTGTCTAAATACATTTGTGCTGTTGTGTGAGCTAAATTACACTTATCTCGATAGTATTCTGATGTCATTCCGGAATATTCTTCCATTTCTTTAACTACTTCGATGCATTTTCCCTTTAAAAATTCATATTTAAGGCAGGTTGATAGATACATGCTATCATCCCCTAATGTTGTAAATGAAGAATCAAGTGTCCCAAATTTGACCGATTCATACGTTGACCAGTCATTCAGCGTTTCTTTCAATTGCTGAGTAATTAGTTTCTGTGCTTTTTTTTCTTTGGTTGGAGAACAGCTAGCAATGAGCGAGATAGATAACAGAGCCAAAACAAGCTTTCGCATAGTATATGAAGTATAAAGTTTAGGCTCTTATAAAGACTTATTACTAAGCTAGTCTTACAGCTGGTGTCTTCTATCCTTCCCTTTAATGGCGAACATCGAATTAATTTCAGTTTCGACTCATCAGTATTATTGTTATACCCAATATGTGAAGTAAATATAGAAATAAAATATTAGAATTAGATAAAAAAATCTTTCTTTTCATCTAGAGAAGAGGATTTTAAGATTTTTTGAGCAATTCTTTATAAAGACTTTCAAGTGGCTAAGTACTTCAAAAACAATATGTAAGAAGATGTTTTGTGTTTTTTTTAAAGTCTACAATGGCTTAAACCTTGATATTTACTAGGTTCCAAATGTAGATATGCTATCACATTTCGGTTTTATATCTCAAATATTGACTGTGTTATAGTCTGAGAGGGCATTGCAAAGGATGCATTTGGGCACCCACTACGTGAGTGTAGCGTTAAAAAAAACAAGCGTTTTTTAGCGAAACGAACGAATAGTGGGTAAATGCGGTTGCATGCCCACTCAGGCTATAGCACTTCAATCTAAAAGAGATGTAAAAACAGATGTTTTTTAGCGAAACGAACGAATAGTGGGTAAATGCGGTTGCATGCTCTTTCAGGTAGCCAAATCACAAAATCTGCTATCTTTGCAATCTTTAACTTTTAAATATGAAAAAACAAATACTACCATTAATTTCAATTTTTCTCTTTTTACCAATACTATTAATTGCACAGGAAAACAAGGTTACATACAAGTTTGGCGGGAACATAGAGTTTAAGACAATTTACGACGATTACCGTTCCAAGACAGCCAGATATGACTTACAGTATACCTATCCTCTGGCCCCTAATTATAACACAAGTGAAGTAGATATAAACAAAAGCAGGTCACTAAACTTCTCAGTTATGGCAAGCCGCCTGACATTTACAGTTGCGGGATTCGAAATGTTGAAAGCAAATGTAAGCACTTATGTGGAGGCAGATTTCCTGGGCTCGGCAGAAACATATATAGGGATGCTTAACCTGAGACACGCATATATTAATTTAAAGTGGGCCAACAGTAGCCTGTTGTTTGGCCAGAGCAGCCATCTGACATATGTAGATGAGGTAGCAGCAGGTACAGTATGTTTCGCGGCAGGATATCCGTTTAACACCCTTAACAGAGGGATGGAGATAAAGTACTCACAGAAACTTGCGAAAAATGTAGATTTTCAGATTGCTGCAATGATCTACAGCTCTCACAAGTCGATGGGCCCGGCAAATGCGCAGAGTCAGGCAGGTGTTCCGGACCTTCATGCACAGCTGAAATTCGGAGATCCTAACAAAATCTTTGGAGGAGTAACATTCGGGTACAAATTTTTCAAACCAAGAACCCTGGATGCAGCTAAGCAACCAATATCCACAACATTTGGAGCCTTTGATGTGAATGCTTTCTTCAAAGCCACTACAAACAAGGGTTACTCTGTTAAATTATGGGGTATATATGGCGAAAACCTTACTATGATGGGAATGTTTGGTGGTTACGGCAAGATAGCGTATACTACCGATAATTCGAATCCTGTTATGGATTACAAATATGCTTCCGCAAGAGCTCTCTCTACATGGCTAGATTTTGAGACGCCTGCATACAAGAATTTCAAGTTCGGTTTTTTCTATGGGTTTCAGAAGAGCTATGGCACGGCAACCAAGATAGATGCTACAAAAAACAGCTCGGGTGAATATGTAAATGGTTTCTACAGGGACCCTTCGCTTGAGTGGTTCTACAGAATATCGCCCAGGGTACTCTATAGTTTGTCTAAAAGGCTTACCTTCGGTCTGGAATACAACCTTACATATGCGCAATGGGCAAAAAGTATTGATGCCTATTTGCTGCCTGTTGAAAGATTTTCGGTAAATCACAACAACAGAATCGAGTTTATGGCTAAGTTTGTCTTCTGATAATAATCCTGATATGAAGGTAGGCAAGTCTGATCTGTTCTGGAACTACGGAGCCAGCTTTATGAGGGTGGCTTCCGGAGTCATTGTCCTGCCTTTGATATTGAGGATGTTGTCAAGTGAAGATGCCGGCCTTTGGGGGGTGATGATGAGCCTTTATGGCATGATCATACTTCTCGATTTCGGATTCAACATCACATTTACAAGAGCTGTTACATATATATTTTCCGGTGCCACTGAATTAAAGGCTGAGGGACTGAGTCCGGTTCATGAGAACGGACTGATAAACTATCCTCTGCTCAAAGGGGCGCTTAAGGCAATGAGGTCGTATTATGCCGGCATCTCTGTTGTATTGATAATTATTTTGTTTACAGGTGGTTACTGGTATATAGAAAAGGTATTGGATGCATACACAGGTGACAAGGATGTCGCCAGGATAGCATGGTATTTCTATCTTATCTATATCTGTTACCAGTTCTACACATATTACTATGATGCCCTTCTTATGGGCAGAGGTATGATTAAAAGGTCGAAGCAGATAATTGTCTTGTCGCAGACTGTAAATATCATTATTGCTCCCATACTCCTTTTGTCAGGTTTTGGATTGATTTCTATGGTGATAAGCCAGAGTATAATGGCCATTGTAAACAGAACGCTGGCAAAAAGGGCATTCTACGATGACGAAACCAGAAGTAACCTTTTAAAGGCAAAGGCTGAGGACTGGAAAAAAATAATAAAGACACTTTGGGTGACTGCATATAAATCCGGTCTGTCAAATTTAAGTGGTGTTTTCACGAACAGAATGCTCGCAATGTTTGGGGCCCTCTTCATTCCTCTTACAACAATGGCATCCTATGGTACTTTAAGCAAGCAGGTTGCCGATATTACATTTACACTTTCTCTGGTTTGGTTCTCCACATATTATCCCAAGCTAACTCAGGAGCGTGTCTTGAACAGTCTTAATGAAGTAAAGAGAATATACATAAAGGCTCAGTTCATAACTGTAGGTGTTTTTGTCTTTATTGCTGCAGGTGTTCTTCTTTTTGGTGACTGGGGGATTCATATTATCAGAAGCTCAACACCTTTTCTAGATTCTGGATTGATGGCACTGTTGTTTTTTGCGGCTCTTCTGGAGGCACTTACATCAGTATCTATATCGGTCTTGCTGAGCAGGAACGTTGTGCCATATTACAAGGCGCAAACTATTACGGCACTTGTTACAGTAGCTGTCCTGCTTTTAACTCTGAAGTTTACAAATTTGGGAGTCACTGCTTTGATAGTGGTGCCATTAGTCACCCAGCTGGTTTATCAGCACTGGAGATGGACCCTTATGGTTATAAAGGAGTTGGATATAAAACTTAATGATTATATAAGTTTTATAAGCGATCTGCCCGGAAATCTTGGACTAAAAAAATAATATCTATACAGGATTAATTATGTATAGATATTACTGATAGGTGATTACCTGTTTCTGTCTCTTCTATTTGGACCTTGTGATCTTCCACCGGAAGATGTCCTTCTCTCGTTGCGACTAGGTTTGTCCTTTCCCCTTCTATCTCCACCTCTGTCTGAACCGGCTAATTCTCTTCTTGGAGCAGTTCCTCTCTGAGCATTTCTATCTCCACTATTTCTTTCGCCACCCTCTCTCTCTCTGCCATCTCTGTCATCCCTTTGACGCTCTCTTGGATATTCTCTCTGTGAATCTCTCTGGTACTCCTTGCCATCTTCCGATATGGAAACCTTAAGATGCAACCCTTTGTATTCGGTATCGTTAAGTTCTTCTACCAGATATGCTGCTGCCTTTGATGTTACCGCTGCAAATGTAAGTTCTCTCCTTACATCAATTTTGCCAACACCATTCTGACCAACGCCAAGTGATGAGAGCAATCTTATTATGTGTCTTGCAGATACATTCATTCTGAAGCCCATATTAAGCTTGAGCCATGTGAATCCCTTCTCTGAAGGT
The DNA here is from genome assembly GCA_942492945.1 of uncultured Bacteroidales bacterium. Taxonomy (GTDB): domain Bacteria; phylum Bacteroidota; class Bacteroidia; order Bacteroidales; family UBA932; genus Bact-08. Next base: position 2,323,974 of record OW818649.1, read on the forward strand.
CCCGGAGGATATGCATCCCTTACTGAACCATCATTGTTCTTCCTGCTTGATTCCTCTTTAAGGTTAAGATCTGGTGCATGGCGGTAGTAATCAAGAAAACGGTTGAATTCCAGTGAAAGCACCTTCTGAACTATCTCCTCCTTGCTAATGTCTTTCCACTTGTCGTTTATAAGATTTACGTACTCTGCAATCTCATCCTTTACCTCTACCTTCTCTATCTGTTGAATTAGATGCAGCAACTGCATTGAACATACCTCATTGCCTGTAGGAATCTTAGCCTGTGAAAATGTCTTTCCTATAAGCTTTTCAATTCTCTTTATCTTGTGAAGTTCCTTGCTGTTAATGATTGCTATTGAAATTCCGTTCTTGTCTGCACGTCCTGTTCTTCCGCTTCTGTGAGTATACTGCTCAGCTTCATCGGGCAGGTTGTAGTTGATTACGTGTGTAAGCTCATTAACGTCTATACCCCTTGCTGCAACATCGGTTGCAACCAATAGGCTCAGTGTCTTGTTTTTGAACCTGCCCATAACCTGATCTCTCTGGCCTTGTGAGAGTTCTCCATGCAGGGCATCTGCGTTGTAACCATCTTTTACAAGAGAGTCAGCTATGTCCTGGGTCTCTTGTCTGGTTCTGCAGAAGATTATTGCATAAATATCGGGGTTGTGGTCGGCTATTCTCTTTAATGCGAGATATCTGTCTTTTGCATGCACCACATAGTAGTAGTGCTTTACATTTGTTGCTCCGGAGTTCCTTGTTCCAACTGTTACAATCTCCGGTTTGTTCATATAGTGTTTTGCAATTCCTTCAACTTCAAGTGGGAGGGTGGCCGAAAACAGCAACGATCTTCTCTCTTTTGGAGCTTTCTCAAGAATAAGGTCAAGTTCGTCCTTGAACCCCATGTTGAGCATCTCATCTGCCTCGTCAAGAACCAGTGTCTGGATATTCTCGATGTTTGCGACTCCTCTGTTAAGAAGGTCCACCATTCTGCCCGGTGTGGCAACAATTATATGGGCACCTTTCTTAAGGGCCCGGATTTGCGTCTCGATGCTTGCTCCTCCGTAAACAGCAACAATATTCAGATTATCGTAGTATTTTCCGTAGTTGTTGATATCCTCAGTTATCTGCCTGCAAAGTTCCCTTGTAGGACTTAAGATAAGTGCTTGAGTGTGAAAATCTTTAGTGTCGAGTGACTCAAGAATAGGCAGTCCGAAGGCGGCTGTCTTTCCCGTACCTGTCTGTGCCAGACATACGATGTCTCTGTTTTCCTGAATTAGCGTTGGAATTATTCTCTCTTGAACCGGTGTCGGATTTTGAAAGCCCAATTCAGTAATGGCCTTGATAATGTTTTGATTAAGGCCTAGTTCGTGGAATTGTTTGCTCATTTGAAATTTTATGAAGTGGCAAAGGTACGCTAATTATATTAATAACAGCATTTTTATTCTCCCATATTACCACCTGCGCTATAACCATTCATAAATGCATCCCAGTTTTTAATAACGATTACAATAATAAATGCTACAATTGCAACCACGGTCCAAACAATGATTTTTTTAGTTTGTTTCTTCATAATCAATTAGTTTTATATATCGCAAACCTATCAAGAAAAATTGGAAAAAACGGGGATATTTGAAAATTAGTTACATTTGTCTTTAAGATTTATCTGATTTTAGATTTTTCTTGCTAATACTGTAAATTTATGAGTAAAGTAAAGTTTATTGGTGTTTTCGGAAAGCGAAATACCGGAAAGAGTTCACTTATTAATGTCATTACAGGACAGGATGTTGCGATAGTATCGGACATTCCCGGCACCACTACCGATCCTGTTCGTAAAAGAATGGAGATATTTGGCGTGGGCCCTGTAGTATTAATAGATACTGCCGGTATAGATGATCAGGGGGAGCTTGGAAGTCAGAGGGTAGGGAAGAGCAAACAAATAATCAATCAGATAGACCTTGCAATACTTCTTTTTACCAACAATCAGCTTGAAAAACATGAGATAGACCTCCTTAACAGATTCAGAGAAGAGGAGTTGCCGGTAATATTGCTTCATAATCAGTCGGACATAATTCCGCTTGACCAGCAACTTGCTCTGGAGATTACCCAGAAATATGGTATTGATGTAGTGGAATTCTCCTGCAATATTCTGGAAGTGGATGAACAGAAACTGGCTGTGGAGATGCTTACGTCGTTAATAGTAAAAGATTTACAAGGCTCAGCGACTGTCGGAACTGCTCTTTTTGAGGGATTGCTGGAGGTAAACGACCTTGTTGTTCTGGTTTGTCCAATTGACAGCGAGGCTCCGGAGGGTAGAATCATACTTCCTCAGGTTAATGCAGTAAGGGACGTTCTTGACAATGGTGCCGTATCAGTTGTCTTACAACCGGAGGCACTGGAGGAGTACCTGAAAAAATGTACTGCAAAACCAAAGATAGTTGTTACGGATAGCCAGGCATTTGAAACAGTATCCAGAATTGTACCGGACGATATAGCCCTCACAGGTTTCAGCGTTCTTCTGGCAAGGAGTAAAGGTTTCTTCGATTACTACATAAAGGGTACTCCAAAGATTGATGAGCTTAAGGATGGCGACAGAGTTCTGGTACTTGAGTCTTGTTCGCATCATAGTTCTTGTGACGATATAGGAAGGGTCAAGATTCCAAGACTGATAGAGAAAAAAACCGGTAAGAAGCTCGAATGGACAGTTGTTGCCGGGCTTGACAATATCCCAGGGGAAATTACAGACTATGCTATTGTGATCCAGTGCGGAGGTTGTATGATTACAAACCGTCAGCTGTTGGCAAGGCTTAAGCCTGCAATCCGGGCCGGTGTTCCGGTGACAAATTATGGTATGACTCTTGCCTACTGCATGGGTATATACAACAGGGCAATTGCCCCGTTCATAAATATCGGCTAAGAATATATTGTTTTATGATATATAAATTTGATGGGATAACCAAGGAGGAAATTGTAGGATATCTTAATGAAAATGATCCTGTTAAAATTCAGGCCTATCTGGATGAAGCATACAGGATAAAGGTTGAGAATATTGGCAGCAAGGTTTTTCTGAGGGGATTGATAGAGTTGTCGAACATCTGTGTTAAGAATTGCTATTATTGCGGCATACGTCACGACAACAATAATGTTGTAAGATACGAGCTCACAGATAAACAGGTTCTTGATGCAGCTGAATTTGCATGGAGGTCGCGTTACGGTTCTCTTGTCCTGCAGGCAGGTGAGAGAAGCAACCCAACCTACACAAGGCGAGTTGCAGGGCTTGTGAAGAAGATAAAGGATATTACAAATGGAGAGGTGGGAATAACCCTTTCGTTGGGTGAGCAACCCAGAGAGGTTTTTCAGGAGTGGTTCGAATCAGGTGCCCACAGGTATTTGTTGAGAATAGAGAGCTCCAATCCCGATCTCTACAACAAGATTCATCCAAAGAACAAGCTCCACTCATACGACAGGAGACTTGAGGCAATTTATGACCTCTTAAGTATAGGGTATCAGACGGGAACCGGTGTAATGATAGGGCTTCCTTATCAGACGACAGAAGATCTTGCCGATGACCTGCTGTTCATCAAAAAGATTGGTGTACACATGGTTGGAATGGGGCCGTACCTCAAACATTCAGATACTCCTCTTGGAAAGATACTCCAACACAATCCAACACTTGACCTGACGCTTAAAATGGTGGCTACATTGAGAATGATGATGCCAAAAATAAATATTGCAGCTACAACTGCAATGCAGGTAATAGAACCATTCGGAAGAGAGAGGGCAGTCAAATCCGGGGCAAACATAATAATGCCAAACATGACTATATCTGAGGTAAGGGCAAACTATCAGATTTATGAGAATAAGCCTGGAATCAGCGATGATGCCGCTGTGTCCAAATCAAAACTTGAACATAACCTTCTAGAGATGGGAATTGAGATAGGTTGGTCGGAATGGGGCGATTCAAAGGCGTTTGGAACTCATTCGCGCCGCGATTTGCGGTAATCGTTTATTTATCTGTATATTACAAAATCAAAACCCTTTTATTTCACGACTTTGCAATATGCAATATGTTAGTAAGCAGTGACTTGCCACGTTTTGAGGCGCAGTGTCCCTTGCTAATAAAATTTGTGCTTTTTCTCACGGTGAATAGTTATCCACTCCAGGATAATATCTCCCTCTTTAGAGTTGACGGCAGATCCTAGTCTGACGATTGAGTAGGAGAGTGGGGGCATTGAACGGTCCTTCACTACTTTTTCCACTCTGGTTAGAACGCTGTCATCTACAAGGTCACCGGTTTTTATAGCCTCGAATGAGGGTTCAAGGTCTATGCTCGAAAATGCACTTGCTGCATCCTTTCTGAATTTGATGCCGATAAGCGGCCATTTTGAGTAAAAAGGCAGTTTATGTGTTTGTCCGTGACAAACAATACAGCCTGAGTTATCTATAATTGCAACTACTTTGGCATCTAAAAGCAGGTTGTCTGTGGGTTCCTGATTTATGGCCCTGAAAGTAATAATAAGGGCTGCTGATGTTATCAGCAACCCTAATACGATTTTAGAAAACTTACTCATTTCGCAGTTTTTATTATTGCGCTGCCTTATTAAGAATAATTTCCACATTTTTAGAAAGTGCAGTTGCCGATATTGTAGCACCGCTATAACTATCAACAGGGGCTTTCTTCTTTGATGCTTCACCTATTTTTAATCCGTCCCAGCTGTTAAAATATTTTTGTCTCTCAAGTCTCTTTAAAAATCCCGGACTCTCCCAATTGCTTAGAATTGCCACCTTTTTAATTATCTTGCTCTTGTCTGTTACTACTATTACAGGTGTCGTGTTATGATATCCGATTATGCCTTCTGAATAAGGTTTGCTGGACAAACAGTATCCTAAAACCTTTTTCTTTGCATCCACTACATTGAACCATACACCATTACCTTTTTCAACTGCAACTGCTTCCGGATATATGCTTTGTACCACTTCCAGCCCTGAAACCTCTTTTAGTACCGCTACCTCGCCTTTTGCTTTACCGTTTGCCTGGGAAAATGCAGTTGTTACGCCTGTGAAGATAATAAATAATAGTGATATGTGCTTTTTCATTTCTTTAATTTGTTTTATGTTTTTTTTTAGACAACAAAGGCCGGCAAAAGTTTATTTTGTCCGGCCTCTGTTTAATCATAAATTCTATATGCTATTTGTAATCTCTTATAGCAGACTGAGCAGCGGCCAGACGTGCTATCGGAACACGGAACGGTGAGCAAGAAACATAATTCATGCCAATTTTATGACAGAACTCTATTGAGTCAGGATCGCCACCATGTTCGCCGCAAATACCTATTTTAAGTTTTGAATTGGTATTACGTCCGCCTTTGATACTCATTTCTACAAGCTTTCCAACTGTAGACTGGTCGAGGGTCTGGAATGGATCTGCAGGAAGGATCTTCTTGGCAAGATAATCGCCCATGAAAGCTCCTATGTCGTCACGTGAAAATCCAAATGTCATCTGAGTTAGGTCATTTGTTCCAAAAGAGAAGAACTGTGCTGTCTGTGCCATCTCTTCAGAAAGAAGAGCAGCACGAGGAATCTCAATCATGGTACCATACAGATAAGGAATCTTAAGAGCATACTTCTTTTCAACCTCTGCATGTACCATGTCGCAAATTACTTTCTGGTGGTCAAGTTCCTTTACAGAAACAGTAACAGGAATCATGATTTCCGGTTGTGGCTGGAAGCCCTCTTTCATAAGTTCTGCAGTTGCTTCAAAAATTGCTCTGTACTGAGTTTCACTGATTTCTGGGTATGTGATTCCAAGACGAACTCCACGGTGACCCATCATAGGGTTTACTTCGTGAAGGTTTTCGCCACGTTTCTTGATATCTGCAACAGATATACCCAGTTCATCGGCAAGTTCTTGTTGCTTGTCCTGAGTCTGAGGAACAAACTCATGCAAAGGTGGGTCAAGAAGACGGAATGTAACAGGTTTGCCGTTCATTACCTTCATTGTGCCTTTAACTGCTTTTTTAACAAATGGTTCAAGCTCTTTAAGAGCAACAATGCGCTCCTCTTCTGTTTTTGACAGAATCATCTTGCGAAGTTTTGCAAGTGGTTGTTCAGAATTTGTTCCGTAGAACATATGCTCAATTCTGAAAAGGCCAATTCCCTCTGCTCCAAAGTTGAGTGCATTCTGTGCATCTTCAGGAGTGTCGGCATTGGTTCTAACGCCTAATACCCTGAATTTGTCTACGATTGACATATATTCAACAAAACGAGGATTTTCAGTAGCATCCATTGTAGAGATTGCCTGATCGTAAACGAACCCTTTGGTTCCGTTCAGACTGAATACATCACCCTCTTTGTATACTTTTCCATTTACTGTAAGAGTTTTTGCATGAAGATTGATGTGAAGAGAGTCGCAACCTACTATGCAACATTTACCCCATCCACGGGCAACAAGGGCTGCGTGAGAGGTCATACCTCCACGTGCTGTAAGAAGACCGTCAGCGGCGCGCATACCTTCTACGTCTTCCGGATTTGTCTCTTCGCGTACCAGAATCACCTTTTTGCCTGCTGCGTTCCACTCAACAGCGGTCTCAGCAGTAAATGCGATCTGACCAACCGAACCGCCGGGTCCTGCAGGAAGTCCTTTTGCAATGACTGTTGCAGCTTTTTCAGATTTAGGATCAAGAATTGGGTGAAGAAGTTCATCAAGCTGAGCAGGAGCCAATCTCATGACAGCTGTCTTTTCATCGATAAGACCTTCAGAAAGCATGTCCATGGCCATGTTAAGGGCAGCCATACCTGTTCTTTTTCCAACCCTGCACTGAAGCATCCAAAGCTTACCGTCCTGAATTGTAAATTCTATGTCCTGCATATCGTGGAAATGCTTTTCAAGACTCTTCTGGATAGCATCAAGTTCCTTATATACAACCGGCATACCTGTTTCAAGAGAAGAGAGGTGCCTGTTGTGGTCGTTCTTTGTAGATTCGTTTAGAGGGCTTGGTGTGCGGATACCGGCAACAACATCTTCTCCTTGTGCGTTAATTAGCCACTCACCATAAAACTTGCCTTCGCCTGTTGCAGGGTTACGTGAGAAGGCAACTCCTGTTGCAGAGTTGTCACCCATGTTTCCGAATACCATTGCCTGAACTGTAACGGCTGTTCCCCATTCGTCAGGAATACTCTCGATTCTGCGGTAAGAAATTGCCCTTTTTCCGTTCCACGATTTGAAAACGGCGCTAATACCACCCCAAAGTTGCTCGTATGCATTGTCAGGGAAAGATTTTCCAAGAACTTCCTTAACCTTCACCTTGAAATCATCACAAATTTTGATCAGCTCTTCTGCAGTAAGGTCAGTATCATTTGTATAGCCTTTTTTAGTTTTAACCTCATGCAGCATTTTATCAAGCTGTACACGGATTCCTTTTCCCTCTTCCGGTTCGATTCCCTCTGCCTTTTCCATAACAACATCGGAGTACATCATGATAAGACGGCGGTATGCATCGTAAACGAAGCGTGGGTTTGATGTTTTTTTAATAAGACCGGGGATTGTATCTGAGCAAAGACCGATGTTAAGAACGGTTTCCATCATGCCCGGCATAGAGCTTCTTGCTCCTGAACGGCAAGATAGTAGCAACGGATTCTCTTTTCCTCCGAATTGCATACCCATGATTGCTTCGGTTTTAGCCAAAGCTGCATCGACTTCTGCCTTAAGTGCCGCTGGATACTGCATCTTGTTTTTGTAATACTCGTTACAAGTATCTGTTGTAATTGTAAAACCTGCGGGAACAGGAATTCCTAAAGTACACATTTCTGCAAGGTTGGCACCTTTGCCACCTAGCAAATTCTTCATTGAGCCATTTCCGTCGGCAGTCTTGCCTCCGAATATGTATACTCTTTTAATGTCTGACATAAATTATTGATTATTTCGGTTTATATTTCAGAATATTATCTAATGGGGGGCAAATATAATAAATTTTCATAAAAGTTTCCCTGCAAGTTCAGATAGTTCACTGCGCTCTCCCTTTACCAGGTTGATGTGGGCAAAAATCTCCTGCCCGTATAGTTTCTCTCCAAGATGGGTCAATCCGTTTGAGTGAATGTCCAGGTAAGGCGAATCAATCTGTTGAATGTCACCGGTGAATATCAGTTTGGAACCTTCTCCGGCTCTTGTTATTATTGTTTTTACCTCGTGAGGTGTCAGATTCTGGGCCTCATCAATTATAAAGAACACGTTGGAGAGACTCCTGCCTCTTATATAGGCCAGAGGAGAGATCTGTAACTTCTCATTCTTTAGCATCTCTTCAATTCTGTAAGCCTCTTTACTGGTAGGTTTGAATGCCTTTTTTATTACAGCAAGATTGTCATATAAGGGGAGCATGTAAGGCCCCATTTTCTCTTTTACATCACCCGGCAGAAAACCCATCTCCTGATTCTTTAGAGGGATTACTGGTCTGGCAAGAAGTATTGTATCGTACTCCTGCTCCAGCTCCATTGCGGCTGCCAGTGCAAGAAGAGTCTTTCCCGTTCCTGCTGTTCCTGTTAAAGAAACAAGCTTTATTGCAGGGTTAAGCAGTGCATCTATTGCAAAAGTCTGTTCGTCATTTCTTGGATCTATGCCGTATGCCTTGTGTTTCTTTACACCTATGAGAGATTTTCCGGCAGCATTGTAGCGGGCAAGTACCCTGTTGGTGCCTGTGGTGCTCTTGATAGAGTAGAGTTGATTTGCTAGCTGATTGCTTAACTTGAACTCTTCTACAGGAACCCCTCCATCCTGATAAAATAACCTGTCAATAATATTTTGGGAGACTTTTTCAAGGTTAATCACCTCTTTCTTTATGTTCTCGACTCTCTCCTCGGTTATCTTGTCTGTCAGATAATCCTGGGCATCAATTCGCAAGGCTTTGGCTTTAAGCCGCAGGTTCATATCTTTGGTAACGAGGGCCACAATCCTGTCCGGGTTCTTATCCTTTACCCATTGGGTGGTTGCCAGTATCCGGTGATCCTGTGTATCTTCAAAAAAGGACTCTGCCATCTGGTCGCTGAAGGGGTGTCCCAACTCAATTTTAAGCAACCCTTTACCTTTTCCTATACTTACTCCCTTGTCAAACAGCTGATTGTCGGTTATTTTGTCCATGTCGCGAACGAATTCGCGGGCATTGAAATTTATAGAGTCATCTCCTTTTTTGAACTTATCCAACTCTTCAAGTACAGCAATGGGAATAACTATGTCGTTCTCCTGAAAATTATGTATTGCACGGAAATCGTGCAGAATAACATTTGTATCCAATACAAATATCTTTGGTAACTTTTTTGCTTTCATAAATCTATGATTTAATCTGGATCCATTTTCTTGCATTTAAGAAGATTTCTATCCAAGGGGTCACTTCGTCCGACACTCTGTTGCGAGTGTAATGTGCCCAGTTATGAGGATAGATGCACCGTTCCGGATGAGGCATCATTGCAAGGTGTCTTCCGTCGTTGCTGCATACTCCCGCTATACCTTCCGGAGAACCGTTAGGATTTGCAGGATAATCTTTGTAGTTGAATCTGACTGCTATTTTGTATTGTGAAATATCCTGTGGAAAATGGAACTTACCCTCTCCATGGGCAACCCATATTCCCAATTTTGACCCTGTAAGTGTAGATAACATTACAGATGGCGACTCTTCTACTGTAACACCTACGAATGCACTTTCATATTTATGGCTGTCGTTGTGCTTCATTTTTGGAGAGTTATCTCTGTTGTCCGGAGTTATAAAGCCGAGTTCGGCCATAAGCTGACACCCGTTGCAGATACCAAGACTGAGTGTGTCCTCTCTTGCGTAGAAATTCTCGATTGCACTCCTGGCCTTTTCGTTATAAAGAAAAGCTCCTGCCCAACCCTTTGCAGAACCTAATGTGTCGGCATTTGAAAAACCTCCCACAAACACTATCATCCTTACCTCCTGAAGATTCTCCCTGCCGCTTATAAGGTCGGTCATGTGCACATCCTTGACTTTAAATCCTGCTAAATATAGAGCCCATGCCATCTCCCTGTCGCCGTTGGAACCTTTCTCCCGTATAATTGCTGCAACCGGCCTGTTGCTGTTGTTGTCAACCGGAAGGTTATAATCCGATAATTTGCCTGAGAATGCTGCAGGGAAAGAGAATTTAAGAGGTTGGTTCATGTAGTTTGCGAACCTTCTCTCTGCAAGTTTTTCGCCTGACTGTAATCTGTCAAACAAATATGATGTTTTGAACCACAAATCCCTGTAGTGGTCTATATCGAGTTCAAGGTCAAGTTTGTATGATTTAATGTTTAGTTTTCTCTGTTTTTGCCACTTTCCGATATTGTATAGTACAACTGAGTTTTCTTTTGCTATTTGTTCAAATTCCCCTTTTTTGCCATCCAGCACCTGAACCAGAATACCGGCGGCTTCGGAAAACAGGAGACGGACAGGATCCTTTTCGTTCAATTTTTCAAGGTTGATTTTAAGACCTCCGTCGCTGTTGGCAAAGTTCATCTCAAGAAGAGCAGTTACAAGACCACCGGCGGAGATATCGTGTCCGGCAATGATAAGCTCTTTTTCCACCATTTGCTGAACTGTATCGAAACATTCTGCAAAATATTGAGGATTCTCTATGTCCGGTACCTCGTTCCCAAGCTGGTTTGTTACCTGCGCAAAGGCAGATCCGCCAAGTGAAAGGCTCTCCTCAGTAATTATTGTGAAAGGAATATAATAGAGGGTTGTATCACTATCTTTTGAAAGGACAGGACGCACAACCTTTCTGATATCCTTGCACTCCCCTACAGTAGATACGATAAGAGTTCCGGGAGAGAGAACCTTCTCTCCGTCGGGATACTTCTGTGTCATTGACATTGAGTCTTTTCCTGTAGGTATGTTTATTCCAAGCTCAATTGAAAAATCGCTGGCGGCTTTTACTGCATTGTAGAGACGGGCATCCTCACCGATGTTCCTGCATGGCCACATCCAGTTGGCAGAGAGAGATATACCTTTTATTCCTCCTTCGATTGGGGTCCATACTACATTTGTGAGGGCTTCTGAAATTGCCATTCTGCTGCCTGCCTCAGAGTCTATCATGGCAACTAACGGGGCGTGTCCTATTGAGGTGGCAATTCCCTTTTTGTCGCCAAACCCTATGGCTGTGACTCCCAGATTGTTGAGTGGTAGTTGGATCTCTCCTGCGGTTTGCTGTGTTGCAATAAGACCACTAACGGAACGGTCGACCTTGTTTGTGAGCCAGTCCTTGCAGGCAACCGATTCCAGCTGCATTACCTGTTCAAGATAATATTCAATATCGTCTGTGTCATACTCGAGAAGATCCCAGTTCTGGGCCACGGTCCTGTCTTCCATTATTGTCTTAGGAGCAGATCCGAACATATCCTCAATGGCCAGGTCTATTGGTTTTTCTCCGGTGCGCTTGTTTTCCAGCGTAAAGTTGTCTCTGCCCGTGGTCTCGCCTATAACATACATAGGGGCCCTCTCTCTCTCTGCTATCTTTTGCAGTTCTTCTACATCTGAGGCTTTTATTACAAGACCCATGCGTTCCTGCGATTCGTTTCCTATTATCTCTTTGGCAGATAGTGTAGGGTCACCTACAGGAAGTTTGCTGATGTCTATGTCGCCACCGGTCTGTTCAACAAGTTCTGAAAGACAATTAAGATGTCCCCCTGCGCCATGGTCATGAACCGATATTATTGAGTTGTTGTCGCTCTCTGCCAGTGTACGTATTGCGTTGTATGCCCTTTTCTGCATCTCCGGATTGGAGCGTTGTACTGCATTAAGTTCAATTGCGTTTTCGAATTCTCCTGTGGCAACAGAGGATACTGCGCCTCCCCCCATACCTATACGATAGTTGTCACCTCCAAGCAGGATTACTTTGTCTCCTACTGCAGGTTTATCTTTTTGGGCATATCTCTTTTTTGCATAACCTACTCCTCCTGCCATCATAATAACCTTGTCGAATCCAAAATCCCTCATCTTCTCGGAATGTTCGAATGTGAGAAGTGAACCACAAATGAGCGCCTGTCCGAATTTGTTTCCGAAATCACTTGCTCCGTTGGATGCCTTTATGAGAATCTCCTGAGGTGTCTGATAGAGCCACTCCCGCTCAGGTGTGTTCTCCCAGTCTCTGCCTTCCACGTCAAATCTTGGATAGGAGGTCATGTAGACAGCTGTTCCGGCTATTGGAAAAGATCCCTTGCCTCCTGCAATACGGTCCCTTATCTCTCCGCCGCTACCTGTGGCAGCACCATTGAAAGGTTCTACTGTTGTAGGAAAATTGTGAGTTTCGGCTTTAAGTGAGATTACTGTCTCTTCCTTCTGTACCTTGAAAAAGTCTGGTTTGTCGCCACTTTGCGGGTAGAACATCGTAACCTCTGGGCCCTCCAGAAATGCGCAATTATCTTTATAAGCAGAGACTATACGGTTAGGGTTCTCCTTTGATGTCTTTTTAATTAGCTTAAACAGACTAGATTCCATCTCCCTTCCGTCAATAATGAATGTGCCGTTGAATATTTTGTGTCGGCAGTGCTCGGAGTTTACCTGTGAGAAACCAAATACCTCTCCATCTGTAAGGGGACGTTCAAGTTTTTTACTTAATTCATCGAGATAACTTATCTCCTCATCGCTGAGTGCAAGTCCCTCTTCTTTATTGTAAGCAGAAATGTCGGTTATCTGAATTACAGGATCCGGTTTGCGGTTTATTTCAAATATCTCCTGACCAAGGCTGTCGTACATACGCTGAAGCATTTTGTCGTGCTCTGCTTCCATTGACGGAACCTCAAAGAACTCCTCTATCCGCTCTATGCCGGAAATGTTCATGTTTTGAGTAATCTCAACAGCAGTTGTGCTCCAGGGAGTTATCATCTCTCTTCTTGGACCGGCAAAGTAACCGGAAACGGACATATCGGGGTGTAAATGAGCACCGTCGAAAAGCCATTTGAGAGCATCAATATTGTCTGAAGAGAGTTCCTTGTTTGTTTTTACAGCAATAACGCTGTTTAGTGGAGATCTAAAGAATAGGATCATATATGACAAGATAAGTTAGGCCCCAAAATTACTGCTTTTTTGAGCAAAAAGGAAAATTATTTGTTATCGTAATAATTATGTATTGATAATTTATCAAATTTGCACAAAATTATTTTATGACGGACCAAGCTTTATACGACAAAGAGATTGAATATATTTTCAAACAGTTTCCATCTTATCAGACGGTTGGAAAGATAGCATACAAACCGGGAATCGAAACGATGAAGGAGTTTGATAAAGTACTGGGCATGCCTCATAAGAAGTTTCTTTCGATACATATTGCCGGAACTAATGGCAAGGGATCTGTATCACACATGCTTGCAGCGGTGTTGCAAAAGACAGGTGCAAAGGTGGGTTTGTACACTTCGCCCCATCTTGCTGACTTCAGAGAGAGAATAAAGGTTAATGGAGAGATGATTGATAAGGAGAGCGTACTGGATTTTCTTACTACATGGAAACCATATATGCTCGATAAAAAACCGTCGTTCTTTGAAATAACAACGGCTATGGCCTTTGATTATTTTGCAAAAAAGGGTGTGGAGATTGCAGTAATTGAGACAGGCCTTGGCGGGAGACTGGATTCTACAAATGTTATAACACCTCTTCTGAGCATTATTACAAACATCGCTCTGGATCATTGCGAACATCTTGGATTCACATTAGGGGAGATAGCCAGAGAGAAGGCCGGAATTATAAAGCCTGGTGTTCCTGTAGTAGTGGGGGAGGTGCTTCCTGCAACAAAATTCATTTTTGAACAGTTCGCGAATGAGAACGACTCCAGATTGGTTTTTGCACAGGAATCACTCTTTAGGGAGATTCTTGCATCTGACTATGAGTTAGATTTAAAAGGCGATTATCAGACACACAATATAAGGACCGTTCTTACGTCACTTTCTTTACTATCGGAGAACAACATGTTCATGAAGGTTGTGGAGCGTGGATGGAGCAATAGTAATATAAGGCTGGCACTCAAGAGTGCAGCAGCGACAACAGGACTGAGGGGAAGATGGGAGTACCTGTCACAAAATCCTCCTATAGTATGTGATACCGGCCATAATGCAAATGGTCTGAGAATAGTTTTTTCTCAGCTTCGCCGTCAAAAGGCAAACAGACTTTTTCTGATTCTGGGATTTGTTGCTGAGAAGGATCTGGAGAAGATCCTGGGTCTCTTTCCAAAGCAGGCGTACTACTACTTTACTCAGGCAAAGATAGACAGGGCGCTGGATGCAGGGGTACTTGCAAAAAGGGCATTGTCGCAGGGATTCGAGGGAGAGATAAAAACATCGGTTGAACAGGCAATACGAGATTATAAGAGTGTCTTTAAAGAAGGAGACTTGTTGTTTATAGGTGGGTCTACATTTATAGTTGCTGAGGCGATAGAATTTTTTGAAAAAAACAGGAATTTTTTTGCAAATTAAAAAATTGCGAATATCTTTGCACTCCCAATCGAAAAGAACGGGGCCTCAAAAGGGAGCATAGCTCAGTTGGTTTAGAGCATCTGCCTTACAAGCAGAGGGTCGGGGGTTCGACTCCCTCTACTCCCACAAAAAAAGCGGTTACAGAATTGTAGCCGCTTTTTTTTGTGGGACACGGGTGGTACACGGGGACGCACATTGTGGATCACATTGAAAAGTTGTGGATATGGAATCCTGAATCAGTACCTTTGCTGTATAAACTATAAAGATGAAAGCGAGCGAAGGACAGATGTTAGGAATTTTATCCTTAGTACTACCAGCAGAAGTATTTGAATATTTTGAGATAATAAAAACGGAGACTGTATCCAGGCAGGTTCACCTATATTTAGACGAGCAGAACATAGTTCCTGACGAATACAAAGGAGAGGATCTTCTGTCAAAAGGGTTTCATCAAGAATCCGTGGTCCAGGATTTTCCCTTAAGAGACAAGGCATTGTTTCTTCATATCCGACGCAGGAGGTGGCAAATAGAGCGTACCGGAGAGGTCGTCAGCAGGAATTGGAATCTGGTCGCAAAAGGGACGCGTTATTCGGAAGGATTCGCGGCTTTTTTAAAAGGATTACTTGGATACC
The DNA here is from genome assembly GCA_942492945.1 of uncultured Bacteroidales bacterium. Lineage (GTDB taxonomy): Bacteria > Bacteroidota > Bacteroidia > Bacteroidales > UBA932 > Bact-08. Next base: position 2,339,043 of record OW818649.1, read on the forward strand.
TACCCGATCAGCAGTAACAGTTTAGAGAAGTTTTACCATATAAATGGGGACATTCTTGGGCAGCAATATAAAAACTACCTGAGCGACTACAATCAATGGGATCAGAAAGGGATCAAATTGAAAAGTAGGTGGAGTAACCAAAGGTGGTCAAACTGCTAATGAAGAACCCCTTGAAGTTTTTTGCATGTGGCTCATTGTCTACCAGATATAAAATTATTTTCATTTAATGTCGATTGAAAATATTTTATATACAACAGGTGATAACCAACTTATGAAAAACTTCAAGGGAGTTACTCTGCCAAAGCTTTTAGCAGATACCTTCTTGAGCTCTTTGAATCCTCCTCAATACAAATTTTCAACGTAGGTTTTATTGCCAGTTGTTTTAGCATGTTGCTCATAGTAAGGCACATGTAAAATTTAATCGATCAAAATTCTGAGAAAATAATTTTATAAACAGCTGATAAACAGCAATATCTTATCTTAACTGGCAGCTAAAGTATCACATGATTTTATTGGACACGTGGGAACCTTTAACGGAGTTTTTCTTGTTAGTATTATGGTTACGCGTAAAATTTATTGCTCCACCTACTTTTCCATTTGATCCGTTTTTCGTATACTTTGAAGAATTGGCTCTTTAAATATTGGTTTTGCGTTGCCTATATTAGTTTGTTAAATATTTAATAAATAAATATTGTTACGTATTACCCTGAAATATAATTGCATAAAGAAATATATTGGTTTACCTTTACGACAAACTAAAATATATATTTATGAAAAAACTACTAATTATTTCTGCTATTTTGTTATTTGTTGCGTGTGAAAAAGAGGCTCCAATTACTCTTACTTTAGCAAACTCATCAATGATGATGTATAATAAAGACAAAAATAATATTGGAGCATCAACTAATTCTACAAATCCGATAACTTATACAACTTCAAATAAATGGATAGCAAGTGTTGATGCTACAGGAATTGTTGAAGCAGGGGTTTTGGGAACAGCAGAAATAACAGTATCTAATGGTATTAGTAGCAAGAAATGTAACGTTGAGGTTAAACCAAAATTTACTTCTTTACCGGAGCCCTATTTTAATTTTGGGGCTACCAGAACCCAAATAAAAAGCAATGTATTAACAGGGAAATTATACGATCTTTCAACGGCATTGGTTTATGCATATAATGAGGGCAATAATCTAACAGCTTTCAATTACTACTATTTAATTGGAACAGACGGCAAACTAATGGCTATAGGTTTGGAATTTAGCATCCTGTCCTCATATGCCACAAATCTTAGTGGTTATATAACAGAAAGGTATATTCCGCTTAGTTATTCAGGGACCAATTTTTATTACATAAATAAAGAACAAAATATGGCAATTGACGTGGATTTAACATATAATTCCAGCGGAACTGTTACAATAATCTTCGCTCCATATACAGGAACACCAGTTTTAAAGTCAGGAATAAGCTATCAGATTAACGAAGCGTTTCTTAAGACTTTAGAAATAAAGATAGATAACAAATAATCTATTCCTAATAGCCTTTCTTTAACTGCAGTAATAAGACAGCACCACTTTTGGATGCTGTTTTTTTTAAAAATTATCAATTATCTCTCTAGTGAAATAACGGTACCCACAAAGTGAACGGAGCAAGGAAATCGAGTGCAGACCCGCGAGCTGCCTTTGATTTTCAGTGGAGAGAATATTAAGTGGGTAAACCCGGTGCAGCATCCAAAATCCATATCTGGGCTGAAAATATTCCACCTATTTTTCAAATTGATCCTATAAATCTAAAAAAAATTATCTTTGTGCTAATGGGATTACTCGAAGACATAAAGATAACAGACAAGATTGCAGTAGGAGACAAAGAGGCTTTTAAAGAACTTTTTGATCTTTACTACAAACCTTTATGTGTTTATGCAATTAAATTTATAGATAGTTTCGAAGATGCAGAAGATGTGGTTCAGAGCTTGTTTGCCTCTTTTTGGATAAGGTATTCAAAAAAACAGTTCACAGGTTCGCTCAGAGCATACCTTTTCACGGCTGTACGCAATAACTGTATTAAATTATCCAATTCGGCCAGAACACAATCATTAGATGATACGGATTATATCCAGGAGGCCGATGATGTGTTTCTTTTCCTTGAAAATGCAGAAAAGGACTATAATCTGCTTTATAAGGAAATTGATAAGTTGCCTCCTCAATGTCGTAAGGTATTTGATGCAGTGATTATTGAAAATATGAGATATAAAGATGCTGCGGGTTTGCTTGGTATATCTGTAAACACTGTAAAGACGCAACTCTCTAGGGCACTGAGACAACTTAGGGAATCTCTGGAACTTGTCATTTTTTCTTTCCTTATGTAAATAATTATTTTTTTCTGTCACCCATTTTTCATTTTCCGGCTTATGGTATTAAAAGCAGAGAGGAAATATGGAAAATAATGCGTACAAACATTTGAAGATGGTGATTATGAATCACCATGCAGATCCAGAGAGAGGTTGGGAACAGACACAACTAAAGATATTAAGGGCACAGAGGGCAAAAAAAGCTAGATTCTGGGGCGCAGCAGCATCAGTTGCAGCTATTATAATAATAAGCATCTTCATTTTCAACCCGCAAATGTCTGTCGGGGACAATTCTAATCTGGTAAGCGCAAACCCGGGTAAAAATCAGGCTATTCTTATAATGTCAGATGGGAGTAAAGTAACGCTGTCCGACAGCAGTGATCTTAAACTAACCGATGTTTCAGGAGCAGAGATATCAATTGAAGACGGGAAAAACATACAATACAAAAATGTCCCGGCGGAGCTCGAAAAGATTGCTGTCAATACTATTGTTGTTCCACGTGCCGGAATCTATTCTGTAACCCTGTCCGATGGTACAAAGGTGTGGATCAATTCAGATAGTAAATTGAGTTATCCGGTATCATTTACGGGAGAAAAAAGAGAAGTGACCCTTACTACTGGTGAAGCATTTTTTGTAGTGGCACACGATAAAAATCATCCTTTCATTGTTAATTGCAATGGCAATTCGGTTACAGTTACCGGAACTGAGTTTAATGTCGAATCTTACGACACTAACAGGACAATAACTACATTGGTTAAGGGTGGAGTTATTCTTTCCGGCAGTTCCGGTTCTGTCAATCTTACTCCAGGCATGCAGGGTATAATTGCCAAAAATGAAATAATCACATTAAATGTTAATGCTCAGCAATACTCTTCGTGGAAGGATGGTTTTTTTGAATTTGACAATATGACCCTTGGCGAAATGCTTACAAAATTAAGTCGTTGGTATGATGTTGAATTTAAGTTTACAAACAGCGAATTGGCAAATCTGACATTTACTGCAACTTTTCCCAAAGATGAAAATCTTTCTTTTATCGTAAAATTGATAGAACGTATATCTTCCGCACGCTTTGTCACTTCCGAAGACAAAGTAGTTGTTTACTCTAAAGAATAAAGGAGTGCCTTTGACCGACACTCCCTACATTTTCAAACGTGGTTACACCTCGTAAGTAAAACCACATAATCTTAAATGTTAATCTAAAACTATGAAAAAAATTGGACTAGAACAAAAGCTTTTGAATCCAAAAGTAGAAATGCGGCTTAAGCAATTCTGTATGTTGTTGGTTGTTATTATTTTGATGATTCCTCAAAAAGGATTTTCGCAGAAAAAAATAACAATGACCATCAATAATTCAACCTTAAAAACCGCTCTCGCAAACCTTAAAAATCAGTCAGGGGTGAACTTTGTGTACAACACAAAAGAGGTTAATGACGGAATTACCGTCTCAGCTCGCATGGTTGAAAAAACACTCGATGAGGCAATCGTCGAGGTACTGAAATCAACTCCTTACACCAGCGAAAGGGTTAAGGACTATATTCTTATCACTTTAAAAAAGCAGAACCCAAAACAGATTGTCTTAAAAAGTGTCAATGGCATTGTAACCGACGAAGAGAATCAACCGATGATTGGTGTAGATGTGCTTCTTGAGGGTACTTCTAAAGGTCAGACAACAGATAATGACGGAAAATTTGAATTTAAAAACAGTGTACCGGAGGGAGGCGCGTTGGTTTTTTATTTTTTGGGCTATGAATCCCAACGGGTTATTGTTGGGAAATCATCTGTCGTAAATGCAAAGATGAAGAAAAAGGTGCTTGCGATTGATGAGGTTGTATTTACCGGAATGTTCACCCGTAGAGCAGAAAGTTTTACAGGTTCTGCAACCACATTCAAAGGAGATGAGCTTAGAGCAATAACAAATCAAAATCTTTTAATAGGATTAAAGAATCTGGATCCATCATTTAAACTTCTTGAAAGTGTTGCATTTGGAAGTGACCCAAATAAACTTCCGGAAATACAGCTAAGGGGCCAGACATCAATACCAAACTTACGGGGAGATTTTGAAGGTAATCCAAACCAGCCGTTGTTTATTCTGGACGGATTTGAAACTACAATGGAGAAAGTTTATGATCTTGATATAAACCTTATACAAAGCGTTACATTACTGAAAGATGCAGCAGCTAAAGCAATTTATGGCTCGAAAGCTGCAAACGGAGTAGTAGTAATTGAGACAATTACACCTGTACAAGGACGATTAAGGGTAAGCTATAATGGAAATTTTAATATAACAGCACCGGATCTTACCAGCTATAATCTATGTAATGCAAATCAGAAGTTACAGGCAGAAGTATTAGCAGATAAATATTATTCTTCTGATCCAGCGACTCAAGCATCATTAACGCAATCATACAATGAAATTTATAAAGAAGTTGCAAGAGGTGTTGATAGTTACTGGCTTTCACAACCATTGAGAGCAGGATTGGGCCAAAAACATTCTGTATATCTGGATGGAGGCGACGCTGCAATGCGGTATTCGGCAAATTTGTCGTACAACAATATAACAGGTGTCATGAAGGGATCGGATAGAAGAACAATATCCGGAGTAGTATCTCTTCATTACCGGTGGAAAAACCTATCATTCAGAAATAGTCTTTCTGTTGATAATAACAATTCTGCAAATTCATTATACGGTTCCTTTTCTGAATACGCACAAATGAATCCCTACCTGAGAATTTATGATGAAAACGGATTGTTGATTAAAGATTATGGAAACAGGATATATAACCCACTTTATGATGCTACTGTAGGCGGCAAAGATAGAAGTGGATATAATATGATAACAGAAAATTTCTATGGAGAATGGTCTGCTCTGAAAAATCTTAAATTGACTGCAAGAGTTGGTATTAATATGCAAAATTCGGAAAGCGAAGTGTTTAAACCTGCAAGTCATAGCGATTATTTTGACATTCCTGTTTGGAGTGAAAGTTACACAACAAGAGGTCGGTATACAAAAGGAGCGTCAAAAAGCTTAAATACGGCTTTTGATGCAGGAATGAACTATTCATTAATAAAAGCAAAACATATCTTGTTTTTTAATGCAACATATAGTATATCACAGAATAGCAATGAAAATTATTCTACAACAGTTGTAGGCTTTCCTTCAGACAAACTGGATTATATTGGAGCGGGAAACAACTATATAGATGGCAAACCTACTGGTGGGGAGTCAACTACCCGGGCCCTTAGCTTAACGACAGCATTAAACTACTCTTACGACAATCGTTATTTGCTGGATTTCTCATGGAGGCTAAATGGTTCTTCTCAGTTTGGAGCAAAATCCCGTTATGGAAAATTCTGGTCTGTTGGTCTTGGATGGAACCTCCATAACGAAGCCTTCTTACGCAATTCGCATTATGTTCAGTCATTAAAACTGAGATCATCAATGGGATATACCGGTTCTCAGAATTTTAGTGCCTACCAGGCAATTTCTACATACAATTATATTACAAATCAGATATATAATGGTGATCTTGGATTGGTAATCTCTGCACTCTCAAATGAATCTCTCATGTGGCAGCGACAGTTTGACAGAAATATCGGAATTGATATGCAGTTATTCAAAATGGCAACAGTGAGATTTGATCTATACTCTAACATAACAAAAGATCTGCTTACAGATATAACTGTCTCACCTTCTGTCGGTTTTTCTACATATAAAGAGAACATGGGTGAAACTTTAAATAGCGGATTTCAAATTGGTACAAGTTTTCGTCTCTATTCCGATCCAAAAAGGCAAAGATTCATAAATCTTAATTTTAACGTTTTACACAATACAAATAAAATAAGAAAAATTTCTGATGCTCTTCGTGCATATAATGAACTTGTTGATTCTCAAAAGGAGGACTATGCAAGTACTAATGAGCAATTGCTTAATTTTCAAAGAGATCCCTCGCTTCGTTTTGAAGAGGGCAGAAGCCTCTCGTCAATTTGGGCGGTTCCTTCTTTAGGAATTGATCCGGCAACAGGAAAAGAAGTTTTTGTTAAAAAAGATGGAACAACCACTTTTCAATGGGCAGCAGCTGACCAAGTCGTATGTGGTGATTCAAATCCCAAATACAGCGGAAATGTAGGAGCCAGTATCGGTTGGGGAGGTATAACTTTAAATTTTGCATTCACATTTAAACAAGGTGGTCAGACTTATAATTCAACACTGGTCGATAAGATTGAAAACATTGATATTAAAAATAAGAATATTGATTTGAGAGCACTGACTGAACGTTGGAACACTCCGGGTGTAGAAGCTAAATACAAATCAATCAAAGATATGACAACAACTAAAACTACTTCCAGATTTGTTGAAAATCTTAATGAATTTGTATTTTCATCTGTAAATATCGACTATGATCTTGGCAGATTGAACTTTATGAAAAAAACATCAATTGAACGTTTGAAAATATCATTTAATATGAATGATATTGGAAGAATCTCAACTGTAAGAGAGGAGAGAGGTACTTCATATCCTTTTGCAAGAGTTTTTTCATTCGGAATACAAGCCAGTTTCTAATTATTAAATATAATATGATATGAGAAAATATTTTAAAAATATATTGGTGCTTTTACTTACGCTCTCTCTGTTTTCATGTTCAGACTGGCTTAATATCAGCCCAAAATCGGAAATTAAAGTATCCGATAACTATTCAAATGAACAAGGATTTAAAGACGCTCTGACAGGAGTCTACCTATTGCTCACTAAACCGTCACTATACGGAAGAGATCTTACTTATGGTATGACAGATGTTCTTGGAAAGCAATATACGCAGATTCAGAGTTCAAGTTCTTACTACTATCTTTCAAGTTACGACTATACAAATCAATCGAGTATTAATATTATTGATGGAGTCTGGAAGGCGGCGTATAATGCTATTGCAAACATTAACGTATTGATTTCTAATATTGAATCTTCAGATCCTTCGATATTTACTGCAAACAACAAAAAATTAATACGAGGTGAAGCCTACGGATTACGCGCATTTATCTATTTTGACCTTTTAAGACTTTTCGGACCATCAGTAATTGTTGGTGAAAATGAATCAGCGATTCCTTATGTAACAGTTTACGGGAAGGAACTAACACCATTTTCTACAGTTAAACAGGCAATTGGGCTAATATTGAGCGATTTGCAGACTGCAGAGAATGAATTGAAATATGACCCTGTATATGAGCAAAGGGAGTCAACGACAGATGACGAAACATGGGTCAGAAACCGAGAGTTGAAGTTTAATTATTATGCTGTTAAATTACTCCAGGCAAGAGTCAATCTTTATAAAGGAGATTATCAAACGGCACTAAATGCTGCACTGTCTGTAATTGATCAAGTAAAATTCACCTGGACTCCGACAAGTGAGATAACAACCACAACAGCAGATTCAAGAAACAGAATCTTTAGTCAGGAAATGGTGTTTGGTCTTCATGTTCCTTCATTAAAAGATGATTACAGTTCATGGTTTTCATCAACATCTGGATACTTAAAATCAACCTATTACTGGGAACAGGCATTTGAAGTTGCCTCCGCAGGTTATTCTGCAGATTACAGATATGAATATCTCACATATTACGACCCGTCTGCAAATCTAAGATATAGCACTAAGTTACAACAACCAGAAAGCAATACTCCTGTTTATGCGCGTAAATTGCCATTAATGCGTTTTACTGAAGCATATTATATTGCAGCAGAATGTAAATTGAATACTTCCGGAGTAAGTGAAGCAATCTCATTCCTAAATACTGTAAGGACTAAAAGAAATATCATGGTTGAACTAAACAACAATCTTACAATCGATCAAGTCAAGAATGAATTATTAAAGGAATATATTAAAGAATTTGCTTGCGAGGGACAACTCTTTTATTTCTATAAACGCAATAATTCCAGTACAATAAAATTTCATTCAGGAACAATGTTGTCTAAAAATTATGTACTCCCTCTACCACTGGAAGAATTAGCAAACAGATAAAACCTATAACAATGAAAAATACATATATAACAATAGTTCTTATTTCTTTATGCACGATATTTCTTTCGTGTACAAAGAATGAAGTAATGAATTATTCAGGGAAAAACATGGTATACTTTTATGAGCGATACATGTATCTTGGTTATGACGAACGCAGGACCGAGAAGATTACGTACTCTTTTGCTGTAAAACCCTCTTCTCTGAACGAAGATAATGTACAAATCAAGGTGAGACTGCAAGGTCGTCTGTCTGATAAAGACAGAGCTGTAAAAGTTTCATACATGCCAGATAGCACCACTGCAGTTTCTGGTACTCACTTTAAACTCAATGACGGAATTGTTAAAGCAGGAGAGTATGATGGATATGTTCCCGTAACATTGTTCAGAAGTCCTGATATGAAACAGAACACATTCAGAATAAAATTAAAAATTGATAATAATGAATGGTTTGAAACAGGTGTCATAGAAGACAATTATATAACATTGGAGGTCAGTGATAAACTTATAAAACCTACAAACTGGCCTCAATGGTATGGATTTGGGGAATATAGCGACAATAAGTATCGGTTTGTGATTGATGTTCTGGGTATATCCGACTTCCCGGTTGCAAATCGCTATCAGACCGAACCCATTGAGGGAATATATACAGCTGCGCAATTATTTGGCTTCGCATACAGGCTGAAATTGGCCTACGAAGAATACAAAAAGGTTCATGGTCCGATTTATATGAACGACAATGCAGATCCCAAAGTAGAGATAAGTTTTAATTAAAATATCAGATATGAAAAAATACCTATACATATTCATTACATTGCTAGTTTCCAGTTGTTTTGTTGATAAGGGCAACTATTCATATAAAGATGTCAATGAAATAATAATTGATGTTTCCACAATTCCGTTAGAATACAACGTATCACAATTTGAGAAACTCACAATTGTTCCTAAGATCAAATTTTCCCAAAATATAATCGCAGAAGAGAATCTTGAATATAAGTGGACAATTTTCAATACATATTATGCAAGTTCCTATGCCGAAGTTATAGGAAACGAAAAAATATTCGATAAGACTATAACCCAGCAATCCAGTGCTACCAATTATGCTCTGGTTCTGGATGTAAAAGATAAGAAAACTGGAATTGCGGCTCAGCAAAGGTTTACCGTTTGGGTAAATTCAGAGGTAATCTCAGGGTTGGTTGTTGTTCACTCTTTGGATGGTAAAAGTGATTTAGATTATATAGCAACAACAAATGCCGTACCCAATATTACTGAAAACAGACATATGAGAAACGTTTTTTCTTTGATCAATAAAACAAAGATGAACGGAAACGCTAAATTTGTAGCAGGAGCAAGAAAAAGTAATTCAGTTATAAATTCTGTATACATTGGCACAGATAACGAATTATATAAAGTAAAAGGGAAGACATTCGAATTGGAATTCACATTCGGTGATAAAATGTTTACAATTGTCCCTGCCATTAAAAAACCTCAAGCCTTTGAGATAGGAGGGACGTATGCAAATTATCAATTTTTAATAAATAATGGTAAGGTTCATTCAATTTCAAATCAATCTGCGTGGGAAACAACCTTTTCGTATGCTTTACTCCCTAATACTTCTACCCTAAATTCATCTGAAGTAGATCTTGCCCCTTATGTATATATTCCAGAAACTTTCCCTTCAACCACCAGATTTGGGGGCGTATTTTATGATAAGCTAGGACAAAGATTTGTTATTATGCCATATACTACTTCTCCTACGGCAACCTTAACTAAATTTAACGATCAGATTAACTCAATATTCAACTTAAACAATATCGGTAAAGAGATTCTTTATTTTGAAAAAGGGTTCAATAACTATGGGTATGCAATATTTAAGGACAACGCAAGTGCAGACAGATGGTTATATATAGCAAATTTTAATGTTGCAATGAACAGTAATATGGCAGTTGCCATGTACAATATGACTACTCTTCCTGAAATTGCATCAGCTAAATTCTACTCGACCGGAAACAGAGGTAATGTGTTATTGTATGCTACAAATAAAGATATATACACATATGATTATTCTGGATCAAATACTGCAACAAAAATAAACAATCCATTTGCCGCAAATGAAGAGATTACTTGTATGAAGATTTACAAACCGGGAACAGGGAATAATCTTGGTAATGCAAATGGCGCAATTTTATATGTTGCTACATGGAACGGTACTGAGGGAAAACTATATGAATTTTCTATGAATGAGGCAAACGGATACCTCCGTAGTAAAGAACCATTGAATGTGTTTAATGGTTTTGGTAAAATCATGGACATGAATCATAAATTAGAAGGAACAGGCACAGGCTCCTAACATTCTGAAATGATTGGGTGTAAATGAAATATTGCACCCAATCATTTATTTAATTCAAATAACAGACTCAATAATATACATAATGAAGAAAATATTTTTTTTATCTCTATTTATTTTAATGTTGAACAATCAGGCATTTTCGCAAAAAAATGTCAGATATATACCTGATACACTTTTTCAAGGTAAAAAAGTTACCATTGTTTATAATAACAAAAACACTGTCTTGGCAGACAGTAAAAATATTAACGGAATTATATACTTTTTTGAAAATTACACATGGAACGCATTTGATCTTGAGTTAACAAAAAAGGATACGGTATGGGTAGCAGATTTCTTAGTTCCGGAGAATGCCGCACTAACTTTAGTTACCTTCAATGATGGCAAAATAACTGACAAAGGGGGTAAAATAACTTATTGCCAGTTTATAATGGATGGCTCAGGTAAGTCAGTACCATCGGCATACATCGGTTGGGGTATGTTACGTAATAAAACCATGTCAGAATATAGCATTCCCAGGTTTTGTGATTCATTAAACTCTATTGGAGATGATGTTATGCGTTACTGGATAAATCAGGAACTGATGTATAATCCGGGGGAGAGAGCTAACTTGTTTCATATAGCTGCCGAATTTCAGACTAAAACCAATACCGATAAAGAAAAACTATTGCAAACCACAGGCTATGGCATTGAGTATGTTACATCCCGGGAAAATTCTACTGAGCAACAATTGCTGAATGCAAAAGAATTGGCTTTAAAAATAATGAATGATCCAAAAAAGGCTGCGCAGATTGATTCATTGATCAAAAAACGTTTTCCATACAATCTTGCCCTCAGGGATGAGATGATATTACGAGCATTCAGGGAAAGTGATTTCGGGAAGAAAAAAACAATGCTGGATGAGATTCTGAAATATTATCCATCTGATATATACAGAGATATATACACAGAAACCTCAGACCTTTACTATGGCAAATTGTTTCAGAGCGTCATTTACACTCCTATTGCAAATGCCAGGGATTATTCTCTTCTATATAAATATCTTCATGACTCGCCTTTAGGTCAGCTTGTTACATATTACTGGCATCATGTACAACTTCCTTTAAGAGATAAATTAATTTCAAACGATAAATTACTCTCTCTCTCTACTGAGATAATCAATGATATGAAGAGCCGACCTCGTACAGGTAGTGATTTGGCAATTTCACCAAAAAAATGGGCAGAACATTTCATTAGCAAATACCGTAATATTCTGATGTCGCACTCTGAACTACTGATTGAGGCAGGTAGAAACAGCGAAGCATTGGAGATTGCAGAAAAAATATCTCCGCTGTTCGAGAATAAATCAGCAGATTTCAACGATTTATATATTAAGATTTTATCAAAAAACGGCTATGATAATTTAATTATTCCCTACATAAAACTCTCATTTGGGAAAAATGCTGCAACTCCGGAAATGCTGGAGTACCTTAAGAGTGATTATATAAAGGTAAAAGGAAGCGAAAAGGGTTTTGATTCATATCTCTCTTCGCTTAAATCGTCAGAAGAGATGGTAGATATGCAGGCCAAACTGAAAAGCTCTCTTATAAAGGAAAAGATTGAACTTTTCTCATTTGAAGAGATGAATGGTGGAAGAGTTGATATGGCTTCGCAAAAGGGAAAGATACTTGTAATCGATTTCTGGGCAACCTGGTGTGCCCCTTGTAAAGCAGCACTGCCTGGAATGCAGATGGCTGTAAATAAATATAAAAATGACTCTAATGTTGTTTTCTATTTTCTCGCAACTCAGGAGAGCAAACCCGGCTATAAAGGTGAGCTCAGGCAGTTCGTCAAAGAAAAAGGTTATGATATAACAGTATTGTTTGACAATCCTGATGCTTCTGGAAAAGCTCAGGCTGCTTATAACAAATATTCGCATCAGTTTAAGTTTTCCGGCATCCCCCATAAAATGATTATTGACGGAAACGGTTATCTGAGGTGGAGTTCAACCGGATATTATGGTAGTCCTACTAAACTTGCCGACGAAATAAGTTTTATTATTGAGTATCTGAAAAAAGAGAAATAGATAAAAATGGAAACAATAAAAAAAAATCTATTGCCCCTGATCTTAATATTGATACCAATATCTGTGAAAGCGCAATCACAGGAATACATTTCTGATTCTGTTATTTTTTATTCAAAAACCGATTCTGTCAGATTTGGAGGAACTGTCACAAAACCTCTGAAAGGGAGAGATCATACTGCAATAGTTTTAATCTCCGGTACAGGAATGCAGGATAGGGATGGGACAATGGGCAACATCAGACTATTTTCAATTATTGCTGATCATTTATCTAAAAATGGATATGTTGTACTTAGAATGGATGATAGGGGTGTTGGTAAGACAACAGGTAACTATTCGGAGTCCACTACATACGATTTTGCACAGGATGCCTTACAAGCAGTTGATTTTTTAAAACAATATCCCGGTGTTAACCCGGATAAAATTGGTCTATTGGGGCATAGTGAAGGAGGAGCTGTTATTAGTATAGCAGCTTCTATGAGTAAGGATATAAAATTCTTAATCAGCCTTTCAGGGCTGGCAATGAACGGATTGGATGCGCTGATATCGCAAAATGAAGCATTGGTAAATAATTCTTCACAAAAAAACAGAGATAAGATCAGATCAAACGAAATTAATGGGCTGATGTTCAAAACGGCTTATCAATATGCAGATTCCACTAATTTGGAAGAAAAATTAAATCAGACCTACAAATACTGGAGACAGAGAGATTCTGTGTTTTTTGAAACGCAGGAAGATAAATATGATCATTTCAGATTTCCGATTTGGAGATATGCACAAGAATCTGCAAAACCTTGGTATAGATTCTTTGTTCGTTACAATGCAGAAATGTATTTGAGCCATGTAATGGTTCCAATTCTTGCTATAAATGGAGATAATGATAATATGGTAGTTCCAGTAAACCTTAAATTATGGAAAAAATATGCAGGAAGGGGGGCAAATAAAAATGTAACAACTATGCTGATGCCAGGTTTGAACCATTTATTACAACCAATACAAACAGAAAATGAAAAAACACTAATACCTCATATGACTGGTATTTCTCAGGAGGTATTAGTAACCATTACAGATTGGTTAAAGAAACATAATCACCTTGTCCCGCTTTTTTGATGATCATATGAAACCGTATATCTATCCACTCGCTCACCTTTATGATTCCCATCAAGGTGACGGGTGGTTCCAGTCCGAAATCGCGTATGCTTAATCTTAAATATCCATCTGCATAATAGATGTCGCCATCTCTGCACCATGTAACCGGAATACGGTACTGTTTCTTTACTCCTGCAATAGTGATGCTTCCGTATGAATTTGCAGATACATCTATATCCGAAAATTGTGTCTTTTCATTATCGGGTTGTAATTCCAGAGAATTTAACTGGACATGCATTTTGGGATAAATGTCAGATTTTATCAGTTTTAAAAAATCTCTTAATGCCATTTTATTGCCCGATGTGAAGTTCTTTACTTCAATTGAGAGATTGTTCTGACTGATATTTATTCGATTTTGATCACGGGTTGTTGTAAGAGAAAAAAAATTTCCCGGAATATGTTCCCCTTTCAGAAGCAGATCAAACGAAAGCAGGTTAGATGATCCATGAATGGTAAGGAAACTGCTTTTTTGAATTGCGAATGATACTGCTGTCTGCGAAAACGATTTGACAAACACCAACATCAGGAGTAATATTCCGGAAAATAATTTCATTATATTAATTAAAAGCCAACTACTGCTTCAAGTACGAACCCGTTGAATTTTGCACCGTTACGTATGTCTGATGAAAGAAATCCGGTGTAGTTCTGATTTACGTATTCTAATTTAGCCATAATATTTTTAGTAACAAACCAACCACCACTAAAAGCCAGTCTTTCAAGATCTACATCAGCTCCGTTTATAGTGCTTGACACTGTATTGTAGCGGCCACCCAACCAGAAATTTTCTGTTTTTCCAAATCTGTAAACAAGGTCCGTGGCAAATTGATTTGCAGTACGTTGTGCCTGTTCTGTGCGGTTACGTCCCTTTGATGTTTCAATTGTAGTAAACCACTCAAGACCTCCCACTTTAACAAATGCATTGCCCATTAACGAGCCAACCTTGTCTGTGAATCCAGGATTGAAACGTCCTGAGAATGCAGCACCGGTGGAGATTGCATTTTCAATCACTCCAAAATAGTGTGAACCACTACGGTCGCCACCATAGAGTGTGTTGCTGATAGAACCGGCTGTGTAATATCCTGAACCTGTTATACGTAAGCGGATTTTGTCGTTCAGTTGTTTGTCAAAACCAATCTTGCCAATAAATGCAGGATGATGCTTTCCGTCACTTGCCCCAGCTACTGGAGTAGCTTCGGCAATGTCACCTTTGATCTTGCCGTTTGTTATTGCTGCAACAGCCAGAAAACCTTTGTGTTGCACGTCAATTTCTGCACCTATCTCAGTTGCAAAGCCATCCATGATGTAGTTTTCTACAAAAGGGTTGTAAATTGAATTACCATTGTCAGATCTGCGGAAGTGAGCATCTCCGTAATTGATTTCCATATGTCCAACCTTGATGGTTGTGAATTTCATTATATTATCAAGAATGCCGCTCTTTATGAATGGAATTTTATCAAACTGAATGAATCCACCTTTGACCCAAGTCTCATTATGGTGACGAGAAGAAAGGTAAAGGGTCATGTTTAGAGTCACACCTTCGCCCAGCAATACATCAAGATAAAGGTTTGCATTAGCGGTATTGAACCCCGGTACAATAGCCACCAGCTTGTTCTGGTCCACAACGGGAGTCCCGCCCATCTTTGGGTCGGCGGTGTTACTTTGTGAAAGTGTCTGGTAAGATTGTGTGAAACTTCCGCCAATTTTAAGTTTTAGCTTGTCAAATGCTACTGGTTTGGTCTTTACCGGTTCGAATACATTGATTCCTGATTTGTCATATGGACGAATCTGTCCGAATGATATACCGGAGATAAAAAGTAGTGCAATAACTGCGATAATTGTCTTGTTCATGTGAAGTTGTTATTAGTAATTTATTTATCTTTCTGTTTAATCTCTTATTAGTTTAGTGATGCAAGGTTCTGAGCAGAAACCGTAACGTTGAATGTAATTGTTACTGCATCGCCGATCTTTAACAAACCAAGCATTGCTGTAGGGGTCTTCATTTTGAAGTCGGACAATTTTAAAGGTACTGTTCCTTTAAGCTGGTAGCCTCCGCCTCCTGTTTTCTTTCCGGCAGATTTAAAGTTTATGGTTTTGGTTACACCTGCAACAGTAAGATTTCCGATTAATGTCACATGAACATTACCATCGTCACTAATAACGGGTGTTGCAGGTTCAGTAAGTTGAAACAGTATTGTTGGATTTTTGTCCGCATTGATTGTTTCATATGTCTTTTTGTCCATCAGCCTGTCTCCGCTTTTGATAGCCTTAACCGGAATCTTAATGGTAAGAGTCTGAATTTGTCTGGAGTTGTTTAGTGCAAATTCTCCGGTTAACTGTTCAATTTTAGTGTCCCAGTCATGCAGGTTAGAGGTGCCGTTTATGATTACACTAGATGTGAATGAACTTGCTTTTTGACTCTGGGCCTGTATAAAATTTATGTTTAGCATTAATGAACTCAAAAAAAGTATCATTAGAAAATTAGATAATCTTGCCTTAATCATTTTCATTGTATCAATTTGGTTTAATTATTTGTTTATAATGTTTTATGCTTTTATGCTTTTTTTGTCTATTATTTGGGCCAAGGTTTTCTTAAGTAGCATATCTTCAAATCCTTTCTTCATTTCTATCCAGTAGTCCCTGCCTGGGCAATCCTCTGAGCGGTCACAGAACTTTTTATTACATATACAGTCTACAAATGTTATCTGCTCAAATGCTGTGTAGATATCATGTATCGTTATCTCTTCTGCCGCTCTGGATAACTTGTATCCGCTTCCTTTTCCTTTAGTATTTGTAATCAAACCCTTAAGTTTTAAGGAGAGAATTATACTGTCAAGATACTTCAACGATATGGTCTGGTTTTTTGCAATATCCTTTTGCAGGATTCCATTAGCATCATTTGTTGAGGCAATCTCTATCATTGTCCTTAGTCCGTAACGTATTTTTGAATTTATTTTCATAACCCTGAGTTTAATTTCGAGGCAAAGATATAAAAAATATTAATCCTATAACATTAGTAGGATAAAAAAGTTTATTGGATCAAGTTGAAAAGTAGGTTGAACATTAAATTTCAAGTGAAGCAAAAGTCTGGATTATTTTCAGTCCATGTGTGGATTTTTGGATGCTGCGCCGGGTTTACCCACTTGGTGTTCACTCCGCTGAAAATCAAAGGCAGCCCCGATATTGAGCTTTTGCAGATCAGCTCGCGGGTCTGCACTCGATTTTCTTAAAGCTCCGTTCTCATAGTGGGTGCCCAAACCCTCCTCTGCTTGCCTATTAAACTTAACGCTTCTCGGTACGTCTAATAAAAACTATCCAATACTCAAAAAATGAAAAAATTACTATTTGTCGCCATTCTGTTATTTTCGATCATAGCTGTAAATGCTCAGAAAAAATCTTTAGATGAATCTGTTTATGATAAATGGAGGACCATTGAAAAATTCGTGATTTCCGATGATGCCGCTTGGAGCTTTACAGAATATAAAAACTTCACAGACAAATCTGTACTTGACATAAAAATAAAGGCAATTCCCTTCAAAATAAGTATAAAAGGTGGTTCTGGGGTTCAACTTTTCAACAATCAGATGTCTGCTCTTTTTTTTGTAAAAGATACCCTTCATACTATACAAAAGATTTCCGGTAAAATAGATACAATAGGTATTTTCAAAAATCAAGATACTTTTGAAGACTCACCATTTTTCACGGTATTAAAAGGGAAAACACTATTTATAAGAAGAGTCGGTTTAACAAAGATAGACTCTGTAGGTTCTGTAGTCACAAGCAAGTTTCTTACTCCTGAAAATATAGCGGTACTTAAAAGTGAAAAGGGAGTCTCTTCTATAGTTGTTCTTGACTTAAAGAAAAAAAACGGGTATAGCACCGACACTATATACACCACCGATAAATACATAACTGATTTTTCGGGGAATAAAAAAGGCAACACTCTTGTGTTTTTCCAAAGTAAGGACACTCTCTTTAATAGTACGGAGACTGTTTTACTGGATATTAAAAGTAAGCGGAGCAATATCCTGCAACTGAATGAAAAATTGTTACCTGCAAATATGGAATTCAATGTTAAAAAAGGAATTACCTTTTCATCTTCTGAAAAATATTTCAAATTTGATATATCTCCAAGAAAGAGTAAGGAGACTAAGGCTAAAACAAAAGAAAAAGTGCCTAAAAAAGCGTACGAATATGAACTATGGAGATGGAACGACACTTTATTACCAATACAGAAAGATAACAGTACTAAGGTTTTCGAAAACAGCCAACGATGTTCGTTTTATCTGGAAAGTGGCAAATTTGTTCATCTGACTCAAGGTTATGGTGTTTTTCTGCAACCGGACGACAGCTCCCCTTACGGTTTTGAATTTAATGACAAGCCTTACATGTACAACTCTTCATGGGAAGATCCAACACCCAAAGATATATATTGTGTGAACGCCTCGACAGGCGAGAGAAAATTATTAATTAAAGGGTTTTTTGGCGCATTTGCTCTTTCGCCATCAACTCCACATATTTTTACATATAACCCTATTGAGGAGGGTTGGTATGTTACAGATTTAAATACTTTAAATAAAACTTTAATCTCATCAAAAATGCCATACCCTGTAAAGGAGCAGAATTTTGACAAACCCCAGCCGGCAGGAGCATATGGACAAGCCGGTATGACAGTAGATAAGAACTATTTTATTGTATATGATCAGTTTGACGTATGGGCATTGCCTGTTTCAGGAGTAGGTGACCCTATTTGTGTTACAAATGGATATGGGAGAAAAAACAACATAAGATTCAAGGTGTTGAAACTGACTGAAAGAGGAGAAAAATCAATTGGTGTAGATCTTAAAACAGAAGTTTTGCTGGAGGCTGTAAATAAAAACAATATGAGCTCTGGTTACTATAAAGTTACAAAAGGTAACGATCCTGTTAAACTTATTGAAAATGAGTATAAATACACATTTGTAAAACAGCTTGGAAAAGACAAGTATATTGTAAAGAGAGAAAGCTTTAAAGAGGCTCCCGATTATTGGCTTACGGACAAAAACTTTCAGCTCACAGAGAGATTGACAGATTTGAATGATCAGCTTAGCGATTACAAGACAGGCGATTCTAAAGTCATTAGGTGGAAAGACAAAGTCGGCTCACAGCAGACGGGAGTTCTTTACACTCCGGAGGGGTATGATTCCACTAAAAAATACCCTGTAATTGTCTATTTTTACGAAACAATGAGTCAGGATGCATTTTTGTTTTATCCGCCGGCTCCTACAACATCCACAATAAATCCTGTGATGTTTGTAAGCAGGGGATATGTAGTATTCATGCCTGACATTAAATATGAGATTGGATGGCCGGGAAAAAGTTGTGTGAATACTGTAATAGACGGAACCAGGCATTTGATTAATACCGGAATTGCCGACCCGGATAGAATAGGGGTTGAGGGCCACAGCTGGGGAGGTTATCAGGTTGCATTTCTTATAACTCAGACAAATCTTTTCAGGTGCGCATGTTCAGAGGCAGCAGTGGCAAACATGACATCTGCATATACTGGAATTAGGGCAGGTGCAGGAAAACCAAGAATGTTCATGTATGAGTCGTCGCAAAGCAGGATAGGGGGTACACTTTGGGACAAACAGGAGAACTACATTAAGAACTCTCCTGTATTCTATCTTGACAAAGTAACCACACCACTTCTTTCACGACACAGCGACGGAGACGAAGCTGTTCCATATTCACAGGGGATTGAGCTGTTCCTTGGACTTAAAAGACTTGGCAAGGAGGTCTGGATGTTCAATTATAAGGGAGACGGACACAATATCAAAAAAAGAGAGATTGCGGTTGACTGGTCACGAAGGATGGATGAGTATTTTGACTATTATCTCATGGACAAGTCAAAACCGAAATGGATGAACTAATATCCCATTCCTTCATTGCGGACAATTCGTGAAAACATATAAAGGTGTACGTCCAGTGCATAAATCCAGTACTTCCATGAATGAACCCCTGGGCTTAAAATCAGAATATTAGGAATCTTCAGCTCATCGCATCGTTTTGTAAAATCTGTTGCACTTTTGGCAAGTCCGTCCTGTGCGCCGCAGGTGATAAGCATGATTCTATCTGTACCTTTTATCGATTCTAGACGGTTTAAAGCTGAACTGTTGATGAAACCAGGAGCATCATCTGCATAGGGGCCAAGTATCTCTGTTATCTGACTGTTTTTCAATCTTGTATCCATAAGGTTGAGAACCCCGGACATGCTGCCTGCCGCGCGAAATCTTTTAACATCATCAAGAAAGACGTTTATTGCCCCATGTCCGCCCATGCTCAGGCCGGTAATAAAGGTTTTTTCAGGGTCAAGCTTGTAGTTGTCTATCATCATCGGATAAAGCTCTTTGTCAAAAAATGTTCTCCACTGCATCTTTGCAGTATCTACATTGTTAAGGTACCATCCATTGTAAAATCCGTCAGGTGTGATGATTATAAAGCCGTATTTATCGCTGAACGACTGAATATCCGTTTTGTCGTTCCAGTTTCTCCAGCTGCCGCTCCATCCGTGAAGTAGAAATAGGGCAGGTGAAGCCTCTTTTGCATTTTCACTCCATCCTTTTGGTGTAAACACAAGTACGGTGTCGTTTGTTTTTAGATTTTTCGATTCAATTATATGTTTTTTTTGTCCATTAACGAGGTTTGCTGCAAGAAGAAGCAATACTAAAGACACTATTCTGAATTTTATTAACTGATCCTTTTTCATAAACATATGTTTTATATAAATTTTCATCAAAAATAGTTTATTTTTGTCATTATGAATTATATTGAGCTCATAAAAAGAAACCGCTTTTTCATTAGGATCTTTCTTGCGGCACTAATAATTGCAGCAATAATTCCAAACGAGGGTAAATTCAAGTATCAATATGCCAAAGGAAGACCTTGGTTATACGAGACCTTGATTGCTCCGCTTGATATCCCCATTCTGAAAAGTGAAGCGGAACTGAGAGCCGAACGCAATACCAAAGCTGCTCAGATTATCCCTTATTACACCTATATAACTAAAATCAAAACTGAGCAGCTGTTTGCTCTCGCAGAGATTATGGGTAAAGGTGCGGATTCCTTATTGATCGAAAATATAAATGGTTCATTTCAAAAGATATACGACAGAGGGTTGGTTAATGAATTTGCAGATACAGCTCTACTTGACAAGGTTATCATAATTCAGAGGGGTAAAGAAAATTATGAAACTCCGGCACTTGAGGTATTCACTCAAAAAAGTGCTGTAAATTATATCAAAAGGAGTATCAGAGAAGAGTTTCCGGACATGGTATACTCTGAGAAAATAGATGAAGCAAAATTTTTTCAGCTTCTGGTTCCCAACCTTGTTCCTGACGTCAACACTACCCAAATTGCTCATAAAAGTGCAATAAATTATATCTCTCCTACAAAGGGTATACTTTATACAGGACAGTTGATTGTTGCAAAGGGAGAAACAGTCACAGCTGAGATAGAACAACTTCTGGACTCATATAAGGCAGAATATGAGTTAAGCATGGGATTTTCCGGAAGTGTATATCTGCTTAAGCTTGGCCATTTTCTGTTTATTTCCGGAATACTGTTACTATTTACAATTTTATTGTTTTTCCTTAAACGAGAGCTGATAGGTGATCCGAATAAATTGAATTTCATGTTATTACAGTTATTTTTGATTATTATTGTTACTGTACTGGTTAAAAACATAAATCCAGCTTACCTATATGTTGTTCCATACTCTGTTTTTGCTCTTTTTATAACATCCTTCTTCACATCAAAGATAGTCTTGCCAATTTACCTTCTCTTTTTACTGCCTATAGTCATAATTGCACAAAGTGGGTATGAATTGTTCTTTTTGAATGCATTGGCAGGAGGTGTTGCCATCTATACATTCACTTACTGGAACAAAGGGTGGCAGCAATTTGTAAATTCCGTAGTTATATTTGTTTGTCTTATAATATCATATACCACATTCAGACTTATTGAGGATGGGTCATTTGCAGGAATAAACTCTTCCTATATTCTCTATTTTCTATGGAACTCAATTCTTATAATTGCTGCATATCCCGCTCTGTTCTTGTTCGAAAAGATATTCGGTCTGGTTTCTAACCTGCGACTTAGAGATTTGTCGGATACTACGTCTCCTCTTTTGCAGGCCTTGTCTGAAAAGGCTCCGGGCACGTTCCAGCACTCACTTCAGGTCGCCACACTTGCCGAGAGTGCCGCGAGGGGCATAGGTGCGTATGCTTTGCTTACAAGGGTAGGGGCACTCTATCATGATATCGGAAAGATGAACAATCCACAATTCTTTATTGAGAACCAACGCAGGGGAGAAACAAACGTACATTCCGGTTTTACGCCTGAGGAGAGTGCGAGACTTATCATTCAGCATGTTGACGAAGGTGTGGAGCTTGCAAAAAAGGCAAGGCTTCCACAAATTGTCATAGATTTTATACTAACTCACCATGGAAAGTCGAGGACAATTTACTTCTACAATCAGTTTGTTAATAGTGGGGGTGACCCGGACAAAATAGCAGATTTCTCATACAAGGGAGTACTTCCTGTTTACAAAGAGCAGGTGATTGTAATGATGGCAGACGCTGTAGAAGCAGCATCAAGATCACTTACCGATTATTCCGAGGAGAGTATCTCCGCACTTGTTGAGAAGATGGTAGATGTGAGAATTTCTGAAAATCAGCTTTATGATGCAGAAATCTCAATAAGGGATATCCGGAAAGTGAAGGAGATATTCAAACAGAAGCTTTTAGAGGTTAACCATTCAAGAATCTCGTACCCTGTTCTAAAATAACAACATATAACAGAAATAAAATAAAATCATATTATACAAATGAAGAAATTAATAATAGCAACATTAATTATTATCTCAGCATCGTGCAAAAAGGATGAAATTGATCTCACCTATCCGGGCACTACCCGTCTGTCTGTCGTAATTTCGGGCACTACCTGGGCACCCGTAAATGCGGGTTACACCACTGAACGTCCTTACGGATTGTTATTTCAGTGGGGAAGAATGTATGGTCAGGAATATATAAGCACAGACACAGTTCCTGGACCAGTTGCAATTAGCGAAGGCAACAATTCATCAAATTCATCAAAATTTTATACGGTACAATCCGCTCCCTTTGACTGGTGCAATGCATTTGCTGCATCCTGGGATATGGCCTCTTATAACCCATGCCCGGCCGGATGGAGAGTCCCAACTGCTACTGAACTCAGTGTCTTAAATGCTGCCGGCAGTACATGGCTGTACGATCCGGTAAATAATCCGGATGGTCTTCCCGGCAGATGGTTTGGTGGCAACCACACCACCGACCATGTGGGAAGTGTTTTCCTGCCGGCAACTGGTTTTCGCAACGTCGGCAAGGGTGCTGCATCCATACGTGATTCAATGGGTGACTACTGGTCAAGTGATGTCTCAGGTATTTATGCCTCTTCCCTATTCTTCACCAGCAGCGCAGCAAATATGGCATCCGACTATCGTGCAGGGGGATTGCCGGTGAGGTGTGTGAAAAAATAATTTCTGAAGTTTTATTGCATCTATCTTTATTGTGTAAAAGCCTTCACGGGCCGTGCACCACAATTACCCACTTCAAATTCGCTCCGCTAAAAATCAAAGAGGACTTGATTTTTTAAACGCACCGCTCATTGAGTGGGTGCCCAATTGTTCCTTGCAATGCCCATGAAGGCTTTTACACAACAGTATACCTTCAACAAAATCTTGCCATTATTTCGCTCACCTTCAGGACTGTGTATAAGACAGGCGTACGTCTAAAAGGAAATATTGGATTCACACCAAGAGTGACATCATCAGTGATATGGAAAATCAAACCAGTGCAATACACCACAAAAGCAGGGATAGAAAAGATGACTTATGAAATAGTTGCCTCACAGATACTTTTCACTAAAGAAATAGTAGAGGTAGAGCTCCCGGAATTCGTAGCCATAGATGAAGAAACTACCATCCCTGAGGGCAATAAGAAAAAGAAAGGCAAATAGCTCTCCCTAGCTTAAGAGAAGCCGGTCATTGACTGGCTTTTTTTTATTGTTGGGGTTGTTCTGGAAATAAAGAAAGTAGTAAAAGAGGTTATATTTGTAAAAAGAAATAAAAAACCTAACTTTAGCCTATGTAAGTAATACTCTGTTAAATGAGAGTCATCTATAAATATTGAAATAACATTATCGTTTAAGAGTTTTTCTGAAAATGATAATTTTGAAAACACATTATAATGAAAAAATTATTTTTAATTATTACACTAGTTATTTCGATAAACTATTGTTATTCTCAAGATTCAATTGTTTTGGCTACAAACGAAATTATTATTTCTAAAGTTATTGAAGTATCAACTTTGGAAATAAAGTATAAAAGACTTGATAATCTTAATGGACCAATATATTCAGTATTAAAGTCAGAAGTATTGAAGATAAGATATGAAAACGGAACATTTGATGTTTTTAATAAAAACATTGTCACTCTAGATGAGCAATTGTTAAGAACATCTATAACAAATCCAAATGTGTTAACAAAAAAAGGGAATAAAGTTTTTATTGAAATTCCTGATGCTGCATCACGTGCCGGGGAAAGATATTTTATTGATGCATTAAATGAATGGGGGTACTGGAAAATTGTAACGAATAAAAATGAAGCACATTTTATAATTGTATTTAACATTGATAAAAAAGCAATGTTGGATAAATCAGCATGTGTAACATTTAAAACTAGAGATGAAAAAGAATTTAAAAAATCAGAATCTTATATATCGAGTACTACTGCATTTAATGGGTACAATGCTTTTAGAGCGGTAGCGAATAAAGTCGTAGAAAAGTATTTAAAAAAAGAGTTTAGATAGAAACAATTATACAAGTCCCATAAATACTAATTATTTTGAGAGATATTCTTGCTAAAGATATAGACCTGCTTTACATCAGTGGCCTTAAAAAGTACAAACTTCAAGACTACAGCGGAGCGATTGAAGACTTCAATAGAGCTATAGATATAAACTCAAAACATCCATGGGCATATAACACCAGAGGAGAATCAAAAAGAAAACTAAATGATTTTTCCGGATCAATAGCAGATTATTCAGTTTCAATAGAGAATTGTCCTAATCATACCGGGGGGTAGCTATAAAGGGTATATGCAAAGTATAAGATTGGTGATAACGATGGAGCTTGTTTGGATTGGAGCAAGGCCGCGGAGTTGGGAGAGGAGGAAGGGTTTTATTTGCTAAAATTGTTTTTTGTTAAGGTGGATAATTTACGAAATGGAGGAAAATTATTTAAAATTTTACTAAATTGTTGATGAGTTATGAAAGACCAAGAATACAATAAATTAAGGGAAGATATATTAGGAATTCTTAAAAGTAATCAAAGAAGCCTTTACATAGGAGGACAAAGAAAGGTTTATATATTATTATTTTTTTTAAATAGTGCTTTTGCAATTTGTTCATTTCTTAGCCTTTATTATTTTCAGGATTATTACTCAAAAGGTTTTTTTGCCAGATTACTTACAGGTTTAGGAAGCCTTGCTTTTAGTTATCAATTTTTTATTATTCAAAGGAAACCACCAGATAATGATAATGAACGATTTGTGTGGCTATGGGAAAACGGGCAAAAATCATTTGTGCTGATGATATTTGGTGGTTTGTTGTTTTTTTCTGCGATTATTTTATCAATTGATTTACCTTTAATTAGCAAATTTGCAGCTTTGTTGGTTTGTGTGAATACAATTTTTGTTGGGATACTAATTTTCTTTATTGCAAAAAATCCAAAGTATTTTTTAAATAGCTTAATTACAGGTGTGGGCACCACAATGGTATTGGCAACACCATTTTTTTTAGCTTTACCTTTTTATGGAACCTTTGAAAATCAATTAATAGATCAGATTTTTTTTTCTTTTTTATTTATGGTTTGTTATTTATATGCTCATTTCACCTATGTGCAAAGTATAAAAGGTCAGAAACTAAATTTAATCCAAAAATCAGTTCTACGTTTCTTGAAACCTCACCAAATTATTGATGCTTTACCAACGACGAAAAAAAACTCATTTAAAATTGAGAAAAAAGCTTTGAATATTCTTGAAAAATTAAATATAAATGATGAATTTGAAGTTGAATTAATATTACTGGAACGATTAGGAAGGAAGTATCACAATAAAAAATCCTACATAAAAGGCATTATTATTTATATTGTTAATATAATTATTACTGCGTTATTAACATTTGTGGTAACTAAATTTTTTTTTGATCCATATATCTAGAACTGTATTAAATGATACTATTTAATACAATGTGATTGATAGTATTAACCCAGTCCAGCATCTAAGCAAATTTGAAGGTGTGGGATCAAGATAAAGAGCAGGTTGAGGAAGAAAAAACACGTGATTGGCTAAGAGAGGGTAAATACTATAATGCGAGAGAACAAATTACTAAGTCTCAACAGAACAATGAACGTTAAAAGAAGTAAGAGCATATAGGAACCATCATTACAACTGCCCCCAATGTTATGTGGGCAACTGACGGTAGGAAATTCTTTATAGACGGCATAGGCTAGCATTGGTTCTTTGGGGTTATCGAACATTTTAATGATGAAATACTTTCGTGGCATATTGTCAAGAAAGGAAATAGATTTGCAGCCATGGAGCCTGTAAGGGCAGTTATAAGAAAGCAGCTTGCGAATGTAGACAAGGATGTGTGTAAAGGGCTGGAATTACAACTAAGATGCGTCACAATATGACTCTGCCGATTTTATGTGTGAAATGGATTATTTGGGGATAAATATGTCAAATGCGTTTGTTCGCTCTCCTCAATGTAATGGCTGTATAGAGAGATTTCATCGCACTCTTTCTGTGTCATTCATTGCGATATCTTTTGAAATGAAAATCAATTGTCGCTCTATGTTTATGTCACGGACGCGAAGAAGACTAATTTCATTTGGTCTTATAAAACAGTAGTAGCACATTTGGCACATTACAAGATAGTTATTCTTGTATTCTTTCTCTAAGTAGGATATTAGTTAGTGTATGTGGGTCATGGTTAGAATAGCCCTGCGCTAGAGTAAACTTCTTATGGGCTTTTTTATGAGCTACAAACGGATCCACAGTTACATAATTGTATTGAATTATCCAATAAAAATAAGTGGTAACATAATACTGATTATTAGTGTTTTACAAATTAACTTTCAGTAAAATTTTCACAAAAATATTTTGGATGTTATTCATTTTCTGCCAGTTGTTAAAACAACTGGCAATTCGGGGATTAAATTCGTTTTATGGATGAGTGCGATAATCTGAGAGGGCATTGCAAAGGATGCATTTGGGCACCCACAACGTGAGTGTAGCGGCAAAAAAAACAAGTAGCCCCCCTGCATCTGATATTTATTGGCATAATCTAGGGGGGCCTTTGTTTTTTAGCGGAACGAACGTTTGTGGGTAAATGCGGTTGCATGCTCTTGAAGGTTATCGCACTCATCCAACATAAAAGAAGCAAAAACGCCCGATATCAGTTGTGATACCGGGCGTTTTTTGTGGAGATGGGCGGACTCGAACCGCCGTCCAAACAAACTATCCAAAAGCTTTCTACACGTTTAGCCTGTTCTTGTTTTTCGGCTTTGAGCTGCCTACAGGCAGACTACTCAAAGCTTATCCTCTTATCTTGAGACGTCGTAGAGGAGTGAACGTCAGCATCCGTGCTTGAATGATACCCCATTTGTCTGACATAGCGGGCTTAAAGTCAGGCGGGATACTCGTCACGGCCGGCCTAGCCGGCGGCGATAAAGCGATTAAGCATAGCCTAATTACGCAGCGAGTGCATAGTTGTTATTGCCAGTTATGGCTTGCGTTCCGGGATTATAGAGCCAGCTTCGCAACGCTCTACGTGCTTACCTTCCGATTGAATTTGCTGTCAAAACCAAAACATCCCCGAAAAGTTGGTGCAAAGATACTATAAATTAGTTCACGAAGAAATATGGTGAAATGAATTGCCATATTCCCTGTGAAGTGGAGATAAGGCCAAGGGCTATGATTATGATTCCGGATATCCTGTTTATCATCAGTAACTGCCTTAATCTG
Organism: uncultured Bacteroidales bacterium; assembly: GCA_942492945.1. Taxonomy (GTDB): domain Bacteria; phylum Bacteroidota; class Bacteroidia; order Bacteroidales; family UBA932; genus Bact-08. The sequence continues at coordinate 2,367,051 of OW818649.1, forward strand.
AACTTGTTTCTGAAAATATTGATTGTGGTGCTAAGTATGAACCACCATGCCGATGCACCCAGGAACACTCCCCAGAGTGTAGATGAGACAATCTTTCCGGAAGAGAGAGCGTCAACATCCATACCAACAAAGGCGAACATGCCTATAATGAGAAACACTCCTCCGGGATTGGTGATTGTCATGACTATGGCAGAGAAAAAATCCTGTAGATGTTTTTTGCCTCCCTTTGGCATACGGATCTGTTTGACCGGATTGGTGAGGAAAATCCGTAGCCCTATGAGTGCAACTGCAAGTCCTCCGAACAGAAGAACGTAGTTCTCGTAATAATCAATGAAACTCTTCATGTAAGCCAGACCCATTATTGCAATGGCTGCAAAGAGTGTGTCGGTTATCGCAGAGCCAAGCCCGGCTATGAATCCGGAATTCCTGCCTTTACCAAGGGTTTTTTGAACGCACATTACCCCCATAGGTCCCAAAGGGATGGAGGCTCCCATACCGACAATAAATCCCTTAATTAAGCTTTCAATCATCCTATATCTTTATTTTTAATCCTGTGCCAAAATTGAATGGGTAATTCAGTTGTGCAATACCTGTTCCTAGTGTTTCGAAGTAAAAAGTATTGTATCTGCTGTTTGTAATATTATTTAAATATATTGATAGTTCAAAAATAGAAAAATTTATTGAACTGCCAATGTTTGCTGAGGCATAAAAGTCTTGAAATACATCATTTTTTTCTGTCCAGTATACTCTTCCCGCTCCCAAAAACTGAGCCATGAAACTAAATTTGTCAATAAAACAGCCGGAAAAGCTCTTGGAATAGTTAATGTCAAAATTCAGTGTGTTTTCCGGAACAAATGGAGCATGTTTCCCGGAGTAGTCGTTCTGTTGGTCTGTATATTCTGTGAACCTGGAATTAGTGTATCCATAGCTAAGTGAGGTTTCAATGGCTTTTGTTAATTTGTACTTAAAGTTAAGTTCAAGTCCGGCACTATATGATTTTGCTGCATTACGGGCGATTCTTCCTAATCCGTTGGCTCCTGCAAACTGAACAACCTGCTGGTCACGACTGTCGATGTAAAAGAGAGCACCATTTACAGATAACTTTTGGGGGATTATCTCACCGCTGAAACCTATCTCGTTGTTCCAGTTATACTCAGGACGGTAAGAAATTGTGTTGTCGGCGTCAATAGAGGTAGAAGAACCGGAGGGTTGAGATGACATACCCGACATCAGTTTTCCCTGAACTATATCTGAGAACATCTGGATATTATATCCGCCTGCCTTGTAACCCCTTGCAGAAGTTATAAATACCTTGCTGTTCTCATTGAATTTGTATTGAAAGGCAATTTTTGGGAGAAACTGGCCGTACGATTGATTGTCTGTGCCCTTTGCTATAGCGGGTACCAAGGTGGTTACCGGTCTTGGAACATTCGGCATGTTAAAGCTTAATGAAAGTGACGTTTCGCTGTCGTAGTTGAGATACTGATGTTCATATTCATATCTGAGCCCTAAAATCAAGGAGAGATTATCAGTAAAAACCCTGTTTAGTGTTACCTGATGAAATGCGGCAAATCCATAGGATTCCTGCGCAAATGTTCCTGTTACCGGAATTGTAGGGTTGGTCACATTCATAAGGAATGGCATTTGTCCCCCTGCATAAAGTTTGTTGAACATTTGCTGGAAAAAACGGTTGACCCCGTCTGTGCCAAAAACTATAGGGGCATCGGTAAGGTTTTTCTGAAAAAAAGCCGAAACACCCGATACGAACTGGTAATTTTTATTGTTTTCAGATTTAAAAACAGCCTCCTGGCTGAAGTTGTGTATTCTCTGAGCCTGTTTCATTGTATAAAGAGACAGTGGAGAGAAATCCTGATCAAGCTTCATGGTATCGTTTAAGTACTGATATGCCGATATCAGGTTCATTTTCCATTTCTTTGCATTATAGGTTATTACAAGGCTGTTAGTACTCATCAGTCTCTTGTACGAACTGGTATCGTTATAATTGGGATTGGAGGTTTTCCGGGTTGCCTTGTTGTATACCCCATAAGGATATGCATTCTGGTCAGAATTCTCTATGTGCGAAGTAGCTTCTGCAGACCATGCAGGCGATATCTTCCAGCCCAGTTTAATTCTTCCTCCTGCAGAGTTTTCATTGTCTGACTTTTTGCCGGAAAAATCATTGGTGAAAAAACCATCCTTATGTGTGTAGAATCCACCCAGCGAAAATGCAATATTTTGATTTAGTTTGTGATTTGTGACAAAACTGCCTTTGTACTGTCCGAAACTTCCGGCACCAAGGTTCACAACTGTAGAAGAGGGTGCAAACGGAGATCTCGTACGCAAATGGATTATTCCACCCAGAGCATTTCTGCCATAAAGGGTTCCCTGTGGCCCTGTTAATACTTCAACTCTTTCTATGCCAAGGAATTCAAAGTCAAATGCACTCTTGTCTATATATGGAACATTGTCTACATATAATCCCACAGAAGGAGAGGGGCTGAATCTGGAACCAACACCTCTGAGATATATTGCAGATGTTAATTTTGATCCATATTCCGGAATGTATAAATTTGGAATCACTAATGAAATCCCTTTTATAGAAGCAGTTCTGGTACTTTCTAAGAAATCGGAGTTTAGGATGGATGTGGAAGCCGGGAGCTGACGTAGTAGGTAAGTCTCTTTTGGAGTAGAAATTATGCTTAGCTCCTTTATGTTGAAGTTATAGATTGTTGTATCTTTGTCGTTGGTCTGTGCCGGGAGTAGTATTGGAAATGATGCCAGTGCCGACAGTATGGCTAGTTTTAAAATTCTCTTCATATATATTCTGTTCTGTTTTTAAAAGTTCGCAAAAGTAGTAAAATATGGCTAAGAAGGAGACTTTATTTTTATGGATACTTACACTTGGTTCGGCAATATTAATGTCGGTTCCTTTCGTTGTACCTTATACAGGGTTACTTATGCTGGTGGCATTGGTTCCTCTTTTACTAATGGAAAAAAAGCTTTCAGAAAAATCAATAAAACGAGGCTGGATTTATTACTATTCTGCATTTCTTCTCTGGAACCTCATTACTACTTTCTGGATATATAACGCCACTCCTGCGGGAGCCATTGCTGCAATAGTATTGAATGCACTTCAGATGGCACTTGTATTTGCAGGTTTCAGATGGTTTAAAAGAAAGACAAAGCCTGCACTCGGTTATCTTTTCCTGATTCTTGGCTGGTTAGCATGGGAACACTTCTATTTTGATGCTGAGATCTCATGGCCATGGCTTGTACTCGGGAATGGCCTGGCTACATCAATAAAGGAGATTCAATGGTATGAATTCACCGGCACACTCGGTGGAAGCTTATGGATACTTCTGTCAAATGTCATATTATTCAACCTGATAAACAGAGCAGACAGGAAAGAGAAAAGATTCAGGACTGCTGTTGCTCTTTATGCTTTACTTATTATTGCGCCGATAGTTGTTTCAAGATATATTTACTACACTTACAATGAGGTGATTAATCCTAAGGAGTTTGTGGTTTTGCAACCCAACATTGACCCCTATAATGAAAAGTTCTCCGGAATGACTCAACAGCAACAGGACGAAGCTCTTATGTCGGTAGTTGATGGTGCCGTTACAGATTCAACTGCCCTCATTGTTGCCCCGGAGACATTCACCGATCATCTGTTTGAGAATGATCCATTTGGAAATGAGACATTCAGGAGCCTTCATGCTTTTCTTAAGCAGAAGGGTACAGGCAGCATACTTTTTGGTGCAACATCGTACTACATATACCCTGGTACTATTTCTGACGAAGCTCCTACTTACACGGCAAAAAGGTACGAGAACTCGTGGTATGACTACTACAATACTGCGGTAATGCTTGACAGTACAGGTAAATACGGCTTTTATCATAAGTCAAAATTAGTTGTTCTGGTAGAGTATCTGCCATACCCCCAGTATCTTAAATTCGTGCAATCCTTGTCTATTGATCTTGGTGGTACTTCGGGAAGCTGTGGTACCCAAAAGGAGAGAACGGCATTTGAGACGCATGATAAAAGTATTAAAATTGGAGCTGCTATATGTTACGAATCCATTTATGGTGATTACTACCGCGAATATGTTCTAAAGGGAGCAAATGTGATGGCTATAATAACCAACGACGGCTGGTGGGGCAATACGCCGGGTTACAACCAGCACCTCAGATATGCGTCATTAAGGGCCGTTGAGACTCGAAGATCTATTGTAAGAAGTGCAAATACCGGTATATCTGCTCTCATAAACCAGAGGGGAGAGATTGTTCAGAAGACCAAGTGGTGGGAGAGGACATACCTGAGAGGCAAACTTAACCTTAATGACAAGATTACAGTCTTTGTAAAATACGGAGACGTGACAGGCAGGGTTGCCTATGCATCTATGTTGCTGTTTATTGGATTGGCTATTCTTACTGCTTTAAAAATCTCAGGGAAGGGGAGGCGATAAACTCACCCAGCCCTAAAGTTGACCATTTATTATCGACCGACTCGATAGTCTCTGCCGATGAGTGTGCAATTGTTGGCCATTCTCGTACATTCAACCCTTTTTTCTTTGTTCTGCTATCCATAAGTAGTTTGCCATCAACATATTTGCAATCTCTTATAGGGTCGCAATTGTTCCCCCACAGCCAAAGGTTCAGATACTGATCATTAATGTCGGTATGTGGGTCAAGTAGTATGTTTATAGAGCCCTTGAGGTCATTCTCATTGTGGGTGAAGTGAAATGCTTTTGTAATTCCGGAAACAGAAGCCTCGTTCACAGGTTGAGCACTTCCTCCCATCTCTTCCGGATACTTGACAGTAGCATCAATAAGCACTTTTCCTCCGTAACCGCATTGAGGGGCAGAATGGTCAAGCACATCAAGAGGTCCGCGGCTGAAGTGAGTATCTCTGCGGGGAGAGTAATTACGCGATATTGTTTCAAAAAGCTGCTCCCAGTCGCGGATATTAAAATCTTCATTCACCGCTATCATAATCTTGTTGAACATCATCTGTCCGGCTCCCCAGAGAGAGTGAGCAACCTTTATTGCCTGACCCGGGAAGCTTTTTTTGATTTTTATGACAGCAATGTTGTGACCCGTGCCCTCCTCGGGAAGATAGAGATCTGTAAGTTCAGGAGCCATTGTCAGCTGAATTGGCAACAGGAAAATCTTCTCTGTTGCATAAGCAATATATTTGTCTTCCTGCGGAGGAACACCTACAAGTGTTGCCGGGTAGATAGCATCTTTCTTATGAGTTATGCAGGTAATGTGAAGTGTAGGGTAGAGGTCGGCAAGTGAGTAAAAGCCTGTATGGTCCCCAAAAGGACCCTCTGTTACAAGAGGATCGTTTTTATCTATGTAGCCCTCTATTACAAAATCACAATCAGCAGGTACACGCAAAGGCTGAGTCAGACAATCAACCAGACTGACAGCTTTGTTCCTGAGAAAACCTGCCATAAGGTATTCGTCAATCCCCTCTGGAAGAGGAGCGGTTGCAGCATAGGTGTATACAGGGTCCCCTCCAAGTGCAATCGCTACAGGAAACTGATTTGACTTACAATCGGCAAAGTGTTTTGCCCCTGTCTTGTGTCTGTGCCAGTGCATCCCTGTGGTGCTATCGGAAAAAACCTGCATTCTGTACATCCCAAGGTTTCTTGTTCCACTTCTTTGGTCCTGTGTGTGTACAAGTGGCAGTGTAATGAACCTTCCTCCGTCTTCGGGCCAGCATTGTAATATTGGCAGGCGGCTTAGTTCCGGTTTGAAGAGAACCACCTCCTGACAATGGGCATCACCCTTGTGTCTGGTTGGCATCCAGTCGGCAGCCTCTTTTAGATGGGGCAACAGTTTCAACTTGTCCATCAAAGAGTGTCTCTCTTGGGTCAGTTCTTTTAAAAGGGAATTTATATATTGAGGTATCTCATTAAAGCTATCAATTCCAAGAGCATAGGCAATTCTCTCCCTCGAACCCATCATATTTGTAAGTACAGGAAATGATGTTCCGGTATTTTCGAACAACAGAGCTTTCCCTCCACCTGGTTGTTTGGACACTCTGTCTGTAATTTCAGCAATTTCCAATACAGGATCTACAAACTCCGTTATCCTTATAAGCTCTCCCCTGGAATCCAGAAATTCCACATAATCCTTTAAACTATTGTACATAAATAATCAATGTTTTATTTTATCTGGAGGCCTCCTCCACCAGATACATTATTGAAGAGAATGTTATACCACTATGATTCGACAGCCCTATCTCGCATGTTCGAGATGTGGCATAGCCCTCCTCGCAGCCGATGCTTTGCTCTTTTATGAATCTCAGCCCGTGTTGGTTAAGCTTAGGTAGCAAAAAGCCCCTGTCTCCTGCAAAACCACAACAGTTACTATCTATGATAACCACCTCTTTTGCACACTTGCGTGCTATTGCTGCTATTGCACCGTCTACTTCCATTTTTTTTGCACTACAAACCGCAAACACTGCAATTTTTTTGTCTAGTTGCCTTATATTAAGCCTGTCCATCAGCATGTCCTGAATGAACTCAGCTGGTTCATAAAGCTTCAGTCGATCTCCCATATTGGTCTTCATAGTATACAGACACGGACTCATGTCGCAAAGGATAGGGTATTTGCCGTTTTCAGAAGCCTCTCTTAGTGCCGCTTCCAGCTTGTCAGAAGCCTGTCTGCCTGCCTCTACAAAGCCTTTGCTGGAGAATGCCATTCCACAGCATAGGGAGTTTAGTTCGTTTGGATATACAATGTCATATCCCGCTCTTTTGAGAAGCTTTTCTGTTATTTGTGTTATCTCCAGAGAGTCCTTGTAATCTTTGGCAACGCCCATTGCCCTTGTAATGCATGAAGGGAAATAGACCACTTTATCTGTAGTATTAGCTACATCTGCCAAAGAATGAGTTTCTTGTTTTGTTGCAGATAATTTTTTTGCCCCCTTTGGAAAATGTTCGTTCCAAAGTGGTACAAGGCCTCCTGAAAACTTATGAAATGCAGTAGCAAGAGTTCCGAAAACTTTTTTGCCCATAATGAGCCTTATATAGAAGAAAAGGCTCAGACCTGCCCTCATAGCGGCAGTAACAGATGCCATGTTGTTTGAGATGTATGTTGCAATATTTTCACTCCTTTGCGAGTGCCCTTCATGACGCAGCTCTTTCACAAGCTTCCCTGTATCAATCTTCACAGGGCACTTCATATAACAGAGGCTGTCTGTGGCACATGTTGCAAGACCGGCGTATTTATATAGATTGTTAAGCTCTGCCGCCCTGTGTGGCTCCTCTCCTGACAATCTCAGTCTCTCCATCTCCCTGAAAGCGACAACTCTTTGTCTGGGAGAGAGGGTAAACCCTTCAGATACACAAGTGCCTTCGCAGAATCCGCACTCCATGCATTTGTCGGCGGACTCCCTTATAGAAGCCATAGGTTTGAAGTTCTTCAGATGAATCTTATTGTCGTTATTAAGGATAACACCCGGGTTAAGGATTCCTTTTGGGTCAAAAATATCTTTAATCTCCTTCATCAACTTGAATGCACTCTCTCCCCACTCTTTTTCAACATAAGGGGCCATATTTCTGCCGGTTCCATGTTCTGCCTTGAGTGAACCGTCATACTTATCCACTACCATTTCTGCCACATCGTCCATAAAATTGCTGTATCTGTCAATTTCTGTCTGGTCATTGAAGTCAGGATTGAAGACGAAGTGGAGATTTCCCTCAAGCGCGTGACCAAATATTACAGCTTCTGTATATCCATGTTTTGCAAACAACTCTTGCAGGTCAAGTGTTGCCGATGCCAATTCTGGCATTGGAAAGCAAACATCTTCAATTATTGCAGTTCTTCCACTTTTTCTCATTCCTGCAACTGTTGGGAATGTCTCTTTCCTTATTTTCCACAGAATTGCCTGTTCTTTATTGTCAGATGTGAAGCTGAACGGAAGTTCAGTTGCAATAGCCTCTATACTCTTGGATATCTGTTCTGTATTGGCCATTAACTGACCGTTGCTCTCTGCCCGCGTCTCTATTAAAAGAGCCGCAGCATTGTCAGAAATTGTCTTTAGATATGCAGGTACCCCTTTTGCAGAATCAACTGAACGAAGGGCTGCTCTGTCCATTAGTTCTACAGCCGAAACCGGTTGGTTCTTGAGAATCTGGACAGCCTTACACGCTGATTCGATATTGGGATATATCGCCAGTGCAAGTGCCTTATGAGGATGTTCAACCACTGTATTGTAAGTAATGTCCGAGATGAACGCAAGGGTACCTTCGGAACCGATCATCAGATGTTTAAGAATGTCAAACCCATTGCTGAAATCTGTCAGCGCATTAAGACTGTACCCGGTAGTATTCTTGATTTTAAACTTATGGATTATCTTTTCGTTGAGAACCTTATCTGCCTTGACTTGAGCAGCCATTTTCTCAAGCCTCTCAAGTATGCTGCTATTGTTCTTTACAAATGATTCGCAGCTCTCCTTGCTGGCTGTATCAAGAATGGATCCATCGGATAGTACGATCCTTATATCGGCTATGGTTTTGTATGAATTTTCAGATGTACCGCAGCACATTCCGCTTGCGTTGTTGGCAGCAATGCCTCCAATCATCGCACTGTCTATGGAAGCCGGGTCGGGACCTATCTTTTTTCCGTATTTTGCAAGCCAGCCATTTGCCTGAAAACCTCTGAGCCCTACCTGCAGTCTTATTTTTCCCCCATTTTCGAGTATCTCGTGTTTTTGCCAGCCATGCGTGGCAATAACAAGGACAGAGTCACTTATAGCCTGTCCGGAGAGAGATGTGCCCGCCGCTCTGAACGTTATTGGTATGGTGAGCTTGTCTGCCTCTCTTACAACATGTTGTAACTCATCCTCTGATTGAACCTTCACAATAAGTTTAGGTATCAGCCTGTAGAATGAGGCATCGGTTCCAAATGCCAATGTACTGAGAGAATCATGAAGCAGTCTCTCTTTTGGAATTACACCGGTAAGCCCGTCATAGAGCTCTTTATATTTTCCTGTAATCATTTAACCAGTTGTGTAAGTGTTATTGTATTAATGCTCTTTGCTATTATTTTTCTGTTGTCGTCCAAAAGATAGATCATAGGGACCTCCTGTGTCTGGAATTTGTAATACAGCTCTAGTTGCTGCTCTTCACCTATACGATAGGAGGGCCAGGGATATTTGTTCTTTTTAAGATATCTTGCAAAAGATGCATAATCGCTTGTAACATCTATGGCCACTATTGTTGCCCCTCTCTTTTTTAACGATTTTGATATCTTCTTAAGCTCATATGAAAAAGGCTTGCAGATTGCGCAGTCCGGGCTATAAAAATAGAGAACTGTATATTTTGATTTTATACTTCCTATAGAAAACGTGTTGTTTCTTGGGTCATAAACTGTTAAATCATTCGCAACAGCTCCTGTCCTGTTGTTTTTTATTCGACCAAGGATTTTTGGGACATAATCATCAGGGATGCTTTTGTCCCACCATAGATATGCTTTAGGTATTATATAATTTTCTGCCAGGTATATCGCAGCACTTTCATAAGGTTCCACAGCTGCTCTCCACAGTTTTTCAAAAAGCGGGTAGAAAATTGATGTGTAGGTTTCATTGTTTTGACTGCCTGTTGTTCTTTCGAACAGAGGAGCAAAAGCGGACCGGAGATCAGAGCTGTCTGCCAGATTAAAGTTTAGCAAGTATTTATCCAGAAACTGACTGACATTTTTATCCAGATTCTCCCTTGCAGCTATCTCTGTTTTCAACAATTGTTCCAAAGCCTGACTGTCCAGATTTCTCCCTATGATTACCTTTCTCTTGTCCAGAAGGAACATCTGCGGAGTTTTCAGCACATTATACAACTTGTGAAAATTTGAATCAAAATTCTGGTCCCACACAAAGTTCCAGTTTTTACCGGAAGCAGAGCCCGGGAACTCCTGATCGATGAATTTTGTGAAATTTTCCCTGTTAGATTCGGTGTATACTGCATAGATACTGAGTCCCGAATCTCTATATTTGTCTGCAATTTCCTTTATTGCAGGAAGTTCCTTTTTGCACGTAGAGCATTGATCGTCAAAAAAATAGACAAGTGTATATTCAGATTGAGAACTTCTCAGCGAGACTGTATTACCCTTAAGGTCATTAAGGGTAAGTTCCGGTGCGTCCATACCAAGGAGTGAGTTTTCATTGAATTCGACAAAGATCTGAAGTCCAATGAACCCGACTTTATCTGGCCATGCAAGTTTCTTGTTCAGGTAGTAGTTCTTTGCAATATGAATAGCAACACTCTCCATACCCATAAGCTTGGAGCTATAAAACTTCTCAAAAAGATATTGGGCAATGTGAGACTTGATCAATGAGTCCTTACTGAAAGATATCAGATAGTCGCACGACCTGATAAGAGAGTCCCTGTGCATGGGAGTCATGGAGATATAATTATCTATATAGCCGTTCAGCTTTATAATGTTTGCATCGTTCCTGACCGGATTTTTGTCCTGACCATACAGAGAGCCCAGGATAAAAATAAAAAGACAAATAAGTGTTCCCCTCTTAAACATTTAAATTATATATTTTTCTTATAATCGGAGATAATTATACCCGACGGCATGAATGAACTGGCATCACCACCGTTCACTAACACATCCCGTACCACTGTGGAGGAAATAAAGGAATACTCGTGCCCCGACGGAATGAAGACAGTCAGAATGTCCGGCGACATTTTTGCGTTGGCTTGCGCAACGACTCTCTCCAGTTCAAAGTCTGTTGTTGTTCTTAAACCTCTTATAATAAAGTTTATATCCATTTTTTTGCAGAAGTCTATAGTAAGGCCCGTGTAGCTGCATACAATTACATTGCCCATTCCTTTAACAGATGCTTCAATGATTCTTATCCGCTCCTCTATAGGAAAGAATCCCTTTTTCTGCACATTATTGCCAACAGCAATAACCACCTTGTCAAAAAGTTTAAGGGCAGACTGAAGCACATCCAGATGGCCCAATGTAAAAGGATCGAATGATCCCGGGAAAATTGCCGTTTTCATTTTTTTTATTTTAGACATCAATCTCGCAGGAGAATACGAATGTTGCCGGGCCAATAAGTTTAATATCGGTGTAATTGTCATTCCCGGTAAATTTGAACCTGACCTCCAGCATATCACCGAGGGTCTGAATCTTTGTACTTACTGTTTCCGGTGTTGGAGGATTCTTTTTTCCAAGGGTCTGGTTGTTTTTCTGGACGATTTTATGAAATGCAATTGCACTTGCAGTAACACCTGTACCGCAAGCATATGTCTCATCTTCAACTCCTCTTTCGTATGTTCTTACAGAGAGGTCTGCATTTTCCGGTATAGCTACCCTGCCCCAGTACCCCTGAACGAAATTCACGTTTGTTCCTCCGGGAAAATTAGGGTGATGTCGCCATAGTTTGCCCTCTTCCACAACATTGACATCTTTAAGATTGTCAACAAATATTACAAGATGTGGCGATCCGGTATTAAGAAAAAAACTTTTTGGAGAGTGTTCCTTTATCTCGTTCACATCTATAATTCCAAGTTCTACAATGCATCTTTTATCTGAATATTCTAGAATTCTGGCTTTATGAAAACCGTCTATAGCTTCAAATTCGTAATTTTTTATGCCCATATGAGCTGCAAATGCAACAAGGCACCTTCCGCCGTTACCGCACATTGTTCCCTCTGCTCCGTCGGAATTAAAATAGCGCATGGAGAAATCATGATCCTTACTTGAGCCAAGCAGCATCAATCCATCTCCTCCAATACCAAAACGTCTGTCACACAAAAGCTTTATCTGTTCGTTGTCCAGTTTAAGATCGGCTTTTCGATTGTCTATTATCACAAAGTCGTTGCCGGCCCCCTGATACTTAAATGCCTGTATTTTCATCATTGATAAATTTATTTATATCATTGCCAAACAAATTGTTATCTGTGTTTTCATAAGCTTTTTCCAAATTAAGGAGAAAACTCTTCTTGTCAATTCCAATATTAAAACCGGTTAGCTTGTTTTGCGCCCCAAGTACTCTGTGACAAGGAACCACAATAAGCAATGGGTTCATCTTGCATGCATTGCCTACCGCTCTGTTTGCATCTTTTGAATTAATCAGGTTGGCAACCTCTCCGTATGTACGAATCTTACCATACGGAATTTTTACCAGTTCCTCCCATACCCGCTTCTGGAACATTGTTCCTTCTGGATTTACCGGAAGGTCAAACACCCTGCGCTTTTCTGAAAAGTACTCGTCTAGTTGCTTTGCTGTTTCGGTAAGTATAGGATGGTTGCCTCTCTCTTTCTCGGCTACGCTGCTTAGTGACTCCTTTTCCTCTTGCGAGATGTATTTTATTTCTACAAGTGCTTCAGAATCACATATCAATTTAAGAGTGCCAAGAGGACTTTCGTAAATTCTGCTGTATCGTTCCGCATCAATCATACCTTTTAGTTCTTCTACCATGGAGATGGCAACTCTACCGGAGGCACCTTCTCCACCAAGCAAATTCTTAAGCTTTTGATATTTGAGGATAATTTTCTCTCTCTCCTTTTCCTTAAGGATTTTTTTAAGCTCTGTTATAATATTCTCAGGTGTACAGTCATTTTGAAGAAGTTCTTTTACAACGGGCTGGTCAAAAATCAGATTTACAAGACTTGCATATTTTACTTTTACCAGTAACCTTACTATAAGGGCACTTATGTGACTTCCTCCGTAACAAACGATCTGAGGAGCCTCAAGAAGAGCCGCTTCCAGGCTCGCTGTGCCAGAGCATAGAACAGCTGCCATTGAATGTCTGATTATTGAATATGTCTCGCCAAAGAGTAATGTTATGTTTGAATTTTTTAAATATTTCTGATAATCTTTCAGTTCCATAGATGGTGCTCCGGCCAGTACAAACTGATAATCAGGGAACTTCTCTTCCAGCTTGATGAATTTTGGCATCAGATAGTTAATCTCTGAATGTCTGCTGCCTGCAAGCAGTGCAATAACAGGTCTGTTGTCAAGATTGTTTCTTTTGCGGAACTCTTCAATTGATTCGTTCAGACATGGATGGGCAGAGATGCTGTCCAGCAAAGGATTACCATTGTAGATGGCCCTCATTCCCTGTTTTTTGAAATAGTCTACTTCAAACGGGAATATTATAAAAAGTCTGTCGACGTCTCTTTTCAGATTTTTGAGTCTTCCCTCTTTCCATGCCCATACAGTGGGCGAAATATAGAAAAATACTCTTAACCCTTTCTCCTTTGCAAATTTAGCTATCCTGAAATTAAAACCCGGATAATCGATAAGAACCACAACATCAGGTTGATAGTCAAGAATATCATCCTTGCATAGTTTCAGGTTTTCAAATATTGGACGCAGTTTTTTAATAACCTCAACAAAACCCATTACAGCTGTATCCTTGTAGTGTTTAACCATTTCTCCTCCAACGGAGGCCATGAGATCACCTCCCCAAAACCTGAACTCGGCCCTGGGATCAGCCACTTGGAGACCCTTCATAAGGTTTGACCCATGAAGATCGCCGGAGGCTTCGCCTGCAATGATGTAATATTTCATACGATTATAATTTCCAGATAGATTCCAGTCTTTTAAGTTCCTGGTAATCTGTTGTGTCAATTTTATGGGGAACAATACTTACATATCCCTGCTCTACGGCGTTATAATCGGAACCAGTCTCTCCCGGCTCAAGGTTGTAAAATTCTCCCGTCATCCAGTAGTAATTGAAGCCATAAGGATCAGTTCTGGCTTCGAACTCCTTTATCCATTGTCCTTTTCCCTGATGTGAAAACATAATGCCTTTAACCTCCTCTGTTTTGATGGCTGGAAAATTAACGTTAAGATAAATGTCTGGTCTTACCGGTTCTTTGAAAAACTGTTCAAGTATTATCTTGCCAAAATGTACGGCTGTTGAGAAATCTGCCGAGGGATCGTGTGAACACAGTGAAAAGCCTATGGATGGAATTCCATAAACAGTTCCCTCTGATGCTGCTCCGAGTGTGCCGGAATATAACGAGGCTATGGATGCGTTTGAACCATGGTTAATACCCGATACGAGCAAATCTGGCATCTCGTTTATAAAAAGTTGGTTCATAGCCATTTTAACACAATCTGCAGGTGTTCCTGAGCATGCAAATATCTTGAGCCCTTCTTCATTCCTGAGTTCCGTCAATCTAAGTGGTTTGCCAATAGTCAGTGCTGCTGACATACCAGATTGTGCCTCAAACGGGGCCACAACGGTTAGTTCGCCATAGGGCCTCATCATATCTATAAGTGCAGATATACCTTTTGATTTTACACCGTCATCGTTGGTTATCAGAATTTTCTTTCCTGTGCTCATTTTTGATTATTTATACTCAAATTAATTTGCGAAAGTACAAATTTTTGGCTGGATTTTTGCGCAAAAGTTTTTATATTTGCGGCGAATTTGAAGATGTTAATTTAATAAAATTTCAAAAGATGAGTAAAATTAAAGTTGGTATTAATGGTTTTGGCCGTATTGGTCGTCTGGTGTTCCGTGCAGCTCAGGAGAGAGGTGATATTCAGGTAGTAGCAATCAATGATCTTATAAGCGTTGATTATATGGCATATATGTTGAAATATGATTCGGTACATGGTCGTTTTAACGGTACAGTTGAAGTTAAGGACGGTATGCTTATCGTTAACGGCAATGCCATAAGAGTGACATCTGAAAAGAGTCCTGCAGATCTTAAATGGGGAGAAGTTGGTGCTGAATATGTTGTTGAAGCAACCGGTCTGTTCCTGACAAAAGAGACTGCTGAGTTACACATAAAAGCAGGTGCTAAAAGAGTAATCATGTCTGCTCCTTCAAAAGACGACACACCAATGTTTGTGTACGGTGTAAACAACAAGAAATACGCCGGCGAGGCAATTGTGTCAAATGCATCATGTACTACAAACTGCCTTGCTCCAATAGTAAAGGTTCTGAATGAGAATTTCGGTATCGTAGAAGGTCTTATGACAACTGTTCATGCTACTACTGCTACCCAGAAAACGGTTGATGGCCCTTCTGCTAAAGACTGGAGAGGCGGACGTGCTGCTGCTGCAAATATCATCCCTTCATCTACAGGTGCAGCAAAGGCTGTTGGAAAAGTTCTTCCTGAAATGAAAGGTAAGCTTACCGGTATGTCATTCCGTGTTCCTACAATCAATGTATCTGTTGTTGACCTTACATGCCGTCTTGAAAAAGCAGCCAGCTACGAAGATATCAAAAATGCAATGAAAAAAGCATCTGAAGGTGAACTTAAAGGAATTTTAGGCTACACAGAAGAGGCTGTTGTTTCTTCAGATTTCATTACCGATCCACGTACATCAATATTTGACGCTGAGGCTGGTATCTCTTTGAATCCTAATTTTGTAAAGGTTGTTGCATGGTATGACAACGAATGGGGATATTCAAACAAGGTGCTTGAGATGATAGCATACATGAATACAGTAAAATAATTTCAGTAAGAGAATAACTGGCAGGCGTTAGCCTTCCGATACTTAAAAACCACCCTACCCGGGTGGTTTTTTTTCGTGGGGAACTTCCAAGAAGTTATTAGCAAAAGGCTATATATTAAGTATTTAAATACAATCTCCAAACTCGTTTTGAAGTTTCCCACATGGTTAAGTACCACATTATCTGTTTGTAAACTGAGATTTTCAAATATTTTTTCTGAATAATTTTTATTTTATGGTTTTTCGTTTTGACACTTTGGTGCAGTTTGAGGTCTCGTGCAGGGATAAGCGGTATTTGTAGCAATTTTTGTCGACTAATTCCGATTTCTGCAGAACTTAATTGTACTAACACTTTAATAACCCATCTAATGCATTGATGCTTTGCATATTGTGTATTTTATTGATTTCCAGGCCATTTTTCAAGTACTTGTAAATCATGCATATACTACTCACTCTGGCAGAGTGCGTAGTACTTGATTGAAAATGTGAGAAATACGCATTCGTCTGCTAATCTGGCATTTACTAACGTCTCTGGCAGAGCTTTAGTAAACGCCTAATCTACAGCTGGATATAAAACCATGTGGAGGCAAATCTTGCCGACACATACCTTCTTGAGCTCTTTGAATCCTCCTCAATACAAATTTTCAATCTGCCAGTTGTTTTAGCATGTTGCACATATTAAGGCACATATAAAATATAATCGGTCAAAATTCGGAGAAAATAATTTTATAAACAGCTGATAAACAGCAATATCTTATTTTAACTGGCAGATCAGCTGAAAACTGCTGCAATGCTCTGAGGTGCAAGAGCCTTGCCACAGGAGCAAAGTCTCTATGTTCAGTATGTGGGAAACTTCAATTGTCAAATAACTGCTAAAAGCTTTAGCAGAGTTGTTCTTCAAAGAAGCAGATTACCTGCTTGAATAGATGAGGTGCAATAGTCTGCAAGAGCATTGCAAAGGATGCATTTGGGCACCCACTATGTGAGTGTAACGCAAAAAAACAAGTAGTGCCCCCTGCGTCTGATATTCGTTGGCAAACTCAAGGGGGCACCTTTGTTTTTTAGTGGAACGAACATATCGTGGGTAAATGCGGTTGCATGCCCTTGCAGGCTATTGCACCTCATCCAAAGCTATTCTGATCTGCAAAACGAATTTGAAGATGTAAACACTAATAAGTATATTTGCATAATAAACTAAAACTATGGGAATACGGAGAAAAATTTCACTGGGCTTTGTTGTCATAGCAGCCATACTATTCCTGTCAAGCGTAATTTCTGTCTTTGAATTCAACAGAATGCGCAACTCGGTGACAAATCTGATAAGGGACAACATTAACAGCATTAATACTTCCAGAATGCTGCTCGAAATAACGGACGAATATAATTTTATTCTCCTTAGCAGGGTTATACAAGACCCTACTGTGAAATCTGCTGAAATTGTATATGACGAACGCTTTGACAAATACATAGAAAGCATTAAAAAGAATTTTTCTTCTCAGGCCGAAGTGGCAATTGCAGATTCACTTAAGCTGGCTTATGCACATTATGTAGATGTAATTAGTCAGGCTCCGGTAATAATGTTACAGGATATGGTTAGCAGAAACACCTGGTATACCAACGAGCTTAAACCGGTTTATGATAACCTGAGAATATACAAGAAAAAACTAGGTTTACTTACACAGCAGGCACTGGCCAACAACACAAGGGAACTGCAGGAGGGATATTACAGAAGTATCATGCCTGGTATAATTGCAGTGGGAGCAGGTCTTATGCTCGTTTTGCTGTTCAACTACTTTATAAATCTTTACTTCATTTCACCGGTACTGTTAATGTCAAGAGCGATAAAGAACTATAAAGATTACAACAAAAGTTATGTAGTCTCTTTCGACAATGATGATGAGATACAGGAGATGAACGGCGAAGTAAAAGGGATTATTGAAGAAAACAAGAAACTGAAGAAATCCAGACAGACAGAATGAATATAAGCGTCGTTACAAGATATATTGGAATAGCACTCCTTTTGAATGCACTGTTCATGCTTATCTCGGCATTTGTATCTATGTTATATGGCGTTGACTCATCATTTTCTCCGTTAATCCTAAGTGCTGTCATAACTTTCATTGCCGGTGGTTTTCCTTTAATATTTGTAAAAAACCTATCGGATATAAATATTACGGAAGGATTTTCAATAGTTGTTTTTTCATGGATACTATCCTGCTTGTTCGGTATGCTCCCATATGTACTATACGGAGGAGAGTTCTCGATAATCAACTCCTGGTATGAGAGTGTGTCGGGCTATACGACAACCGGATCCACAATCCTGACAGATGTTGAAAAACTGCCAAAAGGCCTTCTCTTCTGGAGGTCCTCCACACACTGGCTGGGAGGTATAGGGGTTGTGTTGTTTATGCTTCTGATTCTTCCTACAGTAAGTTCTTTCCGTATGAAACTGAGTAAAATGGAGATTTCCGACCTTTCAAAGCAGAATTTCCGATACAAGGCCCAACACACAATAAGAATAATCACTGTTGTATATGTTGGACTGACACTTCTGGAAACCATATTCCTGATGATTGCCGGAATGAACTTGTTTGATGCTATAAACCACTCGTTTGCCACGATTGCAACAGGGGGATTCAGCACTAAAAATCTTTCGATAATGGCGTTTGATTCTGTCTGGATAGAAATTATTATAATGGTGTTCATGTTATTGTCGGGTATGCATTTTGGTTTGTTATATGGTGCCGCATCAGGAAAATCAATGAGTCTCTTCAGATCTCCTATTGTACGATATTATGTATTATCAATTTTAGCCGGAGGATTAGCTGTAAGTCTGAACATTAAACTAACAGGAGTTGTGGATGAGTGGGACATGGCTTTCAGAAGTGGATTCTTTCAGGTAATTTCATGTGGTACCACAACTGGATTAGCATCAGCAGATTCATCCATATGGCCCGGTTTTTCTATTTTAATTATAATGTTTTTTACAATACAATGTGCTTGTTCCGGGTCTACATCCGGAGGTATGAAGGTAGACAGAGTATGGATTTTCTTCAAATCAGTCAAATCTCAGATCCTAAAACAGCTCCATCCGAATGCAGTTGTCTCCGTTAAAGTAGGAAACTATTCTGTAGACAGAGAGGTTGTCTCTTCGGTTACCCTTTTTATGACTCTTTACCTTCTTATAATATTTGTTGTAACACTTCTTCTTACATTAATGGGGGTTGATATGATAGATGCTTTCTCCGGATCGATTGCAAATATCGGCAATGTGGGACCCGGTTTTGGTACGGTTGGGTCGATGGGGAATTATGCAGAGATACCATCTTTGGGTAAGTTCATACTGTCCATTGAGATGTTGTTGGGACGTCTGGAGATTTTTCCTTTGATGTTAATGTTCGTAATCTACAGATGGAGGTAGTATTAATACATAATGGGTGTTGAATCCTTTCTTTTCGAAAAAATGGTTTCCCGGCTAGGTTTCAGCCCTACAGGATGTCAGGAGAATCTCTTTAAATCCTTGGCGCAATTTGTAGTCAGTAAGGAAAATAAGGAAATCATGCTGATAAATGGCTATGCCGGAACAGGTAAAACATCTGCAATAGCAGCTCTGGTAGCAACACTAAAAGATTATGGCCAGAATATAATACTGATGGCGCCTACGGGAAGAGCTGCAAAGGTTCTTTCAAACTATTCAGAAACCAGAGCCTATACTATCCACAAACAGATTTACAGACAGAAATCGATGAGTGACGGAGTCGGGTTGTTTACTCTCAACGTCAACAAAAGTAAGGATACCATATATATTGTTGACGAGTCATCACTCCTTTCAAACGGTGGAGCGGAGCTTTCATCATTTGGTTCCGGACGGCTCCTTGACGATCTTGTTGAGTTTATCCGCTCCAATGACAACAACAAGCTTATACTTATGGGTGATTCTGCCCAGCTTCCTCCAATCGGAAGGACAATATCAGATGCACTTGATAAGGATTTTCTCAGACAATACGGCGATGTGAGATTTTCGCACCTCAAGACAGTGGTGAGACAGGCAAAATCATCAGGAATACTGCACAATGCAACTATTCTAAGAGAGATGATAGAAAGCGGCAGGGTAGAGTATCCAAAATTTGAAATTGAAGGGTACGACGACATTTTTAGAATAGGAGGGGGCGATCTGCTGGAGGAGCTTGGCAACTCGTATGACAAGGCAGGAATGGACGAAACACTTGTATTGTGCCGCTCTAACAAACGAGCCAACAGATACAACCAGGGTATAAGGGCAAAGCTGCTGTTCAGAGAGGAGAGGCTTAACAGGGGAGATAAACTGATGGTTGTAAAAAACTGCTATCAGTTCCTCGACGATATAGAAGAGATTGATTTTATTGCCAATGGCGATGTTGCCGAGTTAGTTAAGATTTCCGGGTATGAAGAGCGGTATGGATTGAATTTTGCCGATGCAATCCTGCGTTTTGGCGATTACAACGATGTTGAGATAAAAGCCAAAGTAATTCTGGATACCCTCGACAGCGAGACGGCCTCGCTTGGTACGGAGCAACAGAAGAGGCTTTTTACGGATATACTGGAAGAGTACTCAGATATAAAGACAAAAAGAAAAAGAGTTGCAGCAGTAAGGGAAGACAAGTATTTCAATGCCCTGCAGATCAAGTTTGCATCTGCAATCACCTGCCATAAATCACAGGGTGGACAATGGAGCCGGGTGTTTATAGACAACCCATTCTGGAACGACCAGATATCTCTTGACGACCTTAAGTGGCTCTATACAGCTATGACTCGTGCAATTGACAGAGTTTATTTTGTTAATTTTGACAATAAGTTTTTTAAATAAATAATATATGGGAATT
Organism: uncultured Bacteroidales bacterium; assembly: GCA_942492945.1. GTDB lineage: Bacteria > Bacteroidota > Bacteroidia > Bacteroidales > UBA932 > Bact-08. The sequence goes on from OW818649.1 coordinate 2,387,361, forward strand.
TTGAAAACCACATTACATACACGACTATTCCTTGTCAGTATGTTTTTTACTGCAACAATTTTTGCACAGGCGGTTGTTCCACCGGCTCAACCTATATCATGGAAAGATAATCAGACAGCAATCCTTTCAAAATCAGACGGAATGAAAAGGATAATGGTTGAGTATAATATTAAAACCGGTGTAATGACAGAAGTTAAAGTTGTAAATCCGGTTGCCAGATCTCAAAAAATGTCTTTTAAGCCGGAGGACAAAAATGTAACCATATCGCCCGATTCAACAAAGATTGCCTTTACACGTAACAATGACCTTTATTCAATTGATATTAAAAGCGGAAAGGAGACAAGATATACTTTTGACGGATCGGATCTTATATTAAATGGAAAGGCATCATGGGTATATTACGAAGAGATATTCGGAAGATCGTCCAATTACCGGGCGTTCTGGTGGTCCCCGGATAGTAAGAAACTTGCTTTCTACAGATTCGACGATTCCAAGGTACCTATGTTTCCGATTTATAATCCTTCTGGTAAACACGGATCTATTACTGAGACCCGCTATCCAAAGGCTGGAGATCCAAATCCAAAAGTTAAAATCGGTTTTGTTCCGGCTGAGTGTGGTGACATTGTCTGGTCAGATTTTGATCAGGATATTGATCAGTACTTCGGCACTCCATATTGGCATTCAAATAACGGGGCCCTGTTGGTTCAGTGGATGGACAGGGAGCAGAGCAACCTTATAATGTACTCTGTATGTGCCGAGGATGGCTCAAAAAAAGAGATATATAAAGAGTATCAGAAAACCTGGATTGACTGGATCGAAGATATTCAGTTTGGAAAGGAAGGTTTTTATTTCACAAGAGATTTTGACCTTTGGGAGCAGATTTATTATCAGACATATGATGGAAGCAGGCTGGTTAAATTGACTGAAGGGAAAAACTGGGGAACAAAAATTATTAAACTTGACGAATCTGCAAGCTCTGTTTTCTATACTTCCAGATGTGACATTTCAACCAGAAATGACCTTTATTCAGTAAAATGGAACAAAAAATATGATAAGGAGGTAAAAAAATTGTCATCAGGTGACTTCAATTACACCGGTCTCCTTATCTCTCCGGACAATAAACACATTCTTGCCCAATTGTCAAATATCTCCACTCCGGGCAAGCTGGCACTTATCTCTTCAGTAAGGGGTGGTGTTGTCAAACCTGGGGAAATAAAAATAATTGAGGAGAGCAAAAGGAGCGAGCCAGAATTTTCCAAACTTCCAAAATCTGAGATAATTTTCATAACAACTCCTGATGGCTATAAGTTGCCTGCGTCTGTTATATGGCCCGTGAATATGGACAAAACAAAAAAATACCCTGTTTTGATAAGCATTTACGGGGGGCCAAACTCCACTATGGTTATGGATAGCTGGAGGACACCTGGTAAATCGATTCAGATGTGGTCTGAAGAGGGTGTTATACAGATAAGTCTGGATAACAGAGCTTCGGGTCATTGTGGCAAGGAGGGGATGAATTTCGTTCATAGAAACCTTGGTACATATGAGATGCAGGATTACATCCTTTGGGTGAAATACCTGAAAGCCCTTCCGTTTATTGATGGAAAAAAAATAGGCATTACAGGATTCAGTTATGGCGGCACCATGACAGTACTTGCTATGACTGAGGGTTCTGAATATTTCAGCTATGGAATTGCCGGAGGTGGGGTCTATGACTGGACACTTTATGATTCACATTACACAGAACGCTATATGGATCACCCGGACAATAATCCTGAGGGGTACAAAAACACATCTGTGCTTAACAAGGTTGACAAATATAAGAGTGAGCAAGGTTCTCTTCTGTATTTGACACATGGTACTGGCGACGATAATGTTCATATGCAGAACACAATGCAATTGATTGATGCCCTGCAGAAGGCAAATAAACACTTTGAACTGATGTTGTATCCGGGTGGGATGCACGGTTACAGAGGATATCAGGGAGCTCATTCTGCAAACGAAGATATCCGTTTCTGGCGCAAGACACTTCTTGATAAGTGACACGAACTATATACAAGATAAGAGGGGATGTCTGAATTCAGACGTCCCCTCTTATCTTGAAACACAAATCCCTAATTAATAAATTATTCCTTAATTGCGAGCAACATTATCATATTGTAAATATCCCAGTCGGTGGTGTCGTTGTACTCTTTTACCTTATCGGCAACAATATCTGATGGTTTAAGAAGGTGTCTTTTGTCGAGTTTCACATCCTTTGTGGTCATGTTTGTCACAGCAAGCTGAGACTTAAGTGTATAATTACTGTTCAATGAGTTTTTATTCCACTTTACTTTAAACATAACGTCTGAGGTTGAATAGTCGAAATACCATTTTTTATTGTACTCTTTATAGTTCACTACATAGTTTGCATGTTTGACCTCCATAGTCATGGATGCAGGTTTTTGCTTAACAAAATTAACATAAGCGTCGCCTCTCTCTTCAACGTTTCGGGAGAACTCTATACGAGCTATTGCCAGGGACTTTGGCTCAATATATAGTTTTCCTCTGTATAGAACCTCATCTTCTGAATATCTCTCGTCAAATTCAACAACATAGTATAATACATCATCTATTTTTGCAGGAGTTCCATAGCAGAATTCATATTTGTCGTTTAGTTCATGTAATTCTGCACCAAGGAAAGGATTTTTTACAATATCAATTAAAAGGGCCGAATTTGGACCACCCTGGAATTTTACCATGATTTTATCAAGTCCGTTAAGGACAGGTCCATTACCCCTTGCTTTCTTGATTACAACCTTGTCTGTCTGGCCGGTAAGATAAGAGGCTTTGTTGACATCGAGAATAGCCTCGTTTAATATTATACAACTGCTCTCCTTGCTTATGGATTCCCTGTAAAAGGCATTCATAAGGTTGGTCTCTTTTGGATAGTTACGTGATACATTGCTATAGGCCATTTTAACTAAATTCAATGCACTATAGGATGGATTTTCAATGGCTGACGGGAGGGCTGGTTTTGCCTCAATAATTGATGTGGCAAAAATTGATGCTGATAAAAGGAACAGATAAATTGGTTTCATGATTTTGAGATTTTGGCGTTTTAAAAATTTGTATTTTGTTTTCTGCAATATAGACGAAGCCACTTAGTTAAAAGTTGCAAACAAATTTTTAAATAAAAAATAAAGCGCTATATTCCAATAGAATATAACGCAAAATATTTTTTTGGGAAATTATTTTAAAGGATATTGAGTGTCTGTTCCTTAATTTTTTCCAGTTCATCCTTCATTCTTACAACCCATTTCTGCATCTCTGCATTGTTGGCTTTGGAACCAAGTGTATTAATTTCGCGGCCCATTTCCTGAGCGATGAAACCGAGTTTCTTGCCTGGAAACTCTTCACCCTCCAGTGTCTCAATAAAGTATTTGCAATGTTGTGTCAGACGCACCTTCTCTTCGGTAACATCAAGCTTTTCCATATAGTAGATAATCTCCTGTTCCAGTCTGTTTCTATCCAGCGATTGTGACAACTCCTCAAGCCTGCATGTAAGTCGCGTCTTAATTGTTTCACTACGTTCCTGCTCGTATTTTTCCACCTCTCCAAGATGGTCCATTATGTAACCTACACGTCCCCTTATATCCTCTTCAAGTTTCTTCCCCTCAACTGCCCTGAACTCAGTAATGGAGACCAATGCATCTGCTATGCAGGCTTTAAGTTGGTCCCAGTTATCCTCATCAAGCTCTCTTTTCTGTATTTCAATGACATCGGGTAGTTTAACTATGCAATTGATAAGACCCGAATAATCAAGCTTTTCGTCAAGCTCTTCGTTTATTGCCTTTATCTGGTTATAGTATGAAAGAAATACCTGTTTGTTTATTGTCTTTGTTCCGCCCTCCTGCGCATACTCCACATTTGCATACAGGTCAATATTGCCACGTTGAAGTTTATTACTTACCATTTGCCTTACTTCAACCTCTCTCTCTCTTGGAATCAATTGTGTTTTAAGACTTATATCGGAATTCTTTCCATTTACAGAGCGTATCTCCACAACCAGTTTGTCCTGTCCGTAAAGAGATTCGGCTTTGCCATAGCCTGTCATTGATAAAATCATTTTTGTGAAAATTTAGAAAGCAAAGTTAAGCAAAGAAATCTTATATTTGCAGGTTATTAATTGTAGAGTATGGAAGAACTTAAGAAAGACACCGTTGAGGAGCGTTCGCTGAATTTCCTTGAAGAGATTATTGAAGCAGATCTGGCTAGTGGAAAGTATAAGACAATATTAACTCGTTTTCCTCCCGAGCCAAACGGTTACCTGCATATAGGCCATGCAAAAAGTATCTGCCTTAACTTTGGTCTGGCAAAAAAGTATGGCGGAAAGACTAACCTTCGTTTTGACGATACAAACCCGACAAAAGAAGATGTCGAGTATGTTGACTCAATAAAAGGAGATGTCAACTGGCTTGGTTTCCAATGGGAAAAAGAGCTTTATGCATCAGATTATTTTGAACAGCTTTATATATGGGCCCAGGAACTAATAAAGAAGGGATTGGCATATGTTGACGATCAGACTCAGGAGGAGATTCGACTGAACAGAGGTACAGTTAACCAACCCGGCAAGGAGAGTCCGTACAGAAACAGAGGGGTGGAAGAAAACCTCCAGATTTTTGCGGAGATGCGTGCAGGAAAGTACAAAGACGGTGACAAGGTTCTTCGCGCCAAACTGGATATGGCCCACTCCAATATGCTTATGCGTGACCCTATTCTTTACAGAATTATACATGCTCATCACCACAGAACAGGCGACAAATGGTGTATTTACCCAATGTACGACTATGCTCATGGTCAGAGCGACTCACTGGAAAATATAACACACTCTATCTGTACCCTCGAATTTGATGTTCATCGTCCACTATACGACTGGTTTATAGAGAAACTGGGAATATTCCCGTCCCATCAGTTTGAGTTTGCCCGTTTAAACCTTACATTCACTATCATGAGCAAAAGAAAACTCCTGGAGCTTGTGAAAAACAATTATGTTACCGGCTGGGATGACCCTCGTATGCCAACCATCTGCGGTCTCAGAAGAAGGGGGTACACTCCGGAAAGTATTAGACTCTTTGCCGACAAAGTAGGAGTTGCAAAAAGAGACAATATCATTGACCTTTCACTGCTGGAGTGGTGTGTACGCGAAGACTTGAACAAAAGGGCAAACAGATACATGGCTGTTCTTAATCCAGTTAAACTTGTCATAACAAATTATCCTGAAGGTCAGACAGAGTATTTCACACCAACCATCAATCCGGAAGATCCTCAGGCGGGAGTTCGCCAGGTTCCGTTCACAAGAGAGTTATATATAGAACAAAATGACTTCATGGAGAACCCTCCTAAGAAGTACTTCCGACTGCAACCGGGGGGAGAGGTACGACTTAAATTCTCGTATATCATAAAATGTGAAGAGGTTATAAAGAACGAAGCTGGAGATGTTGTTGAATTGAGATGTACATACGACCCTACAAGTCGTCCGGGTGATGGTATATGGCGCTCAGTAAAGGGAACGATTCACTGGGTATCTGTTGAACATGCAAAAGAGGTGGAAGTTCGTCTTTTTGACCGTCTATTCACTGAGGCAGAGATGGACTCAATACCAGAGGGTTCGGACTACAAGAACTATCTTGACCCACATTCGCTTGAAGTTGTAAAAGGTTTTACCGAACCATCATTACTGCAAGACAATTCCGGTATAGCAGTTCAGTTTGAAAGGGTTGGATACTTTGTTAAAGATATTGATTCTACTCCTGAAAAACCTGTCTACAACAGAACGGTAGGTTTAAAATCGACATGGTAGTCAATTAGGAATCTCTACAGGTATCATAACCGGTTTGACTCTATGTTTCTTCCATAGTCCGGATTTATAATATATAAGGGATCCAACGAAACCTGCGGACCATCCTATTGGAATAGACCACCATATCCCTGATTCTCCGAATTTGTCAGAAAGGAAGATTGCCAATGGTATCCTTATTACCCATAGCGAAAGTATAGTTATGAGCATCGGAACCAAAGTCGCTCCTGCTCCCCTCATAACACCGTTCACAATGAACATTGTGGTGAAAACAATATAGAATGATGTTACAATTACAAGATACTCCTTGCCTATGTTTATTATTTCTGCATAGTGAGGTGAACTTTTCTCAACAAAAAGCCCCATTATCTCTGCTCCAAAAAATACAACAATAAGAGATAGTGCAATGCATAAGATAGAAGAGTATATCAGTGAGGCATTTAAGCCCTTCTTTATTCTGTCAAACTTTCCTGCACCCAGATTCTGACCTACAAATGTAGATAGTGCCGCAGCAAGCATCATAGAGGGCATTGAAACAAACATATCTACCCTTCCTGCCGCACTGTAGGCCGCAAGTACTGCTGTTCCATAGGGCGAGACAATCCCAAGAAGGGCCATTGAGCCAAGTCCTACCAGTGTCTGCTGTATTCCTGACGGTAGTCCTATTCTGATTGACAACCTGAAGTTTTCCCAGTTGAATTCCCATTTTTTGTAGTTCAGGTTAAAACGGATCATTGTAGCCTCTTTTATATTCAGATAATACCAGAGGGCGACCCACGCAAGGATCGATGATATACCGGTTGCCCATGCCACGCCATCCACACCCCAATGAAAAACAAGGACAAATACAAGATCCAGGATTATGTTGAGTAGAATTGAGGTAACGATAAAGTAAATTGGCGTTTTGGAATTTCCAATTCCTCTTAAAACAGAAGAGATTCCAAACATTGCAAAGGATGGGATGGTAGTGGTAAGTATTACAATATCAAAGTAGCGGACAGCAAAGGGCAATACCTCTTCGGGAATGGATAACATCCTGAATATCGGCCTGCTGAATATGAAAAATATTAATGTGAGAATTGTTGAACTTATCAGCAGGAATATCTGCAGCGTATCTGATGTTATTTTAACCTGATGGTAGTTCTTAGCACCAAAATATTGAGAAACCAATATCGAGCTTCCCATGACCATTCCGCCAATAAGGGCAGCGAGTGTGAAAAGTATGGGAAAACTGGCTCCTACTGCTGCAAGTGCAACAGAGCCGATATATTTTCCAACCACAATACTGTCTACAACATTGTACAATTGTTGGAAAATATTGCCAATAAGCATAGGAATAGCGAAATACAAAATCTGCTTCCCTTCGTTTCCCTGAGTAAGGTCCTTCATTTAAAACCGTTTTGTATAGCGGTGACAATAAGGCTGGCCACCTTTCTTTTTATAATAGTCTTGGTGATATGTTTCTGCAGGCCAGAATTTTGTTGCTTTCGTGATTTTTGTTGCAACATCATATCCTTTGGACCTCAAAATGCTTATCAGTTTTATGGATATCTCCTTCTGCTTTTCATTTGCATAAAAAATCTCGGACCGGTATTGTTCTCCAACATCGGGCCCTTGTCGGTCGGTCTGGGTGGGGTCGTGTATTTCAAAAAATAGTTTGGCCAAGGTTTCATAATCAATGAGATTTGCATCATATTTCACCTCAACAGCCTCGGCATAACCACTGTTGCCCTCACAAACATCTTCGTATGAAGGGTTTTCAAGCTTGCCTCCAATGTAACCACTCACAACAGAGATAACCCCCTTTTGTTGTTGAAGGAGATGTTCCACACCCCAGAAGCAACCTCCTGCAAAGATTGCGCTCTCTTGTTTTTCAGGTATAAATTCCAAAGAAATTGAGTTGACGCAATGTCTGGTATTCTTACCGGTTAGTTCCTCTCCCACAAAAACATGACCAAGATGGGCCCCGCATTTTGTGCACAAAATTTCAGTTCTCGAACCGTCTGTATCTCTTTTTCTCGTAATTGCCCCCACAATTTCATCATCGAAACTGGGCCATCCGCAACCGGAATCAAATTTATCTGATGACCGGTACAACGCGACTCCACACTGACGGCAATGGTATGTCCCTTTTCCGGTAAATTTATAATATTTGCCCGTAAAGGGAGCCTCTGTACCCTTATCAATTATTACCCGTTTTTCTTCAGGTGTCAGCACTTTTAATGATTGTTGGTTTAAGTTGGTCATCAGTAGTAATAATATATTTAAAATTATCATTCCCAAGCTTTTAATTGTTCAATTTCATCTTTCCATATCTCCTCGTTGGGAGTCTCCAGAATAAGCGGAATGTTGTCAAAACGAGGATCCTTCATAAGTATTTTAAAGGTCTCGGCACCTAATAAGCCGGTTCCGATAGAATCGTGTCTGTCTACGCGTGAATTTAATCCCTTTTTTGCATCGTTCAGATGCATTCCTTTAAGGTACTTGAATCCTATAATCTTGTCGAAATGTTCGAATGAGTTTTTGAATCCTTCTGCATTTGAAAGGTCGTATCCTGCTGCGAATGAGTGGCACGTATCTATGCAGACACCAACTCTGCTTTTATCCTCGACATAATGTATTATCTGGGCAATCTGTTCAAATGTGTGTCCCAGGTTGCTGCCCTGACCGGCTGTATTCTCAATGACGGCTGTAACACCATGTGTTTTGCCAAGTGCAATGTTTATCGATTCTGCTATGGTTTTAAGACACTCATCAATTGGAATTCTGTTGAGGTGGCTCCCGGGATGAAAGTTTAATCGGTCCAGACCAAGCTGTTCACACCGTTCCATTTCATCGAGGAAAGCTGCTCTTGATTTGTCAAGTCCATCTCTCTCAGGGTGCCCAAGATTTATAAGATAACCATCGTGGGGTAAAATCTGCGTAGGGGTGTAACCATACAGGTTACAACGCTCCTTGAATAGTTCAATGTTTTTTTTTGTTAGTGGTGCTGCTTCCCATTGTCTCTGGTTCTTAGTAAAGAACGCAAAAGCAGTTGCACCTATGTTTTTTGCGTTCACCGGGGCGTTTTCCACCCCTCCCGATGCGCTTATATGTGCTCCTATGTATTTCATCTTTATTGTTTTAACTTATTTGTGAATAATCCTTTACCTCTCTCTTTAGTGCATTCAGCCCCTCTCTTAATAATCTGTTTTTTACTCCTTCAATAAGCGGGTCATCTTCAAGCACCTTTTGTGCATATTGTCTGGCATCCTCAAGTATCTGAGAATCCCGTGCCAGATTGGCAATATGAAGTTCAATTGCAAGTCCGCTCTGCTGTGTCCCATCCATATCTCCGGGGCCCCTCATTCTCAGGTCTGCTTCTGCAAGTTCAAATCCATCCTGTGTAGAACACAATAGGTCCACTCTCTTTCTTGAATCCTTTGTGAGCTTGTATCCGGTCATCAGAATACAATAAGAGCTCTCAGATCCTCTTCCGACCCGCCCCCTCAGCTGATGAAGCTGAGAAAGTCCAAACCTCTCTGCGCTTTCTATAATCATTACAGATGCATTTGGAACATCTACACCTACCTCTATAACCGATGTAGATACCAAAATGTTCGCTTTGCCTGTTACAAAAAGATTCATGTCGTGAGCCTTGTCTTCATTTTTTTGTTGTCCGTGTACAACTGCTGTTATATATTCTGGTTGTTTGAACTCCTGAACTATGCTTTCGTATCCCTCCTGAAGATTCTTGTAGTCCATCTTTTCACTCTCTTTTATCAAAGGATAGACCATAAAGATTTGCCTCCCTGCCTTTATCTGTTCCCTTACAAAACTGTAAATCCTGCTCCGCTGCGCCTCTGTTGCATGGATTGTCTGGATTGATTTTCTTCCTGGAGGAAGCTCGTCAATTACAGAGACATCCAGGTCGCCGTAGAGCGTCATAGCCAGGGTGCGAGGGATTGGTGTGGCAGTCATCACCAGCACATGAGGTAGCTCTTCTGATTTACTCCACAGACGTGCTCTCTGTTCCACTCCAAAACGGTGTTGTTCGTCTATAACCGCAAAACCAAGATTTGCAAACTGGACCCTATCTTCTATAAGGGCATGTGTGCCAAACAGAATGTGAATTTTTCCGTTAACAAGATCCTCCAGAATCGCTCTTCTCTCCTTGGTCTTTGTATTTCCTGTCAGAAGAGCAACGTTTATACCGGAACCCTCGATTATTTTGAAAACGCCTTTAAAATGCTGATTGGCTAATACCTCAGTAGGAGCCATTATGCAAGACTGATAACCGTTGTCCGCAGCAATCAGTGCACAAAGCAGTGCAACCATTGTCTTTCCGCTACCAACATCTCCCTGCAAAAGCCGGTTCATTTGCCGTCCTCTCACGAAATCTGCCCTAATCTCCTTTATTACCCTTTTCTGGGCACCTGTAAGTTCAAATGGTATATTACTAAAGCATTTGTTGAAGTAATTACCGACCCTGGGCATTAAAAAACCCTTCGTATTTCTCTCTCTTAGGCTTTTTTGTTTTAAAAGAGACAACTGCAGGAAAAACAGTTCTTCAAACTTTAACCTCATCTGAGCAAGTGAAAGAACTTTAAGATTTGAGGGAAAGTGAATGTTCTGAATTGATTCTCTCAGAGAGAGCAGTCTCTTTTCTTTTATCAGATAATCAGGAAGTGTCTCAGTTATGCTGTCGAAAGATTGCTTAAACAGAACTGCCTGAAATTTTGCAAATTGCTTGTTTCCTACACCACTGTTTTTTAACCCTTCTGTTGATGGATAGACACCTATCATGTTACCACCATAAAGAGGATTCTCTTCTGTGGCAGGGTCAATTTCAGGATGTACAATATTTAATGTCTGGTTGAATATTGAGGGTTTGCCAAACACAATATATTCATGGTTCACCTTGATTTTATCCTTAATCCACTTGATGCCCTTGAAAAATATAAGATCGATGACTCCTGTAGAATCCGAAAGAGTAGCCACAAGCCGTCTTGCCGGCCCCTTGTCACCAATGATATTGATACGGGTTATCTTTCCTCTGAGCTGGATGAAGCTCATGCTTGATTCTACTTCTGATATCGAATAAATTTTGGTTCTGTCAATGTACCTGAACGGAAAAAAATAGAGCATGTCCCTGAAACATTTGATGTTTAGCTCCCTGGAGAGAAGCTCTGCCCTCTTGGGACCGACTCCGGGCAGAAACTTTATATCGCTATCTAAAATCGTTGACATAGTCACAAATATAAGAATCTTATCTAAATTTTGTATCTTGCATAAATTTTCTATTAAGGTAAAGATAATGAATAATAAGATAGTTGTAGGTATCACTCAGGGAGATAGTAATGGAATATCTTACGAGGTGATAATTAAAGCTTTGGCAGATATAAGAATATTGGAAATCTGTACTCCGGTCATATACGGGTCAACTAAAATTCTTGGTGTATACAAGAAGCAAATGACAGATATTGACAACTTTTCTGTTAATGTTATAAATTCTGCGAAGGATGCACACCCCAGAAGAGTGAATATAATTAACTGTGTTCCTGATAATTTGATTATTGAACCTGGTAAGCAGACAGTTGACGGGACAAAAGGAGCAATAATAGCACTGGAAGAGGCTGTCAAGGATCTCAAAAATGGATATATACAAGCTGTTGTGACCGCTCCATTCAATAAGTCGGAGGTGAGCAAGGAGGGTTTTAAATTCAAAGGACATACTGAATTTTTTACAAAAGAGTTCGGAGCTAAGGATTCTCTTATGTTTCTGATTTCAGATACTTTAAAAGTGGGTCTTGTTACTAACCATATACCTGTGTCAGACGTCTCGAAGTCAATAAATTCAAATCTGATTTTAGAGAAACTTACTATAATGAACGACTCTCTGAAAAAGGATTTTGCCATACTAAAACCAAAAATTGCCGTACTGGCCCTTAATCCGCACAGCGGAGATCAGGGTCTTATAGGTAACGAAGAGGAAAACACTATTAAACCGGCAATAAAGGAGGCATCAGAAAAAGGAATGCTGGTTTTTGGCCCATACTCACCGGATGGATTTTTTGCTGGTGAATTGTTAATTAAATTTGATGCGGTTCTTGCAATGTACCACGATCAGGGACTTATTCCATTTAAAACCCTTGCTTTTGAATCAGGAGTAAACTTTACAGCTGGTCTTCCGGTAGTAAGAACCTCACCAGATCACGGTACCGCTTATGATCTGGCAGGAAAGAACATAGCAAACGCTGCATCTATGACTGCCGCTATTTATTCTGCATGCGATATTTACAGAAACAGAATAAACTACGACATTTTAAGGGCCAATCCTCTTAATGTGGAAACTCCTTCTTCAGACAAATAACCCACTATGATAAACTTATTTACCGACGGAGCTGCCAGAGGGAATCCTGGGCCCGGAGGCTATGGCGTGGTTTTGAAATCAGGCAGCCACTATAAAGAGCTCTCAGGGGGTTTCTCACATACAACAAACAACAGGATGGAGTTACTTGCTGTTATTACAGGTCTTGAGGCAATTAAAAGGAGCAACTCAGAAATTTGTGTATATAGTGACTCTTCCTATGTTTGCGATGCAGTAAACAAGGGATGGTTGTTCGGTTGGGAAAGTAAGCATTTCGAAAAGAAGAAGAATCCTGACCTTTGGATAAGGTTTCTTAAAATCTACAGAAGACATAAGGTCAAATTCATATGGATAAAGGGACATGCCGGACATCCTGAGAATGAAAGATGCGACCAGCTTGCTGTTGAAGCATCGTTTAGGAAAGACTTACCTGCAGATTCAGAGTATGTTACAAGTATCTTGGAGAGTAATCCTGATTCCGGAGCCATGGTTCAAAACCTGCCTCTCTGATTGTTTGCTGCATCTTGAGCGAATCCATACTGTTTTTTGCTCCTGCAGATGATACTACATTTTCTTCAATCATAATAGATCCCATGTCATCAGCTCCTGCATGTAGTGCAAGTTGTGCTGTCTCCCTTCCTGTGGTGAGCCATGATGCCTGAATGTGAGGGATATTGTTGAGAATTATCCTTGAGAGGGCAACCATTTTGAGGTGTTCTACCGGATTTAAGGGTTCAATTTTAAAGTTACCACCCAGCTTGGTGCCGGTGCTCTGCATGGGCCAGCAGATAAATGCCCTGAAGCCGGGAGCACCATCAGGTTTTTCAGTCTGGATATCTCTCAACAAAATAAGATGTTCCATCCTCTCTTCAATTGTTTCTATGTGGCCGTATACCATTGTGGCTGTGGTGCCTATGCCCATCCTGTGGGCCTCTCTCATAACATCGGCCCATTGTTTGCTGTCCGGTTTGCCTGGTGAAAGTATCTTTCTTACTCTGTCGGACAATATTTCCGCTCCTGCTCCTGGCAGCGTGTCAAGACCGGCTGCAACAAGTCTGGAAAGAGTCTCTTTTATTGTCAATTTACTTAACCGAGCTATATGTGCAACCTCCGGGGGGCCGAAAGCATTTAGCTTTATAAGAGGATCTATCGATTTTATCTCTTTTAAAAGATTCTCATAATAAGTTATATCATATAAAGGATGAAGTCCACCCTGAAGAAGAAGCTGGTCACCTCCAAGATTGCGAAGTTCCTCAATTTTGTTCCGCAACTCATCGGTTGTTATGGCATATCCTCTCTCTTTCTGAGAGATAGTACAATGGAAATTACAAAAGAGACAACCGGATATGCAAATGTTTGTATAGTTCACATTGCGGTCAATCTGCCAGCTGACTTTTTTGCAGGGATTGAACTTGTATCGTATCTTGTCTGCAAGAGCGAGTATTTCTCTTACAGGGGTATGGTTGAACAGCTTTACACCCTCACTGCAGGTCAGATTATCGCCGGCAAGGGCTTTAGTAAACAGAGCATTGTTTTGCATCGGCAGTAATAGTTTGTATGGGAGCAAAAGTAGATGTTTTATTTAGAAAATCTTACAATTTTGGTATATTTGTGATTGATATAGTGTACAAAAATAAACTCAAAAATATTGTGATAGATAACTTCTTTGAAAAAGAAAATCTCCGCTATGCGATGATCGGCAGTGGAAGCTGGGCAACAGCTCTTGTAAAATTGCTACTGAATAACCAACAAGAAATTTCCTGGTATGTAAGAGACGATGAGATGATTGACCATATAAGGCAAACTGGCCATAACCCGTACTATCTTACAGCAGTTCAGTTTGATACAAATAGAATAAAATTAAGTTCAGATATTAACGAGACTATCCGTTCTGCAGATGTACTTTTATTCTGCATACCTTCTGCCTATTTTATGGCAGAAGTTTCAAAAATTGATACCTCATTGAATGACAAATTCATAATTACAGCAATCAAGGGAATCGTTCCTGGTGATAACATTACAGTAGCCGAATATTTCAACCATATTCATAATATTGCTTTTGACAGGATAGGGGTTATTAGCGGACCATGCCATGCAGAAGAGGTTGCAATGGAGAGGCTCTCCTACCTGACCCTTTCGAGCAAACATAAGGAGGTCGCGATAAGTCTATGTGATGTTTTTGCCTGTAATTACATAAAAACAGTTCCCGGAACCGATATATACGGTGTAGAATACGCCGCGGTTCTCAAAAACATCTATGCCATTGCGGCAGGTGTGTGCCACTCTCTATCATATGGCGACAACTTCATGGCTGTTTTGATAACAAGTTCTTTTCATGAAATGAGGGATTTTCTTCATGCATCACATCCTGACCGCACCAGAAAAACCTCAAAAAGTGCATATCTGGGAGACCTGCTCGTTACCTGTTATTCTCAATTCAGCAGAAACAGGACGTTTGGTTCGATGATAGGGAAAGGATACTCTGTAAAATCTGCACAAGTTGAAACCAACATGGTGGCAGAAGGCTATTATGGAGCGAAATGCATTTATGAAATGAACAAGAAATATGGTGTAGACATGCCAATAGCGGAAGCAGTGTACAAGATATTATACGAGGAGAAGTACCCGGCGTACATCATTAAACAGCTGACTGAAAAACTACAATAGACAATATTAATACTTAAATATCATGGATAACATTGTTAGACTTAATCTGCAGGCTGTTGTTCCTTTTGTATCGGATAATGAAATGGAACGTTCACTGGAAAAAGCCTTTAATTCGTTTGATATTCTTACAAACAGAAGCGGACGAGGCAATGACTTTCTTGGATGGACCGATCTTCCTTCCAAAACCGACAACTCGGTTTTTAACGATATTTATGATATTGTAAACAGATGGGAGAGAGATGTAGAGATTGTTGTGGTTATAGGAATTGGAGGTTCATATCTTGGAGCCAAAGCTGCAATTGATTCTCTTTCACATTCATTCCAGACCCAACTTGAAAAAAACGACAGACCATCTATTGTATACGCCGGGCAGAATTTATCAGAGGAATACTTGTCTGAATTACTGGAACTTCTGGAAGAACGGTCGTTTGCATGCGTGGTCATATCCAAATCCGGCACCACAACTGAACCTGCTGTAGCATTCAGGTTAATCAAGCAGTTGTTGGAACAGAAGTATGGAAGGGCAGAAGCAAGAAGAAGGATAGTCGCAGTTACTGACATTTCCCGCGGAGCTTTGAAAAAACTGGCCGATCAGGAGGGGTATTCAACTTTCGTGATACCAGATGATGTCGGAGGAAGGTATTCCGTTCTTACGCCGGTGGGACTACTTCCGGTGGCACTTGCAGGTTATGATATCAGAAGCATTATGGATGGTGCTCTTGAAATGGAGAGAATCTGTTCTCAACGGTCGGAAAAAAATCCGGCAATAATATATGCTACTATCCGGAATGCTCTTTATTCCAAAGGTAAGAAAATAGAGATTCTGGTTAATTATAACCCTAAATTACAATATTTTGCTGAGTGGTGGAAACAGCTGTTTGGAGAGAGTGAAGGAAAGGAAGAGAAGGGAATTTTTCCCGCATCGGTTAATAATACAACCGATCTTCACTCAATGGGGCAATACATTCAGGAAGGAGAGAGAATCATTTTTGAGACCGTAATTAGTGTTGCAAGGACAAACAGGTCCTTGTCTATCGTAGATGATCCGAATAACATGGACGGATTGAACTTCCTTTCCGGGAAACCTGTGGATGAATGTAATAAAATGGCCGAACTGGGTACAAGAATAGCGCATATAGACGGAGGTGTTCCTAATATACAGATTGAGATTCCATCAATTAACGAGTATAATCTTGGTGCTCTGTTCTATTTCTTTGAATTTGCCTGTGGTATTAGTGCTTATATGATCGATATCAACCCATTTGATCAGCCCGGGGTGGAAGAATACAAAATCAACATGTTTGCATTGCTCGGTAAGCCTGGGTATGAAGCAAAGGCAAGAGAACTCCGGGGCAGGTTTCAATGAAATTTTTATCACAGATAGCATCAGCCTTTTATTCGACAGAAGGAGAGAAAATCAAGGACTTTTGTTTTGTGTTCCCTAACAGAAGAGCGGGGCTTTTTTTTCAGAAGTATCTGGGAGAGGTTGCAACTGAACCATTGTTTTCGCCGGCAATTATAACAATCAATGATCTGTTTACACGAATTTCGGGAATTAATATAGTCGACAGATTAGAAGCGCTTTACAGACTATATATTCTGTTTGCCGAGTTGTCCGGCTCTAAGGAGAGCTTTGACGAATTCATTTATTGGGGCGATGTTATTCTGGCAGACTTTGACGACGTAGACAAATATCTCATAGATGCAGAAAAACTCTTTGCAAACGTCAAGGACCTGAAAGATATTGATAGTGACTACTCTTTTTTGTCCAAAAGACAACTCGAGGCCGTGCAGACATTCTGGTCAAATTTCCTGCCTGTGGGCGAGAGTGAAAAGAAGTTAAAGTTCAGGGCTGTATGGGAGGTTTTGTATACTTTGTATTCAAGGTTCAGAGAATCACTTGAGGCATCATCCCTTGGGTATGAGGGAATGGTATACAGAATGATTGCAGAGGGTTTTCGAAAAAACGACCAATCTGCAGACAACCTCTTTAAAAGTATCGGAGAATATCGCGGGGTTGTGTTTGTGGGATTCAATGCTCTCAATGAGTGCGAGAAGGTGTTGATGAAAGCTTTGAAAAACAGAGGTGTTGCAGATTTTTATTGGGACTTTGAGGGCGAGCTTATACAGGATGTCAATAATAAGGCCTCTCTGTTTATGAGAGAGAATATTGCTAATTTTCCATCGAGACTCAATCTTGATTTTACAGTAAAACATGAAAGAGAAATTGAGGTTATTGGAATCCCTTCTGCTGTAGGAGAGGCAAAAATGGTATCAAAAATTGTTTCCGGGGTAGGAGGCGGTTTGAATACAGCTGTTGTTCTGCCAGATGAATCACTTCTGATGCCTGTACTATACTCTATACCGGAAAATGTGGAATCGGTAAATGTGACTATGGGGTATCCACTCAGGGCCGGATCCATTGTCTCACTTATGGAAAGCATAATGGCGTTGCAAAAGGGCTCTTTCTACTACAAAAGGGTGCTTCCGGTTTTAAGACATAATTATCTTAAAATGATTGCCGGAGAGGAGGTGAGGTTGCTTATAGAAAAGATTATAAAGGGAAATATGGTTTACGTCGAGCAAGCTGAATTTGACAGGCATCCTTTATTGAAGCTTGTATTCAGACATTGCCCCGATATTTCCGGCTACCTTCTTGAAATACTTGAGTATCTTAATAAATCTGCCGAACTTACAAAAATTGAGAAGGAGTTTATATACTATTTCTACACAGCAATTTCAAGGATAAGGGATCTTAAGATTCCTATGAACACAGACACATATTGCAAAGTACTTCATGAGTTCGTTAACAGCACTTCAATACCTTTCAAAGGAGAGCCACTTGCAGGATTGCAGATAATGGGGGTTCTGGAAACAAGAGCTTTGGATTTTGACAATGTCATTATCTGTTCTATGAACGATGGAACTTTCCCATCAAGATCTCCCGTCAACTCCTTTATCCCGTATAATTTAAGAAAAGGATTTGGATTACCGGACTATGAATTCAAAGACGGAGTGACTGCATACCATTTTTACAGACTGATTTACAGGGCTAAAAAAATCTACCTTCTATACGATACCAGAAGCGAAGGACTTAAAAACGGAGAGAAGAGCCGGTTCATACATCAGCTAAAGTATCACTATCAGGTTCCTCTAAAGGAGCATATTACAACATTCAATATAAGTTCTAACAAAAGAGAACCTGTCATTATTGAGAAGGATCCTGCATTGGTAAAAAGAATTGGCGAGCTGTTCTATAAAGGAGGTGAGCGGGTGCTTTCTGCAAGTTCAATTAATACATATATCGACTGCCCTCTCAAATTTTATTTTCAGTATATCAAAGGGATAGAAGAGGAGGAGAGTGTTTCTGAAGGAGTGGAGGCAGATACATTCGGATCAATTTTTCATAAGGCAATGGAGCTTCTTTACGAAGACTTTAAGGGAAAGTTAGTTACAAGAGAGAGTTTGTCAATTCTGATGAGAAACGACAAAAAAATTGAAGATGCAATAACCGACGCTTTTTTTCAAGTGCTCAAAACAAAAGAGATAAAAGGGCATAATTTACTTATTCATAAGCTTATAACTAGATATGTGCTACAGACAGCAAAATATGACATTTCAAAGGCACCATTTGAGTATGTAAGCTCTGAACAGAGAGAAAGCTACGATTTTACTCTAGAAGATGGAACGATTGTTCCATTAAAGGGATTCATTGACAGAATTGACATTAAAGAGGGGACAAAAAGAATCATAGATTATAAGACAGGCAGCGGTGACCTTAAGTTCAGAACGGTACAAGATCTTTTTGACACTACGTCCAGACAGAGGAACAAAATCGCAATGCAGATGATTCTGTATGCTTTAATGTTGTACGATAATAAACCTGTAATAATAGCACCATATCTTCTTAGGGAGTTGTTTAAGGAGGATTCAAGTTTAGAAATGATTGTTGACAAGGAGCTTCTGGAAGAATTTTCCGGTTCGTTAAACAATACACTGCTAAAAATATTCGACTCTACTTCGCCATTTATACAAACAGATGATATAGTTAGGTGCGGATATTGTCCTTTTTCCGTAATTTGCAGATAATATGGGAAATCTGAATATTTTAAAAGCATCTGCAGGTTCGGGAAAGACACATAATCTTACCAGGGAATACCTTAGATTACTCTTTAAGAGCGACAACGCATACAAGCATATCCTGGCTGTTACTTTTACCAATAAAGCAACTGACGAGATGAAAAGAAGGGTACTTGAAGAGCTGTATAAAATGTCTGTTTCTGACCCGATTGCAAAAAAAAGGCTCATAACAATCCTCCATGATTACTCTTCATTTTCAATTAGCACCATAGACAGGTTCTTTCAACAGACAATGAGGGCATTTGCAAGAGAAATTGGAAAAAACAGCTCTTACAGCGTTGAACTTGATCAAGACATGGTGTTGGCAGAAGCAATTGACCAAATGATTCTCAACCTTGACAAAGAGGAGAGTTCGGAGTTGCTTGACTGGCTCATCTCATACTCCTATGATTCTATTGAGAGCGGAAAATCGTGGGACATTAAGAAAGGAATCAAAGAGTTGGCAGAACAGATATTCAAGGAGGCGTTTAAGATTAAGAACATTGAGCTGGGTGACAAACTTACTGGCAAAAAAGAGTTGGCAGCCTATAAGAAAGTGGTTGGTAATGTAATTTTGAAATTTGAAAGCCAACTGATTGATATTGGAAAAAGAGCATTGAAAATCATTGAAAGAAACAATCTTGTTATAAGTGATTTTAAAGGCGGATCCCGTTCTCCGCTCCACTATTTTTCAAAAATTGCAGCAGGCACTACATCTTCACCAACAAATACATTCAAGGAACTTCTCGATAATCAGGTCAATTGGTACAAAAACACCCTCGCAAAAACAGACCCATCTCTCTGTCACTCTATAGAAAATGCTTATGATGACGGACTCAACGATCTTGTAAGAGAAATTGTAAATTTGACAGATGAGTGGAGAGAATATAATTCTGCCAAGGTTACAGACAATAATATCTATTCCCTTGGAATATTGCTTGACATAAATAAATATATTCAGAAATATTCAAAAGAGAATAACGTGGTACTCCTTTCGGAAACCACAGAACTCCTGAACAAGATAATAGATGGCAGTGATACCCCGTTTATATACGAAAAAGTAGGCAGTAGAATAGATAATTTCATGCTTGACGAGTTTCAGGATACATCACTTATGCAGTGGCAGAATTTTAAACCGCTTATACAGAACAGTCTTGCTGCAGGCAATGACAATCTCATTGTAGGAGATGTCAAGCAAAGTATATACCGATGGAGAGGTTCCGACTGGAACCTTCTGAACAGCGATATCTACAATGATTTTGATAGCAGTCAGATAAAGGAGAGACAACTCACAGATAACTGGCGATCATCTGAGAATATAATAAAGTTCAACAACGATTTTTTTACTTATGCTGCCTCTATCTGCGACAATATTCTGGGAGAGTCAGAAATATCCACAGCAGAGGTATACAAAGAAGTAAAGCAAACTGTTGCTCAACGGAGAAAAGGGAATGAGGGTCATGTCCAATTGAAATTTATAGAAAACGAAAATGGAGAAAACTGGCACGAAACTGTACTTAGCAAGATTGCACCTTCTCTGGATAAGTTACTGGAAAACGGATATAAGTATAACGACATCGCTTTTCTCGTAAGAAAAAACTCAGAAGGAGTAGAGATAGTAAATTTTCTGATAGACAAAGGGTATCCTGTAATATCAGATGAGGCTCTTCTTATATCTTCATCAATAAGTGTAATGAAGATAGTTACAATTCTCAGGTACTGCAACAACCCAAAAGATCCCATCAATAACTTGATTGCAGATTATGAGAATATTACACTCAATAAAGACAATTTTCCTGAGCATCTCCCATTGTATGAAATGTGTGAGAAAATAGTATGTGATTGGCTGGGAGATATTGACCTTTCCGAAGCGGCCTTTGTGCAGGGTTTTCTGGACACGGTTCTTGATTATGTCAAAAACAACAGATCTGATCTAGCATCTTTTCTTGAATGGTGGAGTGAGAAGAGCTCAAAGATTTCTCTATCTTCACCAGAGGGACAAGATGCCATAAAGGTTCTGACAATCCATAAGGCAAAAGGCTTGGGAATGAATGTTGTAATAGTCCCATTCTTTGAGATAACACTAGATCATTCATCCCAAAACAGAAGTGTAATCTGGTGCGAGCCCAATGTCGAACCATTCAATGGCGTACCATTTATACCGATTGTCTATGGAAAGAATCTTCAGGAGACAATTTATGCTAAGGACTATCAGAGGGAGAGGCAAAAAGCATTCATAGATAACCTGAATACTGCATACGTAGCTTTTACAAGAGCAAAAAAGGAACTACTTGTCTTTGCCAGGAGAGCAAAGAAACCTGATGAACCTAAGTCTGTGTCAGACATTCTGTACAAATATTACATGGAAGAACTTGATGAAAGGCAGGAAATATGTATAGGAGACTGGTCTTTGGCAGGATCTCAGGATCTCATACCGGTAAGTGAAATTGAACTCACCGGTTTTCGTTCAATTCCCATTGGGGACAGATTAAAACTCTCACTTAACTCTTCTGACTTTTTTGACAAAAGCAGTAAGAGAAACTTCGGCCTTATTATGCACGATGTATTATCCAGAGTATTTGTAGAGAAGGACTTGCCAGATTCAATACAGTCTTCGGTAAAAAAAGGGGAGCTTAAAGAAGAGGAATACCATTCTATGCTGCTGCAGATGAATACTATGCTAGAGAGTGTCAGAGACAGACATTGGTTTGATGGCTCCAGTAAAGTGCTTAATGAAATTGAAATTATCGAACCGGGAGGAAGAATATACCGCCCCGACAGAGTATTGATGAGTTCAGAAATAACAGTGATCGATTTCAAGTTTGGTTCAATAAAATCTTTGTCCCATGAGAGACAGGTGGCCAGATACATGAGCCTGATAAGGGGAATGGGAACTAAGCCAGTTAAAGGATTTCTTTGGTATCTTGAAGACAATGAGATTATAGAAGTTATATAAACTGCAATTTACAGGTTTTTCAGGTACTCTTCTATTGTCTTGAACGGGGCATCTTTTAATAAGACAACTTTGCTTTTGTCAAGCAGGTAGATGGCAGGAGTAGGTCTGAGATCGTACAATGGCCCTTCGGATAATTTCTTCTCCTTGTCACAACCATTTATCCACTTCTTATTCAGATGAGGCACCTCTTGCATCCATCGCTCATAGTCCACTCCTGCGTACATAGTAAGGACTTTTACAGAAGAACTCTTCTGAGAAAGTACTGCAGAAGCTTTCATCTCTTCCATAACTGTTTTGCATGTTGGACAATCCGGGTCAAAAAACATTAATATTGTATAAGCAGAGTTAATTCCATATAGGCTCCTCATGCTTCCGTCTTCCAGAACGAATTTGAAATCAATAGCCTTGGTTCCGACCCTGTTTCTGTATGCCAGATCAAGCTGATATTGCATCTGAACTCTCTCTGCATCAGAATATTTTCCTGATTTTAGATATTTCTCAAGAATAAATATATAAAGTTCTTCATTTCTGTAAATTGAGTTTGGTGAATAGAATGCTGCTTCAAACATCTCCCGGAAGCGGGACGTTATTTTCGGATTGCCATTCAACGCACTGTCAACCAGTTTGCCTACAGAACCGATTGCGGCATCGGGTGCTGCCGACACTAGGTAATCGACATAGGCACTAAAATGAACATTCAGATTCTGAATATTTTGAAGATATGAAGTATCCTGAAAATTCATCATTTTCCAGAAATGGTCAACAATATATTTGCTTCTCTCTCCTGGCTCCGTAATCATTGCCGGAACATCTATCATTTTTAGGGGAATAAATGTACTCCCGGTTTTTCCTTTATTGTTGTTGCACGATAAAATACATGCAATTGAACACAGAATGATTATCGATTTTTTCATAGTGGAAAATTATATTCTTATCTAATGCAAATTTACAAAACTTGTTAGGATTTTTTTTGTTTATTCCTTATATTTAAATGATAAAGTTATATAATGATGAATAAATCGAATATAGGTCTTATTGGTCTGGCTGTTATGGGAGAGAATCTTGTCCTTAACATGGAAAGCAAGGGTTTCAGGGTTTCTGTCTACAACCGGACATTCGAAGTTACAGAGAAATTTTTACAAGGACGCGCAAAGGGAAAGAATATCGAGGGCTATGCAAATATCAAGGAGTTGGTTGATTCTCTTGAGTCACCCCGTATGGTTATGTTAATGGTGAGGGCAGGAGATGCAGTAGACCAGATAATTGACTCGCTTATCCCTCTCCTTTCACCCAACGATATCATAATTGACGGAGGAAACTCCAACTTCACGGACAGCTCAAGAAGAGTAAGTTACGTTGAATCAAAGGGTCTGTTATATATTGGAGCGGGTGTATCTGGCGGAGAAGAGGGCGCTCTAAACGGACCTTCTATAATGCCAGGCGGTTCTGCAAAGGCATGGCCTTTTGTAAAACCCATTTTCCAAAGCATAGCTGCTAAAGCCGATGATGGAACACCTTGCTGCGAATGGGTTGGTGGCGGAGGAGCCGGTCACTTTGTGAAAATGGTTCATAATGGTATAGAATATGCAGACATGCAGTTGATTGCAGAGGCATATTCTGTTATGAAACAGATGGTTCACCTGAGCAACCAGGAGATAGGAGAGAAGTTTTCTGAGTGGAACAAAGGGAAATTGCAGAGTTATCTTATAGAAATAAGTTCTCTGATTATGAAATATCAAAATGCCGAAGGAGAATCTCTGATAGATAAAATCTCCGATACTGCCGGACAGAAGGGAACTGGCAAATGGTCGGTTATCAATGCAATGGATCTTGGAATTCCATTAAACCTTATTGCGACTGCAGTTTTTGAAAGATCCCTATCTGCCAGGAAAGATATCCGATCAGAAGCATCCAGAATATACAACAGGGTGAGAGATACATTTACCACCCCCGACATAACAGAAATCCATGACTCATTGTATGCATCTAAACTTATCTCTTATGCACAGGGGTTTGAACTTATGCAGAAGGCATCTGAAGAGTTCAAATGGAACCTCAACTATGCATCCATAGCCAGGATATGGAGGAATGGCTGTATAATCCGTTCGGGGTTCCTTAATCATATTGCTGAGTCATACGAGTGCTATCCGACCCTTAAAAATCTCTTACTGGCACCCTACTTCAAAGAGGAGGTGATAAATGCCCTTCCTGCGTGGAAATCGCTTGTTTCCAAAGCTGTGCTTGCAGAAATACCTGTGCCTGCATTCTCTGCAGCAATCAATTACTTCTACTCATTTACAACAGAGAGGTTGCCATCAAATCTGCTTCAGGCACAAAGAGATTTTTTTGGAGCCCATACATTCGAAAGGGTTGACCGGCCTAAAGGAGAATTTTTCCATGAAAACTGGACCGGAGAGGGAGGAGAGACAAGTTCCCGTAACTATAATGTTTAAGCAGAAATAATAAAATAATGAAGAACCTTACTATGGTAATATTCGGTGGCTCAGGCGACCTTACCAGAAGAAAACTGATTCCTGCACTTTACAGACTATACAAGGGACGGAGGTTGCCAAAGACTTTCAAAATACTGGGTGTCGGAAGGACCGGATATGACGATGAAAGTTACAGATCACATCTGAAAAAAAATATAACAGAATTTGTAGCGGATAAGGAACGGGACAATAGCTCAGTTGATATCTTCCTTTCATTTGTCCACTATCTTTCAATGGACCAGTCTCAGGAACAAGAATATACATATCTAAAGGAAAAAATTGAGCAAATTGATGATATCGCAAGTAATTATCTCTTTTATCTGGCCACCCCACCCTCACTCTACGAAAGGATACCCCTTTTTCTTAAGAGCGTCGGTTTAAATAAGGGAAGGATAGTGGTCGAAAAGCCATTCGGATATGATCTTAAATCGGCAGTCAGGATGAACGCAATTTTCAAAAGCGCATTTTCTGAAGAGCAAATATTCCGTATCGACCATTTTCTTGGAAAGGAGACTGTACAGAACATATTAGCTCTTAGATTTGCAAATGGAATTTTTGAACCTTTGTGGAACAGAAATTATATTGACCGTGTTGAAATAACAGCGGTTGAGAATCTTGGAATAGAAAACAGAGGTGGTTTCTATGACAGCACTGGTGCTTTGAGAGATATGGTACAGAATCATCTTGTCCAGCTTCTTGCTTTGGTTGCAATGGAGCCACCTGTGGCATTTAACGAAAAAGAGTTCCGAGACGAGGTGGTTAAGGTATACAGATCACTCAAACCCATGAACAATCAGGAGATTGCCAAAAACGTAATTCGCGGGCAATATATGGGGGTTAACAAAACAATCAAAGGGTACAGAGAGGAGAAAAGTGTTGATGCTGCTTCGCATACAGAAACATTCCTTGCAATGAAAATCTTTTTGGCAAACTGGAGATGGGAAGGGGTTCCCTTTTACATTCGCACAGGAAAACAGATGCCTACAAAAGTTTCGGAAATAATAATCCATTTCAAGAGTACTCCACACAGGCTATTTAGCAGCAGAGAGGAGTGTCCGGAACAAAATCAGCTGATTATAAGAATACAGCCAAATGAAGGGTGTGTGCTCAAATTCGATATGAAGGTTCCCGGTAGCGGATTCGATGTCAAACAAGTTCCAATGGAGTTTACCTTCGACAAATTGGGAGGTTTGCCCATGGAAGATGCATATTCAAGGTTGCTGGAAGATTGTATCAGCGGAGAGACCACATTATTTACAAGAAGTGATGCTGTTGAGGAGAGTTGGAAATTTTTTGACCCGGTCTTAAAATTCTGGAAGGAAAATACTGATGTTCCCTTGTATGGTTATCCTGCAGGAACCTGGGGTCCATTAGAAAGTGAAACTATCATTGATGGTGAAAAAAAATGGACAAATCCATGTAAAAATCTGACAAATACAGATTTATATTGTGAACTCTAAACTGTATCAAAAAAACATGAAAGAGGCAACTCATTTAACCGAGCATCTTATACAATGCATTACTGATAAATTTACTGTTGACAGTAGTCCAGAATCAAGATTTTATCTTGCAATCTCAGGAGGTACGAGCCCCATGAACCTTTTTAGTTTATGGAGAGGTGATTTCATAAAAAAAATACCATGGAAAAGAATTGAATTATTCTGGGTAGATGAAAGGTGTGTACATCCAAATGATTCTGAAAGTAATTATGGACAGGCAAAAAAGCATTTACTCGATCACATATCTATCCCTGAGAACCAAATTCATCGTATTCGTGGAGAAGAAGACCCTTCATCCGAAGCAGAAAAGTATTCAATGCTGGTACTTAGTATGTTGCCCTGCAGGGACGGCGTTCCGATATTTGATTTCGTTGTTTTAGGTGTTGGTGATGATGGACATACCTCCTCAATATTCCCGGGTCAGGACAATCTGTATAACTACAAGTATCCGTATTCAAAATCAATAAACCCGAATACTGGCCGGAACCGTGTGGCTATGACCGGCTTACCCATAACAAGAGCGGAAATGACTGCGTTCTACATTACAGGAGAAGAAAAGACGTTAATCATGAATGCCATTTACAAAAGTGACAGCGATACTGAATATCCTGCAGGGTATATGCTTAAAAACGCAATAAACTGTAAAGTGTTCTGGGACAAATAGAAAGGTAGATATGCCTGTTTCCTGCTACCTTTTATAAACCCTAACATAATCAATGTCGTGGAACTGAGGAAATACAGTCGTTGAGTCAGGATCACCCGGCCAGCTTCCGCCTATTGCTGTATTCAGAATAAGAAAGTGATCATTATGAGGAACTCCTTCGACTGCTGTATGAATAAGCTTTCCGTCGAGGTACCATTTTATTGCATTGGCATCCCATTCAAGAACATAAAGATGAAAATCGTCGGAATATGACACATCTCCCCTTATTGTGGCAGAAGATGTTTTCTTGACACCTTGAAAAGAGTAATAATGAAAGGTAGCGTACAAAACTTTTGGCTCGTGACCAAGGAATTCCATTATATCAATTTCGCTGTACCATGGTCTGTATTCCGGAATGGAACTCTCTTTTCCATTGGCAACTGCTTCGCTCATTACATATTCCATCTGCCAGTCCCTGTTTTGTGGATAAAGCCAGTAAGCGGGCCACAGACCTTTGCCCACAGGTAGTTTCCCTCTTATCTCAATTCGTCCGTATGTTATTGCCAGCTTGTCCTTTGTGTCAAGGCGTCCGCTTGTATAATGCTTGTTCCCGAAATCTCTTACTCGGCTTCTTATGCGAAGACACCCGTTTTCCAGATATACATCATCCGGTACATAATACTGGAGTTCATTGTGTTTGCTTGTCTCTCGGGTAAGCACGTTCCATTTGGCCAGATCCAGTGTCTTTCCATTGAACTCATCGTTCCATATCATTTTCCATTCTTTCTTGCCACCATCATTCGATTTCTGACTGTATGCATCAGAAGGTAAGAAATATAGCAGAGATATAAAAACCAACAAGAATTTAAGATGTCTCATAATGCAGATTATTAAAAATTAGTCTTTACAAATATATGATTTTTTAAATTACTATATTTGCAGTGTGTATTTATACAAGCCAGAATGAATTTTTATAGCATACTTTTATTAGTAATCTCATTATTGACATTTATTCTGTTAATCTTTACCTACAGGCACAGGAAAACAGAGGGAACACTCTACTTCTTCCTTCTGCTCTTCTCCATTGCATTTTTCTCCTTCTGTTACGCATTTGAAATAAACAGTGTCGACATTGACAATAAAATGCTCTGGTTGAGAATAGGCTACATTGGGTTATCTTCCATATCTCTCTTCTACATGTTGTTCATTATTAGTTTTGTTGGAAAAAGAGCCTGGTTATCAAGAAATGTGTTGATATTTCTCTTAACATTACCTGCATTGGTGCTGTTGTTCAATTATACTAATGATTTGCACCACCAGTTTTATACCAGTATATCTGTCAAGGATACGGGATCCTTCTCAATTCTCGTCCTTAAAAGGGGCTTTCTTTACTGGTTGATTATCATATACTCATATGTTTTCAATCTTGTTGCGACATTTCTTTTACTGCAGATTATTTTCACAAAGAGAGGTGTATTCAGGTCGCAATCACTGTTGATGCTGTTTGCATCCTTACCTCCATGGATTATAAACACATTATATGTTCTAAGACATAGTCCGCAAGGTATTGACCTAAGTGCATTCGGATTTTTCTTTACTGCAATAGTCATGTCAATCGGACTTTTTCAGTTTCATCTTTTAGGTTTCATGCCAATTGCTCTGGACAATGTTTTTAAGAGCATGCATGATGGAGTTATACTGATTGACAAAAAAAAACACATAATAAATTTCAATGATGCAGCAAAAAGGATCTTTGTGCGTTTATCCGGTAAGGTCATTGGCAAGGATGTAAAAGATGTATTTCGTGATTATGAAAATCTTATTGGCAGAATAGAATCGGATAACATAGATGTCTTTAATTTTTCTATGGGGAGCGGCGATGATGTAACATATCTTAAAGCAAAAATCCTACCTGTAAAAGATAAAAGGGAGATAAAGATTGGCACCATTATTATGTTATATGACATTACCAACCAGACACTCTCCGAAAATGAACTTAAACAGACGAATGCAACTAAAGACAAACTCTTCTCAATCATTGCACATGATCTGAGGGGGCCTTTTGGCAGCATTATTGGACTTCTTGATATATTGAACGATCAGATAAGGGATTTTGACAAGGACGAGATAGGCAAGATGGTAGAAATAATAAGCAACCAGGCGCACAATACATACAAACTAGTGGAAAATCTTCTTTTCTGGTCCAGAAGTCAGGTAGGACAGATTAGCTTTTACCCAGAGTCGGTCTATCTGAAAAATATCGTAAGTGAAGTAACCGAAGTGCTTTTACCATCTGCTGCGCTAAAGAATGTTGACATAAAAACCGACATCGGACAAGGACTTGCTGTATATGCAGATAAGGAGATGCTTAAGATTATAATCAGGAATCTGATAAGCAATGCTATCAAGTACTCTAATATAGGTGGATACATATTGATTTCTGCAAAACTTAAAAACGAACATGCAGAGATATTGGTAATGGACAATGGTATAGGTATGTCTGCCGATATTATGTCCGGATTGTTTCACCTAACAGCACAAAAATCAGCAACAGGTACTTCTAATGAAGAGGGAACCAGACTTGGCCTGATTATTTGTAAGGAATTTGTAGAAAAACAGGGCGGTACTATTTGGGTGGAGAGTGAGAATAGCAGGGGGAGCATATTTCATTTTACTCTGCCAGTGTCTTGATCTGATTTTGGAGTGCCTGTTTCATTGCATCGTAACCAAGTTTGAATATAACATCAACCTTTCTGAAGTCATACAAACGGTACTGCATCGCTTGTTCTACTTCAATAAGTATGTCGCACAGCCTTTTATCCTCAACGGTATTAGCTCTGAACATAAGGTGATATGAGCGTTCAGCGACGCCTACAATAGTTTTGGAATATTTTTGTGATATAAGAGGACTGACGTTTATGCCAATAACCTTTTCACAGCTTTCTCTGATTACAGAAACAGGAAAATTTCTGAAAATACCTCCGTCTACATAGTGTACTCCGTCAATCTCTATTGGATTGAAGAAAACAGGCACACATGCAGAGGCCATTATTCTTTTACATAATTCTCCGGTAGAGAAAACAACACTTTTGCCGTGGTCAAAATCTGTTGCAACAGCATAAAGTGGTATTTTAAGATCTTCGAATGTCTCTGCTTGTATGTTATCTTTGAGAAATCTCACGAAGTCAGCCGTTCCAAACAGACCCCTTTTTGGTATAGTCAACTCTACGAAACTATTAAAATACTTGGCTTTAAATATTTTACGAATGTTGTCGGGCGTTTGTCCAGAAGAGTATAATGCACCAACAATTGCACCGGCACTAGTTCCGGAGATGATGTCGGGTTTGAGACCAAACTCTTCCATAGCCATAAGCGCACCGGCATGAGCAAAACCTTTTACGCCACCTCCCGATAGAGTAAGCCCGAGTTTATGTTCCTTATTCATATCAAGCGAGTTGTTACTTAACGGCATCAAGAATCTCTCCTGCGACTTGGGAGTCAACTGATCTGTTTTCTCCTAAATGAAGGTTCCGTTGTGCGAATCTCCTTTTTATTTCATCTATGGTATCCTGTCCGACACCATTCTCATGCAATCTGGTTTTTAAACCAAGAGAACGGAAAAACTCCTCAGTCTTGTCAATGATCATACGAATGGCAACCTCTCTGTCTGTATGTTCTATATCCCATACTCTTTTTCCGTATTGCAGAATCTTGTCTCCTTTTTCACCTCTAAGCACCCACATTGTGCCTGGCAGAACTATTGTGAGACTATGGCCGTGTGTTATTCCGTTAAGTGCCGTAAGTTCATGGCCAATCATATGTGTTGCCCAATCCTGAGAGACTCCTAAAGCAATGAATCCGTTAAGACCCATTGTGGCAGATAACATAAATGTTGCCATAGATTCATAATCATGCTGGTTCTCTTTTATCTTAGGCGCAACTTCAATAATTGTCTGGAGTATTCCCTCCGCCCATCTGTCCATCAGCGGAGACTGGCCCGGAATAGTAAGATATTGCTCTATTACATGTACAAAGGTATCGGCCAGACCGCATGCCACTTGATATGGAGGCAGCGAAAATGTTGTTTCGGGATCAAGCACAGAGAATACAGGGTAGTTTGAGAAGAAAGAAAACTTCTCCTTAGTAGCTTTGTTAGAAATTACGGCACCTCTGTTCATTTCTGAGCCAGTAGCAGGCAAGGTAATGACGGCTGCCATAGGAAGGGCAGCTTTGTAAAGCGATGGCTTTTTCACAAGATCCCAGGCGTTACCGTCATACAGAGCTCCAGCAGCTATAAGTTTTGATCCATCTACAACAGAACCTCCACCAACAGCAAGTATAAAATCGCAACTCTCCTGTTTTGCAAGCGCAATGGCCTCACTTAGGGTTTCAACTGTGGGATTTGGCTCTATACCCCAGAATTCAATGGTATTATGACCTTTTAATGCTTCTTTTACCTGATCGTACACACCATTCTTTTGGACACTTCCTCCTCCGAATGTTAGTAGAACCTTACTGTTTGCAGGAACTTCAGTTGCAAGAGAGGCAATGGATCCCTTGCCAAAAATTAATTTTGTAGTATTTTGAAAAGTAAAATTATTCATAACTTTCGATTTTAAGCTAATATATGCATAAAAAAAATATCTCCTCAATTTTTGTCAATTGCAGAAGATATTTTTTTTGTGGTCCCGGTGGGGATCGAACCCACGACCCCAACATTAAGAGTGTCGTGCTCTACCAACTGAGCTACAGAACCTGATTAAAACGGCTGCAAAGGTAATAATTATTGCTAAAGTTTCTAATATTGAACAAAAAAATATTTTAAAAAAAAATCTATGTATTGTTTGATTTGACCGAAAATGGCAACAAGGGTTTGTTTTAATGAGATTATTATTGTAATTTTAATAATAAGGGATTTAAAGGTTTGACTAATCAAATTATCCTTCCTCTGAACGATGAT
Source organism: uncultured Bacteroidales bacterium (assembly GCA_942492945.1). Lineage (GTDB taxonomy): Bacteria > Bacteroidota > Bacteroidia > Bacteroidales > UBA932 > Bact-08. The sequence goes on from OW818649.1 coordinate 2,418,885, forward strand.
TGAGCTCAAGAAACAATCAATTTGCCTGTTTGATATATAACTATGTAATAATGTTACTATCAATTAATTAAAAAATAGCATAACCCTGTTTAGCCAATGATTAACAATTCAAACGGAACAGAAACAACTACAATAATCCAAAAAAAATTAAAAAGTGGATTTAATTATCTCTTTTTAAAAAAGGGTTTTTCATACGAATTTTCAAATGAAACAGGGAACCTTTTAATATTTGTCCATTCTGGCAAAGTGCGTATTTTGATTGGAAAATACAAGGAGTATTTTTTTGGTGACAGGGAGATGTTTTTAGTTAAAAATTCAGGATATCAATTTGATACGCTTCAAAATACAAAACTGGTACTTTTAAATCTGGATACTCACTGGGTATCATTTTATGAAAACCTCAGGAGAGATGCAGCTAAAGTAAAGGATAAGTATATCTTTTCGGTATCGTCACTTGTTATACAACCAAAACTTGAGGTATTCCTGGATTCTGTAATACAATGCATGACAAACAACAAGGGCTGTTCAAGGAACTATCAGTATGTAAAACAAAGAGAACTGGAGATGCTCCTTAAGAAATGTTATGGCAAAAAGGTTTTGGTTAACTTCTTCTCAAGATTAAGTGGTGAAGTTCATGATTTTTATCAGTTTATTTTTGATAACTATCAAAAACACAGGGGAGTGGAGGAGCTGATAGCTGTTTCAAGTCTCTCCCCAAGCACTTTTAACAGGAAGTTCAGAGAGTTGTTTGGTGAGTCGCCTTATCAATGGATACTAGGCAGACGATCAGAAATTATCTACAAGAAACTCATCGTAAATAATTGTCCTATAGTCAAGATTATGAAGGAGTACGACTTTACAGATGCCTCTCACTTCAATCGGTTTTGCAGGACAATGTATGGTTATTCTCCTACAGAGCTTAGAAGGATCTACAAAGAGAATCCGACAAAATTATCTGTTTTTTAACAGATCGCGGATTTCCCTTAACAATGCAATATCTTCTGGGGTAGGAGGAGGTGTTGCGGGAACAGCTGGCAATTCATCTTTTTTACGATTGAAACGGTTCATGAACTTTATCATCATGAATATTGCAAATGCAATAATGATAAAGTCGAACGTTACCTGTATAAAATTGCCATAATTAATTGAAACAGATTCTTTCAGTGTAATTTTAAGGTCAGTGAAATTTACCCCTCCAATAAGAAGGCCCAATGGAGGCATAATCACATCAGAGACAAAAGATGAGACGATTTTACCGAAAGCACCGCCGATAATAATACCGACAGCCATATCCATTACATTGCCACGCATTGCAAATTGCTTGAATTCATCAATTATTTTCATAGTTTGTGTTTTATACACCAAATATAGCAAAAATGCGTAATTTTACGACAAATTTTGGATGTTATGGAATGGATGAAGACACTTTTTTTGAGTGAAGGAATAGCTCAGTCAATTATTATTCTGGCCTCAGTTATTACAATAGGTTATCTTCTGGCCAAAGTGAAAATCGCTAAAATTTCGTTTGGTGCCACATGGATACTTTTTGCGGGCATCGCATTAAGTCACTTTGGGGTATCTATAAATTCGCACATACTACATTTTGTAAAGGAGTTCGGGTTAATTTTATTTGTTTATTCTGTCGGACTTCAGGTAGGGCCGGGATTCTTCGCTTCTTTGAAAAAGGGAGGTTTAAAACTGAATCTTTTAGCCTCTGCTATAGTTTTGCTTGGTGTTCTCACAACTCTTGTAATATACTTTATTACCGGCCTGCCAATATCTACAATGGTAGGAATACTATCCGGAGCAATAACCAATACTCCGGGACTGGGAGCAGCTCAGCAAACTTACCTGGATATGAACGGAGTGAATGACCCAAGTATAGCATTGGGTTATGCTCTTGCATATCCACTGGGTGTTGTGGGTATAATAACATCAATGATTCTTGTAAAGTCAATTTTCAGGATAAATCTGGAGAAGGAGAATCAAAGAATAAAGGAGTTGGAAAAAGACAATCCAAACGAAACAATGAGACTCTCTGTCCTTGTTACAAATTTCTCACTCTTTGGAAAGACCATAATGGGGTTGAAGCAGATTACAGATAAGAATTTTGTAATCTCCAGAGTTTGTGATGACAAAGGAGTTGTACTTATTGCAAATGCTGACATTGAACTTAAACCGGGATGCAAACTTCTGATTATTGCACAAAAGAGAGATATAGAATCACTGCTGGCTTTTTTTGGAACAGAGGTAGAGATGAGTGATGAGGAGTGGGGTATAAAGGATTCTAATTTTGTACCAAGAAGGATATTAGTGACGCAAAATAATATTAATGGCAAGAGCCTTTCTGACCTTAAACTCGGTAAAGCTTTTGGTATAACTGTGACCAGAATAAACAGGGCCGGCGTTGATCTGCTTGCCACACCAAACCTCCAGCTTCAGATTGGAGACAGACTAACAATTGTTGGAACGCAGACAGGAATTGATGCTGCTGCAAAATTGTTGGGAAACTCAATGAAAAGGCTGAGAGAGCCCAATCTAATTGCAATCTTTTTGGGTATAGCTCTTGGTATTTTCTTGGGAAGCATACCTATATTCTTTCCTGGTATCCCTCAGCCTGTAAAGTTGGGCCTAGCAGGCGGACCGCTGATAGTTGCAATACTGATAAGTAAGTTCGGGCCAAAATACAAGCTGGTTACATACACAACCATGAGTGCAAATCTTATGTTGAGGGAGATTGGAATTTCTCTCTTTCTTGCATGCGTAGGGCTAGATTCCGGTAGTGGATTTGTAGATACAATAGTAAATGGAGGAGGGGCCATATGGATACTTTACGGGGCAATTATAACAATTTTACCGCTAATGATTGTTGCAATAGTCGGAAGAGTATGGTTTAAACTCAACTATTTTACGCTGACTGGCTTAATGGCTGGCAGCACTACCGATCCACCTGCATTAGCTTATTCAAATGCAACAGCAGGGAACGATCTCCCTGCTGTAAGTTACGCCACTGTTTATCCTCTCACGATGTTTCTGAGGGTGTTAATGGCTCAGCTAATGATACTTTTCTTCTAGTGTAGATTTTGTAACAGCTAATCTAGCATCTTTATATAGAATGTAGTTTTGCCATTTTTACTTTCATACCCGAGTTCTCCTCCCATTATTTCCGATAGTTTTTTTGAAAGAGAGAGTCCTATACCCAATCCTGTTTTATAATTAGCTGAACTATCCCATCCTTTATTGAAGGAGCGGAAGATCTCGTCATCTTGCTCATTGCTAATGTCTGTTCCTCTGTTTGTTATATAAAAGACAGAGTAAGTGTTATTGTCAGATTTTTCTTTACAACATTTACATTCAACAATGTTATCTGAAGAGAACTTTATTGCGTTATCAATAAAATTGTATATTATCTGCTTTAATTTCTTATAGTCTGCAAAGACTATTTCACAATTTTCCTCTATGTAAATTTTAAATTCCAACTCATTTTTTGTAATTGTTGCCCTCGTGTTAAAAAACTTCTTAAAATCATTGAAAAAGACTCTAACATTTATAGGATCATGCTCAATAGGGAGTATTTCTCCCGACTCAATTTTTGAAAGATCAATCAAGTCGTTCATCATTACAAGAAAGCTGTCAATATTATGTTTTAACATCACTCTATACTCATTGTGCTCATCTCTGAACCTATCTATATCTATCTCCGCTATAACATCAAGAAGGCCGATAAGCACACTTAACGGAGTTCTTACTTCATGTGAGATATTGTTCAAAAAATGTTTTTTTAAATTTTGAGTGATTATTGAATGTTTATATAGCTCTTCTATTCTGCAAGTAAGTTTCTTGATTATACAGTTTTTCTCAATAACACCAGAAAATTTCCCATCTTCATAAAATGGAAGTGCAGAGCATCTGCTTTTGTTAAACTTTTCTACTATAGTTGACAGGGTATCTCCCGGTAAAAGTATCTCTTTATCAATAACACAGTCTGCCACCAACTTATGCGGCTTTATAATCAAATCAAAGGACGACAATATGCCAACGAAATTATCATTGTCATCCACTACAACTAAATATTGGTTGAATAGTAATTCCCTTTTTATTGATGAAACTCCTCTTTCCTGATTGATAGGTACAAAATTCGTTGATAAACAATCCTTTATATTCATAGTGAATCAGTTTCAATAGGATCATAATTTATCCTTACCTTAAAATCTACCTTCAATATTTCTGACTCAGAGACAAACGGGAAAACTTTGTCACTCAGAATCGATAATATTTTCTCGAGATCTATTTTTTTTAGTAATCTTTTGTTTATAAAAACTGCTTCAATGATATCACTTTTTGGCTCAACTACCTCAAATTCATCTGGTACTAACAACTGAAATGAGCGATATACACCTACTTTTCCCTGAGGGCATTTATTGCCAAGTATAAGAATATCCTCGAATGGGGGTAATCGAATTTCTTCAAAACTCAGAGAAACGGAAAATTTTCGTGTAGATGCTTGTTCCATATTATTTTCTAACATTAATTTGGTCAAATATAAATATTTTATACAAACAAATGCAATATAAAATACGCATCCGTTAAAATTCATCTTGTGATGCTTGAATTGACTGCTTACATTAGAATTCTATAGGTCTGTTGCGTCCAACAGCCTTTTTTTAAGCCATTCGGTCCACTCGTTTAATATGTGTAATAACATGTGAATAATGCAACAGTTTTATAGAAAAGTGTAATGAGTTATTAAAATATGTGCCTCACCTTGCATATGTAGATTAAACAGATATAAACACACATAATTTTTTTTTTAATCAATCCGTAAATATAGGATTCCTTCCTGCAAATGTTGTGAATGGTGCAATTTATGCTCCTGATGATGTTACGCAGGGTGTCGCATTTATGCTGATACAAGTAAAATCAGATCTTACTGAAATGATATCTATAACATTGAATACGGGAGCAATAATTGAAGGAAGAGTTCTTTCTTGTCCAACCAGCTTTCACAAATTGACCGCAGCTCATCTATGTCTTCGGATGTTGCATTTCTTATAATTATTATATTGGTCTCAATGTGTTCAGATATGATAGATTTCATGTTACTATTTGATAAAAGTGGATGAAATATCCGATCTGCTATTGAAAAATCATTTGGTTATAGAATCTCCAAAACTTTTTATTTCAGTATATTATAATAAGTGTAAGGAGTGCTTTCAATGCAAAATCTGAAGCAAAATATAAATAATTTAATTAAATACCTATTTATGGAAAAAAAACGATTGCCGATGCCGTCCTTGTCAGAGTCGTCCACCGCTCTTTGAGGGTGGAATTATCTGGAGATTACCTTAGCAAAAAACTCAGTAAGAAAATATATATTTGTAAACGCAAATTATTTTAAAACAACCCCTAGCAAACATGTCGCGTATTGCTTGAATCTATGAGTGCAATATTTGGAATAGTCAACAAAAAAAGAAAGCCAGTCATGCTAGATAGTATAAATGCAATACTATCAGTCATGGGACATCGTGCTTTAGATGGAAAAAATACTTGGACAGATGATAATGTGAGTTTTGGTCATTGCCTTCTTAAAACTTATCCTCAACAAGATTATGAACATCAGCCACACTCTCTGTTAGCATGCACAATTACTGCAGATGCTCGTTTGGATAATCGCGAGGAACTAGCCACATTATTGTGTATAAATAAGGATATTCTGAATAAAACAAGCGATCCCGAAATCATCATATTAGCCTATAAACGCTGGGATGAAGATTGTGTAAACTATTTAGATGGAGAGTTTGCCTTTGTAATATGGGATTCAGATAAGCATAAAATATTTGCTGCAGTTGACAAAATAGGCTTTCGCCCTCTCTTTTACTATGACTCCTCTGAGGTGTTTATTTTCTGTAGTGAAATAAAAGGCATAGTTGCAGCTAAACCTGGACCGAACTTTTTTAATGATGATAGTCTGATTGAATACTTTTATCGAAAGGGAACTCCAGACAATACATATAACAGTGAGGTTTTTGCATTGTGTGGAGGAAACGTCCTGACATTGCAGAATGACAGGCTGACTTGTCGTAAGTATTGGAACCTTAAAACTACTGGAAAATATTCTTTTAAAAAAGATGATGACTGGTATGAATGTGCACGTGAGTTACTTTTTCGAGCAGTGGAAAAACGGCTGAATTCAAACATAACAACCGGAATAACGCTAAGTGGTGGACTTGATTCTACCAGCATCGCCTGCATCCTTTCAGAACAACTTATGAAGAAAAACAAGCCTCTCTATGCCTTTTCTTCTGTGCTACCCATTGATTATAAAGGAATTGAACAAGACGAGAGAAAATATATTGAAATTGTTGGCAAACATTGTCCTAATATTATTCAAACGTATGTTGAGGCTCCGGATGTAGGGCCTTATACAAATTTGGACGAGGCATTTAAAATTGAGGAGTCGTTTCCAAATGCTTTTTTTTATATGGATAAAGCTTTGTTGGAAGCGGCAAATAAAATGAATGTAAAATCTCTCTTTTCCGGTTTTGGAGGAGATTTTTGGATTTCCTGGAAGGGAGATTCCGTTATTTATGAGCTTATTAAAAAAGGAGAATTGTTTGAAGCTTTGGCTCTTATGAATAAACTTAGGAAAGAAGACCATAAATCTTTTTATCGCATAGCATGGAATAATTATTTTTCTCATAGTAAGGCGTACCGCCTTTTAAGGGAGAAAATATTTTTAAACAAAAACAGATTTGCAGAGAACAATCTGTTAAAAATCAAAGCGAAAGAGAATGATGCATCTTATAGTAATTATTGTCTCCAAATACAGGACATAATAAACAGAGGACAAATTGGAAGAATAACAGGAATGTTGGCGAATAGAAGCGGCTATTATATGAGCGACTATATGACACCTTTATTTGATGCAGATTTGTTATCTTTTTTAAGTGATATTCCAATATCGCTCCATTTGAAAAATGGGCAGAGAAGAAATGTTTTACGGGAGGCAATGAAAAATATTATTCCTACACAAATTTGCACTCGAAAAGATAAAATGCCATATAGTCCTGATTTTAGAAAAAGAATTATGAGGGAAACTGACTATTATGAAAAATTGATAGAATCGACCAAAAGCGACTTACTGTTCAATCAATATATAAATATTCCAAATGCGATTGAAATACTGAATCTTGTTCTACATAATAATGTTTGTTTACAATATAAAAATACAATATATAACAAGGTTGCACATATAGTCATAGCTCAATATTTATTAGTAGAATTAAAAAAAAGTGGTTATAGCTTTAATACTTTCTAAAAATGAGTTATCTTTAAATTATTATATTCACTTTTAATTTTATTGTAATTATTATGGAAACAGGTATTTTTTCAGAGAACGAAAAAAAACAATGGATTTCTCCAAGTATTGTAGATTTATCAATTGAGGAGACGGCAGGAGGGCTCAACTCTGGTACGGACTACTTAGAACAAAGTTAGATCTGATTGAATAAGCATACTTGTCCTTTGTTTTTGTGATCCAGCTGTCGTGACTTGCAGCCTTGGGGCTGCTTCGTCGGACCCGGTTTCTTTTACTTACCCACACAAAAACAGTTTTTTCGCTCCGCTCAAAAATTCCTTTGTTTTTACTCCCCATCTTGATCAAGCAAGCTTGGCTTCTGTTTTTGTGATCCAGCTGTCGTGACTTGCAGCCTTTGGCTGCTGCGTCGGACCCGATATTTTTTACTTACCCACACAAAAACAGTTTTTTTCGCTCCGCTCAAAAATTCCTTTGTTTTTATTCTCCATCGCTCCCAAGCAAGCTTGTCGCGCTGGATCATAAAAACAAAGAAGCCAAGCAACAGCTTGGCTTCTGTTTTTGTGATCCAGCTGGGGCTCGAACCCAGGACCCCAACATTAAAAGTGTTGTGCTCTACCTGCTGAGCTACTGAATCTTTCCTTTAAGGGAGCGCAAAGATATGGTAACAATCTTTTATTTCCAAATAAAATGAGAAAATTAGCCTTATATTTGCAGGTAAATATTCATTAACTGATAATTACAAAAGCATGACAATCAATTTTCCTGCGGAGTTCCAAAAATTCCTGGATTTTCATCAAATTGATTACTCAGTAAATGGCTCTGTATACACTATTTGTAAACCTGAAATTTCAATAAGACTCATATCAGTAGGGGAGTGTGCCCCAGACAACAGAGGAAGTCAGAATATTACATTGTACCAAGATGAATGGGTCAATAAGTATCAGCTTATCACCAACAGGTTACTCGCAAATTTAGGCAAGCAAAAATCTGTTTTTGCACGAAACTGCGTTGTCAGAGAGGTATCATCGGAGAGTGCTAGACAATTTCTTGAGCGGAATCATCTGCTTGGTTATACTACATGTCGTTATAAATATGCCCTGTATACAAATAAGCAAACTCAATATCTTAATGAAAATGAAATGGTTGCAGTTGCTATGTTTTCTGCACCCCGTCCTATGGTGAGAGAAGGGGCTACTATACTCTCTTATGAGTGGGTAAGATATGCAGGTCTTGCAGAATACAGGGTAGTCGGAGGAATGGGAAAGCTGCTTAAATATTTTATTGACAAAAACTCTCCGGATGAGATCATGTCATATGCCGACAAAGACTGGAGCGACGGGAATGTTTACAGGAGACTTGGTTTTGAGCTTTATGGTGAGACAGAACCGATAGATTTTTATGTAGACAAAGAGACTTTAAAGAGGATACCGGCAAAAAAAATCCTGAGAGACAAGCAATATGGCCCTCAGGATGATTTGTCCAAAAAATATTTTACTCTAAGAAATCAGGGCAACCTTAAGTTTTACTGGAGAGCCCCCTTCGTCAACTGAGTCAGTATCAATCTCCATATGGAGTTCATCTCCGGCTTTGAATTTGCCTGCTATAATAGCCTCAGCCAAAGGATCTTCTATTAATTTTTGGATAGCTCTTTTCAGTGGTCTTGCACCAAATTGCGGATCATATCCATGGTCGGCTACAAATATTTTTGCCTTCTCATCTATAGAGAGTTTATATCCGGCATTCTCAATTCTCTTATACAGATCATCAAGTTCAATATCAATGATTTTACATATATCATCCTTGGTAAGGGAATTAAAGAGTATCTGTTCGTCAAGCCTGTTAAGAAACTCAGGAGTAAAAGTCTTCTTTAGGGCTTTCTCTATTATGTGTCTAGTATTATCACTTATGTTACGTCTGGTAGAATTTGAAAAACCCATGCCACCACCGTAATCCTTTATCTCCCGGCTTCCTATGTTTGAGGTCATAATCAACAGGGTATTCCTGAAGTCAATGTGTCTGCCATTGCTGTCTGTAAGTCTCCCCTCGTCAAGAACCTGCAGCAGAAGATTGAAGATATCCGGATGCGCTTTCTCAATTTCATCAAGAAGAATTACCGAATATGGTTTTCTTCTGACCTTTTCACTTAGTTGTCCACCCTCTTCGTAGCCTACATATCCCGGAGGAGCTCCTATCAACCTGCTAAGTGCAAACTTCTCCATATATTCACTCATGTCAATCCTTATAAGATTGTCCACCGAATCGAAAAGATATTCAGTCAGTATTTTTGCCAACTGTGTTTTTCCTACACCTGTAGGGCCCAGAAAGATGAATGTTCCAATCGGTTTGTTTGGATCTTTGAGACCGGCTCTGTTTCTCTGTATTGCCCGGACAACCTTGTCAACCGCCTCATCCTGACCGACAATCTTTTTTCTTATACTTTCACCCATCCTGGAAAGCCTGTCGCCCTCTTTCTCCGCAAGTCTGTAGATTGGAACATTGGTAATCATCGAGAGGACCTCTGCAACATCATTTGAATTTACCTCCTGAGGGTTTAGATTCTGCTCTTCGTTCCATTTTTGCTGTGCAATTTCAAGCTCCTCACTCTTCTGTTTTTCGAGATCCCTAAGTTCAGCTGCCTTTTCGAACTGATTGTTGCTAACAGCTATTCTCTTCTCGCTTCTGATAGGTTCAATTTCATTCTCAATAGCAAGAATAGAGTCAGGAACCTTGAGATGCATCAGATGCACCCTTGAACCTGCCTCGTCCAGAGCATCAATTGCCTTGTCCGGAAGACAACGGTCGGTAATGTATCTCTGAGATAATCTTATGCATGCAATCAAAGCATCATCTGTATATACTACATTATGATGTTTTTCATAACGTTGTTTGATATTCTGAAGAATATTCAGAGTTTCATCATAGGTGGTAGGATCTACCATAATCTTCTGGAACCTTCTTTCCAATGCACCGTCCTTCTCAATATGTTCCCTGTATTCATCAAGAGTAGTGGCACCAATACACTGTATCTCGCCTCTTGCAAGTGCAGGTTTCAACATATTGGCTGCATCCAGCGACCCGGAAGCTCCACCTGCACCAACCAGAGTATGAAGTTCATCTATAAAAAGGATAATGTTGGGATTTTTTGTAAGCTCATTGAGAATTGCCTTCATCCTCTCCTCGAACTGTCCTCTGTACTTCGTGCCAGCAACAATAGAACCTATATCAAGTGATATGAGCCGCTTGTTAAGAAGTACTCTTGACACCCTTTTCTGCGCAATACGCAGGGCCAGACCTTCAGCAATTGCCGATTTTCCAACCCCCGGTTCGCCAATAATCACAGGGTTGTTTTTCTTTCTTCTGCCAAGTATCTGGGCAAGCCTTTCTATCTCCTTGTCTCTGCCTACTACAGGGTCTAATTTTCCCTCAAGGGCAGCATTAGTCATATCGAATCCAAAGCTGTCAATTACAGGCGTGTCACTGGAAAGTTTTGCACTTTTAGTTCCTCTGACAGGTCCTTCTACTCCTGAAGGTTTTACTCCTCCGTCCATCTCATCGTCATAGGTCGATGTATTCATTGGCTTTGATATCTCTTTACCTTTGAATGTAGCTCTCAGACTGTCGTATGTAATGTTGTATTCCTTAAGAATAGAAACAGAAACGCCATCTTCTCCTCTTAAAATTGCAAGTAACAGATGAACCGGACCTGGTTTTGCCTCTTTAAGGGATCTTGCTTCCAGATACATTACTTTTAAAGCGTTTTCTGCACCCTTGGATAAATTGAGTTTGTCTGCCTGTTCAAAAGGAACAATATCCCCCACTTTTACAAGTTCCTCGATTTTTGACTTAAATACTCTGTATTCTGTTCCAAAGCTCATAAGTGCCTCAAAAGCAGAGTTGTCCTGATGTCGGATTATGCCAAGGATAAGGTGATCCGATCCTATCGTATAACTACCCATCCTCATTGCTTCTTCTCTGCTGTATGAGATAATCTCATTTAGTTCATTTGATAATTGTAAGTTCATTTGTGCTTTTAAATTTGATGCAAATCTAATTAAAGACAATTAGCAATACAATTTGTTCATAAGATATTTATTTAGTAATTTTACGCCTCTTTTTATAAACAAGAAGTAAGAAACAAAATGATTCAAGAAGCTGATAATAACGCAAGAATAATCAAAATCAACATAGAGGACGAGATGAAAAGTGCATACATCGATTATTCGATGTCTGTAATTGTGTCACGTGCCCTACCAGATGTAAGAGACGGACTAAAGCCAGTTCACAGAAGAGTTCTCTTTGGAATGTCGGAATTGGGGCTGACTGCGGGAGCAGGATTTAAGAAATCTGCCCGTATTGTCGGAGAGGTTCTGGGTAAGTTCCACCCACATGGAGACTCCAGTGTTTATGAAGCCATGGTTAGAATGGCACAGGAGTGGAGCATGAGATATATGTTGGTAGACGGACAGGGTAACTTTGGTTCCATCGATGGTGATTCTGCAGCTGCCATGCGTTATACAGAGGCACGTTTCAGAAAGATCGCCGAGGAGGTAATGGCAGATCTCGATAAAAATACTGTTGATTTCAAACCAAATTTCGACGAATCACTTCAAGAACCTACCGTTATGCCGGCGAAAGCGCCGCTTTTACTTCTAAACGGAGCCTCCGGAATTGCAGTAGGAATGGCAACCAACATGCCCCCGCATAACTTGCGCGAAGTAGTTGATGCAATTTGTGCTTACATAGACGACAATGAAATCTCAACTGAAGACCTTTGCAAATATATTAAAGGTCCGGATTTCCCTACGGGAGGTATCATTCAGGGTATCCAAGGAATAAAAGATGCATTTGAAACAGGTAAAGGCAGGATAGTGGTCCGCTCAAAGACGGAGATTGAAGTAAGTGAAAGCGGAAGAGAGACTATCGTGGTTACCGAAATACCATACATGGTTAATAAACGCGAACTTATCGAGAAAATCGCAGAGTTGGTGGAAGAGAAAAAAGTTGAAGGAATTGCATATATAAATGATGAAAGCGACCGTAATGGAATGCGCATTGTCATTAGATTGAAAATGGGATCTGTTGCCAATATTATACTTAATATGCTTTATAAGTATTCTCAGCTTCAGTCAAGCTTCTCCGTCAACAACATTGCTCTGGTGGATGGCAGACCTAGGATGCTGAATCTTAAGCAACTTATTAAATATTTTGTCCGTCACAGACATGATGTAATTTTACGCAGGGCACGATTCGAACTGGAACAGGCAGAAAAAAGAGCACATATTCTTGAAGCATTGCTTGTTGCACTGGATTTTATAGATGAAGTGATTGCAATTATAAGAGGTTCAAAAACTGTTGATGAGGCAAAGACAAACCTGATGACCAGATTTGAATTTTCAGAAGCTCAGGCAAGCGCAATAGTAGAAATGAGACTTCGTCAGCTTACAGGTCTGGAGAGAGCCAAACTTCAGGCGGAATACGATGAACTGATGAAGTTGATAACTTACATTAAAGAGGTGCTGTCAGACGTAGTGCTTCAAATGAAAATTATCAAAGATGAACTTATTGAGCTTAGGGAGAAATTTGGTGATGATCGTCGTACAGCCATTGAACTTTCCGCAGAAGATTTCAATCCAGAGGACTTCTACCCGGACGAAGATGTTGTCATAACCATATCTCATTTAGGTTATATGAAAAGAACACCACTAGCTGAGTACAGAACTCAGAACAGGGGAGGGGTTGGTGCCAAAGGCAGTACTACAAGAGAAGAGGATTTCATCCAACATATTTACGTAGCCAACATGCACAGTACTATGCTTTTCTTTACGCAAAAAGGAAAATGTTTCTGGCTTAAGGTTTACGAAGTTCCGGAGGGAACAAAGGCATCCAAGGGAAGGGCTATACAGAACGTATTGAATATTGAACCTGAAGATAAGGTTTGTGCTTATATAAATGTCAGAAATCTCAATGACGAAGAGTATATCAACAATAACTTCATTGTTCTTGCAACAAAAAGAGGTACTGTAAAGAAAACATCTCTGGAAGCATATTCACGTCCGAGGGCCAATGGTGTAAATGCAATAACAATAAGAGAGAATGACGAACTGCTGGAAGCTGTCCTCACTAACGGACACAATGAGATTCTACTCGCAGGCAGGGATGGAAAGTGTGTACGTTTCAATGAGGAGAATGTCCGGGCAATCGGAAGAACTGGTGCGGGAGTGAGGGGAATCAATATAGGAGATAACGACGAAGTGATTGGTATGGTTTGTGTAGATCCAACTGCAGAGGGTAGTGAGTCTCATCATATTCTTGTTGTAAGTGAGAATGGATATGGAAAAAGATCATGTCTGGAAGACTACCGGGTAACAAACAGAGGCGGTAAAGGTGTTAAAACGCTGAATATAACAGAAAAAACAGGATCGCTGATAGCATTGAAAGATGTTACTGACGAGAATGACCTTATGATAATAAATAAGTCCGGTATAACAATCAGGCTTGAGGTGTCTACTGTAAGAGTTGCAGGAAGGGCAACACAGGGTGTGAGACTTATTAATATCAGGGAGGGAGATATGATAGCTGCTGTCTGCAGGGTGAACAAGAGCGAAGAAAAACCCGTTGAGAGCGGCATAGTTGAAGAGTAAATGTGATATAATATAATCTTTTTAAATTTTAATAATTACAATGAAAAATCTATTTATTGCACTGGCACTACTATTTTCAATACAGTTAGTTGCTCAACCCAAGGAGGTAACAGATGCTCTCAAGGCTTTGGAAAAAGCGAAGAAAGAGTCTGCAGATGCCAAGAAAGCAACAAATCCTGCTACTTGGCTAAAACTGGCAGATGCTTATACTTCTATTTACGATGCTCCCATCAAGTCTCTCTGGCTAGGGGCTTCAAGACTGGAACTAAAGGTGCTACTGAAAGATCAACGAATCATAAGCACAGAAACCAAAAAAATCATGGACCAGTCTTTCTCAGTAGACATATATGAAGATAAGGAACTTTATTATGCACAAGACGGAACATTGGCAAGTTGGGTCGTGACAAAGCCATATTATGAAGGTAATCCTCTTGGAGAAGCTTTCACTGCCCTTAACAAAGCAGCAGAGGTAGACACTAAAGCAGCCAAAACAAAAGAAATTTCTGAGCAACTTGTCGCTTTGAAGAGTCGTTATCAGAATATAGCAATGTCTGCTTATGCTTTAGGTGACTACAAACAAGCTACAGATAACTTTGCCTTGTCACTTCAGGCAAGTTCCCACAATCTTGTTAAACAGGTAGATACCGTAATAATGTATTATACTGGGTTAACAGCAAACATGTCAAAGGATTACAATAGAGCTGTAGAGTATTTCAATAAGGCTATCCAAAATAACTATGATGCAAAGGGTGATGCATATTCCTACCTAGCGGAGGCTTATAAAGGAATTAAAGATTTAGAGAAAGCAAAAGAAACCCTAAGTGCCGGATTTACTAAATATCCTACAAATCAGAGTATTCTTGTTTCTTTAATCAACATATACCTTGAATCAAATGATGACCCCAACAAGATTCTCAATCTTATTAAAAAAGCACAGGAAAACGAGCCTTCAAATGCCAGTCTTTATTATGCCGAGGGTAATGTTTGGAAGAACCTTAAGGATATTGAAAAAGCAATTGCCTGCTATAATAAATCTGTTGAGATAGATCCTAAGTATTACTTTGGAACATTTGCAGTAGGAGCAGCTTATTACGACAGAGCAGTAGAGATTCAGACAAAGGCTTCTGAGGAGGTTGACGATACAAAATATGAGGCTCTTGTAAAACAATTGGAACAAAACCTTGAATCTGCAATAAAACCTTTTGAGGCTTGTTTTGAAACGTCTACAGATGAGGAGGTTAAAGCAGTAGTGGCGGAATATCTTAAAAATATTTACTTCCGTTTCCGCGAAAAGAATGAAGCATATAAAACAGGATACGAAAAATACAATAAGTTCCTTGAAGCGAAAAAACAGTAACTTCTAAAGAATATTCTCGTTAATTTAAAAAAGGAGCTGTCTGCAATATGACGGCTCCTTTTTTGTTAGAAATTGTCCGTAAGTTTCTGAACCAGCTTAAAATGCGAGAGAAACTCCCTTGCAAAAACCCGTATAACTGTGTAGGCCGGTATAGCTACCAGCATACCGATTATTCCTCCGATACTACCAGCAATCAGTATTACCAGAAATATTTCAAGAGGATGCGCCTTGACACTGTTTGAATATATATATGGTTGAAAAACGAATATATCTATCATATGTGTGACAAAGAATATACCTGCTACTGTAAATATAAGCACTCCTGCTTCCGGTTTGTCTAGGCCAAGTTGACCAGGCTCATTATTGTTCCAAAAACCCCACCGGTTATGGGACCAATATATGGAATCACATTAAGAATACCAGCAAGGAAAGATAAGGCGATAGCCAGAGAAAAGTCTACTCCCGCAATCAAATAGAGGGCAACGCTGTTAATTATGGTTATTGCAATTGCCTCAATTGATATACCAATAAAGTATCTTGCAAGTAATTTGTTAATTGAACTGAGAGCACGTGTGACATTTGTAACATACTTGTCGGGAAACAGAGCCAGGACCATATCGTTGAACATGCTCTCCTCTTTAAGAAAAAAGTAGGTTATAAATGTAATTACGAATACAGCAATTCCGAATTCTATTGCAATGCTGGCAATAGAGTTGAATAATTCTGATATAAAGGATATATTAAGAACCTCCTGAAACTGATTAACGAAGATTGTCTCTATTTTAAATGAGGAGTCCAACGCTGGAAACCAATCGTGAAGAACTCTGTTAAAATTGCTCAGAGGAACAGAAATCTGATCGCTAAGAGAGACAAAGTTTATGCTGCTCAGATTGGATAGTAGTTGTCCGATCAATGGCGTAACATAGAAAAAGATGCTAAAAAACACAGATAAGAGAGCAATAAGAGTAATACCTGCCGCAAGTCCGTTGGGTATATGATGTTTGCGGATTTTTAAGCGGAGCAGTTTAGTTTTGAACGGTTTTCCTATAAGAGAGAGAATCGCTGATACAAGAATGTATATCAGTATATTACTAAAATACCACGCTAAAAAGGCAATTACAATTGCTATTGCAATTCCAACAATATACTTGGCTAACTGATTCATGAGTTTTGGGTTTAGTTCCCAAAAGTAAGAAATTTTTGTAAGTTTGTCTTACTTATCAGTTATTATTGAATGTATGAAAAAAATTATCTTGTTACTGGTTCTTACGTGTATCTCTACTGCAAAAATTTTTGCCGATGAGGGTATGTGGCTGCCATCATTAATTAAAGAGAGAGTGTCCGATATGCAAAAAAAAGGTTTCAGACTCACTGCAGAAGACATATATAGTGTGAACCGAGCATGTCTGAAAGATGCCATTGTCCATTTTGGAAGTGGCTGTACAGGTAATCTGGTCTCCTCGCAAGGACTTATAATTACAAATCATCATTGTGGATTCAGTCAGATACAAGCACATAGTTCAGTAGAACATGACTATCTTAAGGATGGTTTCTGGGCAATGAAACAGAGTGAGGAATTGCCTAACAAAGGTTTGTCTGTAAGGTTTCTGATTAGAATGGAAGATGTAACTGAGGCTGTAATGAAATCATACAACAGTTCTATGACAGAGGAACAACGGTCGGCACTTGTTGCAGGAAATTCTTCTGTTATAATCAAAAATGCAACAAAAGACAATAACTATGAAGCTGCTATAGAAGCATTATATTATGGTAATCAGTATTTTTTATTTGTTTATGAGGTATTTCCAGATGTCCGTCTGGTTGGTGCCCCTCCCTCTTCTGTAGGTAAATTCGGTGGCGATACCGATAACTGGATGTGGCCCAGACATACAGGAGACTTCTCAATGTTTAGGATTTATGCAAATAAAGACAATAAACCGGCTCAATATTCCAAAGATAATGTTCCCTATAAACCTAAAAAATTCTTTACGGTTTCTGTCAAAGGAGTAAATGAAAGTGACTTTACAATGGTGTATGGTTATCCTGGGAGGACTCAGGAATATATTACAAGTGATGCAGTCAGCTACATTGCTAACGTATCAAACCCTCACAAAATAAAGCTTCGCACATTACGTCTCGATATTCAGGCTGACGAGATGTCAAAGAGTACAGAGGTGAGAATAAAGTATGCATCAAAAAATGCATCTGTTTCAAATTCCTGGAAAAAATGGCAGGGAGAGACAAAAGGAATCATAAAAATGAATATTGTTCAAAACAAGAGAGATTTTGAAACTGGCTTTTCAATTTGGGCGCAAAACAAAGCCGAATTCAGTACCCTGCTTGATCAGTTTAGAAACTTATACACAGAATTGGAACCTTATTCATTAGCAATGGATTACTTTTCAGAAGCTATTAATGCAAATGAAATAATCAAATTTGCAGGTAGTTTCTATAGTGCTGTTTTAAAGGAGTCAAAGAGTCCCGTGAAGAATCAGGTCCTGATCAAATCTTTGCTCAATGATTTTTATAAGGATTATTATCAGCCGGTTGACAAAAGATCATTTGTTGCATTGATTGGTGAATATATGAAAAATATACCTTCAGACTATCAGCCTGGATACTTTAAGGCAAAAATGAATGAATTTGAAAATCCTCAGAATTTTGCAGATTTTATATTTTCAAAATCAATAATAGCCAATGAGGATAGCCTGCAAGCCTATATCAATGATTCACCGGATATTTCAAAACTGGAGAGCGATCCGGCAGTTGAGATGTATCTCTCTTTTAATAAGTACTACAACCACAACATAAAGCAAAAGTACGATCAGATTAACAAAAAACTTACACTGTTGTACAGAACATATATGAAGGCAATCATGGAGTACGACAAGACTAAGAGTTATTATCCGGATGCAAACTCAACACTGAGGGTGGCTTATGGGAAAATCATGGGATATAAACCATATGATGCCGTTTATTACAAACCTGTATCAACTCTTGAGGGGATAATGGAAAAAGACAATCCGGCTATTTATGATTACAATATTCCTCAAAGGCTAAGGGATATATACAAAGCAAAAGAGTATGGTGAGTGGGAGGAAAACGGGACAGTCCCGGTATGTTTTATTGCGACCAATCATACCTCGGGAGGGAACTCCGGGAGTCCTGTACTAAATGCAAAAGGCCAGTTAATAGGATTGAATTTCGACAGAGTATGGGAGGGAACAATGAGCGACATAGCATTCGACCCGCAGATGTGCAGAAACATATCTCTGGACATAAGGTATGTGCTTTTTATAATTGATAAAGTTGCCGGAGCCGGACATCTTATCAAGGAGATGAAAATAATAAGATAAAAAAAAACTGTCTAATAAGTAGTCAGTATCAGTTTTATAATGAATGTCGCCATTTAAATAAACAACGGTGCTGAGGGTGAACTTGCCTATTGGGGATCAAATGAAAAAGTAGGTGGATCAGATTAGGTTAAAAATCATAATTGAGCAAAAGTGTGGCAAAAGCAGGTTTAGGTGTGGAATTTGAAGGATGCTTGCATAGGAGGGTTTGGGTACCCACTATGTGAACGGAGCTTAAGAAAATCGAGTGCAGACCCGCGAGCTGATCTGCAAAAGCATAATATCGGGGCTGCCTTTGATTTTCAGCGGAGAGAACACAAAGTGGGTAAACCCGGTGCAGTATCCAAAAATCCACACCTAGACAAAAATAATCCAGACTTTTGCCTCCACTTGAAATTTATTGCTCCACCTACTCTTCAACTTGATCCTCCTTTGGATATGTGGCTACTATTATATAAAAAAGAGACTGCCTACTATTAGACAGTCTCCTTCTTTATACTATAAAATGTAATCTCTTATTCTTCCCTGGCCGGACGTTCGTTCGCTTGAGCAACATTAATAGTACGGCCCATGTGTTCAGCTCCGTTAAGCGCTGTAATGGCTGCAATACCTTCGTTATCATTAGGCATTTCAACAAAACCGTAGCCTTTTGAGCGGCGGGTGTCTCTGTTGATAATAATTCTGGCAGAAATAACTTCGCCATAAGGTGTGAATAGTTCGGCTAAATCTTCTTTCTTAGCGCGGAAACTTAAACTTGAAACAAAGATGTTCATAGGGACAATAGTAAAATTTAGTAAATGTTTAATTAACAATACAAAGTTATTGAAAAATCTCAAACACGAAAATTTTCTGAACTCTTTTGAAAAAAATTTATCCGCCGTAACTGCTACCATCAAAACAGTGTGTGCAGATTGATTCTTTAGGAAGGCCAATTGCCTTTACCAAAGTCTCTATGCTATTGAATTGCAGACTGGAAAGCTGAAGGTCATTTTTAATATAGCTTACCATTTGCTGATATTCAAGCGATGATGCACAAATGTATTTTTCAAGATTTCTGTCATGTGCTCCCTCTTTAGAGAGTATATATCTTCTTGTGATAAGTTCAAGAGGGGACCTGGATGCGGAGAATCCTATATATTCACACGGGAAAACCAATGGAGGACAACTTATCCTTATATGAATCTCCTTTGCACCATATTCCAGAAGTACTTGCGCATTATCCTTCAGCTGGGTACCCCTTACAATGGAATCATCACAAAAGGCAATACGTTTTTCCCTGAGCAGACTTTTATTTGGTATAAGCTTCATTTTTGCAACGGTGTTTCTCTCAGACTGATTTGAGGGCATAAAACTTCTGGGCCAGGTAGGTGTGTATTTAACAACTGAGCACCTATATGGGATTTTTTTACCACTTGCATATCCTATAGCCATACAAGTACCGGAGTCTGGTATTGCCGATGATGCATCCAAAGGAGTTGTATCGTTTTCTCCCATTATATAACCCAATGAGTACCTAACATCATCTACATTAATCTTCTCATAGGAACTTGTCGGGTATCCGTAATAAACCCATAAAAATGAGCATATCTGCAATTTATCCTTTGGCGGTGCAATTTGTCTATATCCATCCAACCCAATAAAAACAACCTCTCCGGGGCCGATATAGTAATCCTCCTCATAATCAAGATTTGCAAAACTACAGGTTTCGGAAGCAACTGCATATGCACCCTCTTTTTTCCCTATTATAAGAGGTGTACGGCCGTATTTATCTCTTGATGCATATATCCCATCTTCCGTTAAAAGTAGAAAGGAACAAGAACCTTTAATTTTCTGCTGGGCATTCTCAATTCCTTCTGCATAGTTCTTGCCTTCAGTTATCAGAAGAGCAGTTAGTTCCGTTGGATTTGTGGAGCCCGAACTCATTTCAGAAAAACTTCTTCCAAGCGACAGGAGCTCACTCTCCATCTCTGCAATATTGTTTATTTTTCCTACAGTGACAATTGCAAATTTGCCAAGATGAGAATTTAGAATGATAGGTTGAGGATCCGTGTCACTTATAACGCCTATTCCGGAATTTCCCTCAAATTTTTTCAAATCATCCTCAAACTTGTTTCTAAAATAGGAGCTCTCCAGACTATGAATAGACCGAGCAAAGGTTCCATTGCCGCACCATGTAGCCATTCCTCCCTTTCTTGTGCCAAGATGTGAATGATAATCAGTACCATAGAATAAATCAGTGATACATTTTTGTTTTGAGATAACACCAAATAGACCGCCCATAGATTAAATTTTTTAAGACGGGCACAAAAGTAAGGAAATTTCCGATTATCTTCGTTTTAATTATTAACAACGCTACTCTATGCAGAATATTATATACCTGATAATCCACATCTTATTTGCACTCGGGATGTTTATTTCTTTTAAATTGGTAGATATTAAAGGATTAAACAGATATCAGACAATGTTTATTAATTATATTATTGCCATAACCTTGACAATCATAGATATGGATATTGCTGTCGAGGATATTTCAACACACTATTCATTGAAACTTATTCTTCCTTCGGTAATTATAGGATTTCTTTTTATTGCAAATTTCATACTTATGATGTTGTCAATACAGAAGGTTGGTATGGGCCTTACAACGGCACTTAACAAAATGTCTGTAGTCATTCCCGTTCTTATAGGAATTATTTATCTTGGTCAAAACACATCGCTCATACTAAAAGCAACAGGCATTGTGACGGCCCTTGTCTCTTTCTGGCTGGTACTATTCCGGAAAAAAGGAAAGGCATCATTACTATCTTACCTGTTGCCAATATCTGTATTTCTTGTTTCGGGAACTATAGATACGTTAATGGAGTTATCAAAAAAATTATTGATTTCTTTGCCCAACGAGCAAGAGTTGTTTTTATTGGGAGTATTTGGTACTGCTTTTTTATTCAGCGTAATATTTGCCATTGGAGATATTGTTTTAAACAAAAGCCTGCAGAAATTCACCATGGTTACAGTTTATATAGGTATAATGATGGGCCTCTTTAACTATCTTACATCAAAAATGCTTCTGATTAACGTTGGAAGAATGGGTGGCTCAATTGTTTTTCCTATTCACAATTCATCAGTGGTAATGCTAACTGCACTTATCGGCTTCTTTTTCTACAAAGAGAAATTTTCAAATAAACAGTGGTGGGGTATTGCCCTTGCTGTAATTTCAGTCGCACTTATAGCGAGCACACTACAAAATTAACCAGAAGTCCAAGGAAAATATATTTTCTGATTACAGGGTCATTTATAATGTCGAGAGAATATACAACAATGACAAGGACGATTGACATTATCTGACCATTATTTAAATTAAGTTCAATAGTGGCATAAGGAAGAGATTCAATTCTAGTGACAAAACTGTTTAAAAGGCCGGATAAAAACTTAAGTATTTGAGAAATTATCGCAGATATTGCAGTGTTTGCAAGAAAAACAAGTTGTACAGAAGAGATATAGAGAATAATAGCAGACAAAGGTATTGCAATTAGGTTTGATAGTAAAAAATATACCGGGAAAAAGCCGAACGATGATATAGTGATAAGAGAGGTACCTATCTGACATGCCAGTGAAATTGACAAAGTTGTCCATACGTATTTAAAAATGGTGTTTTTTGGTAAAAAAAGTTGCCCTATCTTAGGATGAATCACAATTATTGAAAGCAGTGCAATGAAGGAGAGTTGAAATCCGATATCGAATAATGCCTGTGGTTTGATAAGAGTTATAACAAGAGCACTCAACGAAAGCGTATTCATCCCTATCCGGTCCCTTTCCATGTTTTTGCAGATCTCATATATAGTTGCCATTATTACTGCCCGGGTTATAGAAGGTGAAAATCCTACAACTAAAGCATATGCCCATAAGGTTGCTACAATAATTATTAACCTGGAAAATTTTGAATACCTGGAATTTCCAAGAAAAATCAGAACAAACGATAGAAATGAATATATAAATCCTACATGCAGACCGGAAACAGCCAGGAGGTGCATGGTTCCTGATGTAGAATATGCATTTTTTGTTTCAAAATCAAGGAAGCTCTTATCTCCTATGGTTAAAGAAATAAGGGTTGCTGACTCACCCCCGTTACCAGTCATTTCCGACACCTTAGATATATAGCTTTCCCGCAACCTGTTTATCCTGTCACAAAAAGATAATTTTTTAAGCTTAAGAAGTACTACATCACCTGCTTTAACGTAGGATGTAGTATGTATTCCCTTTTCTGCAAGAAATCTAACATAATTAAATGACGATCCTTCAAATGTTCTTACTTTTTCTGGAGTAATTTTTGTGTAAATTGTATCTCCAGTTCCAAGTTTGTGATGAGGATAATTCTTATCAAGATAAAGTATCATCCCTTCATCGAACTCGGGCAACAACACTTCAATTTTCGTCGACTTTGTCTTTAATACCGGTCTCTCTTTAATTATGCAATATGTCTGAAACGACTTATTAACAGGTATACGAGATGTTTTCCTTTTATTAAATATATTATCCGAGATGGAAATATTCAGCCAACCAAGCAAGATAAAGCTCAGGATAGAAGTAAGAGTGAGTGCTTTTTCAAGAATTGACACCCTTTTTTTAAAACAGAAATAATAAATCAGTAAAATCAGTAGTGAAAGACAAAGAGAAGATAGCAGAGTAGAAGATACTGGTATAGAAAATCTTTTGCCTATAAGAATTCCTGTCAGATATGAAACAGAATATTTTAACAGGGGGGAATTGTAAAATTTATAAGTAAATTCTCTCAACATGTTATCTCTCTCCTCTTACTTTGATGTAAAATTATAAATTTCTTTTAAAATTATAATAATAAAGCTCTTTTTTTATTACTTTTGCACACTATTCCAACCATTTCTAGTTGCAATTATAAACAAAACATATATATGATAATTTTAGTATTGAATTGTGGAAGTTCCTCAATAAAATATCAGGTCCTCAATATGAGGTCAAACTCAGATTATTTGGTTCTCGCCAAAGGAATTGTAGAAAGAATCGGACTAGAAGTCGCGGTTTTATCGCACAGAGCCGATGGCAAAGACAAGTACGAGATCGAATGTCCAATACAAAACCATACAATTGGAATAAAAAAAGTCCTTGACATTTTGGTCGATCCTGCACTTGGTGTTCTCAAGTCTCTTTCGGAGATTCAGGCTGTAGGTCACAGAGTGGCCCATGGAGGAGAATTCTTTAACAGCAGCAGACTTGTCAATAAAGAGGTATTGGAAGGAATTGAGAAACTATGCGAACTTGCACCACTTCATAATCCTGCAAACCTTCTTGGTATTAACGCCATTGAAACTCTTCTCCCGGGAACAAAGCAAGTTGCTGTTTTTGATACATCATTCCACCAGACAATGCCTAACTATGCATATATGTATGCTATTCCATATGAGTATTATACAAAATACAAAATCCGCAGATACGGATTTCATGGGACAAGTCATAAGTTTGTGGCAAAAAAGGCTTGTGACCTGGCTGGCCTTGATTTTGAAAAGTGTAAAGTTATCACCTGTCATCTTGGAAATGGTGGTTCGATAACTGCAATTAAAGAAGGAAAATCAATCGACACATCAATGGGATTTACCCCTCTTGAAGGAATTATAATGGGCACTCGCAGCGGTGATGTTGATGCCGGAATAATCACATTTATTCAGGAAAAAGAGGGCATAGATGCAGCAGGAATCAATTCAATCCTTAATAAAAAGAGCGGTTTCTTAGGTATTTATGGAAAATCTTCAGATGCACGAGATATAGAAAATGCAGCTGCAAAAGGAGATGAAAAGGCGCAATTAGCACTTAATTTATTGTATTACAGGGTATTAAAATACATTGGGGCATATACTGCTGTTATGAACGGAGTTGATATGATAGTATTTACTGGAGGTATCGGGGAGAATGACCCTCATATAAGAGAAATGGTGGGAACCCACCTTCAATATATTGGTGTCGATTTCAATCCTGCAGCAAACAAGGGAGTAAGAGGCAAAGATGTAATTCTTACTAAACCGGGCTCTAAGGTAATGATGTCAACCGTTACAACAAATGAAGAACTTGTGATTGCACAGGATACAATGTCAGTTATTGAGACTGCCAAATAAAAACGCAATTAATTAAATATCAATAATTATGATAACATCTTTTGAACAGATTTTTGAACAGTTAAGAAGTAAACCTAAAAAACGTCTGATTGCAGCATGGGCTGTAGACGATCATACTATAAATGCAGTTCGTCTTGCAGTTGAAGCTGGTATAGTAGAGGCAACTCTTGTAGGTGACGAGAAAATGATTCGTCAGGTGTGTGCACAGGAAAAAATTGACCCGTCAATTTTCAGGATCGTCCCTAACGATGATGAAATCAAGTCTGTTTCTATGGCTGTTGATCTGATCAACGATGGTGAAGGCGATATTCTTATGAAAGGGCTGTGTTCTACTGATAAGTATATGAGAGCTATCCTTAACAAAGAAAAGGGGTTGCTTCCAGCTAAAGCTATTTTGAGTCATGTAACAGTTCTGTCAAATCCGAGATATCACAAATTGCTGATACTTGGAGATATTGCTGTTATTCCTGCACCTGATCTTTCACAGAAAATTGCAATTACCAATTATGTTGTTAAGACAGCAAAAGCATTAGGTATAGCAAAACCAAAGGTAGCAATCATTGCTGCAACAGAACAACTTTTGCCAGGAATGCAGGCATGTATAGATGCGGCATTGATTTCAAAAATGGCAGACAGAGGCCAGATTACCGGTTGTCTGGTAGATGGTCCTTTAGCCTTGGATGTTGCTCTATCTGCCGAGGCAGCTGCTGTTAAAAAGCTGGTTAGCCCTGTAGCAGGTGATGCTGACTGTCTTGTATTCCCCAATATTGAATCTGCAAATGTCTTCTATAAGGTAAATTCCCAACTATGTACCGATGCCAGACTTGCTGCAATTGTAGCCGGAGCAAAAGCTCCATGCGTATTGTCGAGCAGGGCAGACAGTATAGACACAAAACTAAACTCTATCGCACTAGCTGCAATAACTGCTAAATAATTTTATGATTTACAGAATACTAGCCATCAACCCAGGTTCCACTTCAACAAAAATTGCTGTTTATGAAAATAGTACACAGTTGTTTGTAGAAACACTGAGACACTCCAGTTATGAGTTATCAGGTTTCGACAAAGTTACTGATCAGTATGAATTTAGAAAAGAAGCAATTTTAAAAGCATTGAAAGACAATAATGTGGAACTTTCTTCTCTTTCGGTTATTGTCGGCAGGGGAGGATTGCTCCGCCCTATTGAATCCGGTGTATACGAGGTTAATGAGAAGATGATTGCAGATCTGATGGAGGAGACAAAAGGTGAACATGCGAGCAACCTGGGAGGGTTGATTGCAGCAAATCTTGCTAAGGAATCAAAAGGCTGCAGGGCGTATATTGCAGATCCGGTAGTAG
Organism: uncultured Bacteroidales bacterium; assembly: GCA_942492945.1. Taxonomy (GTDB): domain Bacteria; phylum Bacteroidota; class Bacteroidia; order Bacteroidales; family UBA932; genus Bact-08. The sequence continues at coordinate 2,445,032 of OW818649.1, forward strand.
TTGATGAGTTATCGCCTGTTGCAAGAGTATCCGGACACCCGTTATTTGAGAGAGTATCTATTTTTCATGCACTCAATCACAAAGCAATTGCTAAAACATATGCAGCATCTGTAGGTAAAGAATACAAACAGATGAATCTGATTGTTGCACATCTCGGTGGAGGAGTCTCTGTTGGAGCTCATCTAAGAGGCAGGGTAGTGGATGTGAACAATGCATTACACGGCGAAGGACCGTTTTCACCTGAACGGTCGGGAACTTTGCCTGCACTTGCACTTGCAGAACTATGCTTTTCCGGCAACTACACACTCTCTCAGGTTAAGAAAATAATCACCGGGGAGGGAGGATTGGTTGCTCATCTGGGCACAAATTCATTCCAGTATGTTGAACAAAAGGTAGATGCAGGTGATGAAAAGTTCATTCTCATTTCAGATGCTTTTGCCTATAATGTTGCTAAAGCTATAGGTGCCAGCGCAACTGTCTTGTCGGGGAGGGTTGATGCAATTTTAATTACAGGTGGGGTTGCTCATAACAAAAAGCTTATGGATAAGATTATTGGCATGGTCAAATTCATTGCACCTGTTGAAATATACCCCGGAGAAGATGAAATGACAGCCCTGGCCATGAATGGTCTGGCAGTTCTTAATGGTAGTGAAAAAGTAAAAGAGTATTAGTTATGTCTGTACTCGACTATTCCAGTCGCCTATAGTATACCAGCTCTCTTTTTGAAACAGTCTCCGGATGTAATATATTGATAAGATCATTAAGAATGACATCCGGCTCAGTGACTCCTGTTTCCCAAAAATCGCTTCCACCTTGCAACGTCTCTCTTTTATTGTTATTATAAACTTTTCCGCTCTTTAAAGAAGGTATGTTCTTAAAGAGCGGATTACTTTTTCTAAGCTCTTCTAACGATGTGAAATTATTTGGATTAAGCCAGAAATCGGCAATTATTGCTTTTTGATAAACCTCCTCCAGATTATGAGCGACTGATTTTGAAACCCCATTTTCGCTTAATATCAAATCTCCTCCCGCGTCGTTAATGAGAACACTCATATAGTTGAGGTTACCGGGAATATACCATACCTCTTTCCATGGAGCATTCAGCAAGATTTTAGGTCTTTCTTTTATGGCACTTATGCTCTCTTTGAGAGAAAAATATCTTGATTTGACAGAGGTGTAAATGGAATCTGCTAGTTCGGTGCAATTAAAGATGCTTCCAAACAATTTCAAATACTCCAGCTTTCCAAGAGGATGGTCTTCCAGATAGTCACCCAATGCAATCACATCTATACCTAGCTCCTTAATTTTGTCAATGTAGAGATTGTTCTCACCCATGATACCATAAGTGAAAACCACATCAGGATTAAGCCTTAGTAAAAGCTCATAATTAAGCGATCCCTCATAGCCGATATCATATATTGTTCCTTTTTCAATACCTTCTAATACTTCCTTGTCAGATATATACTGTTTGCCAGATATGCCCACAATGAGGTTTGTCAGTCCAAGAGCTTTCATATATGCAATATGACTGGTGGACATGCAAACAACCCTTTTTACAGGATATTTAATACTATTGGGTCTTATGTTATTGGGGTTATTATCAGATGATACAACAAAAGTGTAACTGTTAGTGTTGTCATTCGTAGAACTCCAGTTGTCAATTATTTCAAACTTAGTATTCTCTTCTTTTACTGAAACTTTGAAATGTTTGGCATACTCATTACCGTTTGGGAGTTCTGAGTTCATTGTTACACCTTTGTTACCTGCACAGGCCGAAAGTGCAATAGAAGACAGTAGGATTAATATTGTTTTTAGATGGCTCATCACGGAAATTTGATGCAAATTTAGCAAATTTAACTTACTTTGCAGAATGTCAAAACATGAGTTGATTATAATTGGAGCAGGTGCTGCTGGAATGCTTGCTGCTGTCGCTGCAGCACAAAAAGGAATATCAGTGTTATTGCTCGAGAAGATGGAAAAAGCGGGAAGGAAAATCAGGATTACCGGAAAAGGTAGATGTAACATTACAAATACAAAAGATTGGGAAGAATTTTCCGGACACATTTACCCCAAAAGCCGTTTTTTAAAACCGGCATTCTATAATTTCAGCAACATACAGACCATTAGTTTTTTTGAAAGCATTGGCCTGCCTGTCATTATCGAGAGAGGTGACAGGGCTTATCCAGAATCAGGTAAATCGACAGATGTTGTGGAAGCATTAGTCGGGCATTTACTTTCACTCGGTGTCGAAATTTCATATAACTCTAAAGTCATTGACATAAAATCCAATAATAATATAGCAGAGAGAGTTATCTGGCTTAAGAATGGAAAGAAACATGAAGAAGAGACTAAAGCAGTGATTATTGCAACAGGTGGGCTGGCATATCCGTTAACAGGTTCAGATGGGGATGGTTATGTTCTTGCAAAAAAACTAAATCACAGTTTGACAGAGTGTTGGCCATCTTTGACGGCACTTATGCCACGCGGTTATTTTACGTCACTAGAAGGATTGACATTGAAAAATGTAGATATCGAATTATATGTAGGAGGGGAATCTGTTCAGTCGGAGAGGGGTGACATAGATTTTACAAATAATGGTATTGAGGGTCCTATAGGTTTGAAAATAAGCAGAAGGGCAGTCAAGGCATTGATAAACGGAGATAAAGTATACGCTGTAATTGATCTTAAACCAGCCCTTACTGAGGAACAGATACTAAACAGGATAAAAAGGGAGATAACGGAGCGTGGCACATTACAAATCTGGACCCTTTTGAGTCTTCTGCTTCCTAAACAGCTTATATCATCATTTCTCGCAAACAATAAAATCAAATCAGAGACTTCAGTCAGAATCAATGACGAAAAAACAATTAATCAGATTGTTAAGTCTTTAAAATACTGGAAACTGGATTTGAAAAGCTATACATCATACGAAAGAGCTGTCATAACAGCCGGTGGTATCACACTTGATGAAATAGTATCGAAAAACATGTCGTCTAAGTTGGTGAAAAATTTATTTTTTGCCGGAGAGGTGATGGATCTAGACGCAGATACGGGTGGCTATAATCTGCAGATTGCATTTTCTACGGGATATCTGGCAGGAAATGAAGCAGCTCATCTGATAGAGAAGTCAAGATGAGCTGCCAATTAATGTGTTCTTTTCCGGGTCGATACACAATTACTTGTGAGAAGATGTTTCGTACCCAAGTTTTAGTTCTGTGATAACTTGCTTTGTGTCAAGAGTGAAATCACCATTCATCATCCACGAGTAGTAACTTTGATCGCTTTTAAAGACACTCTCCACTGTCCTCCCTTTGTATTTCCCAAAATTGAAGGATGGTTCGTCCTTGTCGTTAAGAACCACTCTGCCTGCGTAGTCTACAAAACGTGATTTTGTAGAAAAGTCTGCCAGAAACTTTATGTCATTTTCAAGTATGTCGTACTTATCCAATTGGGCTTCGAGAATTTCGAACGTGGCTACTGTGTCTGCCTCTGCCGAGTGAGCATTTTCGAGCTCTTTACTGCAATAGAACTTGTATGCAGCACTTAGTGTCCTTTGTTCCATCTTGTGAAAAATATTCTGGACATCCACAAGTTTTCTTTTTCTGAAGTCGAAATTCACTCCGGCACGAAGGAACTCTTCTGCAAGCATTGGTACGTCAAAACGTGTAGAATTGTAACCAGCAAAATCACATCCTGCCATCCAGTTTGCAAGACTTTTTGCTAATTCCTTGAATGTAGGACAATCAGCCACATCTTCGTTTGATATTCCATGAATTTTCTGTGCCTCCGGAGATATTGGTATAGTAGGATTGATTCTCCTTGTTTTAATCTCCTGATCTCCGTTAGGCATCAACTTGAGGGCACTGATTTCTACAATTCTGTCTGTAGCAACATTTAACCCTGTACTCTCAATATCAAAAAAAAGTATTGGATTCTTTAAGTTTAATTTCATATTAAATTTGATAGTGTCAATTATGCACTAACCATCATGGGCATTATCAGAGCCAGGATATCTTCATTAGGGTCTGTCTGGCTATTCGGAAGTATCAGAGCCGCTCTGGTCGGGTCCGCAAGTTCCAGAGAAATGTCTGTGTATGGAAGGTTGTTTAGAATTTCTATCAGGAAAGTTGACTTAAATCCAATCTCCATTGAATCACCCTCATACTGGCAACTCAATCTTTCATTTGCAGAAATTGAAAAGTCCAGATCTTGAGCAGAGATAACAAGTTGATTATACGATAATTTTAATTTAACCTGACTACTTGCCTGATTTGAACAGACCGCTACTCTCTTTGTGCTGTTCAGGAAGTCCTGACGATTTATAACAAGTTTGTTCTGATTGTTTTTTGGTATAACTGAGCGATAAGCAGGATAATTTCCCTCTACCAGACGACATACTAGAACGAATGATTCAAATTCAAAATAAGCATTTTTGATATCAAACCTCATTTTGACCTCCTGATCAATTTTACTTAGTATATTCTTAAGAATTGACGCAGGTTTTTTAGGCAGAATAAATGATGATTTCTGAACGGACATTATGTCATGTCTTGTGTAGCAGACAAGCTTGTGAGCATCAGAAGCCACAAGTGTGGTCTCATCTGTTCCAATATCAAAGAAAACGCCATTCATGACAGGTCTGAGTTCTTCTTCAGCAGTTGCATATAATGTACGGTTAATACCTTCCAGAAGAGCAGATGATGGGATTGATATCTCCGTACTCTCTTCTGAAAGTTCTGCAATTGTTGGATAGTCGTCAGCAAGTGTACACGGAAGCTTTGAATTTCCATTTGCCCAGGTAATCTCAATTAAGGAAGATGTGTCGTTTGTCTTGAATTCAAGAGGTTGTTCCGGAAATTCCTTTAAAGAATCAACCAGCAATCTTGCAGGTATGGTAATTTCACCATCCTCAATAACATTTTCAATAGTCATTCCGGCTTTCAGACTTGTCTCTAAATCTGAAGCAGTTATGCTAAGATAACCCTCTTTTAACACAAAAAGGAAATTGTCTAAAATTGGAATTGTGTTTTTAGATGAGATCACCCGGGAAACTGATAGTAAACGGGCTAATAATTCTGTGCTTGATACTACAAACTTCATATCCTTATATTTTTTACAAAGATAAAAAAAATACGTTATGGCATATAATTTGATTTCGATAAGCCCATAAAATAAACTTCATTTCTAAAAATTATTAATTATAGTTATTATGAAAAGATATCTAATTATTTTATTTTCATCGGTTCTGATCAGTGCCATTACAACACTGACAATCATTAAAATCACAAACACAGGTTCTGAAAGGAACAATACAGCAGAAACAAGAGTCCCAATTCAAAAAGTCAATTTGTCAGACCAGCTCTATCCCGATTTCACTTTTGCCGCCGAGACAGCTGTTAAGGCAGTAGTACATGTAAAATCAATTAAATCAGGAGTAGACCAACCATATTCTATTTTTGATTTTTTCTTTGGATACAGAGCCCCAAATACTGCCCCAAGAGATGAAACAAGTGCCGGATCAGGAGTTATTATAAAGCCTGATGGGTATATAGTTACGAACAACCATGTTATTGAAGGAGCATCAGAGATATCGGTCACTTTGGAAAATAACAGTTCTTACAAAGCAAAAGTTATTGGCGCCGATCCTGTTACCGATATTGCTCTTCTAAAAATCGATGAACAAAATCTTCCTTATCTAGGTTTCGGTGACTCAGACGCATTAAGACTTGGTGAGTGGGTGATTGCTATTGGTAATCCATATAATCTAAGATCTACAATTACTGCCGGTATCGTCAGTGCCAAGGCCAGGAGCATGCCTGCCATGCCAGGAGAATTCAAAATTGAATCGTTTATTCAGACAGACGCAGCAGTGAATCCGGGAAACAGTGGTGGAGCTCTGGTAAATACACGAGGAGAATTAGTTGGAATCAATACTGCCATTGCATCCAGGACTGGTGCCTTCAGTGGTTACTCGTTTGCTGTCCCGTCTTCAATCACAAGAAAGGTAGTTGAAGATCTTGCTGATTTCGGGTCTGTAAAAAGGGCTCTATTGGGAATTTCCATGCAAGAAATTGATAACGAACTTGCCAGGGAGAAAAAACTGAAAGAGATAAGAGGAGTATATATTGCTGAGTTATCAAAAGGAGGAGCTGCAGAGAGGGCAGGATTGAAAGTCTCGGATGTGATTACTTCTATAAATGGAATAGATGTAAATTCAGCGCCGGCTGTTCAGGAGCAAATCAGTAAATACAGGCCAAATGATAAAATAAAAGTGGAAGTAGTGCGCGACGGTAAACAAAAAGAGTTTTCAGTTGTCTTAGAAAGCAAAGGAGGGACCTATGCAATTAACAATGATGACAAAACCGGACTGACTCAATTTTTTGGAGCTTCACTTAAAAAGGCGACAAAAGATAGTCTTAAAAAATATGGTATAAAATCTGGCGTAGAAGTTGTAGCGGTACAAGAAGGCAAATTTGAAAATACAGGAATTAAAAAGGGTTTCATAATAACTCATATAAATCAGGTTCCTGTAGATGATGTCCCTGACATTATAAACATAATTCAGAGGAGTACAAGGTCTTTATTAATAGAGGGCGTATATCCTGATGGTTCTGTTGTTTACTATGGAATGGGTATCTAATTTTTGCAGCTTCCACTAATTTGTATTAGTTTTGCAAGATATTATATATTCATGAGACAACTTAAGATAACCAAATCAATTACAAACAGAGAGAGTGCCTCTCTTGACAAATATCTCCAGGAGATTGGAAGAGAAGAACTTATAACCGTTGAAGAAGAGGTAGAATTAGCTCAGAGAATAAGGAAGGGTGACCAGGAAGCATTGGAGAAGCTTACCAGAGCTAACCTTAGGTTTGTAGTTTCAGTCGCCAAACAGTATCAGAATCAGGGATTAAGTTTGCCTGACCTTATAAATGAAGGCAATCTTGGCTTGATAAAAGCTGCAGAAAAATTTGATGAAACAAGAGGATTCAAGTTTATCTCTTATGCAGTTTGGTGGATTCGCCAATCCATATTACAAGCGTTGGCAGAACAGTCAAGGATAGTTCGGTTACCACTAAATCAGGTAGGTTCCCTTAATAAGATAAACAAGGCTCTTTCAAAATTCGAACAAGAAAATGAGAGAATGCCGTCTCCTGAAGAACTGGCTGAAATCCTCGATATTCCAAGGGAAAAAATTGCTGACACACTAAGGGTATCCGGTCGCCATGTATCTGTCGATGCACCTTTTGTAGACGGAGAGGACAACAACCTTCTGGATGTTCTTGTTAATAACGACTCCCCGAATGCCGATAGAGGATTGGTTAATGAGTCGCTTAACAAAGAGATAGAGAGAGCACTTTCAACACTGACAGAAAGAGAGAGAGACATTGTCAAATACTTTTTCGGAATTGGTGCAAGCGAGATGACACTTGAAGAAATAGGTGAATTCTTTGGGTTGACAAGAGAGAGAGTAAGACAGATTAAAGAAAAGGCTATCAGGAGATTAAGACACAGTGCAAGAAGCAAGCTGCTTAAAACTTACTTAGGTTAATTCTGAATCACTATACTTTAAAACTCATGAAAAAACTACTAATGATTATGTTAGCAGCATTTGCTGTATTGGCCTCATGTAAACAACAGAAGGCCGTTGTAAACCCATTATTGGCAGAATGGGACACACCTTTTGGAATTCCTCCATTTGAGCAAGTGAAAATCGAACATTATATGCCTGCGTATATTGAGGCAATGACTCAGCATAATGCTGAAATTGAATCTATTGTGAATAACGCAGAAGAACCTTCTTTTGAAAATACAATAGTTGCATATGATAATTCAGGAGAACTATTAGATAGGATTTCTCCAGTATTTTCCAGCCTGAGCGGTATTGCCTCAAATCCTGAAGTCATTGCGCTTGCAAAAGAGTTGTCTCCATTAACAAGCAAACATTTTAACGAAATAAATCTTAATCCCGGTCTGTTCAAGAGAGTGAAAACCGTTTACGAGAAAAGAGACTCACTTGGTCTGGATGCTGAACAGATGCGTCTTCTGACAGAAACATACAAAGGATTTGAACGCGGAGGAGCAAATCTTCCTGATGATAAAAAAGAGGAACTGAAGAAGATTAATGCTGAAATTTCTGATCTCCAGCTTGCTTTTGGTCAAAACCTTCTTGCTGAAACAGATGCATTTAAGCTTATTATTGACAGTGAATCAAATCTTGCTGGTCTGTCGGAATCCCTCAAGGCATCAGCTGCAAAAGAAGCAGAAAAAGACAGCACACTTAAAGGCAAATGGGTATTTGGACTTGACAATCCTAGTATAATCCCATTCCTTCAACAATCTGAAAAGAGAGAACTCAGAAAAGAGATTCTGGATGCATACCTTAATAGATGTAACAATAACAATAAAGAAGACAACAAAGCAATTATTGTAAAACTTATCGATCTTCGCCTTAAGAAGGCAAAGTTGATGGGTTTTGAGAATTTCGCTCAGTATCAACTGGAAGACAGAATGGCAAAAACACCTAAAGCTGTTTATGATTTACTTGACAAGCTTTGGGCCCCTTCGCTTGCTTCGGCAAAGAGGGAATTGGCAGATATGAGTGCAATTGCAAAATCAGAAGGAGAGAATGGTGCCCTGGAAGCATCTGACTGGAGGTTTTATTTCGAAAAAGCTATGTCCAGAAAATTTGATTTAAGCGATGCGCAGTTACGTCCTTATTTTAAACTTGAGAATGTAAGAGATGGGATTTTTTATGTTGCCAACAAACTTTATGGCATTACTTTTTCACAGATAGAAAACGTTCCCCTCCCTAATGCGGAGGCTGTTGCTTTTGAATGTAAGGATTCTGACGGATCTCATCTGGGTATTCTTTTTATGGATATGTTTGCACGCCCTGGTGCAAAAAGAGGCGGGGCATGGTGCAGCGGTTTCCGTTCGCAAACTTATAAAGATGGAAAGAGAGTTGCTCCATTGGTTACAATCGTAGGAAACTTCACAAGACCTATTGGAGATGAGCCTGCATTGCTTAGCATGGACGAAGCAGAAACCTATTTCCATGAATTTGGTCACGCACTGGCAAGTCTTCTAAAAAATGTCCATTACAGTGGTGTTGGTGGAATGACAAGAGATTTTGTTGAACTTCCTTCGCAGATTATGGAGCATTGGGCTTTTGAACCTGAGGTTTTAAAAGTATACGCCAAACACTACCAGACAGGCGAAGTGATTCCTCAGGAACTTATTGACAAGATGGTCAATTCTGGTAAATATGGTCAAGGTTTTGCAACTACCGAATATCTGGCAGCATCGCTACTTGATATGGATTATCATATCTTAAAGGAAGTTCCGGCAAATTTTGATGTTCTGGCATTTGAAGCCAAGGCTCTTGGCGGAAGAGGTCTGATTTCACAAATTCCACCACGCTACAGGAGCACATACTTCAGTCACACATTTACAGGTGGATATACAGCAGGTTATTATTCATATATATGGGCAGAGGTGCTGGATAGCGATGCTTATCAGGCATTTGTAGAAACTGGTGATATTTTCAATAAAGATGTAGCAACAAAATTCAGAAAGGAGATATTAGAAAGAGCCGGACAAGATGAGGCGATGACACTTTATGTGAATTTCCGTGGCAAAGAACCAGGAATTGATCCTTTATTAAAAAACCGAGGACTTAAATAGAACGAAATAATCAATTTTATTAAAAGGGCGAAAGTAATGTTTCTCCCTTTTTTTTTATATTTGCAACATAAGCACTAATATTGGTAAGCAATGGTAATTAATGCCCAGAATATTCTCCTTGTGGGTTCAATTCTTCTCTTTATAAGTATCATTGCAAGTAAGGGTGCTCATCGTTTTGGAGTTCCTGTAATGCTTCTTTTCCTAGGTGTAGGTATGATATTTGGAAGCGATGGAGTTGGCATTCAATTTAACAGTGCTGCAACAGCACAATTTGTGGGTATTATTGCTTTATGCTTTATTCTCTTCTCGGGAGGGATGGATACTAAAATTCAGGACATTAAACCCATTATAGCGCCTGGTATTATGTTGTCATCTCTGGGCGTGTTGCTTACAACAATAATAACGGGAGTAGTTATCTTTTATATTACAGGACTGGTAACAAAATTTGTTACGTTGACACTAGCTGAATCTATGCTTTTGGCAGCAATTTTATCTTCTACCGATTCAGCTTCAGTATTTTCAATACTTCGTTCAAAGGGTTTGAAACTCAAACAAAATATTAGCCCTCTTCTGGAGTTGGAGAGTGGCAGTAATGACCCCATGGCATACATGATCACTCTGCTATTAATTGGAGTTGTTCAGGCTGGCGAAATGGACACGACTAAATTTATCTTTAGTTTTATAACACAATTAGGAATTGGAGCAATGAGCGGGTACTTTTTGGGTAAGATATTTATCTTCATTATCAAACTGATAAAACTGCCAAGAAAATCACAGTTTCATATTTTTTTGTTTGTATCTGTGTTTTTTGCCTACTCGTTTACAGAAAAATTACATGGAAACGGATTTCTTGCAGTATATATTGTCGGATTAATGATTGGAAACAGTAATATAAAACAGGATAAATCGGCAACATATTTTTTTGATAGCATTGCCTGGCTCTGTCAGCTTGTAATGTTCCTTGCTCTGGGACTTCTCGTAAATCCCAGTGAACTTCTGCCTGTGGCTTTGATTGGACTTTTAATCTCCATTGTAATGATAACAATTTCAAGACCCACTGCTGTATTCATTTCATTATTACCATTCAAGTCGCTTACGAACAATGCAAAACTCTATATTTCCTGGGTAGGATTAAAAGGTGCCGTTCCTATTATTTTTGCTACATACCCTCTGGTTGCAGGACTTGAAAATTCACGTCTGATGTTTAATATTGTCTTTTTTACAACAATAATTTCGCTGATAATTCAAGGGACAACAGTGAACATTGCAGCTCAGAAGTTAAAGCTAGATTCACAGTAAAACACTATATTTGCAAACAATATTAACCAAAACAAATGAACGACTTCTGGCAAACGATTGGTACGCTTATCGTCGATTTTAGCAACTGGATATGGGGGATGCCCCTTTTTATTCTTTTAATAGGAGGAGGCCTTGGATTTCTGATATATTCGGGATTCGTCCCTTTCAGATACTATGGCAGAGCACTCCGATCCTTAAAAACCAAGGAGGATAATGCTCCTGGTCAGATAAGTTCTTTTGAAGCACTGACAAGTGCAATCGCTGCAACTGTTGGTATGGGAAATATTTCCGGAGTAGCCGTAGCTATTTCAATGGGGGGACCCGGTACAATTTTCTGGATGTGGGTAAGCGCCATTGTAGGTATGGCCACTAAATTTTTTGAGGGGAGTTTGACAATAATGTATAAAGGAAAGGACTCTGCCGGAGAAGTTCAGGGAGGACCAATGTACATGATTACGGAGGGATTGGGTAAAAAATGGAAGCCGTTTGCGATATTTTTCTCAATATTCGGGCTTATTGGTACTTTATGTCTAATGCAGGCAAATCAGCTTACAGAGGCCTTGGTAACAGTTTTTGTTCTTCCAATGGGTATAGAGAGCACTTTTTTTGTAAAATTTGTTATCGGGATTTTAATTTGCCTTATCGTTTCTGTAGTAGTATTGGGTGGAATTCAAAGAATATCAAAGGTGTCAGCAAAACTTGTTCCTGCTATGGTTGCTTTCTACTTTTTGCTGGTTGCATATATAATTATTACAAATCTACCGGTGGTTCCGGATGTCTTTGCTTCAATATTCTCACAGGCTTTTGAGTTTAAAGCCGGATTAGGCGGGCTGGCCGGCTCTGCAATTGTTATTGGAGCCAGAAGAGCAGCGTTTGTAAATGAAGCAGGCGTTGGTACAGCCTCTATGATGCACGGGGCTTCAAAAAACACGGAACCCATAAGAGAAGGTCTGGTGGCAATGATTGGACCTTCAATTGATTCCGGATTGGTTTGCACACTTACAGCTTTGGCCATACTTATAAATGGGCAGTATGAGGTTACTCAGCTTCAGGGAATTCAGATGGCTTTAAATTCATTTCAGTTATCTATTCCGGGAGTTGGACACTATCTTCTTATGTTAATGGCAATCGTATTTGCATTTTCTACGATGTTTTCTTATTCCTACTACGGAGTAAAGTGTACGAATTTCCTGTTTGGTGCAAAATATGCCCATTATTACAACTATTTCTTTCTTATAATGTTGGTAGTAGGAGCGGTTATCACTCTTGACGTTGTAGTTGGCGTAATTGACAGTGCCTACGCATTAATGGCAATACCAACTATGATTACACTAATAATACTGGCACCGAACGTTAAAAGAGAGATGAAGAAATATTTTTCAAAAAAAGAGATTAAATGAACCCTGAACAAATAATAATAAACAAGTTACATGAGGCTGTCTTGTCACTATATGGCATAAAACTGGCAGAGAGTTTTTTTCAGACACAGACAACAAGAAAGGAATTTGAAGGAGATATTACAGCAGTGATGTTCCCCCTTCTGAAAATTTCCAAAAAATCACCGGAGGAGACAGGTAAAGAGATTGGGAATTATATCTTAAGCAACAATTCAGAGATAGAATCATTCAATGTCGTAAAAGGTTTTCTTAATCTGAAGTTTTCAAGTAGTTTCTGGATAGAAATATTTAAAACAATAGCTGCCGCCAACGATTATGGACAGGCTCCCCCTACCGGAAGATGCGTCATGGTGGAATTCTCTTCGCCAAATACAAATAAGCCTTTGCATCTTGGTCATATTAGGAATAACCTTCTTGGCTGTTCAGTTGCAAAATTGCTGGAGGCAAATGGACATAATGTTATTACAGTCAATCTTGTAAATGACAGGGGAATCCATATTTGCAAATCAATGCTTGCATGGCAGAAAGAGGCAAATGGAGAGACACCTGTAACCTCAGGAATGAAAGGTGACCATTTAGTAGGCAAATACTATGTAGCATTCAATAATACCCTGAAAAGAGAAGTTGAAGAGCTAAAGAATGGCGGGTTGACAGAAGAGGAGGCAGAAAAGAGTGCTCCAGCCCTTTTAGAAGCACAGGAAATGCTTGTAAAATGGGAAAATGGCGACAAAGATGTTGTTGGGTTATGGAAAATGATGAACTCATGGGTATATGAAGGATTTGATGTAACTTATAAAAAACTCGGAGTTTCATTCAATAAGACATATTACGAATCAAAGACATATTTGTTAGGTAAGGCCTTGGTGAATGAAGGGTTGAAAAGTGGGGTATTCTATAAAAAAGAGAATGGCTCTGTATGGTGTGACTTAACGGGTGATGGTTTGGATGAAAAATTACTACTGCGGGCAGACGGAACGTCTGTATATATGACACAAGATCTTGGAACAGCTAATGAAAGATATTCGGAATATAAGTTTGACGAACACATTTATGTTGTCGGAAACGAACAGAATTATCACTTTCAGGTATTAAAACTGATTCTTAAAAAACTTGGTTTCAAGTGGTCTGATTCAATATATCATCTTTCATACGGGATGGTAGAATTGCCGCAAGGCAAAATGAAATCCAGAGAGGGGACCGTTGTTGATGCAGACGACTTGATTGATGGAATGATAGCAACAGCAAAAGAGACCTCGCTGGAACTCGGCAAATTGGAAAACATGTCTGTTGAAGACCAGAATCAACTTTTCGAAATGATTGGTTTAGGTGCTCTCAAATATTTCATTATTAAAGTTGATCCTAAAAAGACAATGCTTTTCGATCCGAAGGAATCAATTGATTTCAATGGTAACACAGGTCCTTTTATTCAGTATACACATGCCAGAATCAAATCAATTTTAAGAAAGGCAAAAGAACAAGATATTAAATTACAGTTGAATGGTTCGGACTTAAGTGATAAGGAGATTGAAATTATCAAGCTTCTCAACAACTTCCCTGAAAAAATAAGAGAAGGGGGGAAAGAACACTCTCCTGCAATAATTGCTAATTACGCATACGACCTGGCAAAGGAATTCAACCAATATTACCACGAAGTCTCTATCCTTAAGGAAGAAGATGATAAGGTACGTTCGCAAAGGCTTGTATTAATTGAATCAATAGCTAAAGTTTTATCGAAGGCAATGGGTATTCTTGGAATTACGCTGCCCGAGAGAATGTAAAATGGAGAACAAACCAAATCAGTTTATACCAACATCAAAAAAAGAGGTTGAATCACTTGGGTGGGATTATCTTGATGTAATACTCTTTTCGGGTGATGCATACATAGACCATCCCTCTTTTGGTACGGCTGTAATCGCCAGAATTCTGGAAAGAGAGGGATATCGGGTTGCAATTGTCCCCCAACCAAACTGGAGAGATGACTTGAGAGATTTTAAAAAACTTGGAGTTCCCCGATTGTTCTTTGGAGTGAATGCTGGTGTAATGGATTCCATGGTTAATCACTATACTGCCAACAAACGACTGAGAAGCAATGATGCATATACCCCTGATGGAAAGGCATCTCAAAGACCGGACTATGCTGTTACTGTATATACAAAAATACTTAAGAAACTTTATCCAGATGTGCCAGTAGTAATTGGTGGCATAGAGGCCTCTCTCAGAAGACTGACTCACTACGATTACTGGCAGGATTCACTTATGCCTTCTATTCTTGCCCATTCAGGAGCTGATATTCTGGTTTATGGAATGGGAGAAAAACCTATCGTGGAAATTGCAGGACTTTTATCTCAGGGAGCATCTTTGGAAGAGGTTAAAATGATTCCACAGATTGCATATATTGCAGATTACGAAGATAATGGCATAAAAGACAGAATTCTCTTGTACTCCTATGAAAAGTGTTTAAAAAACAAAATGGCATTTGTAGATAATTTTAATATAATTGAAAGAGAATCAAATTCATACATAGCAAAACATATTATTGAACCATATGAGGATAGATTCATACATGTCAATTCTCCGAATGAAATACCTACTATTGACGAGATTGACTCTTATTATGACCTTCCTTTTACAAAACTACCTCATCCAAGATATAAAGGAAAACATATACCTGCATATGAGATGATAAAATTTTCCATAAATACTCATCGTGGTTGTTTTGGATCTTGTAGCTTCTGTACAATATCGGCACACCAGGGTAAATTGGTTCAATCACGTTCCATGCAATCAATTATCAAAGAGATCTCCGCTCTCACTCAGATGCAAGATTTTAAAGGATACATTTCTGATGTTGGAGGTCCTACTGCAAATATGTACGCAATGTCGGGAAAAGATATAGGAATATGCAAAAAATGCAAAAAAGATAGTTGCATATATCCAAAAATTTGTCCCAACCTTAATAAGACACATGATCAATTACTTGAACTATATAAAGAAATTGATAATATACCAGGTGTAAGAAAAGCATTTATCGGAAGTGGCATCCGATATGACCTGTTCTTAAATGAGAATGGATATCTTGATGAATCTGGCAGGAAATATTTATTTGAAATTATAGTCAATCATACATCAGGTAGATTAAAGGTTGCACCGGAACACACAGAAGAACATGTACTAAAAGCAATGGGCAAGCCATCCTTTAAATCCTTCCTGTTTCTAAAGGAGGAATTTGAACGCATCAACAAAAATGAAGGACTTAAATTTCAATTAATTCCCTACTTTATATCAAGTCATCCGGGCTGTAAAATTTCAGATATGAAATCACTATCTCAGAATAGTGGTCTACAAGGAATAAATCTGGAGCAGGTTCAGGATTTTACACCTACCCCTATGACAAGATCATCAGTTGCTTTCTATACAGGATTTGACCCTAAGACCCTGAAAAGCATATATGTAGAGAATAACCCGCTAGGTAAGCAAAAACAAAAACAGTTTTTTTTCAATAAAAAGTGAAAAAAGGTAAATAATTTAAAAAAATTGCATTATAATTGCAGCCCAAAATCATTTTCAGAACAGATTTTACTTATGGAGAAGAAGACAAATACACAAAAGGAGAAAGTAATAACATCACCAAATAAAACCAAGCGCAGAGCCGTGATAAGCTATGCTAATCTTACACCGGAGCTTATGGCTGCTTTTAAGGAGAAATATCCTAAAGGTTATGCCGATTATATGGGTGATATATTCAAGGTTGACAAACCAGACGGTACTTTTTTTTATGCAATATCATTAGAGGTACCTGATGCAATCTATCTGGTCAAGATTGACGTTAAAATTGATGACTACGAGGATGCAGAGCAGGGATTGTTTGGCGGTGGAAGCAGTGATGATGATGGTGATGAGCCGGATGAATTTCCAGATGATGATACAGGATCTGCATTTTCTGAAGAAGAAGAATCAGACGAGTAGTAAGGGATTCATAAACAAATATGTGAGGCTGGGTTTTAATTCAGCCTTTTTTAGTACATTCGTCTTATTATAGTAATGTTTTGTATGAGGAGATCTGTTTTATATATTTCCCGATGGTTAAAAAGCCTGCCCGAGAGCAGGATGTTATTTTTTCTCTCCTTTTTTGTCGGCTTAAGCAGCGGACTCGCAGCTGTATTACTAAAAAAGTCTATTTACTTTTTCTCTTGGATATTAAAAGGGTGGCTAAATACTCCTGCTGAGAGTTTTCTGTATCTTCTTTATCCCGGTGCAGGGATGTTACTTTCTCTACTGCTAGTTAAATATGTGATTAAAGACAACATAGGACATGGTGTAACAAAAGTTCTGTATGCAGTGGCCAAGAATGACTCAAAAATAAAAAAACATAATATCTGGTCTTCAATTGCAGCAAGTTCAGTAACAATCGGATTCGGAGGCTCAGTAGGGGCAGAGGCTCCTATTGTATACACAGGCGCTGCAATCGGCTCAAATCTTGCAAAAACTCTTGGATTATCCTACAAGCATATGACAATCCTCCTTGGATGCGGAGCTGCAGGAGCCATAGCCGGAATATTCAAGGCTCCCCTGGCCGGCATACTTTTTACATTGGAGATTCTTATGTTTAATATATCAGTCACATCAATAGTCCCGTTACTGATATCTGCCGTTACCGCTGCCTCTGTCTCTTTTTTCTTTTTGGGTGATACAGTGGTGTTTACTAATAGCATTGAACAATTTAAAATGGGGAACATACCTTACTACATAGTTCTAGGAATGGTATGTGGGTTTATCTCCTTATATTTCATAAGAGCGACACTTTTTCTGGAAGACAAGATAAACGGAATTGCAAACCAATTTAAAAGATGGCTGATTTCAGCCCTCGGACTAGGATTATTGATATTTCTCTTTCCTCCTTTATACGGAGAAGGATACGATTCATTGACAGCATTATTGAATAATGACGTAAGGGAGGCAATTGGGACATCTGTTTTTTCAGATTTGTTTTCCAACCCATGGGCCATACCTATTTTCTTTTTTCTGGTTGTTCTGTTAAAAGTATTCGCGATGTCCCTTACAAATGCCGGAGGTGGAGTAGGAGGAACATTTGGCCCGACACTTGTGATTGGAGGTATAATGGGATTTGTATTGAGCAGGGTTCTAAATCTGTCTGGTATCCACAATGTTCCAGAAGCTAATTTTGCTCTTGTTGGTATGGCTGGACTTATGGCAGGTGTTATGCAGGCACCTCTTACTGCTATATTTCTGATTGCAGAAATTACAGGTGGTTATGTTTTACTTATGCCATTGATTATTACATCCGTTGTATCCTTTGCCACTATCAGGACATTTGAGACATATTCTATTTACACAAAGAGAATTGCAAAACAAGGTGATCTTCTGACACATGACAGTGACCAGGCAGTCCTTACTCTTTTAAGAACATCTGACCTTGTTGAAAATGACTTTGCCTCCATTCATCCAGATAAATTTCTGGCAGATCTTGTAAACATTGTTTCTCATTCAAAACGCAATTTGTTCCCTGTTGTTGATGAATCGGGTAAACTTCACGGCATTATATCACTTGATGATATACGTCACCTAATGTTTGACAGGGAGCAATATGACAATCTTGAAGTGTCTGTTATTATGAAAGACCCTCCTGATGTTGTATATGACGGTGAGAAAATGGATTCGGTAATGAGAAAATTTGAAAAGAGTGAAGCCTGGAACCTTCCGGTTCTGGACAAAAATGGCAAATACAAAGGATTTGTTTCTAAGTCAAAAATATTTTCTGCTTATAGAGAGCAATTACAACAAGTATCGCATGAATAAACTTTACATCGATTTCATCAGCAATAATCTGGGAGTATTCCCGTGGCAGGTAGAGCACTGCATAGAGCTTTTTGAAGATGGTTCAACAATTCCATTTGTTTCGAGATACAGGAAAGAGAGAACAGGTGGGCTTGATGAGGTTCAGGTAACAGAAATAAAACATTATTTCCAGAAATTTGATGAACTGGAAAAGAGAAAATCAGCAGTATTAAAGAGCATTGGCGAGCAAGAAAAATTGACAGTTGAGTTGGAAAATGAGATAGAATCCTGCCTTGACTCCAATAAGCTTGAAGATATTTACCTTCCTTTCAAACCAAAACGAAAAACAAAAGCAAGTATTGCAAAAGCTAAGGGTCTGGAACCATTGGCTGAGAAAATCTTCAAACTCGCTTTGAGGGATTGCCGGGCCGAAGCAGAATCGTTTATTAATGATAATGTAAAAGATACAGAGGATGCTCTTTCCGGAGCAAGAGAAATAATTGCTGAATGGATTAGCGAAACGCCAAAAATAAGGGAAGATCTTAGAAACGAATATCTTAAAAAAGCAAGAATATCATCCAAATCACAAAAAGGAAATGAGGAGGAGGATGCTAGCAAGTACAAAAACTACTTTGATTTTACAGGTAGTATCAGCAATATTCCATCTCACAGGCTGCTTGCAATTCTAAGAGGTGTAAAGGAGGGACAGCTTTCTGTCAAACTGGAGATAGATACAGATTATTCGCAAAATATTATTAAAAGAAGGGTAATACCAAATGGAAATGTGGTAAGCAAGAGTAATCTTGAACAGATGGAAATGGCAATAGAGGATTCATACAAAAGGTTGCTTAATCCTTCAATAGAGAACGAGACACTTCGAATAGCAAAGGAAAGAGCCGATTTGGAATCAGTTAAGGTATTCGGAGAAAATCTAACCGCCCTTCTGCTTGCTCCTCCTATTGGACAGAAAAGAGTATTGGCACTTGATCCTGGATTCAGAACAGGATGCAAGTTGGTTTGTCTTGATTCTCAAGGTGCACTTCTTCACAACGACACAATTTTTCCTCACCCTCCCGTCAATGATAAGATAAACGCTATCAAGAAAATATCAAATCTTGTTGAATCATATAAAATTGAAATCATTGCCATTGGTGACGGAACAGCGAGCAGAGAGACTGAGGCATTCATAAAAAAAGTCCCTTTGCCAAAGGGAATACAGGTTTTCTCTGTGAGCGAAGATGGTGCATCCATTTACTCAGCATCTCCGGTTGCCAGGGAGGAGTTTCCGAATTACGACGTCACTGTGAGAGGTGCCGTTTCAATCGGAAGAAGGGTAATGGACCCACTTGCAGAACTTGTGAAGATAGATCCAAAGTCATTAGGGGTGGGACAGTATCAGCATGATATTGACCAATCTCTGCTTAAGGATATGTTGGACAACACAGTTGTCAGTTGCGTTAATAGGGTAGGGGTCAACCTTAATACAGCAAGTAAGCATCTTTTAAGCTATGTGTCAGGAATTGGCCCATCAATAGCTCAGAATATAGTCGATTACAGAAACGAAAAAGGAGCTTTTAAGTCAAGACTGGAATTATTGAAGGTCAAAAGACTGGGCGGAAAGGTTTTTGAACAATGTGCAGGTTTCCTAAGGATACCCGACGCAATTAATCCACTAGACAACTCTGCAGTCCATCCTGAAAGATATGAGCTTGTCGAAAAAATGGCTAAAGACATTAACCGTTCGGTTTCGGAGATTATCAAAGAGGAGTCTAAAAGAAATGAACTTGATATAAAAAAATACGTATCTCAAGATGTAGGGTTGCCTACCTTGAACGACATAATTGAAGAGCTGGCTAAGCCCGGTAGAGATCCAAGACAAACGCCAAAGGTTCTTGAGTTTGCCTCAGATGTCCAGACTATAGAAGATCTTAAAATTGGAATGGTTGTTCCTGGAATAGTGACTAACATAACGAACTTTGGAGCGTTTGTAGATATCGGAATCAAACAAGACGGACTTATTCACATATCTCAGATGGCAGATAAATACATTTCTAATCCATCGGAAGTAGTTAAACTACAGCAACATGTTAGCGTCAGAGTGATTGAAGTTGATTTGATAAGGGGGCGGGTTCAGTTAAGTCTTAAACAGGGGTAGGGTAAATAGTTCCGCTATTTTTGCCTTTGTGCAATGATTACTCCAGCTACTACAATTACGATCCCGATTATTTTCCGTACTGTTAGCCCTTCTTCGCCAAGCATGAATGCTCCAAAAGCAGAAACTACAGGAACCAAAGTTGTGAAAATATTTGTCCTGGCAACTCCTAATGATTTTATTGAATTTATAAAGAGAATAAAAGCAAGGGAAGAGCAGAGTGCAGCCAGAAACAATAACGGTTTTAAAATTTCCATATTGTACAGATTCTCTATTGAAAAGGTACTTGAATCAAAATAGATGAAAAGTGGCAGAAAGAATATAGCGCCTAAAAGATGCTGATATGTAACAATAGTATAGCTGTTATATTTAAATGCAAGCTGTTTCACAACCACAGAATAACCCACCGCAGCAAAGACTGCAACAAAAAGCAAGAGAATTCCTATTGTATGCGAAACTTGCAACCCTCCCTTTTCAAAAACAACCAGCAAAATCCCCGGAAGAGTAATACCAATACCAAAAATATTGAATCCGGTAATTTTCTCACTGTAGAAAATTCTCCCTGCAATCAGAGCAAAAATGGGGATAGTAGAAATAATTATAGCTCCCAGTGTAGGTGAGTTTACGATTTTTAGTCCGATGGTCTCGCCAATAAAATAGATAAAAGGTTCTAGCGAGACAAGAAGTAAAAACCATCCCCAGTCCTTTTTTGATATTTTTTGCAATTTTCGGGCTACTATTGATACTATGAGTAATATAACAGCTGCGAAAGACATTCTGAAAAAAACCAGAGAAAAGACCGGGAAATTTTGCTGAAGCAGAGAATTTGTCCAAATGAAAGAAAACCCCCAAAGAAATACTGCAGTGCAAATTGATAAGTATACAAACAGAGAGGGGCTATTTTTCATAATTAAAGCTTAGTTTCATTCCTCCTTTAAGACCCGTTAGGGCTCCCTCCTTCACAACCTGAACCCCATTGACAAAAGTGTGAATTATTGAGGAACTGAATGAATGGTCATTAAAAGGAGACCACCCACAGCGGTATGCCGGATATTTAGTAGTTCTGTCGTCAATCTTGTTTGGGTCAAAAATTAATATATCGGCAAAGTATCCTGGTCTTAAGAAACCTCTATCGGCAATTTTAAAATTATTTGCAGGTGAGTGTGCCATTCTATCAACTATATCAAATTCCGAAAAGTGTCCAGCTTTATGCAAATCCCACATAATTTGAAAACTATGTTGTATAAGAGGCAGTCCGGAAGGAGTGTTCATGTAATTACGGCTTTTCTCTTCAAGTGTGTGGGGAGCATGATCTGTCGCCACAACCTTTATGACTCCCTCTTTAACAGCTCTAATAATTGCTTCTTTGTCGCTTTGCTCCTTTATTGAGGGATTACATTTCATTTTACCTCCAAGTGATGAATAAGAAGCACTATCCAAAAGCATATAGTGTACACAAACTTCACCTGTAATTCCAGAATTTATTCTCTGTGCTTCACGAATAAGTTCAATTTCCTCTGCGGTACTTATATGTAGTATATGTAACCTTGAATTATGCTTGAGTGCAAGATTTATCGCTTTTTTTGTAGATAATATACAGGCTTCCCTGCTTCTTATATTTTTGTGCTCCTCAAATGGTATGTCCTCACCATATTTAACGACGGCATCTGCCAGATTTCTCTGAATCACAGATTCTTCCTCACAATGTGTAGCTATAAGAAGAGGCGATTCCGAAAATATGCGCTCAAGGGATTCAGGGTTGTCTACAAGTAAATTACCTGTAGAAGAACCCATAAATACTTTTAAACCACATATTTCACTTGGATTGGCATCTTTAAACTCGTTGTAGTTGTCATTATTGGCACCTAAATAGAAAGACCAGTTTGCGTATGAAGATTCCGAAGCTATCTTGTTTTTAGTCTCAAGGGCTATTTTAGACGTAGCAGGAGGGTTGTTGTTAGGCATATCCATATAAGATGTCACACCCCCAAGAACAGCTGCGGCACTCTCGCTCTCTATGCAACCTTTGTAGGTATTTCCCGGTTCTCTGAAATGAACCTGATCATCAATAATGCCTGGAACCACTATGAGATCTTCTGCATTTATTATTTCGTCAGCATAGGGTAGCTCATCCGTCTCACCATATATATGGGAGATTCTGTCATTGACAAGAAAGAGGCTACCTGTAAATGATAACCCCTCATTAATAATTCTACCGTTTTTTATAAGTATTGACATAGGTTATCTTGGTCTTATTTTTCTGAATTTCATTTTTAGTACACCCCAAAATGCCTCGCCGAATATTCCGCTGCTCATTTTGGAAGTCCCTTCTGTTCTGTCTACGAATATTATTGGAACCTCTTTGACAATGTATCCCAGTTTGATTGTGTTATATTTCATTTCTATCTGGAATCCGTACCCTTTCATCCTTATATTCGATAAATCAATCTTCTCCAACACCTCTCTTTTATAGCACTTGAAGCCCGAAGTTGTGTCAAAAACATTAATGCCTAGAACTTTTCTTACATACATAGATGCATAATACGACATTATGACCCTTCCTATTGGCCAGTTGATAACACTTATTCCATTGCAATATCTTGATCCTATTGCCAGACCTGCTCCATCACGACATACATTGTAGAGCTTGGGTAAATCCAAAGGATTATGAGAAAAATCAGCATCCATCTCAAATATGTAGTCATACTTATGTTCGATAGACCAGTTGAACCCTGTCATATATGCAGTTCCTAAACCGAGTTTACCTTTTCTCTCAATAAGAAACAATGATTCAGGAAAATCGTTTTGGAGTGTTTTGACAATATCTGCAGTTCCATCAGGAGAACCATCATCTACAATAAGAATATGAAAGCCCTCTTCAATCGAAAGAATTGTCCTTACTATCTTCTCAATATTCTCCTTCTCGTTATAGGTGGGGATTATTACTATCTTATTTGATGTCATCTTGTTTTTTTAAATGTCCGGCAAATTTATAAATAATTCTTCAATATAATCAGCTCTTTAACCTTAATGGTAATTAGTCTTATCCATAAATATACCATTATAGGAAACACTACAATAACCAGCTTGTTATATACGTATGCAGATCCGAAGTCAAAGTAAAGGATGGAAAATATAGATCTGGTAATTCCACAACCATAGCATTCTGTCCCAAAAATGTTCTTTATAAGACAGAATGTGAAATCATTATCAAATATATAACGCTTTGGAATCAAGTAGAGGGAAAAAGGCAAGATAGCCAAAAGAGCAATATACAATTTATAGATAATGATAGATTGCCTAAGGCTTCTGCTTGTTAACAACCACCTTACCATAACCATCCCTGAAGTTGCCAACCACAATCAGAATGAAATCTATCAAAGTCCATAAACCACAACCACCGAGTGTCAATAGTTGTACTATACCTATACCTATACTCTTTGTATAGAATCTGTGGATACCAAAGGTCCCCAGAAAAAGACAAAGCAACAAGGTTGTCAGCCAGTCAAATTCAGAATGGTTGCTTGTATTGATTAGTCCGACTCCACACCGGATACATATTCCGGCATCGGGAGAAGTTTCTGCTTTACAGTTCGGGCAATACCTATTACCTGCTAATGGAGGAGTTCCACAGGCGACACACATGACCGCCTTTTCTGAAACCTCGTTCCCGCAATTTCTACAATACATATTAATATTTGTTTGGTTTTAAACAAAGTTATAAATTGATTGTAAATAATTCCACTTTATAAGCTAAAAAATTTGGTGGAGAAGATTAAATATTTACCTTTGCACCCCGCTAAAGAGAGTGTTTTGACATAACAAAGGTTTTTGAAAATAATTCGTCAAAAAATCTTAACTTTTTCAACAATAAATTTGTTAAATTAAAAAAGATGTTTACCTTTGCACTCCCCAAACGAACAAAGGCTTTCAGGAGCTTTTACTAGGGCGGAGTTCTTTGAAAATTTGGAAGACAAGTACAACTTAAAAAGTACAATAAAGAGTAGAGCGTTAATTTCTTTTTGGAATTAAATATAGAGTAATAGGACAGACTAAACATTTAAAATTTTTACAATGAAGAGTTTGATCCTGGCTCAGGATGAACGCTAGCGGCAGGCTTAACACATGCAAGTCGAGGGGCAGCGAGGGTAGCAATACCTGTCGGCGACCGGCGCAAGGGTGCGTAACGCGTGAGCAACATGCCCGTATCAGGGGGATAATCCAGGGAAACTTGGTCTAATACCCCATAGTAATTTTTGTAGGCATCTATGGAAATTTAAAGCTTTGGTGGATACGGATTGGCTCGCGTGACATTAGCTAGATGGTAAGGTAACGGCTTACCATGGCTACGATGTCTAGGGGTTCTGAGAGGAAGATCCCCCACACTGGAACTGAGACACGGTCCAGACTCCTACGGGAGGCAGCAGTGAGGAATATTGGACAATGGATGGAAATCTGATCCAGCCATGCCGCGTGCAGGAAGACGGCCCTATGGGTTGTAAACTGCTTTTATACGGGAGCAATAAGGTCTACGTGTAGGCCGATGAGAGTACCGTAGGAATAAGCACCGGCTAACTCCGTGCCAGCAGCCGCGGTAATACGGAGGGTGCAAGCGTTATCCGGATTTATTGGGTTTAAAGGGTGCGTAGGCGGTCAATTAAGTCAGCGGTGAAAGTTTTCAGCTTAACTGGAAAAATGCCGTTGATACTGATAGGCTAGAATATGGTTGCTGTGGGTGGAATGTGTGGTGTAGCGGTGAAATGCTTAGATATCACACAGAATATCAATTGCGAAGGCAGCTCACAAAGCCATTATTGACGCTGAGGCACGAAAGTGTGGGGATCAAACAGGATTAGATACCCTGGTAGTCCACACCGTAAACGATGATAACTCGCTGTCGGCGATAAACAGTCGGTAGCCAAGCGAAAGCGATAAGTTATCCACCTGGGGAGTACGACCGCAAGGTTGAAACTCAAAGGAATTGACGGGGGCCCGCACAAGCGGAGGAACATGTGGTTTAATTCGATGATACGCGAGGAACCTTACCCGGGCTCGAACGGTGCAGGAATATGTCAGAGATGGCATAGCTAGCAATAGTCTGTATCGAGGTGCTGCATGGTTGTCGTCAGCTCGTGCCGTGAGGTGTCGGCTTAAGTGCCATAACGAGCGCAACCCTTGTCGTTAGTTGCCATCAAGTAATGTTGGGGACTCTAGCGAGACTGCCACCGTAAGGTGTGAGGAAGGGGGGGATGACGTCAAATCAGCACGGCCCTTACGTCCGGGGCGACACACGTGTTACAATGGTAGGTACAGAGGGCAGCTACCCAGCGATGGGATGCGAATCTCTAAAACCTATCTCAGTTCGGATCGGAGTCTGCAACTCGACTCCGTGAAGTTGGATTCGCTAGTAATCGCGCATCAGCCATGGCGCGGTGAATACGTTCCCGGGCCTTGTACACACCGCCCGTCAAGCCATGGAAGCTGGGGGTGCCTGAAGTTCGTGACCGCAAGGAGCGACCTAGGGCAAAACTAGTAACTGGGGCTAAGTCGTAACAAGGTAGCCGTACCGGAAGGTGTGGCTGGAACACCTCCTTTTTGGAGCTGTTACTGTTACTCAGCTTTACTCTTTTGTCTTCCTTTTTTATATATAGCTTTATGTATGATACTCCGGTATGGATACACAAGTGGTTCAAGTCCGCAAAAAGCTCTGATGGACATTTGTTCATCTAAAGTTCTTTGAAGTTTTGAGAGAGATAAAGAGGTAAAGAATATGAGGTAGATCTAATGGTTTTCGATTTATTGGAAACTGTGAAGGTCATCTCGAGCGAAAAAAAATAGATTGGGTCTGTTAATTGAAAGATTAAGGGACTACAATTTCAATACGTTTTAAGAAGTTACTTAAGGGCGAACGGAGGATGCCTAGGCTTCTATGGGCGAAGAAAGACGTGGTAAGCTGCGAAAAGCTGCGGGGATTTGCAAACGAGATTTGATCCGCAGATGTCTGAATGGGGGAACCCGGCTGGTTGAAGGCCAGTCACATGTTTACATGAGCCAACGCAGGGAACTGAAACATCTTAGTACCTGCAGGAAAAGAAAGAAATATCGATTCTCTGAGTAGTGGCGAGCGAAAGGGGAATAGCCCAAACCGGAGTTGTTCAGGCAATTCCGGGGTTGTAGGACTGCGACACTTTATCTTAGTAAGAAGTGGAACCAATTGGAAAATTGGGTCGGAGAGGGTGATAATCCCGTACACGCAACGACTAAGATAGACAGCAGTATCCTGAGTAAGGCGGGACACGAGGAATCCTGTCTGAAACTGCGGGGACCATCCCGCAAGGCTAAATACCAATAGAAGACCGATAGTGAACCAGTACTGTGAAGGAAAGGTGAAAAGTACCCCGAACAGGGGGGTGAAATAGAACCTGAAACCGTTCGCTTACAAGCGGTCGGAGTCCCTTCGTGGGATGACGGCGTGCCTTTTGCATAATGAGCCTACGAGTTGCATCTCACTAGCGAGGTTAAGTACTTAAGGTACGGAGCCGAAGCGAAAGCGAGTCTGAATAGGGCGCTTAGTTAGTGGGAGCAGACGCGAAACCTTGTGATCTACCCTTGACCAGGTTGAAGGAGCCGTAACAGGCTGTGGAGGACCGAACCAGTTTCCGTTGAAAAGGATTTGGATGAGTTGAGGGTAGGGGTGAAAGGCTAATCAAACTGGGAGATAGCTCGTACTCCCCGAAATGTCTTTTGGGACAGCCTCGAGTAATAGCTTATCGGAGGTAGAGCTACTGATAGGATGCGAGGGCTTCATCGCCTATCAATTCCTGACAAACTCCGAATGCCGATAAGTGTTTCTCGGGAGTGAGTCGTTGGGTGCTAATGTCCGGCGGCGAGAGGGAAAGAGCCCAGACCAACAGCTAAGGCCCCTAAACGTGTGTTAAGTTGATAGAACGATGTCTGGTAGCAGCGACAGCTAGGATGTTAGCTTGGAAGCAGCTATTCATTTAAAGAGTGCGTAACAGCTCACTAGTCGAGCGACCGGGCGTGGATAATAATCGGGCATCAAGCACACTGCCGAAGCTATGGACTGTACTAAAGTATAGTGGTAGGGGAGCATTCCATTCAGCGCTGAAGGTGAACTGTGAGGTTTGCTGGAGCGTATGGAAAAGAAGATGTAGGCATAAGTAACGATAATGCAGGCGAGAAACCTGCACACCGAAAACCCAAGGGTTCCTGATCAACGTTAATCGGATCAGGGTTAGTCGGGGCCTAAGGAGTAGCCGAAAGGCGAATCTGATGGACAAATGGTTAATATTCCATTACCTGTATATTGAGCAAAGGAGAGACGGAGTAGTGACACACACGCCAACTGACGGAATAGTTGGTTGAAGGCCGTAGGTATATGATCGGGTTAAGAGCTGGGTCATGCTGATGGTTTACAGTACATTGAGTCTTCGGATGAGATGATAGTTGTGGTAAACAGACTTCCAAGAAAATCTTCCGCGTATTAAATTGATATACAGCCCGTACCGTAAACCGACACAGGTGGGTGAGGAGAGAATCCTAAGGTGCTCGAGTGAATCATGGCTAAGGAACTCGGCAAATTAACCCCGTAACTTCGGGAGAAGGGGACCCTAGCGATAGGGCGCAGAGAAATGGCCCAGGCGACTGTTTAACAAAAACACAGGGCTTTGCTAAATCGAAAGATGAAGAATAAGGCCTGACACCTGCCCGGTGCTGGAAGGTTAAGAGGGGATGTTAGCAGCAATGCGAAGCATTGAATCGAAGCCCCAGTAAACGGCGGCCGTAACTATAACGGTCCTAAGGTAGCGAAATTCCTTGTCGGGTAAGTTCCGACCTGCACGAATGGTGTAACGATCTGGGCACTGTCTCAGCCATGAGCTCGGTGAAATTGTAGTAGCGGTGAAGATGCCGCTTACCCGCAACGGGACGGAAAGACCCCGTGAACCTTTACTGCAACTTAGCGCTGATTTTGGGTAATTGATGTGTAGGATAGGTGGGAGACTGCGAAGCGGGTACGCTAGTATTCGTGGAGTCAATGTTGAAATACCACCCTTTGATTATTTGGAATCTAACTTCGAGAGAAAGACACCGCTTGGTGGGTAGTTTGACTGGGGTGGTCGCCTCCAAAAGAGTAACGGAGGCTTCCCAAGGTGCACTCCGCACGAATGGTAACCGTGCATAGAGTATATTGGTACAAGTGCGCTTGACTGTGAGACATACAAGTCGACCAGGTGCGAAAGCAGGGCAAAGTGATCCGGTGGTTCCGCATGGGTGGGCCATCGCTCAAAGGATAAAAGGTACTCCGGGGATAACAGGCTGATCGCTCCCAAGAGCTCAAATCGACGGAGCGGTTTGGCACCTCGATGTCGGCTCGTCACATCCTGGGGCTGGAGCAGGTCCCAAGGGTTCGGCTGTTCGCCGATTAAAGTGGCACGCGAGCTGGGTTCAGAACGTCGTGAGACAGTTCGGTCCCTATCTGTTGTGGGCGTAGGAAATTTGAGGGGGTCTGTCCTTAGTACGAGAGGACCGGGATGGACGCACCGCTAGTGTACCGGTTGTGGCGCCAGCTGCACCGCCGGGTAGCTATGTGCGGTTTAGATAAGCGCTGAAAGCATCTAAGCGCGAAGCTAGCCCCAAGATGAGATTTCCCTTGAGGGTCGTGGTAGACTACCACGTCGATAGGCTGTAGGTGTAAAGGCAGTAATGTCATAGCCGAGCAGTACTAATAGCCCGATAGGCTTCTTATACGTACAGATAGATAATTATCAATAATTGTTTTACTGATCAGCATACACGATATTCCTTATCGTTTTATCTCTCTCTTTACATAATATAACGCCGAAAAGCGAAAAAGTATGATGCATTCTGTCGTCGGTGACGGTAGATTGCGGGTCAGGCTGGATCTTGCAAGGCTGAGCGGAACGAGACAATGGAGTTTACATCAGGTAAATGACGGCAGTCGAGTGAGCGGAAAACGCAGCAAGAGACAGAAATGACACAGCAAGCTTAAGGTGGCTATAGCGACGGGGATCCACCTCTTCCCATTCCGAACAGAGAAGTTAAGCCCGTTTGCGCCGATGGTACTGCTATACCAAGTGGGAGAGTAGGTAGCCGCCATCTTTCAAAGGAGATTTAATCGTAAGATTAAGTCTCCTTTTTTTTTGTGCCTATGCCTCAGACAGACAAGACAACCAGTTCTTAGTACCGCATGGGGGCATTTTCCGGATCAAGTTGAAAAGTAGGTGGAGCAATAAATTTCAAGTGGAGAAAAAGTCTGGATTACTTTCAGCCCAGGTATGGATTTTTGGATACTGCACCGGGTTTACCCACTTCATGTTCTCTCCGCTGAAAATCAAAGGCAGCCCCGATATTATGCTTTTGCAGATCAGCTCGCGGGTCTGCACTCGATTTTCTTACGTTCCGTTCACATAGTGGGTACCCAAACCCTCCTATGCAAGCATCCTTCAAATTCCACACCTGGATCTGCATTTTCCATACTTTTGCTCAATTATGATTTTTAACCTAATCTGCTCCACCTACTTTTTCATTTGATCCCATTTTCCATCCTCAGTCACTACGCCTTGCTGCGTTCCCTCCGGCTGAGATTCCCCCATACGGTACTAGGCCCTGATGGATGTCATAAAAAGGATATGCATTACCAAAAAAAGAATACAATCTTCAAATTTCACTCACTGGAAGATGGCGGCATGGCTACCTCCTGAGAGTCTGTGAGGGGGGCAGGGGAAGCATCGGCGCAAACGGAGGAAAATTGCTTTTGTACAGTAATGGATGCAAGGCAAGGAAGAGGGAATAAGCCAAGCGCAGTGTGGCAGCGCCACATCATTGATTATTATGTTTGTATAGTGGTTTGATGAATATAATATCCTGGAAAGATTTCATTTTTTTTAAATATTGGAAGCGACAAAATATGTTAATTATGGCTCAATCTGGTTTTGTTTGTTAAATTTGTTGCGAACTATAATTTTATAGACTTAATCGTTGTATTATGAAAAGAATTATTCAATTTCTAAATCAGCTTCAGAACAATAACAATAGAGAGTGGTTTGAGGACCACAAAACTGAGTACAAGGAGGCACAATCGGTATTCAATACTTTTGTAGAGAAATTAATATCCGGTATTGCTTCATTTGACCCGCTGATAAAGAACCTTTCAGTGAAAGACTGTACATACAGAATCTATAGAGATATAAGATTTTCAAATGATAAGACACCTTACAAGACTCATATGGGAGCATTTGTGGCACCTAATGGAAAATCCGGTGGTTATTCAGGTTACTATTTTCACATAGAAGCGCAGGATGCAAAGTATATTGGTAGTCACTTATTAAGCACAGGAATTTATTGTCCGGAACCAAAAGTTGTCAAAAGTATACGTGAGGAGATTATGCTAAACGGAAAAAATTTTTCTGAAGCTGTGAATATTGCAAGGAAATTCAATCTAGACAGTAGTAGTTCCCTTAAGAAGGTTCCTTTGGGATTTCCCTCAGATTCCGAATATGCTGAGTATTTTAAGCTAAAAGACTATTTCCTTTCACAAAGAGTTGATGATGCATTTATAGTAAATGATAATCTTCTGGAAAATACATTAAAAGAATTTAAAAGGACCTTGGTCTTTAATAGTTTGATAAACAGAGCTGCTAAATATGCTTATGATCTTCAGTAAAGTTCCTGAAAGAGGCATTCGTTTTTGCAAATTTTCAGGAATTTTTTAAAATCATCAATTTTTATAATAATTGTTGCTGTATTGTCATTTGGATGGAAAGATAAAGTATCACTTGATAGTAGATTAATATCTATGAAAACTTTCACATTATGTTCTGTATCATTAATCAATCCAAAAGGTGATACAGACCCAGGGGATAAACCAAGGTTTGCCTCTAGTCTTTCTGCAGATGCAAAAGATAACTTGCCCTCTCTGAGCCTTTTTTCCAGATCATGAATATTGAGTTCCTGATGACATTCAACAATTACAAGATAATGCTTGTCGCCTTTATGGTTCCTGAAAAATAAATTCTTGCAGTGAGTACCAGGTATATCACTCCAATACTCAAGTGCTATTTCAATAGTAGGCAACGGACGATGTCTGTATAGTGTATATGGAATTGCCAGACTGTCAAGAAAGTGTAAAACCTTGGATATTTTATCCATACTTATTCGTTAACGATGGAAACCTCAATCCCCATATCGTTTAATTTATCTATAAAATGCTTAGGCGCTTTATCGTCGGTTATGACCTGATCGATTTCAGAAATATCACAAATTTTACTAAACCCTCTTAATCCGAATTTTGAAGAGTCTGCCAGAACAATTATCTTTTGTGCGGCATTCATCATCATTCTGTTAAGATTTGCTTCCATAAGATTTGTTGTTGTCAAACCAAAGCTGGTGTCAAAACCATCGACACCTATGAAAAGTTTGCTGCAGGAAAAATCCTGAATCATATTTTCTGCATATGAACCTACTGCCGATATTGAGCTGTTTCTAAGGATTCCTCCAAGCTGAATGACATCAATATTTTTATCTCTCGATAAAATGGACGCAACATTGACAGCAGCAGTAACTACTGTTAAATGAGTATTAGTTTTAATTTCACGAGCTAAAGAGAGCATTGTCGTTCCGGAAGCAATTATAATTGAGTCATTATCGGTTATGAGAGACGCTGCTTTGATTCCGATTGCTCGTTTTTTTTCTGTGTTTATTTTTTCCTTTTCGTTTATATGCCTGTCATTTATATATGGATTGATCAAAATTGCGCATCCATGTGCCCTATAAAGCATATTTAAAGATTCAAGGTAGCTAAGGTCTTTTCTTATAGTAACTTCAGATACATTAAGCTGACTAGCAAACGATGTAACAGATACGGAACTCTGTTTTCTTAAGGTGTCAAGTATATATTCATGTCTGTCATTCAGTATATTAGCATTTGAATTTTGAGGATTTTTTGCCATATTATTTGAAGTTAAATTTGAATACTAATATAGCACTTTGTTTTACAATGAGAAAGTTTTATGCGAAATTCGGAAGTTTTATCTCCATTTTCTTTTGTATCGAAATATAATTCACTTTATTTACCTTGTTAATGTCGAAATGAAAGCAAAAAACAATAAATAATTTTGAAATATTAAAACAAGTGCTTAGATTTGTTTCGAAACTATCAAAAGGTCTTACGAAAAGAAATATATATTCATAAAATTTGTTTAATGAAACGCGAAGAGTTAATAAAGAAAGTCGCCGATGAGACAACTGTTTGGGACATGATTGTCATTGGTGGAGGTGCAACAGGGTTAGGGGTTGCTTTAGATGCTGCACTGAGAGGATATAAAGTAGCTATGTTTGAACAAGATGACTTTGCAAAGTGTACCTCAAGCAGAAGTACCAAACTTGTTCATGGAGGAGTACGTTACCTGCAGAAGGGAGATGTAGCATTAGTAAGAGAGGCATTGACAGAGAGGGGCCGTTTAAGGCACAATGCACCACATTTAGTTAAAGACCAATCATTTGTCATTCCAAACTATACTCATTTTGACAATTTAATGTATACCTGCGGATTGACACTTTACGATATGTTATCATGGGGTGGCCTGAGTTTAGGAAGATCTCTGTTTATACCTAAGAAAAAGACAGCAAAATTACTTCCAACTGTAAAAACGGAGGGCCTCAAGGGGGGAGTTATATATCATGACGGACAATTCGATGATTCACGTCTTGCCATCAACCTTGCGCAATCTTGTGTGGAGAATAACGGATGTCCGGTAAATCACATGAAGGTAATAGGGATACTTCATGATGACTATGGTAATGTTTCCGGAGTCAAGGTAAAAGATTTAGAGTCACAATCTGTTTATACTGTAAGATCAAAATCTGTTATCAATGCTACAGGCGTTTTTGTAGATGATATTATTCAGATGGACGAGCCATCAAATCATAGATTAGTTAAGCCTAGCCAGGGAGTTCATCTGGTATTTGACAAATCTTTTCTAAACAGTGATTATGCACTCATGATACCAGCAACTTCTGATGGACGGGTTTTGTTTGCAGTTCCATGGCACGACAAAGTTGTAGTTGGTACAACAGATATTGTAAGGGAACATGCAGAACTTGAACCAGTTCCAATGGAAGAGGAGATTGAATTCATACTTAAGACGGCAGCGCTATACATGGTTCGTAAACCTGAAAGGAAGGATATACTTTCATTATTTGCAGGACAGAGACCGTTAGCTGCTCCAAAGAAAGAGGGGAAAAGTACGAAGGAGATATCAAGAAGTCATAAGATAATTGTT
The DNA here is from genome assembly GCA_942492945.1 of uncultured Bacteroidales bacterium. Classification (GTDB taxonomy): domain Bacteria; phylum Bacteroidota; class Bacteroidia; order Bacteroidales; family UBA932; genus Bact-08. The sequence continues at coordinate 2,478,685 of OW818649.1, forward strand.
TCGGAGAATAATCTGATAACAATAACCGGAGGGAAGTGGACAACATATCGTCGTATGGCAGAAGACACTGTAGATAAGGCAATTAAAATGCAATTAATTAGCCCTAAGAAATGTGTGTCAAAGAACTACAGGATTCACGGTTACAGACCTGATCCGGACTTGTCTAATCATATGTATGTTTATGGATCGGATATGGCTGCTATAGAAAAGATGATACAAGCGGATCCGGAAATGGGGGTTAAGATACATCCAAGATATAAATATTCTGTTGCAGAGGTAGTCTGGGCAGTTCGAGAAGAGATGGCCAGGAATGTTGAAGATGTGCTTTCGCGTCGTGTCAGATTGCTATATATTGATGCAGTAGCAGCAGTAGAGGCTGCACCTATGGTGGCAGAAGTTATGGCAAGGGAATTTGGTTTTGACCAGAAATGGATAGACGGACAAATTGCCTCTTTTAACAGCATTGCTGATAATTACATAATTAAATAGTATTTATTGGGATAAACTCAAGTTTTATTGTTTTGTAATCAAATAGTAACTTTATAAACCTACTTTTACCGTCAATAAATTCAGATTTATGTTAAAATTTTTAGATCCACCAGCTGCCAAACCTTTACTCCCCGAAGATAAGATTGCATCGGAGTATAAGAAAATGAGACTTAAAGTTTTCTTAGGTGCATTTTTAGGATATGCAGCATATTATCTGGTTAGAAAAAATCTAGCTTTAGCGATTCCAGGAATGATACAGTCCGTTGAAAATGGAGGTCTGGGGTATTCGAAGCTTGAATTAGGAATAGCTATGTCTGCAATAGCAATAGCATATTCTTTTAGCAAATTTTTAATGGGAGCCCTTTCTGACAGGTCTGACGCCCGTAAGTTTCTGGTAATAGGACTTATCCTTTCGTCAGCAATAATGATGTCGGTAGGCTTATTCTCTTTTGCAACCAGCTCTGTAGCAATTATATTTTTCTTTATGTTGGTTATAGGATGGCTCTCCGGTATGGGGTGGCCCCCTTGCGGAAGAGTTATGGTTTATTGGTTCTCTCACAATGAGCGAAGTTTTAAAATGTCTATATGGAACACTTCTCATACATTTGGTAGTGGTTTGATGGGTAACCTTGCAGCTGTAGGTACAGTGGTAATGGGTGGCTTTTTTCTTGTTGATATTGGGGGAGGAAATATGGTTGATCAGAGTTGGAGGGCAGTTTTTGTTTTTCCAGCTGCTGTTGCGCTTGTAGTTGCAGTATTTTGCTGGTGGGCCTTAAGAGATACACCTCAGTCCTGTGGATTACCACCAGTTGACAAATACCGTAATGATTTTAGCGTAAAAAAAGAGATGACCTCTGAGGCTAAGATTCCAGTATCTGAATTATTTATAAAATATATATTTAAAAATAAAATTCTTTGGCTGATAGCTTTTGCCAATATATTTGTATACTTAGTCCGCTATGGTATTGGTGATTGGTCACCTACATATTGTCAGGAAGCTGGCCTTTTAACAAGTGAACAAAGTAAGATGGCGTTTTCGCTCCATAATTACGCCGGGGTTCCGGGTACAATTGTATGCGGTCTATTATCGTCAAAATTATTCAAAGGAAGATGTGCGCCAGCAAATGTGATCTATATGGCACTTGTTCTTCTTTCTATAATTTTATACTGGAAAGCAGCACCAGTTGCTGCCTTTATTTCTGAAACATTCTCTACAGAACTTTTAGCAACCAGGGTAGCTGTTGTATATAGTTCTTTAATCTCTATAGGCTTCTTTATATATGGTCCGGTAGCGTTGATTGGGGTACAGGCTGTAAACCTTGTCCCTAAGAATGCTGCTGGGACAGCTGCCGGATTTGTAGGTTTATTCGGATATCTGATTGGTGATGCTCTTTTATCAAAAATATTAATTGGAGCAGTTGCAAGCAGTAAGTTTGGATGGAATGCCACATTCTGGATATTTATAATGGCCAGCGCATTAGCAATTATCTTCTCTGCGACTACTTGGAAAAGGGAGAAAGCTGCTTGTGCCATTAACTGACAAGTGACTGAACTTTAATGCGTTCAGCTTGTTGTGATAATTATTAAAAAAAACATTAATGAAAAAACTAACACAAAATAGATTATTTCTGATTCTTCTGTTTTTCGGCATATTGCTTTTTGCAGGATGTGAAAAAAAAACAGTGCCGGAACCAACAAATACGTTTAAGTTAACTGGAGTATCAATACCAGGTACTATTTCTGTTACTTTGAATTCTGATATAACTATAACAGGTAACGGGTTTGCTGCAGGAGATAAACTGAAATTTGTATCAGTTGACAATCCTGCTGTAAAACATGAATTTACTGTAAATAATGTTACAACATCTGGTGTGACCATCAATATTGGAGCTAGTATCAATTCTGGACGGTATAATATAACAGCTATAAGAGGTACAAATGAGATTTCTCTTGGATCGACAGTTTTAAGTATCCAGTCTAACACGAATATACCGGATATTGCCGGCAAGAACATTAAGGGTATAGTTTATTGTAATGGCAAAGGAATTGCTAATGTTGTTGTTTCTGATGGAATTGAAACATCCAAGACAAATGCTGATGGAATATATTATCTGCAGTCAGCCAAAAAACACGGATATGTGTTTATTTCTATTCCATCTAACTATGAAGTTGCAACAAAGAATAAGCTTCCTGCTTTTTTTGATTACTTAACAAGCAGTACAACAGTAGTTGATCAGCGAAATTTTGAACTTTTTGAAGTGGATAACAAAAACCATGTCGTAATTGCGATGGCAGATATGCATCTGGCCAACAGAAATAACGATATCACCCAATTTAAAAGTGGATTTTATGCCGAAGCCTCCTCTTATGCAAGTCAGCTGAAAGCTTCCGGTATTAAGGTTTATGGTATCGCTTTGGGGGACATGAGTTGGGATGCATATTGGTATGAAAACTCTTATTCCCTTAGCAATTATCTCAACGAAATCGACGGAATTGGATTCCAGATATTCAACATTATGGGTAATCATGACAATGACCCATATAAAGCATTCGATTTCCCGGCAGAATCTCCATTTAAGCAGATTATCGGTCCTTCATATTATTCTGTTAATATTGGCAAGGTACATTATGTTATCCTTGATGATGTTCAATATATCAATGCCAGTGGTTCACAGGGTGTTATGGGTGCGCGGGATTATACCGAAGCTGTCTCTGCAGAACAAATTAGCTGGCTAACGAAGGACCTTACCGAAATAACCGATAAATCCACTCCTGTAATTGTTGCCCTTCATACTCCGGTACATTCGGTTTCTGTTAATTCCTCCGGACAGCAAGTAACTGGAAATGATTTGACAAACGGAACAGAACTTAAAGCTGTACTTAATGGATTTTCGAATGTAAAGTTCATTTCCGGCCACACTCATATAAATTATAATGTTGAAATTTCAAGTAATATGTATGAGCATAATATTGCAGCAATTAGTGCAACATGGTGGTGGACAGGAAAAAGCGGATATGCTGGAAACCACATATGTAAAGATGGTTCCCCAGGTGGATATGGGATTTTTGAAGTTAATGACAAGGTTGTAAAATACACATTCAAAGGTATTGGATACAATAAAAACAAGCAGTTCAGGACATATGACAGAAACACTATAGAGATAAATGCTGCTAATTTCACTCCAAATGCCAATGATACATATAAAGCAATGGTTCCGACATATGCCGGTGAATACAACGCGCAGAACAAGGGAAACGTTATTATGATTAATGTATTCAATTATGATAATGCCTGCGCCCTGGAAGTTAAAGAGAATGGTACACCGCTGACGGTTACACGTAAATATAAAAAAGATCCACTTCATATTATCTCTTATGAAATGCAGCGGCTTAATTATAACGCCGAACCGACATCGTCATTTATTACGAATAATTCCTCTCATATTTTTGAAGTAACTGCATCAAGTGCAACATCTACACTTGAAATCAAATTAACGGACCGGAACGGTAATGTATTTACGGAAACTATGACACGGCCAAAGGAATTCAAAACATCGATGCAATAAAATATCTTATATTAATTATTGAAACTTAACTAATTATTTAATCTATGAATCTAAAAAATTACTTAAAAAAGTTCTTGGTTCTGGTTACAGTCTCATTGTTTGCTATGCAACTTTGGGCTCAGACCACAATTAAAGGAACCGTGTATGAGTCTGATGGAAAAACACCAGTAATCGGGTGTTCCATCATGGTTAAAGGTACTACACGAGGAGCAGTTACAGATCTTAATGGAATTTATAGCATAAAAGCCAATGAAGGTCAGGTACTGGAATTCACTTGTATTGGCTATGAAGCAAAAAGCGTCACTGTTGCCAAACAAAACCAGATTGATGTGTTACTAGCATTTTCAACCAGACAACTTGAAGGCCTTGTCGTAACAGCCTTAGGTTTAACTCGTGACCAAAAATCTCTTGGTTATGCGGTTACTAAAGTTGGAAGCGAAGAACTTACTCAGGTTGTTTCTGGTAACTGGTTAAATGGTATGGCTGGAAAAGTCGCAGGTCTTACGTTTAACGGAGCAAGTTCAGGTCCGATTTCGTCGCAACGTGTTACCTTGAGAGGGGATCAGTCATTGAATTATGGAAGCAATGAAGCGCTTTTTGTTGTTGACGGTGTTCCTATCAGATCAGGAACAACAGCAACCTCGTCAAGCAGTAGTTATACAAATTCAGGCGGAGATTTTCCCGTAGACTTTGGAAATGGCGCAAGCGACCTCAATCCTGAGGATATTGAATCTGTATCGGTTTTGAAAGGTCCTGCAGCAACAGCACTATATGGTTCACGTGCAGCTAATGGTGCAATTGTAATTACAACTAAAACCGGTCGTAAGAATAAAGGGATTGGTGTAACTGTAAACTCATCGGTGGTAGTTGAAAGAGCTGGTTATTGGCCATCTTTCCAGACTGAATATGGATCGGGCTCAGATATGGGACTTAATCCGTACAATTTCTGGACTTTAAATTCCGATTTAGTTGGTACATCTGATTTCCCTGCCAGGAACATTTCACGATATGCCTGGGGAGAGAAATTTGACGCAAATAAACTTCGTTATCAATACGAAGGGAAAAACTGGGAAACAGGTAAAATTTCGATGACACCATTTGTTTATCAAGATGATTGGTTTACAGGCATTTTCAAAAATGGCGTTACATATAACAACTCATTTTCAATTAACGGTAGCAACGGAGAGGGTACAAATGTCAGATTCTCTATGGCCGACATTAAAAACGAGTGGATTTTACCTAATACAGGTTACAAGAAACAATCTTATTCATTATCTTTTGAATCACCTGTTAACAAATGGATCAAATTTAACACAAAGGTTAACTACTACCGTACTGATAGTGACAATATGCCAATGGCGGGTTATCACGAGACAACTGTTATGTATGACTTGATGTGGGGCTACAATTCAAATTCGATGAGTAACTGGAGAGACGAGTATTTCCAGGGAAGATTCAATGCAATTAACAGAAATGCAACTATTTCAGAAAACGGGAACAGTCTGGTTTTTGCAGGGACAGGTTCATACAATCCTTACCGCATTCTTTATGAAGAGTTGAACTCAACTGATAAGGACAGGGTATTTGGTTCTGCCGGATTAACATTCAATATTGCCAAAGGACTTACTCTCGATGTTAAATCAGGAATGGATATGGGTGTTGAATTCAGGACACAAAGAAAGCCTAAATTAACTGCCGTATGGAATAATGGATTTTATAGGGAAGAGACTCTGATAAACTATGAGTTCAACACAGATTTCCTTCTAAAATATCAAAAAGAGATGTTTGACAACCGCCTATCCTTAACTGCTGCATTTGGTGGAAACAACATGTCCACAAAATATCTGAAGAATAATATTCAGCTTAATGAATTAAATCTTGACGGAGTATACAACACATCTAATGTTCCAACAGGAATAAATCCGATACCTACAAACTACAGAAGTTCCAAAATAATCAACAGCTTGTATGGTTTGGTTTCTCTCGGCTGGAAGGACACTTACTATCTTGATATTACAGGACGTAATGACTGGTCGAGCACTTTGTCAAAAGGTAATTGGTCATATTTCTATCCGTCAGTTGCCGGTAGTGTATTGCTAGACAAGATTTTTGATTTTCAGAATAATGCTCCGGCAATAACATTTGCCAAGCTTCGTCTTTCATGGGCAAACGTAGGTAATGACACAGGCCCTTATTCTCTCGACCAGTATTATTCAGCTGCTGCTATAAGCGGAGGATATACTTTGCCATCGGTTATTCCTGACCCTATGATTAAACCGGAGAATGTTGAGAGCTGGGAACTTGGTCTTGAGACAAAATTCTTAAAGAATCGCTTAGGACTTGACATAGCTGTTTACAACTCAACAACAACTAACCAAATTATCGCAGTCGACATTGATCCTATTGTTGGTGCATCTTCAATGAAAATCAATGCAGGTGAAATTAATAATAAAGGGATTGAAATATCGTTGAATACTACTCCTGTTAAAACAAAAGATTTTACATGGATTTTTAATGCCAACTGGTCAAGAAATATCAATAAGCTTGTAAGTCTGCAAGATGGCTGGGATCCAACCAAACCTCTTGAAACAGACATGGGCACAACGATTGGTGGCAGGTTGCATGTATACTCGTATATAGGACAAGAGATGCATCAGTTGTATGGTTTTGCAATGAAAAAAGCACCGGAAGGTTCATTTTATCTTGATGCATCTGGTAACAAAGTGGATTGTTCGGGGAAGGTCCTTCTTAGCGAGCAAACTGGTTTGCCATCAGTTGTTTCCACAGCTGATAATTATCTTGGAAAGGTTAATCCTGACTGGAGGGGCGGTTTTAATACATCTCTAAGATATAAAAACCTTACTCTGAATATGTCGTTCTCATATCAGTGGGGTGGTAACAGATTCTCTGTTACCGACGGTATTTTGTCTTATCAGGGAAAACTGACAAACTCACTTAATGGACGTTATGATGGTATTGTTGCCGAGGGTGTCAATCTGGTTTCCACAAATACAGATGGTACTACAACATGCAAGGTAAACAACACAATAACAGAGAATATCTACACTTATTATCAAGCACTGACTCTAGACAGATATAATGGAGAAGCGCATACTTATGATACTTCCTTCCTTAAATTCAGAGAGGCAAGACTGGAATATAACATACCTGACAAATTGTGCAAAAGAACAGGATTCCTCCAGGGAGCCAATATTGCTGTTTTTGCAACTAATATCTTTTCTATCGATAATTGGCCACAATATGATCCTGAAGGAGGTATGATGACTGGAACAAATGTATTCAATGGTATTGAAGCAGGTGCATTTCCTATGACACGCACTTATGGAGTTAACTTAAAACTGTCATTTTAATTAAAATATTAATAAGAAATGAAAAAACTGAAATTAATAATATTGTGTGGGTTTGTTCTCGGAACAATTAGTTCTTGTACGAAGAATTTCCAGGAGACTAATACAAATCCAAACAGGACAATTGTTGGCATGATACAAGCATCCAACATGTTTGAACCCATTTTATACAATTCTGCCAATCAATGGCTTGAGCGCACCTGGTATTATAATAATGAGCTAATTCAATTTACAGCTCACACGGGTGGCATAACACGGAGAGAACATCTCTATTTTCTTGAAGAATCAAGGGATTGGGCCGGTTTTTGGAATCATTATGCGAATTACGGTAAAAACGTGGATCATATGCATGAATTAGCTGTTGAGGAGGGAGACAAATCGTTAGAAGCTATTGCTTTGACATTTAAAGTTTTATTTTTCTCTAATATGACAGATATGTTCGGTAGTGTTCCTTATGAGGAGGCATTTACAGGTCGTAAACTAGGTGGTACACTTACACCAAAATTCAACTCTCAGAAAGAGATATATCAGTTTATGTTTGCAGACCTTGAAGCAGCAAATACAATTTATGCGACAAACCCTACATTTCAGAAACCTTCTATGGATGGAATGTATGGTGGCAATATGGCCTTATGGAGGAAGTTCAATAACTCTTTATATTTGAGACTCCTGTGCAGAGTAAGCGGACGTACTGAAATGAATGTAGGAACCAAAATGACAGAGATTTTGGGTAATTCAACCAAGTATCCGATTTTCACATCTAACAACGATAACGCCACAGTCAAATTTTCAGGTGTTGACCCATACCTGAGTAATTTTGGAACAACCACAGAAAGCGGTTTTACTTCAAGTGGAAGGAAACTTACAAATCAACTTATTAAGATGACCGTACAGATTGATCAGAATGGAAGTCAGTCTTATGTTGACCCAAGGTTACCAATTATTGGAAAGAAGAATCCTACTATAGCAGTTAACCCATTTAATATATGGATAGGAACAAAATCGGGCTGTACAGACCAGGAAAGAGGCACGGTAGATTTAGGAACATCTTGGTTAAACTATCTGGTATTCTGCAGAAAGGATGCTCCTGCAACCTATATGGATTATGCCGAGGTCAAATTTATTTTTGCAGAAGCTGCGTTGAAAGGATTGATCAGCGGAGGAACAACAGCCGCTAAAACTTATTATGAAGCAGGTGTAAGAGCATCTATGGAAAAATGGTCGGCACAGGGAGCATATTGTGTACCTCCGGTATCTATAACAACAGCAAATGTTGATACTTATCTGGCATCACCACTTGGTTCATGGGATTTGGCAACAAACAAAGCAGAATTCCTTGGGAATCAAAAATATCTGGCACTATTTTGGGTTGGAATGGAAGCATATCATGAGTATCGCAGAACAGGTTATCCGGTTCTGACAATAGGAGCAGGTACTGTTTACAACGACAATATCCTACCTACTCGTTTTGGATATCCAAATACCACAATGTCTACGAATTCAGAGAACGCAAATGCAGCGTTACTTGATATGGGTGGTCCAAATGATATGAAAACACCTGTTTGGTGGAGTAAGCAAGCAATAAAATAGAATTTAGCATATTACTATTAATATGAAAAACAATTATTTAAGTATGAAAACAAAAAATATTTATATACTGCTTCTCTTAGTGGTTGCTGTGTTAACTTCATGTGAAAAAAAGTTGACAGAGACTGGAGATCCGTATTTTCTTTTTAAGGATGCTACAGAGCAAACAAGTCCTACCGGGTACACAGTAGGTTATGCGGGCAATCTTACTGGATTAAAGCATATTATCCGCTCAAATCAGAGTTGGAAAATTGTGGAAAAAACTACAAACAACTGGGTAAAATTCTTTCCAAATGAAGGAAATGATGATGGTATAGTGAAAATCATTGTTCAGCAAAATAATACATTTGTAGATCGTCAGATGCAATTTACTTTTCTGGTTGATGGTATAGAACAACCAGTATTATTTACTGTAAATCAGGATAAAGCCACTCCTTTCCTGACAGTATCTGATATTGCTGCCGGCAAGAATATTAATTTGCTTGCTCAGGATATTAAGATTAATGTAAAAGCTAACGTTACTTATACCTACAGTTCCGATGCAGCATGGCTGACACTTAAAAGTTCAGTTGTTGGAGCTTCGGGAACCGACCTGACATTTGCCGCAACAGAAAATACACAGACAGCTCCAAGAACTGCTAATGTTTCATTTGTGTGCGCTGCATTCCCAAATTTGAATGTTACACTTGTTGTTAAACAAGAGGGCAAGAGCGAAGGAACAATTGTATTGTTTGAAGACTTTAACTGGCTGACATACGGAAACGCAGTTTTCTATACAACAACAGGTGAAACAAGATATGATTCCTGGACAACTGCAGAACAAACGAGAGGATGGACAACTACGGTAAATCCTTTCTATACAAAAGTTGCATTATATTCTCGTCCAGGGTTTGTGAAATTGGGATTGACCAGTTATGGCGGGGATTTAATTTCTCCAAAATTAACAGCACTTGTAGGGACAAAGAACTTATTGGTTAAGTTCAAGGCCGTTCCTTATATGACAGCAGCGGGTACGAAAGACGACAACATGCTTGTTGTAAGTATAATTGGCCCTGGTACAATAGGTACAAGTACTTTTACTATTGATAACTGGCCTAATTATACAACAGATCCAACATGTACAGCAATTTGGGCTGATATAGCCACAGAAAGGTCATTTACAATTACCGGAGCAACATCAGAAACTCAAATTAAGTTCTTGGGCAAAGACTACGCATTATCAGGAGTTGGAGCCGGGAAGAACAGAATATTCCTGGATGACATCAAGGTGCTGATACCTAACTAATAAATATGTAAACATAAAAAAACCGGCTCAAAACAGGGCCGGTTTTTTTATGATGGTATTAGAAGAATTACTCCTCTTCCTCATCCTTTGCTTTCTGGTTCATTGGAAATAATTCTGCGATATGATAATTCTTGCTCTTTTCAAATTGATTCTGATAAAAACGGTGAAGATCCTTTTGCATTTTAGTCACTATTTTTTTATAGAGAGGGTTGTTGGCTACGTTTTTAGTTTCGAGAGGATCTTTTTCATAATCATAGAGCTCAAGACCAACAACCTCCTTTCCATCAAAAGAGAGATAAGTCTTGAAGTCTTTAACCCATTCAACCATACGATACCTTGAATTTCTGCATGAGTAACCGTTAATATTGCCTCTGTTATATTGACCATAAGCATACTCTTTTATCTTTGTTAAGGGATTTCTTAGAGCAGGAGTCAAACTTTTTCCGTCAAGATTTTCAGGTGCTTCAACCCCCGCGAGGTCACAAACTGTTGGGTAAATATCAACGAATTCAGTAATTGAATTTGAGTATAAGTCTCTTTTCATTTCTGGGGCACAAATTATCAAAGCTGTTCGTGTAGATGTTTCAAAGTTTGTTGTCTTGTTCCAAAGACCATGATCCCCAAGATGGTAGCCGTGATCGCTCCATAAAATGATAATTGTGTTTTCTGCAATCCCTAACCCCTCAATTTCATCCAAGATCTTTCCAAGCTGGGCATCAATATAGGATACACATGCATAATAGGCATGTATGACTCTGCGTTGAGTGGCTTCATCAAGATGCTTTGTGTCCTCATAACTATGGAAGGGAGGGATGTCGGAATACACCTTAAGTTCATTTGAAGGATGATAGGCATATAATACAGGATTCGATGACATATCCTGATATTCTGCAATTGGCATTTTGTCCCGGTCGTACATATCCCAATATTTCTTGGGAGCAACATATGGTGCATGTGGTTTTTTGAACCCTACTGCAAGGAAGAATGGTTTTTCTGATTTTGATAATGACTTAAGTTGTTCTATACCCCTCTCAGCAATAATCCCGTCTTCGTAAGCATTGTCTGGAACATCTGCACATTCAGTAGCCTTTCTGCCACCGGCAATCATATATGTGGGAGAAGGTGTTTTTATATATGGAAGACTCCATGATTGAGGATCATCACGGAACTTTTTATTATCCAGCGGATGGAATATCTTGCCTACACCGACTGTTTCATAACCATTAATCTTAAGAATCTCAGGAAGAGTGATGGCTTGAGGATTGTTTATACGGAAATTGCCCTGCAGTGACCAGACACCGATATGATCGGGACGGAGACCAGTGAGCAGACTAGCCCGTGTTGGTCCACTCAGAGCCATCTGGCAGTAGTTACTTGTGAATGTGACTCCATACTTTGCCAGTCTGTCGAAATTGGGTGTGTGGGCCATCTTGTCGCCATAAACAGATATTACCGGCCTCAGATCATCAATTGCAATAAAAAGTATGTTAGGTTTTTTGGCGCTGATTTTGTTTTTTTGGGAATCCTGTGCATTGCCAGATATAGGAAACAATGTGCCTGAAAGCGCTATAGATCCTACACCAATTGCGTATCTTGTCAATATTTTGGAATTCATCATAATCTTTTTAAATTAACTATCTTAATGGTGTATTTGGTTTGAATGTCCAGACTCGTCTGGCGATAAAATTATTATCTACAAAAAGTCCGCTCTTTTCAAGTAAAACCTTAAGTTCATCTTCTTTTATCTTCTTTAACGCAGAATCCAGCTGTTTTGGTTTATCTGCATATTTCAGCTCAGCCACTTTTGATTCAAGGAATATTTTATAAAAGGAGGCATAAATGAATTTTCCCTCCTGGTACGATGCCCCTAATTGAATTTTTGTTTTTTCCCTTACATCAACAGCCATTGCTTCTGCTTCAATATCGCTTATTCCCCTGTAATACTGTTCAAGCTCCTCATCTGTAAGTACTTTTTGAAGGTTTTCCTTACGCATAGCCAAGAGTATGTTTTTATTCCGGTTACTTATTACTTTATCCTCCTTAAGACATTTTGCATAAAAGATATCCTCCTTTTCTATTAAAATGGCTAGGGCTAACTGCTTTTTTTCTTCAATCGGAACATACTTAATTATTTCGTATACATTTCTCACCGTAGAAGGGTTGAATGAATCTACAATTCCGGCCGATGCTGACTGTGCATTTGATGCTAAGGCAACAGAGAGACAGCAGAGCGTCAAAACAATATAAAGTCTTTTCATTTTTTTAACTAATTTCGTATAAATTTAATTAAAATTTCGAAAAGACAAATTGTTTCTTTCAAAACGAAAGTGTAATAATTTAAGTACTATGAAAGTTAATATAATCGGGTCATTAATGCTGACGATACTTAGCAGTCAATTAGGTATTTGTCAAGAAAAAAAGGTGCCGGAAAAATGGGCAATTGCAATCCATGGTGGAGCTGGCGGGTCGTCTTCAATTTCTGATGAGAAGAGGAACGAGTATGAAAAGCACCTTCTGATTGCACTAAATATTGGAACAGAGATGCTCTCAAGAGGAGAGAGTAGTCTCAATACGGTTCAGGCAGTGGTTGTCTACCTTGAAGATTGTCCGCTGTTCAATGCAGGTAAAGGTGCCGTTTTAAATATTGAAGGTATTCATGAACTTGATGCAGCAATAATGGATGGTTCTAATCTTAAGGCTGGAGCTATTGCAGGTGTAAGAGATATAAAGAATCCGATAAAAACTGCAAGACTTGTAATGGATAGCACTCAACACGTACTACTTATAGGTGAAGGAGCATCTGCTTTTGCAAAATCACAGGGAGAGATGATTGTTGAAAATTCATATTTTTCTACAAAGGAGAGGATTCAACAAATCAATAGCATAAAAACTCAGAAGGAAAGCCCCGATCCAAGGGGAACTGTAGGTTGTGTGGCATTAGATAGCAATGGAAATCTTGCAGCAGCAACTTCTACAGGTGGAATGTCCGGGAAAAAATGGGGCAGGGTAGGAGACGTTCCAATTATTGGAGCTGGAACTTATGCTAATAATAACACTGTTGCCGTTTCTGGAACCGGACACGGTGAATTATGGATTCGCAGGGTGGTAGCATATGATATTTCAGCTTTAATGGAGTATAAGGGTCTGTCTGTTGAACAAGCAGCAAGAGAAGTTATATTCAATAAAATTGATCCTATGGGTGGATCCGGAGGCGGAGTGATTGCTGTTGATAAATTTGGAAATATATCATTGGTTTTCAATACTCAGATAATGCACAGAGCCTGGGCTAAATCATCTGGTGATAAAGGAGTTGGCATTTTTAAATAATAATAATAAATCACATTTATGTTTAAATTCAAAACAGGACTCCTGACTAAGATAATTATTGCTATAATTCTTGGTATTCTCTCATCTTTTGTTTTTCCTGTCTCAATAGTCAGGATTTTCGTAACATTCAATTCAATATTCAGCAATTTTCTTGGGTTTGTCATACCATTGATTATTCTTGGATTAGTTGCTCCAGGAATTGCAGATCTGGGCAAAGGAGCTGGTAAGTTACTCGGAATAACTGCTTTGATAGCATATGGTTCAACGCTTTTTGCTGGATTCTTTTCATATTTCACAACAAAGTTTTCTCTCCCTCTTTTGATGGATAAATCATTGTCTTTGGAGAATCTGGGAAATCTTACTACTAATGCGATTACTCCATTTTTCTCCATAGATATGCCCCCAATTATGGGAGTTACTTCATCTCTAGTACTGGCTTTTATTATAGGTTTAGGTTTGGCGGTTGTTCAAGGCGATCTTATCAAGAGATCATTATTTGAATTCAGAGATCTTATAACTATTGTTATTACTAAAGCAATAATTCCTGTATTACCTGTCTATATATATGGTATCTTCCTAAAAATAACCGAAGAGGGGCAAGTATCACTCATTATGGGGCTTTTCTTTAAAGTTATAATAGTAATTTTTGTTATGCACATTCTTTTGTTGCTGTTTCAATTTTTTGTAATGGGTGCAATTACAGGTCGGAATCCAATTAAGTCACTAATGAATATGTTACCTGCATACATGACTGCTTTGGGAACTCAGTCTTCTGCAGCAACAATTCCTGTAACATTGGCACAAACAAAAAAAAATGGAGTTGACCCGGAAATAGCAGATTTTGTTATTCCTCTTTGTGCAACAATTCATTTAGCTGGCAGCACCTTGAAAATTGTAGCATGTGCATTTGCAATAATGTGGATGATGAACATGCCGGTTGGGCTGGATATTTTTGCAGGGTTTATTTTCATGCTGGGAATCATTATGGTTGCAGCACCGGGTGTGCCGGGAGGAGCAATTATGGCAGCTGTGGGGATACTTCAGTCGATGCTTGGATTTGATGAAACATTAATAGGATTGATGATTGCCCTTTATATAACTATGGATAGTTTTGGAACAGCCTGCAATGTTACAGGAGATGGTGCTATTGCTCTGGTAATGGATAAAATTTATTCAAAAGTGAGAAAAAAGTAATTATCTCAATTCTCTTCCTGAATTCTGAATCAACTTCCGGATATTCTTTATAAGCTCATTATCATTAAGTAAGTCCTCCATACATATATGCATTCTGTATCTCCAATAATGTTTGGGATTAGATGGCACATTTATTCTCTCGTCTTCAGGATTGGATCTTCTTATCTTACCCGATATGGATAACCAGTCCTGTAAAGGGAATATTGCAAGCATAGAGGGAGAATTCAGGTGTGCTTCAATTATTTTCCTACAAAGCCAAGGTTCACAACTAACAGGAGCTATACCTTCCTCTCCAAGCACCTCTTTGAAGTACATTTTGCTAGAATCATAATTCTCCTCCCACCATGCTCTTAGGGTACTTGTGTCGTGAGTTCCGGTAGTACAGACAGATAGGTAAGGATACTTTGATGTATCTGCGAATTGTTTTCCCTGGTTTTTAGGCATTCTCTGAATCTCCAGACTTATTATACTTAATGTATTCATTACAGAGGGCACACATGATGGTATCATTCCCAAATCCTCTCCACAGACAAGCATTCCTGTTGCTGATATAAGAGACGGCAGTCTCTTCACTGCTGTGTGGAACCACAAAACATCATTTCTCAGATAATAATAGCTATTATATATCCTATTAAAGCATTTTTTCTGATCGTTTTCTAAAACCCTGTATGAATTAGTGAGTTGTGCATTTATTCTCGGATGATATTTGGTATGATCATCAGGATCTTTAAGAAACAAAACTTCTGAACACAAAGTGAATAACCCCTCTTTTTGTACTTTAAGAGCTGATTTCGAGTTTGCAGAGAAATAGTCCTCAATCATTCTTTGTGTAGAAAACCTCTCCTGTAGTGCATATCTTTCTCCAGCTATGAAATCAAGAAAATGATTCTTAATGTCCTCTTTATTGGTGCCAAAAAACTGGTCCAATATAGATTCGTCTATAAAAGGTTTGCAATCTCTTTCATAGTCAAATTTATATCCTTGATTTTCTATTTCCTCTGCCGAAAATGGCAATGACGGATTGAAGTGGCCCATCAATCCTTCTATTGAATCATCGGGGATTTCCCATATTCTAAAGAACCCCAAAATATGGTCGATTCTATATGCGTCAAAATATTCAGCCATTTTCCGGAACCTTTTCTTCCACCACGAGTAGTTGTCAAGCTCCATTTTTGACCAATCATAGGTTGGAAATCCCCAATTCTGCCCTTTCTCGGAAAAATCATCCGGTGGAGCTCCCGCCTGTCCTTTAAAGTTAAAATAAGTAGGCTCCACCCACGTCTCAACAGAGTTCCTGTTCACACCAATTGGGATATCACCCTTCAGGATTATTTTATTCTGACTTGCATATTCATGGACAGATGAGAGTTGTTTATGAAGATGATACTGAACAAAACGGTGTAATGAGATACAGAGGAATGTTTTACCAGATTCATCCGGTAGATTTTTTATCTCATTATGATCATAAACTGAATATCTCGGCCATTTATCGAATTCAGCTGTTTTATACCTGTCTCTGAGAAAACAAAATGCAGAATATGGTTCTAGCCAATACCTGTTAAGTTCAAGGAAAGATTTATACTCTTCACTTTCTAGTGTTTTAACACCCTCTTGTTCAAATATTTTTCTCAGATAAATCCATTTTAGCTTTTCAACAGCCTCATAGTCTATGCTTCCCAGCCTATTTAATCTAATAGCTTTTCCGTGAAAGGATTTTAGATATTCTTCGTCATTTATTCTGCCAACAGCCCCCAGATTGATATAGATAGGATGAAGAGCATAAATTGATATTGCTCCGTAAGGATAGGAATCTTTTCTGGTGTGGGTCATTGTCGTATCATTCACCGGCAACAACTGTAAAACATTCTGACCAGTTACTTTCAGAAAATCTATCATTTTCTTAAGGTCAAGAAAGTCTCCGATACCACAGCTATCTTCAGTTCTCAATGAAAATACAGGTACAGCTGTACCAGCAATTCTGGTTTTTGCTGCAGCCAGATTAATGGAAAAATGATTTATCGTCACAGATGATATGGTACTCAACTCCGGAATTCTGATTGTACGGTTATTCCCCTCTTCCCAGATATATTTAATATCTGTATGGTTGACAATCTGAATAAATTTATATTCAATTAATTGGGGAATTTCTGTTTTCTTAAAAACAATTTCCCAAAATCCTTCGCTGTTTAAATGCATCTCCTTTGATTTCCCGGGTTGCCAGCATCCAAGATAAGGGCAATCTCCACAGATGGCAATAGTGGTGTCCAATGCAGTATTGTTCGCAGATAATCTTATAGTTATATCTCCGGATTCATTGTGAGTATTCCTTTTATTGAAATACAAAACCTTTTTAAACGCAGTCGAAAGAAAAGGAGATTCATCGCTGTATGGCTTCCATTCATCTTTAATGAAATATTCATTGAATTGAGGAGAGAAGATAAATTTCCTGGCAGGTCCTGACTCGAATTCTATTTTACCATCTTCATTAATAAGGAAATAGGAGTATTCAAAGTTTTCAAAATCCTCTTTTTCAAATGAATATGTCCATTCATTGTCAATTAAGGTTAACGGAATTGCACCCTTTATATCAAATGACCCGGTAATAAACAATTGCTGGCCAAAAGTGGTTTTATAAGGAATTGAAAAATGGACCTTCATGACAAAGAATTTTGTAACAAACCTAATTGAAATTTTTCAAATTGAATGACTAACTTTGGCTATATTTATTAATATGAGAATAACATTATGTCAGATCCCTATTGAATGGGAGAGAAGAGCAGAAAATATTGCTTACTGCGACTATCTTTTGGAAGACTTATTCATTAGTATGGGTTCTGTAACAGATATATTGGTACTGCCTGAATTTTTCACATACGGCTTTACAATGAATAGAGAGATTGCAGAGAGTATAGATGGGCCTTCAATTTCTTGGATGAGAGAGAAGAGCAGGAAATATAACATAGCAATTACTGCGACTGTTCCAATAAGGGTGCAGGACAAACTGTTCAACAGAGCATATTTTATTCAACCGGACGGAACTGAATTTCATTACGATAAAAGACACCTCTTCAGTTATGGGGGAGAAGATATGGTATATACCAGAGGCGATTCCAATACAATAGTAAACTATAAAGGTTTCAATATTTTACTGCAAGTCTGTTATGACCTCCGGTTCCCTGTATGGTCAAGAAATATAAACCTTTCCTACGACATTGTAATCAATATGGCAAACTGGCCCTCATCCCGGGAGAGTGTAATAGAGCCTATGGTACGTGCAAGGGCTATTGAAAACTTAAGCTATTATGCATTTACAAACAGATCCGGCAATGACCCTCTTAACAGCTACAATCCTGTAGGATTCGTATCGGATTATAAAGGAGAGCCAATAACACCCGAACATTTTTCTGATGAATTTAATTACAAAACCTATAATCTTGACATTAATGACCTTGTGCTATTCAGACAAAAATTCAAGGCATGGAAAGATGCAGACAACTTTAAAATAATTTAAGAATGAAACGATATTTTCCTTATATAATAATTCTGCTTTTTGTTTCACTTACCGGATGCACGGGTGAAAGGATAAAAGACGGAAGTTTTTCAATTGAGATATATTCAACAAACGACCTGCATGGGCGTATTTTTGATTCATTATATACGGATACTACAACTCACCCATTCTCTCTTTCATCCGTCTCTACGTACATAAAAGGGGCACGAGAAAGGGTAGGAGAGGGCTCGGTCGTACTTCTTGATATCGGGGACCACCTTCAAGGTGACAATTCTGTGTTTTACTACAACTATGTTGATACAAAAAGTGAGCATATTTTCAGCAAAGTGGCAAATCACCTTAAATATGATGCTGTTGTAGTTGGAAATCATGATATTGAAGCCGGCCATCTCGTTTACGACAAAATAGTAAAGGAGCTCAATCCCCCATATCTTGCAGCTAATGCAATAGATGTAAAAACCGGTAAACCTTATTTTGAACCATATACTATCATTGAAAGACAGGGGATGAAAATTGCAGTTATCGGGATGACAAATCCTAATATCAGTAAATGGCTATCTCAGGAGTTATGGAGCGGAATGCGATTTGAAGAGATAATACCATTGCTGGAAAATCTTGTTGTGGATATACAAAGAAAAGAGAAACCACAGCTGATAATTGCTGCATTGCACACAGGACTGGGAGATGAAAACAGCTACCAAATGGAAGACCCTGCAAGGTATGTTGCAAAAAATGTCAGGGGAATCGATATTGTAATGGCTGCTCATGATCATAAAACAGTTGCAGAGTTTGTCAGGAACGGACAAGATAGTGTTCTGGTACTAGAGGGTGGCAGCAGAGCATCATCTCTATCGTTTGTAAAGGTGAGTCTTATTGTTGAAAATGGAAAGGTTGTCTCAAAGACATACGAGCCACAGACAATTCCAATGAAAGGGGTTACTGCGGATAAAGAGTATACAAATAAGTTTCATGAAGAATTTCTGGCGGTTAAGAAATTTACTAATACCGTTGTTGGAAGGCTTGAAAATACAATTACATCGCGTGACTCCTATTTCGGGTCATCTGAGTATATAGATATGATCCATTCAATACAGCTGGAAAAATCAAATGCCAACATCTCTTTTGCAGCTCCGCTATCTCTTGATATTACTATTCCTGCGGGAGAATTGAATTACCAGGATCTGCTCAACCTTTACCCTTTCGAGAATCAGTTGTATGTTATTGAGATGACCGGCAAGGAGATAAAGGATTACCTGGAATTTTCATATTCAAAATGGATAAATCAGATGAAAAGTGCTGACGATCATTTGTTGAAAATAGAAACATGGGGCGACGAAGGCAGGTACAGATTTAAAAACATGAACTTCAATTTTGATTCAGCAGCGGGTATCTTATATGAGGTTGATGTTCAAAAAGGAGACGGAGAGAGGATCACGATTATATCGATGGCAGATGGTAAGATGTTTAATCCCGAATCAAAATACAAGGTAGCACTCTCATCATACAGGGCAAATGGAGGAGGCGATATTCTGGAACAAGGAGCAAGGATCCCAAGGAGTGAACTTGATAGCAGGGTCATAAGCCGTTCTACTGATATCAGAGCACTGATATACGACAAATTGAAGCAAAGCGGATCAATCAAAGCAACCAAACTCAATCAATGGAAGTTTGTCCCTGAAAAATTCTTAAAGAGAGCAGCAGTAAGAGATTACAAGCTACTATTTAAAGACAGATAATTTTTTTAATTTGTATATTTTTATTAGTTTTGGATTGATTTTCAGAATTTTAATAAAAGTATCTATGAAAAAATTACTACTATTATCCTCTATACTTATATTGGCATCTTGCTCAAGGAATGAAAACCTGAAAGTGGTTACTCTGCACGATTTGTCAAAGAATGCAGACTGTATTACAATTCCTCTTGATTCTATTGTAGCTGGAACAGAAGTCATTGAGCTGGATAATTCTGAAAAGGCTCCAATTATCGGTGTAATTTCTGATCTTTATGAATCTTATCAATCATACTACATTGTTTCCGACGAAACGAATGTTTATGAATATGACAAAACAGGAAAATTTATCCGTCAGATAGGAACTCAAGGTAGAGGTCCCGGGGAATTCTTGTTTGTTAAAAAAATCTTTGTCAATGAAAAAGACAGTAGTGTGAATCTATTTGATTTTCCCAGCCAGAAACTTTTGAAATATGATAGAGAGGGTAATTTTCTCTCTTTGTTTAAACCTGATTTTAAAGATACTCTTTTATACCTTAAATCATTTTTTCCATACAGGGATTCGTTGTTGTTTTATACATCCAATAACTCATCAAGGATGGATTTGTTTTTATTTAATGATTCGGTTGGGGGTATGGATGTCATTTCCAAAAAGGAGAGGAATGTGTTACCAGGAGAGTTGATTTTAAGTAATGTTTATATTTTCGGAGATAAACAAAATCCATTCATCTATAATTACTTTAATGACACAATTTTTATTCTTAAAAATAAAAAAATGGTACCTACCATCTTAGCTCGAATGGGTAGTATGAGAACTGATTACGAAGATCTCTTCCTTGAAAAATGGGGGAACTCTGCAAAAAGTGAATTTGGTATGAGGAATATAATTCAGGGAGGGGACTTGATATTGTTTTTTTATACAATATCAATCAATAAGGAAAGAGTCAGAACTTCATTTTTATCATTGTATAATATTGCAACTGGCAGCTACAATCAAAATGTTAAAATTAAAGATACAAAAGATAGTCTTCTAACTATAGGCAGTCGGGACCTAATTTTCCAAGGGTCCTCTACCGATGTTATACTAGTGATCAAAGGTCAACCTGAGAGTGACAAAAACCCTATAATTATTAAATTTAGAATGAAATGAGAAAGTGGAGAATCATTCTTGCACTGATATCAATTATTAGTCTGTATAATTGTTCAGACAGCAACAAAAATTTAAAAGTCATAGATCTGCAAAGTTTTAGTAAGGAAAAAACTGTTGTTCTAGAAGAAAGATATAATGAATACTTTACAGAATATAAAGCTGTTTTTCTAGAAAAAACCGACAGTTTTTCCCAAAAAGATGTAAAACAGATTATCAGCATTGATAATGATATCTTTATTCTCCTTAAAAACCACATAAGGCGATACAATTTAATTACCGGGCATTTGGATAATAGCTTTCAAACTCAGGACAGCATATATGATTTCATCTCTTTTGATATTGATACGGTAAATAAAAATGTATATGCCCTTGATGCCAAGTACACAAAAATAATCAGTCTGGATACACTAGGAAACATACTCGATGAATTAAAACTAGATCCGAAATACAAATACGACCAGCTCGTATTGCTGGACAAATCTCACATTCTTATTACTACATGCAGCTTGCTAGTTCCGGTAACATTCGTGGCAGACCTCGGAGACAAAAGCATAAAGCAGATTGACCACCCTTCCAAAAAAAGCTTTACACCGGATAAACAATTGTATGATACAATTTATAAGAAAATTGCACCGATTAATATTTGTAGCCGAAGTGACAGCGGGGTTTTAGTAAAATATCTGTTCGATGATATCGTATACAGATACAACGAAGATGATAAAGAACCTGTATTTATCGTGAAAATTAATA
The DNA here is from genome assembly GCA_942492945.1 of uncultured Bacteroidales bacterium. Classification (GTDB taxonomy): domain Bacteria; phylum Bacteroidota; class Bacteroidia; order Bacteroidales; family UBA932; genus Bact-08. The sequence goes on from OW818649.1 coordinate 2,500,642, forward strand.
AAGCCAATAAACCAAGGCTTATTAAAAAAAACATTCCATCAAAACTTGGACAAATTACACTCTCTGGTTTGTGGCAGCTTTCTGAAGATAAGTGGCTTTTAAGATGGAGCCAAGTATTGGAATATAAGGGAACTTTATCTTCTATAAAAACCTTTACAATATGCAATGATCAAATGGGAGTATACAATGATAGCATGTCATATAATACTAATATTATGGAATGGTACAAACCCGGAACTGTTTTCAGTATTGGAGCATACGACTCGATTTTTGTCAATTCTATTGAGAGAAGGATTTTTAAAGTCATGAATAGTAATCTTCCCGGAATTAAATTGCCTCTCTATCTTGCTGAAAATACGACACAAAACAATCTTATTCTGTGCTATTTTATATTAAAGAAATGATTTTAATCAGATACGATTATGACAAATAAATTTAATAAAATTGGTTTTTGTAAGTTCAGTGATTTTGATTGTAATTCTTTCATGTAGTACGCAACCCCATGATAAAATTATTGAAATAGGTGCAAACAAGAACTATCCTGAACTCGATCTAAAATTGTGCTACATTTATGATATCTCATATATCCCGTTAAATTTGGAAAAGATACAATGATTATTATTGAAGAGCCTATAAGACAAGTTGTTACATTCTGTTAATGGGTAATAATTATAAAATATTTACGTATGAAAACTTTACAATTTATAGTATTAATATTAACCTTTCTTCTTGTTAACAGTTGCAAAAATAATAGTACTGAATTAACTATTATTAACGCTGAAAGCGACTTATATAAAGAGATTTCAATTAATATTAATGAATACATTGAGGATGGTATAAAAATAATTCCATTAGAAACCAATGATTCTTGTTTAGTACCAGGATCATGTAATATATATCCTGGTAATAAATATATTTATCTCTATTCTATTGATAGAATCCTACAATTCGACTATCAGGGTGACTTTATAAAAAACATCTCGAGAAAAGGATCCGGGCCTGGAGAAATCTTAAGCATTTCAGATTGTTCAGTTGATTCAAAAGACCAATTTCTTTATTGTGTTCAGATGGATGATAAAGATAACATAAAGGTTTTTGATATACATACTGGAAATTTCCTAAAAACGATTCCTAACGCAATTAGAAGCCCATTGGTTGCAATAAACCTTCTTAACGATACAACATTGATTTGCTTTCCTCAAAGGAGTTCATTTAGTCATTCAAATACTTTAGCTTTTATACAGAATATTAAAGGGGATCTAAAATCGACAATTACTCGCAATTCACCTATTAAAGAAGGGCTTGTAATGAGAAAAAGACCCTCTATTTTAAACTATAGTAAGGATATTATTTATCTTCCAAATAGTTCTGACACTTTATATAGAATAGACAATTATAGTTCTGCGTTACCTATAATATGTATAAAAACTACTGAAGAAGGAAAGTATAAAAGAGATAATTCTGGGTACATGTTCAATGGTAAGTCATTAATCATATCTAACATTGATAATGAACTGAAGAATATCGGTGGTGGCAATATAATAATGGAACCAATAAAAGAAAGGTATTATTTAGTTGACCTTGTTAAGCAAGAGATAAGAATAGTAAATAAGGTTGAATTTAGTGCACTTGGATTGTCTTTTTCAAAAGAAAACCTATCTGTGTTTTTTAATAACATTTCATTTATAAAAAAGGGCATCGTTACTCTCACGATTAATGATGAGATGATGAATTCTTCAATTGAAAATATTGCCAGAATTAACGTAAAAGAAGGGGCTAATCCTACAATAATTATTGCCAAACTAAAAGAATAGTACTATGAAAAAGGAATATAAAACAGTTCAAACACTAGAATTTAAGATCAGCAATAAGTTTTATTTCATGCTTAAGATGCCTTCGTAACCCTTATTTCGCAAAACTAACTGCCCGGGTTTCCCGGATGACCGTAATTTTCACCTGACCCGGATATACCATCTCATCTTGAATCTTCTTTGCAATATCCATAGACAATTGTTCAGAGTCTTTATCGGAAACCATTTCGCTTCCAACTATAACCCTGAGCTCCCTGCCTGCCTGAATGGCATATGTCTTAGTTACTCCCGGATAGGCCAATGCTAAATCTTCCATCTCCTTTAACCTCTTGATATAGGACTCAATAACCTCTCTTCTTGCTCCCGGTCTTGCTCCGGATATCGCATCACTCACTAAAACCAAAGGCGAAATGAGAGAAGTCATCTCGACCTCCTCGTGGTGAGAGCCAATCGCATTGCAAATCTCGGGTTTCTCCTTGTATTTTTCTGCGAGCTTCATACCAAGAATAGCGTGTGGAAGTTCAGGATCCTCATCTGACACCTTTCCAATGTCATGAAGCAAACCTGCGCGTTTGGCTGTTTTTGTGTTTAGACCAAGTTCGGAAGCCATTGTAGCACAAATATTTGCAACTTCCCTTGAGTGTTGAAGTAAATTCTGTCCATATGAAGAACGGTACTTCATTCTTCCTATAAGTCTTATAAGTTCTACATGAAGTCCGTGAACCCCAAGGTCTATGCAAGTCCTCTTGCCGGTCTCCATAATTTCATCGTCGAGCTGTTTCTGAACCTTTGCAACAACCTCCTCAATTCTTGCAGGGTGAATTCTTCCATCTGTAACAAGCTGATGAAGAGCCAATCTGGCAACTTCTCTCCTTACTGGGTCAAAAGCTGATAACAATATTGCCTCGGGAGTATCGTCTACAACAATCTCCACACCGGTTGCAGCTTCCAGTGCACGAATGTTTCTTCCTTCCCTTCCAATGATCCTTCCTTTGATTTCGTCACTTTCGATATTGAATACCGTAACCGCATTTTCAATGGCAGTTTCAGGTGCAATTCTCTGTATGGTGTTTATTACGATTCTCTTAGCTTCTTTACTTGCAGTCAGTCTTGCTTCATCAACAACTTCGCTTATATACGACATTGCTTCAGACTTCGCCTCAGACTTCATGGTTTCGACTAATTGATTTTTAGCTTCAACAGCAGACATTCCGGCTAAGTTTTCAATCTTCTGAATTGCTTCTACTCTTAGCTTTTCATACTCCTCCTGCTTTTTCTCAAGATGGTCCGATTGTAGTTTAAGGTTTTCCTTAATTGTTTCAGCCTCTTTGTTCTTTTTTTGAATCTCAGATGCTTGCTGATTAAGAACCAACTCTCTCTGTTTAAGTCGGTTTTCCTGTTGGACTACCTGATTGCTCCTTTCAAGGATTTGTTGCTCATGGTCACTTTTTAATTGCAGAAACTTCTCTTTTGCCTGAAAGATTTTCTCTTTCTTGATGTTTTCACCATCTTGTTCTGCACATTTAATTATCTCTTCTCTGCGTTTCTTAAGTAAAATATTGTTACCCACATAGTACGCTATACCAAAGCCGGCTATTGCGGGGAGTAGAATTGTTAAAATTATTTCCATTTGTGTATATATATAGTGTTGTAATTTTCAAAAAAGCCGTTGGAAGAGCTGTTTAGTCAAAAACCTTAATAATAAGATTTGAGCACCGACTTGTGTCGCAAACGTCCAACGTCCCATAATGGAATCCCCGTGAGGGTAAATAGGCCTGTTTTTGACTGTCGAGTTTCGCCCGGTAATTTTTTAGTGTTGATTTTGGCAAAGAGCTAAACCAACGGCTAAGCACTATAGTTGAATTTAAGAAATATTGACCTTGATGTACTCATCAAGAAGAGTGTCCAGATTTTGCAGTTCGTCAATTATCTGATTGCTCTCCTCTTTTTGTTCAGATTCTATCAAACGAATCACAAACTGAAGAAGAGCCATTGAAAGAGCATCCTGTGTATCGCGATTTATATACCTTTTTTTATATAAATCTACCTTTTCATTAATAATTTTAGCTGCGGCCCTTATCTTCTCCTCATCTGAAATCGCTATTTTGAGAGGATAGTATCTGTCTGCAATGCTGATCCGTATTGATTGTTGTTCCATTAATACTTAGTCATTTAAAAGTGCAATACATTTGTCTATCTCTTTCACCATTCTGCCAATTTTCTGCTTTGCCTCCTTAACATCTTGTGAGGATGTCTTGAAAGCTTCAACTAACTGTAATTTATTTACTTTTTCTTCTAATTCTTTTACGTTGTTAATACTACTGTTCAATGCATCTTTACAGTAGAGGAGATCGGCAGATAATCTTTGATTTTCGGTCACAACCTGTTCATATCTTGATATTATAAGTTCAATCTTCTGTTTAAGACTGTTTATGACTATTTGATAATCTTTGCTCATACTTTGTTATGCAATATCACAAAGATAATAAAATTTAAAAAGTATTAAACAAAAAAGCTGTCTAAAACTAATCAGACAGCTTTAATAAGTATTTATTTGCCCCTTACAGGCTATTAATAACCTGAATCTTCTCCATACCAACCTTGATCGCCTGCTCATTCATTGGAATAAGAGAATGATGTCTCTCCGGTATTGATTTCTTTAATCCTTTAATGACATTTTCCAGATTAACGATAGGCTTTTTACTGAGAAATGCGCCTAAGACTACCATGTTATATGCTTTGGAATTGCCTAATTCGGCAGACAAATCAACTGCAGCAATCGTGCAAACTGTAATATCTTTTCTTTTTGGATGACGAGTGATTCCATTTGGATCGTATATCAGTAATCCGCCAGGCTTTACACCATCTTCAAACTTATCCATCGACTGCTGATTCAGTATTATTGCAGTATCAAATTTGCTTAAGATTGGAGAACTGATTTTCTTATCGCTCAGAATTACTGTAACATTGGCAGTTCCACCGCGCATCTCCGGTCCGTAAGAGGGCATCCATGTAACTTCCTGTCCTTGCATGATTCCGGAATAAGCTAAGATTTTACCCATAGACAATACTCCTTGTCCGCCAAAACCAGCTATAATTATTTCTTCTTTCATATCTCTTTCTGTTTTTTACAAATCTTTAATATCACCAACAGGGTATTTTGGGAACATATTCTCTACCATCCATTCATTAGCCTTTACAGGACTTAGTTTCCAGCCTGAATTACAAGTACTTACTACTTCTACAAATGATGTTCCTTTTCCCAAAGCTGAATTTTCAAAAGCTTTTCTGATAGCTCGTTTAGTTTTGCGGGCAGAAGCTGCATTATGAACCGATTGGCGTGTTACATAGCATGTACCTTCGAGCTGAGCAAGAAGTTCTGTTATCCTTAGTGGTGATCCGTGAAGTTCCTTAGTCCTTCCATAAGGAGTGGTAGCTGTCTTCATTCCAAGCAGGGTAGTAGGAGCCATCTGCCCACCAGTCATCCCATAAATAGCATTGTTGATAAAAATAACAACAATGTTTTCTCCTCTGTTACATGCGTGCATTATTTCAGCGGTACCAATTGAAGCCAGATCACCGTCACCCTGATATGTGAATACATATTTCTCCGGATGAAGTCTCTTTGTTGCTGTGGCCACAGCGGGTGCTCTTCCGTGAGCTGCCTGTTGCCAGTCAATATCAACATAATTGTAAGCGAACACGGCACATCCAACTGGAGAGACGCCAATGGTCTTTTCCTGGATACCCATCTCGTCTATTACCTCTGCTATTAATTTGTGTACGGTACCGTGAGAACAACCCGGGCAATAATGCATAGTTGTACTTGTAAGAACAGGTGTCTTTGAATAGACCATGTTCTCTGGTTTGATTATATCATTTACATCCATGATTGCAATTTTGATTATTTGTTAATAGCTTTTTTGAATGCCTCAAAAACCTCATCCGGAGATGGAACAATACCACCAAGACGTCCAAAGAAATTTACAGGAATTCTACCGTTCACTGCCAGCCTAACATCCTCGATCATCTGACCTGCGCTAAGTTCTACTGACATCATTGTTTTCAGCTGGGGTACAAGCCTGTTTATCTCATTTGTAGGGAAAGGGAAAAGAGTTATAGGCCTCAATAAACCAAGTTTTATTCCCTCTTTTCTGGCCATTTCTACTGTGCTCTCGCATATTCTTGCCATACAACCATATGCAACTATTACATGCTCTGCATCGTCACACATTATCTCTTCAAAGCGAACGTCATCTTCTTCCATCTTCTTGTACTTGGCCTGAAGAGTATTATTCAGTTGTTCATGAATTATTGAATCCAAAGCCAAAGATGTAACCACATTTTGTTTTCTGTCCGGAGTTTTTCCGGTCGTTGCCCATGAAGAGTATTTATCGATAATCTGCTCATTTGTCAACCTTGGTTTCATAGGACGCAACTCTACGGTTTCCATCATCTGTCCAATAACGCCATCTGCAAGGATCATCGCCGGAGTTCTGTATTTGAATGCCAGTTCGAACGATAGATCTACAAAATCATACATCTCCTGAGCTGAAGATGGCGCAAGTACAACCATCTTGTAATCACCGTGACCGCCACCTTTGCATGCCTGGAAATAGTCTCCCTGTCCAGGTTGTATTGTCCCAAGTCCCGGGCCTCCTCTTACTACATTTACAACTAAACATGGGAGTTCTGCACCAGCAAGATAACTGAGACCTTCACACATAAGGCTGACGCCTGGGCTGCTTGAAGAGGTCATCACCTTTTTGCCACAGCAGGCACCACCGTATATCATGTTTATTGATGATGTTTCACTTTCTGCTTGTAAAACCACCATTCCTGTGGTTTCCCACGGTTGCTCTTCCATAAGGGTTTCCATAATCTCCGATTGAGGAGTTATAGGATATCCAAAGTAACCATCACATCCGCAACGAATTGCAGCATGTGCGATTGCTTCGTTCCCTTTCATTAAAATCTTCTCTGCCATATTGAAATTTTTAATATTATTCAGTTATACTTTAACCCGATAAACTGTAATGCATGTGTCAGGGCATACCGTTGCGCAGTTGGTACATCCTGTGCAATTTTCGGGTGATGCCATAAAAGCAAAATTGTAACCCTTGCTGTTAACATCTTTAGCTAAAGCAATGGTATTTGTAGGACAGTTTACAAGACATACACCACATCCCTTGCATTTTTCTCTGTCAACTACTATAGCTCCTTTTAATGCCATATTTACTAATAGTTTAATTTATAAATTTTTACAAATGTAAATAAATTTCTCTAAAAAAGCAACAAATCGTAATGTAAAAACGACGATTATTTAGAAAAATATTTAAAACCGCGAATAATATTATCAATTATGTAATCCCATCTTATAATAATTCCTATTATCAAAATTATTATAAGTACTATAAACCCTTGAATATTCGGGTTTAAATCTTTAAAGTCTTTATATGCTTTTTTGAACATTCTATGTTACTGTTTTTCTATCCTGATCCTTGCATCAACAGCAATGACCTGTCTGGCATTACCTAAAAGAGGATTAAGGTCCATTTCAAAGATTTCGGGTGCAGCATTGCATAGAGCAGAAACCCTTCTGATAGCTTCATTAAATAGAGATTCATTTACTCCTTCTTGTCCTCTTGTACCCTGAATCAACTTGTAACCTCTCAGATTTTTGATCATCTCGTCTGCTTCGCTCTTAGAAACGGGAGATAACGAAGTGTTTATGTCATGAAGTGCCTCTACAAATATACCACCAAGTCCACATAAAATCAGATGCCCGAAATTATCTTCTCTTTTTGCTCCAATAAACAGCTGAGTTCCGCTTAACATTGGCTGTATCATAATTGCCTTTGTCTGGGGAATATTCATCATCCTGTTAAACTCTATCATAAGTGTCTCTTCTTCAGTTACGTTAAGGACAACTCCGCCAACATCGGATTTGTGAACAGGGCCAACAACTTTCATGACTAAAGGATAGCCGATATCCTTGACTGCTTTTTTCAGACTATGACTGTTGTCAACAACTGCCTCTTTTGCTCTGTTTATTCCTGCAGCATCCAACAACTTCTGAACTTGTTCCGGGTGAAGGTATCCGTTATCGCTTGATTTGATTACATCGCGAATCATCTTAAAGTCAACAGGTGGCAACTGGCAATCTGTTATCGCCCCCTTGGTATTGTTTACCGTAGATAAAGCCTTGCCAAACTGTACTTCGTCAGGAAAACATATGCCTCCCTTCTCCTTGAACATTTCAATTTCATCTTTGGCATTTACTGTAGAGGGTAAAATGGCATAGATCGGCTTTTTGCACTTCTTTATCTTATCGATAAGCCTCTCATAAACATCGTAAACCTGAGTCAGGCCAGGGCTGCCAAAAATTACTGCCATACAATCAACATCAAAGTCATTTTCACAGGCATCAATTATTTTTTCCAGCTGATTTGCAGTTCCTGTGGCTAAAAAGTCGATAGGGTTTGAAACGGATGAACCTGGATATAGTTTTGCCAGAAGTTCGTCTGCCTTTTGCCCCGATATATGAGGGATATTGATTCCATTATCAGATAACACATCGGTAAGCATAACTGCCGGACCACCAGCATGAGTGATAATTGCGGCTTTATTCCCTTCCGGATGACGATGCATTAACACAGAGGCTACTGTTACAAGTTCTGTCCGGCTGTAGCATCTTATTATGCCAGCTTTTCTGAACAGAGCGGTAACAGCTTTGTCTGGACTTGCCATTGCACCGGTATGAGAAGAGGCTGCACGACTTCCGGCTTCGCTGAAACCGGATTTTATTGCTGCTATTCTTGCTCCTTTTTGAATTAGTGATATAGAGTGTTTCAAGAGCATATCCGGTTTGTTAATACTCTCAATATACAGAAGCTTGACTGGAGCACTCTTCCCATGCACATATGTTTCATCGAGATGTTTCAGAATCTCTTCGATACCAAGCTGAGCACTGTTGCCAACTGAAAATACGGAAGAAAACCTCAGTCCCAGCTGCATCGCGGCCTCCAGAATAAATACTACTGTCGCTCCCGATCCGGAAATGATATCTACGCCATTTTCAACAAGTTTTGGTATGGGTTTAGTAAATATTCCTGTATACCCGGGAGTCATAACACCTATACAATTTGGGCCTATCAATGATGCTCCTGCGTTGTTTACAAGCTCGACTATCTTTTCTTCTAAAATAGCACCTTCCTTACTATCTTCATGAAATCCGGCAGACAAGATGATTATTGCCTTGCAGTCTTTTTTGTTACATAGTATGTCAACGCTATCGGGACATAATTGGGCAGGGATTGCCAGAATAGCAAGATCTACCTGTGGCAGTTCTTCGACGCTATTGTAACTTTTAACACCTTGTACAATTTCTGATCGCGGATTTACAACATACAGTTTTCCTTTGTATCCAGTGTCAATTAAATTATTAAGGACGCTACCTCCAGGCTTTTGTTTGTCGTCAGAACCTCCAACGATAACTATACTTTTTGGCGAAATCAGCTGTTTTGTTATCATATTTAAAGAATTTTGGTCGCAAATATAATAATAAGTAACGAAAAAACAGATTTTAGGTTATTATTATTAGATTAATCAAGTTGATAAATGAGTTTTAGCAGGTTTGCCTTTTTTGTCTTTTTTATCCAAAGCAAACCAAAACATCTTTTCGTCTCTATGTAAATAATAGTAGTTAAACGCGTTAGGATCATGCATTTCGTTATATAAAGGGTTAGTTTCAGTTGAAAGACCCTTAATCCATGGAATCGCCAGCTTTCCCGGTCCCTTTTTTAAAGAAAAACCAGCAACTATCCAGGCAGAAGCTACATCGAAGACAGCTTTTTGATAGAACTCATCGCAGAATTTATATAGTAACATGCCGTTGTTCTCCTGGCTCAGTCTGCTATTGAGTAATTTGTTTGTCAAAATATAATCCAGGAATGTCTCGATAAATATCGGATTATCATTCTGAAGTCTTCTAAAGGATTCATGCCAGATTTTATTGTTGTACCATATGTCTATCACTTTTGAGAGAATAGATGCCTTATACAACTCATTAACAGATATTGAGTTACTTCTGAGTACTTCATATGGTGGGGTGGGAGAATAGACTATTCCATAAATAGATGCGTCTTCCCTCAACCTTGTTCCGGGAAGTAGTTTGAGTAACTCAATCTGAATCTCGTCTATATTGAGAGATGATAAGTATTTTACATCTTCAACAAGAGCGAAATATGTGTAATACGGAAGTCCGGCAATGAGATCTACATGCAGTTCAAATTTATGTAGTGACAATATGAATTTTACCCCTTCAACAGATTTCTCACTGCTGCCCGATCTTTTACATGCATTCAAAACCTTATTATCCAAGCTCTGTAATCCTGCTTCCATATGCAATAATCCAGGTTCTAATCCGACAAGCATTCTTCTGATTTTGTCTGTCAGTAGCGCAGGATGTATTTCCAGATGAAATTTCAGTTTCCCTTTGAACTCATTGAATATAAGAAGAAGTTCTTCTGCCTTTTCAGAGCTTGCATTAAATGTTCTGTCTAAAACCCTTATTTCCGTTATTCCCCTGGAATAGATATACGTGAGTCTATCCTTAATCTTGGAAGGAGCGATATTTTGTACCTTTCTGCACCCTCCGCTTACACAAAATGAACAAGTGTTAAAACAGCCCCGTGATGTTTCAATTTGAACGAAATGCTTGTCCCAGCTAAAGAAACGCGACATTTCCGGAGGTATGAGCATTGAAAAATCAGATACTATTGCCTCTCCATTATCTATATATTTACCGCTCTCATTTATCCAGCACATTCCTGGTATTCTGTTCCAAAAAGAAGGTTGAAAAAGAGTATCAACCAATAATTGAAAAGATTCCTCTCCCTCACCTCTGAAAACGGCAGTTAGATACTTATTTGATCTAAGATAATCTTCATTTTCGCCGCAAAATTCTGGTCCTCCAAGAATTATTGCGGTATTTGGATTTAAGCTCTTATATCTGCCTAAGATGTTCTGGATGAATGTGTGGTTGAAAAGCCATGCGGTTGAAAGAATAATGTCGGGGCAAAAATCTGATATTTCAAGTAATAACAGAGATGGATCACTGTTAATTGTTCCTGATACAACATGCCATACTATACTATCTGATTGATGATTTGTTAGTTGCGCATGGAGTGCCGGAAGAGCCAGCGAAGAATGTGAGTAAGAGGCATTAATATCTAACCAGATCAGCCTCATATATCTCCTTTGTTTTTAGTTTCCAATTACTGAAGTGGTTCAAAATCCTCTTTTCCGACTCCACACAGGGGGCAAACCCAGTCATCAGGAATATCTTTGAATTCAGTACCTGGAGCTATTCCTCCATCAGGATCACCTAGCTGTGGATCATAGATATAGTCGCATACAACACAAATGTATTTCATGATAATATTTTTAGTGTGTTAAAATCGGTTTTGATAACAATATTAGCAAAAAATATTTGAGTTACTACAAAAATCTAACTATTTTTACAAGATTAAAGAAAAATGTATGAAATCGATATTAATAAAAAATATAGTCCTAAATAACAAACTATCAGACATCCTGATAAAAGACAATCTTATTGACAAAATTTCTGAAAACATAGATTTTCAGGCAGATAGAATAATTAATGGAAATGGACGATCAGTCATACCGGGGTTGGTAAATATGCATACTCATGCAGCCATGACCTTAATGAGAGGCATTGGTGAGGATTTATCTCTTACTGAGTGGCTAGAGACAAAAATTTGGCCAACAGAGAGAAAACTTACAGACGAGATGGTATATTGGGGAACAAAGCTTGCTTGTCTGGAGATGATAAAATCCGGAACAACTTGTTTCAATGATCAGTACTGGAGTCTTCCTTATGCAGTACAAGCTGCTGACGAAATGGGTATGAGATCTTTCCAGCCCTACGTTATCTTAGATCTTCTGGATGAATCTAACTCAGAAAAGATTAAATATGAGTGTGAAAAAATGTATGAACTGTCCGGCACGTGGAGCAGCAGAAATAAATTTGCGATAGGATTGCACGCTCCGTATAGTGTTTCACGAAATATGATTGTATGGGCCAGTGAATTCGCTCAAAAGAGAGATCTTCTTGTCCACATTCATCTCTCAGAGACTAAGGGAGAAAACGAAAAGTCAGTAGCACTTCATGGGGTAAGCCCTACTTTTTATCTTGAACAGTTAGGGGTGCTTAATTCAAAAATGATAGCGGCCCATAGTTTGTGGATGGATGATGCAGATATTGAGCTGCTTGCTAAAAGAGACGTGAAAGTTGTCCATAATATTAATTCAAATCTTAAAATAGCCTCTGGCTATAAATTCAGATATAATGAGTTCAGAGATGCGGGTATAACAGTTTCTCTTGGAACAGATGGTTGCGCCTCATCAAATAATCTGGATATGATTGAGACCATGAAAACAACTGCATTAGTACAGAAAGCATGGAGGGGAGACCCAAGAGAATTACCTCTTGATGAACTCATTTCGCTTGCAACTGTTAATGGAGGTAAATCGCTTGGGATTAAATGTGGAGTAATAGAAGAGGGTTATCTGGCAGATTTGGTAATCATAGACACAAATTCTTTTGCATTTACTCCAAATATAAATTTTCTGGCAAACCTTATCTATTCTGCAAATAGTTCTTGTGTAGATACTGTTATATGCGATGGTAATATTTTAATGGAAAACAGAATAATTGAAGGTGAACAGGAAATTCTTCGTATAGCTAATAAGCTATATTTGAATTTATTATAAAAACACTAATTATGGAATACATAGAGAAAATCAATTCAGCGACAGAATTTATAAAATCAAGAATCTCCGGGAAGATGCCATTTGTAGGGATTGTATTGGGCAGCGGACTAGGTGATCTTGCAGAAAAGATTGATAATAAAATTGTGATCCCATATTCTACTATCCCTCATTTTTCACAGTCAACAGCAATAGGCCATAAAGGGAATCTTATTGCAGGTGAGATTGGGGGCAAGTTTGTTGTGGCAATGCAAGGTAGATTCCATTATTATGAAGGGTATGGCATGGATCAGGTCACATTACCAATCAGAGTAATGAAGCAACTTGGAGTCAACTATATTTTTGTCTCAAATGCTGCGGGTGGTGTGAACCCTTCATTCCGGGTAGGTGATCTCATGATAATCAGGGATCACATCAATTTAATGCCAAATCCACTTATCGGGAAGAATCTTGATGAATTTGGTCCGAGGTTCCCGGATATGACAAGACCATATGACCTTGGGTTGATAAAAAAAGCAGAAGAAATCGCTCTTAATCTTCAAATACCTTTGCAAAAGGGTGTTTATCTGGCTGGTACCGGCCCTACATATGAAACACCTGCAGAATATGGGTTTTTTTCTAAGATAGGAGCAGATGCAGTTGGCATGTCTACTGTACCGGAGGTTATTGTTGCCCGACACTCAGGCATTCCCGTTTTTGGAGTATCAGTGATAACCAACGAAGCTTTTTCCTTTGCGGAAGACTTTGTCAATGATGGAAACGACGTTATTGATGCTGCAAATAAGGCGGCAGAAAAAATGTCGCAATTATTTATTAACTTGGTCACCAATTTATAATCAAAATAACTATTATGCCTCCAATACCAAAAAAATATTATCCGGAAGCAGAGAGTGTATGTTACTACTCTGACCTTCTATGGCAAAAAGCTTTTGTTGAAGGAAACGGGGGAAATATTACGTTAAAAATCTCGGAGTTTTTGATAGTTGCAACTCCAACGTTATATACAAAAAAAGGTTTGACTGTTGATGATCTGACAATTATAGACAAAAATGGAGTTCAACTTTATGGTGAGAACAATGTAACTTCAGAAATATCTTCTCATCTATCTGTTTACAAAGCTAATCCATCTGCTCAGTCTGTTATTCATTCACATCCGCCTTACACATGTTCATATGCATATACAGATCATTTTCCCACACAGCTTTTGAGTCCGGAGGCTATAATATGGATTGACGATCTGGTATTCGCACCATATTCTCTGCCAGGTTCAGACGAATTAGCATCGCAAGTAGAGACTCTATCCAGAGGGAAAAATGTTCTTATTCTTCAAAATCATGGTCTTCTTACTTGGGGAGAGAGCATCAGAGATGCATTCTGGAGGACAGAAATTGTTGAAGCTCATTGCAAAATATCACATCTGATTGATTCAAGAAAAGCTGTTCCAAGACAATTCTCCTACAAGCAGCTTACTCAGTTACACGAGCTTAAAAAGAGATTTTTCAAGTAATGGAAGTGTCATTTCCATACGATTCGGTCGACCTTTCCTCAGACAAATCTTTCCTGGTTATCTTAGATCAAACTCAACTTCCGGCTAAAGAAGTCTTTCTTCAATTGAATGATGAGAATGAAATTTTTGAAGCAATTTATACTCTTAAGGTAAGAGGTGCCCCTGCAATAGGAATTGCGGCAGCATTTGGTGTTTGTGTTATAATGAACAGAGAGAAGTCATTAAGTGTAGATAGTTTTCGGATTAAGACACTTGAGGTGATAGCAAGACTTAATTCATCCAGACCGACAGCTGTGAATCTGTCATGGGCGCTTAAAAGAATGGAAAGGAAATTAATATCACGATTGTTGTTTCCGGACATAACAGTAGATGAGTTGTTAAAATCTTTATTTGAAGAGGCAGAAGTAATTAAGACAGAAGATGTGGAAATGTGCAGGTCCATCTCTGAGTATGGTCTGACACTTTTGAAACCTGGGATGGGAGTGCTTACACACTGCAATGCCGGCCATATTGCCGTATCAAGACTTGGTACAGCTTTAGGTCCTCTTTATCTTGCAAAGGAGGCCGGATACAATCTACGAGTTTATGCTGACGAAACTAGGCCTTTATTGCAGGGTTCCAGGCTGACTGCTTTTGAACTCATGAAATACGGAATTGATGTTACCTTAATTTGCGACAACATGGCATATTCTGTAATGGAGAGAGGTTGGGTAGATATAGTGTTCACCGGATGTGACAGAATAGCAAAAAATGGCGACGTAGCCAACAAGATTGGCACCGCCGGTCTTGCCGTTATTGCAAAAAACAAGGGAATACCATTCTATGTTTTGGGCCCTTCTTCATCTATTGACACTGCTTGTATGAGTGGTGATGAGATAATAATAGAGGAGAGGCCCTCTTATGAGGTGACCGATTCAATGTTTAAATTGAGAGTCGCTCCAAAGGGAGTGAAGGTATATAATCCCGCTTTTGACATTACACGAGCAGAAAATATTACAGGTATAATAACAGAAAATGGTATTTATAAATACCCATATAATTTTTAAGATTGATATGATAAAAAATATAATATTTGATTTAGGGGGTGTAATTGTAAAATTAGATAAAAATGCCTGCATAGAGTCATTCAGAAAATTGGGATTTGAAGATTTTGGAAATATTCTCAACGAATTTGTTCAAAAGGGACCATTTCTGGATTTTGAATTGGGACTCCTGACTGAAGATGGATTCAGGTCTTTTATAAGACAGAATATAAAAAATGATGTGACCGATTCAGAAATTGATAAGGCGATGTCTGATTTTCTGGTTGAAATTCCGGCAAAGAAACTGGAAACAATCATGAAGTTGAAAAGTAATTACAATGTTTTCTTGTTAAGTAATACAAATCCTATTGCGATTAAGGCAGTTAAGCCATTTTTTGAATCATCGGGCATGACAATGAACGACTATTTCCATAGGATGTTTCTCTCTTATCAAATGAAGATGGCGAAACCAGATGTGGAAATATTTGCTAAAGTATTGGAAGATGCATCTCTAAAAGCAGAGGAGACTCTATTTATAGATGATGGGCCGGCAAATTTATATTCAGCATCATTGTTGGGCTATAAGACACTTTTGGCTACACAGGAGAGTGATTTGGAAACTGAGATAAGATCTGTGTTATGATCAATTTCATAAGTCTGTCAAGCGGAAGTAATGGAAATTGTTACTACATAGGAAATGGGGTTGTTTCCATTTTGATTGATGTGGGGGTAGGAGTAAGGACGATAAAAAAGAGATTAGCAGAATATAATATTCAGATTGGACTTATTGACCTGATCCTGGTTACACATGACCATATTGATCATGTGAAGCATCTTGGGTCATTTGCAGAACGTTATAGAATTCCTGTATGGGCAACTGCAGAACTTCATAATTCTCTTTTATACCATCCTTGTACACGAGGAACACTTGTTGATTGCCGCAGAATTATTGTCAAAGATAAGGAATATGATTACAAGGGTGTCAAGATAACCCCTTTTGATGTTTCACATGATGCTACGGACACTGTTGGTTTTCACATTGACTTTTTTGGTGAGAAATTTACTCTTATTACAGATGCGGGAAAGATAACTGATGAAATAATCAGTTATTCAAAGAGAGCCAACCATTTGATACTAGAATCAAACTATGACTATGAAATGCTTGTAAGCGGCAGATATCCAAAGGTGCTTATTGAAAGAATCAGTAATGGAAGGGGACATCTATGCAACAATGAGATGGCAAAAGCATTGAAAAAGATATATCATCCTGATTTAAGATCCTTGTTCCTTTGTCATCTGAGTGAAAACAACAATACTCCAGATCTTGCATATAAGGCTGCATTTGATTCATTATCTGAGATTGGGATTACTGTAGGAGAAGGACTCAGGTTATCATGCCTGCCAAGGAAAAATATGTTTCATTATTCAATTGGTGATGTTAATAAAGAAGGCGCATCAGATATTTGAAGCGCCTTCTTATTGGGTTGTGTTGATATTTAATCTACAAACTGTCGGGCAAAATATTTAGCTGTAAGTTTTTCACCTGTTGCTCTCTTAATCATTTCGTTCCACTCATACTTCATGCCTGCATTAAAAATGTTTTTTGTCATCCATGTGCCGATTTCCTTATTCCCAATATATGATTCATTTTTGAAATCACCGGTTTTAGAAATATTGTTTACAATATAATAATGCATCTGAGAAGCAAATAATTCTCCCAGTTGATAATTGTGGTAATAACAAGGATAAAGTGCAATATGAATCTTGCTTGCCCAATCAGGTGAGTTTCGGTTTTCCGGGCGATTCAGCATCTGATATTTCTCAACAAGATCCCACCAAAGAGTGTTCAAATCCTGATCTGGATTGGCATACATAGCCTTTTCGAAGCGATATACCACCTGTACCCAGCGACTGAATACCAATTGCTGTAATTTCAGTGATTTATTGCAATCATCTGATATCTTGTCAATCTCCTCCTGAGGAATTCCCAGACTTTGTTTCATCCATTGTGGATTACGTGACAAGCGGCCGAAAATCATTGCTACTGCCTCGGTTGTGAATGTGTGTGCAGCGTTTCTCAGTAAGTATGGATTTTCTGGTATATCATGTCCTTGAGAATAGACAGCATGACCAAATTCATGAAGCATTGTTCCCATCCATTGCTCATTGTCACTGATATTACATAGAACCCTTATATCACCTTCAGAGTCAATATCTGTACAATATGCATGTTGATTCTTCTTTGGTTTTTCATATAAGTCGCTGTTTGACATAATCTTACTCACATCCAAGCCAATACTTGTGTAGAAATCTGTGGTTAACTGTTCAAGATTTTTTCCTTTGTAATACTTGTCAAGATCAACAGGATATAGCTGAGGTGATTCCTGAAAGAACCTTCCTTGAAAATGCCAAGGCATCAGCATCTCCTTTTTTACTTTGTATCTTATTGCAAAAGCAGAATCCATTTCATCTTTCAACTTACCAAAAGTACTTCTGGTCAAAGAGTCTAGTTCATCAAAAAGTGAAGAGATCTCTTCCGGATTCTGACCAGAAAGTTCCAGTGACATTGTGTGATAATTGTCGAACCCCAGAGAGACTGCAACCTTGTTTCTTAATTTTACCAATTCTATTACATCTGTTGCAACATGAGATCCTATGTTCTTGTGTGCCATCCACACATCCATCAGCTCCTTGTTATCATTTGATGATTGAAGAATACGTTCTACCTCATTGTCTGAGATATCTTTTCCTTTAAAATTTGCCCTGAATTCTGCATATTTCTGTTCCAGTGCTGCTGTCTTGTTTATAATGGCATTCAGAAGGGATGTGTCTGTCTGATTTGACAGATATGAGTTATAAAGGATAGTTAGCTGTCTGTTCAAAAGAGAATCTTTTATTTTCCCATTCTCTTTTATCTTTTTTAAAGATGCAAAAGTTTCCGTATTAGAGAAAATCTGTGTTATTTTGATGTTAGCATCAGAATATTTTTTGAATTCCGCAGTATCACCGGTAATCGTACCATTCCAGTAGGCAAGGTTTGCCTCTTTGGCCAAAGGCCTTACAGAACTCTCTGTCTGACTGATGATTTCTTTTAACTTCATTTCATCCTGGTTATTGCAGCTTACTAACAATGCGCATGCTGCAAAAATTAATGTTACTTTATTCATTTCATTTTTTTTATAAAGTTATTAATATTTTTCTTTTTTACATCTCGTTCCAACTTGATGTGTAATTGCCTTTATGGGCTGTGCATCGCATTTACCCACTTTCTGCTCACTTCGCTAAAAAACAAATGCAAAACCGTGATTGAGCTTATTTAAAATTATCGGTTTTGCTTGTTGTTTTTTTACACTCAGTTTACAGAGTGGGTTCCCAAATGCTCATTTGCAAAACCCATAAAGGCAATTACACAATCAATATCTTTTGATATACAAATGTTAACTTTAATTCTGATATAAAAAAAACGGAAATTGTCAGTATTATATCTGTCAATTCCCGTTTGTCAGGTCATTGTCGGGTACACAATATGCGTCCCCTCGTTCCCTTTATTACAACTGAGGTCCGCAAGCTATAAGAGCTTTTGCAGCATCATTGTCACAGTATTGTTCAAAATTCTTTATGTATTTTGCAGCCAGTGATTTAGCCTTTTCTGTCCAATCCTCTTTGTTGGTGTATGTATCTCTTGGATCAAGGATACCTTCTGTTACATTCTTGAGTTTCGCTGGAGCTGTAAGATTGAGAATAGGAATTTTTACAGTAGGGGCCTGGTCAATTGTTCCTTCAATAATGGAATCAATAATGGCACGTGTATCTTTTATTGAGATTCTTTTTCCGGTGCCATTCCATCCTGTGTTCACAAGATATGCTTTAGCACCGTGTTCATCCATTTTTTTTGCTAAGGTTTGAGCATATATAGTAGGGTGAAGTGTAAGGAATGCTTCACCGAATGCAGGGGAGAATGATGGTACCGGTTCTGTAATACCTCTTTCTGTTCCAGCTAATTTTGATGTGTAACCACAAAGGAAGTGATACTGGGCTTGATCTCTGTCCAGAATTGAAACCGGAGGCAGAACTCCAAAAGCATCAGCAGAAAGGTAGATGATCTTCTTTGCATGACCGGCTTTTGATGGAAGAACTATTTTATTTATGTAATATATGGGGTAAGAGACACGTGTGTTTTCTGTAACGGATCCGTCAGCGTAATCAATAGATCCATCATTATTTACAGTGACATTTTCAAGCAGTGCGTCCCTTCGTATTGCTCTCCAGATATCCGGTTCATTTTCTTCACTAAGATTGATTGTTTTTGCATAGCATCCACCCTCATAATTGAAAACGCCATGTTCGTCCCAGCCATGCTCGTCATCACCTATGAGATATCTTTTTGGGTCGGCAGATAAAGTAGTCTTGCCAGTACCAGATAGGCCAAAGAATACTGCAACGTCGCCCTCATTTCCAACATTTGCCGAGCAATGCATAGATGCTATTCCTTTAAGTGGGAGATAGTAGTTCATCATAGAAAATATCCCTTTCTTCATCTCTCCGCCATACCATGTGCCTCCACAAACAGACATTTTCTCAGTGAGATTGAATAGTACAAAAACATCTGAATGTAAATTGTGCTCCTTCCATTTAGGATTTGTTACTTTTGAACCATTCAGAAACACAAAGTCTGGTTCGCCGTAATTGTCCAATTCGTAGTTTGACGGACGGATAAACATATTTGTCACAAAATGCGCCTGCCAGGCAACCTCCATTATAAAACGAACCTTAAGGCGAGTATCTTCGTTTGTGCCACAATATGAATCCACTACATAAATAGTCTCTTTGTCCGAAAGTTGATTTTGAACAAGTTCTTTACATTCGGTCCATACATTTTGTTCTATTGGTTTGTTAATAGTGCCATCCCACCATATCGTATTTTCAGTAATTGAGTCTTTAACAATGAATTTATCCTTAGGGGACCTACCTGTGAAAACTCCTGTTTTAACCGCTACTGCTCCAGTGTTTGTAAGTGTGCCCTTTTCAAATCCTGCATTTTTTTCAGACATTTCTGCTTGAAACATAACTTCGTAAGAAGGGTTGTGAATAACATTTTTGACATTTTTAATGCCATACTTGGTAAGATCTAAATTTGTCATATATATAATTTTTATTAAAACCGAAATTATTATCTTAACATTCGATAAAACGCATAATAATTCAGCAAAAATCTTGCCATAAACCCCCGTTTTTTGCTAAATTTGCCTTATACCAAAAAGCAATGAAAACTCCCCTGGAAATACTTGAAATTTACTGGTCCTACCAATCATTCCGGCCAATGCAGGAGGAGATTATTAATTCAGCTCTTTCTGGTGATGACACTTTGGCACTTTTGCCGACAGGAGGAGGGAAATCTGTTTGTTTTCAGATTCCAGCTCTTATTAAGGAAGGTGTCTGCATTGTTGTTTCGCCACTGATCGCTTTGATGAAAGATCAGGTAGAGACGCTTAGAAATAAAAATATAAAAGCTTTGGCTGTTCATTCAGGCATGACAAAAAACGAAATTGACGTAGCCTTGGATAATGTCGTTTATGGAGATTATAAATTTCTTTACATATCACC
This sequence comes from uncultured Bacteroidales bacterium, assembly GCA_942492945.1. Taxonomy (GTDB): domain Bacteria; phylum Bacteroidota; class Bacteroidia; order Bacteroidales; family UBA932; genus Bact-08. The sequence continues at coordinate 2,521,380 of OW818649.1, forward strand.
TGAAAGACTTCATAATGAGATGCTCAAAGTGAGAGTTGCTCAGATGAAAATTAATTATCTGGTAGTTGATGAGGCTCATTGTATATCTCAATGGGGGTACGATTTCAGACCCAGCTATCTCTCGATAAAAGATTTTAAGGAAATAATAGGAGATGTGCCAATTATAGCTCTTACTGCTACTGCTACCCCTTTTGTTGCAGAAGATATAATGACTCAGCTCGGGTTCATGAAACCGAATCTTATAAAATCCGGATTTGAAAGACCAAATATTTCATATGTTGTAAGAAAAGTAGAAGATAAAAATGGTCAGATTCTAAAAATAGCACATTCTGTTCCCGGTTCTGGAATTATATATGTGAGGGAGAGGAAACGAGCGGAAGAACTGGCTTCTTTTCTATTGTCTCAGGGTGTGGATACAGAGGCTTACCACGCAGGATTCAGCTCTGCGGAAAGGTCTAAAAAACAGGATGCCTGGAAAAAAGGAGAGACAAGAATAATAGTTTCTACCAATGCTTTTGGAATGGGAATTGATAAGAGCGACGTCAGATTTGTATGCCATTTTGACCTCCCGGAATCTGTCGAGGCATATTTTCAGGAGGCAGGAAGGGCCGGGCGTGATGAAGAGAGAGCATATGCGATTTTGCTTTGGAATAGTAGCGACATAAGCAGACTACGTCAGATAACCAATCTGTCATTTCCGGAAATTGACTATATCAAGGATGTCTACCAAAAACTATTTGTATACCTTGGACTTGCTTATGGATCGGGGAAAGGGGATGTTATAAAATTCAATCTAGCAGAATTTGCCAGAAGCATGAAGTTGCACACTTTGTCGGCGTTTCATGCCATCAAATACATTCAAAGCGAAGGTTACTGGTATTTGACAGAAGAAATTGATAACCCCAGTAGAATAATGTTTACGGTCAACAGAGATGAGTTGTATAAAATTCAGCTGAAGAACACATCATTAGATTCTTTCATCAAGGTTATACTGAGGATATACACAGGACTTTTTTCTGCATTTGTGCCAATTGACGAAGAGTATATTGCCAGAGTTTCAAGGAACAGCAAGGCAGCTGTAACTTCTAACCTAATATTGCTTTCCAGAATGCATATAATAAATTACATACCAAGTGTGAGATCTCCGTTGCTTATATTAAACGAAGAGCGACTGGATAATAAAAACCTATACATCTCTACAAAAAAATATGATGAACGCAAGAACACGTACCAATCAAGAATAGACAGTATTATTACTTATGTTTCTAATAATGATGTATGCAGATCTATACAGTTGCTCAGATATTTTGGTCAGAATAACTCACGGAAATGCGAATTTTGTGATGTTTGCATAGAGGATAGAAAGTCCGGGGATTGCAGGAGTTACGAAAATGAGGTTGAACGAAAAATGACGGAGTTTTTAGCATTGGCCCCCAGATCATTACAGGAGATTTCTGAATTAGTGGGCGATGAAACTGATACGTATATTCATATCTTGAGGGATCTTATTGACAGGGGAGAGGTGAAGGAGGAAAACGAACAATATTATTTAGTCTGTTAAGAATTTATCAAGTTCTAGATAGAGGCGTTGAACAGGAAGCCCCATAACATTAAAGTAGGAGCCCTCTATTCTGCTTATTGCAATATAACCGATCCACTCCTGTGCCCCGTAAGCGCCTGCTTTATCGTATGGTTTGTAGTTGTCTACATAGTATTCAATTTCGTTAAGCGACAAATCTCTGAAATAGACATCTGTAAATGCTGTAAATGATCTGCTTCTAGAGCAACTTCTAATAAATACGCCTGTCAGTACCTGATGTTTTTTTCCTGAAAGTTTGCCAAGTATCTCAACAGCATGTTGTCTGTCTAGCGGTTTACCTAGTATTTCTTTCTCACACAATACCATGGTGTCGGCAGTAATGAGAATTTCATTGTTATTTAATTTTCTGGCAAACTTTGTTGACTTTAGTTCAGCCAGATATTCAGGAACCATCATAACATCCATGGTAGAATCAAATATCTCCTCGATGTCACCGCCAGTTTCAATCTTGAATTCCAGATCTATACCATCAAGCAATTGTTTCCGTCTGGGAGAAGCAGAGGCAAGGATAATATCAAATCCTTTTAGTTTATCTTGCAACATTTGTTTTTCAAATATAGTGTATTAACCAGAGTACGTTTCGGGATCTGTGTTCCATTTATTATGGATCTTTAGTGTCTGTTCTATTACATCTCTAACGCATCCTTTGCCTCCGGTATAAAGAGAGATGTATTCACTTACCTCTTTTACTTCAGATACTGCGTCAGCAGGGCATGTTGCCAGACCGCACAATTTAAGTACTCCTATGTCCGGAATATCGTCACCCATGAAAAGAACCTCCTCGTGCTGCAATTTGTGCCTTTCACAAAAGTCAATGAAATCAGGAATCTTATAATTTGATTTTAGATAGATGTCATCTCTATCCATTCCAATGAGAGCAAATCTTTTTACGATGCTTTCTGATGCTCCGCCAGTAATTATAGCAACCGGAAATCCCTGAATAATTGCCTTTCTTACAGCGAATCCATCTTTTGCATTATGCGACCTTAGAAGGTCACCAGTATCAGTAGCTAGTACCATTCCATCGGTGAATACTCCGTCGACATCGAATGCAAAGGCTTTGATTTTAGATAGTTTTATTTTATAATTAGACATAAATCGTTATTTTGTTTTTGAATTTTGTTTTGCTATCAGATTTGAGATAACCTCATACAGCTCTTTATGTTCATTCAGCTCTGAGAGCAGAGACAGGTGTTTTTCTATAGTTTTCATATCTCCCCTTTTTGCAGGCCCGGTTTGAACAATCGATGGGTGCTTGTAAAGAAATGCCTTTCTGACAGTTTCTATTGCAAGGGGCATAAGAAACATATGGTTTGGTTTTGCAAGGTCGAATGCAAGACCAGTAAGATAGTTGACAAAATTGCTGACATAAACAGCTGCAAGATGAATTTTGAGTCTCTCCTGAGAGTCTGCTATCTTGTATTCTGCCCCTAAGGAGAAGATAATATCTGTGAGCACTTTTTTAACTTCATCGTTCGAAAATTCAATGAAAAATGGTACTTGTCTGAAATCTACGGGTTTTATCTTACTAAGAGTCATTAAAGGGTATATTACTCCATATGATTTGTTTCCCGAAAGCAGATTCATGGAAGAGGCCCCACTGGTGTGAAGTAAGATTGGTTTTTTCTCACATCCTGCAAAAGTCTTTGCAAAATTATCCGCAAATTCTTCAATTGCGTCATCGGAGACTGCCAGTATTACAATATCCGAATCGGCAAGAATATGGATATCGTTTGTATACTTAGTACTTTCACTAACGTGGTGAGGATTATTATCGCTTTTATTAAGTATATGAACCAGCTTTTCCGACGATTCTGAATTCCTTCCGCAAATATAGGGTACAGTATAGCCTGCTGCTTTTATTGCCATTGACAATCTGTATGACACGTTTCCTGAACCGCAAAATGATATTCTGTACATAATTTTAATTATCTGGTACCGGTGGCTAAAACAGACAGGCTTTCGTGCCCGGCATTATCTACTGACTGTAATCCAAAGAAGTAATTATCCTTGCTCAACGGGACAATCATACTATTCCCCTTAACAAGTATTTTCCGTTGCCACTGAGACTTATCTGTTTCTCTAATTAGTAAATAGTATGCATAAGGACTCTTTCCAGTTTCAGGAGATCTCCATGTTATTTTGGTTTCACCGGATAATGTTGAGATATCAATTTTCACGTCAAGAGGTACCGGTGGAGCATAGGAGAGGTTCATCACCGTTGCTAGGTTGGCAGAGGTGTTCTTTCTTACATATTCAAAATCTACCCCGTCAATAAGGTCACCATATTGGATTCCATCTTTAAAAATAATAGGTTGGTGAGTTCTGTTATAGTTTTCATAATATTCACAAATTCTGACTGATGTAAAACCCCTTTTACTGAATGGAGTATGGTCACCACCCCGGCCAAACCTGTCATTCCTGTATACAAGATTGATATTCAGGTTTAATACATATCTCTCTCCTGTTTCCTTGATATATCGGGCCAACTGGCGTGACGGACTGTCGTTTTCAGATGAATTGAATACTCTCTCTCTTTTCATCTCATCAGTTTCCAGAGAAGGAATATTTTCGGAAAATACTCTAACCATTGAATTGTTCCTGCTGTCTGTTTCGCTTGCACCAGAGTTTCCAATCATGTCATTGTTGATGACAGAAACAATATCCCATTTTTCGTTCGCAGCAATCTGGGCCATATGGTCTGCTCCCAAAAGACCATGTTCCTCTCCGGACAGAAACATGAGTTTTACTGTTAAAGGCAATCTATAAGAAGACAATACTCTTGCAATCTCAATCAGAGCAGAAACGCCACTTCCATTGTCATTTGCACCGGGGGCAAACGATGTTGAATCATTGTTATTGTCTATACGGTTATCATAGTGAGCCAAAAGAACAATAACTCTTTTATCCTGAGTAGAAGAACCTTTTATTGTTGCTACAATGTTGGACAACACGATTTCTCTGCCCAGTCTGCTTCCTTTTCCTCCTGCGTTATATTCAACTCTTTCTACTAATATCTCCGGCCCGGATTCTTTAGAAAGGGATTTTATTTTATTGAAAATATAGTTTGATGCAGCTCCTATTCCTATATTCTTATCGGTTTTTGAACTGAGATTATGTCTTGTATGGAACTTAAGGATATCGTTAACATAACTTTTTAAGCTGTCCGATGAAACAGATGTTACGGCTTGAACTATTAAGGGGTCTTGATTGTCAATTTGTTGCGATAAAGCAGTACTGGTATTTAATAACAACATTGCTACTAAAGTTAACAACATTGTTTTACTTACTGAATATATGTTCATTGGACGATATTTTCTCATGTTTTAATTCAATTAAGATCGAAAAATTCACTTAATATTTTTTTATGCTTTCCAGGTATGATTATAGTATGATTTCCTAAATGACTGTTAAGAAATGCATCTAAATCCAAATCGGACTTAAAAATAAACTTGACCTGCGTCCTGCATCGCTCAACCACACTTGTATTCTGAACAATATCTCCTTCATAAGCATAGTATTTATCCAGGTTTTCGCCTGCACATTTGAAAATTGTATACTTTCCCAAGGGTAGGAGTGCAGCAACACCTACTCCAATCTTTGATTCATAGTGAGAAGGCAATGAAAAACCTTTTGACAAACTGACAGGTGCTGTACAGTGTGCTAAGTCAACACTCTTCTCTTCCATCTCTATTGATGAGGGATTTGCCATAAATGATGTTGTACCGCAAAGAGTATAAGAGATTAGCATTGACCAGAGGGATGGAATGTCTCCCTCACAGCCCGATACAATGCCTTTGTCGTTCAGCAATGACAATGCCAGGCACGATGTTGTCCTGCAGGACGATAGTAAATCAAAGCATTTGATAGTAAGAGCATTTAGATTATGATTGTCAATTAGTTTAATCAATGCCAGATACATTTTTACAGCATCGGTAATATCTTTCTTAGACCTGTCGCCTTCCCTTTTGTCTGTCATCTCTTTAATTAACAGATCATGATTGTTGTCATAACCTACCTCTTGATTATACAATAACTCCAGTTCGGAAATGTTTATGGGAAGAAACTTTGTTCCATATTTTTCTGAAATTGATTTGGTATTAACCTTAGAAGAAATCAACCATGATGATTCTCCTCCAACAAGACCAATCACAGCTTTAGATAACTTATAGCGTGCCGATTGGATTAGTAAAAGAGATGAAATCTCCTGCTTAAACTCTTCACAGAATTTTTTCGCTGGTAGGAGCGGAAAATTCAAGTGTTTGTGTTTTATCTCTTTGCTGGTTAGCCAAGAAGCGATTTCAAGAGAGGCCGCAAGAGAGTTGTGGTATGAGTCGCTTATAATAACTAAAGGTTTGGAGAGCATCTCATATTTTTGAGTAAACTTCTCTTCTGTACCTCCAGTGGCAATAAATGCAACAACGAGGTTCTCTCCGGCTAAAGAGTTATCAACATCAGAACTATCAATTAGTTCAACTTCATGTTCAGATCGCAATTCGTTTAAAAGGGCCTCTCTTGTATCAAGAAGAGTAGATGAGTCATGTAGAGAAGATGAGAAGATAACTACTTTTAGATTATTACCCATTGCCTTATTGTTGCTATATTTGACAAAGGTAAATATTTTTGATCAATAAATTTCTTGTAAAAATATGGATACAAATGAACATAATCATAGCATTGCCAATTCTGTGTCTTCTGGTAACTTAAGAATGGCATTTGTCCTTAATCTGGTTTTTGCCATTTTTGAGCTAGCGGGGGGATTGTTTACCAATAGTGTAGCCATCCTTTCAGATGCACTTCACGATTTTGGAGATAGTGTTTCTCTGGGTGTTGCATTTTATCTTCAAAAAAAATCTGGCAAAAAGAGTGACGAATTTTACTCTTATGGATATAAAAGATTTTCTCTTCTTGGGTCAATATTCATATCTATTGTTCTGGCAGTAAGTTCTGTCTTTATAATTGCCGAAAGCATAAAAAGAATTATAGAACCACAACAGTCAAATGCCACGGGAATGCTGCTTTTGGCAATCCTTGGGATAATAGTAAATGGAGTAGCGGTATTAAGACTGAAAAAGGGATCGTCATTGAATGAAAAGGCTGTATTGATTCATATGATGGAGGATGTGCTTGGCTGGATTGCTGTGCTTGTAGCTAGCGTAGTTATGATGTTCGTGAACCTACCGATAATCGATCCTCTCCTTTCAATAGGGATTACAATATGGGTGTTAGTGAATGTTTATAATAATTTATCTAAAACACTTAAAATAATGCTTCAGGAGATTCCCAGAGACGTGAAGACAGACGAATTCATACAGGAAATCAGAAAGATGAATGATATTGAATCTATTCATGACCTCCATTTGTGGAGTCTGGATGGAGAGAATCACATTCTTACTCTTCATGTAGTCCTGACAAATAATTCATCATTGGAGAAGCAGATGGAATACAAGCAAAAGATTCGTTGTATAGGAGAGAAGTACGGGATCGGACACATCACTATCGAATTTGAGGGGATAGAGGAAGCAGGAGATTGTGGTTATCAGGGAAAATGCTGATAGATACAACTATCCCGACACTTGATGTATGACTGAAACAATTTTCAGTTAACCTAAGTGTCGGGACAGTAATAATTAATATTACTAGTTAGAGGCAGATTTATGCTTCAGGAACTATCTCTTCTTTTATTGAAACAAATGGATTAATGTCTGAAGGTGCAAAATCTTTAATGTATGAGTACCGCTCATCGTTCCATGCTTTAGATTTGTTGAGATAGACAGAGGCAGAGTTCTCAAAGCTGTCATCAGACTGCGAATCAATGATAAGTAAATATGACATGATTATATGCGCGGCCATTTCAACCAGCCTGCGTGCATGAAAGTCGATAACTTCGTTATCAGACCCAGAAACAAGCGCAACAGCCTGCTGATATTGTTCGGTCATCTCGGCAAGTGTTTTTTTGTATTGAGAGAAACCAGGCTTAAGCTCGGTTTTTTCATACTCTTTTATTTGGTTGAGGTATGCACCATTTGTGACATATCGTTGTGCAGCAACTACCTGTAATTGAGATGTTCCTTCATAAATGGTTGTAATACGGGCGTCCCTGAATATTCTCTCGATTGGATAATCCTTCATGAAACCAGAACCACCGTGTACTTGAAGCGAGTCATATGCATTCTGATTTGAATACTCCGATGCCATAAGTTTTACGATTGGGGTAAACATATCTGCAAGCCTTTGATAACTCTTTGACTCCTGTCTCTCTTCGGGGGTGAGTTTGCGTTCTTCGGCAATAAATCCATATGCTTTGTAAATATCAACAAAACGGGTTGTCTCATAAAGGAGAGCTCTTGATGCCTGAAGTTTAGCTTTAATTACAGCCAACATTTCGTATACAGCAGGAAATTCTATGATTGGTTTTCCAAACTGAGCCCTTTCATGCGCATATTTCAAGGCTTCTCTGTATGCCGCCTCGGAAATTCCTACAGATTGAGCAGCAACGCCAAGTCTGGCACCGTTCATAAGTGACATTACATACTTAATAAGCCCCATTCTTCTCTCTCCGACCAATTTTGCAGGAGCATTATGGAATACCAGTTCACATGTAGGTGATCCTTTTATTCCAAGCTTATTTTCGATTCTTCTTACCTGGACTCCTTCCCAATCCTTATCATAAACAAAATAGGAGAGACCTCTTCCATCGGTAGTGTTCTCTTCTGAGCGGGCCAGAACCAGTTTAATCTGAGCATCTCCATTGGTGATAAACCTTTTTACCCCATTAAGATACCACATGCCTTTTTGCTCATTATATGTAGCTTTTAGCATTACAGCCTGGAGGTCGCTTCCGGCATCTGGCTCTGTCAGGTCCATGGAGCATGTCTGACCTTGATTTATTCTTGGAAGAAACTCGTCTTTGATCTCTTTAGTAGCATATTCATGAATGGTCTCTGCGCAATCCTGTAGTCCCCATATGTTTGCAAACCCGGCATCGGCACGCGCAACTAGTTCTGCAGACATTATATATGGTACCATCGAAAAGTTAAGACCTCCGAACTCTCTTGGTAATGACATTCCGTACAAGCCTGCCTGAATCAATACATCCTGGTTCTGTTGTGTTCCCGGTGCATAGGTTACCCTTCCATTTTCGTGATGTGGACCACTCTTGTCTACCTCCTCTGCATTTACCGATATCACATCACCACATATCTCTCCCAGAATATCCATTACCTTATCGTAGGAATCGATTGTGTCGTCACAAGTACAAGGAGCATAATCGAATTTTCCGGAATCCTTGAAATCCTGCTCCTTAAGCTGCACGATTTTTTTCATTAACGGATTCTGAAACTGAAATTTAAGGTCTTTATTATCTTTATAAAAGTTTGCCATACTATTTGCTATTTTTTTTGTAAGACTGTATCATCTTAGGTAAAACTTCATTTAAATCACCTACGATTGCATAGTCTGCAATCTGATGGATAGGAGCATCAGGATCGCTGTTAATCGATATGATCATAGCCGATTCGTCCATTCCTGCGGTATGCTGGATCTGACCTGAAACACCTACGGAGATAAACAATTTTGGTCTTACTGTGACTCCGGTCTGACCTATTTGTCTTGCATGGTCGGCAAAGCCTGCATCAACAGCTGCTCTTGACGCTCCAACTTCTGCCCCAAGCAGATGAGCCAAATCAAACAATTGTTTGAAATTCTCCCTTGAGCCAACACCAAAACCTCCGGCAATTATTACCGGCGATCCTTTGATGTCAATTTTTCTCTCCTCCATATGTCTCTCAATAATTTCAACAATAAAGTCCTCATTGTTCAACATCGCTTTAACATCCAGAATGTTGACCTCACCTTTGACAGGAGTCTCAAGAGGCTCTTTTTTCATGACACCTTCTCTTACGGTTGCCATTTGAGGACGACACTCCGGATTAATGATTGTAGCAATAATATTACCACCAAAAGCCGGACGAATCTGGTACAGAAGGTTTTTATAAACGGTGCCTGACTTTGTATCTGTGTGATCACCAATTTCCAATGAGGTACAATCTGCGGTCAGGCCACTTTTCAATGCACTTGAAACTCGTGGTGCCAGATCTCTGCCAATACTGGTTGCACCAAAAAGTGCTATTTGTGGTTTCTCTTCTTTGAAAAGAGAAATTGTAATTGCTGAATAGGGTAGTGTGAGATAATTTACTAGTCTCTGGTCATCGGCAATATGAATTTTTTGCACACCATATGCGAATAATTCATTCTGTAGTTCACTTATTTTATGTCCTATTAGTAACGCCTCCAGATTACATGAGAGCCCTTTAGCTAGTGAACGTGCCTTTGTCAGCAACTCAAGGCTCACATCACCAATTTTACCATTTTCTGTTTCTATATATACTATAATGTTATTCATTGTCCATTTATTATTTATTAACCAATAGTGTGAGAAGAGATCAGCTCTTTAATAAGCGAATCTATATCCTGGTCTGCCGAGGTAAGTCTCTTAGATTCCTTTGCCTGAAAAACTATGTTTTCGATCTTTTTTACCTTGGTGGGAGAACCTGATAGTCCGTAATTTGCTTCATCTCCACCAACATCGGCTACACCCCATTCAGGGATAATCAATGACTCAAGACTGAATATAGGAAGATATGAGTTATGTTCGTTATCCTGTTCTTCGGTTAATGTTCTGGCATGCTTGAATCGCATCAGTTGCTTAGCGTTTCTTGGCCTGCAGGGTGCGGCAGTGGCATTTACTGTAATGACAACAGGAAGTGTGGATTGCACAACTTCAATTCCTCGCTCAAGTCTCCTTTTAATGGATATCTTTCCGTTTTCTATGCCCATGATGTCTTCTGCATATGTCACTTGTGGCAAGTTCAGTTTTTCTGCCACCTGTGGACCAACCTGAGCAGTATCACCGTCAATTGCCTGTCTTCCTGCAATAATTATGTCCGGTTGCATTTTCTTTATTGCCATAGCCAGAGCATATGATGTAGCTAAAGTATCTGCACCTGCAAATTTCCTGTCTGTCAATAATACTCCCTCATCGGCACCGCGGAAAAATCCCTCTCTGATTATCTCGGCAGCTCTGGAAGGTCCCATTGTCAGAAGCAATACCTTGCTTCCAGGAAACCTGTCCTTAATTCTTAAAGCTTGCTCGAGAGCATTCATGTCCTCGGGGTTAAAAATTGCAGGGAGAGCAGCACGGTTAACTGTTCCGTCCTCCTTCATCGCATTTTTTCCAACATTACGTGTATCTGGCACTTGCTTTGCCAGTACAACAATTTTAAAGGTTTTAGTCATATTTGTTTAATGTATATTATGCTTCGGCTGAATTGCTTCCAAAGCCCATAGGAATCATGTTTTTCTGCTCGTTATGAAGTTCTATTTCTCCATACTGTTTTTCAAATTTTGCAATATTATCCTCAAGCGCAAGAAATAGTCTTTTGGCATGTTCGGCAGTCATTATTATCCTGTTGTTTACCTGAGGTTTAGGTACTCCAGGCATCATCCTTATAAAGTCAATAATAAATTCACTGCTAGAATGAGTGATTATTGCGAGGTTTGAGTAAGAGCCTTGCGCTACTTCTCCGCTTAACTCTATATTTAGCTCATTATCAGTATTCATAATATGTTATTAGTGTTAAAACCCTGCAAAGATAAGATTTTTTCTTATAAGCGAATTTTGTATGCGTTTTATAATTGATTAACTTTGTAGCTTAGATTTTAAAAAAGTGTTGATAAAATATGGATTTACCCGCAAAATATGACCCGTCTTTAACAGAGGATAAGTGGTATTCTTATTGGTTAAAGAATAATTTTTTTCATTCTGAACCAGATAACAGAGAGGCATATACAATTGTAATTCCTCCTCCAAACGTTACTGGTGTCCTTCACATGGGACACATGCTAAACAATACCATACAGGATGTGTTGATAAGACGTGCCAGAATGTTGGGAAAAAATGCCTGCTGGGTTCCGGGGACAGATCATGCATCCATAGCAACAGAAGCTAAGGTTGTGGCAAAACTTAAGGCTGAAGGAGTAGAGAAAACAGATATATCAAGAGAAGAATTTCTGAAGCATGCGTGGGAGTGGAAAGAGAAGCATGGTGGCATTATACTGGAACAACTCAAAAAGCTTGGAGCATCATGTGACTGGGAAAGGACAAAATTCACCATGGATGAAGATCTAAGCAACAGTGTTATAAACACATTTGTCTATTTTTACAAGAAAGGATGGATATACAGAGGGGTTAGAATGGTAAACTGGGACCCTGAGGGACAAACGGCTGTAAGCGACGAAGAGGTTATTCATAAGGAGACCCCGTCGAAGCTGTTCTATCTTAAATACTATATCTCAGATAATGGCAGAGCCACAGATAAGTTCATAGTAATTGCAACAACTCGTCCTGAAACAATAATGGCCGACACTGCAATTTGTGTGCATCCACTTGACGAACGTTATAATTGGCTGAAAGGCAAGAAGGTCTTGATTCCTCTTATCAATAAAGAGATTCCTGTTATTGAAGATGATTATGTCTCTATGGATTTTGGAACCGGTTGTCTGAAAATAACACCGGCACACGATATCAATGACTATGAAATAGGACTACGACATAAGCTTCCGGTTATTGATATTCTGGATAAATATGCCAAACTGAATGATAAAGCACAGATATTAATTGGAGAGGAGAGATTTTCTGCAAGGAAAAAAATCGTTAAGTTGCTTGCAGAGGCAGGTAATCTTGAGAAAGAGGAGCCTTATACATCTCAGATTGGCTATTCAGAAAGGACAAATGCTGTAATTGAACCCAGATTGTCTCTTCAATGGTTTTTAAAAATGAACGAAGCAGCAGAAAATGCCTTGCAATATATAGAGAATGACCAGATAAGACTAATCCCGGACAAGTACAGGAACACATACAGACATTGGATGGAAAATGTTCATGACTGGTGTATCTCCCGTCAGCTTTGGTGGGGACAGAGAATACCTGCATGGTACCTGTCAGATGGATCGCTTGTGGTTGAAGCAGATGAAAATGAGGCCCTAAGGGCAGCACAAAAGATTAACCCCGCCTTGTCTCTATCAGATCTACAACAAGACAACGATGTTCTGGACACCTGGTTTTCATCATGGTTGTGGCCAATATCTGTTTTTGATACCGAGAAACCCGGCTTCCCTGATAGGGAGCCAAACAAAGAACTTGCTTACTATTATCCTACAAATGATTTGGTTACAGCCCCTGAGATTCTCTTTTTCTGGGTAGCCCGTATGGTTATGGCCGGACATGAGTTCTGCGGCGACCTTCCTTTCAGAAATGTATATCTTACGGGTACTGTAAGAGACAAGTCAGGAAGGAAAATGTCAAAATCTCTTGGCAACTCCCCCGATCCTATAAAGCTAATGGAAGATTTTGGAGCAGACGGGGTACGAGTGGGCATGCTTTTGTGCAGCAGTGCAGGTACTGACATACTGTTTGACGAGAGTCAGGTAGAGCAAGGGAGAAACTTCTCCAATAAGATATGGAATGCATACAGACTCATTAAGAGTTGGCAGGTTGACGACTCTTTGTCTGCATCGCCGCAAGGCAAAATTGCCGTAGAGTGGTTTGACAATCTGCTCTCTCAGTCTATTGAGACAATGAACGACCATTTTGAAAAATTCCGTCTTTCCGATGCACTTATGCTTTTATACAAGCTCTTCTGGGATGATTTCTGTGCCTGGTATCTTGAGATAATCAAACCGGTTCAGGGTGGAGCTATGGATAAGGATACTCATGAGGCAACTTTGGTTTATTTCGAAAAATTATTGAAGCTTCTCCATCCGTTCATGCCATTTATAACTGAAGAGTTATGGCAAAACCTCAGTTATCGTAAAGATGGTGAGAGTATAATGATTCTTGAACAACCAAAAACCGAGAAATACTCTACCGATCTTATTGCAAAAGTAGAGCAGGCAAAAGCTGCAATTGTAAGCATCAGGAGTATCAGGCAGTCCAAAGGAATCTCTCCAAAAGAATCCCTTAATCTTTATATTAAGGGAGATTTTTCTGAAGCTTTATACTGCATTATACGGAAAATGGCCAACATAGATGCAATCAGACAATATTCAGAAAAGGAGGAAAATCTTAACGGGGCCTCTTTCATGGTTGGTACCGTGGAGTTTTTTCTTCCATTAGGCAATCTGGTCAATATAGACGATGAAATTACAAGAATTGAAGCCGAGATAAAACATCTGGAAGGTTTTCTTGTTTCAGTAAACAAGAAGCTTTCAAATGAAAAGTTCGTATCTAATGCTTCAAAGGATGTTGTTGACATGGAATATAAAAAGCAGAGTGACGCCCAGACAAAGATTTCTAAACTGAATCAATTAAAAAGGGAATTAAAAAAATAGATTATGTTTGTTTCTGAAATGGTTCTTGAAGTAAGGTACTATGAAACTGATCTGATGGGGGTGGTTCATCACTCTAACTATATCAGATACTTCGAATGTGGGAGGAATCAGGCACTTATTGATATGGGGTTGCCAATTCAGAAGATTGAGGATGCAGGTATAATGATGCCGGTGGTTAATGTGACTTGTGATTACAAAGTACCCGCAAAGCAAGGAGAGAAGTTAAGAATAGTAAGCACAGTGACGGATCCTCCAAAGGCAAGGATTGTCATTGATACAATAATTTACAATGAGGCAAATCAAATTGTGTGTAAAGGAAGTGTTACATTGGGCTTCATTCACAAAGATACAAGGAAACCCACAAGGATACCCTTATATATAGCAGAGAAATTTGCCCCTTATTTTGAAAAATAATCACTTAATAATTTAAATATGAATCATCTATTACTTTTTGGAACAGTGGGAGCCACAGAAATAATCATTGTCGCTCTGATAGTGCTTCTTCTTTTTGGAGGGAAAAAAATTCCCGAATTGATGAAGGGCATTGGTAAAGGTGTGAAAAGCTTTAAGGATGGGGTGAAAGGGGTCGAAGAAGATATGAAAGAGACCATTAACGAAGAGAAAAAGGAAGATAAGCAGTGAGTGGCGAAATGACATTTTGGGAACATCTGGATGAGCTTAGAAAGGTCTTGTTCAGATCTGCCATTGTCGTTATTGTTCTGATGATTGTAATTTTTTTGAATAAGAATTTTGTTTTTGATAAGATCATCTTTGCACCTATTGACTCTGATTTTATACTTTATAAATGGTTTGGAGCACTTTCTGTGTTGCTTTCGTATCCAGCAATTGCTCCGGAACCTTTCCATTTGAATCTGATCAACATTGAACTTTCTGCACAATTCTTTACTCATGTGAATATATCCATGACGCTGGCATTTATTCTTGCAGTGCCTTATATTTTATATCAGTTATGGAACTTTGTAAAGCCGGGATTGTACGAAAAAGAAAAGAGAGCGATTAATAAAGCCTTTGCTTTTGCCGCAATACTTTTTTTTATAGGCGTTTTGGTAGGATATTTTTTTGTTTTTCCTTTAACCGTAAGATTCTTAGGTACATACCAAGTAAGCGATTGGGTTGTTAATCAGATTTCACTCAAATCGTACATCTCAATGTTCACATGGCTCATTCTTATAATGGGAATTGTATTTGAGATGCCGGCTCTGGCAAGCATTCTTTCAAGAATGGGAATCATAAATAAGTCATTTCTTAAGAAATACAGGAAGCATGCATTTGTGTTCCTTATAATTTTAGCCGCTGTTATTACACCAAGCGGCGACGCTTTTACCCTTTTTATTGTAGGAGCGCCTCTTTATCTTTTATATGAATTTAGCATAGTTGTAAGTCGTGATATCGATAAATAATCTTACCGTTTCCTTTGGCGGGTTTACGCTACTTAATGATATTAATTTTCATATCAGCGAGAAGGACAGAATAGGACTGGTAGGAAAAAACGGCTCCGGAAAATCTACCATGCTTAAGTTAATAATGGGCATAAACAAGCCATCTGAAGGTCTCGTAGTAAAACCTGCCGGCTTATCAATTGGTTATCTACCCCAACAAATGGAGCATGCTAAGGACAAGACTGTATTTGAGGAGGCTCTTACAGCATTTTCGTATTTCTTTGATTTGCAAAAAGAGATGGAGAGGATAAGTCATGAACTGGCAAACAGAGATGATTACGAGAGTGATGAGTACCATAAACTTATGGTTGGTATAAACGATATCAACGATAAGATCCACTATTACGGATCGGAGAACCCAGAAGGCTTGACTGAGAAAACACTTATTGGACTTGGTTTTAACCGTAATGAACTTGACAGACCGACACATACATTCAGCCAAGGATGGAACATGAGAATAGAATTGGCCAAAGTTTTGCTTAAAAAACCCGACGTTCTGTTACTGGACGAACCTACCAATCACCTCGATATAGAATCAATCCAATGGCTTGAGGAGTATCTTGAAAATTATTATGGTTCTTTGGTATTAATCTCCCATGACAGAAAATTCCTGGACAATGCTACCAATAGAACAGTGGAGCTGATGCTTGGCAAAGCATACGACTATAAGGTCCCGTATTCCAGATACCTAGAGCTAAGGAAAGAGAGAATAGAGCAACAGAGAGCGGCATATGACAATCAGCAGAGGAAAATCGAGAAGACTGAGGAGTTTATTGAAAAATTCAGATATAAGGCAACAAAATCCAATCAGGTACAGTCAAGGATAAAGCAACTGGATAAAATTGAACGGATTGAGATTGATGATGAGGATAAATCATCGCTGGCAGTAAAGTTCCCGCCATCTCCAAGATCGGGACAAGTTGTGATAAATGCGAGAGACTTAAAAATGCAGTTTGGTGAAAAGGTTGTATTTGACAAGGCGAATATTACAATTGAACGTGGGGAGAAAGTTGCATTGGTGGGGAGGAACGGAGAAGGAAAAACTACATTCATAAGGTTAATTGCAAACGAAATAAGCCCCAAAAGTGGTACGCTTGAACTTGGGCATAATGTCTCTCTTGGATATTATGCGCAAAATCAGGAAGATTTATTGGATAAAAACGACACAGTACTTGAGACATTAGATAAAATTGCTGTCGGAGACATAAGAACAAAACTTAGAGATATACTGGGTGCATTTCTGTTTAAGGGAGAGGATGTAAACAAGAAAACTTCTGTTCTGAGCGGGGGTGAACGAGCAAGACTTGCTATGGCAAAGCTCATACTAAAACCACGTAATTTGTTGGTACTGGATGAGCCCACGAACCATATGGATATAAGATCAAAAGATGTTCTAAAACAGGCTCTTACAAATTTTGATGGTACATTGATACTGGTTTCGCATGACAGGGACTTTCTTGACGGACTTGTGAATAAGGTATATGAATTCAAGGATGGTCGGGTTAAAGAGCACCTTGGGGGTGTTATGGAATTTTTGTCCCGAAAAAAAATGGAGCATTTGAGAGAACTTGAATATCATTCAACCGATAAAAAAGATACTGGAGCTGTCAAAGAGAACAAAAAAGAGATATTGTCGCATCAGGAGCAAAAGGAGATTGAAAAAGAGTCCCGTAAAAAAAGAAATTTAATTGAAGCTTGTGAGAAGAGAGTCGATTGGCTGGAGAAAAAGATAGCGGAAATTGAGGCAATCCTTGCTAATCCTGCAAAAAACGATTCCCTTGATGAAATATTGAAAGAGTATAACGGTTACAAACTCGAACTGGATCTTAAGTTGGAGGAGTGGGCCACGCTACAGAGCTAAAATAAAGCTATATTTACAAAAAGTAAGACTAAAATGGAACAAAAGACACATTATCTATATGGAATGCACTCTGTAATGGAGGCATTGGAAAGCAATAAGAGAATTGAAAAAGTTCTTTTTAAACAGGGTTTGGAGGGAATGCAGTTTCGCCAGTTAGTGGAGATACTTCAGGAAAAAGAGATTCCTGTACAGTTTGCACCGGCAGAAAAACTGAACAGTATTACAAACGGGAATCATCAGGGTGTCATAGCATTCATATCTCAGGTGGAATATATTCCTATTGAAGAGATGGTCGAAAATGCCATGAAAAAGAGTTCTGCACCATTGTTTATACTGCTTGACGGTGTAAGCGATGTAAGAAATTTTGGTGCAATAGCCAGATCTGCCGAATGTGCAGGTGTAGCAGGGATCATTCTTCCTGCAAAAGGTGGAGCCGCAGTGAATGCAGATGCAATAAAAACATCGGCAGGAGCGCTGCTTAGGATAGCAACATCAAAGGTGGCCAATCTTAGGGTTGCTATATATTATCTGATCGAATCTGGTTTTCAGATAGTAGCAGCAGATGAAAAGGCAAAAAACAGCATCTATGAGATTGATTTCAAAAAACCTACTGCAATTATAATGGGTTCAGAAAACAAGGGCATTTCTGATTCTGTATTGAATCTTGCAACAGAGAAGGCCAGAATTCCCTTGCTAGGTGCGATTGGTTCTCTAAATGTCTCAGTTGCTGCTTCTGTAGTAATGTTTGAGGCTGTCAGACAGAAGAACGTCTGAATTCGGAACAAACAATAGCGGTTGCAATAGCCACATTCAACGATTCAGAGCCACAACCGGCTTTCCCTGTAAAAGAAGGAATAAACAACTTCTTTTTTATCAAACTCTCTACTTCAGCAGAAATTCCGTTGGATTCGCTTCCTATAACAATTATGCCGCTTCCGGAAAGTGATTCCCTATAGATGTTGGAAGCATTGAGAAATGTCCCGTAAATTTCCGTTTGATCTGAATTTTTGCCAATAAAATCATATAGGTTCGTATAAACCATCTTAGTTCGGAAAATAGCACCCATAGAAGCCTGAATGACCTTTGGATTATACATGTCAACGGTATCATCCGATGCAATAATTGCCTCAATTCCAAACCAGTCTGCAAGACGGATAATCGTACCAAGATTCCCGGGGTCACGTACAGAATCTAATGCCAGGTAAATTTTATCAGAATCTATCGCGATACTTGCGGGGTAATCCTTTCTTCTTAGAATTGCAAAAACAGGAGAAGGGGAGGAGAGAAGTGTGATTTTTGACATATCAACCTCTCCAATATCCTTCATATATAAAATCCTTTCAAGAAGAAAATCAGATTTTTTTGCCTCTTCCACCATTTTTTCTCCCTCAACAATAAATAAACCTAGTTCGTCTCTTGTTTTTTTATAAGAGAGAGACTTTAAAAATCGTATATCAGCTTTAGAAAGCATCAGTATCCCAATATTTTAAGCATAGATTTATATGTCTGTTCCTTGCTGAAAAGCCGGGTAATATATTCACCATTCTCGTCCCTGTCGATTGTTATATGCTTTGGTGCCGGCTGCAGGCAATGCTGAATTCCACCAAAACCGGCAATTGACTCTTGATATGCTCCGGTGTGGAAGAACCCTATATACAGAGGTTCTTCTCCGTTTATTGTAGGCAGGAATATTGCATTAGCATGAGCTTCTGCATTATAATAATCCTGACTATCGCAGGTCAATCCTCCGAGAAAGACCCTTTGGTATTCGTCGTTCCATTTGTTTATAGGTAGGAGTACAAATCTTTGTTTGATACCCCAGGTATCGGGAAGTGTAGTCATAAATGAACTGTCTACCATATACCATCTTTCACGGTCATTTTGTTGCTTTTGGTCAAGAACCTGGTATATTGTTGCTCCACTTTCTCCAACGGTAAAGCTTCCGAATTCAGTAAAAATATGTGGTTCCGGGATGTCACGTTGAGTACATATACTCTTAATCTGTGCAATTACTTCTTCTGCCATATACTCATAGTCGTAATCAAATGCAAGAGAATTCTTGATAGGGAACCCTCCGCCGATATTCAAAGAATCCAGTTCCGGACACATTGCCTTAAGATCACAATACACAGAGACGCACTTACTCAGTTCATTCCAGTAATATGCATTATCACGAATGCCCGTATTAATGAAGAAATGCAGCATTTTAAGGGAAAATTTTGGATTGTCTTTGATTTTACCTTCAAAGAAAGGAATTATATCACTGTACCTTATACCTAATCTTGATGTATAAAATTCAAATTTTGGCTCCTCTTCTGCAGCAATCCGGATACCTATCTTGCATGGCTCTTTAACGCAAAGATCCAACTCATCAAACTCCTTCATATTATCCAATACAGGAATAGTGTTTTTCCATCCGTTATTTATAAGGTTGGCAATATTCTCTATATATACGTCCTTCTTGAATCCGTTACAAATAATGTAGAGATCTTGGTTTACAATACCTTGTTCTTGTAATGATTCGATGAGGTTTAGGTCAAAAGCAGATGAAGTCTCTATGTGAATGTCGTTTTTTAGGGCCTCTTCCAGAACAAATGAGAAATGTGAACTCTTGGTACAATAACAGTAGTGATAATCTCCATCATAGTCAACTTTTGCCATTGCCACATTAAACATCCTCTTCGCACGCTGAATCTGAGAGGAAATTTTTGGAAGATATGTAATCTTTAATGGTGTACCATACTGTTCAATAAGGTCCATCACGGGTATATTGTGAAAAAGCAGTTCACCATCGCCTACCTTAAATTCATCCTGTGGAAATTCAAAAGATTGTTCAATCAAATCGATATATTTATTCTTCATTCTGTAAATGTAAGTGAGTTAGTTTGTAAAAATGTCGCTAATGTAAGCGAGTCGGATTATTATTAAATGCAAATATATCTCTATTTTTATTTTATTGAAAAAAACAATGGATAATTTATTTAAATTTGTATTAAATGTAGTTCATGATGGTAAATGTCCCCCCCCTTAAAATATCTGGATTTCTTTTTATAGCCCTGTTTGTAATCTCATGCAGCACAGTGAGGGTATTGCCGGAAGGGACCAGTAGACTAAAAAGTAATAAAATCGTTATAGAAAACTCAAAAAAATTCAATACCGTTGTCCTAGAACCTTATTTAAGACAAAAACCAAATTCCACATTTCTTCTAGGGATGAATCCATTTCTTAACATTTATAACTGGAGTAATGGAAAGGATAACGGATGGAACAGACTGGTAAAAAGCATTGGACAAGCTCCTGTAATATTTGATAGCTCCCTTGTAGTTAAGAGTGAAGTGAATCTGAACAACCATCTGGAATATTTGGGTTATTACAACTCCGTATTAAATCATTCAATAAAGACAAAAGCAAAAAAGACGACCGTTATATATACAATATCTCTGGGGGATAGATTCAAGATCAATCAGATAAAGTATGATATTAAGGATTCTGCAATTAGAAATATTGTATTTGCTGATACATTAAATACTCTGGTCAAAAGGGATGACTATATGTCAGAAAAAGTTCTTTCAGATGAGAATGACAGAATAACCGGGATCCTCAGGGATATGGGTTATTATAACTTCACCAAAAATTTTATTTTTTTTGAAGCAGACACTTTAAAAAACAACGGGACTTCAGATCTTGTGATGAAAATCGAGAACTATACAAGGAACGAGACAACAAAGGAATCAAGGCCTCACAATAAGTTTTATATAAGAAGAGTAAAGATTCAGTCGGATTATAACCCTACGGTTAGCAGACTGGACACACTTGCCAGACCGGATAGTCTTAAGTACGAAGACATCAATATTTTCTACAATGGAAAGCTTAATATAAAGCCATCTGTCCTGGCTAAAATGAATAAAATATTCCCCGGAGATCTTTACAATGAAAGTGTTGTAAACAATACCTATGAGAGATTCGTTACCTTAAGATATTTTTCCGGAGTCAATGTGCAATTTGACGAGGTGAAAAAAGCTAATGAGGGAGATATAGAAAAGAATGAGGTAGATTGTACTATTCGTCTGACTCCTTCAAAGTCTCAAGGCTATAAAATAAATCTGGAAGCATCCAGTAACTCAAATAATCTGTTAGGAGTGTCGCCTGCAATATCTTATTACCATAAAAACATTTTCAGAGGAGGAGAGTGGTTTTCACTAGGTTTTATGGGCAATTTTCAATTTAAACTGAAGGACCCGGCCAGATCTTCGGAACTTGGAGTATCATCAAGCCTGTCTATACCGGACTTCCTGCTTTTGCCGGATAAAATCTTTACAACAACAATTCCAAGGACTGATATTTCTATAAGTTACAATTACCAAAACAGACCTGAATTTACAAGAAACTTATTGTCTCTTAATTATGGGTATAACTGGAAAATGGGAGACCGGTTCTTCTATAAAGTGAATCCCATTCAATTAAGTGTAATACGACTGTCAAATCTCAGCCCTCTCTTTTACCAAAACCTCTCGGATCCGTTTCTGAAGAATGCATACAAAAACAATTTTGACCTTGGATCTGGAGCAACGCTATTTTATACTACCGACGCATCACCAAATCCTAAGAAAACATACTTCTATCTTAGGTGGATGAACGACGTTTCCGGAAATCTGCTTAGTCTGTTCAATAAATCAATGCCATTGGATACAAATGGCTTCAGGACAATATTAAATACACCATACGCTCAGTATTTCAGAAGTGATCTTACAATGGTTCACACCTGGAAATTTGCCAATAAGTCGAGTTTTGCAGCACGATTCAATATTGGTGTTGCTCACGCTTATGGAAATTCCGCTACAGTGTCATTTGAGAAGTTGTTTTATGCAGGGGGAGCAAACAGTCTTAGAGGTTGGCAAGCCAGAACCATTGGTCCGGGATCATCACCGATAGATACTACTTTTTCTATACCAAACCAGACTGGCGACTTTAAACTAGAGATGAATGCAGAATATAGGTTTGGTCTTTTCTGGAAAGTTGAAGGAGCACTGTTTGCCGATGTTGGAAACATCTGGAACCTAAAAGCTGAGCAGGGTAGGGAAGAGTCGTTGTTCAAAATTAAGGATTTTTATAAGAGCCTGGCATTCAACTGGGGAGCCGGTCTTAGGTTAAACCTCGATTTTGTGATACTACGGCTGGATCTTGGTATGATTGCATATGACCCTTTATTCAAATCCTGGATAGGTGTAAAGAATTGGTTCAAACCTAACACGTATAGTCTGCAATTTGGGGTTGGTTACCCGTTTTAATTTTGAAAATAGAGATCCCCAAAAAAAGCTGGGGTATGAAAATCAGGGCTGTTCAGTAATATTGGATTCCATGAGAGATAATGTTGCTCGGGCAAGTCATCGCCGCACTTGTAGAAATTTGCTTTTATAGTCCTTCCTTCAAATTTTGGAACATTACTAAGAGAGAAAAGCGTAAGGGGAATTGCAATCGTTATTTTCCATTCAAAATCTCCCTCTTTTGTCTCAAATCCCTTATTGCCAAGTGAGGATACTCTTCTTATCTGTTTTGTCACATCTGAGCCAAAACGGGTTCTCTCCTTTCTGTTAGGACCACCGGCAAATGTCCCTGTTCCTATGCAATTCAGTTCAAGATTATAATAAATATTATCTTGGACCGGAATTATGAAAAATTCCACACAAGAATCTTTATATGGCTGAGAACCTGAATCTTCCGAAAAGTGGGCTCTAATAAATCTCTCTTTGACAATATATTGCAGATATATTTCGTCTCTAGAATAAGCAATTCTGAACTTTACATCTGGTTTATATGGAAACGCTGGCCAGTTCAGCTGATCAATCTGATTGTATTCAATTTTGCAGCTATCAAGCATTTTCTCAACTAATGCAATAGGAGGGGTCTTGCACGGGAAACCGATTTTTTTTACTGTTATCATCTTGTTGTTCAATAATATTGGCTTTCCAGTCATGCCACTTGCAACAAGTAGTGGCATGACTAAAAGCACGCAAATTATTTTTTTTAGAAGCATTAAGAGGTCCTTATCTTGTATCCGGAAACACCATAGTAAAGGATGAACAGGAAGCAAGGCAAGGCAATCCAGTAAGAGTTCTGGGCGCCAACTATATCTTTAAGAAAACCGAATATTGTAGGAATAACAGCGCCTCCGACAATTGCCATAACCAACAACGAAGAACCTGCCTTAGTGAATTTACCCAAGTCTGCAATTGCTAATGGCCAAAGAGCAGGCCACATCAAAGAACAACCAAGAGCCATTAATCCTATAAACCATATAGAGATTGCTGCGGGCATCAAAACAACTAACAGGGCTCCGGCTATACCTAAAGATGAACAAATAACAAGAGCTTTGGCCTGGCTAAGATATTTTGGAATGAAAATAATACCGCAAATGTATCCGACTACCATGCCTACAGATGATATCCAGGCGTAGGATGACGCATTGGGCAGGGCAAGAGAGTCTGCGTAATCAACCAGTGTACTAAGCGCTACTGTTTCTACTCCTACATATAGGAAAAGAGTGAGGGCCCCAAGTAAAAGATGAGGAAACTGCCAGATTGATGTTTTATTTGAAGCATACAGACTTTCATCTGTAACTGAACCATCCTCTCCAACAGCCTTTACCTCAGGAAGTGGTGCAAGTAATGATATAATACCCAAAAGAAGGAACACCCCAATAATTATGTAAAATGGCAGGTAAAGATCTGAGATGAGCGTGTCAGTTGTATTTTTGCCAATAACAAATGCGAGAAAAACAGGAGCAACCGGCCAGGCAAGTTTATTACAGATTCCCATTATGGACATTCTTTTTGCTGCACTTTCGATTGGCCCCAATATTGTAATATAAGGATTAACAGACGCTTGCAAAAATGTATTGCCAATACCGCTCATAAATGAAGCTACAAGAAAAAGAATGAAACTTTCGCTTTTTGCAGAGGGGATAAACAGAGCAAAGGCAATTGCAAAAAGCAAAAAGGAGAGGGCCATTGTTCTTTTGTAACCAATCTTCGAAATAGTCATCGAAGCAGGATACCCGAAAATTATGAAAGTCGAAAACGTGGCTGCCAGTATCAGGTATGATTCACCCGATGAAACACCCAGCGTTCCCTTAAGCACCGGAATCAGAAACGAGTTGATACCTAATGCAAACCCGATTGCAAAGAACATCATGCCTACGAAAACCAGAGGGATGATGAAGTTTTTCTTTTGTGTCATTATTTTTTAAGTTTAGATGTTGTATCGTACAAATAGCTCGATAGCCTGATATTCTGCCATCCCAAGCTTGTCAAAAAGCACTGCTGTATTGTGATTTCTCTCTTCTGCCCTTTGCCAGAACTCTCTTTTGTCGGAACCAGGAAATACAGGACGGTCTTTCTGTGACTGATGCTTGAAAATAGCCTCTCGCTTGATGTTAACCTCTTCCGGACTCAGCGGAACAGCCATGTTGGCATCAGCTACATCCCACTCTTGCCACGCACCTCTGTACAGCCATACACGACAATCTTTCAACCATTCTTCTCCTTTAAGTTCATCAATTGCAGCAAATATTGCCTGCAGACATACCCTGTGTGTTCCATGAGGGTCACTCAAATCACCTGCTGCATAAATCTGATGAGGTTTTACCTTCTGAAGTAGTTTTTTTACAATAGCAATATCTTCCGGACCTACGGGATTTTTCTTTACACCGCCTGTCTCGTAAAACGGCAAATTCTGAAAGTGAACTCTGTCTTCAGGAATTTTTAAATACCTGCATGCAGCTTTGGCTTCACCTCTTCGTATTGCTCCCTTTACTTCTCTGATACTTTGTGTGTCGGGCTCTCCCGGATGTTTTTTCTCAAGGTCCTTCAGCGCTGTTCTATAGATTAGCTCACTTTTATTATTATCAAAATCAAAGATTTTTGAGCTTTCTCTTATGAAATCGAGGAATCTGATTGCATCGTGGTCAAAAACCGCAATATTTCCCGAAGTCTGATAAGCAAGATGTACCTCATGACCTTGTTCAGAAAGACGAGCAAGAGTTCCACCCATGGATATAACGTCATCATCTGGATGAGGGCTGAAAATCACTGCACGTTTAGGAAACGGTGTTGCTCTTTCTGGTCTTGTAGAGTCGTCTGCATTTGGTTTTCCCCCCGGCCATCCCGATATAGTATGTTGCAGGTTATTGAAAACCTTGATATTAATTTTACTGGCAGGACCACTTTCTGTAATCAGGTCACTCATACCATTATCATTATAATCTCTATCGGTGAGTTTAAGGATAGGTTTCTCCAGTTTCCTGCATAGCCAGAATACCGACTTTCTTATCATGTGGTCGTCCCATTCACAAGAACCAGTGAGCCATGGAGTCTTTATTCTTGTAAGCTCAGCAGCTGCCGGTAAATCTATCAGAACATCAATATTTGAGTGTTCCTGAAGATATGAAACCGGACTTTGTTCGTTAACGACTCCTTCGACAAGTTTTGCTATAGTGTTGGCTGTTCCTTCTCCAAAAGCCAGATAGAATATCTTTTTGGCTTCCAGAATAGTCTCAATCCCCATAGTAAGAGCATGAAAAGGAACGTATTCAACACCAAAGAAATCTGAGGCCGATGAAACACGTGTATTGTGGTTGAGGGTAATAAGCCTTGTTCTGGAATTATAGTGAGAACCAGGTTCGTTAAAACCCATATCTCCCAAAACAAGAATGTCTATACCGCCCAATCCGGCAATTTTCTTTTCATATTTTTCTAAGTAATCGTGGATACTATCCTTGGAAATCTCACTGTCCAGGCAATTGATGTTTTCCTTAGGAATGTCTATAAAATCCAGAAGGTACTCTCTCAGGAACCTGTAATGGCTCTGAATCTCATTTTTATTCAGGGGATAAAATTCGTCCAGAGAGAAAATATGTACATTTTTGAATGAGAGTTCATTTTTCCTGAACAACTTTATCAACTCTTCATATACCTGAATTGATGAAGATGAGGCACTAAGACCAAGGACACATGGTTGGTTACTGCTGTTTTTTAAATTTATGGTTTCAGCAATTTTTTTTGCAACTAATATCGATGCAGCTGACGAATCGCTAAAAATGTCAACTGGTATTTTTTCATACCTTTTAGTAAAATCTTGATTTACAATCATAATACAAACTTTAAACCTTATTAAACAAATTTGTTACTTTTCTTAATGGGAGCAATGATTTCAACAAATCTTCCAGAAGATCCAATTTTAACATATTTGCACCGTCCGATTTTGCAATTGCAGGGTCAGGATGAGTCTCTATGAACAAACCGTCAACACCTGTAGCAATTCCTGCACGTGCCATAGTAGAGATTAAATCTGGTCTTCCACCAGTTACACCTGAGGCTTGGTTAGGTTGCTGCAGGCTATGTGTGACATCCAGAATTACGGGATATCCATAACTCTTCATTTCCGGGATCGATCTGAAGTCAACAATAAGATCTGAATATCCGAACTGAGTACCCCTTTCGGTCAGGAAGATATTGTTATTTCCTTTAGCAGAGACCTTCTCTGCAGCAAACTTCATCGAAACGGGAGCCAGAAACTGGCCTTTCTTGATATTTACGTATTTACCTGTTTCAGCTGCAGCTTCCAGCAAATCTGTCTGTCTGCAAAGAAATGCAGGTATCTGCAAAACATCGATGCCGTAAGAGGCTGCTAAAAATGCCTCTGCCGGACTGTGAATATCTGTTACAACCGGAACCTGTAGTTTCTCTCTTATCATTTGAAGTATCTCCAGCCCTTGTTCATCTCCTATACCGGTAAATGAATCTGCCTTTGACCTGTTGGCCTTGCGATAAGAAGATTTGAAGATAAAGGGAATAGAGAGCCGTTCCGTAATCTCCTTTATTTCTGAAGCTACTCTGTATGTAATCTCTTCTCCTTCAATAACACATGGACCTGCTAAAAGAAAAAAATTACCTTCATTGGTATATCTGATATTTGGGATATTGTCAATAATCATAATGTGGGCAAAAATAGTTAAAAACAATCAATAATCGTACTTTTTCCAAAGTGATTCAAGGCGCTTTTTGATCTCGTTTTCCTTGGAATTATCTCCTGGTTCGTAAAATTTTTTATCATTCAACTCTTTAGGAAGAAAGTCCTGGTCCACGAAATTATTTGAATAGGAGTGGGCGTATTTATAATCTTTAGCATAACCTAGCTCCTTCATAAGTTTTGTTGGAGCATTTCTAAGATGAAGAGGGACCGGAAGATCTCCGCTTTTTCCGACCTCTTCAAGAGCGGCATCGATAGCAAGGTATGTGGAGTTGCTTTTTAGCGATGTAGCTAAAAAAACTGCTACTTCGGAAAGTATTATTCTCGATTCTGGCATTCCGATTTTATGAACAGCATCAAAACAAGCTGTTGCAAGTAAAAGAGCATTCGGATTGGCAAGGCCTATATCTTCAGAAGCCAAAATAACCATCCTCCTTGCAATAAAGAGAGGATCTTCACCTCCCGCAATCATTCTGGCCATCCAATAGACGGCAGCATTTGGATCTGACCCTCTGATACTTTTAATGAATGCCGATATTATATCATAATGTTGCTCTCCATTCTTGTCATAAATGGCAATATTCTCCTGTAACTTTTCTGTTACATATTTATTATCAATCAGAATTTTCTCTCCAGTCTGGTTTCCCGAAACCAAAATCTCCAGTATATTTAACAATTTTCTTGCATCTCCTCCGGAAAACCTGAAAAGTGCCTCTTTTTCAATTATCTCTATTTCACTTTTCCTAAGAACGGGGTCTGTTTTAATTGCCCTGTCAAGTAAAAGATCCAAGGCCTCTACATCCAGTGATTTGAGTACATATACCTGACAACGGGATAATAATGGGGTAATCACTTCGAATGATGGATTTTCAGTAGTGGCACCTATCAGAATAAGGGTTCCATCCTCGACTGCTCCAAGAAGGGCATCTTGCTGGGATTTGCTGAAACGATGAATTTCATCGATGAACAGTATTGGTTTAGCCTTATTGAAAAGAGAATTCGATCTTGATTTTTCAATAATTTCCCTCACATCCTTAACCCCTGCGCTAATAGCCGATAGTATATAAAAAGGTCTTTCAAGCTTATTGGCAATTATCTTTGCCAGAGTAGTCTTGCCAACACCAGGAGGTCCCCACAATATGAAAGAGGGGAGAGTATCCGACTCAATCATTTTTCGCAATACTGAACCTTGTCCCACAAGGTGATCCTGACCTACATAATCCTCCAGAGTTTTGGGTCTCATTCTCTCAGGTAGGGGGATTCTGTTCAATTGTTTATCTCCAGTAGTATTCATCCATTATTTTCTTCATTACAGATGAAGACTGATTATCTTCATCTCCCAACTCTTTCCTTTGCTTGAGGATTTCGTTTTTTAATTGATTGATAAGCTTTTTATATTTAGGAACACTATACAGATTGTGCATTTCAGCAGGATCGTTCTTTAAATCATACAGCTCCCATACAGGTTCATAGGAGGGTTTTCGAGCGCCCTTCTTGTCAAGAGGATCTCCGTAGTAGAATATCAGCTTGTATCTGTCGGTACGTATGCCCAGATTTGCTACAGCTCTATGATAGAAATCATTATGCATCCAATAGCGGTAATAGACAGATTTTCTCCAACTTATGGGAGCAGACCCTACAAGATTTTGTCTGAAACTCTTTCCTTGCATGTCTGACGGTGTTGTAACACCGGCATAATCTAGCAGGGTAGGGGCAAAATCAACGTTTAAAGAGAGATTATTGTTTACTGTTCCGGGTTTTATCTCTTTTGGATATCTGATTAAGAACGGCATACGGAAAGACTCTTCTTGCATTAAACGCTTATCGAACCATCCGTGTTCTCCAAGAAAAAAACCTTGGTCAGATGTATAAATGACTATTGTATTGCTATCTAATCCAGTTACATCTAAATAATTGAGCAGTTTTCCTATATTTTCATCTATACCAGCGATACATCTTAAGTAATCTTTTAAATATAGCTGATAGGCCCATTTACGGTGCTCATCCCTGCCAAGATTCGTAGGAATAGGGGTTTTCAGATCTGTCTCTGTCATATGTTCCATACTCATTGTGAGAGAATCTGTATAGTTTCCTCTTGAGTCATAGGCATCAAGAAGGTTTTCAGGTTCAGGGATTATCACACTATCAAGCAAATGCTTAAATCTCTCTGCCGGTTGCCAGGGGCGGTGTGGAGCTTTGAAATGGAGCATTAGAAAGAATGGTTTTGAGTTGTCTTTCATTTTATCGATACAATCTATCGCTCTTTGAGTTACAACATCTGTTGAATGACCCTCATAGACAGTTCCTTTAGAATTTTCGAAATCAACTCCATCTGTTCTTTTCTTTTCTATGAGGTGGGGGTTATTATATGTTCCCTGACCGATAAAACAAGAATAGTTGTCAAATCCCTTAGGTTCTGTGACAAGGTGCCATTTTCCTACTAGGGCAGTAGTATATCCATTTTGTTGCAGAATCCTTGGTAATGTCAGTTTGTTTGTGTCAAGTTTGTCAGATAATGTATAGACACCGTTTTTCTGACTGTATTGACCAGTAAGAATAGCAGCCCGGCTAGGTGTTGAAATTGAATTCGTACAAAAACATGAATTCATAATTGCACCTTCACGAGCCAATCTGTCGATATTGGGTGTCGGCAGTATTTTTGCCAACCGGCTTTTGTAAGCACTTATTGCAGCTGAGGCATGATCATCTGCCATAATGTAGATGATGTTGGGTCTATCCTGGGCATTTAGTCCAGGGGAAAGAAGAAGAAGGGTGCCAAAACCTGTCACTACTTGTCTATTTAACATAATATAAATTGTGTTACTAATCTCGTTTTCTAAGCTGTTTAATTATCCTTGATATAACATTCTCAATAGATTGATCAGGTTCTATTATATTATATCCTTCCCAGAAGTCGTCATCTGTAAAATCGTTGACTCTGTTTGAAATAATATCTCTTGGTTTTATTCTGTTTTCAACATCAATTTTCCTTTCAGTCTCGCTCAGGTCTGTCACAGCAATTTCTGAGGAAATTATATAATTGCTTCGAAACCATTTTTTATCCCATTTTGCATGAAATTTCAATTCTGTCCTTGAATAGTCAAAAAACCACAATCCTTTATTCTGTTTGTAATTCACAATATAGTTTGCATAAATCACGTCCATTTTAAGTGTTGGTGGCTTTCTTTTGACAAAATAAGCATTTGCTGACGGATTATCCTCTACATTCATAGAAAATTCCACTCTGGCAATTGCAAGTTGTTCCGATTCTATATAAATCTTTCCTCTGAAAAATATCTCAGTCTGCCTTGCATTTTGGTTAAATTCAACTACATAGAAGAATTTATCATCAATCGTCACTGGTGCGGTAAATTTGAAATCATAAACTTCGTCCAGTATAGATATATCAACTCCCAAGAAAGGATTCTTCAATACATCGATATCAAGAGCTGAATTTGGACCTCCCTGAAATTTAACCATAAGAGTATCTATTCTGTTAACATCATAGTTTCCTCTGGCCTTATAGATGCCTATCTGGTCTGTCCGATAACCAATGTAGGATGCTTTGTTAATGTCTAGAACGGCCTCATTTATTGACACATAAGAGTTACCTTTTTTAATCATCTCTCTATAGAACGATGTCAGCTGAACTGGTTTGATTAAATAATTTTTATCTATCCTTCCTAAAGCCATTTTTACAATCGTAGAAGCGTCCTGGGGTCTGATTGTGATTGGTTTAAGATAACTAATTGATGGTTCCATTCTCACAACCAACTCCCTTGTTTCAAATGCTGAAACAGGAATTCTTTGTGATTTGTAACCGAGATATGAGATAAGCAGTGTATCGGCTTTGATGTTTGAATTGAATTTGAGCACAAAAACCCCTTCTGAGTTGGTTACATTGCTTATATTGGTAGACTGCAACTGGATAGATGCAAAATTAAGCGCTTTTCTGGTAGTCGCATCCTGTACTTTTCCAGTGATTGATTTGTATTCCTGGGCCTCCAGATTTACAGAAAGGCAAATCAAAATAGAAACAAAAAAAGTGATTAGTTTTTTCATAATTTTTTCTATTTTACTATTAGCGAATATACTAATTTTGTATACAATATTAACGTTTCCCGTTAAAAAAAGTTAATTTCGCAAATTAAATAAATTGATAATGGGAAGAAGAGATAAAGAGTATTTTGAATCTATTGAAATTGAAACGATTGCAGCTGAAGGTAAAGCAATTTCTCATATAAATGGCAAGGTTTTATTCGTTCCAAATGCAATACCCGGAGATATTGTTGATGTTCAGGTAAATATTAAACGAAAAGGGTATATGGAAGGGTATGTTGTTAACATGATCAAGCCCTCCCCCATCAGAATTGAACCTTTTTGTTCCCATTACGGTGTTTGTGGAGGTTGTAAATGGCAACCCCTTCCCTACCCGATGCAACTGGAATTCAAACAAAGACAAGTTGTTGACCAACTTACAAGAATTGGAAAACTGAATTTGCCTGAAATTTCACCCATTATTGGTTCGGAAAAAACACGATTCTACAGAAATAAACTGGAATTCACCTTTTCTAACAAAAGATGGCTTGAGACTAAAGACGAAATCAACACAGTTGCAGAAAATGAACGCTCAGGTCTTGGTTTTCATATATCGGGTCTGTTCGACAAGGTTCTCGATGTCAAATGGTGTCATTTACAGCCCGATCCTTCAAATGAGATAAGGCTTTTTATTCGTGATTTCTCGCTAAAGCATAATTATCCATATTTTGACTTGAGGGAACAGACCGGTCTTCTGAGAAACATGGTTGTAAGAACCAGTTCAACAGGCGAAGTTATGCTTATTTTAGTGTTTGCATATGATGACCATGAGCTGCGAGAACTTATTTTAAATGCTGTAAGAGAGAAATTTCCGAACATCACCTCAATCAATTATATAATTAACGGAAAAAAGAACGATAACACATCAGATTTACCTTATACTACCTTTTCGGGCAAGGATTCTATATTTGAAACCATGGAAAACCTTAAGTTTAAAATAGGTCCTAAGTCCTTTTATCAGACAAATTCAGACCAGGCATACAAACTTTATTCAGTAGTAAGGGAGTATGCCGACCTTAAGGGCGACGAGATTGTTTATGACCTATACACCGGCACCGGCACAATTGCTCAGTTTCTGTCTTCCGGAGCCAAGAAGGTTATTGGGATTGAATATGTGCCGGAAGCAATAGATGATGCAAGATCTAATGCTAAGGAGAATAATATAACCAATTGTTTGTTTTTTGCCGGTGACATGAAGGATATGCTTAAAGCAGATTTTATACAACAAAACGGACATCCGGATATCGTTATACTTGATCCTCCAAGGGCAGGAATTCACCCGGACGTTGCTAAAGTAATTGTTGAAGCAAGACCACGTAAAATAATATATGTCAGCTGTAACCCTGCAAGTCAGGCAAGAGATATTGCGCTTATGTCGGACTTTTATACGATAACAAAGGTTCAGCCTGTAGATATGTTTCCTCATACACATCATCTTGAAAATGTTGTTTTAATGGAACTTATATCATAAATATGAAAAGCAAGGATAATAGTGATACCATTTGTGCTCTCGCAACTGTTCAAGGGACCAGTGCCCTTGCTGTTATCAGAGTCAGCGGAAGTGATTCTATAAAAATAGTAGACTCTGTCTTTAAACCATATAGAGGTGCTGATTTAAGCAATACTTCAGGTTATAATTTAAGGTTTGGAGGTATCTATAAGGACGGACTTCTTCTTGATGAAGTGCTTGTTTCAGTTTTCAGACACCCCCACTCTTTCACCGGGGAGAACTCTGTGGAGATATCTTGTCATGGTTCCAATTATATTCAGCAGGAGATACTTATGCTTCTCCATTCTAAAGGGGCCAAAATGGCAAAACCCGGCGAATTTTCACAAAGGGCCTTTTTAAATGGAAAAATGGATCTGGCTCAGGCCGAAGCTGTTGCAGACCTCATAGCTTCTGAAACCGCTGCAGCGCACAGGATTGCAATCCAGCAGATGAAAGGTGGTTTTTCCAAGGAACTCTCTATTATGAGGAGATCTCTTCTGGATCTGGTCTCACTAATGGAGCTGGAACTTGATTTCAGTGAAGAGGATGTTGAATTTGCAGACCGTACAAAGCTTAATAAACTTCTGAGTGAGATATTGTCTCACATCACAGAACTGATCGACTCTTTCAGATTAGGTAATGTCATCAAGAACGGTGTGCCAGTGGCAATTGTGGGAGCAACAAATACCGGCAAGAGTACCCTGCTTAATGCAATTCTCGGCGAGGAGAGAGCTATAGTTTCTGAAATACACGGGACAACCCGCGATTTTATTGAGGATGTGGTAAACCTGGGCGGTGTAGCTTTTCGGTTTGTAGACACAGCCGGAATTCGTCAGACAAAGGAGACCATCGAGATTCTTGGAATTGAGAGGACCTTTGAGAAGATAAGGTCGGCAAGTATTGTTGTTTTAATGCTTGACGCCGCCCGCCCGGAAGGTTTTGATGATGGGATAAAGCAACTCAAAGCAAATATCGACGAGGATAATCAGAAGGTAATTGTACTATTGAACAAGACAGACTTAGCATCTGACTTAGGCAATAAACACAATTTCAGATTAATAGCAGATATGGTCAATAATATTGATACAATATCTGCACACTTTGACCTTAAAATTCTTTCAGTAATTCCGGTGTCGGCCAAGAACCAAACCGGATTGGACAAACTGAAGGATTTATTAACCGGTACCCAGAAAAATCTCTCTGTAGGTTCAAGTACCACTTTAGTAACCAATTTAAGGCATTATCAGGCCCTGCAGGATGCCCGCACATCTCTCTTAAGGGTAGTGGATGGAATTGGCTCAGAACTCCCAACAGACCTCCTTACACAGGATATCCGCGAAGCACTTTACCACATTGGTGAAATAGTCGGGGAAATAAACAGTGAGGAGATTTTGGGGAATATTTTCGGCAAGTTCTGCATCGGAAAGTAAATTATTTTGTTTAGTTGCAAGAAGAACTTATCTTTGTATTTAGAGATATAATAATATCTAATATTCGTCATTTTGCCAAATATAAGATACAATAGCATGCAATTTGTTTATAATTTTGACATAGATACGCCTGAAGAGTTATTAGTTATTCTTGCTCAGAATTTACAAAAACGCAGGCTTGAAAAGGGGCTCTCTCGGGAAGCCCTCACTCAACTTAGTGGTGTCCCCACTCCTACTATTGCCAAATTTGAGCAGAAGCATACAATTTCACTGGTTTCCTATGTAGCATTAACAAAGGCATTGGGCTATTCCAAAGCTGTTAAAGAACTTTTATCTGAACCACTTTACAATACAATGGAAGAACTGGATATGATTAACAAGAATAAAAACAGGAAGAAGGGTCGTAATGAAATTGGTAAATAAACTAACGGTAACTTATCACGATCGAACAGTCGGAACACTAAGCATGACACCCGACAATCGGTTATGTGCTTTCCAATACAATAAAGATTGGCTGGCTTCCGGTTTTTCCATATCTCCTATCGATCTTCCGTTAAAATCAGATCTTTTCATTGCCAAGGCGGAGCCGTTTTGGGGAAACTTCGGCATATTCGAAGACAGTTTACCCGATGGTTATGGACGATATTTGCTAAACCGATTGCTAAAAAAACAAGGAATCGACGATTCTGGTTTGACTCCAATTCAAAGACTGAGTATTGTAGGTTGTTCCGGTATGGGGGCATTGTGTTACATCCCTGAAACTTACGTTGGCGAAAAGAAATCCCTTCCTGAATTGGACAACCTTCAGCAAATGGCGTTAGATTTACTTTCAGAAAAATCTGATAAAGATGAGGATGTTCTTTATTTCAACAGCGGTAATTCAGGAGGATGTCGCCCGAAATGTTTATTGCAGGACACAGAGGGTTCCTGGTTAGTGAAATTCCGGCACACCTATGACCCCAAAGATATGGGACCTATGGAATACCATTATAATGAGATGGCTCGTAGGTGCGGAATAACAGTACCAGACTTTAAACTGATGGAGGGAAAGTATTTTGCCACAAAGCGTTTTGACATTGAGAATGGTGAAAGACTACATATTGCCACAGCAGGTGCCCTTCTGAATGAATCTATCTTACAACCTAAATTGGAATATAAAACATTGCTCCATTTGACGGGCTTTCTGACACAGGACCCTGAACAGGTAGATGAAATGTTCCGTCGTATGGTTTTTAATGTATTGACCGATAACAAGGATGACCATGCCAAAAACTTCAGTTTTGTTTGCAAAGAGGGAGTCTGGTCGTTAGCCCCGGCGTATGATTTGACCCTCTGCAGTAACGGGTATAACGCAGAACATGCTACTTCTGTTAATAATCAAGGTAATCCGACAATCGAAGATATGCTTGTGGTGGGAGAAAGCATTCGTATTCCTCGAAAGAGAGGATTAGATATGATTCAGCATGTTGCAGAAGGGTGCTCTGAAATATTATCGAAAGACTATCTATCTGCTGTAAAGAAACTTTAAGAGAGGTTTTTAGACATCTTTCTTCTTTTATAGAAAAATATAAAAGTACCTGGTATAAATGTAGTTAACAGAGAAAAACATAGTGAATATATGATATTTTCACCGTGAGAAAATCCATTGCCAATTATCAGCAAAGTTGTTAAACATACAGCATAAGTGCCAATTGTTCTAAACAAAACGTCTTTCATCTTTTTAATAATTTATTTTTCTCATTAGATATTCAAAGATAAATATTTTTGAATAATTATAATCCCCTGCAAAACAGACTAAATGCTTTGTTAATTGTTTCACTTTTATTATATTTGTAGGGTAACATTGTTCCATGCACGAAAAATAGTTATTGATTTTAAAATCTCACTTATGATGAAAATTAATCGATCCCTTCTTTTAATGATTCTTTGTTGCAATTCATTTTTGTTAATTGCCGGGAACGACATTGAAAAGGTATACCTGCAATTGGACCGGAAACAGTTTGTTCCAGGAGAAAATATCTGGTACAAAGCTTATCTGGTAAATGCTTCAAATAATGAGCTATCAAAGACAACTAATCGTTTATACGTAGAGTTGATATCTCCCGATTCAAAGGTCATTCAAAAAAACATGACACTTCTGGATAACGGAACAGGATTCGGTGATTTTTCATTAGCTGACTCTTTACCTTCAGGCAAATATCTTATACGTGCATATACAAACTGGATGAAGAACTTCTCAGACTATTTCATATTTAAAAAGGAGATAGAGTTGGTTAACCCAAGAGCCGGAAATGCGATAAGTAATGACAGCATCACCGGTAGAGTCAACCCATCAATAGATTTTCAGTATTTTCCAGAAAGTGGTTCGTTAGTTGAAGGTGTCAAATCAAGAGTGGGTTTTAAAGCAACCAAGCCTGATAATAAAGGGCATAAAGTTTATGGAATAATATTGTCTTCAGTCGGAGATACATGTGCATCATTAGAAAGTAACGAACTTGGGATGGGAAGTTTCGATTTTGTTCCTCATAGAGATATTAAATATTATGCAATACTCTATAATCAAAATATTTATATAAAAGAGCATGCTTTCCCGACTGTAATGGAGACAGGTTATGTCATGAAAGTTGACAGTTATAATGATAGTACAATATTAATATCTGTGAGTACAAACAGTGCAACGCTAATTGAATATCCCGATCAGGAGTTAATTCTAACAGGCGAATTTCGCGGAACTCAGATTGTGACTGCCTCATTAAAAGTAAAATCAACTGATTGTTGCTTTCTTTTACCAAAGAATAAATTTCCTGAAGGAGTGGTCATATTTACTCTCAGGGACAAACAAAACAGATCATGGTGCGAAAGACTGTATTCCTTTTACAGAAAAGAACCTGCAAATATAAGTATCGAGCCCGATAAGAAATTCTACTCCCCGCATGAAAAAGTTACTTTGCATATTGCTGTAAAAGACTCAGTAAACAGACCATTACAGGCAAATTTGTCATTATCTGTAACTGATGGTAACATTATTGATAATGTTAGGGAAAATGCAAACGATATATATTCATACTTAATGCTTGAATCTGATATCTATGGCTCAATTGAGAATCCGTCACACTATTTTGACACATTGAATTCTAATCGTTTTAAGGACCTTGATTTATTACTGCTAACTCAAGGATGGCGCGATTTTTTATGGAAACATCTGTCCGACACCCTTGTTTCCTTCCGGTATCCAAATGAAAATGGCATTAATATTTCCGGAAAGGCTTATTCGAGACTCACCGGCAAACCAAAAAATAATGCCAATGTTTTTTTAAGTCTTATAAAGGGCGAACAAGGATATTTTCAACAGTGTGAAACAGATTCGTCGGGCAGTTATAAATTTCAGAACCTCGAATTTATTGGTCCGATTAATGCAATTATCAGTGCTTATGACAAAAAAAACAATGCAATAGGTAAGATAACCATGGATTCTATTTTTACTGAATCATTGGAGGTTAACTATCATCAATTGGCAACAAAAGGCTATTGGAATCCCAATCAGTTGACCAACGGGAAAAGCCGTTTTGAGGATGCTATCATAAATTACCCCGACTTGTATAAAAATAGTGGAATTAAAACAACTATGTTAAAAGAGATTGAGGTTGTAGCGAAAGAAGTTGTAAAAGAAGAAAATCTCAATCATTATTACTCCAACCCCGATTGGTCGTATAAGGTTACTGAAAAAGATTTGAACCACAGAGATGTGTTACGGTTTTTACAGGGCAGAGTCGGTGGCTTATTGATCTCCAATGGAATAGGAGCGAGAAACGGAGATTATATAATTTCAATAAGAGGTGGACGCAATATCGTTTTTTTGCTGGATAACGAGCCTATTGACCAAGAAACATTTAGAAACATACAAATGGTTAATATTGACAGAATTGATGTTCAAAAACAATATGCCGGTGTTGATGGGCTTATAAGCATATTTACTAAAAAAAACGGAGGGTTTTACACACCAAAAGCGGATAACTCAATTAATAAAATTATCGACGGTTTTTATGAGGCAAGGGTATTTTATGCACCTCAATATGAGAAACCAAGTATTGAAAAAGCAAAACCAGACTTACGTACAACCATTTTTTGGCAACCTGTCGTCATTACTGACAATGAAGGAAAAGCAACTGTGACATTTTATAATGACGATAAGACCACATCTGTAAATGTCAAGACCGAAGGTATTACCGAAAAAGGTATTCCTGTTGTGGTAAAAGCCAGCTATGTTGTTAAATAACACTAAGCAGATCTCCATCCCCTTAGCCTTACAACCATTCCCGGCGAAGGGTTAATACTCAGTCTGTCAAGAATGTCATCCAACAAATCTGGAACCCACCCTACTCTGCCTTTCAGACGAATCAGACACTCTACGGCCCATACCTGAACGGCAACCCTCACTTTTTCATTTATTATCCAGTCTACACATGCCGAAGCTACTGATTCATAGTCTGCAAGCTCTGCCAAATAGTTGTCTTTTGCTAATATATCAGCCATAATTTTGGCAAAATGCCGCTTTGTGCTCTCATTTGTGACCAATGGAAAAATTGAGAAGAAGTTTTGATAATATATATCAAACACTTTGTTGTTGGAAAAATAGATGAAATCAAGAGCATAAGCTGCACGAAACCCAATCCTGGACAAAGCATCTTTTTTCATATCCGCTAAATTGGAAACAACAATAGTATCGGACAGCAGATCAAAAAGAGCATCTACCCCTTGCTGTTCAATTATTATCTTTCCACACTGCTCCGCAAACCCCTCGTAGAAATCTGCTGTAAGCAATGTTATGATATCTTGTTTTGTCATACTCTCATTTAGCTGTAAAAATAATCAATGTTCAACAAAATCACACCAGCTCTGTTATAATAATACACGATTTAAGTAAAAAACAAATGATTAAGAATAATATTTTATTTGACCAATACAATCCGTTAAACAAAACCATATTCCGGATTATTGATGACTCAGGGAAAGCTGTCAATAAAGAGTGGCTCCCCAAGATTGGCGACGAAACACTGCTAAAGGCATACAAGGATATGCTATTTGCACGTGTCGCAGACCTTCAGATAGTCTCATATCAACGACAGGGCAGGATATATACCTACCCCCCCAATTACGGGCAGGAGGCCATAGCAGGAGCAACAGGTGCATTAATAGCCGACAACGACTGGCTGGTACCGGCATTCCGCGAAATGGGTGCAATGCTGGCCAAGGGTGTGACATTGAAGGAGCTGTTCCTATATTTTATGGGATATGAAGATGGATCAAAGTTTCAGAAGGCAAAGTTCACATTGCCTATAAGCGTTCCCATTGCCACTCAGATACTTCATGCCGCAGGAATAGGGTACGCAATAAAATACAAGAAAGAGGATAAGGTAGTCTTCACCTTTGTTGGTGACGGAGGTACCTCAGAAGGTGATTTTCACGAAGCAATAAATTTTGCAGGAGTATGGAAAGTTCCGGTAATCTTTATAATTCAGAACAACCAATACGGAATCTCCACTCCCACCCGATTGCAGACAGCCTCTGAATCGCTTGCAATCAAGTCCGTAGCATACGGAGTAAAAGGAATACAGGTAGACGGGAACGACTTTCTTGCCATGTACCGTACTATTCAGGAATCCGTTGAGCTATGCAAAAAAGGAGAAGGACCGGTTCTTATTGAGGCGGTTACATACAGAAAAGGAGCTCACACAACATCGGATGATCCCACAAAATACCGGACTAAGGAGGAGGAGTTGCTATGGGATGGCAAGGACCCTCTCAACAGGCTTAAATCTTACCTTATTGATAAAAAACTCTGGAGCAACGAGGCTGAAGAGAAAATTGTACCGCAATACAAGGAAGAGGTTGACAGGCAGTTCATAGAGGCAGAAAATTGGGGTGATTACCCTAAGGAGGATGTGTTTAAGTATCTGTATGCAGATACGCCGGACGATCTAAAGGAGCAAGAGCGCCAGTATGATCGCTTCTTACAGTGGAAAGCCACTAAGGTTAAGTAATTATTCAACTAAAGAATTTGCAGGAATGAAAATAATGAACATGGTCAATGCAATAAATGATGCATTGGATATAAAGCTTTCTGACGATAAAAGTGTAATTGTCTATGGAGAGGATGTTGGAGTTGAAGGGGGAGTTTTCAGGGCAACTGAAGGGCTCCAGCAGAAACACGGAGCCGACAGGGTATTTGATTCTCCACTGGCAGAATCAGGGATTGTCGGAACAGCTATAGGTATGGCAGTTGCCGGGCTTAGACCGGTTGTAGAGATGCAATTTTGCGGGTTTGTATATCCTGCATTTAATCAGATAATCAGTCACGCCTCCCGCATCAGGAACCGGTCAAGAGGAAATTTTGAAACTCCAATGGTTATCAGAATGCCTTATGGTGGTGGTATTAATGCTCTGGAACACCATAGCGAGAGTATGGAGGCCATATTTGGCCATATACCGGGGCTCAAGGTTGTTGTTCCATCTACACCTCATGATGCAAAGGGATTATTGATATCGGCAATAGAGAGTAACGATACGATTCTCTTTATGGAACCAAAAAGAATATACAGGGCCATAAAGCAAGAGGTTGCAGAAGAGAAATACTCAATTCCACTTGGAAAGGCAAATGTTCTGACCCAAGGTAAAGATGTTACCGTGGTCGCTTTTGGAGCTATGGTAAGAGAGGTGCAGAAAGCAATGATTATGGCAAAGGAGGCAGGAATAAGTGTGGAACTTATCGACCTGAGATCTATCTATCCAATAGACAGAGAGACAATTGCCAAGTCGGTAAAGAAGACAGGAAGGATCATTACAGTAACAGAAGGACCAAGATCCTTTGGGCTGGGTTCCGAGATTAGTCAGATTGCCATTGAAGAGGCGTTTCTCTCCCTGGAGGCTCCACCTTCCAGAGTATCTGGTTTTGATGTGATTGTTCCTCTGCCAAAGGGAGAGCATCACTATATGCAGGATCCGTATAAGATCTTTTATGAAATTGAACGAATTGTAAAGTTTTAGTAATTATGAGATATATTTTTAAATTTCCTGATATAGGCGAAGGACTCGATGAAGGAACCATCGTTGAATGGCATGTAGAGAAAGGCCAGAGTGTAAAGATGGGCGATTCACTGGTAACAATGGAGACAGATAAGGTTGTAACAGCTATACCTTCTCCAAAAAACGGTGTAATAGCTGCAAAATTTGGCAAACCCGGGGAGATCATTCATGTTGGTTCTGCTCTGGTAGAAATTGACATAGAGGGAGTTGATGGAGAAAAGGCAGTTGAAGAGGCCAATAAACCGGTCGCAGAGCTTAAAAAGACTGAGGCAGTGGAAGAAGAGGGTGCCGGAGTTGTTGGCACACTTGAAGTTGCGGGTAATAGTTTTGTGCTTTCGGCCAGCAAAGAGGGAGTTCAGCAGGATAGCGACAGACCGGTTTCCAAAAAGGCTCTTGCCACACCCGTTGCACGGGCAATTGCAAAAGATTTCAATCTGGATATAAATGTTGTAAAAGGAACAGGCCCCGGTGGAAGGGTAACTAAAGATGATGTCATTGGCTATTCCAAGGATTCTATTAAAACATCTGCAACTCCAATTGTTGAAAACATGACAGAAAATAGTGTCGAGATTGTCCCTCTCTCACAGATAAGAAAGACGATTGCAAAAAACATGATACGGAGTAAGCATAATGCTGCCCATATGACTGTTTTTGAAGAGGTGGAAGTATCTGAACTTGACCGTATCAGAACAAAGTACAAGGAAAATCTGGCTGCAGACGGCATCAAGCTTACTTATCTTGCCTTTGTTATAAAGGCTACCGCCCTAGCTTTGAAGAAACACAAGACCCTGAATTCAGAAATGGATGCAGATAACGGTAATATGATTTACAAGAAGTTCTATAACATAGGAATAGCAATTGACACAGAAAAAGGCCTTGTCGTTCCGGTAATTAAAGGAGCAGACAGATTGTCTATAAAGGAAATTGCTCAGCAGATACAGATATTCTCAGAAAAGGCAAGAGATGGAAAGCTTTCGCTTGACGACATGAAAGACGGGACTTTCACGATTACAAGTTACGGGAGCATCGGTGGCCTCTTTGCTGTTCCTGTGATTAATTATCCTCAGGCAGGTATTCTTGGCATAGGCAGGATATCCAAAAAGCCTATTGTAAAGGATGATCAGCTTGCTATAGGACTTATTCTCCCACTCTCTCTAAGTGTCGATCACAGAATTGCCGATGGAGGAGAGACTACACGATTTATTAATACCATTATGGGGTATTTGTCAGATCCGGCAAGTATCCTGTTCAACTAAACTCAGGATAATTATGTATGATCTTATAGTAATTGGTTCCGGACCTGCAGGTTATGTTGCTGCCATACGTGCCGGACAAGTAGGTTTAAAAACCGCAATAATTGAAAAAAACCAGATTGGAGGAATGTGTCTTAACTGGGGCTGTATTCCTTCAAAGTCGATTCTGGAAAGTGTAAAGCTATACCAGCGGATCGTAAAGGAATCTTCTCGTTTTGGAATAGACGGCATAGACAAGAAGAGTCTCTCATTTAATTGGAACAAAGCAATCAAACGTACCGACGGTATTGTAAAAAAACTGACAGGGGGTGTGGAGTTTCTTTTAAATAAAAATGGTGTGGATATTATAAAAGGAGAGGCTAAAATTTTGACTGCCAATACAATTCTTGTTGACAACCGCCATATAGAGACAAAGAACATTATAATAGCAACAGGCTCTACTTCGCCTCCTATAGATAACAACCATGAAGGGCTGGTAATTGAACCAAAGGAGTTTTTCAAAGAGAGAGAGTTACCTTCAAACATCGTAGTTGTTGGTAAAACTTCTGTTGCAGTGGAGTTGGCACAAGCTTTAAGCATGATGGACAAAAAGGTGACTATCATATCGGATACTGGCGAGATTCTCCCAAAGGCAGACAGATATATTCGGGATTACATGTTGAATACAATAAAAAAAGGGAAGATAAACCTGATATTCAACACCGTAGTTTCTTCTACCGAAAGTATCTGGTCCAATGGGAAATTGACTGTTGCAGAACAGGAAATCGACTGCGACCTTATAATAAACTCAAGGGACAGGAAGGCAAATATGATATATTCAGACATAGAAATTGAACTTCATGATGGATTCATAAAGGTTGATGAAAATTGTGAAACCTCTGTAAAGGGGATTTACGCTGTGGGAGATGTAAATGGAGTAAGCACCTTTGCGCATATAGGGTCGGCACAGGGCCTGCATGTAGTAAATTTGCTTAAAGGGATTAACAATAAACTGGATATAAGAAAATTGCCTATGAATATGTATACAATACCAGAAGCTGCACAAATAGGACTTACCGAGGACGAAATTAA
Organism: uncultured Bacteroidales bacterium; assembly: GCA_942492945.1. Classification (GTDB taxonomy): domain Bacteria; phylum Bacteroidota; class Bacteroidia; order Bacteroidales; family UBA932; genus Bact-08. The sequence goes on from OW818649.1 coordinate 2,565,141, forward strand.
GGCAGAAGGCTATGATTACAAATCCAGTGAGTTTCCTCTATCTGCAAATGGAAAGGCTCAAACCGAAGGTGCAACCGAGGGATTTGTGAGGATCCTTTCTGATAATAAATATGGAGAGGTACTTGGTGTTCAGATTATTGCCCCCAATGCAACTGACATGATAAATGAGGCATCGGCATATATGCAGCTGGAATCCACAGTATATGACATTGCCCAGACGGTACATACTCATCCTACAGTCTCTGAGGTATTTATGGAGGCAGGCTTTATGGCGGTAGACAAGGCAATTCATATTTAGAGATGAATACATCATTATCTGCTCTTGAATACGATCTTCCTGATTCAAAAATATTGGATTCGGAAAAGGATTTTGATTTTTATATTTGGCAGCCTGACTCAACCTATATAGTTCTAGGAAGGGCCAATAACCCTGAAGAGTCTGTTTATATTGATCGGGCAGTTGATGATAAAATTAAAGTTCTAAAGAGACATTCCGGGGGACATAGTGTTATTCTTAGTCCAAAAATGGTGGTTTTTTCACTAAAGCAGCAATATGATTATTTAATAAAACCAGGTCAGATATTTGATGAGATCAATAAGAGTTTGATTGAGTCATTTAAATCTGCAGGTGTAGATAATCTGACAATGAATGGGATCTCGGATTTGACAATAAACGGGAAAAAAGTACTGGGATCATCTATGTTCATCAATAATGGCAAACTGTTCTATCATGCGGTTATTAATGTAAATGAAGATGAAAAGATGATTGCAAGGTATTTAAAACATCCCGTCCGCGAACCGGATTACAGAAAAGGAAGGAACCATGAAGATTTTGTCACTTCATTTCATAAAGAGGGATACCTGTTTGATGTAGCCAGAGTAATGGATGTGATTGACAATGCTTTGGTTAAATATATTATTAAAAAAACTGCGCATCTTCCGTCCTCAGGAGCTTTGCTCCTTCCGTCCGAGTATGCGCAGTTAAATTAATATATAGTTTTTTCTATGCCTGTGAAACGGCTACAGCAACTGCAACAGATGCGCCAACCATAGGGTTGTTACCCATTCCAATGAGTCCCATCATCTCTACGTGAGCCGGAACCGATGAAGATCCTGCAAACTGAGCATCAGAGTGCATTCTGCCCATTGTATCGGTCATTCCGTATGATGCAGGTCCTGCTCCCATATTATCAGGATGCAAGGTGCGCCCTGTACCGCCACCGGATGCTACAGAAAAATATTTTTTCCCTTGTTCTATGCACTCTTTCTTGTATGTTCCTGCAACTGGATGTTGGAAACGTGTAGGATTTGTTGAATTTCCTGTAATTGATACATCAACTCCCTCACTGTGAAGAATTGCAACTCCTTCTCTTACATCGTCGGCACCGTAGCAGTTAACTTTGGCTTTATCACCAACAGAATATGATTTACGGGCAACCTCATGCAATTCACCTGTAGCATAGTCGAACCTTGTCTGAACATATGTAAAACCATTTATTCTTGCGATGATTTTTGCTGCATCCTTTCCAAGACCATTAAGAATAACGCGTAATGGTTCTTTGCGGACCCTGTTAGCAGATTTAGCGATACCAATAGCTCCTTCTGCTGCTGCGAATGATTCATGACCTGCAAGAAAAGCAAAACACTTAGTCTCTTCACGTAACAACATTGCAGCCAGGTTTCCGTGACCCAAACCTACCTTACGGTCATCTGCCACAGAACCGGGGATACAAAAAGCCTGCAAGCCTTCACCCAATGTGGCTGCTATGTCTGCTGCTTTTGTCTGTCCCTTTTTAATTGCTATTGCGGCACCTACTGTATATGCCCACATAGCATTTTCAAATGCTATAGGCTGTATCTCCTTTACTATTTTGTAAACATCCACTCCTTTTTTGTCGCAGATTGCTTTAGCTTCTTCCAGAGAAGCAATTCCATAAGAATTTAAAACCTTATTTATCTGGTTTATTCTTCTGTCGTAACTTTCAAATAATGGCATTGCTTTTTCCTCCTATTCTTTACGTGGATCAATAATTTTTACTACATCTTCCATACGGCCGTACTTTCCGGAAGCCTTCTTTAATGCTTCATTTGCATCTGTTCCGGTTTTGATCATATCCATCATTCGTCCAAGGTTAACGAATTCGTATCCAATGATTTCATTATCACCATCGAGACCGATTTTTGTTATGTATCCTTCTGCCATTTCAAGATAACGCGGACCTTTTGCCACAGTGCCGTACATAGTACCGGCAACAGAGCGTAGCCCTTTACCTAAATCTTCCAGACCGGCTCCAATTGGGAGGCCTCCTTCTGAAAATGCAGTTTGGGTACGACCATAAACTATTTGAAGAAACAACTCACGCATTGCAGTATTGATTGCATCGCAAACCAAATCAGTATTTAATGCCTCAAGAATTGTTTTACCCGGAAGTATTTCTGATGCCATTGCTGCTGAATGAGTCATACCGGTACAACCTAGGGTTTCTACCAATGCTTCCTGAATAATTCCCTCTTTTACATTAAGAGTGAGCTTGCATGCTCCTTGTTGTGGTGCACACCAACCGACACCATGTGTCAACCCTGAGATGTCTTTCACTTCTTTTGCCTTTACCCATTTTCCCTCCTCAGGAATAGGTGCGGGCCCATGATTTGCGCCTTGGGCAACACAAATCATACCTTCGACTTCATGTGTAAAACTCATATTTTTCCTATGTTTGTTAAATTTGTGTGCAAAGGTAAACATTGTTCCCATAATTTTCATTACATTTGAATCTGAAGTCAAATTCTTTTATAAATTCTGGATATGGACTATCACGACAAGTTAATCTTAATTGCAGAAGACGACGAATCAAGTTATTTATTGCTAAAAACACTGTTAACCAGAATAGGTATCAAGACTTTATTAGCAAAGAATGGTACAGAAGCAATAAACATGTGCAAAGAAATATCTGGCATAGATCTTATATTGATGGATATAAGCATGCCTGAAAAAAACGGGCTGGAAGCTACCAAAATCATAAAAAAGATTTGTCCTCAAATTAAGATTGTCGCACAGACTGCTTATTCAATTTTTGGAGACAAAGAGAGGGCTCTTCTGGAAGGATGTGATGATTATATTACAAAACCTATTGAAAAGGACGTATTGTATTCTGTTATATCGAAATACTTATAATTACTTGTTCCCTTTTTTTGCAAGAAGAATAAAAGAATCTTCAATTGTAACCATACAACCTTTACCGCTATTATCAAGAAAGGGCATTATGTTTGAAACAAATTCCAAAATCTTTTCCTCTTCATCCACAATTTCAATAATTAAAGGCGTCTTTTCCGAAACCTCCCATAATTTCTGAGAGTAAATCTGACTACTTGCACCGTAACCCATAACTCCTTTAATTACAGTTACTCCTGCAATCCCAAAATTTTTAGCAGCATATACAACCTCCTCGTAAAGAGGTTTGTGTTCAATTTTATCAGTAGAACTGACAAAAATCCTAAGCAATTTTGCTTTTTTCTCACCAACCATAATTATAACATTTTAACTGTTAAATTCCCAAGATAAAGCGCCAAAAGGCCTAATAAGAGAGAAACAGATGCATAAAGTGCAAATTGAAAAATTTCTCCATCTCTTAAAAAACTCATATTCTCATTGGCAAAAGTAGAAAACGTTGTAAATCCCCCACAAATACCAACAGTAAGGAACAAGCGCATCTCATCAGATACGATAGCATTTTTTTCTGCAAGAGCGTATACCACTCCCAGTACAAAGCAACCTATAACATTAACAGCAAGTGTCCCATAGGGAAACGATGATACCATATACTGCTGAAACAATTTAGATGTCAGGTACCTCAAAACAGATCCAATAAATCCTCCTGCACCAATTATGAATAATAACCTCATGAAAAATAAATATTACAGACAAATATATGGAAAAAAGAATATTTCCTATCTTTAACGGCATTTATTGAACAACCTAACCTAAATATCAGACATGAAGATCAATTCATCAATTTACTCGCTTCTGTTAGCGGGGCTTTTAATTTCTTTTATCCCCGGATGTCAGAAGGAGCCCCTTTTGGTCCTACCTAAATTAACAGTCACTCCTGTTGCAAACATCACTATGACAACAGCTGCATCTGGTGGGGCAGTTTCATCTGATGGAGGTTCTGCTATCACTGCCAGGGGTGTTTGCTGGGGTACAAGTCAAATTCCTACCATATCTGGCAATAAAACAAGTGATGGCACTGGTATTGGCAGCTTCTCCAGCTCAATCACAGGTTTGACCCCGGGTACTAAATATTATTTAAGGGCCTATGCTACAAATGCTGTAGGTACTACTTACAGTAACCAGGCTACATTTACAACAGCACATTCGCCTGAATATAATCCTACAACCGAAAATGTGCAACTAAAGCATGAATTCAGAGCTGCATGGCTCACAACTGTCGGTAATTACGATTGGCCCCAGAAAAATGCAACCGGGGAGTCTCAACGAGCTGCATTAATAGCTATGATAGACAAACTCAAGGTTTTGAACTTCAATGTTGTGTTGTTTCATGCAAGACCAACATCAGACGCATTTTATAGATCCAATCTTGTACCATGGTCAATATATCTTACCGGTGTTCAGGGAGCAGATCCGGGTTTTGATCCACTCGAGGTTGCTATTCAGGCTTGTCATGAAAGAGGGATGGAACTACATGCATGGCTAAACCCATATCGTATAGGCTCTACAAGTGTCGTTCTAGCATCCAACCATCCAATGGTACTTCACCCTGACTGGTGTTTATTGGGTGAGTCAACCACAACCCCGGGCACGTTCAACAGATACTTAAATCCGGGTGTACCGGGTGTCAAAACTCACTTACTTGCTGTAGTTAAGGAGATAATGGATAACTATAACGTTGACGGAATACATTTTGATGATTATTTTTATCCCGATGGAGCAAAACCAACTTCTGGCAATCCTGACCCTTATAAATATTTCAATGACAAATCGACATTTGAACAATATGGAGGTAGTCTGGACATTAATGCATGGAGAGAAAAAAATGTCAATGATATGGTGAGAGACGTAAATCTTATGATTAAGTCTGTTAATCCAAAAGTTGTATTTGGGATCTCTCCACAAGGTATTCAGGAAAATTCGATGACTGTATATGCCGATCCTACTGAATGGTTGCAAAACAAATGGCTTGACTATCTTGCGCCCCAGATTTATTGGCAAATAGGGCATTCGACTGCTGATTTTGATAGAGTAATAAGGTATTGGAATACAAACTCAAATGGTGTCCCTATTATCCCCGGACTAGCTGCCTATAAGTATGGTGACAGTGCTTATCCATTTTATACACTGCAAGAGATTCAAAATGAAGTAAATCTAGGCAGAACATTAAATAATGTAACTGGAAACTGTTGGTTTAGAGTCGCCTATTTCCTTAATAATTCATTGGGAGATTTTATTAAAAATACAGTATATCCATCAGTAAGTTTATTACCTAAACTTGGTAATTACAGCCAATCGGTCCCGGCTATACCTCAGACGTCACTAAATCAGAATACTATCTCGTGGAATTCTGTTTCCAATGCAGAAAAATACGCTGTATATGTATTGGAGAGAGATGGAAATACTCTTAACTGGAATGCACATTCATGTCAGATAAGCACTGCTCGCTCATATACAGGCACTTCAGGAAAGAATTATCTTGTGATTGCTGTAAATGGTAAAGAAAAATCCGGTTATGATAAGGTTATTTATGTTCAGTAATTCTAAAATTACCGGACTCTTTTAATAATCCAGTCTGTAATTATAGTTAAAGCCTTGGGAGAGAAGGTTTGTTCGATAGTTGCATATTCCGAAGGCATTCCAGTAACTGCTTCTTGAAAAAGATGATTAAGTCCCTCAATTTCAATAGTAGTAACATCGTTGTTCGTTTTGGTCACTTTATTGTTACCACTATCTTCTTTGTTAAAAGAGTCAGATATAGCCTTTAAGTTTGCTTTTGAAGGTACCTGCAGGTCCTTATCACCATTAATGGCAAGCAGTGGACATTTGACTTCTCTGATTGCTATGGCGGGATCATACTTTAGAAAAAACATCATCCATGGCGATGTTAGTTGCTCGACCTGCTGCTTAACATCTTCAATTTGTGCAACACCCCCCGATGCAACATTAATAATGTTTGAAAGAATATATTTTAATTCAGGATTTTTTTCCTCTTTATCGAGAGTCTGAAAAAGATCTCGGTTTAATTTCTTGTATTTTTCTATATCCTCTTCCTTTACCCCCATTACTCTGGCAATTAATTCTTGCTGAGCAAGAACTATTTCTGAGCCTTTTATTCCAGGAGCGGCCAAAAGAACTATAAAAGCAACGTCTTTTTTATCACTAGCAACCAAGGGAGCTACTATTCCACCCTCACTATGCCCTATCAGTCCAATCTTCTTTATATCAGTCTCTTTTCTGCTTTTCAAATATTCTATCGCTGCTTCCACATCACTTACAAAATCAAGGGTTGTTGCCAGAGAAAAGACACCACCGGACTCTCCTACCCCCCTGTCATCAAACCTCAATACACCAATGCCATTTTTTGTAAGATGGTCTGACAATACCAGAAATGGTTTATGCCCTACTAACTCTTCATCCCTGTTTTGTGGACCGCTGCCTGAAATCAAAATTACAACAGGAAAGACTCCATCTTTTGATGGAAGGGACAAGGTTCCGGAAAGAGTTACAGAGACCTTTTCGTTCCTGAACTTTACATCTTCTGTATAATAGGGATAGGGTTTTATAGGAGTCTGTGGTCTTTTTGGCCCCTCTGAGGCCTTTTTTGAGAGATTCATTGGTATTGACTGTCCTGACTGATAAAATGTCCCAATAATCCTTTCTCCCATGTGCATACCTGAGTACTCAATTGATGCCTTTGGTATTGAGATTTTCAAAACTGTATTCTGAAAAGATACTGAATGAACTGGTATTCCCATTGCCCCTTGGTCCGGACTGTCCATTGTTGCAATAAATGATGTATCTCTTTTCTCAATATTGAAAACAATACGAAGTTCAATATTCTGAATTTTCAATACTCCGTGCCAGCTTCCCTCAATGCTTTGAGAGTAACCGGTAAAGGAATATACAAACAAAAGTGCTGTTAAAATACTTCGTTTCATTTAGAAATATATGAATTGGTTAATAATTATCAGATGGTAACCTGGAAGTGGACACCAATTGACATATACTGTAGGTTTTGCATTAGCACCTGCAAGTAAATGTATTTTAAAACAATAATATTTGCTCCTACATTAAAATTTCTGGTATCATATTCAGCAATTACATTCATTTTATTATAAAATGCCGGTGAATAAGATAGTCCGCCAGAAACCGGAAAATCAATATCTAAAGAACTGCTTGTAATGTAGTTGTATGCTGTATGCAGCCCAATAGTATGACCATTGATATTAAAATGCTTTGATAAAGCAAGATAGATTTTGCCAAAAAATCTGTTTCCTCCAACTGGTGTTACCAGTTGAGAGCTTGTAGTAATGAAATCGTTAGAGCCGATAGCAACAGCCGGCCAGTATCTACCCTCCTTAAGTGGTCTTAATTTGAAATTAATTGAGCGGTCAACATTACTGAATCTACCCTCTTGCCATAGGTCCAATGCCGTATTTGTCAAAGAAACTTCACAAAAAGGTAAAAAGGTTATAGTGAGAAAATAATTAATAGTGTGATAATTCCAATAATCGGGGGTAAGCTCTTTATTCAGAATATTTCCTCCAAACTTTACTGTGCCATCCTGAGACATCTCTGCTGAAGGACTGTTGAGCAACCCCGTAATACCGGCAGTAGATTGAGCACTGACAGTATAAGAGGAAACTAGGAGCAATAAAATTGCTCCTAGAACCTCCATGCAAAAATTTTGTTTAATTGTAAACACCTATAGTGTTACGTTTTAGTGATGATTAAAGTGAACCGCCACCACCCATTCCATGGTCATGAGCAGTAAAAATCTTATCCTGCATTTCCAAAGTTACTATATCAGCAGAATTAACCTTGATAACAACTGTTTTTGTTGAAGAATCGGAGTTCTTTACTAATGTTATTGTAAATTGTTTATTGACAATCTTTTGTTTGCCAGTAGTCAGCAGTTTGTATTTCGGAATAATTGTTCTATCTACCGATATTTCTACATTGCTTACAGTAAAAGCTGTTACAGGATCTGCTCCATTAAAGTGATTTTTTACAACAGCAAGAAGTAATGGTGCCAGTGTATTTGCATCCGCTCCTGTAATACCTGCATCAGAAAGAGATGTAAGGATTGGCTTTTCAAGTTTGTACCCGGTGTTGCGTTTATACCTGATTTTTGTCACAGGAAGGTTTAACAACGAGAAGTTCCTTATAACACTGTCTATGACTTCTATTGTCTGTTCTGTAGGTGTAAGCTCAGTAACTGAATGTGTAGTTGATATTTTATAGATAGAGAAGTGCGTTAATGTTGTTGAGTAGTCATTAGTTGTTGAAAGATATGCAACAGGCTGAGTCTGAATTTCCCATAATGTTGTAAGTGCATTGAAGAACTCAAGTTGCAACTGAGAGAAACGATATCCGCTTAGTGGATTATGTATAATAAGCGGAAGCGGTTTGCTGAATTGATATCCTGATGGTTCAAAACGAAGAACTGTCAAACCAGGATTATTTACGGCACCTGCAATAACTATGTCGGAAGTTGTTACAGCTGTTATATTAATGTTCCCAGTCACAGCTGCACCATTTTTATCAGTTACCGCTGTATTAGCAGGAATGGTGAGAGTAGTAACAATATCGCTGGTTACATTTATTGTCCCACCATTAACAGGATTCAGCGGAGTTACTCCTGGTACGAATGGTACCATTGTGGCAGAAATTGTATAAACAATTGTATGATTTAGACCTGCTGCCTGAAAATCAATGCTATAAGTCGCCGAAAAGAAATCAGCCTTTGTAAGAACTAGCGTATATTTTCCAGCTGTTGTCAGATTTGCAAATTCAAAACTACCTGTTGCAGTAGTTGTTGCAGTAAGTGCTCCCATTGTAACCAAAACCCCTGGTAGCGCAGCATTAGTAGCTTGATTTAGAACTGTGCCTTTAATTGTATATTTAGCAGGTTGAGGCTCTGGAGTTGGAACTGGCTCCTCAGTCTTCTTACATGACGAAACCCCTACAAGGGCAACAATCATTAGACCGGCAAAAGTTGCTTTGATAATCTTTTTAAAAATTCTTGCATTCATAATTTTGCATATTTTAATTAGTTGTTTTTATTATCTGGTTCAATCTCATTGTATTAAAAAAGTTTTCTGTAGTACTCTCATCGGGTGCAGTCTGGTACATTCTACCTTCGTTAGGGTATGGTCTGGCAAGATATTCAAAGTTAAAGTATCGGGCCGGCGAAATTCTGAAACCCTTTGTTCTCTTTTGAAAATAGGGAGGGAGGGCAATAGAGAAAAAGAACCCGCCGTTAACTGGATATTCATCAATTTCAATCGTCTGCAGATAGAAGCCTACTGTTGAATTTTTAAAATGTCTCATTATCTCACCTCTGGCAGAAAAGTCACCTGCAAGATATTTTCCGACACTAAAATTAAACATCAGGTTCCATGGTTTTGCAAAATAATTGACACCTGCTCTCCATGTTGTTCTGTTTAAATCTGAGTAGTACCATGTATCAAACAACATTATAGACATGGCAGTGATGCCTATCTGTCCATATAAACCAACCCTGTCTCCGATTGGTTTGAAAACTTTTAAGTCGGCACCACCTCTGAACTGACTAAAGTTTCCAATTGTAGCCCTCGCATATAAATTACCGGGAATTTTAAAATCCTGACTAAATGTTAAAAACCCGGGTCTTATCTCGCTCTCCTCTTCTGAATATTCGTTTAATAAGGGGATTACGACCTGTGCTGTAAGTATGGCACCTTTCCATAAACTAATCTCGAAAGTGGGATTTATGTTTATCTGAAAAAGATACATCTTGTCGAGGGTAACATTCTTGAATCTGAACTGAGGATAAAACAACAGGTCAATTTTTGCGAATGATGAATTGATAAATCTCTTACCTGAACCATTATTTCTAAGAACTTTGTAACTTTCGTTTACACGAAAATCGGACCTCCATATTAACCTTTCACTTTTATTCTTCAAAGTGCGATTACTCTGCATATGGAAGACAGGTAACCTGTTTTTTAATAAAACAATGTCGATCTGATCATTTTTTAATCTGGGACTTATGGAGTCCAAGCTTTTACAAATAGAACCGATTATTCTTCCATTCGTAGGAAAAGCTTTGCTTTCCAGATAAAAAAACTCTTTACCATTATCAGTAATATGTCGTACATTTTCAAACCCTTGTCTCACGAGGAATTTTTCTACTTCTGATTGTGCCAGGCAATTGATAGCCGACCAAAAAAAAAGAAAAAATAACAATGTTCCTTTCATTCCAAATTAAACAAATTCCAACATATAACAGTAATAATGTGACAGTTCCCACCATTTTTTAAATACAGAACAAATATAAACTTTTTTTAAACAAAATCAAATAAAAATTCAATAAACTTATTCTAAACATATTCTATTGATATTTTGTATTTTTGACACAAATAATATCTGCTTATTATTATATCTATTTACAAAACTGATGAAAACAAAAAATATAGAAATAATCCCGACCATCCATGCCGGATTCCCCTCTCCCGCAGAGAATTATCTTGAAAACACCATGGATCTCAATAAGGCCCTTATAAGGAATCCATCATCTACTTTTTTTGCAAAGGTAAGTGGCGACAGCATGATTGATGATGGAGTTGACGATGAGGATTTACTTATTATTGATAAATCTGTAGATCCTTCCGACGGATGTCTGGCTGTTTGCTTTCTTGACGGAGAGTTTACACTGAAACGAGTCAGGACCGATGGAGATGCCCTATATTTGGTGCCGGCAAACAAAAAATACAAGCCAATAAAAGTTGAAGCAAGCAATGATTTTCTTGTTTGGGGGGTTGTTAAATATATAATTAAAAAAGTGCAGTGACATGAGGTTGATATTTTATAAGCTTATATTCTTCATGTATCTGGCACTCTTATTTTGCCTGATGCTCATTACTATTAATCCTGGAAAGATTGAGATTCCTGTACAATTACTGGGAATTGAGGTCGACAAACTCGTACATTTCGCACTGTTTTTTCCTTATTCTGTTTTTGCATGGCTTGCCTTTGGCAGGACCTCCATAAGAAGATTCTCAAACTGGTCGTTTGTCCTGATTGGTGTTTCTGGATTAATACTGGCAGCTGTCACTGAATTTTCACAATTACTCAATCCTTACAGAAACTTTGATCCTAAAGATATGTTATCAAACTTTATTGCCATTCTTGCTGGAACTATCGTAATAACAGTTATTTGCATCTCAAAGAAATATTTTCATAAGTAATATGTTTGGATTGGCCGATTGCAACAATTTTTTTGTTAGTTGCGAAAGAGTTTTCAAACCCTCTTTGGCAGGAAGGCCTGTTGTTGTACTGAGTAATAACGACGGATGTGTGATTTCGCGTTCAAATGAAGCTAAAGCACTAGGTATAAAAATGGGGGAACCTGTTTTCAAGATAATGGATCTGGTGAGGAATTCAGATGTGACTGTTTTTTCATCAAATTATGTTCTTTATGGCGATATGTCCAGAAGAGTTATGGACTCAATAAGGAATATGGTTCCTGCTATAGAGGTATATTCAATTGATGAGGCATTTATTGATTTTACCGGTATAAACACAGGCAAACTCAAAAGTATGGGAGAAGAAATCGCCAGAGTAACCAGAAAAAATACAGGTATTCCAATAAGTTTAGGAATATCACACACTAAAACACTGGCAAAAATCGCCAGTAAACTGAGCAAAAAGTATCCCAGACTAAACAACTCCTGTTTTCTGGAAAAGGATGCAGACATAAAAAAGGTATTGAGCACTTTTCCGGTGGAAGATGTGTGGGGCATTGGCAGGAGATATGCTAAAATGCTCAGAAGCAATAATATAAATACCGCATTGGATTTTAGTCTTACCTCTCCGGAATGGGTAAAATCAAAAATGAGTATTGTAGGCTTAAAGACATGGAAAGAGCTGCATAAAGAACCATGTTTGTCATTTGAAGACTCTGTGGATGACAAAAAACAAATTTGCACAAGCCGCAGTTTTTCAAAAGAGTTGTCTGATATAGAAGAACTCTGCCAGGCTGTATCATATTTTGCAAGTAACTGTTCAGAAAAATTGAGGAAACAAAAAGGTGTTTGCGGTCAGATTCAGGTATTTATCCTTACCAATTATTTTCGGGAAGATATGCCGCAAAGCTACCAAAGTATAGTCGTTCCACTTGAAACGGCATCCGACAGTACTCTGGAAATTGTAAAAGCTTCGTGCCGGGCCCTTGAAAAAATCTACAGTCCTCTGTTCAGGTACAAAAAGGCAGGTGTGATATTGTCGCAAATATCTAAAAAGGACGAGACAACAGGTAATATTTTTTGTGATTTTGATGTTGTCAGACATACAAATCTAATGTCTGCCTTAGATGATGTTAATACTAAATACGGGAAAAACACTCTCGTCACTGCTGCTCAGGGTTTGGAGAAGATAAAGGCATTCTCAAATCATCTATCCAAAAGATATACAACTTCATGGGATGATATTATTGAAGTAAAAATTTAATTATTCTTATATTATTTGCCCGAATTGAAACTGAATATGGGAAAGTCAGAGATAATAGTTCCGGAACCCTTTGTCCAGTTATGAGATCCATACCATTATCTGCAAACTGATCTGAAACTTTAAAAAAATCGAAGCTGTATTTAGGGATATTGATTTTTAGCAAGCAATCTTCGCTACTGAAGTTTACAACTACAAGAATAAGTTCTTTATCAAAATATCTGAAAAAAGCAAAGTGATAGTCAGGATCGAAAAATCCGGATTTGCCATTTACATATCCAAGGTCAAAAGACTGCCCTGTTCTAATTGCCCTCTCATTTAATGCACTATTAAGCAATTTCATATATAAATTACGCAATACAGAAACTTCCCTTTTCTTTTTCCATTCTCTTATTGTTGATACCGACCAGTAGTCAAATATCGATGTTCTTCCATCCAATCCGCTGAATCCCTCTGCGTCCATCCCTCTCTCTCCCAGTTCCTGCCCAAAATAGATCATAAAGGGATTTGTATTGAACATAAGGGAAACAGTTAGTGCCGGTATTGCCAGATATGGATCCTGCAGGAAATAGTCCGAGGCAATTCTTTGTTCGTCATGATTCTCAAGAAAATTCAACATCCTGCACTGTTTCTCACCCAGTGATTGCCATGATTGTGTTATACGAAAAGCAGGTTCTTCTCCTCTCGATATTTTCCGGAGAGTGTCATATAATCCAACTTTATCATACAAGTAGTCGAATCCGGCAATGTTAAGATAGTCGGAATATTTATCGGGATTGTATACTTCGGCTATAAAAAGAATATCCCGATTACTCATTTTCACATCTCTGATTGCCCATTTCCAAAATTCTACCGGTACCATCTCTGCCATATCGCAACGGAAACCATCTACCCCCAGGTCGAGCCAATAATTAATTATTGCTCTCATTTTTTTCCATGTGTCAGGAACTGGCGAAAAATAAGTCCTGCCACTATTATAGTCAACCCCATAATTCAATTTGACAGTCTCGTACCAATCGTTTATGTCTGGATGGGATAAGAAGCAGTCATTACCGGTTACTTTTGAGGGAAATTCTGTATATTCCGTTGTATTATATGAATTTGCGACAGGCGATTTAAAGTGTTCATTTAATATGTAGTAATAATTATTCATCGGGTGAAATGAATAATCAATCTTGTCATTTGCGCCAAAATCTTCTACACCTGGAGGTTTCTTGTCTGATAAGTATTCGCGGGCAACATGATTAGGAACAAAATCCATTATTACCTTTAACCCAACCTTATGCGTTCTGTTTATCAAATCAGAAAATTCTAATATTCTGCTATTTACATCTAAAGCAAGATCCGGATCCACATCGAAATAGTCTTTGACTGCATAGGGAGAACCTGCCTCTCCCTTTACAAGAGATGGATTGTCCTTCAATATTCCGTATTGTAAATATTCAGTTTTTGTAGAGTGTTCAATTACTCCTGTAAACCAGATATGAGTGCACCCAAGCTCCTTTAAAGATCTCAATGTCTTAATATCGAAATCATTAAATTTGCCGGAACCATTGACTGACAAAGAAGAATTGGGAATACAATTCTCATTTGTATTCCCAAACAACCTAGGTAAAACCTGATAGATTATAAATTTCTCCTTGAAGGAAGATATTACCAATTCAGTATCTTTTTAAAATCGTATTCCTCAGGAACAGGTAAAAATGCTTTAGCTGCGTCATAATCATCTATACATATGTAATGCATTATATTATTGATGATTGCCTGTACCCTGTCCGATTCCAGACTTACTCCTCTGGGTGGAATTTTTCCGGTTACAGGATCCTGTATATCTTTAAGATAGAGAGGCTTGACTTTTCCAAGATGATCTATATATACCATACATCCGGTTTTCCCTTCGTTAAAAAGCTGGTTAACTCCAATCCCAAGTTCTGTACAATATACAAGATCATAAGCACTTGGATATTGACATCTTAGCTCATATCCCAGTTCTACAGGTCTTGTTTTTGTATCCAAACCTAGTTCTCTAAGTCTTTTTTCTACCATCTCACTAAAAATATGGGCCTTTGAAACTTTTCCAAGTTCCGGATGACCATGGTCGTCATAGGAGAAAGTTACTCCTGATTTTTTAAGTTCATCACTGCTAAGTTCATGAAAAACACCTTCGGAAATCATCACCGAACCATATTTTATTCCAAGTATTAGTCTTTTAACTATTGACGAAACAGCTAGTTTGATAATTTTATCTAAAGTGATTGGTGTCTTATTGAACATCTCTGGAATTACAATCATTGGATAGTGAGCTGCCGCGCCTATTCCAAAAGCGAGATGACCGGCAGAGCGTCCCATTGCACAAACTACAAACCAATTATTACTTGTTCTTGCATCTTCATAAACTGTAGTTGCCAGTCTTGCGCCTTCTGATTTTGCAGATTCATAACCGAAAGTTGGTCTCTGAAGAGGCAAAGGAAGGTCATTGTCAATAGTTTTAGGAACGTGAATGTTTGAAATCTTGTGGTTATGCTCCTCCAGGAATTTGGCAACCCTGTTAGCGGTTGATGCTGTATCATCACCTCCAATTGTAACAAGTAGCTTAATATTGTTTTCAACAAAGAAATTCAGGTTGAAGTTGTCTTCGAAATCTTTGGCACTAGGTTTATATCTGCTCATTATCAGATAAGAACCTCCTCTGTTGAATATTGAGTCAGCCAACAAAAAGTCAAGCTCGGTATAATCGGGATTTTTTGAGAATATACCCTTGTACCCGCCATGCAGGCCTAAAACACGGTACCCTTTTGAAATAAAAGTTTTAGTAATACTGCCAACAACAGTGTTCATTCCTGGTGCGGGTCCCCCTCCTGTTAAAATTACAATTGATTTTTTCATCTTTTTACTAATTGAGTTGGCAAAGGTAGTAATAATTAAAAAATATCTAAATTTGCATGAAATATATGAAAAAAACAGAAGCAGACGCATTGGACAAAATCTCTCGCTTAAGAGAGGC
This sequence comes from uncultured Bacteroidales bacterium, assembly GCA_942492945.1. Lineage (GTDB taxonomy): Bacteria > Bacteroidota > Bacteroidia > Bacteroidales > UBA932 > Bact-08. Next base: position 2,580,863 of record OW818649.1, read on the forward strand.
TATAAATAATCATAACCGGAGATATTACATAGAAAATAAGCCTGTTATCTCAGATTTTGAGTATGATGTCCTTATGACTGATCTCCAGGCTCTGGAATCTAAGTATCCCCAGTTTGCTTCAGAAAAATCACCCACCAACAGAGTTGGTAGTGATTTAGCAGAAGTTTCTTTCCAGACAGAATTCATTCAGGTACATCATAAGTATCCGATGTTGTCTTTAAGTAATACCTACGATAAAAGCGAATTAGTTTCTTTTAATGAGAGAATTAAGAAAATAATTAACAAACCATTTAACTATGTTTGCGAATTAAAGATAGATGGAACTGCAATCTCTCTATCGTATGTAAAGGGCAGACTTGTAAGTGCTGTTACCAGAGGTGATGGTGCTGTTGGGGACGATGTTACGCGCAATGTAAAAATGATACCTTCAATACCTGTTTCGCTAAATGGAGATTCGTATCCATCGGAATTTGATATACGGGGTGAAATTTTCATGCCATGGAAAGCATTTGAAGATATTAACGAAAGAAGGAACAACAATGAGGATCTTGTATTCGCTAACCCCAGAAATGCCGCGGCAGGATCTCTTAAACTTCTTGATTCTGAGGAGATTTCCAAGAGAGGCCTCCAATCTATTCTATATCACATTGTCACTTCAGACATTTTTTGCGAAAGTCACTACGAGTCACTTAATCTTGCCGGTCAATGGGGGCTCCCAATATCTCCATACACTAAACTATGCAAAAGTATAGATGAGGTGATGGATTACCTGGATTTCTGGGATATAGAAAGAAAATCTTTACCATATCCAACTGATGGAGTAGTCATTAAAGTCGACAACCTAAACTATCAGAGGAGCCTTGGATTTACGGCAAAATCTCCCAGATGGGCAACAGCATTCAAGTTTAAGGCAGAACAGGCTATTTCAAAAATATTATCAATAGATTATCAGGTAGGCAGAACCGGAGCAATTACACCTGTAGCAAACCTGGAACCAGTTCTTCTGTCCGGATCCACTGTCAAGAGGGCATCCTTGCATAACAGCGACCAGATCAAACTTCTTGATATTCATATAAATGACTTTGTTTTTGTAGAAAAGGGCGGCGAGATTATCCCAAAAATTGTATCTGTAGACAAATCAAGAAGAGGCAGCGACTTAATTTCGGTAGTATTTCCCGACTTATGTCCCGATTGTGGCACCCCACTTGTTCGTGAAGAGAGCGAAGCGAAACAGTTCTGTCCTAATCAATTGGGGTGTCCTACTCAGATAAAAGCAAGATTTTTGCATTTTTCAGGGAGGAAAGCGCTTGACATCCTTGCAGGAGAAGCTACAATAGATCAGCTGTACAATCTGAAATATATAAGAAAACTTTCAGATTTATTCAAACTAAAAAAGGATCAATTGATGAATCTTGAGGGTTGGAAGGAGAGAGCTGCGGAGAGATTTCTTGAAAGTATAGATCAGTCTCGTAAAAGTCCCTTTTTCAAAATATTATTTGCGTTAGGGATTAGATATATTGGTGAGACCACTGCAAAGAATCTGGCAAATCACTTCAAGACAATAGATAATATCATTTCTGCAACAAAAGAGGAACTTCTCAATGTAGAAGAGGTAGGTGAAATAATGGCTGAATCATTGATAAACTATTTTCATAATAGTGATAATATAGAATTAATCAATGAATTAAAGGAACAAGGCTTGATTTTTGAACAGATTGACCAAACAAACAGCATAATTTCAGACAAACTACGAGACAACAACATTGTTATAACAGGTAACTTTTCTGTTTCCAGGGAAGAGATAAAGAGAATTATCAGTTCTAATTCGGGAAGAGTTGTAAGTTCGGTATCATCAAATACAGATTACCTTCTTGCTGGTGATAAACCAGGTCCAGAGAAAATACAAAAAGCTGAAAAATTGGGAATTAAGGTAATTGATGAAGAAGATTTTAATAAAATGTTATGATTTATGATCTTTATTTTAGAAACTTTTAAAATAAAGTAGTATTTTTAGGAATTAATTAATTTAACATAAGTAAACTAAGCAGTTTTTGTAATGAAGAATATAGTTGTAAGCAATAAAGTATACTATTTAGGAACAAATGATCGTAAAAAACAGTTATTTGAGAATAATTGGCCCTTGCCGAATGGTGTAGCTTATAATTCATATTTGATTGCCGATGAAAAATCAGCACTTATTGATACTCTTGAGTTTGGATCAAAAAGCGATTATCTGGAGGAAATAGATTTTATATTAAACGGGAAAAAGCTGGATTACCTGGTAATAAACCATATGGAACCAGACCATGCCAGCATGACCGGCATAATGCTTAAGTTCTATCCTGAACTGAAAATTATAGGTAATATAAAGACTTTTAAAATGCTGGAAGCATATTTTGGCCTTACAAAAGAGCAGTTTATTGAGGTTGGTGACGGTGATATTCTTGATATCGGCTACCATAAACTGAAGTTTGTACTCACACCATGGGTTCACTGGCCGGAAACGATGATGACATACGATATTACAGATCAGATACTTTTCTCTTGTGATGCATTTGGGGGCTTCGGAACTCTTGATGGTGGGATATTCGATGACGAGATTAATTTTGAACCATATATGCTTGATGAGATGAGACGATATTATTCCAACATCGTTGGCAAATACAGCCACATGGTTCAGAAGGCCCTTGCCAAACTTAATGATATTTCAGTAAGATTCGTCTGTCCTTCCCATGGTCCGGTATGGCGAAAAGATCCCGGTAAGGTAATAGCACTATACGACAGCTGGAGCAGACATATTGCAGAAGAGGGAGTTGTTATTGCTTTTGCATCTATGTATGGAAATACAGAGAGGATGGCAGATTATTCAGCACGTCTTATGGCCGAACAAGGAATAAGGAATATTAAGATCTACGATGTTTCAAAAACGCATATTTCATATATTATCAGCGATATATGGAGATACAAATCTATTGTTCTGGGGTCCTGTGCATATAATACAGGAATGCATCCAATGATGGTTCATCTTTGTCATGAACTTGAAGTGGTTAATCCAAAAAATAAAAATTACGCCCTTTTTGGATCCTACAGTTGGAGCGGAGGTGGTTTAAAATCACTTCTCTCCTTTGCAGAAAAAATGAATTGGAACCTTGTTAGTGAACCTGTTGATCTTATCGGTTCTCCAAGTGTTGCAAAAATGGAAGGATTTCAAAATATTGCCAATAAAATATTATGACTATTATGGAGATAGGGAAAAAATTAATTATTGAAAAGCTCGTAACAGAGTCTGATACTGCTGCTTATTACGGTTCAGGTCTTCTTCATGTTTTTGCTACTCCTGCAATGATTGCATTAATGGAGCAATCTGCCCACCTTCTGGCAAAATTCTCATTACCTGAAACACAGGATACTGTCGGAATAGAGGTTAATGTTAAACATACGCGCGCAACTCCCATGGGAACCAAAGTTTATGCAGAGGCTGAACTGATTTTGATTGAAGGTAAAAAGCTTACATTTAGCGTTGTAGCCTTTGATGAACAGGGAGAGATCGGAAAGGGCACACATATGAGATATATTATTAACCCGGCCAAATACATGCACAATATATCTTGAAAAGATATGCAGTAAATCATACCTACCAAAGAGTTCTCAAGTTTCTTCTTACAGATATTTGGCACCTCGATCTTTCTGAGTTTAGTATTATGAAAGCTCGTATGGTCAGATATTTGAAAGTACTGCTGATTACAATAAAAAATTTCACTTCCGACAGGGTTGGTCTTCAGGCAGCAAATTTAAGCTTTCTGTCGGCAATGTCTGTGGTCCCATTTTTTGCAGTAATGTTTGCAATAACAAATGGATTCGGATACGACGCAAAGCTTCAGGAGCTTCTTTTCAAATATTTCGAGGGTAACGAGCAAATAATAGAGTATTTATTGAAATTCTCTTACAACATTATTTCTACTCTAAAGAATGGAATTTTCGGTGTTATAAATTTTCTTTTCCTTATATCCACACTGGTTTTTCTTATGCTGAACATAGAAAAATCATTTAACATTATATGGAAAGTGGGAGGTGGACGTTCATTTCATAAACGACTCGCTTATTATACTTTACTTTTATTTGTCTCTCCACTTATTATTCTAATTTTTCTCACACTAGGGCTCATATATACAAATGCTTTAAGAACAGTTGGTTTTGAAATTGACAGATTTATACCGGTTACATCCATTTTTACATGGTTCTCAATATATGCTCTTGTTTGCATTGTCTTTACGATAATGTATTTTTTAATCCCAAATACAAAGGTTAAATTTGCAGCAGCATTTAATTCTGCTATACTGCTTGCTTTTGCTTTTATTGTGGTCCAGTTTTTTTATCTGGAAACTCAATTGCTGGTATCGGGACTAAATGCAGTTTATGGTGTGTTTGCAGCTGTTCCTCTTTTTTTGGTCTGGATGAATATCAGCTGGACCTTGATCCTTTTTGGCGCAGAACTTTCACATGCATTTCAAAATGTAGATAAATATAAAATTGAAAATGGATAGAAAACTAACAGAAGGAGCAACAGATTTTATTAACGATGATTTGTTGCATTCATTGATTGAAAATACTAAGGAGGACCGGTCCAGGTTACATGATATTTTCGCTAAAAGTAAATCGAAACAAGCACTTACACTTGAAGAGACAGCGCAGCTGCTAGCAATTAAGTCACCCGAAGGTCTTGAGGAGCTGTATCAAACTGCAAGGGAACTTAAAAAGTCTATATACGGCAACAGAATAGTTCTGTTTGCCCCTTTGTATGTAGGTAATTTCTGTATAAACAACTGTCAGTACTGTGGTTTCAGAAGCAGCCTTACATCTGCTATCAGAAAAACATTAACAGAACAGGAACTGATTGCAGAAGTCGCACAACTCGAAAAAGAGGGACATAAAAGACTGATAATGGTATATGGCGAACACCCTAAATATTCACCTGAATATATTGCCCAGACTGTAAGAACTGTATACAATGTCAAGGTAGGCAAAGGAGAGATTAGAAGAGTTAACATTAACGCGGCGCCAATGTCCGTAGAAGGCTTCAGAATAGTAAAAGAGTCCGGTATAGGAACATTCCAGGTGTTTCAGGAGACTTACCATAAGGAGACATATGCAAAATATCATCCTGCTCCTACAACAAAGAGTGACTATATGTGGCGACTTAATGCTATGGACAGGGCTTTTGAAGGAGGTATAGACGATATGGGAATTGGTGCTCTTTTTGGTCTTTATGACTGGCGATTTGAGGTTCTTGGTCTTGTGCAGCATGCATTATATCTTCAGGAAAAATTTGGCGTAGGACCGCATACAATAAGCTTTCCAAGAATAAAAGCAGCACAGGGACTCGACATGAACCTTCCATATCAGGTTTCCGACGAACATTTCAAACAGTTGGTTGCAATACTAAGAATGGCTGTTCCCTATACAGGGTTAATAATGACTGCAAGAGAAACATCAGAGGTCAGAGATGCTGTCATAGAATTTGGTGTATCTCAGATTGATGCTGGAACAAGACTGGAAATAGGCGGATATCAGGAGTCCAGAGAGAAGGGCCAGGAACTGAACCGGGAACAGTTTCAGGTAGGGGATTCAAGGGAACTTGACTCTGTTATCCATTGGTTACTTAATAAAGACTTCATTCCAAGCTTTTGCACGTCTTGCTACAGGGTAGGCAGAACAGGAGAACATTTTATGGAGTACGCTATCCCAGGTTTTATCGGACAGTTCTGTACTCCCAATGCAATGCTGACACTTTCTGAGTATCTGGAGGATTATTCATCTGAAAAAACAAAACAAGCAGGATACGATCTCATTAAGAGAGAGTTAGCTAACATCAAGGACCAAAGTAAGAGAGATGATGTTGCCTCAAAAATTGAATTGATAAAAAGTGGAAAAAGAGATCTTCTCTACTAAGACGGTATGTTTAATGACAGAGATAATGAGTTAATTAACACAGAGTTTGAAGAATTACGTCTTGCAAGCTTAAAGAGGTGTGCCAATCAGAGTGAGTATGAAGTTGTTTTAAAGGCATTTGATTTTGCAAAATCGGCCCATAATGGTGTCAGACGCAGATCTGGTGAGCCATATATAATTCATCCAATTTCTGTTGCAAAAATTGTAGTGCAAGAGATAGGTCTTGGATACAAATCAATTGTAACTGCATTGATTCATGATGTAGTTGAAGATACAGAATACACTATTGATGATATTGAAAGACTCTTTGGCTCAAAGATTGCCTCTCTTGTAGATGGTCTCACTAAAATTAAAAGTGCGTTTGACAGCAGCCATACTAGTCAGGCAGAGAATTTCAAACGAATACTTCTTACTCTTAATGATGATGTCAGGGTAATTCTAATAAAGCTTGCCGACAGGTTGCACAATATGAGAACAATAGAATTTATGCCAGAATACAAAAGGGCAAAAATTCTTAGTGAAACAATGTATATTTTCATTCCTCTGGCACATCGTCTGGGATTATACGGAATCAAATCTGAACTTGAGAATATTTGGCTGATGCATACATTGCCTGCTGAATATGAGGCAATACAGTCGAAGATTGCTCAAACAGTGGTTGAAAGAGGATGCGCAATAGAGAAGTTCATGGAGCCCATTTCTGAGAGTCTTAAACAGGCCGGATACCAATTTACAGTCAGTAAAAGGACAAAGACCCCCTACTCCATCTGGAGAAAAATGAATTCAAAATCTATTCCTTTTGAACAAATATATGACCTCTATGCTGTCAGGATTGTGTTTGAACCCAAAGGCGAAGAACCAGAGAGGATACAGTGTTGGCATATTTATTCTCTAATAACCGAACTTTACTTATCAAAGACAGACAGGATAAGGGATTGGGTGAGTACTCCCAAGATTAATGGTTATGAGGCTCTTCACTGTACTGTTATGGGGCCACAGGGTAACTGGGTTGAAGTTCAGATCCGGACAAGCAGAATGGACAATCTTGCAGAAAGAGGGGTTGCTGCTCATTGGACATACAAAGGAGGTACGCCATCTGAAAATGAGATGGACAAGTGGCTCAACATGGTTAGGGAGGTTTTGGAAAACCCCGATGTGAATGCTTTGGATTTTCTGGATAAATTCCATACCGGTCTTTTATCCTCTGAAATATATGTCTTCACGCCTAAAGGTGAGTCAAAAGCACTACCGAAAGGTTCAACTGCGCTGGATCTTGCCTATGCAATACACACTGAGGTTGGCAATAAAGCAATTGCAGCTAAAGCCAATTTTAAACTTGTTCCTCTCACTTATGAATTGCGAAATGGTGACCAGATGGAGATTATAACTGCAGAATCACAGCGGCCCCAAAGAGAATGGCTTGATTTTGTAAAGACTCCCAAAGCCCGCACTTTGATAATGGATACTTTAAAATCTGAAATCAAGGACCATTTGAAAAGAGGACAGGGAATATTAACAGAAAAATTAAAAGAGTTAGGAATAAAACCGCAGGCAAGAGTATATAAAAAACTATCTGAAGCTTACGGCTTGAATAACAGAGAAGAACTTTTCAGTAAAATCGGAGCAGGAATGCTTGACCTTTCTGATCTTTCAAAGATGCTTAAGAAAAATTCCAGCAACAAATTTGTAAGATATTGGAACCTTCAGTTTTCAAGATTTGGTGGAGGTGATTCTGAAGATCAATCTGAAAATGATGACTACGATGATGAAGCAAACGATCAGGAAGAAAGGGACAAAGAAACTGAGAATCAGAAGTTCAAGCAAGTAAAATTATCTAGTATTGACAAAAGGAAGGACTTTCTTCTGAGGGAAAATCCTTTGGAAAAAACCCTGTCTTATCAGGTTGCTAAATGTTGCCGGCCAATACCCGGTGACGGAGTTATTGGGTTCCTGAGTGACGATGGAGAGGTTACTGTTCACAAAAAGAGCTGTCCAGAGGCTATTTTAATGGCAGCTAGAGATGCCGACAGAATTGTTACTGCAAAATGGAGCAAACACACAGTTTTATCATTTCTGGCCAGAATCAGCATGAGGGGTATAGACCGTATTGGAATTCTCAATGAACTGACACAATATATAACACTGGTTTTAAGCGTTAACATAAGAAAGATATTCATTGAAACTCATGATGGTATTTTTGAAGGGTACATAGACTTGTATGTACATAATACTGAAGATCTTGAAAAAATGATAAAACAAATGACACAAGTAAAAGGTATTGAGAGCGTTATAAGAACCGAAATAAAAGAGGACTGAATGGAATGAAAAATAGGAAGATTCAATTATCTGTTTTGTTTATACTACTTTATTATGTAGTACACTCCTGTGCAAATACGTCCACCCCACCAACCGGAGGACCAAAGGATACAATACCTCCTGTTTTAATTAAGGTAATTCCTGACTCAAATTCGATAAATTTTCCGGTAAAAGGGGGAACGATTGAGATGAAATTTGACGAATATGTTGTTCTAAAGGAGCCAAACAAGTTAGTATACCTCTCACCTCCTCAAAAAAAGAGACTTACTACAAAGATTCGAGGGAAAAGCATTTTTGTAACATTTCCGGAGGTGCTAGACTCCTCATTAACCTATTCCCTGCATTTTGGCACCTCGATTAATGACAATAATGAGGGAAATGTTTTTTACCCTTATGTATACTCATTTTCTACTGGTAAAAGCGTAGATTCGATGATGTGCGCAGGAGTGATTATGGATTCCAGGACTCTCCTCCCGATGGAAGATATTGTTGTGGGATTCTATTCCAATCTCTCCGACACTGCGATATACAAAAAATATCCTTCTGTGCTGGCAAAAAGTGACAAATGGGGATATTATGTCGGGATGAACCTAAAACCGGTTCCATACAAATTATATGCATTCAAAGATGTAAATAATAATAATAAGTATGACCCAGAAAATGAAATGATTGCCTTCTATGATAGTCTGATTGTCCCATCGAAGGTAATGAAAAAAGAGTCGGAAGAATTAAGGTTTGTAGACATGAAAGACACAAGCAAGGCTCTGGCCAGACCATTCCAGACCGAATTGTATCTTTTCCGTGAGGCAGCCCAAAAGCAGTACATTAAAGAAAAGAAAAGGCCGGAGAGGAAAATGGCATTCGTTACTTTTGCCGCTCCATATGTAAAAATTGATTCTATAGGTTTCAGAGGATATGATTCAACTCAAATAATAAGGCAGTATAATATAACCAGGGATAGTCTTGTTCTGTGGATAAAAGACTCGCTGATAGTATCAGACACATTAATGTTGGCCATAAAATACTATAAATCTGACAGTTTATCTAATCTTGTATTAAGCAGAGAAAGTCTTACACTTGTGGCTCCTAAAACAGTAAAACCAGCCCCTCCGGCAAGACGTACCCCAGGTACCCCTGAGGTAAAACCACCAAGGACCGACTTGTTAAAACTGAAGATTGAAGCAGAACCATCTATGGTGGAACAAGAGGGATTCAAGCTCACCTTTCCGGCACCGATACTCAGCAGTAAACTGGATTCTGTAACTCTTTTTTCAAAAACCCCAAAAGGAGTGTTTGCAAAAGAACCCTTTTATTTTATTCCGGACTCTTTGGAAACAAGACTATACTACGTTAAGCCAAACATCAAGATGCTTCAGGGTTATGAATATATCCTAAGGATACCCGAAAGAACATTCAAAGATGTATACAAATTTACAAATGACTCTTCAAGAACTAGTGTCATCCTGCCTAACAGTGACAAGTTATCTAAGCTTACTTTGAATATCTCGGGTGCAGACGGTTCTTATTTGATTGAACTCACAAACCAGACAAGAGATAAGGTATACCGAGGTTTTAAAATCAACCATGATTCCCGTCTTGAGTTTCCATACATTCAACCAGGAAAATATAATATAAGGATAACACAGGATTTGAATGGAAATGGAATACTTGATACTGGCAATCTGCCTCTGAAAAAACAACCGGAGAAGGTAAGATTATATCTTTTGAAAAACGGTTCGTCAGAAATATTGTTCAAAGATGGCCTTGATTTAGAGCAAAATATAAATCTAAAGGAGTTTTTTAAATGAGAAAAGCAACCATTTCATTATTACTTATGCTGGCATTTTCAGTAACGTCTCTTCATGGGCAGATGAAGGAACACCTTATTGGCGTTAAAGCAGCATATAACATAAGCGGAGTAGATTTCAAGCCAACTATGAATGAAGTAAGTATAACAACTTATAAAAACTATTCGCTTGTATACCTGTATTATCACGATTTATGGAAAACAATGCCCTATTTTGGTTTTCAGGCTTCATTTTCTTATCAGGAACAGGGATTTCGGATAGATGATACCGAAACCAGGCTCACTTGTTATGAGGTTCCTCTTGTATCTCAGTTCCATATAGATTTCTGGAAAATGCGGTTTTTGATTAATCTGGGTGGTTTTATGGGGTATAGAGCATCAAGTACCAGTGAATTTGATTCTTCTGACATCAGGCTTGATTACGGCTTTATTGCCGGTGGCGGATTAGCGTTTGTTTTTAAACCAGTAGAACTACATCTGGAGGCAAACTATCAGTATTCCCTCTCCTATCTCTATAATCCAAGGAAATTCAGTGATACCGACCTGCAGTTCTCCTACCCTCATCAGCTTCTTTTAAGTCTGGCACTTTACTTACATTTGTAAAACATGAGAAAAACCGTTGTAAGAGTTGGGAACATTCTGATTGGTGACGACAGCCATATTGTCATTCAGACAATGTGTAATACAGCTACGCAGGATATTGATGCTTCGTATGAACAATGTGTAAGGCTCAGTAATGCAGGCGCTGAGATGATTCGGCTGACAACTCAGGGACCAAAGGAGGTTGAAGCGTTGAAAGTTATTAAAGAAAGGCTTAGAAAAACGGGAATTGACACACCCCTTGTTGCTGATGTTCACTTCTCTCCGGATGTTGCCATAGCCGCGGCAATGGTTGCTGATAAAGTAAGGATCAATCCCGGGAATTTCAGCAAAGATCATACATTTGCTACTGAAAAGTTTGTGAAACTGATGGAGGTATGCAAAAAAAATGGAACAGCACTCAGGATTGGAATTAATCATGGTTCTCTTGGAGAAAGAATTATAGAAAAATACGGTGATACACCTGCAGGGATGAAAGAGTCTGCGCTCGAATGGATAAATATGGCCTTGAACAACAATTTTGACCAGGTAGTAATTTCATTGAAATCAAGCAATACCCGAGTAATGGTAGATGCATACAGATTGTTGCAGGAGGAATTTGAAGAAACAGGAGTGGCTTTCCCTCTCCATCTTGGAGTTACCGAAGCCGGAAATGGTGAATATGGCAGAATCAAATCGGCAGTAGGAATTGCATCACTTCTCAATTATGGAATTGGTGACACAATAAGGGTATCTTTGACAGAGGATCCGGAGAATGAAATACCGGTAGCAAGGTTAATAGCTGACTATGCGTTTGGTAAATTTTCAAAACCACTATCATCTTACAAATGCAAGACTTGGTCGGAATTTATTTTAATGGCATCATGTGATTTAGGGCCTTTGCTTCTAGACAAGAAAATTGATGATTTTGACATCCGGTTGGAGTGTGAAGAAAAATATGAAGAAAGCGATATCTCCAGATTCAGGGACGAGTTGTTACAGGCTTCAAGAAGGGTCTTCAGCAAACCGGAATATATTGCTTGTCCGGGATGTGGAAGGACAACATTCAACCTTGAAACTGTTTTTAATGAGGTTAAAAGAAGAACTGCCCATTTAACCGGCTACAACATTGCAGTCATGGGATGCATCGTTAACGGCCCCGGAGAGATGGCAGATGCAGACTATGGTTATGTAGGTGAAGGTCGTAACAAAGTGAGTATTTACAAAGGTAAGGTGCCTGTTTTAAGATCAGTTCCTGAAGATGAAGCAATAGACATTCTGCTAAAACTTATTGAGGATGACATTCGTCAAAAATCAGATAATTCATAATAAACAATAATAATCTAATGAAAATAAAAAAACTACTTTTAGCAGCTTCACTTTTCTTTAGTGTAAATATGGCTTTGTGCCAGTCCTCTCCTTATTATGTGAATCCTGACGATTCCGATTATTCAGAGAGCTGTACTTCAATAATGGTTGGAAAAGCGGCCAGTACAGACGGTTCTGTCATGACTGCCCATACTTGTGATTCCAACTACAGAACATGGTTGGAAATAGCAAAAAGGAAGAGTTACAAAGCCGGAGACACAGAACCTGTATTCTGGGGAACCCTTCACAACGAAGAGGCATGGGATATGAGAAATGTAACAGAAAAAGGTAGAATTCCTGCGGTAGCCGAGACTTATGCATATCTCAATACAGCTTATCCTTGCATGAATGAAAAGCAACTAGCCATAGGTGAGACTACAATAACAGGTAAAGATACTCTGGAAAACAAAAGTGGTCTATTTCCAATAGAAGAACTTGAAAGAATAGCACTTCAGAGATGCACAACAGCAAGAGATGCAATAAAACTGATTGGAAAACTTGCTGAGCTTTACGGATATGGCGACTCGGGAGAATGTATAACAATTGCAGACAAGAAGGAGGTCTGGCACCTGGAAATTTTCGGATCGGGTCCTGGAAAACCTGGTTCTATATGGGTTGCCCAAAGAATACCCGATGACCATGTTGGCATATCTGCCAATATACCCAGGATATCTGTAGTAAATTTCTCCGATAAGGACAACTTTATGTATAGTTCTGATATTCGCGAGAGGACTAAGAAATTAGGACTTTGGGATGGTACATCGGAATTTAAATTCTGGAAAATTGTAAGTGGCAGCAAACCATTTTCATTCAGAGAGTATTTTGTCTTTAACACATTAGCTCCATCTCTTGGCTTGAAATTTGACTCTGAGGAACTTCCTTTCTCTGTTAAGCCAGATAAAAAGGTATCTGTCAGGGATATTATGGCTCTTTACAGACAAACCTACGAGGGAACTGATTTAGATCAGACAAAGAATCTTTCTGTTGAGGTAACAAGAAGGGATCCTGTAAAAGGGGAATATAAGGAGAAGATTAAGCCGGTCTCAAATTTTATGAGTAACGACATGCGCTCGTTGCTTAACTCTATCAAACCGGGAGTAACAGAGAGAATAAGGGGTATAGCAGTAATTCAGTGTGCTTATTCTCATATTATCCAATTAAGGGACTGGTTACCCGATGAAGTAGGCGGTATTGCATATTTTGCATTTGATAATCCGGCACAGAGTCCCAGAATACCGATTTACTCCGGGACCATGTATCTTCCAAAGAGTTTTGGAATCTGCGGACAGATGAGATACAGAGAAGATGCTGCAACATGGGCGTTCAGAGAGTCCAATAGAATAGCAACGATAAACTGGGACAGAACCAGAAATCTTGTTGAACCTCAGATAAAGAAGTTTGAAAATATGATGTTTGACCAAGCTCCATTAGTAGAGGAGACTGTTGTAAAGCTTGTAAAAGAGGGAAAGAATCAGGAAGCAAAGGCTTTTCTAACAGATTATACAAATAATTTTGCAAGCCAGACAATGCAGAGGTGGCAAGAACTTAAGTCTGAACTCTGGACAATATTTGCCAGGGGTATGTAGGCAAATCTTTGCTGTGATATTTGAAAAAAGAGGTGAATGCCTCTTTTTTTTTGCTTCAATAATGCCTACCTTTGCCGAGTTTGTAAAATTTTTTAATCGAATTGATAATGGGCGATAGTAAACAAGCAACACTTCTCCTCGAAAGTGGTGCAGAATTTAGAGGGTTCTCTTTTGGGTACGACCAAGCCATTGATGGTGAGGTCGTTTTTTCTACTGCAATGGTAGGTTATCCGGAGAGTCTGACAGATCCTTCATACTCGGGGCAAATATTGTGTGTGTCATATCCTTTGGTTGGGAACTACGGGGTACCAAATGACACAATTATTGATAATCTCTCTTCTCTTTTCGAATCAGAAAAGATACATGTAAGGGGTCTTATAATATCGGATTATTCATTTAACTACAGTCACTGGAACGCTGCTAAAAGTCTGGATACATGGCTAAAGGAGTTTAAAATTCCCGGAATTTTTGGTGTGGACACAAGAGAGCTTACCAAAGTCCTCAGAGAGAGTGGAACAATGCTTGGAAAAATAATTCCCGAAGGTGCTAGTTTAGAGGGATTCAAAGATCCTAATGTAATTAATCAGGTAGATGTTGTAAGCTGCAAGGAGGTGATTAAATATGGATCCGGTCCAAAAAAAGTTGTTTTAGTTGACTGTGGAGTAAAACACAATATAATAAGATGCCTTGTAAAAAGAGGAGTAGAATTGATAAGGGTACCTTGGGACTATGATTTTAGCCAGATTGATTACGATGGTTTATTTATATCCAATGGCCCCGGAAATCCTGACTTCTGTACTACCGCAGTTGACAATATAAGAAGAGCCTTTAACAATGATATCCCTATTTTTGGCATTTGCATGGGAAATCAGCTGATGGCAAAAGCAACAGGTGCAAATACATTTAAAATGAAATACGGCCACAGGAGCCATAATCAACCCGTCAGGATGGTTGGAACCAACAGATGTTTCATAACATCACAGAATCATGGATATGCTGTCGATGACAGAACTCTTGGTAAAGATTGGGAACCTTTGTTTATAAATATGAATGATGGCACCAACGAAGGAATCAGACACAAAAGCAAACCATTCTTTTCATGTCAGTTTCATCCTGAGGCATCAAGCGGCCCTACCGATACTGAATTTCTTTTTGACGATTTTATTAAACTACTGTAAATTAAAGCTATGGATACAAGTATAAAGAAAGTTCTGATTCTGGGATCAGGAGCATTGAAGATTGGTGAAGCGGGCGAATTTGATTATTCCGGATCCCAAGCTTTAAAGGCGTTAAAAGAAGAGGGAATCGAGACTGTCTTGATTAACCCAAACATCGCAACTGTCCAGACATCTGAGGGTGTGGCAGATAAAATATATTTTTTGCCGGTTACACCTCATTTTGTAGAAGCTGTTATAAAAAAAGAGAAACCTCAGGGTATACTGCTGGCATTTGGCGGGCAAACTGCTTTAAACTGCGGAGTAGAACTATACAGAGCAGGTGTATTTGAGAAGTACAATCTGAGAGTCCTGGGTACACCAGTACAGGCAATCATGGACACAGAGGACAGAGAACTTTTTGTAAAAAAGCTTGATCAGATTTCTGTGAAGACCATAAAAAGTCATGCTGTCGAAAATCTCGAGGATGCTAGAGAAGCTGCAAAGAACCTCGGATACCCTGTCATACTAAGGGCAGCATA
This sequence comes from uncultured Bacteroidales bacterium, assembly GCA_942492945.1. Taxonomy (GTDB): domain Bacteria; phylum Bacteroidota; class Bacteroidia; order Bacteroidales; family UBA932; genus Bact-08. The sequence continues at coordinate 2,596,164 of OW818649.1, forward strand.
TGCATTAGGTGGTTTAGGGAGCGGTTTTTGCGATAATGAGTCAGAACTTAACGTACTTGCTGTTAAGGCATTCTCGTATTCATCTCAAGTATTGGTAGAAAAATCTCTTAAGGGATGGAAGGAGATTGAATATGAAGTTGTAAGGGATAGATTTGACAATTGTATCACCGTTTGTAACATGGAGAACTTCGATCCTCTTGGAATACATACCGGAGAAAGCATTGTTGTTGCTCCATCTCAGACACTTACAAACAGTGAGTACCATTTATTAAGGGAGCTGGCCATAAAGATTGTAAGACATATCGGAATTGTAGGCGAATGTAATGTTCAGTATGCATTTGATCCCCTCTCGGAGGATTATAGAGTTATTGAGGTAAATGCACGCTTGAGTAGATCATCTGCATTAGCCTCTAAAGCAACTGGTTATCCATTGGCATTTGTTGCTGCAAAATTAGGATTGGGTTACGGTTTGTTCGATTTGAAAAACTCAGTTACAAAGACCACTCCTGCATTTTTCGAACCTGCACTGGATTATATTGTATGTAAGATTCCAAGATGGGATCTCTCTAAATTTCAGGGTGTCTCAAGGGAAATTGGATCCAGCATGAAGAGCGTCGGAGAGGTAATGGCCATTGGCCGTAGTTTTGAAGAGGCTATTCAGAAAGGACTCAGAATGATTGGTCAGGGTGCCCATGGATTTGTAGCAAACAGAGAGATAATTGTTGATGACATTGATAAGGCCCTGAGAGAACCTACTGATAACAGGATATTTGTAATATCAAATGCCTTTCAAAAAGGGTACACTGTAGAACAGATTCAGGAACTGACGAAAATTGACAGATGGTTCCTCGATAAATTATATACAATAGTATTAACATCCAAAGAACTGTCCCAATTTGACAGTTTAGATGAATTAAGCTATGATCTTTTAAAGAGATCAAAAAGCCAGGGCTTTTCTGATTTTCAGATTGGAAGATTACTATATAAGGATAGAATTGATGTTGATGAGTCAGCCGCAATGGTAAGGTCATTCAGAAAAGAGCTGAAAATTGTTCCGGTTGTCAAGCAAATAGACACCCTTGCTGCGGAGTATCCTGCTCAGACAAACTATCTCTATCTTACCTATAACGGAACTCACAATGACGTCAATTATCTTGGTGATCATAAGTCAATTGTGGTTTTAGGTTCTGGTGCATACAGGATAGGAAGTTCGGTAGAATTTGACTGGTGCAGTGTCAATGCATTGCTCACAATCAGAAAAAGAGGATGGAGAGGAGTCATGATTAACTATAATCCTGAGACAGTATCCACTGACTATGATATGTGCGACAGGCTCTACTTTGACGAGCTTACCTATGAAAGGGTGATGGACATTTATGAATTGGAAAATCCGCATGGAATGATAGTGTCAGTTGGGGGGCAGATACCTAATAACCTTGCTCTTAAACTGGATAGATCCGGTGTACGGCTTCTCGGTACGACAGCAACCAGTATTGATAATGCAGAAGACAGACACAAATTCTCTTCAATGCTTGACAGGCTTCTTATTGATCAGCCAAGATGGAAAGAGTTGACTACTCTTTCTGAGGTTAACGATTTTGTAGACGTAGTAGGATTCCCGGTTCTGGTAAGACCATCCTATGTACTTTCTGGAGCTGCCATGAATGTCTGCTCAAACAATGCTGAATTGGAACAGTTCCTGACACTCGCTGCAAACGTCTCCAAAAAACACCCTGTAGTGGTTTCAGAATTCATCCAGAATGCAAAAGAGATAGAGATTGATGCTGTTGCCAACAAAGGAAATATGGTTGCATATGCGATTTCTGAACATATCGAATTTGCAGGTGTACACTCAGGGGATGCAACTATTCAGTTTCCTCCTCAGAAACTTTATGTAGAGACTGCCCGAAGAATCAAGAAGATAGCAAAGAAAATTGCAGAAGAGCTGAACATTACAGGCCCCTTCAATATACAGTTCCTGGCTAAGGAAAACGATATAAAAGTAATAGAGTGCAATCTGAGAGCATCCAGAAGTTTTCCGTTTGTGTCAAAAGTTCTCAAAATCAACTTTATTGAGCTTGCAACTCTTGTCATGATTGGCGAAGATGTAGAGGCTCCTTCCAAGAATGCATTTGATCTGGATTATGTAGGCATCAAAGCTTCTCAGTTCTCATTCTCACGACTGCAGAAGGCCGATCCTGTTCTGGGAGTGGATATGGCTTCGACTGGCGAAGTTGGATGTATTGGAGACGATACAAACGAGGCGGTTTTGAAGTCTATGCTATCTGTAGGATACAAGATTCCAAAAAAGAACATTCTCTTATCTTCAGGTGATGCCAGACAAAAAGCCGACATGCTTGCTGCTGCTAAATTACTTGCAGAAAAAGGATATAACCTTTATGCAACAGGAGGCTCATATAAATACCTTATTGACAATAATATCCCTGCAACGCTTGTTTACTGGCCAAGTGAATCCTCACAAGAACCACAAGCAATAAAAATGCTTCAAGAGAAGAAAATTGATTTGGTAATAAATATCCCAAAGAATCTGACCCAGATAGAACTTGACAATGGATATAAGATAAGAAGGACAGCTGTTGATTTCAATATACCGCTAATTACAAACGCCAGACTGGCATCGGCCTTTATTTTTGCATTTTGCACAATTGCTATAGAAGATATCCAGATTAAGAGTTGGGATGAGTATATATCCTAAATTCGGATATATCACTCATCTTCAATTATCAGTTTTTCTCCCTCTCCCAGAATCATTCTGGAGCTCTCTTCGTCGAGAGACTCCACGCCTTTTAACTTTCTGCGGATAGCGTTTGTCCTTGTACCAACCAGTTTATCAATATCGTCAAGACCTCCCTGAATGTTTTTCTGAGCTTTCTGGAGAAGGCCTCCAAACGATTCAAATTCGGTCTTAACTGCTCCAAGAACCTTCCATACCTCACTGCTTCTCTTCTCGATTGCAAGGGTCCTGAAACCCATCTGTAAGCTGTTAAGTATTGCTGCAAGTGTAGTGGGCCCTGTTACTATTACCTTATACTTTTGCTGAAGTTCTTCAAGAAGAGATGCTTTACGAACAACTTCTGCATAGATTCCTTCAAAAGGAAGGAACATAATGGCAAAGTCTGTTGTATAAGGTGGATCAACATATTTGTCATGGATATCCTTGGCCATCTTCTTAATGGCATTATCCATGGTTTTTTGTTCCTGGTCAATTTTTACAATATCTCCCGTATCATAAGCATCTTGCAGTGATTCGTAAACCTCCTTTGGAAACTTGGCATCTATCGGTAACCATATCTGATTGTTCTGGTCATCTTTTCCCGGAAGCTTAATGGCAAATTCAACAAAGTCCTTCCCACTCGATTTTGTTCTTACATTGGATTCATATTGCTCCGGGGCAAGTATTTGCTCAAGCAACATTGAGAGTTGCACCTCTCCTATTCCACCTCTCATCTTTACATTGCTGAGTACCCTTTTCAAACCACCCACATCTTGTGCAAGTGTCTGCATCTCACCAAGTCCCTTCTGAACCTCAATAAGTTGTTTGCCCACCGTTTCAAAACTTTGTCCCAGCCTCTCACTAAGAGTCTTTTCAAGCTTCTCCTCTACTGTTATCCTTATTTTTTCAAGTTTATCTTCTGTATTCTTGATCATCTCATTCTGTCGCTTCTCAATTTGTGAAAGCTTTTCTTTTTGAATTTCAGTCAATAGATTAAAACTTTTGTCCGATGAATCCTGAAATGCTTTCATATTTTGAGACAGTTGCCCTGAAAACTGCTTAAGTGCCTCTGAGAGTTCTCCTCTGTTCTCCTTGGATGACTTCATACTCTCCTCCCGTAGATATCTTAAATCATCAATAATTCTCGTTTCCAGTCTGGTTAAGTTCTCAAATAAAGAGTTTATCTTGTCTCTTGTATATAAATTCGATTCAATCAGCAGTTTCGATCTCCTGTCAATTGCATAAACCGGAAACATTAGAAATAATCCGATAATTATCAGAACAATAAGTGTAATTAATATCAAAATATTCATAGTGGAAATGTTGTTGAAAAATGTTGTTGAAACATTACAAATTAATGAAAAAACTATTATATTTGCAATAGTAAAAGCATATACTATCACAGATGATACTAAATAAAAAAGTTGGAGTTTTTCTAAATTTGGTTCATTGCCGGTTCAAAGTGTATATGAGTACTTTTTTTCAAAACCAAGGCTTTGATATAACACCGGAACAGTTTCTTGTTCTGGATACGTTGTGGGACGATGGTGTGCAATCTCAACAGGAAATAGCTGTCAAAATAAGCAAGGACAAAAATTCGGTTACAAAGCTGATTGATGCACTTGAAAAGAAGAATTATGTGCAACGGGTAGCTTATAAACAGGATAGAAGACTGAATCTTATCCACATAACCGAGAGCGGTCAGAAAATAAAAGAGAAGGTAACAGAGATAGCATTAGAAGCAACAAACAGTATTATCAGAGAAATACCAATTCAGGACCTTGAAACATTTATAAAAGTCCTTACTAAAATGTCTGATAATATGATAATTAAAGAGGAAAATTGAAACATGGGAATGTTGTTTGACAAACTGATGGAGGATTATCGTTTTAAGGAGGGGCTTAACGCCTGCATCAACTGCGGAACCTGTACTGCCATTTGCCCAGCGGCAGAATTCTATAAATATGACCCAAGATCAATAACTAATACTGTTCAGAATAAGGATGATTCTGAAATTGAAGCGCTATTGAAAAGTGAAACTATCTGGTATTGTGGAGAGTGCATGTCATGTATAACCAGATGCCCCAGAAAGAATGCTCCAGGTCTTATAATCATGGCTTTAAGAAATCTTTCCCTTGAGATGGGATACTTTATAGAATCTGAAAAGGGAAGACAGCAATATGTATTAGGAAAAGTACTTTGCGGAAACATACTTAATTACGGGTATTGCGTATATCCCCGTACATTCAAACATAGCGAACATCCGGAATCGGGAACTGTGGGAAAATGGATCGAAGATAATCTGGAAGCTGTTCATAAACGACTAGGTTCTAATTTGGACGGAGATGGCCCGGGAATCTTAAGAAAGATACCTAAGGAGGACCTGGATGAGATCCAGGCAATATTTGACATAACAGGCGCCACAGCCAGATTGAACCATGTAGAGAAACTATCATTGAAAAAAGCAGACGAGATGGGACTTACTCAGGAAAAGTATCTGGAACATATTTTCAATAAAACAGAAATTGATCACCAACACTAAGCCTATGATTGTTAACGGAAAACAAAAGATTTGGAGTGAGTATCAGAAGGATATCCCTGATGATCATTATTTTTACGTAAGAAGCTGCATTCGACAGAACTTTTTTCCGGCATCAGAAAAAATATTTCTTGATATAGTTCAAAACAAACTGGGGCTTGATTTTTTTGAAACCGAGCATCATACAACTTGCGGAGGTATTGCTTATCATAGTGATACCATTCCAATGGAGACTCTGATGACAATCGTTGCAAGACAATTTGCCCTTATGACAGAAGCTGGATATAAGAATTATGTGGCCTCTTGCATTACCTCTTTTGGCATTTATACAGAGATACTTGAGACCTGGAGACATTTTCCTGAACTTGAAGCAAAGGTGAGGGAAAATTTATGGACGGTCACAAAAAGAGAGTTTAACAAACCGGAATACCTTGCTCATGCAAGTGATGTGATTTATAAGCTGAGAAGTCAGATTGCTTCTGCGTCTGTCAACAAGCTGGTAAATAAAGAGACCGGAGAACCGTTAAGAGTTGTGGATCATATTGGCTGCCACTATTCAAAGATGTTCCCCTCTAAAGGTGTGGGAGGAGCGGAGTACCCTTATGTATTGACAGGAATGATTGAAGCCTGGGGTGGAGAGATTATTGATTATCCCGAAAGAAGACACTGTTGCGGTTTTGGGTTCAGACAATACCTTGTAAAGGCTAACAGAGGATACTCGCTATCCAACACACACAAGAAATTTGAGTCTATGAAACCATTTAAACCTGATATGATAATAACAAACTGTCCCGGATGTCCCTATTTTCTTGACCGATGGCAGTATGTCATATCTGAAATGGAGGGTAAGACATATGGCGAGAACTCTCAGGGAATCCCGGTCTTTACATACGAAGAGGTTGCAGGGCTGGTTCTTGGCTATGACCCATGGGATCTTGGCCTGCAGATACATCAAACCGGAGTTGAGCCATTGCTGGACAAGATGGGAATCGTGTACAACAAAGCTGATAAATACAAACTATAAAAAATGAATAAACAGGTATTGGTTATCGGGGGTGGTCCGGCGGGGCTGGAAACTGCCGGCCAGCTTGAGAATCTCGGCTACAAAGTTTACATTGTTGAGAAAAGCGATAAATTAGGGGGACATCTTCTTAAATGGGACAGACTTTTCCCGGATAGCATCTCCGCAGCTGAGACATTGCAAAAATTACTGGAACCAGTAGTTCATATTACAACTTTTTTGGGTTGCGAGGTTGTTTCAGTCAACAAGACAGGAGGACACTTTTATGTACAGCTTTCGAATGAAGCCACACTTTCTGTCTCTTCGATTGTTGTAACAGCCGGTTTTTCTCTGTTTTCGGCTGAGAAAAAAGAAGAATATGGATATAATATATACAACAGAGTTGTTACAAGCGCTGATATTGAATCATATTTTAAGACTAAATCTGATGACAGAATACAAAATCCAAAAAGTATAGGATTTGTTCATTGTGTTGGATCGAGAGATGAAAAGGCATGCAACAAGCAATGTTCCAAAGTTTGTTGCATTACTGCTGTCAAACAGGCTTGTGAAATGAAGGAACTCTATCCTGAGGCAGATGTGTATTGTTTCTATATGGATCTTAGAATGTATGGCAGAGGTTATGAAGATTTGTACCTGGAAGCGCAGAGCCAATATGGGATAAGGTTTATTAGGGGACGGGTATCAGAAGTCGCTGAGGATGAGACAGGCAGGTTAGTAATAAAAGCCGAGGATACATTATCATCCAAACCGCTAAAGATTACTCTTGATCTTCTGGTTTTAATGGTGGGTATGGTTAAAAACTCAGATAATGAGAAACTATCTTCACTTCTGAATACAAGGCTCGGTGACGATGGGTTCTTCCAGTGTGCAAATCCTATTCTTAGATCTACTGAGGGAGAGAGTGAGGGAATATTTTTTGCCGGAGCTTCTACCGGACCAAAGACTCTGCCTGAATCAATAAATGAAGCTAAGGCATCTGCACTTGCTATTCACGGTTATTTGTCAAAACAGAAATAATATGATAGATTTTGGCTATTCACTTACTGCTAGTTCCCGTATCTCACTTGACAACATAGATCAAAAAAAAATAAAGAAAATTACCGCCATTGAGCCTGATTTTCTTAAGTGCATGGCTTGTGGATCTTGTGCTGCTTCTTGTTCTGCGGGTAATTTTACAAAGGTGAACCTAAGGATGGTTATTCTTTTGTTAAACAGGGGACTTGACAAAGAGGCCGTATCACTGATTGAGGGGTGTATGCTATGCGGAAAATGTACCCTGGTTTGTCCAAGAGGAATCAACACAAGGAATCTGATTGGTAACATATTAAAAATTTATAAGGAGGTATAATTTGAAAGAGCGACTGATTTTCGGATATGACCCTTTTGTCCTGCCATTCACTTTTGGAATGGTCTTTATTATATTATACCTTCTTACAGGTACTGTACGCATCATACTGGCACTGGATAATGCTGAAAGAAAATTGCTACTTAAATCCTTTATGCCGGCAACCCTGTTTAAAACAACCAAGGATATAATACTTGACTGTCTGATACATGTAAAAATATTCAAGAAGAATATCCTGCTTGGATACATGCACTCAAGTATTGCTTTCGGATGGTTTATGCTGATTCTTGTTGGGCACATTGAGGTCATGATCTACACTCCTCAAAGAAACGGTGTTCTCTACTATCCGGTTTTTTTCAGATACTTTGTAATGGAGACCCATGAAACATTGAGAGGCTCATTTTTCTTCTTTCTGATGGATCTCTCATTATTACTGGTTCTTACCGGAATTGGGCTTGCAATCTACAAAAGGTTTCACTCAAGGATACTTGGGATGAGAAGAACTACAAAACTTAGATTGGGAGATAAAATAGCCTTATATTCATTATGGGCAATATTTCCATTAAGACTTCTTGCAGAGAGTTTTACAGCAAATATTAGTGGTGGCAGCTTCCTAACTATTTCTATCAACCATCTGCTTAACACATTTGTTACAAACCCCGACCATGTTTTGCCTGTCTGGTGGGGATATTCCTGTGCGTTGGGTTTATTTCTTTTTGCCCTCCCCTTCTCCAGATACATGCATATACCAACAGAGATTTTACTGATTTTCCTGAGAAATGCAGGAATAAAGTCATCCTTATCCAGAAATGGATATGCCGAGACCGAAATATACTCCTGTTCAAGATGCGGTTTATGTATAGATGCATGTCCGATGGTAACGAAAAAGAGAAATATAAAATTCTCTTCTGTTTATTTTATTCGTCTACTTAGACGCAGATCTGAAGAATCGCTGGCTACTGCAGACAAATGCCTTATGTGCAACAAGTGCGTTGAGGCATGTCCGGTTGGTATAGACTCTACAAGACTTAAGTTGCTCAAAAGACAAGAGGAGTTTGGAAGAAGCAAAACAAACCATGAGTATCTTAAATTCATTGAAAACAAGGTTAATGCCCCGGACTCTGTCCTATACTACGCAGGCTGTATGACACACCTTACCCCTGCTATATACAAGTCTTTCTTTAAAATTCTGGACAAAGCCAAAATAAAGTACACCTTTTTAGATAAGGACGGTTCAATTTGTTGCGGCAGACCATTATTTATGTCGGGTGACAAAGAGGGTGCGGAAAAACTAATAAAAAAGAACCGGGAAAATATAAAATCGTCCGGATGCAAGACGCTCATTCTCTCATGTCCGATTTGTTATAAGATTTTTAAAGAGGAATATAAACTCGAAGGAATAGAGATAATTCATCACTCTGTATATATTAACAACCTGTTAAAAGGAGACAAGATAAAATTACAGAAAGGTATAGGGTCATTTGTTTTTCACGATCCATGCGAACTGGGAAGAGGATCGGGTATTTACAACGAACCCAGAGAGTTGCTTTCTGCCATCGGTGTTGTGAAGGAGGCTTCACAGGAGAAAAATCTGAGCATATGCTGTGGCGGAAGTCTTGGTAGCCTGACTCTGTCATATAGTGAAAGAGAACAAATAACTAAATCATCACTTAACTCTCTGTTGATAAACAACCCCGACAAATTAATCACTGCTTGCCCGCTTTGTCTTAAGAGTTTCAGTACCTATAATGCTATACCAACCAGAGATATTGCACAAATTGTTTCTGAAAACCTAATATAATCGTTAAATTTGCCCGAAATAAATTGTGTGGCTTTATGACTAAATACAAACTTCAGAATTTTACTTCCGGAAGGATGTTCGATGACACAGGATGGCTTCTATCTGATCCACTGGACAGTAAACCTTCATTAATCAGAGCTGTATATGATAAAAAGCAATTAGATTATCTGAATGATTCCTTAGGTTTTTATAAATACGCAGATTGGCTGCCAATTAATCATTTCCTAAAAAATTCAGCCCCTACAATTACTTATAAAAGTGTCCGGTTAGCTGACGCCCTTGACCTTGAAAACCTCTATATAAGCTTTAGCGGCTATTGGCCGGAAAAGGATGCAAAAATGACTACCTGCTCTTTCAAGGAGACTGAAGCCTATTCTGTTTGTGCCAGATTAAAAGACAAATCAGATAAAGTCATGGTTGTGGCTTCGGTTGGCAATACAGCCAGAGCCTTTGCCAAGGTTTGTTCCGAGAACAATATACCTTTACTTATTGTTGTGCCCGAAGACAATATTGATGCCCTTTGGTTCGATTCTCCTGTGAATGATTGCGTAAAACTAATCTGCTCTCCAACACAGACAGACTATTATGATGCTATTGATCTTGCAGGGAAGGTATGTAAGTCACCTCTTTTTTTTGAGGAGGGTGGAGCTAAAAATGTTGCAAGAAGAGATGGTATGGGAACAACAGTATTGTCTGCAACTACAACAATAGGTAGAATTCCCGACTATTATTTTCAGGCAATCGGAAGTGGGACAGGCACAATTGCAGCATGGGAAGCAAATCTCAGACTTATTGAAGACGGAAGGTTCGGAAATCATAAAATGGTGCTTCTACCTTCTCAGAATTCCCCATTTACGCCAATGTACGATGCATGGAAAATAGGTAGCCGGGATCTTATTCAAACAGATGAAAATGATGCCCGGGAAAGGGCTCTTTTAATAGGAGCAAAAGTTCTCTCTAACAGAAGACCTCCATATGCTATACCGGGAGGTTTGTTCGATGCACTAAAAGACACAAATGGAGATATCGAAATTGCCGACAATGGAGAGATGGAGATGGCATGTGCCCTTTTTGAAAAACATGAGGGTATCGATATTCATCCTGCTGCAGGAATAGCACTTGCAGGAATGATCAAAAGTATCAATTCAGGTAAGGTTGAGAGAGAAAAGGTGTTAATGCTCAACATAACGGGTGGAGGCGAAAAACGATTCAAATCTGAGAACAAGGTTTTTTACCTAAAACCTAGCCTGGTTATCGATAATAATCTAGAAACAGCATTTATTATTAAATCTGTTGAATCTCTTTTTTAATTTTTAGTTCCAATGAAGTTTCAAATGTCCTCAGTCTTTAAACCAAAGTTTTTTGACCTCTTTCAAAAAAATTCCTACAACAAAAAAACATTCATTTCTGACCTTATAGCCGGTATAATAGTCGGTATCATAGCACTGCCGCTCGCTATAGCATTTGGTATTGCATCGGGTGTCACGCCCCAGCAAGGCTTGATAACTGCAATCATTGCAGGAGTTTTAACATCGGTTTTTGGGGGTTCGAGCTTTCTGATTGGCGGTCCTACAGGGGCATTTATAGTAATAATTTATGGCATTGTCACTCAGTATGGAGTAACAGGTCTTATCATAGCAACTGTTCTGGCAGGTATCATGCTGGTTGCTATGGGTTTATTAAAACTGGGGAACGTAATAAAATTTATCCCCTATCCTATTGTGGTCGGTTTTACAAGTGGTATTGCCCTTGTCATATTTTCAACACAGATCAAAGATCTTCTTGGACTCCAAATAGACAATCTGCCATCTGAATTCATACAAAAATGGATAAGCTACTTTAACCATATATCTACAATTAACTACTGGGAAGCGGCCTTGGGACTGTTCTGCATAATGACTATTGTCCTGTGGCCAAGAATTACGAGGAAGGTTCCAGGTTCGCTTGTGGCCATAGTTGCCGGAACGGTTATTGCTCTGTTGCTCTCTCAATATTTTGATATTGATTTTGCTACAATCGGGAGCAAATTTCCTGAGCTTGCCGGAGGTATACCGCTGCCAAGACCTGAGACTCCAAAGATTGACTTTGCAGCTATAAAGGTTCTATTTCAACCGGCAATAACAATCGCACTTCTTTGCGCCATAGAATCACTACTGGCAGCAATGGTTGCAGATGGTGTTACAGGAAAGCGTCACAATTCCAACACAGAACTTATAGGACAAGGAATTACGAATATTGTTACCCCTTTCTTCGGAGGAATACCATCCACAGGAGCTATAGCAAGAACTATGGCAAATATAAACAATGGAGGAAAGACTCCGGTGGCAGGAATCATACATGCGGTGGTCCTCTTGCTGATTTTTCTTTTTCTTATGCCCTATGCGGTATATATCCCTCTCTCATGCCTTGCGGCCATACTCATAATTGTTGCATACAACATGAGTGAATGGAGGTCATTCAAATATTTATTGAAGGGACACAGAGCAGATGTTGCCGTTCTTCTTATTACATTTTTCCTAACCGTAGTGATCGATCTGACAGTTGCTATAGAGGTTGGGGTCTTTCTGGCTATCATACTGTTCGTCAAGAGGATATCAGAAACATCAAGTATAAAAATGATTGAAGAGGGTGCAATTGCAGGAACTGAGTTACATGAATTTCCGAACGATATTGAAATGCTTGATATACCTGAAGGAGTCGAAGTCTATGAGATTGACGGACCTTTCTTTTTTGGGCTGGCAAACAAGTTAGATGAATTGGATATCACTGCTGATCAGGAGAAGAAAGTTAGGGTTCGTGTCATAAGAATGAGAAAAGTACCGTTCATGGACTCAACCGGCCTTAATAATCTTAGAAACCTCTTGAAAAGATCAAAAAAGGCCCATATTCAGGTTGTACTATCGGGAGTAAGCGAAAATGTAATGAAATCATTAGATAGTTCGGGATTTGCAGACGAGATAGGCAGGGAATATATATTACCTCATATCTTGCCTGCAATGGAAAAGGCTCGTGAAACAGCAAAGATTCTTGAAGAAGCTTCTAAAAAACATAAAAAAGAGAAGAGGACTACTTCCTGATTACAATATTTGAAGGAATACTCTCATTTTGCATTCTATCCAAAGATGTTACCACATATTTAACTCTTCTGGAACCGTCGGTAATGAATTTATTGTCACCAACTATGTCAATCAACTTAGATGGATCACTTATGTCAACCGGCTCATTTATGCCAAATTTATAGACACAATAAAATATTACTTGATCCATAGCGTTGCTTGCCTGTGGAGCTGTCCAGATAAGAGTTCCTTTCTTTAATATTAGATCTTTGGCAGCTATAGGAGGTACTGTATCTATCTCTTTGTATAAAGGCATAAGTACAGGATACTTCTGATAGTCGTTCATGAGACTATCCATAAGTTTTTTATTTGATGAAAAACCAAGACCGCTCCACCAGATATTCCCCTGAATATTCTTATCTTCTTTTACCATAGCCATTTTCCGGTATAATTGATTGACAAGGTCCCCGTTGGAATTTTTAATCTCCAGCTGACTTGATATACTTTGGCCTATATAAATGTTAACTCCGTTGTTATTTTGTGACCACCATTTTACAAGAGGGAGGTAATTTGCTCTTGCATGTCCTATCTCCTTGTAAATCTGTGGAGCTGTATAATCTATCCATCCCTCTTTCATCCATAGAAGTATGTCGGCATACAGATCGTCATAATTTGTCTGAAGCGATGATGATTGGGAACCTGCCGGGTCGACACCAATATTTCTCCATACACCAAATGGGCTGATTCCGAATTTCACCCATGGTTTTATCTCTTTTATTGTTTTACTTAGCTCTTTGACAAGAATATTTACATTATTTCTTCGCCAGTTGTTTTTATCGAAACGTCCAAATCCGTCAATATCGTGATATTTGATAAATGATTCCTCGTCAGGAAATTCCAGATAAGGAAGTCTGTATGGATAGAAATAATCGTCAAAATGAACTGCATCCACATCGTATCTTCTCACAAAATCTGCAATCACCTTAACGGTATGTTCTCTTGACCCCGGATTACCCGGATCAAAATAGATTTGCGGACCATAACTAACAAATAGCTCTGGATGTTTGAAATAGAGATGATCCGGTGCCAGAACCTCCTTGTTGTTTGAGGTGACTCTATAAGGATTGAACCAGGCATGCATCTCCATTCCTCTTTTATGACACTCATCTACTACAAATTGAGTAGGATCGAAAAATGGCTCGGGTGCTTTCCCCTGAGTTCCGGTAATAAATCTGCTCCAGGGTTCCAGCGCCGATACAAAAAGTGCATCGGCCTGGGGTCTTACCTGAAAAATAACAGCATTTATGTGTAGCTTCTTGAAAATGTCCAGATTGTATATGATATCGGCCTTTATCTCCTCTGTTGTCATGCTCTTCCAGGTCTTATTTACCACTGTAGGATACCAAGCTCCTCTGAACTCTCTTTTTGGGTTTTTCTGCCCAAAAGTCTCATTTGCAAAAATTATTGCAAAAAGAACAACAAAAAGGAATAAACACCTTTTCATATATTTATACAGACTTGACAATAATAGCTGTACCCATTCCTCCTCCGATACACAAAGATGCCAGTCCGAATTTCTTTCCGGATGTTTTAAGCTCATGCACCAGGGACACAATTATCCTGTTTCCCGATGCTCCAATAGGGTGCCCGAGTGCTATAGCGCCTCCATTAATATTACATCTCTCGTCAATCCACTCTCGGCTTACATTATGTTCGGCAGTAATCTCTTTAATAACTCCCAGAGATTGAGCGGCAAAAGCTTCGTTTAACTCAATAAGGTCAATTTCAGACAACTTCATACCTGCATTTTTAAGGGCCATTCTAATTGCAGGAACTGGTCCCATACCCATGATTGCCGGGTCTACTCCTCCCTGGCCAACTGACACAATCTCAACAATTGGTTTAAGACCATAATTCTTTACTGCATCTTCACTTGCAAGCATTACGAAAGAGGCTCCGTCATTTACACCGGATGCATTTCCAGCTGTAACTGTCCCTTCTTTTTTAAATGCAGGTTTCAATAACGCTAGTTTCTCCATGGTACTTACCCTGTTTGGAAACTCATCCTTGTCAAATACTAAAGTCTCCTTCTTACTTACAATCGATACAGGAACAATTTCCGATGCAAAAGCACCTGAATCTACAGCCGCTATAGCTTTTTGCTGAGACAGATATGAAAACGCATCTTGTTCTTCGCGGGTAATTCCATATTTCTCTGCTATATTCTCAGCTGTTATACCCATATGATAGTTGTTGAATGCGTCTGTAAGACCATCGCAAACCATATGGTCCACCGCTTGAATGTTTCCCATTTTGATACCATTTCTTACAGAACCATGCAGAACGAATCCGGCATTTGACATAGATTCTGTTCCACCGGCAATTATCACCTCGGCAGCTCCTGAAAGAATTTCAGCATAACCATTCATTACAGCTTTCATTCCAGATCCACACACCATATTAATAGAGTATGCGGGAACTTCCTGAGGTATTCCGGCTTTGATAGAAGCCTGTCTGGCAACACCTTGCATCTGACCGGCTGACAATATGTTGCCTGCTATTACAGAGTCAATATCTGCTGGGTTAATACCTGTTTCTTTAATAATCTCCTTGATAACAATCGCGCCAATTTCTCCTGAATTGAATGAAGAAAGCGATCCCATAAATTTACCAATTGCAGTCCTTTTGGCCGCTACTATAAAAACCTTTTTCATAATTATGATCTCATTTTTATTAAATTATTGGAAATGATCAATTTGGCACCAGTTGCCTCTTGCACTTGATCAACTGTAAACTCCGGATGTATCTCAGTCAGTACAATCCCTTCCTTAGTGACATCCATAACCCCCATCTCTGTAATAATCATATTTACCTGACCCTCTGCGGTCAATGGCAAGTTACATGTTGTCAATATCTTATGAGCTCCTTTTGCGGTGTGTTCCATTGCAAGGATCACCCTTCTTGCTCCAACAAGGAGATCCATGGCACCACCCATTCCGGGAGTCTTCTTACCAGGTATCATCCAGTTTGCCAGATTGCCTTTTTCGTCCACCTCCATTGCACCAAGTATGGTTACATCAACATGGCCTCCTCTGATTATTGAAAAAGAGAAGCAAGAGTCAAAACATGATGCACCGGGAAAATAGGTTATAAAGCCTCCACCTGCATTAGTGAAATTTCTATCCTCCTCTCCTGCTGCCGGTTCTGGGCCCATTCCTAAAAGTCCGTTTTCCGATTGAAGGGTTACCTTGATACCCTCCGGCAAAAAATTTGGAATAAGTGTGGGAAGACCAATTCCCAGATTGACAACATCTCCATCTTTAAGTTCAAGAGCTGCCCTTCTGGCAATTACCTCTCTGATTTGATTTTTGTCCATGTCAGTGTTTTTTATTTATATTATTTACTTTTTAACTGATTGTCTTTTTTGAAATTCCTGTGCAATATAGGACGCCACATCGTCAGCATATGTATTCATACCGAATCCTGCATCGTATCCAAGTTCCTTTGCCAGTTCATGTGTTATACGCGGTCCGCCGCATGATAGTATCACCTTATCTCTCAGACCTTCTGCTTCAAGGAGTTCTACTAACTCAATAAGATTATTGATATGAACATCCTTTTGAGTTACAGTCTGAGAAACTAAAAGGGCATCTGCTTTAAGTTCTATCGCCTTGGAAATGAAATCCTCATTGGATACCTGCGATCCAAGATTATATGCATCAATCATCTCATAACGCTCCAGTCCGTAATGTCCCGCATATCCCTTCATATTCATAATAGCATCAATACCTACAGTATGTGCATCTGTACCTGTACTAGCACCTATCACAACCAACGGTCTTCCAATATTATCTCTTATGTAATTATCAGTCTGATGCATATCCATAATATCGGACTCCACCTTAGGCACATATATGGTAGTATAATCCACTGAATAAACAGTACTTCCATAACAATTGAAAAATGTATATCCCGGCATCAGCTCCTTGTAAAATACTACCTGAGGATTTTCGAAGCCCATCATTTTTAAAAATTGCCTGGCTGCTTCTACTGCTTCGGCACCTGTAGGAACAGGCAAGGTGAAGCTTAGCTGAACCTTCCCGTCGTTCATAGTATCGCCGTATGGCTTTACTTTTGTCAAGTCCAGTGTTTTATCAAATTCCTTTGACTGCATTGAATAAAGACCTCCGCTCATATTATTGTGCTCCTTTCATTAAATTTATAAATGGATTCATATAATTATTGCCCTTTTCGACAACTCCCTCAAGGCCCTTGCCTCCTGTTTTTGCTCGTTTTACATCGGCGAAAATGCCTTTTTCAAGAGCAGAGAAAAGTCCTTCGCTATTTATCTTCTCAAGAAGCGCTATTGCATTTTCAAGTACCTCTTTTGCTCTTGACTTGATTATCCCTCCCTCCTTGTATTCAATTTCATCACCAATGTTCTTCATGTTGCCAAAAATATATTTTGCGTTCTCGATTGAGAGAAACCTGTCGGCCATAAATGGAGTATGAATTGCCTCTGTGGGCATCCCCAGAAGCTGTATCCCTTGATTTGTCCATATCCCTATTATATTAAAAAGAGCATCCTGAATGTGTCCCTTAAAGATATTTCCTGTCATGAACTTTGTGGGTGGCATATATTTGAGCGGAGCTTTGGGAAATATCTCTCTTGTCATCTGTGCCTGTGCCAATTCATAGAGGAATCCGTTTTCCAGATCAGGAGTCATTTCAAATGCATGTCCAAGACCCATCTGCTCCTCTGGAAGTCCCGCCATGAGCGCCAGTTGCTCATTAATAAGATCCGATGCAAGAACAGTGTGTGCTTCCTCAAAAGCATCAGCAGTAGTGAGATAATTGTCCTCACCTGTATTAATGATTACACCTGCAAAACCATTAATCACTCTTGAGAAAAACTGATCAACAAGTGTTCTCTGCATGTTTATATCTCTGAAAAGAATACCGTAGAGTGCGTCGTTAAGCATTACGTCCAGCCCCTCAAAGGCTCCCATGACAGCAATCTCAGGCATACAAAGCCCTGAACAATAGTTGCAAAGTCTTATATATCGGCCAATCTCCTCTCCTACATTATCAAGAGCAGAACGCATGATCCTGAAATTTTCCTGAGTTGCGAATGTGCCACCAAAACCCTCTGTTGTAGCACCATAAGGGACATAATCAAGTAGTGACTGACCGGTCGTTCTTATAACGGCAATAACATCGGCTCCCTGCCTTGCAGCTGCCTCTGCCTGTACTACATCTTCAAATATGTTTCCCGTAGCGACAATTACATACAAATAAGGCTTAGGTCCCTCACCAATAACTTTCAGATACTCCTCCCTACGTGCCCTTCTTGCCTTTATCCGCTCAATGCTTCCGTTTATAACAGGGTCGATGATTGAATCTATCTCGTTTTTGGCAACAATTGGCAATTTTGTAATATCAATTGAACCTTCAGAAATTTTTTCCGCCACCTGTTGTGGAGAAAGACCGGTATTCACCATTGTATTAGCAATATAGAATAAAGCTCCCTGATTCAATACCCCCTTTCTTTTTAATTCGTCAACAACGATATTTGGAAGGGGCACCTGATTTTCATCTGTACCATCAATTCCCATCAGACGGCATAGTGTCCTCTCGACAGCTACTGTAGTGTAATTGACAACAAAGCCCTGAACATCGTCCGCTATGCTTTTTGACAGCATCCTTGCATGTTCCACTCGTTTAAAATCCAGTCCTAACTTACTTTGCATTTTGCTCAACTTTATTTGATGTGTTTTTCATTATAATCATTTCTGCTTCATCAATCCATTCTTTATCAACATCAAGAGCCCTTGCTATCTGCAGTGCTTCATGTGGTGCCGTTGTATTTGAATCTTCTGTAAGCATATAGTTCATAGCACCATTTTCATACCCTTTAACTCTCAATCTTTTGCATGAGTCAAATTTAATATTGTAATGTGTAGTGAGAATTGTCCGTATATTTTTTAGTGAAAGTATTCCTATAAGTGACTCCACTAAAGCCGTTCCTTCAGTGGGATTTGTCGTTCTTGCCGGTTCGTCAATAAGTGCAAGAATATTTTTTCCACTTCTTGAAGATTTTATCAGATTGTCAATTCTTGCCATCTCAGCTGCAAATGACGACAAACCTTTGAAAATACTCTGTTCGTCACCAATACAGAAGTGAATATCGCTGACAGGCACAATAACGGCCCTATTTGAAGGTATTCCGAATCCAAACTGATAAAGATACTGCGATAATGCCAAGGTCTTCAAAACAACTGTTTTTCCTCCCATATTGGCTCCGGTAATCAATACGGGTTTTCCAGCCTCAAAGGAAATATCCACATTTTGAAACACTCTTCCCTCTTTTGCAATTATCTCTTTTACTTCTGGGTTAAAAAGACCTGTATATGAGGTGATTTCCTTGCCGTGTTCCGGTATACAAAGGCCTAACTCTTTAATTTGCAAAGACTTTGCCATCAGAACATCTATTTTGCAAAGCGTAGTCAAAGCATTCCTTAACAGATTAACAGAGTTCTCAAGTTCCTTGCAAAGCTCTCTTCTTATTTTTTCCTCTATCAGTATCGATTTTTGCTGCAGATCTATATTGTATGACGTACTTTTTCTAATCTCTTGTCTGATGAGAGAGAGCTCATCTGAATATTTATCGTATATGTGGAAAGAAGTAATTTTCTGATTTTCAGGATCAAGTAACGACACAATATTAGAAAGGGTGTCGAATTCAATAGTTTTTACAAATGTCCCCTCAAAAAGCTTCTTTATATCTTCATATAATAGTGCCAGTCCCTTAATCTCAAACAACTCAATATCATCCAGGACAACTCCTCCGGACAGTCTCGATAAAGTTCCGTTTATGTCTCTGAGAGAGGTGAGCCTGGCCTGTATATTCAATACAGTATAAGTGAATTTTTCCTTTGCGGCGAATATATTGTAAAACTCATCAAGCTCTTTATAATTGTTCGATATCTCCTTTAATGTATGAGGCATAACTGTCTCCAGCAACATTTGTCTGGAAGCAGATGACTGTAGAGAAAGATTTTCGAAAAAAAATCTAAACCCACCAGGTGTATCCAAAATTGTCCTAAGCCTCATAACTGTTCTTAATAATATCATAAACCGGTGAACCAATTACACTTGAGAGATCGTAACATAGCCTTTCAGAATCGAGTACAATACCGTTAGGAGCAACAGGATTAACACAGACAGCTATTAGATTGCTTCTATGCAATACCCCTATCTTCCCTCCCCGTTTTACAAACAACCTGAATGAGTTCTGCGACAAGAATATTTTTGAGAAATCCCTGACAATTAACTCTGCATCATTGGCAATAAGTTTCTCTCCTAAATGATTTAGAAATCTGTCGGTTAAAGCTCCTGTAAGATACAGAGCCCTGGCTTCTCCAAGCAACTCTTCATCTGCTTTGGTTATTTCCATTGCAGATGATATCTTAAGTTCATTCAGCTCGCCACTCTCTCCTACTCTCCATATACCTCTTTCAATATCTCTAAGTTTCTCCAAAACAGGATTTTCTGTTAAGGACAGTCTTATAAGATCCACAGCATATGCACTCTTGCTTACCAATGTGCCAATATTGGCCGAAAGTGCCGCACCTGTAGTTAAAATGACTGACCTGCTTATAGCCGGTGAAGCAAGGCTCATACGAGACAGGGCACCGTCAATTATACACAAGTCTACCTTATGTTTCTGGCAAACGTCATCCATCCACCTTCTCATTCCAGCCGTAGCTGAAGGTCCAGAGAGCAAAACCTTTCCCTGAGTCAATGCACGGGCAGTGATAATTCTTCCTAAAGAACCGCTCTCTTTACTAATATCAAGAACCTCCGAAATAATCTCTCTCTTTTTGTAATGCTTCTCACTTGTGGCGAACAACATACCCTCTCGCAGAAATATCTCTGGTTTGGCAGTTCCTGTAACCTGATCAACTCTCTCACCATCAATACCTATCGAACTTATCGCAACCTTTATCCTATCTAGTGGAACCCTTTTGATCAGATAACTGAGACACTCTGTTTTTCCGGTATTCTTTTCCAGACCTATTATAGAAACACTGCTGTAATTAAGAAGATTCTCAATAAATGGCATTTAAAAGTTATTTTTTATGCGACCTCAATTTACGCATCAATTTTTCTGGTTCAATAGCCAGTCTCTGTCCTTGCAACAAAGACGCAACCCCTTCTACATCAGCATTCTCTCTACAATCCTTACAATCACACTTATTCTGATAATCCATAGGTTCGGTATAAGTTGTAATAACTCCTTCGAAATTTCTTAGCACAACTCTTCCGGGGGACTGTGAAATCACATAAGTTGGCATTACCGGAGTCTTTCCACCACCTCCCGGTGCGTCAACAACAAATGTTGGTACGGCATATCCCGATGTGTGTCCTCTCAATCCTTCAATAATTTCAATACCTTTAGAAACAGGTGTCCTGAAGTGTTCTAATCCCATGGAAAGATCACATTGATAAATGTAATAAGGTCTTACCCTTATTCTTACCAGTTGATGAACCAATCTCCTCATAATATTGACACAATCGTTTACACCTCTCAGTAAAACAGATTGATTTCCAAGCGGTATACCAGCGTTTGCAAGCTTTTCACATGCAGCAGATGCTTCAGGTGTAATCTCATTAGGGTGGTTGAAATGGGTGTTGAGCCAAATAGGATGATACTGTTTAAGCATCTCAACCAACTTGTCTGTTATTCTCTGAGGACATACAACAGGAGTTCTGGAGCCAATTCTGATTATCTCCACATGCGGAATGGCCCTCAGTCTTTTAATAATTGATTCAAGCTTAGCATCTGATACCATAAGAGCATCACCTCCCGATAACAGAACGTCCCTTACCCTTGGTGTAGCTGCTATGTAGTCAATTGCCTTCTGAATATTGTCAACCGGCGATTCATCGTCCTTCTGACCGGCAAATCTCCTTCTGGTACAATGACGGCAATACATTGAACACATATCTGTAATGAGCAAAAGAACTCTGTCCGGATATCTGTGCGTCAGCCCCGGTACAGGAGAGTCCTCGTCCTCGTGAAGAGGGTCAAGAAGATCAGCAGCAGACTGATGAGTCTCCGCTCCTGTTGGTATTGCTTGTTTTCTTATAGGGCAATTAGGATTCTCCGGATCTATAAGACTGATATAGTATGGCGTGATGGCCATCCTGAGAGTAGCCAGAGATGTCTTAACACCCTCTTCTTCCTCAGGAGTAAGTACTATACATTTCTTCAACTGATCTAGTGTCTCAATCCTGTTCTTAACCTGCCACTTCCAGTCGTTCCATTGCTCATCTGTAGCATCAGGAAATAATATCTTTCTTCTGTTTTCTGTCATAATCTAAACATATAATTTTTCAAAAAGCTCCCTGATAGGCTTCGATTCACGTATAATATTAAGAGTCAGGTTAGCATGCCCTTTGGCATAGCCATTTCCAACTATTAGATTTATGTCCTTTCCCACTCCTTCGGCTCCTAACGCCGCTTTTGTAAAGCTTGTTGCCATTGAGAAGAAATAGACACACCCCTGTCCTTTTGTAATTAATATTGAGGTCATCTCAGTTGAGGGAACATTTACGTTGTTGACAGTTACGTCACATCCTCTGCCACCTGTAACAGCCATTACCTTTTCATAAACATCCATCACATTTGTGGCATCCGCTACAATAACGTCTGTTGCAAGATTCATGTCAATGATACGTTGAGCATTCTCTTTTGAATATTCAACAACGATTACCTTACCCGATGGCCCTGCATTCTGCATAGCTTGATAACAACAGAGAATTCCGGATTTTCCTCCACCACCTATAATACATACAATGTCGCCCTCTGTGACTAGTCTGTCCACCTGAGCCGGAGCACCTGCAACATCAAGAGCAGCAAGGGCAAGCTTCTCAGGTATGTCATCGGGCAGAACTGCAAAAAGGCCGCTTTCAAACAATATTGCCTGTGCATCTACATCCACCTGGTCCGATGCTGGAGATAGTTTCTTAATAGAATTAATCTTTAGGGGCGTCAGCGAAAGAGAGACAAGAGTTGCTATCCTGTCCCCTACCTTTAGCTTGTTTGCAGGAAAATTCCTGCCTATCTCCCTGACGGTTCCAATAAGCATTCCTCCTGAACCGGTCACAGGGTTCTGCATCTTTCCCCTCTCATCCACAATTGAGAGAATCATCTCTTTCATCTTTTCTGCATCAGAACCACAAGCTTTTTTTATCTGAGTATAAGAGGCAGAATCTATATTTAAGGTAGATACGTCAATAAGTACCTCATTATCATATATAGAGACAGAATTGTCCAGCTTATGGGCCGGCTGTGGCAAGGTACCTTTTGGAGAGATCACTCTATGTGTTCCGTATCTGCAAGCTACTGTCATATAGTATTTTTACTATGCGTAAAGTTCTGTAAATATCTTTCTTAATTTATCGCTTTCACGTAACAGTTCAAGTGTTATTTCTGCATGGCCCTTAGTGTAACCATTTCCTACTATCATAGTAACGTCGCTGCCAACTCCCTCTGCTCCAAGTGCTGCTTTTGTAAAACTGGTGGCCATTGAGAAGAAATAGACAACTCCGGTATCCTTTGTACAAAGAATACTTGTCATCTCAGTGTCAGTTATATTTACATTATTGATAGTTACGTCGCACATTTGTCCCTTTGTAAGCTCTTCAATTTTCTCAAGTATCGAAACAGGCTGAGTAGCATCCGCAGAGAATACATAGTCGCAGAAACCAAGGTCCTGAAGTCTTTTTGTGCTCTTTTCACTATGACACAGGCCAATAACCTTTCCTGTAACTCCGGCACGTTTTTTTGCCTCATAACAACACAACATTCCAGATTTGCCACCGGCTCCAATAATAAGTACAGTGTCTCCGGGTTTCACAAGTTTTGCTGTCTGAGCAGGTGCCCCGGCAACGTCCAATGCAGATAGAGCAAGGTTTGCAGGCATGTCGTCAGGTATTTTTGCATATATACCGCTCTCAAAAAGAATGGCTTTACCGTCAATGTCAACCTGGTCAATATCTGAACGAATATCTTTAATTTTGTCAATTCTTAATGGGGTAAGCGAAAGCGATACAAGAGTTGCAATCTTATCGCCTACCTTTAGATCTGTTTTGCCAATAAGAGCATCACCAATTTTCTCTACTGTTCCAAGAAGCATTCCACCAGATCCTGTAACAGGATTTCTGTGTTTTCCCTGAGATGCAACAATACCAAGCATGATTTCAGCAATTTTTGCCTTATCCCCTTTTGCTTGCTCTTCAATTTGTGTAAAACTGGCTGAGTCAATATTCAGTGTCTGAACATCAATCAAGATCTCGTTATCGTAGATCTCGTCCATGTTATTGTCAATTTTGTTGGCTGGTTGCGGAAGAACTCCTTTTGGCTCTATCACTCTGTGAATGCCGTATTTGTTACCCTTTTTCATTGTGCTGAAGTATGTATTTAATTAATTTATATAAATGCTTATTATCTTGGCTTAAGACCAAGTATCTGACGTGCCTCTGTTGGTGTGGCTATATCTCTGCCCAGTTCTTTGGCGAATCTTACAACTTTGGCAACAAGTTCTCCGTTTGATTTTGCCAGAACTCCCTTCGACAGGAATACATTGTCCTCAAAACCAACCCGAACGTGACCTCCTTCAATTATTGAGGCAACAGCAAGTGGAAATTCGTATCTCCCTACCCCGGCCACAGTATAGGTGGCATCAGAAGGAATACTACCCTTCAGGAATGTAAAGTCTCTCAATTCTCCTGAGATTCCGCCATTCACCCCCATCACAAAGTCAAAATGCATCGGTTTCTGTATGAAGCCCTTCTTATGAAGCCTCAAAGCCATATCAATCATACTTTTGTCAAACACCTCAAGCTCCGGTTTAATTCCGCGCTCTATCATCTTCTGGCCAAAGTACTTGATTGTATTTTCTGTATTTTCAAAAATGTCATCTCCTCCAAAATTGAGGGTCCCGCAGTCGAGGGTAGCCATTTCCGGAGATAGTTCAGTAGGCTGCAGTCTCTCATCATTTGTCATTCCTACTGCACCACCTGTTGAAGGCTGAATAATTACATCGGGGCAAACATTGTAGATTGCATCCATAACCTCTTTAAACCTAGCCTTGTCCTGTGTCGGGGTACCATCATCATAACGCACATGCAAATGGATGATGCTTGCACCTGCATCATATGCCGACTTTGCTTCTCTTACACACTCTTCAACAGTGTAGGGAACTGCCGGATTATGCTCTTTTAATACCTCTGCTCCGCATATAGCGGCTGTAATTATAAGTTTTTCCATAGCTATTCAGATTATTTTCTTTGACAACTTTTTGGAGTTACACAAGTCCCGCTTGCTTTACATACAATAATTGGTTCCTCAAGAATATCTGCGGCTGAAGGAGAAATGTCAGGTCTTGGAACTATGACTTTTTTTGCAACAAACTCCATTTTTCTGGAACTTTTGCCGACTGATACTATCTCTCCGGATGCTTCAATATAGTCGCCCGCATAAACAGGAGCTATGAACTCAACATTATCGTAGGCTTTGAAGAGACCCTCATCACCATCATGCTGAATTAGTAATTCCGTAGCAACATCACCAAAAAGTTGAAGCATTTTGGCTCCATCCACAAGGTTCCCGCCATAATGAGCATCGTGTGAGCTCATTCTGACTCTTATTAAAGCAGTCTTAGACATAGTAAAGATTTATTTAGTTAGTATATAATCCACCAAAATTGCAGGAGTGTGCACATCTTCCGGTTTTATTGTTCCGGTTTCTACAAGTTCCTCTGTTTCTACTATAACCGTTTCTGCAGCCATAGCCATAATAGGATTGAAGTTCTTTGTATTTCCTTTGTAATAGAGGTTACCCATTTTATCAGAAACTGATGCTCCTATAAACGCAATATGTGCCCTTAGCGGCGTTTCTAGAATAAAATCCTTCCCGTCCACATTAATAATCCTTTTATTCTCAGCAACTATAGTTCCCAAGCCTGTAGGAGTGAGTACTCCGCCTAAACCTGCACCGAATGCCCTTATTCTCTCTATGAGAGTACCCTGGGGGCAAAATTCTATCTCCAGGTCTTGTGAATTCATAAGATCTATAGCTACAGGATTTGACCCTACATATGATGTAATCAATTTAACGACCTGACGGTTTGCTATGAGTTTGCCCATGCCCTTATCAGGATATGCACCATCATTGCAGATGATTGTCAGGTTTTTAATACCAGACAATGCTAAAGCATCCATTATTGTGTTGGGTCCACCTGATGTAAGAAACCCACCAATCATCAAAGTCATGCCATCTTTAACTTTGCTGACAGCATCATCCACAGAGATTATTTTGTTCATTAGTCTAAATGATTATTAAAATACAAGATGCAAATTTAGCAATTTAATCTCCTTTGTACAATTTGTCAATATAACATTTAGTTTTTTTTCACAAAACAGGTGTTAAAGTGTATCAAGTTGAAAAGTAGGTGGAGCAGTAAATTTCAAGTGGTGGCAAAAGTCTGGATTATTTTCAGTCCAGGTGTGGATTTTTGGATGCTACACCGGGTTTACCCACTTAGTGCTCTCTCCGCTGAAAATCAAAGGCAGCCCCGATATTGTGCTTTTGCAGATCAGCTCGCGGATCTGCACTCGATTTTCTAAAAGCTCCGTTCACTTAGTGGGTACCCAAACCCTCCATTGCAAGCATCCTTCAAATCCCACACCTGGATCTGCCTTTGCCACACTTTTGCTCAATTATGATTTTTAACCAAATCTGCTCCACCTACTTTTTCATAAGAATCTACTTAATATTAAATAACCAACTTGTTATATCGTGTAACAAGTTGGTTATTAAATTTTCCAATCACCTAATTTAAAGACACATAGAAAAAACAGCAACAGTTAGTCTACTCTCTCTTTGCTTAAAACCGGATTTGCATAAATTGAAAGAAATATCTCCTCCATCTCTTTAGGATTTCCATCAATATCTGAAAGCTTATATTTCAGGTAACTGATAAAGTTCTGTTTGTCCTGATTTGAATAGTTTTTGCTGTATTTGTCACATGAATAAAGCATGTCATAGGCAATATAATTGTTCTTCCACAGTTGGTATGATTCTATAATCTTCCGGTCTATTACCTCTGCTAAAGATTTGAATCTCTCATTCTTTTCCAGTATTGAACATGCATGAATCTCCTCATGAGATAATGGCTTGCAAAAATTCAGATGAATATTACCCTTAAACTGCATTATACCAGTAAGAATACTATTCAGATCCTCACCGGGATTTTTAATGTATTTTCTTCTGCGGGAAACATACAGCTCCTTACTTTTAAGAAGGTCGCACGGTTCGAATTCGTAGGAAATAGATATAGGAACAATTGACAACTCCTCAAAATCTTTTACAAAATCACCCTCGCCACTCAGTTCTAGCATCTTCATCAAGCCTTGTTCTGTAAGATCCATACCATCTTTGGTCCGGCCATTTCGTTGGGCAATCCATACTGAACTTTGATCCATAGATACCCGTTGTCTGATATATTGGGATAAAATAAGTGAAGAATTATATAATTCGCGGGCATTTACATTTCTGACTACCCTTATCATCTTATTTGACCTGGCTATGTCTTCAATAAAAGAGTCCGTAATAAGATTATCTCCAACGGCCATTTCTGACGTCTGGATATCATTCATGCAAAAAATGATCTGAATGATACTAGAATCCAGAAGAATATCCCGATGATTGGATATGAGCAGGTGTTTTTTGCTGTTTTTAAGCTGATCCAAACCTGCATATGACAATGTTTTTGTTGTGTCCGAAATAATCTTCTTAATGGCAGAGAACATGACAAGAGATTGAAATTCATCTACACTCTTTAATGTGGCTATAAAATGCCCTATCTCTTCCGGTTTTTTATCCGGAAACAAATATGCAGATATTGAAGATAACAGAGGATGTCTGGCTATCCTGCTTAACGCAGGGCCAATCTCGTCTTCTATATAAGGCCTTATATCCTGAAATTTATCATTGACCATTGCAATCTTTTTAAAAGTTAAAGTTAAATAATATAATTCCTATTAAACAAGTTTTCTGATAAAGCTGTCGGAAACAGGGATGAAAATTGACAACAATAATGAAGCCAGCATCATGAAAACGGGCAAAGAACCTAGAGTCAATGCAACAATAATTGCATAGTAAAACGGAACTAACAACAATATAATCAGAATACAAGCAATCAGATACATAAACCTGGTTTTAGTAAGTATACTGAATAGCATGGCAACTATCGAGAAAAACACCGGAAAAAGAAAAAAGAAATTTTCCCCGATAAAAAAATACAATAGGGTAGACAGTAAAAACTGAATGAAAACACTGCCGGTGATAGCTTCAATCTGGGTGAATCTTTGCCTGCCTGTTTTAAAGATATAAACTCTCCATACAATTAAAGATAAGGCAATAAAGGCTACGATCATTATTATCGAGTCAAACTTCACATACGGTAAATTAACCAGATTATATTTCTGACCGGTAAGCAAGGCAGACAAATAGGCAATACAAAAACCGGCAAATGATGCAAGAACCGAGATTATCAACACAAATGATACAGATCTTAATATACCTGTATGACCAGCTCTCTTGCTTTTCAGAAGAAAATAAGCAGTAAAGCACAGAATGATTAATATCAGAACATTGATAATGAAGTAAAGATTCCTTGAAAAGCAGACAAGTCCAATAGCCGGTATTGTTAGGAATACAGCCTCATCTTCTGAAACCAAACTTTCAGTATTGCTATAGGTAACATCTGTCAGATACTTAAATATCACTGGTTCTATCTGATCACCATAATGTTGTATAGAGCTAAGAGAGATATTGCTGAAGTTATCCAATTCAGTATGATAATACTTTAAGTTGTCAATTACTGAAAAATTCATTCCCGGGTATGAATTCTTAAGCAGGGCGAAATCTGTGGAATTAGGTAAAATACTGTATACCGCCGTAGTAACAGAATATGTAAAAGGATGACTGGCTGATTGGTAGAGTTCCATGACCGCCCTGTTATTTGGAGATGTTTCAAAAAGCAAAGCAGGCCCCCTCACTCCTCTTGCTTCAAGATTAATCACAAAACCAACATTTTTGAAAATTTCCGGATTTTGCTCCAGAGCTTTTCTCATACCATCCAAATCAGATTCTTCTGAATCTGTAAACAAAACCTTTATACCCTGCTTCCAGTTATCTCTGTATATCATTGCCAGTCTTACAGATTCAAGGATCACTCCTAAGCCGTAGCCATCATCTGCGGCACCATATGAATAGACATATTTGTCCAGAACTTTTTTCCTGAATCTAGAATCGAGGTGTGCAATGAGTAACAGATATGAGGACGCTTCACCTGACGGAGGATCGATTATTGAATATAAATTTGAAATCTTAATTTTTGTATTCAATCTGGAAGTTATTGAATCATAGGAATAATAAGAGGAAGTGATTCCCATACTATTCAGTCTATGTGCGAGATAATCTCTTACTCTATCCCTCGCAGCCGGGTGTTCTATCGAGTGAGGCTCACTACTGATAATCTTAATATCATCAGCTACTCTTGTAGCAGAGAATTTAAATTCGTCCTTAACATTGTAAACGTATGGTCTCCAATAATAACTTAAACCAAAGGCAAAGGTTATACCTGTCAAGACGATAGATATCAACAATCTATGTCTTTGCATCAGGCTTCCAGATTGTATTTATTGAAAATATTTCTACCCTCAGGAGTATAAGCAAAATCTATCTTCTCCTTATATGCCTCCTCCACTTTTGATCTGACAAGTTTCATTGTTGAGTTTATCATTCTGTTCTGTTCAGTGAATGGATCCTTTGACAGTATGAATGAAGCAGGGAGCCATCTTTCAGGGAAAAGTCCGGAATACTCACCTTTTCCTTTGTACTTATCAATTTCTGCAGCAATTGCCTTAATAAGCTCATCCTTAGTTAATGTCGTACTTTTGTCAACAACAATAATTGCAATTGTATATGGTGATTGATTATTATGTAGCATGATCTGCTGGATAAGCTTCGATTGAGTAACCATGGTCTCTTCAATCTCCTCCGGAGAGTACTTTTCTCCGTCACTTCCAATTAAAAGTGATTTGAAGCGTCCCTGTACATAAAGGAAACCGTCTTTATCCATATAACCAAGGTCCCCTGTATACAGCCATCCATCTTTTATAGTTTCTATGGTTGCCTTAGGATTTTTCCAGTAACCTGCCATTACATTCTCTCCTTTAACAACTATTTCTCCGGCCTCTCCTGTTCCAAGAATATTTCCCTCGTTATCCATTATTCTTATTTCCATTGGTTTAACCAAGATCCCCGATGATCCAAGTTTATGTCTGGCAGGGGTGTTTGTCGAGATCACGGGAGTCGCCTCAGAGAGGCCATATCCCTGAAACATAGGAATGCCAATTGCATAGTAGAATTTTTGAAGCTCTTTGTCTAGAAGAGCTCCTCCCCCAACAAAAAACTCAAGTTCTCCCCCCATGGCAAGTCTCACCTTAGAGAATAAAATCTTATCAAACAATGCTTTCAAAGGATACAACAGGAAAGTCCAACCCGAACCTCTGTTCCAACCGTCCTTATTGTAAGTAATCGCAATGCAAAGAGCCAGATTGAAAAGTGATTCAGTAAATTTTCCCTTTGATTTCACCGAAAGTTCAATGTTTTTCTTGAAATTTTTAGCTAGAGCTGGTACCGACAATAAAATATTGGGTTTAATTTCTTGTATGTTTATTGGTATATTCTTCAAAGTCTCTATTCCTGTCTTTCCCGGCTGCACTGTAGCAACAATTGCTCCTCTTGATATCATTATATAAAAACCTACGACATGTGCAAAGCAATGGTCCAGAGGCAATATTATCAGGTTTTTGTATTTTGGAGGGATATCCATGCAAGAGAGTGCCTGTTCTACATTTGCTGTATAATTTCTGTGAGTAAGTATGACTCCTTTTGGATCTGCAGTTGTTCCTGAAGTATAAGTTATTGTGGCATAGTCATCGTTTTGAACCGATCTGCCCAGCTCTCGAAATTGCGTCAGATTGTTCTCCATATAACTTTTTCCCATTTCCATAACATCTTCGTAGTATATCTCCCTGTCCTGATACTCATTCAATTTGTCATAAACAATAATATGCTTTACTAATGGAAGTTTTTCCTTGATAACCCTTATTTTGTTCAACTGCCTCTCCGAAACCATCAACAGTGTAACATCGGCATGAATCAGCCTGAACAACAGGTCTGAGCTCTCTTCAAGCTTGATTGACAAAGGAACGTTAACTCCAGCAGCATAGAATATGGCCAGTTCTCCTATTATCCATAAATTGCGCCCTTCAGA
Organism: uncultured Bacteroidales bacterium; assembly: GCA_942492945.1. Classification (GTDB taxonomy): domain Bacteria; phylum Bacteroidota; class Bacteroidia; order Bacteroidales; family UBA932; genus Bact-08. The sequence continues at coordinate 2,627,079 of OW818649.1, forward strand.
AAGGATAGAAGCATTGCTCTTTTTCTCAAATCCCAGTGAACAAAGCCCTGCGCCGAATTGTTCTGCTAGTACTTTAGTTTGAGAATAAGTTGTAGGTTTGTAATCCTTATTTTCTTTCTCAAGAAGAAATGTATAATCGGAGTACTTTGCGACTGACTCCTCAAACAGGTCAATAAGTGTTCTTTTCATAATGGTAAGGTTTTTAGTAAAGCAAATTTAGTTAAATAAATGTTTAATACTTGTTCTCCATATTTAAAATTACTTGCCGGCAAGGGGGTGGAATGGAATGGTTCTCTTAGCGAAGAACTCCTGGAGAAAGCCGTAAAAGAAGACAAACTGATATTTCAACACATTGGTTATGTTAGTAATATGCATATAAGAGAGAGCTCTGTTAAACTCTTCAGCGATCCAAGAGTAATAGAAATTTTGAATAAAAATTTCATATGTATAGCAGAAGATAAGGAGGACAGACCAGAATCTTTCCTAATTGCCCTAGATCTTCTGTTTCTTAATCAGGACTTCTCATATGGCCCCATGAATATGTTTATAATGCCTGACAGAAAGCCTATTATATGCTTTTCTGAATGTGACGCCGATTGCTTTCTAGAGATTGCAAACAGCATTATTCTTGCAAAGGAGGAGAAAAAGGATTTGTTGATTCAACTTTCGGAAGAGTTAAGCAAAAGAGCAAAAAATACAGGAATAATTACTGAAAAAGGGTCCGAAACAAAACTGGACCAGGATATTCTGACGAAATATGTACAACATTGGTACAAGGGCATGTTTGAAACCGATTTCATATATAGATTAAAGCCTTTCACACCCAATCCCAGCAGTCTGATTACCATTGTAGAATATTTAAAGTACTTCCCAAATGAGAAGATGTCTCTCAAAATTGAATCTCTTCTTGATCATCTGCAGTTTTCGGCAATATTTGATCCGATAGATGGTGGATTTTTCAGACAAGCTGCTGACTACTCTTGCGAGAAGGCATATTATGAAAAAAATCTTGAGGAAAACAGTCAGTTTATGATTTTATATGCGTTGGCATACAGACATTTTAAAAAGGAATCATATAAAGAGACAACCTTTAAGGTTTATCAGTTTCTAAAAAACAAACTATATAATGGCAAAGGCGGATATCATAACAGTTCTACACTTGTAACACCATCAGATGACTCGTCCTATTACCTGTATTCATTGAATGAATTGTCAATACTGTTTCCCGTTCGTTTTAAGGATATTGCACTAGCTCTTGGTATGGATCTGACAAAACACAGACTTGAAAAGCAAATCCCTGTAAGAACAGAAGAGTGCTTTAGTATGATAACTGAAGATGAATTTGATTTGTTGAGAAACCGGAGGGGTGAACACAGAGGCCATTTTGTTGACAAAAGAGAAATCACATCTCATAATTCTCAATTAGTAAGAGCGTTGGCGATATCATCTAAACTGTTGGATAATCAGCAAATGTACGAAGAGGCCGTTGAAACACTCAACTACTTGCTTAACAATAATATAAACTCAGCAGGAAAACTTTTTAGATATACATGCTGCCAGCAAAGGTCGCTTTTAGGGTATCTGTCAGACTATTCTAACTTCATAGACGCTTCTCTTGAGCTATATAAAGCACAGGGTGAAAGGATTTATTTCGATATAGCTGAGAAGTATCTTAATATTGTTATGGATTATTTCTACAAGCCAGAAAATGGAATGTTCAGTAAATCTGAAATAAGTCTGCAAAGCGAAACCATACCTTTTAAAAGAGAGTCAAATATTGATGTCATAAGACCTTCTGCAAACTCGATAATGGCCGGTAACATGTTATCTTTCTATGAAATAACAGGAAAAAAAGAGTACTTGAAGATTGCTGAGAAACAAATAAACAATATTGTTCCCAACCTTCTCTCGTCTGGTCCCATGCTTTCGAGCTGGGCTCAAAAGATATTATATCTGATAAAATTATCTGAATAGGATAGAACTGTCTCCATAGCTAAGAAATCTGAAATCATTTGCGAGAGAGTAGTCATAAACCCTTCTCCAATCTTCTCCAATAAATGCAGAAATCAACAGTAAAAGAGTGCTTTTTGGTTGGTGAAAATTTGTGATGAGAACATCCACTATCCTGAATTTGAAATTTGGAACTATAATTATCATTGTTCGTGTGTCAATAGTGCTTTTTCCGTTGCTTTTCATCCACTCTATCAACGCCTTAAGTGATTCCTCGAGTGTGTATTTGTATTCTCTGTCATACGGTTCCCATTGGGATACCGATGAGGGATCCCCTGATTCAATACAATGTATACCAAGATAATACAACGACTCAAGACACCTCGCAGAGGTAGTACCCACTGCTATCACCCTCTTTTTATTATGGTTCAGCAACTTTATCAACAGCTCTTCTGAGACTGAAAAAGGCTCTGAATGCATATTGTGGTCCTTAATAAGCTCCGATTTTACCGGAAGGAATGTTCCGGCACCTACATGCAGACATAGCTCACCCTTGTCAATCCCTTTATTTTCAATTTTCTTTATTACTTCGTTGGTAAAATGCAGACCTGCCGTTGGCGCAGCTACAGAACCTCTGTGTCTGGCATACAGTGTTTGATATCTTTCTGTATCAGCTGCTTCCGCATCTCTTTTCAGATAAGGGGGAATAGGAACCCTTCCGCAATGTTCCATAAGTTCAGAAAAAGGAATACCTGACTTCCACGTGAACTCAATTATGAATTTGTCTTCACTCTTATTCAGTATTTTTGCTTTGAACTGGTAATCAGCAAGCTCTTTATCTCCATGATCGTTAAATAATACATGGCCATTTTTCCATTTTTTACTGTTTCCAACAACACAAACCCAGCTGCAACTTTCTGTTGCTGCAAATGAAGTGTTATATTCCACAGGAAAATGAGGTTCAAGACAAAAAATCTCGATGTTAGCTCCGCTATCTTTTTTAAATAGTAGACGGGCAGGTACCACTTTGGAATTGTTGAAGATCATTAAAGAGTCTTCCGGCAATAACTCAACGAGATTCGAAAATTTTGACTCAGATATCTCTCTGTTCTTAAATATTAAAATCTTAGAGTCATCTCTGTTCTGCAGGGGATACTTTGCTATTTTATCTTCAGGAAGGATATAGGAAAAATCACTTATTCTTATTTCAGGCTCCACAATCAATTATTTTTTGCAAAACTATACATTTATACCATTAATAGAAAATAATTAAAATTTGAATATCTGTTTACAAATGTAGTTCTCAATAGTAAACATTAATGTTTACTTATGTATACTTGCATCATTATTTTTTAGTATAAACACAACTCTTTTTGTTTATAAGTTTAATCTTATTTTAATGAGCATCTATGTATTCTATATTACGCTATATACCAGTGATTTATATGCTTTACTAATAGTAGCAATATATATATATATTTACAATTTAACCCAAATAGAGATAAATTGCAGATAAAAACGGGTATATATTCTTTTATAATCTTATTTACGAGCTATTTATGTAATTTATATTTAGTATTACTTATAGTAATTGACAAATATTCATTATCTTATATAATTCCATGTCAGAAACAGTATTCAGCCTATATTAATTATTCTCCCGTTACATATGTAAATTTCATAAACATTACATCTGTAACCATATAATTGATTACATTTGTAGAACTATTAGTTTACAATTATGAAAGACCGTTTACAGCAATTTTTAACCCTTGAGCAACTGTCTCCGGCAAGATTGTCGGAGATAATTGGCATTCAACGTTCAGGTTTGTCCCATATCCTATCTGGAAGAAACAAACCAGGTTTTGAATTTATTCAGAAACTACTGATGAAGTTCCCCGCCGTAAATGCTGAATGGCTCATTACCGGCAAAGGAAAAATGTATAAAGAGCAATCTTCATTCACACCAGACCTAAAACAAGAGGTATTAGCAACACCTCAAATTTCTGATTATACTCTTTTTAGCCCAGAAATTAAAAAACCTGAACCTCCTGAGAATCTCGTAAAAGAAATTCCAGACACAGATGATGGCAAAAAAAGGATTCTTAAGAAGATGATTTTCGTATACTCCGACAACTCTTTCTCCGAGTACTTTCCTGCCAAAGATTAAATTCTTGTCGATAAATTTCTACCTTTGCGGAAATTCTTTAATAAAATGTTTAAACTGATTAAGCCAATACTATTCGCATTTTATCCTGAGACAATTCACAGAATAATTTTGAATCTTCTTCTTTTTCTCAGATATATTCCGTTTTCAGGAGCTATTCTAAGACTTTTCTATACATATAAAAGAGATAATCTTGAACGAGAGGTGTTCGGACTGAGATTTGAAAACCCTGTCGGGCTGGCTGCCGGTTTCGATAAGAATGGACAGATTTACAATGACCTTGCAAATTTTGGTTTTGGCTTTATAGAAATTGGTTCACTTACACCAAATGAACAAATGGGAAATCCAAAACCCCGATGTTTCAGGCTTTTAGAAGACAATGCAATTATTAACAGAATGGGTATAAATAACAGAGGAATAAAGTATGCTGTTAAATCCATTAAAAAGAGAAAGCCCAAAGTTGTTATAGGTGGCAATATCAGCAAAAGTACATCTTGTCCCAATGAGCAGGCACCTGTTGATTACGAAAGGTCTTTTGCCCAACTTTATGATTTTGTAGATTATTTTACAATTAACGTCTCTTGCCCGAATGTGAAGGGTCTTACTAAATTACAGGATATCACTTCGCTGGCAGAGATAGTGGATAAGCTTACCACTCTCAGAAAATATTATGACGAATACCGTCCAATACTCCTGAAGATTTCTCCGGATCTGACTTATGAACAGATGGACGAAATAATTGAGCTGATTTTGGTTTCCGGTCTTGACGGGATTGTTGCAACAAATACCACAACCAAAAGGGAAAACCTCAAATCTTCAAAAGAACTGGTTGACTCAATAGGTGATGGTGGACTAAGCGGGGCCCCTTTATTCGAAAGAAGTCTGGAGGTTATCAAGTATATCAATAAAAAAACAGGTGGAGAATTACCAATAATAGGCGTTGGAGGCATTATGTCCCCCGATCAGGCTAAACAAATGCTTGATGCTGGTGCATCTCTTGTTCAGATTTACACCGGATTCATATACACCGGGCCGGGTCTGGTCAAATCTATACTTAAAAAGATTTCAAAATAACTGTCCACATGTTGAATGCTACCATTTGCACTATTGGTGATGAGATTCTCATAGGCCAGATTATTGATACCAATTCATCTTTCGTTTCAAAAGAATTAAACAAAATTGGAGTTAAGGTTGACTTTATGATTTCAGTATCTGATAAGGAAACAGATATCATTTCAAATCTTAAGAGATGTATAAATATTTCAGATATTGTAATAGTTACAGGAGGACTCGGCCCCACTAAAGACGACATTACTAAAGCAGCTCTTGCAAAGTTGAGCGGCTGCACGGAATTCCGATATGACATTGAACAACTTGAAATTATTGAAGCTCTTTGTAAAAAAAGAGGGCTCGAATTATCCGATCTGAACCGTGATCAGGCACTTGTCCCTGTAAGTTGTACCGTTTTGAAAAATACCCTTGGAACTGCTCCGGGAATGATGTTTTCGATATCGAAAAATGAAGGTACCACTCCAGGTCTGTTATTTTCGCTCCCCGGTGTCCCATACGAGATGGCGTCTCTTATACCTCAGGTAATTCAGAACATTGTGGATCTAAATAATACAGAGACAATTTTTCATAAAAGTCTCTCAACATTTGGGATACCGGAATCTGTACTTGCCAGGTTGATAGAAAAATGGGAGGACGGATTGCCAGAAACTGTAAAACTGGCATACCTGCCTAATCCCCTTACCGGTGTTCGACTCAGACTTTCAATTTATGGAGGAACAAAAGATCTTGCCGATGAAATTGTAAATCCTATAATTAAAGAACTGAAGAGCATTCTTGGAAATGCCCTGTATGGTGAAAATGAAGACACTCTTGAGCATGTCATCTCAAGACACCTTAGAAATGCATCCTGCACTATGGCAACAGCAGAATCTTGCACCGGCGGCAAAATTGCTTCCATGATAACATCGTTGCCTGGAGCGTCCGATATCTACAAAGGATCTGTGATATCTTATGACAACGATGTTAAATTTGATCTGTTAGGAGTTGATAGAAAAATTATTGAGAAATATGGTGCGGTAAGCAGTGAGTGTGTATTGGCTATGGCTTCCGGGGTGAGGAGCCTTCTAAAAGCCGATTACTCTGTAGCAGCTTCTGGTATTGCAGGACCAGACGGAGGAACTCCGGAAAAACCTGTTGGAACTATTTGGATAGCAGTAGCTGGCCCGGATTTTTGTGAAAGCAAAAGCATGACATTTAACGGTGACAGACAAAGGAATATTGACAGATTTTCTTCAGAAGCTCTTAATGCTTTAAGGTTAAAGCTTGGCATACAGCTAATATAACTACATAGTTATAATTTACAACAAGAAAGTTACAATATATGATATATACATAACTATGAGAAAGTTGACAATTTTATTAACCATTTTAGTATTCGTTATGCAAGCTTGTGATTCAGATGTCAAAAACAGTGATAAAATCGCTCTTGATCAAGTTGATTCTCTATTTAAATCTATCTATCCAGAGAATGAACCCGGTGCCGCAGTACTCATAATGAAGGGTGATTCCATAATTTTCGAACAAGGATACGGAATAGCAGACATGAATAGCTCGACTCCCATTGATGGAAATACATTCTTTAATATAGCTTCTGTATCAAAACAATTTTCCGCAGTTGCAATTATGATGCTGGCAGAGGAGGGAAAGCTTTCGCTCGATGACTCTGTGAAAAAATGGTTTCCACATTTCAAGGCAGATTTTTTCAATAAAATTACAATAAGGCACCTATTGTCACATACATCAGGAATTCCTGACTCAAGGGAGAGAAGTGACAGGAAATTTGTTACTACTGCCACTGATGTTGAATCCTACTCATACCTTGAGAATTTGGACAAACTAAATTTTGAACCAGGCACTTCCTACGAATACATGAATCCTACTTTTCAATTAATGTATACGATAATTGAGAGAGCATCCGGTGTTCAATTTGACACTTTTATGAGAGACCGGATTTTTATTCCATCCGGAATGAATGAATCCACATATTTCGAAGCTGAAAAGATCATCCCTCGCATGTCACATGGATATCTCTATGATAGTTTAGCAAAGAAATACAATGAGTTTGATTACGGAGAGGAGTCTTTTTTTGCAACCAAAGCAGATGGAGGTCTGTATACATCAGTCAGAGAGTTTGCAGAGTGGGAAAAAGCTCTGAGAACCGACAAATTAATCAGTAGCAAATCAAAAAATGAAGCCCATACAGCAAAAATCAGTATTCCTGATATCCCTTATACCTCATATGGCTACGGATGGTTCATTCAAGATAAGCCTGGTTTTCCGGGAAAAGTGTATCATACAGGTGATAACGGAGGTTATCAGATTTATGCAGGTCGATTTCCCGAAAAGAAAATTCTCTATCTTATCTTTTCTAACCGAAATGACAGAGACAGAGAACTTACATCAAGCAAACTTGACCAGATATTTAAAACCGCCGGTTGGCTTGATTAAAATCTTTCAAGTCTATATTGTTTTGTGAATTATCGACACTGATGCCTGTGCAGTCGGCATAACTGTTACATCACATATATTTACATGAGGAGGGGCTTTTACTATAAAAATGATTACTTCTGCTATATCTTTGGCTGTTAGAGGAGTAAAGCCTTTATATACGTTCGCTGCCTTTTCTGTGTCACCTTTGAAACGTACCTGAGAAAATTCAGTTTCTGCTGCTCCCGGGCAAACCTGAGACACTCTTATATTGTGTGCGTGCAGATCCATCATCATTCCTCTGGAGAGTGCGTCAACGGCATGTTTTGATGCACAATAAACATTTCCGTTCGGATATACAGCTTTTCCGGCAATTGACCCAATGTTGATTATCTGGCCACCTCCCCTGTTTATCATTATGTTGGAAACAATTTTGCTTACATATAGCAGCCCTTTAATATTTGTATCTATCATTCTCTCCCAATCGTCAATTGTCCCCTGGTTTATAGGACTCAACCCTACCGCCAGGCCGGCGTTATTAACCAGTAAATCTATTTTATTCCATGGCTCAGGGAGGTTTCCTAAATAGTGCTCTACCTGATTAAGTTCTCTAACATCAAAACTTAGCGGGAGAACTTTAATTCCGTGATTTTTTTCCAGTTTTGTTGCAACTGAAGTAAGTGTAGCTGTTCTCCTTCCTGTAATTATGAGATTGTATCCCTCTTTGGCCAGTAAATGAGCAGTAGCCTCTCCTATCCCTGATGTTGCTCCCGTAATTAATGCAATTTTTGTCATAATTTTAAAATTAAAAATTCAAATCCAGAATTCTAAGGAAATTACCTCCCAGAATTTTTCTTATATCGCTTTCTGAATACCCTCTCTCTATTAGCTCTTTTGTAATTACCGGCATTTTATCGACGCCCTCTAAACCCTCAGGGGTCACCTCTATTCCATCAAAATCCGATCCCAATCCAACATGATTAATACCTACAAGCTTGACAACATGGTCAATATGATCTACAACCTCTTTGTACGACGGTCTTTTAATAGCAAACATCCTCTCTTTTGCTTCATCCAGCTGGCTTTTATATTTTTTTGGACTCTTCTTATAATTTTCCAAAGCCTCTTCAAAAGCATCGCTAAGTGGCCAGAACTTGTCGGCATATTCCTTATTCAAAAAAGGCGGGTAGAAGTTAATCTGGATTACTCCATCATGTTCAGCCAGATCTTTTATCATCTGGTCCGTCATGTTTCTTGGCAGGTCAGCAATTGCCCTGCAACATGAGTGAGTGGCTACCACAGGCTTTTTTGAATATTTGAGAACATCGTAGAATGAATCATCTGAGATGTGAGATACGTCTATTACCATTCCTAGTCGGTTCATCTCTTTAACAACCTTCTTTCCAAAAGGACTTAGACCATTCCACCTCTTTTCTGTTGTTGCACAGGAGTCACAGATTTCATTATTACCCGCATGCGTAAGAGTCATATACCTAACACCCATATCATAGAACAGTCTAAGAAGGCTTAGATCTTTCTGAATTGGCAAACCATTCTCCATTCCAAAAAATATTGCTCCCAAACCTCTCTCTTTTAATTCAATTGCGTCTTCGACAGTCAATGCTATTGCCACTTTGTCAGGATTTTCATCTACCGCATCGTATGTACGGGCTATTAATTGAAGGGCCTTTCTTGTGGCTGCATCCGGCTCCATTTTGTTTGAGGTATAGATTGCGAAAAAGGCGGCATCAAGGCCACCCTCCTTCATGCGCAGAAAATCAAAATGCCCTTCTGCATTTCGCTCCCCCAGATTTGCCCCTTCAAATAATCTTAGAGGCGTATCACAATGGGAATCTAGCACAAAGGCATCCTGATGTAATTTTTTATAATTCATATTATCTCTATAATTTTTCTATAAAGATAATATATTTAGATTATCAATCTGCTTTTCTGAATGATGAAACAGAGCTGATGTCAATATTCTTTACTGTAGGAGATCCCTTGTAGACAATTGACGATCCGCCAGATACCTCAGCTTCTATGCTTTTTTCCACAAAAATCTTTGCAGAAGATACTCCCATGACCTCAATGGACATGTTGTAAACCTTGAAACCGAATGCATCAAACTTTGAGGCACCTGATATCTCAGCACTCATTGTCTCACATTCGCCTATTAATTTTGTATACGAAGCTCCGGAACACTCAATATCTACAGATGTTGCTTTCCCAGTGAACTCCAGTTTTGTAGCTCCGCTTCCCTCTATGTTTAGTTCCACAATGTCCTGATTAATAATTGCTACAGTTGCACCGGAAAACTCATATGAGCCATCGGCTACTTTTCCTCTGATATTTATTGTTGATGCTCCACTTACTTTTATCACTGCTACGTCACTTACAATGTTAAGACCTTTGGCATTTGATGCTCCGCTTATCTGAGCATTAAAGTTTTTTGGTGAAAATACAGATGCAGTATAAAAATTTGAAGCCCCGGAAAGTGTAAGAAAAGCAAGTTCATCTTTCATTGTAACTTTGGCTCTTATTGGTCCCATATTATGTTTCAGTCTTGCAGGCATTCTTGAGTTGTCAAGATTAAAAGTCAGGATCCCTTTGACTACTTTAACTTCCACATAAGGCATAATCTCTTTGTCTGCTTCCACCACTACCGACTCTGCGGCCGCTTTAGTCAGTTCTATTTCGTAGATACCTCCGGCGGATATGCCGTTAAATGCATTTGCAACAAAAGATTTTGTTATTGTTTGCGCAAACATTGTAATTCCTAAAAACAATATCGCGGCTGTTACTAGAATTTTTCTCATAATACTAATTGTTAATTTTTTTTTAAGCTAAATATAATCATGCATAATTATTTATTTTTAAGTAATCTGGCGTACTCTTCCAGCTTATCTACACCCTCAATCCTTGGTGAATAGTAATTTTTAATCATCTCTCTCCTCTCTCCGTTCACTATACCATCCGGCAGTTGAGATTCAAATGAGACAGCTTCAAATGTCAGCTGATCCAGAGTGCTTAATACCATTGCTTTATCGTTGGGACTAAGGCTCTCCGCAATTTTCATGACACTTTCGCTCCTATCTTCAAGTATGCCTGTATAGTCGCTAATATCTAGTTTGTCTTTACTAAAGAATCTGTTTATGTTTACGATAGGAGTCAATATAAGAAACAAGGCAACTGAAGCAGCAGCTAAGTAGAACAAAATCTGTCTTTTCCTAACTGAATTATTATAACCCCTTCGTTCTTTTTCAAGTTTTAACATAAACCGTTGCTTGTGGTTTTCGGGAAGAGGTTCATTTTCGAACTCTTCTCTGAAATCATCGGTGATTTTTTTTAACTCGTCCATATCTTTTCCTCCTTATTCCTTTAGCTTCTTTGTGATTTTATCTCTTCTATAAGTCTTGCCTTTCCTCTGATATATTGCGATCTGATGGAAACTTCCTTAAGCTGAGTGATTTGCGCAATCTCCTCATAATCATATCCTTCAAAAAGATGAAGTGATAAAATAAGTCTGTATCCGGCTGCCAGATTGTTAAGGGCCCGTTTAACCTGATCAACTGTAACTCCCTTGAAATTAAAGTTTTCCACTATCTCTTCATCAATCTCCTCTGTCTTTAATTCTTTCGAATTCAACATTATGCTTTCGGATTTGTATTTTCTTAACCTGTCAATAGAAAGGTTAATACAAACTCTTGTAAGCCAACTATTTCTCTCTTTTAACGACTCAAACACCATCCCCTTTCTGAAGTATGTCAGTAATGTATCGTGCATTATCTCTTCTGCATCCATTGCATTATTAACTATACGCAAACTTGTGTAATACAGCCTTTTATGACATTCATCATAAATTGCCTCTTCGTTTATCCGGTCTCTTGGACCTTTAAAATTGTAGTCGTTTATCATAAATTAACTTCTGATACTTAAACGATATCTTTTTATCTTTGTTGCATAATTAATAAATAATCAATATAAATTTATGAATAATTCTATTAACATTTTTCCTTTACCCAACAATGAACCAATTCTCAGCTACCTTAAAAAAAGTCCGGAGCGTGAGGCACTTGACAATGAACTTAAAAGACAAAGCTCAGAAGTAATTGAAATTCCGCTAATTATTGGTGGCAAAGAAATTTACACTGGTGACACCTCAAAAATAGTGATGCCTCACAAACATTCTCACACACTTGCGATATACCATAAAGCAGGGGAAAAAGAGATCAAGATGGCAATAGAGGCTGCAAAAGAGGCACATAAAATATGGTCGGAGCAGAACTGGGCAACCAGGGCTTCCATACTACTGAAGGTTGCGGAACTACTTGCTACAAAGTACAGAGCAACAATAATTGCCGCTACAATGCTTGGGCAGAGTAAAAACATATATCAGGCAGAGATAGATGCAGCTTGTGAGACAATAGATTTTCTAAGGTTCAATATATCTTTTGCATCTGAGATTTACAGAACTCAGCCAATATCATCCTTCAACCAACTTAACAGAATGGAATACAGAGCATTGGAAGGATTTGTATTTTCTGTTAGTCCTTTTAACTTTACTGCAATTGCCTCCAATCTTAATATGGCTCCTGTAATGATGGGAAACACTACAATCTGGAAACCCGCATCAACTTCTGTTCTTTCTAATTACTATCTGATGAAGATATTTATAGAAGCGGGCCTTCCTGAAGGAGTGGTTAACTTCTTGCCGGGTAGCGGGGCACTAATTGGCAAACATGTTTTAGACTCTGCGGATCTTGCAGGAATTCACTTTACCGGATCCAACAATACGTTCAACTCTTTATGGAGGGAAATTGGAGAAAGGCTCGGCAAATATAAATCATATCCAAGGCTTGTAGGAGAAACAGGTGGAAAGGACTTCATCTTTGTTCATCCTTCAGCAAAACCAAGAGAGGTTGCCGTTGCTGCATTCGCGGGTGCATTTGAGTATCAGGGGCAAAAGTGTTCTGCTGCTTCAAGAATGTATATACCTTCTTCTCTTTGGAAGGAGATAAAACGCGAGATGATTGAAATTTCGGAATCTGTGAAGATGGGAGATGTAAGAGATCATGACAATTTTATTAACGCAGTTATTGACGAAGCCTCTTTTGACAATATTGCATCATATATAGATTATGCTAAAGAATCTTTTGAGGCAGATATTATTTTCGGTGGCACATACGACAAATCTGAAGGTTATTTTGTTACCCCTACATTAATAAAAACAACAAATCCTCACTTCAAAAGTATGGAGGAGGAGATATTCGGCCCTGTCCTTACTGCTTATGTATATGAGGATAGTGAGATTGACAAAGCCATAGAACTTTGCGACAACACTTCACCTTATGGGCTGACCGGGGCTGTATTCGGACAAAACAGGCTTGCAATTGTGGATATTTGCACAAAACTGAGATATGCCGCAGGTAACTTTTATATTAACGATAAACCGACAGGAGCCGTTGTAGGGAAACAACCTTTCGGAGGATCAAGAGGTTCCGGAACCAACGACAAAGCAGGTGGAGAGTTCAATCTGGTAAGATGGATAAGCCCAAGAACTATTAAGGAGACATTTATTCCTGCAACAGATATTTTTTATGGATATATGAAGCAATAATGAGTTAGAGTTAAAATCTAAAATATGAATTGTTCTTGCTTTGGAAACAATCCGAACAACCCACCTGTGTGAATAAACAAAATGTTTTCAGTTTTTGGGATTGTAGATTGTTTAAGTTCGTTATACAATCCATACATAGCTTTGCCAGTGTAGACCGGATCAAGCACAAGGGCTTCTTTTCTTGCAATTTCTGCAATGAACGCAAGCTCTTCCGGTCTGCTCAGGGCATAACCGATTCCAACATATCTGTCATTGATCTCTATGTCGCTCCTATCTATGTCAATTTCCTCTCCAATGTGCGGAAGTGCCTCTTGAGCAATATTATAAACCACCGTTTTAAAATACTCTTCGTTGTCACATACTGCCATACCAATCACTCTTTTTCCAAGCTTTAGAAATTTATTTGCAAGATAAAGCCCGGCATATGTCCCGCCTGACCCAACAGCCACAACAATTGTATTAAATACAATTCCCATCTCCCTCTCCTGAGCATCAATCTCCATAAGGCATTCATAGTATCCAAGAGTTCCTATACCATATGAAGCACCTTCGGGAATTATGTATGCTTTACCTCCATTGCCATCAATCTCATCAGCAATTTTTTGCATCATTTCATTTCTGGAACTTCTATAATCGTCCGGAGTACAAAACCTCACTTCTGCTCCAAAAAGCTTATCGAGAAAATAGTTTCCCTCTATCTTTGTCTCTTCATTCACTCTTAGCATCACAATCGATTTAAGTCCCAATTTTGTAGCAGCAGCTACAGTAGCCCTGCAATGGTTGGACTGAATACCGCCACATGTGATTATTGTATCACATTTGTTATCTAGTGCCTCTTTAAGTGCATACTCGAGTTTTCTTATCTTATTTCCAGACATTTCACTTCCTGTCTGGTCATCTCTTTTTACATATAGATTTGTTTTCCATTCCAGCGAAAGTCTGTTTAGCCTTTCTATTTTTGTGGGTAAATTCGCGAGGTTCAGCTTATGTTTCATAGCTTCTGTTAATTGATAGTGTATTAATAATCCCGTAAATTTGATTACTTTTGGCGACTAAAACAAGAAAAAATGAAAAGGTTTGTCATTACTCTGCAAATTATATTCTCCCTGCTTTTTTCTAATGTAACATCTGCACAAAAACTAGATAAAGAGATTTTTAAACCCATTTCTGACTCATTGCAAAAGTTCTTCAAACCTAGTGCCTTTGTAGTGGGAAAGATAACCGTCGATTCAGCAATCAAGACAAAAAACACTCTTGCGTTGTATTTTTCATCGCCTTTGTCAGAATACCCCTTCAGAGAATCAACAATAGACAAGACATACAGTATTGTTTCTGCACTACTACCCGCACGGTATAAAAACTACAAAATATCAATATACAGCAATGGCTCATTAATTGAAGACTTCGTTCCGCAATTTAATAAATCAAAAATTACAGAAAAACAGAAACGAAAGAAACGAGTAAAAAAAAGTGAACAGACCATAAGCCTCATTGGTAAAGAGTCTCGTCCCTTCACAATAGACAAGGGACTGCAAGATAAGCATCTTGCTGTCTGGCAAAGTCACGGATACTACTATGAGCAGAAACTTTTACGATGGGAGTGGCAGAGAGCCCGAATTTTTCAGACAGTAGAGGACCTCTATACACAATCTTATGTTCTTCCTTTTCTGGTTCCGATGCTCGAAAACGCTGGAGCAATTGTTATGTTACCAAGAGAGCGTGACACACAAAACTGGGAGGTTATTGTTGACAATGACATGCCAAATTCGGGCTACTCCGAGAGTTCAGTAAATACTTCATGGACAGCATCGGTATTACCCGGTTTTAAACATACTAAAGAGAGTTATATTAGTGGTGAGAATCCGTTTACTTTTGGTACTGCCCGTGTTATTGATGGGCTGAAAAAGGGCGACCGGAGTATTGCTGCGTGGACACCCAAAATCCCAAATGGCGGAGAGTATGCAGTTTACGTATCATACCAGTCATTCCCAAACAGTACTCAGAACGCAAGTTATACTGTTCATCATGCGGGGGGAGAGACAAAGTTCAGGGTTAATCAGAGAATGGGAGGAGGAACCTGGATCTATCTGGGGACGTTCGAATTCAATGAGGGAACAGATCCGAACTGCTTTGTAGAGTTGTCAAATTCTACTGCAAAAAAAGGAGAGGTAGTTTCTGCCGATGCAGTTAAGTTTGGCGGAGGAAAAGGGTTGATTGCAAGGAAGCCTGCTGAAGCCGGTTCTGAGCTAAACAGACCGAGTTCATCTACAGAACCAATTAAGAAAATTGTGGTTCCTATAGATGTAAAACCAATTACAAGCGGATATCCAAAGTATACAGAGGGATCTAGATACTGGCTGCAATGGGCAGGTTTTTCAGACACAATTTACACTCCCAACAAAAATGCCAATGACTACAATGATGACTATATGTCCAGGGGAAAATGGGTAAATGTCTTAAGCGGCGGATCAAAAAACAATCCGGAAGAGAAAGGTCTCAATATCCCTGTCGACATGGCGTTTGCTTTTCATACAGATGCAGGAACAACCCTGAACGATTCAATAATAGGCACACTTGGCATCTATACCAGATTCTCAAATGATAAGGACAAATTTCCCAATGGAGAACCCCGTTTCAACAATCGTTACCTTACAGATATAATTCAATCCCAAATTGTGGACGATATACGGGCCACATATGAACCAATCTGGCAAAGAAGAGGAATATGGGACAGGTCATATTCCGAGTCAAGAACGCCAAAGGTTCCGACAATGCTCCTGGAACTGCTTTCTCATCAGAATTTTGCAGATATGAGATACGGGCTTGATCCAAACTTCCGATTTACAGTGAGCCGGGCTATTTACAAGGGATTACTGAAGTATCTGAACAAATCTCAGGGTAAAGAGTATGCTGTTCAGCCGCTCCCTGTAAAAAATATGACTGTATCTACAAATAAAGGTATTGCAACACTTTCATGGAGTGATGTGACCGACCCTCTTGAACCCACTGCAAAAGCAACAGAATACGTAGTTTATACAAGAGTGGACAAGGGTGGCTTTGACAATGGAAAGTTAGTGACTGTAAAATCCTTTTCAACAGAGATTGAGAGCGGCAAGATCTACAGCTTTAAAGTTACTGCTGCCAACAATGGTGGTGAAAGTTTTCCGTCTGAAATACTTTCTGCTTATCAGGCGCCGGCAGAAAAAGGCAAAGTGCTTATTGTAAATGGATTCGACAGAATATCTGCTGCCTCAAGTTACGCAACAAAGGATACAACCATGGGGGGGTTCAGAGATTATATAGATCATGGAGTGCCATATATCAAAGATTTTTCATACATAGGAAGCCAGTATGAGCATAGAAGAGAGATCCCATGGATGGACGATGATTCACCAGGGTTTGGAGCATCTTATGCCGACTATGAAACAAAGGTTATTGCCGGTAATACTTTCGATTACCCATATGTACATGGCAAGGCATTTGCCGATGCAGGATACAGCTTTGTCTCTTGCAGCAGAGATGCAGTGACTAACAGATTAGTAAGCCTTTGTGATTACAAGACAGTAGACTTTATAATGGGTAAGCAAATTAAAACAATTATAGGTAGAGGTGTCAACCCTCCTAAATATGAAGTATTTCCAAAAGATCTGCAACTTGCTATAAATGAATTCGCTGCAAAAGGAGGAAACATTATTGTTTCCGGAGCAAATGTTGCCACCGATATATGGGACAGTGTGAATATGGACGAAGAGAGTAAACAATTTGCAACACAGACCCTCAAATATCAATGGAGAACCAACTTTGCCAGCAAAACAGGCGAGGTTAAAGCTGCACCAAGCCCCTACCCTTTTGAAAGTAACTTTTCATTTTATACTACTCCAAATGAAATTAGCTATTGTGTAGAAACTCCTGATGGCATAGAACCCGTTGGTATTGATGCATGGACAATTTTCAGGTATTCAGACAACAACATCTCAGCAGGTGTTGCATACAAAGGAACATACAAGTCAGTTGTACTGGGATTCCCTATAGAGACATTAAAGAGCAACCGAGAGATTATGACCCTTATAAAAATGATTCTTGTTTTTTTTGAAAAAGACTGATAATTTGTCAGCCTTTTGTCACTTGTGACTCTTTGGTACAGCTTTTGACTTTGCTCCATTATAAATATAAATCAATATAAAGTCAGATATTATGCAAAAAGGTACTATCGGAGTTACTACGGAAAACATATTTCCTATTATCAAAAAATTTCTCTATTCCGATCATGAAATATTTTTAAGAGAGTTAATCTCAAACGGAGTAGATGCCACTCAAAAGCTAAAGGCCATATCAAGAACCAGTGATTTTAAAGGAGAAACAGGAGACCTTAGGATAAAGATCTCTTCTGATCCGGAAAAGGGGACAATTACTGTCAGTGATAATGGAATCGGCATGACCGAAGAGGAGGTTCAGAAGTATATCAATCAGATTGCCTTCTCCAGTGCAGGAGAGTTTCTTGACAAATACAAAGATCAGTTAAACAATATTATAGGACACTTTGGGCTTGGATTCTATTCAGCTTTTATGGTGTCAAAGAAGGTGGAGATACAGACCCTTTCCTGGAAAGAGGGTGCTGAACCGGTCAAATGGAGTTGCGAAGGAAATCCTGAATATCAGATTACAAAGGGAAAACGCAAGGAGAGAGGAACAGACATCATCCTTCATCTTGACGATGATTCCAAAGAGTATGCCCAGGAGAGTAAAATCAATATGCTTCTGAACAAATACTGCAAGTTTCTTCCGGTAGAAATTGAGTTTGGCAAGGACAATAAAATAGTGAATAACCCAAATCCTTTGTGGACTCGAAAACCAAGTGATCTGAAGGAGGAGGATTACATGGCTTTCTACAGAGAATTGTATCCTATGCAGGAAGATCCATTGTTCTATATACACCTTAATGTAGATTATCCTTTCAATCTTACGGGAATACTCTATTTTCCAAAGATCAAGGAGAAACTGGAGATATCGAGAAACAAAATACAACTATATTGCAATCAGGTATTTGTAACAGATTCTGTAGAGAATATCGTGCCAGATTTCCTTACTCTTCTTCATGGGGTAATAGATTCACCGGACATTCCACTGAATGTATCGAGAAGTTATCTTCAATCCGATTCAAATGTAAAGAAGATTTCCAGCCATATTACCAAAAAGGTAGCTGACAGATTAGAAGAACTTTTCAAGGATGACAGGAAAGGGCTTGAGGATAAGTGGGACAACCTAAAGTTGTTCATCGAATATGGAATGCTTTCAGATGAGAAATTCTGTGAAAGAGCAGAGAAATTCTCACTATTGAAGAACACAGACGACAAATATTTCAGTTACGAGGAGTATAGAGCTGCCATAGAGCCTGCGCAGACTGATAAAAACAAGCGACTTATATACCTTTATGCTACAAATAAGGAAGATCAGTATACATTCATAGAGTCAGCAAAGGACAGAGGATATGACGTACTTCTGTTTGACAGTCAACTTGATGCTCATTTTGTAAATCTATTGGAGTCAAAATTCAAGGATACTACATTTGCTCGTGTCGATTCTGATCATATAGAAAAACTTATACAGAAAGAGGAAATTTCAAAACCAGACCTCTCTCAGGATGAAGAGACAGATATTTCCAATGCTTTTGAAGCTGCTCTCCCATCTGGCCCTCATTATAATTTTACTATTGAGAACCTTGACGAGAAAGATGGTGCTGTTCTTATAACCCAGTCAGAATTTATGAGAAGGTACAGGGAGATGTCTGCTTTAAACGGCGGCATGAATTTCTACGGGTCACTACCTGATTCATACACAATTACAATAAATCACAATCACCCACTGGTTAAGAAAATCATTGACATTAAGAATGAATCGCTCTCTGACACTATAAAAGAGTTTTCTGAAAGAATCACAGAACCCCAGACTAAGCTTTCGGCTATTGAGGAGAAGACAAAAGATATGAAGGCAGACGAGATTGAGACATCAATCAAAGATGAAAAGATAAACCTTGAAGATACGATTGCAAAAATAAAAGAGGAGAGAAAATCTCTGCTGAACAAATTTGGTAAGGAGAATGACATTATACGAGAGGTGACAGATCTGGCATTACTATCAAACGGAATGCTAAAGGGAGAGGAACTGAGCAAATTCATAAAGAGAAGCCTGCAATTGATTAAGGGCTGAAATTAATTTTTTGTTACACTTTTGTTAATATTTTAGGGGATATCCTATCATTTTTTACTATATTTAAGGGCAAGTATTACTTTTGCCTCAAATAATTTATAGTATGAAAATAGATAGGATATTTCAGTTATTTATCGTTAAGGAAAAAAAATTCTTCCCTCTGTTCATTGCTCAGTTGGAGAATATTAATGAAGCCGCAGAAGACCTAAGATCCCTTTTTCTTGAGAGTAATTACGATGTTCAGAAAGAGTATCACAAGAAAATCAGCGATCTTGAAACCAAAGGAGATAAGATAACTGCTACTATTTATGATGAACTTAATAAAACCTTTGTAACCCCGTTTGACAGAGAGGACATCCACATACTTGCGTCCAGAATTGACACGTTTCTGGATTTCATACACGATGCCGCAAGAAAGCAGGTAATGTACAAACCTAAGACAATCTATAAGGACTTAATTACAATTATTGACTTTATTGTAGAGGATGCAAGAATTCTTCAGGAAATTGTAAATGATCTTGAACAGATTTCAAAAAAGAGTCAGGAGGCAGTAAAAAGGTGCAGAAAGATAAAGGAGATTGAACATAAGGTAGACGAACTGTATGAAAATTTCAATTGTTTCCTTTTTGAAAATGAGAAAGACGCAATTGAACTGGTCAAACACAAGAATATAGTCCAGAGTCTTGAAGACACAACCGACAAAGCAAAGGATATAAGTGACAGTATCCGCTCGATTATTGTAAAACTGGCTTAATACCCGCAATATGTTAATAGTAGTAATAATTGCTATAGTAATAGCTCTTCTTTTTGACTTTCTTAACGGGATGAACGATGCAGCTAATTCTATTGCAACGATTGTAGCCACAAAGGTTCTCTCCCCAACTGCTGCTGTATTCTGGGCTGCTTTCTGGAACTTTGCAGCATTTTTCATTTTTGGTGTTCACGTTGCAAATACAATGGGAAAGGGAATTGTCGATCCAAACGTCGTAAACCCTTATGTAATATTATCTGCGCTAATCGGAGCTGTAATATGGGTATGGGCCTGCACACACTTTGGTATGCCGATAAGTGTTTCTCACGCTTTAATAGGAGGCCTTATTGGACCTGTTTTGTTCACACATGGTCCTGTTGCATTAATTTCTACAGGTATATTTAAAATTGGTCTATTCATAGTTCTCTCTCCACTAATCGGTGCGTTTCTTGGTTTTTTCATGATGGCAATTACCATGTGGATTTTCAGAAAGAGACATCCTCTGAAGGTAGAAAAGACATTTCATGTACTTCAGCTTTTTTCATCTGCTATTTTCAGCCTTGGACATGGTGGAAACGATGCACAAAAGACAATGGGAATCATAGCAATTTTACTTTTCAGTGTGGCAGGTACAAATGAATTTGTATCTACATGGCTTTACAATGCAGATCAAGGGTTTCATGTTCCAGTATGGATAACAATCACTTGCTATTCTGTAATTGCTCTTGGCACAATAACAGGGGGATGGAAGGTTATAAAGACACTTGGAGACGGGCTGGCAAAGCTTAAACCTGTTCAGGGTTTCTGTGCAGAAACAGCAGGAGCAATGACTTTGATTGGAACTGCCGTACTTGGTATTCCTGTAAGTACAACTCATACTATTACCGGTTCTATTATTGGAGTAGGAATGACAAAGGGAATGGCCTCAGTAAAATGGGCAACGGCAAAAACAATAGTAGGCGCCTGGATATTTACAATACCTGCAACACTGGTTGTTTCGGGGTTAATCTATCTTATTATTGACGCGTTTCTTAACCTGTCCTAGAGAGTTATTCCCGGTTAACTGTATTTTCCTGCACTCTCTGCCAGCTTTGAGAGTATTTGAAGTCTCTCTTCGGTAACCATTGGCGCAATTGAACATGCAGTACTTAGAATAAATCCTTTGCCACTCTTTCCTGTTTCAATGATTTTCAGAACATCCTCTTCTGCTTTTTCATTACTTGCGTAAAGTAAAGAGTTTACTGAATCTATGTTTCCTTTTATGAACATCTTCTCTCCTATTCTGTTGAAGGCATCCTTAAGATCAACATTTCCAACCGGCTCAGGGTCGAGACATTCAAGACCCGAGGCTCCTGATTGCTGCATAAGTTCAAGCCTGTCATCTATATGCCCACATGTATGAATGTATACATGCTTGCCAGCTTCCCTTATTTTCTTAATGAACTGACTTTCATATGGAAGTACAAATTCCTGATAATGTTCAGGAGAGATGAAGCCCATACCGGCAAACGGAGAGGATATCTTTATTGCATCAATGTCATATTTGCACATCTCTACGGCAAGCTTTGTAATGCCATCAGTAAATTTCTGTAAAATCTGTTTGCATTTATCGGGGTTCATTATGAGTGATATAAGTCCTTGTTCATAACCCAACAGATCCAACAAATAATCAAAAGGTGAGGTTATCTCTCCATGAATGGAGTAAGTATTGCCTACCATTTCCCTCAGAAATACGAATATATCAAATGGATGATCCTTGTCTATTTTAAAATAGAGATTCTGTGATACCGGAATATAATCAATTACATCCGGAACATCTTTGTCGACATCAATGTCATCTATGTTTTTTGAAGCAGGTTTGTCAAAATACTTAACCATGGGAAGATCTGTCCAGGAATGCAGCTCCTGCCTGTCATCGAAAACAAGCTCTTGCCGGCCCTCTTCCAGCTCTTTGAACGAGATAACCTTGTCTCTCCAGTTGGGCGAATGACCGTGCAAACTAACAAGAATGCCATCAAAATCAAATCTGCAGCACAACTCTACCAAGCCTAAAGCAAACAGCTCCCCGTCATACCAGAACTCTGCAGGTGATGGCTTAAGTTGCTGCATCATGGAGCCAATGCTGAACTGGCACATTAGCGGTACTCTGTCGGGTTTCTGCAAATTCATTGCAGCTAATACCCTCTCCCTGGGTGTGTAACTCATATCTTAAAATTTAGATTTGTACAAACAGTTTTTCTCCCCACATTTCTTACATCCATATTCCTGGTATTTTACCATCTTTCCAAGTGCAACAGCTCCGCTGACAGATTTTACAGGATCCATAAGGCAGCTATCGGTTAGCCTTATGCCACATCGATTTTTGGAAAAGAATCCAAACAATTTTACCTGTTCCTTTACGTTCCATCCGCAATAGCCCGGGCTATATCTGTTGGAGTACCCTATTAATGACTCATCTGCATACTTTTTTATCCTTTCATGCATATATCCGGCCATCTCTTCCGCAAATTGAGAAGCCAGAAAATCAACAAGATAATATTCCAATATATCTGATTTTTTAGAGGCAATAATCTCTTTTGACTCCTCTCCAAGTGTGGCTATAAAAAGTGCAATTTTTTCTGCACGGGCAAATATAGGAGCAATCTGCCTGCCAAAAGAAAAATCCGACTCCTCTGTTTGTATAACCGTAAATGCTCCTTTTGCCTCAATTGCTGACAGTTGAACCAATAACTCATCTGTATGATTTATGAATTCCTTACCTATATGGCTGGCTATACCTTCTCTATCTGGTAAAATAGTGGAGAGTCTGACGCTATATTCAAATAACTCATTCATGCATTAAACAAATTTGATATGTAGTGTAAATCAATTGATTCACCAAAAAAAACAATTTCGCTCCTTAAGAGTGGAAGTGTGTATTCAGTTATAGAAATATCTCCGGAAACTGCCTGTATTGTTATGGCTGAACCATCTGCCATCTTTACAAATCCTTTTGCTCTAAGCAATGGCTTTATCTGGTCCTTAAGCTTTTCCATATTTTCAGTTGATATCTTCCGTGCCGTGGAGAGAGCTCTTACCATGATATCTGGAGGTGTTGTCAGGGGTTGGCTATCTTTTTCTCTGATTGTCAAAATGGCTTGTGCAATGAACGAATTTTCAAAAATGGAATCCATTTCAGAATCAGGTAGAACAGCATATTGTGTGTAGACAATATTACAGAGAGGATTAATTTCCTTCACTTTATTACCAATTTTCTGACAATCTTCGCTGTTGAGTTTATCACATTTGTTAATTAATACAATATCTGCAATTTTTATCTGGTTGGACACAGATTTCAACATCTTAATCTGCTTGTCAAACAGCGGACAGTCCACTATGGTAAATGCTCTTGCAAATCTTACCTTGTGCGATAAAAACGGAGAATTTATCATCTGAAGGATAGATAGTGGATCTGAGAGGCCCGATGCCTCTATGAAAATCAATTCGGGTTGCTCTTTATCTATGAAAGATGCAAGCTTAGGGATAAAATCGTTAAGCTGACAAAGGCAGAAGACGGATCCTCTGTTGACCTCCATCAATGAAAAACTTCCGCTTTGTACTAGTACCCTGGAATCTATGTTTATTGAGGAAAACTCGTTCTGCACAATACCAATTCTTTTGTTATTACCTTGTTTTTCAATTATACTCTTAAGGAAGCTGCTTTTGCCGCTCCCAAGAAACCCTGATACAAGATAAAGTGGAATTGGTTTGACGGTCATTGTTGCATCTCCTCTTTTATTGATTCAATCAATTGACTGAGTGGTGGGGTTATGGATATGAACCTGACCTTACCGTTTATGCAAATTGTAGGGATGCTCCTTACACCCAGACTCTTCATCATCAGCAATCCTTCTCTAGTCTTTATCTTGTGCTCGAATATCTCTATTTTTTCGTTGAACTGAGGTTTGAGCCTTTCTACAAGCTCCATCATATACTGACAAGGTGCACAGGATGATGAATCAAGCGTAATAACATCAATTATAACCTTTTCTTTGGTCCATCTGCTGCTTAAATCGGGTAAAATCTCATTCTCAGGAACCTGACTCGTCCTTTTTAAAAATTCCTGCCGGTACTCGTCTCTTACCAGACGGCTCACAGCCTCAATGTTTTCTACAGGTGTTGCCATTGGCAGGTCGCACCCCGGCGCAAGGATAAAACCCCTTTTACCACCTATTAGAATACACTCAAGAGCGTCTCTTTCCGAATCTTCGGGAGTTCCCAAAAGCAGTGTCGTAGTCAGTCTGAGGTTGCCCCCGAAGCTTACTCCGTTTGACAATGCCACATCCCTTACAAATTCAAGAGGAATGTTCTCGTCAACCGACACGTTGTCGGGTCGGCACTTTGCCATCATGTCCAGGTTATGTTCGGCCTGTCCGCAGACAAAAAAGGAGCTCAGACAGTTTTTTTGCCTTAAATGGTCAAAAACGCCAGTCATTGGGTGCTTTACAAATGTTTCAAACGAGCATGGGTCTATCTGACTGGTCATTGGATCGACTATGGCAATAACCGTACAACCTGCTTCAATATAATAGTCAGATACACTTTTAGCGACTTCTGAGCAAAATTCAATAACCTCTTCTACTTTTTGCGGATCTTCAAACATTGCCGTGAATATTTCGGTACCCATCAGGTGAAGTGCGAGGGTAAAGGGCCCTGTTACGAGTCCGAAGAATGCAATATCTGGATGTTCTCTGCATAGTACCTCTGCCGCCTTCAACACCTCTCCCACTCTTCCGTCACTCTTTGATGGTATCTTAAGGTCCGACAACTTAACGCCATCCTCCAAAGGGTGCGATACCACCGCCGGTGGGTTTGATTCAGAAAAAAGAAGCTTGCAACCCAGAGCTTCTGCCTCAAGCTGCAAGTCAAATGTAACCGGAATGCCATCGGGCGAATACCTTCTGATTGCCTCTTTCTGGCCTTTAATGATCAACTCAGCCGAAGAGAGATATGTATCTGCATTCTTACCGATTAATGCTGCTCCATGACAACCTACAAACGGCAGCCATGGTGTTCTGTCACATTCAGACAGTCTGTAGGCATTTATTATGTACTCCTTGCCTGTCATTCTAAGCGATACTGTTAATATACTCGACTGCAACTTGCGGATTTGGAGCATACATGTCTGCTCCTATTCTGAATGCAAACTCTTTATTGAGTGGTGCACCGCCTACAAGAATCCGTTGAGAAGGATAATTGCTGCGAACCTCACGCACCGATCTTTCCATCGACTCCATAGTTGTTGTAAGAAGGGCCGACATACCAAGAATGCAGTCCGGATTCTCTTGTACTGCTTCTATGAACCTCTCGGTTTTGACATCTACACCTAAATCAACAACTCTCCATCCCGAACCCTCTATCATCATGGATACCAGATTCTTTCCAATATCGTGCAGATCTCCTGAAACTGTCCCTATTACAAATGTGCCCCTCTGTTTAATCTCTCCCGATGTGAAATAGGGTTTAAGATGGAGCATTGCACTGTTCATGGCTTTGGCAGACATGAGTACCTGCGGGACAAATAGCTTTTTATCCTTGAACAACTCTCCTACTATACCCATTGCCGGTATCATTGCCAGTGTAAGGATATCATTGGCAGCAACTCCGTTCTGTAAGGCCTCTCTTGTAAGTTCATCTGCCCCCGGCTCTCCCTTCATATCCGGCGGATATGGCGAGTTTGCATCAATTTTGCCTCTTTGAATTGAAATAGAAATCCTGTCGATAAAATTGTTCATAAGACTTGTATTTTCTACAAATCTATAAAAAATAAGCTTAGAGTGTATTTATCCATCCAAATGTATCGGGGGACAATCCGAACTGGATTTTATAGAGGGCATCATAGAGTTTATTGGAGGTTGTTCCGGCAGCACCGGCATTTTTGTAAGTGTAAATCCTATGCTCCGCCGGATCGTCAATTTGATATATTGGTGATATTACAACAGCTGTTCCACAACTTCCTACCTCATCAAAGCTGTCGAGTTCGGTTATCTCAACCGGTCTCTTTTGGACATCCATACCAAAGCTCTCTGCAATTGTCATTATTGACTTATTTGTTATAGAAGGTAAAATACTGGATGAGTGAGGTGTGATATAAGAATTTCCTCGTATTCCAAAGAAGTTTGAAGTACCACACTCATCTATCCATCTTTTCTCTTTTGGGTCGAGATACAAAACCGAAGAGTATCCATCTTTTTTTGCCCTGTATCCCGACATCATAGCAGCTGCATAGTTGCCCCCTACCTTGTAACATCCTGTTCCGTGCGGTGCGGCTCTGTCATGATCCCTGTCTATAACAACCTTGGTTGCACCTGATACGTCGTTGTATCCTCCAACCGGCGTCACCGCTACCAGAAACAGAAATTCTTTTGAGGGGTCGAGACCTATCTGAGGGCCAACTCCAAGTAGCAGTGGTCTAATGTATAATGTTGCTCCTGAGCCAAACGGAGGTACAAAATCTATATTCTCTCTTACTGCCATCTCTACGGCTTTTATAAAAAGCTCTGTATCAGGCGCTACCATACCAAGGTAACCGGCAGAACTCTGAAGCCTCCTTGCATTTTCATCGGGGCGGAAAAGTCGGACAATACCATCGGCTCCCATATATGCTTTTAGTCCTTCAAAGGCTTGCAAACCATAGTGAAGCGATGCCGACAATGCGCTTATAGAAATATTGTCATCGGTATTACTTTGTAGTTTACTCCATTTCCCATCTGAGTAAAGACAACTTATCATTGTATTTGTCTTTATGTAACTAAAGCCTATTTTAGACCAATCCATTGTTTTTTTCATAGAATTATTTGTTTAGCGTATTATCGTTTAGTTATTTTGAATGTATCTTACTATCCAGTCGCCTGTCTCTGTTGTAGAAAATGCCTCTCCTTTCTCTGCAAGGTCTTCTGTCAGGATTTTCTGTTCAATTGCGGCTCTGCATGCTTTTTTAATAATCTCAGCTTCCTTTTTGGCAAGAAATGCATCGTTGAGCATCATTGCTCCCGAAAGAATTGTGGCTAAAGGATTTGCTATGTTTCTGCCGGCAGCTTGTGGGTATGAACCATGTATAGGTTCAAAAAGAGGTACCTTGTCTCCGATAGATGCCGACGGTAAAAGTCCTATGGAGCCGGTAAGGACACTGGCTTGGTCACTTAGGATATCACCGAACATATTCTCTGTCAGAAGTACGTCAAATTTTGACGGGTTTGTGACTAGTTGCATGGCAGCGTTGTCTACGAATAGAAAATTCAAAGTAACCTGAGGAAACTCATTTTTGTGAATGCTTGTCACAACCTCACGCCATAGTCTTGAAGTAGCAAGAACGTTCGCCTTATCGACCAGTGTGACCACGCCTCTCCTCTCTGTTGCCATATTGAAAGCAACCCTTGATATCCTTTCAACCTCCGTTTTTGAATAAACACATGTATCATAGGCCTTTGAGCCATCCTCGCTCCTCCCCCTTGGCTCTCCGAAATATATCCCTCCTGTAAGCTCTCTTACAACAACCATGTCTACTCCCTTTATTATCTCCTCTTTAAGTGGAGAACGTCCTGCAAGAGAGGGAAAGAGTTCCACCGGTCTTATGTTTGCAAACAGACCCAGTTCCCTTCTCATTTTAAGCAAGCCTTGCTCGGGGCGTACTTTTGCAGAAGGATCATTGTCATATTTAGGATCACCTATTGCTCCAAAAAGGATGGCATCAGATGCTATACACATGTTGTGTGTGTCGTCAGGATATGGGTTGCCGCAGGTATCAATTGCAGCTGCACCAATCAAACCATATTGAAAAGTGAATGTGTGTCCGAATTTTTCGGCTACTGCTTTTAATACTTTTACAGCCTGTTCTGTTATCTCGGGTCCGATGCCATCTCCCGGCAAAACGGTAATTACTTTTTGCATATGTTTATCTGTTTTGTTCAAATTTTTCAATTGCTTCTTTGCTGGAAAGCAGGAAATCTATATCGTCGTATCCGTTTATAAGGCAATCCTGCTTATATGTATTTATCTCAAAGTATTCACAATCTCCTGTAGATGATATTTTTATTGATTTTTCGGGAAGATTGATAACAAGAGTGGATTCTCCTGATTCAAATATTTTTTGCAGAAATTCGGGAGTGACCTGAACAGGCAGTAAACCGTTGTTGAGAGCATTGTTCCTGAAAATGTCGGCAAAAAAGCTTGATACAACTGCTCTGAACCCGTGGTCATATATTGCCCATGCTGCATGTTCCCTGCTGGAGCCACATCCGAAGTTCCTGCCGGCAACCAGTATCTTACCATTACTACTCTCTTTGTTTAAAACAAAATCAGGATTATTTACTCCACTTTTGCTGTACCTCCAATCGTGAAAAAGGTTCTCTCCAAACCCTTCCCTTGTTGTGGTCTTTAAAAACCTGGCAGGAATAATCTGGTCAGTATCAATATTTTCTATTGGCATAAGAACTGGGTTTGATTCCAATACCGTAAATTTGCTGAAACTCATGATTTATTTTGTTTAATTATTCTCGGATCTGTCACTACTCCATATATAGCTGCAGCAGCAGCTACCAGCGGGCCCGCCAGAAGAGTTCTTGCTCCCGGTCCTTGTCGCCCCTCAAAGTTGCGGTTAGAGGTAGATATGCAATACTTTTTGTCAGGAACCTTGTCGTCATTCATTCCAAGGCAAGCTGAACAACCCGGTTGTCTTAATATAAAACCGGCACTTCTGAGAATATCTCCCAGACCCTCATTTTCTATTTCACTTTCAACCATTTTTGAACCCGGAACCAACCATACTTCAATATTATCTGCCTTTTTCCTGCCCTTTACGAAATTGGCAAATGCTCTAAAATCTTCTATCCTTCCATTTGTACAGCTGCCAAGAAATACATAATCTATCTTCTTTCCCGTAAGCTTCTCTCCTTTGGTAAATCCCATATATTCATTCGTTTGCGGTACAACTGAGTCGATAGCCATTCCCATTCCGGGATTTGTTCCGAATGTAATCATAGGCTCAACATCTTCTGCTCTGAATGAGTATCTTATATCATATTCAGCATCCGGTTCACTTTTAAGTTCTTTCCATTTTTCAACAGCCTTATCCCAATCTGTACCTTTTAGTGAGTATCTTCTGCCTTTAAGATAGCTGAAAGTGATTTCATCGGGTGCAATCAAGCCCCCTCTTGCTCCCATCTCTATGCTCATATTGCAAATTGTCATCCGCTCCTCCATGCTTAAGGAAGAAATCGCAGATCCTGCAAATTCAATAAAAAATCCTGTTCCTGAAGATGTTCCAAGCTTAGAAATAATATGCAGGATTATGTCCTTGGCACAAACTGAGTCATTAAGACGGCCATTTACCTGTATAAGCATCTGTTTTGGTTTTGTCTGAAGCAGCGACTGAGTTGCAAGGACCATTTCAACTTCACTGGTTCCAATGCCAAATGCAATGTTCCCGAATGCTCCATGAGTAGAGGTGTGACTGTCGCCACATACAATTGTCATTCCCACCTGGGTAATTCCAAGCTCAGGGCCTATGATGTGAACAACTCCATTTGACGGGTGTCCCAGAGGAAAATATGTAATTCCATGTTTTTTTGTGTTTTCTGCAAGCTTCTCTACCGGAATCCTTGAAGATTCTTCTTTAATTGGCAGGTGCTGGTTTATTGTAGGTACGTTGTGGTCGCATGTTGCGAATGTCTGACCGGGGCGAAACACCTTTGCTCCTCTTTTGTCCAGTCCGGAGAATGCCTGCGGACTTGTAACTTCATGTATGTAATGCCTGTCTATATAGAGCACCGAAGGTCCGTCCGGTACCTGCCTTACTATATGGGAATCCCATATCTTATCAAAAATTGTCCTTCTCATAGTCTTATATAATTTTTGATACTGCATCTATAAGTGCCTCTACTGAAGCGGTTATGATATCTGTATTTGCCGAGAAACCATAGTAGATGTTTCCTTTGTTTTCTATTTGAATATGCACCTTTCCTACGTCGTCAGTTCCTTTTGTAATTGCTTGCACAAGAAACTCTTCCAGAGTTATTTTTCTATGGATAAGCATTTTGACTGCAGAAAACGCTGCATCTATAGGACCATTTCCAGAACTGGTTGCTGTACAAATCTCTCCATCTATAACAAGTTTTACAGTTGCCATTGGAACAGCCGATTTGCCGCATACTACCTGCAAATATTTAAGACGTATCCTTTGTGTCTTGACTGAACGGGTGACCCCAACAATCACAAGCAGGTCATCGTCGTGAATATCCTTTTTGCAGTCGGCCAGAATAAGAAACTTGTTGTATGCTTCGTCGAGCTCTTCTGCGGTCAGTTCTACATTCAGCCGGTTGTAGTGGTGCTTCAAGGCAGCTCTTCCGCTTCTGGCAGTAAGTGCAATGACAGATTCATTGACACCAACTTCTGCCGGATCAATTATCTCATAGCTCTCCCTGTTCTTGAGTACTCCGTCCTGATGAATGCCAGAGGAGTGTGCAAATGCATTTCTTCCTACAATAGCCTTGTTTGGTTGGACAGGCATACGCATGAGAGTGGATACCTGCCTCGAAGTCTTTATAATTGATTTGGTATCTATTTCTGTAAATACAGGGATGTCTTTCCTGCATTTAATTGCCATTACAACCTCTTCCAGTGCCGTGTTTCCGGCACGTTCACCAATACCGTTGATTGTTACCTCAACCTGACGTGCTCCGTTGATAACTCCTGCAAGAGTATTTGCAGTGGCCATTCCAAGGTCATTGTGGCAATGTGTGGATATGATTGCCTTGTGTATATTAGGTACGTTATCTATAAGATATTTTATCTTTGCCCCGTACTCATAAGGGGTACAATAACCGGTTGTATCAGGTATGTTTACTACCGTTGCCCCTGCCTTTATTACCGCCTCTATTACTCTGGCCAGATATTCATTATCTGTCCGTCCTGCGTCCTCGGCATAGAACTCTACATCTTCCACATACTTTTTTGCATATTTCACACAGTGGATCGCTCTTTCCAGAATATCCTCCTTGTTAGATTTGAACTTATGGAGAATATGAGCATCTGAGGTACCTATTCCGGTATGGATCCTTTTATGTCTTGCGTAATGAAGTGCATCGGCAGCTACATCTATGTCTTTTTCCACGGCTCTGGTCAATGCGCAGATAGTGGCCCTTTGGATAACTTTAGATATTTCAACTATTGAGTTGAAGTCACCCGGACTTGATATGGGAAACCCACACTCAATAATATCTACATTAAGTACTTCAAGAGCTCTGGCTAACTCTATCTTTTCGATAGTGTTAAGCTGACAACCCGGAACCTGTTCTCCGTCCCTGAGGGTTGTGTCAAATACAAATAGTTTTTCACTCATAATAATTTATTAAAAAAAAACCACCCCGGTAAGAGGTGGTTTATATATTTCATTTAAAATTCTATTTTTCCAAAATTACATAAAACACCCTCTCAGTATTTGACACAAATACAGAGTAAGAGAATGTTTAGTAAAATATTGGAGTTTTGTCTTTCCATAACCGCTGCGAATATAGAAAAAATAATATTACTAATACAAGGCAACAAGCCTCTGATCAAATAAAAATTCATTTTTTATCTGATAATCACCATCTTTAATTTCATAAATTTCAGAAAAATCTCTATTATCAAGCTCATCTGGCTGAGAATTCCTGTTCTCTTTTCCAAAAAAATTATCGATCTTCATATTGCTTTTAATTTAAATTATAATGCAAATATGAAGGTCGATAGTGACAACTTGTGACAATGAAGGAATTATTTTAGTTCTTCAATCTCTTTTATTCCATTTCTGTTAAGGACCACCCGGTAGCGTTTGAAAATATCAAAGTCTTGGTATTTGAGCTGTATTATAAAGTTCAGGTAATAAGCCTTCACTCCCATCAGTTTTTCAATCTCTCCGTTATCTTTTGTAACATAAAGAGGAACTTCGGGATTATCCATCTTGTTGAGGAATGACTGCACATTTATCCTTAAAATCTCATTGATCCCGGCAACAAAATAGTTACTGTTTTCATCCAGTTTCTCTCTGTCTATCTGCAAAAGTTTTCTGTAAAGAATTATTTTCTCTCTGGTATATCTGTTGTCGGCCTCAAGAAGGGCAGATCTGTTTCTTATCTGCATTACCTCCTTTGGTACATTCTTTTCTGAGATGAAGTCAAAGCCCTCTTTACTCCATCCTATAATATTCTCCTTTACACTCACAGTAATTTTATTGTCGAAGTACTTTGCTCTTCTTTTATGCGCAAAATAGTATCTCATAAGATCCTTTATCCTGTCCTTAAGCATGTAGCTCACAACAAGTGCAACAAAGAATGGCATTGTAAAATTGCCGAATTTCATCTGAAATGAGAATGCTATGGCTGTGGCAAATATCATTGACACACCTGCTGCAAGGCTGAAATATATCTGTTCTATGAGTACTCCGTCCTTTTTCTTTTTTGCTGTAAGGAACAGGTCACTTTCAATAAACTTCTTTAAGACACCTCTTCTGAATACAAGGTCGCGGTTTCTGTCTGGACTCTCCACGGACACCACAGGGTAACCATGTTCCTCCTTATGGTTGATTTCTGACTGAATTATTTTCAGTATCTTTTCACGGAACTTGTCGGCAAACACTTTATTGCGCACATTCAGTGATGAGAGAAGAGTATAAAACTGCTGCTCCACTATATTTGACATAAACTCGTCCCCAAATTCAAAATAGTGGTAATGCTCATTGGATACTGTAGGGGTCTTGATGATTTTTGAAAGGGAACGGTACTTTGTGAGGGTCTCCTGCACCTCTTCCAATAAAGTGTCGAACAGAAAGTCTCTGTCATCTACTTGTGCGGTGGTGAAAATGTACCTCATCTGATCTCTCAGCGCACTTTTGAATATTGCAGAAAACATTTTTATCTGGTACTCATACTCTGCCAATGAGCTTCTTGAAGGAAACGATGCAAGGTTATTTAAAGAGCTTTCCAGATGCTGCAATGGTTGTGTGTCTCCCCTGCAAATGTCACGAAGTAGAAAAATGGGAGTTATGAGCCGGATATTATCCCGTATATCTCTATAGAAATTTTCTCTTGAATATGTCTGTGAATTGATATCCAGGCTATCCGGAACAAATATCCATGTATTCATTACAAAATTGTTGATTTTCACCTTCCTCCTTGCACGAAAGCCAACCTTGAACTCAATAGAGAATTTGTCGTGTATTTTTGCCAGAATATCTATCATAATAATCCATTTGTATAACCTAACCAGTTGAGAACAGTCTCTCCCCATACAAGAATCATTAGCCAGCTTATAACCATCATTGTTATACCAAACTTGAATGTGTCGCTCCAACTGTAGTGATTAGTTGTATATAACAAAGCTGCAGGCTTACTGTTGAATGGAAGTACATAAACATGCTCTATGAGTAGTGCAACAGGTAGCGCAAGGCTTAGTACAGAATATCCGAACTTCTGTGCCACCCCTATTGCTATTGGAACAAATATGAGGGCCCTCATTGTCTTGGATTCAAACAAAAGTGCAGAGAATATCATTGCTGCAGTAAGTATTACGTATAAGACCCAGAAAGGAGTGTCTGCACCAATTCCCAATGCACCAAACAAAACGTCTACCAATGTGGCCGGTAGCCCGGTTGCCTCCAATCCCGCCCCAAGAGTATATGCACCCGCTGAGAAGAGCAGAAGATGCCATGGAATATCCACATCGTTCCACTTTACCACACCTATGCCAGGCAAAAGAGATACAACCGCGCCCATGAATGCAACAGCGGTCTGGTTTATGCCATGCTGTTTGTCTGTTGCCCAAAGTGCCAATACTATCACAAAGATTGCTATTGCCTTGAACTCCTCCAGACTCATCTTTCCCATACTATCCAGCTCGTCCTTTAACCTCTTCATTCCACCCTCAATCTGAGGATGTTTCTCACTCTCCTTTAAAGGAAAAATCAATTTTGTCCCTACAAACCAGCCAATTATAATAAGAATCAGACACAAAGGGAATGCAGCTATAAACCAATCCTGGTAACTGAATACACTCCATCCCATGGCTCCTGCAATCATTGAACCAGCAAGCAGATTTGCTCCCGATCCGGTTATAAATCCGCTTGCCCCTATATTAATCTGAAAAAGGTTCTGGAGAACAAGGTTCCTTCCGAAATTATTCCTGTTTTCGCCGCCAGTAGCACCATATATGGCAGCAATCACCATGAAGATAGGTAACAGGATAGTCGCCTTTGCGGTTGTTGCCGAGATAAATGCAGATAAAACAATATTAATGACAACAAAACTGAAAATAACCATCATGGCATTTTTGCCGAACCTTAAAACGAACCATAATGCGAACCTCTTTGCTACCCTCGTCTTTACCAGCATACTGGCCAGAACAAACGACAATATGTTCAACCACATGACAGGGTGGCCCAACTGTGCATAGGCCACCTTGTCTGTTGTCACTCCGGTTAAAACTATAGCCAGAATAATAATCAATGATGTGAGATAGTTGGGTATAGGTTCGGTTATCCATAAAATGATACCCGAAACAAATATTGCCAACATAGCATAATTAATCCGCGAAAAACCATCCAGCCCCAATTCTGTTAATCTTTTTGATGCATCATGCCCCAATGTAGCAGGGTCGAAGCTATTCAAGAAAGATATGTCCGAAAAAAAATAGAGATAGACAAAGGCAAGAGCTGCAAGAGGAAAGCCAAACATGGCCATCCGTTTTTCAAAACCCGATTTGACAAGCTTGGGAAGCTTCTCTATCCGGTAATTGCTCATGTCGAGCGGATCATAATTATGCTTATCTACCATTTTGTAAAGGGATTTTTCATAAGCATCGAATTGTAGTATCTGACATCGCCTGTTACCTCTTCA
The DNA here is from genome assembly GCA_942492945.1 of uncultured Bacteroidales bacterium. Lineage (GTDB taxonomy): Bacteria > Bacteroidota > Bacteroidia > Bacteroidales > UBA932 > Bact-08. The sequence goes on from OW818649.1 coordinate 2,662,175, forward strand.
CCAAGCCATTCTGGCTTTTCAAAGGATTCGTTTTCTGCCGATAATTCAACTTCAGCTACAGTAAGGCCAAGGTTTTCCCCGTAAAACTCGTCAACTTCGAATGAATGTGGGCCCGCTTTTACAATAAAACGTGTCTTATCAATAACTCCTGGTTCACAGATTTTAAGTAGTTCTTGTGCCTCTTCTATAGAGATCTCCTTTTCCCACTCATAACGGCTTGCCCCGGATTCACTGCCTATTCCCTTTATAGTTATATATCCCTTGTCGCCCTTCACTCTGATTCTTACTGTCCTTTCAGGAGCCGAGCTCAGATACCCCTGAATTATCCTGGTGTTTTTAACTGCCAAAGATTTGAATTCACCTTTAACCAGAAACTTTCTTTCTATCTCTTGTGCCATAATATTATTCGTTTGCCAAAGGTTTGTCTGTCATTCCAATTACTCTCTTTATTGCCTGAAGATAGTTAATGTTTTCCACACCCTCCAGACCAACATCCTTAATGGTTTTCTTTATGTCCTCCAACTCTGTGGATTCAGAATTGATTGTCATAACTTTAGCTCCATTAATAAGTACAGCTCCTGCCTCACAGATTGTGTCGTTGACCATATATCCCCAACGTTGTTTGTGAACCCGGACTGCCTGCAGATCGGGGTGGTTGTTTACCATATCAATAAATTCATCATACGTATAGGTATCCTTTTTCAGTTGCGGCATCTTGACCATAAAAGCAGGGAAAACCTCATTTTTCAATACAGCGGCAGATATTGGAAACTCTCCCTTCATGAGCGGGTTCCACTGTTCCAGTCCGTCTATAGTCTGAACGAAGGTCTTGATATCCATCTTTCCGTCTCTGATCTTGGTGTTGTTTATATCATTAGTGCGTGAAATGATATATATCTCATCGCTGTGTCTCTCCCATACCTTCTCAGGGACAGGGACAGAAAACCTGGCCATCCTTTCTATGGCCTTGCTAAAATCCTGGCCAAAAGTACGGAATTCAAATCGTGGTTTTGAGATTTCTCCAATCTCCATCTTCTCTTTGCTCATTTTCAAAAAAATATTAATTATAGTGTTCCTGTTGAATTTGATTTTCCCATTGATCCCACCGAGAAGAGTGTAAGCTCAGTGCCGCCGTCGGTCTTACGTCCGATTGTATTTGGAGATGCACCTGCCACTATCTTGGTTCCGCTAAGGTTGTCCAGCAAATCCCTTACTCCACCATCTGCGTCAAAAAGGTGATATGAGAAACCTTTTGTAGCAGACATTCCAAAAGTAAAGCCTGTAACTCCTGTGGCATCCTGAGTTATAACAAGATAACCCTTTGCAGCAATTTTTATTCCAGCAGGAATTGTCCAGTTATTGTCTGCATCTGTCTTACTGTCTTTCCTTAACTTCCAGCCAGCAAGATCAACCTCTGTTGTCATTGCATTGTAAAGCTCCATTGATTTTGCATTTGGGTCACACTCATTTACATAAACCAAAACCGGAGGAGCAACCTTTAACTTTTGTTCTACCGATGTTGCAACAAAACCATCTTGATTTGTTGCTTCTATAGTTACAGCTATGTCTGCATTGTCTGCCTGTCCTGGTATGGTTGCTGTATATAATCTGGCTGCACCGGCTGTCATGTTTACCGAAACAACTGTGCCTGAGTTTACTTTATATTTTGCCACGGCAGAAGTAATCCCTTTAAGATCTGTAATCTTGCAGGTTAAAATTATCGCCTGATTGGCTCTGGGTGACGAAGGATTCAATACGATATTTTCTATAACCGCTGGTCCTTTATACTGTTCATCTTTCACGCAACTATACAATAATGTTATTATGGCAATGGCTGCAAATAATATCTTTCTCATAGTATTATTAATATTTATTGATTAAAAGTCTATTTCGAATCTGATTGCAAGCATATGAAAATCTACTCCTGCCTGGCCATTTGCTGCAGATACCTTTGATGAAACTTTTGTAGGGTTACCATCAACATCGTAGCCAACCAACAACTTTCCCTTACCACTGGCATATCTGTCGTTATTGCTGTACTGGTAGTTCAACATAACCTTGACAGAGTTATTTATATAGTAATTGATACCAAAAGTATAATTTTCTCCTGAACCTCCATTTATGTTCTGACTGTTAAGGTTCAAGAAGTCGTACCTTGCCATAAGTTCTATATCGCCCCATGACTTGCCTCTCTGTGGTTGTGTGAATTCACCATCCTGAACATTATATTGCTGCTTTCCTCCAAACAGAAGGCATCCAAGCTGAGCATACCATCCGTCAAAGCTTTTGGTACTCTTGTCTGTTAATGTACTTGTCTCCTTTATATAGGTTTTATTTCCGATATACTCCGACTGAAACCTCCATCCCTTGCTGAAACCGGCAAGTTCAACCCCATACAGAAAATCATGGTCCACATCCTTTATTGCATCGGTATCAAGATATTTCTTCCGGTTAATCGATGTTGCGTTACGAGTGCTGTATCTTACACCACCAGCCTCTTTGGCAGGTTCCAGATCAGACTTAGGCATACGATACGATGCCGCTGCACCAAAATGTAAACCATAGTCGCTTTTACTATGGAAAGGCATGATTACCAATTTTCCGGTGTATGAATTTCCGCTGCTCATGCCATAGTCCTTATTGTTGTCTTCTACGTAAGTTCTTGTTTCCTGACCCTCTACTGCCTGAAAATGTATCCCGCCCATTGCTATCAACCAGTTTTTGTTGTACTTGGCTTGTAGTCCGATATGTCTTGAGGGACCGAATGTCTGAACCACCATAGGTCTCTCAAGAAACGCCAGATACCTGGATGTTGTTGTACACTCCATTGAAAATCCCTCTTTGAAGTTACCAACAGTGAACTCCATGTTTTTCAGGCCGGTATACTGAAGATATGCATCCTTAAGCTCGAAAGAGCCGTTTGCAAAATCTGTATCAAGTTCTCCGTACCAGTCTTTTGTAATCTGTCCTTTAACAGCAAGCCTGCCCCTTCTGATAGAAACCCCATCTCCTATTTTATCGAAATCCTTGTTCTCTCCGAAGAATGTTGCCCCGTCTACTTGTACCCTGATATCGAACCAGAGTCTGTAGTCCTGGTTCTTGGATTCAAATACCAGAATTCCGCTTCTCTCTTCTACACTAAGTGGTTTACGTTGAACTTTTACCCCATATTGGTTGTACCTGACATCCTCCTTTGGGTTTTCCTGTGCCCTTGCTGCAAAAGAGATTAGGATCACAGCAATGATAAGTGTTAATTTTTTCATATAAATAAATAGATTAAAGTGATTTTATAAATTGTATGAGATTATCGTCTCTTTTCAGGTTCAAACGCTTACGTAATCGGTAACGGCACACCTCCACGCTTTTTGGTGTTATACTCATTATTGATGCAAGCTCTTTTGTTGAGAATCCCAGCCTTAGAAGTGTTGCCAGCCTTCTTTCCTGTTCAGTAAGATCCGGAAACTTCTCTTGCAGGATAACAGAGTAGTCTTTATGAAGTATCTCCACTTGAGAGTAGAGTTCATTCATTTCATGTGAGAAAGCCTTCTTGTCCATTATTTTGCTCTCAATGGAAAGAATACGGCTCTTCATCTCTTCCAGATTTTCCGATTTTTTAAGGAGATGTATGTCAGCCGATAGCTGATCCAGAAAATCTCTCTGCTGCCCTATCCATAATGCATTGTTTATAAGATCCTTCCTCTTGATTTCAAGTCTTTTGTGAAGGTTATTGTTTTCGCTTTGAATTACCTTTATCTCAAGGTCCACCATAGCTTTCTGCATTTCATTCAACTGGTTCCTGTCCTCTGCAATCTTTAACCTTGCCTGTCCGGAGGCTCTGTTTTTAGATATATAAAAATAAACAACAAAAAATGAGAGTATTGCAAGCACGATAACCGATGTCAAAGTTGTCAGGTCAAAGTTCAGTTCTCCTCCCGTAAAACCTCTGTTACTTTTGTTTACTCCTTTCTGAATATCTATTATCGCTAATATTGAATATGTAAGTATAAAGGATAGACCCGGCAGAACTACTACAGATAGTGCCGATTTTATAAGCTCCTTTTTATCGACGGCGACACTTTTTTGTATCCATCCTATACCTATTACGGCACCCAGAGCAATATGTATAATTGAGACAGGAGTAGCCTGCAACCCTATAAGTAAAGACATTTTATTACTAGAAAAAAAGAGCAACACAAGAGACATAGATGTCATAATAACAATGCCGGATTCTGTATTAATGTCGAAGAGTCTGAAGGATATCTTACTTGCGATTTTTCTGACGGGAAACAAATAAAGAATAAGAACAAGCATTATAAATAAAAACCAGGCAATGAACACCCCGTGAATGGAATTTCCGGCAATGCTGACAGATAATAAGGGGTTGAGAGCTGATGTAAGAGCCATTATCAGTGATCCGTTATTAAGTGCAAATGAGAATAGTACGATAATCAGAGAAAATATAAATACAACTCTTAAAATTCCATTAAGTGTAACAAGATGTAGGTTGGCCCTGGTCACAATCTGTCTTACTGCACGAAAAAGCAGTATGGAAAATATAAAAGATAGTCCGGGACTAATAAGCCATACTAATGAACTCTTCCAAAAAAATACATGAGACGATGACCCCTGTGTATATAGATTCAAAGCAAGGATTGCTGCCAGAAGCCCGTAAATTATTGATGTCCATTTAGTGAAGAAAGAGACTATCCACACCGATATAGCAGCAGCAAAGCTTATTATAAGTAAAGTGACAGGATTTCCAAGATTGGAAGCTGTATTTATATTTGTTGCTATATCTGAGTTGAACAATATTGCAGGAAACATAGAAACAATAATAATTACAGGGATATATCTGGAACGAATAATTCCTGAAGATACAGTAGAACCAAGAATCATTGGCAACTCCCTCAATGTAAGCCATATACCTATTAACAACACTATAATGACTATATCCAGAATCATATCAGAAGTTACGTTTTAATGCCATTATAGATAGTAGATCCGCTGCTTTTTCTGCTGATTCAGATAATGTTTCGATATGCAGCGCAAAATATCTCAGGTGAAACTTCTCACTTAACTTAAGCTGAGGCATATCATGAAAAACCCTTCTCTTGATTGTTTTAGATTGTCTCTCTGTCTCCTCTTCATAAAAATATACCCTGTTTATTTTTTCAGGGATTGAATCAGGGGACCTGAAATATGCTTTTGCGGCAGGAATTACACACTCCACTGCCAGCGTAGAGAGTTCTGTAAGCTTTACAAACTCTGGATTAAGCTCAGTGGGAATATGAGGAATCTCAATATCAAGCTGAGAAAGGCTATTATTAAGTATATCCACGATATTGTCCATCCTTTCAAATAGCTTTAGTATGTCTCCCCTCATCTGTGACATGAACGACATTGTGTGAACTGCTGCAACAATCTCTCTCCTCAAGTAGTTTGCTTCGCTTTCCAGTTTAGCCATTTCTGACAGGTTCTCATCAAAAAGAGCCCGGTTCCCGTAGAGATAGTTCCTGACACCCTCTTTAAATACTAGCAATCCCCTGTCTATAGTGTCAAAAAATTTGTCAATATTCTTTATTGTCTGATCTGTCTGGTTAATTTTAAACATACTCACATATTTTATTTATCCAATCTTCACAAATCTAACAAAAAAATGTAATTGAATGGTTGGCATAAAATATTAGCAGACAATCAAGGTTAATAACGAGTGTTTATAAATTCTTTATATATCTTATATACAAACTACTAATTTATTTCTGTATGGTTTGGCATTGCGAGTCTATTAATTCTTGTAGTGATTATTTAAAGAGAATAAAAAATAAAAAAAGTGGTAAAAAATTCAGCTTTACACGTTTTTTACCACTACATACTATATTGTATATGCAATCTAATCCTGTTGTGGCTGCTCTCCGTTCTGGTATTCTCCCAGTATCTGAAGTTTGTCGGTAAGAGGTTTTATTGCCTCCAGTGCCAGTTTGTAACGTTTGTAATCTGAGAATATCAGATCTACATAGAACAGATACTCCCACTCTATCCCAACAATTGGCATTGACTGTATTTTTGTAAGGTTCATGTTATAGATAGAGAGTACAGAGAGCACATGTGAGAGTTTTCCTTGCTGGTGAGGAAGTGAAAAACAGAGAGATGCTTTATTTACAGACTGGTTTGCAATTTTTGCCATTCGTTTTACCTTATCGCTTTGAGTTACAATCATAAATCTGGTAAAGTTCCTTTTATTGTCCTCCACACCCTGACGCAAAATCTCAAGATCATACATCTCTGCAGCAAGTGAGCTGGCTAGTGCGGCTGAACCAATCAGGTGCTCGTCTCTGATTCTTTTGGCGCTCAGCGCTGTATCTATAGAATCTATAATTTTCACCCCCTTTTTACGCAATTCATTCAGAAACAAATGACATTGCTGTATTGCAACAGGGTGAGAGTGAATCTCTTTAATATCATCTATGCTCTGTCCGGGCAGCGCTATCAGGTTCTGTACAACTCTCAGATACTGCTCCCCTATCACAGGCAGTCCACTATCACTAAGAAATGAGTGATTTTGCTGAAGGCTTCCTGCGACAGAATTTTCTATGGCAACAATCCCGCAATCTACTCTCTTCTCTTTAAGTTCGTGGAAAAGATCGGCGAATGTATCGCAAGGAATTATCTTTATGGCATTTTTTCCAAAGAATTGTTTAGCAGCAATTTCGTGGAATGCTCCAAACCCACCCTGAATTGCAACACTTACTGTGTGATTTTCTGACTCTTTCATTTTTTTACAAAAAAAAAGCCCCGAATTTCGGGACCGTTACATTATTAATTATAATATCAGTATAACATATCAGTCCCTCTACTGTGAAAAACAGAAACAGAAGCGGAAAAAATATGTATTGATTATTTTCATGGTTCGGCAAATTTAAATATAAAATTGAATTAATGTTCTAATTTTGTATCAGAAACATTTATCATTATCATTTTTATGGAATTCAAACGACTATTAGTATCATCGGAAAATCAAATCTGTACAATAAAAATTAATAATCCAGCTGCACTGAATGCCCTTGACACCTCTATTCTCAAGGAGCTTGAAATTGCAATAGACCAGGTGGAAAAAGATCCTGAAATTCTGGCTGTTATTATTACAGGTGAAGGGAGAGCATTTGTTGCAGGAGCAGACATTTCTGAGATGGTAAATTTGAATTACGATGAGGGAAAGGCATTTGGAGCTTTCGGGACAATGGTATTCAGAAAGATAGAGACACTTTCCAAGCCTGTTATTGCCGCTGTTAATGGCTTTGCCCTTGGTGGAGGATGCGAACTGGCAATGGCTTGTGATATCCGTATTGCATCTGAGAATGCAAAATTCGGGCAACCAGAAGTTGACTTAGGCATAATCCCCGGATTTTCTGCAACATACAGGTTGCCAAGACTTGTTGGAGTTGGTAAGGCCAAGGAGCTGATATTTACAGGAAGTACTATTGGAGCAACTGAGGCGTATGAGATAGGGCTCGTAAACAAGGTTGTAAAGCCCGAAGAGCTCATGGAAAGTGCTTTGAAAATGGCAGAGAGAATTGCGTCAAAGGCTCCCATAGCAGTCAGGAATGCAAAACAAGCAATTGAAAAAGGACTTGTAAGTGAAGCTGAAACAGCCTTTGAAAACGAGAACACTCTTTTTGGTAAATGTTTTTCTACACAAGATCAGAAAGATGGAATGTCGGCTTTTTTAAATAAAGTAAAACCAAAATTTAATAACAGATAATAAAAATTTAAGTATGAAAATTTGTGTTATAGGTACAGGAACAATGGGAAGCGGCATAGTGCTAGCCTTTGCTCAGGCCGGTTTCAGCGTTGTAATGAAAGGGATATCAGATAGCGAGCTCTTAATTGGTCACAACAGCATAAATAAAAATCTCTCTAAGCTAGTTGAAAAAGAGAAAATCACTGCTGAGACAATGAGTTCTATAACAGCAAAGATCATTGAGACAACATCATATGATGAGTGTGCAGATGCAGACCTCATAATTGAAGCTGTGCTTGAGGATATGAAACTGAAGCATGAGATTTTCAAAACTTTAGACAATATTTGCAAACCCGAGGCAATCCTTGCATCAAATACATCATCTCTATCTATTACAGAGATAGCTGCGTCTACAAAAAGACCAGGCAAGGTAATTGGAATGCACTTTTTCAACCCTGCTCCTGTTATGAAGCTGGTTGAGGTAATAAAGGGACAACTTACAGCCCCAGAGGTACATGATTTTGTTGTGTGGATTGCAAAACAGATAGGCAAGACACCTGTAAGCGTTAACGAAGCCCCTGGATTTGTAGTAAACAGAATACTCGTTCCTCTTGTAAATGAAGGCATTGGCATTCTTGCTGATGGTGTGGCAACCAGAGACGAGATAGATGAGGCCATGAAGATGGGTGCAAACCACCCAATGGGTCCGCTTGCTCTTGGGGACCTTATTGGTCTTGATGTATGTCTGGCAATTATGGAGGTTCTGTATCAGGAGTATGGTGATTCCAAATACAGACCGCATCCATTGTTGCGTAAAATGGTAAGAGCCAAACAACTAGGCAGAAAAACCGGTATTGGTTTCTACGATTACAGAAAATAGATTCAATTTATACTTGTAAGATGGGACAGAGTCACGGCGGTCAGACCAGACCTTCAAGAATCAACTACAAAACACTGATGCTGAATCGTATCCGCAAGATACTCATGATATGCAGCAGTTATGATGCCTATACTCTGGAAGAGGATGGCCGGATAGAGGATCAGATTTATAAAGAGTACGTAGACCTGAATCTTAGCAATCCTCCTACTTTCAAATGGGTTACATCATCTGTAGATGCTTTGAAGCTACTAGAAGAAGACAATGATTTCGACCTTATTATCAGTATGTTCAATGTTGGGGAACTTGATGTTTTCAACTTCTCCAAAAAGTATAAGGAGGATTATCCGGAAATTCCCTTTGTATTGCTCACAAACTTTTCAAAAGAGCTGTCACGTATAATCGAAAATGAAGACTGTTCAGGAATAGATCATATTTTCAGCTGGCACGGGAATGCCGACCTTATACTCGCAATAATAAAGCTGTTCGAGGACAGGCTTAATGCCGATGATGATATCCTAGGAGCAGGTGTTCAGTCCATACTTCTGGTAGAGGACTCAATCCGATACTATTCAACCTATCTTCCTGCCATTTACAAGCTAGTTCTTTTGCAGAGTGCAGAATTCCTCAAAGAGGCATTAAACGAGCAGCAGCAAAAGCTTAGAAAGAGGGCCCGCCCTAAAATACTTCTGGCAACAAACTACGACGAAGCTGTCTATTTATATGAACGCTATAAAAAGAATCTTCTTGGGGTAATATCGGATGTAGGATTTGTAATTCACAAAAATGATCCTGCAATTAGTGAAAAGCTTGATGCAGGGATCGACTTGTGCAAGATGATCAAGAACGACGACCCTCATATGCCGTTTCTTCTTCAGTCGTCGCAGGACAGCATGCGGGATATTGCCCAGGAGCTGGGCGTAGGATTTATACTCAAATACTCTAAAACCCTGCTAATTGAACTAAGTGACTACATTAGCGAAGAGTTTGTCTTTGGCGATTTCGTCTGCCGTGACCTCAATACAGGAGAGGTAATTGGCAGGGCAAAGGATCTGAAGGATCTCCAGCATATTGTAATGGAGATACCTGAAGAGGTTTTGTTGTATCATACATCACGGAACCGACTTTCAAAGTGGATGTACTCGCGTGGTCTTTTTACCCTTGCCAACAAGATGAAGACTGCACACGAGAGTCACTTCAAGACAATGGACAATCTAAGGCAGTACATTGTACAGGCAATAATAGACTACCGGATTTTGCTCGGACATGGTGTTGTTGCTCGTTTCAATCCAAGTTCATACAGTCAGTATATATGGTTTGCAAGACTAGGAGAAGGGTCGCTGGGTGGTAAAGCCAGAGGGTTGGCATTTATCAACAACATGCTTCAGAAGTATAACCTGCTAAACAAATACCCGGGTGTAAAAATTCTTATTCCTCGTTCTGTTGTAATTGCAACAGATTACTTCGACCAGTTTATAAGGGAAAACGGCCTCCAGTATGTAATAAACTCAGACATTTCTGACGATGAGATTTTGTCGGAATTTGTAAGTTCCCGCCTTCCGGAAACACTTGTTGCAGATTTAAAGATATACCTGAAATTTGCAACCGGCCCGTTGGCTGTCCGGTCAAGTTCCAAACTTGAAGATTCGCATTATCAGCCATTTGCCGGCATCTACTCTACCTATATGATTCCCCTCACTCAAAATACAGACCAGATGTTACGGCTCCTTGGCAAGGCAATAAAGAGTGTATACGCATCAATCTATTTTGCATCGAGTCGTGCGTATTTGCAGGCTACATCAAATCTCATAAGCGAAGAGAAGATGGCAGTTGTGATTCAGGACGTTTGCGGAACAGAGGACAGCGGATTCTTCTTCCCGACAATTTCAGGGGTTGCCAGATCTATCAATTTCTACCCTATTGGTTCCGAAAAACCTGAGGATGGCATTGTGAGTATGGCGTTCGGCTTGGGAAAACTGGTTGTAGAAGGTGGCAAAACTCTCAGATTCTCTCCCAAATATCCAAAACACATTTTGCAGTTGTCTACACCTCAGCTTGCTCTAAGAGATACCCAGAACGAGATGTTTGCTCTCAACCTCAAGCCTGAAGAGTTCAAGACATCAATTGATGATTCCGTAAACCTGCACAAGTTTGACGTTAATGAGGCCAAGCAATTCAAGAACATGGATTTTGTTGCTTCTACATGGGATATGCAGAACCAGATGATAGTTGACAGCAATCTGGAAGAGGGAAGGAAGATTATCACATTTGCCCATATTCTAAAGTACGACACAATGCCTCTGGCAAAAATCATAAGCGACACGCTTGAGATAAGCCAGCAGGAGATGCGTTCCGCTGTTGAACTGGAATTTGCAGTAAATATGGATGTTCCCGAAGGACAGGATAAGATATTCAGCTTTCTTCAGATACGCCCGATAACAGAAAGCATGGACAATAAATCGCTTGAATGGGAAAGCATAGACAAGGAAAATGTTATTATTTATGCACAAAAGGCACTTGGGGCAGGCAGTATCGATGGCATTACAGATATAATCTATGTGAGAGAAGATAATTTTGACAGTGCCCACACACTGGAAATGGCAGAAGAGATAAATAATCTGAATTCCAAAATGAAGGAACAGCACAAACACTATATTCTTATCGGTCCAGGACGTTGGGGATCCAGCGATTCATGGCTGGGCATCCCTATAAAATGGCCTCATATATCAGAGGCAAAGGTGATTGTGGAATGTGGACTAAAAAATTTCCGTGTAGAGCCAAGCGAAGGGACCCACTTCTTTCAAAATCTCACCTCATTCGGAATAGGATACCTTACAATAAATCCATTTATGGGTGATGGTAAGTTCGACATTGAGCGTCTGAATGCAATGGAAGCCGCATACGAAAGCAAGTATCTCAGACATGTAATATTTAAAGAGCCCTTGTACATCTATATGGATGGACGAAAGAACAAGGGAATTGTCCGGTGAAGAGACAATCACATATAACAACCTGGTTAAACATACTCAAACTGAGTCGTGTATGTGTTATTCTGATTTTGTTTTCAATTTACGGAAAGATTTACGGACAAACATATAATCAAAAACTCTCCGGTGTAGTGATTGATTCTGAAAGCCGTTCGCCATTACAGGGAGCAGACATAGTTGTTGAAACCTTCTCTAAAGCAGGTGTGGCAACAACCGATTCCACGGGCAGATTTTCATTAATGCTCCCACCCGGGAGACATACACTTAGAGTGTCGTACCTGGGATACAATTCACGTATAGTAAAAGACATTCTGGTAGGAACAGGCAAGGAGGTTTATATTACAGCAGAACTCACAGAATCGAGGCAACAGATTTCTCAGATTGTAGTGAATGCCGAATCCAGGCGCACCATTAACTCTATGGCAACAGTCAGTGTCCGTAGGCTCCGCAGCCAGGATGCTGCCCGATATGCAGGTGGTTATTACGACCCATTGAGAATGGTTACAAACATGCCTGGTGTATCTGCCGGCAACGACGACGGTAGCAACGAGATAATAATCAGAGGAAATTCACCAGCGGGACTTCTTTGGCGGCTTGAGGGCATTGAGATACCGAATCCTAATCATCTTTCAGCGGGACAGGGGGCTTCAAGCGGAGCTTTTTCTGCAATCACTACAAATTCACTTGCCGGGTTTGATTTCTATACTGCAGCATTTCCTGCAGAATACGGAAATGCGTACTCTGGAGTGATGGACCTAAATTTAAGAAGCGGCAGCACTTCAAAGAGAGAGTACTCACTTGGTGTAAGCGTGGTTGGTGCTGAAGTCTCCGCAGAGGGTCCACTTAATAAAATTTCCGGTAGTTCTTACTTTGGCAACTTCAGATATGCTAACTTCAGTTTCCTTAGCAATTACGGAGTCATAGATATAGAAGATGTAGGGATAATCCCCCGTTCAATGGACTGGGCATTTAAAACAAGCATCAAAACTAAGAAACTTGGTACTTTTGACTTTTTCAGCATTGGTGGATCTAGTCTTGTAGGCGATCTTGCATCGACCGATGCTGCTGAGATAAAAAGCGGTGGTGACAAAGACGAATACAAGGAAGAGCAGTTTATGGCAGTTGCCGGAATCAAGCATCTGCTTGTCTTTCCAGACTCCAAAACCTACATACGGACAACCATTGGTTACACATACGAGCAGAACGTCTCTGATAACTATACAACAGACACTTTACTGCGCAAAACATTATATTACGAGGATTCATTCAAATATCCCGCTCTCAGGATATCATCACAGCTTAACCATAAATTCAATTCTGCAATCAGTCTGAGGGTTGGTTTTACCAACAATTTTATAAAAGGAGACATGTACGCCAGAAAATTGCTTTCCGGTGTACAGTATGACACACTAATAAACTCAAGCAACAGCGGATGGTACAACAGCTATTACTTTCAGTGGAAATTCAGGCCTTCGGTACCCGTCGAAATTAATACAGGACTACACCTTTTTCATTCAGGTATAACAAACGAGTTAGTTTGGGAACCCCGAATAGGCTTTGTTTTTCACCTTAATAAAGGACAAACTGTTAATCTTGGAGCAGGCTTCCATTCCAGACTTGAACCGCTCTCTATCTATAGCTATAGAATAAAAACAGGTAACACCAGAAATGAAAAAAACAGCGATCTTAAGACTATAAAGGCTATACATTTAACAGCGGGACATAACATTCAATTTGGTCCTGATCTGAACATGGGCTTTGAAGCATACCTACAGTCGCTCTACGATGTACCCGTAGCATTGAATAAGCTCAGTCAGTACTCTATCCTGAATTCATCATATGGTCTGCCCGATATGATCCTTGACAACAATGGCAAGGGGTTGAATTATGGTGTTGAACTGACAATAGAGAAAGATTTCACGCACAACTACTATTTTCTTCTGGCAGCATCTTTATTCGACTCAAAGTACAAAGCAGCCGATGGCAACTGGTACAATACCTACTACAACAATGGCTATATATTTAGTGCCACCGGAGGTAAAGAGTTTGTAATCGGACATAAGGGACAAAATCTGATAGGGTTTAACATAAAGGCTCTGGACAGAGGAGGTTTCAGATATACTCCTGTTGATGAAAAACTGACAATTGCCAGAAAAAGGATTGTATACAAAACATCAGACACTTACGGCAGCCATCTACCTCCCTATATGAGGATTGATCTTGGATTCAGTTATCGACTTAACAAATCAAACAAAGCATGGATATTTATGATTGACATACAGAATGTTACAAACAGAAAAAATATAATAAGAAAAAAATTCTCATATCAGTCCGGCAACATTGTAGAATCGCATTCAAGAAGTATCGGACTTGTTCCAGTGGGTACAATAAAAATTGAATTTTAATTCACTTAAATATAAAAATGAAAAGAGTACTTCCATTTCTATTGATGTTATTATCAGTTACATCATCCAACGCACAGCAAACAACAAAAATTCAGTATGTCAATCCTTTTATCGGAACCGATTTCCATGCTCATACCTTCCCTGGTGCCACCTACCCTTTCGGTATGGTACAGCTTAGTCCCGACACCAGACTTAGCGGATGGGACGGTTGTGCCGGATATCACTATTCCGATTCTACTATATATGGATTCAGCCATACACACCTGAGTGGCACAGGAATACCTGATTATTGCGACATTCTTGTTATGCCGGTTTCCGGATATAATCATCCTGAAATTGACAGAGAGCATTACAAATCGCCATTCAGCCATAAGAGAGAGAAAGCATCTCCCGGGTACTATGAGGTTTTTCTGGACAAACCTGAGGTTATGGTACAACTAACTGCAGGGAAAAGAGTTGGTATGCATCGCTATACATACAGAAAAGATGCAGAAAAGCAGATTGTAATAGACCTTACTCACAGGGACGAAGTTCTGGATTCAGGAATAGAAATAGTTGACAACCAAACAATAAAAGGGTTCAGAAGGTCAAAATCGTGGGCACTGGATCAGATAGTCTATTTCTATATGGAATTTTCAGAACCTTTTCAAAAGCCCGTTTTTTGTAGCAAAACCAAGACTCTGCTGACATTTAACCAGAAGAAAGGAAACATGATTATGGTAAGGACGGGTATTTCGTCTGTCTCAGAGGAGAATGCAAAATTAAACCTTATGGCAGAGGTTAAAGATTGGGACCTAAACAAGCTGCTTTCAACTACAGAAAAAGCATGGAACGGTTATCTCGGAAAAATTGATATTGAGACAATGAATCCGGAAGATAAACTAATATTCTACACTGCACTTTATCATACTGCAATTGCCCCTAACCTATATTCCGATGTAAACGGCGAATATCGTGGTATGGACAGGAAAATCCACAAAGCCGAGGGCTATGATCAGTATACAGTATTCTCGCTATGGGATACATACAGGGCCCTTAACCCTCTATTTACAATTATCGAACAGAAACGCACCACCGACTTTATAAAATCATTCCTTGCCATTTACAGACAGGCTGGTAAGCTCCCTATTTGGGAACTCTCCGGTAATGAGACAAATTGTATGATTGGATACCATTCAGTACCGGTAATTGCCGACGCTATGAAAAAGAACATTGGTGGATTTGATGCAACAGAGGCTTTTAATGCTATGGTAAGCAGCTCAAACAGAAACGAATACGGAATAGACATATATATAAAAGATGGCTTCATCCCCGGACAGATGGAACATGAATCTGTCTCTAAGACACTGGAATATGCATATGACGACTGGTGCATTGCTCAAGTTGCAAAGCAACTGGGAAACATGGGCGTTTATGAAAAATATATACAAAGGGCACAGTACTACAAAAATGTTTTCGACCCCTCTACTGGATTCATGCGTCCAAAGATAAAAGGGAGATGGCTTACTCCGTTTAATCCTACAGAGGTTAATTTTCACTTTGTTGAGGCAAACTCATGGCAATATAGCTTTTATGTGCCTCAGGATATAGAAAACCATATCAAAATGTTGGGAGGCGATGACGCCTATTCTGCAAAACTTGACGAATTGTTCTCTGCTCCTGAAAAAACCACAGGAAGGGTACAATCCGACATAACAGGTCTTATAGGCCAGTATGCACATGGAAATGAGCCAAGTCACCATACAGCATATCTCTACAACTATGCCGGAAAACCATGGAAGACACAGGAGATGGTCAGAAAAATAATGGGAACCCTTTACAGTGCCACACCTGACGGATTATGTGGAAACGACGACTGTGGACAGTTGTCTGCCTGGTATGTGCTTAGTGCAATCGGATTCTATCCTGTAACTCCGGGAGATATTACATACGTTTTGGGTTCGCCACTCTTTTCTAATGTAATTATCAACCTGGAAAACGGGAAAAAATTCACTATTAAATCAACCTCTTCAAATAACAAGAACATTTATATAAAATCGGCCTTACTAAATGGAAAGGATTATACTAAATCCTATATCACTCATAGCGACATTATAACCGGCAACACAATTGATTTAAGAATGGCTCCTACTCCTGATTGTTCATTCGGGGTATCACGATCGGACAGGCCCCAATCATCAATTGGGGAGTCCCCTATTGTGACAAATCCATGGTTTGAAATGGAGGGCAACATTTTCAAGGATTCAATAACAGTCAGCATAAAAACAGGTTCTTCCGACTATTCAGTCTGGTACAGAACAGAGGAGAGCGGCAAACATGGATTTGAGAAATACTCTCATCCTCTTACAATCAGGACGACCTCAACAATAAATGCATATTCGGAAAATGTTAAAGGAGAACGTAGTGGAGTTGTTACTGCAACTCTAAATAAGATCAACAGTGAGAGGAAAATAAGCATACTCTCTAAATACAACCCGCAATATTCAGCAGGTGGAGACGAAGGTCTTTTAGATGGTGTCCGTGGTGAACTCAACTTTAGGCTTGGCGGATGGCAAGGTTATCAAGATACAGATTTTGAAGCAACTGTAGATCTAGGCTCAGTAAAAGATATCTCAAGGCTCGGTGCAGGGTTCCTGCAGGATGCAAGGTCGTGGATATGGATGCCGCAATATGTAGAATTTGCAGTATCTTCCGACGGATTGAATTTTGTACGTGCATGCCGGGTTGATAATGATGTTGATACCAAGGAGCTGGAGATGAAGATTCGCAACCTTGTAAAAGATGGGCTTTCACTCAAAGCCAGGTATGTAAAGGTTAGCGCAAAAAACCTCGGCACAATTCCGGAGTGGCACGAGAGTGCCGGGGAAAAGGCTTATATTTTCATTGACGAGATTATTATTGATTGAAATATCGACATGAGATTTTTAAAAAAAACAATTTTTATTGCTATGTTCATTCTTTGTCATACAGGTTCTTACAGTCAGGTAACCAATTTGGTTGCCGGAGCTGAATGGCAATTCAGAAAAGCCGGAGACAATAAATGGACAAAAGCAACAGTACCTGGAACAGTACATACTGATTTGCTCGCTGCCGGACTTATCGGCGACCCATATTACAGACTTAATGAAAAGGAGCTGCAATGGATAGACAAGAGTGACTGGGAATACAGAACCACCCTGTTCATAGACAAGGAGAGCTTTTCAAAAAACAATTTAATACTGAGATTTGAAGGGCTCGATACTTACGCAGATGTATGGTTGAACGGAAATAAAATCTTGCAAGCCGACAATATGTTCCGCACATGGGAAGCGGATATAAAGAAGATTGCTCATTCGGGGGATAATGAACTACTTGTTTTACTCAGGTCGCCTGTAAACATTGGTCTGGAAAAGCTTGAAACGCTCGGATATCAGCTACCGGCCTCAAATGATCAATCAGAAAACGGAGGCTTGGGAAACAAGCAGGTCAGCATTTTTGTCCGTAAGGCGGGCTATCACTTTGGTTGGGACTGGGGGCCACGACTTGTCACATCAGGTATATGGAGACCGGTTAAAATTGTGGCCTGGAACAACATAAGAATAACGGATCTATTTGTAAAACAGAAAAGTATACAGGAATGCCGGGCAGATTTTCTGGCCGAGGCAGAAGTTCAGTCATCCACCTCAGGAGAATACCTCTGTAGTATAACTGTAAACGGGAAGATAGCAGCATCGGCAAAAAACATCCTGAAGAAAGGGAACAACAAGGTTCAGCTGGCATTCAGCATAAAAGATCCTGAGCTATGGTGGCCAAATGGTCTTGGCAATCAAAGACTTTACGACATTTCTGTTCAGGTTGGACAGAACACCACTCAATCTGACATCTTCTCACAAAAAATTGGTGTAAGAACCATCAAACATATCAGAAAAGCAGATAAAGAGGGCGATGGCGAAAGTTTCATGTTCGAAGTAAATGGAAGACCAGTATTCGCAAAGGGTGCCAACATAATTCCCAATGACATCTTTCTACCGTCGGTCACACCTGAAAAATATGAGTTTATAGTAAAATCTGCGGCACAGGCAAATATGAATATGCTAAGGGTCTGGGGAGGTGGAGTTTATGAAAGTGATCTCTTTTACGATTTGTGCGACAAGTACGGAATAATGATATGGCAGGATTTTATGTTTGCATGCTCTATGTATCCCGGCGACGATGCATTTCTTGAGAATGTAAGGCTTGAGGCTATAGATAACGTGAAAAGACTACGTAATCATGCATCTTTAGCTCTTTGGTGCGGGAACAATGAGATAGAAGCAGCATGGGGAGAGTGGGACGAAAAGATTGGATGGGGATGGAAACAACAATATGATCCTGAACGGCGTAAGACAATCTGGCACAGCTACGACACACTTTTTCATAAAATTCTGCCCTCGGTAGTATCGGAATACACCAATGACCAGCCATACTGGCACTCCTCCCCTTCAAAAGGATATATGCAGCTGGCAGGAAGCAGGGGAAACAAGGGAGATGTACACTACTGGGGTGTATGGCATGCCAAACACCCTATTGAGGCATTCCGAGAGTATAAGGCGAGGTTCATGAGCGAATATGGTTTTCAGTCATTTCCTGAATTTGCCAGTGTTAAAAGATACACTCTCCCTGAGGATTGGAACATTGAGTCCAAAGTTATGGCTTCTCATCAGCGAAGCGGAATAGGAAACCTGAGGATCCGCGAATATATGGAGAAAAGCTACAGAGTTCCTTCTGATTTTGAAATATTGCTCTACACAGGACAAATTCTTCAGGCAGAGGCAATTAAATTGGCAATTGAATCGCACAGGACAGATATGCCATTCTGCATGGGATCGCTTTACTGGCAACTAAACGACTGTTGGCCGGTTGCTTCGTGGTCGGGTATAGACAGCTATCTGAAATGGAAGGCTTTACATTATTTTGCCCGTGAGACTTTCAAGAACACTATACTGGCAACCGTGAAGGATAGTAATACAGTTACTATTAATGCTGTTTCAGACACAGACAATCCAGGTGATGCGGCTCTTACGGTTGTTCTCATGGATTTCCTTGGAAATAAACTGTTTAAACAATCATTTAATGTGAAGATCCCTTCCATTGGATCGGCAATTCTTACTAAGCTTCCACTTGAAGAGCTTCTAAATAAAAAATCTAAAAACGAGGTACTGCTCCTGTCGAGCCTTATATACAAAGATAAAGTAGTAGATACCGATATTCTGTATTTCACAGAGCCAAAAGAGCTCATCCTCCCCAAAGGCGATATTAATATCAAAGCGGATGAGAAAAATGGTTGTTTTTATGTAACAGTGTCATCAACTGTTCTCTGCAAAAACATAATGATTATAAGCGACAACACAGATGTCAACTTTTCCGATAACTTCTTTGATCTGCTACCGGGTAAGGAGGCAGTTGTTAGCTGCAAGGCGCAAGGAAGCTTAGAGGAGTTCCGGAGAGGTCTGAGGGTAATAAAGACAGAAAGCCGTTAATTTAACCTACTTTTGCATAAAATAATTGTACCAATGCTACACCCAAAAAACAGACATCAGGGAAGATATGACCTTAAAGAGCTTATAAAGAGCACTCCTGAGTTGGAAAAATATGTAATTATTAATTCCTACAACGACCAGACAGTGGATTTCTTCGACCCTGCTGCTGTAAGAATGCTCAACAAGGCAATATTGAAACTATATTACGATGTAATCTACTGGGAGATTCCCGCAGGCTATCTTTGTCCTCCCATTCCCGGACGTGCCGACTATATACACCATATTGCGGACCTTCTGGCTAGTTTCAACAATGGCGTGCTTCCTGAAGGGAGCGGAATAAAATGTCTGGATATTGGCGTAGGATCTAGCTGTATTTATCCAATCATAGGCACACATGAGTACTCGTGGTCGTTTACAGGATCTGAATCGGACGAGAGAGCAATGGAATCTGCCAGAGAGATAGTAAAAAACAACCCCTCACTAGATGGTAAGATAAAACTCAGGTTCCAGACAAATTCAAGATTGTTTTTTTCTGGAGTGATAAGAAAGGGAGACAAGTTTGACATCTGCATTTGCAATCCACCATTCCATGCATCTGCAGAGGAGGCAAGGGAATCAACAATGAAAAAGCTGAAGAACCTTAGGATGACCAGCAAATCCAAACCAACTCGGGAATTGGATGGTGTTCTTAACTTTGGCGGACAAAACAGTGAGCTATGGTGCAAGGGAGGCGAGGTGCAATTCGTGCGCGACATGGTTTTACAAAGCAAGGAGTTTGCGTCACAATGCCGGATATTCTCTTCACTCGTCTCTAAAAAAGAGAGTCTGGGTGGAGTATATGCTGCTCTTAAAGATGTAAATGCCAGTATGATAAAAACAATTCCAATGGAACATGGCAACAAGATAAGCAGGATAGTTGCGTGGAGTTTTACAGATTTATCTTAAAAATATAGTTGCAAATAAATTTATTTCTCTATTTTTGTTCCATGACAATGCACACATCAACCATTATTACATCCACAACAACAGCTTTATATGATTGAAGTTGGTAGCATTTGTCTTTAAGAAAACTGAAACCGGCTTCATCATGAAGGCGGTTTTTTTATTTATAAACCCATTGAAAAATGAAAAAGAAATGAAAGTTTTAAAATTCGGAGGTTCATCTGTCGGCAATCCAGAAAGGATTAAAAGTGTCATTGAAATCGTAACTGAGTCATACCTGAACAGTGGCTGTACGGCTGTTGTCTTTTCTGCTTTTCAGGGAGTCACAGACTCTTTGATTCAAATGAGTACGATTGCAGCCACGGGAAGCGACAAGTATGTTCCTGCCCTCAAGGATTTTGAAACCAGACATTTTAATGCTGTAAGGGAGCTAATATCTGTAAGCAAACAGAGTACAGTGATTGCCAATGTAAAGGAGAGTGTGAACGAACTGGCAGATCTGCTGCATGGTATTTATCTTATCAAAGAGTTGTCGGCAAAGACACTCGACTACGTCCTTAGCTTCGGGGAGAGGCTATCTGCAAAAATAATCTGTGAGGCACTTAGAGACAAAGGCGTAGATGCAGAATATCTGGATAGCAGGAGTTTGATTAAGTGCGACGACAATTTTGGATATGGGAGGGTATATTTTGAACTTACAAATAAGAAAATTTCAGAATATTTTCCGGAACATTCAAAATTACAAATTGTTACTGGATTCATAGCCTCTACTCAAAAGGACGAGACAATAACATTAGGCAGAGGAGGATCTGATTATACTGTATCAATACTGGGAGCTGCACTTAATGCAGACGAGATTGAAGTGTGGACAGATGTTGACGGTGTAATGACTGCCGACCCAAGGAAGGTAAAACGAGCATTTTCTATACCCACACTCACATATGATGAGGCAATGGAGATGTCCCATTTTGGAGCCAAAGTAATTTACCCTCAGACAATGCAACCGGCAATGGACAAAAGCATTCCAATAAGGATAATGAATACATTCAACCCGGGCTTCCCGGGGACAGTGATAGGTAAAAGCACCGGTGAGGAAAGATTCGCAATCAAGGGTATATCATCTATTGACGATATTTCTGTTTTATTGGTACAGGGCAGCGGTTTGATGGGTGTGGCAGGTATCTCCAAGAGACTCTTTGGAGCCTTGGCAAATGGTAAGATAAACGTGATACTCATTTCACAGGCCTCTTCTGAGCACTCAATATGTGTGGCCGTACTTCCTAAAAGTGCCGGTACTGCAAAAATGCTCATAGAAGAGGAGTTCAGATACGAAATTCAGGCAAAGATTGTTAATGAGGTGTCTGTGGAAAACAACCTCTCTATTGTTGCTGTTGTAGGTGACAAGATGCAGCGCACACCCGGAAACGCAGGGAAGATATTTCAGGCTCTGGGAAAAAACGGGATAAACATTGTTGCAATAGCCCAGGGTTCTTCCAAATTAGACATATCTGCGGTTATATCTAAGAACGATGAATCAAAGGCGCTCAATGCAATCCATGACGCATTCTTCCTTTCGGGGCATAAGTCCTTAAACCTGTTTGTTATTGGAACCGGACTTATAGGCAGGACTCTGTTTACTCAGATAAAAAACCAGCTGGAGTTCCTATCTACCGATTTAATGATTGACCTAAAGATAGTAGCTGTTGCCAATAGTAGAAAGATGCTTTTCGATACAAGCGGACTTTCTCTGGAAAGCTGGGAAACACAGTTAATGAATACAGGAGAACAAAGCGACCTGGATGTTTTTACAAAAAGAATGAGCGAAATTAACCTGCCTAACTCAATTTTTGTAGACTGCACTTCAAGTGAACTGCTTCTTGCCAGGTATCCGGATATTCTTGCCTCCAGTATCTCCAT
Source organism: uncultured Bacteroidales bacterium (assembly GCA_942492945.1). Classification (GTDB taxonomy): domain Bacteria; phylum Bacteroidota; class Bacteroidia; order Bacteroidales; family UBA932; genus Bact-08. The sequence goes on from OW818649.1 coordinate 2,684,539, forward strand.
TGTAACCCCAAACAAAAAAGCAAACTCAAGCAAGTACGATTTTTATCTTCAACTTAAACAACTTGCTCAGAAACACAACGTAAAGTTCCTTTATGAGACAAATGTGGGTGCCGGGTTACCAATTATTAGCACACTTCACGACCTTGTTGCCAGCGGAGACAAGATACTTAAAATCGAGGGGGTATTATCGGGGACATTGAGCTATATATTCAACACATTTGATAGAAGCAGGACTTTTTCCCAAATAGTACGTGATGCACAAAAGAGAGGATTCACCGAACCCGACCCAAGAGATGACCTTAACGGGCTGGATGTTGCCAGAAAATTGTTAATTTTAGTGCGCGAAGCCGGTTATAAGCTTGAGATGGAAGAGATTCAACTGGAGAGTCTAGTTCCGGCAGAAATGAGCCTCAGTGGAAGCGTTGAGGAATTTTTATCTGATCTGGAGAGATACGATTCCCTATTCAATGAAAGAAGAGAGAACGCTCAAAACGAGGGGAAGGTCCTGAGATATATTGCCAGTTATGAAAACGGTAAAGCAGAGGTGGCACTTAAGGCCGTGGACAAGTATCATCCATTCTACTCCCTACACTCAAATGATAATATAATCTCCTTCAAGACAATCTATTATAATGAAAGACCAATTGTCATTCAAGGACCGGGCGCAGGAGCAGAAGTTACATCGGGAGGAATTTTTGCCGATATAATAAGAATAGGTAATTTTTTATCATAACGAAAAAATCACAACAATAATATGAAAAAGGAAATAAGAGTTTTCGCACCGGCATCGGTTTCGAATATCGCATGCGGGTTTGATGTGATGGGATTCGCTATAGATGAACCGGGAGACGAAATTGTTTTACGTATTTCGGATAATGAGGGCGTAACAATAACAAAAATAACAGGAGAGAACGGGAGATTACCACTTGAAGCAGATCTAAATACTGCCGGTGCCCCTCTCCTTTCTATGATTGAAAAGCTGCATATTACTTGCGGAATAGAGATGGAGATTCATAAAAAAATGCCCCTTGGCAGTGGCCTTGGTTCAAGTGCCGCAAGTGCCGTTGGAGCAGCATTTGCGCTTAATGAACTATTAGAGTTGAGGCTCAGCAAAGAGGAGCTACTTCCCTTTGCTATTGAAGGTGAGAAAATTGCAAGTGGTTCGGTTCATGCCGACAATGTTGCGCCGTGTCTCTACGGAGGCTTTGTCCTAATCCGAGGGTATAATCCGGTAATAGATGTTGTAGAGATAGAGGTGCCTGAAAATCTATACTGTACGGTTATTCATCCGCAGATAGAGATTTCTACAAAAGAGGCCAGAAAAATACTGCCAAAGACAATTCCCCTCGCAGATGCTATAACCCAATGGGGCAACACAGCCGGATTGGTTGCCGGTCTGCTCAAGAAGGATTTCGGTCTTATTGGAAGGTCTTTACAGGATGTTGTAATTGAGCCGGTGCGCTCTATGCTGATTCCCGGTTTCGACGAGATTAAAAAGGCAGCAATGGATTCCGGTGCCTTGGGTTGCAGTATTTCGGGTTCGGGACCATCTATTTTTGCCCTCTCCTCTTCTCTGCATACAGCAGTTGAAACAGGCAACTCTATGAAAACTGCGCTGCAGAGATTTGACCTTTCAGGAGAAGTGTATGTGTCAAAAATAAATAAAAACGGCCCACGTATTATTTAACTAAAATAAGTCCGAAGCGAATATGCAATTATACAGTACAAATGACAGAAACAATATAGTCAGCTTCTCAGAGGCGGTTGTAAAAGGAATAGCAGATGATGGTGGGCTTTTCCTGCCTGTAAGTATTCCGACTCTCCCAAAATCGTTTTTTAAGGAGATGGAAAGTCTCTCTTTTCAGGACATAGCACATATCATTTCAAAAGAGCTGCTTAAGGACGAAATTTCAGATAATGATTTGAACAAAATAATCTCCGGGAGTCTTGATTTTCCTGTTCCGCTGGTAAAGTTGGACCAAGGTTTAAACATTCTGGAACTTTTTCATGGACCTACACTTGCATTTAAGGATTTCGGAGCCAGGTTCATGGCGGCGATGCTTTCACATATCACCAGAGATAGCAAGGAAAACACAGTTATATTGGTTGCAACTTCGGGAGATACCGGTAGTGCTGTTGCAAACGGATTTTATGGCATAGAAGGCATTCAGGTAGTGCTGCTTTACCCATCGGGCAAGGTAAGTCACATACAGGAGCAGCAGCTGACAACTCTGGACAAAAATGTAACAGCACTTGAAATCAAAGGAACATTCGACGATTGTCAGAGACTTGTAAAACAGGCATTTGCCGATAATGAGATTAAAAGTGCAATAAAACTCTCCTCCGCTAATTCAATAAACATTGCCAGGTTGCTTCCCCAGTCCTTTTATTACCATTATGCCTATGCGCAACTAAAAGACAAAAGCAAACCTGTTATATTCTCTGTACCGAGCGGTAACCTTGGCAACCTTACGGGAGGGTTACTTGCAAAGGAAATGGGTCTGCCTGTACATAAGTTCATTGCGGCAGTGAATGCAAACGATATTCTGCCACAATACCTGCATACAGGCAAGTTTGTTCCAAAGCCATCTGTCCAGACAATATCAAATGCTATGGATGTAGGCAACCCTAGCAACTTTGCCAGAATCGTAAGTATGTACGACAATAGCAGGGAGAGAATAGATGGTGTTGTATTCAGCAGGTCATACTCAAATCTGCAAACAGAAGCGTCTATAAAAGAGCTGTTTACAAAATACGACTATGTTGCCGACCCTCACGGGGCTGTTGGGTATGCAGCACTTAAGGATTATTTAAGTGAATTCCCCGGTAATTACAATTCAATAATTCTGGAGACGGCTCACCCTGCAAAATTCGGCGACACTGTTGAGAAAATCATTGGTAAAGAGGTGAATATGCCGGACCGACTGGCTCAATGCATGAAAAAGGATAAGAGATCCATAAAAATATCTTCAGATTTTGAGGATTTTAAATCGTTCTTAGCTACTTTTGCAGCAGATAAAAACATAATATGAGCGATGTCCTTAACCACGAATGTGGAATTGCACTAGTGCGGCTGTTAAAACCGTTGGATTTTTACCAGAAGAAATACGGATCATACCTTTACGGACTAAACCGGCTATATATCCTAATGGAGAAGCAGAGGAACCGTGGTCAGGAGGGTGCCGGAGTGGTGGGTGTGAAGCTCGACATGCCCCCCGGCTTCAAGTATATGGACCGTGTCCGTTCTTGCGGAACCAATCCAATACAGGAGGTATTCAACACAATTCATGAACCTTTACGTACAACCGATTTAAAAGCAAAAGAGGCAGCCTGGGCTAAGCAGAATCTCCCGTTTGTCTCGGAGGTATATCTTGGACACCTAAGGTATTCTACTTTTGGCAAGAACAACATAGACCTTGTTCATCCTCTCAAGAGGTCGAGCAACTGGCGCAGCCGTAATCTTGCATTGGCTGCCAACTTCAACCTTACCAATGTAGATGAGCTTTTTCAAAGCCTCATCAAAGCCGGACAGCACCCTCGCAACTATGCCGATACAGTAACACTACTGGAAAAAGTTGGCTATTACATGGATGGTGAGATACAGAACAAGTATCATCAATATAGTGATGAGGGCAATACCAAACTGGATATATCTCCTATGATTGAGGCGAATATGGACTGGGTAAGTATTCTTTCTAAAAGCAGTGCCCATTGGGATGGTGGATATGCTGTTGCCGGAGTTGTCGGTCATGGCGATGCATTTGTGATCCGTGACCCGTGGGGAATCCGTCCGGCATATTACTATAAGGACGATGAGGTTGTGGTTGTGGCATCGGAAGGCTCGGTAATAAGAACGGCATTCAGAGTAGACGACACCAACATTCAGGAGATTAAACCCGGATACGCCCTGATAATAAAGAAAGATGGTACAACAAAAGAGGAGATGGTCCGTGAACCGCAGAAGAGAAGCAGTTGCTCATTTGAGAGAATTTATTTTTCACGGGGAAATGACCGTAACATATACAAGGAGAGGAAAAAGCTTGGAGAGTTGCTTACACCGCAACTAATCCAGGCTGTTGACGGTGATCTGGACAATACGGTTTTCTCTTTTATCCCAAATACCGCTGAGACCTCATTCTATGGAATGGTCAAGGGGATCCAGAAGTATATGGTGGAGGAAAAAATGCGTCAGATTAGGGCAGGTAAGGATTCGTGGAGCGAGGAGTCTCTTGGGGAAATAATTTCCCGAGAACCTCGCGTTGAAAAGATCGTTATAAAGGATGCCAAGCTCCGGACTTTCATTACATCCGACGGCGACCGCGACGAGATGGTTGGACATGTGTATGACGTTACTTATGGAGCAGTAAGAGAGACTGATAATCTAATTGTTATTGACGACTCAATTGTACGGGGAACCACCCTTAAACAGAGCATACTCAGAATACTGGACTCCCTGAATCCAAAACGGATAATTATTGTCTCCTCTGCCCCTCAGATCCGTTACCCGGACTGTTACGGTATTGATATGACACGAATGGGAGAATTCATTGCCTTCAATGCTGCAATCGAACTTTTGAAAGAGAGGGGAATGGAGAGCGTAATTGACGATGTCTACAATAAATGCAAGGCACAGCAAGGGTTGCAAAAGGAGGAATATATAAATTACGTTAAGGAGATATATGCCCCTTTCACAAATGAAGAGGTCTCAGGCAAAATTGCTCAAATGGTTAAAAACGACCACATAAAAGCCGAAGTAACAGTTGTGTTTCAAACAGTTGAGAACCTTCATGTTGCTTGTAAGGAGAATAGCGGGGACTGGTATTTTTCAGGCGACTACCCTACTCCGGGCGGAAACAAGGTTGTAAACACTGCATTTATAAACTGGGTTGAGAAGAGAGACGAGAGATCGTACTAAACGTTCCTGTTATTTACTTTGCTACCGTGGCATAGCTCGATGCTTTGCAGTAGATTTTAGCAAATAACTACCTGACAGAGACTTACTCAAACAACATTTTGTAAAAAGTCTCTATCTACAAGCTTCCTCGTGGCACAATAAGTGGTATATTACTATAATTAACCATGTTAACCAAATATATTTGATCTTTTTATTTTTATACTGGTCTGAATATAAGATTAATACCACTTATCGTGCCACGTAAACTAAAAATATTGGAAAAATCCTTCTTATAGGCAGATAATGTTGCACTTAACCATGTGGGGAACTTTAGTCTGACTGCGCCGCAAAACGTGGCAATTCTTTATCTACTAGCATGTTGTATATTGCAAAGTCGTCAAATAAAAGAGTTTCGATTTTGTAATATGCAAATATATAGTAAATTACCGCATATTGCGGCGCAATTTTTTTCTAACTGCATTTTTATTGAAAATATTTCATAGTTTTACACAATCGTTCAAAATTTTGCCCTTATGACCGTCACCGTCAATACTTCCATCAAACTCAAGCAGCTCGAATTGTCCGATGCTCCTGACATTTTCAGAATCATCGACTCACAACGCGAATATATGGGCAAGTGGCTACCGTTTGTAGCTTACACAAAGGAAGTTACAGATACAAGACTATTTATAATTTCCACTCTGGACACTCCAGAAAAGAGAAGTGAACTCACTTTTGTAATCCATTTTGATGGCAAATTCGTTGGTCTTATAGGCTTTAAAGATACCGACAAGGCAAATAAAAAAACTGAGATAGGATACTGGCTGTCTGAGGAGTATCAGAAACGTGGGATAGTCACCCAATCGGTCAGAAGGTTAGTGGAATTAGCATTTGAAGAGCTTGGAATGAACAGGATCCAGATAAAATGCGCCAGCGGTAATATCCCTAGCAAAAAAATCCCGCAGAGGCTTGGATTCTCATTGGAAGGCATTGAACGCGATGGAGAGTTGCTTTCCGACGGTAAATTCACGGATCTGGAGGTTTACAGTATGTTAAAGAAGGATTTTAGAAAACTTAAATATTAAAATACAAATTTAACATCAGATGAAAGACAAATCAAAAGAACTCACCGCATCTGTAATACTGATCAATGACAAACTCCATTTCTCAGGAAATGTTGCAGGAAACGAACCAATATCCATAGACTACACCCCTCCCCTGGGCGACAACCTGGGTTATACTTCGCTTGAACTGTTACTTCTGAGCCTAACATCCTGCATTGGTAGCGCCATACTTACATTTCTTAGAAAAATGGGAAAAACCATTCTGGCTTGTGAAATTCATGCAGATGGACTTAGAAAGGAAGAGCACCCTACCGGTTTCAGCAAGATTACTGTTAACATTATTGTAAAATCGCCAGATGTTACTGATAATGACATGTTAAGGGTTATAAAATTGTCGGAAGACACCTATTGTCCGGTTTGGTCTATGTTAAAGGGCAATGTAGTTGTTGATACTAAGTTTACTATAGACAAATAAACCAGATATATATGCAAATTGATTTTTTGCCAATGAGTATGGACCATTGCAAGGGAGCGATGGACATATACAACTATTATGTTGAGAACAGCCTGGCTGCATACCCCGACAAGGCAATGCCTTATGAGTTTTTCGGTAAGTTCCTTGAAATTACCAAAGGATACCCTGCTTATACAATTTTCTCAGATGATGAGATTATCGGATTCTGCTTTCTGAGGGCGCATAACCCCTACCCAACATTTAAGGAGTGTGCAGAGATAACATACTTCATAAAAAGCGGCGTCACAGGGAAAGGTGTGGGCAAACTAGCTCTTGACAAGCTGGAATACGAGGCAAGGGAGATGGGTATAAAGACAATTCTGGCCAGTATATCATCTGAAAATATCCAGAGTCTGTCATTTCACGAAAATAACGGATTCCGGCAGTGCGGAAGGTTTGAGAAAATCATAACAAAACATGGTAAACAATTCGATATTATATGGATGCAAAAAAACACAAATTTAATAAGAAATGAAAACGAAAAACCACAAAAAACCAGGAAGAGCACTTCGATTCATTTTGGGTGTTCTTCTTGCTTTCGGTGCACTTAACGCCTTTGGTGGAGGTTATTACGCAATGAGCGGAGCAGAAGGAGTTCCCCATGAATGGCTCGAGAGAAGCCCATTTGACAACTATTTTATCCCCGGCCTTTTCCTCTTTGTCATTATTGGCGGTTCGTTCCTGACTGCCAGTATAGTTGTTTTCTCGGGCCACTGGATATCAAAGTTTTTCGCAATAACATCGGTTGTCATTGTATATATATGGCTGGCCGTGCAATTGTCTGTCATTGGCTATGTGTCATGGATGCAACCTGCTACTGCAATATTCGGAGTTATAGTTCTGGTATTGGCTTGGCTCCTGCCAAGTGTTCTTAAACGCGACTGATACTTTGCAGTAGATTTTAGCAAGTATTTCTTTGATAGAGTCTTACATAAACAGCATTTTGTAAAATTCTCAAAACAATTATGAAAAACATTTTAAAAACAATCGGCAAAACACTCCTTTATATTTTAGGAGTGATTCTGGCAATTCTCTTATTACTAACCGTTTTTCTCTGGATCATAAGTCCGGGAAAAGCAGATCCTGTAACAGGCATTAACGGAGAAAATCTCCCAATGAGCATCTCTACTATAGAAAAGGTGACCCTTGGCGGGGTGGAACAATATCTTATCATCCGTGGTGCGGATTCAACCAAACCTGTAATGCTTTATCTGCATGGCGGACCGGGAAGCCCCGAGTTTACATTTATGAAAGCTACAAACAGGTCAATAGAAAACGATTATTTGATGGTTTACTGGGAGCAGCGTGGAGCAGGCAAGTCGTTTTCAGAAAAAGTTCCTGAAGAGAGCATGAACCTGGAGCAGTTCATCGCAGATACACGAGAACTAAGTATGATTCTTGCAAAACGTTTCAAACAGGAGAAAATCTTTCTGATGGGTCACTCCTGGGGTTCATTTCTGGGCATTCAGACAGCATACAGATATCCTGAACTCTATCATGCATACTTTGGAATAGGACAGGTCTGCGCCCAATACAGGGCAGAAAAGATTTCATTTGAATGGGTTAAGGAGCAGGCACAGAAACAGAACAACGAGAAAGCAATTAAAAATCTGTCGGAAATGACATTTCCAGATTCTTTGGCAAACGTAGATGTATGGTTGAAGTATATGATGTACGAGAGGCTTTATGTGTCAAAATTCGGGGGTGGAGTAACGCATGAGATGACAAGCCTGTTGCCTGTCTTAAAGATGGTTCTCTGTGCCAAAGAGTATACCTTGGGTGAGAAACTGGGATACATGTCCGGTAGCATCTACTCTTCCAAACATCTATGGAACGATGTAATAGGCAAGAACCTCTTTAACGAAATTGACAGTATGCAGGTACCGGTATATATCTTTCAGGGGAAATATGATTATCAGACACCCACCTCTGTCGCAAAAGAGTTCTTCGATCAGCTGAAGGCCCCTGTGAAAGAGTATTTTTACTTCGAAAATTCTGCCCACAGCCCGGTAATGGAGGAGGTAGAGAAGTTTAATGCTATTGTAAAAGATAAGACGGCATTAACATTGACGTCTGTAAGGTAACGCTGTTCAGTTATTTCTTCAAATACTTCTCAAGCCACCTATGTGTCTCGTATAAAACGTGCAGCACACTCTCTTTTGCGCTATATCTGTGTGCCTCAAAAGGGAGTTGCACGTAGCGGACCGTGCCGCCCAGTCCTGCGAGTGCATGGTACAATCTTTCCGACTGAACCGGAAATGTTCCCTGATTATTGTCCAGTTGGCCGTGAATTAGCAGAATGGGAGTTTTTAGGCTGTCGGCATAATTGAAAGGAGACATCTGGTTGTAGAGAGACTGTGCCTTCCAATAGTTGCGCGATTCGCTCTGGAACCCGAAAGGCGTCAGGCTTCTGTTGTATGCTCCACTTCTGGCAATTCCCGCCTTGAAGAGTTTTGTATGTGCAAGAAGATTGGCAGTCATGAATGCTCCGTATGAATGTCCCCCTACCGCTACCCTCTCCTTATCACCTACCCCTATCGAATCCAAATAGTTGATAGCTGCCTCAGCATCCATCACTAACTCCTTTATAAAGCGGTCATTAGGCTCCATTTTCTTATTTTCGGCTACTATAGGAACCGCAAAATCGTCCAGAACGGCATAACCCTGAGTGGCCCAATAGAGAGGAGAGGAATAACCCGGGCGGGCAAAGGCATATCTTGCCGCTCTTCTCTTTTCTGCCAAAGCTCTTGTCTTATATTCATACGGATATCCCCACATAAATACTGGCAGTTTACCTTGTTTTTCCTGTTCGTAATTTTCCGGCAGGTAAAGATTTGCTGTTAATGTAAGCCCGTCGGCCCTTTTATAGGAGACAAACCTCCTTTGCATCTTTTGAACTGTAGGGTAAGGATCCTGGAATTTAGTAAGTTGTCTGGATTTTTTTCCTTTAATATCTACCAGAAAATAATTGGGAACATCTGTGTTTGATTCTTTTCTGGATAAGAACTTCAGCTTCTTAAAGTCTGTTATAGCTTCCACCGTTTCTATGAATGGAGCCTTTCCTGTCCAGATATTTTCAATTTTTGCCGTTTTTGTATCCAGCCTGTCTATGAACCAGAAGTTGTCCCCTTCGCTGTCCCTGCGTTTGCTGTCGGTCAGATAGAAAAGGGAATTTTTCTCATCTGTATATAAAATTTTCTCTCCAAATTGATTATTAACCATATATGGTCTGCCAAAAACCGGAAAGTTGCCAATGGTGTCAAGTTCTGTTGTCTGCGATATCAGTAGCCTTGGATTGACTGTAGTGTCGCAAGGAACAAAGCTAAATGTATTTCTGAGTTTGGCTTTCGTATCCGTTGTGGTAAAAAGCGCGAAGGTCTTGTTACACCATACAAGATTGTCTACCCTGCCTTCCGATTTAAGTATAATGGTTTTCTCAGATGTAAATGGTGCATCCTGCTGATATATAAATGTTTTTTGTTTTGGGGCATCACTTTTCACAGTATCTCCATAATCAGCCGGTCGGTTTCCCCCGTCTCTCCCTCCCCTTGAAGCAGATTCCGACTCATTCCATACCAAGGTTTGGGGCAAATCCGATCTCCAGCGCCAGTTTGACTCCTTCATGCCCCTTTTTGTGGTTCTTACAGAGTCTTGCATTGCGGTATCGTCAGCAAAATCTTCGTCCGGCCTCATGGACAGGTTGCCAACTTTGTTATCTTCAAGCACTTTCACAAACTCACCTTTGATGTTCCACACCTCGGTTCTGTATGGATACGACTGGTGGCCCCTTTGATATGAGTATGGTTTCTGCTCGGTTGTAACAATCATGTACTCCTTGCTGGGCGACAATGAAAGGCTCCTGTATAGCGCAGGTTTGCCTACTATTGTATTGCCGGCTGAGGAGAAGAGTGCAAGTTGAGAAGTGGCAAAATAGTCAAAAATCTGCTCGTCATAATAAGATGCAATCATATCGGGCGAAGTTCTAGCTGAGTGGCCGGCTCCTTTATGCTCCTGCACAACAGGACCTTCCGGGATTGGTTTTGCCTCCGGTTTTAATCCTGCATTGTCGGGAACGCATTTATACAGAATTCTCTCATCATCGAGAAATGAGTAAGGTTCGCTCAACACAGCATTCAGTTTTAATGTGTTCAGTTTCTCCGATACAGCAGTTACTGCGTCAACCCTCCACAGTTCAAGTTTTTGAGGAGTATTATTAATGAAACAGAAATATTTGCCGGAAGGTGACCAATCAATATTGGAAATTTTGGCATTCTGTGGAAGACCGGTCACCTGATTAATGCTTCCACTTTCCACATCCAATATAGAGAGTTCATTGGAAAATTGCTGACGGGTATTGCTGAAATTAGGATCTATCCTTAATCCTGCAACTCTGAACTCCGGCCCTGCTATATACGACAGTTCGCTCATCGAACTCTCCTTTCTTGAAATGACAGCTTTTTTGTAGTCGTTGCTGAACGCCACCTCCGGAAGCGGTTTCGCCGAGATTATCTCTACAATCTCCTTTGGTGGCTGCATATAACTTATTTTCTGAGCAGAAATAAGGCCTGTTAACAGAAGTAAAACAAGACCCAGAGCGAGTTTAAAAAAGCTTTTCATGGTAGTGATTCTAAGTTTGATACAAATATAACATTCTATGCTATTCACAGGCCGATGAATTTATGCCAAAGAATCAAAAAATTTCAAGCATATTTTTACATCAAAAATTACAGAACGTTCTAAAATCGTTTGTGGGCGTGGATAGTGCTGATTGTTAAGAACTTGTTCATAAATATATTTCCATTTTCAAATATTTATATTATAACTTTAATCATTGATTCTCAGGGGTAATATAAACATATTTATATATGGAATGCGCCCAAATGATATTTTTGCTGGGTGGCCACGATCTTGAAATGGCCGAGATCCGCAGGATTGCCCAAAACAACGGAATAGGTTGTTTGGACTATGTCGTACAAAAAATTACAGAAGAAAATGAAATGCTGACTTATCCGAATTCAAAAGGATTATCGGTTAGGCATATAATGCATCGATATTTCGCAATTTCAAATAATTTTAATTCAATTATTACTTTTTGCACACATAATAAAATATAGATGAAAAAATGGAAGAAAAAATTCAATCAATCGAACCTCTTCTTTTAGTTAAAGGAGATGTCTCAGGTATTCAAGAGTTCATTTTCAATGTCAAGAGTAAAGGTGCAGCTAGGTCACTAAAGTCCAAATCCTTTTTTATAAAAGCGATATCTCTTCTTTCTGCTAATTACCTCTTTAAAGAATTTGGTGTTGCAGAAAAAGATCAGGATGAATACACTATTAGTATATCCGGTGGTAATTTCTTCATTCTCTTGCCATACAAAAAAAATAAGGACGAATTATTTTCCAAGTACAAAAAAGCTAATGTAGAGTCGTTAAGTAAAATTGGGTTAAATATCGTATTAACAAGTACAAAATTCAACATAAATGAAAGTTATGGAAGTCATTTAAGTGAACTAAACAAAAGAAATGCAACGGAAAAGCTGAAGCTCTTTAATGATTCAGAGTATAAAGATATATTTAGCCCTTTTCAAAATGAAAAAGAAAATTTTGATTTTAGTATACTATCATTAAAAAACCGTCCCTCATTTTCAATTGAACAAATTAGTGACATTTCTCTGTCTATTACTGAAGAATCAATCAACTTTTTAGGATTCAAGCTTAGTCTATTGAATAGTCATTCAGGGAAGTATAAATTGACAAATACATTAGATACATTTTTCCCTCATGAAAAGAACAATCAACCTATAACATTTGAAGATTTAGCAGGTGGTTTTGGGAAAACAGCAAAACTTGGGATACTAAAAATGGATGTTGATAATCTTGGCACTTATTTTCAAGATGTATTGAGTTACCAAGAGCACAAAAAACTTTCAGAATTGTTTCGGATTTTTTTTGAAGATATATTATTAAAGCTTATTAAAGGAAAATATTCAGATTCTGTTTACAATATCATCTCTGGTGGTGACGATTGCTTTTTTGTAGGCAATTGGAAAATGATCATTGATCTTGCAATAGAGATTAATAAGGAATTTGATATTTACTGGAAAAATAATCATTTTTCATTCTCTTGCAGAAAGGACCCTACGATATCTGCTGGGATAGTAATAGTAAATGCCAAATTTCCTGTTGTTCGTTTTGCAGAGTTGGCAGAAGAAGCATTACTACAAGCCAAGTTGAAAGACGCATCCGTTAAGAATGCCATGTGTCTATTTAATATCGTCATTCGTTGGAGTGATTGGAATGAGATCAAGGGTATCAAGGCAGAACTTGAAAAATTTGTACCTAATAATGCCCGATCATTGTTAATGAATGCCCGTAATGCAGTTTTAAATAAAAAGGATATTGAGAAAACAGAACTTTCTGACTACTGGGAACTAGCCTACTATTTAAGAGAGGTAAGGAATCAAGGTAAACAAGAAGACTTAAACAAAATTCTTGATGCCTTTGAAATACAATTAAACAAATCTATCGATTCAGGAGATGTAAGATATCGGTACTTTTTCCCAATTGCTGCACGGTTACTAGAATTAGAATCAAGACAATAAAAACTAAATAATTATGGAAAATAATAACATTAATTTCATTGAAAGATATTTTCATGATACAGCAGATTCTGTTTTGAATATTGATTCTGCTGATAATTTAATTGTAAAAAAAATCATTTCAGACACCAAGCTAATGATGAAAGAAGTATGTAAAGCTGGTGCAATCACCTACTCCCAACTCAGGAATGTATATCAATTAATGAAAGAGGATGGGATGACCTTTAAGGACATGCAACTTGTCCGGCCTAAAATTGCCTATGTACAAGCTCGATTAGAGAAGAAGGAGGGACAGAAATTTCTTGAAATGATCGATGATTTTATTGAACGTATTGATCCTGACGAAGCAAAAGCTGCTGAGCAAATCAAAAATTTACAGGCATTTATGCAATCAATTGTGGCATATCATAAACTTAACTCTTAAAAAATAACGAATCATGGCAAAATTAATTTATAAAATCGCAATAACCGGTGATATACACGTGTTAACTGGGTTACATATTGGTGGATCCGATTCTGATCTGGATATTGGAGGAATTGATAATTCTGTAATTAAAACGAAAAATGGCATCCCTTTTATCCCAGGCAGTTCATTAAAAGGAAAAATTAGAGATTTGATTGCCCGAAGTAAGGGTTATACTGATATCAAGGATGATAAGGCTGAAACGCTGACACTTTTTCATGGCACATTAGTAACTAAAAGAAATTTTCAAACTGGAAAAGAACTAACAGTCAAAACTATCCCGACAAGATTGATAATCCGGGATTGCTTTGTCCAAAACAAATCGGAAAAACTTGAGGAAAAAGCGGAGAATACAATTAACCGGTCAACTGGGGTTGCAAACCCCCGCCATATAGAAAGAGTTTCTCCTGAAACCATCTTCACATTAGATATGATCTTGGATGTTTATGATGTTGATAAAGCAAATATTGAAAAAATATTAGAAACACTTGATCTTGGTTTTAGACTCTTGGAAAGTGATTATTTAGGCGGTAGTGGTTCTCGCGGTTACGGTAAGATAGAATTCAAAAAAATTCAAACAAGTTTTCCGTTTAAAGGAGATGAACCGTCACAGGAAGTAAAGGATTTCAAATTCTTAAAATAATGGAATTAGTCCGCTTCCCTTTAAAACCGATGGAACATTTCCATTTTGGAGAGATTTCACTTGATGAGAAGTCGAATATCTCAACCACTTCTTCTTTTCCGCATTCTGACACCCTTTTTTCATCACTTGTGAATAATTATGCACAGATTCATGAAAAAAAGGAAGTAGATAAATTTGTTGAGTCTTTTGAAAAAGGAGAAACGACTATTTCATCTATGTTTTATTACTTAAAAATTGACGAACATATCATATATTTTCTTCCTATACCGCTTTCATTCTATACACAGGACATAAATAGAAATGATTATAAAAGATTCAAAAAAATTGAATTTGTATCAATAGCTGTTTGGGAAGAAATTAAGAAGGCAAACGATTTCTTTGATGAAAGCATTTGTTTGATTATTCAGAATAAGTTTGTGGTATTAAAAAAGGAAATCGACTCTGATTTTGCAAAAAAAGTTGAGATATATTCTAAAATAACGCAACCAAAGGTGCCTATTCGTTGGGTCGATGACAATGCAGCAATATATTTTGAAACTGACATTGAAATTGCCGACAATTCTGGTTTGAATAGTTCTGTAGAAGTGGGATATTACTTTTTATATCGTTCCGTTAATCCAATAGAAATGGAAGAAGCCATCAAAATTCTTGGATTGAGTGGTATTGGGGGCGGTCGATCAACAGGAACAGGAGAGCTTAGTACCCCAGTTGTTGAAATAAACAATCCATTTGACATGATTAGTTCTGCTAATGAAAACTACTGTAGTATTTCTTATTCCATTCCTACCAATGAATTCGAATTCAAAAAATTTGTATTGTACGAAACTAAAATCAGGGGTGGAAGAAAGATGGATACAGGGAAACAACAATTTGTAAGAATGGTGAAAGAAGGTGCTGTTTTATCTGATTTGGCTAAAGGAACGTTGATGCAAATTGGTACTGATGATCAAGGTAATCGAGTATTAAGAAATGGTTTCTGTTTTTTACTTCCTCTAAAATTTAACTAACATGGATGAATATAAACACTATAAGCTACGATGCAAAACGTTGACTCCTGTTCATATAGGCATAGGAGAAAACCTAGCATCGATAGGGGATTACTATACAAGCTCTAATCGGTTATTTATCATTGATAAAGCAAAATTGGATCTGTATATAGATCCTGTAAACAACAAAGATTTTTTTATCCGCTATTTAAGTGAGATTAAAAAAAATGTATCTATGTCGAAATCCGATTTCTCTATTGTTCCATTTTTAAAAGAAAATGGGATTGAACTTGAAAAGGTCACCTCCGAAATGGCGGTACCAATTATCACTTCTGGGTACAAGTCTCACAAAAACAGTCAACTAAAACTAGGCATAAAACAAAATAACCAGCTGTATATGCCTGGGAGTTCAATAAAAGGTGCTATTAAAACAGCATTATTTTACAACTATATAAGACATAATCCAGATATTCTTAGCAAATGGAATAAGATTATAGAGAACAGTTTAAACAAACGTGAATATCTCGATGATTGGGCCAAAGTTGTTGAACGCGATTTCAACCAGTTCTTTAAAGGCGAAAAATGTGATTATAATTTGTTACGGGTAGAAGATTCCCCTTCACTAGACATCGCATGTAAGGGTGTATGGGAAACTTGCCGTTTCCATTTATATCATAATAACGATGAAATGGTAACCTGGCTTACTGAAGCTATAGCGGCTGAAACCACTTTCAACCTTGGAATCACAATATTACCAGATATTAATGTCAAATTTCTTGATTATCTTAATGATGGTGATATATCCGAGATATTTCCAATCATTAATAAATTCTCAAAAGATCAGCTGGTAAAAGAAATTGAGGAAATTGAAACATCCCGATTATCACAAGAAGTAAAATCTATAGTTGTTGACCAACTACAGCATCTTTTGAATATTATACAAAATGATAACCAGGCTATAATAAGAATTGGTGCAGGGAAATCATTTTTCTATAATACTGTATGTACTTTATTAGATAAAAAACACATGGAAATTCTTCGGTCCATTGTAAAAATAGGAAAGACAGATGAAAGCATATTCCCATTATCAAGGACGATGACTACTGATTACAACATATTCGGATGGGTTTTATTGGAGTTGCCGCCAATAGAAATGGGCGATATTCCGGTAAATATTGTCACCGAGATTGTAAACAACATTACTGAATTAAAAGCAGTAATTGTCGATGATCGAAAGGTCAAGATCAAGATTAATGAAACAGAAATTGAAGCTCAACTTGTTTTACCTATGGAACATAAAAACATCCATCTAACTAAAGGTGAACATGTAAATGTAGTAGTTAAACAAACCAGTAAAGACAAACGTATAATCCAAGTACATTTCAAATCAAAAAAATAATTCTATGAAAAAATTAATAACAATAGCTTTCATCCTGCTACTGAGTTGCAACGGGTGGGCAGAAGAAAAACAACATGTTATTATTGCCGCCACTACTGATTCTTTACAAATTGTAAAGTCGGAACTTACTCAAATCAAAACAGAATTGTTACAAATAAGTAGTGAATTACAACTTGTAAAAAAGAATATTGGGAATGAACAAACTGAGATAAAAGAGTTTGTTAATGATAAATACGGGAAAATATTCAATTTTTGGGCAATTATTGGTGCTATTCTTGGCTTCTTTTTAACAATAATTGTTATCTCATATCTGGTCAACCTATATATTAAAAGTCAAGTACGTAAATATTTTAATAGTAATACATGGTTTGAAGCATTAAAAACAAAAATCAATAAACAACTTGATCAAAACAAGCTTAAAGCAAAAATGAAAATCGTTGTTCTATCATCAGGCGATGAAAATGATATGTCACTGTTCCTAAAAGCAAATGATTTCGTAAATGTAAACTATCATACTTTAACTGGCAATTTAGCTGAGGATAAAAAGATCATCTCAATAAATCCTCACATTTTGATTATTAATAATCAAAGCAACCAATTTAAATTAAAAAACATTACACTTGGATCCGGATTAAGTGTTCCTGACAACAATACACCCATAAATGATTTAGTTAATTTAATAAAAAATGAGTATCAAACATTGGCTGTATTTTATTTTAATGATACTGGAGATAATCTGCCTAGAGAGTTAAATACTGGTTTAAAAAGCAGCTTTGCTAATTCGTATGCTTCTTTTTATCATAATCTACTTGATTTAATGAGATATAAGTACCTTGTAATCGATAAAAAGGAATTTTAATCATTTGTATTGTCCCTCGTTTCAATCATGTGGAGAACAAAATATTGTAACTCAATTTCATCTTATGATCAAAATATCCGTTTATCAAATAACCCCATATCTTGCAGATGGGTATACATTACCAAATACCAAAATCAACAATGGTACTGATTGGTTGCGAGAAGCCATTAATATGCTATATAACCGCAGCAAAGAACGGTTAAAGGTAGCAGGGGTCGTTGTCAACCTGTTTCATAACCATGATGAACAAAGCGGTATCACAATTTCACGCTATCCGTTGATTCAATTTCAAAAGATTTTGTCTGAATACTTTGTAGTAGGAATTAATGAGGGCTGTGTCGCACTTGAGGAGTTATTTGCCGGTATGCAGCCGGTTGTTCGGATCTCTGAACAACTTCATATTGCTGTAAAAAAGATTTTTGAATCTGAAGTACCCGCAACAGAAACAAAGCAGTTATATGATTATAAAATAACGAACTGGTTACCTTTTAGTAACGACAACTACAAACTTTTCAAGAATATGGTTACGCTATCTGAAAAAGTAGCATTTCTTGAACGAATCTTAAAAAATCATTTGGTAAAAGACTTTTCTCAATATTTATCTCTGAACTTTAATGATGAGACTATTCAGGTTCATTTAACGGGAATTGATAGTTTCTCCCGGAGTTGTGTTCCTGTTAAAGTAAATAAATACGTTCACGATTTCCAGCCATTTACTGTTACTTTCTCAACAAATCTATTATTGCCCATACATATTTGTTTGGGGAACGGAAAGGCGTATGGTTTTGGGTTGGTTGAAACTGCCCCTTAACCGTAATAACCTCGCCCGAAAAGGTATTAAGTATGCTAGACAAAATAGAAGCTATCTATTTAATGTATTGCATAATAAAGCCTTTTCAGAAACAAAAAAAATGCTGAAAGCTACGTCAATTAAGGATTCATTATATATTTGTGATGCGTTGGCCAATTAGGAGTTAGCTCACTGAAACTTAAATGTATTAAACAACACCCTAACAAATAAACGTTGCATTGGCCAATTAGGAGTTAGCTCACTGAAACAGGTAGTCGGCAATGATTTGGTTTTGTGATTTTGTTACATTGGCCAATTAACAGTATGCTCACTGAAACTTTAAAATAAAGGATTTGTTCCTCTGTTTGCTGTTGCATTGGCCAATTAGGAGTTAGCTCACTGAAACGCTCTTTCGTCTTGTTCTTCAATTGACCATCCATTAGTTGCATTGGCCAATTAGGAGTTAGCTCACTGAAACTTTTATGGTTGTACAAGTTCTACTGCTATTTATAGTTGCGTTGGCCAATTAGGAGTTAGCTCACTGAAACTTTTGAGAACTTAACCTTTTTAGAGCGTGTCAACTGTTGCATTGGCCAATTAGGAGTTAGCTCACTGAAACATAAAAGATTCTAATTGAGCAAAAGCATCCTCCTGTTGCATTGGCCAATTAGGAGTTAGCTCACTGAAACTTTTGAGAACTTAACCTTTTTAGAGCGTGTCAACTGTTGCATTGGCCAATTAGGAGTTAGCTCACTGAAACATAAAAGATTCTAATTGAGCAAAAGCATCCTCCTGTTGCATTGGCCAATTAGGAGTTAGCTCACTGAAACCTTCCACATATTGCGGTATCTTTTCCAGACAATATGTTGCATTGGCCAATTAGGAGTTCGCTCACTGAAACTTTTGCCCACTTGATGTGTTTTTCATCACTGGAAGGTTGCATTGGCCAATTAAGAGTTTGCTCACTGAAACTCTTTGTGGTGAGTTTTCGGATCTTTTATCTTTGGTTGCATTGGCCAATTAGGAGTATGCTCACTGAAACGCAACCCCATCAAAAGCGTTATCGCCCAACCCCAGTTGCATTGGCCAATTAGGAGTTAGCTCACTGAAACCGAGCATACATATCCGAGGTGTTGCCGATATCGCCAGTTGCATTGGCCAATTAGGAGTTAGCTCACTGAAACATTAAGCATAAAGTTATCCACGTCGCCATTAGTCCGTTGCATTGGCCAATTAGGAGTTAGCTCACTGAAACCAAAGAAATAACCTTTACCAACCAACAAACTTTGAGTTGCATTGGCCAATTAGGAGTTAGCTCACTGAAACCTTTCTCAGACTTAATGTTCGAAATCTCACCATCGTTGCATTGGCCAATTAGGAGTTAGCTCACTGAAACAATTGTCTTTTTGCGAGGTACGAGGTGTAATCGTTGTTGCATTGGCCAATTAAGAGTATGCTCACTGAAACTTCAATTTCTCGGCTCATCCCAGCAATACGAGTAGTTGCATTGGCCAATTAAGAGTATGCTCACTGAAACCTTTTTGCCTCAAACTCTTCTCGTTGTTGCCAAGGTTGCATTGGCCAATTAAGAGTATGCTCACTGAAACTTTTTCCCGTCAAAGAACAAATATGTTATGAAGTTGCATTGGCCAATTAAGAGTATGCTCACTGAAACAATTCTATCGTATAAATCTTTTCTCCTTCCATTTGTTGCATTGGCCAATTAAGAGTATGCTCACTGAAACATCTCAACCTGAGTCATATGGATTTGTGTGTAATGTTGCATTGGCCAATTAAGAGTATGCTCACTGAAACATTTATTTTTGACCATTTCAGAAAAAACAATCCTGTTGCATTGGCCAATTAAGAGTATGCTCACTGAAACAGTCCGAGCTTGCTCCGATATCTTCACCATCAAAAAGTTGCATTGGCCAATTAAGAGTTAGCTCACTGAAACTAAACTTAGAACCATTACAAGTAAGCAAGTTGCGATGTTGCATTGGCCAATTAAGAGTTAGCTCACTGAAACTTTACTTTTAGTATAGGATAACCTTTGTATAAAAGGTTGCATTGGCCAATTAAGAGTTAGCTCACTGAAACTAAACTTAGAACCATTATAAGTAAGCAAGTTGCGATGTTGCATTGGCCAATTAAGAGTATGCTCACTGAAATTTGGATAAACCAGATTGCTTACAACTATCGAATGTTGCATTGGCCAATTAAGAGTATGCTCACTGAAATTATAATTCCTGATGCCCCTAAAGGCCATCAGAACTGTTGCATTGGCCAATTAAGAGTATGCTCACTGAAACTTGGCAAGTTATAGGCTATAACCTTGAAGGAACTATCTGTTTGAAGTTGCATTGGCCAATTAAGAGTATGCTCACTGAAACGTGAGACCGGTCTCTTTGATGACCTCGTAAATTTTGTTGCATTGGCCAATTAAGAGTATGCTCACTGAAACGTTGCTCTCAATCGCGCTGATTACCGCCGCCGGGTTGCATTGGCCAATTAAGAGTATGCTCACTGAAACCTTTTAAAGTGTTGGCTCTAATTTCCTCGTCTGTTGTTGCATTGGCCAATTAAGAGTATGCTCACTGAAACCAAAAGAATCTGCATCGTTAAAAAAACGAGCCCGTTGCATTGGCCAATTAAGAGTTAGCTCACTGAAACTTTTAATTCTTCGCCTGAAACTTCAACTACAACAGTTGCATTGGCCAATTAAGAGTTAGCTCACTGAAACAGAAATCTCTGGCAATGTATTTGTTTGGTCTGAGAGTTGCATTGGCCAATTAGGAGTTAGCTCACTGAAACCTTACTGCTACAAATTGTTTTGCTGGCAAATATTGTTGCATTGGCCAATTAAGAGTATGCTCACTGAAACTTTGCATCTTTAATTCTTTCCATAATGTGAATGTTGCATTGGCCAATTAGGAGTTAGCTCACTGAAACAATTCGAACTTATACGAGCCTACGACGGTTTTCGTAGTTGCATTTGCCAATTAAGAGTATGCTCATTTGAATGTTTTTCTCTCTGACAAAGTCCTTAGCAGTTATTTGATAATCAACTGATTAAATATTAGTCTTATTTATAGACAATTGCGCATCTATTTGTAAATCATGCATATACTACTGTCTCTGGCAGAGACTGTAGTACATTAGAAATGAGAAACATATATATTCGTCTGCTAGTCTATTATTTACGAACAACTTTGCCAAAGATGTCAAAAAAAAACGGGAACCCAATTTGGATCCCCGTTTGCATTAAATTGTTTACGTACTAGTTATGTTAAACTCCGTCAGAGTTATATCCTCCAGTCTATTTTTTGGGTACACCAGATGCGTCCCCATGTACCCCATGTACCCCCATAAAAGCAAACAGAACAAGGTAGCTCACCAGAAACAGTATTACGGCTATGGAGCCTGCCTGACTGCCTACCTGGTCGGTGAAGAATCCCATTAGTGGTGGTGCGATTGCTCCGCCGACAACTCCGGTGATCAGCAGGCCGGAGATCTCATTTGCCTTGTCGGGGCGATGTTTGATTGCAAGTGAATAGATTACGGCAAATATGCTTGAACATGAGAATCCTATAAGGCCAAGTACTATTAGTATGCTCAGGTTTGAGAACATAAAGAAGAGTACTATAACCGACACTAGTGCTGCGGTAATGTGTATTCTGAAGTATTTTATGTCCGACATTTTCATCAGAAGGAACGCTCCTATAAATGCGCCCACGGTACGGCAGAGAAAATAGACACTCGAACCGTAACCGGCGGTCTCTACTGCAAGGTTAGAACGCTCCATCAGCAATTTGGGTGCAAGTGTATTCGTTCCAACATCTATTCCCACAACAGCAACAATCCCCAGGAATAAAAACAGAATTGTCTTGTCTTTCAAGAGAGCAAATGTGTCACCCACAGAGGCAGATTTCACCTTGTTCTCCTCTTCGGGAATTGGGGTAAGCATCAGCCAGATGGCAGCAAGAACTGTTATTGCGGCAAAGATTGGGAAGAGTGCCTTCCAGTTGCCAAAATAGTAAACTGCAAATGCTGCAATGAATGGTCCGCAGAAAGATGAGACTGCCTTTATAACCTGACCCGCAGTCAGGGTGCTTGTGAGCTTGTCCCCTTTTATTACATTGGTCAATAAAGGGTTGAGCGAAACCTGCAGTATTGTGTTACCAATCCCAAGTAGTCCAAAGGCAATCATGCATGTGGTGAGATTGTAAGCAAAGAATGGAATCATCATACCTATGATTGTAACAACATTGCTTATCTGAACGGTTTTCTTACGGCCTATCTTATTCATCAGAATTGCAGTAGGGACAGATAGCAGAAAGAACCAGGCAAACACCATAGATGGTATAAAGCCCGCAAGTGTCTCGCTTAAGTTAAAATCAATTTTCACATAGCTGGTTGAGATGCCTACAACATCGCAGAATCCCATTACAAAGAACCCGAAGAGAACAGGAAGTATTTTTCCCATGCCGCTCTTTTGATTATTCAGTTGACTCATGTTTTATAGTTTGAAGTTTATTGTTAATTATTGAGGGATAGTACGGTTTTCACCGGCTGCTCTAAAAGAATCGCTCTCCTCTTGGGACAGGGTTGCTGCAAAAATTGCAATTTTCTGATCTTTAGGAAGTATAACCATTTTGTTTTGTCCGTTTATAGGAATTGCAATCTTGTACATATATGTGAATACATAAGGTTCGTTGCCAAATGCCCTGTTATGTCTGTGAGCTCCTACGTATCCAATGGTTGCATCTTTGATGTAGCCCTTACCCTGCCATCCCCATTGGCCAAAGAAACCGGAATAGTAAGGAACAAGGCGCTGGAATGGGTTTCTGTCAACCGTAAATGTAGCATTGATGTCGCCCTCGGCAGAAGATGCCAGCAGATAGAGTGTCTTGTACTTGCTGTTCTCAGGTAGCATAATTGTATCGCCCGAACATCTCAGAATGTTTTTACGCCCTATTTTTCCAAAACGGAACTCCACACCCTCATTAACAATTTTTTCCGGTAGTAAGTCGTATGAGTATGAATTGCCCCTGCCGTCGAAATCAGCAATATCTCTGAATCCGTCATTTGTATAACCTTCGGCATTGAATTTCAGTGGAACCACTTGGTTTGCAACAGGGGTGAGAGGATTCTTGCAAGCCGCAAGCTTAACACTGTATGTCTTTGGCCTGAAAGAAGTTGTATTAACAATTAGTTTATTGCCGTTAAATTCAGCTTTTCCTATAACCTCTTCTATGCCATTCAGTTCAGATGCCGACACTATTGGAGAAGAAAATTCAATCTCTACATTCTCTGCACCTTTTCCGGAAGTTTCATAAACCCTTACAACATATTCGTTCTGATTCTCAGCTTTTTTGAAAGCCTTCACGTCAATCTGAGCAGAGCTAACCTTAAGCATAGAGAACTCTTTTCCAGATGCACCACTATGTGCAACGGTATTGAAGGCATACAGAGGATTGTTCTGGGCAGCTGCCATTCGTACTGTTCCGGCATTTACAAAATCTGAGTTATGGCCGACGATTGAATAGGTAACTGTATGATGGCCGAAATCCTGTTTGTTCTGGTATGTATATCGGTCGGTTGTGCCCGGTGTATGCAGTAGTGTAAGTCTGAGGGTGTTATCATTTGGCTTATCCCAACCGTACTTGCAGTTGTTTATTATTGAAACGCCATAAGAGTTGTCTTTCTCCGAGAGGTCGGCCCATTGTTGCGCATAAACTTCATAGGCAGTTAGTGTGTTATTTGCACGTTTTACATTGCCAATACCCAAATCATAAGTGGCATACGGGTTTGAAATGCTCAAAGGAAACTCCACCTTGAGCAGAGCATTTGTCTGCCTCCAATCTATGTCGGTCTTAACATCTATCCGCTCATCTGCTCCTCCGTTTGTAAGAGATATTGTCTGGATAAACTTAGATCCGTTGTAGCTGCGTTCAGATGTTATTGCAACTCTTGCAGAACCTTTTTCTGAGACACTAATCTTAACATCATCACCTATTGCTTCTGGTGCCTGGTCCACGGTCTTTTTCTGAATTTCCCATGCCGGCCAGCTGGTAGACATATTCTGAGTAAATAGTGCAAGTCTTATTGCCTTACCCTTTGCCACAAGCTCTTTGTTGCTCCTTTTGTCCACTATGGATGCAATATCGCCTCTTTTATCGAGGGTTACTTTATAAATCCTGTTTTCTATCCAGTTTTCTCCGGTTTTCAGAATACTTGAATTGTTGCTGCCCGATGGACGGATATCATAAACAGAGTAGCTCAGAGGAGCTGTTTCTGCTGCAAAGACTACCTCTGCCTTACCATTTTTGTATGATATCAACTGAGAATTGACTTTTGTCCCTTTTGGCGAATAAACCTGAACCCCCTTTGGTTGTGTTGCAAAAGGCACAATAGCATGAACCATATCTTTGCGTGCATGTGAAAGTGAGTTGAAAACAACTACGGGAACACCTTTTACTCTTGTATCAAGATTGCGGGAGACTGTAGACGAGGCGTAAGTAAGAATGTCGTTGAACTCGCTCTGGCAAATCAACTCGTCGTTCCATGAAAATGTATACGCCTGAGGAATGCTTGTGCCTGTAAGGTCGTCGTGGAACTGGTGCCAAATGAATCTTTTCCAAGCCTGGTTAAGCTTTACAGCAGGATACTCAACTCCTCCCATCCACTCTGCAATAACCGAAGCCCTTTCTGCTGCATCGGCCAGTTGCTCATTGCGTCTGTTATAAAGTTTCATTGCCGACTGCGATGTATAACAGCCTGTTGCATGTACATCCATTAACAACTCACCATCAAATACAGGTAGTTCAGGATGTTTTGCAAAAGGTAGGTACTCTTTAAAAAGTTGATCGGAACTGGCACTAACAAGGTTCACCGGACCTGCACCCTTTATTCCTCTCTCAACAGATTCTACACTTAAAATTGTAGGTGAACCTCCAACGTCGCCCACCCCATAATATCTGAATGCCTTTTTGTTGGGAGCCTTGGCAACAAGGTCGATAATCTCCTTGTTCATACTCAAATCTTCATCATATCTCTGAGAATAGTTCCTTCCATCCAGAGCAGCAGCTATTCTTGAGCCGTCAATCCCCTGCCATATTCCAAAAGTAAATGGAACCTTTGCATCTCCGTAAAAGGGATTTGTGCGCCATTTAAGTTTTTGTGTGGAGAAACCGATAAGACCGCAATGTGCCGCAATTGTAGGCAATGTATATCCAAAACCAAAACAGTCGGGCAAGAAGATATCTGTCGATTTAACTCCGAACTCATCTTTGTAATATTGCTGACCCATTAAAATATTTCTGAAAAAAGATTCCGGCGATGGTATGTTTGGGTCGGTTGCATCCCAAGAGCTACCGCTTATGTGCCATCTCCCTTGTTTAATATATTCTTTGATTTTTGCATACTCTGCAGGATAATACTCCTTCATCCAGCTGTATTTGATCCCTCCTTCAAAATTGAAAACATAATTAGGATAGTTTTCAAATAGCCAGATATTCTGGTTTAGTGTATTTCTTAGATACTCATTTATAGACGTTTGTACGGTCCAGTTCCATTGAGTATCAAAGTGTGCATTGGAAACCATGTATACGGTTCCCTCCTTTTTCTGAGCATAACCACTCATTGAAGTAATCAAAAAAAGAACAATTAATAATTTTTTCATAGATATTACATAACGATTTAAAACATTTAAAAATCTTTCACTTACAAAAATAAAAAAAAAGATGACTATGGGGTTGTCTGAAGTATATATTACTGAAAATTTCTTACTATACACCTCAAACAACGCCAAAGCCGCCCACTCAACCTAACCTAAATTTACTTGTACTTATCCAGAAGGGCCTCTATTGCCTGCTTGTCGGATGGTCGTGGTGCAAAAGCTGTGATAATATTAAACTCCTTGTCGATCAAGATAAATCGCGGGATTGTCTGAAGATCCCAGCTCTTTTGCAACTGATATACATCTGCAATATAATTTGCAATTGTCTTTTCGGTTTCGGCACCTATCTTTTTCTTCCATTTTTCCGGATCCTGATCCACAGAAATAGAGAGAAACCGAATTGTTGCGTATTTTTCGCTCAACACTTTAAAATACGGCGACTGTCCAAGACAAGGCATGCACCATGTAGCCCAAAAATCGATAAACAACACCTCACCTTTATGTTCGCTTAGTTTGTGACTCTTGCCTGTTATATCCTTGATTTCAAAATCTGAGGCAGGTGTTCCCTCCATGAATTTGCTTCTTGCCTCCAGCTTGTTCTTATAAGAACTCTTCAGTGTGCTGTTTTTAATAATATTAGCATAGTCGGAGAGCTCTTTGAAATTTGCCTTGGTTATTCCCATGTCAACTTTTGCAGAATATAACTTTGTAGAGATTAGCTCTGTCAAAGCAGCACTTTTTTCTATTTTAAAATAACCGTAATCAAGCGATTCAAAAATTACACTTCTCACAATCGGTATCTCAAGATAGTCTCCCGATGCAGTAATATATTTCATCAGAGGCGTTACAACACCTTCTATAGACTTGTAGTAATTATGTTTTTTTGCTGCTTTCGAACTATCTGAGTCGCCTTTCTGAATTTGCAAAGAGTATATGAAATAGTTAAAATATAAAGATATCTTCTCTGCATTTATCCTTGCAATCTCTGTGTCATAGACTTTTTTATCTGTAATTGTCAACCTGTCCAGATCTCTCTGGCGAAGTTTTCCGATACTGTCTGCTACATGTACAATCTGAGTAAAAGTACGCTGTTCTCCAATATTGATAACTTGCCTACCCTCCTGCCAGCCGCACCCTTTGAGATAATCATTAAACTCGCTGCCACTTCCTTTAAAAACAGTGTTTGCGGCAGATGATGAAGGGTAGAGTTCAATTACATCACCTGGTTTAATGTAGATTACATTTCTTCCCAAAGAATAATACCCCGGCTCACTGATATTTGCAGTAACATTAAAGTTACCTTCTGCATCTCCCTCAATTTCAATGATTTTATCATTAAAAACCTCCGATGAAATACCTGTCTGTACAATCTTGGATTTTGTTGTATTCATCCCTTTTAACGATCCATACAACCTGACACTCTCTGCATAGCTGGAAGATGCGGTAAAAATTAATATAACAATTAATAATATTGATTTTACAAGCATTCTCATTTCTTACCCCTCCAACTCATTTTCACAATTTTAACCAGACCTCCCCAGTTGGACTTAGGGTCAGCAGTAATAGTTACTGCATTCGGATTTGTATCAATTGTGTATTTTCTTAATGTTCCTCCTGTGGTACTATTATAAGTGGCTACATACAAAGGATTTGTTGCGGGTTCTATTTGTGTGTCAAATTTTAGCATAGATATCTCCTCTGTACCAAATCCGGCAATTTTGAAGCACTTCTCATTTCCAGGATTATAGTCGTATGCATAAAGGTCGTTTCCATACACATAAAAGACAACAGTTCTTTTTGATGAGAATGCATAGAACTTAGCATCTAAAAATCCTGTAGCAATGCTCTTAACCTGATAGAATCCTCTTTTTTGAAATGTAGAAGAGACATAAAATTTATAGATAAACGATTGCCCTGCAGCATCTTTCATTATAGCATAAGAGTTACCTCCAGAAGACCCTCCATCTACATTCAACGAATTTTCTCCGTAAACCAGGGTTCTTCCAGAAGCTTTCTGGTTCCATGGGAAAATATCGGTTCCAGCGTCAATTAATGCGGTAGATGCAACATCGGTACCAGACACTTTCATAAATCTTTCGTTCTCTTCATCATACCAAAGGATTCCGCTAAATGCTGTCAACCCGCAGAATATATATGGTTTTGCTTTGAGAAGCTTATTGTAATTTGAGGCCTCTCTGTTTACCGGGTTTGTGTAGTAATCTCCTCCAAATAATGC
Organism: uncultured Bacteroidales bacterium; assembly: GCA_942492945.1. Lineage (GTDB taxonomy): Bacteria > Bacteroidota > Bacteroidia > Bacteroidales > UBA932 > Bact-08. Next base: position 2,712,666 of record OW818649.1, read on the forward strand.
TGTTATTGCAAAAAATACCATACCATTTGAACAAACAGCAGCTCTGTACAAAGTTGATGCGTTCTTGCCGGCATTATCTTTAATACGAGGGACAACATCAACCGGATTCAAATCATCCGGTAAAGTCTCTGATGCAACTACAGAATTCCTGAATGTACTGGTTGGAGTTACCTTCATATCGGTAATATCCAGATAATACGAACCAGATTTGGTCAACACCCATATTTTAGGGTATGAATCTCCGGTATGTAATATATCCACCGGACCTGTAAGTTGAGGAAGGCCACTGTTCTTTAGCAAATCAGGGAAGAAGATAGTATCGTTAACCATTGCCAGCATCTGCCCCTGTGCAAATCCCTGCTTGTTTTCACCTATCAGTAAGATTCCTCTTGTATATGCCGTTCCGACTGTTATTGATGATTTTTGCATAAACAGGATGTCTGTCACCTTATCACGTATTTTCAGGTAAAAATCAAAAGTACCTGTTGCCATACTTACCGGATATACTAATTTTCTTGTCTTGCAGATTGTATCCTTGTTGGTATATCCTTTTACAATTGTCCATGCATATTCAAAACGCTCATTATCTGTAGGAGAGCCGTCTGTCATTGTAATTACTGGGTCAATAATAAGTGTGTCAATATCAGTTACAACACTGTAACTCTTCGCAATCCCTTCTATTTTTATTTCATTAATGTCATGATAGTCATAATTACCCTTATCTGTAAAGCAGGAGTACATTAAACAGATCAGACCTGAAAATATAATTATTTTTGTTTTCATATTCTATGTATATATATATTAATTAATTATAATCCGGGATCCATGGTACTCCCGGATATGATTTCCATGGAACTCCATCTATAAACATAAGCCTGCCATCAACTTCCAGAATAGGTGTATGGTTATTGTACTGTTGTATAAGATATCTGCCAACAGTCTGATAGGTCAACATTTGCTTAATTAAAGGCATTGTTGTTGTACTCATGAAGTCGTTGTATGTAAAACCCATCAAACTCTCTATCAATTCAATCTTTTTCTTTGAGAAGGCACCCCAAAGTCCTGCTTCCATACCGGCTGCATTTACAGAACCCGGCCAGACTGTAGGTTGAACCAGAAAGTCATTGAACTTTATTGAGTGCATTGAGGCGTCAAATTCAGGAACCACAGTTCCGAAGGTCAATCCGGGAATTGCATCGAAGTGCTTGAATGACAGTGCAAAATCATTATTCGGAACCAATCTGAATCCGACACTTTTTTGCACAGTCTCAAGCTCGCTTGACCTGTGAATCTTGACTGGAAGATAAACGTAATAGCTGTTGGCAGGAATTGTAAGCTCTAACGGTATAGCATCGTAATCGACACCTAAATTTGCTGTTGTACTATCGAGATTCATCTCCAGACTAACTGTGCGGTCATAGTCCTTCAAAGGGCCGGTTGACATTATTTTAAGCTTTACAATTGTATCGTTGCCCGGTACTTGTACAAAATTAACTATAGTATATGGCGAATACGGCATAGATGCTTCGGAGGCCCAATATGCACCTCCTGTCTGAACAGCAAAGTATACTCCTTCAAGGCCATTATACGACATTATCTCTTTTTCGCAGGATGTTAATCCGCCAAGAAATGATAATGTTGCAATCAGAAAATATGATATTTTTTTCATAATTATTTTTATTGGTTGAAATTAATTTATCGCATTGAAATTTCACTGGTAGGTAATGGAACCACATAGTTATCCAAAGAGATATTCATGTTGCCAGTCGCTTTTATCCCATTTGGAATGTTGGCCATTGCAAGTCTTTTGTAGAAAAAGAACAACTGTCCCTCTCCTATCATCTCTCTGCGGTATTCAGCTGATAGAAATGTCATAAGAGCATCACGGGTCGCAGGGGCAACACTGAAACAATTTCTGCCAGTACGTACTTTATTCAGGTATTGTGTAGCCAATGTCAGATCATCAGTGCATTCTGCAGCAATAAAATAAACCTCACTGAGTCTGATGAGAGGAATCATATATCTCCATGCATTTGTTGTAGTCGATCCTGTCATATCTTCGTATTTTCTTAAATACAAGATATTTGAACCATTTTTATTATAGTTGGCCCATGCATTGTATCTGTAGTCATTCTTATCGTCATACATCTCATTTACTCGTCCTGTTGTAAGAGTACCGTAAGCGGTAAGTATTGCTGTTGTTGGGTCAAGATTTGGATCAAACAGATTGGTTTGAAGAGTTTTGCGGTTAACATAATAAAGAGAGAATAGAACCTCGGTAGAAAATACTCTGTCTGGAGCTGTTGAATTTGTTGCATTTGCATTTGTTACAAAAGGAAATATTTCGGACCCTGTAATTTGAGTCTGACTCAAAATCTCTTCAGATATACTAAGTGCATTTACCTTGTCACCCTTCCAAAGATACGCCCTTGCCAATAATGCCTTAACAGCAAAATAATTGAGTCTGTACTGACGATAATTCATATCGTTATTTCCCGACTGATCGGCATAATTCCTCACTCCATTTGTAATAACCGGATCAGATGTCTCAAGAAGAGCTATTGCATCATTAAGATCCTTTAAAATGTTATCCATAACTTTTTCTGCTGTGAGCAAAGGTTGAACCTCCTGATTGGCAATTGTCATGTATGGAATACAGGTCTTGGCGCTACCTGTAGAGTATATCGGTCCAAATAGACGAAGCATATCCAGATGGAGCATGGCTCTAAGTGCAAGTGCCTCACCTTTAATCATTCCAAAATATGGTTCTGGTAGCAGTGGGTTGGAATCACCACATTTTTCGATTATTATATTGCAGTTACTTATCAGCTTATATGTCTTTTGCCATATAAGGTCAAATCCACTCTTTACATTTGCCTGGGTATAGGTGTATTTAAAATAGTAGTACAATGGATGTTGTTCTGAGGTCAAATTATAATATTGAGCCAAAACATCAATCATGCCCGCGCTCATATTTTGTCCGTATACAGTTGTGGAATTGAGCTCAATATAAACTCCATTAAGTGCTTTCTTGAATCCCTCTTTATTAGAAAAAACCATATCTTCTGTCAGACGATCAGTTGGAGTAATTTCAATCCACGATTGACATGAACTCACCAGAAATGATATGGCTATTAAAGTGTATTTTAAAATATTTTTCATTTTATTCTTAGTTTTACATTAGGAATTAGAATCTTATGCCCATTGACATGGATATGGAGCGTGCAAATGGATAATCAAGACCACGCTCATTTTTAACAGTAGAAATTCTGAAAATATCATTTACATAAGCTTTCACATTAAATGATGATGCTCCAATGTTCTTTAGCCATTTTGCAGTGCTCTCATAACCAACTGATATCGATTCACACTTGAAAACATTATTATCTGCTACAAATCTTGAAGAGATAGGTACGTCATTGGTTATGGCAATTGATCTGTATTTTGCATTATCTCCCGGTTTTTGCCAACGGTCGTACAGGGCTCTTTTATCCTGGTTGTAATATGTTTCAGTAGAAGATATATTTTCTACTTTGTCGTACAATGTTTGTAAGAATATCTGTCCACCAACTCTGTAACTAAAGTTTGCCGACAGATATAATTTTTTGTATCTGAGAGTTGTTCCTATAATACCCTCAACATCGGAGGCGGTGTTACCAACCACAATTTCGTCATCATAACTATGAACAAACGTTTGGTTCCCCTGTTTGTCAACAAATATCTCTCTTCCTGTTGCAGCATCTATTCCGTTTGATTTCACTGCCCAAAGATCGGTTGGGCTGGCACCGTTATAATACCTTACAAGGTTTTTGCTTTTGTTTGCCTGGTTAAAAATATCCAGAGATTGGTCAATATCGCGGTATTCAGATGTAATGTGTCTGAGATTAAGGTTTCCTATCCAACTAAAATCTGCTTTCTGAAGTAATGTATAATTCATTACTAATGTCATCCCCTTTGTTATCTGTCCACCCAGGTTTCTAGGTACCGTTGTTGTTCCGACAGAAGATGGAACGCCAACATATACCAGCAAAGGGTTTGTGTTTTTGTAAAAATAGTCATATGTGATCCTAAGCTTGTTGTCAAGTGTTGTAAGATCAAAACCAATATTTGCATCGAGTGTCTTTTGCCACTCCAGCTTCCTGTTACCAAAATTGCTGACAATGGTACTAACGCCAAAAGGATTACTTGTCTCATTATTATATGAGTAGATTCTCATAGATATATAATCGCTAAAATTTTGATTTCCAGGGTTTCCAATTGACCCTCTTATTTTTAGCGTCTGTATCCCTTTAATTTTCTTAAAGAATTTTTCATGCTGGAGGTTCCAGCCCAATCCAACGGACCATGTATTTGAAAACTGTTTATCTGCACCAAATACAGAAGCTCCATCCATACGATAATTTATATCCAGCAGATATTTGTTTTTATATGAATAACTGCCTGTAAGATAGTAACTCAACGACCGTCTTTTTGATTCTGTATAGGTAGATTTCCCATTTTCTGGGTATCCTATTGCAAATGCAGGATTACAGAATTCGTCATCAATAAAGCCCACAACCCCGTATCCACTATAAACAGATGAATTCTCATCAAACCTCACACCTGCGACAGCATTGATTAAATGATTCTCATTAAATACTTTACCATAGGTCATGCTGATGTCTCCATCGTATTTGAATGATTGCGTATTTGTTTCATTATAGCTTCCCTTTTTTGCAGCCTCATAACCGGCAAACTGAGAATTAAAAGGTGACAAAAAAGTGTCTCCTTTTGTTCCTGATTTACTAATACCTACTCTACCTCTCAGACGGAGCTCCTCCAACATTTTCCACTCAATTTCCAAATTATTTGTAATTGCCGATGTAGATGAACGATTGAAGTTATTATTCAACATATCGTAGTAAGGATTATACAAAGACGTGCTGCTGCCAAGTAACATGGTTGGCGTGCCACTATCATCCACTTTTCTGAAATATGGATTTGCTCTTGAAAAACTTGAGAATGGAATTGTCTCTTTTCCAACCTTTGTATAGTCAAAATTAAAAGTGTTGGTGAAGGAGAATTTACCTGTTCTGTAAATAAGCCGTATGTTTTCATTCAGAACATTTCTGTCAGAATATTTCATGACACCCTCTGTATTGCCATAACTCATACCTATTCCATAACGCATATGATCGTCTCCACCTTCTACAAACAGGGTGTGTTTGTTATTAGTAGCTAATCTTAAAGGCACGCTTAGCCAATATGTATCTACTCCTCTTCTAACCTCCTTCATATTATTATTGTACAGAATTTCCCTGTTCTCGTCCAGAATATTACCTGTCACCTTATCTATGGTCCCGTAATTCCCTGACAATCTTTCGAATGTTAGTTTTTCAAAGGAATTCATAAGGTTATAATCCGATAAGTCGGCAAAACTTAATGCAAAGTTGCCATTGTAATTAACCTTAAGACGGCCCGATTCCGGACGTTTTGTCTCAACAACTATAACCCCGTTAGATGCCTTTGAGCCATAAATTGCTGTAGCAGAGGCATCCTTTAATATAGTGATACTTTGTACACGGTCCATGCTAAGGTCACTTATAACAGCCAATGTAGATTCAAAACCATCAAGGATAAACAATGGCTGATTAGGGTCTGTACCATACTGTTCTGTTAGTCCAATAACACTGCTTTTGCCACGTATCTCAATGTCGGGCAATCTGTTGGGGTCAGATCCAAAATCGTTGTTCTCAATAATTGCAAATGACGGATCAAGCGTCTTAAGACTCATTAGAATGTTTGAATTACCGATCATCTTTAGATCCTCAACATTGTAAGTAGATGAGGATCCTGTAAAGCTCTCCTTTTTTCTTGTTACGATCCCATTCACCACCAGCTCTTTCATCTCCAGTGCATCATCTTCCATCACAACAATCATTGGTAATTGTCCTTTGTAAACGACATCCTTCTTTACCATGCCAATAAACGTAAACTGAAGAGTGGCATTTTGTGGATTATCGACGCTAAATTCGAAATTGCCGTCAATATCTGTGGCTACTCCTGTTTGCGTTCCTTTGATCATAACGGAGACTCCGGGCAACGGTTGCTTTTTTGTGTCTGTTACTTTTCCCGTGATTTTTGGTTTCTCTTTTTTTAAAGTTGTCTCCTGCTTTACTTTTTTAATGTAGATAATATTATCACTTCCAATCTGATAAGTTAGAGTGGTCGGTTTTAATATTGCATTCAGGACTTCGGTTATAGAAGCATTTTTGACTTTAATACTCTCTACAAATACAGGGTTCACATCGTCATTCGAATACAAAAATCGATACTTTCCCTGTGTCTGAATTATATTCAGCACATTTTTAAGACTCTCCTTTTTGACATCAATACTGATTTTGTCCTGCGCAGAAGCATAATTGCTAATTGGCAACAATACCAGCATAATCAGAAAACAGCGTAACTGTTTTAGCATTTTGTTCATAGTTTGTTATGGTTTATTTTAAAAAGAATATTCTCGTTAGTAAGCTGTCACAAGCACGTTTTTGCCATTGATATTAAAACGGACCTTCTCAAGCGCCTCCAGCTTTTCCAGAAAATCAACAATATTTGTGTATTTCATCAACTCTCCGGTAAACCTTAGATCGCCCAAGTCATATTTTTCGAAGTTGACATCCATGTCATACCAACGTGAGAGTGTATGCAATATTTCTCTCAGCGACTGGTTATCGAACACATATTTATTATTGTGCCAGGCAGTATATAACTGAGTATTAACATCCTTAACACTCATTTCACTGTTACTTACGTTGGATTGCTGCCCCGGTAGCAACTCTGCATGACGGTTTCCGGCATCGATGGATACCTTGCCGCTTTCCAGTGTGGTTGTGATATATTTTTCATCGGAATAGGCCCTTATAGAGAACTCGGTTCCCAGTACCGATATTACATGATCGTTGGAAACAACTTTGAAAGGAGATTTTTCATTTTTTGTCACATCAAAAAAGGCTTCACCTTTAAGATAGACCCTTCTCTCGTTTCCTGTAAATGACACCGGATACTTAAGCTCACTCTCTGCGTTTAGCCATATTTTAGTTCCGTCAGACAATTTGAGCACATACTCCCCTCCTCTTGGGATAATGATTGTATTGTATGCAATTTTATCTGTTGTAATATTTTCATACTTGAGAGTATCGCTTTCAACCTTGATATTGTCCTTTACAATCTGGTCCCCGGCATTTTTATCACCAAGAGTAACCTTTTCTCCATCAGAAAGTATAAGAACTGCACTGGAGGTTCCGGGATGAATGTCGGCCATTGCCCGATAAACTTCAGTTTCGTTATCCCTGAAATAAAAAAGAGAGAACACTGTTAAAGGAATTGCTATAAGTGCTGCCCATTTTAAAATCTCAATTGATTTGATTCTTCTTGACTTGTCGATTTTCTTGCAACACTCTTTGTAGTATTTATCGTAATCGTATCCTTCAAATATTTTTTCAACACTGTCGGTATCGATACTCTCCTCCAGTAATCGCTTATAGAGAAGCTTGTTATGTTCGGAACGGCTTCCCCATTCATTAAGATTTCTCTCCTCCTTCTCGGTAATGGAATTATTCCTTTTTGCAAGTATGAGTCCGGCAATCTCAAAGGGTGTATAATCCTTCATCAGTATTTTTTTTCAGATAAGACACCGACAACCGGAAAAGTGGGTATTGCTTTTATAAAAAAGTGTATAGCGACCTGTAAACAAGAGAGTATTTCTCACGCAGTATCCGCTTGGCCTTTTTGCGTTGGGTCTTAACTGTCTCAACTGAGAGATTGAGATCATTTGCAATTTTCTCCGATGTATCGCCATTGAGAACTCGTTGGAAAATGTTTTTACACTGTGGTGGCATTTCTTTTACCAGCAGATGCATCTGTCTGTACAGTTCGTTCTCAACAATTTTATCAAAAATTAGCAGATCGTCCTGTAGATCCAAAAAAACAGTCTCATTGGATTTTCTGCGCTTTTCGTCACGGATATAGTTAAAACACTTGTTTCTAACAGCAGTATAAAGATATGATTTGAATGCATTTAAATTTTCCGGAAGATTGTAATTTTGGTTTAATCTACAGAATGTCTCCTGTACAATATCCTCTGAGTCGTCTTTTGACAATCCGAAATTTTGCACAAAAATTGTTAGCGATACAAAATAATTATCATATAGCAGGAGAAATGCCTTTTTATCTCCTTTTGATAACATACCTATATGAACATCCGAAAATTTCATCCGTCAAAATTAGTAATATTGCATCAGGATTTACACAATTTACTTTATTAGACACCGAGCACCGTAAAAATGGGTATCTATAAATGAAAGATTTTCTGTAATACTTATATTTGTTTCTGAATTACAATTATCTTCACTTAAACTTAAAATATCACTATGAAGCTTGTAAACAAACGCATACATCTCTTTTTTCTATTTCTTGTAATACTTCTCCCTTTAAATCTCCCCGCAGAAAACATTGCTGCCCGACAGCTCTTCAACCGTATACTTGGTGACAAAAGCACCCACTTCATTCTTGAAGAGATTAAAAACAAATCGGATTGTTTTGAAATTGAAAACAGTGCGGATACGCGGATAATAATCAGGGGAAACAGTGCGAACAGCATGGCCGTGGCCCTGAACCACTATTTAAGGTACTACTGCAAAACTTCCGTTAGCTGGTATGCCGATGATAAAATAAAATTACCAGATACGCTGCCGCAGATTGAGGGAAAGATAAAGATAAGTTCCCGATGTAATAACCGGTTCTTTCTCAACTACTGCACGTTTGGATATACCATGCCTTGGTGGCAGTGGCGCGACTGGGAGCGGCTCATAGACTGGATGGCACTTAATGGAATCAATCTTCCCCTGGCAATAACCGGACAGGAGTCTGTCTGGTACAGGGTATGGCGTAAGCTGGGGCTCAGCGATGAGACAATACGTGGATACTTTACAGGTCCGGCCCATCTTCCATGGCACAGAATGCTTAACATGGACTACTGGCAGGGTCCCCTCCCACACTCCTGGCTAGATGGACAGGAAATTTTGCAGAAAGAGATTGTCAGAAGGGAACGTGAACTTAACATGACTCCTGTACTACCTGCTTTTGCCGGACATGTTCCATACGAGCTAAAACAGCTCTATCCTCAGGCAAAGATAAGCAAGCTGAGCCAATGGGGTGGTTTTGACACAATTTACAGAAGCAGCTTCCTCGACCCTATGGATCCCCTTTTCAATACAATTCAGAAAGAATTTCTTGATGAACAAACAAAGTTATATGGTACAGATCATATCTATGGTATAGATCCGTTCAACGAAATTGTTCCCCCAAGCTGGGAGCCCGAATATCTGGCCCGTGTTTCCAAAACTATCTTTGAAACCCTCTCCCAGGTGGACCCTAAGGCAACCTGGCTACAGATGAGCTGGCTCTACTATTATCAGCGGAAAGACTGGACAAACCCTCGTATTGAGGCTTTTGTAAAGGCAGTTCCTCAGAACAAAATGTTGCTTCTTGATTACTTCTGCGAAAGGACCGAGGTTTGGAAGTTGACAGACAAGTATTTCGGACAACCTTATCTGTGGTGCTACTTAGGCAATTTCGGGGGAAACACCATGCTCGCCGGCAATATAAAGGATGTTGGCGAAAGAATCGAAAACACCTTGAAAAACGGTGGATCAAACTTCTGGGGCCTTGGCTCCACACTCGAGGGGTTCGATTGCAACCCTCACATGTATGAATATGTGTTTGACAAGGCATGGGATTATAAAATTTCTGACGAACAGTGGATGAATGCCTGGGCCGACAGAAGAGCAGGTATTGCAGACGACAACATGAGACAGGCATGGAAAATACTCTACGACAGCGTTTACAATTCAACTTCAAAGACAGGTCACTGCAATATGGTAAACGCACGTCCCAATTTGGAAAAACAGGAGCGTTATGCCAAAAGCGGGATATCATACAACAATGAAGTTTTACTGCATGTATGGGAGCTTATGCTAAGTACAAATTTCAAATCTAAGAAGCAGACAGATGTTTATCTTTTTGATGTAGCCAACATAGGGCGCCAGGTTCTTGGTAACTACTTTGACTTTCTATGGAATGAATATAAGCTGGCATACAAATTGAGAGATGAGGCAAAGATGAACTATTTGGCAGATAGGATGATGGGGGTCATGAATGATATGGACAGAATATTGGCTTCCAACTCATCATTTTTACTTGGCAAATGGATCGCAGACGCCCGGAAAATGGGTAAAGATTACAAAGAGGAAGACTATTTTGAGAAAAATGCCCGTAACATACTCACGTCGTGGGGCGACAAGGGTCAGCAACTCAATGATTATGCAAACCGCTCATGGTCGGGTCTGATTTCATCGTTCTATGCCAGAAGATGGCAAATGTTCTTTGACGAAGCGAACCTTGCAATTAAGGAAAAACGTGAATTCGACAACGAAAAGTATAAAAGCCGGGCAACAGATTTTGAAGGGGCCTGGTGGAGTGAGAGACGTGGAAAATTCACATCAGTACCGGAAGGTAACAGTGTTGTTATAGCAAAGGAACTTCTGAAAAAATACAAAAAAGAGATTCTGCGATATTAACAATATAAACAAACACAGCACTAAAATGAAAAAACTATTTTTTGCACTATTGCTGACCCTATTGGTATCCTTAGGATATGGCCAGTCACAATCCGCTGGAAAGGACTTTAACTTTGGTTTAGAGAATTCGGTTAATGGGAAAATGCCGGATCGATGGGTAAAATGGGGTAATGCCAATTATTATAACGTTGGCATTGACAGTGTTGTGAAGCACAGCGGGAAATATTCCGGGGTTATTTACCCGACGCAGATAGTTCCAAATGCATTCGGATGCCTTGCCTACACTATTCCTGCCGGTTATGAGGGCAAGATGATTGAGTTGAGGGCATACATAAAAATGGAAAACATCAATGATGCTCCCATTGGACTCATGCTTAGGATTGACGGTGCTTCGGAATCAATTGCCTTTGACAATATGCAAAGCAGAGGTATCAAAGGTACTGCCGACTGGACGCAATATTCTGTCAGCCTACCCTACCCTGAAAAGGCAAAATTAATACATATAGGTGCCATATTGCAGGGTTCGGGCAAGCTCTGGATAGATGATTTTGAGGTATTGATAGATGGCAAGGATATATCATTATTAAAGAAAAAGGAAATTGAACCATCAAAAGCAGAAAAGGATACAGAATTTGATAAAGGTTCAGGAATTGAAACAAAGCAGCTTTCCGACAAAAAAATTGACGACCTCAAGACAATAGGACTCATTTGGGGGTTCCTGAAGTATCACCATCCAAACATAGCCAAAGGCGACTTCAACTGGGACTACGAACTTTTCCGTATTTTGCCAAAAGTTGTCCAATCCAGAAAACAGAATGAGAGAGATGCAATTTTACTAAGCTGGGTAGAGAGTTTGGGCGACTTTAAGACCGAAAGCAAGGAGATTACAAATAAAGAAAAAATCAAAATCTACCCCGATCTCAATTGGATCACCAACTCTAAATTCTCACCTGAACTTGAAGCTATGCTACTAAAGGTGAAAAATGCAAAAAGATCTGATGAAAACTACTATATAGGACTGGATGGAAATATTGGCAATCCTTTTTTCAAAAACGAAAACAGTTATTCTGCAATGCAATACCCCGATGCAGGTTTTCGACTGCTTTCACTCTTCAGGTATTGGAACGTAATCCAATACTATTTCCCATACAGGAACCTCATTAAAGAAGACTGGACCGATGTTCTTTCAGAATTTATCCCATACTATATAAATGCCTCAAATGAAATTGAGTACAAGCTTGCTGTATTGGAATTGATTGGAAGGGTAAATGATACGCATGCAAACATATGGGGTTCAGATAATGCGTTAAGAAAATATACTGGTGTCAACTATGTACCGGTTGCAGTCAAATTTATTGAAGGAAAGCTTGTTGTTACAGACTATTATAATGAAGTTCTGGGAAAGGAGTCCGGGTTGCAAAAGGGAGATATCATTGCAAAGATTAACAAAGAACCCGTCAGTAAAATTGTAAATGAAAAAAGCAAATATGCCCCCGCGTCTAATATTCCAACTAAACTAAGAATTCTGGCGGATCAGTTATTAAGGTCAAATGACTCCACTATAAACATAACCATTAAAAGAGACGGAACATATAAAGACCAGGTTCTAAGGACATATTCATCCACTAAAATAGATTTTACAAAATACTGGAAGAAAAATGACACTTGTTTCAGATTCATCAATCCTGACATTGCTTATTTAAATCCCGGAAGAATAAAGAATTCTTATCTTCCCGAAATCATGAAAGAGGTTGAGAAAACAAAAGGGCTCATAATTGATTTTCGTAGCTACCCGTCAGAATTTGTAGTCTTTACATTAAGTGAATACCTTATGCCCAATAGCACTGAATTTGTCAAATTTTCAAACGGGAGCATACAAATCCCGGGGATGTTTACATTTACCAAGACCTTGAGCGTAGGGAGGCAAAATGACAATTACTATAAAGGCAAGGTTGTGATTCTTGTTAATGAAACCACTCAAAGCTCTGCTGAATATCACACAATGGCATTCAGAACTGCTCCCGGCGCCAAAGTCATTGGCTCAACCACTGCCGGTGCAGATGGCAACATCTCCCGATTGGTTCTGCCTGGAGGCATTTTCACAGCTATCAGCGGAATCGGCATTTACTATCCCGACGGCAGAGAGACCCAAAGAATCGGTATCGTGCCTGACATCGTTGTTAATCCAACAATTAAAGGTATAAAAGAAAACCGAGACGAATTGCTCGAAAAAGCAATAGAGGTTATCAATGGGCGTGCTTTATAATTAATCATTAGAACAAGCTCTGGAAGGCAAAGAGTAGGCAAATTTTGCCTACTCTTTGTTTTTTACAGATATCTGCCAGTTGTTTTTACAAACAACTGTTCATTAGCGCATTACAAATTAAATTTTTCAACAAACCTATAGAAAAATATTCTATATATTACTCATATTCTGCATATTGCAAAAACAACTGGCAGTTCGTGAGATTTACAAACAAAAAACTATATTTGTATATAGCTTTTTATTTATGAATGGATTATTAACAAATCAAAGCAAACCAAGACTGGAAATACTTCTATTTCTGATAATTGCTGTTTTGGGCATCATATATGTACATTATACTTGGGTAAAATTTGAAAATGACAAATCGAAACAGGTTTTGCAAATTGCCAGATCTATAGCTGCAACACTTCCAATAACAGACCTTACTGAACTCGACGCAAAACCCGATGATATAAATAAACCTGAATATCAGTCAATCAAAGAAATTCTGAAGAAAGTAATCAGTGTTAACCCCAAGGCAAGTTTTGCATATCTGTATACTCAAAAAGAGGGCAAAATATATTTTATTGCTGATTCAGAACCTGCGGAGTCAGAAGACTATTCTCCTCCCGGGCAAGAATATACAGAAGCACAACCACAAGACAGACAACCTTTTTCAGACGGCAAAGAACATGTCACCCCACCTCTTACCGACAGATGGGGAACGTGGATAAGCGTTTATATCCCAGTCAAAAACGAATCATCTGGTAATATCATAGCTGTTTTCGGAATGGACTTCAACGCAAAGTTATGGGATACATTATTGTTCTATGCGGTCTTTAAATCAAGTCTTATAATTATTTTACTGCTTCTGACATGTTATTTTCTAATTAGAATAATAGCCAAGAACAGACGGTTAAATCACGAAATGGCTATACGGAAACAGGTAGACGAAGCTCTTTTTGCAAGCGAGACGCGCATGAGATCAATCACCGATTCGGCTCATGATGCAATAATCATGATGGATGAAAAGGGCCTGGTAACATACTGGAACCCGGCAGCAGAGCGAATTTTCGGCCACAGCAAAGAGGAAGCTATGGGAATGGTGCTTCACTCATTTATAGTACCTGATAATTACAGAGAGAGCCACCACATAGCATTTCCTATCTTTCTCCAAACCGGATTGGGAAACGCTATTGGCAAAACACTTGACCTAGAGGGTCTTAGAAAGGACGGATCTATTTTTCCGGTACAACTGTCGCTATCCACAATTCAAATAGACGGCAAATGGAATGCCATTGGAATTCTCAGGGATACCACAGAACAGAAAAAAACTGAAGCAGCTCTTGTAAAGGCAAAACAAGAGTCTGAAGCTGCAAATAAGGCAAAGAGCCTGTTCCTTTCAAACATGTCTCACGAAATAAGAACTCCTCTTAATGCAATTATCGGTTTTTCACAATTGATGAACCGCGACAAACAACTGACAGATGGACAGAAGGAGTATAATAATTCAATAATTCGTGCAGGGGAACATCTTCTGGAGTTAATAAACGAAATCCTTGAACTTTCCAAAATTGAGGCCGGAAGGGTTGTATTAAATCCGACTAATATTGATTTGCACTCTCTGTTCAACGATATCTACATGCTTTTTAAAGAGAGGGCGCAGTTCAAACACCTTCAGCTTATTTTTGAAAATGCCGACGATCTTCCTCAATTTGTAATCATTGACGAGAGTAAACTACGTCAGCTTTTTGTAAATATAATTGGTAATGCCATAAAATTCACAGATGAGGGAGGGATTGCCATCCGTACAAGAGTAGATAAAATTGATCATGACCGGAGCTACCTTATTGTAGAAGTTCAGGATTCAGGCCCCGGTATTCCGGATGAGGAGATTAGCAGGTTATTCAGACACTTCGAACAGACAAGTTCGGGAGTAAAAAAGGGTTCAGGAACCGGTCTAGGCCTGGCACTTAGCCGCGAACTGGCTCTCCTTATGGGTGGAGACATTACTGTATCTAGTCAGGTTGGTATAGGTTCTGTCTTTACATTCAAGGTCGAAATTAAAAATGGGAAGGAGGAAGATATTGAACGGAGCAATACCAAACGTGTAATTTGCTTAGACAAGTCAGAAGAAACTTATCGCATATTGGTTGTTGACGATAAAAAAGAGAATTTGCAAGTTGCCGTTGATCTTCTAAAGCTTGTTGGATTTGAAACATATGAAGCCGTAGACGGAGCTGATGCAATCGAAAAATTCAAAGAGTGTGATCCTCATCTTATTTTAATGGATATGCGAATGCCTGTCATGGATGGCTATGAGGCAACAAGCCGTATCAAGTCGATGGAAATGGGGAAAAATACTCCTATTGTTGCACTTACAGCCAGTACTTTCGAAGAGGAGAGAAACAGAATTAAGGCTCTGGATATGCAGGGCTACATACGTAAGCCTTTCAGGGAGAGCGACCTGTTCAATACAATTGGTAAAATTCTCAATTTAAAATACATATATGAAGACGACGTTCCTCCTACAAAAGAAGATTATAATAGTATAAAGGATAATACAGAGAATAATGTTTTCAAGCTTCCGGAGAGTCTTGTATCTGACATGCTGAATGCTATATCAGTAGCAGACCTGGACCAGCTTATCAAACTTATTGAAACCATTGAACCGGATAACCCGCAGCTTGCCCATCAATTAATGGTTTTAGCTAAAAACTACGATTACGATCATCTGGAAAAATTGTTAAATGACACAGGAGGTAAATAATATGACTAACGATAATGTTTCAACCCAATATATCCCTAATATTCTGATTGTTGACGACGTTCCTGCTAATCTTGCCTTGTTGGCCCACATCCTTAAGAATTTTGGATACAAAGTGAGGCCGGTTCCAAGTGGGGCACTGGCTTTGAAGGTTGCAGAAAATGAGAAACCAGATCTTATTTTTCTGGACATAATGATGCCCGATATGGATGGCTTCGAAGTCTGTCGCAGGTTAAAGGAGAACAAAAACCTTAGTGATGTCCCTATTATATTCATTAGCGCCTTAAATGACACAAGCGACATTGTGAAGGCTCTCACTAGCGGAGGAGCAGACTACATTACAAAGCCATTTCAGGCAGAGGAAGTAAAGGCAAGGGCAGCAACACATCTCAAGCTATATCTCCAGACAAAGGAACTCCAGAAAGCAAATGCAGAAAAAGGAAAGTTTTTTTCAATCATTGCCCATGACCTTAAAAGTCCTTTCAGCTATTTTCTAGGAATAACACAGGCATTAGAGGAGGTACTGCCCGAATTATCAATGGAAGAGATTAAAAGCTTTGCCAAAACAATGCATACCTCTGCCACCAGCCTCTTCCGTCTGCTTGAAAATCTTCTCGAATGGTCAAGGATACAGCAAGGTCTCATACCGTTCGAGCCAAAACCAGAATTTTTGCATCATATTGTAGACGACAGCATTGCAATGGTATATGGCCCTGCCAAGAACAAAAATATAGAAATAACATATGACATTCCGGACGACTTGGAGGTATTTTCCGACAGGAACATGCTTCAGACAATTATCCGGAACCTTGTTTCCAATGCCGTCAAATTCACTCCTAAAGGGGGTAAAATCCTTATCTCCGCCAAGACTTCCGGAGACAAAGACGTTGAAGTTTCAGTAACCGACACAGGCATTGGCATGAGTCCTTCCATGGTGGAAGACTTGTTTCGTCTGGATGTTAAGAACAACAGAGATGGTACAGAAGGCGAACCCAGCACAGGTCTTGGGCTTGTACTCTGCAGAGAATTCGTTGAAAAGAATGGTGGTAAGATGAGAGTTACCAGCGAAGAGGGAAAAGGATCTATTTTTTATTTTACAGTACCGTCCGTATCTGGTGCATTATAACTTAATACCTGCCCTGTCTCTTATCTCCTTTGGTATTGCGCTCTTGTTAACCATAATTGAGATTGTTTTAGAACGAACATATTTTTCTGAAAGATAATTATATCCTCCTTGCATGTTTGTTTCCGGTCGCCAGGAATTTTTGGCAATATAATAAGTGTTCCCATTCTGGTCCTTAGCCATACCAATAATATGCATAAGGTGGTCGTCAGTTGTGACAAATGTTTCAAAACCATTTTGACGACTCTCCTGAGTCACGTCTTCCTCCTGATATATTTTTGTAAAATCCAGTTTCTTGCCACTCTCCTTAGCTAACTCCTCCTTTGTTGCATTGACAGCAATACCGGCTATGTCTGAGTAGCTTTTTTCACTCATGTCACCATCCCAGCATATAGTATGTCCGGTTTTAAGGGCATAATTGATAACCTCCATAAATTCGTCAATAGGCAAATTTAAGTATTTACCAGAATCCCAGTTGTCAGGAATATCCAGCACAAAGTAAGAGTAATAGGGAGCATGTGTAAAGCTCGTTATCTCAACGTAATCATTCAGATTAATACCCAAACTTGTAAAAAATGTTTTTGGTGTGTATTTTTCTCCTTTATATCTGAAATTTTCCGGAACCTTTCCCAAATATATGTCAAGTAAAGAATTTATCAACTTTTCATATTCCGGACTTATATTTTTTGATTCTATTGCGACCGGGGCAATAGCATTTACAAATCTATTAAATTCTCCATGATCGTGAGTCTTTGAATTATAGTTGATTCCGTTATACACCTCTTCTGGAACCATCCCATTTGCAGAAACAACTTTAAACAGCATATGCGAAAGGCTACCTTCTGTGAGGTTTCCCTTGCCGGCTTTTAAATAATTGTCTTTTAAGCGATTAATATAATTGAATCTGACAGTGTACATTTCTGACAGGTCAAACTCCCCTTTTTTCATTCTGAATAACTCTGATTCTAAAAAGGAGGTTGTGGCGAATGACCAGCATGTTCCGGTGTTGGATTGATTTTTCACAGGAGTTGCATAATGTTTTACAATAGTAGAAAACAAGTATGCTTGTGATTTAGAGTTATCGGTTTGTGCTTTGAGGGGACAAAAACTCAAAACAAAAAATAAAAATATTAATGTGTTTTTCATAATTGAGAAATATCTGTTTTCAAAGTAAGCAAATAAAGTTGTAAATCACTAATAAAAGCAGGCGGGCCGCTATAAACAGGTCTTTGATAACACTATATCGCAAAAAATATCCAAAAAACTTGTCTGATATTTAAGAAAATCATAACTTTATTACGATTTTTTATTAGTGTATTTATCTCTTTATATACATATCTATGAAACACTTACTCGATTTTTTCAAATGTAGCATTTGCTTTGCTTTATTATTACTGATTGTAAGCTCATGCAGTAAGGACACCGGAGATATTGACGGAGGCCTGAAAAATAATTCAACACCCACGGTCAAGACAGGTGATGTCAGTAATATAATCTTTACAGGGGCTAAGATTTCTGTCCAGATAACAGCATCCGGCGGTTCATCGATAACAGAAAAGGGTATTTGCTGGTCAGTTAATGCTAACCCAACCAAGTCCGACAATGTGGTTACCAATATGGGTACTGTAATGTCATTTTTTTGTGATATAAGAGAGCTTCAGATTAATACAACCTATCATGTACGTGCCTTTGCATCTAACGATAACGGAACAAGCTATGGTGAGGATAAAAGCTTTAAAACTCCGGATGAGAATTCTTTACCTGTATCTGTTGAACCTCTCTTGTCAACAGAATGGAGCGTCTTCACCTGGCCATACAACGCCTATTATCCGGCTTTCACAGGTACAAATAATGTAAACGGGAAATACCCTGCGCCATGCGGTCCTACTACTCTTTCACGCGTTCTTGCTTATTGGAAGGGTAAGATTTACGGTTCGGGTACAATAGATGGACTTACTACTACTGGGGATGCCAGATTCAGATTGAAATTTGACACTCTTGTAATTAACTACAGCAATTTACAGAATACTTTTGGAAGCAGCCCATCATTTGATCAGTACAAAGATGTAGCTAAGTTATTTCTTGCAGCCGGTGCGGTTGGCCTTACAAATAAAATGGATGTAGGGACTCCTGGCGACGACTATATTTCAGCATTAAAAACATATTTCAATGTAAGCTCGGAGGTTCGTTTTATAAAAAGATGGGAATATACAAAGGAGGACTGGATAAAGCTGTTAAAAAAAGAGCTTGCATACGGACGTCCCCTGATGATAGCAGCTCGTACTGCCACCTCTCCAAAACCAGGCGATCCTGGTATGGTATCCGGTCACTGGTTTAATATTGAGGGTTACGACTCCAATAACAAGTTCTATATAAATTACAATTACGGACAGCCTTTCAGCGGGTATTACGATGTGGATGATTTTGGAGTCTATAATTCTTACGGTCTTGTCGTTATTGGATTTAAACCAAAGTAATTATAGTAAAAAAGGCAGACCTATATAGCCTGCCTTATTCTCTTTAAAACTGCAGTTATTCAACAAGATATTTTGTAAAATAATCTCGTTTTTTCCTTTCAAAATAGGATTTATAGGGATTTTCATAACCGTGGCTCTGTCCCGGAAGGATAAGCAAATCAAAATCCTTGTTGTTTTTTATCAATGCATTGATAAGGCGATATGTATGTGCAGGATGAACATTTTCATCCTTATCCCCTGTTACAAGGAATAGTTTTCCCTTCAGACCTGACACAATATCCATATTTGTCCCGACATTCAATTTGAAGTTCTCATCCACGCCATGATACGACTCAACCCAATTACGATTGTAAATATTGTTGTCGTAATTTCCAGAAGATGCTACAGCCACCTTGTAGAAATCGGGGAAAGTGCATATTGCTGCCGCAGACATCATTGCACCTCCTGAATGTCCATAAATACCGATACGGGTACTGTCCATGTATCTGTACCTGCGACAAAGCTGCTCTAATCCGGATTTATCATCGTTAATGGCAAAGTCCCTGATATTGCCATATCCGTAAGAAGCATAGGCCTTGCTCCTGACAGGGGTACCTCCCCGATGACCCATACATACCACAATTATCCCTCTCTGAGCCAGTGCTGTGTTGTTATACCTGTCAAACACTGTAAACTCGGTCCATACAGTTTCCGTATGTGGACCGGGATATACCTGAGATACAACCGGATATACTTTAGAAGAATCAAAATCATAAGGTTTCCACATAATCCCGTAAAGATCAGTGACACCATCTGCTGCCTTAACTGTAAATTGCTCAGGCACCCTCCACCCATAACCAAACAACTTAGAAATATCCGGATGTTCAATTCTTTCAAGTAGCCTTCCCTCTCCGTCTCTTGCAGAGATGACAGGCAAAGTGTCTATCCTTGAGTAATTGTCAATTATGAGATTGCAGGATGGGCCGATAAAAACATGATGTGTTGCATTTTCAGTTGTGACTAGCTTGATTTTCTTGCCGTCTGTTTTTACTTTATATAGATATGAGTAGTTTGGATTTCTGTTTACCTCTTTCCCGTAACCGTATAAAAAGAGCTGATTCGCTAACGTGTCTATCTTTGCAATTTTAGCTGCGGTCCACTCTCCCTTTGTTATTTGGTTTATTAGTCTGCCCTCTGAGTCATATCTGTAGAAATGTCCCCAGCCGTCCCTATCGGACCAGAATAGTATTTCTGAACCATTTTTTATAATGTAACACTGAAAGAGGTCATAGTTGATATAAGGCCGACTCTTTTCATAAATCAGAACTTTGACCGAACCGTCTGACGCATTCACACAACACAGCTCCAACTCATCACGCGTACGCTTCTTCCTCAACAGGAAAAAACGGTCATTCACACCGTCAGTCTTGACAATATCAACCTCCTGTCCGGGCCACTTGTCAATGTCTATTTTATTAAATGTCCCTTTCTCTGCGTCTCCTGCGTATACTTCATATCGGGTCACTATTGAATCCCCGGGAATCTCGTAACTGTATGTGGTTACAAATGGACGCCCGTTGTATATAGAATGCAACAGGGGCATGGTCTTCAATTTACGCTTGTCGGTGCGGGTAATGTAGAACTTGTTGGTCTTTCCCACCCAACCCATATCTGCAAGGACAAAACTGTGTTCCTCCTCTGAATCCGAACTTAGTTCATTAATCTGTCCCGTTGTGACATTTTTAACCTTGAGAGTCTTTTTGTCCATAATCAGTTCAAAGCGTCCGTCAGGAGAGAGACCGAATGCTCTGATATTGGGTTTCTCCTTGGTTAAGGGAATTAGAAGTCTCTTATCAGCTTTATATTCATAGCTTTTCCCTGAATCTTCTAACCGGGCCACTATACCTGAATCATCAAATTTAGGTGTGTAAAAGACAGATTTAGGATTATATCCGGGGTTGTTCAATTTGAGAAGGCTGTCAATCACATGTGTGTTATAGAGCTCTCTCTTTCTGTTTTTGGGATCAAAAGAGTAATAGTGTTTCTCTCCTCCTGGCTCTTCGAATACATACCAGCAAATATCCTTTTTGGGATGAAAAAAAGGAACGACTTGCGTCGTTCCCACTTTATTTTTAAGATTAGGGACATCATATTTTTCTGACTCCAGTTCTTCCAAGGAGGGGAAAGCTGATTTCAGATAGTTCATTAGGTTTGAATGCTTCCCGCTTCTCAAAACAGCTTTCACAATATCGAGCAGTCTTGGATGTGCCTTAGACCCGTGTTGAGGGCAATATGCCAGAAAACCGAACATTACCTGCTGATTATCGGCGGAAAAGTTGCCGATATTATCCGCAAGGATGTTGCCGACCTTTAAAGTATCTTTTTCAGCCACAGCTATCATCATATCCATTATCGCAAGATATTGTGACTTATCGGGAATTCCGGTCTTTGCAATCTTGTTTTTCAGATCAATAAATTCCTGAGGGTTACGTTCATGATCCTTAAAGTACCAGCCTCTCAAAACGTAATCAGCTGTCTGTCTGACATTAGATGCGATTTTTGAGTATACTGAGTCTGCTCCTACTGTTTTTATAAAATCCTCATAATGATCCAACAGGTAATCTACATTCTTGCTTTTTACACCAGAGAGTTCCCTTTCATATCTGTTCCTGCCAAAAAGCAACCAGTTCTCCGGACTTATTCTCTCTTGATGCGTCAACTTGTCAAAATATTCAGAGGCAATCCTTGTACCCTCTTTCCTCTCAACAAGGCTGAGCTTAAGCGTAATATAATCTCTGAAAAATTGACCATCGCAGTTACCTTGCTTATACATTCTGTCCATCCAGGCAACCTTATTTTCAGGATTTAGTCCCTCTTTGATCTTTGCCATGAATTTATCTGCAGACATTCCCCCTACAAATTTAAATAAAAGCTCACCTTTTGAATTTAACAGGAGAAAAGAGGGAAATGCTTCGACCTTGTAAGGTAGAGCATATTTTTTACCATCCTCCGTCTCCATGTCTAATTTTATATTTATAAAGTTGGCATTGAAGTAATCTGCTATACTGTCCACAGTAAACACATTGGCGGACATAGCCTTGCATGGGCCACACCATTGAGTGTAACAATCAACGAATACTGTTTTACCGGTTGTTCCCGAAATCTGGAAGGCCTCTTCAAGCGTTATGTGCTTGAAATCTATACTTCTGTTCTGCGCAAACGAAGCAGTGTGAAGAATCATAGTCAGGACTATGATTACGCAATATGTAATTCTTTTCATTAGGAGCTGTTTAGTTGTTATAATAAAGACGTTTGAGTCTGAGCATCATGAGCTCATAGTACTCCTTCCCCTCATCGGTGGATACACTCTTAAGTAAGGAGTCAACCCTCCCCGAAACTCTGTATAAATAAGCGTGGAGAGCATTAGTACTATCAGACAAACCAACCGTGAGATTATTCTTAGAGGCGATTTCTGCCAATGCAGCAATAAAGTTGAGCTGGATAGATCTCTGGTAAGGAGTCAGCCCTGTTGCGTCGCGGAAATCAAGAAAAACAACCCTGTCAAGATATCTGAATAGCTCTTCACAAGTCATTGTACCTTCGACTTTCATATCTTCGGCTTCAACCAAAGAGCCCAGAACTTCTGGCTTGATAATCATCTTTAACACATCATTTGATGTCTGGATAAGGAATGACTCACTGCTCAGGCCGCATGACTTCAGATTGTTCTTATAGTCCCACCATGTTGAGGGCTGTGTCAGTAACTCACTTTCCAAAAAGGTCAGTGCACTCCGTTGAAGATCGCCCGCTACAAATGTTATGGGAGAATCTTTGTATCCCTGCACCACAGCTCTGGAAGACTTTCCTCCAACCAATGAGGCCACCTGTTTCAGGTAATCGCTGTACAAAATCATGAGTTCTGCTGTCAATTTGCCGACATTGCCCCACTTATTCTCCGGATATGGTTGTTGACGGACAATTTTCTCCAAATCGGGGTAAATTTCCTTGAGGTTATCAATACCCAGTTGGGCAGATTTCAGAAGGTCATTTGAAAGATACATAGGTTGTGAAAACGGATCCCCCTTTTTTGTTGTGAAATATGATGATTTCAGTGACGGTGGGGTCTTTCTTCCACCATATGCGTAGTCAATGGCTTCCTGATCATAAATTGACACTATTGGCAGCAGGTTTACAGGTTTGATTTTATCTCCCGGCCTGGCCACATAGTTAAATCCAACCGGAGGAGTTATTGAAGCACTTATCCCATATTTCTTTAATTTCACCTCGGAACGTAAATCATCTGTAGAAAATGCTGTATACCCAGCATAATTCTCCTTCATACCAAGGACCTTTCCGAGTTTCGATGCTACAAGAGCCGTCATTATATCCTGACGAAGCGATAAATCATACATATCCTTCAGAACACGCTTATCAATCAATCCGCACTGAAGCAAATACTTTTGCAACATCTCATCCGCAGTAGCATCAGTTACATTAACTTTGGCACAAAGAATCTCGCCTGTGAGCGGATGGCTTATATTTGTCGATAAAACATTACCATATGCACTTCCCCATTTGAACAATATTGTCTTATATGAAAGCAGTGCCTTACCCGGATCTGTAGTAATGTCGAACACCTCGTTATAACCTGCCTTTTTAAATGCCAAATCCCATTGTTTAAGCGCATTTAAAATACTTTGTCTGAAAGGAGGCGGCGTCACTGAGTCAATGTATACTGTGATTTTATTGCCGGAGCGTTTAGAAAGATCCCAATGCTGTATGAACTCTTTCTTCTGAACCAGGAATTGTCTTGTATCATATATATTCTTTGTCACTGTCTCGAATCCATAAGCAGGATGGGCCTCCACATCGGAGAACTTTCTCACGGGTAATTCCTGCAACAGAATATCCAACTTATATGAAGAAATTTCATCAAAACCTATTCTTGTCTGAGGGTTTTGCCTATAGTCGGTCTGAGTGCGGTGAACCGTGAATACCACACCCTTATCAATTATCTTACATGTATCTATTCCTGATCTTGCGGGATCAGGATGGCTCAATCCTGAATACGCACTTACAGAGAACAGTCCTGACGGACTGCCAAGTTCTCCTGTAATATCCACTATTACAGATTTTTCATTTTCGCCACGGGCATAAACGGGTAGTGTATAAAACACCGGTACAAAGCCGGATTTCTCTAGAGATAGATTCATCTCCCACTCTGTCGAATCAGATGCAACATCTCTTGTCAGGTTTTTATAAATCTCCAGAGTATTGTTCCTCCCCTCTGAAAACCTGATGACTCCTGAAGCCGGAGAAACAAAGGCAGACATTCCTCCCGAAACATGCATTGTCATGAGGAGTTCCTTACCAAATGCAGAACAAGGCACCTCCAAATAGTATTTACCCTTGGAAACATATACTGAATAATACCCTTTATGTATAGTAGTGGTGTCCTTCTTGTAAAACTGGCTATAAGTCAAAGACTTGTTATTTCCCTGTCCGTGCATTGCGGAAGGTAATAAGACAATAGCCAATAATAAAAGGACAAGTTTGTGTTTCATATATTATTTTAAATTATTTAAGATTGATGATTGTTTACCATTTTCCCATATGGTGATAAAGTTGGCGATACCCCTATAGTGTGAGGCTTCCAGAGTGCCGGGATATTTTTCAATCTGACTTTTACAGATAGACTTGATATCGGATAGCGTACTCTTGAACATAACTCCGGTACCATTTCCGTTGCTTCCTTGATTCTCTCCGAATATTGTCAGCTTAATGACGAATTCGTTCTGTATCATTCTTTCATATCTGGAAAGCTTCTGTTTAAAAGTCTTTGACTCAAATATCGACTTGTACATGGTCTCCACGATCAGATCAAAACTGAATGGTGCTTCTGAAAGCTCCTTAGTCTTGATCACCTCAGATGCTTTTGCGAATAACTTTCCCAGAGTAGTGCTTACAAAGTTCAAGACATAATTTGAATAGTCAATCCTTGTCTTGTCCATGATATCCTGTCTGTAGAGCCACTCAGGTTCAACCATTAGGTTGGTTTCAATAAACTTCAATGCCTCTAGTTGCCTTTCGGCCGGAACAGGTCTGTACAGAGTGTGATCCTCGCCAAAGTCAGGATTGTCAATATATCTGCCACCGATTATCTTCAACACATGATTTATATAGTTGTTGTATTGGTTCAAGACAGAGAGGTAACGTCTCCTCAGGGGAAAATAGTTAGGATCATTATTGGGAGTCCAATCCTGTAGATTATTCATAATTACTTTCAGATTCTTTATACCTAAGCTGTTTGCATAGACCACATCAGAGCCAAAATCTTCTGATTGTACACGAGGATCAAGCAAATCATTCTCTTTGACAAAAAGAAGTGCAGGATTTTTCCTTTTCTCGTCAACCCACTTTCCAAGCAACTCAGTTTCAGAAGCTAGATCAAGAGTGTCCTGGAAATAGCGATAACCCCACTCTATGGCATAATTATCATATACTCCTATTCTTGGACACAGGTCCTGCGGTTCGAAACCATCCTCGGGTTGAGCCAGATAATTAAACCGTTGATAATCCATTATTGAGGCTCCCAATCCGTTTTTCCGGGTAAAACTCTTGCTTCTGAGACTGTCTACCGAATAAACAGTGCTGCCCATATAATCGTGCATCAATCCAAGTGTATGTCCCACCTCATGGGTGAGCACAGTTCCTGCAAGCGTTCCCATGACCTCACGGGAGAGTGGGTATTTCCTGGCATTTGTATCAACAACCGAACACATTACAAAATACCAGCGTTGGAGTAGGTCTTGCACAGAATGAAAGATAGCAACGTGTGAGGTTATTATCTCACCCGACCGTGGGTCGGTCACCATAGGGCCGTAAGCATTCGGAATAGGTGATGCCTTATAGGACACAAGGCTATATCGAACATCTCCTTCACAATATTCAGGATCTTCCTCCTTCGTCGGGGCAAGTCTTGCCTGAATTGCATTTTTAAAACCGACCTTCTCGAATACGGGTTGCCATGCCTCTACTGCTTTTATGAATGATGGCACAAGGTAATCCGGAGTCGCCCTGTCTATATAAAAGATTATTGGCTTCTGAGGTTCTACCATCTCCCCTTTGAAATAGCGCTCCTTGTCCTCTGGTTTAGGTTCAAGACGCCAGCGTGTAGCGACGGTGATACCGGACTGTACGCCATTTTCCTTATCCTGCCAGTCATTTATACCCTTTATTGACTTCGTGAAATAACCTATTCTTGGTTCAACGACTCTTGGTTTCATCGGTTTTTCAGGCAACAACAGCCAGCTTGCGCCAACTTCCCAAGCAGTATTATTATAGTTTTCCCCGCCATCTTTCTTCTCCTTATTCTCAACAACTGAATAATACCTTACCGAACTGAAATTGATGTTTTCTGAGAAAGCTTTGATATCTGATATATATGACAGATTTTTCTTGTACTCTCCCAATTTAAGTGCATCTTTTGAACCTCTTAAAGAGTACAATTCCGAATCTTCCTTCATCATGTCAGTAATATCAATTACATACCCGGAACCACTCTTTTCAATAATAGGTGCGGACGTGATAACTGTCCCGTCAAATAACTTCAGATATGAGCTGTATATTGAGTTCGGCCTGCCTTCGTATATCAACTGCGGATTTGTAATTTCTATATTGTCCTTGTTCTTAATGATTCTGATAAGTTTCTCAAAAACCGAGTCGCCTCCGTAACCGAAACGCATTTCAGGATCTTTATCAGTAGAGGCCGATCCTCTCAGGATTGTGATTGTGACAAGGATGTCCCTGTCAAGTGCTGATTCGGGGATAATAAGGTAATATTTCCCCTCTTGCTGGAAAGTGCTTATAAAACCACTGTCTATAATTGTCCCCTTTTTAATAAAAGAGGAGCTTACCGCCACTCCTTCTCTGTTTTGTGCTTTTAATCCGTACATAAAACAGAAAAGAAGAGGCAGCAAGACAACTGCATTAATTATTTTCTTCATTAATAGTTGAATCTGTTACCAATGGATTGAAGATCCATATTGTATTTTTCGATAAAATAGTTTCTCACCATGTCATAACGTTTTTTCATCAGACCTTTGGTATCCTTTGTAGGATTCAATATCCCTTCCCATGCTGCTTCGCTTGTGTCCCAGCTATCATTGGTGATAGCCTTGCTCCTGTTGAGATATGATTCAGGATAGCTGACCATCAGCAGCATAAACTTCTTCCAGTCAATAGTAGGAGTCGTGCTGGAAGGCATAGGGAAGAAACCTCTGGCCAATCCTGCAGAGACCGTCTTGAGGCTACTCAGGCCGGAATAAGAAACTGTAGTAGCGAAAGCAGGCAAATCTGCCGGAGTGCTAACGCCTCTGTCAACCATGAACTCAACCAATAATCTGCTTAGTGTTCTGGTAAGAGCCAGCTCCTTACTTGTGGTAATTGCCAATACACTCTCATTTCCATAGTTGACACATATATTATCGTAATTGAAATAAGCATCTACAGAAGTTAAACCATAATGTGCAGGAGCAGGGGTGAAGAGATATGTAACAGTTGACACAGATGAGCATAGCATTATTTTTAATGGCAAGAACTTTTCCAGGAAGGCATTAGAATAGAGACCAAGCCAACATTTATCAATAAGCGCCAATTGTTGTGGTATATAACTGGCATCTGCAGGTGTAACCTTAAATCCCGCTTTACCTCCCTCTGCTGTTGTACCTGTAACTCCGTTCTTCCATCCTGAAGGGGTCCAGTAAGTATCTTTATCTGTAAAATCATATAGCAGGCATGAGCCGTATTTCTCATAATAACCCATGATAGTAGCATCAAATGGATTATTCCCCTGGGGCATGTGATACCCCTCCTCGATACCCGACGGAGTAAGTGTGCCTTCACCTTTCTCGCACGAGGAGAATAACCCCGCGAGAAGGACTATTAAAATTAAGTATATTTTTTTCATTTCTTATTATCTTGGATTTTGTACTAACTTATAATTCCGGCCAATGGCATCATATGGAATCGGAAGAGCATAAAGCTTACTACCGGCCTCCAGCAGATGAGTTGAAGATGCTCCCTCCGGATTGATATATGTATGTGAAACAGAAAGTCCCAGCCTCTTTATATCATACCACCTCAAACCCTCCTCAAGGCAGAGCTCCCTTTGGCGTTCTGCAAGGCAAAAAGTGATCAATTCATCTGGATCAGAAATATTTACATTGGTATAGGCCCCTGTTTTGTACCTGCTTCTGCGAAGAGTGTTGAGATCGGACAAAGCTTGTGTTCTGTCTGCCACATTACCCTTCTCCTTGAACAATCTGGCTGCAGCTTCTGCCCTGTTGATATAGACCTCACCTATCCTGACACCACGTTCACCGAAACCAGAGATGTTCTGTCCGACTTTATTTCCTCTGACAGCATAACGCACTCCTGTTGATTTCATTGTCTCATAATAGAAGTATGAACTATATCTCAAATCATTGGCTGAGTCATACATTTCTATCAGACTATTGGAAACGGTGAAAGGGATCGCACCTGTAGCGGCAGAGTATGAAGTGGAGAAATAAATGCTGTTTCTTGATACTACGCTACCATATACCCATAAAACCTCTGTACTGAGAGACGGATCATAAATACAAAAATTGACACCTCCTAATGAAAGGCTTGTCAGAGCAGGTCCATCGGTTATTGCTTTATTTGCATATTGAACAAGTTTTTCATAATCTCCCTTGTACAGATAAAATCTGCTCAATAATGCGTTAGCTGTTACATGGCCTATCCTGAAGGCAGTCTCCGAAACATAATTCTCCTCAAGAAGGGTTGCCCCCTTTGTCAGATCTGTCTCTATCTGGTCATAAACCTCTTTCAATGTATTCCTCGAAGGGAATTGATCTGTCACATTCATAGAGAGAATAAGCGGAACTCCCAACGACACTTTAGGATCTACCCCGGCTCCAGTGTAAGCCTGCCCATAAAGTAGGACCAGCTTCATGTAGTAATAGCCTCTCAGGCACAGAGACTGGCCAAGGAGTGCATTTTTATCCTTTTCGGAACCAGAAACGTTTGCCAATTGGTCAATTACGACATTGCACCCCTTGATCTTCTCATAATACTTTTTCCATGAATTTTCATTTGCAGGAAATGCCTCAGTACCGTCGAACATCTCCTGATTGAAGGTAAACACCGGTGTACCGTTTTGAAGAACAGTGGCATAACTACTATAATTCAATCCATTGCAGGTCATTTCGTCAGTTAGCAATGGGACGTAATTGTCAGAAGAGAACTGATAAGGGTAAGCCTCCTTGTACATAACAGAATTCAGATCATTCACCGTAGAGGGTATGATCTCATCCTGGCTTGATTCTTTCAGAAAATCCTGGCATCCGCTCAGTGATGAAAGTAAAACAAGACCTAAAAAGTAAAATATTATATTGCTTCTCATATAGTTCATATTAAAATGTTAAACTGAGATTTAAATTATATGACCTGGTACGTGGCTGGCTTCCAATGGCCACCTCGGCATCCCTCCCCCTGAAATCTTTGCTTACGATAGCAAAAGGGTTGGACATACTGACTCCCAAAGAGATATACTTGCAGAACAGCTTCTTGGCAATCTTTTCAGAGAGTGCATAATTCAATGATAAATTGTTGCATCTCAAAGTGGACGCATTTACTACCCTGGCCGAACTATAGTTATACATTTCATATAAATTAGTATATTTATTTGTTGACCCCGGCAACAGCACGTTATTCTTCACATTCGCATCCGGAAGTCCTGGAAATGTTGCATCGGTATCACCCGGCACCCATCTGTTCAGGAGTTCAGTAGAGAAATTCTCATACTCATTTGGCAAAGTAGTTGATTTATAAGCCGGGCTAAGCAGCTTCTTACCACCTATCTGCAAGCTGAAATTAAAAGAAAGGCTTAATTGTCTGTATCTGAACTGAGAACTCAGGCCACCTGTAAAATCGGCCTCTCTTTTACCGGCATAAACCATATAAGATGTAGGGTCGTTTGCAGGATCACTCCCCTCCTTGGTTGAAAGATCAAAAATAGGATAGCCTGTGTTCTGGTCAATACCGTTACATTTGAAAACCCAAAAAGCAGAAGAAGAGTAACCCTCCTTGTACATCGATCCGGAAACGGCTGTTTTCCATGTGACATTTTGTGTGCCGACCTTAGTTATCTGGTTATGGTTCTTGGATGTGTTGATATTTAAACTCCATGTGAAATCCTTGGTACGAACCGGAGTAAACATGGTACTGAGTTCATAACCACTATTTTCCATACTACCTCCGTTGACAGGCATTCCGTCAATTCCGTATTCAACAGGAATTGCAAGAACAGTAATCATATCAGTACCCTTTTTGATGTAATAATCCGCACCAAAAATCACCTTATTATCAAAAAATCCCATATCTATCCCAAAATTTGATGAGAATGTTTTTTCCCAGCGAAGGTCGGTATACGGAAGGCTGCTTATATTGAGCAACTCTTCCTGAGTGTTGATATCAGTTATGGTTGAGGCTGCCCCTTTAGGAATTTTAACAATCAGACTTGGGCTGTAGTTTTCAGCAATATTGCGCTGGTATCCGATGCTTGCCCTTAGGTTGAGATCAGATACAATGTTCTGCTTGTGAAACCACTTCTCGCGGGAGACGTTCCATTTCACTCCACCTGCGTATACAGGATTGAAATTTTCATTAGAATATCTTCCAAATCTATTAGAAGCATCGTTCCTTACACTGAAATTCAGAACATATCTGTTATCATAAGCATAATTGATAGTCAAATAAACACCCATATTATTAGTCAGACGGTCAGTTATCTGATTGGAGAACTTCTCAATCTGAGTGTTTGCATATATGGCACCAGATACAGGGTTAGTGAGGGTGACAGGTACCTGTGTAAAAGATTTTCCTCTATACAAAAGATAACCGTATGCAACTGAAGAGTTTCCATCATATTTCTTACTCGACATCTCCACTCCCAACATGGCTGTCAACGCATGTACCTTATTGAAGACTGCATTGTAGGAAAGAGAATTCCTCCAGTTCCAGCTTAGAGTCTTTATACCATCATAATTATATTCTCCACCTACAGGAAGCTTTGAATTCTTGGCATTTTCGGAATTTGGCTTCTCTGTACCATATTCATAATTCCTTATTGCTGTTATATAGTTTGACCGTTCTGTCGCATAAGACTCACCGTTTACCATAGATATATTGAAACTTCCCACAGTCTCATATCGTAAAGCCTTACTTATATTGTAAGTGAGGTTCAGGTTTGTGTTAAGATTTGTTGTCTTAGTTGTAAGACCGGTCTCATTTCTCTCATTGATAAAGTTGTACAGAAAACGGTTTGATGCATCCTGGTAGTAGAACAGAGAGCCATCTTCCTCATAAGCCGGTATTACCCTGTTGGTTGTTGAGGCATATGAATACGGGCTCACTTGCTTGAAACCCTCTACATCCGAATGAGAACCGGACAATCTGAACGCAACTTTAAAACGATTGCTGAAATAGCTGGAGATTCCAACACTGGCAGAGTACGACTGCATTTGGTTACCAATAGCTGTATTTTTTACAGAGTTGTAATTTACTGAACTATAGTAGTTAGTCTTATCTGATCCGCCTGACATGGTTACAGAGTGGTTGTGACTCACAGGATTTCTGAACAGAATATCAAACCAGTCGGTATTATTTGTCTCAAGTTTAGCCACTCCATTATTAAATTCCTCCTGTGTTATATCTTTATTGAGGTACCTGTTGAGAAGTCCTGTATATCCAATATTGTTATTGCTCCAGTTGGAAATAAGTCCCCTTTCATATATCTCCCTCGACACTGCCACCCTGTCCTTTGAATTCATCAATTCAAGCTTTTTATAGGTGAGTCTCTCTCCTACATTGAGTCCGAATGAATAAGAGACCTTTGCCGGACCGCCTTTTTGCAGTTTTGTATTAATAACTATCACACCATTCGCAGCTCTTACTCCATAAATAGCTGTTGCAGACGCATCCTTGAGCACAGTAATAGACTCTATATCACTTGGATTCAGCCATGAAATTGAGCTTCCAACAAAATTCCTGATAAAATCAAAATTATCTTCAGTTATTCCCCCCTGTGCATCCAAAACCTTTGTTTCAAAAGGGAGCGGGTCTTCCTGGATTATTCCATCAACAACCCATATTGGCTCCTGGCTTCCCATAAGTGTCGAAGTTCCTCTCACTCGTACACTCTGCCTTACACCTGTCAGACCGCTTGTATTTGTCACAACCATACCTGGCAGCCTCCCTTGAAGGGCCTGTTCGAGGTTGGTCACACCATCAAAGAAGAGATCTTTCGCCTTGATAGTGCTTATTGCACCGGCTACACGCTCCTTATCAAGAACCTGGTATCCTGTTACGACAACCTCTTTTAAGCCAGTACTGTCCTCTTCCATGACTACAAGCATGTTGTTTTGCCCGGTGTATCTCAACAAACGAGGTTTCATTCCCAAAAAGGTAAAACTAAGAAGTATATCATTCTGATAGGGAACAGAGAACGAAAACTCTCCACCCATATCCGTTGACATACCATACTTTGATCCCTTCACCAGCACAGCAACCCCGGGCAAGGTAATGTTGTTTTTATCAACTACCTTGCCTTTAAGTACAACCTCCTTCTTTGCTTCAGGAGTCTTGGGTTTAAGAGAGATCACAACTACCTTGTCATCAATTTTGAATGTAAGGCCCAAAGGAGAGAGAATCTCTTTCAACAAGTCAGAGAAATCTGCATCTTTTGCATTTACATCAATCCTCTGCGAGGGCGCCAGATACTCCATTTTATAAAAAAATGTGTATCCCGTCTTCTTTTCTAGAGCAGTGAAAACCTCCTTTGGAGTGGAGTTCTTCATTGTCAGAGTAACCTTTTGCTGAGCATAATTGTTTGTGGATAACAACAAAGCAATTAAACACAATAAAAGCCTTGCTTTCTTAACATTGCCTAAGCATCTGTCAAGCATTGATTGCCATAAAGAAAATGGCAATGAATCTGAGTTTTTTTTCATACATTTGTTTTGGTTTTTTTAATTAAAAATTCACAAAAAATGTGTTGGCCGACACTTTTTTTGTGGGGAACGGGATTTTAATTAATCCCGTTCTTGCTTTCTGTAATTGTTAACATTTTTCCTTCTAGTTTATATTTTACATTACCAGACAATTCTATTTTTCTTAACACATCCTCTATATCCGAATACATAGGCATCTTACCATAGTACTCGTCATATCTGATCTTTTCATCTTTAAATACAACTTTCACCTGATACCACCGGGCAATTATCTTCATAATCTCATCCAAACTCATCTCGTTAAAATTGAATATTCCCTCTGTCCATGAAGTGTATGTGTTCACATCCACATCCCTTACGGATGTCTCTCCCGAATTGGCGTTCATCATTAACTGTTGTCCTGGTTTAATGACTGTCTTGATTTTTTCTTTTTCAGAGTAGAAAGCAATGGAACCGCTTTTAAGAGTAGCAAAAATGTTGTCATCCCCTTTATAGGCATTAACATTAAAGCTTGTCCCAAGAACCTCTATTCTGCTATCTTCAAGATTTACGACAAATGGTATTTTGTCTTTCATAACCTCAAAATAGGCCTCACCTCGTAGATAAACATCGCGCACATCTCCATTAAATTCTACCGGATATTTCAATTCAGAACCGGCATTTAACCAAACTTTGGTCCCATCAGAAAGTAGGAGAGGATAAAAACCACCTAAGGGAACTTTAAGGATATGGTAGATTTTTTCCAATTCACCAGTATTAGAATCATTCTTAGAATAGACTAGACCATTGGTTTCGTCATTCTGAACAACCACACCTTTTGATGAATCTACATATGCTTCCTTAGCAGCCAGCAATATCTTTTTTCCATCGGGCAATACCAATTCAGCCTTGAATTCTCCGGGGTTTATCTTTTCCTGTACTGACAATTGTTCTGGTTTGTTACCCGAACTGCTCATATAGAAAACGAGCCCAGCTGATGCTATTATCAATATAGAAGCCGCATACCCAACCCAACGGAATAGCTGTTTTCCTGGTGATTGTATTTTGTTCATCAGACGTATACGCTCTTTCTCCTTCTCCTTTGCAGAAACATATTTAAATGAACTGAGAGCACGATTGTACATAGCTGCTTCATCCAATAGCTTTCTGTTGTTTTCTGATGAAAGCCAGTTCTCAATTTCTTCCGAAGACAACTCTTCCCTACGGTATAAAAGTCTGTTCAGGAACTCTATATTAATATCGTGATCATTTTCACTCATGAAATTATTTTGTTTGCAAATAATACACGCATCACCCCGGAATGGGTGACATGGATTCTGGATATTTATTCAGGAAATCTATCTCAACTCAGACCGTAGATGCAATATGGCCCTCTTTAGATGAGTTTTAACTGTATTAATAGAGATTCCCAAGTCATCCGCAATCTCCTTATACATCTTGCCCTCAACAAAGCACTTATTTATGACCTCTCTCTGTTTTTCGGGTAATTTTTTTACATACATCGCTAACAAGTCAAGAGACTTGTCATAGTCATCCATATCCTGCCGGATCTCTTTTTCATGAGTTATAATTGACTGTTCATTTGTAAGGATTACCTTCTGATGTCTTAAATAGTTAAGCGCCATGTTTCGGGACAGTTTATACAAATATGCTTTAGGATACAAGCTTGTGTCAAGTACCTCCCTCCTTTTCCATAAAACCATAAAAGCATCGTGAACAATGTCCTTTGAAATCTCATGATCTTTCACATAGCTATATACAAAAGTCATAAGATCCTCAAAATGAGTTTCAAAAAGTATTTCAAAATATCTTTTATCAAAAGGATTTTTTAGCATAACTCAAAGTTAAAGCAAATATATTAAAAAAGGCAGACCTTTATCGCCTGCCTTATTCCTTTTTCTGTCATAAATCTTTTTGGACCTGTGTACCCGCTTGTGACACACCGGATGTCCGTGATCTTCAATCTCAGCATCCCTGCTTGCGATTCGGTTGGCCTTAATGTAATCGGCCTCTGTAATACGTTTCTTCGGTTTCATACTGCAAAGATAGTGACTTTTACAATACAAACAAACCGTGTAAGCACCATGCATGCAAATAGTTACTTAAAAATTACTGCAAAGTCAACACGGGTTTTATAATACTAGTCCACAACTGGTATCCCTTTGCATTCATGTGTAGCTTGTCATTTATAAAAAGTGTTGAGTCAACACCGTTTGGGGTCATCATTTGAGATGCAACATCTATATATTCTATGTTCGGCATTTTGTCGGCAAAACTCTTGAGCATACTGTTTATGGCTGACTGCTTGTCTAAAAGGCTAAATCTTGATGGAGAGGGTTTTATAGAAACAATGAACAGGGTAGCCAAAGGAAAATCGCTGTTAACTTTATGAGCAAATATCCTGAACAGATCGAACAGAATATAAGTGTCTACATAAACACCAGCATCCTGTATTACATCGTTTTCTACATAGAGGACAATTTTATCGGGGTTGAAAGGTTTCACCAGAACATTGTAATGGTATAGAATATCTCTTATGGTAGAACCCCCAAAACCATTATTGACAACATTAAGAGGTTGCATATCCTGATAAACTGACCGCCAGCCTCTTATAGACGAACTGCCTACAAAAAGAACATCAATATCCTTTGAAATGCCTGACCCTCTCTTGCTTTTTTGAGCAATAGCCTTGATTTCATCGGAATACCTCTCTTTGAAATTAAGATTGTCTTCGTATTGTTCGTTAAAACCTATTTTCCATACAACGCTTTTACCCTTCTCTCTGTATTGTGCACATAGCGTTACAGAAAAAAATATTAAAGTAGAAAGTAGTAAATATTTAAAATTAGAGATATTCATAAGTCAATTTTGAATGTATTAATTGGCAGCATTTTAGCATTACAAATTGTGGACGTTGAGCTGTTTCTGTAAGCATGCCTCACGAATTTAGGATTTTTTATTGAATTGTTGAAAATATGAATTTCATCACCAACAATTTTAAAATTCGACTTTAAGTAAGTTTTGTCATTATCAGAGAGTTCAAATGCCGACGAATCTGAAAGTGAAATTAGTTTTCCGTATGTTTTTCTGAATTTTAGAATAACTACTCCGTCAACCGTTTTTGCATCGGATACCTCAGGATAATCTATTCTGAACTCCTTGCGTTTGTATGTTTCTGACAACGCTTTTAAAGCAAGTCTTTGCCCCACCTCTCTCTTTCTTGGAGGGTGTATGTTTTCCGGGTCACCTAAATCTGTGGTCAGTATCACATCGGAATTAGGGATATACTTATAAACCTCAGACATTTGCACCCTCATTTCAGCGGCATCAGTATTCTCATGTCCGGAATATTTGTAAGGAGCAATCTGTACATAATAGAACGGAAGGTTCTTCCCCCATATATCTCTCCATCCCTTTACCATGTTTTTTAACATTTCCGGATACTGACCTGCATTGCCGACATTTGACTCACCTTGATACCACAGAAAACCTCTTATAGGGTATCTTGCAAGAGGATATATCATTCCATTATACAAAGATGACAACAGGAAAGCATTGGGTAAGCCCTCTTTTGGTGCCGGAGCAACCTGACTGAGTTCAAATGTTTTTTTGAAGTGCCACTCTCCAGCCAAAGAGATTGCTGTATCGGAAGAAGCTATCCTCATCTCTTCCGGACGGCCGACAATTCCCCCGTTCCATAATGATGAGATAAGGTTAATAGCTATGACATTCTCTCCATTTTGCACAATCTCCGATGGTATGGTTACCTGTGGGTGCCTGTATGCCTGAGAAGGTAAAATATTCTGGTAAATTTGTTTCCCGTTGAAATATATCTCACAGTTCCTGTCAATCATGGGAAGCTCAAGTATCAGTTCCGAAGGCTTTGCAATGTCTATTTTCTTATACAGAAAAGTTCCACCCAAAGACTCGCCTCTTGGTGTATTGTAAAAATAATTTGGCAAACTCAATTTATCCAGATTTGAGAAATCGCTCTCTGCTAACTCCTGCCCTGAGAATTTTTGTGACTCTTTTATCCATTTTCCGAATCGTATCAAAGCTTCATTCTGCCCCAGCGCATTCATTCTTATCTCCTCCTTCCTCTCCTCACTTTTAGACGAATATATTTGGCCGACCGTATATTCCTCAGGTATCCAGCTCTCGACAGGAGATCCTCCGTATGAAGAATTTATAATACCCACAGGTATATCCAGGTGTTCCCTCAGTTTGGCTGCAAAAAAATATCCCACTGCAGAAAACCAGACAACATTCTCGCGATTTTTTTTCTTCCATCCTCCATTTGGAACCACATTTTCCTGCGGATAGAAACACTCTTTTCTGGCTACATTGAAGCTCCTCAGAAAAGCATCATCCTTCCCGTTTATAACTTCATTTGCTCCCTCTACCCTGTTTGGGCTAAGCTTATCTTCGTAAAAGGACATCTCCATATTGGATTGTCCCGAAACCAGCCAGACCTCACCAAAAACGACATCTTCAAGTTTAATAGTGTCATTACCAGCTTCAACTTTTATTGAATAGGATTTATACCCGGCTTTAAGAGTCTTCAAGAGCGCGCACCAGTCACCATTTGAATCGGCATTTACAGTTACTGCATCTCTCCACGATGGCACTATCCTTACAGTTTGCAATGGTGCAGATTTCCCCCACAATTTCACTTCACTCTTTTGCTGAAAGACAGCACCGTCAGAAAATATTGATGCCAATTTCAGTTCCTGCGCATTTAGAGTTAAAATTTGCAGAAAAAAAATAAGTAAAAGAGAAATCCTGTGCATATCCGCTATTTTTCTTCAGTATTATCTGCCCATTGGTATGTTTTGAATACACTAACCGGGAGGTTGTCTGTTGTTCTTAAATTTGTAACTTTTGTATAGCTCCAACCCATTCTTGCTGCTACAGGAGCCGATACATCAGGACTCGTCAATTCAACTTCCGATCCGCTTATCTTAGCATTTGCTGCATAAAAAACCTTGTCTTCACCACAAATCTCGAACAAAGAGGGTGGATTTCCATCAGTTGTTTTGAACCCTGTATCTGCAAAGTTAAACCTAATAATGATTTTATTGCCAACAACAGACATCTCTTTGTAAATTGGTGACCTTAATGTATTGAAGGTTGTCTTTCCGTACGTCTGGCTAAGGGCAAGCGATGCCAGCCTTAAACCCACATCCTTCTTGTTTCTTGGATGTATATCGTTTATATCCGCTATATCGTCATTAACCTCAATTGCAGTCTTAGCTATCGTTTTTGTAGCTTCTGCCTGAGAAAACCTCATTGCAGGATTTGAATAGTAGGTTTTATAGTTCCATAATCTCTTATATGGTGCTATCTGGCAAATGTAGAAAGGGAACTGTTTTTGCCAGTCATTTCGCCAACCTTCAATCATGGTCTTGAGAAATTTCGGGTAAATATAAGGGCTGCCTTGGTTATTCTCACCTTGATACCAGATAACACCCGCAACCGGAATTCCCTTAAGAGGGTGAATCATCGCATTATATGCACTCCCAATAGTACTCGGGCTCCCGTCGTCATGGCCGGCACTCCTGGTAAAAGCGTCATCCAGAAGTTCCGCATCACCATTTACCCATTGCGAATTCATCCATACCTCTATAGCGGTGTTTCCCCAGTTGACACTTATCAAGCCAATAGGAGTGTTTAATTCATTAAACAGATTCTTACCAAAAAAATATCCTACGGCGCTAAAATCCCCCGCCGTTGAGGGGACACATGGCAGCCACTGAGCATCAAACTCTTCCTGAGGCGTCACAGCGGTCTTTCGGCTAATATTCAGCAGACGTATTTTAGGATAAGTGGCAGTTGCCACCTCCTCAGTTCCGTTGGTTGCGTTTTTAAGATACCATTGCATGTTCGATTGGCCGGCACAAATCCACACTTCTCCAACTAGTATGTTCGAAAATGTTTTTTTGATTTTTCCTTCTACAATTATGCTGACCGGTTCCATTGCAGCTGCGGGAGTTGTGACAGATACGCTCCACGTCGAGTTGTTGTCTACAGTTATTATAACAGGAGATGCTGCCCAGGAACATGTAACTCTTACCTTCTCGCCGGCGGTACCCTTTCCCTTAATAACAAAAGTTGAATTCTGTTGAATTACCATGTCGCTCTTAAGAGAGGAGTTCACCTCAATTGTAGAATTACTCACAAATTTTTCACCCTCTGCTCTTTCCTCTTTTTTTGAACAAGAGAGCAGAGTAAGCAGAATAAAAAAAATAATATATCTGTTCACTACAGTTCTCCTTTCAAGAGTTTATTTACCAATTCATCAAAATCTGCAGTTGCTACACCTACATATTTGTCGGCTCCTCCGTAATAGACGTACAGTATACCATCCTTCACAATATTGCCAGTTGGAAAGACACATCCGCTATAATAACCCTCCAGTTCATAGTCAAACTCCGGTTCCATTATAAAGTTTCTGGTTCTGGCTATTACCTTTGTCGGATCATTCAAATCCAGCATAAGGGCTCCCACCCTGTAGTACCCTCTCCCCCCCTTTTCTACACCATGGTAAAGGAGAAACCATCCTTTGTCTGTTTTAATGGGAGGTGTGCTTCCTCCAACCTTCTCCTCCCAACTCTCTTCTATTCCTTCAATAAGGACCTTACTTGGCTCTTCCCAGTTAAGCAAGTCATCAGATGATCTGATCCATATTGCTGGATATTTTGGGCCATACCCCACACCTATCCATTCTTTAGGCCTGTGAAGCATAACATATTTTCCGTTTATCTTTTCCGGAAAGATTATAACATCTCTGTCATCGAGATTTGACTGAGTTATTCTCCCGAGTCTTCGCCATGTTTTAAAATCTTTAGTTATTGCAAGTGCAGAATTGGCAATATTCTTTTTTAAAAACACAGGGGCGTTCTCTCCCATCTCCGGAGTAAGAACTTCATCATGATTAAATCTCCAGTATTGTCCGGGATGAAAAGGTCTGAAGGCATATGTAATATAATAATAATCATCGAATTTAACAATCCTGGCATCCTCCACACAACCTGAATCCGGCCCCTCCTTGCTTGGTCCGAAGCAGGGCAAATCATTCTCTCTTGTGAAGTTATAACCATCTTTGCTTGTTGCAAGTCCAAATCTGATCACATGATCTTCGTCGTCTCCTGCAGCTCTGTAAAGAAGATAAAATATACCGTTTTCATACCAGGCTCCTGGATTACACACAATTAAATTCTCCCAACTATTTGTTTCAAGTGGCCTTAGTATTGGATTCCCACTAAATTTTTTAAGTTTCATTTTTATAATAGGTCTATTATTTTACCAGAAGACAACAAGCATTAATACGAATGTCGCCAATAATATATATGATATAAATCTGTAATTTTTATAGAACGGAATTCCCACTAATGATAGTGTATCTTCCTTAAACACCCTCTTTGTCCAGATGAGATCTTTAACACTGTCACTATCCGGGGCAGGAGAGAGATATGAGTATATAATCATTATTGTCATGCTGAAAGCCATATATATAGGCACAGTATTCAGAAAATGCATATCTCCAAAGATTGATGTCCCGGTATATATTTTGTAAATCATATTTACCAATCCGGGTACTGCACCTATTGTCATACCATAAAATGCAGCATTAGCAGTTATCCTTTTCCAGAAGAGACCCAGCAAAAATGCAGAGACAATTGGTGGTGCGAGCATAGAGAGCATCTCTTGGTAGTATTTCACAAGCGAACTGAATCTTTCTCCTATTTGCGGAGCCCACAATACAGCTATAATCAATACTATAACAGATACAATTTTACCTACCTTAACCTGATTTTCGGGAGTTGACTCCTTTTTAACCGATTTGTAGAAATCCATTGTAAACAGTGTTGCCACAGAGTTTAACAGACCACTTAATGTAGAAGTAAGAGCAGCAATAAGGGCAGCAAGTAAAAATCCAATCACTCCTACAGGCAACATATTAATTATCAATGATGGATAAACCATGTCGGGCTTTGCAAGATCGGGAAAAAACTTCCTGGCCATAACTCCAGGAATAATAATGATAAATAGGGTAAGGAGAGTAAGGAAACCCACCATCAATACACCTTTTCGCCCGTCATCAAGACTTTTAGCTGTAAGTACACGTTGAACCAGCTGTTGGTTGTTTGTCCAGAAGAAAAATCCCAGAATAGGAATCCCCAGAATCATCCCCAGCCATGGTACAGAAGGATCACTCATTGGTCTGACAAGTTTCATCGTAATATCATTGTTCATCATCATGTCAATTATATAAGATGTCCCTCCTTTCAGCGATATTATGATTGTCAGACATATGGCCCCGACTGTAAGTACTATTCCCTGAATAAGGTCTACCCTTATTGCAGATGAGAGTCCCCCGGGAATCGTGTATGCTGCTACAACCAACGCAAATATGACGACAAAGAACTCTATGGACATTTCCGGGAAAACAAGTTTCATGACTAATGCGGCAGCATAAAGCGATCCGGCTGCATCAAGGAAAATGTTTATTATAATTGTTATAGCAGAAAAATAGTATCTGCTTTTCTGATCATAACGTTTACCTAGAAATTCAGGTATTGTATATACTCCCGATTTTATATAAAAGGGCAAAATAAACCACACAAATGTGAGCATAACAATTATGGCCATGAAACTATAGTTGAACACTCCTATACCTGTGGAATAAGCATCCCCGCTCTGACCAATCAATGTAGAAGAGGATATACTTGCAGCAAACATAGAAAAGCCCACTACCGGCCAGCTGACCGACCTGCTGGCAAGAAAATATCCCTCTGCCGTACTGCTCTTTCGATATTTTAGTCCTAACAAAACAATAAATGCGAAATAACACGTTATTACAATTGCATCTATTATGTTCAACGTTCCTGTCATCATATTTTTATATTTCTTATTAGAAGTAATAATCTCTTTACTAACAGCTCCTCCATTTCCATAGAGGAGCTGTATCAAAAAACCAACTACTATCTATAACCTAATAACCTTTGCTTTTATTTTCTATAAATTATCGTTTCAGACTGACGCAATAACTCCACGGGTTTGCTATCATTGCATCGTAAGAGTTGTATAACCAGTTCCAGCTGCCTACAAACAAACCTAAGGTCTTGACATTAAATACAAGCGTGTTATTTGTAAATGTATACCCCTTTTTGTTGTTAGGTTTATACTCGAATGGCACATCGCGCCTGAATATAGTCTTGATTATCAGATTTCCATTGACATCTTTAATTATATATTCATCTGTAACTGCATCGTGTTCCCACTTACCCCCTGTCCGAGGAATTAATCTGTATACTCTTTCAGCATTATCAACACCGTTTTTCCATTTGTATTCGGCATATTTTCCGTCAGCACCAGGATTGTTCACAATGTTACCATATGAATTGCCCGATTCCGTAAAACCTGTCTGTTCAAATGTATAAATATTGTCCAGTTCGCAACTTGGTGGGTTTCCAAGAAAGAGTGTATTTTGGGAACTAAGGTTAACCCATGCATCTCCGCCATAAGCTCCTCCATCTGCTCCTCCGTAGACCATCATTAATGCCACTTTCCATTCGCCTTTGATTGGCTCAACAAAAGGAACCATATTGACTGTCCATTCAAGTTGCGAACCTTCAGCAGAAGTCACAATTATTTTTGTCCGATTATCTGCATTATCAAAATCCAATATATCACCGGTTTTAACATTGGCACTAGCTCCCCATGAAGGAACCAGAGAGGTCATTTTTATCTTTTTTGACCCTGTGGCATCCATATTATACTTGAAGGATACGGTGGCAGTCTCTCCACTTCTGGAAATTGTTGCAAGTCCAATTTGATTTTCAAACTTGATTTCTGTAATATTTCTCTCCTTGTTCCATTTACCTTCATTTATCTCTTTCATTACATCTTTCTGGCAAGAAAACAGAGCAAGAAACAGAACAGAAACTATTAATAAGTATTGAGTTTTCATATCTATTCTATTTTGAGTGTTATTTTAAATTCGGGTTAAGGTCAATTTCTCTTTGCGGAATAGGGAAAAAAGCCAGTTGAGCATCTGTTACAGAAGTGAGATCTGAGTCCGCTCTTCCAAAGCATTTCTTACCCTGTACTTTTGTACGGACAAGATTAAACCGCCTGAGATCTTCAAGACGTTTATGTTCAAAACAAAATTCGAATGCCCTTTCCTGAAGTATAGCCGACCTGAATTGGGCATCGTTTGCAAATTCCGAAGCCTGATATTGTCTGCCATTTACACGGGCAGTTACCCTGTTGAGCCACTGCAGACCCTCAGTCTTACCCAATGCCTCTGCATAAACAAGTACAATTTCGGAGAACCTTATCAGGTAAGAGGGAACACTTGTCCTTTCTGTACCTTCTGCGTTGACATCCAGAAATTTTGATGTAAAAATATAGTGTGTCAGATTTTGAGGGACCATAGATTCAACAACATAATTTTCACCCGATTTTTTGTAGTAGGCATTATGGAAAAAGGTCAATCTCTTATCTATTGCACTGGCTACTTCCATGTCGCTCCTCAGCTTGTCTGTTGCCACACATACCGACCAACCATCACAAGTAATTCCATAACTACCGTTTACCGGACTTTTTACATAAAATGCCGCTCCTCCGTTTCCAGGCAGAAAATATCTTGGCAACTTTGAATAGTCTCCCTCCGTTGAACTTCCCGAACGATAGTGCGATAAAAGAAATATATGCTCCTGACCGTTTTGCTTGTTGCAATCATAAACATTATAAATATTCGGGTCAAGAGAATAGACTGTCTGTTCCGGATTATCTACAACCTTTTTGGCCCATTTTGCTGCCTCAGTGTAATATGCTGTAACGTTTACAGAGGTCATATCCTTATACAATAATGCATTGTTTTCTTTTGCAGATGCAAGGAAAAGGTAAGTTTTGGCCAACATTGCCCA
Organism: uncultured Bacteroidales bacterium; assembly: GCA_942492945.1. Taxonomy (GTDB): domain Bacteria; phylum Bacteroidota; class Bacteroidia; order Bacteroidales; family UBA932; genus Bact-08. Next base: position 2,756,861 of record OW818649.1, read on the forward strand.
TGCGGCAACTTTATCGGCACAACCGGGAGAGCGACTAATAGTCAGCAGTTTCTCAGATTCGGTCAAGTCTTTTATAATTTGCCCATATACCTCATCCAGATCCTTAGCCAATTTTGGAAATGACTCTGTTGTAGTCAGCTTCATAGGAACCTTGCCATACATCCATGCAAGTTGATAATATGCATAGCCCCTCAGGAAATATGCCTCACCAAGTATGCGGCTTTTTGCAGCCTCAGGAAATGTTGCATCAGGTACATTTTCGATTACATCACAAGCCGAATTGATTGTTCTGTAAAGAGTCTTGTAAAAATTCAAAATCCAGATATTATTCGCAAGAGCACTTATTTTCCATTCTGTTATCTCGGGATATGGCTGATCGTCCATCCTGTTATTATATGCAATGTCCGTTGTCATATCTCCAAAATAGATAAGCATTATGCTGTAATCGACATCGCATAACGATCTATACGCAGAGAGCAGTACCGACTGGGCTCCGGCCTCGTTTGAGAACATATTCTCTTTTGAATATATTCCATAGGGATCCTCTTTAAGGTCACAAGAACTGACAAGACCCATAAAAAGAAAAAGTGTAATTATATATTTTTTCATTTTCATAACTAATTAAAAATTCATATTTAACCCTAAAGTATATAACCTGTATCCCGGTAGTCCTCCACCATATATACCATCCAGGCCTGTCTTCTGAGGATCAAAGCCGGTAAACTTTGTGATTGTAAAAAGATTGGTTGCATTCAGGTTCACCTTTAGCCCTTTGATAACATATTTCTTGGTCTTGAAATTAATATTATAAGAAACATTTAGGTTCTGGAGCTTTAAATACGAGCCATCTTCTACCCAAAAATCAGAAAACCTGTATTCGTAACGCGATTCGTTAAGGCGAGGATAAACTGTAGATGGGTTGTCCTGGGTCCATCTCAGAGGCATTGTCTTTGGTGACCCAAACTTCTGAGTGTTTACTATATCATTTCCGTAAGACCCGTTAAAGAACAATTCAGCCTCAAAATTCTTCCATGTTAAATTAATGGTAAAACTGGCAAGAAAATCAGGATTCGGGTCACCAATAATGGTTTTGTCTCCATCATCAAAAACACCGCTTTTATCATAGTCAACATATTTAATCTCTCCCGGTTTGGCAAGATCTCCTGTGAGCCCCGCTTCCAGACCCTCTGCCAGACTTTGTATGATGCCATTTGTCTTGAAACCATAGAATACATTTACCGGCTGACCTATAGCCAGAATATTGATACCCGATTCCCGATATAGAGAAGGTACCGATCCCCAGTACTGATAAGCCATATTGTCCTTTGGATCTATATTAAATCCAACGCTTGTAACATCGCCCAGATCTACCAGTTTATTTCTGTTTAGCGAAAATACTGCTGTTGCAGAAATTTTAAAGTCTCTGCCTCTCTTTATATCTCCACCAAGTGTAACTTCAAATCCCTTATTCAAAACTGTTCCCCCGTTAATTTTCTTACGGTCAAATGCAGAAGAAGGAGGAAGATAACCATCTCTTAAAAGATTGTCTGTGCGCTTATTATAAAAATCCAATGTCAGTCTTATTCTGTTATCCAACATACCTAAGTCAAGACCTAAGTCTGTCTGTGTGGTAGTTTCCCAACGAAGAGATGGAGCTCCCAACCCTTCAAATAGTCTTATACGTCCGTTCGGACCTGTCCAGGCTGCAACAAAGCCCTGCCCTATTGCATTTTGCCATTCTCCTTCATAATAGTACAGTTGCTGTCCATATCTAGGCAGTGTCTGATAAGCAGAAATACCCTGATTTCCAGATGTACCATAGCTTAAGCGAACCTTTAGCTCATTAAACATGTTCATATCCTTTATGAAATTCTCGTTATGAGCCTTCCAGCTTACAGCTCCTGAAGGGAAAAAAGCATATTTGTTGTCATCTCCGAACTTAGAAGATCCGTCCATACGGGCCGTGAAAGTAAAGAGGTATTTATCCATCAATGAATAGTTAGTCCTGAACATTCCAGACACCAGCTCTGATCTTGAAAGTGAATTGGACACTCTCATCTTTTCCGGTTTTCCCGATGCAAGGTTTTCGTTGCCCAATGCCGTGTTAATGAAATCCTCCGCTGCAAGGGACGAGCTTCTTGCAGTAGAATATTCGTATGAATATCCCGCCATTGCGTTCACATTGTGTATGTCACCAAAGGTCTTGTTAAAAGTAAGGTATGCGTCAATGGCGGCATTTTGTCCGTTCCAGTTTGATATTTTTCCGTAACCGTTTCTAAGGTTACCTTCTGAAGTATATTTTACCGGCTGATAATAGTCACCAATAGAATTCCCATATTTATAACTTGATTGCGCAGTAAATTTCAACCAGCTTGTAAGCTGACCTTCCAGACCCAGCATTGTTATATTGTCGAATCCGTTAGAATAGTTATAGCTGTTATCAGAAATTGCTATTGGATGAGAATAGTCCACATCATTTAGCATATAATAAGAACCATCCGGATGGAACGCCGGGAAAATCGGGTTCCTTAACGATAGAGAATTATTGTATCTATAATCTCTTGAAAGAATCTCATTGAATTTAATGGTGACATTCTCACCAATTTTATGCTGAATGGAAAAATTGATATTTCCCTTATTGTAATCATCCTTGATTGATTTTCCCTGTTCATACAGGTACGAAACCCCAAGATTATACTGAGTCTTTGCACTTGATCCGCTAACATTCACACTTATGTCGTTAGTTACTGGCACCTTTCTGTATACCAAATCTTCCCATGCCGTATTGTAAGGCCATGCTCCGGTAGCGATATCTCCCAATGAAGGATAATATATTCCTGACGGGTTGGTCTTACCAATGTAACGAGGATTCAACCCTGCGTTAATGGAAGCTTCATTACTAAGTTGGGCCATCAGAAGCATATCATACCACCTGTCAAGCTTTGAGGCTAGTTGATTGAATGTAGTCTGATTGTTAACAGAAACCCTTGTTGTTCCTTCTGCGGCTCTTTTAGTTGTAACGATAATAACACCGTTTGCACCTCTTGATCCGTAAATTGCAGATGCTGAGGCATCTTTTAATATATCTACCCGCTCAATCTCGTCCGGCGACAACTGCTTAAGACCTCCGGCACTTCCTAAAGGAAATCCATCAACTACCAATAATGGGGAATTATCGGAATAGATAGAACTACCACCCCTGATTCTGATTGTGGCACTACCACCGGGAGAATTGTCCGTCACTACCTGAACTCCGGCTACCCTGCCCTGTAGGGTCTTTTCAAAAGATGGTGACGGCTGACGAGTGAAAACATCAGATTTAACCGAGGCTACAGAACCTGTCAAATCAGATTTTTTAATACTCCCGTAACCCATGACAACAACCTGACTTAAAAGAGCTGCTTCTTCCTTTAAAATAAAGTTGATTGTTGTAGAAGAGGATACTACTGCAGTTTGAGTAGTATAACCTAGAAACTGGCAAACAAGTGTCTGACCCTTTGCTGTAGAAATAGAATAATTTCCGTAGGCATCGGAATTAACAGCGGTTTTTGTTCTTTGTACGGAAACATAAGCACCAACGATAGGTTCTCCTTTATCGTCTTTTATGCTTCCATTTACTTTTATATTCTGAGTGAAAGCAGTCACACTCGTCAATAAAAGCAAACACAGACTTAGGCTAAATTTTGTCATTGTTCAAGTTTTTAATTATTAATTTGTCTGTATAAAGTTATTCCTCTATATGTTATTTTACTTGGTATATTATGTTAATTTTTGATTATTTTTTGAATAATATTCAACATTTTGTTTTATATACTTGATATATTGTTTTTTATAATTTTACGAACTTTACATATTTATTTATCAAACTTGTATTTTTTTGAACACAATTAAAGTATTATGTTAATATTTTATGAAAACTATTGTATAGAGACATTCTTTGGCATTGAATACATATCCGGCAGGTTCTTTTCGAAAACAAGCTTTTTAGAATTATACATCTGTATAAAATCCGCTGCAGAGTTGTCTCCGGGGTAAGGTCCGTAAGCATGAGATGTACTTTCGTTACGCCACATTACTACCATCGAGCAGTAAACTCCACTTACAGGTTCTGCTATCTGTCTTGTCCAATAATCCGAAGCTCTGCCGGAAGGGATTCCGGTTTCTGTAACACCGGCAGGTTTCTTTAATTTTGATGACAAAGCCGACAAATAGGACAGATTACTTTTAAAAGCTTTTGTATTTGTGCCATGATAGCAATCCATACCTATTACATCTACATATTCATCTCCCGGCCATCTGAAAATTAACCTGTCGGTAGTAGCCGCCCCGTAATCGGTGTCCATCTGGGGAGATATTGCATATAATAGATTATGTACATTTTTGGTATCTCTCAGATATTTCACAGTCATTCTCCAGAGATTAATAAACTCAGAAATTGTCGTCGCCGAACTACCCCACCAGCTCCACTGTTGCGTGTGTTCGTGAAATGGTCTGAATATTACCGGAATCAGTTGATTGTTATCATCTTTCAGAGACAGCATAAATGTAGCTACTTTATCCAGCCACTCCTTGTACATTACATTTACCTCTCCTCCTTCCAATAGAATTTTATCTACTGCCTTTGAATTATCCCAGGCATCACCCCCTGTTACAGGATTGGTCTGATGCCAGCAGATCATTATCACCCCTCCTCTTGAATAACTCTGCTTTATCATCGACCTTATTTTGTCGAAAGGTATATTGCCTCCATTGTTCTCATTACCAAGCTCAACTTCGGATATGTCGACACTCAGCAGAGCAGGATAATCTCCACATAAGGTTTTGACATCACTCTTACCTTCTATATCACTCCATCCTACTCCATAAGCAGAATAATTATGATGACCAAACATTGGTGCAATTTTCCTAATCGTCCATAGGTTGGCATATAGCGCTTTTGTGGCCGGGGTGGCACTTTTATCAACTATAGTCAGATTTGTAATAACAGGTTGCGGATCAGGATCCGGACTCTGCTTTTTATCGCATGACGCAACAAATAATAGTATAATCAACGATATCATTAAGATGTAATAAGAGTTTTTCATTACTTCGGCTAATTGAGATCCGTAATCACTACCAGGCTCTTACCATTAATCTTAAGATTAAATCTCTTTTCAGCTTTGATTGATTCCCCTGACATATTCATATTCTCTTTTTCATACCTTAATACTCTTGCCTCTTTAAATTCTTCTGGTATGTTCACGTTTAAATCTATTTTTTCTGAAGATCTGTTTAGGAACGCAATAGAAAGTTTTCCATCCTTTACAGATGCAGCAACATTTAAATCTTTGACGTCAGAGAAATTTGTCTTTAATATTTTACTTCCGGCGGGAAAGTACCGGCACATAAGGGACCACGCATAGTACCATGGCCTCAGGCTCTCCTCTCCTTTCATGCTCCAGACTTTTGATCCGAAAATGTTCCACATACCCCATATTTTCACATTTGCTGTATCGCCCTTGTCTCCAACACTATGCGAGTCGTCAAGCATCCATGCTGCAACACCGGAACCTCCGTTATTCATTACCTCCATTGCAAGAAGAGCCATATCAAGACCGTATTCAAAATCATAGACACGCATATTACAGTCAGCACCCTCCTTGTTAGTTATCAGTGGGGTTTTGTCCAATTTTTCTTTGTGGATCCTGTTTTCCAGAGAATCACCCTCCTTACCTGCTTTATACCCCGCCTCTCCTATTATAAGCTGTTTCCCGGCAGGAACCTCTTTCAAAACCTCTTTTAGCATCTTAGAAAAGCTGCCGTCTCTCACTTGCTCATATCCAGGATAGGTATGTATTTCATAGACACCTACAAGTGAATCAATATCTCTTGCAGAACAAGCCACCCAATCGGCAGTCTTCATGTCATATTTTGGATTTTTATACCCCATCACCACATCCGGACCAGCAAATTTTATATGTTCAGATAGTTCAGGATATAGTTTTATCTCCTTATGGAACTTGCTTATCAGATCTTTGTATGATTCATAGTTTCCATCATAGACCGACCAGTTGCCATCGGGTTCATTTGTGGGGATAAAGTATTTAATGCATGTAAATCCGCAATCCACTACAAGATAATTCAGATACTTTACAGACATACTAATCCATCTCAGATCGCTTTTCAATTCTTCAGTAGGAGGATTAAATTCTCCATACATTACAGTGATGTTGTTCTTCTGGCAATACGAGAGCATCTTTTTTAGGGATTCAACATTTCTCTCTTTTTCGAATTTCCCGGTCTTGACATCATAATATCTGAACGGACTATTGATCATACATCTCACGATTGACATTCTCATATAATCTGTCCTTTCAAAAATTGTCTTCCACATCTCTTCTGTAACAGTTGCTCCCCACAACTCGGCTTCACAGTAAGGGTCCCACTCTGCTCCATTTCCCAGATAGCTGGCATTAATTATATCCGGCCCTATATCTATTTGTATATCCTTTTTGTTGCATGAGAGAATAAATAAAAGACACACTAAAGAGGAGAGAATGTTTTTCATTGGTATATTGATTTATGGGTAGTGTAAAAATAGGAGTTTGCAACAACTATTTATTATTAATTTATGTTAATTTTTGACGCTTTTTTGAATATAATTTTCTTTCATTTTGCATATTGCTGTTTTTCTGCTATTTACACAATTATCAACTAATGTATTTTTGAACTCATTATTAACTTAAATTAATATTAATTATTACTTTTGTCGCAAATATCTAAATCTATGTCAAAGATTCATTCAGAAATAACTAATTTGAATTCGGAAGATTTGTTTCTTTTAGCCAATCATAAACCGGCGAAATTTGATTACCCCATTCATTTTCACTCCGACTACGAAATTAATTTAGTTATGAATATTTCCGGTAAGAGAATTATTGGAGATTCTATGGAAAATTTTAACAACGACGACCTTGTACTCATAGGCAGTAATCTTCCACATGCATGGAAAGCTCCGTTTGATAAGGACAATCACATTATAAACATAAAGTTCCAGGCACAAATACTTGAATCCTGGATTATGGACAAAAGACTTTTTCTGCCCGTGAAGGAGATGCTTGAGAGGGCATCAAGAGGCATATTATTTTCTCAGGAAACCATTAATGATATGAAGGGCAAATTTTTAAAATTGAGTCAGTCCCAGGGGTTTTCTTCTGCTCTTGATTTTCTGTCAATTCTTTATGATCTCGCAACATCGCAAAAACAGAGAGTGCTGGCAAGTACCAATTACAGTTCACTTTCCATTGTAAAAACATCGCAAAGCAGACGTATAAATACTATTTGCCAGTATATCAATCAGAATTATCACAGAGAAATTACCCTTAAGGAGATTGGCGACCTTGTAAATATGTCTGAGTCGGCAATTAGTCACTTTTTCAAAAAAAGAACAGGCCGAAGCTTTATTACATATATAAATGACGTTAGAATCGGTAATGCCTCAAGGCTACTTGAAGAGACAACCCGGAGCATTTCTGATGTTGCTTACTCCTGTGGATTCAACAATCTATCCAACTTTAACCATACATTTAAGAAATACCGGAACCAGACCCCGAGGGTATACAGGAATGATATACAGAATACAGTAACGAAGTACTAGCGATAGGGTCAATTTATTATCTCCATTTTTCTCATTAAAAAAGAGGCATTTAATTTTTGACTTTTTCCCTTTTTAAATTTATAATCGAATATTAACTGGTCATTCATAAGTTCCACCTCAAAACAATGGTTAGCAACAACCTCCGGATAATCTTTTTCTAGTTCGGCTATAGCTAAATCATGAGTTGCAATAATCACAACCGAGTTTATACTTATCAATTTCTCTAACAACCCTAATGAACCCAAATGCTTATCTTTAGTGTTAGTACCTCGTAATATTTCATCCAAAATTATAAGTGTCCCGGGATTTGCTTTTGCATGGGTGATGATATCTTTTAATCTTAATAATTCGGCATAAAAATAAGATTCATTGTTTGTTAATGAATCCTGAATTTTTATACTCGACAGTATTTCGCATGGTTTAAACAGAAAATCTTTTGCACAAACAGGTGCGCCATTCATTGCCAATATCAAATTCACAGACAATGTCCTCAAGAAGGTACTTTTCCCGGCCATGTTTGCTCCGGTTATTATCATTACTGCCGGTGTTCCTGAAATATGAAAGTCATTGCATACTCTTACCGAGTGGTGCAAAAGAGGGTGCCCCATTGCCATTGCCCTTATTTCAAATTCATTATCAGATATTTTGGGATAACATACCGATTTTTGGTTGTTGAATGCAAAGGTAGAAAAGCCAATAAGAACATCTACCTCAGACAAAGCATCTAACCACAAAAAGACCAGATCTTTATTTTTTTCTTTCCATTTTATTAAGCGATAATACACTTGGATATCAAAAAGCAGCAATGTATTAAGAACAAAAGAGACAATTATATTATATCGTAAATCGAATTTATTCAATAGTTTGAACAGCGACGACAATGAATCGCCTGCTTTATTACCATTGTGAAACAATTTTTGTCTTACAGATGACAAATAGACAGATTTAAATTCAGTCTCCTCTACCATCTTTATAAGGGCAGTATATTTTTCAAAAGTCTTGGCTGTTTTACCTAACAGGGAGTGTGCTTTTTGTATTTTCTTAAAATTCAAAGAGATTATGAATATATTAAGAAACACAATTAATGCTATGGAATTTAATGTAAATACGCCAAAAACGATTAATGCAATCCATACCGCATTAAACAGCGGTACGACTATACATAATAGACGCAATAAATTGTTTTTTTCGGCAGGTTGATTGAGCCATGAATGTAAATTTGCTGATTCATTGTCATTTTCGGTGAAGAACATTCCGTGTGTCTGGAAATCTTGGATAAAATCGTTCTTGCCCGCCAACTCTTCGATTGCAAGCTGTCTTTCCCTAATAAGATTCTCGTCCATTTGTGATTGACAAAGTCTTTTTGCAAATATTGCTTTGCCAATTTTAGTGGAAGTACGGTTTAAATATTGAAAAAGAGACCCTTTACCAAAAACATCAAAATCAGCGGCCAAATGTGGATTCAAATAATTATACTCATCCCCCGTTTCCCGCTCATGGTATTGATGTTCCAAAAACATGACTTCGTTTTTATTAATCTGAAGTTTATTTGACAAAAACTTCTCTTTATAATCATATTTGAGGTCAAGCCTAACAGCACATAAGAATAAAACTAAGCCCGTCAAAGAGAGTATTAAGTACAGATAATCATATCTGTGAAGAAAAAACATTATCAGAAAAGTGGCAAACGAAATAAATGTAAAAAGACGCAGTAAATAGAGGTATGTGATATACCTCCTGATCTTCTTAATCTCTAATTCTAAGGTTAATATTTTGTTATTATAGAAATCGGCAATGGTGTTTTGCATGATGTATTATTAGAGAGTTACGATGTCGGTATCCTTTTGCAAATATAAACAAACATTGCCATGTGCACTAGTGAAAATTATTACTTAAAAGTTATCACAGAAAGCACAGGGTTCGAGTTGGCAGTAGTGGTTTTTGCTATTCTTGCCAAATCAGGATTAGTAATATTCCCCACATTGTCCACTATGTCATCCAATGAAACCAAACACACTAATGCTTTATTTTCGTCAGTTACAGGTAATTGCGCAACACCATCCATAATTATGCCTCCTATACCTTTTTTGTCTCCCACGAATCCTGCCAGACCATCTTCTTTCAAATAAACCATAGACGTTAAATTTCTACCCATTAATCCTTTTTGCAAATTAAAAATTGTAAGGTTTTTAAATTCAAACATGTTATAAAGACGATAATAATCTACCCATTTTTTCATTGCAGAAAATTCGAATAATTCAGGAGTAAAAGAGAGCTCCTTAAGGTCCAGAAGTAGATAAGCCTGTGGAATTAAGTTTTCTCCTATCCTATACAAAGTATCACTCAGTTCCTCTTTATAATATGTAAATCCTTCTTTTGAGTATATCCAATTAAAAACTGAAATATTTCCATCCTTTGTCCTGCACCTGATATTCTTGATAACATTCCCTTCGGTATCACAAATCGCTAATAGATTTGTTGTGTCCTGGGTTACCTTCCTTGTAGGAAAAATAAATATTAAATTATTAAAATTGTCAAATGTGCCAACCTGAAGATTGCCATCAATTCTTGAGACATGCCTAAAATCTCCGTTCTTACTAAAGCGGTAAAGACTACCAATACCAATAAGAAAAATGTCCTCGGTTTTCCGGTCAATAGTGAAACCTACTATATCCTGGTATTCCTGAGGTCCTCTACCCTTACGGCCAATTTTGCGGATAAATTTCCCATTTGTATTGAAAACAAAAAGGTTGTCGTTATTGTCCGATATGTATATAAGATCTCCAACTTTATTGATAACATATATTTCACCTATCATACAACTGTCCGATGTTTCAAGAGGTATGTACTTAATTTCCTTTATATATGAACTTATGTCAATATTTTCAGCTCCCAACAAAGCCTCTCCAATATTAATTTTTGGCAACTCTTTCTTTGATGTACACGAAGTAAACATCAAACAGAAAAATCCACAAAAAAGGATTTTTGATAAATTGTAATTCTTTGTTCTCATTGTTAATATGGTTTTATTTCAAATTTATTTAGATATAATATGTTTTGAGAATAATTTAGGTAAACTACAATAAATCACCCCTAAACAACAAAAAATAATTTTAAATTATCGAATGTCTTTTGCATAATTGAGCTTATCTTTGGTTGAAATTATGTCGAACCAATTTAGTTGAAACAGCATATATGGATCCTAAAAGTGAAAGCTTATTATTGTCACAAAAGTACAGGTGGTTATGGCATTTCATCTACTGGTTACTGGCAGGTTTTTTATTGTTTTTTGTTTTCAGCAATAGAAATTATGATTTAAAAATCAGAGGTATGGTAGTAGTGGCCATAACGTTTATGAGTATTGGGTTAACATTCTTTATAAACTACTACCTTATCACTAAATTTCTTTTTATAGGGAGATATTTTCTGTTTTTATATTTTCTGGTCTCAGCAATTCTTGTATCAATCTGGATAAACTATCTGTCAATTTTTTACATTTTATGGTATACAGAAATTAATTCTCCACAGTTAAAATTACCCGGTAATCAAGATGTAATCTTATTAATATCCGGGAGCTATATAATAATTTTATTTGCAGCCTTTATTCACTTCATTAAAGAGAGCTACAGAAGACTCATAGAGAGAGACAGAATTTCACGCCAAAAAACTGAGACGGAATTTAAACTTAAAGAAGCAAAATTAAGACTTCTTCAAGGTCAGCTACACCCGCATTTTCTGTTTAATATGCTGAATAATCTTTATGGTTTATGGATGGAAAATTCAAAAACCACTCCTGATATCATACTTAAGCTGTCTGATCTTTTGGATTACATGCTTTATGGGTGCGACAAGGCAACAGTTCCTCTACAAAATGAGATGCAATTTATTCGTAATTATGTAGATCTTGAGGTTTTACGACATGACAACCGACTCAAACCAGAAATTAATCTTCCTGAAAGTTGTTTTGAAGCATCAATTGCCCCTCTTATCCTTTTTTCATTTGTAGAAAACGCCTTTAAACATGGTGTCAACAAGAACATAGGAGATAGTTTTGTTTCGATAAGCCTTTCATTATACTCTCAAAATCTTGAATTTATAGTGATAAATAACTTTAATACTGATGAATCTGAAATTTTCAATGAGAGTAAAGGTGTTGGATTTAAGAATGTAGAAGAGAGGCTTAATTTGCTCTATCCCGGCAAACACGAACTTACCATTGAGAAAGAAAATTGTGTTTTCAAAGTGATATTGAAAATCGAATTAGATTAGTTAATATGGAAAAGACTAATAAATATTCATGCCTGATTATAGATGACGAGCCAATAGCCATAAAGGTGATTAGTAATTATTTGGAGAAAATTGACAATTTCATACTTTTAGGCGGATTCACAAATGCCTTGGAGGCACTTAATGTTCTGCATAAAGAGAAGGTTGATCTTATTTTTTTGGACATTCAGATGCCCGGGATCAATGGTTTGGAATTTATCGGGTCAATTCCACAACCCCCAAAGGTTATATTCACAACAGCCTTTAGAAATTATGCATCAGATGCCTTTGATTTAGACGCAATTGATTATCTGGTTAAACCTATTCCATTTGAACGGTTCCTCAAAGCAATAAACAAATTTCAGGAGAATCAGAACCGGGCTATGGAACAAAGTAATGACTCGATCATCCTAAAATCGGACAAGAAAAACTACAAAGTATTGATAGACGATATCATATACATTGAGAGTCTTGACGACTACATAAAGGTCCATACTAAGCAAAACAATTTAATTTGCTATATGCGACTGTCTGGGATTGAAAACATACTGGGTAATCCAAAGTTTATCAGGATACATCGTGCATTTGTAGTTAACCAAAAGCATATAACATTATTCACCCATAGTCTTGTAGAAATCAATGGAAAGCAACTTCCAATCGGGCGCAACTATCGCGAAGAGGTTTTAAAGAGACTGCAATAAGGTTATACCTGATTTCTACGAGCCCTAAATAAAAACCATACCAAAAAAGATAGAATCAGCAATGCAAGTCCATAACATGTAGGTATTGTCGCCAATTTAAAACCGGTTGCCATTATTTTTGATGGCATACTCGTTGCTTTTTCAATCACATCTATTGCCTGGTAATAGCCCAATATAGAGCCCAAAACTCCAATTAAAAACGCGAAACTGCCGAAAAACAGAGCGATTTCACTAATTTTTTTAACTACTGCAGCCATTCTGATTTTGTCACTAACAAATATGTAAATCAATGTAATACACACGATTAATGTAACCGTCGAAAGCCAAAGAAGATATATTGGAAGCATGAAATTAACTCCTCCTTCGATCATATGCTTAAGCAATAAGTATTTCATTCTTAATTATTTTTGTTTCAAATGCACTATCACAAATACAGGATTATCATTATTATCAATCACATAGTCAATTGTCTTAGATGCACTAAATTACTTTATTAAGAGAAAAGTCTATTTAAAAATTATTTTTACCAGTACCCGGTTATCATCATCCGTTAATTTTGACGCTATTGCCTTAAGCTCTCCCTTAAGATTTTCTTTTTTATACGCATCTACAAGTTTATATGCTTCAATGGAATATACTGCATATCCTTTTTGAGATAACGTCCCTATACCATCTATATCAATGTCATTTTCCGGATAGTCTTCATTATATAGTGTAATTTCATTAATTTGTCCATCTGATGCATTATATAGTAAAGATCTTGAGTCAATTTTAGGGTTATTTAAATTAGTAAGTGTGTCCAAATCTAAATTAAAATCAATGACTGTAAAAAAAGAGTATTTATCATTTTTATATACTAAAAACGGCAACAAATTTGGATCCGGATCGTTCCCTCTATTCTTAACAACGATAGGTGTTATGGATTTGTCATTTTTCACCATAAATATTGTGTCTACAGATAAATCCCCTATGATATAATTTCCATTGCTTTCAACAATATTTGTTTGGGGAATAGTAATTTGAAAGTTTTTATATTTAGCAATGGATTTTACTTTAATCGCAGATATCCGATCTTCTTTTTTGAAAGAAATATTCACTTTTGAAACAATAGAACCATCCTTTTTTGATATAAAAAGATATGGCGTAAATATTTCGTCATCTTTTTTGCGGGCATTGTCATCAGGGTCTTCATATGCCAATAGGGTTTCACTGTCAAAATTGTAAATTCTCTTTATCCATGCGCCTGGTGGATGATTCAATGTGCGCCTGTATAACCCATCAATTGAATATACCTGAATTCTATGTAATAACAAATAATCCGTGATAAAAAGCTCCCTGTCTTCCGGGCTGTACGCAATACTTCCAATGCTTTGATACTCTTCTCCGCTTCTACCTTTTTTGTTGAATTTTGAGATGAATTTACCATCTCCGGAAAATGTAATAATATCTCCGCGTTTGTATTCAATCGCTATAATTATGCTATCAGATATATATCGGATTCTGTCCGGGATTATATTCTCTTTCTTTTCTAATTGGATATATTCGATGTCGGCAATTTCTTGTAAACTAATTCTTTTGGCAGGATATTCTTTTGTAATATCAATCTCGAAAAGTCCGGTATTTCCAGAATTGACTGTAATGCTATCTGACTGACTTCTATTTTTTGACCCGTTAGTTTTGCACGCCGAACAAGCAAGCATTGCTAAAATTATTATGGTAATCTTTGTTTTCATATAATTCTGGTTATAAGTAATATTTTTACTGTCTTGGGCGATTAAATTTACGGATAAATATATTTATTCCAATTTAATTTTTTCTTGCTACAGAATTGAAATAGATTCTACTTATCATCATGCAAATTTTTTATCGGACATATTGGTAATCATTTAAATTTGAGCTAATTTTATAAAAATTTGTGAAAGAGATGGAAGGGAAGAAGACGAATCAATCTGGGAGGAAACCGCGCATTCAGTCGGGAAATATTCATGTTTATTTTAGAGGTAATTGCAGATTCAATATTTTCTACGATGACAAAGATCGTATTGAATTTTTAATCAGATGTAATAATATGGCGCAAAAGCATAAAACAAAGATACTTGCGTTTGTATTGATGGATAACCATGTGCATTTACAGTTAATAACTAACAATCTGACAAATTTTGTAAGAGATCTATTAAAAGGGTATGTTCAATGGTATAACAGAAAGAATGGTCTGTCCGACAAATTGTTCAAGTCACCCTTTAGCAGCGCATGCAAATATTCAGATATATGGATAGAGCACAGTATCCTCTACATTTTGAATAACCCACTTAAATCAAGGATCTGTAAGCATCCATCCGAATATTTATGGAGTTCTTATCACTTTCATTTTAGTAAAAGAAACTCTTTAGAAAAGTATATTAAAATTGATACTGAATTCTTAAATAGGATTTATCCAGATAGAAAATCATTAGATAATGCAATCATCAATTACAAAACTGATCTTGCAGAAATTAGGGAAAGGGGGGATGACATATGGACTCGTACAACAGACGGACTTGTAATCAATTGCTTAAATGTTTTACTTGGAGAAAGGATTATATATCAGATTAGTGCAAGTGAAATGGAAGACTTAATAATCTCTTTGAGAAAAGAATCCGGAGCCTCCTACAGACAAATTGCATCAGTGACACACGAAAGTTACGAGTTTGTGAGAAGGACACTTTGGCGCAGTTTGAGGTAAATACTTGGTTTTAAGCCGTTCTAAAAACCGGCTTAAGAAATAAAAATAAAAACCTATTTGCAACTAATTATCAATGTGAAACTTACCTCAAACTGTGTCAAAGTGTCAGGGCTCTACCCTGCTCCACCTTGGGATTACCTCGCTATCGCTCGGTGATCCGCGGTGGGGAGCTCTACAAAGCAAAACTTAAGGGGCTAAGCCACTTCTTTATTTACGGCTTTTCGCATGCAAATAAATTTGTAGCGAATGCCTTGCACCACCTTGGGATTACCTCACTATCGCTCGGTGATCCGCGGTGGGGGCGTCAACAAAGCAAAAAACTTAAGGAGCTAAGCCACTTCTTTATTTACGGCTTTTCGCATGCAAATAAATTTGTAGCGAATGCCTTGCTCCACCTTGGGATTACCTCACTATCGCTCGGTGATCCGCGGTGGGGGCGTCAACAAAGCAAAAAACTTAAGGAGCTAAGCCACTTCTTTATTTACGGCTTTTCGCATGCAAATAAATTTGTAGCGAATGCCTTGCTCCACCTTGGGATTACCTCGCTATCGCTCGGTGATCCGCGGCAGGGGGCTCTACAAAGCAAAAAAACTTAAGAGCTCTGCCCTTTTTTATGGATCAAATGGAAAAGTAGGTGGAGCGACATCTGGAAAAGCAATATCTTTGTATAAAAACAGAGATAAAAGATGGATGCCACACAGGAACAGATGTTGAGTTTACTGGAACTTATTTTACCCCAAGAGATATTGGAATATTTTGTAATAGTTGACTTGAAGATACTGCCGAAGGAGGTGCATCTGTATATTGACGAGAAGAATATCCCACCACAAGAGTACAAGCAAGAAAAGCTGACATCAAAAGGCTACCATCCAGAAGCTATCATACAGGATTTTCCACTTAGGAACAAGGCTTTATACTTACATGTAAGACGCAGGAAGTGGGAAGTGGAATCCACTAGGCAGATAGTGAGCAAGACCTGGAATCTATCGGCAACAGGAACGCGCTATTCGAATGAATTCGCGTCTTTTTTAAAAGGATTACTTGGATACCTACCCGATTAGCTCCAATTCCCTGGAGAAATTCTTCCATATAGACGGTGACCTGTTAGGGCAACAGTACAAGGAACACCTGAGTGATTACAAGATATGGGAACAGAAGGATCATGCACATGACTGGATCCTGTTTCCCGGGAATATGGGGCCACGGCTCAGCATTGACGAGACGAGCCTATCAAACGGAGAGCTGTATACCATATTGACAAACAAGGACGCCAAAGGTCAGAAAGGGGCAATAGTGGCCATGGTGGAAGGCACCACCTCCGAAAAGATAATCGGTGTGTTAAATAAATTGCCTAAGAAGTCAAGGGACAGCGTATCCGAGATCACACTGGACATGGCAAGTTCAATGAATCTCGTTGCAAAACGTTGTTTCCCATATGCAGAACAAGTAATTGACAGGTTCCATGTCCAGAAGCTTGCCTTCGATGCACTGCAGGAGATACGGATAGCTCACAGGTGGGAGGCAATTAATGAAGAGACTAATGACATTGAGAACGCAAGGGCCGATAAAGTAGAGTATGTCCCTGAGGTTTTGAAAAATGGAGACACAAAAAAACAGCTACTCTTCAGAAGCCGCTACCTGTTGTTCAAATCCCCTGACAGATGGTCGGAAAGCCAGAAAAAGAGAGCCAGAATACTTTTCAGACTCTATCCGGACATTAAAGAAGCGTTTTCGCTTGTGCACAGCCTTAGATGTATCTACAACCAAAAGCACCCCAAGAACGTGGCAATTGCAAAACTTGCACTGTGGTTCAACAGGGTTGCGGACTCCGGATTCAAATCATTCAACACAATCTCCGCTACGATGTACTCCCACTACGACAAGATCCTGAACTATTTCAACAATAGAAGCACAAATGCTTCTGCAGAATCTTTCAATGCAAAAATCAAGGCTTTCAGGGCTACTCAAAGAGGTGTCAGGGATATGAATTTCTTCCTGTTCAGACTCAGCAAAATTTATGCGTAAATTTATCGCTCCACCTACTTTTCAATTTGATCCTTCTTTATTTTGGGCAGCCGCAGCAAATGCATTTGCATGCGGTCAGCCCCAAAATAAAAAAAAGCTGTGCAACGCACAGCTTAAGTTTTTTGCTTTGTGATTCGGTTGGGATTCGAACCCAAGACCCACAGCTTAGAAGGCTGTTGCTCTATCCAACTGAGCTACCGAACCCCTTCTTAAAGGTTTTCCCGTTAGGGAGTGCAAAGATAATACTATTTTTATATTTTAAAGTACTTCACTCCTATTTTTTGGCTTTGAAACGCCTCTGTAAATGAAATAGAGAATGACAGCTCCAACAATTATCACAAATCCTGTCGATATCTCCGAGCTGTAGAGGTTAACCTTGTCCATAAGCTGGTCCTTTGGAACTACACTGTACATTGCATAACCAATGGCTGCAAGTATAATGTTCCAGAAACCGGCACCCAGACAGGTGTAAAGGATGAACTTAGATAGCTTCATTTTTGAAAGGCCGGCGGGGATAGAAATGAGCTGACGGATGGCGGGAAGCAGACGGCCGACAAAGGTTGAGATGGCCCCTTTCTTTACAAAATAAGATTCTGCAGTCTGTATTTTATGCTCGTCAAGCAGGCAAAGACGGCCAAGACGGCTGTTGGCAAATTTGTAAATTATCGGACGACCGAGATAATATGCCAGAAAGTAGTTGAATAGGGCTCCGATAAGGGCACCTAGCGTACCAAAGAATACAACAAGGAATATATTCATCTCCCCTGCCGCAGCCTTGTAGGCAGCTGGTGGAATTACAACTTCAGACGGGAATGGAATGAAAGAGCTTTCAATTGCCATTAACAGGGTAATTGTCCAGTAATTCAGATTTTCCAGACACCATTCGATAAATTGTATGGACTGCATATTGTGTTGTTATTTTTCTTTTAACTTGCTTATTTTCTTCGATACTGCTATATCCTTCTTCAATTTAGGAATAAGTTCATAAAGCTTGTTCAGCCACAATTCGTCCATTGTGAGAAGCGTCTCCAGGTTTGTTATAAAGGAGTCAATAGAGCGCATATGGTAAAGTGCAACAAGGTGATATACAAGAAACTCCGGGAGTTCTGTCCTTTTATATGTCAGCAGTATCTGAGAATCAAGGAAAAGGTGATCCATTCTTTCGTTGCTGATAATTCTTCTAAGGTATACAAGAGCACTGAAATGGTCATGCTTCAACATACTTATGTATGCCAGTCCGGAATTTGCCTCCAGATTTTCCATGTCTAGTCCAAGGGCCACATTAAAGGCGTTGAAAGCCTCATCCAGCTTATCGTATGCAAGGTAGGCATCTGCTATTCCGATTAGTGCAAAAAAGTTGTCGGGCTCGTATTTTAAAAACTCTTTAAATGTCTCTATTGCAAGGTTATATTGTTCTGTATTGACATAAACAATCGCTTTGTTATATAGAACCGATGAGTTTTGCGGATCAAGAGCCAATGCATAGTCAAAAGCTTCAAGTGATTTTGCGAAATTTTCTATCCTGGCATAAATTGTTCCTACATTGAACCATACGCTTTCGTTAAATGGGTCTGAATCCAGATACTTTTCATAATATACCAGACTCTCTTTAAACTGTTCAGATCTTTCAAGACAGAACGCTATATCGTTGAATAATTCGGTGTTATGCTCTTCAAGCTTCTCTGCTTCCTTGAGATATTCCAGTGCAATTGAGTATTCGTTAATATCTATGTAATCCTGAGCTGCTGTCGTCAGCATTTCTCCAGCTTCATCGCTGCATAATACAATGGCTTTGTCGATATTCTCCCTTGCAGCTTTATGGTCACCTTGCCTTAAATACGCTCTGCCTAAAAGAAAATAGATGTCGCTGTTGCTTGAGTCTATTCCCATTTGGTTATTAAGAATTTCAACAGCTCTTATAACTTCTCTGTTCACGATCAGTACATCGGCATATCTTACTACAAGGTCAGAAGAGTATGGGTGTTTGTTATACGCAGTCCTTGTCAAGTCATAAACAAGAGAATCGTCGCCCTCGTCAATAAAATAACCAATAAGATAATCAAACTCCTCTTCAGAAAAGTCCAGCAGATCAATTTCACCTTTTGTGTAAGCATCTTCACACTTGGAAATTTGATCTGTGAAGTCTTCCTCTTCGTTGAAATTAAGAAAATCGTCTCCTGTCATTATGCAGATTTTATAGAAGATAAGTAGTGAAACAGATGTTTTAGAAATTCCTTGGGTGAGGAGGTTACATTGCCATTGCTTCCAATGACTAAGTCGAAAGGGTTATTTTCGTAGTTCAACCTGCCAACCTTGAAAGTAGCCATAGAAGAGCGTGCTATATAATCATTTGTATAGGAGTATGTCGAATTGAAGTCTATAAACAGGTCCGCAGTGTCGCTTGTCACCCTCTCAATCATCCGTGGGTCAGGTGTACCTATGTATGAAAGATCTTTTTTTGTCATTACCTGAATCTGACAGTCAAGGGCAAGTTCCGAAGAATGATTATTTGTAAGATTAATCGCCAATCCTTTGTAATTTATTCTTTTATCCTGCATTAGCTTAGTGATACGTTTAATTACATCGGAAATCCCCTCTTCACTTAAATCAAAAACGAAGCACACGTTTTTGGCTCGCTCAACAGACATAAACCTCACATCTCTCTCCGGCTGTATTTTG
The DNA here is from genome assembly GCA_942492945.1 of uncultured Bacteroidales bacterium. GTDB lineage: Bacteria > Bacteroidota > Bacteroidia > Bacteroidales > UBA932 > Bact-08. The sequence goes on from OW818649.1 coordinate 2,776,890, forward strand.
CGGAGAACTCTTTTCTGTAGTGAATGGATAAAAAACATGGTTATACATTGTATTGAACAGGTGCAAATTTAACAAAAATCAAGCCATTTGCAATTATAATAAAATCTAATAATATTCGTATATTTGTATAAACAGAACATTAAACGCATATGTATAACGATGTTTCAGAATTAAGTCTGGCAGATTTTTTCAGTAAAAGTCTGATCGATTTTTCCGACAAACCGGCTTTTTCTACTATATATAAAGAAGTTATAACCTATAAGCAGGTCGGAGAGAAGGTAAAGAGTCTTACAGATATTTTTAACAAGTATGGGCTTGGTAAAGGTGAAAAAATTGCAGTGCTTGGCAATAATATGCCTAACTGGCCAATCTCATATTTTGCAATAACAACTTCATCCCGGGTGGTTGTTCCCATTCTTCCTGATTTTACAGCATTTGAAATTGTCAATGTTATTGAGCATTCAGATTCAACAGCATTAATCGTATCAAAAAAATTACAGTACAAGATACCGGAACATATTACAGAGAAACTTACTCTTATAATTTCCATGGATGACATGGAGATAATAAAAGCTCCGGAAAAAGAGTGCTATACAGTTCCCTCTGCGCCACTCCCTAAGGACTTGGCATCTATTATATACACATCAGGAACTACCGGTACATCAAAGGGGGTAATGCTTAGTCATGCGAATCTGGTGGCCCAGACAACAATGGGTACCAAGCTCTTTACAATGAATCCTTCTGACAAACTATTGTCAATTCTGCCACTGTCTCATGCGTATGAGTGCAGTATTGGAATGATCCAGCCATTTACTAGTGGTTCTCATATAGTATATCTGGATGGGGCACCCACACCTTCAATATTAATTCCTGCGCTAAAAGAGGTAAGGCCTTCGATAATCATGAGCGTTCCCTTAATAGTGGAAAAGATATACAAAAACAAGATCCGCCCCATGTTCACAAAGAACTTCCCAATGCAGGTACTCTATTCCATATCTTTTATCCGCAGAGCTCTGCATAAAATAGCCGGAAAAAAACTATTGGAGACATTCGGCGGGAACCTTCGCTTTTTTGGGATAGGCGGCTCCAAACTAGATGTAGTTGTTGAACGCTTTCTTGCAGATGGGGGTTTCCCATATTCAATCGGATATGGACTTACAGAAACCTCTCCTCTTTTGGCTGGTACAGCTCCCGGCCATGTTAAGGAGCAATCTACTGGTCCTTGTCTCGAAGGCATTGAAATGAAGATAATAAATCCAAATAACAAAAACATAGGAGAGATTGTTGTCAAAGGACCTAATGTCATGATGGGTTATTACAAAGATCCCGAGACTACTGCCACTTGCTATACAGAAGACGGATGGTTCAGGACCAAGGATCTTGGGCTTATAGACAAAGACGGATACTTATTTATAAAGGGACGACGTGATAACATGATAGTCGGTCCAAATGGTGAAAATATTTATCCAGAAGAAGTCGAGACAATCCTTAATGAACATGATCTGGTTCTGGAATCTCTGGTTCTTCAAATGAACGGCAAACTCATTGCCAAGGTTTATTTCAACTACGAACAAATTGAAGCTCTGCACAAATTCAGAGAAGAGGCAGAGATTAACCTTAGCGACAGGGTAAAGAAAATTAAAGCTGAAGTTTTGGAATATGTTAACGAAAGGGTCAACAAATCATCAAGAATTCTTGAAATAATTGAGCAGCAGGTTCCTTTCGAGAAAACAGCCACTCAAAAAATCAAACGATATCTTTATAAAGATTAGTTTCTGAACACCAGAACGTCTTCGAAGTAGTCCACAATTATTGGTTTTTCCTTGTTAAGATTTCCCTCAAGAAGTGCTTTTGCAAGTTCGTTGACCAGTTCTTTCTGTAGTAACCTCTTTACAGGTCTTGCCCCGTATGACGGATCATATCCTTTATTACACAAATAATCCATTGCATAATCTGTAAACTGCAACACAAGTCCCTTCTCCTCCATCAGCTTTTTTACTCCATCTATCTGCAGTTTAAGGATCTCTTTAACATTTGCCATTGTCAACGGATGAAACATTATGATTTCGTCTATCCTGTTAAGGAATTCAGGTTTGACATTTGCTCTGAGTATCTCAAGTACATCATTTTTTGTTCTTTCTAAAATTTCATCTCTGTTTTTATCGTTAAGTCTGCTTAAATTATCTTGTATCACCTCTGAGCCGACATTAGAAGTCATAATGAGTATTGTGTTCTTGAAATCTACAGTACGACCCTTGTTATCTGTAAGCCGGCCATCGTCTAGTACTTGAAGCAGAATATTGAAAACATCGGGGTGAGCCTTTTCAATCTCATCCAACAGAACTACAGAATAGGGCTTCCTTCTCACAGATTCAGTCAGTTGTCCACCTTCATCATAACCAATGTAACCCGGAGGTGCCCCTACAAGTCGTGAAACAGAATGTCTCTCCTGATATTCGCTCATGTCTATCCTGGTCATCATATTCTCGTCGTTGAAAAGATATTCTGCAAGAGCTTTAGCCAATTCCGTTTTACCAACACCGGTTGTTCCCAGAAAAAGAAAAGAGCCTATCGGACGTTTGGCATCCTGAAGTCCGGCCCTGCTCCTTCTGATTGCATCGGAAACTGCGGATATTGCCTCTTCCTGACCCACGATCCTCCTATGGAGAACATCCTCCATTCTCAACAACTTCTCCTTTTCACTCTCCAGCATCTTTTTTACAGGAATTCCTGTCCATTTTGCCACCACCTCTGCAATATCCTCAGGTTCAACATACTCATTTATTAGAGAGAATTCACTTTTTTTCTTTTTCTCCATCAGCTCTTTGATCTCTTTTTCTGCTGCGACTATCCTGCCATATCTCAATTCCGCAACCTTGCCGTAGTCTCCACTTCTCTCCGCCTCTTCTGCCTTGAATTTAAGATCCTCTATCTCAATCTTCATTTTCTGAATCTGTCCGAGTATCTTTTTCTCTTCCTGCCACTGAACATTTTCCTTATCCCTCTCCCTGCTTAACTCATCTATCTGTTTTGTAAGGTCAGTCAGTTTTTCTTTATCTCCCTCACGTTTAATGGCCTCTCTCTCTATCTCAAGCTGACGGATTTTTCTGTTTAACTCGTCAATTGATTCCGGAACTGAGTTCATCTCTAACCGAAGTTTTGATGCTGCTTCGTCTATAAGGTCGATTGCCTTGTCGGGCAGAAATCTGGTTGTTATATACCTGTGCGACAAATCAACAGCTGCAATCAACGCGTCATCCTTAATCTGTACCTTGTGATGGTTCTCATACCTCTCCTTCAGACCTCTCAGAATTGAGATGGCTTCTGAAGGAGATGGCTCATCTACCATAACCATCTGAAATCTCCTTTCAAGAGCCTTGTCTTTTTCAAAATACTTCTGATACTCATCCAAGGTTGTAGAACCTACCGCCCTGAGCTCTCCTCTGGCAAGAGCAGGTTTAAGTATGTTTGCTGCGTCCATTGCACCTTCGCCTCTTCCTGCACCAACTAATGTATGGATTTCATCTATAAACAGGATAACCTCTCCGGCGCTGTCTATTACCTCCTTGACAACACCCTTGAGCCTCTCCTCAAATTCCCCTTTGTATTTTGCACCGGCAATCAGCGACCCCATATCCAAAGAAAAAATAACTTTGGATTTAAGATTCTCGGGTACGTCACCATGTACTATCCTCTGTGCAATACCCTCTGCTATTGCTGTTTTTCCAACTCCCGGCTCTCCAACCAGAATAGGATTGTTTTTGGTCCTTCTGCTCAAAATCTGAAGAACCCTCCTTATCTCGTCATCTCTCCCAATGACAGGATCCAGTTTACCCAATCTTGCCTGCTCATTCAAGTTAATGGCATATGTACTGAGTGCTTCCCAATTTTGTCTGTTCATTTTTTTATCTTTTGTTTGCTAAATGTTCAGCAACAAATCTGCCATCTCATATTTGCTGACAAAACGGCATAATGACAATGGTTATCTTTTCTAATTATTAACTTTGCAAAAAAAGATATATATGAAATATCCTGAATTAAAGAACGGAGAACTTCTGCCTCTGGTAGAAAGTTTCTACACTATCCAGGGTGAAGGATTCAACACCGGTAAACCAGCTTTTTTCATACGGTTGGGAGGTTGCGATGTAGGATGCAGCTGGTGTGACGCCAAAGAGACATGGAACCCAAGTCTGTACCCTCCCACTTCAATAGCGAAAATTGTAGAATCAGCAGTTATACACCCGGCCAAGGCAATAGTGCTTACCGGAGGGGAACCCCTCTCATACCCTCTTGACAAGTTATGTACTCTATTAAAATCCAGAGGATTGGAGATTTTTCTTGAGACATCCGGTTCTCATCAGATAAGTGGCCGGTTTGACTGGATATGCCTTTCTCCAAAAAGGAAAAAGCATCCTGTTACCGGTATGCATCAGTTAGCATCGGAGCTTAAGGTTATTATTGAAAATCCCGATGATTTTGCTTGGGCAGAAGAAAACAAGATACTTGTCAGAAAAGACTGCAAGCTCTATCTTCAGCCTGAATGGAGCAAAAGCAAGATAATTTTACCATTAATAGTTGAATATGTAAAATCCCATCCAGAATGGAATATCTCATTGCAGACTCACAAATACATGAATATACCATAGGAAATTATTTTATTTTAATAACTTTGAAATATTAAATCCACAACAATTAAAATCATGAACAAATTTAAAGCATCTATACTGATGTTAGCTTTTTTCCCAATTGTATGCTTCAGCCAGGAAACAGAGAAAAAAATATCAGGATACCAATTCACTACAGTAAAAGAGCTTCCTGTATCATCTGTCAAGAATCAGAACAGGACAAGCACATGCTGGAGTTTTTCAACATTGGCATTTCTTGAGTCGGAACTTATAAGAATGGGAAAAGGAGAACAGGATCTTTCCGAGATGTTCATAGTATCTAACTCATACTCCGATAAAGCTGATAAATATGTACGCACAAACGGTAACATCAATTTTTCCCCTGGTAGCTCCTTCGGAGATGCACTAACCGTAATACGTAACTACGGTATTGTTCCTGAATCTTTAATGCCTGGGTTGAATTATGGTGAGGAGATGCACACTCACAACGAACTCGATGCTGCAACAGCTGGATATATTCAGGCAATTGAGAAAAATCCTAACGGCAAATATTCCACAGCATGGAGAAATGGATTCAGAGGTATTCTCAATGCGTATCTTGGAGAGATCCCACAGAAGTTTATCCATAACGGTAAAGAGTACACTCCAAAAAGTTATGCACAGGAACTTGGAATTGATCCCGATGATTATATATCTGTTACATCATATACACACCATCCTTTTTATTCTCAGTTTGCTATTGAGATTCCTGACAATTGGCGCTGGGATACCTCCTTCAACCTGCCGGCAGATGAGATGATGCAGACAATTGATTATGCCATTGAACAGGGATACACTGTTTTATGGGGTGCCGATGTAAGCGAGAAAGGTTTTACCAGAAAAGGAATTGCTGTTGTGCCGGAATCTGAAGTTAAAAACATGTCCGGTTCTGATCAGGCAAAGTGGCTAGGTCTTTCAAAACTTGAGATTGACACTAAAATCTATGGTATGAATGAGGTTGCCCCTGAAAGGAACATAAGTCAGGAAGAGAGACAAATTGCTTTTGACAACGGACAGACTACAGATGATCATGGCATGCAGATATTTGGCATTGCCAAGGACCAGAACGGTAATAAATACTATAAGGTAAAGAATTCTTGGGGCATTTCAGGTGACTACAAAGGTATCTGGTATGTCTCTGATACATACGTCAAATACAAAACAATGAATATTGTTATCAACAGGAACTCGGCACCAAAAAATATTAAATCGAAACTTGGTATTAAATAAATAGTTATTATGAAAAAGAGTTTATTTTCATTTGCGTTCTTTTTCCTGTTCATAATTTCTCAATCCTGCTTACTGGGACAGGGATATATATTTACAGACGTTGTACGAAATCAGGCTACTCCCGTAAAGAATCAGGCAAGCAGCGGAACCTGCTGGAGTTATGCGACTGCTGCTTTTCTTGAGTCTGAACTTTTAAGAACAGGAAAAGGAGAGGTTGACCTTTCAGAGATGTTTGCTGTAAATATCAATTACATCAACAGGATGAATGACAATTACCTAAGAAACGGAAAGGGAAATCTTGGACAGGGAAGTCTTGCTCACATGTTTACGAATATTATTGAAGAGCATGGTATTGTTCCTCAGGAAGTATACAATGGAATAGAATATGATTCAAAACTCAACAACCACAAAGAACTTAATAAGTTTGTAAATGCTATATCCGGTGTTGCCGTAGAGATGAAGCAGAGAAGCCCGGAATATTACAAACTGGTTAAAAGTCTAATGGACACATATTTGGGTCCGCTTCCAAAAACTTTCAGCTACAAAGGTAAAGAGTACACTCCAAAGAGTTTTGCACAGTTCTTAGGGCTTAATATGTCTGATTATGTAGAAATTACCAGTTTAAGTCATATTCCTTTCTATAAAGCATCTGTTATTGAGGTTCCGGACAACTGGGATTTCGCTCGCTTTTACAACGTTCCTCTGGATGAATTCATGGGCATCATAAACAATGCCCTTATGACCGGGTACACCGTTACCTGGGATGGGGATGTAAGTGAGAAAGGTTTTTCTCATGCAAATGGCGTTGCTATCAATCCTGTTATTGAAAATCCAACTGGAGAGTTTATAAAGGAAATCTACAAGTTTGAGAAGACATTTCCGGAGGTCAATGTTACACAGGAGGTCCGTCAGAAAGAGTACGAATCATTTTCAACCACCGACGACCATCTGATGCTTATCACAGGAATGGTGAAGGACCAGAACGGAACTATCTACTATATTACCAAAAACTCATGGGGTACAGAGAGAAACAAGTTCGGAGGATACCTTAACATGTCAGAAAGCTTTGTAAGAGCTAAAAGCATCTCTGTAATGGTTAATAAAAACTCAATTCCTAAAGAGATACGTCAAAAACTTGGTATATAACAGGCAATACGAATCAGGCAATAAAATTTCAATATGGGAATAAAGAAACATATACCAAACGTTATTACATCACTAAATCTTCTTTTTGGAACTGTAGCCGTTATTTATGCGTTTGAAGGCTATCAGGTATTTGCTGTCTACCTGATTTTAATCGCAGCGGTATGTGACTTTCTGGACGGTTTTGCAGCTCGCCTGCTTAAAGCCTATTCGCCAATGGGTAAGGAACTCGATTCTCTTGCAGATCTTGTGAGCTTTGGACTTGCTCCCTCGATTCTGCTGTATCATAAGATGGATGAACTTCTTGGTTCTGGAATTACTGGTGGCAGCCAGACTCTGTTTCTTGAATTTCTGATTTTTGTTCCTATTGTCATTACAATAGCTTCGGCATTGAGGCTTGCAAAATTCAATATCGATACCAGGCAAACGGTGAATTTCATTGGTGTCCCAACCCCTGCAAATGCTTTGTTAATCTGTATGTTTCTGCATTTTACAACATACAATACCTTCTTTGATGGTTTATTAAATACATATTACTTTATTCCTATAGCATCGCTCTTTCTCTCATTTCTGTTGGTCAGCAACATACCCATGTTTTCATTAAAGTTCAAATCACTTAAGTGGAAGGGTAACGAGATGAGGTATCTGCTTATTATAACCGCCCTTGTATTATTGATTACCGCTCTCATAATCAACGTAACCTGGTCGGTTTCTCTACTTATTGTATTTTGCCTTTATATTTTAGTAAATATTGTTATTTATCTGGTCAATTGTGTAAAGAGATAGTTATGGCGAATTCTGCAGGAAAATTCAACACTCTTGAACTAATAAATAAATCACTTCTGGAGCTTGGCCCAAACCACAAATCTAATATTTCAAAACTGACTACTCTCTGCTCTCAGGTCTTGGGTGCATTTTCTGCATCATACAACAGATATATTGATAATGAGCTTATCGTAACAGAAAAGTATTGTCTTGCGCAGGAATTTAAAGAAGGAGATACCCTCATAATCAATAACCTAACAGAGAGTTGCCATGCCGTTTCAAATACCTTCATAAACGAACATCATTTAAAAACTTACGTTGGAAAAACAATCAAATCAGAAGGGGTACTTATCGGAATGCTTTGTTTGCTTTTCAAAGCTGATTTCACACCAACAGACGGCGATCTTATATTGCTTAATATCATAGGAGTTTTAATAGCAAACGAAGACAGAGCAGCCAGAGAAGAGGAAATTCAAACCAAAAGAAATATTAGAAAACGAGAACTTCTGGTAGCTTCGGCTAAAGTAAGCCACACTCTTATATCCAATCAGAATTTTGATGATGCTATAAATGAGGTACTTGACACAATCAGTAGTGTAACGGGGCACAACAGAACATATATTTGTGAAATCCGCCAGAATTTATCAAATAATAATTTTTCAGCAAATCAAAGATTTGAAAAAATCAAAGGAGACACTCTTTCACTTTCGACAGATCAAAATGATCATAATGTCGCGCTTAAACTGATTCTTCCAAAATGGCACTCCAGATTAAGTAAGGGAGAAACTATCAAAGGAAATGTGAAGGATTTCTCCCCGGAAGAGAGAGAGATACTGGAAAAACAGGGTATTGCATCACTTATGGCAATTCCTGTATTTGTTGAAGAGATATGCTGGGGTTTTATTGGGTTGGACGATTGTAACGAAACTAGTGAATGGGATGAGAATGAACTAAGCATCCTGCAGAATAGTGCGTATGCCTTAGGCTTGTATCTGTACAGACATCGTAACAGAATGGAGCTGATTGCCGCAAAAGAACAGGCGGAAGAGAGCGAAATTTATGCAAATGCGCTATTTGAGCAGTCTCCACTAAGCATTCATTTACTTAATACCAGCGGATTAACAGAAAAAGTAAATAAATCCTTCGATTCGATGTTCCTGATTCCAAGAGAGAAAATCGTTGGAAAATATAATATACTTTCCAATACCCGATCTGTCGCTTTGGGAAGCGATACTTTTTTGCGTCGGGGATTGAAAGGCGAAAGTGTTTTTCTTTCAAATATCCTTTATGATCCAAAAAATTTTGGATATACAGGTGCGGAAAAGTATCTGAACTGTATATCTTTTCCAATCAAGTTTAAAGGCAAAGTCAAAAAAATTGCCATAATGTATCAAGATGTAACATCTTTAAAAAAATTTGAAGAAGAACAAAAGAGACAAAACAGGGAACTTAAAGAAATTGCAAAAGCATTAAAAGATAGTAATAGCTCCCTTGAGGTTGCAAAAATACTTTCTGAAGAGAAAGAGTTAAAATACAAGACCATCCTCGAAAATAGTTTCAACCTAATTGGTCAGCTCACACTTGAGGGCAGATTTTTATATTATAACAGAGTTTATACAGAAGTGCTTGGTTACGACCAGAACGAGCTGCTTGGAACTAACGGCTATGATCTTTTTCACCCTGATGAAATATCATGGGTTAAGGATATATATTTTAATCAGCTTATCAGAAACAATGCAGTTAAGTTTTCTGCCAGAGTACGGACCAAATCTGGCGAATACAAATTAATTGATCACAAATTCAGGCTTTTAAATGGAGATAAGGAGAATGAGGACACAATTTTGTTGAGTGCACAGGATATTACAGAAATGACCCGAAATGAGATGTTGCTCCAAATGCAAAGGAATCTGGCTTATTCAATCATACGTTGCAAGAATTTCAAGGACTTTTGCTCAGTGGTAATTGATGAAATTAACACTCTACTTCCTCAGAATAATTTATTTGTTGCATTCTACGACCAGAAGACTGATATGCTATCGGTGGGTGGCCAGAGTGACGAAAAGGATAATAATATTGAAACATGGCCGGCGGAGGGCTCAATGACAGGCTATACAATAAAACTGAATAAACCGGTTTTTGTTACCAGAGAAGAGATCCTTGACCTATGTAAAACTGGGAAAATAAAACTGTTGGGTACTATGGCCGAATTATGGCTGGGAGTTCCTTTTACAAGTAAAGGGGGTATTTCAGGAGCAATTGTCATTCAGAACTATGACAATCCATACGCTTTTTGCCAGGCAGACATTGAGGTTGTAGAGCTTGTTGCAAATGAAATAAGAATATTTCTAGATAAAAAAAATGCAGAGGAAAATGCCCTGAAACTTACCAAGGCTGTTACTGAAAGCCCCGCCTCTGTAATTATTACAGATTTGGCTGGTCATATCGAGTATGTGAATCCTAAATTCTCTTCAATAACAGGCTACTCTTTTGAAGAAGTAATTGGCTCAAATCCAAGCATATTCAAATCGGGGGATACCCCTGTTTCGTTATACAGAAACATGTGGAGCACTATAACTTCGGGAAAGGAGTGGCGAGGTGAGTTGAAAAACAGGAAAAAGAATGGAGAGTTTCACTGGGAGGATATCTCAATATCGCCTATTTTAGGAGAGAATGGTAATATAAGCCATTATGTTGCCGTTAAAGAGGATATAACAGATCGAAAAAAATTAATCACACAACTAATTGTTGCCAGAGATAAAGCAGAAGAGAGCGACAGGTTAAAAACCTCTTTTTTGCAGAATATCAGTCATGAAATCCGCACTCCTATGAATGGCATTATCGGGTTTATCGAGCTTTTAAAGGATCCGGATATAACAGGAGAGGAACAGACTGTCTATTTCAATATTATTGAGAAAAGCAGTCAAAGAATGCTCAATACAATAAATGATATAATTGACATATCCAAGATTGAAGCAGGGATAGTAATGGTTAAGAATTCGATAGTTTCTGTTCAGCAATTAGTCTCGGATGTAGTTTGTTTCTTCAGACCAGAAGTAGAGAAAAAAGGGTTGAAAATCGACCTAAGTTTAGATCCGTCGGTAGAAAATCTAACCATTGTATCCGATCTCGAAAAGTTGTATGCAATATTAACAAACCTCATAAAAAACGCCATCAAATATTCAAACACAGGAAATATAACTGTAGGAGCAGTAAAAAAAGAGAAGTATGTTGAGTTTTTTGTAGAGGATAAAGGCATAGGAATTCCGAAAGAGAAGATTGATAAGATTTTCGAACGTTTTATTCAGGCTGAATCGGAATCCATGCGAAGTCACGAGGGTGCAGGGCTTGGCCTGTCAATTGTAAAAGCATACATTAATTTATTGGGTGGCGTTATTCATGTTGACTCCGAACCCGGTGTTGGCTCTAAATTTAAATTTGTAATTCCTTTTGACAGATCAGAAGTATTAACTGATATTGAAAACATGAATTTAAAGAGAGAAGATCTGTATTTATCGTCTGAATACTCGCCTGATACCATAAAAATTCTTATTGCAGAAGATGAAGAGACTAATGCATTCTATCTTAACACTATTTTGAAACAGACAAACTATAATCTTCTTTTCGCAAAAAACGGCAGAGAAGCTGTGAATATGTTTGCTGCAAATAGGGATATCCGAATAATCCTGATGGACATCAGAATGCCGGAAATGGATGGTTATCAGGCTACGAAGCTAATAAAACACGTCGACCCGGGAGTTATAGTGATAGCCCAGACGGCATATGCTTTTGCCGGAGACAGAGAGAAAGCATTAGAAGCCGGTTGTAACGACTATTTACCAAAACCTATAAAAAAGGATGATTTACTTATGATGATCAAAAAGCATCTGTTATAATTGCATCATCTGTTCGGTTAGTTTATCAAGAAGCTTGTTCTGTTCTTCATCGGCTTTAACAAACTCCTCCCTACTCTTTAATTCACCTCTCACGCCAAAATAGAACTTGATTTTAGGTTCTGTCCCAGAAGGCCTTACAGATACGACACTGTTATCAGAGCTTATGTATTGCAGAACATTGGATTTCGGAAGATTTATCTTATATCTTAGATCACTTATCATATCAAAGGTTTCAGAAAGCTGATAATCATGAATCAGTACGACCTCAGAACCTGCAAGAGTCTGGAGTGGCCTGTCCCTTAATGACTTCATCATGCTCTGTATCTGTTCCAAACCATCCTTGCCCTTTTTTGTAACTGATAAAAGTCTTTCCTTATATAAGCCAAACTCTATATATATGTCAAGAAGCATTTCATATAGAGTCTTTCCCTTGCTTGCTGCCCAGGCAGCTGCTTCGGCCACTAGACAGCATGAAATTACAGCATCCTTGTCTCTTACAAACTCTCCGGCATTAAAGCCATAACTCTCCTCACCTCCTCCTATAAATACCCTTTTCCCTTCATTATCCTTAACTACCTCTGCAATATATTTGAAACCAGTAAGAACATTGTACATATCTATACAGAATTTGTCAGCTATACTTTTAAGCAGGTCAGAGGTGACAATGGTTTTTACCATGTAGAAATTTTTGTTGTTAAATCCAATTTTCAACTTTCCGGTCTCTTTCCATCGCGCCAAAAGGTAATATGTCAGTATTGCTGCTGTCTGGTTTCCATTTAAAAGCAACATTCTTCCCTCGGTATCCCTTATGGCAATTCCTAGTCTGTCTGCGTCAGGGTCTGTCGCCATAACAAGATCGGCCTGTACTTCTGCCGCTTTTTCCATTGCCATCTTCAATGCCGATGGTTCCTCGGGATTTGGAGAATTGATTGTAGGGAAATTACCATCTGTAATATCCTGTTCCGGAATATTTATTATATTACTGAATCCAAGTCTTTTAAGTGCTTCCGGAACAATTTTCACACCTGTTCCGTGAAGAGGAGTGTAGACAATCTTAAATGAATTATTATTCTTGACAATTTCTGGCGAAAGAGTAAGTGATAGTATTGCATTGAGATATGACTCATCCATACCCTTCCCTATGTGTCTTATATTATGTTCCCCTCCTTTAAATTTGATTTGAGAAATATTCTCTATCTTCAATACTTCGTCAATAATATTGACATCATGTGGTGCAGTTATCTGGGCCCCGTCGCTCCAATAAGCCTTATATCCGTTGTATTCCTTTGGGTTATGGGATGCTGTTATCATAACTCCTCCGGCACAACCCAGGTGTCTTATGGCAAAGCTAAGTTCGGGCGTAGGTCTAAGTTCATCAAAAAGATAAACCACAAATCCGTTAGCAGAAAACACATCGGCAGTTATCTGTGCAAAATACTGGCTATTGTTCCTGTTGTCAAATGCTATAGCAACAGACAAATGCTTTGTATCTTTAAAAGAATGCTTCATATAGTTTACAAGACCTTGTGTTGCCATACCAACAGTATATTTGTTCATTCTATTTGTCCCTGCTCCCATAATACCTCTCAATCCTCCGGTACCAAACTCCAGGTTTCTGTAAAATGAATCTTCCAGTTCCTTAAGGTCGTTATCAATCATCTTTTGAACCTGTTCTCTTGTTTCAATATCGTAGCCCTCATCCAGCCAGGATTGTGCTCTTTCTAAATAATTCATGGACATATAATAATTATTAAGCTCGTGTGTACAAATTTAATGAATAATAGCCGATTTTCAAATATCAGACAAAGAAGAGTATATTTGCATCATGAATTTCAGAGAGTATATACCATTCTACAAAAGAAATCTTAAAGTTGCAGTTCCTGTCATGCTTACCCAGGCAGGACAAATAACAGTACAGCTTGCAGACAATATTATGGTTGGTCATCTGGGAACTGCAGAACTGGCAGGTGTATCATTTGCGAATTCAATAATAGTACTTGGTCTTGTCTTTGGTATTGGATTCACTCAGGGAATTACTCCTCATGTAGGCCAGAGCTTTGGAAAAGGCGACCACAAGAGAGTAGGACAATTACTCCAGAACTCTTTGATAATGGTGTTTGCCGCATCTATAATGCTTACAATCACAATGCTCGGATTAAGTCTCTTTATGAATTCCATGGGGCAGACAGACATGGTTGTATCCTTAGGTAAAGAGTACTATTTCACTATACTGTTTTCTCTGTTTCCTGCCTTGGTATTCTTTGGAATGAGACAATTTTCAGAAGGTATAGGAATCACCAAGTATGCAATGTTTATTACCCTTTTTGCAAATTTTCTTAATATATTCCTTAACTGGGTATTGATTTTCGGCCACTTTGGAATAGAACCTATGGGTGTAAAGGGCGCTGCTCTTGCCACTACAATAAGCCGTTTTATGATGCTTGCATCATTTCTTGTTATCTTCAGCAAGGCTGAGAGTTACAAAAAATATCTTAAATATTTTACACGGCCCGTCATCAACTGGAAACTTGTAAGAGAGGTGCTTAATACTTCAGTTCCATTGTCATTTCAGAATCTGGTAGAGATTACAGCTTTTAGTCTGAGCGCCATAATGATTGGATGGAATGGGGAGATTGCTCTTGCGTCACATCAGGTTGCTATGAGTATGAGTACCTTCTCTTTTATGCTTGCCCTAGGGGTTGGAGCAGCTGCCACTATCAGGGTTTCTCATCAATATGGGTATGGAGATTTTAAATCTATGCGTATAGCGGGTTTTGCAGCTATACACCTTAGCGTGGCCTTGATGTCGATAAGTGGCGTCGCATATATCGTGTTCAATAATGAGATTCCTCAAATATTTACGGGAGATCCTGCCGTAAGGTTACTTGCGGCCAAACTTTTAATAATCTCTGCTCTTTTTCAAATATTTGATGCGATCCAGTTATCCTGTCTGGCGTGCCTGAGGGCTCTGTCAGATGTAAAGATCCCGCTTTTACTATCTGTTATATCATACTATTTCATATGTCTTCCTCTTGGATACATATGTGGTACAGTGTTAGGGATGGGAGCCGTGGGAGTATGGATTGGTCTGCTTCTTGGGCTTGTTTTTGCAGCTTTTTTGTTTTTGTGGCGATTTAATAAAATTAGTAATGAACTGATAAAATCTCATCACGTTTAATATGAAAATGTCCAATAATAAAATCTATCTATTATATCTGATAGCATTCTCTACCATAATACGGTGTGTTATTGCATTTACACTTGAACTAGGTGGCGAGGAGGCCTATTACTGGACTTTCGCTCTTTACCCTAAACTAAGTCATCTAGATCAACCCCCAATGATAGGCTGGATGATTCAGTTATTTACAAATAACCTTTTTCTGAACGAAGAGTTCTTTATCAGACTCGTTTCTGTTTTTATAGGAACTCTAAATACATGGGTTATTTTTGTAATTGGAAGGAGATTTAAAAGTGAGCTAATGGGGTTATATGCTGCAATTTTATATACAACTTCTATATATAGCAGTATTATTGTAGGAACACTTGTCAGCCCCGATACTCCCCAAGTGTTGTTTTTACTGCTTTCAATATATTTTCTCCATGAAGGATTTATAATAAAGCATCAGGATTGCCGTGAATCCAGAGTATTAAGTTCAATCTCTCTTATAATGGCGGGAGTCTTTATTGGTTTGGCAATGCTTTCCAATATCTCTTCATTTATAATATGGATAGGAGTTTTTATCTATATCTCGCTATTTGATAGACGATGCTTTAAGAAACCTCAACTCTGGCTCTCTTTTTTTATAAGTTTACTTCTCTTTTTGCCTGTTATTTTGTGGAATGTCAAGTATGATTTCGTCGGGTTCAAATTTTTTTATAATGATATTTTCGTGATCAAAGGAAATGTCGATTTTGGCATTATTATGCAGAAAATAGTAATTCAGGTTATTTATAATAATCCTGTAAATATTGCCCTTGCTTTTATTGCATTGTTTACCTTTAACAAAATCAGATATTTAAAGGAAAATCAATACAAACTACTCATTTCTCTATCGTTACCTTTCATGCTTACAGGTATAATACCTATCGGTTTTTTCCCTCTTATTTTACTTTCTGCTGCATATCTGGAAACAAAATACAGTTCAGCCAGATTCCGGTTCCCCGATGTTCTCAAGAATAGTTACTATTCTATTATATTAATTATTCTGATTATAATGACACAGATTTACACCGGTGTATTCAACTTTGACATAAAAAAAATTCCTGAAACGAAGATCGGCTCAGACGATGTCTCTATAGACAGATATGGATGGAAAATACTATCCAAAGAGTTTAATAAGCTCCGGTATATGGATGTTGCTTTAGGTAACATCTCCAATCATTCCTATATAATTTCAAATAACTATCTCACGGCAGCACATTATGACTATTACCTGGCAAGACCAAACAAAATAGCTGTAAAGACAATCGGGAATCTTAATGAGACAAGAAAATATGCTTTTACGACAATAGAGCAAGGCGGGTTTAAAATTGGAGAAAGTGCATATTATATTGAGTCCTCCCGCGATTTGACACCAGGCATACCGCTTGGGAAAAGATACTTTAAAAGCGTTGAAGTTGCGAAAGTAATATATATCCGTCGAATGAACAATCCTGTTGTCAGGTATACAATTTACCGGTTCAAGGAATTAAAATATGTTCCTGAAGAAACACTCAGTCCTATTATAAAAAAACATGTATAGCAAGGCTTTTACAGAGTTTGTCTACTTACATAAACAAGACGATATTCAGAGGTTACTCCTATCTGCCGACAAATATCCTGGAATTGATGTCAGGCTAGCTGCAAGATTTATTTCTGCCAGAAAGAAGATTGTCAAAAAGGTTCCCTCCTGGAGCCATTCAGAGGGATTAATTTTCAATGACACTCTGGCAACAGAACAGTGCAGTTCTGAACTTACTGCAGATTACAAGAAACGATTTGTCAAAAAGGGTGTTATTCTTGATCTGACAGGTGGTTTGGGTGTCGATTCATTCTTTATGTCAAAGAATGCAGCTCATCTATACTATTTTGAGAAGAATAAAGAACTATGCGAATCCGCTGAACAAAACTTCAAAAAACTGGGACTGGACAATATAACCGTTTCAAATTGCGAAATCACCATAGATAATATAGATAAGCTTAATATTACCCGGGCAGACCTTATTTATCTTGATCCGGCAAGAAGAGACAACAACAAAAATCCTGTTTATGCCCTAACAGAATGTCAACCTAATCTGCTAGAGCTTAAAGATTCTCTTTTTTTATTGTCCGGTAGTATTCTGGTAAAAGTTTCCCCAATGGTTGATATATTGGCAACCCTCAGACAAATTCCGGAAATTTCAGAGATTCATATACTTTCAGTCAACAATGAATGTAAAGAACTACTATTTCTTCTGGAGAGCAACTATCGTGATCTTCTCCCAGGAATTGACGACATAAATATCTGCACTGTCAACTTCTGTAATAATGGTCTGATAGAGAATTTTGATTTCAAACTGGGCGATGAAAACAGATGCATATCCGAGTTTTCAGATACTGTTCTGCCCACTTTCCTGTACGAACCAAACTCAAGCATTCTTAAAGCGGGAGCTTTCAGAATATTAGGCAAAACATATGGGTTGAAAAAATTACATCAGCACACACATCTTTATATTTCTGAAAAGCATAATGAAAGTTTTCCTGGCAGATGTTTTGAGATTAAAGAGGAGTTTGATTTTAATAAAGCAACAATAAAGCTTTTGAGAAAAAAATATCCAAAAGCAAACATATCTACACGCAACTTTCCATTGAGCCCGGTGGAGTTAAAGCAAACTCTCAGGATCCATGATGGTGGTGAAATTTACATTTTCGGATGTATCGTTTGGAATGGACTCAAGAAGATACTGGTTTGTACAAAAGTTAACTAATCTTCCAGCTTTTCGCCATTTGAGTTGAACCACTTGACCTCCAGTAAAGCATTGTCCGTTGCTGTTTGAATTTTTATGGAGCATTTGTATTTAAGGGACCACTTAAACTTAATGCTGGCAAAACCTTTCGTAAGATAGGATGCAAGAATTGGATTTACAGTTATAATAATTGATTTTATTCCTTTTTCTTTGGCGTAATAGGCAAGTTGTCTCTCGATTGTCTCATCTATAAGTAAACTTGACGAAATTTTTCCGGTACCATTGCACGAAGGACAATTCTCACTTGTATTAATCTCTGTAGCTGGTCTTACCCTTTGACGGGTTATCTGCATCAAACCAAACTTAGTTATCGGAAGAATATTATGCTTCGCCCTGTCTGACTGCATGAGATCCATCATGTGTCTGAACAATTTGATCTTGTTCTCGTTAGAATCCATGTCAATAAAGTCGACAACAATAATACCTCCCATATCCCTTAGTCTTAGTTGTCTGGCAATTTCATCAGCTGAGCTCATGTTAACATCAAAAGCATTCTGCTCCTGATCGGCACCTGATTTTGCTCTAATACCGCTGTTAACGTCAATTACGTGAAGGGCTTCTGTATGTTCTATGACAAGATATGCACCTTGTTTAATTGGTACAACCTTACCAAATGCTCCTCTTATCTGTTTATTGACATCAAAATGGTCAAAAATGGGTTCGCCACCCTTGTAAAGTTTTACAATCTTTTCTTGTCCGGGAGCAATTATTGAAATATAGTCTATAACTTCATTATAAATGGTTTCGTCATTTATATGAATATTGGAAAATGAATCGTTCAGAAGATCTCTTAAAATAGTAGTTGTCCTGCTGTTTTCTGTAAAAAGCAGCTGTGGGGCATTTGATTTTGCCATTTTTGGCCAGGAATCCTCCCATTTTTTTATAAGAGACTTTAGTTCTCCGTCAAGCACGGCAGCTCTTTTTCCCTCTGCCACTGTTCTGATTATGACACCATAGTTTGAAGGTAATATACTGTATACTAGCCTTTCAAGTCTTTTTTTCTCTTCTCTTGAAGTAATTTTCTGTGATATATTTACCTTATCTGCAAAAGGAATAAGAACCATGTTTCTTCCTGCTATGGAAATCTCAGATGTCAGTCTGGAACCTTTTGTTGAAATAGGTTCCTTCACTATCTGAGCCATTATATGTTGTCCAGGTTTTAAAACATCTGCAATTTTACCCTCTTTCTCTAATATATCTCCTAGTTTAACACTGGAAAATAAAGCCCCGTATTGCTTACTCTGGCCAATATGCCTTATAAAAAAATCAAGGGCCTTGAATGATAATCCAAGGTCCAGATAATGGATAAATGCGTCTTTTTCATCTCCAATATCTACAAAGGCTGCATTAAGAGCCGGCATAATGCGCTTTACTCTTCCTATATAAACATCCCCTACCGAAAAATTGCCATTGTTCTGCTCTTTATTCAGCTCAATCAACCTGTGATTATCCAGCAGAGCTATAGAAACTTCCGTGGAACTAACATCAATTATTAAATCTTTCTCCATCTACGTTATTAAATAAAAACAATCTAAAGCAAATCTAATGACTTGCTTTAGATTATCACACACTGAAGACTTAAATAGCAACTATTTTTTCTTTTTATGTCTGTTCTTACGCAAGCGTTTTTTACGCTTGTGAGTAGCCATTTTATGTCTCTTCCTTTTCTTTCCGCTAGGCATAATCAATTTATTTTTTGCAAAGTATTATTACTTTACATTGTTTTTTACTTTGTTCATAAACACTTTTGCAGGTTTGAACGATGGTATAAAGTGTTCAGGAATAACCAAAGTAGTGTTTTTTGAAATATTTCTAGCAGTTTTTTTCGCACGTTTTTTTACGATAAAGCTGCCGAAACCACGAAGATAAACATTCTTATCTTTTGATAAAGAATCCTTTACGCTATCCATAAAGCTTTCTACAACATTTTGAACAGCAATTTTTTCCATGCCAGTTGCCTTTGCAACCTCATTTACGATATCTGCTTTTGTCATGATAATTAAATAAATTAAAGGGTTAGTCAATTTTTGTCGAGCAAAATTACTATTAATTTATCGATATTTCAAAACATTATACAGTTTTTTTTACAAATTCTTTTAGTTCTCACCAATTTATGCGGTTTTATGCCTATATTTGAAGTGCAAAATACAACGAAATTGAAACTATTTTTTTTAATTTTTCTGTTTGCTCCGGTTTTCTTATATTCTCAGCAAAATTATTGCATTTCAAATATTTACATTGAGGGCAACACAATAACAAAAAGCAAGATCATAATAAGAGAGCTTCCGTTCAAACAAGGAGACACAATTGTTGCTGATAAACTGGAAGGTGTATTGAAGTTGGCTAAAAACAATCTGCTGAATCTCTCACTTTTTAATTTTGTATATATTAAAAAAAACAGCGACCCAGATAATGATTCAAACCTGAACATTACAATAAATGTAGAAGAGAGATGGTTCATATGGCCATTAATCGACATTAAGTTTGAAGACCGTAATCTAAGCAACTGGATAAGAACATCTGACGGCAACAGAATAACATTGGATGCCGGATTCAGGATATACAATCTATGGGGATTGAACCATACAGTCAGTGCCAGTTATAAGTTTGGTTATCATAAAGGATTCCGTCTTGGTTATGAAAATATCTCTTTAGGACAAACAGGAAGGCACGTTTTGGGTTTTGTTGTTTCAGGACAGTTTTCAAAAACAGAGAATTTCATTTCCCTGTTCAATTCACCTGTGTATAATAGATCTGTCAATGAGTTTGCGGTTAAAAAAATCTCTGCGGGCATCAACTACACTTACCGTCCCCAAATCCGGGTCAGTCACTCTGTTATGGTCAAATATGAAAACATTAGTATCTCCGATACAATTCTGAAACTTAATCCAAAGTATTGGGGAAACAGCGATACAACCAGAAACAGTTTATCGTTGAATTACAGCTTCATTTCTGATCAAAGAGACAACTACCAATATCCTCTTGAGGGCTATCTTATTAAAGGAGAATTAAGAGGTTACATCAATAACAATAATACTGTAAGATACGGTCAGCTGAGAACCAATCTACAGTATTACCTTCCTCTTTCTGAAAAATGGAATGTTTGTGCAAATCTGACATCTGGAATTTCCATGAAAAATGTTCAAGCATACATCTTTGACCAAGCCATAGGATATGAAGATGCTACTCTCAGGGGGTATGAATTCTATGTAGACGACGGACAACAATTCGTGACTTTTAATCCTACTATCAAGTATAATATATTGCCGACAAAGGTTTACGTATTGAAATTCCTGTCATTTTTACCTAAGTTCAGGAAGATTCACTTTACAATCTATGGGAAGGCTTTTTTTGATGTTGGCTATTCGCACCACTCCTACCCTAATTTCAGTAATTTTCTGAGCAACAAATTCCTATGTAGTGGAGGTGTTGGTCTTGATTTAATCACCTATTACAATATTAATCTTTCAATTGACTATTCTTTCAATCAATTAAAAGAACACGGTTTCTTTTTCTCTATAAAAAGTTTATTGTTCTAGTTTGGCATAGAGATTGGACACCTATAAGCGGCATTATGTATTATGCTTAAAAGCATATTAATGTCTGACAAAATGACATATTAAAAACGATGATGAAATTTTCTGATATATATCTGCAACACTCGGTCTCTGAAGAGGTAAATATTATCCCTGTAATGAATATTGACAGTGGACAAGAACTGAGGGATTCCGATTTACCCGACACCTTGCCAATTATTGCACTACGTAACGCTGTCCTGTTTCCTGAAACAATAATTCCAATAACCGTAGGCAGAGAGAAATCAATAAAGCTGGTAAGAGAGGCTTACAGCAAAATGAAGATTATTGGAGCTGTCTCTCAGAAAGTTGCCAAACAGGAAGATCCTCAGCCAGGTGATTTGTACGACATTGGGACATTGGCAAAAATCATTAAAATAGTAGAGATGCCGGATGGTGGCATAACGATTATCCTTCAAGGGATTAAGAGGTTCAAGGTTCTGGACATACTAAATACAGAACCTTATTTCATTGCCTCTGTCAAATATCTGGAAGATGAAGTAAGCAAAAAAAATATAAAAGAGCTTGATGCAATAACAGGTTCAATAAAAGATGCTGCACTTTACATAATAAAAATGTCCCCTCACCTCCCGCAAGAGGCTGTTTTTGCAATCAAGAACATTGAAGGTCATGCATTCCTTGTCAACTTCATAGCCTCCAGCATTGAGTTGGATAATCCTTTGGACAAGATAATACTATTAAGAGAGGGGAGACTTAAACAAAGAGCCCTTAAGCTGCTTGAATTACTTAACAAACAGATAGATCTTCTCAAGATAAAAGATGACATTCAGCAAAAAGTAAGAACAGAAATCGATCAGCAGCAAAGGGAGTACTACCTTAGCAATCAGCTTAAGACCATACAGGAAGAACTAGGAATAAACGGAAACATTCAGGAGTTTAGCGATCTTAGACAACTTGCAAAAAACAAATTGTGGTCAAAAAGCGTTGCCGAAACATTTGAGACAGAACTACAAAAGTTGGAAAGATCAAATCCTAATTCGCCTGACTACAATATTCAGCTATCGTATGTCAAGTTTCTGATTGATCTTCCATGGGACGAAACCAGTAAAGACAATCTTGATCTGAAGCACGCACAAAAGGTACTTGATACAGATCATTTTGGCCTTGAAACAGTTAAAGACAGGATAATTGAACACCTGGCAGTACTTAAGCTTAAGGGAGATATGAAATCGCCAATTCTATGCCTTTACGGACCTCCGGGGGTTGGTAAAACCTCTCTTGGAAAGTCCATTGCCAAGGCTCTTGACAGAACCTACGGCAGGATATCTCTTGGAGGGTTACACGACGAATCGGAGATAAGAGGGCACAGAAGAACTTATATTGGTGCAATGCCCGGCAGAATTATCAACTCAATTAAAAAAGCCGGAACATCCAATCCTTTGATCGTTCTGGATGAAATAGATAAAGTGAGCAACGATTTCAGGGGTGATCCTGCATCCGCCTTACTTGAAGTGCTTGATCCCGAACAAAACACAGCCTTCCATGATAACTATCTTGATATTGACTATGATCTTTCGAGAGTTCTTTTCATAACAACAGCAAATAATATTAGTACCATACATCCTGCTCTAAGGGACAGGATGGAGATGATAAACGTCAGTGGGTATCTTGCAGAGGAGAAACGCTCTATAGCTAAAGATTATCTGATACCTAAACAAATTGATCTGCACGGACTTAAAAAATCACAGCTTAAAATCACAAAAGAGGGTATAGATACCATCATAGATGAATATACCCGTGAGTCAGGCGTAAGAGGTCTGGATAAGCAGATTGCACGGGTTGCAAGACTTACTGCCAAGAAAATTGCACTTGATGAACAGATTGAAAAATCACTCGGTGCCCAGCAGATCAGAGAGATGTTAGGCATGCCTACAAATCAGCATGATATGCAAAAAGGCAATGAGGCTCCGGGTGTGGTTACTGGGCTAGCATGGACCGAAAACGGAGGGGACATTCTCTTCATTGAGTGTAGTCTGAGTAAAGGTAAGGGAGTATTGACAACTACCGGTAACCTGGGTGATGTAATGAAAGAGTCAGCAATAATTGCATATCAGTATCTCAAAGCCAATCCTCATTATCTTTCCATGAATTATAAGGAGTTTTCTGACAAGGACATTCATATACATGTGCCGGAGGGAGCGATCCCTAAAGATGGTCCTTCTGCCGGTATAACAATGGTAAGTGCAATGGCATCTGCCTTCCTTAAAAAGAACGTTAAGAGTGGCATTGCTATGACCGGAGAAATAACACTAAGAGGACGTGTTTTACCTGTAGGTGGTATAAAAGAGAAAATTCTCGCAGCAAAGAGGGCGGGGATAACAACAATAATCTTGTCTGAGGAAAACAAGAAAGACATTAAGGAAATCAAGGAAATATATGTAAAGGGTCTCAACTTTAAATATGTCAGAAACATATCTGAAGTGTTGTCCTTTATATTCTAGTTCACACTTTTGACTTATATGGAGGTAAAAATTGAGGACTCCTGGAAGGAGGTACTTAAAAATGAGTTTACAAAGGATTATTTTGTCAGACTGACAGATTATATCCATACAGAAATATCTTCCGGTAAAATAGTCTACCCAAAAGGTTCTCTGATATTTAACGCTTTTAACTCAACTCCTCTGGATAAAGTTAAAGTTGTTATACTTGGACAGGATCCATATCATGGCCCGGGACAAGCTCACGGGCTCTCATTTTCGGTTCCTCCGGGAATTAAGTTTCCTCCTTCATTATCAAATATATTCAAGGAAATGCAAACAGATCTTGGATTACTTCCTCCGGATAACGGATGTCTGGACAGATGGGCATCCCAAGGCGTTTTCTTATTGAACTCAGTGCTGACAGTAAGAGCAGGAGAGGCTGCCTCGCACAGCAAGATAGGATGGACAATATTCACCGATTCAGTAATTAAAACGATATCCGACTATAATAATGGAGTGGTGTTTCTGCTGTGGGGTAATTTTGCAAAAGGTAAAAGAGATCTGATAGATAGTTCAAAACATCATATTCTTGAAGCGGCACATCCATCACCACTGGCTGGGGGTGCTTTTTTTGGTTGCAGACATTTTTCGAAAACCAATAAAATATTAATAGACTCAGGTAAAGATCCTATAAATTGGTGATTAATCTGCTCCCGAAAATTTTACTTCCGATTCTTACAATGGTACTCCCCTCTTCAATTGCCAGGTTATAGTCACCGGACATTCCCATAGAGATTTCTTTAAAGTAATCACATTCTTTAAAATATAGATTCTTAAGCTTTAAAAAGAGCGTTCTTAGTGTTGCAAACTCAGTTTTTACCAGCCTGGGATCGTCAATAAAGGATGCCATGCCCATTAAACCGCAAATCCGCAGTGATGATAATGATTTTAATTCAATAATGGATTCTAGTAACTCTTCTTCTGAGAAACCTTGCTTTGTCTCTTCTCTTGCTATATGAACCTGTAAGAGACAATCAATTACAATTTGTTTTTTTTTGGATTCATTGTTGACCTCCCTGGCAAGACGCAGATTATCTATAGATTGAATCATTGAAACTCCATCTATAATCATCTTGATTTTATTTGTCTGCAGATGACCTATGAAATGCCAGTTGATATCTCCCGGAAGATCAGACATCTTTTGTTTGAGCTCCTGAGGTCTGTTCTCGGCAAAATCTCTCAGCCCTGCTTTATAAGCTTCGAGTATCTCTTCGTTTGACTTGAATTTGGAAACTGCCACCAATTTTACAGTTGGTGGCAGTTCTTTTTGAATCTCTTTTATTGTGTTGACGATTGTCATTTTTTCTTTTTAACTTGCTGTTGTTGTGCCTTGTAAGCTGCATCAAGTCTCTCCTGGAACTTCGATTTCTTTTTAGGAGTGTTAGACGCCGCTTTCTCCTTAAGCTTAGCATATAACTTGTCCTCATCCACAAAATACTTTCTAATCACCCAGGTCTGAGCCATGGTTATAAGATTGGACAACATATAATAGTAACTAAGACCGCTGGAGAAGTTGTTACATAGTACCAGTAGGAAAATCGGCATAAAATAGAGGGACATATATTTCATCCCCGCCATCTGAGGGCCTCCGGTAGTCATCTGGTCAATATTCATCCTCGAATAGAAGTACATAGATATTGCCATTAATAAGGCAAACAAACTTACATGGTCGCCATACAACGGTATTGTGAAAGGAAGATCTAAAACAGAATCAAAAGCACTAAGGTCTGTGGCCCATAAAAATCCCTGCTGTCTCAATTCGAATGATGCAGGGAAAAATTTGAACATAGCAAAGAGAATTGGAAATTGGAGAAGCATTGGAAGACAACCTCCAAACATGCTGACTCCGGCTTTACTATAGAGAGCCATGGTCTCCTGCTGTTTCTTCATTGCATCCTCCTGTTTTGGAAACTTCTCAGCTATCTTGTCAATTTCTGGTTTGAGAACCCTCATTTTTGCTGATGACATATATGATTTTAGAGTCAATGGAGAGATGACTATCTTGATGAGTAGTGTGAGAATCAGAATGATAAGACCATAATTAGTCATGAATTTACCTAGGAAGTCAAACACGAGAATTATTATGTATCTGTTAATCCAACCGATTAACCAGCCACCTAAAGGCACTATCTTTTCAAAACTCTGGTCGTAAGACTTCAATGTTTTGTAATGGTTTGGACCATAGTAATATTCAAAAGGGATGTTTACCTCATCTGCATCGTTATATGAAACCTGCATTTTTGCCTCACAATGCATCAGGTTTCCGTCGGGATCGCCCAGAGGGTAGAATTTATAATTCAGCATACCCACATTGAAGTTATCTTTTGCTACCAAAATGGCAGAGAAGAACTGCTGTTGAAATGCAAACCATGAAACCTTGGTTCTGATATCCTTTTCTGCATCATCTTTTCTTAAGCCAAGATCTTCTACAGCTTTTGAATTAGGGAACTTGTAAACTATTGTCGAATAGTTCTTCTCATTATCATATCCTTTTTCAAGTCTTGGCAGGTCCAGGCCCCAGTTAAGATCCAATGTAGTCATGTTTCTTGGGATATGCTTTCCCATTCCAACCATCCTAACATTGAATTTCAACAAATTGCTGTTTGCAGGAAGAATATATTTATACTCAATAAATGAAGTCGAATCTAAAAAGAGTCTGTATGTAAGTGAACTATCGGTCGATTCTGCTTTTTCAAATGCAAAATTTGAAGTAGATATCTGCTGGTTGGTAAAAAACATCAACGAAAACTTGCTGGTTTTTTCCCTTATCAGGTTAAGATCCAGACTATCAAAAGTAAAGTAGTTTTTTATCTGTACCTTGTATGCCTGGGCACCTAAGTTGGTAAAATCAATCTTTACTTTTTCATTTTCAAGCGTTGTAAACTCCTCGGGCTGGTTACTTGCCTTAATTAGCAAAGAGTCTTTGTAAATTGAAATAGATGAGTCGTTTTGTTTTAGTGAATCATCTATGGTAGTCTTGTTATTTGAATTTACAAGCGAATCCGAAACCCCATTTACTGATGTATCAGGGCTCTTAGCCGGTACGGTTGAATCAGCTACGGGAATATTCTGTTGTTGTTCGTTTGCAAGCTTTGAGTTGTACCAACTGAAGATAATCAGGATTCCTGCTATCAGCGCAAAACCAAGAATGGAATTTTTCTTCATTAAATCTGCTCGTTTTGTTTATCTATTAGTTTTATCTTCTCCTCAAGTTGAGCCAGTTCTTCCTTTGCATTCACTATTTTCTTTTCAATTTCTATAAGTAAACTGTCTGCATTCTTGGATTTGGCAAAGAAACCGATATTATTTTCCCAAACAGCAATGTCAGACTCCATCTGACGGAACTTCTGAACCAGTTTATCTCTCTCAGCACGAATACCCCACTCTCCTTTTGATGAAGATTGAACCTCTTTGATGTGTTTCTTGAATTTATTGATCCTGTTTTCCTGTTCAGGGTTTCTTACGTCGCCGAACTTGGTCTCAATAGCGTGCCTGTATGCGGCCTGTACCCTCTCTTTGTCTTTGATGGGCACAAATCCTATTTCGCTCCATCTCGACTGAAAGTCTTTCAGAGCCTCTGTATTTTCGGACGCCTTAGAGTCTATCTTGTAATCTGTTATCTCCTGCACAAGTTCAAGTTTCTTTTGCAGGTTCTGTTCATAAGAATCATCTACAGAACTAAAGTGTTTTGCCTTGTTATCGAAGAACGCATCACAAGCTGCTCTGAATCTTTTCCAGACAATATCTGATTGTTTACGGGCAACAGGACCTATCTCTTTCCACCTTTTTTGTAGGTTGATAAGAAGATCTGTAGTTTTTTTCCAGTCCTGACTATCCTTTAATGCCTCGGCCTGCTCACATAGTGATATCTTCAAATCCAGATTCTCCTGCATGACACCCTTGAATTGAGAATAGTGCTCTCTCTTTGAGTTGTAGAATGTGTCACAGGCAGCTCTGAATCTGTCATAAATCCTCTGATTATCCTTCTTTGAAGCAAAACCAATATTTTTCCATTGGTTCTGGAGTTGCTCTATCTCTTTAGTAAGTGTGTTCCAGTCTTTATTCTCATCATTGCCAATATTTGCAATGGCTTCTACTTTTTCACAAAGTTCTGCTTTAAGGTCAAGATTTTTCTTTTGGTCATCTTTTTGACCTTCAAAGTAATCCTGTTGTCTTTTATTGATGTTTGATGTTGCTTTCTTGAATCGCTCCCATATCTCTTCCCTTTGCTCCTTACTAACCGGGCCAAGGTCCCTCCACTCCTCATGCAATTTCTGCAGCTTCCTGAACGCAACCACTATGTTTGGCTCGTTTACCAGAGCTTCTGCCTTATTGCACAGTTCTATCTTTATTTCAAGATTTTTCTTGAGGTCTAGATCACGGAGCTCGTTATTAATCTTTACAAAATCATAGAATTTTTCTACAAGATACTGATATGTATCCCATGTATCTTTATTGTTTGCCTGAGGTACAGGGCCAACTGACTTCCATCTGTTCTGCAATTCTCTGAATGCGGGGAAAGTCTGATGCAGGTCCTCCTGTTTTTCCAGTAGGTTTTTTAACTCTTCTATGATCTGGTTTTTTTTATGGAGATTCTCCTCTTTATGTTTCTCAAGCGTCTGCAAGAAACTGATCCTAACTGTTTTATACTTCGAGTACAGCTCTTTGAAGCCTCTTTCCAGTTCTGCAAAAGGGTTGTTGGAAATAAGATTTTCTTCAGAATCTACAAGATGCTCCTCGGTTGTTTCAGCAGAAATATGGAAACCTGCAGCAATTTTTTCTCTCTTAAGGGCCTTGTAAAATGCAGCTTTTATTCCTTCTGCATATTTGTACATCTCCTGTTGGTCACCTCTGTCAAGAAGTTCCTGAAAAATTTGTACTATTTCCTTAAGACTTTTGCTGGAGTGATCTGGATACTCTGTTAAAGACTCTTTACTCGGCGTATTTTCAAGGATATCTTCTTCCTTGAATTGCTCCTCGGGAGCAGTAGTGTTCAATTCTTGACTCATCATTACAAGACTAATAGATTAATAACTCGCAAATATACAAAAAAAGTTTGCTAAAGCAGTGATTTATGTAAATTTGCACCATGATACGAATAGATATTCTTAGTATAGTAACTGAACTGCTTGATAGTCCGCTCAATCACTCTATAATACAGAGGGCTAAAAATAAAGGTTTGGTTGAACTGTATATTCATGATTTACGTGAATATGGTAAAGGTAAATACAAGCAGGTAGACGATTACGGGTTCGGTGGAGACGCAGGAATGATTATGATGATTGAACCCGTTTACAAGCTTATCTCCAAATTAAAAAAAGAGAGGGATTATGATGAAATAATCTACATGAGTCCGGACGGTGAACTTTTAGGCCAGCAACTTGCAAATAATCTATCCTGCAAAAAAAATCTCATTATCTTGTGCGGTCACTTTAAGGGAATCGATCACCGGATACGTGAACACATAATTACCAGAGAGATATCAATAGGAAATTATGTTCTCAGCGGAGGGGAACTACCCGCTGCCGTACTCTGTGATGCTATAATAAGACTTATACCCGGTGCTATATCGGATGAAACATCTGCCTTGAGTGACTCCTTTCAGGATAACATGCTTGCTCCTCCTGTATACACGAGACCAGCTGACTTCAACGGATGGAAGGTCCCTGACATTCTACTATCGGGTAATCCTAAGCTTATAAAAGAGTGGCAGGATGACCAGGCGATGAAAAGGACCAAAGAGCTCAGACCAGAGTTGTTAACGGAAGAGAGAGAGGGCTGACACCCTCTCAGAATCCGAATTCATCTACCTTTACTTTTTTCTGTTCATCACGTGTAGGTTTCTGTGCTACTGCGTGTATTTCGTTCCCATGAACTATCATTGCCTTTACCGGAACTGCCGGACATATATATTCACATCCCCCACATCCGATACATATATCTTTGTTCAGTTTTGGAATGAACAGCCCAAAGTCACGATACGGTACCATTGTAATTGCTTTTGTAGGACAATGTTCGTCACAGGCTCCGCAATCTGTCCTGTCGGTGTATACGATACAGCTTTTAAGAGAGAAATGGGCCTTTCCAATCTGACATAGTTGTTTGTCTTCTACGTTCATAGGCAGAAGTGCTCCGTTTGGACAAACCTGGGTACAGATATTACATTCATAACCACAGAAATGATCTTTGAAGTTAAGGACAGGGAGTAGGATTCCGTCAAGACCATATTCTCCTGTTGCCGGCGTGATTATACCATTTGGACATGCCGCAATACACGCATGGCAGGCTGTACAATTTTTTTTCAAATGCTCAATGCTTTGTGAGCCCGGAGGTGCAATACCTGTAATTTTTGGCTTTGATGTCAAAACAGGGCCTAAGTTAGAAGCTCTTACTGCCAAAGCAGTTCCTACTAGTCCAAGAGCAATTATTGCGCGTCTTCTCTCTTTTGACTCAATCCGGTCCGGTTGTTTTACGGGATCTCCCTCTTCAATAGCTGTTTTTTTTGTTTTTCCCCAGGAGAATCTATATGAAATGGCCCCTCTTTTACATGTCTGCATGCAATTAAGACAGGCAACGCATCTGGTTTCATCTATCCTTTTGTTTGGAATATCTATACACTGGCTCTTGCATTTCTGCACACATGCCATGCAATGGTTACAATTGTCATTCACGGCAGGCTTGAACATTGAAAATTTGGAGATTAAACCAAGTATTGATCCTACGGGGCATATTGTATTACAATAGAGACGCCCCATTAAAGCACTGAATACCATAACTATTAAGAGGAAAAACAGAGCAAAGGCAAATGAACCTGCAACAAAGACCGAATAACTTCTAAAGAAAACAGTATCCGGAAAAATCTGTGAAAACCCATTATGTATAAATTGTTCTGAGCGACTTATGATTTCATTGGATATTCTGCCATAATTTGAATATGGATCCAGGTAGGCTAATGGAAGGGTTATGCCAAAAATAAATGGCAGCCCTACAATGGCAAGAACAGAATATCTAAGCCA
Organism: uncultured Bacteroidales bacterium; assembly: GCA_942492945.1. GTDB lineage: Bacteria > Bacteroidota > Bacteroidia > Bacteroidales > UBA932 > Bact-08. The sequence goes on from OW818649.1 coordinate 2,807,662, forward strand.
GTTGTATGGTTTATCATATTTAAACCTTCTGCTCTTTTTCGATTTAAAAAACTTTGCACCCCATGTTGTAATATCCTGCAAAGTACCCATCGGGCAAAGAGTAGAGCAATAAACTCTTCCGAAAAGAAGAGTCAGTATTGACAATATTACAAGGAAAAGTGCACTCCCTGTAATAGCTCCAAGCACAGATGGTACAAACTGAAGCTTTAGAAAGAAGGAGAAAAACTGAGTCTCTCTGTTTGCAAAAAAAAGAAAGCTCAAGGTAATAAGGACAAGAAACAATGCAGAGAGAGCGACTCTTGTCCTTTTCAGAAATTTGTACATGAATTTTTAGATTTTAATCCTTTCGATTGTTAATTTATCTATGTCAGATGTCCCTACTTTCAATTTGTCAGCCTGCCCGATATGTCCCACATCCTCTAGCTTCATCTCTCTGAATTGGTTGAAGAACCTGACTGCAGCTGTATCTACGGCAACAATGTCCGACGACATGAAAAGAGCTTTTCCCATTTGTACATCTTCGTCAGATTTGCCCTTTGGTCCATTTTGTGTCATAACCCGATAAGCGTCCACAATATTTAAAACAGGCATCTTTGCAATAGTTGTGCAATCTGCAATACATTGCTGCAGGTCATTTGCGTGCCAGTACCGCCTGTCCCACACTATACCCATGAAGTTCTTCATGGCGATGCTCATTTTGGCTCCTCCATGATTTTTTAAGACAGGAACATTTATCCAAACATCACAATCAAGAATCGATTCATGAATCTTTGCATTTTTTAGTCTTAAACCTTTAGGTATCTGAACATCTCTGTAATATTTCTCGTCGTGTGCAAATGCAATTTTTGCTCCTGCGGCTTTCGCTGCATCTTCAATACCACTATTCTTATAACACGACTGCCACTCATCGCAGGTATGATCGAATACAACAACCTCAGATGCTCCTGCTGCCAGACAATCTTTTACAATTGCTGCAACTAGTTTGGGGTTTGTGTTTGCGGCCAGTTCAGGTTTTTTGTCCCAACCTATATTTGGTTTAACAACTACTTTCTGTCCTTTTTTCACAAATGCCGAGATGCCACCCATTGCTTTTATTGCTTTGGCATACATGACTTCCGGTTCTCCGCCCATCACTGCAACCAGATCATTCTCCTTTTTAACAGAAATGTTTTCACTAGCCGAAAGAACATTTGACTTTAGTTGTACTACTCCTGCTATTCCTCCAAGAAGAGCAGTTTTGAGAAAATTTCTACGTTCCATATGAGTTATGTTTGTTTTCACAAAGATAGAAATTATGTCAAACATCTTATCCGTTTTTTAAATAACTAAAAAAAACGCTATCTTTAAGGAGAATTTTATTCTATGTATGAAAGAATCATTGTTTAAAAGAATCTGGTTTTTTTACTATGATGGTTTCAGGAGCATGACTCTTGGAAAGACACTCTGGTTAATTGTTATCATTAAACTATTCATTATGTTTTTTATACTCAAACTCTTCTTTTTTAAGAACGAGCTGGGTGTGTACAACACCGATGAAGAGAAGAGCCGGCATGTCATTAAAGAGTTGATAAAATAAGTTAGACTAAACCTAAACACTTAATAGATATGTTTTTAGCTTCTCTCGTAGATCTGTCAAGGCTACAATTCGCCCTTACAGCTATGTTCCATTGGATTTTCGTTCCGCTCACCATAGGGCTGGGTTTCATTATTGCGATTATGGAAACTTACTATGTTCGTACGGGGAATGAATTTTGGAAAAGGACAACAAAATTCTGGATGAAGATATTTGCTATCAATTTTGCAATTGGTGTAGCAACAGGAATTATCCTCGAGTTTCAATTCGGGACAAACTGGAGTAACTACTCTTGGTTTGTAGGCGATATTTTTGGTGCCCCACTGGCAATTGAAGGGATTCTTGCTTTTTTTATGGAAACGACATTCTTTGCAATAATGTTCTTTGGATGGAATAAAGTAAGCAAGAAGACGCATCTTTTATCTACTTGGCTAGTGGCGCTCGGTACTGCACTTTCTGCGCTCTGGATCCTTGTTGCAAATGCATGGATGCAATTTCCAACAGGTATGCAATTCAATCCTGATACTGCAAGAAATGAGATGGTAGACTTCTGGGCCGTTGCAACCTCGCCTGTTGCACTAAACAAATTCATTCACACAATAACAAATGCTTATGTACTAGGTGCTGTAGTAGTTATTGGAATAAGTTCATGGTTCCTTCTTCAAAAAAGGGAGGAGGAGTTCTCCAGAAGAAGTATCAAAATAGCAGCTATGTTCGGGCTCATATCACTTGTTGTACTTATATGGTCGGGTGATGGGTCGGGTTATCAGGTTTCACAAAAGCAACCTATGAAACTTGCTGCAATGGAAGGGTTGTACAAAAGTTCCAATGGTACTCCTCTTGTGGCATTTGCTATTCTTAATCCTAAGAAAAACATCTCGGCTATGGTTGATGACTCTATCGGTTATGAGCTGGAGAAGCCTTATCTTTTCAATATTTCCATACCTCAGGGTTTGTCTCTTCTGGCCAACAGAAAGTTCGACTCTTTTGTGCCGGGAATTGAAGACATACTTAAAGGTGGCTATACTTATACCGATGCAAATGGAAAAGAGCAGATAGCATTGTCTGTAGAGGAGAGAATCCTGCGAGGAAAAAGAGCTATTGATGCGCTGGCTCTGTACAATAAAGCAAAGGAAGCAGGTGATGATGAGGGAAAGGAGATTGCCAGAAAGCAACTGATGGATGATTTTGAACATTTTGGATACGGTTTTATTAAAAGCCCTCAGGATATAGTTCCAAATGTTCCTCTTACATTCTACGCATTCAGAGTAATGGTTATTCTTGGCGGATACTTTATTCTACTGTTTCTACTGACAATTTTCATGGAGAGAAAATCACTAATAGGAAAGAGCCGTTGGTTTCAGTATCTGGCAATAATTAGTGTTCCTCTTGTATATATATGTTCTCAGGCTGGATGGATTGTAGCAGAGGTTGGACGCCAACCTTGGACAATTCAGAATCTTCTTCCTGTACAGGCATCTGTTTCAGGAGTAAGCTCCTCTTCGGTGCTTGTAACCATTATCCTCTTCTTTGTACTGTTTTCTGTTTTGCTGATTGCAGAACTGGCTATTCTATTCAAAGTAATCAAGAAAGGCCCGGGTGCCTGATTAATAACAACCTATAACTTGCATAACTAAAACTCTGGATTATGTTATATTTTCTTCAACACTATTGGTGGATACTCGTCTCTCTTCTTGGTGCATTACTTGTTTTTCTGATGTATGTCCAAGGCGGACAATCTTTATTGATATGGTCCACAAAAAACAAGGACGAAAAAACACTGCTTATAAATGCCTTTGGGCATAAGTGGGAATTAACGTTCACAACACTTGTCACATTTGGAGGGGCAATCTTTGCTTCTTTTCCGTTATACTACTCGACAAGCTTTGGAGGTGCCTATTGGTTATGGATAGCAATACTTTTTCTTTTTGTCATACAAGCTGTATCCTATGAATTCCGAGGTAAGGCAGGTAATTTACTTGGAGCTAAAACTTACGAAATATTTCTGTTCCTCAATGGCATGATAGGCACCGTTCTGATTGGTGTTGCCGTTGGGACATTCTTTACAGGTGGTTCTTTTTTGATGGATAAAATGAGTATCACAGATATTTATAAGCCCACAATATCTTATTGGACAAATGGATGGCATGGTCTTGATGCAATAACCAATCCATTTAACCTCACTATGGGCATTGTTGTATTTCTAGCAGCCAGAACACTTGGGCTTTTATACATTATAATGCAAATTGACTCTGAAGAGTTCATCGCTAGGTGCAAATCTCAGGTAAAGGTAACCGGTACAGCTTTCGTCATTGGTTTTGTGTTACTTCTTGTGATGCTTTTTACAATGACCGGCTATTCTGTCAGTCAGGAAAACGGGCTGATAAGTCCTGTAAGATTTAAGTACTTCTTTAATATGACCCAGCTTATCTGGCCATTGGCAATGCTGTTACTTGGTGTTGTTCTGGTAATATGGGGATTAGGGACATCTTTCTTTGCCAAAGGAAAATACAGCTTCTACATTACAGGTGGTGGAGTGGTTCTGGCTGTATGGAGTATACTTATTTGTGCAGCATTCAACGACACAGCATATTTTGTATCCACGGTCAATATACAGAATTCGCTGACTTTGTATAACAGCTCATCCAGCGAGTTTACTCTTAAAGTAATGGCATTCGCCTCATTGATGATTCCGTTTGTATTAGGATATATCGTTTACGTGTGGAGGACCCTTACAAAGGTTAAAATAAGCACAGAAGAGATAGGAAAACCAGATTCTCACAAGTATTGATTTATTTGCCAGTTTCTATCTTTCCCTTTTCATGGTTATATTCAGACCCGGCTGTGCTATGCGGGATTGAGTATATCAGCAGCATTACAACAGCAGCTAAAACATAAAGCCACTTACGCGATTTTTTCCTGTTTATGAGCCATGCAGTGAGCCAGAATAGAAATGCAACAAGAGTTTTATTGTCTGTAAGATCTTCCCCAAAAGGCCACCCTGTCCAATAAGCGCCAAAAGCATACTTCTGAACAACAGGGCCCAGTATCAATCCTCCTATACTAAGTGTGATTATTACAATAAGTGCGTATTTTGCTGACTTAGGTGATTTAACAAAGCCAATTACACCTGTATATGTTGATAAGAGCATAGCGAGAAACATAAGAAGTATATGCGGAATCAGGACATATGCTGGTACAGGATTTTTAAAACGCATTATAACATTCTGTCTCAATCCTAAAGTATTAGCCTGCGATCCGTCATTAAATTCTACAAAGTACGCCAGCTTGCCTGCGGGTGGTTGAGAAGGAAGCTGCACAGAATACTTATCTCCCGATTTTGATGCCTCAGCAGTTTTAATGGTATCATTTCCTGGAAATCTCCTGTAATAAACTATTACAGCCATATTTTCCGGTGATTCCGGAATTACAATCTCCATAACAGACATTTTTCCCAGAGATTCGTAGTCGCTTAGTGCCTCGCTAAGTGTTACGGATGTCTCCAGACTCCTCGGTAGTTTGGTAGAGTACTCTTTTCCTGCAAGTTCAAATTTTACCCTTTTGGGGTTAGTCGGACCTGTCAATCTTTGATAGAAAACAGCAGATAGCGTTATTAAAATTGCAAGGATCCAGTATTGTGTATTTGTTTTCATCGCTTCAATATTACAGTTTAATTGTCAGCTTCATTGCTTGCCCATCTCTTCTTATATCTACCAGAATTATATCTCCGGTTTTAAGTTCTCCCAATCGGGACATATAATCGTAGATATTTGAGATTTTCTTTCCATTTATAGCAGTTATTATATCTCCGGACAACATTCCTCCCTTTTGAGCAGCTTTGCCGTCAGTTACAGGACCTACCTTAAACCCGTCTCCTACCTCGTATGTAAAGTCGGGGATTAGTCCTAATGTAACCTTGAAATTTGCTCTTGCCGGTGACGATGGGGATGATGTTCTTATAAATTCAGGTCTGCCGGATTTACCAGCCAATTCATTTGCTATTGTAGCTATGTAGTTGATTTCAGAAACCATTCCGGGGAAATTAATCAACTCAACATCATCCTGAGGAGTATGATACTGCTTGTGGACACCTGTTGTAAAGTATAGTACGGGAACGTCGGTGGAATAGAATGAGGAGTGATCTGATGGCCCGTTTCCCTCTCTGGTAACAGTCAGATTGAATTTAAAGTACCTGTTGTTTTGGTGGATTACTGAGTCTGCCTCCGAAAAGGTTCCGGCTCCTCCCACCTGAAGCTTATTTTCTGATAATCTGCCCACCATGTCAAGATTTATCATTAGCGAAGGTGTGAGGCCAAGTTTTTTTAAAGTATCTGCGACAACTTTGGATCCCAGCAGGCCTCTCTCCTCCCCTCCAAATGCTGCAACAATTATATCTTTCTTTATGTTGTCTATGTTAATTGCCAACAACCTGCCAATCTCCATTGCAGCAGCAACTCCGCTAGCATTGTCATCGGCACCGTTGTGTATCTCTTTTTTTCCCTGACTCATGCTGGAAGAACCTTTTCCTCCAAATCCGAGATGATCATAATGTGCTCCAATCAGTATTGATTCTTTTACATTTAGTTGCCCTGAATGCATTACCACATTATAAGATGTGCCTTTTACAACGTTTATAATAGCCTTATATATGACGTGTTCCCCCTGCATAGAAGAAATTTTATTAAAAGTTGGTAAGGAAATCTGAGCAACAGGAAGAGAAATTGCCCTGTTTTCTGTCTTGTTATCAAGACTTAGGATTTCATTCGAGTAAAACAATACAGCAATTGCCCCTTTGTCTCTTAGTGCAGTTATTTTAAATGGTATACTATCAATTGTAGATTTTATGACAACAACTTTACCATTAAGATCGGCTACAGCATCTCCATTTTTGTTCTCTCCAAATTCCAGGGTACCCGCAATATCTGCTGTTGGCGATATAGGTAAAACCGAGAAATCACGACCCTCTTTAAGTGCGACTTTACCAATCTTAATTGAAGCCCTTCCTCTCTTTTCCCGGTATAAAGAGAACTGAAAAGGAACCAGAGGATCTTTACCTATCAATGGTTTAAAGCCATAACTTTCCAGCTTAGAAGCAATGAACTGCGCTGCTAGTTTGTCTTCTTTAGTACCCGGTTCCCGGCCTTTTAGTTTGTCAGACGATAAAAATGTGAGATTTGTTCTGACATTTTTTTCATCGGCTTCTCTAACTTGCGAAAAAAGATTTATACTACTTATTATCAATAAAATAGTATATAGTGTTTTATATTTAGTCATGGAATTTCAAAAAATATTTACACAAAATTACAAAAAAATTTGGTGGTTAAAAAAACGCACTTACCTTTGTAGTGTACTACTTCACTAATACACTAAGGCAAAAACAAATTCAAATATTATGGTAACAATTCAAAATCTGAATTTTAATTATTCAAAACATCTGGTATTCAAAGATATCAGTCTAACACTGGAGACAGGTAAGATATATGGTCTGCTCGGGCAAAACGGCGTTGGCAAGACAACTCTTCTCAAAATTATGAGCGGTCTTTTAAAACTGAAGTCGGGAAGTTGCACAATTATGGGTTATAATCCTTTTGACAGAAAGCCGGGATTCCTGCAAGAGCTCTTCTTCATTCCTGAGGATTTTGTGGGACCCGACATTGTTGTAAATGACTTTGCAAAGCATCGGGGGCAATTCTACCCCAACTACGATGCGAACAAGTTCAGCAGGCTTATGACCGACTTTGAAGTAAATGGCAACTCAAAGTTCACACAACTATCATTCGGTCAGCAAAAAAAGGCAATCATTGCATTTGCACTCTCTACAAACACCAAGCTGATTTTACTTGATGAGCCTAGCAATGGACTGGACATACCTTCAAAATCGCAATTAAGAAAGGTTATTTCACAGGCCTCAACAGAAGAGAGTTGTATTGTGATTTCCACACATCAGGTAAGAGACCTTGAGAACCTCATAGATCCGATTATAATACTTGACAAAAGTGCCGTACTACTAAATGAATCCATAGAGGACATAAGCAAGAAACTAAGTTTCAGCTTTAGCAACACTCCTGCTAATGAAGCACTTTATTGCGAAGCGACATTGGGAGGATACCTTGTGGTTCAAAGGAACACAACTAACGAGGAGAGCAAGGTGAACATTGAAGCTCTTTTTAATGCAGTACTTATAAATAAACAGGAAATCAGAGAAATTTTTAATAGCTAATAATATTATGAACGAAATATTTTCATCAGACAGATTCTTTAAGCTCCTCAAAAAGGAGTTGACCGAGAGGGTACCCATGATAGTCAAAATGGCAGGAACGTTTTCTTTGCTTTTAGTTGGATACTGGGTTAGCATTTTAATATTTGACAGTGGCGCATCATCTGCTACTTCTAGAGCAACTTATTCGTTTTTTGCCACTTTTATTACAATGGTAATCGCTCCGTTCAATTTGTACAAAAGCTATAATCATCCTAAAAAAGGCATTGACTACATTTTGCTTCCGGCATCTGTAACCGAGAAGTATCTCAGTATGCTGGTCAATACAGTCATTATATTGCCATTAATCACATTCTGCGCCATTCTTTTTACAGATACTATTATATCAACCCTATCTCCATCATTGTTTTCCGGCTATGCAATTAACTCTGTACTAAATACTCAGGGAATACTGGAAAGTATAGCAGACGCACTGATTTTTCAGCAAGGGTGCATATTTGGAAATTTCCTTTTTAAAAAGAACAAGGTATCAAAAACAATATTGTCAGGAGCTGTTATATATCTTGCATTGGCTCTTATTGTAGTTTTCTTTCTGACAGTGGTTGTAAGAGATCAGTTCATTAATATTGATACTACAAATACTCATATTGTGATAGGTCAGAATTCATTATCTCAATTAGGGAAGCTAGGATCTGCAGACGGACTAGGTGGTGCCATCAAAGCGTTGTATTATTTTGCTTTGACTACACTTTATGTATTTATGCCAATCGGATTCCTGTATGGAACCTTTTATAAAATGAAAACCCAACAATACTAATCATGGAATTCAACGAACATAAACCAATATACCTCCAGATAGCAGATACCTTATGCGACAAGATTCTGACAGGAGAGTGGGTAACAGAAGACAGAATTCCCTCGGTAAGGGAGCTTGGAATTGCCCTTGGTGTGAATCCAAACACAATAATGAGAACTTACGATCATCTTCAGTCTATAGATGTGATTTACAATAAACGCGGAGTTGGGTACTTTATCTCTCCCGGATCTAAGAATTCAATAGTAAAAATTCAACGGGAGCAATTCATAAAGGAGGAACTTCCAAAAATTGTGACAAGAATGAGTTTACTCGGTATAGAGCCATCTGAAGTCTTTAACAACAAATAAATTAAAAAAATATTCAGAAGTGTGCAACTATTTGACAATAGACTACGTCTAAAGGTGTGAAAGAACAACTATGTATAACAATGTATTTATATTTTAAACAATCTATGTATAACAATTTTATAAGCCTGATTCTGACAATTATGATATTCAGCAGTGCTTTTGCAGCAAAAAACAGCGGTATAATTTATGGCAAGGTAGTTGAAAAGGAGAATGGAAATGCTCTCCCTTTTGCAACAGTAAGTATTTTAAACAACGAAAAGAAAATCGTTGGCGGTGCTACTTCCGGAGAGGATGGAAAATTCACAGTCAACAATATTAATTTTGGCATTTGTAATGTTAAGGTATCATTCATAGGATTTAAGGATACAACATTAAAAATAATGATTGCAGAAAATGCAACCAACATCGATCTTGGAACGATTGCTCTTGCAAACGACGCAATTAGCCTCAAATCGGCTGTAATAACAGCGAAGGTTCCTGTTATAGAACAAAAGCTCGACAAGATTGTAATGAATGTGGCTGATGCTATATCAACTCAGGGAAGTAATGCTCTGGACATATTGAGGAAAGCTCCGGGTATAAGCATAGATCCAGATGGGAACATACTACTTAATGGTTCAGCTGCTCAGGTTTGGATAGATGGCAGACCCTCCTACCTTTCAGGACAGGAACTTGAATCGTTACTTAACGGAACCGATGGTGCCACAATCGATAAAATTGAGATAATTGCGCATCCTTCTGCAAAATATGATGCATCCGGAAGCGGTGGCATAATAAACATCAGGACAAAGAAAAACTTTGTTAAAGGCATAAACGGCTCGATGAGAGCGGGTTATACATCGGCACCATATACCAGATATTATCAGGGAGCCGACGGAACGTTCAATCTGAATTACAGAGGAGAAAAGACCAGTACTTCTGTTACATACAGTCCCAGATATAATGAGACATTCAACAACTTCTACTCCTCAACCGATCTTGGTGGTGGTAAAATATTAGAAGGAAACACAGAAGTAGACAGAATTCTACATAATAACTCTTTTAAGATTTCAAACGATATTTTCATAAACAAACAAAACACATTTGGTGTGATTCTCTCAGGTTTTGTGAGAAACTCAGAGGATAACACATATGATCCTGTAACCGGCAGTAAATTTTACGAAAACGGCACTTTGACAGATAAGATAAATACCGGTATTGACAATAAGGGAAACTTCGACAACTTCTCGGGGAATCTTAACTACACACATATTTTCAAAGAAAACAGGGAGATTACGGTTAATGCAGACTGGGGTTATTACGATATTGGCAATTATAGCTTTCAGACAAACGAATTTTTAAATGCAGCAAATAACCAGACAAGGGTTCCCGATATTTTTCAAAGCAATTCGGCTCAATATATCAATATAAAATCTGCAAAAGCAGACTTTGAACAGACACTTTGGAAGACAGCAAAGCTGGAAGTTGGGGTAAAATGGGCAGAAAGCAAGACGGATAACGACCTTGTAAGAGAAGATAAAATTAATAATGTCTGGATAAAAAACAACCTTCTAAGCAGCAAGTTCAATTATACCGAGGATGTATCGGCAGCGTATATATCTTTGGCTAAGCAATTTAATACAAAATGGACAGCGAAAGCCGGAATCAGGGCAGAACTAACAAATGCAAAGGGAGAGTGGATAAGTGCCGACACCCTTACCTCTAAGAGATATCTTGACCTGTTCCCTACCGCATTCCTTGGATTTACACCAAATGATAATCTGAGATTTGGCCTTTCATATACATACAGGATAAAAAGACCAAGCTTCTATCAGTTGAATCCGTTCAGAATGTATGTAGATGCCAGCAGTTCCCTTGAGGGAAATCCTGACCTTGACCCTGAATTCAGTCATCAATTGAGCCTGTCACTTGGAATTATGAAAAACCTCACAGTCAGCATAGATGGACAGTTTTCTAATGGTGTAATCATTCAGAATCCATATTTCAACCCTTCTACCGGAGAAAAAATGCTTAAGTGGGAGAATTTCGGACATCAGTCCTTTGTTGGTGCCTCCATATCTCTTACAGAACTGGCTGTGACAAAATGGCTGGTATTGAATGCTAACTGTTTCCTGGCCAATGTGTCAAACAAGGATCTGGATTATACAAGAAGCTCTTTGTTCGCACAGGGAACAGCCAATGCGGCATTTCTTCTGCCAAAAAACTATAAGGTTGAGATTACTGGTAATTTCCAATCGGGTATTCCTTACGGATATTTTATAGTAAAACCAAGCGGAGATCTTTCCATTGGTGCAAAGAAGAGCATTTTGAATAACAAAGCCACTTTGTCGCTGAATATGACCGATATACTAAATACACAGACGACCAGGGCAGATCTAAGCAATAATACCCTTAACGGATATGAATTCCACTCTTCTTACAGAAGCAGACAGATAGTACTGAGTTTCAGCTACAGGTTTGGACAGGGAAAAGCTGCAAAGGCAAGAAAGGTTGGTGTATCTGAAGAGGCAACGAGGGTTTCTGCGGGGAACTAGTTTCCAGATGCCTTAAGTGTATTCTTCAACAATGAGATTCTTGTCATTGGTCCGACGCCACCAGGTACGGGAGTAATATAGGATGATTTGGGTGAAACTTCATTAAAAAGCACGTCCCCTGCCAATCGAAAGCCGGTCTTTGTATCGGCTTTCACTCTTGTTATACCTACATCAATAACTACCGCTCCATCCTTAACCATATCTCCTTTAAGAAAACCCGGTACACCCAGGGCAGCAATTATAATGTCGGCTTGAAGAGTGTGCTCCTTTAGATTTTTTGTTCTGCTATGACACATTGTGACCGTGCAGTCTCCCGGATTCGTTTTTTGTGAAAGCAGGTTAGCCATTGGCCTGCCTACTATGTTGCTCCTGCCAATGATTACACAATGCTTGCCTGCTGTCTCTATTTTGTATCTGGAGAGAAGTTCCATTATTCCATCTGGAGTTGCTGAAACGAATGAAGGAAGCCCAAGTACCATACGGCCTACATTCACAGGATGAAAACCGTCCACATCTTTCTTTGGGTCAATGGCTTCTATAACCTTTTGTTCATTGATATGTTTGGGTAATGGTAACTGAACAATCAGTCCGTCAATGTCATTGTCAGCATTTATTCTGGCAATCTCATCAAGGAGCGTTTTCTCGGAAGTTTCAGCAGAGAATCTGACTATAGAAGATTTGAAGCCAACCTGTTGACAATCCTTTTCCTTGTGTCCTACATATGTTTGAGAAGCACCGTCTTCTCCTACAAGAATAGCCGCAAGATGAGGTCTTTTGCCACCTTTTTTTATTATCTCCTCAACCTTTTCTGCTATTTCGATCTTAATTTGGTCTGCCGTTGCCTTTCCGTCAAGAATTACCATATTTCATAAAATTTTGATGGTTTATTTATCTTCTTTTTAGAGAACCAAGTGCCTTCATTGCATTCTTTCCTGCACCTCCGGCCATGTTCTTCATAACCTTCCGGGTATCTTCAAACTGCTTAACCAGACGGTTTACCTCGGCAATGGAGGTGCCGCTTCCCATAGCAATTCTCTTTCTGCGGTTTCCATTGAGTATATTGGGATTTTCCTTCTCCCCGGGGGTCATCGACTGGATAATGGCCTCTATGTTTTTGAATGATGAGTTGTCAATATCGATATCCTTGAGGGCTTTACCCATACCTGGAATCATGGAAGCCAGATCTTTGATGTTACCCATCTTTTTGATCTGCTGTATCTGAGCATAGAAGTCGTCAAGAGTAAACTGGTCCTTTGCAAGTTTTTTCTGAAGCTTTCTTGCCTCCTCTTCATTAAACTGTTCCTGCGCCTTTTCTACAAGAGAGACAACGTCTCCCATACCAAGTATCCGGTCGGCAATTCTTTTTGGGTGAAAAACATCCAGCGCCTCCATCTTTTCACCGGCAGAGACAAATTTTATTGGCTTGTTTACAACTGCTTTGATTGATAAAGCAGCTCCTCCACGGGTGTCACCATCTAGTTTTGTCAGGACAACTCCATCGAAGTCCAGCCTTTCATTGAATGTCTTTGCTGTCTCAACTGCATCCTGTCCTGTCATTGAATCTACTACAAACAATGTTTCAGTAGGATTGATTGCTTTTTTAATTGCTGCAATCTCGTTCATCATCTGCTCGTCAATTGCCAGACGACCCGCTGTATCGACTATTACAAGAGAATAACCTTCCTGTTTTGCTTTTGCTATCGCATTTTTTGCTATTTGTACCGGATTTGTAGCACCCTCTTCCCAATATACAGGGACACCTACCTGCTCACCAAGCACTTTAAGCTGCTCAATTGCGGCGGGCCTGTAAACGTCACAAGCTACCAGCAGACATTTAAGACCTCTCTTTGTTTTGCAGTTTAGTGCCAGTTTACCGGAAAAAGTGGTTTTTCCCGATCCCTGAAGTCCTGAAACCAGGACTATTCCAGGATTACCTTTGACAGAAATATCCTCTGCCTCACTTCCCATTAAGAGAGTCAATTCATCATGAACTATCTTGGTCATCATCTGTCCCGGACGAACAGCTCTGAGTACATCCTGTCCTAGTGCCTTTTGCTTGACATCGTCACAAAAATTCTTCGCAATTTTATAACTGACATCGGCATCCAGCAAAGCTTTGCGGATATCCTTCAGTGTTTCGGCAATATTGATTTCTGTAATTCTACCTTCTCCTTTGAGGAGCTTAAACGAACCTTCTAATCTGTCAATTAAATTTTCAAACATCTCTTCGATTATTTTTCAGACGGCAAAAATAGTCATTTTTTGATGAAATTCTTAAGGATGGTTCTGCCTTCCTCATTGACAATGGCCTCAAGATGGTATCTTACTAACTCTGAATGAAAGATATATGGATCTTTCAAAAATATATATGATCCGTTCCATGAATAAATTTTTGCCATTGCCGAGGTAAAAAACAGTGTTGTAAGCTCTTTATTTATATCCTCTCTGTATAATGACTCCGAAAGGCCCCTATCCAGATTTTCAAAAATTATCCTTGAATAAAAACTCATTCGGTTTGTATGGTCCAGAAGCTTAAGATCCGGGAGGCATACAGATGAGTCGCTCAATAAAAGCGGGCCAATCTCCTCCAGTGATTTATTCATCATAGAACTTGTAAGGTAGAGAGCCTCAATTGCATTTTTACCCTGATTAAGAGCGATATTGATTTTAAATTCAATATCTTCAAGTACATGCTGCATAACGGTCCGCATAAGGTCATCCTTACTGGTAAAATTATTGTAAAGAGTTTTTTTTGTAAGTTTTAGCTCGTTCGCAATATCATCCATAGTCAATCTCAAACCCTTCTGCCTGAAAAGCAGATATACCTGATTAACGTATTTTTCTTTTGAACTTAACCTGCTCATAGATAATGTATTTTACTTATTATAATTGTTTTACTCAGAATAATATTCCGGTGCAAGCGGTTTTTGATTGTATCTCATACTCATTACCTGACCGTATGCACCTGCAGAACGTATTGCAATAATATCTCCCCTGCCTGTTTCCGGCATGGCGATGTTTTTGCCAAACCTGTCACTGGATTCACAAATCGGGCCAACAACATCGTACTTAAGCAACCTGCCATGTGATGTAAGATTTTGTAGCTTGTGAGAGGCCTGATAAAGAGCCGGTCGTATGAGGTCATTCATGCCGGCATCTAAAATAGCGAACTTCTTTCCTCTTCCCATCTTGACATAAAGAACTCTTGACACCAGAGTTCCACACTGGGCAACAAGAGCTCTGCCTGGCTCAAAATGTATTGTTTGTCCCGGATAAACCTTAAGGTTTTTATTAATTATCTTGAAATATCCAGCGAAATCTGGTATTGGAACAGCATCAGGATCAGAATAGTCAACACCAAGCCCTCCGCCAAGATTAATATTTTTCAAAATAAGCCCTTTGTTTCTAAACCAATTCTGTATATCATTTATCCGGTTACATAGTAATTCAAACACATTCAAATCGGTAATCTGCGACCCTACATGAAAGTGAAGTCCTGTCAACTCTGTTGCCCGACAATTCTTTATAGTTTCTATTACTGATTCGAACATCCAGGGACTGATTCCGAATTTGTCCTGGGCTCTTCCGGTACTAATGTATTTATGTGTATGTGCATCTATATCTGGATTAATCCTTAGCGAAATACAGGCTTTCTTACCTAAGCCTTCTGCCAGACTGTTTATTACTTCGATTTCCGGAATGGATTCGCAATTGAAGCTGAAAATTCCCCCGTTAAGAGCTGTGATAATCTCCTTATCCGACTTGCCGACACCCGCATAGACTACATCTTCGCGGTTGAAACCCATTTTAAGAGCCAGTGAAACCTCATTACCACTTACACAATCGGCACCAAATCCATACTCTTTGATTATTGACAGTATTCTCTCATTGGCATTTGCTTTTAATGCGTAGTGAGCACGATAGTTGTATTTATCTCTCTCTTTTGAATACAGATCAAGGGTTTTTCTTAGCAGTTCCAGATCATAGTAGTAAAAAGGAGTCTCGAGGGTTCCGAATTTATTTAAGGTTTGTATGTCAAACATAGGAATATTGATGTTTGTGATTAAAGCCCAAAAGTAGTAAAAAACTTGTTCTTAACTGAAATTATCTATATTTGCGGAAAATTAAAAGAGACAAAAATGAAACCGAAAAAGAAAGATCTGTTACAGGATACCATCAAACACATTGATATCACAAAGATCGATTCCACTCCTATTATAGACGCAATGCGTGATATGTCTTTCACTTCCCGTGATACAGCATCTGCAGCTGACATTCTTCAACTTATGATCAAAGACAAAGAATCCACTAACTGGCTCATTATAGCAGGCAGCACATCTGCAGGCGGATGTATGCAGGTATATGTAGATATGCTCCGTTTTAATATGATTGATGCGATTGTCTCGACAGGTGCCTCAATTATTGACATGGACTTTTTTGAAGCGCTGGGTTACAAACATTACAAAGGATCTCAGTTCATAGACGATACATTGCTGAGAAGCAACTACATTGACAGGATTTACGATACCTTCATTGATGAAGAGGAACTTCAGGCATGTGATTCGACAATAAAGACAATTGCCGATTCATTGGAACCACGTCCCTACTCGTCACGTGAATTTATATTTGAGATAGGAAAGTGGCTTTCTAAGAACTCAGTAAAGAAAAACTCTCTTATTCAGACAGCTTATGAGTTGAATATTCCGATTTTTGTTCCAGCTTTCAGCGATTGCAGTGCCGGATTTGGGCTTGTGATGCATCAGGTAGAGAGGATGAAAGAGGGCAAACCATATCTTTCGATAGATTCTGTGGCTGACTTCAGGGAACTTACAGATGTAAAGCTTGCTGCAAAAACAAGTGGACTATTCATGATTGGTGGAGGCGTTCCTAAGAATTTCGCGCAGGATACAGTTGTATGTGCAGAATGTCTGGGATTCGATGTTCCGATGCATCAATATGCCGTTCAGATTACTGTAGCTGATGTTCGTGACGGAGCTTGTTCAAGCTCAACTCTTAAAGAGGCTAATTCGTGGGGCAAGGTGAACACTGCTCATGAACAAATGGTTTATGCAGAGGCCACAACAGTAGTACCAATGATTGTCAGTTATGCTTATCACAAGGGTGACTGGAAAGCCAGGGTACGCAAAAATCATACTGAAATATTCAAGAATGGGACAATCGGTTCCGGGATCATGCTCAAGTAATATACTAGAATTAATAAAATCGAGGCTGACCAACAGGTTGGTCTCTTTTTTATTTAATACATTTAGTGCACTACCGGTACGCGCAGACAAGGTAATGGGGGCATTGTCCATCCTCAGTCGCGTTGCTCCTTCCGGCTGATATGCCCCCATTGCTTTGTCTGCGCTTGCCTCGTTCCGGCAATTGTAATATCATTAGAACCGGATTTTCGGGTCTATTCGT
This sequence comes from uncultured Bacteroidales bacterium, assembly GCA_942492945.1. GTDB lineage: Bacteria > Bacteroidota > Bacteroidia > Bacteroidales > UBA932 > Bact-08. The sequence goes on from OW818649.1 coordinate 2,824,574, forward strand.
AACAACAGACTTGCATAGCCGCCTGTCACATCCTCTATTTTAGTATTACCTAGGATAAAGGTACCAGTCCGGATAATCTACTCCTAAAGACTTGGCCCATGGTAAAAACTTGGGATAGTAGTCACCTATATTGACGGACTCAGTAGGAAACACAAAGTTTCCCGGTATCAGAATAGCAAAAGGCATTGCATCGTCAGAAACATAGTAGCGATTCTTTGAAGGATCCGACTTGTCGTTGGAGCTGCCCAGCAATCTACTGTCTGCCAATTCGGTAGGAGGATAATTAGGAAGATGTACCTCTCTGCCTCTTCCTGTATTGTTGACAACAATAAAAGGATTATACGGAGGTGTTGTAACCTGATCTATGGTGACAGGTGAGGCGAAATTGATCTGAATGTTGAATTCAGGTTTTGCCCCTGTGCCGGTGAGGCCGAGGGTGGTTATGTTATCGAAGACCATGACTGTCGCCTTTGTCTGCTGCTGCTCTGTTCCGTTAACAGAAAGCTGGTAACTGAAGCTATTATCTACAAATGAACTGGTTTTACTGATACTACTGACAGATGATGAAGCAACTCCCATCTGGTAACCAAAACCTACATCAAGTATACCTCCGGACCATAAAGGTTTGATTCTGTCGGTAATTTTCACAATTTTATTTGATCCATTCAGGTAGTGTGTTGAATTATACGAAACCACAACATCATTCATGTCGTAGTCACCCCTGCTTGGCCACAGATCTTCGAAAGCCAGGGTGTGATATGCATTCAACGATGGATAATGTGTTGAATATACCACAGCTGCATCATTGGGAAACTCATCCCTGTCATCGGGAATACCATCACCATCGGTATCAGAAGGATCGACTACAATGGGCAGGTCATCGTAATCTATTGCGGTAACCGGGGTGCCTACTGCATAGAAGACAGCATCATTGAAGTCGTTATCGGAATCAATTGCCCTGTCCTTATCTTCAAAACCAAGTACTACCAATTGTCTCTGAGGGTCATATAGCAGAACATTGTGATACTTTAAAAGTGAATTGCTCTCGGGATTAAACTGTTCAAGTGAATAGAAATGTTGGGCGTATTGATTAATGGTACCATTGGAGTTCCATCCGTTAGCCGCAATGAACCAACCTATGCTTGTACCTGCAGGGAAAACATTTGTAAAGGCAGTTCCGTTCCAGTATTGAAGCTGAACTCTGTTTCCCGATGTAAGTCCCCCTCCGCTACCTGAGTAAGAGACATTGGGAAAAGCTATAATTCTGCTTATTGCACTTACACTTGTTGGAGGATTATTTGTTGGATAGTGGAAGTATCCAAGTACATTCCTGTATCCTGCCCCTTCATGTATGAATACTACTTCTACAGTGGCGTTTTCTACAATACGCAAAGCAGAACTTGCACCATTTGTAATGAATTGTGGATTTCTTTCCGGAACCTGAGTACCCTCCTGCAAAGACGCATTCACAACATTGATCAATCCCGCAGAAATGGTTGCGTTGGGAGCTGTCAGATAGTTTGGAACGCCCGAACTGTTCCAGGTTCCCAATGTTGTGTAGCCGGGTATTGAACCGTTAAGTGTTATCATTTCGCCGCTCTTCACATCAACAGCAGCTGTTATATAACTTGTGGAACTGCTTGCATCTACAGTAAATTTATTGTTTGCAAATGACGATTTAAGCAACTGTGGAACACCCAGGGTTGTACTGTAGACATATAATTGATTTACTGTCTTTTTTATATTTACTATGCCTGTATATTTTCCGTAGTTCTCGGTAATACCCTTTAAAATTGGATTTAGACCGGTTTTAAACACCTCTCTGTCCGGATCATTGGCTACAGGGACAAAAGGGTATTCATCATATATATAGAATACTATTGGAGAATTGAATGATGTCTTGTAATCCAGGGAGAAGGAATAATCGCCGGTAGTGGCAAAATCAAAATATACTTTTGACTCTTCCTGGTTATTTGGTGACAATTTTAAACATGATGACAATAAAATAATCCAAAATGCATGAATGATGATTCTATTTAAGGCAGAAGTTTTCATAATTAAGATATTATGCAGTTTTTCGCAATTTCCGGCAAATATAGTAATTTATCAATTTAAGTCAGCATTGAAGTGCCATAAATTAGTTCCGGTTTGTCGCTAATTGCTAAGAATGCTACTATTTACAAGGGTTTCCACTTGTTTTTATAATTATTGTTTCTAACTTTATCGCAGATTTAGAACATATCTGTTTTAAATGGAATTATTTAACAATTAAAAAACTTTCATATGGAAATTAAGAGCTTAGCCGTTTCATCCGAAATGAGGAGATCATCTGATTTAAATTCAAATTATAAACCTCCTCTTATAGAGATAATTGAGGTTTCCACAGAAAAGGGATTTGCCGACTCGGCCAGTGAATTTGGAGAGGGTGCATGGTAATAAATAATTGAAATTTAAACAGTTTATTTTATGAAAAAAATATTTATCATTATCACCATTTCGATACTTTCCTTAATCTTAATTATAGCTGCCGGCTCATGCTCTAAAGAGAAATCGGAGAACAGAATAACCGGTGTTCCATCTGAAAAAATCCGTATAACAGGAGCAGATGCAAACACAATTACAAAAACAACTCTCAACGGACTTGTTACTTCCTGGATACAGACAACTGACAAAGTAGGGATATACGCACCCTCAGCTCGCACGCTATCATCCGGGGGAGTTGCTATAGCCAATGTTGAATTTACTGCTGCTAGCAGTGGAGGAAGCTCTGCCTTTAACGGCACTATGTATTGGGGAGCAGCAAATTATTCACACATTTTTTATGCCTACTACCCTTATACTGCGGGTTCTTTTTGGTCAACAGATGTTCCTGTATCGCTTGCAGCGGCACAGACACAGTCATCGGCAAACAGCACTGCACATATAGGCACCCATGATTTTTTAGTTGCCACTCCTTTAACAGTTACCTCTCCTGACAACACCAATGCCATAGCTAATGAGGTAAACCTGAAATACAATCACCTTTTTACAGTTCTTGAGTTCCAGATAGCAGGCGCAGGACAACTAAAGGCTGTTAAACTACAAGCAAACAGCACCCTTGCCTTTAGTGGTGGCACTATAAATATTACCCAGGCAACTCCTGCAGCTGATGCCGCCTATACTTTTGCGAGCCAGACAGGAACATCAAAGGAAGCGGTAGTAACGTTGACCTCTCCTGCCACACTTACTGCCACCAATACCGACACTAAAGTTTACATGGTTATCAACCCTGGTACACCTACAGGTAATTGCCTTGTAGGAGTCTCGGTTGATGGTACAACCTGGACTTACATCAATAAATTAGCCCCAGCCGGCGGCTTTAAACGCGGCATCAAATATGTGGTTACTGTAAATGCCGGTGAAGCAACTCTTGAGAATGTGGTAGTCGGTTTAGCCGGTAAAATATGGATGGACAGGAATTTAGGTGCCACGCAAGTAGCAACAAGCGGCTCCGACATCTTATCTTTTGGTGATTTATACCAATGGGGCAGACGAACAGATGGGCATCAGTTAAGAACATCTACTGTCATATCCGTCTTAGCAACCTCCGATACCCCGGAGCATGGTGATTTTATAGCAAACTCTTCTGCACCTTATGATTGGCTCGGCACACAAAACCTAAACTTATGGCAGGGTGCGAGCGGTGCTAACAACCCTTGCCCGAGCGGGTTTAGACTACCTACCCAGACCGAGCTCAATGACGAGCGACTATTGTGGAGTTCAAGTAACACTGCAGGTGCTTTCGCTAGCCCTTTAAAATTACCTGCAGCAGGCTCCCGAAGTTACAGTGCAGGTGCGCTCAGTACTGGCTATGGCAATTACTGGACCAGTACCATAGAAGTCACATCTGCCTACCGCCTGTCCTTCGGCACCACTGGTTTTGCAAATATGGGTAGCCGCTACAATGCTTCCGGCTTTTCAGTCCGCTGCATTAAGGATTAAGAGGCCACTTTTGACGCATTGTCACTTCCGACACTTTACCCGGCTGTCCCGCATGGCAGCCGGGTATTTTTTTATAGTTAAATATTGCTTAAATGCTACTATTTACAAGGGTTTCCACTTGTTTTTCAATTATTTTTCCCTATCTTTATCGCAGATTTAGAACATATCAGTTCTAAATTGATTAATTCAATTATTATAACACTCTATGGAAAATAAAAACTTAGCCAATCCGACTGAGATAAGGAAACCTTATGATTTAAATTCAAATTACAAACCACCTCTTATAGAGATAATTGAGGTTTCTATAGAAAAGGGATTTGCCGACTCGGCCACTGACTTTGGAGAGGGTGCCTGGTAATTACTAATTGAATTAATAACAGTTTATTTATGAAAATGACATTTATCAATACAACCACTTCTATATTTTCCTTAATTTTAATTTTTTCTCTTATCTCATGCTCTAAAGATCAATCCCAGAGCGGAGTCACCGGTGTAACATCTGAAAAAATCCGTATTACAGGATCAGATGCAAACACAACTACAAAAACTACACTCAACGGACTTGTTACTTCATGGATACAGACAACAGACAAAGTTGGGATTTACTCTACTCAGGCACGCACAGCAACAGCCGGTGGCGGGTCATCAGTTGTTAACTCCCAGTTTACCGCTGCAAGCAGTGCATTCAGTTCAAGCTTTACCGGTGCAATGTATTGGGGTGCTGCAAATTCTTCGCATACATTTTATGCTTATTATCCTTATGCAACAGGTTCTCCAGCTGCAACAGCTGTTCCTGTCTCATTACCTGCTGCTCAGACTCAGTCATCGGCAAACAGCAATGCACACATAGGCGCACTTGACTTTATGGTGGCCACGCCTGTAACTGTTACTTCGCCGGCCAACACAAATTCAGTGGCTAATGAGGTAAATCTCAAATACAACCACCTTTTTACAGTTCTCGAGTTTCAGATAAAAGGCTCAGGACAGCTAATGGCTGTTAAACTGTCAGCGAACAGTACTCTTGCTTTTAGTGACGGAACTATTGATATTACTCAGACAACTCCTGCTACAGGTGTCGCCTATACCATGGCTAGCCAGACAGGCACATCAAATGAAGCGGTAGTTACCTTAACTACCCCTGCCACACTCACTGCTACCAACACCGATACTAAGGTTTATATGGTTATCAATCCGGGTTTACAGACGGGTAATTGCCTGATTGGACTCTATGACGGCGCGACCTGGCAATACATCAGCAAAGCAGCACCATCCGGGGGCTTTTTACGTGGCAAGAAATATGTGGTAGAAATTGATAACGCCTTAGCGGTATCTCTGTTCGATCAGGATAATAATGTTTACTCTACAGTAATCTCAACAACTGGTAAGACATGGTTAGACAGGAACTTAGGTGCCACACGGGTAGCAACTGCAAGTAATGATTACCTTGCCTATGGATCATTATATCAGTGGGGTCGTTTAAGCGATGGGCACCAGTTGATAAACTGGACATCATCAACAGGTTCTGATGGTGCAGAACAAGCAAACGAAACTTCAACTCTTAGTTCAGGTGATGTTCCCTCGGACAGTAAATTTATTTTTGATCCAAACTTACCTTCTGATTGGCGCAGCCCACAAAAAGACGGTTTATGGCAAGGATTGACTGGCACCAACAACCCATGCCCGAGCGGTTTTAGAATACCTACCGATGCTGAATTAGACGCCGAGCGAGCAAGTTGGAGTCCACAAAATTCCGCAGGCGCTTACGCAAGCCCTTTAAAGTTTACCGTAGCAGGCAACCGCGACTACCAAGATGGTTCGCTCTTCAGTGGTGGTTCCCGCGGCTACTACTGGTCGAGTACCGTAAATGGCACTAAATCGAATTACCTGTACTTCGTTAGTGACGACGCCCTTATGTCCGACGCAATGCGGGCACTCGGCTTTTCTGTACGCTGCATCAAAGATTAACAGAATGAACTTCAGCCCTGAGCAAAATATACTTTTCTCACTAATAAAGACCTCTCTGTGCTTCCACAATAACAGAGAGGCCTTTTTAGATATCCCGGAAGGCCTGGATTGGGACAGCCTGTTCAATTTGGCTGCCGAGCAGGGTGTGTTGTGTGTTGCCAGGGACGGATTGGTGCAGTTGCCGGGGATCTCAAGGGAGCTACTTATCCGCTGGGAACTTAGCGTTCAAAAGCTGGAAGCACGGAACAAAAGGCAGAGAGCGGTTATTAAAGAGCTTGTTGCCCTTTTTCGGGAGAATGGTATAGAGATGCTTCTGCTTAAAGGAATTGGGTTGAGTGAACTCTATCCAAATCCAAATCACAGGGAATGCGGAGATATTGATATTTTTCTTTTTGGAGATTATGAAAATGGGAACACGGTTATCGAAGAGTTAGGAATTGAGGTTGAAAATGAAGGAACAAAGCACTCAAAGTTCTATTTTAAAGGGGTTCCTGTGGAAAACCACAAAACATTTCTCAATGTCGAATACACCCAAACCGACAAAAATCTTGAAAAGCATTTGCATAAAGTGCTTCTTGAGCAGGGGTTCGACACAATAATGATAGATGACACCCAGGTTCGTATTCCAACACCTGACTTTACTGCAATCTTTCTTTCCAGACATGATATAACTCATTTTTTGTCATCCGGGCTGGTATTGAGACATTTTTGTGATTTGGCTCTCTTTTTTGAGAAAAACAGAGCGAGAATAGATTTTGCCAACTTTGAAAAAGTTATGAGAGAGGAGGACCAGTTCAATTTAATCGCTTCATTTCTGGCAATAGGTCATTTGCATCTGGGCCTTCCTGAAAAGAGCATTCCGGAATTTTTGATTCACAGGCATAAGGTGGAGGCTCTTGCAAAGAGGGTCATAGAAGATACTTTTTGTAATAAATACAGATCTGTTGACAAAAAAGAATTTGAGAAGATATGGGTTCCCCACAGAAAATTGCTGGGCATCAGACATTTTTTCCGATCAAAATGGAAGTATAATTCAATCAAGAACGGGTTGTTTTTTAAATCACTCATATTTAGAATATATCAAAATTTTCAACCAATGAACTGGAATTAAATATGCTAAAGATATTCCCTGTAAGTTATAAATGGTTAGTGTTGGTTTTTTTCACTGTTGTACGGGCATTACTTGAAATGGCAGGGCTGGCGTTATTTGTGCCACTTTTACTGCTCCTGCTTGAAGAAGATGGAATATCTAAAAACGAGTGGCTGAATCGAATCTATACCGATTTGAATATCGATAGTTTTGGAGCGTTTCTTTTGTTTGTATGTGGAGTGGTTCTGATATTCACATTATTGAAAAATTTTGCACTACACAAGATTAACAACCATCAAAACAGATCTCTTTTAAAAAGATTCTCTCATTATTCAAAATCGCTTTTTACCCGTTACTATAACAATGGGCTGCTCTTCATAAAAGAGAACAACTCTTCTGCGCTGTCTCACAACACAAATACTGTATGTTACTCATATATTTTTGGCGTGCTTAGCCCCGCAATAACTCTTGCAGGGGATCTGATTCTGACGATTTTAATAGTTGCTTCTCTTGCATTTGTAAACATATATATTGCACTAATGGAGGTTGTGCTCTTTTTCCCGCTTCTCCTTTTTTATCAGATGAAGATAGGAGGAGAACTGCAAAGAGCAGGCAAGTCCGATAATGAGGCTAAGAAGAACCAATGGAGAGTAACTATTGAAACTTTCAGAGGCTATGCAGAAGTAGAGGTAAATAACTCATTTCCCAAACTTATAAAAATCTTCAAAAGTGGTTTGGATGCAATCTCAGATTCTAAAGAGAGAACTGAAAGCCTGAGAAGTATCTCTTCCAAACTAATAGAGATAGGGGTTATAGTTGTAATTATTGGAGTTGTTTTAGCCGGATATTTTATAGGTAGCGATGGCGGCAATTTTCGAATACTTATAGCTCTTTTTGCAATAGCCACCCTAAAACTCATGCCCACCCTGAGGTCTGCAGTTTCTCAATACTCGCAAATTAAATCCAATATATATACTCATGAAATTATTAAAGAGATAAATAAAGAGAGCTATATTGACAATGATCCTGCGCCTAATTTAAAAAATCCTTTAAAATTTAATAATAAGCTTGAATTCAGGAATGTTAGCTTTGGATTTAACGAAAGAGATTTGACAATTTCCAACTTCTCCATTATTATTACCAAAGGAGAAAAAGTTGGGATAAAGGGGATTTCCGGTTCAGGAAAGAGCACTCTGCTTTACCTTTTACTCGGGCTTTACAAACCTTCAAAAGGCGATATTTATATAGATGACATTCCGCTTAGTCTGCAAAACAGAGGCGAATGGCATAAACGTGTGGGATATGTATCCCAGGATATATTTATTATGGATACCACCCTGGCAGAGAATATAGTTTTAGCGCAGGAAACAGACTACGACCGGCTTAATCTGGCTATTGAGCGAGCATCACTTAAGGGATTGGTTGATAGTCTTCCAATGGGAGTAAATACTAGAATTGGAGATAGTGGCTGCCGACTATCCGGCGGAGAAAAACAGAGAGTTGCAATTGCGAGGGCGTTTTATAAAATGGCAGACGTATTTTTACTTGACGAACCTACCTCTGCGCTCGATAATAAAACAGAGGAAGAAATTGCCAGGACATTGGAACACCCGGCATTTCAGGATAAAAACATGACTGTTGTAATTGTATCTCATCAGGATAGTTTACTTAATATTTGCGATAAAATAATTGATTTAAGTTAAATGGGAAATAAACTGAATTACAAAATTGCAAACCAGTATGTAGAGATAAATACGGAAAATCACGAGAATCTGGCAGGACTGCTCCCGGGTTTTGTCCATTTCCATGACTCCATTGATGATAAAGAACCATTGATACAATTATCCCGTGAATTTGAATCGGAACAGCCTGAATTGTTACCGTCAGATAGTGAGAATAAAGTCATTCACACTTTTGACCTTGAAGAGGATTCCTGCATGCTCAGCAAAAACGGCAACAAATATTTCTTTACAATCGAAGAAAAAACGGGTGCCGGTTCAATTGAGTTTGCAATGGAGATTGGCTCCCCAAAGGTACGATTCAGGTTAACTCCAGATTGTGAGAATGGCCGGATTGCCCTCCCAAACTCTACTCATTTTAAATTTTCTCTTTGGATTGCACTTGGATTTACAGGAATTCCCCGGAAATTCTCTGCTCTTCACTCATCTGTGATAATTTATAATAACAGTGCGGTGCTGTTTCTTGGGGAGTCGGGAACCGGCAAAAGCACACACACCAGGCTATGGTTGAATCATATTGCCGGCAGCCGGCTTCTCAACGACGATAGCCCAATTTTGAGTATTGATGATGGTGAGCCCTGTGTTCACGGGTCGCCATGGAGCGGAAAAGGCCAGATATATATAAACGAAAGCTACCCTGTAAAGGCAATTATAAGGATTAAACAACATCCATTTAATAAATTAAATAAGCTTAACACTCTCGAATCTTTTGGGGCACTATACCCATCATTCCCTCCTGCTTTTCTTAAAGACAGTTTCTTCGAAGGGCATATTTGCGATATTATCTCAAAAGTAATCTCAACAACTCCGGTGTTTCTGTTACACTGCCTGCCAAACAGGGAGGCGGCTGAGATGGTTAAGGAAACCGTTTATAAATGAAAAAGATCATTCCAAATATAGAGGCACTAAAAATCATTGATGAGGGCATTAAAGCCGGAAACAGGGTACGCCTTATGGTGCGCGGAAATAGTATGAGCCCGCTGCTATTAGATGGTGTAGACTTAGTAACCCTCTATCCCTTTATCCCTGAAAATCTTAAAACAGGAGATGTAATTCTTTTTCGTTACAGAGAGGCTTTTTTGCTTCATAGAATTATTGAAATCAAAGGCAATAACGCACCGGAAGGGAAAATTATCACAAAGGGAGATGCTCTTGAGCAGAAAGAAGAGATAGGCTTTGCCGATGTAGTTGCAGTAGCTGAGGTACCCAAAATAGGACTAATGAAGTTATCTATCCGAAGAGGACGAATTCTTATAAACAGGATAATAATACATTTTACGAAATTTTTAACATAACACAACGTACATTCTAATGAAACTAATACCTAATTTGACATTGCGCGAAATTGCCGGAGAAAAGATGCTGGTTTTACAAGGGACAGGAGGCATTGACCTCACCAAAGTAGTGATGCTAAACAGTACCGCTGAATATTTGTGGAACGCTTTGCAGGAAAGAGAATTTCAAAATGAAGATGTAGAAGAGCTGTTAATTCAAAGGTATGGTATTGAAAAGAATCAGGCCAAAAACGATGCTGGAGTATGGATACAATCAATAATTGATTCAGGTCTTTTGAGTTAGGCATTGTTATACAAAGAAACACCCCAATCCTCATGTTGAAAATCAAGGTGTAAATCTAAAAGCTATGCTCCCTCTTACTATGGGTTTATTTGCTACTCTTCCTGATCTTGTATTCCATCAAAAATCCTGCAATAAGACCTAGCCCTCCAAATAACAAAGTTGAAGCACCATAAATCATTTCCAGATTGTCCCTTACTCTGTAATACATTTCATTATTGGATGTTACAGAATAGGAAGAATAGGAAGCAAAGCCTAAAAAGTATCCGACTAATAAGCCAAGTCCAAGACCCACAATGAGTGATCCGAATCTCAGAGCAATAAACTGACCTTTATCACTTTTTTCCTGTGGAAATAATTTTGAAAAATCAAGTTTTTCAGTCGAGATTCCCTCCAGAGAGGAGAGTTTGTCAACTATAAGAAGGCGTTCTTTTTTCCTTACAAATAGTTCTACTATTTTGTAGAAAGCGTATGCACCTACGCCAAAAGTGAGGGGTACCGAGATAAATTCCATCATAATTGTAAATATTAATTTGTTTACGTTTTGCTATTAGGACGAGTATACCTGTAAAAGGTTACATTTTTCTTTACTGGAGATTTTCGTGTAACTTTACAGAACGTGTAGCGTCTTATTAGCGTATGACAAGAGAAGAGGAGATACTGCTTATCAAAAGAATTCTGTCTGGAGAGAGTCATCTGTACAAAGAACTTGTAGAGAGACACTCGTCCAATATATACAATTTGGTTCTGGGTGTGGTTTCTGGCAGAGAAGATGCAGAGGAGGTGTCACAGGACGTTTTTGTGAAAGCATTTTTCTCGCTCAAAAGCTTCAGGGGAGAGTGCTCTTTTTCTACATGGATATACAGAATAGCTTATAATATGGCTATTTCAAGAACAAGAAAGAAGAAGAGAAATTATGTTCCCATCGATTGCAACAACAGCCACATTTTCTCCGATGATGATTTTGTTTCGGGAAAAGACGATGAGCGCGAGATTTTACATTCAATGTTACAAAGAGCACTTATACAACTGGAACCAAAGGACAGATTTCTTATTCTCACATTTTATATGAATGAAAAAACAATAAAGGAGCTGGTGGTAATAACTGGAATGAGCGAATCGAACGTAAAGGTCAGGCTACACAGGATAAAAAAACAGCTCAATTTTATTATTAATGAAAACAGGGAGGTCGTTTATGGATAATCTTGACCAACAACTCAGTGATATTTTCTCTCGGCTTAAAACCGATAAGCTGGATAATAATTTTTCTTTAGATGTCATGAACAGGATCGAAGAAGAAAAAATTATTAAAGAGAAAAGAAAAGAGAACATGACACAGTCTCTGTTTCTGATTTTCTGCACCCTTGCATTTATTGCAAGCATGTTTCTGCTTAACAGATATTTCTTCCACATCAAAGCAGATGCTATTACTTCTGTTACAAAAGGTTACATAAATGATTTTGTAATAATGTTCAGAACAGAATCAGTTTCACGCTGGTCAATAATTGCAGTTAATACAATAATACTTATTCTTTTAGAACAGCTCCTTGCCAGAAAGTTTTCTAAGAAAATCAAGTAGTAAAATCAATCCAGATGCTCCGGTCTTAAAAGATCAAAAATTGTCTTTACCGGGTTGAAAATCGAAACCGGTACCTCAACAAAGAGAGTGTTCCATTGACTCATTGCACCATTCCATAAACCTGGCAACTCCTGGGCCTTGATAAGACGTCCTTCGAGACTTTTATAGGAGATAAAGCCTGTCTCATGATCGACGAACCTGTTGAGATCGAACTTATTGCCATTGTAGTCTTTGAATGTACAAACGATATCCACAGGATTAAAATGGGTTGCCCTCTCCATCATAACTGCTGTCTGCGAATCATTTATATCAAGTTGGGCGCTTTCAAGAATCTGGAGCGAAGTGGAACCATCGGCATCAAAAACTATATATGGACCACCCCCGGGTTCACCCAGGTTTTTCACCATCCCGCAAACCCTTAGTGGCCTGTTTAGTTTTGCCCTAAGAAATTCCGTGAAAATAGAATCCGGGACAGAAGGAAGTTTAATGCAAAAATCTCTCTCCAGAAAATCTTTTATTTCATCAGTTATTTGAGAATTGTGCTCTCCGTCTAATTTGTTTATATAGTTGAATATCTTTTTCTGATAAGACAAAAGGACTCCTCCTAATACTTTCTTCCATTTTATTGTGTCAGACAGAAGTTTCTCCTTTACCACATTGTCAATATTCTTTATAATGACGATGTCTTCATTAATTTCATTAAGGTTTTCTATCAACGCCCCGTGCCCGCCGGGTCTGAACAACAGTGATCCGTCGGGCTTTCTGAACGGTTCATTATTCTCATCCACTGCAATTGTATCGGTTGATGGCTTCTGCAAAGTAAATATTACGTCGTACGTTACATCATATCTCTTCTCATATTTGCCCTTTACCTCTTTGAAAAGGGATTTGAAACCCGCTACATGTTCCGGGGAGACTGTTACAACCAGCTTGGCTATACCATTCTTCCCCTTTGCATAGAGGGCTGCCTCAACAAGATGTTCTTCAAAAGCTGTCCGGGTCTCCTCCGGATATTTATGGAATTTTATCAGTCCCTTGGGCATTGCCGCATAGTTCAATCCAGAATCCGACAGTGTTTTACTTATAACCGACAATCTGTCAGAGACATTAAAATCCGGCAGATTTACAAGGTCATTGTAAAATGCATAATTTTCGGCTTTTTCTAAAAAGTGCCTAACAGGAGATTTATCTTCAATCGCCCCTCCCATCTCCAGTTGTGTAAGTCCGTCGTACAAATCCTTGAACATTCTGGATGCCGCACCCGATGCTGGTACAAATTTACAGACGCTCCCTGCAAATTCCTCAAACAACAATACAGCCTTATCCTGTTCTTCAGATGTTAGCTGCTTTATTCCTCTTTCCGGAGTTGCAGGAGCATCAATTTTCAGATATGGGAACCCATTTCTGAAAAACTCAATCTCTCTCAGAACTGACTCCACAGAGCCGCCTCTCTCTTCAATCTGTTTAATGTCAAAATGGTTTAGCATGGTTTATTAAATCTTTGGTTTAATCGTTTCTATTATATTGAACATCTCCTTAGAAATCTCTCTCCTGTAAACATAGCCCGATCTTATCTGCTCAAATTGCAGAGGATTGGCTCTAAGCTTCATGTCTTCTTCTAGCAAAGGAAAGGATTCGTTCAGCAACAAAAACATATTGTTTTCAAAGGAATCAGTCAAATCAGTGGTTATTCTTACAGGTTCAGGAACCGGATAATCTATTGTAAAACCCGAAAGATCTTCCAACCCGAAAAATTTGGCAAAGGCATTAACCACCAATACTGTTGCGTTGATTTTTCCCTCAAGCGAGTATCCTGCTATATGCGGTGTGGCTATATCACAAACATTCATCAGTTTTAGGTTTACATTCGGTTCATTGTTCCAGACATCTGTCACTATAGCCGACAATTTTTCTCTTGAATCTATAAGAGACTGCTCATCAATTACTTCTCCCCGTGAAGAGTTTATAAAGATTGCGTTTTCTTGAATTACAGCGAACATTTCTTTGTTGAAAAATCCTTTTGTAGAATTGTCCAGCGGAACATGAAGGGTAATTATATTTGCATTTTCAAGTACATAAGAGAGGTCAAAAAAATCCTCCGGCGTCAATAGCGACCTGTCAACCGAAAATCGTCCTTTTTCGGTCATATCTTCTCCGTTTTCAATTCTCTTTTTTACAGGCGGGTCGCATCTGAGCACTTTGAATCCAAGTTTGACTACAGTTCTCGCCAGCCTCTCTCCTACATTGCCCGCTCCTATAATTCCGATTGTCTTACCGGCTACAGACACTCCTTTTTCATGCGCAACAGTAAACAGGGCAGTGATTACATACTGAACAACACCCCACGCATTGCAACCTGCAGAATTTGTGTAGGTTATCGAGTTTTTTCTGCAATAATCGAGGTCTATGTGGTCGCTGCCAATGGTGGCAGATGCTATGAACCTTACCTTGCTACCATTCAGCAGAGATGCATCACATCTTGTTCTTGTCCTGATAATTAGTGCATCTGCATTTCTGACTTCATCCGGGCCGATATTTTTTCCTTTGCAATAGACAACAGATGCGTATGGTTCCAGTACACCCTTTATAAAAGGAATATCATCGTCGATTACTACTTTTATTCTATCGTTCATAAATAGTTATATAATGTAAGCACCTATTTTAATATCAGTTCCTCGACTAACTCTCCGCCAAGCAATTCATTGATCTTATCCCTTATCTGGGCCCTTCTTACAAAAATCTGATCCCTTGCTACAGATGAACTGAATGAGCAGTGTAGTTTTTTGTCTCTGTAGAACTTATTTGTTGTAAGTCTTGAGAATTTCAATCCTACCACCTCATCCCATGCATTAAAGACTTTAGTTCTCTGCAATCCGTTCTCCAGTCCCGACTCCTTGACAAAACGGCCCAGAAGTTCATCTATCTTTATGTAGTTCTCCCTTTTCATATTATCTTTCCATCTTCTATTTCCATGGAGACAGAGTCACCATTTATTGACTCAAGTATATTCAAGATTCTCACCTTGTTGCTGTCTGTTATGAAAATCTGTCCAAAAAAATCTGAGGCAACCAGCCTTAGTAGATATTCTACCCTTAGCATGTCAAGTTTGTCAAATACATCATCGAGTAGGAGTACAGGAGGCACAGAGTGTATCTCCTTCATTATTGAAAACTGCGCAAGCTTCAGAGATATCAGAAAAGATTTTTGCTGACCTTGAGAACCGCATCTTCTTATTGGAAAACCATTCATTATAAAGAGCAGGTCGTCTCTTTGAATGCCTGTTGTTGTGTACTTGAACGTCTTGTCTTTCAATATATTCTGCTCTAAAAGATCTGACAATGGGGCATCTTCCAGATCTGATTTGTACTCAATGCCTATTGCCTCTCTTCCACCGGAGAGCATATTGTAATAGTGAGAAACAAGGGGCAGGAGTTTATCACAGAATTCCTTTCTTTTTTTATATATGTAGGATGCATTTGAGGAGAGTTGCTCAGAAAATGCAGAGAGAAGTTCATCTGAAATGTATGTACCCTTGAGAAGTCTGTTTCTCTGATTAAGCAACTGGTTGTAATTCTGAAGTTTTCTTAAATACTCTCTGTCAAGCTGCGAGAGTATTGCATTAAGAAACTTTCTCCTCTCTTCTCCACTCTCGTTTATAAGACATGTATCTGCTGGTGAGACCATCACGACTGGAATCAAGCCAACATGGTCAGAAAGTCTGCTGTAGCTTTTGGAATTTCTCTTTATATGCTTAACCCCTTCAATGTCAAGTGAAATTGATATCTTTTCTTCAGTTCCGTCTTCTCTTACATATTCGGCATGAAGAGCCGCCATTTGGGTATTAAACCTGATTGTATAGAGGTCCAGACCTGAAAAGAAACTTTTTGTCATAGACAAATAGTAAACTGCATCTAGAAGATTTGTTTTCCCTGAACCATTAATACCTGTTATACAGTTAATTTTTGGTGAGAAACATATTTGTGCCTCCGGAATATTCTTGAAATTGGTAATCGAAATCTTCTTAAGATACATTTTGTATATGTTTATATGACAAAGTTACGACATTTATCAATTAAAAATTTGAGATTAGACAAAATATTGTAATTTTGCAACCTGCATAAAAAATGAAAAAAGAAATGTCAAAGAACATCAAACATCACGATCCGGAAGAATCAGTAGGAGAAGCTCTTAATCAGACTGAGCACTTTATTGAGAAGTACAAAAAACCTTTAATCTATTCTGTCATTGCAATTGTGGCAATTACAGCGATTGGTTTTGCATATCAGCACCTTTACCGCAAGCCCCAGATTAATGAGGCTCAGGCACAAACTTTTGTTGCAGAACAATACTTCCGTGCTGATTCATTCGCCCTTGCCCTTAATGGAGATGGCAACGCTTTGGGTTTCAAACAGATTATTGATGAATACGGGAACAATGCCGGTGACGCTATCTACTTATATGCCGGTATCAGCGAACTACAGCTTGGTAATTTCAAAGAAGCCATTGATTATTTGAAAAAGTATGATGGTGATGATCTTATTCTCCAGGCTCGTGCCCTGTGTAACATTGGCGATGCCTATGCCGGACTACAGGAAAACAAAGAGGCTGTAAGCTATTATATGAAAGCTGCCAAACATGTCGACAACCAATTTGCAGCAGCTTATCTTCTTAAGGCCGGTATTATGTACGAGGAACTGGGAGACAAAGAGAGTGCAATTAAAGCATACGAAGAGATTAAAGTTAAGTATCCACAATCGGTTGAAGGTTACGAGATAGACAAATATATCTCAAGAATTAAATAACAAAATTTTCTTGGAATGGGAAGAGCATTTGAATTTCGTAAAGAGAGAAAGATGAAGCGCTGGGGCAATATGTCCCGCGTGTTTACAAGATTGGGTAAAGAGATTACAATGACTGCCAAATCCGGTGGCCCTGACCCTGACAACAACCCTCGCCTTAGGGCACTTATTTCTACGGCACGTTCTGAGAACATGCCTAAAGAGAATGTAGAAAGGGCTATTAAAAAAGCTGTTGAAAAAGATCATAATGACTATAAAGAGATAGTTTACGAAGGATATGGCCCTCATGGAATAGCCTTTTTGATTGAAACAGCTACAGACAATCCAACCAGAACAGTAGCCAATGTAAGAAGCTACTTCAACAAATTTGGCGGGTCATTAGGTACACAAGGAAGTGTAGAGTTCATGTTTGAGAGAAAATGTGTATTCAGAATAAAATCATCTGCGCCGGTAGACATTGAAGAGATGGAACTGGAACTGATCGATTTTGGTGCTGAAGAGGTATTCAAAGAAGAGGAAGAAATAGTAATTTATGGATCCTTTGAATCATACGGTAATATTCAGAAGTTTATTGAAGAACGTGGTTTTGAAATTGTTTCAGGAGCATTCGAGAGAATCCCGACTGTTGAACTTAAACAGCTGCCTGATGATCAAAAGGCAGAGTTGGACAAGATGACAGAGAAGTTCGAAAGCGACGATGATGTCCAAAACGTATACAGTACAATGGCAAATTAGATGCCTTTATGTAAAAAAAGTGATTGGGTTTCCGATCACTTTTTTTTTTGCACCATCCTTATTAATGTTTACATTTGCGGGATAATTGCATTATAAATAACAATCAACAAATTATATTTTTTATGAAATTGTCGCATATTGAGCACATCGGTATTGCTGTTAAGTCATTGGAAGCCGCCATTCCCTACTACGAGAATATGCTTGGACTAAAGTGTTACGCTGTAGAAGAAGTTACAGAACAAAAAGTTAAAACCGCTTTTTTTAAGGTTGGGCAGACCAAACTTGAACTGTTGGAAAGTACAGATCCTGAAGGTCCGATTGGCAAGTTTATTGAAAAAAAGGGGGAAGGAGTACATCATATTGCATTTGCAACAGAGGGCGGAATCCAGAATTCTCTTGACGAATTGGAATCAAAAGGTGTTCAACTAATTGACAAATCCCCAAGAAAAGGTGCCGAAGGTTTGAATATTGCATTCCTTCATCCAAAATCTACAATAGGCGTTCTAACTGAGTTGTGTGAAGATCCCGGTAAAGTTAACTGCTAATTAATATTTAAAAACATAAAATATATACAATGAGCCAACAACTTGAACAAGTTAAAGCGCTGATTCAATTACGTGAGAAAGCGCGTTTGGGAGGTGGTCAAAAAAGAATTGATGCACAACACCAAAAAGGAAAATTCACAGCTCGTGAAAGATTAGGAATGTTACTCGACGAAGGAAGTTTCGAAGAGTTTGACATGTTTGTAACACATAGATGCACAAACTTTGGAATGGAAAAAGAGACATTCCTGGGTGATGGTGTTGTAACAGGGTATGGCACCATAGATGGCAGACTAGTCTATGTATTTGCTCAGGATTTCACTGTGTTCGGAGGCTCACTTTCTGAGAGTTTTGCATTGAAAATCTGCAAAATAATGGATCAGGCAATGAAGATGGGGGCTCCGGTAATTGGCATAAACGACTCTGGCGGGGCACGTATCCAGGAAGGGGTTAATGCTCTTGCCGGTTACGCAGAGATATTCCAACGCAACATTCTTGCATCGGGTGTTATCCCCCAGATTTCAGGAATATTCGGTCCGTGCGCAGGTGGAGCTGTTTACTCTCCCGCTCTGACAGACTTCAACATTATGACAAAAGGAACAAGTTACATGTTCCTTACCGGACCTAAAGTTGTAAAAACGGTTACAGGAGAAGATGTTACTCAGGAACAACTCGGAGGTGCATCCGTTCACGCCACAAAGAGCGGTGTTGCTCACTTTGCCGTTGAAAATGAAGAAGATGGCATAAGAGTAATACGTGATTTGCTAAGTTATCTTCCACAGAATAATCTTGAAGAGGCTCCTGTCCTCCAGACTGAGGACCCAATTGATCGTCTTGATGATTCTCTTAACCAGATTATCCCCGATAGCCCGAACAAACCTTATGATATGTTTGAGGTTATTGGTTCTATAGTAGATGATGGCAAGTTCCTGGAGGTTCACAAGGATTATGCAACAAACATTATTGTCGGTTTTGCACGTTTCAACGGAGTTTCTGTAGGGATGGTGGCTAATCAGCCAAGAGTTCTGGCCGGAGTACTGGACATAAATTCATCAAGAAAAGCAGCCCGTTTTGTACGTTTCTGCGATGCTTTCAATATTCCTATAGTCACACTGGTTGACGTACCGGGATTCTTGCCAGGTACACAACAAGAGTATGGCGGCATTATCCTGCATGGTGCCAAACTGCTTTATGCCTATGGAGAGGCGACAGTTCCAAAAGTTACTGTAACACTTCGCAAGTCATATGGTGGAGCATATTGCGTAATGAGCAGCAAGCATCTTCGCGGAGACATAAACTATGCCTGGCCAACAGCAGAGATAGCAGTAATGGGCCCGTCAGGAGCAATAGAGGTACTATATGGTAAAGAGGTTGCCGCAGCAGAAAATCCTGCCGCACTTTCTGCACAGAAGGAGAAAGAGTACAGAGATGCATTTGCTAATCCATTCAATGCTGCCCGTTACGGATATATTGACGATGTAATTGAACCTAGAAATACTCGTTTCCGCATCATAAGAGCCCTACAGCAACTATCAACAAAAAAACTGGTTAATCCTGCCAAAAAACACGATAACCTCCCTCTATAATCAATAAACCAACAAAAAGATGAAAAAAACATTAAAAATATTTTTGTTGCTGGGATTTTTAATTGCAGGACTCAAGCTTAGTGCCCAAAGTCAGGAAGATATGCGTCTTAACGAATTTCTGGTATGGAACACAAATGATTTTGAAGACGACTTCGGACACAAAAGCGGATGGATAGAACTGTTCAACTCTTCATATGGTACTGTAAATATTGGAGGGTGCTACCTTACGAATGATCCCGATAACCTTACTAAATACGTTATTCCCAAAGGTGACGTTCTAACAAAAATCAGCCCAAGACAACATATACTCTTCTGGGCAGACAATCAGCCATTCCGTGGAACGTTTCATTTAAACTTCGGACTGGAAAAATCTGATGAGATATTGTTTATCGCGTCAGATGGACACACAATAATTGACAGAGTAAAAATTCCTCATGACTTGCTTGATTCCAATGTGTCCTACGGACGTACTTACGATGGAATTGGTGAAAAAACCGGGAATAAAGGCTGGCAAGTGATGGAACGGACATCTCCAAGCACAAACAATGAGGGTGTTGACAGGATTCCTCCCGGTGTTTTAATCAAAAAAATTGACCCGTTTGGAATTATTATGGCGTTTACCGCAATGTCTGTAGTATTTCTTGCTTTGATTTTACTATATGTCGTTTTTAAAAATATTGGCAAATATAACATCCGAAAAAACAGGAAGAGATCTGAAGTTGCAGCAGCAACAAGCGGCAAACCTCAGGTAGCCAATGTATCGGCAGAAATATATGCTGCTATTGCTACGGCCCTCCATGTTTATGGTCAGGACAGCGAGTCCCATGATGTAGAAAATACAATACTGACAATTTCAAAGGTTACAAAAAATTACTCTCCATGGAGTTCAAAGATTTATACCCTCAGGGAAACTCCTCAAAAAAAATAATTCAACAAGAATATTAAGTCATGAAAGAATATAAATTAAAAATTAACGGTAACGACTATGCAGTAAGCATTACCGACATTGAGGATACCATTGCAGAAGTTGAGGTTAATGGAATTCCTTTTAAAGTAGAAATTGACAGGCCGGTAAAGAAATCTCTGTCTACAGCTCCAAAACCCCTAAACTCTGCCATTAATAATACTGTTGCAAAACCAACCGCTTCGGTAACTCCACCTGTTTCCGGAGGGCATCAGACAGCAATAACATCGCCGCTTCCGGGTGTAATTCTGGAAGTCAACGTTAAAGAGGGCGATTTAGTTAAGATGGGACAAAAGATGATGGTTCTAGAGGCTATGAAAATGGAGAATGTGATTGAAGCGAGCTCCGATGGTAAAGTAATCAGTATTAAAGTTAACAAAGGGGACTCCGTAATGGAGGGAACCACCCTTTTAATAATCGGATAATATGGATAAAGGTATATTTTCACTTTTAGCAGGTAACCTGCAACAGTTCATACAATACACCGGATTTGCAAATGCATCCTGGGGTCATCTTTTGATGATATGTATTGGACTGTTGTTTATTTATCTTGCAATAAAAAAAGACTGGGAACCTATGTTACTGGTTCCAATCGGCTTTGGTATTATCGTTGGTAATATCCCCTTTTTCCCCGGATTGCAAATTGGCGTCTACGAGCAGGGTTCTGTTTTAAACATCTTGTATGGGGGTGTGATTCAAGGCTGGTACCCTCCTTTGATTTTCTTGGGAATCGGAGCAATGACTGATTTTTCTGCTCTTATATCAAATCCCAAGCTACTACTGATAGGAGCTGCAGCACAATTCGGTATATTTGGAGCATACGCAATTGCTTTGCTAATGGGCTTCTCTGCTTCGGATGCCGGAGCAATAGGTATAATAGGAGGTGCAGATGGTCCTACGGCTATATTCCTCTCCTCCAGGCTGGCTCCTAATCTGGTTGGTGCAATTGCTGTATCTGCATACTCTTATATGGCACTGGTACCGGTAATACAGCCTCCTGTTATGAAACTCTTTACAACAAATAAGGAGAGACTTATCAGGATGAAACCTCCCAGAGCCGTTTCGCAGCTTGAAAAGATCCTGTTCCCTATTATCGGCTTCCTTCTGACAGGCTTTATAGTTCCTTCGGGTCTTCCTCTACTTGGAATGTTATTCTTCGGAAACTTATTGAAAGAGAGTGGAGTTACTCGTCGTCTTGCAGAAACCGCCAGGGGTCCGCTAATTGACGTAATTACAATTCTTATTGGTCTTACTGTTGGAGCGTCTACGCAGGCAGACAAGTTTTTACAGCTTACCTCTGTCTATATATTCATACTCGGAGCCGCATCATTTGTTATTGCAACAACAGCTGGGGTTTTGTTTGTTAAGATTTTCAATCTATTCCTGAAAGAGGGTAATAAGATCAATCCACTTATTGGTAATGCCGGTGTATCTGCTGTACCTGACTCTGCAAGGGTATCCAATAATGTAGGGCTTGAATATGATAAGACTAACTACCTTCTGATGCACGCAATGGGACCAAATGTTGCAGGTGTAATAGGAAGCGCCGTAGCTGCTGGTATCCTTTTAGGGTTCCTCACCTAGCCCCTCATTAGGTTTCGAACCGAAATATAAAAACTTTCGAAATAAAAAGCACTCCATATGCGGGTGCTTTTATTTTTTTTTTATCTTTGACGCGAAATTTAACTAAAAAAGTAGTCAAAGATATGCAGAACAAATTGCAAGAGCTTACTGAAAAACTCTACTCCGAAGGACTTTCCAAAGGCAAACAAGAGGCAGAAGAGATGAAGGCCAAAGCCAAAAAAGAGGCTGCGGATATCATTTCAATGGCAAAAGAGGAGTCGAAGCAGATTATTGCCAATGCCCATAAAGAGGCTGAGGACATAAAGGTAAAACTTCTCAATGAGGTTAAAATGGCTTCAAAACAGAGTATGTCTGCTTTGAAAAAACAAATCGAAACAATAGTTATAAGCAAAGCTATTGATAGCCAAACCAGTAATGCATTAACCGATATTGATCTGATAAAAAATATAGTTAAAGCTGCAGTTTCTGCTTTCAATCCAGATTCAGAATCTTCAGCCGACCTCACTATACTACTTCCGGAATCTTTACAGCTAAAACTTGATTCCTTTGTTAAAAGTGAAATTCAAAAAGAGTTCAAAGGGGAGATCGAAGTTAAATTTGACAAAAAAATGACATCGGGGTTCAAAATAGGTCCTAAGGGAGAAAGTTATGTCGTCAGCTTCACCGACAAAGATTTTCAAGAACTACTTGGCAGTTACCTGAGGCCAAAAACCCGTGAATTCCTGTTTTCTGAATAGTGATGAGAAATTATCAGTACATCATTGCGGGACTTCCTGATATTGCATTGGATTTCGAAAGTGGGAGTTTCGATCTCAGTGTTATTATGAACCATATTCTGGAACACTCAACAAAAAAGGATATCAGACTGATTGACTGGGTGGAATTTGGATTTAAGGAAGAGAATCTATGTAACCACTTCTACAGAGGAGCCTCAAAAAGCAAAAATAAATTTATAAGAGAGTATTTCCGGTTTGACTTGACATTGAGAAATATTCAAGCTGCATATATAGCTAGAAAGGCTCAACTTAATCCGGAACTTTTTCTCGTAGGAAAGTCGTCGATAACAGAATTATTACTAACTAGTAAGGCCTCTGACTTTGGACTCTCTAACGAAGATGAATTTGCGGCTAGAATTATACAGATTCTGGAAAATCCGAATATTCTGGAAAAGGAGCAACTTCTGGATCAGATGAGATGGGACAAAGCCAATGAGATCTGTAAATTCAACTATTTCGACAATAATGTCATTCTCTCTTTTATACTAAAGGCTCATATTCTCAGAAGGTGGAACAATCTGGATAAAAAGAGAGGAGCCATTCTCTTCAGACAACTGGTTGATGAGGTAAAAGGTACTTACAAACTGAATAAAGAATAATTAATTATATATGAAAACCACAGGAAAAGTTACAGGGATTATCTCCAATCTGGTTACCATTGAGGTAGATGGTCCCGTTGCTCAGAATGAAATCTGCTACATTGAACTCTCGGGGACAAAACTGATGGCAGAGGTGATTAAAGTTACCGGCAAAGAGGCATTTGTTCAGGTATATGAAAGTACCAGAGGTTTAAAGACAGGTGACATTGCAGAATTCGAAGGACACATGCTCGAAGTCACACTTGGACCGGGCATCCTGTCAAGTAATTATGACGGTCTGCAGAACAATCTTGAAACAATGGACGGAGTATTTCTCAAAAGAGGAGAATATACACTCCCTTTGGACCTTGAGAAAAAATGGGAGTTCAAGCCTGTTGCCAAGGTGGGAGATGAGGTTATAGCTGCAGATTGGCTTGGAGAAGTCAATGAAGGGTGGTTACCTCATAAAATAATGGTTCCTTTCTCTCTAAAAGGTAGCTATACAGTTAAATCCTTAGCTGCTGCAGGGGAATACAATGTTACAGAGAAGATAGCCACTGTTACAGATGAAAACGGCGTTGAACTGGATATTACAATGATGCAGAAATGGCCGGCGAAAGTTGCCATTACATCATATCACGACAAACCAAGACCGTTCAAAATCATGGAAACGGGTGTTAGGTGCATAGACACTTTTAACCCTATAGCCGAAGGTGGTACAGGATTCATTCCCGGTCCTTTCGGTTGCGGAAAGACTGTTCTTCAGCATGCAATATCAAAACAGGCAGAGGCAGATGTTATTATTGTAGCAGCATGCGGAGAACGGGCTAATGAAGTTGTTGAAATATTCACAGAGTTTCCAGAGCTTATTGATGCACGTACAGGCAGGAAACTGATGGAGAGAACCACTATTATATGTAATACCTCCAACATGCCCGTTGCTGCCCGGGAAGCATCTGTATACACAGCAATGACCATAGGAGAATATTACAGGGCCATGGGTCTTAAAGTTCTTCTTCTTGCTGACTCAACTTCGAGATGGGCGCAGGCTCTCCGCGAAATGAGTAACCGTATGGAGGAGTTACCCGGAGCAGATGCATTTCCAATGGACCTTCCTGCAATTATCTCCAACTTCTACGCAAGAGCAGGCTTAGTAAACCTCAATAATGGAAGTACAGGTTCGGTAACATTTATAGGAACAGTATCCCCTGCCGGGGGTAACCTCAAGGAACCGGTTACTGAGTCTACAAAAAAAGCTGCCAGATGTTTCTACGCACTTTCACAAAGCCGTGCAGACAGAAAACGCTACCCTGCAGTTGACCCTATAGATTCCTATTCTAAGTATCTCGAATATCCGGAAATTATAGAAGACTTGAGAAAAAGAGTGAGTGCCGATTGGGTTGAAAAGGTGTTGAAAGGAAAAACAATTGTTCTCAGAGGGAAAGAGGCATATGAGCAGATAAACATTCTTGGGGATGACGGAGTTCCAATAGAATATCACCGCAAATTCTGGAAATCGGAACTTATCGACTTCATTATCCTTCAGCAGGATGCATATGACAAGGTAGACTCATCCACTCCTATGGAACGTCAGGAGTTCATGTACTCTCTTGTGATTGATGTTTGCGAGAAAGATTTTGAGTTTGACAATTTTGAAGAGTGCGCAACATTCTATAAAGGATTGATAAATATTATGCGCCAGATGAACTATTCTGAGTTTAAAGGTGAAAATTTCAATAAATATCTTGAACAATTAAATAAGGAGATTAACAATGGCAGGTAGAGCATTTCAGAAGATATACACACAACTTGAAGCTATTACTAAGGCTACGATTTCCATCAAGGCAAAAGGTATAGCAAACGAAGAGCTGGCGACAGTTGCCGGACGTCTTGCTCAGGTTGTAAAGATAAAGGGCGACATGATAACCCTGCAGGTATTCTCAGGAACAGAAGGTATAGCAACAAATGCCGAGGTTATTTTCTTTGGAGAACCACCTGCGCTTAATGTGAGCGAAGACCTTTCCGGAAGATTTTTCAATGCCTACGGACAACCTATTGACAACGGGCCTGAAGTTGAAGGAGAGAGAAGATATATTGGCGGTCCGTCAGTTAATCCCTTCCGCAGAAAACAACCATCGGAACTAATTCCTACAGGTATAGCAGGTATAGACTTGAACAATACCCTGGTATCGGGTCAGAAGATTCCGTTCTTTGCAGACCCCGATCAGCCTTATAATCAGGTAATGGCTATGGTGGCCCTAAGGGCAGATGTAGACAAAATCATTCTCGGAGGTATGGGGCTTTCCAATGACGACTATCTGTTTTTCAAACAGACATTCGAGAACGCAGGAAAACTCAGCAAAATCATCAGTTTTGTAAACACAACCGAACAACCGCCTGTAGAACGTCTTCTTATTCCAGATATGGCGCTTACTGCTGCAGAATATTTTGCGGTTGACAAGAACGAAAAGGTACTTGTATTGCTTACAGATATGACACTTTATGCAGATGCACTGAGTATTGTAAGTAACCGTATGGACCAGATTCCTTCAAAAGACTCTATGCCCGGTTCACTATATTCAGATCTGGCAAAAATTTACGAAAAAGCGGTACAGCTCCCCGATGGTGGCTCAATAACAATCATAGCTGTTACAACCCTGAGTGGTGGCGACATTACACACGCCATACCGGATAATACAGGATACATAACTGAAGGTCAGCTGTTCCTCAGAACAGACTCAGATACTGGAAAGGTAATTGTAGACCCGTTCCGCTCTCTTTCTCGTCTTAAACAACTCGTTATAGGCAAAAAGACACGTGAGGACCACAACTATGTAATGAATGCAGCAGTACGTCTGTATGCAGATGCCGCAAACGCCAAGACAAAACTGGAAAATGGTTTTGACCTTAGTGACTACGATATGCGCTGTCTTGAGTTTGCCAAGGCCTATTCTACCAAGCTTCTTGCGATAGACGTGAATATCAATACCACTGAGATGTTGGACACTGCCTGGGAACTTTTCCAGAAGTATTACACTCCAACAGAACTTGGTATCAAGGAGTCAATTATGAATAAATACTGGAAAAACGCATAAATCTACGTTATGGCTATTAAATTCCAGTTTAATAAAACATCTCTGAATGATCTTAACAAGCAGTTAAAGGTCAGGACAAACGCTTTGCCTACACTTAAAAACAAGGAATCGGCCCTTCGTTTTGAAGTCAAAAGAGCAAAGGCACGTTCCGAGGAGCTTATGGAAAAGTTAGCCGCTTCTTTAAAATCATATGATTACCTAGCAGGTCTCTGGAATGAGTTCCAGCCGGGATTGATCTCGGTTCTCAATGTAGATCTTGAGACGGTTAAAATTGCAGGAGTGAAGACACCTTCGCTTAAAGAGGTAGTTTATGAAGTCAAACCATATAATCTGTTTGCAAAACCAGTGTGGTATACAGATGGGATCCGCATACTCAAACAATTGGCCCAACTTGGTATAGAGTCAGAAATCTATCTTGAGAAAATGCGACTGTTGGAAAATTCCAGAAAGAAAACCACACAAAAGGTAAATCTATACGAGAAAGTGCAGATTCCGGGTTATCAGGAGGCAATTCTCAAGATAAAACGTTTTATGGAGGATGAAGAGAACCTTTCTAAAGCGTCGCAGAAAATTGTTAAAAACAGGCATGAAGCAGAGGAGGCAAGGGTATGATTACAAGAATGAACAAATACTCAATGATTATTTACCATGCAGATGTTGCTTCTTTTCTGGAGAGACTGCAGGAACTTGGAATGGTAGATATTAAAAGGGAGAGCAAAGCAGTTGACACTCATTCCAGAAGTTTGTACGACCTTGTATACAGATACAGACATATTATCAAAAAACTCAGCTCCTTGCAAGAGAGCATAGCAGATAAGAGCCTTATTGACTACTCACTTGCAGATATAGGTGAGGGAGCCGAAAAAATATTAGAACAGTCGGAGGAGTGTTTCAATAACAGTATGATATGGGAACAAGAGTTGCAGATGACATCGAGGGAGAGAACTGAAGCAGCTGAGTGGGGAGAGTATAACAAGGAGGATATCGAAAAAATAAAAACGCTGGGTTACGACCTGCACTTCTATTCAATCTCAGATAAAAGATTTAATCAGGATTGGAGTTCACATTATCTGATCCATACTCTTAATCAGAGTAAAGGAAAGCACTATTTTGTAATACTCACACCAGTTGGTGAAGAGCTCAAATTCGACATTCCCGAAAGCAAGTTTCCACAAACATCATTCAATCTGCTTGATATAAAAATTGACAACCTCCAGAAGAGTATTGAGCTAAATAACAAAAAGCTAGAAGCGTTAACTTCTGTCATAGGAATACTTGATAAAAGATCAAATGAGATTGGAGGAGAATTGGACCTCTATCTTGCCAACTCCTCTTCTCAAAAAGAGGCAGAGGGCACCATAGCTCTACTTACAGGATATGCACCTGTAGATGAGAACAAGATTGTTGCTGATTTTCTTGATAATGAGGGTGTTTACTATCTGGCAGAAGAGGCTGTGGAGCAAGACAATCCTCCTGTTAAATTGAAAAACAACTTTTTCGCAAAGTTATACGAACCTATAGGCGAGCTTTATATGCTGCCTAAATATGGAGAGCTTGATCTCACACCATATTTTGCTCCATTTTATATGCTGTTTTTCGGTTTTTGCCTTGGCGACATGGGCTATGGACTTGTATTACTGGTTGGTGCCGGGCTTGCCAAGTTCAAGATACCAAAGATGAAATCGTATCTTACTCTGGTTCAGTTGTTAGGTTTAGGAGCAGTTATCATGGCTTCGCTTTCAGGAACATTTTTTGGAGCAAAACTAGCTGAAATACTTCCTCTTACAGATTCCACTAAGGCTCTTTTCTTCTCCGATCTCAAAATGTTCTGGTTCGCCATAATCTTTGGATTGGTACATATTATTACGGCAAGATTAATAACAGCCATTGATTCGATTATAAGAAAGGGCTGGCAGTATGGAATGAGCAACATTGGCTGGACAATTGTCATAATATGGGCATCTCTGGCTTATGCAAGTACAATGGTACCGGAGCTGGTACTTCCTCCATACGTTAAATTTATCGGCTTTTTTGGAGCACTCCTTATTCTCCTCTTTTCATCGGTTGAGGGCAATTTTATCATAAGAATACTGAAGGGCACTGTATCTTTTTACGACATAACAGGAGTTTTTGGCGATATGCTTTCATATATCCGACTTTTTGGTCTGGCTACATCTGGTGGCATCCTTGG
The DNA here is from genome assembly GCA_942492945.1 of uncultured Bacteroidales bacterium. Lineage (GTDB taxonomy): Bacteria > Bacteroidota > Bacteroidia > Bacteroidales > UBA932 > Bact-08. The sequence goes on from OW818649.1 coordinate 2,853,353, forward strand.
GATGGTTGTAAACTCGGTAGCTATGGGCATGCTTGGTCTCCCTTATGTAGGCTGGCTCTTTGCCGGACTATTTCTCCTTATAGGTCACACTGCCGTTTTGGCACTATCATGTCTGGGTGCCTTTGTACACCCTATGCGTCTGACTTTTGTGGAGTTTTATAAAAATGCGGGTTTTACCGGAGGAGGTAAGGCATTCAGGCCATTAACCAAATATTCAGACAATAATCATTAATAAATCAGATAAATAAATTAAACAATTATGGAACAAACATTACCCCAAATCTTAGCCTATGCCGGTCTGGCATTTATGCTTACACTGGCTTGTATAGGCAGCGCAATTGGAGTGACTATGGGTGGAAACGCTACCATAGGTGCTCTTAAAAAGAACCCAGAAATCTTTGGTTCTTCGATGATTCTTTGTGCACTTCCCTCAACACAGGGTCTTTATGGTTTTGCCGGATTCTTTCTTACTTTGAGCAAACTCAATGAGATGCCTGTTCTAAGTTTAGGTCAGGGTCTGGCTATACTGGCTGTAGGTATCGGCCTTGGTTTTGTAGGTCTGATTTCTGCAATACAGCAAGCCTCTCTCGTTTCTAACGGCATTGTTGAGATGGGTAACGGAAACGACGTATTCGGAAAGACAATGATTCTTGGTGTTTTCCCCGAACTGTATGCTATTCTGGCATTTGCAGCCGCCTTCCTTGCACTTCCAGCATAATAAATTTTTACAAGTATTGGGTGTTAAGGTAAATTTAGTTACCTTAACACCCAATATTTATGTCTTAAAATAAAGCGTTAATTAATTCTATATGACGTTAATCAAATCTATTTCCGGTATCAGGGGCACAATTGGAGGAGAGGTTGGAAATGCTCTTACACCAATTGATACCGTAAAGTTCATTGCAGCATATTCCAGCCGCCTTAAGATACGCATAGGGCACAGGGAGAGATACAAAGTTGTTGTTGGAAGGGATGCAAGGATATCTGGACAAATGGTGGACCAGCTTGTCTGCGGAACCCTGATGGCATGTGGCATAGATGTGGTGAATGCCGGACTTGCCTCCACCCCTACTGTAGAAATGGCTGTTGTCTTTGAAAAAGCAGACGGCGGCATAATCCTGACAGCATCTCACAATCCAAAGCAATGGAACGCCCTTAAGCTATTAAATGAAAAGGGAGAGTTTCTGGATGCTGCAGAGGGCGAATTGCTCTTAAAAGCAGCAGATAATGAAGAGTTCTGCTTTTCAGAAGTAGATGGTCTTGGATCTCTTACAACCAAAGATTTTACAAAGCAACATATCGAGGCCGTTCTTTCACATCCTTTAGTAGACACGGAGGCCATATACAGAGCAGGATTCACAGTTGTACTGGATGCAGTGAACTCGGTTGGAGGAGTTGTCATGCCGGCTCTTCTGGAGGCTTTGGGAGTAGGTTGTGTAAAGGTTAACTGCGACCCAACCGGTTATTTTGCCCACAATCCTGAACCGCTTCCTGAGCATCTTACAGAATTGTCTGCCAAAGTGGTGGAAGTGGGTGCAGATTTAGGAATTTCTGTTGATCCGGATGTGGACAGGCTTGCAATAATGTGTGAAGATGGATCTGCGTTTGGAGAGGAGTATACTTTGGTCGCTGTAGCAGATTATATTCTCCAGCATAAAAAAGGGAGCACGGTATCTAATCTCTCATCGTCCAGGGCATTAAGGGATATTACAGAGAATGCCGGATGCAATTATTATCCCTCGGCTGTAGGTGAGGTAAATGTAGTCACCGAAATGAAGAGGGTATCTGCTATAATAGGTGGTGAGGGCAACGGAGGTGTCATAGTTCCTGACCTTCATTATGGAAGGGATTCTCTGATTGGCACAGCACTGTTTTTAAGCCTGCTCGCCAACAGGAAAATAATGGTTTCCGAACTAAAAGCGCAATATCCTGTTTATTTTATATCAAAAAACAAGATTGAACTATCAGCGAAGGTAAATGTAGATGAGATTTTATTCAAGGTTAAAGAAATCTATAATGAATACCGGGTAACTGACATTGACGGGATCAAGGTTGACTTTGACAGTGAAAGAAAATGGGTTCATCTGCGCAAGTCAAATACAGAGCCAATAATACGAATCTATGCAGAAGCTCCAACTGAAGAGGCGGCAGATAGAATCGCAAAAGAGGTAATTGAGAAAATACACCAGATTATTAATAAAATTTAAGCAATATGTTTTCGTTCAGAACATCACCCCTGCTTGAGCAGCCGGACACTATTCTAAGAAGCGGCAAGTTGGCATTACTTTGTAATCAGGTTGCATGGCACCCTGAAACAGGTGAGTACCTTTTTGAAACTCTTTTCAAGAAAGGTGTTTTAAAGAGAGTCTTTATGCCGGAGCATGGTCTTTTCGGCGAACTTCAGGATCAGGTAAAACTTGACAAGACTGAGGCATATAAAGATCTTGGTCTTGGCAAATGTGAATTTGTATCGTTATATGGATCTTCTGAAGAGTCCCTGACTGTTCAGCTGAAAAAATTAAAAGACATAGATGGCTTGGTAATTGAATTACAGGATGTCGGAGTTAGATGCTATACATTTAATTCTACAATTTTCAATCTTTTCAAGCTGCTTAAAAAGGAGAACCTTAACCTCCCTATTTATATTATTGACCGGATAAATCCTGCTGGTCGCCAGGTTGAGGGCACAATGCTCAGAAAAGAGTATGCCTCGTTCATAGGGATTGAAGGAATCACGCACCGTCACGGACTTACTATTGGCGAATTTGCTTATCTTCTTTACAACGAGCTAAATGCAAAATTTCCCTTGCATATAATTTCATATTGTGCAGAAAAGGTCTCCAAGGACCTTCTCTCATGGAGCATTCCTCCTTCTCCAAACTTTCCGGGTCTGTTTACCAGCCATTTTTACAGCGGGCAAGTGCTTTGGGAGGGTACAAACGTGAGTGAGGGACGTGGGACAACACGTCCGTTTGAACAGTTTGGTGCGCCTTTCATGTCTAACCTGATGAGTTATAACAAGCAGAAAGGGTTAAAGGGATGGAACGATCCTGAGAACCCGATTTCTGATCCGGCAGTATATGTACGCTGGCAGAAGTTCATCCCTGTTTTTCACAAGCACATGGGAGAGGTATGCTTTGGTTTCCAGCTGCATCCGGTACCCGGTGTACAATATCATTCACTGGCACACAATTTGCGAATCATGCGTTTTGTAGCTGACAACTGCAAGGAGTTTGCTTTTCCGGATGGAAAATATGAATCAGGAAATGACAAAAGTGCAATTGAGCTGCTACTAGGCGACAAGCTCCTGATAGATTACGTAAAGGGCAAACAAGCTTGGGAATCTGTTAAGGAGCACATGAAGGTTGAGGAACAGAAGTGGATCAGAAAAGCGAAAAAATTCCTTTTGTATGACGAACAGATGTTCAGATGTAAATAGTAATTTTTAAAAATAATATAGAAAATGGCAAATCCGGTTTTTAGTGAAAAGGTATTCAGGAACACTGTAACTGCAGAAAACACAGGTGTTATGACAGTTGGGGGAACTGCAATAAAATCCCTCGTTTTAATATTCATGGTTCTTATTGGCGCAATGTATACATGGAAAGTGGCATATGAGGCCATCAATCCTGCTTCCGTTCAGCCTTGGATGCTGGGAGGAGCTATCGGCGGCTTTATCGTGGCAATAATCATAAGTTTCAAACCAATATGGGCACAGTATCTTGCCCCTGTATATGCTGTTTTGGAGGGTCTTTTCCTTGGTGGAATATCAGCAATATTCAGTCAGGCCTTTGCGACAAAAGCTCCCGGTATAGTAATGAATGCAACACTTCTTACAATGCTGACTGCTGTTGTAATGTTGCTGATATACAGAGCTAAAATAATCAAGGTAGATGGAAAGTTTGCGAGGATAATGATGATTGCTCTTGGAACAATCATGCTTTATTATATATCGACATGGATCCTTAGTATGTTCGGTGTCAATCTTACAATGTTACACAACAGCGGACCACTCAGCATCGGTATAAGCCTGGTTATAGTTGGCGTGGCAGCGTTCATGCTTCTACTTGATTTCAACTTTATAGAAAAGGCTTCGGAGGCAGGTGCACCAAAGTATATGGAGTGGTACGGAGCATTCGGACTCATGGTTACCCTTGTATGGTTATACCTTGAAATTCTGAAACTTCTGGCTAAATTTGCGGGTAACAGAAATTAATTTTGGTTGTAAATAAATAATTTGTACTTTTGCAACCCCATAATAATAAAAATTATTGAAATGAAAAAAGGAATCCATCCCGAAGCCTACCGTCTTGTAGCCTTCAAGGATATGTCAAACGAGCATATATTTGTAACTCGTTCATGCGTTAATACCAGAGAAACAATCGTTCACGAAGGAGTTGAATATCCGGTAGTTAAAGTCGAAATCTCAAACACATCTCACCCCTTCTATACAGGTAAGATGAAACTGGTAGACACCGCAGGACGTGTCGACAAGTTCCTTAACAGATACAAAAAGATCCAGAAATAATCTTTTTATTTACACACTACAAAAAAGACCCTCAACGGGTCTTTTTTATTTATTTGTATAACTAATCTTTTAGTTATACATTTGTATAAAACACAACTTGGATCAAATGAAAAAGTAGGTGGAGCAGATTAGGTTAAAATCATAATTGTACAAAAGTGTGGCAAAAGCAGATCCAGGTGTGGAATTTGAAGGATGCTTGCATTAGGAGGGTTTGGGTACCCACTATGTGAACGGAGCGCAAGAAAATCGAGCGCAGACCCGCGAGCTGATCTGCAAAAGCACAATATCGGGGATGCCTTTGATTTTCAGCGGAGAGAACACGAAGTGGGTAAACCCGGTGCAGTATCCAAAAATCCACACCTGGACTGAAAATAATCCAGACTTTTACCTCCACTTGAAATTTACTGCGCCACCTAATTTTAAACTTGATCCCAAAACTTTCTTGTAATGAAAAGAACAGTAACACTATTAGCATTCACCTTACTATGTGAAATCCTCTATTGTCAGACTGATATTTCAGCATTGTACATGCAGTTGCAAAGAGGAAAGACAAATGAACTGATTGAGATTCTGTCACCAATGGTTAAGGATTCCTCCTTACAGGATTCCGAGATTATTGCACTTCTCGGGGATGCCTATAAAGGACAAAATGATTATGCGAAGGCTCTGGACTGCTACAATAGAATCCTCCTTTATGATACAGAAAACAGACGCGCGCTTGAATCTACGGCAGAGATGTATTCCATTTTAGGAGAACTTAGTAAGGCAGTGGCAAATCTGGAGATACTGTATGGTCTGGACAGCAACAATGTAAGAGTTGCGAACAAACTAGCCTCGATATACCAATCCGGCACCAATTACAGAAATGCAATTAACATATACAGGAAGCTTTACACAAAGAACGTCAATAGCTACAATACAGCCAAAATTCTGGGAGACTGTTACTGGCTTATCGAAAACAGTGACAGTTCACTATATTTTTACCACAGAGCCGACTACCTTAATGGAAAAAGTACTGTAACAAAACTTACCCTGAGTCAGATATTATATATTCAGAAAGATTTCAATTCGGCCAAAATATTCGCTTCCAGAGGGGTAGAACTCGATTCATCAAATATCCAGTTAAGAAGACAATTGGGTAATTGTCTCTATAAGCTGGAAGAGTATAAGGAGGCACTCCCCCACTTCAATTACCTGACTGCTCATAAAGATTCATCTGCAACATTACTAAGAAAAATCGGGGCCATTCACTACTTTCTTGGGATGTCAGATACTGCAATACCATATCTGCGATTGAGCATAAGTAAAGATTCACTTAATAGTGAGACTCACTATTATCTTGCAGCCTCATTAAACCAGATTGGAAAAAGGGAAGAGGCACTATCGGCTTTCCAGACTGCACTATTACTGATGCAACCCGATCCGCAAGTTGTTTACATGATTCAAAACCAGATGGGAATTGCACTGGGAGCTCTTAAAAGATATGAGGAGTCGTATGACTCCTTTCGACAAGCTTATGAATATAATCCTAATGACCTGAAGCTTATCTATCAGATGGCTATGGCTAAAGGAGAGCAAAAAGGAGAGAAGAACCTGAAGGAGGCACAAGTTCTGTTAGAAAGATACCTTAAGGCTCTTGATGAGAAAGGAACCACTCCGGACAAAGATGAGATATATCTCAAATACAGGTCGGAATGGTTCCTTGGACGGATAAAGGAGGAGCTCTTTATGATGGAGAAGAGATAGGAATCTCTCTATCTTCTCGTTCTTACGGTTGTTGTTGCGCTCATCCCACCGCAATTAACAGTAAAAGACGCTCCATCAATAATATCGTACATAAACGCTTCTTCCTTCAAGGGGAAATATTGACTATAGGTTCCAATTAATTTGTTTGCTTCCTCCGTGAGGGATGAATCAGCGTTCCTGGCCCGGTTAAGATAATCTACAGCCACCCAAAAATTTGCTCTCTTTTCAATTTCATTACCTGAGCATTTGTGATTTGCCCAGATTGTAGCCATAAGGAGATTAGACACTCCGGCAACTGCTATATTTTTCTGAACCGCCTGCCTTGCCGCTTCCGCAGCTTTGGCAGGACTTTCCATCTTTTTGAAGTAATAAGTAGCCATTAGCATTAACATATCGGCATCCTCAATATCATTTGATTCCGGACTATCAATTGCTTCCTGCAAAAATCTCATGGCTTCCTGATTCTTTTCTCTTGCTGAATACAATTTGAATAAAACTTTTGCTGTCTTGTATGTAGGCTCCATTTTATGAAGGGCCTCAACGGTGGTTATCAGTAACTCCTCATTATAACATCCCGCATTACTCAATAGTGTAACGATTCTTGAAACCAGCTCTTTATCTGTAGGATTCTCTTTAAACTTCGGATAAAATATTTTAACTATATTTTCACAATTTGCTACTCCGCTATTTGCAAACAATATATCGATTACCCTCTTGGCTTGATTAGCTTTAGGGTGATTGGCACTTATCTGGCTTTCAATGACTGGCGTTATAGAAGAGTAGGTAGCTATAACTTTTTCCGGTGGCAAAATTTTATTTGTGTACATTTTGCATACCCTCTCCATTGCAAGCACAAGAATATCGGGTTCCGTTTTACTCCCTGCCACTTTTATTGTCTCCTCCAAAACCATAAGTACATCTACATCCTTTTCATCGAGGTAATTTGCCATATCATATGCCTTATATGTCAGTGCGGTTGCAACATATTTTGGGAAATACTCGATTCTGAGATTATACAGCATTAGTAAAGAGTCTATCAATGAGATTCTTAACTTTGAGTTGTTTTTGTTGTTCTCAATAAAGAATTTGAAAATATACTGTCCATCGATATATAGGTTCTGGCTAACACCAGGAGGACAGAGACGAAAAGCCTCTCTCCATAAAGGGGCCGCCTCCTGGTAGTTTTCCAGCTTAATATATTCTTTGTAGAAAGATAAATTTTTCAAACATTCAGGGCTTGCATTGCTATATTGACCCTGTTGAGCAAAGCCTCTTGTGGCAGGTAGAAATATTAAAGCTAAAACAAAAGAAACATATAATCTTTTCATTAATAACTAAATTATAAAATATCTATTTCAACTGAAATATTACAGGGAAGGTATACCTGACTGCAACATTTTTACCTTTATGCTTGCCCGGTGTCCAATCAGGTGATGTTGCTACAACTCTCATTGCTTCCTGATCCAAAGAGAGATGAACTCCTCTCACAACCTTTACATTTGTCACTTTTCCAGTCTCAGTAACCAGAAACTGAAGTATTACCCTGCCTTGGATTCCGTCTTCTTTAGCTGCTACCGGATACTGCAAACGGTCAAAAACCCATTTTGTAAATGTATTTTCGTCTCCGCCCATGAAGGTAGGCTTCACATCTACTATTGTAAAAGGAATCTCCTCTCCTTCAATGATCTCTGTTTTTTCAGCAGGAGGGCTCTTTTTTACCGGTTTTTTCCCAGTTACCACCATTGAATTTATTGTTTTTTTAGCCACAGGCTCTGCAACAGGTTGTACAGCAGGTTCTGCCTGTATAGTTACAGGTGTTGTATCTGCTTTCTGGATTGCAGTCTTGAGAGTATCTGCAGATAAAACTTCGCCGGTACTCTTGTTAGTTTTGCATGATACTACAAAAAACAAGGAGGTGACCATCAGAATGACCGAGATAAATAATATTGCCCGGTTCCTCTTTTCATTTAAATTTTCCATTTTTCTTAACCTTTTTATTGTTAGTGAATTATTTAGACTGTTTGCAACCAATGGAGATATCCCGAACTGTGAGTAAAGGACCAGATTCTGATAATATCTTATTGCGTATCCACTCATTATCACATCTTTATCTGCCTGATACTCATGTACAGAAACCAACGATTTCTTAATCATATAGATAAAAGGGTTGAACCACTGAATTGTATTGATTACAGAAATCAGGATAATATCAATAGAGTGACCTCTCCTTGCGTGTGCCCTTTCATGTGTAATCACACACTCGCTTTCCAATTGGTCATTTTCGTCGCGGAGAAAGACAATATTGAAAAAAGAGAAGGGAGAGCTGATTCCTTTGTCAGATACTATTACGATCTCTCCCCTCCTGCTCTTCTCACTTCGGGTATAGATATATAATATCCTTAACAACTGAAGAACAAAAAACAATAGATATAACGATAGTATGGAGAAGTATATTACCTCAACAAGAGGAAACGAACCTGTTTCAGCAATTTTTTCTGCCTCTGCACCAGCGACACCTTTGCCCACTATCGTAATCTCCGGGAGAGTTATTGCAAATTTCAGTGCTGAGTTTACCGGTATTGATATAAGTGGAAATGACAGTGTACAAATTGAAGATATCAAAAGATAGATTCGTTGAAAATTGTAGCTGCTTTTCCCGGAGACAAGCAGTGCAAACAATAGATAGAAGAATGCTCCACAAAAGAGAGATTCAATCAAATATGAGATTATTGACTCCATAAAATATGTTTTAATCAATGATTACCCTTACCGGACCTTTGTTTCTCAATTATCTCCATTATCTCATTTGCCTCTTCAAGAGATATTCCCTCCTTTTTGGACAAAAAAGAGACAAGATTTGGAACGGAGTTGGAAAAAAATGACTGAAGCACGTTACCCATATAGCTGTTTAAATATATATCCCTGTTGATTAACGGATAATACTCATGTGTCTTGCCAAAGCTGTTATGAGATACAAATCCCTTTCTTTCCAGTATTCTTATGATTGTAGATACTGTATTGTACGCCGGTTTTGGTTCCGGTAACTCTCCTACAAGGTCGTTGACAAATGCTTTCTCTTTTTTCCAGAGTAGCTGCATTATCTGCAACTCTGCCTTTGTCAGTTCCCGGATCTCTGGTTTTTTTGCCATTTTATAATAATTTATAAGTTTTACCCAAAATTAAAACTAATATTTTAGTTATGCAACTATTTTATTAGTTATATAAAAATATTTTACATTTATTTATGCTTCATATTTCGTACCTTTGATGCAAATCTGCTGTAAAATATGACAATTGACGAGATAAAAAGGAGTCTGATAAAATTATCTGAAGAGTATAATAATCCTGAATATTTTCTTAATGACCCTATAATTTTCCCAAAATACTTTGCAGAAAAGCTGAATTCCGGCGAAGCCTCTCTTCAGGACGTTGAGATTTCCGGGATTTTGTCTGCTCATCTTGCCTGGGGAAGGCGTGATATGATCGTCAGGGACTGTAACAGGATGTTCGAGGAGATGGAGTGGAAACCATTCGACTATGTAATGAGAGGCAGATACAGAAATGAAGAGAGAAGTCTGCACCGGACCATCAAATGGAGTGAATTTGCCAAAGTATGCCTAAATTTAAAGTCGTATTATGACAACAACAAGTCACTGGAAATACTGGAACCTGAAGATATTCGTCAGAAAATTTTCAAACAGTCGCAATCACCAAAAGCAGCAAACAAGAAGATCCATATGTTCAGAAGGTGGATGGTTAGGAATGATGGTGTTGTAGATCTGGGAATATGGAAAAATATTGATCCGGCCAATCTGATTATACCCTTAGATGTACATGTTCACAGAACCGCTCTTGAATTGGGAATAACTCAAAGACGGTCAGCAGATCTGACAACAGCAATTGAGATAACCGCATTTCTCAGAACGGTTTTTCCAGATGATCCTTGCAAAGGGGATTTTGCCCTATTTGCTTATGCTGCTACAAAGAACCGGAAAATTGGTTAAATTTGAACTTTGACACTAGAATGAGCAATCTATTTATAATATCGGGATGCAATGGAGCAGGAAAAACAACTGCCTCATATACAATACTTCCCGAAATGCTAAACTGCAAGGAATTTGTGAATGCCGACGAAATTGCAAGGGGAATCTCTCCTTTTAAGCCGGAGAGCGTTGCTATTCAGGCGGGTAAAATCATGCTTGAACGAATAAAAAACCTGATTTCCGACGGCACAGATTTTGCACTGGAAACTACGTTGGCGACGCGTACTCATGCAATGATGATAAAGTATGCACAAGACAACGGGTATAAAGTTTCACTGGTGTTTTTTTGGTTAAACCTGCCAAGTCTTGCTATTGAAAGAGTTAAGATGAGGGTGGCATCGGGGGGACACAATATTGAAGAAAAAGTTATAAGAAGACGATACGATATTGGAATAAAAAACTTATTTTCGCTTTATATTCCGCTTTGTGAGTACTGGATGATAATAAACAACTCCACTATACCGCAGGAGTTGATTGCTGAGGGCGGAAAGAACATGGAGCCAAAAATTTACAATAAACCAACCTACAATAAAATAATTAATTATGAGCGAATTAGAGACTAGAGAACTTAGAGATAACATTCTCAACGGTTTGAACATCTCCTTCCAACGTCTTATACAAGAAAAGAAGAAGAATAATTCGGAACTTGCCTTTTCCAATAAAGGAAAAGTCGTAAAAATTAAAGCCACCGAGTTGTAATTTTATATAATTTCCCTAAATAGATCCGACACATGCTAATAAGAAGTATTAGTTTGCTACTGCTCAGTATACTAAGCAGTGGTTTTCTTTTTTCGCAAGTCAGATTTTCGTCAACATTCGAATCGGGCAGTTTGGGAGAGGTCAGGAGGATTGATTCCACATGGACAAGAATCTCAGATATAGACTCAATCCTTACACTATCATACAATTTAAGTTCCCGGTTCGACCCTTTGAATCCGGTTGATACGGCCCTAAAGCCCAGTGCCAGATGGTACTATTTCAGGATTGACGGTGTTAAGGGCAAACAGATATTCCTGAATATTCAAAATTCTGAGACCATAAGACCCTTCTACTCATACGATGGAATAAATTTCCGCCGATTTGATGAGGGTGAGAACTTAAACAGTAGACAGATAAACAAAATTTTCACACAGGATACCGTATTTATCAGCCATTTCATACCCTACACTTATACCCGTCTAACAAACAAGATTGAGCAATGGAGAAAATGTGAATATGTAGATTATAGTGAGATAGGCAAAAGTCATTTGGGAGAATCTATCCCGATGCTTACAATAACAGACAGTAGGGTTTCTGACCAGAACAAAAAGAGAATATGGATACATGGGCGCGCCCACCCAAGTGAGCAGCCTTGCAGCTGGCACCTGGAAGCTATGATAGATGAACTTACTTCTGGTAGCGAATACTCTAAATCGCTGCTCTCCCACTCTATCTTCTATATTGTTCCAATGATCAACCCCGATGGTGTAACTGGTGGCTACTCTCGCTCCTCTTCGACCGGAGTAAATGTTGAAATAAACTGGGACAGAGAGGACTCGCTCACCACTCCGGAAATAAAAGTTTTAAAGGCTATACTGACGGAACTGACAACTGAAAGGCCATTCGATCTTTTTCTAAACATGCACTCTCAAATCGCAAATTCTGCCACATACTGGATACACACTGCTGAATCTACATCACCTGTCACATATAGAAACCAGTTGCTCCTATCTAACCTTACGGTAAACGACAATCCATTCTATTCATCAAGAGACCAGAGTTTTTCTGATATGGCACCGAGGTATCCCGAAGGGTGGATGTGGAAAAGATTCGGTGACAGAACTGTTGCTATTACATTTGAGACTCCTTATACATACTTCAGGGAGAACAAAGATGGTGACTGGGTATCTGTAGATAATCTTGCAAGAATGGGAAAGAGCTCATTATACGCAATAAGTGATTATCTTGATATAAGTACATCTAATCGTTTGCTTGTCAATCCCAAAATTACAAATAAAAGAAGATGGGAAAAATCGTCCGGCAACAGCGAGGTGTTTTTTGAAGATTTCTTTCATAAAGCTAAATCAAAAAGAGCCAAAGTTATATTCTATGCTCCTGATGTAAAGCAGGGGGAGTATAAAATCTATAGCTGGAGTGTAGGTCCGGCAGATAAAGTCAGTCCGGATGGAAAAAACTGCTGGAGTGAGGTTGCTGAAGTAAGGCAGAAAAGAGATGGGAAACTAAGGTTGAGACTGAAGGCAGATAGTGTTGGTGGAGTTGTAGACAAGTTTCTTCTTGTAAAATAGAAGAAACTGTTTTTATTATCGGCCATCTTTTCTTAAATTTGCACCTGCAATGCGGAAATAGCTCAGTTGGTAGAGCATCAGCTTCCCAAGCTGAGGGTCGCGAGTTCGAATCTCGTTTTCCGCTCCAAATCCTTATTTACATTTTACGATTTCTGTGCAGCCATTCGCTGATGTAATTGTTCTATATAACCATCCCAGTTTGTAATAGTTTTACGTGCAACACCACTGTCTATTGCTGCTTTGGCAACCGCTGGTGCTACCATATACAGAAGTCTTGAATCTAATGGTTTAGGAATAATATAGTCGCGTCCGAAACTGATTTCAGAAGTATTGTACGCAGCGGCTATCTCTTCCGGAACCGGCTCCTTTGTCAGTCTTGCGATTGCAAGTGTGGCCGCGACCTTCATCTCCTCATTTATAGTTGTTGCTAGTACGTCAAGAGCACCACGGAAAATAAAAGGGAAACCAAGTACATTGTTTACCTGATTGGCATAGTCACTGCGTCCGGTAGCAAAAATTATGTCGGTACGTGATTCTTTTGCATCTTCATAGGTAATTTCCGGATCGGGATTGGCCAGTGCAAAGACAATAGGATCTTTTGCCATGCTTCGTACCATATTCTTGGTAAGAATTCCGGCAACCGAAAGTCCTACGAACACATCTGCACCATTGATTGCCTCTTCCAGGGTGTCAATTCCGCGGGATGTTGCAAATGGTAGTTTTCTGTCGTTTAAATCTTTCCGGCGTTTTGATATAACTCCCTTGCTGTCTAACATTACAATATTTTCAAGACGGGCTCCCAAATGCATATATAGTCGCGTACATGACGATGCAGCTGCACCGGCACCATTTATTACAATTTTAACATCTTCGATTTTCTTACCTGTCAGTTCGAGGGCATTAATCAGTGCTGCACCGGAAATTATTGCAGTACCATGCTGGTCGTCATGCATTAGTGGGATGTCCAGCATCTCCTTAAGTTTTTCTTCAATTTCAAAACACTCTGGAGCCTTGATATCTTCAAGGTTTATCCCGCCAAATGTGGGGGAAATTGCCTTTACCACCTCAACAAACTTCTGTGGGTCCGATTCATCTATTTCAATATCGAAAACGTCGATATCTGCAAATATTTTAAAAAGAAGACCTTTACCCTCCATTACCGGTTTTCCCGCCAGTGCTCCAATGTTGCCAAGCCCCAGTACTGCAGTTCCATTAGAAATAACTGCCACAAGGTTTCCTTTGGCGGTATAGTCATATGCCTTATGAGGATCTTTCTCAATTTCCAAACAAGGTTCTGCAACACCCGGAGAATAGGCCATGGATAAATCGTGTTGCGATCTGTGAGGTTTTGTGGGTACTACCTCTATTTTTCCCGGTCTGCCTTCCGAATGGTATTTAAGAGCATCTGTCAAACTATTTGATTCCATCAATATTATATTTGAGAAATTATGTGTGTAAAATCTAAAAAAGTCGCAAAAGTATAGAGAAATACTATAAAAGTGAAATGTGACGAAGTGTAGATATAATTTCCGGAGAATTCATCTGTCGTATATTTGCTGAGTTATTCCGGTCGAGCCATACAGCTTTCATTCCTGCATTAAGACTGCCAATATAATCTAAATCATAGTCATTTCCAATATATACACAATCCGATTCGTGCACATCCGCCATAAGGGCTGCTATTTGAAAGATTTCTTTCGATGGTTTTGATACTCCAACCTTTTCTGATATAACTATAAAATCAAAAAAACTCATAAGGTTGTTCTTTTCCAGTTTGTAAATCTGATCGGGAGAGGTGCCATTTGTAATAATACCTAATTTAAACTTGCCGACCTGAGAGCTCAGTTTTTTCAAGAGAGGTATTGTATCTTCAAATGGTTTGCATGAATCAAGAAAAATATGGTGATATTGTTTATAGATAATATCCGCTTGCTCCTCATCTATATTTAAACCAAGGCCGGCCCAAAACTCAGTTACTCTGGAAATACGCTGCTGTTCAAGACTGATTTTGTTATTGAAGTAAAGGGTAAGGTACTTATTTTTTATGTCCAGCCACCTTTGCATAATAGCCTCGCTATCATTAGCTCCGGTTAATGAATACTCTTTTATTATTTGACTGATAGCTTTTGTATGGGCACCATCGCTGTCTACCAAAGTATCATCCAGATCAAAGAAAACAACCATAAAATATATTTACGAAGAGAGTCTAAAAGGAATTTCTTCTGATAAGACGAAAATTGCACTTTGTTTTTCTAAAAGGTTTATCTGTGATCATTTTAGCTGCTAACTCCCCCATTTGTCTGAAATCGGTAGAAAGAGTAGTGAGCCCATCCAGAATAATCTCATTAATAGGTGATTCGTTATATGATATGATACCAATATCTTTTCCTATTTTGCATCCTTTCATCTTGGCTATCCTTACAAGTTCTATAAGTTCAGAATCCAACTGACTGTTAAGGATCAGATAGACCTCCTGCTTCTGAATCTTTTCAGGATTTATTATTTTGTGAATCTCCAGACCGATATTGTTTTGATCACAAAACTTCTTTATCCCTTTTTCTATAAGAGGAGCATATAAACTCCCCGGCATAGAGATTACATTCAGCTTTTTAAACTTTCTGAGTGCCTCCGCTCCCTGGGAGAGTCCGTCATATATATCATTCTCGAAATCCTGATATACAGAACCAAAGTTACCCGGGAGCTCCTCCATATACCTGTCTAGCAGAATCAGTTTTCGGTTTGGGATTTTCCTGAGGATTTTTAATGCTCTTTTTTGTATTTCCGGCTGTAATGAAAAGTGAGAAGTTACCAGATAGTAATCGAAACGATCCAGGTTCTCTTCTACAAAGTGTTCAAAAACTGATATGTCCTGATTATGTAAACGAATTGTGATCTCTGCATTATCTCCAATATTAGCAGCAAATGAACTGTAGAGAACTTGTTTATATGAACTGATCTTGTCGAAAAGCAATAATATCCTTGTATTCTTTCCCTTGTTGGTTACAAAAAACCCTTTACCATGGGCAGATTCTATAACTTCTTCATCTCTAAGGATAGAGTAAGCTTTTTTTACCGTTTCCTTTGATATTTCCAATTCAGCAGATAATTCGTTCATCGAAGGCAGATAGTCACCCTCTTTGATTTTATTACTATCTATAAGATCATGAACTGACTGAATGAGTTGTTTGTATACGGGTTTTTGAGAACTTAAGTCAATTTCAATTTTTGAATTCATAATATCTGTCTGGTCTTATTTCAGGTTTTATTATCATATGTTAAAAAAAAATTACGTTTTCTTTAAAAAACAGTAATTGATATTGCAAATTAAAAAATTCATAATATATTTGCACCACACTACACAACACTATATATATGCTCTAATGTGGTGTGGTTTGGTTTTGCAAAGGTAAATATTACTATAAATATAACTCTAAAAATTATTAAAAATAAACTAAACCCAGATTTAATGAAAAAAAGTGTTGGATCTAATGAATTATGGCAGTCCGCCCGAAGGGTCTGGACCGCAATGTTTCTGATGCTGTTTGGCAGTCTTGTCTGCTCAAATATGATGGCACAGAATCTGACTGTAACGGGTATCATAACATTCTCAACAGGAGAGCCTGTTCCAGGAGCATCTGTTATGGTAAAGGGGACAAAAAATGGAGCCTTCTCCGATTCAAAAGGAAATTACGTATTAAGTAATGTTCCATCAAATGCCTCAATTTTGGTATCATTCATTGGCATGGAAAGCCAGGAGGTTAATGTCGCAGGTAAAGGGCAAGTGAATGTTGTCCTTATAGAAGAGGCAATAAGTCTGAACGAAGTCATTACAATTGGTTATGGTACAGCCAAGAAGAGGGATCTTACCGGAGCCGTATCTGCAATTGGCGGAGAAAAAATAACAGCGCGTCAAAACACTCAGGTTGTAAGTGCCTTGCAGGGTGCAATGTCTGGTGTTACGGTTACACGCTCTAGTTCTGCTCCGGGAACCGGAGGTACAATAAGGGTAAGAGGTATCACATCCATTCAGGAGAGTGACCCACTTATAATTATTGATGGTGTACCTGCAGGAAGTATAAATGATGTAAACCCTTCCGACATAGAGAATATCTCTGTATTGAAGGATGCAGCGTCTGCATCTATTTACGGAGCAAGAGCTGCTGCCGGTGTTGTGTTGATTACAACAAAAAGAGGAGCGCGTGATGGTATGAGCATCGACTATAACTACAGCCTTTCTATGGACCTGCCGACAAAAATGCCGGAATATGCAGATGCACCTACATATATGAAAGCCCTAAATGAGAGAAACTGGAACGACACTCCTACCGGAGGTGAATATACTGTTTATGATAAGGACCTTATTGCTAACTATTGGTCACTCAACAAAGAAAACAGTGATCTGTATCCTAATACCGACTGGGTTTCTCTTTGTCTTAAAAACTATGCTCTCCGTAACAGTCATCAGCTTGGATTAGCTACAGGAAACGATAAATCCAAAACCAAAATAAGCCTTGGCTATGATGATGTTGATGGTCTTTTTAAGAGTAATCTCTCATGGAACCGTGCAACAATTCGTGTAAACAACGATATCAGGATTTCTAAGTGGTTTTCAACATCACTCGACATCAATATGAAGAGAACAGAAAGTACAGATCCTATGTTTAGCCCCTCTTATCAGATGAGATTCGCAGCTCCCGTATATGCAGGTATCTATTCAGATGGTCGTCTTGCAGGTGGAAAAGACGGAGCCAATCCATACGGGGCAATGATGTATGGCGGTACTTCAAAGGATACAAGGTATCAGGCCGGCGGTAAATTATCCTTAGAAATAACTCCTTTTGATGGTTTGGTTATTACCGGGATATTTGCGCCTAACTACAATTTTGCAAAGGTTAAGGATTTTAACAAACAGGTATCTTATTATACCGCATGGGACGATCTTTCCAGTACTGATTTTCTGGACGGCACAAACACAACCGATCTTAAAGAGACACGTGCCGACAGCTACTCCATAACATCGCAGCTTTTTGCCAATTACGCTAAAAGTATTGCAAATCATAATTTTAATGCAATGGCTGGTTACGAAGGATACCATTACTATTATGAAAACATGTGGGCATCACGCGGTCAATATGATCTTATCCAATATCCGTATCTGGCATCGGGTCCCGGAACATTCAAGGACAACAACGGAGATGCTTATGAAAATGCCTATAACTCATATTTTGGAAGGTTGATGTACAACTGGAAATACCGGTATTACCTTCAGGCAAACTTCCGTTACGATGGTTCGAGTCGCTTTCATAAAGATTTCAGATGGGCTTTCTTCCCTTCGGTTTCCGCCGGATGGGTGGTGTCACAGGAGAGTTTCATGGAAAACATAAGTTGGATATCACTGCTGAAGGTGCGTGGATCATGGGGACAACTGGGTAATGAAAGAATAGGAAACTATCCATATCAGACAACACTGGATTTCAACAGCCCTACCTTATATATGGGAAACACTATTGTTCCTGTTCAGGGTGCTTCTGCATATCAGCTGGCAGTGCCTGATATCTCTTGGGAAACCACAGAGACTGCCGACTTAGGTTTGGAAATCAACTTTTTGAATGACCATCTTCGATTTACAGGAGACTATTACTGGAAACAGACTAAGGATATGTTGCTTAAGCTTCAGATTCCTAATTATATGGGTTATTCCGATCCAGATCAGAATGCAGGTATAATGAGTACCAATGGTTGGGATGTAGATCTGAACTGGAATAATCAGCTTGGTGACCTTAATTACAGCATCTCGTTAAATCTTTCTGACTACAAAACAGTTATGGGTAATATGGAGGGCACTCAGGTGTTAAGTAACAATCTGATGGTCAGAGAAGGAAGTGAATATAAAGAGTGGTACGGATATTTGAGCGATGGTATATTTCAGACCGCAACAGATGTCTCCTCATCGGCAGTTACATCAAGTGCAGTGAAAGCTGGTGATATTAAGTACAAAGATATAAGCGGTCCTGCGGGGATACCTGACGGAAAAATTGATGCTACCTATGACCGGGTACTGCTGGGTGGTTCTCTCCCAAGGTACAATTATGGTGGAAACATTAATCTTGATTATAAAGGGATAGACTTTATGGTTGCATTCCAGGGTGTGGGTAAGAAAAAATCTATGCTAACATCAGATATGGTCACTCCTATTCGCGGTGACTGGTACAATGTTCCCGGGATAATTGTTGACAAATACTGGAGCAACTACAATACCGCTGAACAAAATTCAGCAGCTCAGTATCCAAGGTTGTCAAGAACAGGTGAAACCAATAACTATGCTGCATCAGATTTTTGGTTGATAGACGGATCATACTTCAGAATCAAGAATATAACCATGGGTTATTCGTTCCCTAATCTTGGTTTGGAAAAAGTGGGAGTTAAAAAACTGAGAGTGTATGTTTCACTGCAGGATTATTTTACCTTCAGTCATTTCCCTAAAGGATGGGATCCTGAAGTAAGCTCAACCGGATATCCTATTACTAAATCGGTAATGTTCGGTGCTTCCATAAAATTCTAATTTTAACAGATTAAATAGTAATCAAATGAGACTTAAGAAATATATTATATTGGGAGTTGCTGGTACAGTCTTGTTATCATGCAACAATCTGGATCTGCAACCACTTTCGCAGGCATCAACTGAGAGCTGGTTCACAGACAAGACTCAGGTGGAAATGAGTCTGAATACGCTCTATCTTCATCAGTTCTGGCCGATGTTCAAAAATGACTTCGGTGGTAGTATTATGTCACTTGACGAACCATCTGATGACTGGATGAACAGAAATACTCTAATTGTTTTCACAAATGGAACACTTAACGGAGACAACTCTACATTCGTAAAAAATACATGGAGCTACTCATACAAGGCCATAAGCAGGTGCAATACAATTCTGGAAAATATAGACAAAGCCAAACTTAATCTGACTACAGAACTTTATGAACGTTATATTGCAGATGCAAAATTCGTGAGGGCATGTATGTATTCAAGACTTATTTCACATTTTGGCGACGTAGTATATTTCACTAAAGATCTAACACTTGAGGAAGCATATTCACAGGTGCGTACTCCAAAAGCGGAAATTCTCGCGCATATATATGAAGATTTTGACTATGCTGCTCAAAAGTTGCCGCTGACCTATAAAGGGACAGAAATCAAAAGAGCCACAAAGGGTGCCGCATACGGAATGAAAGCACGTGTGGCCCTGTTTTTCAAGGACTATACTGTTGCCCGCGACGCTGCAAAAAGCTGTATGGATTTGGGTGCCTATGAATTATATCCCGATTTTGGAGAACTTTTCCTTAGTAAAACTAAAAATTCTGTTGAGACTGTATTTGGAATTCCTCGTTCTACTGAATATGGAACACCTCTAAACGGAGGTGCGGTTACTGCATATCTTAGCCGTAATATTACCTCTCCGTCGGCTACAGCGAGTCCGTCATGGGATCTGTTTTGTTCGTATCTTTGTACAGATGGAAAACCTATAGATGAATCTCCTTTGTACGACCGAAAGAATCCTTTTAGGTACCGGGATCCAAGATGTGCCGCCACTATAGTGGAATTCAACTCTAACTATTTTGGATTCAATTATACTCCTCATCCCGATTCTGCAAAGTGCTGGAGTTACAAAGAGGGTAAACTGGTTACCAATAAAGATTCTAAAGGTAGTGACCAATACGCATCGTACAATGGATTGACTCTTAGAAAAGGTATTGATGAAGATTGGAGTGACGACCTTATGACTGACAATGATAAGCTTATTTTGCGATATGCCGATGTGCTGCTTATGTATGCCGAGGCTAAGATAGAACTGAATAATATTGATCAAACCGTACTGGATGCAATGAACAAAGTTAGGGCGCGTGCATATAAGGTAGATTACACATCTAGTCTTTACCCTAAGATTACTGAAACCAGTCAGACAAAACTTCGCACGATTTTACGTACCGAACGCAGAATGGAATTTGCTTTTGAAGGGTTACGATACAACGATATTATTCGTTGGAGAATTGCAGAAAAAGTTATGAACTACACAAACTATGGTCTTCCTACGTCACTTGCATCATGCAAAGCTTATGTAAAAAGTGGTTACTGGTTCATCCCCGGAATTCCTGACATTGATGAGAATGGATGCCCGGATTTTTCTAAAATGGCTAATTTATCTCAATGCCGGGAACTTAGCAAGCGTGTATTTGACGCCAACAAACATTATTTGTGGCCGATACCAACTGCAGATATAATGGTGAATCCCGGATTGGGGCAGAATCCTAATTACTAGAATTGATATATGAAAAGAGATGTCATTGTTGTCGGAATGGTTATCTTCTGTCTTTTGTCTGCACGCGCCATTTCTGCTGATATAAAGCAAGGTTTGCCTCAATCTTTAAAAGCTGGAATGAGTGAACTTATTTATAGTAAAAATGGTCTTGAAATAAAGATGAAAGACGGATGTCCTTCGTCTTTTGCAAAAGATGGTCCTGTATGGGCAGTTACAATGCAGAACATTGAGGACAATAAAAGAGAGGCTGTAATTGACAACAATGGTAACGATCCAGAAGTTATAAAGGTTAATAATGGTTTTAAATTGGTTTACAAACAGCTGTATCTGGACGGAAAAATATGGGACGTGAGTCTTGAACTTCTTTTTTCCGTCCATGCCGAGGCATTTAATGTTACAGGCTCGCTTGTTAACAACGAGAAAGGATGGGTTGTAACTGGTTTTACAGGGCCGGTTGTAAACGGAATCGAGGCTAATCTCGATAAATTCCCATTGTTGATGCCTTGTGGTCTGGGACAGAAGTTTGTAAAAACACCTACTTTAAAGGATCCGATTGATAAAGTAAGTTTAAAAGGTGCACTGGTTTGGGAATTCAACAAGGCTGTATCTTCATATGAGCTAAAATCACACTATCCGTCACGTTTTGCGACAATGCAGTGGTGTTCGCTGTCGGGTGAGAACGGAGGGTTCTATTTTGGGAGCCACGACAAAGCCCATGGGTCCAAACACTTCAGAATAAGGTACAAACCCGATGATAACTCTCTCGGATTTGCTTTCTCACACGATTTAGCCTGTGCGCCCGGAGAAAGCTGGGAAATTCCTTCACAGATAATGTACCCATATTCCGGAAGTTGGCACAAAGCGGCCGATTTTTACCGCAATTGGTTCAACACTTCTATAACTCTTCCTGATGTTCCAAAATGGGCACAGAATGCATCGGGGTGGATGCTGACAATCATGAAGCAGCAGAACAATGAGATAATGTGGGATTACAACAGTCTGGAAGAACTTTGCAAAATTTCTGAAGAGAGAGGATTGGATATTATCGGATTGTTTGGATGGACATTTGGGGGGCATGACCGTTTCTATCCCGACTATGATCCGGACCCTGCTATGGGTGGGCGCGAAGCACTTGTAAAGGCCTTGAAAACAATCCGGGAGAGGGGCAAACGCTCAATAATATACGCAAACGGACAACTTATCGACCAGAATGGCACAACATACTGGGGAGAAAAGGGTAAGTTTATAACAGTTCAAAAGAGAGATGGAACACTCGATTACCAAAAATGGCACAAATATACAGATGCTCCTGCCCGCTTTCATGGAATGGCTTGTCTTGGCTGCGAGGAATGGTATGAAAGAATGCTTGGTCTTGCGTTGCAGGCCAACGATCTTGGTGCAGACGGAATTCTTTATGACCAGCTGGCAGTAACAGCGCCTAAGTTCTGTTATGCTCCGGATCATGGCCATTCTGTACCGGCTGTTGTATACGAAGGCGACCGTTATCGTCTGCTCAACCGTATTGCAAACTACATGAAAACAATTAACCCCGATTTCGTAATAATGACTGAAGGATTGTGTGATGCTGTTCTGGGTTCTGTTACTTATTTTCATGGTTATGAAAACGGAGCATACGTTCCTTTGCAAGAAGAGTTTTCATCGCGACTCAATGGTTCCGCCCCTACTTTCATCTATCCGGAAATGTTCAAGTATACGTTCCCTGAAGTTCTTACGACATACCGTAATCCTGCTCCTGTAAACAATCGCCTTATACTTAACTATGCAACTGTATATGGTCTGCGGAGCGAACTTGAAGTTCGTTACTCTGCAGATGTAAGATATCTGAAAGAGAGCCGGATACCGGTTCCGGCTGACTATTCGAATGTAATAAGCAAGCCCGACATCAATCTTGTCACAAGTGAGGATCCTGTTGCTGCAAGACTCTATTCCCTTGCAATAATTAATTTTCAAAGGGAGAATTCTGACTTGTTATGGCATGGGAAATATGAGGACGAAAAAGGTATATATATAAAATGCAGCAAGAGTGTCATTGCTAAAGCATTCGTTGCCGGGAACCGTATGGGTGTTGTTGTATGGAACACAGGATTGCAGGATGAGCAGTTCTCGCTTGATGTTCCCGGCTACACTTTTGAATATGCCACAGAACCTGGCAAAGGGTGCGTAGATGCGGCCGGTAAGCTTAATTCTCAAAACATCCGGATGCTATTCTGGAAAAAAACCTTTTAATTAATCTGTCATGGTGAAAATTCCAAAAATCTTTTTATGCTTTGTTGCAATACTGATACTTGCTTGTTCTGCCGAAATTGACCCCGGTAATAACGGAGGCGGTGGAGGGAATGTATCAATAAAATATGAGGGAAAAGTTTTGTGCGACCAAAAAGGAGTTGCCGGGGTTGTTGTAAGCGATGGTACTAATTGTGCCTTAACGGACCAAAATGGAGCATACTCTCTCTCATATAACCCTTCCGCAACTCATATATACATCTCCTCTCCTGCCGGATATTCTGTTTCTGTAGAAAATAGTGTGCCAAAATTCTGGGTAAGGTTAAATCAGATCTCAGACAAAAAAAACATAAATTTCAATCTATCCAAACTGGCCGTTTCTGACAATAAACACTATTTTATAGCTATTGGTGACCCACAAGTGCGAAATACAACTGAGCTCAACCTTCTCAACCCTATTCTAGACAATATAAAGAAGGATATCAGCTCTTTAGAACTCAATCCCGTACACTTGATGGTTGCAGGCGATATTGTCTTCAATAAACCTTCCATGCACGACCAAAGTAAAACTTATTTCAGTTCTGTAAACCAACCGGTCTATTATGCAATTGGCAATCATGACCATGTCTATTCTGCTTCTGAGGCACCATCTCTTACAAGAGACAAAAGTGCAGATTCAGTATTTATAAGACATTATGGCCCCACACATTTTTCGTTCAACAGGGGTCAGGTTCATTATATTGTTTTGGACAACATCTATTTCAAGGGTGGTGCAGATGCTGACTATCAGGTTGAATTCACACAGGAACAACTAAAGTGGGTAGAAAAGGACTTATCATTTGTTACCAAAGAGAAGGCTCTCGTGCTGATGTTTCATGCACCCTCAAAGTCGCGTTACTCTTCTGTTTACGGCAACAGTGCGGACCTGCATGTACTTCTTAAAGGATATGCCAATGTACAGATAATAAGCGGCCATACCCATTACAACTCCGTAATGGCAGATAATTCGGGGATTACTGAGCACATTGTAGGGGCAGCATGTGGTGGTTTTTGGGAAGGACCTGTTTGTCTTGATGGGGCACTATTGGGTTACAAAATATTCGAAGTAAACGGAACAAACTTCAAATGGAATTACAGGGCATATACAGACCCTGCATCGCAGTTCAGTGTCTTCAAACCTGAACCAAGGGCTCCTCTGCTCAGACCTTCGGGTGAACTTCTGGTAAATGTATGGGATTGGGATCCAGCCTGGATTGTACGTTATTCAGAAGATGGTGGAAACACATTTACAGATATGATCCGGATTGCTGACAAAGCATTCGATCCTACCGCATACCAATATTTTGGTGCCGATGGCGAAAACAGGATCCCGACGCGAACCTGGATAAATGCATCCCTTACAGATCATATTTTCAAATGTATCCCCTCTCCCGGAAGTACAAAAGTTATTATCAAAGCAATAAATCGCTTTGATATAGAGTTCCGCAAGGAGGTAGAATTATAACACGATTTTCAATTTAAAAAGATGAAAAGCATAATAAATATCAAAAACACCTATAAATGGGAAGTCCTTGCTCTCCTGTGGATTGCGTTTTTTGTCAACCAGGCCGACAGGCAGGTTTTCAATGTGGTGCTTCCTCTTATTAAAGCCGACCTGAGTCTGACAGATCTGCAGGTAGGGTTGATTGCAACCGCCTTCAACCTGATATTTGCCCTGTTGGTACCTATGGCAGGTTATATAGGTGACCTGTTCAGCAGGAAATGGATAGTGACTCTGAGCATTCTCTTCTGGAGCATAGCAACAATGTTTACAGGCTTAAGCAATGGTGTCATTATGCTGATTATTATGCGGAGTATTGCAACAGGTGGAGGAGAGGCATTCTTTGGTCCCGCAAACTATTCACTGCTGGCAAGCTATCACAAGAATACCCGATCCTTTGCTATGTCCATACACCAGACATCTTACTATCTGGGAATAATCGTAAGTGGGTATCTTGCAGGTTATGTAGGTGAGCACTACGGCTGGAGAAACGCATTTTATATATTTGGAGCAGTAGGTGTTATTCACGCTATTGTTTTGATATTTCGCCTAAAAGACAACCTACCCATAGAAAAAGGGTTAGAAGCAAACGTTGCCGTTAAGGAAAAGATTAGATTCTTCGAAGGATTTAAAGTACTCTTCACAACACCAAGCGCTGTTGTTCTTACAATTGGCTTCAGTGGATTGATTTTCGTCATAACCGGATACCTTACCTGGATGCCTACTTATCTATATGAGAATTTTGGGATGAGTCTCTCTTCTGCAGGTTTTCACTCCATGTTCTATACCCATCTTTTTGCCTTCTTTGGAGTTCTTATTGCCGGTAAGCTTTCGGACAGGATTGCCAGAAAGAATCCGGCTAGCAGAATGATGATGCAAGGAATAAGTTTGCTGGCGGCAGCCCCTTTTATCGTCCTTATGGCTAACTCCACTGTGATGGTTACAATTTTTATCGGATTTGCAGGATTCGGTTTTGCACGTGCATTTTTTGATGCAAACACATACACTGTATTGTACGATGTTGTACCCGAGAAATACCACTCGTCAGTTTCGGGTGTAATGATAATGACAGGCTTTCTGGTAGGTTCTTTGTCCCCGGTAATATTAGGTTATCTTAAACCATTGTTCGGTCTTTCATTCGGAATTTCATTACTGGCAGTTGTCTGGGTTGTTTGCGGGGCACTTTTGATTTTCACATCCAAATATCTTTTTAAAAAGGATTATGCTAAGGTACACCAACTATAAAGGCTTATCTGTAAGCCTTGTCGAGAACAGCTGGGTAAAGCTTTATATTGCTCCCATGCATGGAGGAAGGATTCTGCAGCTTGAACTTGATGGATATGGATTCTTCTATGTAAATCCTCATCCCGAAGGGTCCTGGTTAAATTTCGGGGGAGAGAAAATCTGGCCTGCACCTCAAGGGTGGAGCTCATCAGATAAATGGCCAGGGCCGCCGGACCCGGTGCTGGATGGCGGACCCTATTCTATTACCGAATTAGATGCCGGTACGGGAGAGGATTGGGTGAAACTCACAAGTCCTTTTGATAATTATACAGGTTTACAAATAACTAAAGAGATTCACTTATCAGAAATCTCTTCTGAAGTAGTAGTCAAAGCATCATTTCACAACCTTGGGAATCACACGGTAAGATGGTCCTTATGGCCCGTATGCCAGATGAATACTCCGTTTGAGAGTCCGGAAAACAGGTATCAGATAATATGTCCTGTTAACCCTGACAGCAAATTTGAAAATGGTTTTAAAGTAATTCACGGCCTTGCGAACAATCCTCAGAATACCTTCGATTCTTTTGGCAACCTGGTTGTAAGTTATCAGTATCTGGTATGTAAAGTAGGTCTTGATTCAAATGCGGGATGGGTTGCCTGGCTAGATAATGTGACAGGAAAAGTATTTGTTTACAAATTTGATTTCGATTCACAAAAAGTTTATCCACAGAACTGTTCAGTTGAAATCTGGACAACGGGACGCGGATTGACCTATTCAAGACAATTGAATGTACACAAGGATGACAGAACAGTTAACCCTCCATACATGGAAGCAGAGCTATTATCTCCTATGCACGAGATACGTCCCGGAGAGAGTGCTCATTTTGAATACTGTATGGCAACTACAACCATTCCTGCAAATTCCGGAATAAAGGAGGTTAACAAGTATGCTGTAATTGCATCTCCGTTAAAAAAAGAGATAATTGAAAGCAGTATTGCAATTGCAGGGAAATTTGGAGTTTTCACTAACGGAACCGTGAAACTTAAAGTAAACGGGACTTACGTGTCAGAAATGAGAGTATCCCCGACAGAGGGTGTAAATATAGATTTTAATATAGAAAATGGGTTGTTTCAGAAAGAGAGTACCTTTTTAATATCACTTGATCTGTTTGATGCAGATGGCCATTTTCTAGGAATAATCGATAAAAATTAAAAAAGTACAATATAATGAGTGCGAATAAGAAATTTGAGAAGGCAAAAGTTGGATTATTGTTGATTGCTTCGCCCAGATTCAAAAATATGGGAGAGGGCCAGAAACATGGTACTTACCACCAAAGGAAAACAAGCGAAACCGAGAGCCTTATAGATTCACTTAACACAACAATGGATGTTATATATCCGGGAATCGTATATGAAAGGAATGACACACAACATGCAATGGACCTGTTCTTTGCAGAGAAGGTAGATTTTGTGGTCGCTCAATTCCTCTCATGGGCAGAAGATTTTGCGTGGATAAGATTCTTCAGGGATATGCCGGAAATTCCGATATTGTTTATTAATCCGGTAAAGGAGAAAGTTGATTTCGAGACTACTCTGGACGAAGATGATTTTGTTGAGTTCCTCTCTTCCGGTACATTGGTAGGCTCGCTCGAAGGATCGGGCTCCATCTCCAGACTTGGAAGGAAAGCAGTGAAAGTAGTAATGGGAAGCAGAGATGAAATTCGCGATGAGATTATTGCCTTTTCTAAAGTTGCAAAGGTTCGTAGTGTGCTTCGTAATTCTACGTTTGGCCTGTTGGCAAGCTATAACGAGCTTATGTGGTCAACTTATATGGATCCATATAACTTCTTTGCAAAACTTGGTCCTGAAATAAGATTCATTGCATATTCCACCTTACAGAAAGAGATTGATAATGTGACCAATGAAGAAACAATGACCTACAAAGATGCACTTACATCTAAATACACGACTTCGGACGATATTGACAACGATAAGTTTCTGGCATCGGTGCGTGCCTCTGTAGGTATTGCAAAATTGACAGAAAGGCTAGGAATTGATGCTATGGTGTTTAACGACGTCGATCCTGCAATGTTCGAGATTATTGGGTTGAGGCCGGGATTTTATCATCCTTCATTTGAGCGGAACCTCTCTGTACTGGTACCCGAGGCAGATATGGGAGCCGGGCTCATCACATTTATACTTAAGCTTATAAGTGGGAAGCATGTCAATTTTATTGAACCTTTCCATATAGAGAGTGCAGAGAATACATTTGCTGCCGGACATGCCGGTCCTAACGACCATACAGATCCAAATCTTACAGATAATGTCATTATTGCCCGTGATGTCAGGTTTGCAAAGACAAAATACAAATATGCAGGAGCACCTTTTGCCTGGTATCGTTTCCCTGCAGCTAAAATGACAATGGCGCAATTTATTGAGTGCAATGGCAAGTACAAGCTTGTCTGCTCTCTGGTAGATTGTCTGGAAAGCAATAAACATTTGTTTGCCAGCTATTCACATGGAATTTTCAGACCATCAATGCCTGTCAAGGAGATGTTTGAGAAAATTCTGAAAATTGGAACGACACAACACTTTGCAATTGTACAAGGTGATTATCGCAAGGAGCTCAGAATTCTTTCTGAGATTATGGAATTTGAATATCATGAAATTAACTAATTAAAAAATATAGGAGAAAAAGAGATGAGTTTTATGTTTAACCCACACCCGTATGACGATCCAACAGCAATCAACAAATTAAATCCTGGGTCGGAGACGGTCAGTTCAATTGTGTCAGGGACAAAAGAATCGGCAGCATTTTTAAGCGAGCTGTTAATAAAGAAATTGGACTCAAACAATGGGAAAAATGTGATTATAGCATTTGATGGATATGCCAGTGCGCAATTCGACCAGACAGTCAATCTCATTTCCCAGAATCTGGGAATGAAATCAGTAAAAGTTACAGTCATAAGTTTTTATGATGTTTATAAACCTACCGCAGAACTTGACGCTCAGTTTCTGGAAAATCTTCCCTTAGACAGGGAGAAGGACCCGGTTTTACTTTATGGAAAATTGTTTAAAGGTACTTATGACGATTTGATGGATGCTCATAAGATTGAATCACTCGAAAAGAGGCTCACATCAATCAAAAACGACAAGAATGGTAATGAGATTTTTATTGTTTTCGGATGTGGTTGCGCATCAAAAAGAGTTCGCTCTCTTTACGATTACATCCTCTTTTTTGATGTTACCCCAAAGAAAGCCATTCTCAGGGCAAAAGGCGGACAATATACAAATCTGGGCGATAGTGTGGCAAGGCCTGTAAAGACAATGCTTAGAAGATGTTATTATATCGATTTTGAAGTGGCCGGACATCTCAGATGGGAGTTGTTCAGGACCAACGCCATTGACTTTTATGTAGCAAGCGACGATCCGGAAAATATCAAGTTGATTCCATACAAATCGTTCAACACAATTATGTCTGCTCTTGCAAAACAGCCGTTCCGCTGCAGGCCTGTCTATATAGAAGGTGTCTGGGGGGGACACTATGTGACCAAACTGCGTCATCTTCCCGACACAATGAAGAACTGTGCCTGGGTATTTGACCTTATTCCTCTTGAAGTGAGCATCGTTGCCGAGGTAGGAGATTTAATACTGGAGTTCCCATACTTCACATTTGTTCAGAAGGAGGGAGAAGCACTTATGGGGGCAGATTGCGTTAATAAGTTCCATGGTTACTTTCCAATCAGGTTTAACTATGACGATACCTTCCACAGTAGTGGAAACATGTCCATTCAGGTTCACTCTGGACACCAGTATAATGTAGAAAATTATGGCGAATATGGAAGACAGGATGAGAGCTACTATATTGTTGCAACCGGACACGATGCCAAAACATATGTAGGATTCACAGAAACAGCAGATCCTAAGGAATTTATACAATTAACCAAGAAGTCAGAAAAAGATTATACACCTATAGATTACGAAAAGTACATCAATTATGTAAAATCAGAACCTGGAATTCAGGTGATACTTCCGGCTGGCACTATTCACTCATCGGGAAGAAATCAGGTGATACTGGAGATTGGCAGTTTGACAATTGGCTCATATACATACAAAATGTATGACTACCTGCGTGCCGACCTTGACGGTAAACCAAGACCCATCCACACTTTCCATGGAGAAAATGTTTTGGCTACAGATAGGAACACATCTTGGGTAAATGATAATATTGTACAGAAACCTCAACTGGTAAAAAGCGGAGCAGGATGGGCAGAATATATTATCGGAGAGCACGACCTGGTATATTTCAGTCTTAGAAGGCTTGAATTTGAAAAGACAATCGAAGGCAATACAGAAGGAAAATTCCATGTACTTACTTTAATTGATGGTGAAAAAGTACGTATCGAATCACTTGACAATCCGGCACTGAGCTATACTCAGAGCTATCTGGATGTAGTTGTAGTACCGGCAAATATGGGAAGGTATATTGTCAGGAACCTGGGAAACCAGCCAGTATGTATTCATAAGACAATGTTAAAAGATGGTTTCATTAATGACTGACCATAAAGCATATCTTGTAATTGATGTTGGCGGAACTTATTTAAAATCAGCAATTTTAAATAAGGAGGGAGAGGTGTTTGAAGGCTCCGCCTTAATGTCCAGAGCTTGTTCCGAAGGTTCAAAAGAGGAGATTCTTGGAGCAATAAGTGAAACTATTCTTACAGGACTCTCTTTTTTAAAAAATAAAAAGCTGTCTCTTTGCGGAATTGGAATGGCTTTTCCTGGTCCTTCTGATTACCGTAAAGGTATACCTTTGATGGAGCATAAGTTTAAAAACATACATGGAGTGGACCTCCGGGAATATATTGCTGGTATTCCCGGAGTATCATCAGAGATTCCTATTCGTTTTAAGCACGATGCAGATGCTGTACTTGAAGGGGAACATTGGAAAGGTAATGCGCAGGACTATAGTAATGCTGCTGTAGTCACATTGGGTACGGGGCTTGGGTTTTTCTTTTCACAAAATAGGGTCAATCAATGTAACTCTCTGGGAGGTCCCGTGTTATCCATTTTTAAACTTCCATGCAAGGATGGAATATTGGAGGATTATGCATCCAAAAGAGGTTTCATTAAAATTTACAAAGAATTAAGTGGGAAAAAGGACAAAAACATTAAGGTTTCCGATATAGGGAGGTGGGCAGACGAGGGTGATGAAGATTCACTGCGTACATTCAGCTATATAGGCACAATATTGGCAGAGTCACTACTTAATATTATTATTGAGAGAGAAATTCAGTGCCTGCTGTTTGGGGGACAGATCTCACTCTCCTTCCGCCACATGGAGGCATCGTTGAAAAGAGGGCTAAAGGAGGCTGAGTGCCTGAAGTTGATCTCCTCTGTAAGCAGTATAGAAAATTCCGCACTATTAGGTGTTCTTAAAACAATAATAAAATAGCATGAAAAGAAAAATACTTCTTTGCCTTACAAATCTTGCTGTATGCAGCCTGGCAATGGCGCAAAATCAGAAAGTGAGCGAGATTGTCTTATTCGATGCAGCAACAACTCCTGCAAAGAGTCTCTCTGCATTATATGGCGCATCAATAGATAAAAAGGATAATATTATCTGCATAGAGAATAAGGGAAACAACCTATATCCGGGGGTGTCTGTAAAAGGTTCGTGGAACATAGGTAAGAGTAACCAGATAATGGTGGAACTTCAGAACTTTGACGATAAGGGAGATGTTACAATAACTGTACGACTGGAGAATCCAGGCGCCGACCCGGATAAGGGTAAAGGAGTAGTTGTAAGTCGTCTGAATGTGCCTGCAGGAGGGCTTAAGGAACTTACAATATCAATTCCTTCAAAACCCCCATATCCCGATGTTGAGTCAAAATTAACAGGAATGCGGTATACTCCCTACAAACTTTCACCACTGACATCTACATTGGATAGCACTGGTAATATATCAAGGATAGTTGTCTTTATCAACAGGGCCAAACAGGATTGGAAGTGGGGAATCAAAAAGGTTGTCGCTAAAGTGGGTCCCGATGAGAAGATGCCTTCGTGGATGTATTTACCTTCAGAAAAATTTTTCCCCTTTATTGACATCTATGGGCAATTCATACATAAGGATTGGCCCGGAAAGACAAAATCGGACAATGATCTAAAAGAAGAGTTAGGCAGGGAGCTTGCAGATATGCAATCTTATCCTGGTCCTTCTGACCGTTCATTATACGGAGGATGGAAGAGCGGTCCCAGACAAAGGGCCACAGGACATTTCTATGTCAAAAAAGTAGATGGTAAATGGTGGATGGTAGATCCGGAAGGATATTTGTATTGGTCGCACGGAGTAGTACGGGTTACACCATCTTGTGCAATAACACCACTTGACGACAGAGAATTTTATTTCACAAGTCTTCCAAAAGAGGATGATCCGTTTGCAGAATTTTACACTACCCGTGACGAGTTGCTCCACCCCTACTATGTTGCACGGAACATCAAAAAAACATATGACTTCTCAGCGGCAAATATAAAACGCAAATACGGCGATAACTGGAGGGCCAAATATGCAGATATGGCTCATAAACGGTTAAAAAGCTGGGGAATGAACACTATCGCCAATAGTTCTGACAAGTCTATATGTATGATGGATAAAACACCGTATACAGACAGGTTCGAGTTAAAATCTCCAGACATAGAAGGGAGCAACAATGCATGGTGGAAGTTTAAAGATCCATTCCATCCGGAATTTCGTACCAGCTTCAGAAAGCAGCTGATGGACCGTAAAAAGGAGCTGGAGGACCCTTGGTGTTTCGGATTTTTCGTAGACAACGAAATCTCATGGGGAGGTCCTACAGCATTGGCAGAATGGACATTACAGTCTCCTGCATCTCAACCTGCGAAAATAGAGATGGTTAAACGTCTGAAAAAAAGATACAGAAAAATTGAGGATCTTAACAAAATCTGGAAATCGGGTTATGCGAATTGGGAGGCACTGCTTGAATCACAGGAAAAACCGGCATCCGGCTCATATAATGACTGTCTTGAGTTTACCGCCATCATTACTGAGGCATATTTTAAGAATGTCCGTGACGAGTTTAAAAAGGTAGCTCCAGACAAGCTTTATATGGGATGTCGTTTTGCCGGTTCAAACGAAACTGCATTACGGATTGGTGCAAAATACTGCGATGTTATCAGCTACAATATATACCGCCGTTCACTTGCATCATTCAGCCTGCCGGAGGGAATCGACAAACCGGTTATGATTGGCGAGTTCCATTTCGGGGCCCTTGACAGAGGACTGTTCCATCCTAGCCTCGTGGAGACTGCAAATCAGGAAGAGAGAGGCAAGGCATATGGAGTTTATGTCGAATCTGCTCTCCGTCACCCAAATATAATTGGCACACACTGGCACCAGTTCTCCGATCAGGCAACCACAGGAAGATTCGATGGTGAGGATTTCCAGGTTGGCTTTACTGATGTATGCGACACCCCATACAGGGAGACGATAGAAAATATCCGAAATGTGGGCTACAATATGTATAAAATAAGAAGTTCCAAATAATACCAGTTCAGAATGGACATATTACGTATCGGTCTTTTCATACCTTGTTATATTGACCAGTTTTATCCTCAGGTAGGCATTGCCACTTTTGAATTGCTGCAGAAACTTGGTATAGAAGTAGTTTATCCGGAAAAACAGACATGTTGCGGGCAGCCTTTGGCCAACAGTGGGGCAGAAAAGGAGGCAATTCCCGTATATCAGAACTTTGTCCGCAATTTCAGTGAGTTTGACTACATAGTCACACCTTCCGGAAGTTGTGCCTATCATGTTAAGGAACACTACAATATTCTTGAGCAGACAGAGCAAGTAAAAAGAGTAAGGGCAAACATCTACGAATTATGTGAGTTTATTACTGATATTCTAAAAATTGATGACCTTAAAATTGATTTCCCCTATAAAGTGGGAATTCATCAAAGCTGTCATGGTCTCAGGGGGCTCAAACTTGGATCCTCGTCGGAATTGATAACAACGAGATATTCCAAGGTTCACAGGTTGCTTGAAAAGGCGAACGGGATAGAGATTATAACACTTGACCGGGAAGACGAGTGTTGTGGTTTTGGTGGTACTTTTTCGATATTCGAGCCCCATGTATCGGTAAAAATGGGAAAGGCCAGGATAAGCGACCACGAGCGTAATGGTGCGGAAATTATTACAGCAACGGACATGTCTTGTCTCATGCATCTTGAAGGAATAATAAAAAGACAAAACAAGAATATAAAAGTTGTCCACATAGCTGAAATTCTTAATAACAACCGTTTATGAAAGGACACTCCTACAAGGCAGGTATTTTTCTGAAAGACGAGTCCCGCGCCGACTGGCATGACAAGACTCTATGGATGGTCCGCCAAAAGCGTGATAAGGCAGCCCGGTCGGTTGCAGATTGGGAAGATCTGAGAGATAGGGCATCAAGTATAAAAGAACAAGTATTGTCAAACCTTGATTTTTATCTGTCGGAGTTTGAACAGAGGGCCGTAGAAAATGGCGTAAAAGTACATCGGGCAAGCAATGCACAGGAATTCAATGAGATCGTTTACAAAATTATCACCGACAATAATGCAAAATTGGTTGTAAAGAGTAAATCCATGCTTACGGAGGAGTGTGGACTGAATCCGTATCTTGAACAAAGAGGATTAGAGGTTGTAGACACAGATTTAGGAGAGAGAATAATCCAATTCCGGAAAGAACCGCCAAGTCATATCGTATTGCCCGCCATCCATCTGAAAAAAGAGGAGATTGGAGAACTCTTTCACGAAAAGCTCAACACGCCAAAAGGGATGTCGGATCCGGTTCTTCTTACTTCTGCCGCCCGCACTCATTTAAGAGAGAAATTTTTGTCGGCCGGTGTGGCAATAACAGGTGTCAACTTTGCTGTTGCAGAAACCGGAAGTGTGGTTGTATGCACCAACGAAGGAAATGCAGACATGGGTGTACACGCTGCACCTGTACAGATTCATTGTATGGGCATAGAGAAATTAGTTCCTCAGACAAGAGATCTTGCTGTTTTTACACGTCTTCTTGCACGAAACGCCACCGGACAACCAATAACAGCCTATACTTCGCATTACCGTAAACCAAGACCCGGAGGACAAATGCATATTGTTATTGTTGATAATGGCAGGTCGGACCGTCTTAAGAGCGAAGTGCACCGTAGTTCCCTTAAATGTATCCGTTGCGGTGCCTGTATGAATACATGCCCTGTTTACAGAAGAAGTGGGGGGCACAGTTACGGCTACCTGATTCCCGGACCAATAGGTTCCATTCTTGCACCTTCATACAATATAAAAAAACATACCGATCTTCCTTTTGCATCTTCATTATGCATGTCCTGTTCAAATGTATGTCCCGTAAAGATTGAGATACACGATCAGTTATACAAATGGCGCCAGGAACTTTCCGAGAAAGGAGCGTTCTCACCTGTAAAAGGGCTAGTACTTAAGATTGCCGGGTTTATTTTATCCAAAAGTGCTCTCTATGATTTTTCAGGTAAAGTGGCAAGAGTTGCCTTAAAAGGGCTGCCGCGCAGAATGGTATACAGTAAAATAAATGTCTGGGGATGGGAAAGGGAACTTCCTGCCGTTCCGCAAGAATCATTCAAAAAGTGGTATTCAAAAAATTCAGGAAAGAACAACTTATAAAACAGAGAGTATTAAATGAGCAGAGATAATTTATTAACGGCTAAAGATCTTATTCCGGAGTTTATTGAGAGTCTGGCCCATGTTGGAGCAGAGGTTATTAAACTCAATGGAAAGGATAGTGTCTTAGCGTATATAAGTGAGAATTATCCGGAATGTATAACATTTGAAAATAAAGAGATCTGGGAAGAATATTCCTTCTCATGTTCTAAAGAGAAGCTCGAAAAACTTGGAACCATTCAGTTAGAAGGAAAATTCGGAGTTGCCGAAAACGGTGCCATATGGCTAGATGACAATTGTTTTCCTAACCGTTTGCTTCCATTTATTGCTCAGAAAGTGATAATTCTGCTTGATTCAGGAAAAATAGTGAAGGATATGGGTGACGCATACGATTGTGTGAACGATTGTGGTTATGGTGTATTCATCTCCGGCCCATCTAAAACAGCAGATATTGAGCAAAGTCTTGTATTTGGGGCACATGGGCCAAAGAGTCTGCTAGTTACTCTTTTCTGACTAATAAATATTGGATATTTTAAACAAAATAGCCATATTGCAGAATATGATGAAATCTGCTATTACATTATTACTTCTTTCTGTGCTTGCATTCGCAGCTTCTGCTCAATCTGTAAAGAATCAGGAGGGAGCCAGGTATCCCGGTGGAGTTGTTGAGTTAAAAAGACTAGTTTACAAACATTTGGATAAATCTCTTATTGCTAAGGAACATATTTCCGAATCCCGGTTGGTTTTTAAATTTTATATTGACAAATCAGGTCGGGCAAAAGAGGGTGTAATAATTGGTACAAATAACAGTGAGTTGCAGAAAATGGCAAGAAAAGCGGTAAGGAAAATGGAGAGGTTCCAACCCGGCAGGGTTCATGGTAAACCTTCACAAACCGCTATGATACTGGAATTGTAAAGCTGAATTTCAGCTTTTTTTGTTCTCTTCAATAAATTGAGCAAGTGTCCTCACCGATTTGAAAACCTCCTTGTGAGCCTTAGGGTCTTCCATACGGATTCCGTATTCTCTCTCAAGTAAAATTACAAGCTCGAGGGCATCGATTGAATCTAATCCCAAACCTTCTATAAAAAGAGGTGCATCGGTATCAATATCGTCCGGAGTTATCTCCTCCAGGTTTAGTGCTTCGATAATTTGTTGTTTAAGTTTAAGAATAAGTTCTTCCATGGTGGGTAATATGCTAATGTGTTAATGTGCTAAATAGTGATTAAAGGTCGAGGCGGTGTTTGTTGTTGTATATAATTGCAAATATAAAGCAAATCGTTCCAAAAGCAATCAAAGCCAGACATTCAGGCATGATTGCCATAAAGCCTTCATTTCTCAGGAAAAGGTCATAAAAACCCGATAATCCCCAGTTCATGGGCGACAACCTGCTTATAAACTGCATTGTTTCCGACATAAGGAAGATGGGCACCCAAACTCCTCCGACGGCAGCCATCATCACAACAGAAATTGAACCGAACACAGAAGACTGCTGATATGTTCCGGAGATATTCCCGATACATACCCCAAAGCCTATTGCTGCAACGGCAGACGAGAGTGCTAAAGTGAAGAGAGCAGGAATCGAGCTCCCAAGATTAAGCGATTCCAGTCCAATAAGAGGAAGTATATAAACACCAATCAGAAGCATGACTCCAAATTGGAGCAATGCCACAATTGTATAGATAATTGACTTACTTAAAAGGTACTCTGTATATGAGCAGGGCATGGTAAGAAGTCTGGTAAAGCTTCCCTCCTCTCTCTCCTTTATAATGCTTCCGGCTAATGAAATGACAATAAAAAAGATAGCAAACAGGGTCCACGCAGGGACATTGTGCTGTACAGAATTGGGTACTATTTTGTTGCCCTTGAGAATAGCAAATTTGCTTTTGAGTGTTACCTGATCTCCCGAGAATTTATTTGTAGAGATTGGAATAGGGCTCAATTTATTCACTTCAGAAGTCATCTCCTTTAAAATGAATTCAAATTGAACCTTTTGCGCCCTCTCCCTCAATGTGCTCATGAGTACAGAATAAAATGAGGCTTTTGTTGTAGGGTCAATAAATATCGAAAGCTCAACAAGCTCCTTGGGGGGTATACTATCTATACCGTTAAAGGCACAAACAACATATTTCTTGACATTTGTGCGGATCTTCTCTGTGGCATCTTCCGGAAGAAATATTCCTAACATAAATTTGCCAGCAGCAACTTCTCTTTCAACATCTTCCAATGATGGCTTTCTGCCGTCCAAATCGGTTGTAACATCAAATATCTCCGAACTGGTAATCTCCTTGTCAATGGCTTTTCCCAGTTCTCCCTTGTCGTTATTTACTAATAAGAGCGGAACATGAATGTCATTAACAACATTAAATGTACTGTTTTGCAATGTCGACATAAGAACAACAAGCAGTATGGGCATAACGAACATCAAAAGCAGTCCAGCAATGTCACGAACAAGCAAGAGATAATCTTTGTATAATAAATATCTGAATCTACCCATTACAATCCCTCATTTGTTTCCCTGTAAGACATAAATAGACCGATTCCAGGTTATTGCAATTGCAATTCCCATCAATCATCTCTTTTGGAGAACCTTGACTTATTACCCTGCCGTTGTCAATAAAAGCAACTTGGTCACAAATCTCCTCAGCTTCCTCAAGATAGTGTGATATAAATAGAATTGTCGTCCCTGTCCTGTTTATCTCCCTTAGCTTTTCCAGTATCAACTTCCTCGATTGGGCATCAACCCCAACTGTTGGCTCGTCCAGAATCAGTACCCTGGGATCATGTAACATTCCTGCTATAAGGTTTATCCTTCTTTTCATGCCACCTGAATAGTGTGATATTATATTATTCCGGCTACCATACAGATCAAACAGTTCTAGCAGATCATCAATTCTTTTCTTTAGAACAGGAGTTGCTATTCCATATATTCCCCCGATAATTCTCAGGTTTTCCATGGCTGTCAATGTAGGAAAAAGAGCAATATCCTGTGGGACAAGTCCTATAACCGATTTTATCTGATTAAGGTTTTTTTTGACCGACAGTCCATGGACATAGATGGAACCTGTTTCAAATTTTCTTAATCCGCAAATTGCGCTGATTGTCGTTGTCTTACCAGCTCCGTTGGGAGCAAGAAGTCCAAACAGAGATCCGAAAGGGATATTGAGATTTAACCCGTTAAGTGTAGGGTGTTTTTTTCCTTTGTAGGTCTTTGTAAGATCATTAATCTCTATGGCAAAGTTATTGTGCATCTCTTATCACCTTTTCCAGCTCCCTGAATAATTTCTCCTCTCTATCTGCTATAACCATCAATTTGTCTGCAAGTTGATCGTATGTTGCAACTTCTGCATCTCTCTTTTTGAACAATCTTGCTGCATTATATGAAAAATCCCTCCATTGGTCGCCGATTGCTGTAAGTTCGGCAGAAAGGATGTTTAACCGGGGTTCATTTAACATAATGGACGCTTCCTGCAAGAATGCTGCATACATAAACCTGAAACCAGCACCTCCCGTGCCTATCTCTTCCAGCATTCTTATTACCTGAGCAAGATTAAGTGCCGCTTTCTTCTCTCCAAAAAACGATACCCATTTTCGCATTCTTTTTGCCAGGTATCTGATACCCTCTACACCAAACATTGGAAGGGGAATTTTTAACATACGGTTGCAATTTTTCAGGATTGCCTTACGGACCATGCCTTCATTAACTGGTTTTATTCCCTTAAAATCACTTATATAATACATTCTTCCCTTTGGGGGGTAGGTACCGCTCGCAAATCTGACAAGCTTAAGTTCATTGCTGCTCAGCCTGCACTTATCTACCACAACAGGATCTGAGACAATATATTGGTCTCCCTCTTTGCCAATAACGCAAATATTATGCGCATTAAAGTGAAACCGGTACTCTTTTGGGAAATAAGGCAAATGATAGACCCCCACCAGAATACCAACAGGAATACCTTTAAGGAGTACCTCATCGAGCTTGTTCATGGCTTTGTCCTTATCCCTGAACTTAAAGCGCTTCATCTTAATGCCAAGCAGTTTTACCACTCTGGAAAAAATATCTCCGGGCAGGGGCCTGAATGAGGTAATTGCCATTCCGTGCATCTTGTAAAAGGGCATATGAGAGAAGAAGAGCCCGGAGCCTAGGCCAAAGACCATTGCTTCACTCATCTCTACACCATAAAACCTCAAAAGATTACTTACCACACCATTCTCACAATGACCGGAAGGTTTGTGTACAAAGTTAAGTTCCATATTCAATCTACAGAGATTAGTTGTTCAACACCTATTTTAAGAGCATCTGCCAGTTTAAGGAGATCGTCGTATTTTAGTTTGGAGAAAAAACCAGGCTCACAGAATTTTTTTATTTCGCGTTTTGAGAAACCGGAATAATCTGCAAGAATTGCCGGTGTCATGACTAGTCTGTGCATATGGTACGCCAGGGGACTAAGAGTTCCGGCATTCACCTCCGCTTTTATCTGCTCGCACTCCTCATTTATGGCCTCCCAGGCAAAATTAATTGCATCATTTTTTGGTTCCCAGCCAACACTTATGACCTGTGTATAATTGCCATTTTCATCCACCGCGTAGCAGACATCCCTTACGCCCGATGATTCAAGAATAACTCCATCCTGTGGCACCTCTTTTATTTTCATATCAACAAACAGTTAATAGAGCAAAGGCATAAGAAAAACGGGCACTCTCGGGAACCATGAAAAGAATTTTCTCTCCTTTTTTCAGCTCTTTTGTGCGCACAAGTTCTTCCAACATCAGAAATGCGGAAGCAGCAGCAACATTGCCAACATATGGCAGATTCAGGAACCATTTCTCCAAAGGAATCTGAAATCCATTCTGTTCCAGATTTCTGAGTATCCTTTGTTTAAAGTACATCGATGAAAGATGTGGCAGGAACCATGTAATATCCTCCGGTTTGAGATTGTACTTTTTAACCAGATCCATGAAGAAGCCACCTCCCAGCTTTATAATATTGTCGCCAAGCAGTTTTGTATCTTGTTTAAGAGAGAAAATAGATTTTGCTGTCCATTCATCCTCAGGAAAGTGCGTCCAACCAAGGAGTCTTCCCTTTGTATCATAATCTGCCCCGGCATACATACAAGTAGGAAATTTATTTGCATATGATGTAAGCTCTATCCACTCTATTTTAAGGGATATACCCTCGTCTGACGGTTTATTGGAGAGCTTTACGGCTCCAGCCCCGTCGGAGAGCATGAAACGAAGAAAATCCTTTTCGAAAGCTATAATAGGATTATCTT
Source organism: uncultured Bacteroidales bacterium (assembly GCA_942492945.1). GTDB lineage: Bacteria > Bacteroidota > Bacteroidia > Bacteroidales > UBA932 > Bact-08. The sequence goes on from OW818649.1 coordinate 2,894,249, forward strand.
CTATTAGTTGCAGATTTTCAAATTCCTGCTTGAAATATGATGATGTCATCCACGCAGAGAGTCTTTCCGATGCCACACATACAGCATTTTGCTTATCACCTGTTGCAACAGCCATATAGCCATATTTTAATGCATGCATTCCACTGCAGCACGAACCTGCAAAGGAGACTACATCGGCGTTGTTACACCCCCCCATTTCACCATGTACCTGAACTCCATGAGAGGGCATGATCATCTCCTGCGACGCAGTACTTGCAGCCAGTAATTCTATCTGATCTACGGTAAAATCTTTATCATAAAGCATTTCAACAGCCTTAGCTGCCATTTCATATGATGTATGGGTTACATTTCTCTCTAAATCGAGTGCATAGTATCTGGATAATATTCCGTTATTTCTTAATATTAAATCTTTCGCTCTTGATGGTTTTCCTCCGATCATTCCCAGATAAGATTCAATATCTTTGTTTTCGACAGGTTCGTTTGGAAGGAATGCAGAAGTTTTTGTGATATAAACAGGATGCATGCTTAGGTTTGTGTTTAGTTACGTAAATATACATATTTATTCCTCACACTTTGCATGGAGGCCCTCCTTAAGGGTTTAGTAAGATTGAAAAAAAGTGTTCCGAAAGGAGAAATTACGAATATTACAGTCAATAGATAATATTTGAAAAGAGTCAGTCTGAACTTTCTCTCTTCCGACAAATACGGGCCCTTTTTCAATATCCATTCAGACCAGAAACCGAATATCTTATGGCCGGTTCTTTCAATCAGATAGAGATTCTCATGGAACGCCACAAATCCTCCATCAGCTATTTTTGTCTGTAATGTCCTGAAATTCATATTTTCCAAGGCATAAGATATATCGGGTGCCAATTCTGTTAAAGAGTCAATATCTTTTTGGGAGACTCCAGCCTCAGGCAAATAACGTGATGCCTCTTTCTGCCCATCTATAAGCCATCTGAATATTGTCAGGACACTAACAAGATTATTGTGTCTGTCTTCAAGCACAATATTCCCTATCCAGTTACAGTTGGCTTTAATGAAATACCATTCAACAGAGTCATGGGCAGATATCCACATGTTTCTTGAGCCAACAACTGTGAGCACCATTTTACCATTCAGATAACTTTGTGTTGTCTGTTGCTGAAGAAAAGAGGAAACAGGAATAGATGGTGATAGAAACCAAGGCTGATAGCCCAGAACTACCATGTCAGCATCCTTAACATCGGAAAAATCGATCTCTTTATTTTCAAATATTACCTCCTGACGTGTCTCAGGGAATGCCTGATAAAACCCGTCTGAGGTCCAGGGGAACTCGAATGGCACAACAGGCTCTATTTGTTTGTAAATCACTTTGTATCCCTTAGCTTCAAGCGGTGTGAGCAAACTTTTTAGAATATTAAAAAGTTGCTGAGTCTGAGTGTAATAAAAAACTGCAATTTTATAGGATTTTGACATAATCTTTCAGTTATATTATAAACAATGAAGGCTTCAGATTCTGGTTTACAGTGATATTTGTGAATTTATACATTGTGCGGTCTTCCGATTTTTCGAAAAGAGTAAGCTGTTCAAGTGCATAACTATTGAGGTTGAATCGAAGTTCGATACACGTATATGGGTTCTTAGCTGTACTCTTAGACTGCTTGATTTTGATCAGATGATTATCTGGTTCCTGCTTATATTCAACAAAATAGTTCTTAGGAAGTTCTCTTATCTTACCGCTTATACAAGCTTCCATAACTGCAGCTAGTTCTGCAAGAGACTTTTGGGTTATGAGGTCATAAGTCGTTCTCTTCTCCCCTGCTAGTATGTGAAGTTTATCCGGCATCATTATGATGCTCATTTTTTTGGGACTGGTATAATCGAATCTTATTTTGCCTCTCTTCTGATAATAAAATATTCCATCTGAAACAAGCTTACTATCAATCACTTTCAGATATTTTGTCTGAGTAAAATGACTGGTTATGGAAAGAATGTCATTCGATTGTTTTGACAAGTTTGCAAAAAAAATCTCTTCCGAACTGCTTTCTAAAATATTCTTATTAACGGGACTTTTTAGTGCATCGACACCTGTCGTGCTGAACATCAATAAAAATACTATTAAAAACCTGCTCCTCATTTCTATTTGTTTTACATGACAAAAGTAATCTTTTTTGTCGGTTTTAAGGGCTACTGCAGCTCCCTTACATCTAAAAATTTTACTGCTTTCCTGTTTGCCGGCGGGAATATAGATTTAGCCAGAAGCTCTATCGGTTCAAACGAGATCTCAGGGGCAACCCTTATTTTTGCCCTGAAAAGATCCTTTATCATTTTTTCAAACGTCTCTGTAGGTGTCGGAGTTCCTATCTTTATAACGATTCCATCTGTACCAAGCGTGTTGGTGTATACCTGAACCTGATAGTTTACAACACCACTAATATTATCCAGAATATCATAAAGCGCACTTGGATATAGAGTTGTTCCTTTGTATTTGATCATCTGACCCTTTCTTCCTACAATAGGACTCAGTCTTATGCTGTTTCTCCCGCAACCACATGGTTCGGTTATTGCGTGGCACAAATCACCCGTTTTGAATCTCAAAAGCGGCATTCCCTCTATTCCCAGAGTTGTTATCACCAGCTCACCAACTTCTCCTGGCCGTACTGTATTGTCCTTTTCATCAAGTAGTTCAACAATTATGAGGTCGGGCTGATGATGAACACCGCAATAGTGTGAGCACTCTGTAAAAGAGCTTTGCATCTCGGTAGAGGCATATGTGGAATGGAGTGACAGATTGGGCCATTTCTGATAGATTTTCTCTGTGAGAGTGCTATCTGTCAGGTCTATGTTTCTCAAAGGTTCTCCTATGCAGACCGCTCTTTTAAGAGACGTGTTTTTGTAATCGATGCCATGTTGTTCGGCAAATTCTGCCAGTTTTATTAGAAACGAGGGGACAACTATGCACGTACTGGGTTTTTCATGCAAAATAGAACTCCACTGAAGCTCGGGAATTCCATTTCCAACCCTTATAATACCGGCACCTAATTTTCTGGCTCCCAGAAAATAAGCCATACCAGCCATAAATCTCCGATCTATAGTTGTCATCAGCTGTATCACATCGTCAGATGTACAACCGGCAACGGTGAATGAAATAAAATCATTATATGCCAGTCTGTCAAGATCATTTTCTGTAAGCATGAATGTGACAGGTTCTCCCAAGGTTCCGGATGTAGTAACATAATCTAACACCTGTTTTTTTGAAACACACAGAAAGTCATTGTTGAATTTCTGCACATCTGTCTTACAGGTTGTCGGTAACAACTTAAGGTCCTCAAGGTTTGTAATACGGGTGGGTACTATTCCATTTTCCTTGAAAACTCTTTTGTAATATGGAGACCTCTCTCCAAGATAAACCATTGCTTCGCGGAGCGCAACCTCCTGAAATGATTTGATTTCCTCCTTGCTTCTGAACTGAATTTGCGGATCTCGCTTCATAGTTTTTCAAGTTTGTTTAGTTTTTCTATTATCTCATTCCTTGCATCATTCGATGATACCTCTTTCTCAAGCGACTTTTTATACATTTCAATTGCCTTGCCGTACATTTCTGCCGATTCATAGTATTCGCCCAACAACTGATAAGAGTAATAATAATCCGGGTTTATTTTAAGTAATGTATCTGCATCACTCCCCTGTAACCGAGCCTTCTTTTTTATTGCAGCATTGAATTTAGCAACCAATTGTTTAAATTTCAATATATTACTATACGTACCATTCACAACCGAACTATCTTTTGAGATAGTAAGCGATTCAATATCAGAGTTAGAATCAAAGCTCTTTTTGTTGAATACAGAATCGAGGTTATAGGCCACCATCTCACCTAACTGCCAAGGATCTGTGCTAACCCACATCATCCTTTTCCGGGGATCAAAAATAACAGCATGGTGCGATATATATTGGTTAATCGATTTTTCATTAGTCAGACCGATTGATTTATTGCTTTTTCCATACGGATTCCTTAATATTTGAGCTGCTTTTAATGGTGTCAGGGGAGTTTCGGCATCAATAAGTTCCTTTATCCGGTCAAACCTGTAGAGGCTATGCCCCCCTTCAAGGTTCTTTATTATCTTCACATTCTCTTTGTTGCTGCAGAATTCAGGCGACTGGAAGTGATTGGTGGAAATTATCATATCACCCTCAACTCTGTATAGTATTGTACTTTTAGGCGTTTTCTCAATAATGGCAGCAACTCCATCAATTGAGGAACCTATGAGGATCGATTCAGAAACAAACGCATCCATCCTTGCAGCTATGTTAAAAGCCTCTTCTATATTGGATGAATATTGCAATATCTCTCTTGCAATAATTGATATGGGGGTCTTAGAAGAGACAGGAGGTGACGATTTTGCAGCATTTAATGTTACTGTGAGTCCTTTTTCATTCATGCCGGATAACACTCCAACCATTCCGGCCCAGCCAACAGAGGCAAATTTGTATCCTTTGTCGGGATAACAGAATGTCACAATTTTATTCACCGCAAATTCATCTCCCACGTAAAAATCAAAGTTTCTGCCAATTATCAGAGAACTGTCATGTGAGAGATTGCCCCAGACTCCAAAAGAGGAGCATCCTACAAGCATGTACTCCTGCATTGCGTGTCCCAGATCATGGGCCGCATGATAGTTAAGTTGCCGGTCATAGGCTTTCCCAATATAGTCGAACTCCTTACTGCATGCCAGTGAGGTTGCATAAATCTCCTTTCTGTACTCTTCAGGAATGTTCTTACCAATGTTTCTGTTGTATATAATTGTTATGTATTTTAAAAAACTGAGGTAGCCGGCAGACGGAACAATCTTTACAATCTGGTCAACAAATGCTTTTTCCTGTTTATACATAAGCTCTTTGCACAACTGTCCGAATGCAAGTCCTCGTTCTGAAGCATCACCCTTAAGATGAAGTTCCCATAGCCCCGGTCTGTTCAATTTAAGTACCGAGGAATCAAACTGTGTATATCCGCAATGTGTTATAACTTTAGGCATAGGTTCCGGAACCCTCACGTCCGGGATGGACCTGTCCGCAGAGTAGTACATATATACAACAAAGAGCGTAGCCACGATCACAAGGGACAAAAGAATGGCTAAGATATATTTAACCGCTTTAATAATTAATCTCATACCTGGTTTCCGATTTTTCTTGCAAGGTAATCTCCCTTAATAATTTCTGAACATGTAAGCATAGAGGTTATAGTCACTCCCAAAACTCCATGAACATTAAGGTTCTGACCGGTAAACAACAAGTTGGGTACCTTTGATTTTGTTGAGAGAAGAGAGGAGTATGGGGTTTTGTAATTTTTTTGCATCCCGTATGCACTTCCTTCGGGATTTGATGTATAGTCTCGGAATGTGAGTGGAGTTGCCGAGTACATATACTCAACGCTCTCTTTTAAACCCGGAAAATAAACAGATGCATAATTCAGTAAGGCTTGTGCCTTATTCTCCTTGAAATCTTTGTACTCTTCTCCCCTCTTTCCGACAGTGGTTTCTGACCATCTCTCTGTCTCCGAATAATACATAGGGGTCACAATTGTTACAACCTCTGCATAGGTGTTGTTTTTTACAGGTGGTTGCATTGATATGAGAGCATAATCATCTCCAGGAGAACTTCCTTTAATATAATGATTTTCATTCAGGTACCTGAATGAACCGGGCTTCATGATCAGATAGAGGCAAAACATGCCATAGGAACTTTTACTATGATTTATACGTGTAGTATAAGAATTTCTTATAAAACAATTCTCATCCAACAGTTTTAGTGTGCCGGATGGGTGTAGGTTTGATATAACATACTTAGATTCAAGGATTTCTTCATTTGAAATAACAACTCCTTTCAAACGGTCCTTCTCCAAAACGATTCTGGTTACTTCAGAGTCTGTTTTAATAGTACCTCCGTTTTTTATAATCTCACTGGCTAATGCCGATGCAACCTGATGAGAGCCTCCTTTGAAACGATATGCTCCCTGAATATTTGAATTGTTGGTTATTGCATGCAGATAAAATGGTGTAATCTCCTTCACTCCGGCATAGAGAAGCGATGTGCCCCACAACACTTCCCTAAGAGTTGTATCTGAGGTGATATTCTCAATTTCTGCAATTGCAGACTGAGTAAAATAATCCATTCCGTTTCCAGAGAAGATCCCGGTCTTCAGCACCTCTATAGATGATAGTTCCCCGACTTTTTTTATAGCATCGCAATATCTCTTGATTGAGTTGTGTTCATGAGGAAATCTGGCAGAAAGTGACTCAATAAAATTATCATGCCCCATTGCAAAGGAGTAATGTCGCTCCCCAAGGTGAATGTGATCATACCCATTTTCATTAAGCCGCTCAATTTCTAAAGAATCCATTATTCCAAAGTAAGAAAAATATTGGTGAAGTATCTCGCCTTTATCCAGACTCCCTACATAGTGAATCGAACTGTCGATTGTGTTACCCTTCCTTACAAAAGATTGAAATAGTCCCCCTATCTGCCTGTTTTTTTCTACAACACATACATTCATTCCCTCCTTACTGAGAACCAGGGCACATTCAAGGCCTCCAAGACCACTTCCTATTATTATAACATCATATTTTTCCAACTGTTCCTTTTTTAAATATATATATGGTATTCGATGTCAACCTGTCGTTTCGTACAGCTTCAAGAGAACATCCCATACTACCTGCCCAGCGTTCAAATTGAGAACTATCTGTAAAACATGGAGCCTGGACAGCTTTGTTAAAACCAATCAGGTTTATTGAAAACCATTCAGACAAGCGTGTTATCCTGTGATTATCCCCTTTACCGGAATCTCCGTCCCTTACAATAACCATACCTCCATCATTCATTCTTTCGACACATTTGCCAAGAAGTTTTTCCTGAGAGGCAAGAGGCAGGTAATGAAGTATATCATTTAAAATAAACACATCGCTTGCAGCTATTTCACATTCAGTTACATCTGCCGTCTTGAAACATATCCCGGCATTTACAGAATAACCATTTGAGGCAATTTCTATTTTTTCGTTATCATAGTCTATACCCAATATAACTCTTTTTTTTGAAAGTGCGCCCAGCATATAACATAAAGGGCCATACCCGCAGCCAATATCAGTGATGGATGCGTCCAAAGGAATCATCTCGTGAAAAATCCTGTAGCTTTTTTCCATTTTCATTTTAATTCTCATATACCATTCCAACACAGGTCCCTTATAGATATAATTGGCCAGTACCGCATAGTAAAAGAAGTGGTTCTGCGGTGTATCGAACCTGCTTCGCAGGAGTTCATACTCTCTCCTCATAAACTTTACAACAACCCTTGCCCTCTCCTGATAACTATCTCCTAACACTGCGTCGTCTGCCTTGATTCTTTTTAAAATCCTGTAGCCTATCACTCCATGCTTAACATAAAATGGCTGTTGTTTGGAAACCAGATTGCCATTCCCATAAATAAGAACCGGTATAATATCAAGCGATAATTCTTTTGAGAGCAGGAATGCACCCTTATGAAATCTGTGGATCTCCTGGTCGGGAGATCTTGTGCCCTCTGGAAAGATAAGTACAGAATAACCCTGAGACACTCTTTCTCTAACTTTATCCATATTCATGTCAACTCCCCCTTTGTTATAGATAAAGCCTGCATATCTTACAATATGGCCGAAAAAGATTGAGTTCCAAACCCATTTGTTTGTCATCATTACAATCTTGGGAGAGAGAGAGAGCAACATTAGTATATCTATGAAAGACTGATGATTTGCAATAATTACTGCCGGTTTTGAGAAGTTTTCACCAAAAGGGTTCTCCTTAAATATCCTTACGGTTGGAGATAATCTGACCGGTAAGAAAACAAGTAATTTTATCATTTTATGGAACAGATCCTTTTTGTATCGGACTGGAACCGGCACAAGAGCCGCCAAAAGGATGTATAAGGCACCTGCTATACAGATAGTCGAGAAAGCAGAAAATGTAAGCAACATTAACAAGACTCCGGATATTGTATATGGCTGCAGCCCCTTTTCAACCTGAGATGTTATGAAAAACCTGAAGAGTATAGGTTGGATGGTAAATGCTACTGCCCACACTGCTATCATTCCCAGAACAGATATTAACGAAACAGATTGAAGGGCAGGATGTCTGGCAAAAAGAAGCGAGCCCATGCCAATGATTACAGTGAATGTAGAGAAGAAGATTGCAGTTTTGTGTGATGATAGAACCATCTTTTTTCTAGCAAATTCATTCTGGAGCCCGTCCAGCACAAATATGCTGAAATCATCCCCAATACCAAAAATAAAAGTAGACAACAGTATATTGACTATATTGAACGGGATCCCAAACAATGACATTAAACCAAGTATGATTATCCAGCTCACCATCATTGGGATAAAAGCCAGTATTGCCAGTTCAAGTCTTCCATATGATATCAGCAGGGTTGCAAATACCAGAATAGAACATAGAAAGAGTATGAAATAAAAATCCTCCTTAATAGCTTTTGCCCAGATTCCGGTAAAGTGAGCCCTGTCAATTACCACTACGCCGTCAACCTTAGAAATCTGATCATAAACCTCTCTCTTGTCCGAATCTTTGACGAAAAGTTGAGTTATAAGCAGTTTGGACGAATCCGATATCTCCAACCACTCCCGCAGCACCTTTGGAACACTATTGAAATCCTTCTCATAGTCGAGGGTTGAATACTCTTTGTTGAGGGTGTTGGCAAACTCTGTAAATGCATCCGGTGCAAAACCCAGGGAAGCTGCTTTTTTGTTTAACATATCTGTGATACGCTCTTTTTTCCCTTCGCTCCAGTACTCTCTCCATCTGGTCAGTCTTGCCTTTTGCTCCTCATTGGAGACCAACAGATTACCTATGGATGTGCTCTCAATTCCTACTCCCCCGGTCCTTAACTTTAGAAGGAGAGAATCACATGTGGTATAGGTTTTTATAGCATCGTTAAGATTTTTTCCTGAAGATAGCAGCAATACTCTTGATTCATTTGACTTGAATTGGTTATAAAAGGTCTTTTCTGCCTTTTTTATACTCTCCGGTTCATAATTGAGTTTCATCATGTCGCTCTCGAACCTGACTCCCGGAGAGAGGAATAGGCCCGCGACAAAAAGAATGACAATAAAAGAGACTAACCACCTGTTCTTCTCAAACTTAGTGGCATTGAACTTATCTATCCAAAGAATAACCTTATTGGTGGCGGTATCTTTTTCGATTTTTAAAAAATGTGGAAGAAAAACAAGTGAGAATATGGTTGTGCCAATAAGAGTAAGTGCAGAGAAGAGACCAAAATCCTGTAAAAGCGATGATTGTGTGAAAAGGAGCCCCAGAAAGGCACCAACAGTAGTAAAACTACCTACGGTAAGCGGATATGCAAGCTCATCAATTAGTTGTTCAACAGAGTTTACATGTTTAAGATGAATAAGTATATGTATCGAATAACTCAGTGCAATCCCCATTACCATTGCTCCTGAGCCTATTGCAATTGCAGAGACTCCGGTTTGATCGAATGAGATAAACATGAGGGCAAAAAGGACACCAAAAATAGCAGGCAGGAGTAGTAGAAAAATTGAGTATATCCGTCTGAAAACAATGTATAACAGAGAGACAATAATTAAAAGGGCAATCCCCAGAGTAATAAATGTATCTGATTTAATCTGCCTTGCGTTATATACCCCAACGGTGGGCCCTCCCATAAACATAACCTCTATCTCAGGAAAATCATGCTCCACCTTGGTTTTGGCAGATTCAAGTGACGTTACAAGTTTATCGTTCACACTTGTATTGCTGCTGCTGTTCACCGGGGTGACAATGTACAGCAGCGTTGAGTTATCTGCAGAGAGAATATGATCGTCAACCATATTGTACTCCATTCCGGATTGCAACCTCTCAAGAGATGCTAGAACCGGCGTTCCAATGTTGAAAGGATCCCTTCCAAAGAAAGATGAAATAGTATATCCTGCAGGTGAAAGTAACGCTGAAAGGGCACCTTTAAGATTCTGCTCCATTACCTCTTCCTTTGTGAGAGAATCTAGTCTTGAGTAATCCTGCTTCGTAAGAAAGAGAGGAATGTTTTCATAGATAAAGTCTGACATCGATTCTCTTTCCGATGCATCTACCTTTAACCTGCTCTCTCTTATAAGTTCATCCCCGGCAGTGCTAAAAATATCTCTCTCGAAAATTTCTGCTGCAGTTATCAGCTTGTCTGCGGGTACAATGTTAAGGCTATCTCTGCTCTTGATGAGGATAATTATCTTATCCTTGATTTTAATCTGAGAAAATAGCTTTGCACTCTCTGCAGATGCATTTCCTTTTGGGAAAAACCGAGTAAAATCTTCTTCAAATCTTATATGGAACGAAGCGTACACCATTATTGCGCCTATCACTGCCAGTGATAAAAAAACCACCCATCTGAACCTTGACAACCAATGGTACAATGCTATGAATATTCTGCTCATTTCTCTGTTTTTCTTACAACCAGCAACAGTGAGTATGTGGTAATGAAACCGGCAAAGGCAATTATAAAAGCTAAAATAATACTGCCAATAAGATATGTCTTCAACCCACCAGCAATGGACGATAAAGTGAGTTCAACCGGAATAATGTCGGGAGGAAGACCAAGTAACCATGCTCCTGTTGCAAAACTACCATATAATATGAAAGGAATCATAGGAGGTATACTGATGTTTGATGAAACCAAAACAAGCAGTTTGTTCAATTTAAGAAAATGGGCCGTCAAAACGGCAGTCACCATCTGATACCCCCATAAAGGTACAATTCCAAAAAAGAGACCCAGGCCAATAGAAGCAGCTATTTTATGATTACTCTCCTTTGAATGGGTAATATTGTCACGAACAAAATTCCTTATATTCTCGCGTGTAAAGCCCTTGATAAAACGGAAGGGCCAGTACCAGGCAAGTGCGAATAAAACGAATATCGTATTAAGGATGCTTATCCTTGTGAAGTCTCTGAATGGTCTAAAGTGTGATATCCGTTCGTTCTTTGGTGGGTAGTAAACCTTTACCGGCAGATTTTTTACAGGAACACCTTTCCAGGCTACCCTAACCATAACTTCTAGTTCAAACTCATATTTTCCAGAAATGAACTTCATTCCTTCAATGGGTTCAAGAGGGTAAAGACGAAACCCCGACTGAGTGTCTGTAAGCTTTATCCCAGTCTCGGCCCAGAACCAGAAGTTTGAAAATTTGTTGGCAAAACTGCTTTTCTGCGGCATATTCTCAGCAGACAAGTCTCTCGAGCCAATCCATAGTGTCTCCTTCTCATTTGAAGCAGCCTCAATGAAGCGGGGAATCTCTCCCGGATAGTGTTGCCCGTCTGAATCTATCGTTATTGCATAATCGTATCCCAACTTTGCTGCCTGACGGAACGCAGCCTTTAAAGCCTCCCCTTTTCCTCTGTTTACCGGAAAAACAATTGTGATAATACCGGTCATCCTGTCCAGCACCTTATCGGTACCGTCAGTCGAGCCATCATTTACTACAATTATATTGCTGCAATGGCTCCTGCAGCCGTTAACAACACTCTCAAGTGTATTACAGTTATTGAAAGTTGGTATTATTATAACTAAATTCATACTAAAGTTGCCTTGATTTTACATACTATCCTACCTGAATTGCTTATTAAAGCGTTGACAGTTGTCTGTTCTGCTCCCTCAGCTTTATAACTGATATCGATAGTAAGTCTATTGTCAATCTGAGGATCTACCATCCCAATGAACTTACATTGCGCAATATTCATAAAATGAAGGTCCCTCTCCAAAACAGAGCAAATACACTCCTTTACAATCTGAATGGTGCATACCCCGGGAAGAACAGGTCTGCCGGGGAAATGACCCTGGAAAATCTTGTCTTCGGCATTTATTTCCACGACAAATTCATGTTCCATCTGGCCCGTTGGTGTGGATGACAGTATTTTATATAGGTGAGGCAGAAGCATCTGGCAGTGTTGTTAATTTTATATATAGCTTTAAATGTGGGTGTTCTATGCTTAGAAGGGATGGCCAAGAATCTTTATAACCGGTAAAATACATTACTGTTTTGGTTATACTGCCCGCTCTCTCGAGTGCCGTAAGCCTGGAAGAAGCATCAATCTTGTAGCGGATGTTCGGGAAGAAATCTGGTTTGAGCAACATAGAGAAATCGTTCCTCAGAAGATAAAGCGCCCTTTGATTATTCAGTGGCTGAATACAATAATGTGTTATGTAATCTCTCTTGTTTATCTCCATATCAAACACAGTAAGTCCAAAATGTGATGTCAGGATAAACCGGTAGTGTTCATTATCATATTTTTTAAGTAACAACAATCCGCTGAATTCATCGTCCTTGAAATTCATCTGAAGCTCAAATATCTGTGTGTCGGGAACGGTATCTATCACACGAGGAACACTTGTGACAACATTCCGTCCCGATTTTCCAATCCTGACACTATCCTTTAGTGTAGAACACGCAGAGAGTGTCAGCAGAAATATCAGACTAAAGTATGCGAAAGCTTTCATCACTTTTTATAGTATTAAATTTTGGTTGGGTAAAATAGTAAACAGTAGAACTTTTTGCCCCTTCGTCCAGTTGAAGCTGTAAAATATCAAGCGTGGCTTTGTCGAATGTCACTGAGATTTTCCGTATCATATCAGATACACCTTTACTGGAAGGAACCACAAATACGAAAATCTTGTTGTCATTTTGGAAATATGTGATTTTATATGACGAATCCATTCCTGAAAGTCTGCCAAGAAACGAAGCCTCAATCAAACCCTTCATCTCCTTCATCATAGGATTGTTTTTCAGGTCAACTGTCTGAATCTTTCCATTGTTGACAATCTTGAGTTTGCTCCCGTTAATTATCATATGATATTTGAGAGGAGTTTCATACAGAAAAGCAATCTTGTCCTCCTTCATATATCTGAATATCCCTTTAGATATCATTTTCCTGTTAAGCATTTCCAGATTCTTCTCCTGGACAAATTGCGATTCCATAGAAAAGGTTGTCTCTCCCTTGTTTTTGAGTGCAATTTCAAATTCTGAAATCTCCTGTTGAGACATTGGTTTCATCTTATCCTCAGCAATCAATCCGTTTGAATAAACCAGAAACAATGTCTGAATTGTCAGTAAAAAATATAAGAAAACCCTTTTCATAACCTTACAACTTTATATCCTCTCTCGTCCAATAAATTCAATAGATTGCCAACCAGCGAGGTACAATTTGGCAACCGGTCGTGAAGTAGTATTATAGCTCCCGGGGAGAGTGCCTTTTCGACTTTTTTCAATATCCCCTTTTCAGGTCTGCCTGTGGTATCGAAACTCCTTATGCTCCACCCTACAGATTGTAATTCAAGAAACTTAACAGCTGCTGCAATGTTGGGATTTGTCACACCATAAGGTGGACGAAAGAGAGTGACCTTTGTTTGGGAAATCTCCTCAATACTCTTTTTACACCTTGTGAGATCGTCAATAACTGCTTGTCTGGAAAATATCGTAAAAGATGGTTTGTGATAAAAGGAGTGAATTCCCAGAACGTGACCCTCTGCAACAATCCTTTTTATAATTTCAGGATACTTCTCTGCATTCTCTCCAATTACAAAAAACGCTGCCTTTATCTCTTTTTCCTTAAGAAGGTTGAGTAATTCAGTTGTATGTCCGGGATGGGGTCCGTCATCAAAAGTGAGCGCGATTTCCTTTAAACTTGTATTGACCCGGCATTGTGACTTCAGGAAAATTCCCCATCCTGTCATTAATGATGCTGTAAGGACAAGCAACGACAGAACAACCAAAATAACTCCTGACACAATGGATATCATCATAATCCTGCTCTTTTTATAATTATAAGTGACAGCTGATCTCTCAAATGCTTGTTTACGATAAGTATCCTGTCGATATCATGTTCTTTGTTAAATGTATCACATGCCAGCCACAATGCAAAAGCTGTTGAAGTGGGATACTCTCCGCAGAGCTCCTTGAAGTTGACTACTTGGGGCTTGGTGTCTGTAGTCAATTCGCCTAAGTTACCTACTCCACTGAGTATTCTGTCAATTTGGGTGCATTCCAGTTTGTAACCGGCAGGTAAACCCGCACTGGAGAAAGTCTCCACAGATACTATTTCTGCTATTGACGATATCTCTTTGGCAGAACTTAAAACAAAGAAGTGAGAGCCTTCGCCGGGCGATGTGTGGCGCCATACTCCCATTCTGCCAAGGAGGTGACTCTTCGTTGGAGTCATTTCGTCAAGTCCTCCAACAAGAATGTTGTCACAAGAATCCTCCTGTAACTTGAGGAGCGCATCAATCATTGCGGCTTCAAACGATGTTCCTCCGTGCACAAAGGTATTGTTGTAATTTTTCTCACCAGTGAGCAAAGCAACCTGTGCGCCTATTGTATTGGAGGTACTTTGAATGAAAGAAGTAGGATTGAGCATCCTCTCGCTGTTTTCAAAAATTGAATTAAGAAATTTTTCCGTATCGGAAAGGCAACCCCATCCTGTTCCTGTTATTATCCCATCCAATGAATTAATATGATTATCCTTCAGGCACATAAGAGCAGAAGCAACTCCCATTCTTATAATCCTGCTCATTCTTCTTCGTGCCCCCGGATCGGGAACATACTCCTTATAATCCGGCTCTCCCACTTCTGGAAAACCTTTGGCAGCCATAGATGGAGAAATACCGGCAATGCTGTTTATATAAACTTTTCTATCCAACATTAGATTTTCTATTATATGAGCTAAAGATAAGAGATGTACAATTACCTCCGAAACCGAATGAATTTGTTATTACAGATCTCATTTTTTCACGCTTTAGGCATGACGTTTCCGGAGTGAGTCCAAGTCCCTCCATAGGGGTGGTAAAGTTCAGGTTTGGCCAAATATATCCGTAATAGAGGCTCAATATCGAAAAGACAGATTCAACACCACCGGCTGCACCCAGGGTATGCCCCGTGTATCCCTTTGTTGAACTGAACGGAGGAACCTCTTTTCCAAAAATTCTTATTAATGCAGCTCCCTCAGAAGCATCATTATTTGGAGTTCCTGTACCATGTACATTTATGTAATCTATTTGATCATTACGCAACCCGCTCATCGTAATTGCCTTTTTCATTGCAAGATACGCTCCCTCTCCCTCAGCAGATGAGGCAGTCTGATGAAATGCATCATTAGCATTTGCATAACCACTTACAACTCCATATATCTTATCTGTAGATGTTTTTGATGACTGAAGTACAAGAAAACCTGCTCCTTCACCAAGATTTAGTCCTGCCCTGCTATCGTCAAACGGCCTGCATGGTTCTTTATCGAGGATTCCCAGAGAGGAGAATCCATTAATTGTGAAATTGCATAGTGCATCTGTGCCTCCAACAACAGCAATATCAAGCATTCCATATTTTATCATTCTGGCACCAAGCATTATTGCATTATTTGCAGAAGAGCAGGCAGTGCTTATTGTGGTTACAAACCCGGTAATCCCCAGATAATCTGCAATTATCTGAGTTGAGGTACCGCAGTCGTGCCCAATCAGTTCCCTTAGTCTTCCTTTACTTGTGTCGTCCCTGAATACCTTGTAAAACTTCTCGCTTACATCCATTCCGCCTACAGAAGTTGCAGAGATTAATCCTATTTTCAATCCTTTATAATTGTTATCCTTCAAACCGGACAAACCGGAATCATCGAATGCCTCCTTTGCTGCCAGTAAGCCCAGCAGAGTGGTTCTTGAAAATATTTTTTGTTTTGGCAGATCAAGAATTTCAATAATTTCATCATTCGAATACTTTACTTCGCCCACCTTAGCATCGTGGCTTGTCTTGAACAGCGAGAGTGGTGCTATACCGCTTTTCTCTGATTTCAAGCCTTCTATCTGAGATTCCACCCCTATTCCGAGGGCAGTGACAACTCCTATTCCGGTAATTAATATCTCATCATTCATAATCCAACCTTTTAAAGAGTTCAAGATGAAGATCAAATTTCTCTCCCATAAATTCACACCAGCCTGCGATTACAACATTGAGACTTGAATGGCCGGCAAAACCAAGTAGCATATCAATAGCATCGTTTTTTTTCTCCTCAGGCAATATAAAGAAGGTGTTTTCACCCTGAAACTTATGCTCTATGCATATCTCTCCCATAACGATATTTGGCAACGTATATACAAAAACAGCGGGGCTGGCCATGCTGTCGCCATCTATCTCTATTATTCGCTGGTGTTTAATATCTGTATTGAGTGATGAACTGAAGTTTGCCATAAAGAGACCTTTGTTTTTAGAAGGGACATCCTCTATCCATGGGTGGTTCCTGATGAGAAACGAGGCACCTGTGCTTCCCAGCTTAGATAAATCGTCCATTTTGAAAAACTTCATATTTTTGTTATTCAGCTCCTTGTTGCACTCCCTGATAATCGAACCAAAATCCTTGACCCCCTTAAGAGAATACGAATCTATCAGCTCCCATCCCTTATCCTGAATAGTTGAAGTCTCTACTGAAACAGACTCCAGAGCATATACCACAGCTGCATTGCATCCACCAAAACCAGATGCGGTTTTAATACATCTGTCCGATTTAAAGGTTTTGTGCTCACCATTAACATTTAAAAACATAGGTACCCCAAGTTCTTTAAAACCCAATGTTCCTAATAGCATTTGATTCTTCAGCTGCCAGAAACAGGCTATGCTTTCAATTACTCCCGATGCCCCCAGGGTATGCCCCCAGTATGGTTTAAGACTTTGCACGACACAGTTTTGCAGGTTCGCCCAGTGAACAGCCTTAGATTCCATTTCGTCGTTGTACAGTGTTGCTGTTCCATGTGCATTTATAAAATCAATATCTTCATGTGAGACTCCGGCAACACACATCGATTGCAATATTGCCTCTCCAAGACCGTCACCTGTACGGGATGGTGCCGAAAGGTGGTTTGCATCATTACTCACAGCTCCTCCCTCTACAACAACCGGATCTGAATCTTTTGAAACCTCTCTTTGCGATGTCAGAATCACGGCTCCTACCGCCTCTCCCAGACTAAGTCCGTCTCTTGAAGAGTCGTAAGGGATACAACGTGTAGGGCTAATCGAATGAAATGCCTGAAAGCCGGAAACTACAAAATGCGAAAGAAGATCGGCCCCTACTACCACCGCATGAGTACATATACCTCTCTCTATCAATCTGGAAGCAGTGATTATTGCATTTACCCCGGAAATGCAGGCATTTGAAATAACCAATGGAGAAATTCCCATTTTCCAGGATTGTGCAGTTTTTTTTGCAAGATTAGACAGATATACCCTCTCATCAATCTCGTCATTCTTTGATTTTAAAGCATCAATATTACCCTTGGTTGTGGAAAACACAAGTATGGTCTCTTTAAAAAAAGAGTCTTGATCCAAAATATTCGAACACTCAACTGCCTCTTTTATTGATAAATTGATGCGTTCCTCCAGGTTATGGTTGTCATTTAAAATTCTTGCTCCCTGAAAAGGTCTATAATACAGAGCCTTGTCATCTATCTCCTCTATTCCGGAATTATAATCGAGAATCGAGGACAGATTCTGCCTTGTAGTAAAACCCAAAGGACTGTAAATGCAGTCCCCGGCTACATATACTTTTTTTTTCACTATTCTGTCAACTTCCATCTTTTCTGCCAGTTAAGAAAAAATTCCGGATTGTTCCACTCTAGCACTCCCTCATTTCCAAGAAATACCTGTATTGAATAACCTGTCGCAACAAGCTCTCCATCTGATTCCCTGTAAATATTGTATTCGAAATGTATCTTTGCTGCCGGGTTGTAAATATACTTTGTCTCCACAACAGCAACGTCGCCGTATATCAAAGGTTGTTTGTATGATACGTGTAAATCTACAACCGGTGCAGTGAATCCTGCATTGTATATGTCCATATATCCGATCCCGTAATTGTCCCCAAAAGATTCCCTTCCGTCTTCGAAGTACTTTACATACTCACCGTGCCAGACGATTTTCATCGAGTCCACCTCGTTGAACCTTACCCTCACTTTATTTCTGTGAACCAATGTCAGACTGTTCTGTGGCCCTCTCTTTTTGCGCATATCTTATTGGTTATTATCACTCCTCTTTTGTAAAAATATCTTAAGCTCTCCTGTTGCAATTACCTCCCCCTCAATCTCAACCACCGAACTGACAAGAGAGACATCCATGAATTTCTGAACCTCCCTTGTTGTTGTTTGTAATGTCTTACCCACCGATGGCAATTTTACAACTTCGAATTTACTCACAGCACCTATAAATCCAACGGGAATCTCCTCTCCTTTTTCTATAAACTCCACTCCTGCACATACTGCAGCCGACTGAGCTATATGCTCAATTATTCCGGTCTCCTGAAAAAACCCTCCTTCACAAAAAAGGGAGTCCTCTGCAGGTGTATATCCGGTATAGGAGGCATCGCCCTCTCTTCCGTAATAAGAGTCAACCATTACCATCGGATACCTTTGCGGGATATATTGTAATATACCCTCTCCGGATATCAAGGCTTTCTCAAATACTCCCATATTAAACCCTTTTTATTTCTTTTTATTCGCATTTCATCCATCTGTTCAGACAACGGATCATCGGGAAATATCCAAGCCTTTCCTGTCTCCAGAGCCATTCTCTTACATTCATCGTAATCAAAACCATCTGCCAGATAATATGTTGGTTGCAGTAGTGTATCTTCCGGTAAAATTTTTCCTTCATCAATCGCAATCCTATGGAGAGGTGTCCCTGGGTATATTCTCATACCAATATAAGGGAAAAAAACAGAATATCGAATTTTTCCGGCGTTCTCCATTGTCTCAATAAGAGTCTTTTTGGTCTCTCCTATACCACCAAGTATCAAGAAATGAGCATAATATATATTATGCTTCAAACACCTGTCGGAGTTCAGCAGAACATCCTCGAATGAGAAATTTTTGCCATATCGGTGCATTTGTTCGGTGCATAGTGATTCTGTTCCAAATTCAATGTGTTTCAATCCCGAACGTTTAAAAAGTGCCAGAATATCGTCGGTTAGATTGTGTGGAGAAAAATAAGCTCCCCAATTGACCTTAATTCCGCTTCTGATAATCTTCTCTGCCAGTTCAATATTGTAGCTGTTGTGTATGTTGAATACTGAATCAGTAAAAAAGACGTAATTTATTCCTTTCTCCTTATATAGTCTTTCGAGGTTGCCCACAATAAGGTCGGTATCCATGGTTCTCACCTTTCTTCCATCGATTATAGGATAGGAACAATATATGCAATTGTAGCAGCATCCTCTTTTAGTCTGAATATTGAGCATGCCACTTTTCTCCCAATAAAAATCAGAAAGGGTTTCGTTAAAGTTTATTTCCAACGACTTAAGATATTCAACATGCTTATTGACCACAATACTGTCTCCCTTGAAGTACGCAAGACCCTCAATATTATCAATATTGCTACCAGATATCAGGTGAAGGATCAACTTCCTTAAACTCTCTTCTCCCTCTCCAATTATTCCGTAATCTGGTTTTAATATATTCAACAACTCCTCGGGATATATGGAAAAGCCCGAGCCTCCAAGAATTACAATACCTTTGGAATTTGCTCTTATAACATCTATAATCTCTTTATACCCGGGTATAAAACTTGTTCTGTCCAAGGAGTTGGCTCCATCTATGTTCCTGATGGAAACACCAATAAAGTCTGGATTATCGTTTCTAAGAATTTCTGCTAATCCATCAATTGTTCCCAGGTTCATATCAAACAACGACACCTCTGTCTCAGGCATGTTCTTCTTAAGATATGTATGAAGATATGAAATACCTATCGGGTACACCGGATATGGGTCGGCCAGACGATTTGCAGAGACTAGCAGTAACTTTTTATTCATCATATGTTCCAGAAATTGTAATAGTTATACCACTGTTCGGGATATTCACCAACTACTCTTTCCAAAGTAGTGACATAATCCTTCATAAGTGCAACCTCCTTCTTTTTATGGGGTTCGCCTGAATAGTCTCCGGCCATGGTAAACTCAAATTTATATCTCTTATAGCCTGTCCTTACGGCAAAATAGAAAACAACGGGTGCATTAAGTCTTGTTGCAAGGACGAATGGACCTAATGGAAATGCAGCCATAGAGCCCATGAACATCATGTCAAGGTGCTTTTCGCTCTTGCTGAGTCTATCCCCCTGAATGGCAATATATTTACCTTTTGAGAGCGCATCTCTTATTTCAAATAGATATGAGAATGAATTTTCAGTTATGGGAATAACGCCGAAAGTGTCAATCTTTTTCTGAGCTTCAAGTATCTTCTTGATATTCTGATATTCATAATCCATCATTACAACCATCATCTCTTTGGAATACTTGTCAAAAAAAGGGGAGCCTATCTCCCAATTGCCAAAATGCGCCCCTATAATAACCACTCCCTCGGAACTGTTTAAAACCTTCTTTACATTGTCCGGTTCAGAGAAATCGAAAACAAATTCATTGTACTTTCCGGCACCTACAGCTACCCTGTCAATTATAGACTGACCGAGGCGAAAGAAATTCATATAGAGAAACTTCAGCGATGTCAACCGGCCTTTTTTAAGGATTTTCCTTGAATAATTCCATATTGCCGAAGTTGCTTTAGGTGCAAAAGGGATGTAGTATATGACTACAAATGAAAGCAACGAATATGCTGCCCCAACACCAAAATTTTTAATTAGAAATACAAACGAGAGGTACCCTAATGTCCCGCCTCTGGATTTTCCGCTCCAACTCTTATTAGATTCATTAGGCTCCATTAATTCTGGAATTAATGAACTGATAAAAATCCTCAAAGGACTTTATCCCGACAAAATCTTTTGCCTTTACAGTAAAACCAAAATTATGCTCAATCAAAACTACCATATCGACAAGATCCAGGCTGTCCAGATCCAGAGTCTCCATAAGGGGAGCTTCCGGTTTGATAATTGAAGCATCCACCTCAAACTCTTCCGCCAGAATCGTGTTTATTTTTTCTATCAGTACACCGTCTATCATAGTTGTGAGAAAGTTATATTTTATTAATTATGAGAGTGGAATTAGTTCCTCCAAAACCAAAGGAGTTTGAAAGCAAGGTATCAAAACTATAATCCACGTATTTTCCGGAAATATTCAGCTGCGCCGATGCCTCATCGGGTGTTTTGAAATTAATGGTAGGAGCAATAAATGAATTTTGCATCATCAGAACCGAATAGACCACCTCGCTTGCACCGGCCATCCACATTTCATGACCTGTCATACTTTTTGTAGACCCTACATACGGTTTGTGTGAGCCAAAAACTTCTGCTATTGCCTTTGCTTCGTTGTAATCTCCAATAGGAGTAGAAGTTGCATGAGCATTTACATACTGAATCTGTTCAATAGAGAGACCTGAGTTTCTAATTGCCATCTGAATAGATCTTTTAGGTCCATCAACATTTGGTACAGATATATGTTCACCGTTGGATGAGAAACCGTAAGACTTTACTTCTGCAAGTATAGGGGCTCCTCTCCTAATGGCAGATTCGTAACTCTCCAAAATCAACGATGCAGCTCCCCCGCTTGGAACCAGTCCATCACGGTCCGCATCAAATGGTCTTGATGATTCTGACGGAGCATCATTTCTCATAGAGAAGGCATTCAACCCATCGAAACTACTTACTGAAAAGGGATTGACCTCTTGTGCCCCTCCGCAAATAATGCAATCCTGCAAACCCGATTGTATCATAAGGAAGCCCATTCCTATAGCGTGAGAACCACTTGCACAGGCACCGGCAATAGTAATATTTATCCCTTTGAGCTTAAAAATTACAGAGAGATTCATTGTAACGGTCGAGTTCATGGATTGGAAAACCGAACCGGAACCAACCAACGTAGTGTTCTTCTTTTCCCGTATAAGGTCCACTCCCTCCATAACAGCTTGTGCACTGCTGTCGTTTCCATAAAGTATACCAACATCATGCGAAGCCAGAAAGTCGTTGTCAATATGAGCATTATCAAGGGCCTCAACTGTTGCCATATATGCATAACCGGCCTCCTGCGACATTGATATTCTTTTTCGCCTGTCCAACAGAGGCGTCAGGTTTGGCTCAGGAAGGATACCGGTAAGATAAGATCTGAAACCAATTGCCTCTCTGGCCGGATCAATTCCAATTCCGCACCTTCCGCTCATGAGCGATCTCTTAACCTCATCGAGGCTCTGACCAATACATGAGTATATCCCCATTCCTGTTATTACAACCCTCTTCATACCATTAAGTATATAGACCTCCATTTATAGAAATTACCTCTCCCGTTATATATGACGACCCAGGAGATGCCAGAAATCCAACCAGCTCGGCTACCTCTTCAGGTTTTCCGAACCTGTCCATAGGGATTTGTTTCTTTAGCATATCCTCGTCCAGTCCCTTAGTCATGTCGCTCTGGATAAATCCCGGCGCTACAGCATTTACCGTAACTCCCTTTCTCGCAACTTCCTGAGCTAAAGCCTTTGTAGCTGCAATAACTCCTCCCTTTGCTGCAGAGTAGTTTGTCTGTCCCGGTAGCCCCTTTATTCCTGAAAGTGAGACTATGTTTATAATCCTGCCTGATTTTTTAACCAGCATATCCTTAATGAGTGCCTGAGTTACATAAAACATTCCGTTGAGCGACACCCCAATAACCTTGTGCCAGCTTTCCGGCTCCATCCACAGCATCAGGTTATCTTCCCTTATACCGGCATTATTCACCAGTATCTCAATATACTCCTTTTCATGAACCTCTCTCCAGCTTCTAAGTGCCGCGTCAACCTCTTCCTTTTTCGAAACGTCAAATTTCAATATTGATGCATCTCCCCCTGCCTTTGTTATAGCGTCCATGGTCCCCGTGGCAGCTTCCTCATTATTTGTGTAGTTGACAATAACCGAGAAACCCATAGTGGCAAGTTTCAGACATATGGCACGTCCTATTCCTCTGCTCCCCCCTGTAACCAAAGCATATCTCATATTAGTTCTCTTTTAGATAATTGATTGTGTTTTCGATATCTTTATGAAGAGGTGTGTCATCTGCAAAAACCGGAAAAAATGATCTGATCTTGTGATATACGTTCCGGCTTTCATCTGAAAGATCTTTATCTATTTTCAGATAATCAATCGCCTGCATCAATGCCATATATTGAATTGCCAGTACCTGAAATGAGTTTTCAATAACTGTTTTTGCAAGCAGGGCCGAGTTTGTACCCATGCTTACAATGTCCTGATTGTCATTATTATTTGGAATGCTATGGATATACATCGGGTTTGAAAGTGTCTGGCACTCTGCTGTTGTAGAAGTAGCAGTAAACTGCGCAGCCTGAAGTCCGTAATTCAATCCTAAAACTCCCAGATTAACGAAAGGCGGGAGAATTCCATTGATTTTATCATGGAAAAGATAGTTGAGTTGTCGCTCGGCAAGCATTGTCAGCTTTGTAACCGCTATTTTAAGCTTGTCCATTTCAAAACTCACATAATCTCCGTGAAAGTTTCCTCCGTGATAGATATTGTTTGACTTATCATCAACTATAGGGTTGTCGCAAGCGCTGTTAAACTCGGTTACGACCACCTTCTCTGCATTTTCAATTGTATCGTATACCGGCCCAAGTATCTGAGGCACGCATCTTAGAGAGTAGTAACTCTGAACCTTATGCACGAAGATAGACTCGTTGTGATTGTTATTGTACAATTCGCTCTCCCTCTTTTTGAATCTACCGGAACTATTCATGATTACACGCATCTGATCTGCTATTGCAAGCTGTCCGGGGTGAGGTTTAGAATTATTTAAAGGTTCAGAAACGAAATCGTCGTATGCATGTGTTATTTCGTTCATCATTACGGATGCCAGAACAGACCACCTCAGGAGCTTCTTTGCGTTAACCAGATTAATGAATCCTATGCCGGTCATCATTCCCGTACCATTGGCAAGAGCCAGTCCCTCCCTTATATAGATGGAAATTGGCTTGAGCCCGTACTCATTCATTACAGAAGCAGTTTCTCTTATCTCTCCCTTGTGCCTTACCTCTCCTTCCCCTATAAGTGTTAGTGCTATATGTGCCATCTGCACCAGGTCACCGCTGGCTCCGACACTGCCATGTTCAGGAATAATCGGATATATTTCAAGATTTAGGAAATTGACCAGAAGATTTATAAGTTCCATGTTGACTCCTGAGAGACCTTGTAAAAAGGTACTCATTCTTGCAAGCATTGCTGCTCTTACATATATGTCATCCAATGGTTTTCCGGCACCTGTGCAATGACTTCTGATAATATTATATTGAAGCTTGATAAGAGAATCATCGTCTATCCTGTATTGTGCCATGGGACCAAATCCGGTGGTTATTCCATAGATTATCTTGTCTTTGCGGAATTTGTCCAGAAAAGCAAAATTTTCCCGGATTCTCTCAGCTATAGCACTGTCTATAACTATTTCTTCCCTGCCCTGTACTATTTTTTCAATATCTTCAAAAGAGATATCCTTAGAAATTCTAAACACACTTGTATTACTTAGGTAATTATCCTCGCAAAATTAGGCTAATTTGGTAAAAAAAACAAATAATTTTATCCTTGAACCTTTAACCCTAAACACTAAAATTTGCTTTTGGTCCTTTTGTCATTAAGGAATAATTTAAACGCAGTACTCCCAAGAACTTCTGTTTCATTACATAGTCCCAGGACAAATCGGCCAACCCCCTCATAGCTGCACACATTTGTCTTAAAGATGAACTCATTGTCCGACATTTTTGAAATAAATTGTTCAGAAAGAGGATACTCTTCCATCAGAAGATTTGCCGCCAGCATGGTGAGCCTGAGCTCTACCTCTAATTCGTCAAATCCGGAAATCCTGAATACATCGGTCTTTGCTTTTCTGTGAAAGGATTCGTTGCACCAGTTCTTTTCTATCCTTACGACTTCTTCTATACGAGCGACCTTAAAAAGTTTGTTCTGATTGCTGGCAGGTTCATAGCAAAATACCTGAACCATGTTTGTATCAAATGCAAACGGTTCTGTCAGTCTGTCAGTGACATTGCTACTGTTGGACGAACGGTAGTTCTTAAGTATCACCTGCTCCTTGTATTTAATCGCTTCTATAAGATTATTAACAATGTTAAGCTGACCGGGATGCACAACCACATCTGCGATTCTTTTGAAATCATATACTGAATAGAGTTTTTTCTTTAATCCCCCCAAGGCAGGATTTTCATCATCAATAGATTCAATAGCCTTTTTAAGAATAAATGCCTCTTCCTCTGTAAAATATACTAGTTCAGAAATACTTCTGAATTGTTTTGACTCTTTGCTAAGAGAGTATATCCCGTCAATTTCATTAACCAGAAAACCGGCATTTTTAAAAGTGTCGATATATCTGTATGCCGTTCTTACAGATGTGCCAAGTCTATCTGCCAAATCTTCAACAGTATATCTTTTGTTATTAATTAAAAGCTGCATTACTCTCAGCAACCTTTCAAGTTTTGGTTGATCCATAGCTATATGACATTACAATTTGCTAATTTATGCATTTTTAGATTACTTTGCAGAAAATAAATCTGATGACAGAACTTCACAAAACGATGGCCTTTTTTGGTGTAGCAAGAGAAGATCTCCTCAGGCTGATACAGATAGCCCTCTCAAATGGCGGCGATTATGCAGATTTGTATTTCGAACACAGTATCTCCAATGAGATAGCTTTAAGGGATGGCGAAGTAAATGCCGCAGGGTCACATATAGACTATGGAATGGGCATACGTGTTGTTTACGGCGACCAGACAGGTTATGCATACACAGAGATTACGACAATGAAGGAGATGGAGAAAGCAGCCAAAGCAGCTTCTCAGATAGCCACTTCCAGCATAAAGTCAGTACCCCCAATAAGAATAAAGCCACTCAGTTTCACCAATTTTTATCCAATAATAACCTCTTGGGAAGAGAACCCTATCTCCAGTAAGATTCCGTATCTGCGTAATATGAATTCGAAAATATTCGAACTAGATTCGCGGGTAAATAAGGTGCTTGCCAAAATATCCGACTCTACCACTCTGATTCTCTTTTTCAATTCCGATGGGTTACTTGCATGTGACGAAAGACCCATGGCATCCATAACAGCTACTTGCATCATGGAGAGCGACGGCAAGGTGGAAAACGGCAGTTCTTCAAGAAGCTTCAGAACCGGTTTTGAGTTTTTATCCGATGAGCTTGTTAATGAGGTTGCAAAAGAGGTGGTCGAAAGGACAGCTTTTCTATTTAATGCAATTCAGCCAAAAGGAGGAGAACTTCCGGTTGTAATGGGTGCCGGCGGGTCTGGCATACTGTTGCACGAAGCAATAGGACACGCCTTTGAAGCCGATTTCAACCGGCTGAACACATCAATTTTTGCAGACAAATTCGGCAAGACAATATGCTCATCAGAAATTTCAGTCATAGATGACGGAACCATTCCGGGAAACCGAGGTTCTGTTAACTTCGACGATGAAGGTGTGATAGGCCAAAAAACTTACATGGTTCGTGATGGTGTGCTTACCTCATATCTGCATGACAGAATTAGTGCAGGTTACTATAAAACGTCACCTACCGGAAACGGGAGAAGGGAGTCTTTCAGATTCATGCCTCTGCCAAGGATGAGAGCAACCTATATGGAGAACGGGAACAGTAGCGAAGCTGATATAATATCATCTGTCAAACGGGGGATCTATGTTGACAATTTCTCCAACGGACAGGTTCAGATAGGTGCAGGAGACTTTACGTTCTATGTTAAATCGGGATATCTCATCGAAAACGGGAAGCTTACCCGGCCAATCAAGGATATAAATATTATCGGAAACGGCCCACAGGCTTTGGCAGATATAGTTGCTGTAGGTAACAATTCTATCATAGACAATGGAACATGGACATGTGGTAAGGAACAATATTGTGCCGTATCTTGCGGAATGCCAACTGTTCTTGTAAAAAAACTAACCGTAGGAGGGGTTCAAAGCTAATGTCACTAAATCCAAAAGAAACAGCTGTAAAGGCTCTGGAGCTCTCTCTCAAAAAGGGTTGTCAGGCAGCACGAATAAGCCTGAACATAGCAAAGCAGTGTTCATACTCTGTAAGAAACGATAAGCTTGACAGGTTGCAACAATCAACAGGTTCCTCTCTATATATCCAGTTGTATGTCGACAATAAATACGGTTCTTTTTCTACAAATCGCACAGAAGTAAAAGAGATTGGGAATTTTATCGGAAAAGGAATAGAGGCAACCCGGTTACTCACACCTGATCCTTACCGCAGGCTTCCCGACAAATCGCTCTACTATACAGGAGGTGGTGCAGATCTGGAACAGTACGACAACTCTGTAGAAACCATAGAACCGGCAGAAAAATCCAGAATTGCTTTTGCTTGTGCATCCGAGGTTTTTGGTAAGGACAAAAGGGTTATAACCGTGAACAGCGAATACGGCGACACCGACGACTATTTTTACATGATTGATTCGCAGGGATTTGAAGACGAAAGCAGTCAGTCAACCTTTACTGTAAGCACCGAATGTTCTGTCAAGGGACGCGGCGATGCCAGACCGGAAGCATGGTGGTACGAAAGCACTATATTTTTCAACGATCTCAAAATTGAAGGATGTGGGACAAAATCACTGGAAAGGGCTCTCAGAAGGCTGAACCCAAAAAAACTCAAATCGGGAAAATATAATATGGTGGTGGAAAATACAGCTTCAAGCAGGCTTATTTCGCCAATAATCTCTGCCTTGAACGGGGCCTCGATACAGCAAAACAACTCTTTCCTAAAAGGAATGCTTGGCAAAAAGGTATTCTCACCATCTTTTACACTCTTCGACAATGCCCACCTTGTGGGAGCGTTTGGTTCCCGGTATTTTGATGGCGAGGGGGTAGCGACCAAACCAATGAACATTATTGAAAATGGTATAGTAAATACATATTTCATTAACACTTATCACTCGCAAAAACTAGGGATGCCAGTAACGGTTGATGGTCCCTCTGTCTTAAATTGCCTGATGAAGGGCAATGAGCTTAAAAAGACACACAAGGACCTGGATCATATATTGTCCAAATGCATTAACGGGATCTTTGTAACAGGATTCAACGGAGGAAACACCAACTCCTCTACAGGAGATTTCTCTTTCGGGGTAGAGGGCTTTTACTTTGAAGATGGAAAAATATCACATCCAATCAAGGAGATGAATGTGACCGGAAATATTATTTCGCTATGGAACAATATAATAGAAATTGGCACAGATCCACGAAATTCAAGTAGATGGCAGATACCCACTCTGGCTTTTGAGTTGGTGGATTTTAACGGAATATAAAACAGATATATGAAAAAACCAGGTCTATTTATCTCGTTTGTCCCTATCATTTTTCTTGTTGCTATGATCTCTGTTGGAGTTCGTTTTTTTGGAGACAACATCTCCTCCGGACCCTCACAGATATCTCTTTTATTAACTAGTGTCCTGACCATTATTATTGCAATAGGCTACCTTAAGGTTCCATGGGAAAAACTAGAAGCAGGTATGATGGACCACCTTACCAAGACCGGCTCGGCAATTTTCATTCTTCTTATGATTGGTGCACTTACAGGATCATGGATGATTAGTGGTGTTGTCCCCACTATGATTTTTTATGGTCTCAAACTAATACATCCGTCTGTTTTTCTTGTCGTTACATTTATTTTATGCTCTGCAGTATCAGTAATGTCTGGCAGCTCCTGGACCACAGTTGGTACAATTGGCGTTGCAATGCTCTCAGCGGGCCAGATTCTTGGCTTCTCTGCCCCATGGCTTGCCGGAGCAATAATATCAGGTGCATACTTCGGAGATAAACTTTCTCCTCTGTCGGACACAACCAACCTTGCAGCAGCTGTTGCAGGCGTCGACTTATACACCCATGTCAGATACATGCTTATTACCATTGTTCCTGCCTTTGTTTTGACCTTCATTATTTTTGCCGTTGCCGGTTTTGTTATTCCGGTATCATCGTCGGTAAATATAGACAGTCAGCTGACAGCAATCTCAACTACATTCAAGATATCACCGTTTTTGTTTCTTATTCCTGTTTTTACTATTGTAATGATTGTAAAAAAGGTATCTCCATTCATTACCCTGTTTCTCTCTGCGGTAATAGGAGCAGTTGTAGCGTGTGTTGTACAGCCTGATCTCTGTTCACAGATTGCTGATGGAGTAAGCGGTAAGTTCACGATCTATTTTGTGGCAGCCATGAAAATGCTCTCAGGAAGTGTGAGTGTAGATACCGGAGACGCAATGCTTAACACACTCACTGCAACAAAAGGAATGGCGGGAATGCTAAATACTGTCTGGCTTATACTTTGTGTTGTTACGTTCGGTGGAGTAATGGAGGCTAGCGGTATGATCCAAAGAATTACAGAGATGATGTTGAAATTTGTTAAAAACACCTTCACACTGGTTGGGTCCACTGTTGCGTC
This sequence comes from uncultured Bacteroidales bacterium, assembly GCA_942492945.1. Lineage (GTDB taxonomy): Bacteria > Bacteroidota > Bacteroidia > Bacteroidales > UBA932 > Bact-08. The sequence continues at coordinate 2,923,678 of OW818649.1, forward strand.
TACAATTTTCTGTAATATAACCCTCTCCGACCAATATATGGCAATATTGCTGCCTGGAAAAATGTTTGCAGAGACATACAGAAAGAAGGGTTATGCACCGGAATTACTCAGCAGGACGCTTGAAGATTCAGGCACCGTTACATCTGTGTTAGTACCATGGAACACTTGCGGTGTAGCACAGTCCGGAGTTTTACATGTTTCTACTCTGGCATATCTTCCCTATTGCTTTTTCAATATAATAACCCCTCTGGTAACTCTATTTGTTGCGGCTATAGGATACAAGATCAGAAGAAAAATTTAGCACAATATTTGCATATGCAGTTAACTTTACAAAATATATTACTTTAAAATCACAGAAATAATGAAAATCGGCACTAATAAAGTTGTTGCTCTGTCCTATACTCTTGTTGTAGACGGGGATGTTATGGAAACGGTCACAGCTGACAAACCTATGGAATTTATCTTTGGCACAGGTTATCTTCTGCCAAAATTCGAAGAGAATGTAGCGAACAAAGAGGTAGGAGACAGCTTCGACTTCAAACTGACAGCCCTTGAGGGATACGGCGAGGAGAATCCGGATGCAATTGTAGAACTTCCTAAAGATATGTTCATGATAGAGGGAAAGATTGAGGAAGGTCTGCTTACATTAGGGAATGTACTTCCTATGCAGGATTCTGATGGCAACCGTCTTCAAGGCACAATTGATGAAATAAAAGAAGATGTTGTGGTTATGAACTTCAACCACCCTCTTGCAGGTGCTGACCTGCACTTTACAGGTACAGTAGTTGCAGTTCGCGATGCCAGTGAAAAAGAACTTGCCAATGGACTCCATGGCGAAAAAGAAGCCTCTTCCTGCAGCACCAGCGGCGGATGTTCAGGTTGCTCAGGCTGCGAATAAGTACACGGGGGTACACGGGGACGCACATTGTGTACCTGACAAGATAAAGTGGGTGAATCTGACAAAATATCAGATTTACCCATTTTTTATTTGTTTCAGTTATTTACATCTCACGCAATGCGGGGCGATAAATTTTACGCGCAACCACTTTACTAACACGAAAACTCCCTTGAAGTTTCCCATTTACTGTATCTGCTAGTTAAAATATGATATTGCTGTTTATCAGCTGTTTATAAAATTATTTTCTCCGAATTTTGACCGATTATATTTTATATGTGCCTTAATATGTGCAACATGCTAAAACAACTGGCAGATAAACCTACCAAAGAACTCAATAAGGTATGTGTCGGCAAGATTTGCCTCCACATGGTTTTATATCCAGCTGTAGATTAGGCGTTTATTAAAGCTCTGCCAGAGACGTTAGTAAATGCTAGATTAGCAGACGAATACGTATTTCTCACATTTTCAATCAAGTACTACGCACTCTGCCAGAGTGAGTAGTATATGCATGATTTACAAATATTTGAAAAATGGTCTGGAAATCAATTAAATACGTAATAAGCCAAGTATCAATGCATTAGATGGATTATTAAAATGTTAGTACAATTAAGTTCTGCAGAAATCGGAATTAGTCGACAAAAATTGCTACAAATACCGCTTATCCCTGCACGAGATCTCAAACTGCACCAAAGTGTCAAAACGAAAAACCAAAAACCAAAAAATAAAAATTATTCAGAAAAAATATTTGAAAATCTCAGTTTACAAACAGATAATGTGGCACTTAACCAGGTGGGAAACTTCAATACGATCTGCCAGTTGTTTTACGAAAAGCCTGTTTATTAGCACATTACAAATAATTTTTCTGTAAAAACCTCACGAAATATTTTAGTATCACATTCATTATATGATAGTTGTGAAAACAACTGGCAGATCAAAGTTTTTAGCAATATGCCACTTATCGCGCTAGGAGATCGTCGCGGACTTAGGAATTGTACTTAAATATTTGATATATAGCCTTTTGCTAATAACTTCTTGGAAATACTTCCAAGAAGTTATTAGCAATTAATTCATATACTGAAAGTTAACGATATACAAAAATTTTCGCTAAACACTTGGGAAACTTCTGTATATCTATAAGCAAATTGTGTACAAAATCCGAATAAGGTGTGGGATTTGGAGAGACTTACAAAGAGGAGTTGGGTACCCACTTAAGGAGCGAAGCGGGTAAATCTTGTGCACGTATATCACAACCAACCACCATGCAATGAAAAAATCACATAATTTGTGTTTGCGTCCCCTTATGCAGTGTCAGTTGATAGCAGAAGCCACATTGATCCCGTCCATTGCCGACGATACAATACCCCCGGCATAACCAGCACCCTCACCACAAGGATAAAGGTTCTTCAACGTTACATGAGAATAGCTCTCAGTATCTCTTGGAATCCTTACCGGAGATGAACTTCTTGATTCGACAGCCATCATAATTGCATCGGAAGTGATAAAACCATGCATTTTCTTCTCAAAGACAAGCATTGCCTGCTTCAGGCGGCTGGTAATGAATTTGGGCAGTATCTCATCTAACGGGGCAGCAACGGCTCCGGGAACATACGAGGTCTGAGGCAGATTGACTGATAATCTTCCCTTTAGGAAATCAGTCACTCTTTGAGTGGGTGCACACAGGTTTCCCCCTCCAAAATCGAATGAGGCCCTCTCTATTGCACTCTGAAATTCCATTTGAGCTAGTACACCGTATTTGTCGTATTCCGGAATATCCGAAGGTTCAACAGATACAACAATACCGGAATTTGCCCATTTCGAGCTTCTTTGCGAATTTGACATACCATTCAGAACAAGCTCTCCCGGCACTGTAGAAGCAGGTACCAGAATGCCTCCCGGACACATACAAAAGGAGAAAACTCCCCTGCCCTCAATCTGCGCCACCAGACTATATTCTGCCGTTGGCATAAATGGCTGGTATTTACCATGATATTGAATTTTGTTTATCAAAGACTGAGGATGCTCTACCCTAACCCCCATCGCAAAACCTTTTGACTCTATCTGCCACCCCTTTTTTGCAAATAATTTGTAAATATCTCTGGCGGAATGTCCTGTTGCCAGAATTACAGCCTTTCCTGTAAATTCCTCTCCTCCTGCACATTTTACTCCCTTAACGGAATCTCCATCAATAATAAAATCCTCTACCTTAGTATTAAAGTGGTACTCTCCTCCATGTTCAGTAATATGGTTCCTGATATTTTCAATTATAGCCGGCAGTCTGTCAGAGCCTATATGCGGATGTGCATCAATCATAATATCCTTGTCGGCACCAAAAAGAACCAACTGACTTAGTACTTCATTGATATCACCTCTTTTACTTGATCTGGTGTAGAGCTTTCCGTCAGAGAATGTTCCTGCCCCACCCTCTCCAAAACAGTAATTTGAATCAGGATTTATTATTTGTTCTTTATTGAGTTTTGCCAGATCGAATTTACGGGAGTGAACATCCTTGCCTCTCTCAAGAATTATTGGTTTAAACCCTCTTTCAATGAGTTTCAATGAGGCAAAAAGCCCGGCAGGACCTGCTCCTACTACTATTACCGGCTCTCCTTTCTCTACATTTTTGTAATTAATCCTTACATACTTGTCCACCGGATTTTCAGTCGACAAATATCCCTCTACCCTATATCGGTACAATACATCCCTCCCCCTTGCATCGAGAGATCTTCTTATTATTCTTACATCCCCTACAGATTTTGGAGAGACACCCATAGAACGGGCAGCAGTATCGATCATCTCTTTTTTAGTGATCTCAACATTAAGAGGTGTGGTTATTTCAAATTCACGCATAATCTAATATCCTGGAAACAGGAGTCACATCCAGGTCACAGGTCTGACCGGATTTAAATTTATAATACCCTGTTATTGCAATCATTGCAGCATTGTCTGTAGTAAACTTGAATTCAGGAACATATGTGTTCCATCCTCGCGATCTCCCCTCAGAGAGAATTCTCTCTCTCAATCCCGAATTTGCAGAGACTCCTCCCGCAATTGCAACCTCCTTAATCCCGGTAATCTTTACCGCCAATAATAATTTATCCATAAGGATCTCAATCAATGTATGCTGGAACGAAGCACACAAATCGTTGATGTTCCTGCTTACAAATTCAGGATCTTCCTTAACACTGTCACGCAAAAAATAAAGCAACGATGTCTTGACCCCGCTAAAACTGTAATCAAGATTTGCAATCCTTGGTTTAGAGAACCTGAATGCCTTAGGATTGCCCTCCTTTGCAAGTTTGTCTACGACAGGGCCTCCCGGGTATCCAAGATCCATTATCTTTGCACACTTGTCAAAAGCCTCACCAACCGCATCGTCAATTGTCTGACCAATTATTTCAAACTTCAGGTAGTCGTCTACCCTAACAATTTGTGTATGACCGCCGGAGACCAGAAGACACAGAAAAGGAAATGCCGGATGATTTTTCTCTTTTAACGGTTCTTTTATAAAGTGCGACAATATATGACCCTGAAGATGATTAACGTCAATCAGTGGTTTATTCAAAGCTATCGATAATCCTTTAGCAAATGACGTCCCAACAAGTAGTGAACCCAGAAGTCCCGGGCCCCTTGTAAAAGCTATTGCATCAATATCCTTAAGCCCTATATCCGCTATTTTGAGAGCCATGTCAACAACAGGTAATATGTTCTGCTGATGAGCCCTTGAAGCCAGCTCAGGTATCACCCCTCCGTACTTGCTGTGGACATCCTGATTTGCCATTACGTTGGACAAAAGTACCTCGTTTCTTATAACAGAAGCCGAAGTATCATCACACGATGACTCTATTCCCAGTATTGTAATTTTCATATTAAAATATCTTTTGCAAAAATGGCTCTTTTTTAACAAATAGCTCCACTTATTTGATTAAATTTGTTGATTAAATTTGAGCATATTAAGATTTTCAGGAAAATAGTAATCGGCATTCTCTTTATTGTTGCAATTACGCCAATAGGAGCATATATCGCTTTGCAAAATCCATCCCTGCAGACATGGGTGGCAAGAAAGGCAACAAACGTACTTTCAAAGAGACTAAATACAGAGGTGTCAATCGGAAGGGTCTACTACGTTTTCTTCAACAAGCTCATTCTAAATGACGTACATGTTTTATACAATAAGAGAGATACTCTTATAAATTGCAAAAAACTATCTGTAAGTTTCTCTGCAAAGGATCTCATATCGCGCAAGTTCAGATTCAAAAAGGTTCAGTTGTACGATGGTGTATTCAATATGCTAATAGAAGAAGGAAAGTCGTCTAACCTGGCACGAGTATTCAAGCTCTCAGGTAAAAAAAATCAGCAAGACTCAACAGCTTTTAATCTTGACCTTGTAGCAAACGAGATAAAACTGACAAACTTCAGATTTACATACAACAGTCCTTCATCTCCAGCTCCTGACAACGGAGATGAATTTATCGATTTTTCAGACCTTTCATTAAGTGATATCAATGCAGAAATCAAACATGTCCACTATGAAAAGGATACCCTGCTTGCAGATATAAACTATATCAGGTTTGTAGAAAAGAGTGGTTTTACTGTTAAAAACATGAATGCCCGGCTTAAACTCAGCCCCAATGAGGCCAGGTTTAACGACCTTTATTTGTTTGATGGATATACCGAATTGAAAGCCAACCACTTTTCGCTCAAATATAATAGCATAGGTGATTTTAAAGAGTTCACCAGAAAGGTGGTCATGGAGATGGATCTAGACAACTCTTACCTGAATTTTATTACTTTATGGAAATTTGCTCCTTCTCTTACAGACAACAGACTATCGTTCTATGCCTCAGGACTTGTTTCCGGAACTGTTGCCAATCTGCGTACAGAAGGGCTTAAGGTAACATCTGAATCTGGATTATCATTTATTGATCTTGATGCAAGGATTTCCGGACTGCCAAGGAGCGCGGAAACAATGGCTTTTATTGACATAAACAATTGTATTACAACGAGCCTTGATATTGCAAGGATAATTTCAACAATAAACAGTACCAAACCTATAAAAGCAATAGCCGGCCTTTCGCCCTTTGTCAAATACAACTTTAAAGGAAGGCTAGCCGGTCTTTTGAACGATTTTGTCGCCAACGGAAATCTCACATCAAATATAGGAAACGTATATGTCGACATACTGTTGCGACAGAATAAAACTGAGAAGGGCCTGGATTTGCAGGGAAAACTCAGGACAGAGAGTTTCAATGTAGGATCGCTGATCAATAACAAATCTATTGGCAAACTTACTTTAAGAAGCACAATGTCTGCTCTTTTGAGAGACGAAGCATCGGGAGGAAGTAAATTTTATATAGATAGTGTATACATAAAGGAGTTAGAGTTCAACAATTACCCTTTTAGAAATATTAATGCTGCCGGGAGCTATGTAAATGACGTTTTCAATGGAAAAATCATCTGTCACGACCCCAATCTTGATTTCCTGTTCCAGGGAATATTTGGGTTATCGGCAAAAAAGGATTCATACTACGATTTTTATGCAGATATCGCCTATGCAGATCTTGCAGCCCTTAAAATTGACAAACGCGACACCATTTCTACCGTAAGTTTCAAGACACTGGCTAACTTTACTCAAAGCCTTAAAGGTGATATCATAGGGGTAATAAATGTCAAGTCACTCGATTTTAAAAACAGCAAAGGGGATTATCCTATTGGCGACATCTCCATTCAGTCTGCCTCAAATCAAAACAATTTCAACATATCCCTCAAATCTTCATTTGCTGTGGCAACCTACAGCGGAAGTGATTTCCTGACAAAATTCCTTGACAAAATCCTCAATACGACAGTCTACAAACACACCCCGGCATTGCTCAGAAAAGGGAATGGCTACACATACGACGATCAACCAAAAAGATACAAGTTAAATGTAAGCTTCTTTGATTCAAGAGCTATAAGCGAGCTTATTCTGCCCGGATTTTTTATTTCGGCAAATAGTACACTATCCGCCGAAGTGGACGAAAAGAATCAACTGGATATTGAGCTGAAAGCAAAAAGAATAGCCTTCAGACAAAACTATACAAGCAACCTTCTTCTCAATATCAGATCAACAGAGAGTGGTTTGCAATCATCCATCATATCAGACAAAATAGTCTTTTCAGGCTCTAATCTTGATAGCAGCAGAATAGACATTACGGCCAAGAACAATAATGTGGGCATTGCTTTAAACTTTTCCAACAAGGGAGAGATGCAGAATCTCCTGAACTTTTCATCTAATATACTCATATCCAGATCTCCTGATAATATCGCTCCTCATTTCGGCATAACTATAAATCCATCTGTACTGGTTTTTAATAATCAGAAATGGAACTTTGCAAAATCCGATATTCAGGTACAGGACAGCACCTATGCTTTCAATAACTTCAGGTTATTTAATAAAGATCAGGAATTGTTTGTTGATGGTACAATATCGGAGAACATACACGACTCGTTGAATATCAGGTTGAAAAACTTTGACATAGGTCCTGTCAATCTGTTTATGCATAAACCTTTCAATCTGGGAGGCAATTTTTCCGGTGTGGCATCCATTGTAGACGCATATAACAATCCGCAGCTTCTTATAGACCTTAAAGGAAAGGGAGTGACTGCAGCAGGAAAAGAGGTAGGAGATCTCTTGATACTTAGTAAATGGGATAACCCTAACAAGCATTTCAACATTTCAGTCAAGAGCTATCTGAGTGGAAACACTCCTTTAGATGTTAGCGGGACTTACAAACCCAAGGATGGTTCAGTAGACCTGAGAGCAAAGCTGGACAATATGCTCGTAGCTTATTTTGAGCCGTTTCTAAGTGATATTATCTCCCAGACAAGCGGAGGAGTGACCGGCGACCTTCATCTTACAGGTAATCTTAAAAAACTATCACTCAAGAGCACAAATGCAGTAGCAAAAGATGTTGGATTTACTGTAAACTTTACAAAGGTAGGATATACACTTAACGGACCACTTTTAGTTACGGAGAAGGGATTAAGAGCTGAGAATGCAATTATTAAAGACCGCTACGGCAATACCGGACGAGTAAACGGAGGTATATATTACGACCATTTCTATAATCTTGGTTTCAACGTTGGCATCAACTTCTCCAATCTTGAGAGTTTAAATACAACAGAGAGTGACAATGCCTCTTTCTATGGATCGGCATTTGGAACAGGATCGATAGACATATCGGGTTCCATCCACAAAATATTGATGGATATCAATGCAACATCAAACAGAGGAACAGTTATACATATACCATTGCAATCCACGTCTGAGGCTGCCGGCTCAGATCTGCTAAGGTTTGTCGAACCTCCAAAAGTGAATATATTCAACGAGTTTGGTTTTATGGAGGTTAAAAATGAAAAGAAAACCAAGAAAAGTTCCGAGCTGGATGTCAAACTGAAAATAAACATCACTCCAGATGCTGCCATGATGATAGAAATTGATAAATCGGTGGGGGATATCATAACCGGATACGGAAGCGGGTTGGTTGCACTGGAAATTAATCCATCAAAGGATATATTCAGCATTTATGGCGATTATATAATTGACCGCGGACACTATAAATTTGTTCTGCAAGGGTTGTTTAACAGAGATTTCACTATCCAGCAAGGTGGCAACATTGGGTTCAACGGTGATATTTTCAGGACCAATCTAAACCTGACAGCAAGTTACAGAGCAAAGGCTTCTATTAACACATTGATTTCTGACACCAGCTCCGTTGGCAACAGAAGAAACGTAGACTGCCTTATAAAAATGTCCGGACCATTGTTGAACCCGAATCTAAGTTTTGGAATTGACATCCCGGATCTTGACCCTATCACCAAATCCAGGGTAGATGCTGCACTTAACACAGAAGACAAAGTGGTTAAACAGGTAATGTCTATACTTGTATCGGGCAGCTTTATTCCGGACATCCAGTCAAGCATTGTAAATAACTCTACATTATTGTATTCCAATGCCACTGAGATACTTTCGAATCAGATAAACAAGATTTTCACCCAACTGGCAATTCCTCTCGATTTAAGCTTTAATTACCAGCCCGGTCAGAATGGCAGGGATATATTTGATGCAGCTGTCTCTGCCCAGCTATTCAACAACAAGGTTATTGTCAACGGAAATATAGGAAGTTCCAAGTATGTGAATAAATCGGGAAGCGTGGTTGGCGACATTGATGTAGAGGTTAAACTTGACGAAAAGGGCAGGTTCCGTGCGAAGGCATTTTCTCACTCTGCCGACCAGTTCTCCAATTATCTGGATTACAGCCAGAGAAGTGGTTTAGGATTGGTTTATCAGGAGGAGTTCAGTTCGTTCAGGGAGCTGCTGAACAGTATCTTCATGAGCAAAAGAAAAAGAGCTCAGAAAGCGAAAGAGAGAGAGGCCAGATTGAAAGGAATGATGGAGGTAAAACCAAGAGAAGAGAAGCTCCTGTTCAAAGAGTGACAGACACTATCTCCCCTATCATTTCACGCTTGTATGGCAACTCAACCCTTATGTAATTCCTTGTATACCCAAACATCTTACCCCCCTTCTGTGTACTCTCGAAAAGTACCTGTTCTACCCTCCCCTTGTTGGCTTCAATAAAACCTGCGTGCATCTTGTCTGAAAGTTCTGTAAGTTTACCCACTCTGTAGCTCTTGTCAGAATCCTTAACCTGATTATCGTAATCTGCTGCAGGCGTATTGCTCCTTTTAGAGTATGGGAAAATATGCAGGAATGAGGGGTGAACACTCTCCAGAAAATTATATGTATCCATGAAATCGGCGTCTGATTCACCCGGAAATCCAACAATCACATCTACCCCTATGAAAGCCTCTGGCATGTACCTTCTGACTATCTCAATTCTCTGAGCAAACAACTCCCTGTTGTACCTTCTTTTCATGAGTGCAAGTATTCTATTTGAACCCGATTGAAGCGGAATATGCAAATGCGGAAGGAACTTTTTACTTAGCGACATCCACTTTATTATCTCTTCTGTAATGAGGTTTGGCTCGATAGACGAGATTCTGTATCTTTCAATTCCGTCAATTTCATCCAGCTCCTTAAGCAGATCAGCAAAATGTTCTCCGGTGGTCTTTCCGAAATCCCCAGTATTCACACCTGTCAGTACAACCTCCTTTATTCCTTTTGCAGCAATCTCTTTTGCCTCGTTTACAATAAATGAGATTGGATGGTTCCTGCTCTTTCCCCTTGCAAGTGGTATTGTACAGTAGGAGCAGTTGTAGTCGCACCCATCCTGAACCTTGAGAAACGATCTGGTCCTGTCATCTGAAGAATATGCGGGAAATATTGTCCCCACCTCAGAAATTGCACAGGAGAATGCACGGCCACCCTTATGCACCGTAAAGCCACCCTCGTTTTTCAACTCGGCAACCCTCATGAACAAGTTCTGCTTCTGGTCGGCACCAAGAACTAGATCGACCCCTTCTATGTCAAGAATCTCCTGTGGCTTTAGTTGCGCATAACAACCTGTTACTGCAATTATTGCGTCAGAGTTTATTTTATGAAGCTTTCTGATTGCAGATCTGCACTTTTTGTCGGCATGTTCGGTTACAGAACATGTGTTTATAACATAAATATCTGCCTCACTGTTGCATGACACCTTCTCATATCCGTTCTCCACAAACTCTCTGGCAAGCGATGATGACTCTGAATAGTTCAACTTGCATCCGAGTGTCAGAAAGGCAACACGATTTCCACTCTTCTCTTTCATCGGGACAACTGTTTAATATGAAAGAACAACTCTGGATGCCTCTACCTTACCTCCAACGGGAGGATTAAGCTTGGATATGCTCACCCTTGCCCACTTGACCTGAGGGTATGTTCTTTTAACCCGGTTTATAATTCTTGAAGCAACATTCTCAAGCAGTTTGGATGTAACCGACATCTCTTCGCTTATTAGGTTATAGAGTTCCTGATAGTTAAGCGCATCCTTAAGATCATCAGAAATTCCCGGCGTAATTACATCTGTCTCTGCAGAAAAGTTTACTATAAACTTGTTACCGATAATCTGCTCCTCTTCAAAGTGTCCGTGGTGGGCATAGAACTCCATGTTTACAAGCTCTATAAGATTTTTTTCTGATATATTATTGTTCATAAGATAAATACACAAGGTTTTTTATTGAGGTCCACCTTTTCGCGTCCCCATTGTTCAATAGTTTTTGTCTTTATAAATGCCCCCTCCAGGGAGATTTCCGCAGCAATGCAAAGTCTTGTCTTAGGAGAGCAAGCTAAAAGAATATCACCAAGAAGAGAGTTGTTCCTGTACGGTGTCTCAATTATAATCTGGGTCTGGTGCTGAGTGAGAGACAACTTTTCCAGTTGTTTTATTCTGGCTCTTCTCTCTTCAGGTTTAACCGGTAAATACCCTGTAAAGGCAAAGCACTGCCCGTTCATTCCGGAGGCCATTAGAGCCATCATGAGAGAGGATGGGCCAACCATGGGCCTCACTTCTATTCCGTTGTTGTGAGCCAGCTCAACCAGCAAGGAACCGGGGTCAGCAACGGCCGGGAGCCCCGCTTCGCTTATGAGCCCTACATTCTCTCCTGAAAGAAGTATTTTTACATACTCCTCAACCTCTTCAGGTTTTGTATGCTCGTTAAGCTCATAAAACTCCAGAGTATCAATTTTCCCTTTGAGCCCGATTTTTGAAAGGTATCTTCTTGCAGTTCTAACCTCCTCAACTACAAAATGTTTTAATGTAGACGCCAGCTCCATCACTGTTGCCGGAATCACCTCTTTAGGGTCATTATCTCCTAAAGGTGAAGGTATTAGATATAGTACTCCTTTCAAAACAAAAATTTTCCAAAGGTAGGAAAAGTTTCTATCTTTATAATGTGAAAATGAGTTATACAACAAGAGTGACATTCCTTGGAACAGGCACATCGCAGGGAATACCAATGATCGGATGCAAATGCCCGGTCTGCACTTCGGACGACTTCCGTGACAACCGTCTCCGCTCCTCTGTACTGGTCGAGCACAAAGGGCTTTCAATTCTGATAGATGCCGGTCCGGATTTCAGACAACAGCTACTGAGGGCAGACATCAGCGACCTTGATGCCATTCTTCTAACACATGAACACAAGGACCATACAGGTGGTCTAGACGACGTAAGGGCAATAAACTATTTCAGCAAGAAGGCACTTCCTATATATTGCGAGGCGAGGGTAAAAAAGTCTCTAGAACAGGAGTATGCCTATGCATTTTCCGAATACCGTTACCCCGGTGCCCCTCAGTTTGATGTCAGGATCATTGATGACGAACCATTTGTGATAGGCCCCGAAAATGGCTCTGTAATTGTAACCCCCATCAGAGTAAAACATTACACCCTTCCTGTGCTGGGTTTCAGGATAGGTGACATTGCATACATAACCGATGCAAATAAAATTGACGAAGAGGAGTATTCCAAGCTGAAAAACCTGGAGGTACTTGTCATTAATACCGTCCGCAAACAGCGTCACATCTCCCACTTCAGCCTGCAGGAGGCAATTGATGTTGCCCAACGTATTGGCGCAAAAAAAAGCTACCTCACCCATCTGTCACACCAGATTGGCACCCACGCACAGCTCTCCATCGAGCTCCCCGACGGCATCCTTGCCGCCTACGACGGCCTCGTCATCACCACTAATTAGCACATTAACTCATTAGCATATTAGCACATTAACCCATTAGCAAATCATGTCCCATCCCACCAAAACAATCGGCATCACCGGTGCCTCCGGATTCATAGGAACTTCCCTGACACTATATCTTGAGGAACAAGGATATACAGTTAAACCTTTGAACAGAGGCTTTACTCTTGCAGATGTAGATGATTGTGATATTATAATAAACCTTGCCGGCGCATCAATAAACAGAAGATGGAGCAACAGTGCAAAAAAGCTGATAAGAGAGAGTCGTATTGAAACAACAAAAAGGTTGGTCGGGTTTTTAAACAAGTCCGTTTCAAAAAGGACCTCGTTGCTAATATCTACCTCTGCAATAGGAATATACCCTTCAAGTAAAAGTAAAAGCAAAACAGATAATGACCATAAAACTTACGATGAATACTCTCCGGAACGAGGGGATGACTTTCTTGCACAAATATGCATCGACTGGGAAAACGAAGCCTTAAAAGCAAACAGTAAGATAAGGGTTGTCATTGCCAGGTTTGGTGTAGTACTTTCCAATAAAGGAGGAGCCTTACCCAAAATGTCACTTCCGTTTAAATTCGGATTGGCAGGAACAATAGGCAACGGGCAACAGCCGTTCTCATGGATAGCACTTGAAGATTTATCAAGAGCCTTTGCATTTCTGATTGAAAAAGAGAAGCTGAGCGGTGTCTTTAATTTGACCTCATCAAGTCCTGTAAATAACTCTGAATTAACCCATACACTTGCCAAACATTACAAATGCCCTATAAAGTTTAAAATTCCCTCTTTCTTTTTTAAAGCTGCTTACGGAGAAGCATCGACACTATTTACCGATGGTCAGAGGGTTCTTCCAAAAAGACTGATTGAGAATGGATTTTTATTCAATTTTACGACGATACTTTCAAAAAAAACATTATTCATTTTCGTATTGTCATGGTTATCTACATGTTACTAAAAACTACTACAAAGTGTCCCTGCACGAGAATACAAATTGCAGCACAGTGTCAACACAAAAAATCGAAAATCTCTTTTTATGTACAGGCAATGTTACGCTAAGCCATTTGGAACTTCCTTGAAGTTTCCAACGTACTTTAGCTGATTGTCCCGTCCTGAAATAGGTTGACACGATTTTTACAAATATAATAAATTGAGTTCATTCCTTAGTTTGATTTTTGCTCTAAAAATTTGATTTTATATTCTTTCCTTTTTAGAAGTCTCTGTCTGTGCATTTTTGAAGGAGTAAGCAGTGAGCAGGAAAAATGCGGCCGTAGATTGTTATAAGCGTCAACAGAGTGTTTTACAATAACTTTCAGTTCATTAAACGAGCAATCCCTGCCTTCCAGTAAGAACTCCTGCTTCAGAATGCCGTTAACCCTTTCTGCTATTGCATTCGAATAAGGGTCATGGTTTTCGGTCATGCTGGTAATTATCCCAGATCTTCGCAGCATATCCTGATATTCTGCGCAGCAGTATTGGGCCCCCCTGTCTGAATGGTGGATTAGTTTCATTTTATACTCCCTGTTTTTAATTGCCATTTTAAGAGCTTCAAGAACGAACTCTACGTTCATGTTCATGTCTATGTTGTAGCCCATTATCCTCTTTGAGTAGGCATCTGTTACAAGAGAAAGGTAGTAGTGACGCTGCCGGTGGGAGATGTATGTAATGTCACTTACCCACACCTGTTCCGGTCTGGATATATTCATCCCTGCAATCAGGTCCTTATATTTCTTGAAAAAATGAGTTGAGTTTGTGGTGGTTCTGTACTGTCTTAAAGGTTTTACAAGCAATCCGTTAACTTTTAGCATTGTGTTGAACATATCCCTGCCAACATTTATCTGCCTTAGCTCTGGATAGAGCAGGTGGTATAGTTTACGGGTTCCCAGACGAGGGAGTTCAGCTCGCTTCTCTTTTGCCAAAGCTATAGCCGCATAAGCCCTGATCCGCTTGCTCGTGGATCTCTTTTTCCGTTTATAGTAAGATTGTCTGCTTTTCCCGAGTAACTGACAGGCACATTTTACTCCTCCTTCTCCTCCTTTGAAGATGTACCTTTCAATAACCCGGGGATAGCTTTTTTTGACAGATCGATGTTGTAATCTTCCCTTACAACTTCAATTATGGCTTCAACCATAATCTCTCTCTGCCTGTTCAGATGAGCCTCTTTCTTAAGACGCGTGATCTCATCATCCTTAGCCTTTAGCAACTCTTTTAGCTTCTTGACTTCAGAGGTGTCTTTTGATGGTTTCATGGGTTGAACTACTATGTAATCGACATCAAAAATACCATATTTTCTTATCCATTCTATCAATATGGATTTATTCCTGACATGATACCTCTGAACTGCTTCATCTAGTTCTATTCCATGCTTAAAAGAGCTCAAGAAGGTATGTGTCGACAAAATTTGCCTCCACATGGTTTTATATTCAGCTGTAAATTAGATATCTACTAACCCCTTTGGCAAAGCAGTTGGTAAATAACAGATTAGTAGACGAATATGCATCGCTCTCATTTTCAATGAAGTGCTACCCCCTCTACCAGAGTCTCTGGCAGAGGTTAGCACTTGCATGATTTGCAAATACTTGCGAAATAGCCTGAAAATCAGACAAATATACAATTAGTTGATTATCGGATAATTGATAAAAGCTTTAGCCGAGTAAGGTGATAAAATTGCACCAAAGTGTCAAACCAAAAAAATAAAACAAAAAATAATCGAAAATCTCTTTTTACGTACTGACTATCTTGCACATAACCATGTGGAAAACTTCCTTGAAGTTTTTCATAAACGACTATCATACTGCCACTTATAAAATTTGTCTCAAAAAATTCTTTCTGGAAATATTTTGTATAGGTTTATCTATCTGATACTTACAAAAAACTTCAAGGGAGTTTTTTGTAAAATGCTGTAGTATTAGCAAATTAGCTCATTAGCAAATAACGCCCGAACCTAGCATCTCCTCTTCTGAATACCAGGCAGCAAACTGGCCGGGGGTGATTCCCCTTTGAGGTTCGTCAAAAATTATATAGAGACCTTCGTCCTCTTTATAGAGTCTGGCCTCCTGCAAAGGCTGACGGTACCTTATCCGTACCTGATACTCTCTCATTTCGCCAGAAGACATTTTGAGATCAGGCCTTATCCAGTGGATTTCACTTTCGTCTATGAACAGACCTTTACGATACAGACCGTGATGGCTCTGCCCCTCCCCTACATAGATGATGTTATTCTCAACATCGGTAGATATAACGAAAATCGACTCAACATGCCCACCTATATTCAGACCCTTTCTCTGTCCAATTGTATAGAAATGGGCCCCCTGATGCTTGCCTATCAATTTTCCTGAATCAAGGCCATACTTATAAGGTTGAGAAATGTCCTTAAGAATTGATCTGTCTGCCATTCCGTACCCATGTATGTTGTATGCAGTCAGATGATTGTCTTTATAGAAGTCATTAAAGACCTCGACAACCACACCCTCCTTTGCTTCAAGTTTTTGCTGAAGGAAAACAGGCAAATCTATCTTGCCCACAAAACAGATACCCTGAGAGTCCTTTTTTTCTGCCGAAGGAAGCCCCGCTTCTGCTGCCAGCCTCCTCACCTCCGGCTTAAGAAGGTGACCAATAGGGAATATTGCTTTTGAGAGCTGTTCCTGGGTAAGCTGACAGAGAAAGTAGCTCTGATCTTTGTTAGGATCGGTACCTGCAAGAATTCTGAATACCTCCACCCCGTTTTGGTCAATAAAGCTCTCTTTTCTGCAGTAATGGCCCGTAGCAACACAATCAACCCCAAGTTCGAGTGCTGTTTTGAGAAAAACGTCGAATTTTATCTCTCTGTTACAAAGAATGTCGGGATTGGGAGTTCTACCCAGCTTGTACTCCTCAAACATATAGTCAACGACTTTTTGCCTGTAAGCAACACTGAGATCTACAAAATGAAATGGAATGTCTAATTTTTTTGCGACTAGTTTTGCGATGGTTTTGTCATCTTTCCATCCGCAATCGCCATGAAGTGTTCCTGTTGTATCGTGCCAGTTCTGCATGAACAAGGCGATTACCTCGTGGCCGGCCTGTTTTAGAAGAAGTGCCGCCACACTGGAATCAACTCCACCGGAAAGTCCAACTGCAATTTTCATAAAAAAAAGGGTAAGCTTGATATATCGCACCGCTACAACCACCTACCCTTGCTACCTTCCGATCCTGGGGGAGTTCAGTGGGAGCTGGTCGTATATGACTTACCCCGCACAAAGATAATACAATTTTAAGAAAAGCAGAAAAAATCTACTTGGGAAGATTATCAAAAACAAAAGGCAAGAGAGAACCAATATTATCTACAATCTGCGTAACCTTCTCTCCTCCAATGATAATTCTGATTGGTTTTCCTGCTCTTGTTTCTGACTCAGCCATAACCTGACGACATGCCCCACACGGGTATGTAGGTGTCTCACAAAGTTTTTCGTTTACCGAGGCTGTTACTGCCAACGATTCTATAGCTGCTTCAGGATATTTTGCATGGGCGTAGAAAATTGCCACCCTTTCTGCACATAGTCCCGACGGGTATGCAGCATTCTCCTGATTGTTGGCTGAGATGATCTCTCCGTTATCCAACCTGACGGCCGCTCCCACATTAAACTTCGAGTAAGGTGCATAGGAACCCTTTATTGCTTCTATTGCTTTATCCAATAGCTCTTTATCTCTGATGTCAAGTCCTTCGTTAGAATAATATTCTTCGTAGGAGATGTTAATACTCTTTTGGCGCATATTTTTTTAATTGAGATTCTTACAAAATTAGTAATTTTGCGGGATTGAGTAACTTATCCATATGATAATAATAAGGAAATTTTGTTTTTCTGCTGTTCTTATAATAATTGCGGCCCCACTTCTCTACTCCCAGAAGACCGGCAGGGAGGAATATATAATAAAATACAGGGACCTTGCCATAGCGCAGATGAAGTCTCATGGAATTCCCGCTAGTATAATACTTGCGCAGGCCTGTCTTGAGTCAAATAACGGCAGTTCAAGGCTTGCAAAGGAGGCAAACAACCACTTCGGGATAAAGTGCAGTAACTGGACCGGTGCCACTATACTACAAGACGACGATTCCAGAAACGAGTGTTTCAGAAAATACGAAAAGGTAGAGGATTCATTCAAGGATCACTCCGACTTTCTCAGATACAGGGAGCGTTACAAGTTCCTTTTCGATCTTGAACCTACAGATTACAAAGCGTGGGCATATGGGCTCAAAAGCGCAGGCTATGCCACTAATCCTCAATATCCTCAGCTTCTTATTAAGATAATTGAAGATAATAATCTTACTCAGTATGACTATTTTGTAGATGTTGTTCCACCAAGTCCTACAAAGATTATTGCAGATCAGGAGTACAAGCCCGTAAAGAGCAGCTCTCTTTATAAATTCTCTCTGTCAAGGAAATTGTTCAGCAAGAATGGAGTTGCTTATATCGTAGGAAGCAGCTATGATACGTACGATAATCTGGCCAGAGAGTACCGTCTTTTCACATCTGAGCTGCTCAGGTTCAATGACCTCAAAAATGACGAACCAATTAAAGATGGCACAGTCATATATGTAGAAAAAAAGAGAAAGGCAGGCGATAAGTTCCTGGATAAGCATGTTTGTGAAGTTGGAGAGACTATGTATGGAATATCTCAGAAATACGCAATCGTGCTTAAAGAGTTGTACAAGATAAATAACATGAAAGCCGGAGAAGAACCTTCTGAGGGCCGGGAAATCAGATTAAGATAAAATATGAAGCGGATATTACTTGTCATTGCCATTATTCTTGCAATTGTTGCATCGTTATTTGTATACACCGGTTATCGCGCCCTTTTCAAGCCCAATGTCACAGATGGAACAGGATACTTGTACCTGCCCACAGGAACAACCTACACGCAGCTTATGGACAGCATAAAGGTGCTTGACAAAATCATTAATATCAACTCATTTGAAATGGCTGCCAAATTTGAAAAGTTATATTCAAACATTAAGCCCGGACGATACAAAGTTGAGCGAGGCATGACCAACAGGGAGATTGCACGTTCTATCAAATATGGATGGCAAAGTCCCACCAGAATAACTATTGCAGGAAATATAAGAACCAGAGAGAAACTGGCATCAATCTTTTCAAGAAAAATCTCAAGTGACTCACTTACTATACTGAATCTCCTGAAAGACAATAAATTTTCCGACTCACTGGGATTCACCCCAAATACTTTTATATCACTTTTTCTGCCAAATACTTACGAAGTTTACTGGACCATTACCCCTAAAGATCTTGTAATAAAACTAAAAAAAGAGTATGACAAATTCTGGAACCAGGAGAGAACAGGAAAAGCCAGAGAGATAGGACTCACCCCTTCTGAGGTAATCACACTTGCATCAATAGTATCCGAAGAGAGTAATATCAAAGATGAACAACCACGAATAGCAGGAGTATATATCAACAGGCTTCACAAAGGAATTCCCCTCCAGGCAGATCCTACAGTAAAATTTGCAATAAACGACACTGCAATAAAACGGATACTCTATAAACACCTTAAGATAAACTCTCCTTACAACACATATATAAACAGAGGGTTACCTCCCGGGCCTATTGTCATTCCTGCCCTTCACACAATTGATGCAGTTCTTAACTACGAAAGACATGGTTTTCAGTATTTCTGTGCAAAGCCATCGCTGGATGGTTCACACAACTTTGCGGCAACTCTGGAAGAACATAACCGGAACGCAAGAGCATACCAGAAGGCTATAAGCCGGCTTCACTCTTGATAACAGAAAGGGCTTTTTCAAAAGTCTCATCGTATGAGGAGTTCACTACCTTGTAGTATGCCTCTGTCCCGAATATAGTTCTTGCTGCCATAGCTTTTATACTGACCGCAATCTCATCATTCGAAATCTCCAGCTGCTTAGAGTTGGGTTCAAGTTTTCTATCTTTTGCATAACTGACAAGTTTATCCATAACACCTTTGTCTACAATAAAGTTCTTATAGAATTTTTCGAAAGAGGTGTACTCTTTTTTCCATTTGAGCCTGTTTGCATCTGAATAGTCATTCATAAAATCGAGCAAAATTCCTTTCCTTACGAGATTACTGTAATATTCTGTAAAATGGGTTGTATCTGCAGGAACAAAAATATCCGGCATTATACCCCCTCCTCCATAGACAGTTTTTCCTTTAACAAGGGTCTTGAATTTAAGAGAATCGGGGAAATGAATACTGTCCCTGGAAAAATATTCACCCTTGGTGTACCTGTCGAGCAAAGCTTTGTAATATTTATCTGATTCTCCCATTTTATACGGTGATTGGATAACCCTGCCGGAAGGCGTATGGTACCTCGCAATTGTAAGTCTTATCTGAGATCCGTCGTTTAAAGGCAGCATCTGTTGTACAAGGCCCTTTCCAAAGGATTTCCTGCCAATTATAATACCTCTGTCCCAATCTTGTATTGCCCCGGCAACAATTTCACTAGCCGATGCTGAATTTTCGTCTACAAGCAAAGCTAAGGGTCCCTTTTTATAAAATCCTGTACCATTAGCTTTTTCCTCCATTTTAGGGACTTTCAAACCCTCGGTATATACAATTGTCTGTCCCGCATCAAGGAAGAAGTTGGATATTTCGAGAGCAGTTCCCAGAAATCCGCCGGAGTTTCCTCTTAAGTCAAGAATCAACCCGTTTATTTCCATGGTTTTGAGGGTGACAATAGCACTAATTATCTCTTTTGCAGATGTGGCAGAAAATCTGCTGAGCTTCAAGTAGACTATACCGGGCTCCACTTCATAAGCAGCATCAAGGCTATTGATTGGTATCTTATCTCTTATAACTTCAAAATCAAACAATACCTCTGCACCTTTCCTCTTGATGCCCAACATCACTTTTGTTCCCTTTGGTCCTCTGAGGTATTTAAAAACCTTATCGTTTGTCAGTCCTATACCTGTAATCTTTTCTCCGTTTATAATCACAATTTTATCACCCGATCTTATCCCTACTCTTTCTGAAGGTCCGCCCAAAATAGGCGACGCTACAGTTAAGGTATCCTTTACGATGGCAAACTCTATTCCCACACCTTCAAAGTTGCCTTCCAGGGGTTCATTCATGGCCTTTACGTCCTTTGCCGATATATAAGTTGAGTGTGGGTCCAGTTCTCCAAGCAGATTCTTTACAGCATTGTCCATAAGTTTTTCGTTACTTACAGAATCGAGGTAGTAATTGTTTATATAAAACAGAGCCTGCCCGAATTTTGTTATCAGTTTGTTGATATCTCCCTGGTTCTGTCCCGGGCTCTGCGAGAACACATTTGCAGAAAAAAGACAGAATAGTAAAAGAACAGAGGTTTTGATTATATTATTTTTCATTTTTCATTTATTTTGTATCCGGAACCATCAGAGGAATTTCAAATTCCACTCCCTCCTCTGCAATGTAGCTCTCTTCGAACAACTCCCTGGCTTCATTAAGAAGTACGTTAACGTTTCTGTATCTTGAAGAGAAGTGTCCCATAATTAATTGTCTTGCACCAACTTTTAGTGCAACTTTAGCAGCGTCTTCCGCTGTTGAATGCATTGTTGTCTGCGCAATGCCTTTCAGGTCCTTAGCAAAGGTTGCCTCATGATACAAGACATCTACGCCTTGTATAAAACTCGTTAATTTTTCATATGGTGCAGTATCGCTGCAGTATGCAAATGACCTTGGCTTGAATGGCGAATATGTAAGTTCAGAATTAAGCAGAAACTCTCCGTCCTCTCTGAAAATATCCTCCCCTGCCTTAAGTCTGGCAATCTCATGAAGTGTTAGAGAGAGTTCCTCTACCTGTTCCTTGTATACATTTCTCATGGGACTCTTCTCTCTGAAGAGGAAACCATAACAATCAATACGGTGATTAAGAGGGAACGATAAAATCTCCATGCTTTTTCCCTCATATATAATTGTAAGCTCTTTAGAATCCAGCACTTTGTGTATAATCTGATATTTGAACATCTCTCCGAAATGCTTTACAAAGTTGTCCAGGATTCCGGAAAATGCCTTTGGTGCGTGAATGAAAAGGTCCGCAGACCTTCCCATAAGGGACATGGTGGAAAGCAGGCCGAATATTCCAAAAATATGGTCACCGTGGATATGGGATATGAAAATATTCTGGATCTTCAGAAATGAAAATCCATATTTTCTCAGTTGCATCTGACAACCTTCACCACAGTCAATTAAAAACAAGCGCTCATGAACATTGAGAACATGAGCGCTTGGAAACCTATTCACTGTAGGAAGTGCAGAGGCACAACCTAATGATGTGAACGAAAATTTCATCTACTATTTATTAGCCTGGTCTTTGCTTTCCATTTCGCTTTTTAGTGCTGCAAGTTCGCTAATATCGCCCAGTGTTGTTTTTTCCAGATTTGCCTTTAGTTTTTTAACTGCTTTCTGCGTTGTATCTCCTTCAGAATCTTTCTCTTTTGGCTCCTCTTTCTTCACCTCTTCGAAAAGCTTAGAATGAGACAGAACGATTCTTTTGGTTGATTTGTTAAACTCAAGAACTTTGAACTCCAGTTTGTCTTCCAGTTTGGCAGTTGTGCCATCCTCTTTTACAAGGTTTCTCTGGCTTACATAACCTTCTACACCATATGCCAAAGCAACGGTTGCTCCTTTGTCTACGAATGCAGTTACTGTTCCTTCGTGTACAGATCCGATAGTAAATACCGATTCAAATACATCCCAAGGGTTCTCTTCCAGTTGTTTGTGGCCAAGGCTCAAACGACGGTTTTCCTGATCAACTTCAAGAACGATTACTTCCAGCTTCTCGCCTACAGATGTAAATTCTGATGGATGCTTAACCTTCTTGGTCCATGACAAATCACTAATGTGAACAAGTCCGTCAACACCCTCTTCAAGTTCTACAAAAACTCCGAAGTTTGTGAAGTTACGTACAGTTGCAGTGCATTTTGTACCTACAGGATATTTTTGTGCAATTGTTGCCCAAGGGTCAGATTTAAGTTGTTTGATACCAAGTGACATCTTCCTTTCGTCCCTGTCAAGTGTAAGGATAGAAGCTTCAACTTCGTCACCTACCTTAAGGAAGTCCTGTGCACTACGTAAGTGTAGCGACCATGACATCTCTGAAACGTGGATAAGACCCTCAACACCCGGCTGTACTTCTATAAATGCGCCGTAATCTGCTATAACAACTACTTTACCTTTAACCTTGTCACCAACCTGAAGGTTAGTATCAAGGGCATCCCAAGGATGCGGGCTCAGTTGTTTAAGACCTAGAGCAATACGTTTCTTGGTATCATCAAAGTCAAGAATTACAACATTAATCTTCTGGTCTAGCTGTACTACCTCTTCCGGGTGGTTGATCCTGCCCCATGAAAGGTCTGTGATATGGATAAGACCATCAACTCCGCCAAGGTCTATGAATACACCATAAGATGTGATATTCTTGACAATACCTTCCAGAATCTGTCCTTTTTCAAGTTTACCGATAATATCGGCTTTCTGAGCTTCAAGCTCAGCTTCGATAAGTGCTTTGTGTGAAACAACAACATTGCGGAACTCGTGGTTGATCTTTACGATCTTGAATTCCATTGTTTTGTTCACAAATATATCGTAGTCACGTATTGGTTTCACATCAATCTGAGAACCAGGCAGGAATGCTTCAATTCCGAATACATCTACAATCATACCACCTTTGGTTCTGCACTTGATATAGCCCTTAACGATCTCATCCTTGTCGAATGCTTCGTTAACCCTATCCCAAGAGCGCAGTGAACGAGCTTTCTTGTGAGAAAGAAGAAGCTGTCCTCTTTTGTCCTCTGCATTTTCTACATAAACCTCTACTTTATCTCCTATTCCAAGTTCCGGATTATACCTGAACTCATTGATACTGATTACGCCTTCGCTCTTGTAACCAATGTTGACGATAACTTCTCTTTTGTTTAAGGCAACTACTGTTCCTTCTACAACTTCGTTTTCGATAACTTTAGACAGAGTCTGGCAATACTGATCTTCGATGACTGATTTCTCAACATCGTAAACATTCTCTTTTTCGAATGCATCCCAGTCGAATTTATCAACCGAAACAGATACATTGCTTTTGCGTTTTTTTGTGATTTCCGCTACCGGAGCAGCATCATCTTCAATAAAGGCTTCTAGTTTTTCGTCATTTTTTTTGACGATTTCAATTGGCTCGTCTTGATCGAGCACTTCTGTAAGATCTTTTGTCATTTCTAATTCTTTAAACTTTAAGTAGTTAGACTATATTTATAATTCTCATAATGAGAACTGCAAATGTAGAATTTTTTTTATAAACGAACAAAAAAAACAAGAATCAGATAAATCTCTGTCCGAGATGCTATTTCGATTGTTTGTAATTGGATTTGAGGCTATCTTTGGAGCAATAAACTTACAGATTATCATGGAGCAAAAATCGGGCATTGGATCTTTTTCGAAAAATTTCTGGACAGTAATAGTCATGGAGTTCCTGGAGAGGGGCGCTTATTATGGAGTGATGTCCGTTTTGTCTGTCTATCTGATTCTTTTCCCGGAAAATGGGGGTCTTGGACTCAGCAAGGAGCAGGCAGGGGCAATACTTGGTACAATTCCGCCATTGCTCTATTTTCTACCAATTGTCTCAGGTGCAATAGCAGAGAGATACGGTTACAGGAGGGTTCTGTTTTTTGCATTTACCTGTATGATATTCGGATACACTTTCACTGGATTGTCCCACTCCTACTTTCTTGTTTTCATATCGCTTGTCCTAATGGCTTTCGGGGCAGGATTCTTCAAACCGGTAATATCGGGAACAATAGCCCGTTCGACAAACGAAACAAACTCAGGGCTTGGGTTCGGGATATTTTACTGGGCAATCAATCTGGGAGCCTTTCTCTTCCCTCTTATTCTGGTACCATATCTTAAGGCTATATCCTATAGTTATATATTCTACATGGCAGGAATAATTGGTGCAACTCTCCTCGTTATCAACCTGTTTATTTACAAAGAGCCGGAAAAACGGGCAAGCAGCAGGAAGCTCATTCAAGTTTTCAAGGATATGCTGATGGTAATAAAGGACTGGAAATTCATACTTATGATATTCCTTTATGCAGGTTTCTGGGTGCTCTATTTTCAAATGTTCGGAACTGTTCTTTGGTATGTGAAAGACTATGTGGACATGACTCCCTTGAACTCTGCGGTCAACTCTTTTCTAGGGCTTTTCGTTCAAAATCCTTCATGGAAGTTTGATGTGGAACATGTGACAGTAATAAATGCAGGGGTAATAATACTGCTTCAACTCATTGTTTCCAACATAGTCAAGAAGTGGGCAGCACTGCCGACAATGATAACCGGCATAGGTTTCGGAACACTGGGGATGGGTATACTTGCGCTATCCACATCGCCATGGATATTCATTCTGGGAATGGTCACTTTCACTCTTGGCGAGATGACCACGCATCCAAAATTTATCTCATACATAGGATTGATTGCTCCTGCCGACAAGAAAGCTCTATACCTGGGCTACTCTTTTCTGTATGGTGTAATAGGCAGCAGCATAGGAGGTTTTCTGGGTTCGAGGCTTTATGTGAAATATGTGGACAATCTTCACCAACCGGCAACTCTGTGGATAATCCTTTCATGCATAGGTTTATTCAGCATGATATCACTTGCCCTTTACAATCGTTTTATTGCAAAAAAGATGACTGCGTGAAAATAGCTACTTGAGCATCTTCTTCTTTTTGAAAAACATCAGTACGATTGCTACAGCAATGAGCATTATGAACATGACCAGTGCGAAGTCAATCTTATGGCCAAAGATCGGAAGAATCACATTCATCCCAAAAATGCTCGCAATTAATGTCGGAGGCATAAACAGAAGCGAAACAAATGTGAAAAGTTTCATAATTCTGTTCTGTTCCAGGTTGATAAGACCTAAAACAGTATTCTGAAGATATTCAAGCCTTTCGAAACTGAAGTTAGTATGGTTGATAAGTGAATTTATATCCTTTATGAGAACGTTAAGTTTAGGAAATACGTCTCTCGGAAACTTGTCGCTCTTTAGGATACTGGAGATCATTCTCTGTTTATCAACGATATTCTCCCTCACCAACATCGTATTCTCCTGTAACTGATTAATATCCAATAGCAACTCCTCTCCCATGGCCCCACCAAGGCTCACCTTCTTGCTATATTGTGCTATCTCTTTAGACATCAGCTCAATCATGTCGGCATCTAAGTCTATTCTGTTTTCCAGTATTCCCACCAGAATGTGGTAGCCTGTAGGGAGGGTCCTGTAATTTGCCATTATCCTTCTCTGGATGTCGGTAAAGCTTCTTAACGGCACGTGCCTTATGGTAACAATTATTCCTTCGCAGAGAATAAACGATACTGCCTCCATACTGTAACTCTCGGGACCTGGAATGAGAAAGTTAGTATTGGCAAAAATTGTGGTTTCTGTCTCTGAATACCGCGAAGAACTTTCAATCTCCTCTGCCTGCGCCCTGCTTTGAAGAGTAGTGTTCAGAAATGTCTCGATTGCACGTTTCTCCTCTCCGCTTGGTGACGAAAGGTCTATCCACAAGACATCGTCGTAACCCAGCTGATCAAGAGCATTTATATCATCTGTGGTAACTACCTGGCCTTTATTTTTGTAGAATATTTCTAGCATGATTTAATCCGTTAAATAGTTCGTAATCTAATTTATTTACCCATAAGGGCAGAAAATTAGCCAAACCATCGGACCCTGGATTTGAGTTCGTCAGGAGCAAGGCTCCAGAACTCAGAAAGACCAGCACGCTTATCTGCATTAAGATTATATGAAACATTGTTTGCCAGATATTTCAGGGCAAACTCCTTATTAAAACCTGAAGGGTATTTTTCAACCGCCTTTTCAATATTTTCCACTCCAAACTTAAGAGCGTCGTTGAATTCTGCAATAAAAGCAGGATCTATATCCTTATTTGCGGTCCAGCAAGCAAATACAAATGGGAGATTTTTAAATTTCATCCACTCCTCTGCAAGGTCATAGACATATTTAAAATCATGTCCGTGCCTGAGTGCCTTGTCACCAATCAATAGGTATGTTTTTGACATGTCAAGAGTATCTGCCGAAAAGTTAAAATCGGAATAAACAGGTGAAATTTCCCAGAATTCTCTTGCCAGAATTTTTGTAAGCATTACGGAGGTTCTTGATTCGGTATCAAGATGGATATGATTTGCCTTTTCTACGGGAGTGCCACTACAAAGTAGTACAGAGGCTACTTTACCCTCTGCTCCTATACAAAAATCAGAAATAATGAGATTGTTTTCCAGATATGGAATTATTGCTACAGGGACTATTCCTATATCTGTCCTGCCATCTTTAAGCCTCTCAGCTGACTGGGCCGGCGTACAGAATTCCAAATATATCTTATTACGGACAGGATGATTCTCCAATCCATAAACAAAGGGAATTGTATTCAGATATGATATGGCTGACACACGGATTAACATTGCGAAAAAACATTTAAGCCAAAATTTTGGCCGCCGCAAAGTTAAGATAAAATTTCTAAATGCTCAATCAATATTTTAAACCCTATGGCTATTAGGATAACGCCACCCAAGAATTCTGATCTCTTACCTGCTTTTTGGCCAATCCTTCTTCCCCCCTTTATACCTGCAATTGCAGACATAGCAGTGGTTAATGCGATGAAAACCCATGCTATGCAGATTTTAGCCATGGAGAGGTTTATGATTGCAAGTGTCACACCAACAGCAAGTGCATCTATGCTGGTTGCAACAGCCACCGTCAACAGTGTCCTTGTTACCCTGAGGTCGACGCAAATCTCGTCACTCCTGGGAAACAGACTCCCATATATCATTTTACTACCTATGTAGAAAAGAAGGATAAATGCCAGCCAATGGTCCACGGACCCAATATAATCCAGCAGAGAGCTTCCTGCGAGCCACCCAAGAAGAGTTAACCCCGATTGGAAAATTGCAAAAACAGCGACAATTTTAATAAATGCCCATCGCTCAATGTATGGAAGACATATTCCCGATGAGAGTGAGACGGCAAATGTGTCGAAACAGAGTCCCAGTGACAATATGAACAACTCCAGAATTGACATTAAGCAACTTGTTTACGCACCCTTAACAGGTACATACCCATAAATGTGAGCAAACCATTCATAATTAAAATGGTAAAGCCAAATCCGAAGCCCAGGAACTCTTTTCCTGCAAGGTCCGCAAGATAACAGATAAGAGGTGACCCAATGGCAACATAAGGCATGAATCTGTCCTTTACCTGATACTTCGTCAGAATTCCAAAGAAGAAAAAGCCAAGCAGCGGCCCGTATGTATAGGAGGCCAGAAGATAAACCAGGTCTATTACTGTCTGATTGTTAACGGCATTCAGAACAAGTATTATTATAAAGAATAGTATTGCAAATCCTGCATGTGCCCTTTGGCGGATTGCCTTTTTCCTTTTATCAGAAAGATCGCTTCTCTTGTTAAAACCTACAAAATCTATACAGAAAGAGGTGGTTAATGAGGTAAGGGCACCTCCGGCACTCGGATAGGAAGCTGAGATAAGACCGATAATAAAAAACAGTCCTACACCCAGACCAAGATACTGACTTGCTATAACAGGAAAAAGCTTGTCTGTCTGTGCCTTTGTGAATACACCTGCAGCATCTGCCAGCCCAATGTTATGCATTCCTCCAAGTTTTGCCTCAACAAAAATTGCCAGAAGAGCTCCCATGAAAAGGAAGAAATAGTTAACCACTACAATAGTGATACTGGTGGTAAATATATTCTTTTGAGCTTCCTTTATATTCTTGCACGAAAGATTTTTCTGCATCATCTCCTGATCCAGACCTGTCATGACAATAGTAATAAATATACCACTTATAAATTGCTTGATTACATTGGTACCGTGGCTCCATTCCCAGTCAAACCAGTTTGAATAATCGGAACCGGTGACAGAAGAGACAAGACTGCCAAGGTTCCAGTCCATCTGCCTTGCCACTGAATAAATTGTAAGGAAAACAGCCAGCAGCATGAATGTTGTCTGCAAAACATCGGTCCATATTATTGTCTTAACTCCCCCCTTGAATGTATAGAGAAAAATCAGGAACATAAAGATGAATGTAACCAGCCAGAAAGGGACAGTGTCGCCGGGAAGAAAAGTATGCAGAACAAGAACAACTACAAATATCCTGACCGCGGCACCAAGAATTCTGGAAATCATAAATACCGAGGCTCCTGTCTTATATGTAAAGAAACCAAACCTATGTTCCAGATAAGTATATATCGAAGTCAGGTTCATTTTATAATAAAGAGGAATGAGAACCTTTGCAATGACAAGGTAACCTACAACAAAACCTAGTACAAGAGGCATATAGAAAAAATTCTGATTCAACACATTACCCGGCACAGAGATAAATGTGACACCAGAAATTGATGTACCTACCATTCCATAAGCAACAATAAACCACGGAGATTTCTTATTTCCCGAAAAATATGAACCGGCGTCTGCCTTTCTTGATGTGAGCCACGAAATAAAGAATAGCAATGCAGTGTAGAGAGTGAAGGCCGTTAATAGCCATGAGAGAGGAAATTGATGCATGATATATTACTGTTTATTGTTTTAACGGAACAAAAGGTTGACGGTTTTGGATTGACCGGCCAAGCGTCACTTCGTCTGTGAACTCTAGCTCATCGCCAAACCCTACACCTCTTGCAATAGTACTTATTTTTATTGAAAATCTGTTCAGAAGTTTATATAAATAGTAGGCAGTGGTCTCGCCCTCCATTGTTGTACTTAAAGCCAGGAAAACTTCTGTCACCCGACCCTCTTCAACTCTTTTAATCAATTGATCAATAGCCAAATCCGAAGGACCTACTCCATCCATTGGCGATATTATTCCTCCAAGCACATGATACGATCCATTATAAAGCAGTGTATTTTCTATGCTAAGCACATCGCGGATACTCTCTACAACACAGACAAGGGAGTGATCCCTTTTAAGATCGCTGCAAACCTTGCAGACCGGAGTATCTGAAATCATATTGCAATTGTTGCAATACAAGACTGCTTCCCTCATATTTATTATAGAACGTCCAAACTTCTCTACATTCTCCTTTGGTTGCTTCAACAGATGCAATGCAAACCTCAACGCACTCTTCCTGCCTACGCCCGGAAGAGCTGCCAGTTCGTCAACTGCACTTTGAAGTAACGAGGAGTGATAATTCTGTTTGAACATCACAATCCCCTATTTTTTCTGACTAAGGTAAAAATCAACAGCTTTTCTGACTGAACCCTGTGTTAGGAGAAGCTCTTTAGCAATATCATAGTTGTCTACCTGCGCCTCTTCCATGATCATTTTTGTTCCTCTATCCACCAACTTGGCATTTGTAAGCTGCATATCAACCATTTTGTTCCCCTTAACATGACCCAGACGTATCATGGTTGTTGTTGTTATCATGTTCAGGACAAGCTTTTGTGCAGTTCCTGACTTCATTCTTGTGCTACCGGTCACAAACTCAGGACCTACTACTGCTTCTATTGGAATATCAACCTCCGCAGCCAGAGGTGACCCGGGGTTGCATGTAACACAAGCAGTAAGGATTCCTCTGCTTCTTGCCTCCCTGACAGCACCAATTACATATGGTGTTGTGCCGGAAGCAGCTATTCCTATAACAACATCGTCATGATCAACACCGTACTGCTGCATATCCGACCAGCCTCCCTCCCAGTTATCCTCAGCTGCTTCAACAGCCCTCCTTATTGCTTTGTCGCCACCTGCAATCAATCCTATTACCATTTCATATGGGGCACCAAACGTGGGAGGGATTTCCGAAGCATCCAGAATTCCAAGCCTGCCGCTTGTTCCTGCTCCCAGATAAAACATCCTTCCCCCTCTTTTTATTCTTTCAACAATTCCGTCTACCAGCTTCTCAATCTGAGGTATGCACTTCTCAACAGCAAAAGGGACCGTTTTATCTTCTTTGTTCATGTTTTCCAGAAGCTCGAGGGTTGACATCTTGTCCAGATTAATGTAATTCGATGACTGTTCTGTAATTTTCATAACTGATATTTAAATGGATTTATGATATTCAACCAATCCGTCGATAGGTGATTTGAGTATTATACCAATTTTTATTCCGTACTGAGAAGCAATATCATTTATTATATCACTATAATGGAATGCTACAGATCCAACAAGGTTAACGGGATAATTCTTATAGTCGTATTGCAGAATGTTCCGGGTAAAGAACTCCTCCAGTCCCGACCTTAAAAGTTTGTATATATACGGATTAGTTTTGTTCTCGTTGAGAAATACAGAAAATGTTGCAAGAAACCTGTTTGGAAAAGGTTGACGGTATACTCTTTCTACAATTGAATTGTAGTTTAAGCCATATTTCTGTGTGAACAGCTCGCTGATATCGGCCGGCAACTGCCTTTTCAGATAGTCTGAAACAAGTCTCTTGCCAAGAACTGCACCACTGCCTTCGTCACCCAGAATAAATCCACAGGCAGGAACGTTGTCTGCAATATCCTTTCCATCATAAAAACAGGAATTCGCTCCGGTGCCAAGAATTCCGGCAATACCGGGTTTATGTCCGCATAATGCTCTTGCCGCCGCTAAAAGATCTGTATATGCATAAGAGACAGCTTTAGGAAATACCTCTTTAAAACAGTTTTGCAAAACCTGAATTTTTTCCGGAGACGACACTCCTGCACCATAGAAGTGAATTTCATTTACCTCAGCACTGACAGCCGGTAAAAGATGCTGCTCCATTTCATAGGTAATCTGTTCATTTGTCTGGAAGTATGGATTGATTCCGGCAGTTGTAATCTCCTGAACAGAACCATCTCTGTGAATGGCCCTCCAGTCAACTTTTGTCGAACCACTGTCTGCAATTAAAAGCATATCATAGTAATTAATTTGGCAAATTTATATATTTTGACGACCAAATCAAAGTTTACGAAATTTTCTCCAGTGTATATATCCCACAAAAGATGCTGTTAAATAGACAAAATACAGGACAGTAGTTGCATACAGCCCTTGATTAATGTACAAATAGAGTGACAGTGAGTTAGCAATTATCCAGAGATACCAGTTCTCGATATATTTTCTGGTTACCCAGTATGTTGCAAGCATACTTATAGCTGCAATAAACGCATCTGTTTGAGGCATCGGGTCCTTACTGTACTCTTTTAGCAGATACGCAAGAACAAGATAGGCAGCAGCGGCGATGGCTGTGGAAACTACAAAAACTATTAATGACATTCTTGATACTGTCTGTTTAGTGTCTGGTTCCTCTTTATCAGGCGCTCCCCATTTTTTCCATCCGTAGAGACTTACGCCCAGATAGTAGACCTGAAGCCCCATAGCAGCAAGAAGACCCGAATTCAGAAACACCGCAATATATATCAATGCAGATATTCCGCCAATCATCCACATCTCCCTTCTCTGCCTTATTTCGAGGTAAACAAAGAGTAATCCGGTTACGGCTCCAAAGATTTCAATTATGATATCACTCTGCATGATCAGAATCTGAATGCTACTTTTGCAGTAAAATTAATTCCTGCCTGCGGATACAAACCCTCCTCTATATATGTATTTGCTCCATTTGAAAATTCTGCCATATATATCCACGCATTTGAGAAGTACTTCCTGTTGAGTATATTATCTGCATAAAGATGTATATCCATATACGAACGGCTGCTTAGTTTGAAGCTTTTTGTTGCCTTAAGACCAATTACATAATAGGAAGGTATCGATCTGGAGTCGGAAGATGTGTTGTCGTAGTATTGCTTTCCTACATACTTTCCACTCAGCGAGAGAGATGCACTTTCCATAGGAAAAAATGAGACCATTGCCATTCCTGTCGTCTCTGGTGAAAATGAAAGGTCTGTCATCTCATAAAAACTGCTTTTCTGAGGTAAAGGGTTCCAGTCATTGTCATTATCGTACATATCCGTCCACGCTGTGTAATTTTTTATCTTGTTCCTGCTAAGAGTAAGGTTTGCATCAACCCTGAGTTGTTTTAACGGGTTCCACGCTACTGCCATTTCCATTCCCCTGCGTGATGAGACCGGCACATTCTCCTTAATGACATAGCCTGTCTCACTTAATTTGCCAGTTGGAACAAGCTGGTCCTTGTACTCCATAATGTATATATTTGCCGATAATACCAGTTTCTTCAGGTTTAACCTGTAACCGGCCTCATAGTCAATCAGTCTTTCGTCGCGTATTTCATCGGCCCTGCCTGATTTTATAGACTCTTTGATATCAGACCTGCCCGGCTCCTTTCTCCCGACGGCCATCGACGCATAAAACTGATTCTCCGCATTCATGTTATAGGTCAAACCAATCTTAGGATTAAAAAATTTGTATTTCATTTTGTAGTCTACAGACGCCATATCTTTATCCTCTCCTCTGAGTGTAAACCTGACACCTCTGTACTGAAGATCTGCAAAAGCCACTATTTTTCCGGTTATATTGAACTCGCCCTTTACAAAAAA
This sequence comes from uncultured Bacteroidales bacterium, assembly GCA_942492945.1. Classification (GTDB taxonomy): domain Bacteria; phylum Bacteroidota; class Bacteroidia; order Bacteroidales; family UBA932; genus Bact-08. The sequence goes on from OW818649.1 coordinate 2,956,728, forward strand.
GGAGAAGTCGCTTTTATAACCATAATTGTTGTACCATCTGAAGTTTTCCTCTATATTCTGATTGTACATTGCCCATATAAGGTCACCAAAATGGTCGCCATGGTAATATGAGTATGACAAACCGGCGTTTGCCCTGATTCCGGTATTGTTATACGTTAGGTTTGAGACAAATGCAGTATACTTGTTATCCATTGCCTGTTGTATTACAACATCAGATTTTTTGTAAATGCTTCCCTTTATTGTCTGATTTGGAAGTCCGAAAGATGAGAATTTCCTTGCCATCTTGTAATTCTCATAATAGCCGTCGCCTTTTGTGAAATGCAGGGTGCTGCTCAATGAAAGATTGTCATTTAAGGTCATTACATAATGACCCTGCAAATGGTGCTGGATATAGTTGTCGGTCTCATTATCGTAGTAATGGACGTTCCCCGCAGCATCATAATACATTCCTGCCGGATTATATCTTCTGTCACTCTCCATCTTCTCCCTTGAAATACCTTCCCATGTAATTCCCGATTTCTGGTCGCCCATTATATAGTTTATCCTTATGGCAGATCGTCCTTTTAACCAGCCTATTGAGGCAAATAGTGAATTAAGGTTTGTTTTTGCATTTCTTATGTAGCCCTCACCGGAGTTATGTGAATATCTGACATCGAAAGATAATCCGTTACTCATAAGACCTGTTCCTGCACCAATCATGGTCATATAGCTCTTGTAACTTGCCACTCCGGACTCAGCAATGCCATATGCCTCAGGTTGTGCAAAGAGTGTCCTCAGGTTGATGCTTGCTCCAAATGCACCTGACCCGTTTGTAGATGTACCCACTCCTCTTTGAACCTGTATATCCTGCAGAAAACCAGCAAAAGATGGGATATTGACCCAGAAAACCTCCTGCGACTCTGCGTCGTTGAGAGCTACACCATTAACAGTAACATTGATTCTTGACCCTTCGCTGCCTCGTATCCTCATTGATGTATAACCAAGACCGTTACCACCCTCTGTGGAAGTTACTACAGATGGCATGAGTGATAGTACCATTGGCAGCGATTGAGCGGGAGAGACTTGTCTTATCTCTTTGGATTCCATTCGTGAATAGCTGACCGGTGTGTTTTTCCCGGCTCTCCAGGCTTCTACAACCACACTGTCCAATTTAGAAATTGTTGTTTTCTCTTTTTGCCCGGTACTTTGGGCAAGGGATAGAAAAGGCAATAAAAAAACCCCGCAGAATAAAGTTAATTTCTTCATAATTAATTATTTTATTAGCAGGGGGATATAGAGAAACAGAAACACGTTTTCCCTTCGCTAGCATTACCTAGATCAGGTGAAAAGGGTATGATCTCAGCCCCTTATGGGGCACCCCCAGCACTCTTCGTGAGTGCACCGCAAAGATATAAAAATTATCCTTATCCAAGCTTTTTATTACCTTTGCAGAAAGGTGGGGCGCTCTATCGCTCTTTTGAGAAAAGGGGAGGAAAGTCCGGACAGGAAAGAGCAAGACTCTGTGGAAATCACAGCTGGAGGTAACTTTAGGTAATTCGTAACAGAAAATAACCGCCTCTAAACAAGGTAAGGGTGAAAATGCGGGGTAAGAGCCCACAACTCTTTATGGCGACATACAGAGGGTACGACCAGTCTCCTGCAAGGCCATGTATACCAGCTTCAAGGGCTGCTCGTCCATCGCTGGGGGGTAGGCTGCATCAGATAAATGATAGGGACTCTTTTTGAGAACAGAATCCGGCTTACAGACCCACCTTTTTTTTTCTAGAATAATTTCGGATGGTCCTCCTCAAACTGTCTGAGTATTGTTGAAATGATAGCCTCGCGGAAGAATTTAGTCTTTGATTTGACCTTATATTTCTTACAATAGAGTTCAACTGCCTCCATTTCCTTATCATTGAATACGATAGCCTTCCTGTGCTTCCGTTTGAGAATATCCCTGGATTTCAAGCTATTTCTTCAAGATTGATTTATACTCTTCCATCCCTCTCAAAGGATAACAACTTTCTGCAAATTTCAGCCATTCAAGAGCCAGATCCCTCCTGCTCTTCATTTCGCATGCTATAGCTATGTTGAAAGCTGCACATGCAGACATCAATCTGTCAGACGTGCCTGTCTCTGCCATCCAGATATCCATTGCCTGGTCCCAGTTGAACTTCTGTGCCTGGTTATATGCCTGTCGCCACTTATTGTTATCATAGACATAAAGGTAACGTTGAACGGTTGCCCACTGGTCAAAGAAATTGCCCGATATGTTTTCTGCTATATTTTTGGTTGCCTCCAGAAGTGACGTATGGATCCTGGCTGTTATTGCTGCCTCTTTAAGGTCGCTTCTGAACAAAACTTCCCACAAAAGTGTGTCTGACTGAAAGACTGTTGTTAATTTATCGGCTGTTATTCCGTCATAAACGTCTACAAGTGTAGTGAATGGGACAAGTACATATGATGAAGAATAATTACCTCCGGAAGGCAATCTGTCTGAACCCGACATAACGGGTTGTTTAACATCTAAATTTTTTATAATCATTAAAATATCGGCATTGGTCTTAAGGGACAAAGACTGAATGTAACCGGTATCCCAAATGTCGGATGTGTCTGCATGCAGGTTGAAGGCAGGAATGGAGCCCACTTTATAAGTGAGCTCACGTTCTATCTCTGCCGATACTGCTGCAGCAAGTTTAACCATAAGAAGCGAGTCGTTATGATTGTTACTGTCTATCTGTGAAAATACAGCTATGCTCTTACCCGACAAATCCAAAGGGTGCTTTGCAGGCACTTTGACATCTACGTTGAGCAGTTGTACAAGCGGTCCGCACGAGGAGACCATCAGTGCTCCAGCGACGACCAGAATAATGGTTTTTAATCGGTTAAGTTTCATAATACAAAGTTTAAAAAATTACATCTTCATTCCGCCACACACAGAGATAACCTGACCGGTCACATAAGACGAAAGATCAGAGGCAAGGAAAGTGCAGACATTGGCAATATCTTCAGGTTTTCCACCTCTTCTCAAAGGAATCTGTTCTGCCCACTGTTTCTTTACATCTTCAGGTAGTTTGTCTGTCATATCTGTAAGTATGAATCCCGGTGCAACTGCATTTACGCGAATGCCTCTAGATCCAAGTTCCTGAGCAATTGATTTTGTAAGTCCTATCAAACCCGCTTTAGATGCAGAATAGTTTGCCTGACCTGCATTTCCCGATACTCCAACAACCGAACTCATGTTAATTATGCATCCCGATTTCTGACGCATCATCACAGGTGTTATGGCATGGGTGAAATTAAATGCCGACTTGAGATTTACTGTAATAACGGCATCCCACTGCTGCTCGCTCATTCTCATCATCAAACCGTCCTTTGTTATACCTGCATTGTTTACAAGTATGTCTATCCTGCCGAATTCGTTTATACCCTCTTCAACTACCTTATGAGCCTCGTCAAAAGAAGCAGCATTGGATGCAACTGCCTTAACTTTTACTCCGTATGCTTCAAGTTCCTTTTTTGTTGCTTCACCGTTTTCGTCAATAATAAGATCTGTAAAGATTATGTTGGCACCTTCGGAAGCATATTTGATTGCTATGGCTTTTCCAATTCCTCTTGCTGCACCGGTAATAAGCGCAACCTTTCCCTCTAATAGTTTCATAATAATTCTGTATTTAGTTAAATTTAATCTTTTCGTATCAAAGAGTCTGCCAGAATCTCTTCATGACAGACATTAGTGTGTCTGACTGATAGCTTATCACCTGTAATGTGTCCGGAGTAGACCCCTTCATAACTTTAAGTTCCATTCTGTATGGTTTATCCATCTTGAACACAGGTGCTTTATCTATATTTCGCAAAGCCTTTTCCACATCCTTTTTAATTTGCTTGCAAACGCTTTCAGGTGAATAGTTTACAGCACAAGTCCTCCCTATTGGCTCTTTTGTTATTGTTGTAACCACATTCTCTCCAAATGTCTCCTTTGCCTCTCTGCTGGTTTCAGAATCTCCCGCCACAAATACGACAGGTACCCCAAATTGTCCCGCGTAGAGACTGTTGAATGCCGGTTCCGACATGGATACTCCGTTTATCGACAGGTCCACTACCTTTAGTGACATGGTATGCGATAAAACTCCTTCTGTAATACCTGCTCTTGCATGTGCACCAATAAACAACAAAGCATCATATGTGGAATCTATTCCAATTACCATGGTTTCAGGTGTATTTGGTTTCCTGCCCCTTATAAGTTTGGCTTTAGGGTTGAGTCTTACCGGATCTACACTTATGTTTGCACTATGTCCGTCCCTGACAATAATCTCGGTGGCTCCTGCTGCCAAAGCTCCTTCAATTGCTGCATTCACCTCATTTGTAAGCAAATCGCAGTTTCTTTGAAAATGGACGTGACCCGGGTAGATCTCATCAAATGTAACCACTCCGGCAATACCTTCAAAGTCGACCTGAATCATAACCTTAAGCCCGTTCTTTTTTGATGATTCACCTATGGAAGATGAACATGATACAGCAAAAATTGCCAGTAATGAGATAAATAGAAGTTTTTTCATTGTTCTTGTTATTAAATTAATCTGGCCAGAAGATCATATTCGTCTGCCTTCTCTATTTCAACATTAGCAAATGTACCAATTATATTTTCAGAATGTTCACCTTTTTGTTGAGAATCGGCTCCTATCAGTATCTCTCCGTCAACCTCAGGGGCCTCCTTCTGACTTCTTGCAACCAGCACTCCATCAGACAGAGAATCTATAAGAACCCTCTCTTTTGTACCTACTCTGGAGCGATTGTAATTGAGAGAAACCTCCGATTGTACTTCCATCAGTTTTTCGTATCTCTCATCCTTTGTCTTTGTCCTTATGGTATCCTTTAGGTTCTGCGCTCCCCAGGTTCCCTCCTCTTCTGAATATGTAAAAGCACCCAACCTTTCGAACCTTGCCTCTTTCACAAAGGAGAGCAGCTCCTCGAATGCTCTTTTATCTTCTCCGGGGTGTCCTACTATCATTGTTGTTCTAAGCACGATTCCCGGAACCTTCTTTCTGAACTTCTCTACCAATTGTCTGGTTTGTTTGCCATCTACCGACCTTCTCATATTTGCCAGCACTTTATCAGATACGTGCTGTAATGGAATGTCGAGGTACTTGCAAACCTTAGGGTGATTTGCCATAACGTCAAGCAAAGCCTCCGGAAATGCTGCCGGATATGAGTATAAGATCCTTATCCATTCAATACCGTTTACATCTCCCAGTCTTTCTATCAGTTGTGCAATTTTGCGCTCCTTGTACAAATCTACTCCGTAGTATGTTGTATCCTGAGCAACAACAATAAGCTCCTTTACCCCTTTCTCTGCCAGATATGCCGCTTCATCCGCAAGGGAATCCATATCGACCGATTTGTGCGCACCCCTGATAAGCGGAATGGAACAGTAGGAGCATATCCGGTCACATCCTTCAGAAATTTTAAGATATGCATAGTGTTCCGGAGTAGTTAGAAATCTCTGGTTGTTGAGGGTTTCGTTCCAATTTCCCCCTATTGCCTTAAGGACAGATGAGGCATCAAAAGCACCAAAAAAACCATCGACCTCCGGAATGGACTCTTTCAACTCCTGAGAATATCTTTGTGAAAGACACCCAAAAACAAGTATTTTTTTGATATACCCTCTGTTTTTTGCATTTACCGCTGCAAAAATTGTGTCAACAGACTCTTGTTTGGCATCCTTTATAAAACCGCATGTATTGATAATTACTGTATCGACACCTGCTTTTGCGAGATCCTCCCCTTCGGGTGATATTACAATGCCTTCATGGAAAATCTGCCTCAACAGATGCTCCGAATCAACTCTGTTCTTGGAACATCCAAGGGTTATCAATTGAACTTTCCTGATCATTCTTTTTCTTTAGCCTCTTCATTGGCTGGCTCTTCAGGCAACTCAAAATCCAAGCTTGCAAATTCCTTCAAAGTATTGTACCAGTCTACAACCTTCTTCATATGAGAAACATAGAACCTGTCCCTGTCGTATTCCGGAAGAACCTCTTCAAAGAACTTCCTTAGTACATCCGGATTTGATTTTGCTTCAGGTGCAGCATTGTCCTTAAGCACTTCGTGCATCTTTACCAGAATTTTATGCAGTGGCACCTCTTCGTCGGTGGTATAGACAGATATGTCTGACAGTGATGTAAGTCTGGCGCTCATTCCAAAAATTCCTCTTTTCTTTGTAGAGAGTGATTCCACAATAACTCCTGCACTTGCCTGAGAAATATATAGAAAGAGTCCGGGTTGGCCGGATATTGATACGATTTTTTGTAAATTGGTTTTCATTTTTGATTTTTAATTAAACAATTCCACGATCTTTTTTAATTTTTTCATATGCCTCTGCAATGCTTTTGAACCTCTCCTCGGCCGCCTTCTGGACATCGCTGCCCAGACTTGAGACTTTATCGGGATGATGCTTTATAGCAAGCTTCTTGTATGCCTTTTTAACCTCTTCGTCAGTCGCATTCTTATCAATTTCCAGTACCTGATATGCTGCGTCAATGCCTTTATCGAACATTGCAAAGACCGATTCGCTCTCATTGTGGCTTATACCAAGTGCAAGTGCAATTTTCCTTAGTACAACAAGCTCATCGCTGCTGACCGTACCGTCTGCAAGTGCTATTTCTGTAAGAAAATGAAGAAGCTGGATCCTCGCTTCAGGGTTCATATATCCTTTTATCTGGGCTCCTACAGATATAATGTCAACATCCTTGGTTAGTATGTCTTTTAAAAGCCGGGCCGACTCTGTTGCTGCCTCCTGACCAAAATTCTGAGCTATAAACTTTTTGACAAAGTCTAGTTCAGATTTCATAACTCTTCCGTCTGCTTTCATGACAGATGACGAAAGTACCAGCAGCGATACAAGGAAACTGTTTCGCTCCTCTGTTTTTGTATAAGGGGTACCGGTTACATGCTCACTGTTTCCTTCAAGAAAAGCAGCTACTGCAAAGCCTAATATACCTCCGATTGGTCCCCCAAGTGCCCATCCCACTGCACCCGTAATCCATTTTCCGTAACCCATAAATATTTGTAATTAACTCTTTTTCACTTCATCTATTATCCGCAGAATCTGTGGTAACACAGCTCTTTTTCCGTCTGCAAATATAACGAAATCGGCCATTTCCAAGCGTTTTTCGTCGCTCCACTGTTTATTGATTCTCTGTTTAACCAGTTTTTCTTCTAAATTGTCTCTCTTTATCACTCGTCTTATCCTGACATCCACCGGGGCAGTTACAACTATCACCTTATCTGCTATTGAGCGGAATGTTGGTGTTTCCAGAAAAATTGCAGACTCATAAACAATCATATCCACTCCCCTTTTCTCCTGTTCGTCTCTCCATTCATAAAAATCTTCAAGCAACCTTGGATGAACAATCTGGTTAACCTTCATCAAAAGTTCCTTATTGGAAAAAATAATACCTGCCATTACGCTTTTCTGGAGCACTCCATCTACAACAATATTATCTCCCAGCAACTCTACCAGCCTGTCTAACAAATTCCTATCGATTTTATACAACTCTTTTGCCCTGTCGTCGGCAATATAGGCAGGAATCCCCAGTGCAGAAAATATTTTCACCACATAGGATTTTCCGGTACCGATACCTCCTGTACAAGCAAAACAGAACATTTTAACTATCTATTTGATTTTTTGTATAATTCTGCATTCGACAAATTTTGGCTCAAATTCTAAGGATAGAATTTCTTTTGGTATCTCCGACAATTTTGGTTCCACAAATGAGTTAATTGAATTCAGCACCTCCTGATAGTCAATTATGGCGACGAACTTCTCCTTCTCCATGATTTGTGAATAGCTCAATGGTACCCGATATGTCATCTTAACCTCTTCCGGGAACAGGCCAATCTCCTTATCTTCAGGTGTATTTATAACCTTGGCTCTCACCATAATGCTCTTCTCTACATATCTTTCTATCTCAAGAGTATAATATACCTCCTTCTGAGATAACCGAATCCCGGGGATATCTTCCAAATCAACGACTCCGTTAATACTTTCCTCAAGATTATGGAACCTTTGAGGTATGGTATAGATGGAATCAATTTTATCAATCAACGAATAATCACCATAGATTGTGATAACATCGGGATTGAATTTTATCTTTCCTGTTGCCATATGCTGACTTTTATAAGAAGCCGCATATTTTGAGGCAATTGCAACCTTTTTATTTATCTGTCTTGGAAAATTAAAAAAAAGCGTGTCTACAGAAAAATTCTCAATCTCCAGATTTTCTCCGAAGCTTTCGCCAAGCTTGTCTCTTATATCTGAACTCAGTACAAAGTATTCATCAGAAGAAGAATTTGCTTTCAATAACCGACGGTTAACCTGAATATAAATAGATTCTTCGCCTTTAATGTACCTCTGCTGTAGTATGTAAAATCCACTTGATCTGCCCTTTAAAGTGAGAAGATTATTTGAGAATGCATCAGAGGCCCTACCCTGAAGATTAGTAGAGAGATGCACCCTATAGGTCAGGTATGTACTGTAATCGGCAGATAGTTTGTGTATTGACCATATGATAAAAGCAAGAAAGAGGCAGAACAAAAAAAGTAATACTTGTCTGCCTCTTTCATAAGAAATTTTTAGTTTTCTGAGCTTTATCATAAAGCAAAAACTATTTGCTGTTCTGAATATCCGAAACGTCTTTTACAAGTGAAGATTTATCTACTCTAAGTTTAACATTGCTATCTACCTCTACTAGTACATATTGTTCTTTTACATCCACTATAACTCCGTAGATACCTCCCATTGTAATTACCTTATCTCCTTTCTGAAGACTGTTGCGGAACTTAACGAGCTCTTTCTGTTTCTTCTGTTGAGGACGAATCATGAAAAAGTACATAACCACAAAGATTAAGCCCATCATTACTAGGAAACTCCAGTTCCCTGCTCCGGCTGCTGCCGGTTGTTGAAGAAATACAAGAAAATTCATCTTATTCTATATTAAAATTTATACAAAATTAACTATTCTATTGAGCCTACCAAACCTCTGCCCGATTTTTCAATTTTACCATCCCTTTGTAGTCCAAGTAAAATTTTGTCTAAGATGCCGTTCACAAACACCTTACTGTTTGGCGTACTGTAGTATTTGGCAAGCTCTACATATTCGTTTATTGTCACCTTTAACGGAATATTAGGAAAACATATTGCCTCTGTAATACCAAGTACAATAAGAGATGTATCGGTTGCTGCCAGGCGGTCGGGATCCCAGTTTAAGACATATTTGTTCATCAGCTCAATATACTCATCATAGTTTATCATAGCCTGTGTAAGTAGCCTTAATGCATATTCCTTGTCCTCATCCTTAATAAATACCTGAGGATGCGTTATTCTGGTATTGAGCTTCTGCACAGACAACTTCTTGAGGATAATGTTTATAACAAACGCCAGATCATCTATCCAGTATAGGTTGCTATCTTCAAGAATAGTGTAAAAATCTTCATTTTCGTCAAGCTCTGTTTCAAAAATATTTACAACAAGCTTAAGGTCTTCTTCAAAGCTTGAAGTAGAGGCATTCATGTACTCCTGATAATATTCTCTCTGAATAAGCACATTGAACAATTTCTTGACAAATGCCTCGTTCTCCATCCAGAACTGGCCGTTGCTTTCGCAAAATTTCACAAGTGGTTCATTGGATTCCAGCTTTTGAATATACTGGTTATCGACAAATTTGCGGTTGGGCTTTGATTCCTCGGCAGTTGGTTGAAATTTTTTAAAACCAGTTTCAATTTTTGCTTCGGCTACCTTTTTAAGGGCTATCGGAAGAGATAACAGGAAGTAGTATAACTCCAGAGTTTTATCACAACTTATCAGCAACTCTTTCTCGGCTCCGGAAATTGAGTCAGAACCGGAGTTAATCCTGCTGAATAAAACCTTAAAAACTTTAACACGAATCAATCTTCTACTAATCATAAAAAAATTATTTAATAATATTTTACAAAGATAGATTTTTGTGCACAAAAAATAATTTTATCTTTGTAAGAGAAATTTAAATACGACAAAAATGTACTTTGAAGATTTTGACAATGCAGATGCGCACGAGCGCAATGGGGATGATGTTTTTTCAAAACCAATAAGGGCGGGAAAGCGCACCTATTTCTTTGATGTTAAGGCTACTAAAAACAACGATTACTACCTGACAATCACAGAAAGCAAGAGGAGATTAGACAGAGATGGCAGATTTGTCTATGACAAGCACAAGATCTTTCTTTACAAAGAAGATTTTGACAAATTCTCTCAAGGGTTGGAAGAAATCATCCAATATATCCGCGAAAAGGCTCCGGTGATGACAGAAAAGCCACTATCTGAGACAGCACCCAACTCTTTTTCTGACGTTAATTTCGAAGAATTATAGTACTAAATAAATAATTATCTGAATCTGCCCCGCAAGGGCAGATTTTTTTTCTATGTGGTGAATAGTTAGTGTGCCTGTTTTAATGGCAAGATGCCGGATTTGCAGACACGTGCACCAGGTTTACCCACTGTGCTTTCGCTACGCTAAGGGAGCCGATCTGCCAGTTATGTTCACATATTACTCATATTAAGGCATATACAAAATATTTTATGTCAAAATTTCTAGTAAATAATTTTATAAACAGCTGATAAACAGAAGTATCTTATTTTAACTGGCAGATAAATCAAAAGTAGGCTGAAAGAAAAGATTTTGAACAAAAATGATATATTTTTCTTTAAGATTGTTTGTGTTTAAAGCAAAAAGGCATAGATTTGTTTTAAATTAACCACAAAATATAACTTAGGGAATAATTTTTGCAGATATTCAGCAAAAAATCTTAGGGGTAAGAGTGGAAAAAATTGTATATATAGATAGATTGATAATATAAAGTATAAGTTAAGTAATAATATAAATAGTAACTAATCCTGCAAAATTCTCTTTTAATGAAAAAACATTTCCTATCCGTTTTCCTATTGTTCTTTTTAATAGCAGTTACCTCCGGTTCTGCACTAATGGCACAGATGGTCTCCCAGCCGGTCAAGTGGAGCAGCAAAGTAGTCCACATTAAGGATAATATATATGAGATCCAGACAATTGGAGTCATAGACGAAGATAAGCCCGATTGGCACCTTTACGATTTGGGACCATATGAAGATGGGCCAAATCCAACATCGCTAACACTTGAGTTGCCCGCCGGAGTCAAACTGGTTGGCAAAAACTACCTGTTGACAAAGCCGAAGAAGATCTTTGACGAGATGTTCAACATGGAGATAGGTATCTGCGAAGGTAAAATTATTGTTGCCCAGAAAGTGGAGGTTACATCAAAAGACTCTACAAACATTCTGGCAATTGTCGAATGGATGACATGCGACAACAGTACATGCCTTCCACCAACAGATAAAGAGTTTAAACTAAAGCTTCCTCCTGCAACTCCCGGTACACAAAAAGCCGCTCAGCAGGATAAAAAGGCAGTTTTTGCTTCTACAGCAGCAGAAAAACCCGGCACACCAACAGCAACAACAACTCCTGCCTCAGTTACAGAAACTCCGGTTGCACCTGATACTACGCAAGCTGTTGCTGTTACAGGCGAGGAAACAGTTGGCACAGATGTTCCGGTAATTACAGATCCGGCACCAAAAAAGTCAGGGTCAATCTGGGCCATTATCATAGAGGCAATAATCTGGGGCTTTGTTGCACTCCTTACACCTTGCGTGTTCCCAATGGTTCCAATGACAGTATCATTCTTTTTGAAGGGAAGTGAAAACAAGGCAAAAGGAAGGTTGATGGCATCTTTATACGGATTCTTCATTGTTGCCCTGTATACCATTCCAATAGCAGTAATAATTTTTATCACATATTTCGCTGGAGGAGAGGCTGTAACAGCTGACATCTTCAACTGGCTCGCAACACACTGGGTTCCAAATATCCTTTTCTTTTTGATCTTTATGGTTTTCGCCGCTTCATTCTTTGGAGCATTCGAAATTGTAATGCCTAGCTGGATGGTAAACAAGTCAGATTCAAAGTCAGACAAGGGTGGTATTATTGGGGTTTTCTTTATGGCTCTTACACTTGTCCTTGTTTCTTTCTCATGTACAGGGCCAATCGTAGGTACCATACTTATAAAATCCACACAAGGTGAGATATGGGAACCGATTGTAACAATGCTTGCATTTTCGACTGCTTTCGCTCTTCCGTTTACAATTTTCGCATTTGCACCTTCATTGCTTAAAGATCTTCCAAAATCGGGAGGATGGCTCAACTCTGTAAAGGTTGTGCTTGGTTTTCTGGAGGTTGCCCTTGGATTCAAATTCCTGAGTGTTGCCGACCAGACATACCATTGGGGTATTCTGGATAGGGAGGTTTACCTAGCAATATGGATAGTTGTATTTGCTCTGTTAGGACTATATTTGTTAGGGAAGATACGTTTTGCCCACGATTCCAAGATAGAGCATCTTAGCGTAGGACGACTGACACTAGCAATAATTGCCCTTACATTTGTTGTATATATGATTCCGGGAATGTGGGGAGCTCCGCTTAAAGCACTATCGGGATATATGCCTCCGCTTACAAGTCAGGATTTTGTTCTGGAAAAAGGATCGGGCAATGGTGTATCAGCATACGAAACAGGTGAAAACAAGATAAAGGCAAAATACAGCGATTTCCTTGAGTTCCCTCACGGAATAGAAGGATTCTTCGACTACAAGGAGGCTTTGGAATATTCGAAAAAGGTAAACAAACCAATTTTCATAGACTTTACCGGTCATGGTTGTGTTAATTGCAGAGAGATGGAGACAAGAGTATGGTCCGATCCTCGTGTATTAAAGATACTTAAAGAGGATTATGTTGTACTTGCACTTTATGCCGATGACAAAAAGGTGCTCGATGAAAAAGAGTGGGTAGTTACAGAGACCGGAAGGACTTTAAAAAGTCTTGGAAAGATCAACTCATACTTTGCAATGAAGAAATTCAACGTGAATGCTCAGCCTTACTACTTCTTATTAGGTTCAGACGAACAATATCTGACAACTCCTCGTGGCTATAACCTGGATATTGAAGCATTTATTGCTTTCCTTCAGGCAGGTCTGGACAATTACAAAAAATAGTTGGTACTTGGGGAGGTTACATGTGTTCCCGGTATATAATTTAGAAGAGCGGTCCATCAAGGGTCGCTCTTCTTCTTATATAGAAAGATTGATAATACGGGTACACCTGTTATGTGCCCATGTACCCAACATACACATGTATCCACCTTAATTCCAATAAATTTCGCTAGCTGTATAAGTAAAAATGACAGCTAATAATCCGGAAATAATTATTGAAAGAACCCGGGTTCTCCTTTTATCGCTTCTCAAAAAAAGATAGAGTCCGGAAGACAATATCAATGAAGAGATTAAAGCAATAATTATCATCCATCTGGAGTACATCTCATCACATATTATCATTACAAATAACGGAGCAACTCCGTAAAGAGCAAATAGTACCACAGCGGGTTCTTCCTTGATTCTTTCAATAATTTTCTTAATCGGTTCGATGCTTGGTTTAAAGATAAGGCTAATGATAAGAGTGACTAGTAAAGGGATCCATGCCCACATTCCCAAAACATCATCTGAAAGACCCGGAATTGAAACCATCATCAAATACATACTAAATAACAGGCAAAATCCGATGGCAGGAAAGGACCAGCGGGGGAAATTATTTATCCATCCAATACCAAACAGTACAAACATCGATACCATAGGAGACCAAAATAAAAACATTCTGATCAATTGAGGGACATTACATTCTAAGCCTAAATTGGAGTATGCCCATGACACCCCGAATAGTCCGAACGGAATTGTTGCCAGCAAAGATGTGCGGGAAGAAAATGAAGTTTCCATATTCAATAATTTTAATGTGTAGGTTTCAATCGTTTTTATCTCAGATCCGGGGAGTTGACTGAATGATGCCTGAAGGGAATCTTCAAAAGAGGCCCCCTCCGATATCTTCTGCTCTATCATACAGCAAAGATGATCCAGAAAATCTCCTAAAATCAACCGGCTCTCAATCTTATTTCTTTTAAGATACCGCTTAACCTCTTTGACCTGTAATTTATTTAACATCATAAACTAAAGGTTTTAAATCAAACAATTGCACCAACATTAAAATTGATTCTTTAATCTCTTCCAGTTTTGTAACAGCTGTTTGTTTGCCAGATTCAGAAAGAAGATAATACTTCCTCTCGCGGTTCCCTACCCACTCGCTTTCGGTCACCAGAATACCCTCCTCCACTAATTTGTGAAGTGCCGGGTACAACGCACCTTCGGTTATGATAATTTTTTGAGAGGATAGCTCCTTTACCTTTTGAGTAATCTGATACCCATACATTTTTCCCTCCTCATTAATCAACTTTATAATGAGAGGCTTAATGGTCCCTTTAAGAATTTCTTGTGAAAACATAATTGATATTTTTATAGTTGGTTTGACAATCCGACTACAAATATAATTAATTTTCAATATGCATAATAAACTTATGTATAGGAGCCTAATCGTGGCACGATAAGTTGTATGTCGCTATAAATAAACGCATTAGATGATTGTGTATAATCAGCACAATCTAATAATAATCTGAATATAAGATAAATACCACTTATCGTGCCACGCAAATACCTTCCGAAAGAATTTGCACTCCTTGCTCCATTTTGCTTTCATCTACATAGGAGTAGTTGATTCTGAGGGTGTTTTTCCCACTTCCGTCGCAATGGAAAATCTCACCTGCAACAAAAGCCAGGTTCCTGTCGAGACAGATGTTGAACAGCTCCATGGCGTCGCATTTTTCCGGCAGCGTGACAAAGAGGAACAATCCCCCCTTAGGTTTTGTCCAACTTACCCCCTCGGGCATATATTTATCAAACAGTGCGAGCATTTTGTCACGTCTTTTCCGGTAATAATCGATGTTCGACCTTATGTTTGCCTCAAATAATCCTCTCTCCATGTACTTTACAGCCAAAGCCTGATCAAAGACAGACGAGCATAAGTCTGCCGACTGTTTTGCAACAACCAGTTTGTCAATTATGTTAACCGGAGCTATAACCCAGCCAAGTCTGAATCCGGGAACAAAGGTCTTGGAAAAGGTTCCGGCAAGAATGACCCTCTCACTATCGAGCGAAGCAATCAGGGGTAGCTCCTCCCCTTCAAACCGAAGCTCTCTGTATGGGCTGTCTTCTATGACCAGGAGATCGTATTTGACAGCAATTACAATAAGTTGCCTCCTCTGTTCTAACGTAAGTGTCAATCCGGACGGATTGCTGAAATCGGGTATGGTGTAGATGAACTTAGGCTTCTTACCGGCAGAAATCAGTTTTTTGACAATCTCTTCCATATCGTCACACTCCCTTACACCTACCGGCTCAGCACTGCACGCCCAGAAAGACTGTAATGCCCCCAGATACGACGGAAGGCCGCAGATCAAGGTGTCGCCCGGGTTAAGAAAGATTCTGGAACACAGGTCCAGAGCCTGCTGCGAAGCCGTGGTTATAATAACATTTTCATAAGTTATATCCAGCCCCATACTCCTGTATCTCTCTGCAAGAAGCTCCCTAAGTTTACGGTTTCCCTCTGTGGGACCATATTGCAACGCCGCAGCAGCATCATTCTCAAGAACCTCTCTTACAATATCCTTAAGATCATCAACACGAAATGTCTCCTGATTAGGATATCCCCCTGCGAAAGAGATTAGCTGCGACGCATTTGCCCTGCTAAGTAACGCCCTCACAGGAGACCTTCTCATGTTCCTTGCGTTATCCGATAAAATACTATTTATATCAATTGCCATTGCGTTTATCTTAAAATGTCCTCCAATACAACCGACCTGTCGGTGTTAATATCTCTGTATTTGACAATTACCGGGCAATACAGATGAATCCCGCTCTTCTGACCGAATCCGGAAGAGATAGGTCTGCTCCCACCTACTACCACAGCATTCTCTGGAATAATCAAGGGGTGTTCAGCGGTTTTTTTAATGAACTCTCCGGTAGTGTTGTCGAAAACAGGGGTAGACGAGGTTAATATCACACCGGAACCAAGAACAGCGTTCTGCTTGATGATTGTCCCCTCATAAATCCCACAGTTTCCACCAATGAACACGTTATCCTCAACAATCACAGGCATTGCCCCCACAGGCTCTAAAACACCCCCAATCTGCGACGCAGCTGAGAGATGGACGTTCTTACCTATCTGTGCACACGAACCAACCAGAGCATGCGAATCTACCATGCAGCCGGAATCTATATAAGCCCCGATGTTTACATAAGATGGTGGCATTATTACCGTACCATCGGCCACATAGGCACCTGCCCTAACAGATGAACCTCCCGGCACCATACGGATGTTCCTGGACTTCTCAAAGCTTATTACCGGCATTGTATCCTTGTCGAAGAATGGCCATGCGCCACCTGTGACCTCAGAAATCTGCCCCAATTTGAACCCCCAGAGAATAACCGACTTTACCCATGAATTGACCTGCCACTCCTCCCCATGCTTCTCGGCAACTCTTATTTGTCCGTTTTCCAGTGCGATTCTTACTTTTTGAAAAAAATCTAGTTTTAACGCATCGGTAGGTTCCTTAACTATATTAGAATATTCCTCTGTAAAATTTCTCATTTCACTATTTTATTATTGAATTATTACGACAGTTCCAGTTCTGCAATAATTTTACCCATCAGATCCAATGTCGCATTGTTTGAAGGGGTCAACGGAAGACGCAGGATGTTCTCAATGTAACCCATTTTACTAAGTGCAGCCTTAACGGGAATAGGATTGCTCTCAACAAAACAACCTGTATAAAGAGCAGCCAGTCTTACATTGAGGGCCTCTGCCTCAGTTATTCTCTTTTCAAGCAACAAGCTTACCAAGCGTGACATGTGAGCCGGGGCAACATTGGAGGCCACACTTATAAGACCCTTTCCACCTCCGGATATTATTGAGAGTGTCTCATCGTCGTTTCCGGAGAGCACATTAAAGCCAGCAGGTGCGTTCCTGATTATTTCCGAGATCTGGGCACTGTTGGCAGAGGCCTCCTTAACAGATATGATGTTCTCAATTTCTGCCAGCTTAAGGGTTGTCTCTGCTGTCATGTTGACCCCGGTTCTTCCGGGAACATTGTACAGAATGATTGGTTTGTCTGTAGACTCCGCAATTGCTTTGAAATGTAGATAAATACCTCCTTGAGTAGGCTTATTGTAGTAAGGAACCACAACAAGAAATGCATCGGCCCCATGCTTGTCCAGCAGCCTTATGTTGCTTATCACATGCTTAGTGTAATTCGACCCGGCCCCGGCTACAACCGGCAGCCTTCCCTGAGCCTCTTCGTTTGTAATATCCAGCAGTCTGATTTTCTCATCATCCTCAAGACATGGAGTCTCTCCTGTAGTTCCCAGAGGAACCAAAAAATGAATACCCGATTCAATCTGTCGTCTCACCAATACCCTGAATGCATCGTAATCAACTGCAAAATCTGGTCCGAATGGCGTTATTAATGCTGTTCCACAGCCTGTTATCTCTAACATATTCCAATAATTTTATTAAATTTTTCTTCTAATATCTCTCTGAATTCGCAGACACCCCTAATTTCGGCTGTCCACTCTGCCGCAACTACGGAGCCCTCGGCAAACCCCCTTCTGGAGAATGCCTCGTGCGTAATCTTTATTCTGTCTACCTGAGATTCAAACCCCAGTTCATGGATCCCCGGAATAAAGCCCGATCTTACCGATTGTACATCGACACTCTTTCCTGTGTTTTTACTTACGATGGATGCCAGTGTCTTAGCCGTTCCAGATGGTGCGTCAAGTTTGAACTTATGGTGCATCTCTATCAGATAGGGGTCATAATCAGCCATTCCGGCAACTATTTTTGAACACATTTCAGTTAATTTGAACAATATGTTCACTCCAACGGAAAAGTTACTGGCATAAACCATCGGCTTGCCTTTGGATTCAAAATAAGATATGACCTCACTTCTGATGTCGTTCCAGCCTGTTGTTCCTATTACTGCTGCCTTAAAGTTGTCCGCTATGAATTTGTAGTTTGCGCTGAATGCCTGTGCATTTGTAAAATCTATGCAGACAGTATCCGCAGCCTTTTGAGGGTCAACCGATGTAATATCCTCAGAACATTCAATGCAAGCATGTCCCCTTTCCAGTAACACCGACTCAATTTCCCGGCCCATTCTGCCGTATCCGGATATGATTATTTTCATACTATTCATTTATTTTCACACTATTCATTGAAAAATTCGTTATGTAAAATTCTAAGCACAGATGTAAGGTTCTCCCTGCCAACCACAAAGCTGATATTCACATCTGATGCCCCCTGAGAAATCATGTAAATCTGATAATCGCCCAACGAACCGAAAACCCTTTTGCAAACGCCCTTTATATTCTTCAGGTTCCTGCCCACGACTGAAATCTGCGACATGTTACGCTCTACATTTACTTCGGAAAAGAGTGAAAGCTCTTCAATAATGCGATTCAAACCTGTCTCGCTGTCAATTGTAAGAGAGACGTTTACCTCCGATGTACTAATCAGGTCGACCGATACCTTATGTTTGTTGAAAACCTCAAAGAGCCTGTTAAGGAACCCAAAGTAATTCAACATTTTTGTAGAGAAGACATTTATTACAATTATGTTCTCCTTAAACGAGATAGCCTTGATACCATCCTCCTTTATGAGGTCGCGGTGCAGGATCAATGTGCCTTTATGCTCCGGTTTTCTGGAATTAAGTACCCTTACAGGGATGTTCTTTTCAATTGCCGGCTGGATGGTAGATGGGTGGAGAACTTTTGCCCCAAAGTATGCCATCTCCGCAGCCTCCTCGAATGAGAGCAGGGATATGCTTCTTGTATTTGCAACCCTTCCCGGATCTGCAGTGTGGATACCATCAACATCTGTCCATATCTCTATCTCCTTAGCCCCCATGGCCAAACCGATCAATGATGCAGAGTAGTCGGAGCCCCCTCTTCCCAGGGTAGTGTTTACACCGTCAGTTGATGATGCTATAAATCCCTGTATGATAAGCGTCTCATTGTCTGCAAATTGTTTGTTTAAATATTCAGGAACCCTCTCCTTAATCAGATTAAGATCTGGCTCACCTTTCAGATACTGACTATCTGTAATTATACACTCTCTGGCATCTGCATATGCACACCTGATACCACTCTCATTAAGAGCATGATATATTATATGGGACGACAACAACTCCCCATGCGAGACGATTTTCGCCAGGCTTCTGTCCGATAGCTCGGCAAGAATGCTTATCACCTTAATTATCTCACGCAATCCTGCAATCTGCTCGCCAATTTTTCCGACACACAGCTCCAGACGCCTCTTGTCATTTGAGATGAGCTCCCGTGACATTTTCACATGCCTCTCCTCAATATCTGACAAAAGAGTATCTGCCGATTCAAAATCACCCCTCGATGCATAATCTGCTATCTGGTAAAGTGAGTGAGTGACTTTAGAGAGTGCCGATACAACTATTATTGGTTTTTCGTCAAGCTTGCTTCTTACAATCTCTATCAATCTCCTAACCGCGGCTGAGTCTTCAACTGAAGTGCCGCCAAACTTCATCACAATCATATATTTCTGTTAATTAATTTATTATAAATATTTATCAAATCTGTTACTGCATTTTCAATCTCATTCATAGTGATTTGTTCATCATTTGTATGAGCATATAAAATGCTGCCGGGGCCATATAACATTATGTTGCCGGCGCTGGTCAGATGCGGTGCATCCGACCCATAAGCAACAACTCCTGTTTCAAAGCCCTCCATGGTATAGAATTTTATCGGCTTATCGTTGCTTATGCGTTCTATCAGAATATTCTCTCCCGCCATCTTCTGCAATATTTCGTCTAATACCCCATAACTAGCAAAAGTGGTCCTGAAGTATATCCTGAAGCTGACACAGTCGGAAATTACGTTATGTGCATTTGGAGAGGACAATCTCCCTATGTTGTAGGTTGTTGCACCCAGAATATTGTCTGACGGAAACTCTGTTTGTGAAAGATCATTCATGAAGAGCCGGAATCTCTCGATAGCATTATCACCGAATGCGGGATAGCCCGAATGTGAAGACTTTCCGTTAATAACTACACTGTACAGAGCGGTCCCCTTTCCTGCTGAAATCAATTTGTTTTCTGTTGGCTCCCCTACAATTACATAGTCGCACCCTTCAAGTAACGAGTTGGCTTTACGTGCCCCGAAAGAACCAACCTCCTCCCCTGCAACCCAAAGCAGTCCAAAGTTGTCAAAACCTTCCTTCTCAAGCTCCAAAGCAGCTGCATATTGGGCAATTAACTGACCTTTAGCGTCACATGTTCCCCTCCCCTTTACAACAACCTGCTTTCTGCCACTTCTGCCACTTCTGCCACTTCCGTCGGGAACCTCAACCTCAGTTATCTCTGGTTTTATATAAGGGGGAACTGTATCCAGATGACTGCAAAAGACAATCTTTGGTTTCCCCCATTTGAAAAATATATTCACTGTGCCATCACCCACCTCCTGCACCTCCAGATGGGCACGCTGAAACTTAATATTATTTGCTATGAATTCAGCCAGTCGCAACTCGCTACCCGATGTAGAGTCTATGTTAAGCATCTGAATGAAAAAATCCTGAATTTCTTTGTTAATGGTATTCATATTGTTGTTTTATATAAAAATCTTTGGTGTAGGCACAAAAAAAAAGCATGAACGGGAGATTCATGCTTTTTATGCGTGTATATCTCCTGTCCAATGCTAAGGTTTCTTAGAACTGTGTTTAAATTGTTTATTATTTACGGAGATAGTATTCATTTTTTGCTTTGCTTTGTCAGTGTAATTTTGGTCAAAAGTAATATTTTTCTTATAAATAAAAAAAAATACAATATTTTTGCGAACAAATAATTACAAAAAACAGAAAAGATGAAAGTAGCCGTAGTTGGAGCAACAGGACTTGTGGGCAGCAAAATGCTTGAAGTTCTTGAAGAAAGGAGATTCCCCGTAACTGAGTTAATACCTGTGGCATCTGAGAAATCAGCAGGTAAAAAAGTCAAATTTATGGGTAAGGAGTGGAACGTTGTCACACCACAGGAGGCTATAACGAAAAAGCCACAGATTGCTCTCTTCTCTGCCGGGTCTACAGTTTCTGAGATCTGGGGGCCAAAATTCGTGGAGGCATCTTGCAGGGTGATTGACAACTCCTCTTTCTGGAGGATGAACCCTAACAATAAGCTTGTAATTCCGGAGGTTAACGCACATGTGGTGACCAACGACGACATGCTTATTGCCAACCCTAACTGCTCTACTATTCAGATGCTTGTGGCACTTGCCCCTCTTCACAGAAAATATAAAATCAAGAGAATCGTAGTCTCTACATATCAATCAGTTACAGGTACCGGTCAGAAGGCAATAGCGCAGCTTATCGGGGAGAGAATGGAGAGTTGCTGCAATACAAAAAAGGATTTTGATCCCGTATACAAGTACCCTATTGACCTTAATCTGATTCCGCAGATTGATTCATTTACCGACAACGGATATACTAAAGAAGAGCTCAAGATGGTGAACGAAACCCATAAAATGCTGGAAGACTATTCGATTGCAGTCTCTGCTACAACAGTAAGGGTTCCTGTAATGGGTGGACACTCCGAATCCGTTAACGTTGAGTTTGAATCGGACTATGAGCTTTCAGATATATTTGAGATTCTTGCTCAGTCAAAGGGTATAATTGTGCAGGATAATATTGCAGAGTGTATTTATCCGATGCCTCTTTACGTCTTTGGAAAGGACGAGGTGTTTGTCGGACGGATCCGCAGAGATCTTTATGTTAAGAAAGCTCTGAACATGTGGGTTGTCTCCGACAACCTCCGCAAAGGTGCCGCTACAAATGCTGTGCAGATTGCGGAACTGATGCTGGAAAAGGGGTTTGTGGTAGCGTAAGCACAGGAATAGGCTGCGCCACCAGACAGGGACAAATCGCGCCGCAATTTGCGGTAACCGCTTGTTTATCTGTGTATTACAAAGTCCAAACTCTTTCATTTGACGACTTTTGTATTTACAACACATTAGTAAATAGCTAGTTACCTCGTTTTGCGGCGCGGTAACTTTTTGGTTAACATGGTTATTTATAGCTATACCACTTATTGTGCCACGTCATTTCTGGACGGGACAGATCTGCCAGTTGTTTTAATAAAAGCTTGTTTATTAGCACATTACAAATAATTCTTCTATAAAAACCTCACAAAATATTATAGTATCACGTTCATTAAATGATAGTTGTGAAAACAACTGGCAGATCAATTTTTGTTCTACAGAAACTATACAAGCTTGGTTATTTTCTGTGCAAAAGCTTGAATGTTAATTTTTGCAGTATCAAAAAGCTTTTCGCAATCATCATAGTTAACTTCATCGAATAACCTATCTCTTAAGATGTAATCAAATCTACTTGGATCTGGCGACATTGTGAATGTATGTTTTGCCTTGCTTAATTTACCATGGTAGTTAATTTGTGTCTTACGATTCATTCCTGATAACCAAATTTCGTATTCAAATTTGTTATGTGTAAAAGCGACAACAAACTTCAGCCCTTTTGATTGCAACTCATCATTAGTAAACTGGAAATAAGAATAATCCATGTTGTTTTCAACAATATTTCCAGTGAACTTAAATTCAGATAGGTTTACCGCCAAATAAGTTCTTATACCCCTAAAAAACTTAACAAATTCCTGATAACCTTTTTGAAGATTAGTAGATTGGAGGATTTTTCTATATTCGTTTATGTAGCCAGTATTAATTTTCATAATATTGCCTTTTAAAATTTAAATCCCACTCCTAGCATTACTCCTAACTCGATCAGACCAGCTTTCTTACTTAAGAACAGGTGTCGTTCTAACTTGGGGTTTATATTAAATGTGAAATTTTTGTATTCTAATTTAGCCCCAATGCCGAATCCTATCCCTACGCCAAAACCTGTATATGTATCAGTATCTGATTCCGTTTTTTGATAGTCAAGCATTATCCCCTCATTTATATAAAAATACTTTCCAAAATAATGGTTCAGAAAAATGGGAGCTGAAATCAGGCTAAAATTCTCTGTATGAGAGGCATCATGGATAGGGTCCCCTGTAGGAGCAGGGTCTATTTCTAATTTTCCAAATAAATAATCAATTCCGGTTTCAAATTTTAGTCTTGGTCTGTCTTTAATGGATGCTAAGTATCTTATTCCTATAGAATTATTTTCTCTTAGTGAACCTGAACCAGCCCCTTTAGGAACTCCACCCCTAAAAACACTAAATAATGTCGCAGGCCCAAAAGACTTGCCATAAAGGATCGAAATCTCATTCTTTGTTTGGGCAAAGGCTGATGCAGAGATAACGATTAAAATAATTAGTAAAAAATGTCTTCTCATATTGTTTTGTTTTTTGAGTTTATACAATATCGCCTATTTTCTATACTCATCTTCGATAATTGAATAAAGATAACTGTCTAGCCATTCTCCTCTTATTGGCAAAATCTTTCGTAATAATCCTTCTTTAACCATTCCACTTTTTTCTAACACTCTTTTTGATTTTATATTCTCAATTGCCAATTCAGCAGTAATTCTATGAAGTTTGAAATTTTCAAATCCAGTTTCAATTATTTTTCTTGAAACCTCTGTCGCATATCCTTTCCCCCAAAAATCAGGTAACAGCTTATAAAAAATCTCTCCCGTTTTAAATTTATCATTTGACAAACTAATTCCGGCAAGTCCGATAAATACATTTGTTTCTACCAGTTTAACACTCCATGTATATTTTGATTGTGGATTCTTTTCGTTTGCTTCAACGTAAGGTTTTATGTTCTGTCTGGTTTCTTCAATGTTTTTTGGAAGTCCGACAGTGTTAAATTCATCAACCTCAAATATCGAATGAAGATGATGTATATCCTCTAAATCATCCCATGTTATTTCTGTTAGTGTTAATCTGTCAGTTGAAATTTTCATAATTATTAAATCTAATCAGGTATAAATATAAGAAATTATTTTTTGTTTATTGTTAGAGAGAACGTTAGTCTTTTGAATTTACTGATTATTTTGAAATTCCTTTTCGGCCCTTTTCTTTATACCCTTCATACATATACTCATCATAATAATGTCCCCAAAGTCGTATATAAGATAGTAGATTATCCAAATACTTTTCCAAATATATTTTGTTCTTAGTCTGGTAAGTAATCTTGTTTTACCATCTTTCGATTTATTAATTTGCCATAACCAGGATGCCTTATTCTCTTTGTCCGACCATAATATGTATTCGTATTCTTTATACTCTTTAACCCATAAACCATTTTTCTGGTCGGGTGTAAATGGGATGAATTGTCCGACTTCAATTTTTTGAAACTCCGGCAAAATTTTATCCGAGCTCTCTATTCCCCCATTATCAATCCAGTCAATACTATACCATCCCGCACGTTTACTCCCTATCTGAATTATCCATCGCCAGATTAATTCAGGAGAAGAATTAATTGTAATACCCCTCGTGCCATTAAAGTCGGGCTTGTGCACAATGCCGTCGCCATGCAACTTCAATACTACCTCTTGCTTTGTTGCTCCCCAGTGTAAGTGCCAAGGTCTTAAAACAAATAAGTATATTAATACCAATCCAACAAAAAGTCCAACTGATATCAAGATTATATTCATAGATTCTTGTTTTTATTTGTTTATTAACGCCTGTTTGGCGATATTAGATGGGCAACGTTTATTTATTATCCAATTTAAGTTTTAATGCTATCGCTATACTAAACATGCTCAAATTCAATATAAGAGCTATCCAGGCAAACGGATTGTCAAACATATATACAATTGACAAAATTCCACTTGCAGCAAGGAACATACCAATCAATAAAATAGTTGGTGTTAAAAATACAAATTGCTCTACCTTTTGAAGCAGTAAAACAAGAACAACTCCGGACAAGATAAATGATGTTCCGCAGATTAAACTCATATATATCACTGCATTAAAGTCACCTGGGCTTAAACAACTAAGTCCTCCTTTTATCAATGGAGTAAATGTTGCAATATCATGGATAATTCCCAATATTAAAATTGCGATGGCGATAATTTTACCAAGAGAAACGAGTCTGTTAATTTTCATTTGCGTATTTTTTTAAAGTGGTCGAATCATTATCAATAGTATATTGTAAAGATCTAAAAAAATAATTCAACATCCTTTCGTTCAATAAAATTTGTGCACCTTATAGCAGCATCTTTTATTGGGCCGGCTTTTATTGATCTGGCTTTTTGAGGGCACTTTTTAATGCAGGCACAACACAATGTGCATTTGTCTATGTTAATTATGCTGCTGTTTTGTGAATCAATTGCACCAACCGGGCACCTTTCGGCACAAATTCCGCATTGCTTGCAGTTGTCGTTGACCGCAATAAAATCTAGATGCCACAAAAATTTTGTACCTCCATAAGGAAAATTGCCGGGAAGCTCAAGGTCATGTATGGTACTGACTGATGATGTTGAAATTACAATTTCTCTGATTTTACGTCCAAATGATTCGGCGAACTGTAAGTCGACGGCATCCGGGCGGCCAACAGAACTTGGCAAATCGGCACTAGAAAAAGAGTGTTCTCCAATAAAAGCAGCACCTGCAATTAATTTGCAGCTACATTTTTCCAAATTGTCTTTAAGTTCAAGCAAGGCATCATCAAACGCCCTATTTCCATAAACCACGACACAAACTGTTGGAGTATTGTCTGCTCTGATAGAATTTAGCCAATCTGTCAATACCGATGGCACTCTGCCCATATATACAGGAACTGCTATAACGAGCAATTCATTTCTGCCAGTAATAAGGCTATGTTCCCGTTCTTCCGGTCTTGTAATATCTATCAGTTCTTGGTTTGGGTGGTCAATTCCACGGGCAATGCTTTTGAGAACAGCTTTTGTTGTTCCTGTTGGCGAAAAGCATACTAATTTTACGTTTCCTACTTTCATTTATTTTTTAATGTACTTAATATTTCAAGATTGTCAGCAACAAATGGGCTCGAAGGTTTATTCCCGCAACTTCTGCAAATAAAATCGTACCAGCCATTAAGCGCATTGCATTTTGTACAGGAATGCCTTGTAACAGTTTCGACATACCACATTTTCCAACCTGCTTCCTTTATGCGTTCTAAAGATTGAAACAACTCAACCCTATGAGGCATTTTAGTTTGAAAGTCTTTTAACTTAAGGCAAGGATACTCATTGCATTCCGAACAAAACTCAATTTCCTTTTTTTCACTACATTCTCCGAAATAACAGCTTTTGCAGTGTGCCGAAAGCAGATTGCTCCTGCATCCATTACATCGTACCTGTTCAAAAGGTATATGTAAACGCTCAGCTATACCTTTTAAATGGTTAGTATTATTCTCCTGTGTTGCAATGTAGATTCCGCACGATTTGCACAGTAATCCGCAAACAGCGGCGGTTTGCTTATCTGGTACATTATTATTCATATTGAGCAACTATTTAACGATGCAAAATTAGAGAGAAAATAATAAAAATTGATTGGCGTTATTGCCATTTTTACATGTTGATATTGCCAATTATATAACTTAATTTTGCAATATAAAATATTGAGACTATGACTATAGCATTTTTAGCATATCCCAAATGCTCGTTATGGAGCCTGTTAGGCTCTTACGAGATGTTCCAGAAAACCTGCAGAATTGCGCAGATATATTCAGACAAATACCAGGTTAAGCAAACCTGCAACTTGCTAATTGTGTCATCTACCCATGAAAAAAGGATACAGGGCAGCTATGGCAACTTTTTCGATACAGACACAACCATTTACGAAATAAAGAGACCGGATATCATAATAATCCCCGGGTTCGACAGGGATGTTGATGCAATATTGTCGGATGTTGAGATGATTAAAAAAATCCGCGAATTTTACATAGAAGGTACAGATATGGCTACGGTATGTACCGGTTCGTTTATTCTTGCGGCCACCGGATTGCTTGATAATAAAACAGCCACTACGCATTGGGTTTATTCGCAAGAGTTTACCGATAGGTTTCCAAAAACCGAATTGGTGATTGACAGAATGATGATTGACCACGACCGCATTTGTATGAGTGGAGGTGCATCGTCGTTCCAGAATTTAATGATTTACCTCATAGAAAAATATATTAGCAAAGAGCTGGCTATTTATATGTCGAAATTGCTTCTTATTGATACCGACCGGTTTTTGCAAAGCCCTTATTCCATTTTTAACGGACAAAAAACGCACGGTGACGAGTCGGTTTTGTTTGCGCAGCAAGCCATTGAAAAACAGATTGACGAGTTTATTCCTCTTGATAAACTTGCCCGGATAACCAATATGAGTAAGCGCAATTTTCTGCGTCGTTTTAAACAAGCAACCGGAGATACTCCGTTTGTATATATGCAACGCACCAAAATTGAAGCAGCCAAATCGATGATGGAAGATTCGCACAACCATCTTTTAGATATTGCGTTAAAGACCGGCTACAATGATTTTTCATCATTCCGAAAATCATTTAAGAAATACACAGGAATACCCCCTCATGAATATCGTAAAAAATACACCTATCCCCTCTCGTAATCATTTGGTTTTCATCTAAAAAAAAATTATACACTCCTAAATGAAAACAATATATTTGTATGGTCAAATATCTTCAAAAGTTTTTTTTATGAGTTTAGCTTTGAAATCAGTTACTGCTTGTCTTATATGCCTCGGGCTGAACATATTTTCCGGCAATTCATTGCTGTATAGTCAGACTTCTGTTGTAAAGGGTGTCTGGCTTACAAATGTGGCCAGTAACGCTTTGGACTCAAGGGATAGTATTAAGGAAGCTGTTCGTGTTTGTCAGGAGTATGGAATTAACCATATTTTTGTTGTTGTCTGGAACAGGGCGCGCACAATGTATCCCAGCTTGGTTATGGAGAGAGAGTTTGGCATTCCCATAATTGAAAAGTTTAGTGGGAGAGATCCGCTCAAAGAGGTAATTGAAGAGGCTCATGCAAGTGGAATAAAGGTTCATGCCTGGTTTGAATTTGGATTTTCATGTTCTTATGAAGATGAAACCGGAGGAATTATTATTGAGAAATATCCACATTGGGCGGCAATAAATAATATGGGGAAACTGGTTTCGAAAAATGGGTTTCAGTGGATGAATGCATTTAATCCGCAAGTTCAGGAGTTTATTAGCTCTCTGATTAAGGAGGTGGCTATAAATTACAATGTTGACGGCATCCAGGGTGACGATCGGCTTCCGGCTGTTCCATTAGAGTCGGGGTATGATTTGTACACTACAAACCTATACATATCTGAGCACGATGGTGCCCTACCCCCGCAGGATTATAAAGATAGTACATGGATAAACTGGAGGGCCGATTTGTTGACCGACTATCTTGGCAGACTTTACCGAGAAATAAAAATCATTAAGCCGGATCTTGTTGTTAGTATGGCTCCAAGTATTCATCCTTGGGCAAAAGCACAATATCTTCAGGATTGGCCCGAGTGGATGGCCCGGGGATATGTAGATATTTTATTACCTCAGGTATATCGGTATAATATAGAATCGTACAGAGCTACTCTTTTGGAACAAATTAAATATCTGAAACCGGGAGAAAAAGAGATATTCTTTCCGGGGATATTGTTACAGGTAAATGATAAAAATATCCCTACAGATAAATTTTTAAGAGAGATGATTCTGGAAAACCGTAAAAACGGGATCAAGGGCGAATCGTTTTTCTTTTTTGAAGGGTTAAAGAAATATCCTAAAGAGATCTTTCTGGAAAAGTAATTTAGGGGATGTTTGGCTCATCCCACTTTTTTGTGGCGGTGCAAGTGAGATTGAGGCTCAGGCTTTCTATCTGAATAGTAAAATCGCCATTTTCTAAAACCCATTTTCCATCTGCTCCCACAAAGGCCAAATCTTTTGCTGCAACAGTGAGAGTTACTGCTTTGGTTTCTCCCGGTTCAAGGGTAATTTTTGAGAAGGCTCTTAATCTGCGATTATCTGGAGTTAATGATGCATATAAATCACTACTAAACAGCATAATGGTCTCTTTACCCACTCTTGTTCCGGAATTTTTGACATCAACAGTAAAAGTGAGAGTATCGGAATAGGTAAATTCCTTCTTATCAGATTTCAGATTAAGATATTCAAAAGTGGTATAGCTTAGTCCCTGACCAAAATGCCACTGGATATAAGGAATTGCGTCGTAGTCATAAGCCCCTTGCATTTTGTTTAGGTTCTCACAAGGTTTGTAATCGTATGTTGTAAGTGAGTTAGCGGCTTTTGGGTAGGTGTACGGCAGTTTTCCGCTCGGGTTTACATCTCCCCAAAGTATTGAGGCGAGTGCATCTCCTCCGTAATTTCCGGGCAGGTAGGTTTGAATAACTGCCTTCATTTGAGGTTCAAATTCAGATATTATTCTTGGTCGTCCTTCGTTTAAAACAAGTATAACCGGTTTACCGGTTGCAGCAAGGGCAAGAGCCAGTTTTTGCTGGTTAGCCGACAATTCCATTGTGGCAAGATTTCCCGGGGTTTCGCAATAGGAGTTCTCTCCAAGACAGAGGATTATATAATCGGCTCTTTTAGCTGCTGCCACAGATTTAGATATTTCGGGGGTATTTTCTTCGTAATACTCAATTGAGGTGGTTGGTGGATTACCTGTTTTATAAGTTACTCCCGGCTCATAAATTACATTATTTGCTCCAATTTTATTTGTAATAGCTTCCAGAATAGTGTTGTATTTCTGAGTATAGACATCGGTTTTCTCTCCTTGCCAAGACAATGTCCATCCCCCGTTCAACGATCTCATATTATTGGCATTAGGGCCGGCCACCAGAACTTTTGCACCTTTTGGCAAAGGGAGAATATTGTAGACGTTCTTTAACAGTGTGATAGATTCTTCGGCAGCCATTAGTGCTGCTTCAGCATGCTTTTCACTGCCAAAATCTGGATAATCCTTAAAATTATAAAATGGTTTGTTAAATAAATCAAGGCGAAATTTTAGCCTTAGAATGCGCCTTACAGCATCGTCAATTCTGGAGATTGGAACCTCCTTCTCCTCTACCAGCTCTTTCAGATAGATGCAAAAGCTCCATTCATACGGAACCATAGACATATCAATTCCTGCATTTATAGCAAGTTTAACAGCCTCTTTTTTAGAAGAGGCAATCTTGTCTCTTGTATAGATATTGTATACATCAGACCAATCTGAGACAATTACACCATCCCAATTTAAGTCGCGCTTAAGCCAATTTGTCAAGTACCCATAATTGATATGAAAAGGTGTGCCATTATTCATCCCTGAATTTACCATTACCGACAATGCTCCTGCTTTTATTGCTGCGAGAAATGGGGCAAAATGGCGTTCACGCATATCCTGTTCAGAAATATATGAAGGTGTTCTGTCTTTTCCGGAAAATGGTGCTCCATAACCCATGTAGTGCTTGAGGCAAGCTGCAACAGAATTATCACCGATTGCTCCATTGTCTGTTCCCTGATATCCCTCAACACATGCTTGTCCCATCACTGCAACCAGATAGCTGTCCTCTGAATATGTTTCCCACATTCTCGACCAACGTGCATCTCTGCCCAAATCCAGGATTGGAGAAAAATTCCAGGGGATGGAGCCTGCTTTGGTCTCATAGGCAGATATTTCTGCACCAAGTCTTACAAGGGAAGGGTTAAATGTTGCTCCCATACCAATCTCTTGAGGGAATAAAGTTCCACCCACTGTGTTTGTCGTTCCGTGTATTTGATCTAAACCGTAAATAATTGGAATTCCGGTCTCTTTAATAGCTATTTCTTGTAATTGTTTTATAATTGATTCCCACTCCTGAGGTGTTAAGGGAGTATTGCTCGGAGTGTTTAGAATTGATCCTACTTTGTATTTGCGCATAACAGTATCCAGCATAGCCTGGTCAAACTCAAATGGTATTTTACTATCGTAAACGCTTGTCCCTTTACCTATAACGTCCAGAGTTAATTGTGTCATCTGCCCTATTTTCTCATCAAGAGTCATTCTCTTTAAGATAGAATCAATCTTATGTTCGATAACAGGATTTTGTGCTATTGCATTTGCCGGTTTATTGTCCTGCAAAATACTTTTGCAACCAAATACAGAAACAACTGCTATGAGATATACTATTTTTCTCATCTCTGCTTTATTATCAATAAATATCTATTATTTTATTACTTCGAACTTCTCTGAGAGCAAAATTTTATCGGAGGCTTGCCCTATCATCAACTCAAACATACCGCACTCTATTGTCCAATTCATATTAATGTCATAAAATGCTAGTTGCTCTTTACCTATTTTAAATTCAACCTCTCTGGTCTCTCCAGCCTTAATGAATATCTTGTCAAAACCCTTTAGCTCCTTTACAGGTCTTGTTACCGATGCAGAAATATCTCTCAGATACAACTGTACAACCTCTTCGCCGGCATACTTGCCAACGTTTCTGACTTTACATTTTACAGTAAGGGTTTCACTTTTTCCTATCTGTCTATTGCTAAGCTCAAGAGATGAATACTCAAATTGTGTGTAACTTAATCCGTATCCGAATGAATAGAGGGGAGTGTTTGGAGAATCTATATAGGCAGATACATAGGAAACATTATTTTCATCAATTAAAGGTCTGCCGGTGTTTTTATTGTTATAGAATAGTGGTATTTGTCCCACAGATCTGGGTATGGTAATCGGAAGCCTTGCCGCGGGGTTATAGTCGCCAAAGAGTACATCGGCAATTGCATTTCCGGCCTCATTTCCAAGCCACCATGTGTAAAGAACAGAACCTGCATTTGCTGCTGTCCATTCAAATGTCATTGGTCTGCCTGCCATTAACAAAACTACCACCGGTTTGCCTGTTGCTACTATCTCTTTTATAAGTTCCTCCTGAATTCCCGGAAGCGATATATCTGTTCTGCTTTTGGCCTCTCCTGACATGTTCCACGACTCTCCCATTGCCATTATTACAACATCTGAGTTATTTGCCACCTCTATTGCCTGAGTAAAACCACTCCTGTCGTTTGTGCTTATTTCACAACCCTTGGAATATATAAGTTCTGTTCCCTGTGGAGCTCTTTTTTGGATACCTTCATAGGGTGAAACTATATCTGAATCGCCCCATCGGACAATGGACCAACTGCCTCTCATATCTGCTTTTGATTTCATCAGAGGGCCAATGAGTGATATCTTTTTATATTTTTTTGTCAAGGGAAGTATTTCGTTGTTATTTTTGAGCAACACAATACTTTTGGCCGCTATTTCTCTTGCGAATGCTTTGTTGGCGGCATTGCCAAGAGTCTCCTTCTCCCTTTTCTCGTCCGAAAATTTGTACGGATCTTCAAATAATCCTAATTCAAATTTTTTGTAAAGAATATGGCGCACTGCCTCATCAATTACCTTTTCGTCAATCTCTCCGTCCAGGACTGATTGCTTGAGGTGATTTTTATACAGGTGACTCTCCATATCAATTTCACAACCAGCCAGGAGTGCTTTGCAGGCTGCCTCTTTTCCGTCTTTTGCAAAGCCGTGAGGTATCAGTTCGCCGATTGCACCCCAATCACTCACTACCATACCGTTAAAGCCCCATTTTTTGCGAAGGACCTCTGTCAACAGAAACCTGTTACCTGTTGCCGGAACTCCGTTAAGATCGTTAAAGGCTGTCATAAACGAGCCAACGCCCTCTTTGACAACCGAT
Organism: uncultured Bacteroidales bacterium; assembly: GCA_942492945.1. Taxonomy (GTDB): domain Bacteria; phylum Bacteroidota; class Bacteroidia; order Bacteroidales; family UBA932; genus Bact-08. The sequence goes on from OW818649.1 coordinate 2,989,434, forward strand.
TCAAAAGGGGGTAAATAGACCTCCCAAAGTGTTCTTTCGGATATATCGGTGGTATTGTAATCTCGTCCTGCCATAGAAGCACCATATCCTGCAAAATGTTTTGCGCATGCTATAAGAGCATTGACAGATCCAACTCCATTGCCTTGAAAACCTCTTACTCTTGCTGCACCTATAATTGACCCCAGATAAGAATCCTCTCCAGCTCCCTCCATAACCCTTCCCCAACGAGGGTCCCTGCAAATGTCTAGCATTGGCGCGAATGTCCAGTGAATTCCAGATGAAGAGGCCTCTGTTGCTGCAATTCTTGCCGATTTTTCAATTGCTTTGATATCCCAGCTTGCTGCCTCAGCCAGAGGAATTGGGAAGGTAGTCTTGTAGCCGTGAATAACATCCTGAGCAAACAAAAGAGGTATTCTTAATCTCGATTTCATTGCATACTGCTGTAATGATCGGGTTGTAGCTGCTCCGTGTACATTCAATAAAGAGCCTACTCTGCCTTGGGCAATTTCGTCAAGAATTATTGGTGTTACCGCTTTTGGTCCGGTCTGTTCCCAGTTTCCCGAATACTGATTAATCTGACCTATCTTTTCGTCCAGAGTCATTTGACTCAACAGGGTGTCAACTCTTTTGGATATTGTCTCTTTCTGAGCATATATGTTCAGAGACAGAAATAACAAAGCTATTGAAAAGAAAACTCTCATATTTTTTGATAAACTTTTACGTAATCAACCTCCATGACTTTTGGAAAACTTAAGTCGTCCACTCCGTATTTTCCACCCAGTGATCCGCCTATGGCTAAATTAATAATCAGGTGAAAACGTTTGTCATAGGGCCAAGTTCCAAATCCTGTACCGTCATTTTTATGAGTATAAAAGTGGACGTTATCTACATAGGCTCTCCACTCGTTTTGATCCCACTCCAAAGAATAGATATGAAAATTGTCATACGGTTGCGGTACAAAAATCTTTCCGCTTACCTGAGTACCCAATATGTGATTATAAATCTTTGTGTGGGCAGTAGCCAAAATTGTGTCTGTATTATACCCCACATTTTCCATTATATCAATCTCACCACTATTTGGCCACTCTCCATATTCCCAATCGGTGGGGAGCATCCATATTGCCGGCCACGAACCTACTCCTGCAGGTAATTTTGCCCTGATATCAAACTTCCCGTAAAGCCAATCTCCTTTGCCTTTGGTGACAAGGCGTGCAGATGTGTATCTTTTGCCTCCGGCACTGTCAAGACGGGCAGTGATTCTCAATACACCATCAGACACATAGGCATTTGTGCTGTCTTTATCTGTGTAAAACTGAGCCTCGTAATTTCCCCAACCAACATCATTTCCTTTAGTATCGAAACTCCACTTAGTTGAGTCTGGGAGTCCGGTGTAATCAAAGTCATCACTCCAGACCATTTTCCACTCATTCTTATGGTCCGAACAAGAGAATGACACAGCAGAGATAAAAATAATTAATATATATTTTTTCACTTTTTTATTTTTATATAATATATAGATCCTTTGCATACTAATTATAGCCAAAGCAATTCATGATGTGTGATGAAGCCTTTATCGCTTCATCACATCATCACTTCAAACTAACTTATAACCTATTTTAGAACCCACATTAGTTTATTTACTTCATCAAATCCCTGATATTGTCTATCCAGAGCAGTTACCAGATTGTCTTTGTTAGACTGAGACTCACCCGTAGGATATGTCCAACGCATTGGGAAACCATTTACATTTTCTGCATTCAGATTTGTTGCCGGATCAAGTGGAAACTGAGGGTACCCGTTTCTTCTGAATTCAAAATATGCAAATGTTCCATCTTGAAAATAGTTAAACAGATAACGCTGCTCCCAAATTTGTTTCAGTCTATCTGCACTTGAGGTTTTGTAAGCTGCCTGTCCGGTAAAATATCCGTTAATGTATGCCTGGTCAATCGGAACACCGTGAGCATAAGAAACATCTGTAGCCATGGTAAATGCCAGTGCAGCTTTTACTCCGGTCTCGTAATATGTTTGTGAACTTCCTGTCATCCAACCCAACTCAATTGCTTCTGCAATAATCAGGTTTTGTTCTGGATATCCAACATATACAAGAGGCTCAGAAGCATAAAGGAAAGCATATCTTCTGTTGAGCAATGAAACATTACCGCCTGCAAAAAGACCTGCAAGCTGAGTATAACTAATTGCAACATTAACTCCAATGTATGCATCGGGATCGCTCATTACCTTACCGTGAGTAAGCTGATAAGCAGATGGTTCTGCATAATAGAACAGCCTTTTATCGTTGAGCTTCTTAAGAATTTGAACAATATTATCGCTTATCATTGTAGCTGCTGTAAACTTTTGAGCCTGATACAAAGGATGGTAATTACCTGTCTGATTTGCATAATTCAGCTGAAAGTTATCGGCATTTGAGGCCATAATATTACCTGCAGCAACAATAGCTGCAAAACGTGCTTTTGTAGTGGCATCAACACGTTTGCTCATAGACATAATAACCTTTAATTGGAATGAGTTACATAGTTTACGCCATTTAACCGGATCGCCGTTATAAACGATGTCGCCGCTAAATGTTCTTCCAACAGCAAAATACTCTTCTGCTTGTTTAAGGTCGGCAAGTATTTGTTTAAAAACTTCTTCCTGAGTGTCATATTTTGGATTGAGCAATCCATCCTTTCCGAACCCTGCTTCGGAATATGGAATATCACCGGTTTGCATTGATACTCTGAATGCATTAAATGCTTTTAGATACAGAGCCAATCCTTTGTAGGAATTTTCTGTAATGCTTCCTGCTGAGTATTCAACCATCTGTTTTAGATTGGGAAGTATCGTATAAGTTCCAAAACTACAAGTACCAATCTTATTGTATTGTTCGTTTAAAGCAGAAGATTCTACATATCCAGCATATTTAGGCAGCGCCTGAAGGGTTATATATGCCTTGCTGTCACCTCCTTGCTTAAGTGTCGATATAAGAGCGCCTGTGGCGAGCATGGCTGGAGTAGCCATTGTCGATTTGTCCGGGTTTGTGTTCATCTCCTCAAATTTGCTGCAAGAATCAGCAAAAATCAGTATAAACAACATTGACCATATATATATTCTTTTCATTGCTTATATTAGAATTAGAAGTTAAGTTTAATATTAAAACCCAGATAGCGTAAAGATGGGTCATTAAAGTTGTCTGAACCTCCGTCAGGGTCAGAATACTTGAAGTCTTTAGCCCAGAAAAACAGGTTTTGTCCTACAAATGAGACTGATGCACCTTTTGCACCAAATGTAGAATATGCAGACTTTGGCAGGTTGTATGTAAGAGATAGCTCTCTGAGTTTAATAAATGTTGTTGAGTATATATCGGCAGGACGACCGGACCCACCCCATGCGATACCGGCATGGATTCTGTTTACATAATCTTTATAGGTAATAGCTATATCGTTTGGCGCAAAAGTTCTGGTGTCACTTGTAATGTTTCCGTAAACATCGTAGGCAACTGTTCCTGAAACAACTTTAACCCCTTGTCCGACAAAGTTTTTTGAACCCGGAGTTGCAACATCAAGTGCACGTGTCGCAGTAAGTGATTCCGGATGGTTCCCCGAATTCCATAAATAACTTTCTGTCATAGAGTTTGTCAAACCTCCCACTCTACCATCAAATGATAAACTTAAAGAGAAGTTTTTATAGCTTACTGTAGAGTTTACACCCCAAACCCAATCCGGATCGAACCAACCGAAGTTAGATGTATAACTTGCATATTGTACAACACCGTTAGAGTAAATAATATTACCCGACGGGTCACGCAAATAATCGTTCAGAACATATGCATCTACTCGTTCACCCTCTTTCACCCAAGGTTTATCAGTTGAATATTTTGGATCTAGCTTATTGTAGTATCTGGCATAAGTAGACCAGTTTGCACCTATATCCACTCTCCAGTCCGTTGTCAATACAGGAGTTCCTGAAACTGATACCTCCCAGCCTCTGCGCGATATCTCTTCGTCAATATTAAGATAGCTGGTTACATAACCTGTTGATGGAGAAATTGCCGCACTCTTTAGAAAATCGTACATTAGTTTATCATAGTATGAAACATCTACCATCAGGCGGTTGTTCCAAAGGATCACCTGTGTTCCTACTTCGAATGTGGTTGCTGCTTGTGGAAGAACATCTGTAGCTACCAGTGAGTTTGGAAGATATGCAGATGCTAGTGAGCCCCAGGCAGAGTTTGTTACAGAATATACACTGTTTGTTGCATAAACATCCGGTGGTGTTTTAGACATTGTCCAGGAACCTCTTAGCTTCCACATAGACAACCAGTCAAATTTCTTGGGAAGAAGCTCAGAAACAATGAAACTACCAGAAACTGATGGATATAAATAAGATCGGGTATCTGAAGGGAGTGTTGAACTCCAGTCATTTCTGAGGGTTCCCTCTACATATACCATTCTGTCCCAAGAGAAGGCCAACCTTCCGTATAAACTGTTTACTTGTTGCTTAGATAAAGTAGAGGTAACATTTGGTTTATCCACAGATGCCTTAAGTGAGAAAAATGCCGGAATTGAAATACCGTTAACAGTATTTGCTGCCATTGCATCATCCTGACGGAAGAAAATCGTTCCCCCTACCAGACCATCCACTGTTAACTTATCCCATGTTTTTTCTCCCGAGATAATCAAATCATTATTTATACTGTAACCAGAATTTCTTCCTGTTGCGTAAGCTCCGTCCAAACTGCCGTACCAACCGCCGTTAGGGCCTGTATTACCTGAAGAGACATAAGAGTCTTTAGATATTTTAACATCTTGTCTGTCGGCATAAAAGTCCAAACCTGAACGTAAGCTGGCTTTTAGCCAAGGTGTAAATTCGTAGCTGGCACTTGCTGTAGCATTGAAAATATCACGGTTAATTATATTCAGTTTTTCATATTGAGAAAAATATGGATTATTATGACTGGTTGTTAAATTTCCTCCCTGACGTGTATTGTTCTGGTATGTGAAATTTTGTTTTTCATTTTTAATAGTCCAGTAATCTTTATAGTCAAGAATATTGTAGTCAGGAGCAGTCCAAATTAACAATGAATACATTGGGTCATAGTTTGTATAACCGTTGAACCCAATATTTGGAGAAGATTGTTTGTAATATGCGACGTTTGAACTGAATTTGAATTTATCAAGGTTGATATCACCACCTATTTGATAGTTATATTTATCTAGCGTGTTATTAGGATATTGACCTTTTGTTTTTACCCATGTAACAGAAGATCTTACAGAAGAGTATTTACCCTGATAAGATAAACTAACATTGTTGTTAGTAATATAACTTTGTTCAAGGAAGTTTTTGAAGTTGTCCTTTCCAACAGGAAGGTAAGCATAAGTTCTGTACTCTTTAGTTACCGGATCCCATTGATACTGATCACTTCCGTCAATTATTCTACCCCAGGCCTGATCTTGATTATATGAATAAACTCCCGAAGTTTGTCCACGGCCATATACTCCTTGCTTTTCCGGAATGGCAAGAAATCCGGCATCGAACATTGTATTACTGTTAATGGAGATTTGAATGCCCTGCTCTTTGCTTCCTTGTTTTGTAGTAACCATAACTGCACCGTTTGCACCACGGTATCCGTAAAGGGCAGACGCTGTTGCACCTTTCAAAATACTTACCGACTCAATATCATCGGCAGAAACATCTCTTAGTGTCATGTTCCCGTAAGGAACCCCGTCAATAACCAATAACGGATTTTCTCCCCTTATTGAAAGATTAGGTGCTGTTGCAAAATCTGTTGAGTTTTTAACTAACAAACCGGCAACTTTACCTGTAAGAGAAGATCCTACATCCACACCTTTTATAGCAATCAGTTTGTCGCTGCTGACATTCTGAACTGAGTAGCCGAGTGCTTTTTCGGAACGTTTTATACCAAGTGCCGTAACAACTACAGCATCAATTATAGTTGCATCGGGAGATAAGACAACTTTAACTGGATTTGTGTTCTCTACGATAACATCCTGAGTTGACATCCCTATAAAAGATACAGAAAGCACTGTACCTATTTTTGGAATAGTGATTTCGAATGCTCCGTTAATGTCTGTAGAAGTACCGATTTTAGTACCCTTAATTAAGACAGTCGCTCCAATAACCGGAAGATTGTCTTCTGAACTTATAACACTACCCTTAACACGAAATTCCTGTGCAAACACAGAAGAGGAAATCAGGAGTAATGCTATGACCAGAAAGTAAAATCTGTTCATAATTTTTGTTTTTGTTTAGAGTTTTTAATAAAATTTTTGTAGCTTTTCTGAATATAAAGTTTAATAAATAAATAATATATACCTTATATCGTACCATTACAAAAATATTACACCAAATTAGAGTGTCATTAAAACACCTTTACATTTACAATATTCTAGGTTTTTAAATAATTGTTTTTATGGCGATTACCCTAAATTGAGAACCTTACAAAAAAGTAGTTAACACTCAATGTTATATTTTTACTATCAATTCCGTTAAAGAAACATCCGCAGATATTCCTAAATTTTTTCTTAACCTGTGTCGGGCAGTTTCTACACTGGTTGGCGAGATATTCATAAGAACAGCTATCTCCTTAGATGATAGTCTTAGTTTAATATATGCACATATTTTAAGGTCATTGTTTGTCAGTGCCGGGTACTGTTGCATTAACTTGTCAAAAAATCCGTCGTAAACATTATTGAAGTACTTTTCAAAAACTTTCCAGCTATTGTCATTTCTTCTGCTCGATGTTATTTTGCGTAATACAGAACGGAGTTTACTTTTAATTAATGCGTCATTGGTCTGAATTTCCAGTATTTCTGCCTGAATTTCGTTAAGCATATTGTTAATATGAATATCATTCATGGCAATACTTGTCAGCTTTTTGTCCCTTTCATGAACCTCCAATGCAAGCAGCTCATTCTCATGCTTGATTCTCTCCCTCTCAAAAACCTCCTCTTGTCGTTTAAGAAGCCTCAGGTGTAATGCCTTTATTCTTCTACTTATTATTGCTCTTACAAAATATATTAATAAGGCAAAAGCAAGAAGCAGCAAAAGAAGGAACCAAATAGTAGAGGTAAACGATTTTTTAATATCAAAATCTATTTTTTGTTCTTCTAAATTGTAGAAAATCCCTCTCAATTTTAATGAATGGGCACCCTCTTCTAAATATGCAAACTTAAGGGGATCTGAAATTGAAAAACTCTTCCAAGGCGAGTCATCAATAGAATATTCAATCTGATATGTCCCCGGAAACCCGGTGAAAAAGAATTTCAGATCAACAATATTGTTAGGAAATTCTATCTGTTTAGCTGGATCCTGAACGCTTGAGTGCTTAACGACTCCTCGCTGGGAATACTCAATTTTATTAAGGTCCAATTTATATGAGTGTTGCGGTGGTGCGGAGAACAAGTCATAAAATGCCACTCCGTTTGCAAAACCAAAGGATATTAGACCATCGCTATCTTTCTGAAACCGTCTGAAGCCCACAGGTATCATTTGCCCCCTTATGCTGGGGAAAATATCCGACACCTTTACAAACTTATCATTTATTCTTTCTACTCTTGATATTCCGGCATCCGAGGCAAAGAGGAAAGTGTTACCCGATTGAACAACTGCATCTGTGTTTCCTCCCAGTAATTGAAAAAGTTGAGAAAAATACGGGCTTTTAACTATTGAATCTTTATCTATGTCGTAGTTAAAACAGTCCGGCCCGACATTAAAAACAACCTCATTATCTATAATATTTGCGCCAATCCACTTGTCTTTTGAATCAATCTTGTAAAGTAAATTCTTTTTAACCACCCGCTTATCTTTGTCAATCACCAACCTTCTAACCTGTCCGCTCATTCCGTTTATCCACATATTGCCATATTTGTCAACCAGCCCCCTATTGAAATAACCGGTGTAATTATCCAAGCGGTTCCTGAATGTGAGGTGTCCGTTCTTAATCTCGTAAATAGCAAAGCCGGTTTTATCGGAAACATAGAAGATATTTGGCTCCTGGTACCATTGACTAATCATCCAGGAGTTCTCGTGGATTACTTCAAAAGAGTCATCGTCGAAAAGACGGAGCATCCCTTTATCGTGATTGACTATAATATCTTCTCCACATTGAAGTAAATCCCAAACCTGCCCCTGAGTATTTACAATAAGTCTTGCGGGCTTATGATTTTCAACAACATAGAGGCCTTTATTTGTACCTACCAATAATTTGTTTTTATAGGTGAGGACTGCATATACATTTCCTATTTTTTTCCCTATACTCTTGTAATACCTCTCACTTGGATTATTTGGAATTGTGGCTATCCCCCCGTCCAGTCCCAACCAGATATTCTGATAATTATCTACAGCCATGCTCAATACTGTAGTAAAATTCAAATCGTTGTTCTCGCTGAATTTCTCTGATATTTTGCCTTTAGAATCTACAATGTAAACACCGTCGAGAACGGTTCCAACAAGAAAAGAGTCAACGCCTAAAGAACAGACTGAGAAAACACGATGCTCCTTTAAAATTGAATTTAATTCAGAATTAATTGGCTCAAACCTGTTGTTACGCAGAACCTGAATACCCTTGTTCTCTGTAAAGAAGAATAATTCTCCTTTTACATTTATGATATTTACAACCCTGTCAGACATTTCTAAGCCAATGGGAGAGAGATTCTCCTCACTAATTACATAAAATTTATTGTCAATCTGAGCGTAAAGAACCCCACTAACATTATGAATATAGCCGATGTTCCGGTTGATAACTATAGGGACTATCTTGTTATCTGCCGGGTTAAATTTGTAAATGCTTTCATGGGTCTGTAAATAGAAGTATCCGTTTATGGGTATTATTCGCCAAAAGACATTTCCGTTTGTAACATTGTTTGTCTGAAACAAAGTCGTAAAATAGAATTCGCCAATCGCATCCTTCTGCCAGTAACCGAATATGTTATCTCCGGCACAGTAGAGCCTTTTAGAAACAGGATCGTAGCTGAGAGATCTTAGATAAAAACTTTTGCCTGGGCTATATGAACTCCAACGAACTCCATCCCATACAGATAGGGTGAAACCTGTAGCAAAATAAACATACCCGTCGCCACCTACCTCAACAGTCCACACCTGGGGACCTCCCATATAAGCTGACGGACTTATATTCTCTACATATTTATTAGCCTCAAACAGATTTCCGGCAGAATTTGCCAACCCGTTAAACAAGAAAAGCAAGCTTAGCAGAAAAGTTTTTATGTTGATTTTCATATTATTACAAAAAGAAAATAGCAAAAAAGTCTTTTACTATAAACAAAGATAATAAATATACTCCACTAAAATTTGGATAAGCAATTTATCTTATCTAATATTGTTTATAATATAAAAAAATGAAAACATCTACCGAATCTGCTGTCAACTACAGAGTTCCTCTTGTAATCATGACCTCACTGTTTTTCATGTGGGGTTTTATTACTTGTATGAACGACATTTTAATCCCTTACTTAAAGGGTGTTTTTGAGCTTAGCCACTTCAAAGCAATGTTAGTTCAGTTTGCTTTTTTTGGCGCATATTTTATAGGTTCGCTGTTGTATTTTATATATTCAGCCCTTAAAGGTGACCCTATTAATAAGATAGGCTATCAAAATGGATTAGTTGCCGGTTTAATAATATCTGCAATTGGGTGCGCCCTTTTCTTTCCCGCAGCCGAGTTTGTCTCTTTTCCTCTTTTTCTGTCGGCCCTTTTTATATTAGGTTTAGGATTTACTCTGCTTCAAATATCTGCAAATCCATACGTTGCAATTCTGGGAACTCCCGAAAGTGCTTCCGGGAGACTAAACCTGTCTCAGGCCTTCAACTCTTTGGGAACAACAATTGCTCCAATTATTGGAGGATATATGATATTTAAATATTTTGTTGGTGCCGAATACACCGGTGCCGATTCCGTTAAAATTCCATATCTGATTTTTGCTACCATTTTTGTTTTACTGGCCATATTCTTTAAAATTATCCACCTTCCGGTTTTTACAAATCACGACGAAATTTCTAAAGGGCTCGGAGTTCTTAAGCATAAACCTTTGCGTTACGGAATGGGGGCAATTTTCATGTATGTAGGAGCAGAAGTTTGTATAGGGAGCATTCTTATAAGTTATCTTAAACTTAAGGAGGTTGCCGGGCTTGACGACAACCACGCCAGTACATTTGTTGCTTTCTACTGGGGGGGACTTATGATTGGCAGATTTATAGGTGGAATAACTCTTAGCACTTTCAAAAACAACACTGTAAAATGGGCTCTTATTTTTGTTACTGCAATTACTTCCACTCTTTTAATTATGTCAATAGCACACTACAAAAACGGAATATCGTTTATGGAGATGTCGCCTTATGCCGGATTTGTAGTACTTCAAATATTGGGATTCATCCTCGGGAGAAATAAACCGGCCAGAACTCTGTTGGTTTTCTCTCTTGTAATTATCACGCTGTTACTTGTTACAATGACCAATATTGGAGTTGTTGCCATGTGGGCAGTAATTGCTGCCGGTCTGTTTAACTCAATAATGTGGTCTAACATCTTTACCCTTGCAATTAAAGATCTTGGAGAAAAGACTTCGCAAGGCTCTTCTCTTCTTATAATGATGGTTGTCGGAGGTGCTCTTCTTCCTCTTTTCCAAGGTTATCTTGCAGACAAGATTGGCATTCAAATGTCATTTATTGTTCCGCTAATCGGTTACGCCTATATTAGCTTCTACAGTATTTGGGGATATAAAAATTTTCCGAAGAAGTGCGTGGCACGATAAGTGGTACTAATCTTATATTCAGACTCTTATTAAATTAAACAAATCAAATTTGTTTGGTTAACATGGTTATTTATAGCAACATCCCACTTATTGTGCCACGAAGGGTTGACGCGCCGCGCCGCATAACGTGGCAAATCGCTATTTACTAGCATGTTGTATATTGCAAAGTCGTCAAATAAAAGAGTTTTAATTTTATAATATGCCGATAAATAAGCAATTACCGCATATTGAGGCGCAAATTGCAGCTGAATTGTGTATCTAATTGATTTCCAGACCTATTTTCAAGTATTTGTAAATCATGCATATACTAACCCCTCTGGCAGAGACTCTGCCAGAGGGGTTAGTATTTCATTGAAAATGAATTGTGTACGTATTGGCCTGTTAATCAAGTATTTACTAACAGCTCTGGCAAAGCTGTTAGTAAATTCCTAATCTACAACTATATATAAAACCATGTGTCGGCAAGATTTGCCGACACATACCTTATTGAGCTCTTTGGATCCGCGTCAACAACAATTTTCGGCACAGTTTTCACATAATTTTGCCGGACATGTGGGAAACTTCAACGGAGATTTTAGCCTTTTTTTCACGTAAAATGGTAATTAGAATGCCGATTAAAAATGTCAATGTTACCCATATCCAGAAACGTGGCTGTGTTACATTTTTTTGCATAGTCAATGTTGGCATGATTGAAATGAAAGAATTAGCAAGGCCATGAGCATAAAGTCCTGAAAATGGTCTGTTGCCTGAGATTTTTCGAATCCAGGAAAGAATGAATGAATATCCAACCATCAGGAGAATAAAGCCTCCGAAATTCATATAAGTTTGACTTGTACCTGTTATGAACCATACCGGGATATGCCAGAAAGCCCAAATGATCCCTAAAATTATATTTGCTAACCATATCCCGAATTTATATTCAAGAATAGGGAGAGCATATCCTCGCCAGCCAAATTCTTCCTGACCGCCACCAAGAAAGATCATAAATATTAAACAAGGAATATAAATCCAGATAGACGGTAATAACATTGATAATCGTTTTTCGCCAAATAATTCGGGGAAGAACCAGGCAATAAATGTACTGCCGCCAAAAATTATTATTGGAATAGTATAAGCTTTCCAACCTAAATTGAAGTCAAGAAAACTTTGCAGGTATTTTTTTATAAAACCTTTTCCTTTTTCCTGATGTAAAACAAAAAGTGCACCTGCGAGTGGCCCAAAAGCTCCTAGCATAATTACAGGAAATGTCAGGAATGATAATAGTCTATCTGAAACAGTAATGATTTTGTAGCTGCATAGGACCAGTGGAGTCCAAAGGATCCATGACCAAATAAATGTCATTAAGAAAAAACGCAAAGGGAAACGAACATTATTATTCATAATTAATATATTTTGTTTTATCCATGAGCAATTTAATAAGGTATGACAGTGCAATTATCCAACAGAAGGTTTAGTCAGCGACCAGTGGCTGTGGATTATTTTCCAATTGTTGTTTTCTTCCAGCCTGTACACCTCTGTGCAGTTCTCTTTCCAGAGCGTTGCACCTGAATATGAGTGCAGATTGTAGGTCAGAACCGCCATAGTATCGGTTTGTTGAACAACGGGATTTATCATTTCGAACCTATCCATTTTTACCTTTCCACGCATGCTTTCATATAACTCCTTTATCCTGTCCCAACCGTCAAGCCGCCTTTCAAGGGCAGGGTCGAAATAAGTGAAGTCCCTCGAATAAAGGTCGAGATAGGGAGAGGGATCGCCATTGTGCCATGCTTCAAGAGCATCAGTCTCTAAAGCAATGATTGTTTGAGCAATAGTAAGTTTGTCCATATTATTTTGATTGAAATTGATGATTTGAATTTGATTTAACTTGACGATTGAACTATGTGTGATTACCACTTTGCATTTAGAAATCCATTTGGGTTACCACTAAATCGTGAATGCGATACTTCGTTGACTGGAGAGTCCCATCCTGATATGTATAGAGGCTATCGTTTGTAAACAAATAGCCATTGCCGCTGTTCCAATTATTGAATTTAAGTATCAGATTACCGGTTGATTTATAGGCCTCGAGCCAGACATCGGTTGCCACAATGCTAAGAGCAATTAGTGTTTTTATCATGTTGTTGGGTTTTGGTGTTATGATGATTTCCGGATTGCCAGCTCTAACTCTTGAATTCTTCTACTATTTATTATTTTCTGATAATAATCGTCTGATGTCGGGATTTTTTTGTCGCGTATCAAATAAAGATTCTCTAAGTTGAGTTTCCATCTTTCAATTACGGCCTCAGTTACTTTGAAGTTATTGCATGGAACAAAAAGCCTTTTTGGTATCACAGGCTCAAACCCACGATCTTTTAATTGTCTTCTAATTTGAGGTATGTGGTCACTGCCGATTACAAATACAATTCTGCGTGCATTTTTTGCAGCAATTAAACCATTCTCAACAATCCTCCGGTTACGTTCATGCCAATTCCCATGAGCTATTTCAGTAATAGGATTGGCACCAATGATTTTCTCAAATACAGAATCTACAATAGCAATGTTTAACTCGCTATGAATTCCATCATATATTGATTGACTATAAGACTCCTTCATCCTGGCAAAATAGGTGCTCCCAAACGATGAGACTTGTTCCATAACCGATTTGGGGTATAAGCTATCTGCTTTTGATTGTGTAGCATAATCAAGGCGCCAGTCAACCGGCACAAAGCGATAATTTAATACAGGTGCCATTTCTGCAAGATATGCTGCTTCAGGCGGGAAGTATCCCTCGGTGATTTGTCCGAATGCCTCGGGCACTATTTCTCCACATACCAAATCTGGATTTAAGGCACTAATTTGAGCCAGAAGATCAATTACAGAATAATTGTAGTCTGGATTAAAGTGCATTGAGTGAATTGTACCAACTATGAATATCTCAGGTTTGGGATTTTGTCCATTTTGTCCATTCTCTTGCGAAAAAAAGGTAGAACCCCACAAACCAAGGATGAAGAAAAGAAATTTTAATGACATACGTTTTATTGTTTAATTTATCGAAAGAGTGTTTCCATAGGACAAAGTTATGCTGTTGACACAAGAGATTTATGAACCCGGATTCATAAATTTTGACGAACTATTTTTCTTTTGATTCTGCAGAGGGCCTGAGGTGTCACCCCTACGTATGATGCAATATAATATTGTGGAATGCGCTGCAACATCTCCTTGTATTGGTTTACAAATTTCAAATATCTTTGTTCTGGACCTTCTGAATAAAAGGTAGCAAGATGGTTGACCGCTCCCAGAAACAGTTGCTCTATGGCAAGTCTGCCAAACCGTTCGCCGTTAGTGATTTCTTTGTAAAAAACCTGCAAATTATCGTAAGTAATAGAAAAAACAGTGGTGGCTTCAATAGCAGAAATGTTAAATTTTGTAGGTATCTTTTTTAAAAAACTCTCTAAATCGGTACAGAAAACACCCTCATCTCTGAAAACAAAACTCCGATCTTCTCCATTGATAAGAAGGGAAAATCGAACTATACCTGTAGCTATAAAATATAATTTTTGACAATGGTTCCCCTCCTTTAAAATCAATTCGTTTTTATTAAAACACTCCCTTACAAACAATCTGCTAATGAGATCTTCATCAGCCTCATTAAGAGTGATGTAATCCTTTATCCTTAAAACCAGAAAATCGAAGTCTAAAAAGGATGATTTCATAACAATGATTTGTAAGCCGTTTATTTTATTTTATATTTCTCAACAAGTTTTTTGCCTCACTGCTTTGTAATAATCAATCATCATACTTAGAAAAGTAAAGCAAATTGTCAGATTAATCTTTTTCATATTATATAATTTACAATGTCTGAATTGGATTACAACGGATGATGCTGGTATTTTTATTTAGAATCTAACAAGTCATTCAAATTAATTATTTTACTGCCATTTTTTTCGTAATAATTCAGCATTTCGTCAATTTTCCTTTTATCATAACTCGTAATACAATCTGATAAGACTGTAGTAAACAACATGAATTTCATTTTCCACTGCCCAATCTATAGACCGATTAACATTGTCAATGATTTCTTTGTAGTTTTTGGTAATGTCATTTTGAATGTCAATTACCACTAAAGACTTTTTCTGCATGAGATTTCCTTCTTTTATTGTGTGCCAGTTATTCTTTTCTAGATTCTGAGATAAGCAAAGTGTTATATATTTTCCCTTCTATCTATTACTCTCTCTCTATTAACCCGCTATTACCTATGAGCCATTGTTATGCACTGGCATTAGTTTTTCTTTTCATTTTCTTGTAGCAACCAATCAATTACGTTTAATTTTTGGATACCATCTATGCTTGTATTATCAAAATCAAGTGTCAATAAATATTTTGGATAATTGTCCTTAATACTCTTAAATGCCGAAATTTCTCGTTTAGACGTTTTTTCGTCATTAACGGTATAGGCAACTTGATAATATTCTCTTTCGTTATTCATTTTTTGCACTACAAAATCTATCTCTTTGTCATTGTGTTTGCCGACATAAACCTTTCCTCCACGTCTGAGTAGTTCAAAATAAACAACATTTTCAAGTTTATGACCTAAATCCATATCGTATTTATTTGTTGCTGTAATATTTCTTAATCCTAAATCAACAACATAATACTTTTCATTTGTTGAAAGCAACTCTTTGCCTTTTATATCGTATCGAGGAGCTGCATAAAGAATGTATGATTGAGTTAGAAAGTCCAAATATTTAATAATTGTATTATGAGATATACTTTTTTGTGAATTTTTATTGAGCTCTGCTGCAATATTTGTCGGCGAAACATAAGATCCGACAGAATCAAATAAGAAGCTAATTATTCGCTGTAAATTATGGATGTTTCTTAGTTTATTTCTTTGTGCAATATCCTTTATAACAACAGTATCGTAAATAGATTGAAGATAATCATTTACTAAATTCTGGTTATTTTTAGAAAGCGTTACAGCTTCAGGAAAACTACTGTCATTAATGTATTTACGAAATAAACGGTCTGTATTTTTCTCCTCGTTATTTGCCAAAACATATTCTTTAAATGAATAAGGCTGAATATTTATGGCAATATATCTGCCAGTCAATAAGGTCGCTAATTCACTAGAAAGCAGATAGGCATTTGAACCTGTTATGTATAAATCTATATTTTTCTTTGCATACAGGCTGTTTATGAGTTTCTCAAAATTATTGATTAGTTGAACTTCATCCAATAATATGTAATACTTCTCTTTGTTACTTACATTCTTTATGATTTCATCATATAGCACAGTCCAATCTGTAAAATCTAAATTTTCTCTTTCTTCAAAATTGAGGAATATGATATTTTCAGCAAAAACACCATTGGATAATAATTCGTCCTTAAAAGCTCCGAGGAGTGTTGATTTTCCACAACGACGAATGCCTGTAATGACTTTTATTAAATTTTGGTCTTTAAGTTGCCTTAATTTGCTTAGATATGTTTCTCTCTGTATCATACTTTTTTATGCAAAGATAAATCTTATTGACGAAAAATTAAAATATTTGCATTTTTCGTCAATAAGACTGCGAAATTTTGCTTGTGTATAACGGTTTGCGGAATGAAAAGTTGATGCGGGCCACTACCCTTTGTATAACAATGAAACTATTATTGGCTATATAGTGTGTTGTGCCGTCGTGCATTTTAATCTTCGATTTCTTCCAATAAATCTTCACTCCATTTTTCTTTGGGTAACCCTTGAGCCCCAACCGGCAATATCAATGGGCTCATTTATAAATTCTACTCCATTATTAACTAATCTTTTATATTAGCTATCCGATGAGCTTTGCTCCTGCTATTCCTATGCCTGCGCCTAGTATCAATGAGAAAACTATCATAGGGATTATTGCTTTCTTGTCTTTGGGGTAAACAATAATCATCACAGGTAATGCCGATAAAAATGATATTATAATTCCTTTTATCCATGGTGCGATATCCCAACTCACAAAAGGAATTATCAATCCAAGCACAAAATAATGCACAAATGCTGAGATATTAGCCTCCTTTTCAAGTTTCATAATTATCATTGGTGTAACATCTATTAATCCTGCTACTAATCCAATTGTTATTGCTATTAAAAAATCATTCATTTCGCTTATTGTTTATTTGCTTAATCTCTACAGTTTTGGAAAGTCCTTGTAACTCTCATAAAATTGTTTCATTCTCCAAATATTCTTGTCTGAGAAGCCTTTAATTTCGGGTTCGTTGATCTGAATGAATTTGGCTAATTCTGTCACAACTGAGTCGCCCCATTCCGATTGCTCAATTTTCTTGCTGATATATTCACCAATATTCCAATAGAGGTTTATCAGTTCTGCGTTTACTACCCTTATAGCGTTTTCTCGAGATTGCTTTATTAGGTGAATTATGTCCGTAAAACGATTATCCATTATCTATATCCCCAATACCTTAACCCACGTGTTATGGGCTTGGCTTTGTATTAATTCCATTTATAAGAAGTTTGTTCGAATATATTTTTTCTCAAAGTAAGTTCTTTAGGATCCTTTATGTACTCCTCATACCAACGAATATATAAATTTGACAAATCAATTAATTTTTTCCCTGATACTCTTGAATACCCAGATTGTTCTGAGTAGGTAGATGTGTCAACTAACCATGGCTCTAAGGAAGGATATTTGTTTCCAAACCTAATGCCGTCAATTGTCCAAAATAGGCATTCATTAAGCCTCTTTGGTGTAGTGAATTTTGATGATAATGGATGAGTCGGGAACTCTTTAATATTCGTTGTGTCTTTCAAATAATTCAGCAATTCAGGCAGATGCTTTTTTGAAAAATTCGGCAATTCATAACCCACTTTTTCAAAGTAATTGCCAGTTTTCAATATTCTGACGAACTGGGTTACATCTGGGTTTTTCATGTTAAGTTCATCCTTTTGGCAAGATGTAGCCATTAATAAAATAACACTCAAGCTGATAGTAAATAATCTTGTCATCATAGTATTAATATTTAATATTTTTTAAGCCTTGCCCATAACTTTCTTAATATGTATAAAATATAAATCAAGCCCCCACCCGTAATCTTTTGGCATTCAAATATAAATAAAAATATTATTCTTGATTTCTAATTGCTGATATCTTTTATCGAGAACTTCTTTGTAAGCGTTCATCATATCGGCAGATAGAAATGACCGGTCTATCCATGCTGTCGCTTTTGGGGTATCCCTTTCAATACGCTTAAAGACACCCTTTATCTGCTTGTCGGTTAAGCCTAATCCCTCGCCTAATTGTACAAAATGCTCCCTTTTCAACTTCTTTTTCTTACCACACAAAGTAAGTGCAAGCTCTTCCTCATCGTCAGGATTCAGAATTGTGATATTCAACAAATCATATTATGAATCTTCTCACCAGTTTCTTTCCTGTCGACGCGTTTGGTTATGTATGATAGTTGTACCGGGATGCCAAAGAATTCTAAAGAACATTTCTCTTGAAAATCATGACCCGCCCTACGGCTTAGTCTGTCATTAATTCTTTCACTTTTTGTTCTAGTACTTTTCTGTCAGGCAAATACAATTGGTACTTTGAGATAAATATATTATTCGAAATTCCACCAATTGCATATTCTACTAAAATGTCATTTTTGTCTGTACCAAGAACAATCCCAATTGGAGGATTATCTCCGCCTACCAACAAATGAAAATCCTTTTCCTAATTCAAGTAGAAATGTTTGAAGATTGTCAATGATTTTTTGCTCCAGTTTTCATTCACTGCTTGGTTCTCGTAAAATCCTCTTGCATGGTCATCGGAAATACTCAGTAATTCAGCATATTGAGTCCAAGTCAATTTTCCAATCACTGACTGGAAATAAGAGTTTATATCTGCATATCACTACAATTTATGTAGAGGTTTGCAAATATGTACTATACGCTTTTGAAATGTTATTAATCAATAATTTAAACATTTGGCCAGCCAAAAATATGTCTGTCTGCATCACTATTTCAATTTATCTTGTAAAAAGTAACTTGTGGATATACCATGGATGATGAGCGGCTGAAAAAGGAAATAACTTGATAGTGGCTCATTTGTGGTTGATACAACTGGCTCTTTTGTGAGTGATACGACTGGCACATTTGGTGTGATATTATCAACTTGCAGCAAAGTAAAGAATTCCCTAAAAGTGGCGCCGTTTGCTCCGGAATATTCAAAAATTACTCAATTTGTGAAACTTTTACCTGATTGCGCCAAACTTGTACAAACTTGTGCCGAATCACACAACTGTGTCAGTCATTTCTCACTTCCCTTTCTAAAATCAAGACATCTGTTCCATAGTCGTCAATCTGAAACTCACCATCTCGATAATAGTTTTCGGGCATGTGTTTTACTTTTTTCAAGAAAGGATGATAAAAATTCTCATAACCGTTCTCGTAACCGCTTACCACCACCGGCAAATCATCGGGGTATTGTTGCAGTATTTTTATGAGTTCTCCTACGGTAAAGTTGTATACATTTTTATTGCACATCATTTTTTCTTGCTGGACTTTAATTGCCTCGGTTCTTTGTTTTTATCAATCATCTTAATACAGTAATACTGTCTGCCTTAATGCTACCACCTCTTTGGACGGATCGGCATTTTGTACAATCAGATAGCAAGCATAGCTTGAAAGTTTTACGCTTTCTGTTTGTCTTTGTGCCCTTGACCCAATATTAACCATTTCGAGGATATCCTCGAAATGGGCTGAAGTATTCGGAGTATTCCAATACTTGAGATTCAACCAGTGTTGAACCAAATCCCTTTCTGGATAGTTTTTCAATGAATAAAATTAAGCATAAAATCTGATTTGACTCGGTTTGCAAATATTTACTATGTGGCTTTTGCAATGTCATTAACTAAGGGGTCACAATGAAAACGGAATGGGGGTCAAGATGCTCCGGAATATACAAAGTACACCGGGTAATGCGAAATTTACTTAAACCTTGTTGAAAATTGGTGTTGAGGAGGATTCTGCTAACAGCTTTGCCAGAGCAGTTAGTAAATAATAGATTAGCAGATGAATACGCATGCGTCTCATTTCCAAACAAGTGCTAATGCCTCTGGCAGAGACTCTGCCAGAGGCATTAGCACTTGTTTGATTTATAAATACTTGCGAAATGGTCTGAAAATCAAGCGAATATATAATTTATTGATTATATGATAATTGCCAACTGCTTTGGCAGAGTAAAGTGTTCTTAGCTGTTTTTTAAAGTGATCCACCTCTCGTTGTGTCCAATGATTTTGTAAATAATCTAATATTGACTCAAGATTATTGATTGCTTCATCTGACCAGAATAATTTATAATCATAAGCCATATTTGTTCGCTATCTCAGAATGTGGTGTTACTTTTCCTAAACTAATATCTTTTAGACCCCTTTCAATACCTTTTTTTTGTTCATTTGTCAAATCTAGCCACCAATCTTGATTATCTTTATGTGATTCTTTTACAATTTTCAGAAAATCAAGGGTGTTATTGTCATTGAGCTTTGTTAACCACTCTATCAGTTCAAGTTTTATAGCATTGTGTCCCATATCGTATTGTTTTTTCAAAATTACAAAAAAACGAATAGTACTGAAGTTTCGTTTAGTGTTTTGTTAATATGCAGTATAACAGAAAATTGCATGTTCCTGCTGGTATTAATTCATCCCTTTAATTCATAATTCGTGCTTCTTCCTCCTACTGCCGCTGCTTTTTGCAGAATATTCCTGTCTATCAAATCATTAATGTCTCTTATTGCAGTATCTTTTGAACATTTAGCAATCTTTGCCCATTTTGACGAAGTGAGTTTACCGTCAAAACCATCCAATAGCTTATTCAACATTTTCTTTTGCCGTTCATTTATTAAAACTTCAGAATGTTTTGTCCAAAAATCCGCTTTAAATAAAACTTTGATAAACAGAGAATCAGTCGATTTTAAAGCATTTATCAGACAGTTTAAAAACCATTGAATCCATTGCGTGATATCAAGATCTCCTTTTTGTGTTTTTTCCAGTATTTCATAGTACTCTTTTCTTTCTATTCTTATTTGAGCCGACATACTGTAAAAACGCAGATTACTCTTATCTGATTGAGCCAATAACATATCTGTCAACGCCCTGGTTATCCGGCCATTTCCATCTTCAAACGGATGTATTGTAACAAACCATAAGTGGGATATTGCTGCTTTTATTACTAAATCAATCTCTAAATTATTATTAAACCAATCTAAAAACTGATTCATCTCTTTTTCAACCAATATGGAATCCGGTGCTTGAAAATGCACCTTTTCCTTTCCCAATGCCCCCGATACAACCTGTATTGGTCCGGTCGTATCTTTTCGCCAATCAGCAACTGTAATCTTGTACATTCCGCTTCTTCCAGTTGGAAATAATGCCGCATGCCAATCGAAAAGTCTTTCGGTAGTTAATGATTTAAAGCAATTTTGAGTTGCATCCAACATCATTTCAACTACACCGTCAACATTTCTGTCCGACTCCACTGAACCAGCAATTTCCATCCCCAATCTACGGGCGATTGAGGAACGAACTTGTTCAGGATTTAAATATTCGCCCTCTATCTCCGACGATTTAAGCACATCGAGAGTTAAAGTGTCGAGCAAGGCTTCATTTCTTAGGTCGAATCCTAACGATTCCATTTTCCCCATGAGTCTACCCTGTAAATTTCTAGCCTCACTTAATAAATAAACTATTTCATCATTATTCCATGTGAAATTTGGCCAATTGACTTGTTGATGAATAAAAGCTCCCATTCGCAGTATAATTTGCAGCGAATATATGTATTATTCACCGCATGACAAAATTAATCGTTGCATATTTTGCGTTGATTTTACGAATTAAGCGTTGCACGGTGGGCTTTTTTCTCGACTTGCTGTCACCGTTTTGTCCTGCGCCACCAAACAATTCATTGCTTATAACAAGTTTTTTAAATCCATTTGAATAACGTTCTTCTGCTTTTTGTCTAATTTGTGATAAATAGTCCACTAGATATCCATAGCCAGATTTAATTAAAGTATCGTTAGGGAACGTGTTTATTTTTTATTCATCCAGACTTTAAATTCTTGCATTTTGCTAGAGTTATCAGCTATCCATTTATTTACAGTTACAGAATCTTCTGATTGTGAAATATAGTAGCTAAATGCTTCATAATTTTTTGTTTGTACTAAATCGTAAAATTTAGTCACGTACAAATCCCACCAGAAGCCCTTATTTTCCTTTTTCAATTCTCCTAAAACGCTGAAAAATTTATTTGAGGTTTCTACAAATAATTCCATATCGCTTTTACTCTTGTTCTCCTCAGTATATTGGGATGCTGCCAATAAACTTACCATTATTTCTGCTGCACCAAATTCGCTATCTTTTGAAGAATTTAAAGGTACGTTAACATTAATATTTTTCTCATCTTTCTTTTCAACTCCTTGGCCAAGTTGATTTCTCAAACTATTATAGTTAATCTTGGAACGTTTGGAATTTGGTTCTAACATTAGAAAATAATATGTTGACAATAATGATTTAACTCGCTCTCCTTTAGCTTTCATAATTGCAGCTAAAATTACATGACTGCTACCATGGGAAGGTTTTGCAATAATTGCATTAATCGCAGCTTTTTCAGCAACATTATAATCTTTTTGGTTATATGAAGTCAATGCAAGATTATAGTTCAATAAATTGCTAATGGGGTATTTTTTCAAACCTTTTTCGTAGGTCTTAATTGCTTTTTCAGGCTTACCAAGCATGTCAAGGCAGCTACCTAATACAATATAAGCTTCATGCTGATTATCTGTATTTTGTTCAATAACTTTTTTACTATATATAACACCATCTTCATATTTTTGGGTAACCATACAAGTATAAGATAACTCATAATTTGCTAAAGTTGAGTTCTTATCAATATCTAGTGCTGCCTTGTATTTAGCAATAGCTTCATCATATTTCCCTTGGTCATGCAATTCTGTACCTTGTGCAACTAATTCATTTACTTTATTCTCTTGTCCAAAAAGATTTAATCCAAAGAATAATCCTAAGGTTAATGTAATTAATAATCTCATATAGGTCTGTATTTTTAGTTAATTCATTAAATATCTGACATGTAAGTGTGTTTTTTAACATGTGCACTAGCGCTACGGATATGGCAAGTGCGGGATTTCAAAGCACTTACTTGTCCGTTTAGCAGTTAGTTTATGTTGTGTAATTACCTTCTTTTTAGCACTTTAGCCCGCATTTGCTATAGCCGATGTTTGCAGTATGTGCTTTTAATTTGTCCAATTTTCAATTTTTCCATTGTCTTCAACCCAAATCTCAATATAAATATCCTCAGAAATTGGTTT
Source organism: uncultured Bacteroidales bacterium (assembly GCA_942492945.1). GTDB lineage: Bacteria > Bacteroidota > Bacteroidia > Bacteroidales > UBA932 > Bact-08. Next base: position 3,012,551 of record OW818649.1, read on the forward strand.
CCCTTTGTCTTTGATAATGTCAAATTTTAAGTGTTTCAATGCGCTGAACATTTTGTTGACGCAAAAATTATATTCGTCTTTATCATAATAACTTTCAATTTCTTCGTCACTCAAAAACATACGAACCTTTGACACATTGCCGTTTTCGTCAATTGTTACCAAATATTTTTCGGAACAATCAAATTCATCGGGGTTTTTCCATTTTGCCTTTTTCAGTTTCTTAAAGAGCAAGTCAGATATTTTATCCTTATCTCTTCTGTCAATTCTTTTTGGGTCATCAACATAGTTTTCAAAATCTTCTATTTTTTCAACAAGTCCGTTTGAAATAGTAACAACTTTTTCTCGTTCAAATATCGTGTAAAACACCCCGTCCCACCTTAATACTTTATTTGTCAAAGGAAAATTTAGGTGGCCGTCAAACCAATCAATAAAAACTTTTTCGTTTTTAAACTTGCCCTCAAAAATGGTTTTGATTTTTTCAAAGGATTGATATTTATCAATCCTTCCATTTCTTAATTCTCCACAATTTATAATGTCAACAAGAAACAAACTGTCATTTTCAATTTTATAAATCGCTTGATAACCTCTCCAACAATTAAAAGATGCCCCGTCTCTAAACGCAAGTCCAAAAAGTTGTTCTCTATTTGCTGTGTCTTGACGTTGTAAATATTGTTCAAGAATTAAGTTGTAAGTAGCTATTGTGTCCTTCCCATAAATCACATAGTCTGGCATTTGCGGACTTGCAAATAATCCTGTCGTCCAAAATGTTATAAAACAAATAGTTATATGTTTCAGCGTCTTTTTCATAGCATTACCGTCAACGGTTTGGCGCTAAAATCCCGTTTTAATGGGATTTAGCGCATTAGGCAAAGTATATCATTTAAGTAGTTTTCGATTTTCAACCTCGTTAAGTATAATCATTTGCTGGATAGCTATTTTATTAAGTCTTTTCAATCTTTCGCGCTGAGAAATGTTTTCTTGAATAAATACGGCATTCAAACTCTCCATATTAGATAAGCATATCAATTCATTTATTGAGGCATAATCCCGAATATTTCCTTTTAGGTCTGGATTCTCATTCCTCCACTCTTTTGCAGTCATACCAAATAAAGCCATATTTAACACATCTCCTTCATTTGCATATATTATTGATATCTGTTGGGACGTTAATTCTTGCGGAATAAGATTCTTTTTAACAGCATCGGTATGAATATGATAGTTTATTTTTGCCAGTTCCCTTTTAGCAGACCAACCCAATTCTTTCTGCTCAATATCTTTTAATCGTTGAAACTCCTTAACAATATACAACTCAAACTCAACAGATATCCAACTGGCAAATTTGAATGCGATGTCCTTATGGGCAAATGTGCCACCATATCGACCTGATTTCACAATAATACCCATTGCATTTGTGGCTGAAACCCATTTGAGTGGCGACAATGTAAATGCGTTTAAACCTGCCTCCTTTCTAAACCCCTCGAATTCGAGGGGTTTAAAATCGGGATTATACAAAGTTTCCCATATACCTAAGAACTCAATTGTATTCCTATTACGCATCCAGTTTGCAATGACGGCACTCGTATCATCCGTTTTGTACTTTGCAATATCCGTAATCGATATATAATCAGAATCGTTTATTTTTAGTATTGAGACTTCTGTGTCTTTTACATTTATTTTTGCCATATCGATGGAAGTTTTGTTTCTATATATTTTGCCTAACGTAAAAGTGTTTTATAAATCGTTACCCTACAAATATAGTAAAAGTGAAACAATCAACACTTGATAATCAATAATTTTTAATGAGATAATGTAATGATGTATAAAACATTGTTGGACTATGCCGCCTTTCTATGGGTATTCTTTCAGGTATGTTTATTCTATGAATGTAAGATTTTCTTTTATTCATAGGTTTTTCATGCAAACCGGCCTTTAATTGTTTTATTTTCCATGGAATACGCTTCGTTTAGGGCATGGCATGCCCATTGAGGTTTTGCAGGACCACATAAGTTTGTTTAAACAGGTCAAAGAACTAGAAAAGTATATTTTTTTATCCCGTTTTAAGATATAAGACAGGATTCAGCATAGGTCTCAACCACCTTCCTCAAAGGTTCGTCAAGATAAGACGTTAGGGTATATACAGCAGTCGGGCACGGGCTTTAAAGAAGAGTCAGGGAAACCCCAGACCGTCAATGTCAGGGCTTCAGAAACTGCACAACAGAGGTTGAAACGGCTTCAGGAGACTCTTTTGGAATCTGCATTTTTTGTGGGTAAAGTTCCTTTTGCCCAGATCGGGTAAAAATCGGGAAACACTAGCTCTTCCGAGAAAGAAAAATCTTTAGGGATAGGAATCCTGCAAAACAACTTGTCTAGGTTATGCCTTTGACGAGGTGGCTACATGCTTTGGCTCATGAAATATAAAACAAAAAACTGAAATCCGTTGATAAGTCCATAGCTAAACTGCCTAGGATGTAGTTCAACATGGATTTCAAGTTGGGCACTGCGTGCCACATAAAGTCCTATTTATTAGTGGCTGCTTTTTTTACAATTGTTCCAACTCGTAAGGTCGAACAAATTTCAAAATCTCAGGTTTGAATTTTACTGCTTTTGAAAGTGTTGTGTCACCTAAAATATTATGGATACCATCAATTGAAGATTGCACGATTCTAAAACCCTCAACGTTAAAATTTTTATTTATTGTTGGTTTAAAATATTTCACGAGATCGATTCCTGAAATTCCATAAGTCTGCAAACTATAGAACACTTGTGTCTTCTTACTATTCAGTTGTGCTGATGCAGCAACGCTCGGTATATTGTCGACACTTATGCCTTTTTCAACTTTTTTAAATAAGTAATGAATTGAATAACCACAACCATAAACAATACTGTCATTTGAATTATTTACAACCTTTGTTTCAATAAAGTAAGCACTAATACTTGATTCCTCCTTTCCTAATTTCACTCCTCCAAATCCAGGTACTGAAATGCCAGCATTGGAATTACCATTGTACATTTTCACAACCATTCTCATTTTTTCTAAATCGGGTCTGTCTTGTGGAATTTGATTGGCCACAACTAAAGGGTTCATTACTACACTGTCCAAAACAATGGACTTGTTGTCAGGATTGAGAGTTTCATAGGAAAATGTCTTGCTTAAACTTTCTAAGTCTAAAGAACTTCCGTCAAGACTCTCTGATGGTTCTTTTGAACAACTTGTGATAATAGTGATAGCTATTAAAGCTCTCACAATCAAGGCTTTGTTTTTGTTGTCATATTTCTATTTATTTAAGAGGTTTCTGTTATTTAAAGTTGCCACTAACTTTCTTATATGTGTCTAAAATATACATCAAGCCCTCTAACCTGAAGCTTTATGGTGCTTTTGTATATAATTCTATTAATAAAATTTCTGCTAAATGTGGTTTGGAATCTAAAGCTGGCCACGATTTCGGCGGTGCTCCCGCTGTAATCAAATCAATTCAAACCAACCGAATCCCCTCTCGTAATCTTTTGGCATTCAAATATAAATAAAAATATTATTTCTTGATCCCTAATTGCTGATATCTCTTTTCAAGAACTTCTTTGTATGCATTCATCATATCGGTAGATAGAAATGACCGGTCTATCAATTCTATCGCTTTTGGGGTATCCCTTTCGATACGCTTAAAGACACCCTTTATCTGTTTGTCGGTTAAGCCTAATCCCTCTCCTAATTGTACAAAATGCTCCCTTTTCAACTTCTTTTTCTTACCACACAAAGTAAGTGCAAGCTCTTCCTCATCGTCGGGATTCAGAATTGTGATATTCAACAAATCATATACGGGAGATAATACCCAGCCGGAATTGCTTTCTATCATTGAGAAATTCTTCAAGTGCATATCGTTATTGCCTGTAAGGAAGGAGAATAACGCCAATTCAAAATAAAAGATCTTATCGAGTAATGTGTTGTCGGAATAATCATTTATTGCCTTTCCAACCTTCTCCATAGAGCTTTTATACTTGTCAAATGCCTCAGTTATCTGAAACATATCAATCATATGAAGCTTCTCACCCGTTTCTTTCCTGTCGACGCGTTTGGTTATATATGATAGTTCTCCCGATGCCAGTCTGATCAAAGAAGATGGCACCACCCTAATTCCGAAAGCTTCAGCCATTCGCATGGTCAGATGTTCGTTTTGAGGCATTTCGGGAAAGCTCTCAGAAGGTGGTTTAAAAATGTACTGCCCTCCTAATGCACCAACAACTGTAAGTCGCGAATCCGATTTCCCCTTTGCATTTTTCACTAATGACATCGACAGTTTCGCCTGTACACCTGGTATCGCAATACTCCGTTCCACCATGTGCTTCACAAGTTCATCCATTTGATCCAACGAATATTCAATTACAGGAGGTACCGGGGTGCCAAAGAATTCTAAAGAACATTTCTCATGAAAATCATGACCCGCCTCTACAGATTCGTAACAATACAAGCATCTATTCTCCATCGGTTTCTAATATTGGTTGAACACTTACGGCGCCTATACAATTTTGACAACATGCCAGCAATAATCCCATTCGATCATTCTTGTTGATTTTCCAGTTTTTTGAAGCGATATTTAATAACCATCCCTCCGGTATCAAACCTTCAAAGAATGGGAAGAGTCGGTTTTCCGTATATGGATTATTGGTTACGGGCATTGTGAATGTGATGAAATCTTTGGGATGATCTTTCACATATTGCTCATCGTACTGAAAAACATATTCGCCTTCATCTGTCTCAGTTATAATACCGGCCAGATAATTTTTATAATATACTTTTCCCTGTCTCATTCACTCAACTCTTTACTGTTCACAGGAGCCAATACATGTCCGAACATGTTCAGGATCAAGTTCACCTTATCCATATTCATATTCGTTTTACCCTGTTCAATTTTACGAACCACAGTCAATGCGACGCCAGCACGTTCAGCGAACTCTTCCTGAGTAAGATTCACCTCTTTTCTACGTTCTTTAACAAACTCTGCCAATTGTTTCATTATATGCTTTTAAATATAATTATTTACAAATATATAAAATTATATGCAATTAAGTATAATTTAATATAAATGTTTGTTTTTTATATTTATTTACATATAAAAAAGAGGGCAAATAACTGGTTGACGGGCTGGTGATTTTTGTCTTTATGTTTTTCTTTCCACTCAGTCATTTCTCACTTCCCTTTCTAAAATTAAGACTTCTGCTCCATTGTCGTCAAGCTGAAATTCACCATCTCGATAATAGTTTTCGGGTAGGTGTTTTACTTTTTTCAAGATAGGATGATAAAAATTCTCATAGCCGTTCTCGTAACCGCTTACCACCACCGGCATTTCATCGGGGTATTGTTGCAGTATTTTTATGAGTTCGCCCACGGTAAAGTTGTATATGTTTCTATTGCTCATCATTTTTCTTTCTGGAATTTAGTTGCCTCGGTTCTTTGTTTTTATCAATCGTCTTAATACTGTAATACTGTCTGTAAACCGCAATTAATTATATACGATGTTATGCGGTCGCGCTTTTAATTCCCTGAATGTCTTGACGGTTGTTGAATAAATAAACTAAGTTAAAAATTACTAATTGCTTCATCTGACAAGAATAATTTTTAATCATAAACCATATTTGTTCGCTATCTCAGAATGTGGTGTTACTTTTCCTAAACTAATATCTTTTAGACCTCTTTCAATGCCTTTTTTTTGTTCATTTGTTAAATCTTGCCACCAATCCTGATTATCTTTATGTGATTCTTTTACAATTTTCAGAAAATCAAGGGTGTTATTATCATTGAGCATTGTTAACAACTCTATCAGTTCAAGTTTTATTGCATTGTGTCCCATATCGTATTGTTTTTTCAAAATTACAAAAAAACGAATAGTACTGAAGTTTCTTTTGCTGTTTTGTTAATCTACAGCATAACAGAAAATTGCATGCAAGCTGATGTTATGTGCTGTTTTTCTTGTAGCCAATTCGGTTCTACCCATCTCGTTGAATTCAACGAGATGGTTCTCGACTTGTTTTCCACTTTTCGCACAGGCCTCCTTAGCTCTTATATTCCTCTGGCTGCTCTTCATTTGATATGAACCCACTCTCCGCCCTGCAATCGTCTTCTTCCTGAGAGGATTTTATCAGCTCCATCTCTCGAAGATACTTCTTTACAGTGTTCTTGCTTAATGACAGATTCCTTGCAATGGTCTTAATCTTGACACCTTGCTTATACATTAATCCTATCTGTTGAACTATATTCATTTCCAAAGTTATTCCTGCCATATCTGATCGGTTTGAGTGTGGCTCAAACTTAATCAAAACAGGTTAACTAAGGGGTCACGATCGCCCGGAATATACACCAATAACTGAATTAGTCTTCGTAATCTTAACATACAAACTGTTTTGTTGGCCATAACTTCCTTTGTTTAAAATGATAAGCAAAGATATTTATGGCTTTTTCGAAAACAGCCGGATCTATGATTTTTGTGGTACTGTTTGGTCCGCTACGGTGGTACCGTTTGGTGCGCTACATTCAAAAATTGACCCAACTTGAATCAAAATCGCACAAAATTGTGCCAAATACACTCAATTCGCGTCAAACTTTAGCAGAATAGCAAAAATTTGGGTAAATTAGATGAGGCTGATCGGATGCTTACCAATCTAAAACTATTTTGTTTCAAAGTATTTTAATTTTAAAAAAAAAAGCAGCCAGTCCCTGCTGCTTTTCCTGTTAAACATTCTATTTCTAAGAATGATTAACTCTGCTTGTGTGTGTACCACCTATGGCGTTGACGGTTGGACTGTTTCAGTTTCTTTAATAAACTTCTTGACTTTGTTTAGCATCCAGTTCTCTTCCAAAATCGAAATCTGTCCATGCAGTAAACCAATTACTTCTGGCTTTAATGATGTCGTCTTGAATTGTCGCATCTGTAACTTTATATAAATTCATTAGTTTCCTTTTTATCGTTGTTATGTCTATGTAGGAGTATGCTATTAAATCAAAGAACAATAAAATCAATTCGGCTTTTTTTATTCTGAAATCGTAATCAACTCTTTCAAATTTCTCAACTGCTTTTTCAAGCACAAAGGAACGAAGGTTTTTATATCTCACCTTATCTTTCATATAAAAAAGTGAAACAACAATAGTGAAATAGTTTAATTCCGATTCGCAACTAAAAACAATTGCATCCTTTTTTATTCCCAAATAACTAGTAAGAACATCTTCTGATAGCCAATATTTGTTTCCCAATTCTCCCAAAGCAATAAGCAAATAAAGTGTTTCTACTTGTGTATGCTTAACTGATTTGTTTTTGTGCAATGTGAAAATTATGTTGTCGTAAATCTTCTTGAAAACAAGATGTTTGAAGTCAATGCTAAATTTGTCTTTCAAATTGAGAGTTGTTGTTGCTAACCTTAAAAGTCTACAAAGTTTAATCGTTGTGTTTACTCTTGGGGAAACTAAATACAAAAAGAAAACAAAGTCAAATAATTCAAGTAAGGATTTAATGAATTCCTTCTCGGTATTCTTTTCACGGATAATTTTGAAGTAGGACTTTATCAGCGATCGAAGTTTGCGTTCAATGATTGCGAAAGTGAAATTCAATATATCTTTGTAATCAATTTTTGATTCAAAAATTATGGTTTTGAATTTTGTAATGAGCTTATTTGAATCAATGTAGATTTTCCCTTTGTGCTTTTTTACTGGCTCTTCAATTCCTTCCTCTTTTACAAATATTTCCTCAAGATGATACGAAAGTGAATCATTAAGAAGGTCATTTATTTTCTGCTTGGCAATTGTGATTTCAGTAATAATGGGCTTGTTGTAATATTGCGTCTTTGCCTCATTCAAGTATAGTTTGAATTCTCGTAAACCTAACCTAAAAGCAGTAAGGATTTTTTCTTTAGCTGATTCTTCGTTGTAAAACACAAAGTAGTCGTCAACATATCTGAATATCTCAAAGTCCTTTTTTGGAAACAGTTTTTCTTTTTCAATTTCTCTTTTAGCGTTATCATCAATCTTTTGCAAAATCAATTCAGCAAATATTCTTGAAAATTCAGGCCCAATTACAATTCCATTTGTTTCATTGTAATTGAGTTTTTGCATCAAATTATCAAATACATTCCCAAAAGTTCTTTTGGAGTCATTCAAATTCTTTTTCACAACTTCTTTGTCAAGCAAAGCCCAAGAGATTGAGTGAGTGTAAATACTATCAAAGCATTTTGAAATATCGAATTTAAAAAGTCGGTTAAATTTCTTTTCGCAACGGTGATACTGATACGATTCATAAAATTTATGAATGTTGCTGTATTTTTTATAGACAAAAAATGTTTTTAGGTTTTCATATTCCAAATCATTCTGCTCGACTATTTCATCTGTCAGCTCTGCAAGTTTTTCTAAATGAAGTTGGTCTTTGAAATAAGTATATTTCGCAATGCGATATGGTTTTCTTATTGAGAATGGGCTGACACTACTGAAATAGAGAATTAAGTCTCTGTATTTGTCATAAAATTCAATTACTGCAAGTTGGTTTTTGGGATGTATGATTGTAAGTTCACGGAAATCATTTTCCTTGTGAACTATTTTGTAACCGAAGGGAATAGAATCTCTTTCATCTTCTTTGAAATTTACTTTGCCATCTGTAAAAGGCTTGGCTGAATTTATTCCAAACAATAGTTTTACAATTTCTTGGTTGGCTGTATTGTTATTTTTATTGATGCTAATTTTTTCCCCTTCTAATTTGATTTTGCAAGACAGCAAGTAAGAATACAAATGCCTGTTTGAAAATGTTACTGGCACTTCAAATGGCAAAATATCAGAAAGAATAACTCTTTCTTTTTTGAACTTTATATATTTTTTCTTCTTTATTCTCACTTTGTCCAGCTTTTCATCATAGTGTTTAATTCAATAGCATTAAATTTTGAAATGCATGTTGGGTCGAAACCTTTTACAAAGGAATTCTTAGGGGGGCTTATCCGAGTTGCTATTGCAGCAGGTAAAGCAAATTTACTAATCAGTTTTGCAAAGTAACGGTCTAACACATGGAAATCCGCATTTGTATTTACTAAACTGTTGGTGTAATAAATACCTGTTATTACATTTCGTTTATTGTTTACCAATCGGGTGTTGCTCGTTAAGAACTTAATTCTCTTTACAAAAAGTTTTCTTGCTTGCTTCTCATTTCCTTTAGATTGCTTTTCATAGAGAGTAAATGCTTTTGATAGCCGTTCACCGTATCTCTTTTTTTTCTTTTCAGAAATTGTGAGTTTAAGCGGAAGGTGCTTGTTAGCATCATAGCCCGAAATAAATTTATACCCCAAATATTCAATGAAGTAATTCTGTTTTCTGTGTTTGTCCGTTAAGTCAATAATTTTCGTCTTGTCAATATCTTCATTCATTGTTAACCCTTCATAAATAAAAATATCTTTGATGGTATTTTTATAATCTCGGGCTGTATTGTCAATGTCAGGCATGAAAATCACAATGATGTCGTCAACATACCTTGCGTAATACATAACATTTGGAATGCTCTTTATTTTAGCATCAACATCTCTCATGTATAGTTCGGTTAAGTAGGGGCTAATACCGATTCCTCTTGGAACTCCTTTTGTAGTTGCTGCTATGGCTTTATACTCACTTAAAATTTGTTGAATAAATCGTTTTGATAAATGAGTCAGTAAATTTTCATCATATAACTTCTTTAGCAACTTGTCATGTGGAATACTTTCATAAAATTCTTTTATGTCGGTCTTAACAATGATTTTTGGGAAACCGTCATCAAGTAAATTTTTCAGCTGACTAATAATTGAGTAGCGGTTTGACTGTTTTACTTTATATAGTTTTCGGAAATTGTATTGAAGTTGTTTTATTGTCAGAATGTTTTCTAAATTATGTGCAGTTTTGTATACAGGCTTTGTGGTAATTGTTGTGTCAACTACAATTTGTAGTTTGAAATTTTCAGCAGTAACCGATGAACTAACAACTACCAATTTCTCAATTAGCTTTTCTTCTCTTTTTGCCTTTAGTTCTTCTTTCTTTTCGTCAATTGCTTCCCTCGCTTCAATGTAATCCTCCTTGGAAAGTCCCTTTGACCTTAGTGTTCTAATGTCTGAATTTAAGTCCTTTATTTTTTTATTAATTTCATCAATGTCAGCATAGAATTCTCCTTCAAGGTAAAATCCCTTGCGATTCTCAATATCGAGTATCTTTCTAAAATTTTCTGCTGAAAAGGATTGGTCTAACATTAATTATTCTTTTTTTATTGCTGTTATTTTAATAGTACTGCGGTCTTTTTATGCTTGTTGCCAAAGGTTGGAAGGAAAGCCCGTTTTAATGGGCTGTACTTATTGTTATATGTTTTTAGAGCCCGTTTCTAATAATTCCTTCACATAATTCCTCTTAATATTATCTAAAAGTAAATAATTTCCCGTTTCTAATGCTAAGAAGTGAATAATATCAATAATATCCGGAATAATCTGAGTTATTTTTTTTACTTCAATGATCCAAAATTTTGGAGTAAAATGTTCAAAGTTATTTCTAAACTCATCTTTTAATATCTTTATCGCTTTCGTTTGATTATTGCTTAAAGTTAAAGGCTTGCTATATACCATCATATTCATATAATCTTTGTTTTGACATAACTTAATTATATTATCAAAATCTACAAGATATTCTTCTCCATTTTTTTTAGTTTTAGATATTGCTATATTACTAGTACCCCGTGCAGCACATACTGCAAATCCATATAAAGCATTAAAAAGGCTTATGATAACCCATTTATAATTATAAGGATCAATTTTTGCTTCCTGAATAAAACAAATAGCTTTCTCAAGAGAATCTAAAGCATTATTTTCCGCATTAAAAGTTATGTATTCACTATCATCCATTTTTTATTATTTAATGACATATAACGTAACGCCTGCTGCTAAAATGCGTTGGGGAGTTCGAAGCAGCGTCGTCGTCCCACGGTAAAATAAAAGCAATATCCTAAAATAAAACTTATCTAACATTCTGCCCCAATGGATTTTAGCAGCTGTTAGCGGTAGTTTTTTATTAAAACAAACAATTCTTAAGTTGAGCAATAAAACTCTGTCGTTTATTTTTTAAGTCAACATAAACCGATATTGGATTTTTTACTTTGTATAAGTTAGTCTTTTCACTTGCTGATTTTTCATTCATATATAACCATGCAAGAGAACCAATAGCCATAGGTAGAATTGAAATTTCATTTGTTATAAAAGGAATACCTACATTGGCAGTCAACCAATATTTTCTAGATAATTCGGCTTGTTTTTTTATCAATTTCCATTCAGCTTCAGCTTTTTTAATTTCTTCAATAAAACCTTCTTGTAAAAACCTTATCGTTGTGTCATCAATATTTTTGATATCTATAGAACTTAATTCCTTGTATATTTTTTTTAATTCTTGCCTAACACCTGATAACCTATCCTCCTTTCTGAGTTCTAATGCAAAATTTGTATCTACATTATTTAAAAAATACAAAGGTATTTTTGAATATAAATGATTCATTTTCAGCCAGAATTCATTTATCCCCATTTCTTTCATTTGATAAAATACTGTTTCAGAAGGCGTATAAATATTTGCGCCAGAGGCTTCAGATATTAAAATTATAGATTCAATAGGGCCACCACCTTTTGTTGGAACAAGCATTTTAGTGCTACGCAACGAATTATCCAACTTTTCATAAAGGGGGTTACTACGTGAAAATGAATCAATTATCTTATCAGCAAATTTCTCAGCTTCGCTGTGATTAAAAGTAGGCTGTTTAATTTCAAGCAAACTACTGATAATATATTCTTTACTTCTATTTTTATACATGAAGGCAAATTGTTCAGCAAGATTATCCATTGCTGAATCTTTTGCTATTTCAAAAAAGGATTCTTGATTTATTTTGAAAATTCGTTGCTGAACTTCTATGTCAATTCTATTTCTTAAATCTAGATTATATTCATATGGATTGATGATTAATTTTATGATCCCGGCTTTAACCCATTTTTGGATGACGATATAAAAATAGAGAGAATCAATAAAATCAGGAAGCCAATATCGAGGATTTCTACCTGGGTCTATCTGTTGATTCGTTACTGAAGGATTTTGTAATGGATGAAAAACAATTATTTTTTCAGAATAAAGTGAAAATCGAACAATTTCATCAATGATTCTATTTGCCTTTATTGTTCCATAATGAATACTTGAGAATTCAGATTTATTTTTTTTAAGTTCTTCTAAATAATTATAGTTTCTTGGATACAGTTTGGAAAAATATCTATAGGTCAATTTTATTTTTAATTGAGTAATATTCTTTGATATATCATCCCAGTTTTTCGCTTTCTGAATGCCGAATGTTTGGTTCAAAAAGTCGTAAAATTGTTCATTCTGCTTATCAAAGTAATCCATACTTTTCTTATTGCATGATGTTTCGTCGAAGTAAAATTACCGCTAACGTTCTTATAAATGTCTAAAATATACATCAACCCCTCCCTACTCCGAGGTGTTGTGGTGCTTTTGTATATAATTACCTTAATAAATCTTCTGTTAAAGTGGTTTGGAATCTTAAGCCTGGCCTCGAATTCGGCTTTGCTCCCGCTGCAATCAAATCTATTCAAACCAACCGAATCCCCTCTCGTAATCTTTTGGCATTCAAATATAAATAAAATTTTATACACTAATAATTGAAAATAATATATTTTACACCCAAGTTATCAACAAAATGGTTTTTAACATATTAGTATAGCTATTAGCCGGATAGAGTCTAAGACAGAAGATAGGCATGCAGTCAGAATTATTTAATGCATAAGAACCAAGCGCCGATAAGGTTAAAGCAAAAGTGTGGCAAGATCAGATCTAGGTGTGGGATTTGAGGATGCATGCAATGGTTTGGGTACCTACTAATCCAGACTTTCGCCGGAAGGAGCTTGCGACTGAGAATGAACAATGTCCTGTTTTACTGGATGATTATGTTGAAGCTACTTACCGGCATTGACATCTGTCTGTGTCCGTTTTGCAAGCAGGGGAATATGCGCAATATAGAAGAGTTGCCACGGATAAGATGTAGAACAGACGATAATTGCGATTTTCCGCTTCCATTCATTCCATGAATAATAATATTCCCGCTTGGAAAAGGTGCTTCATCATTCGAAAAGTCTCGTAATGAACCTAAATTATTTACATAAATTGTTTTAATCATAGGTTAATTGTTATATTCAGTGGGTTCTCCTGCAATTGCAAATAACGACGCATTAAAAAGCGTATCATAATCAAGCCTCTGAACTGTTTGTTAAATGATATATCTTTCAAATTAAGCACTATCCGCACAATGTTTTATACCTCTTGTTGGCAAAAGTTACACTTTAAAGCTATCTTCTATAAATTTATGCCTTTCAATTATATCTGTAATAACCTGTAAAGAATATTTTTCGATATTATATTCTTCATATGTTTTCCTGAGAACTCGACTAGGAAAATGAAGATAGGTACTATAAAATGAATAACTTATGTAGAATATTTGTCTTTTTTCGTAATCATTCATTTCAACGTTCTTAATTCTTGTAATGATGAGTTTGTATTCGTCCAAAATGAAATTAAATTCATGGCGAATATTTTGATTAAGATGTTTAGTAATTTGTTCATTATTACTAAGTCCTTTGAGTTCATTTATATATATGTTTATTGCATTTTTTCCTTTGAATTCTTTATATCCCAATTTTAAAAAATCTGTTTTTATCTGGCTAAAAAGGTTATATGTTATTTCAAAGTTTCTATCATTTCTACCATTTTCAATTTGGGATTTAAGTAGCCCATACTGTATCTCATTAGCGTTAACTTGTGCCTTAAATGACAGATAAACTAAAAATGCACCTACAAGATTGATAATTGGAGCTGTTATCCCTCCGATTGTATCTCCTATTTCACCAGTTTTACTAAAATCAAAAGAAGGAATGAGACAAGGTCTGGTAAATAAATATAATGTTCCAAACATTAAAAATATTAATCCTAAAAGCAAACAGATTGATATCCTGTTTTTTTTAATTGAATCAATTATTCCTTTCATTTGAGAGTGTTTTTTAATGTTTACTAACTAACGGCTTGCAGCTATGCCCAGAGATGTTTTGCGGGCTTCGTCACTGTCATAAGGGACACACATAGTTTCATGTTATTCTTTTATAGGCTAATGGGAATAGGTGATATTGGATATAGTAATTTATTTTAAAATAATATTCTTAATTTTCCCACTGCCTCTAGCTCTAATTATTACAACCTTATCAAATATCCAACCATAAGAGCCAAATGCATTTATAATTGTTTTTGACAAATTTACATTTACTCGTTGAAGTCCATTATCCTCAGTTACATTTACAGGAACACCCATTTCCTCATCGTCTGCAGTCGATTGAGGTAAAGATCTATTTGGTTCAAACCGCAACCATTTCTTGCTTGATCCTTTTTTATTCTTGCTGAGAACATTTACCCTTGCATAAAAAATTAAATCATTTTCAGGTTTATATATTATAGTTATAAAATTTGCTTTGAGAGCACTTGCTTTAATGTGCCAATCTAGAAAATCCTTACTTGAATTAGCTTTTACAACGAGAAGCTTACCATGAAATCCATCATTTTGTATAGTGAAAGTAGGTCGGATATCTGAAACAACTGTACTCATTAAATCAGTATTACCAGATTCTAATCCTATGGATTCAAGTTTTCTTCTGAATAAAAAAAGGAAATAAATAATTACATTTAACAAAAAGGTGCCACATATAAAAAGTATTCTCCAAATGATTAATTGATTTTTTAAAATTGGAAAATCCAATGGTTCTAAAATTGTCCAAACTGATCCATAAATTGCAAACCAGAGGATAAAAAAAGCTATGACTCGCTCCTTAATACCAAGATTTATTCTGTCTATTACTTTATCAAACATAAGAGTTTCAATTTAATTATTGCAGCTAACGTTTCGGAACTATATAGAGTGGGGATTGCGGGTTGCTATCCTGTCGAAACCAGATACCGTTGTTCCGGACTGCGAACTTTGTTGTCCGTATCGCTCCCTCCTATTGACATATAGTTTTGTTATCAGCTGGCATTTTATCAAGGTTGAAGTTCTGTCGTTTCAACAAGTCCATTTGTAACAATTTTTTTGTCAAACTCTTTTACCAAGGTAATTATAGCATTTCTGGCATTGTTTATTAGACTGTATTCAAGTTCAATTAATTTGCCATCCTCTGCACCAATAAAAGGATATTTTGTACAAAAATCGGTATCGGCTTTGCCTTGTCCATGAACTAGTAAGTGTCGGATTTCTAGATATGGTAATGCTGCATGAATAATTTCTTTTCCAATATTTAAGCCTAGTTTTTTATCCATTTTTTCGATTAAAACTTTAGTGCTTTTTTCATTCTCTAATTGTCGAAATAATGAAGACGATATCTTCTCAATTATTTTTTCATAGCTTCCTATACTAATTAAGTCCTTGCTTGATATGTTTATAGAATGCTCACCAACAAGTCTGTCAACGTCTAACCCTTTGTTTGTAGCAGCTTTAAGAATATCTTGAAAATAGATTGTCGTTGATTCGTATAAGCTTTTAATAAAAGCTGTGCGCATAGTAGTTTTCAAGTGACTCGCAGCCAGTCTTCGACTGTGGTCACTATTTGCTCTTGACGAAAGTTTCTGATGTTTTTGAGGTTCAACGTAGTCGAAGATATAGGATGAACTTGTGCTATTTAGTCTATTCTCACCAATAGCGACTTGTATAATATCAATAAGTTCCAGATCTGCGTCCATGTGAGCAGAATTGTTTAAGAACTTCACCAAAAATTTCGTTTTCATTATCGTTTAGGTTTGCTAATAAATGTGATGCTGTCAATTTATGCTTGCCGGTAACGTTTGATGGTATGGTGTCGTGCGGGATTACGAAGCTATTTCCTATCAGTTTACACCTACCTTTTTTACGAGCAACAAGCACTCGCAAACCACTGAAACCCGCATGCACTATACCATGTGTTGGGCGGCGTAATATTTTGTTAGAATGGGAAATCACTATAACTACTTTTTTCTTTTATCTTAAATCCTTGTGCAAGTTTATCTGTTTCTGAAGGCACTATATATTTTTTAATCAATAAATTATGAATGAATATATCTTTTATACGTTCCAAAGAAATCTCATCGATTGATTTAAATAAACTTTTGCGGATGAATAGAAATAATTTGTTTTTTGGTAACAATTCGTTTTCTAAAAATTCATAAACATGCAAATCTGTAAAATACTTCTGAAACTCCTTGTTTTGAAGATAAATTAGGAATTTATTAATAAAGCTTGATGTTGTTATCAATCTTGATAAATTCTCAATATACTTCTCTTTTAATAGTCGAATAATGTATAAAATAGGTATTGAGAAGAAAACTAAAAGTACAATCACTTTAAAACTCTGTTCACTAAAAAACCAATACTTATAAATAGTTGAACTTATAGAGTCAATTTTTGTCAAAATAGTTCCTATTAGCCCAATAATAAATAATATTCCATATGAAAGCAATCCTTTTCTTGTTGGTTTATACATATCTAATAATTCCTTTGTTCTTTCTTCAACTTTTTTATCTCTCAATCTATCAATTTCCTCATTAGTTCCTTTTAATCTATAATCAAGGGTTTCTATTTTTGATTTTAATCGTTCTATTTCCTTTTCTTTATGATGAAGTTCCATAAGATATTTCGTGCTTGCATCTTCTGGTTTCTTATAAATAGCAATATCTTTGGGAGCATCTAGAATATTTGTCCTATCAATAAAACTTACTAAATCATCAATTAGAATTCCGATATCTTTAAATTTCTCTTCAACGGTTTTTTTTAATTCTTGGTCATGTTCATACTTATCAGGATGAAATTTAATTCTATATGTATAAAGCAAATCCAGCAAATCTTTTGGCGCAATATCATCCTTAATGTCTAGATATTCTTTAACCTTATTAACGATATTTTTATCTAATTCCATTTCAATAAATGTTTGTTGTTTCAGTGTTTGGGTTTATGACGCCCAACGTTCCAATATGTGTATAAAATATACATCAAGCCCTCCGTACCCCGAGGTGCTAAGTGGTGCTTTTGTATATAATTCCCATAATAAATCTTCTGCGAAATGAGGCTAGAAACCTACGACTGTCCTTGAATTCGGCTTTGCTCCCTCTGCAATCAAATCAATTCAAACCAACCGAATCCCCTCTCGTAATCTTTTGGCATTCAAATATAAATAAAATATTATTCACTAATAACTGAAAATAATATATTTTACACCAAAGTTTTCAACAAAATGGTTTTTAATACATTCGTCTGGCTAATCAGCCGGAGTGAGTCTGAGACTGAAGATCGGCACACAGTCAGAATTTTTCAGTGCATAAAACTAAGCGCCGACAAGGCAAATGGGGGCATCTCAGCCGGAGGGAGCAACGCGACTGAGGATGGACAATGCCCCTAATACTTGGTCGACACTTATCTGCACATGCACTAAAAGAAGAATATCAGCCTGAAGGAGAGTGCCGACTGAAGATAGACGCAGTCCGAATTTTAGTGCATAGAACCCAGGCGCAGACAAGGCAATAGGGGCAAAAGTGTGGAAAAAAAAGATCTAGGTGTGGAATTTGAGGATGCTTGCAAGGGAGGGTTTGGGCACCCACTAATCCAGACTTTTACCAGAAGGAGAGTGCCGACTGAAAACAGAACTACGGTTTGATGTTTTAGTAAATAGAACAGTAGTAGTGACTAAGCCATGTGGGCATCTCAGCCGGAGGGAGCGAAGCGACTGAGGATGGAAAATGCCCACATGGCTTAGTCACTTTAGCTAGTTCTATATAATAAAAAAAGAGACCGACTTTTCAGTCGGCCTCTCCAGAGGTACCCAGCAGATTCGGACTGCTGTAGACGGTTTTGCAGACCGTTGCCTAACCACTCGGCCAGGGTACCATAATTTGGGAAGGCAAAGGTAGAAAAAAAAATCAATCGGCCAAACTATTCATATTACTAATAAGAATACCACCAATAACCAACAAAAGCCCGAAAACCGTAAGAAAACCTATAGTTTCACCCAAAGCAAAATGAATAAGCACAAGAGAAAGAACAGGCGCAAGATAAGTAATCTGAGCCAGAGTCACCCTGTTAGTAGCCAACTGCAAAGCCTTAATCCACAAAATAAAGGTGACCCCCATCTCAAAACACCCCACATACATACCCGCAAGGAACCCCTTTAACGAAGGCCACTCCATAGGGATGAACAGGCTGATAATTATGAGGTATATCGAACCAAAGAAAAAATTAAAAAAAAGTTCTACAACAGGATCAGCCTTGTTGTTCAGCTTAGAAATCCAATATGTTGCCCAGACAAACGCACTACCTAATGCCAGTAATATCCCCAAGAGAGAGAGGGACCCCGAAACGTCGGCAGAGCTATTGAAAGACAGAAGCAATATTCCGGTAAAGCTTACAAGCACCCCAAGAATCTGGATCAACCTTATTTTCTGCTTGAGAAAAACTGCCATCATCAAAATCAGCACCACCTGCCACGAAAAATTGAGCGGCTGGGCAATCTGAGCAGGAAGCAGCGAGTATGCCTTGAAAAGTATAAGATAGTAGAAGAACGGGTTTAGAAAGCCCTGCCAGGCCCCCTTGAACAGGTCACTCTTAGATTTAAATAGTGATTTAACCAGATGCAGCTTGCCGGTTCTCAGAATATCTGCAAAACACACCAGAAGTGCCGTAATAGAGGCAATCAGCAGAAACTGTACATAATTAATCTCTCCAAGCCCTATTTTGAAGGCCGTAGCGACAGTTGCCCAGAAGACAACCACAAAACAACCCATTATCAAGGCTTTGGACTGGCTGGTCATATTATTTCTATTGTTTTTTCAATCTGTACAGATGATCTGACTGCTGCAGAATCTTGTTCCTTAGCATAGGCGGATAATCGGGATTGGCTGACAGGAACTCCTCCACTACCTGCAAAGCCTCAAGAGAGTTGTGCCCCCCAAGAAGCGCCTTTAGCCAGTCCGTTGGAAAGAAGATATCCCCTGTCCTCTGAACCTCCTTTAAAACATTCAGCCCGGGAGAAATGTACTCCACAGAATTCATATCTCTGAGATAATGATTCAGGTACGACAATGAGGTAGATGTCCACGGCTCAACATCTCTGTTTTCCTCCTTTAAAAGAGAGTTGAAGACAGAGTCCCTCACAGCTTTATCTGACGACAGAGCAGGGAGTACATATTTAAACTCTCTCTTTCTGTCGGGATTGGTAATTCTGGAAAGCTGAAGTTCTATAATTTGTGTATACTTTTCCGGGAGCCTGAGCATAAGCTCGTAGGATGCTTTAATAAGGTCACGTTCCCCGAGTTTTACAGAGGAGAGGCTTTCGGGTTTGCTCCATAGAGAGAACAACCGCTCTACCCCTTTACCACTATTTACAACATCCATGAATACCCTTAGGGCCAGAGTTTTGTGCTGGACGTTTTTATTGTTCTCAATCAGGTTCCAGAGGTTCTGTTCAAGCTCTTCATTGGCACCGTTTTTACAAAGGTACTTGGTGTATGTTGCCGACAAGTAGCCTATTGCTCTTGTAAACAGCAGCGTGTTCTCCTCTTGAGGAAGATATTTATACATGGCCCGGGCAAACCTGTCGGGTGCGATAGTTCTGTTCAGCAGATTTTCATACAGTGTTATAAGCAACGACCCTCTTGTAACCACATCATTTAAAAGCGGCAGCTCTGCGTTTTTACCCGAGTTGTATTTTGATAAGCTGTTAAGTATAAAATCAGACGTTAAAGAGTCGAGCTTGAAATATCCGTAGCCACATCCATCGGTATTAGGGATGATAAACTTACCTGCCATTTCGAACTTAAGTGGCTGCTCCCAACTGATTCCTCTGTTGAATGGATCGCTCTGTTCAACAAGAATAGTGTCGGCAGAGAGTCTGGATGTTATTGTTGGCATGCCTCTCTCTTTTATCCATACATTGCTCCATGCAGATAGGCCCTCAACTGTCAGTTCATCGAGAATAGATATAAGGTCGCTCCAGGTGGCGTTCGAGTACGCATATTTTGCCAGATATTGGCGAATGCCCTTCTGGAAATTATCCTCGCCTACTTTTTTCACCAACATATCCATAACAATTGGAGCCTTGTTGTAAATTATGTTTCCATAGACCAGCCCTGCATTGTTCATATTGTCGAGCTCCTGCTGTACCGGGTTTGAGCCGTTTGTCCTGTCCTCAGAATAAGATGCAGGATAGTAGCTGTTCAGGAAGTTGAGCTTATGGTTAACCTCAGGATAGAACGGTGCTATCATTCTGGATGCGAACCAATTCGCAAATACCTCCTTTATCCACACGTCGTTGAACCACTCCATGGTTACATAGTCGCCAAACCACATGTGCGCGGTCTCGTGAGCAATCAATTTTGCCCTGTTGAGATGTTCGCCTATTGTGGCATTCTCGTCTACAAACATGGTCCTGTCGGCATAGAGTGTGGCACCCATGTGTTCCATTCCTCCGTACTGAAAACCGGGAAGAATTATAATGTCATATTTTGAGAAAGGATACTTTATTGCTGTATAGTTCTCGAGCCATTCCAGGGACATGAATATCTGACTGGATATTGTGTCGCACTGGCTTATCTTTTTTGGGTCGGTCTCCCTGTGATATATGGAAATTGACCTTCCATTCCTCTCTTTGGTAAGCTTTTGTAACTTTCCGGCAACAAATGAAAAGAGATAGGTTGGTATTGGCTCTGTCTGATTGAATTCTAAAACAACTCTTCCGTTTTTACTTGCTGAGTCCCTAAGGCTCACATTGGCATTGGCAACACCCTCCCACCCTTGAGGAATCTCAAGCGAGAGTGTGTATTTTGCCTTTAAGTCGGGCTGATCGAAACATGGGAATAGGGTTCTTGCTCTGTCTGGTACAAGTAGTGTATAGAGATACTCCTGCTGACGGTTAAGCGACTGGTCACCGGCTGTAAATACTATATCTACAACATTTTCGCCACTCTTTCCTGCGCTGCGTGGTATGACTATATGTTCATTTTCAAAGGTATATTCTCTCTCCTTGCCATTTACAGACAACGATTTTACTGCCGCTGGCTCACTTTTGAAGTCTATTATTATCTCCCTCTTTTCGTGTTGTGTGAATTTCAATGAGGCAGTTCCTGAGACAGATGAATCCTTCTCCGACGGTATTGAAAAGGACAATTTGTATTCGATGCCGGACATATTATCTTTTCTGCTTACAGCCAGAGCTTTACTTACTCCTGATTCTGTCAGTTCTGCAGGAACCGGTCTGCAGCCTGTAACAGCGACAATCAACAGCAATGTATAGTATATTGCTGATTTTCCATATTTTATATTCATAATGCTAATGAATAAGGTTGACTATCATTGTAAGGAAAGTATGGTCTGTCTCGTCAAAGGAGTTCAGATCCTTACTATCAATATCCAGAACGGCAAACACCTCGCCGTCTCTGAATATGGGAACCACTATCTCTGAGCGGGAGAGAGAGTTGCAGGCAATATGACCCGGGAACTGATCTACATCGGGAACTATTATTGTTTTGCCCTCTTTCCATGCGGTGCCGCAGACACCTCTGCCATAGGCAATTCTTGTGCATGCAACAGGCCCCTGAAACGGACCGAGTACCAAAGACTTACCATACTGAGAGGAGTCCTGCCTCACCAGATAGAAACCTACCCAGAAAAGGTTGAATGTCTCCTTTAGAGCTGCTGCTATATTAGCCATGTTGGCACAAATATCCTCCTCACCCTCTGTAAGAGAGATAAGCTGAGGAATCAGAACCTCGTAATTCCGGGTTTTATCCCCTCCTGACACTTCCAATTTCTCCATAGTATATGTTATTAGTTTATAGTCTTTTAGTACGGCTACTCTACATATATGACCAGCCCCTTGAGATACTCACCCTCGGGGTGGTAAATGCTTACCGGATGGTCGGCAGGTTGCGAGAGCCTGTGCAGTATCCTCACGTTTCTGCCGGTCTGGGCCGCTGCTGAGAAGACAACCTGTGCAAAAGCAATCTTGTCAACTACCTGAGAACAGCTGTATGTAATGATGATTCCACCCGGGGCCACCCTTTCGATTGCTGCTGCATTAAGCCGCTGATATGCCCTCAAGGCATTTGATATTGCTCCTCTGTGCTTTGCAAATGCCGGTGGGTCAACTATCATAAGGTCATATTTTCCTGTGGGACAATTTCTCAGATACTCTATTGCATCTTCACATACTCCTTTGTGAGTCTGTTCTTTGCCAATGATTCCTGCGGCACGGTTTTTCTCTATGTTTATCTCCAGCAGTTCCATGGCCTTTTGTGAACTGTCTACAGAATCTACCGATGTTGCTCCTCCTGCAAGGGCGTATATCGAAAATCCGCCTGTATAGCAGAAGAGATTCAGCACATTTCTGCCTGCCGAGTATCTTTTGACCAATGACCTGTTATCGCGCTGATCGAGGAAAAATCCAGTTTTCTGACCACTCTCCCAGTCAACCGAGAAGAGATGACCATTCTCCTTTATCTCTACAGGAAGTTGCGGATTTCCATAGAGGTATCCGTCGGAAAGTTCAAGCCCGGCTTTAAACGGAGCAGTTCCGGAGCTTTTGTCATATACAGAAATAAGTTTTGAACCGTAAACATGCTTAAGGGCCTCAACAATCTTGTCCCTTGAGCGGAACATACCTGCTGAATGTGCCTGTATTACTGCATTTCCATTGTAGTAATCAATTATAAGTCCTGAGAGTTGGTCACCCTCTCCATGAACGAGACGATAGGAATTTGTATCTTCTGAACCTGCCAGCCCGATTGCCGAACGCATCTCATAGGCGGCACCTATTCTTTTCTCCCAGAAATCGGAAGCCAAGGCAAGCGAGTCGAAGCTGAGCATTCTTACAGTGATTGACCCGACCTGATAGTGTCCGCAACCCAGCAATGTGCCATCGGCAGAACATACCTCTACAATATCACCCTCCAGTGGTTCCCCCTGGATATGGTGTATTGCACCGGAAAAAACCCATGGGTGAAACCTTTTGAGAGACTCCTCCCTGTGGTGCCTTAAAAATATTTTTGTCATACCTCCTCCTTTTGAACGACTACTACCTTGGGTGTGCTCAGAAGCTTAAGATACATCCTTTGGCATGCCCAGGCATCAATTGCTGCATACTGGATCTGTGCCGGGGTAAGATCTTGTGCCTCCCAGTTTGAGAGTTGTTGCGATTTGGATATTTTAAAGCCAAGAATTATGGCTGCCATCTTCTTAACACTCTTCTCCTTGATTCCCCAGTTTTCTCCTACTGTCTGTAAATCGACAAAACCCTTTGCTATAAATTTCTTATAATGCTGAAGTCCCTTTATATCGTCATGAACGGCAGCGCCAACCTTTATTGTGCTTTTTGATGAGAGTAACATGCACAAATCATCGGTCAATCCGAGTGAATGGAGCCTGAATATATAAGCCCTGTCCGACCCTGACAACTGCAAAAGAGCTACGCCGTTTCGTTTGGCATTAGCCTGAAATGTTGGTCTGGTTTCGGTATCGAATCCAATAATCCTCTGTCTGGACAAATATTCTATTGCCTCTTTGTAATCATCATTTTCGCTGTCAATGACTGTTATCTCCCCATTAAACGAAGCAGCCTGAAGTGCGTCTACCTCCTCGTGGGAAATTGTCGGTATGTAACCCATTCTATTGAAGTATATTGTTAATTAACATATAAGATAGTGGAAGCCTCTCCCTGATCCTTTGTAAGTTAGAAGGATTTATATTTTTATATGAGAAAGGTACAACCTCTACTGTCTGTTTTTCGGACTCGGTTTCACGGCCATACTTGAAATCGTAGGATAGGTTTCCATCCTTATCCAGATTTTCGGGCGCAAGCGATGTTGCAGGAACAGATATGTATGCCTTAAGCGCACTTATCTGGTTGTCCTTTTTTTGTATGCCCGATTTCTTAAGTATTTTATATGCCTCCTTTGCCGTATAAACCGAAGGGTCAATAAATGTTAAGTTTTCTGAAAGAACTTTTTCGTATATCCTTACCCCGTTTTGCTGGTAATTTCTCAGTTCATCCACTACTTTTTTAAGTGTGTCAACTAAAAAAGGATAATGTGTGCATCCCAGGATAATGTTTTTCAGCTTTAGTCCGTTCCCACTTTCTCTATGCTTTTCTATAAGGGATACAAGATGGTACCTTGCATAATTACCCTGCGAATTTAGCTGCAGTTCAGAGAATTTGCCACCCTTCTTCTCGTATAGCATTGCCCCGTTGCCAAACTGAAAGTTGTACCTGTCCAGCAACTCGGGATTTATACTAATGCTGTCGGTGCCTATTTTGGGGCCCCTGTAATTGTCCCTTACCTTTGAAGCTTTGTTGTCAATAAAATCCGGAACCATATCCACGGCTTCGGCAAATCCGAGACCCGGCTGGTTCACTACTTCAAATTTTCCTTTAAAACCCCTTTCTTCTAGTGATTCGCGGATTGAATTTTCATAACCTCCCGACAGTATTGTTCCAACGGTGGCCATGACCCCTATCGCACCGCTGTCGGCTTTGTCAATCGCGTCAAGCGAAGCGTTTACTCCTGCATTTATAACACCAACTACCCGCACTCCTGTCTTGCTTCTTTCCAACAGATTCTCAACATCCCACAATCCGTATGCTGTTGCTGTATTGCATGCTACCACTACTATTTTTGAACGGTTTGGCTCACGGGTGAGAAACAGAGCGTCCTTTAAAACAAGCTCTCTCAAATAATCAAGCTTACCTACTGAAGGATAATTACCATATGGCATGTTGGCCTGATCGGCCAGATAGGTGAAATTCTCTCCCCTGAAATCAGGAACTCCATCTGGTTTCTCCTCTCCTGTTACATTATTGAATGCATCTAATCCAAGAAAGGCTTCAAGAACCGTCAATCCTCCTGTTCCTGAATCAAAAATTCCGATTGGCAGTTCTGTCAGGTTTTTGGGATATGTTCCATAGTTTGCGTAATAAACAGTCGTTGTGCCTCCTATTGCCATAGAAGAAATCCGTAAGATTCTATTATTATAGTCGGTTTTTGCCCCTCTTGGGTTACACGACAATAGAATTGTTCCTGCTAGCAGGAATAGCACAAGATTATTTTTCATAAACAAACTCTCCATATTCGGTAAAAAGCTCAACCGAAGCTGTTTTTGCATTCTCTACGCGGCCTATTATCTGAGCATCTATACCAAATCCTTTAGATATTTCAATAATTTTATCTGCTGTGCTTAAGTCTGTGTAAATTTCCAGCCGGTGCCCCATGTTGAAAACTTTGTACATCTCCTGCCACGGGGTTATGGACTCCTTCTGAATTGCACGGAAAAGTGGTGGTACAGGAAAAAGATTGTCTTTTACGATTCTTAATTTTTCAATAAAATTCAGAATTTTTGTCTGTGCCCCTCCTGAACAGTGGACTATACCGTGAACCTCACTTTTGAAATTCGCCAGAACCTCTTTTACGACAGGTGCATACGTTCTTGTAGGAGAAAGAACCAGCTTGCCGAATGTCACTCCTGTCTCTGGTTCAACTTCATCCATTCTCTTACTTCCGGTATAGGCAAGATCTTTTGGTATCTGGTTGTTGTAACTCTCGGGGTATTTGGTGCCAACATAAGAAGCGAAAAGATCGTGACGGGCAGATGTCAGTCCGTTGCTGCCGGTTCCGCCATTGTATTCATCTTCATAAACAGCTTTACCATAAGAGCTTAACCCTACAATCACGTCTCCTGCCTGTATTCTGGAATTGTCAATTACATCAGACCTTTTCATCCTTGCACAAACTGTACTGTCTACTATGATGGTCCTTACAAGGTCACCCACGTCTGCAGTTTCTCCTCCGGTAAGGTATATGTTTATCCCGTACCTCTGCATTTTATCTGCAAACTCCTGCGATCCGGCAATAATTCTGGAAATCACCTCTCCTGGGATCCTGTGTTTGTTTCTCCCTATTGTAGAGGATAACATTATGTTGTCGCAGGCTCCCACACATATAAGGTCGTCTGTGTTCATAACAATTGCATCCTGGGCTATTCCGTCCCAAACACTCATGTCTGCTGTCTCTTTCCAATATGCGTAGGCCAGAGAAGATTTGGTTCCGGCCCCGTCCGCATGCATAACTATGCAGTAGTCGGGGTCGTTGCCAAGATAATCGGGAACTATTTTACAAAAAGCCTTTGGGAACAGTCCTTTATCCACTTTCTCTATCGCCTTGTGAACGTCCTCTTTTGAAGAGGAAACTCCCCTCTGTGCATATTTGGGTGCCTCTGTGCTATTTTGTGACATAATAATGTTTTTTGTTAAAGACTCTGTAAACTATCTCCAGAAAAGAAGCTCTCTGTATTTTGGCAAAGGCCACAACTCATCATCTACCAACATCTCAAGTTTATCTACCACAGTACGGATTTTTGAGATATATGGAAGGACATTGTTTGAGTATGCAGCTGCTCTTTCCGGGTAATTAGTTATCTGGTTGGCCTCTTTTCTTGCCTCAACCATAGCCCGGAAATCTTCTCTGAGTGTTTTAATGTATCCGGAGATTTTCTTAATTGTAGCAAGCTGACTTTCTGACATCTCTTTATACTCTTCTGGACCAAAAAGTTCCTTGATACCTAATACGTTGTCTATAAGAGAATTCTGGAATTTTATAGCTGTAGGGATAATATGGTTTATTGTAAGGTCGCCTATTACTCTTGCCTCAATCTGAAGTTTTTTGATGAATATTTCGTTCATAACCTCATATCTGGCATCTACCTCTCTTTCTGTGAGCACGTTGGTCTCCTTCATAAGCTTCAGGCTCTTCTCGTCGAGGAATGCCTTGAAAGCCTCCGGAACGTCAGATACTCCTTTTAGTCCCCTTGCTTTTGCCTCTTCGCGCCACTCATTACTATAGCCGTTGCCTTCGAATCTGATAAGCTTGGATTCCTGTATGTATTGTCTGATTACCTGAATTAGGGCGTCCTCTTTTGGAGTGCCTGTCTTAACCAGTGCATCTACCAGTTTTTTGAATCTTGTAAGCTGTTGGGCAACTGCAGAGTTGAGTAAAAATATAGCGGAAGCAACGTTTACAGATGAGCCTACTGCCCTGAATTCAAATCTGTTACCGGTAAAGGCAAAAGGAGATGTCCTGTTTCTGTCTGTATTGTCAGGTAAAATCTCGGGTATCTTGTTTACAATGTTCAACCTTAAGCTGCTTATCTCTGCTGCAGCATCATCAATTGACATTTTCTCTATTGAGTCCAGTACAGATGTAAGTGTCGTACCTACGAAAACCGACATAACTGCAGGTGGAGCCTCGCCTCCTCCTAGTCTGTGCGAGTTGTTCAACGATGCCACGCCGGCCATAAGAAGATGGTGGTGTTCGTATACTGCTCTTATAACTGATGCAAAGAAACTCAGGAACTGAAGGTTTGTCCTTGGGGTCTTTCCGGGAGAGAGAAGGTTCACACCGGTGTTTGTTACCATGGACCAGTTGCAGTGCTTTCCGGATCCGTTTATTCCGGCAAAAGGCTTCTCGTGAAAAATAACCTTGAGTTTATGTTTCTTTGCAACCTTTCTCATGAGTATCATCATCATGAGGTTATGGTCAACTGCAAGGTTTGCCTCTGTATAGTAAGGGGCGAATTCAAACTGGTTAGGTGCAACCTCGTTGTGACGGGTTTTTAGTACAACTCCCAGTTTATATGCCTCTGTTTCAAAATCTTTCATAAAGGCCATCACTCTCGATGGAATGGCCCCAAAGTAGTGGTCCTCCAGCTGCTGATCCTTTGCTGCTATATGGCCGACAAGAGTCCTGTTGCAAAGCATAAGGTCTGGTCT
This sequence comes from uncultured Bacteroidales bacterium, assembly GCA_942492945.1. GTDB lineage: Bacteria > Bacteroidota > Bacteroidia > Bacteroidales > UBA932 > Bact-08. The sequence continues at coordinate 3,040,439 of OW818649.1, forward strand.
TGCTCTGTAAAGTGCCTCATCTACAAGGAAATATTCTTGCTCCAGACCAAGCATTGCGTTTACTCTGTTTATCTTGTGGTCAAACATCTTACAGATATCCACTGCTGCCTTGTCGAGTGCCTGAAGTGACTTTAAATGAGGAGTTTTCTGATCGAGTGACTCACCGGTATATGCTACAAAAACTGTTGGAATGCAAAGTGTCTGGTCCATGATGAACGCAGGAGATGATGGATCCCATGCTGTGTATCCTCTTGCCTCAAAAGTGTTTCTGAGACCTCCGTTCGGAAAACTTGAAGCGTCAGGTTCCTGCTGGACAAGTGCCTCACCTTTGAAATTTTCAAATACTCCGCCACTTTTTGCAGGATCTACAAAAGCTTCATGCTTTTCTGCTGTTGCGTCTGTGAGTGGATGGAACCAGTGTGTGTAGTGCGTTGCTCCCATCTCAATAGCCCAAGATTTCATCCCCGATGCAATCTGGTTTGCGATTCCTCTGTCGATTTTTACTCCTTCGTTAATTGCAAGCTGGACTGCATCAAAGGCTTCTGCCGATAAATGCCTGCGCATTTTCTCAATATCAAAGACATACTGTCCAAAGTACTGAGATACAGGCTTGTTTTCCACATAAAATCTTTCTGCTTTGTGACTTGCAAACTCATCCAGAGCTCTTTTTCTGAAACTACTCATATTGATTATTTATTAACTCGGCAAATGTAGGTATATTTTTAAAAAATCTTTAATCAATTTTAATACATTTGTACAATAATAAAATCATACTGAAAATGAAACGTATTGTCGCTTTTATGCTTTTTCTGACGCTTATTGCACTACCTGTGGAGTTGTCGGCCCAACGCAATAATATTCAAAAGTATATAAATCAGATGAAGAGCGACACTCTGTTCAGGGATGCGGTTGTTGGTATTATGGTTATGGACAGCAAAGGCAAGATGGTTGCCTCATGGAACCCCGACATGCCTCTTCTCACTGCTTCTACAATGAAGACAATCACTACGGGACTGGGCTTGAAGCTTCTGGGTCCCAATTTCAGATTTGTCACAAAAATAGGACATACTGGCTATGTTGAGAACGGGGTTTTGTATGGCGATCTTTTTATTGTAGGTGGCGGAGACCCTACTCTCGGATCAAAAGACACCGTGGCAATCCCTGTCGAAAAGGTTTTTGATGAGTGGGCAAGGGCAATTTCTGTTGCCGGAATAAAGAGGATAAACGGAAGTATTGTTGCCGATGACAGGTTTTTCACCGACGAAACCATACCTGAAAGCTGGGCCTGGAGCAATCTGGGTCCCTCTTATGGCAGTTCTGCCTCTGGTCTCTCATTTTGTGAAAACACCCAGTTTTTCAGATTTGTTCCAGGAAAGAACATAGGTGACAAAGTTTTCCTGGAGAGCGTCTATCCTGCTGTCCCCGGGATGGAGTACAAAAATGAACTTGTATCATCGGGTTCATTTACAGGCGACAGAAGCTCCTATTATGTTTCTGACCTGGCAAAGGTTGGAAAATTCAAGGGTACAATGCCATCCGGAAAAGACTCTGTAATTGTAGAGGCGTCGAATAAGTTTGCCCATCTAAGTTGTGCATGGGAATTTCGTAATTTTCTAGCTTTAAAGGGTATAATAAGCGATTCTGAAATTAAGGATGCAAAAACATATAATTCTCCAACAATAAATGAGCTTAGAATAATTTGTGAGACGCAGTCTCCTCCTTTATATTTGATTGCTAATGTAACAAACAGAATAAGTAACAACTTCTATGCTGAGTCAATTTTTAAAATGATTGGTAAAAAGATGACTGGTGTTGGTTCATATGATTCTTCCAGGGTTGCGGTTCTAAGAACAATGAAGGAGATGGGTATTCCGTCAAGGGGTTATACTCAGGTAGATGGAAGCGGACTCTCAAGACAGAATTACGTTTCTGCAAGATTTTTCTGCAATTATTTTTCTAAACTGCAAGAAAGCGATAACTTTGGGGTGTTTTTTAGAAGTCTGCCTCAGCCCGGTGGTCCCGGAACACTTAAAAGTGTACTCGGTAAAATTGAGTCTGTAGAGAAGTCTAAAATTCATGCGAAGAGCGGCTCTCTTTCTAATGTTAAATGTTATGCCGGTTATGTAGAGAGAGGGGGCGGAGAGATTTATACTTTTGCGATACTCACAAACAACTACTCAGCAAAAACTGCTCAGATACAGGTTGGTGTTGAGGCTTTTATGAGAGAATTATTAAAATAGGAACATACATATAAATTTACTAATATAAACGTTACAAAAATGTTAACACTATCTAGAAAGGCAAATGAGATGCCTGCATCTCCAATAAGAAAACTGGTTCCATTTGCCAACGCTGCAAAAAAACGCGGTATAAAGGTTTATCACCTGAATATAGGACAACCCGATGTTGCTTCTCCAAAGGAGGCTCTTGAAGCGGTGAAAAATGCATCGCCTACCTTGGTTGCCTATCCAGATTCAGCAGGTAACGAATCTTACCGTATTGGTCTGGCCAAGTATTATCAAGGCATCAATATCGATGTTACCCATGAAGAAATAAACATAACAACTGGTGGTAGCGAAGCCTTGCAGATTGCTCTTGCAATAACATGCAATCCAACTGACGAAGTTATTGTTATGGAGCCATTTTATACAAATTACAACTCATTTGCTCTTCAGAATGATGTTATCTTAAAACCAATCGCTACACACATAGAAGATGGCTTTGCTCTACCTGATGCAAGTGAATTCGAAAAGCTTATCGGTCCAAAGACAAAAGGAATAATCATCTGTAACCCGGGAAATCCCACAGGTTGCCTTTACACTCAGGAGTCTCTTATAAAACTTGGTGAGATGGCAAAGAAACATGGGTTGTTCATCTATTCCGACGAGGTTTACAGAGAGTTCTGCTACACCGATGCTCCTCACTTCTCATGCATGCACATAAAGGGTCTTGAGCAAAATGTCATTCTAATAGATTCTGTTTCAAAACGCTATAGCCTGTGCGGAGTTCGTATCGGTGCTATCGTTTCTAAGAACAAAGAGGTAATGAAGGCTGTTCTTCGTTATGCTCAGGCACGTCTTTGTTCTCCTGCATACGGTCAGATAGCTGCCGAAGGTGCACTTGCTACTCCAAAGGAGTATTTTGCTGCTGTACGTAAGGAGTACATGGAGCGCAGAGATGTAATGGTTGAGGCTCTGAACAAGATGGATGGAGTATTTTCTCCTAAGCCTATGGGTGCATTCTACACAGTTGCCCGCCTTCCTATTGACGACAGCGACAAGTTCGCAAAATGGCTGCTTGAAGATTTCAACTACGAAAACCAGACTGTCATGGTTGCTCCGGCTGCAGGATTCTACGCTACACCGGGTAAAGGCCGTAATGAAGTTCGTATAGCATACGTACTTAAAATTGAAGATCTTAAAGCCGCTATGAAGTGTCTTGAAGTTGCACTTAAGCAATATCCAGGACGCACAAACTAGGGGGAAAACTGCGCCGCAGAATGTGGTAACTACAAGATTATCTGCAAATTAAAAAACGCGAAATATTAAAAACAAATATTTCGCGTTTTTTAATTCGTTTACTTCCAGACCCACATGGTTAAGTGCAACATTGTCAGCATATAAGAAGGAATTTTCCAGTTTTTTTAGTTTACAAACTACGATGCTAACAGAAATGCCAATGTTGATAATGGCAGCCGTGTGGGAAACTTCAACGGGTACTCTCTGCCAAAGCTTTAGCAATTATCTGATTATCTATTAATTATATATTTGTCTGATTTACAGAGCATTTAGCAAGTATTTGCAAATCATACATATGCTAACACCTCTGGCAGAGTCTCTGCCAGAGGTGTTAGCAGTTCGCTGAAAATGAGAGATATATGCATTAGTCTGTTAATCAATTGCTTGCTAACTGCTCTGCCAAAGTATTTAGCAAATTCCTAATCTGCAGCTAATTATAAAACCATGTGGAGGCAAATCTGCCGACACATACCTTCTTAAGCTATACTTTGACGCAGTTTGAGGTATGTCGTTGAATATGTGCTTAGTAAAAAAATGATTTTCTGTGATTTTAAACTGCATTTTCCATGTAGTTTATGATTAGCAAATTACCTCAAACTGTGTCAATGTGTATTTCACAACTGGCAGTTGACTCCGGGGGACGCACATTGTGCCCAAAAAGAATAAGGGGCGGGGTTTGAAGATACTTGCCTGGAGGGTTTGGGCACCCACTTAAGGAGCGGAGTGTCAAGAAAAATAAGAGCGGAAATTGGCAGCTGTTACGTACTCGTAAACTTTCAATTTCCGCCTTTATTTTTTAATGTAGCGACTGCAAAGTGGGTAAATCCGGGGCACATATCAGAAAACCCCGCCCCTTACCAGTAAACAGGGTACACAATGTGCGTCCCCATGTACCCCTCTAAATGAAACAGGAGATCCTGTTTATTACCAGAAAAATGAGGACCAACAGGAAGCCGACTTTCTTTTTCGACGGCTTTTCCGATGAACTTACATATTCAAGTACAAGAACTGAAACCGGGATTGCAATTATCTGAGTTAGCCCCTCGCCCGATTGTGGATAGAAAAGTACTATCAGAACACAAAACAACAACAACGATATGAATCTGGAAAAAGAGTGAGATTTGAGAATCTTATACCTGTTCATGTTATTTAACGCATAGCTCACTGCAAACATCAGATACAGGAAAAGCGACAGTGTGACAATAATGTCAGACACACTCATAAGGCTCAGAGAAGGATAGTCAATTGATGCTAGGTCGCTGACGAATATCTCTACAAAAAAAAGAGCATCCTGGAAAAACAGATACCTGAAAGAGAGCATAAATGCAAAGGGTATAATAAGGGAACCTGCAACAATTGCAACCGCTCTTGGAGTAACCACTGCAGATCTAAGTGCAAAGAAGACTATCAGGGGAAACAACAATGTGACGTGAGGATCAAAAAGGGCCGCAAGTGAAATGAGAAATCCTGAGACAAACAACTCCATATCACCTTTTTTTGAAAATATTGTATAGTACAACGACCAAACAACAAATAACGATGCAACAGACACACCGGAAAAAAAGATTGACTTTGGAGTAGTAATGGAAAAAATAAGATAGACTATAGGAAATAAAATGCCCCTCTGCCCTATCATCAGGTTTCTCTCGTTAAAAATATATAATGATATAGATGTCAATATTATAAAAACAGTGGCCAGAGTAATGGACAGTGTAGGAGTTATAGATTCTAGATCGACAAAACCTATAAGGGCAGGTATCCACCGTTCACTGTTTTCGACGGGTAAAAAAGTTGCAGAGACAAAATAGAGAACTAGAAACAATCCCAGAAAAATTGGAGATGTGACAAAATCATATTTTCTTTTTCTCTTCATAGCTAATTATTTATCCCTTATACTTATCCCTTATACGACAAGAGGTCCATCCCAATATCACTGCGATAGAAAATATCCTTGTAATTGATTCTCTTTACTTGTGAATAGACTGCCTCTCTTGCCTCAGCGATGTTTTCTGCAAGCACCGTAACTGCAAGCACCCTGCCGCCATTGGTCACCACTTTTCCATCTGCCATTTTTGTTCCTGAGTGGAAAATCATTGTATCAGTATCAGAATCAGTATCTGTATTTGTATTTGTATCATTCTCTAATCCGGAAATCTCGTACCCTTTGACAAACTCCTCAGGATATCCTCCCGATACTGTTACAACAGTGAGAGCAGTCATTGGGTTTATCAGAATCTTCTCATTATTAAGTGTTCCCTTGCCAAGAGCAATGAAGTGAGCCAGAAGGTCGCTGCTAATTCGCGGCAGTACAGCCTCAGTCTCAGGATCACCCATGCGGACATTGTACTCTATTACATACGGATCGCCTTTGCAATTCATCAAGCCAATGAAAATAAAACCCTTATAGGTTATCCCATCGGCCTTAAGTCCGGCAATTGTTGGTTTTACAATTCTATCTTCTACCTTTTTCATAAAAGCTTCGCCCGCAAAAGGGACCGGAGAAACTGCTCCCATGCCGCCGGTGTTAAGCCCCATGTCGCCATCGCCGATTCTTTTGTAATCCTTGGCTTCCGGAAGAATAAGGTAATTTTCGCCATCGGTAAGGACAAAAACCGATAATTCAATGCCATTGAGATACTCTTCTATCACAACTCTGTTTCCTGCAGAACCAAACCTACCTCCAAGCACAGCTCTTAACTCTCTTTTTGCCTCAGCAAGATCATCCAGTATAAGAACCCCTTTGCCAGCTGCAAGACCGTCGGCCTTTAGCACGTACGGGGGTGTAAGCGAATCCAGATAACTATCGCCATCATTAGTATTTGTTGAATCAAAGCTTTTGAATCCGGCTGTAGGAATTGACCATCTTTGCATAAAGCTCTTTGCAAAATCCTTGCTCCCTTCCAATTGTGCCCCTGTGCTGTCGGGCCCAATGAATATTACATCTTTGAGTTGCGGGTCGTTTTCGAAATAGTCCCTTAATCCATTCACCAGAGGGTCCTCAGGTCCGACTAACACCATTTGAATTCTGTGCTGCAAAACCGCACTCTTTATCAGACTGAAATCCTTTATATTTATCTCGATATTGGCAGCGATCTGCGCGGTCCCCGGATTTCCGGGTGCACAAAACAACGCCTCAAGCAGAGGGCTTTTACTTAATTTCCATGCAAAGGCACTCTCTCTTCCTCCTGAACCAATAATTAAGACTCTCATTTTTTTTCCGCAAAAATAACAATAAAAAATTAACTTTGTGGCTTGTAATATAACGCAATGAATCAATTTTACAGAATACTAATATTAGCTGCTTTTGTTGCCATCTCTTGCTCCAGAGAGGTAATTGATGATGACGACATGCCAAAGATACTGGCAGATATATATATGACTGACAGGGCGATACTCAGCAATCCTATGAGCATTCGTGGCACCGACAGCTCCCTGGTATATGAATCGTTGCTTAACCGATATGGTTATAAAACAGAAGACCTTACATACACTCTGGACTACTATCTCCCGAGACCTACCAAGTTGAAGATTTATTTTACAGAAGCAAAGACAATTCTTGAAAACAGGGAGAAGCAGGTAAACGACAAAATCTCTGCTATTAAGCTCAGAGACTCTTTGCTGGCCCCAATAAAGAAAATTATTGACGAACCGGACTCTCTTAAAGATATTGATTCTTATGTACGATCTTTGAGGTGGATGCTATCACCTGAGAAGCATCCTTACTGGCGCCTTTTTATGGCAGACAGTATCCAAAAAAGATACGAAATGCCTTTACTTACAAAATGGTGGAAAACCAATCTGTATACAAAACAAAATTCATTCTTTAAATATGAGAAAAATAGCCGCCCAATATATCTTCCCCTTGACAAGCCCGCCGATCCTGAGAGGCTATCTCTCCCTGAGCACTGACGGGACCATACTTGAAATAGGCAAATTGGAGGAGGAGGTTGAGAGCACTGAATTCTATAATGGAATTCTTTGCCCAGGGTTTGTTAACTCTCATTGTCACCTCGAACTCTCACATCTTAAGGGAAGCTTTGAACAGGAGACCGGAATGGCCGGATTCATCCGTCAGATAAACCAGATGAGGAACAATTCCGACCCGGCTGAAAGAGAGGCTGTAATGGAGAGAGAGATGCAGCAGATGTACGATAGCGGCATATCTGCAATGGCCGATATTAGCAATGGGGATGAAAGTTTCAGAATCAAATCACTCTCTAAAATATATACCCGCACATTTCTTGAAGTCTTTGGAACAGATTCAAAAGATGCTTCTGTTATAATGAATCGAGTACGGGATCTTGCATGTAAGGCCCGCGATTATGGGATAAATGCCTCTCCTAACCCACACGCCTGCTATTCAATGAGTCCTGAATTGCTGAGGGAGTCAATTGCCGATGCTCTGAAAGAGGGATTCCTCTCTATTCACAGTCAGGAGAGCATGGAAGAGGAAGAGTTTATAATGAAAGGGACAGGTCCGCTTGCCGATGAATACAGAAGCAGGGGAATAGGCGCGCTTCCAGCTCGTGGTATCTCTCCGCTGCACTACTTTCTTCAGGTACTAAAATCTGTAGAGGGGGTTGATCAATCAAAAATAAGAGAACAGATACTTCTGGTTCACAATACATTTGCAAGTGCAGAGAGTATAGATGATGCAATAAAATCTATTGAAAATCTGTACTGGGCAATTTGTCCTTTGTCAAATCTTTTCATTCATAGCGCATTGCCAGACCTTAACTTGCTAAGAAAAAAGGGGGCGAACATTACTATTGGTACAGACAGCCTCTCGAGCAATACAGTTTTGTCAATTGTTGAGGAGATAAAGGTTATTCAAAAATATTTTCCAGATGTTCCTCTTGAGGAGATTTTAAGGTGGTCATCGCTTAATGGTGCAAAGTTCCTTAAACTAGATGACAAGCTGGGTTCTTTTGAAGTTGGCAAAATGCCTGGCATAGTTTTGGTTGAAAATATAGACTGGCAAAACATGAAATTGACAGAAAGGAGCCGGTCGTCGAGGTTAATTTAAAATTCATTTGTATGTCTACAATACTATTCAATCAGATAATTTTCGGTCCTGTAAAAAGCAGGAGATTAGGAACATCGCTGGGAGTAAATCTCTCTCCTCAATTCGGGAAGCTATGCAGTTTTGACTGCCTCTATTGTGAATGTGGTTTTAATGAAGATGGCAGAAAAGACAATCGCATACCAACTTTAGAGGAGGTGAAGCTCGCCCTTGAGACAAAACTGAGTGACTATACAAAAAACGTAGGCAAGATTGACACAATAACATTTTCCGGAAACGGGGAGCCCACAATGCATCCTAAGTTTGCAGAGATCATCGACTTTACTCTTGAGATGAGGTCTAAATATGCACCTGAGGCCAAGGTTTCTGTACTTTCAAACGGCAGTCAGATTGGAAAACAAAATGTTGCTGATGCTCTGCTCAAGGTAGACAATGCAATTCTAAAAATTGACTCTGCATTTGAAGCGACTACAATTCTTATGGACAGACCTCAGTATAAATATTCTCTGGCTAAACTTGAAGAGAACCTCATACCTTTCAAAGGAAAATTCGTTCTGCAGACAATGTTCCTCAGGGGAGAATTTGAGGGTACTATAATTGACAATACCACTAAAGTGGAGGTTGATGCATGGAGGGAGCTTGCAGAAAAGGTGCAACCAAGGGAGATAATGATATATACCATAGACAGGGATACTCCTGCAAAAAATCTGAGCAAGGTTTCTGTCGATGAGATGAGGCAGATTGCCGGACCTCTAATGGAAAAGGGTTATAAAGTGACTATTAGCGGATAATAATTTTTTATGAGAGTACTTGTTCAACGTGTTTCAGAGGCTTCCGTAAAGGTTGACGGGAAGTGTATTGGTGCAATATCAAAAGGATTGCTTGTGTTTGTAGGGTTCGAGGATGATGACACTGACAAGGAGATAGAGTATGCAACTAAGAAAATTGTGAATCTCCGAATATTTGACGATTCCAATGGTGTCATGAACTGCTCTGTTCTTGAAAAAGAGGGCAACATACTGCTTATCAGTCAATTTACACTCCACGCTCAGACAAGACGCGGAAATAGACCATCTTATATTAAGGCTGCAAAACCCGATATTGCAACTCCTCTGTACAAAAAGCTTATTGCGTCGCTTAATGGTGCAATGAACAGAGAGATAGAGACAGGCGAATTTGGAGCAGACATGAAGGTCTCTCTTGTAAATGACGGGCCTGTTACAATATGGATAGATACTAAAGAAGAATGATTAAATGGAAACAAATTATATGGAAACAAATGTAAAAGAGCTTGACAAACCTGAGATTTATGCAGCCTGTCTGGGCCTGATTGACCTGACAACCCTTAACAGCACAGACACTCCCTCTAAGGTGGCATCCATGATAGAAAAGGTAAATCAGTTTACCTCACATTATCCAAAATATCCTCCTGTTGCGGCGGTCTGTGTATATTCCAATTTTGCTGCACTGGTCAAGAACATGCTGAATGATCCCGGAGTCAAAATAGCAGTGGTGGCAGGAGTTTTTCCATCTTCACAAAGCTTTATAGAGATAAAGGTTGCTGAGTGCAAAATGGCTGTTGAACAAGGGGCCGGTGAGGTTGACATTGTTCTTGCGCTGAATCATTTTCTTGAGGGAAATTACGATGCAGCATCTGATGAGATCCGTCAGATGAAAAAGGCAATTGGCAAGGCTCATCTTAAGGTAATTCTTGAGACCGGGGCTCTTACCCCTGAACAGATAGCCAAAGCTTCTGATCTTGCCATTGAGGCAGGAGCAGATTTCATCAAGACCTCTACCGGTAAGCTGGAGCCGGCAGCTACTCCTGAGGCAGCTTATATAATGTGTCAGAGTATTAAGAAATATTATCAGAAGACAGGTAAAAAGGTGGGATTCAAGGCAGCAGGTGGAATTGTCACTCCAGAAGATGCTCTTGTCTACTACTCTGTCGTCAACGAGGTTCTGGGTCAGGAGTGGCTCAATCCCGAACTTTTCAGGCTTGGAGCAAGCAGGCTGGCAAATAATTTGTTGTCAAAACTTGAAGGTAAAACAATTAACTATTTTTAATAATAAATATGAAAAGATCACTACTAATTATTGTTGCATTATTCGTAACCATAAGCGTATATTCTCAGAATTACAAAAAGGCAATAGGCTTTCGTGCAGGTTCCAGTATCGGTATAAGTTATAAGCAGTTCATGACTGAGACAGAAGCAGCAGAGGCTATTTTTGACATAGATTTCACCGGAAGAAAAAGCACTAAAGTAAAGGCATCGGCCTATTATCTCCGTCATTTTGATGTAAATGTAGATGGTCTCTCTCTTTATGCGGGACCTGGTGCATCTGCAGGTGTATTTATTGAGGGTCTTTACCAAAATAATTTTGTAATGTCGCTGGACATAATGGGTGGGGTCGAATATAAGTTTAACAACATTCCTGTAGTACTGGCTTGCGACTGGACTCCAAAATATCAGTTTATAACACTTGCCGGATTCAGATCGGGAAACTTCGGTCTGACGGTACGATACACATTTTAATTGGTAATTATAACTAAATAAATATATTATGAAAGAATACATTCAAAATAACAGCGAAAGGTTTTTGTCTGAACTTTTTGAACTTCTGAGAATTCCTTCGGTCAGCTCAATGGCTGTACATGCCCCTGATATGCAGAAAGCTGCGGAAAAATATGCAGAATTATTGCTGGCTGCCGGTGTCGACAGAGCTGAGGTATACCCCACTGCTGGTCATCCTGTTGTTTTTGCCGAGAAGATCTTTGACAAGAGCAAACCGACAATTCTTGTTTACGCTCACTACGATGTTCAGCCTGCCGACCCTATGAACCTTTGGACCACTCCTCCTTTTGAGCCTGTTGTAAGGGACGGTGCTATCTACGCAAGGGGTGCCAATGACGATAAGGGTCAGGGATTCATGCACATAAAGGCTTTTGAGTACTTACTTAAAACTAATCAGCTTAAGTGTAATGTAAAATTTATAATTGACGGTGAGGAGGAGATAGGTTCTCCAAGTCTGCCTGCATGGGCGGTTGAACATAAGGATCTGCTTGCCTGTGACGATATTCTGGTTTCAGACACAACTATGATTGATGAGAAGATTCCTTCGCTCAATGTGGGGATGAGGGGACTTGCTTATGTAGAGGTGGAGGTTACCGGCCCTAACAAAGATCTACATTCGGGTCACTATGGCGGTGCCGTTGCCAATCCTATAAACACGCTCTGTTCAATGATTGACAAGCTTATAGATGATAAGGGCAGGGTTACAATCAAAGGTTTTTACGACGATGTTGTTGAACTTAGCAAAGAGGAGAGAGAGATGCTTGGTCGTGCTCCTTTTGACATTGATGAGTACAAACACTTCCTTGACATAGACGATGTTAAGGGTGAAGAGGGTTATACTACAATGGAGCGTACGGGCATCAGGCCATGTCTGGATGTCAATGGAATATGGGGTGGCTACACTGGTGAGGGGGCAAAGACTGTCCTGCCATCTGTTGCCCATGCCAAGATATCTATGCGTCTTGTTCCTAACCAGGATTGCAAGAAGATTGCAGAGTTGTTCGAAAAGCATTTTATGAGCCTCGCTCCAAAGGGCGTAAAGGTAAAGGTGATTCCTCACCATGGTGGTCAGGGCTTCCTTTGTCCGATGTCTTCAAATGTATACAAAGCTGCTGCTCGTGCTGTGAGAGAGGTTTATGGAATTGAGCCTGTTCCGAACAGAGGTGGTGGCAGTATTCCTATTCTGGCAGATCTGCAGCAGTTGCTTGGGGCCAACCCGCTTCTTATGGGCTTCGGGCTTGAGCGTGACGTTATTCATTCGCCTAACGAGAGTTATTTGCTGAGTCAGTTCTACAAGGGAATCGAATCTATAGGTCTGTTTTACAAATACTATACGGAGTAGTTACTTCTATTTTACAAGCAGCACACCCTCTTAAGAGCTTTCCAGTTTTGTTCCAAAACCTGAGGCTCTTTCGAGGGTGTGCTGCTGCATTAAGTAACTACTCCAGATGTATTCGTAAAAGACCGGTGTTTTCCTGTGAAAAAACAGCTCTAGAGCTTTCCAGTTTTCTTCGAAAACCTGACTGAGCACAACACATCTCCCTCAGCAGCTTTCCAGTTTTGTTCCAAAACCTGAGGCTGCCTCGGGAGATGTGTTGTGCTTTAATGGGGTTAAACTACTCCAGATGTATTCGTACAGTTCGGACAGTACGTACGTACAGTTTTCAGCCCTATGCTTTCATGGCCAAATGCTGATAATCAGCGACTTAACTAATTTTTGCAAAATGCACAATTCTCTGGGTATCAAACATATGCCATGAAAGCATAGGGCTGGCACAGTTTAATATGAGCAATTTGTTAAAACAACTGGCAGATAAAAATTTGTATTGAGGAGGATTCAAAGAACTCAAAATGGTATGTGTCGGCAAGATTTGCCTCCACATGGTTTTATATTCAGCTGCAAGTTAGGTATTTGCTAACTTCTTTGGCAGAGCGATTAGTAAATTCTTGACTAGTAGACGAATATGCATATTTCTCATTTCCAGCGAACTGCTAACAACTTTGCCAGAGTAGCTGGCATGTATGTTGTAACTTACACAAACGATTTGAAGAATTGTAATTAACGAGGTTAATCTCATGAAAAAATTGTTTTTTATTCTGTGTTTAGTTCTGTTATCAACGAATGTACACGCAGAAGGCCATTTGTCCTGTAACAAGATTGCCACTAAAGATCTTGCGCAAATTGGGAAGATTTGGGGATTTTTAAAGTACCATCATCCTTCAGTGACTGCAGGAAGATATGATTGGGATGAGGAGCTCTTCAAATTGATTGATTGTGTGGCAACGAATCCAGACAATCTGACCCTGAATTCAATATTAGAAAATTGGCTAAACGGTCAGGGACAGGTCAAAACAATCGGCCTTAAAACAAATTATAAAGCGGAAAACATCAAACTGGCACCAGACAATGACTGGATACATGACACTGTGCAATTAGGTGCTTCATTAAGCGCCAAGCTTGTCGAAATTGAGTCGGCAAATCGTCCGAAAAGGTCATTCTACTTTTATGATATAAATAAAGAAGGAATCGCGATACCTGCTAATGAAAACAGTTACAAGGATGTTGACCTTGATGAAAATTATAGATTGCTCTCTCTGTTTAGGTTCTGGAATATTATTCAATATTTTTACCCATACAGATATGCCATTGGTGAGAGCTGGAAAAATGTACTTACTAAATATATTCCTCAAATGGTAAGCCATCAAACAAATAAAGAATACATTCACACTTTGATGCGGTTAACTGCAGAGGTTAATGATGCCCATGTTGCAATAAGGGAGCAGGACTGGGTTTTTGGAAAGAATTCTCTTCCGTGTGTACTCTCTGTTATTGAAAATAAGGTAATTGTTACAGATTTCTATGATAAAGAACTTGGTGATAGCTGCGGAATTACTATTGGCGATGAGATATTGGAGCTCGATGGCATACCAGTAAATAAAATAGTTGATGGTCTTATGCCATATTGTTCAGGAGTAAATATGCCGACAAAATTGAGAATTGCATGCGAGAAACTGGTGCTTACAGACAAGTCAGTTATTTCTTTAAAAGTTGCGAATGAAAAAGGAGAATTCAATAAAGTGGTCACTTGTTCCCTGTCTGAAAAGATGAACAGAAAAACAAGACTCCAGGCTAAGAGGGAACCTGTAAAAATTGAAGATAATATTGCATATCTCTACCTGGGAAGTCTAACCGGTGATGATCTTGATAAAAGATTGCCGGAAATATTGAATACGAAGGGTTTGATTTTGGACTTCAGAAGTTATCCTTTAGATGATGCAGTCGGGTATTTACTTGATTACTTGCTTACTAACGATAAAATAAAATTCCATCAGACTACAGCCCCTGACCTTATAAGACCTGGCACTTTTTATTTTCAGGAAGAAAATCCAGATCATTTCATTTACTCTACATTAAAAAACAGTAAACCCTATTCTGGGAAAATAGTAGTTTTAGTGGATGAGTGTACTCAAAGCACAGCGGAGTTTTATACAATGATGCTCTCTACTATACCGGGAATCTCTATTATTGGATCTCAGACAGCTGGATCAGATGGTCCGGCGATACCGCTTTTGCTTCCCGGAGAAATATTGACCATGTATACAGGAATGGGGATTTATTATCCCGACCGGAAAGAGACCCAACGAGTTGGAATTAAGCTGACTGAGGAAGTTCACAGAACAATCGAGGGGATTCGTACAGGTGTTGATCTTTTAGTAAAGAGAGGGAAGGAACTGATTCTTAATTAGAGATTTAATTCTGGGGTTCTACAATAATTAATACCGGATTCGAATTTTCATCGAGGTTTTTCAATGTTGAATTGATGTTGGATTGAGGAAGTGAATCTTTTCTTTCTGCTAAATAAGAAGCGGAGATATAATCAATCAGAATATTATCGTGATATTGCCATTTTGGCCAGAAATTATACTGTAGTTCAGGTATTCTGAAACCTGGAAAATTGCATTTACCTGTTTTATTATCAATTACATACCTTCGATTCTTTCCTCGGTTTCTAATATCAACATATATGTATTTCAAATCCTCGGTTATTCCTGTTACAGAAATTACCTTGTTATGAGCTTCTCCCCCTTCATTTAATGTCTGTTCTGTTATCTTTAAATCTCCGAAATCAAAAGAATATCTATAAGTCAGAGAACGGTCAACTGGATTAAGGGTGAAAATTGTATCACAAAATTGTTGATGAAATATAAACTTGTTTTCAAGTCTGTATAGGCTTTTCAGTTGTGGCCACATTGATATGTTCTTTGGCTCAAAACGTATTGCATTGTTAAACCTGGCCAATGTATCTCCTTTCATATCCCTAATTATTAGCTTGTTCGGTTCATTGCCAAATATAATTATCGGATTAATTAAAAAGTTTCCTTCATCCGACACTTCAAATTTCCACCAAAGATTTGCCTGATATGTTGAACAATACTCTCCGGCGAAATTGAATTCGAGTACCTTTCGTTCATCTGCAATAAACACTTTCTCTTGCTTTTCGTTAACTGCTATGTCATATATGTCTAAATATTCCTCTGGCCCACGGCCATAATTTCCGATAGAACGTACAAATGTGCCGTTGCGAAGAAATTGATAAACTACATTCTTGCTCCAAATAAAAAAATATTCTGAAGTCAGAACCAATTTTTGGATATTCCCTATCAGGCACTCTTTTCTGCTTTCAAGAGGGACAAAGGAGATTCTGGCATTAATATCGGTCAGGGTTAAAGAATCTTTGCAATTTTCCAAATTTTTGAGTGTTATTCTGCCATCGTATGAATCCTGCTGACTACATGCGAAAAACAATAATATCCCCAATATGTATGTAATAATCTTCATGGTGTTAATCCCTTATTTTAAGCTTAACTATCACATTATTTGACTTTTCATCCATTGCCGGTATCTCTTTGGTCGAAGAGAAGAGGTTATTGCCGGAATTTATCAACTCATTTAAAATAACCGGATCTCCTATGAATATCAGCTCATTCTTGTCAGTCAGAATTTTTGCAGTTCCTAAACCCATTCTAAAAGTGTTATCCTTGTTCATTTCGTAAAAAACTGCTTTTGATGTTTTTTTGTTGAACAAGTAGTGATAGAACTTGGTTACATCTCCATTTTCTATCCCTGCATATATATAATCATCATTCTCGAGATACTTTTGAATCGTTAAAAATTCTTTCTCCATCAATTTATTTATAAACTGCTCCGGTGGAGTCATCAGAATATCTTTAGTTATAGAGCGTTCTTTAAAATCGAAGATAGCAACAGGTTCCGCCCCATTGTCGCTTATCCTGTATACTGTATTGTCAAACCATATTTTAAAAAAGAGATTACCATTTACCTCAGTTAAACTCTCTTCCGGCATAGGGTTTCTGAAAGCAATATTATCAATTGGCAAGTATTTCTTAAGTAGCTCCCCTTTTCCATTTATCTTATATATCTGTTCCTTACCTTTAATGTCGTTTTCTTCTCCGTAGGGACCCTTGCAAATCCAGTAATTGCCATCGTCATCTTTTGTGAATGAAAATGCATAGGTTCCTGTATACAAAGTATCAATGAATGTACCATCACTTTTATATTGGTAAATCATTTCATTCTGTAATGATATTATTTCGACATTATTTGTTTTTTTGTCTACCAGAAAATCTTCGGAAAGAACATATTCCCCCGGACCTCTGCCTACAACTCCCACTTTGTTTATGAATTTCCCTGTAAGATCAAATAAAGTAACATAATATTTATCTCGGTCATATATGTAATAAATGTTGTTCTGTAGGATCAATTTGGGTTTGTTGCCCAACATTGCACCCTCATTGGCTTCCAGAAGAGTATAATCTACCGATTTAAAAACCTCATTATCGAAAAAAGAGATTGACTTCTGAGACGAAAAATCTATATTGACAATTTCAGAATTCTTAGTGTTCTTCTGCTTACAAGAAAAAACTGATAAGACAATTAATAAAATTAAAGTGGTATTTTTCATAATGGCCGATGATTATATGGACTTTTAATATTCTCCAAACATATTATTTCTGTTTATCTCCATCCTCATTTCCCTCAATTTCTTGTGAGGGGTTAATTTTAAGAAGCGATTTGGCATTTAAGGAAGAAACTACCTTTTTCCCTGTATTTGCCTCCAACTCTTTGCGGGCTACTTTTGCAACATTTCCACCCTTCAATGCAACTTTCTTGCTTTCTTCAAATGTGCCGGGTTTTACTACTTGTGAAATATCTTTGGTGGATATCTCAGCAAGCATATTGAGAATAAGCTCAGTATTTGTCATGTTGTCACGCAAACTCTCTTTTTTCAGTCCTTTGAACTGTTTGAACTCCTTGGTTGTTTTATCGGCCCAAGCCTTAGTAATAATATCAGTGAGAGTTGCAAATTGCACACCTTCTTCCAATCCACGTTCCTTCCATTCATCAGTAAGCTCCTTTCTTACTTCTATACTTTTCAAACGTTGGTTTATCCAAGTCTCAGAATAACCTAACCGATGATATTGCTCCATGGCTCTGTCAATGGTTAGTTCCGGATCTTGCATCTCGTCCAATCGCTCTTTTGCTGTTTGTGCCAGCCAAAGTTTAAATGGTTCTGCTTTAGGTGAAGGAATTGATTGTATTAGACGAAATACCTGCTCTGTATCAGCGACATCAGTTAAGCGCATTTTGCCATCTTCTGCTAATAATTTCAACTGGTTACATTTTGTAACCGTTTCATTTCCCTCATTCATCAGTCGATTCTTTAGTACTTTCCAATAATTCCTTGCTCTTTGGAAATCTGATTCTGTGAGTACTTGAATAATATCCACTATCGAGAAATACCACTTCTCCAACTCATCGTCCCAAATGGTACGAACCTTTTTTTCTTCAAATAATTTTAAATCGTTTTTCTGTGTCATACGCCTCTTTTCTTTTGATTTAACATGCCTATAATGCTCAATAAATTTAGTACTTATTATGCAAACAGCAAATGATTTTACACACAAAATATTCACAATTTCAACTCTGGATATGTGCAGTGCATATTTTTTTCAGCAAGGGCAACCCCTTGTCTATTAGCACATCGAGCTGATCGTCCAGATAAACCCAGTAGTTTGTTTCTATGCCGACAATCATTTTTTCATTAAGGGCGGGCAGACCTGGCAGATAGTCGTTTTGAAAAACAATATATGATGGTCTTACCTTGTCATAGATTTTTTTGAACTCATAAATGTCCCCTTCTCTTATTATATTATCGGGTAGTGATTTCTGATTGGTGGTTATTGTCAGTTGCCGGTCAATTTCGGGATTGCCTGTCTTCTTGCGATTCCATCTGAAAATACCGTCGAGAGTCTCTTTTATATGGATCTTGCAGCTGAACGATGGATCCATGTTTATGGTTGTATAGATGCCGGTAAATGTACTTCCTGAACCGGCCTTTCCGGCAAAGGAGTCGGCAGCAAAAAACCAGAACCCTTTTTCAATTTCGAACAAAAAGAATTTTCTGGACAGAAAAGAATCTGTAACCGAGATCAGTCTTTTGAAATTGCTGTTAGTTGCATAGTCATACCCTCTTTTTTGGGCATATTCAGCCAATAGAATCCGTGCGTCTTTTTCCTCTTCCATATTGTCAAGTTTTATAAGTCATTATTTTTGATAAAGTTATAAAACTCTTTCGGGAATACAAAAAAATATTCAGCCCTATGCTTTCATGGCATGTGCGTGATATTCAGGATATTATACCTAATGAAAATTATCTCTAAATCATTGATTATCAGCATTTGGCCATGAAAGCATAGGGCTGGTGCTGGTGTTCTTACCGTGCTTTAGCCACTACACGAAGGCAGTACTTGCAAAGATCTGTGATTTTGTTCCACTCTTTGGCTTTGATTACGTCGGCAGGGAATAGATTTGAGCCCATGCCAACACAGGTTACGCCGGCTTTGATCCAGGCGGTAAGATTCTCTTCTGTTGGTTCCACTCCACCGGTCACCATAATCATGGACCATGGCATTGGTGCAAGAACAGATTTTATGAATGACGGGCCGCCTACGTTTCCTGCGGGAAAGACCTTGCATAAGTCGCAACCTGCTTCCTGCGCAAATCCAATTTCCGTAACCGTGCCGCATCCTGGGGAGTATGGAACCTGCCTTCTGTTGCAGACTTTTGCAACATCGGGGTTGAAGAGTGGACCGACAATAAAGTTTGCGCCAAGCTGAATATAAAGGGCGGCAGTCGGGGCATCTACTATTGAGCCGATGCCGAGAATCATATCCGGACACTCTTTAGCAGCAAATTTTACAAGCTGCGCAAATACGTCCTGTGCAAAATCGCCTCTGTTTGTGAATTCAAAAGCTCTTATGCCTCCTTTATAACAGGCTGACAGAACCTCTTTTGCAACCTCTATGTCACTATGATAAAATACAGGAACAATAGCTGTATTTTTCATAGTGGTCAATGTTTGGATTTTTGTGAACCTTGCCATAATATTATCTTACGACTCTTCCTGAGCCGTCTCCTTTCATTAAATTTTCAACTTCAGAAACCTTTACCAGATTAAAATCACCATAAATAGTATGCTTGAGGCACGATGCAGCAACAGCAAACTCAAGAGCATTCTGGTCGTCATCGGGGTAGGTAAGCAAACCATAAATCAATCCTCCCATGAAGGAATCACCCCCTCCCACTCTGTCGACAATATGGGTGATATCATAAGATTTTGACTCATAAAGCTTTTTACCATCATATAAAACTCCTGCCCAGGTATTGTGATTTGCATTAATCGAACCTCGCAGGGTTATAATTACTTTTTTTGCCCGTGGGAACTTTTCCATCATCTGTTCACAGACAGACTGAAAGGCAACAGATTCTATATAGCCTCCGGTTGCATGTACTACAAATCCTTTCGGTTTGATTCCGAACACCTTTTCTGCATCCTCTTCGTTCCCCAGAATTATGTCGCAACCCTCAACAAGAGCGGGCATGACATCTTGTGGAGCCTTGCCGTATTTCCAGAGGTTCTTTCGGTAGTTAAGATCACATGAGACCGTAATGCCCATTTTATTTGCAACTTTTATTGCCTTAAGACAAGCATCAGCTGCCGCTTGTGACAAAGCCGGAGTTATACCTGTCCAGTGGAACCAGGTAGCTCCTTTAAAAACCTTTTCCCACTCAATTTCCTCCGGATTGATTGTACTGATTGATGAGTGTGCCCTGTCATATACTACTTTTGACGGACGGGCAACTGCGCCGGTTTCAAGGAAATAGATACCCAGCCTTTCGCCACCTCTTACAATATTGTCAGTCTTAACTCCATATTTTCTAAGTTCTGCAATACAGGAATCTGCAATTTCATTTTCCGGTAAGCGGGTTACAAATTCTGCATCTATTCCATAATTAGCCAGAGAGACAGCAACATTTGCCTCGCCGCCGCCAAATGTGGAATTAAACGACTTAGCCTGTATAAATCTTTCAAAACCTGGAGTGGAGAGTCTGAGCATAATCTCTCCAAACGTAATCACCTTGTTCATAGCGTTCTAATTTTTCTTTTCGTCTAAATCAATATTCTGGATTTTGCCTCCGAATACAAAGATAAAAATTAAAGATAGTGGAAACAGCATACCTCCTAAAATAAAGAACGGAACCCATGAAACTGTAGTAATAAAAGGGACCAGAAACATTGCTGTAATTGTTCCCAGAACTGCCGCTGCACCACCTAATCCGGCTAATGAACCCACTGTCTTCCCATAATGAAAATCGGCAGCAAGTGTCTGGACGTTAACACAGAAGAATTGATAGCCACATAAAATTATAGCCATCATCAACACTGCCGACGTTGCTGTTGTAGCCATTGTTGCACCGATAATTCCGGGCATCGCTAAACATGCTCCAACCACCATTGCAGTTTTTCTTGAAAAATTAAGACTCTTACCTCTTTTTTGTAAGTATCCTGAGAACCATCCGCCTGCAAAGGCACCAATAGCAGCCCCAACATATGGAACCCAGGCACTGAAAGCAACCTGTTTTATATCCAGATTGAATTGCTCGATCAGGTAAATTGGGATGAATGTTACAAACATCCACCAGATAGGGTCAAGGAAGAACCTTCCTACTATGAGAGCATAATTCTTTTTCTTTTTCAATAATTCTCCCCATGACTTTCCTACAATAGGTGCTGTAGTCTGAGCCTCAGGCTGACCGGAGAGAATGTACTCTTTTTCCTTCTCAGTTATCCAAGGATGGTCCTTTGGTCCTTTCTTGTTGATAATTAGCCATGGAATAACCCATATAACAGCCAAAGATCCTACGATTACAAATGTAAGTTTCCATCCAAACGACAAAAACAGGAATCCTATTACGATAGGAGCCAAAATAGCTCCGACAGAGGTTGATGCGTTAAACAAACCTTGACCGAATGCTCTCTCCTTTGTAGGGAACCACTCTGCATTGGATTTTGTCACTCCCGGCCATGGTCCCGCCTCTCCAAGACCCAGCATGAAGCGGAACCCTGTGAGAGATTTTATTCCGGAGGCAAAAAATGTCAAGGCGTCAGCTGCACCCCATATTATTGCTGAGAGTGCGAATCCCTTTCTCGTACCGATTTTATCATATAACTTACCGGAAAACATCTGACTCAGGCCATAAGCAATCATAAAGAATATAGTAATGTTAGCCAGTATCTGTTTTGTCTTTACCTTGAATTCTGCTTCGGGTAAATTTGAATCAACTATACCAAGTTCAACTGCTAATCCGCCTACCTTTGTATATTGGAAATTACCGTCTTCCAGTAGCTTTACTCTGTCATAAGGGGCTGTTATTTTACCTCCATCCTTGTCTGTGATAATGAATGTTTTTGTCAAGGAATCTCTAAGTACGTCGGTTGAAGCATAATTTACTTTAATATTTGCAACCCACATGTAACTCAGCGTTCCACGGTCGAGGTAGTTGATTATTGAAACCAACATAATCATCCCCAGTATCACCCATCTAAGTCCTTTTACTTTCATCGGTTTAAGTTATTATAATATTGTTTTTTTTACTTTAAGTTGTTTACAATGAAATTGAATGATTCCAAAAATAATTTCTCCTTCATATCCGACTTTGTAGATGACAAATTGTGATCGTAGTTGGGATATAAATCAAGTTTAAGTATTTTTATTCGATTTTCTTTCAGCTTATCTGCAAATTCCTGACTTTGTTGCCACTCTACGGTTATATCCCCTGTTCCATGAATCAGGTAAACAGCCGGAAGATTATTTTTGTCTATTAGATTTACGGGAGATACTTGCTCCAGTGTTCTGATATCTTTATTGTTGAAATACGCCAGTCTCTGTTTATCTGTTGCAGCGGCGCTTATTTTTGCAGTCATAAGGTTGTATATCCCGGAAACTCCAACAAGAACTTTTGTTCCCGGTATAGATAAAGCAGCAACGGCAGAAAGATGCCCTCCGGCTGAGCCGCCCATAAAACCAAACAAATAAGGATTGACATTCAGCTCTTTTGAATTATCCTGAACCCATTTAACCGCATCCTTTACATCCTGTATTGTTATCAAAATATTCGCACCGGGCTTGTCGGCAAGAGTATAGCTTATCCTCACTCCTGCTATTCCTGCCTTTTTTGCACAATACTGAGAAATATCTCTGTTTGCACCAAAATCGCCTCTGGCCCAACCTCCTCCGTGAATATATACCATAAATGGCGAAGGCTTGGGCGATTCTGCAAAATCAACAGCAAGCTTTAGACTATATGTTGGATATGTTTTATAAACGTACTCTTTTGTAACTATACCATCATAGTCTTTACTTGAGATCAGTGTTGCTCTGTAAGTATACGGAACAAGCAGCTCCAGAACCTTGTCCAGATCAATAATTTTAGAATATTTATCTTTGTTGATAAGAGTAAAACTTCCATCTTGCTCCTTGTTTAATTTCATTGCGTACTTGTTCGTATATTCCTCCTGAGCATACAGGGAAATTACATATAAAAAAGAAAAAGCCAGAAGTAAAGTTATTCTCTTCATAATTTTAATGCCTCTAATTGGTCAACCAATAATATTTTTACAAACCTAATATTTTTTTTCATATATTGCGCAATCTTTAATTATTTTATGCCAATGCTAAGCAAATTCAACCATAAGGAAAACGCAACCGTTAAGGTACTAAAGCATTTATATGACCTTATAAATGAAGGCAAACTTAAACCCGGAAGCAAATTGCCCGCAGAGAGAAAGCTGGCAGAGGAACTCTGTGTTGGTCGTACGCACGTAAGAAATGCTTTTGCAGAACTCGAGTTCTATGGCATAGTTAAAACGTTTCCACAGAGCGGTTCAGTAATAGCTGCAATTCATCATAATGCTCTTCAGGGACTGATTTCAGATATAATGTCAATAGAGAATTATGACTTTTTCTCATTGGTTGAGACCAGACTTATCCTTGAGATGGAAGCCGTGAGACTTGCTTGCGAAAGGGCAGATGAAAAAGATATTGAGGCACTTAAACTTGCTCATAAAGAATATCTGGACAATTTTCATTCTCCAAGAAGAGTGGAAAAGGATATGATTTTTCACAGGGTCATAGCGCAAGCATCAAGAAATGATGTTATCAAGAGTATGCTCCTCATTATAACCCCGGACATACTCTCCCATTACGTCACCAAAGATTTCTGTTCTACCCCGCTTCCGACAGACAAGCATGAGCACCAGATAATTATTGATGCTATTGAAGCGCGGAGCTCATCAAAGGCCGTCTCTGCAATGCGACTGCATCTGGACAGGCTGTACACCTTCGCAAAACAGCAAAAAATCTAGAAAATTTTCATTTTTTACAATTTTTTACAATTTTTAACATTTAATAAAAATTTCTTTTTTTATTAAGAAAATTCTTATATTGCGCTCAAATTGGTTGACCAATTTAACCAAAAAGGACCTTAACTACAAAATTTGAACGCATGAACATATTCAGACTTGCTATAGTTTTACTGTTTGTATCCTGCCAGTCTATAAGTGCCGAAAGCTACAGGATAACAAACCCCGATGAACTTTCGACACTGAAATCCCTCAAACCGGGAGATAGAGTAGTTTTTGCTCCGGGAATTTATGACTCCCGTTCAATGCAATTCACTGCAGAAGGTACAGCTGAAGCTCCAATAATTTTTGAAGGAGAGAAACCGGGTGCGGTTATTTTTACAGGCAAATCCTTATTGAAATTAACCGGAAACTACATCATTGTAAGAAACCTCTACTTTAAAAATCTTTCACCCATTTCCGGAAAATCTCCTATTGAGATGCGGACAAAAGACTCAAAACTGGAAAACTGCGTTATCTCAGGTGCTGACACCAAAGAAGACCCTGTTACTGACAACAAATGGGTATCCATTTACGGAGAGAGGAACACCATAGAAAAGTGCACGTTCAACGATAAAAGGAACATTGGTTGCCTGCTTGTAGTCTGGCTGGAAAAAGATATTATACCTAGTCACAAGATTATGAACAACTATTTTTCACGTCCAACTGTAATACGCGGCTCTGATGGCAGCAAGACTAATGGACAGGAGTGTATAAGGATTGGTACTAGCGATTATTCTATGCAGGAGGCTCGCTGCCTGGTTGCAAACAACACATTCTACAGGTGTGATGCAGAAATAGAGGTGATATCCAACAAATCGTGCTATAACTACTTTATAAACAACCTTTTTCTTGAAACACAAGGAGCATTGACACTTAGACATGGCAACAACTCACTTGTAGAGGCGAACTTCTTTATAGGAAACAACAGAGAAGGGACCGCCGGTATAAGGGTCATTGGAGACCATCAGACTATTAGGAACAACTATTTTGAAAATATTACCGGTGAGAATTATCAGGCTGCTATTTGTCTTATACAAGGGGTTAAGAACTCACCGTTAAACAGATACTTTCAGGTTACCGACTCTAAAATTGAGGGCAACATAATCAAAAACTGCTATAATGGAATAGTTGTCAGTTACGGAAATGCACCCGATCAGTCCCTTCCTGTAATATCTACTGAAATCATCAATAATACAATATACAACGATAACTCTTCGAATTACTCGATAGTATGGG
The DNA here is from genome assembly GCA_942492945.1 of uncultured Bacteroidales bacterium. Classification (GTDB taxonomy): domain Bacteria; phylum Bacteroidota; class Bacteroidia; order Bacteroidales; family UBA932; genus Bact-08. The sequence continues at coordinate 3,065,619 of OW818649.1, forward strand.
TGGATAATCCGGAAAAACCGCAAATAACGTTCAGAAACAATGTTATATACGGCGGAAGATTTAATAACTTCAATGCGGAATTGTCTCCTATGACCAACGAGAAACCGGTTATTGGAGATATGTCGGAAAAATGGAAAAGTTTAAAAGACAATTCAGGGGCTGTTTGGACGAAAAATTTGATAAATAATTTATAAGAATATGAAACCAATATGTGAGGTGAGATATGCATCACACCCAAATGATGCAAAAAAATACGATACAAAAGCAATACGGGAAAACTTTCTGATTGAAAAGCTTTTTATTGAAAATGAAATTTGTATGACCTATTCTATGGTCGACAGGATGGTTGCCGGAGGAGCAATGCCGGTTTCCGGTGATATAGAGTTGACAGCTCCCGCTTTATTTAAGGCAGATACTTTTACATCAAGGAGAGAGGTAGGGATAGTCAATATTGGCGGAGAAGGGATAGTAATAATAGATGACAAAAAATACAGTCTGGGCTTTAAAGAGGCCCTCTATATTGGAAAAGGAGAGAAGAAGATTGTCTTTGCAAGTAAGGATAGTTCTGCTCCGGCAAAATTCTATTTCAACTCCGTTCCTGCACATACGAGTTATCCCGACAAGCTGATTACCAGAAAAGATGCAATTGTTATTGAGTTGGGCAAACAGGAGGAGTGCAACAGAAGGATCCTGAACAAGCTTATTGTTTCTGAAACCGCTCTAACTTGTCAGCTCCAGCTTGGAATGACAGAATTGCTCACTGGCAGTGTATGGAACACAATGCCTGCACACACACACGAAAGAAGAATGGAGGTTTACTTCTATTTCGAGGTACCCCAGGGACAATCGGTATGTCACTTCATGGGACAGCCAGATGAAACCAGACATATCTGGCTATCAAACGAACAAGCAGTCATTTCTCCGGTATGGAGCATTCACAGTGCTTGTGCAACAAGCAATTATACATTTATCTGGGGCATGGGTGGAGAGAACTCAGACTACACCGACATGCAACCGGCACCAACATCAGAATTAAGATAAAAATGGAAAATTTGTTTTCTTTAGAGGGCAAAGTAGCTCTCATTACCGGAGCTTCATATGGAATAGGATTCGGACTTGCTGTAGCCTTAGGCAAGGCCGGAGCAAGGATTGTATTCAACGACCTTAAACAGGAAAAGGTAGATGCTGCCATTAAGGAGTATAAAAAAGAGGGGATAGATGCCAAGGGTTATGTTTTTGATGTTACCGACGAAGATCTGGTAAACAGACATATAGCACTAATAGAGCAGGAAGTTGGCGTTATAGATATTCTTGTAAACAATGCAGGAATCATCAAGAGGATCCCAATGCATGAGATGTCCGCCGCCGATTTCAGGCAAGTAATAGATATTGACCTGAATGCACCATTTATTATGGCTAAGGCAGTAATACCTTCAATGATAAAAAAGGGGGGTGGAAAAATCATAAACATCTGCTCAATGATGAGCGAACTGGGTCGCGAGACTGTAAGTGCCTATGCCGCAGCCAAAGGAGGACTTAAAATGCTCACCCGTAACATAGCATCGGAATACGGCAAATACAATATCCAATGTAATGGTCTGGGTCCAGGGTATATAGCAACTCCGCAGACTGCACCTCTAAGGGAGGAGGGAAATCCCTTCAACTCATTCATCATAGCAAAAACACCCGCTGCAAGGTGGGGCACACCTGAAGACCTGCAAGGGCCGGCTGTTTTTCTGGCATCAAAAGCCTCCGATTTTGTAAACGGCCACATTTTGTATGTAGACGGTGGAATATTGGCATATATCGGAAAACAACCTGAATAACATGAGAAAATTATCTCTCATTATCATTTTTGTGCTCATTGCCGGAACATCTTCGTTACAGGCAAGGAACATTCATATTCCGCTGACAGATCTGAACAAGAGAATAGAGTTGGCACAACCCGGAGACACACTTTTCATATTATCCGGATTATACAAGGATATCAAAATTGAGCTTAAGGCCAACGGTACAAAAGAGAATCAGATAGTTGTCAAGGCGCTCAAACCCGGTGAAGTAATAATTACAGGAGCCTCATCCCTAAAAATGGCGGGAAGTTGGATTGTAGTAGACGGATTATACTTTAAAGATGGCACCCCTCCTGCCGGTAGTTCAGTTATTGAATACAGACTTGGAGACGAAGCAGCAAATAATTGCAGAGTGACTAACTGCGTGATTGATTCATACAATCCCAAAAGCAGGGAAATCAATTACAGTTACGTCCTTATGTATGGAAGGCACAACCGCTTTGACCATAACTCCATTCTAAACAAACTTAATATGGGAGTTACTCTGATAGTTATGCTTAATCAGGAGAGGGATCAGCAAAACTTTCATTCAATTGACCATAACTATTTTGGCCACAGACCTGTTTTCGGCTCAAACGGTGCCGAAACCATAAGGGTTGGCACAGCAACACAGGCTCTTAAATCTTCAAATACAGTAATCGAATACAACTATTTCGACAAGTGCAACGGAGAGGTGGAGGTTGTCTCTATCAAATCGGCCGACAATTTTATCAGGTACAACAACTTCAACGAGTGTCAGGGAGTGCTTGCATTGCGTCACGGCGACAGGAACATTGCCAACAATAATTACTTTGACGGAAAAAACGTAAGAAACACCGGCGGAATAAGAGTTGTTAATGCCGGTCATAAGGTTTTCGGCAATACATTTTACAGACTGAAGGGTGAAAGATTCTTTTCGGCACTGGCTGTGATGAACGCTGTACCAAATTCGTTGCCTAACAGATATTGTCTGGTAGAAAACGTGGACATAAACAACAATACTTTCATCAATTGCGACCATATCACCTTCGGGGTAGGAAATGATGAAGAGAGAACATTGGAACCTTCAGATGTAAGGTTCTTCAACAACATTATCATAAACAATAAAATTGCATATCCATATGAAGAGAAAGCCTCAGTCAAGGGGTTTATTTTCAAGGAGAACAGGGTTAAGCTGGCAAACAATGCAAAGCTACCAGAAGGGTTTGTGACTGACGGAGCTCTCTCCCCGGATAATCAAATAGTACAGGTGCCAGTTAAAAGAGAGGAGTGCGGACAAGTGTGGAGCCGTACGCCTAATGTAAAAACCGTGAGGTCCCAAAATATTATAACTGTAAAGGCCGGACAGGATAACATACTAAAGGCCATGGCTCAGGCCAAAGCAGGAGATGTGTTGGAGTTGTCGGAAACCGGAGAGTACCCGGTTTCATCAGACATTTTTATTGATTTTCCTATAACAATAAAAGCTGCAACAGGGCTGAAATCCAGACCAGTTATAAGATACAACGGTTCCAGAGAGGGTAATATTGTAACAATCAGAGATGGAGGAGAGCTCGTGGTTGAGGGCTTGGCTTTCAACGGTATGAGTCAACCAGGGAAAACAACACCCGGTTCCGGAATCTCTACATTGGCAGGTATGATAAAGCCATATTATCTGGAGGTAGACAATTGTGAGTTTTTTGATTTTCCTGAGGGCGGCACTGTTCCGGTAAGGGGATTGAAGAACACATTCTCTGAGAAAATCATAATAAAAAATTCTTTATTCCGGGCAATTTCCGCTGATGCAATAAATTATGCCGGTGAGCGTGATGATGCAGGAAAATATAATGTAGAGGAGATTGTTATAGAGAATTGCTCATTCAACAGAATCCTTGGTCTGGGGATCAATGTCTACAGAGGAGGAAGTGACGAGAGTACTGCAGGTCCGGAAGTCAATATTTCGAACTGCACATTCGAAGATGTCTGCAACAAGGAGAGAGGCTCAGTTCTGCGACTTATCGGTCCACAGGTTTTGAACATATCAAACTGCAACTTTAGCAATAGTGGCAGAGGAGGCGTATCTGTAAGGCTCGACGAAGCTACTTTTGAGAAGGTGAAAATATGGAACTGCAACTTCTGGAACTCAGGCAGGATACTGACAATGACCAACAAGGTTGTTGAAGGTGAAATGTCCGCCATTAAACCCGACTATCTGGATGCTGAAAGATTTGATTACAGGTCTGCAAAATCAAGTGAACTATTTATTAAAAACATCGGAGTGAAATAAAATGAAAAAAACGCTAATTATACTTACACTCCTGTTATTTGCAAATGTCATAATTGCAAGGGAGCACCCGTCATTGATGATGACCGGCAAAGGGGTAACAGAGATGAAAAAGGGGATAGGCAAATATCCGGCTTTTGATGCTTCCATAGAAGATGTCAAAGTAAAAGCAGATTTGGCCGTTGCATCTACTGTAAATGTTCCGGTTCCCAAAGACGGCGGAGGTGGGGCGACACACGAGAAACATAAAGACAATTACTACTCTATGTACTATTGTGGTATAATGTATCAGCTGACAGGAGAGAAAAAGTACGCCGGCTTTGTAGAAAAAATGCTGGATGAATACCTGAAGCTCTACCCTACTCTCGGATATCACCCAGTAAAAATGTCTTCCAACCCAGGCAGGCTCTTCTGGCAGACATTGAACGATTTTGTTTGGCTCGTTCACACATCAATAGCCTACGACTGTGTTTACAACTACCTTCCGGAACAAAAGCGGACAGAATACAATAGCAAGCTTTTCAAGCCCATGGCTCAGTTCCTCATGGACGGAAGTGATGCCAATAACAAGATTTTCAACAAAATGCACAATCATGGCACCTGGGCATGTGCCGCCGTGGGTATGATCGGTTATGTTATGGACGACAATGAACTTATACAGAAGGCACTGTATGGCAGCGACCAGACCGGAAAGAACGGCGGTTACATGCGGCAACTGGACGAACTGTTTTCACCTGACGGATATTTTACAGAAGGGGCCTATTATCAGCGTTATGCTATATGGCCCTTTGTCATTTTTGCTCAGGCAATCAATAACAACGAACCCGACAGGAAAATTTTCATGTACCGCGATGCTATTCTCAAAAAGGCTGTCGGTACACTTATGCAGATGACATACAACGGGGAATTCTTTACAATAAACGATGCATTGAAAAAGGGATTCACTGCACAGGAGCTAGTTTTTGCCGACAATATCCTTTATGCCGCAGATAACTCCCAGAAAGAGTTGCTTACAATATCCAAGAATTACCAAAGCTTCTTCCTGCCCACCGACGCAGGTTTTGCAGTTGCGAGGGACATTGCCCGTGGTGAGGCTAAGGAGTTCAAGCTTAAAAGTCAGCTGTTGAGAGATGGAAGCGATGGCAGCATGGGTGGTCTGGCTATATTCAGGAGCCCCAACCCTGCAGAAAATACAACATTCCTCATGAAGGCCACATCTCATGGATTGAGTCATGGACACTTCGATAAACTTACAATTTCTTACTATGACGATGGCAATCCTATTCTTGTCGATTATGGTTCGTCCCGTTTCCTTAACATTGTAGTGAAGTACAATGGAGGATACACCCCACTTAACGATAAGTATTCCATGAGCACAATCTCGCACAATACGGTGAGTGTAGATATGAAAAGTCACTATGATGGTGATATTAAAATCTCTTCGAACTACGCTCCTGCAATCTATTGCTATGATATATCAAATCCAGAAATACAGGTATGTTCGGCTTATGAGACCAATGCCAGTCCGGGTGTCAAAATGCAAAGGACAAATGCAGTCATCGAGAATCTGGGCGGTGTGCGAATCATCCTGGACATTTTTAAACTGACAAGTGAAAAACAGCACACTTATGACCTTCCTTTCTTCTATAATGGGGATATGATAAGTCTTAGCACACCATATACAAAGGCGCTTGAACAGATGGGCACATTTGGCAATGCCGATGGTTATAAGTACCTCTGGAAAGAGGCATGGGCAAAACTAAACGATTCAAAAGTCTGCTTCACATGGCTCAAGGGCAGGAGGTTTTACAGCGTGACTACCGTAACAGATTCAAATTCTGACCTTTTCTTTGTCCGTTCAGGTGCTAATGATCCTGAATACTACCTGCGGACAGACCCCGCATTTATTATCAGACAAAGATCAGCCAAAAACCACACATTCCTCTCTGCTATTGAGACACACGGAAAATACGACTTAGTAGTGGAAAAGACAGAGAATGCAGTGTCGTCGGTCAAATCACTGAGGATAGTTGAAGATAACGACAACTATACAGTTGCAGAAATTGAGGTAAACGAAGTAAAAGCAAGATTCCGGGTAGATTACAACAAGGAGTCACCGGCAGGTAAATGGACATTCAATAAATATTAACATAAAAAACATGAAAACAAGAAGCGAAAGTTTTGTAAAAGACAACACGGTGCAATGGGAAACTGTTGCCGAAGGACTAAACCGGAAAGTTCTGACCTATGACGGCCAGATTATGCTGGTAAGGGCTCATTTTAATGTTGGCGCCATTGGCAGCAGGCATGAACACTATCACTCTCAGGTTACATATGTTGCGAGTGGCAAGTTTGAGGTTACACTAGGCGACAAGACAGAAGTTCTTTCAGCCGGCGACAGCTTCTATGTGGAGCCCGACCTCAACCATGGAGCTATATGTCTGGAAGAGGGCGACTTAATAGATGTGTTTACACCACACAGAGCAGATTTTTTAAAAAAATAACAAAAAACAAATTATGAAATTAAAAGATAAAGTAGCAATTGTAACAGGCGGAGCCAGAGATCTTGGACGTGCAATCTCTGTAAAGCTTGCATCAGAAGGGGCAAATGTAGTTCTTAATTATTTTGACAATAAAGATGATGCCGACATCACTCTTGAGCTAATAACCAGTGCCGGAGGAAAAGCGGTGGCTGTGCAGGGCGATATGACAAAGGCAAGTGATGTGAAAAAATTGTTTGAGGAGTCAAAAAAGGTTTTCGGACCTAATGTGGATATACTTGTGAATGTTGTAGGGGGTCTTGTGGGTCGTAAAGCCATAACCGATCAAGATGAGGCTTGGTACGACTTTTTGATGGACGTAAACATGCGCAGCGTGTTTCTGTGCACAAGGGAGGCTGTTCCTGCAATGGCCAATGGGGGCTCAATTATAAATTTCTCCTCACAGGCAGCCAGAGATGGTGGAGGGCCGGGAGCATCTATGTATGCAACTGCTAAAGCAGCTGTAATGTGCCACACCCGTGCTATGGCAAAGGAGCTGGGGCCTTTTGGAATAAGGGTCAACGCTCTTGCACCGGGGATGATAGCAACATCCTTCCATGACAGGTTCACAAATCCTGCGGCCCGTGAAAATCTTGAAAAAACCGTTCCTCTGCGTCGTCAGGGTGCCGCGACCGATATAGCAGATCTTGTATCCTACTTTGCCAGTGACGAATCGGCATACATAACCGGAACCAATATCGACATTAACGGCGGAGCCTGGTTTTCCTAGATGATATAACAAATACTTAATCAATATTCATATGAAAAACAAAAAACTAATTAAAGTAGTGACCATATTGTTAAGCACTATGCTGCTTCTCAATCTGAACCTGTTCGCCCAGAATATTGGCGTTTCCGGAACAGTTACAGCAGAAAACGGTGACCCTCTTACCGGTGTCTCTGTTGTTGTAAAGGGTACTCCCAATGGTATAGTAACCGACCTGCTGGGTAATTATTCTCTCAAAAATGTTCCCACTAACGGAACACTGGTCTTTACATATATTGGCTTTGTTGCCAGAGAAGTTGCAGTCAATTCACAGAAACAGATTAATATAGTGTTAAAAGAGGATGTTCTGTTGCTTGAAGAACTGGTTGTTGTTGGTTATGGTGTGCAAAAAAAATCACACCTCACAGGATCAATAGCAAAGGTTAACACTTCTGGTATGGGTGATGTTCCTGTATCGCGTCTGGATCAGGCACTTCAAGGCAAGGTTGCCGGTCTGAATGTTCAAAATACCTCTTCTGAGGCGGGTGTTGCTCCAACTATCAGAATACGTGGCATGGGATCTATAAGTGCCAGCACCTCTCCCCTTATTGTTGTGGATGGTTATCCAATTTCCGGAGGTCTTGAAATGGTGAACTCTTCCGATGTTGAGTCTATTGAGATACTTAAAGATGCAGCCTCTGCTGCAATCTACGGTTCCCGTGCAGCGAGTGGTGTGATCCTAATAACCACAAAAAGCGGCTCTGCAGACAAACCTTCTTACAATATCAAAATCAGCACCGGTATAAAGCAAACCTACAAAAGGGTCGACCGCTATTCCACTCAGGAGTACACCGACCTGAGACGTTCGCAGAAGGTTGCCTATGATGCTTACATGGCATCAATTGCTAGTTCATCAAAACTGAATATCAATAATGACCTTGCTGCATACTCAGTTGGCGAAATGTTCGGGTTCAGGGACTGGCAGGATCTGGGTCTTCAAACTGCAACCATTTCCAATATACAGGCAAACGTGTCTGACGGTAATGAAAAGTACAAATACTATCTATCTGGCAATTACGACTTTGACGAAGGCATTATGATAAATAGTCAGTACAATAAGTTTAATATGCGCGCCAAGATAGATGCAAAATTATCAAAATATATTGAGGTTGGTATTTCACTTACTCCTCAATATACAAAAAGACAGCGTCCATCAAACTCATCGGGAGGCTGGTACAACAACCTGATACGTACCGGTGACTGGATGCCTGTCTATCATACTCCTGAAAGTATCGCTTTCATTACCGGGCAAAAACCCACATTCGCCAAGAAAGCCGGCGACTATGTAATGGGTGCCGATTTCTCGGGATTGAACTATACATTGTTGGATGGCACAGTTATTACAAACGCAACTCCATGGAACACATCAGATAACAGCCCTATAAACATAGCCGATAAAACTACCTTTATAGAAGAGAATTATAGTCTGAACACAAATTCATATGTAAATATCAATTTCACAAAAGATCTTACATTCAGGACATCCAACGGTTTCTATATGGCATATATGGGTCAGGACTACTTTATTAAATCAGATGGTCTCAAGCCTGGTAACCTGGCTAATGGTACATACAGCAATGATTTACTGATTGACTTGTTGTCGGAAAATACTCTGACATATAATAAGAACATAGGCAAACACAGTTTTAACCTACTCGCAGGTTTTACATCTAACCTTACAAAACACAGGACAGCATCCATTGCCGGCACTTTTGGCAATGACTATGTATCTACCTTCAATGCTGCAACTGCAATCACACAAAAGGATGCCAACGGAAATATCCTTACCCAGACATTCAGTGAGAGCATCGCCATGGTCTCTTACCTGGCACGTATCAATTACAGCTATGCAGACAAGTATCTTCTATCTGCAAGCTGGCGTGCAGACGGCAGCTCAAAATTCGGCCCGAACAACCGCTACGGGTATTTTCCTTCTGTTTCGGTTGGCTGGCGAATTACAGAGGAGGGATTCATGAAAAACATTACATGGATAGACCGTCTGAAACTTCGTGGAAGTTATGGTGTGACAGGAAACAATAATATTACCAACTATGCAGCATACAATACTTTAAGTTTGGTGAACTATCCTTTGGGTTCAGGTACAGGCACAGTAAATGCAGGGTATATCAATACAAATCCTACCCTTGGAAATCGTTCACTGACATGGGAACAGACAAATGAAATCAATGCCGGACTAGACTTTTCGTTTTTTGACGGCAGGCTGAATGGTACTGTCGATTACTACAACTCAGAGACAAAGGCTTTGCTTTTGCAACAGGATATTCCATCCATAACAGGTTCTCTCAACTACTGGAACAATATTGGAAAGGTTCGTAACCAAGGTATTGAAATAGAAATAGATACTTACAATATCAGAAAAAAAGATTTTACATGGCAGACAGCATTCAATATTGCTGCCAATAGAAATACACTGTTGAGCCTTGGCGGGACCCAGACCTTCAACCTTCAGCTTGGTGAAAGAAATGAAGGGTATGCAGCCATTGTTGGTCAGCCTGCTATTCAGTACTATCAATTTAAAGTGCTAGGGATCTACAAGACTCAGGCCGATGCCGTTGCCTCCGGAATCTCTGGAGCAGCAGGCGGTTCATTGCAAGTGTGGGACGATGGCAACAAAATACTTGATCAGAACGACAGGGTTGTATCAGGCTCTCCATTTCCTGATTTTACATGGGGTCTGACAAATACTTTCAAATACAAGAGTTTTGACCTCTCTTTCTTAATTCAAGGTTCTCAAGGAGGAAAGATTATGAATGGAGACATCAACTATGTAGAGACCCGCAGATATGTAAAGAATTATAATTATGCCAATGCTTGGTTATGTGATGGTGTTCAGGGTGACGGAGTAACTCCTGTAAGCAGTGGTGGTATTAACTGGATGTGGACAGACTACGTTCTTGAGGATGCATCATATGCTGCTCTTCGTGAAGTAACACTTGGCTTCACTCTTAAATCGAAATATGCTAAAAAGATTGGTATGAAATCATTAAGAGCTTATGTTTCGGGGCAAAACCTGTTCTTCCTCACAGCAAAAGGTTTGAGACTTGTTAATCCCGAAGCTCGTACAAAACCAACAAATGCTTATAATTCACCTCTTGTAGATGGCTACTCACGTGGAGGTTTCCCACTCCAGAGAACCATTTCTTTTGGACTTAATGTTTCATTATAAACTTTACAATTAATGATTATGAAAAATAACATATTTAAATTGCTTATATTAAGCATTATGGTATTGATGAACTCCTGCAAGCTGGATTATTTTCCAGAGTCTGCAATGAGTGAAGATGTCTACTATAAAAACACAAAGGAGATTGGAACCGGAATAATTGCGTGTTACAATGGATTGATGGACGTTGTTAAGGAAGAGTGGCGCTTTAGCGAACTCCGTTCAGATAATGCCCATCTTGAATCTACATCGTCATCTGATGCTAATAACGAGGAGTTGCGCCGTCTTGACCATATGACCGCAACCGCTCAGGATAAGTTTATCTTCGATTTTTGCTGGGTTCCGGCCTACAGGGTAATTTCGCGTTGCAATACTCTACTTGCCGCAATTGACAATGTAAGTGATCCCGATACAAAAGCCAAGTACAAATCGGAATTGCTGTTTATACGTTCAATGATGTATTTCAATCTCACCAGACTTTTTGGCGAGGTGTGGCTCGTTACTGAACCTATTACCGGAGAAGATGCATTAAAAATGACCAAAAGCTCTGTCGATGCCATATACGCTAAAATTATTGAAGATCTTGAATTTGCAGCATCACCTGCAGGCAAACTCCCTTACCCTACTTTTTCAACCACTGCGGGAGTGACAAAACAGCCATCAGCGGAAATCGGACGTGCTACAATATACGCAGCAAAGGCTCTACTGGCAAAGGTATATCTCACAAAAAAGAACTATGCCGCAGTAAAGACCAATCTTCAACCTATTGTACAGGATTATGGCACAGCAGGCTTAGTTGCTTATAATCTGATATTTGCAACCAGCAACGAGATGAACAAGGAGATTCTTTTTGCAGTAAGATTCAAGGCCGGTGGTCTGGGAATCGGCTCACCTTTCGTTAACTATTTTGCGGCACGTAACTCTTCAGCTACAATAGTTGTAGGTAACGGTATGGGCTACAACACACCTACAGAAGGAATAACCGAAAAACTGGGAAATGTTACAACGTGGAGCTATACTTCAGGAGGAACTCCTATCGATCCTATTTCAACGGTCCGCAATCTTACAGATAAACGAAATGCTGTTTCTTTATCATTTTTCAATAACAAGGTATGGTGGGCAGCAAAATACTGGGAGTCACCAACAGCTGTCCTCGTTTTGAATGATGCAGAAACTGACTGGCCGGTTATTCGTTATGCCGACGTTCTTCTGATGTATGCCGAAGCCCTTAACGACGGTACCGACAATGACCAGAATACTGCAAGAACTTATGTGAATGCAATACGCACACGTGCCGGTCTTCCTAATCTGGATGTAGCAGCAACCAGCAGCAAAGCAACAATGCATACAGCAATAATTGAAGAACGTCGTCTGGAGCTCGCTTTTGAAAATCAGAGGTTCTACGACATGTTACGCGAAGGTAACCAATATGTTGTAAATACACTGAATACCCAATTCGCTAATGAGAACTTCTACAAGAGCTATACTCAGGGAAGAGCTCCTCAGCCAATGACAGAAGCGAACATTTTATTACCTGTTCCTCTTAACATGACCAAGCTATATTAATGAAGAGACATGCAAAAAGGTTATTATTCGTGGTCATTTCAATGGTAGTGCTCCAATTGAGTCTCTCTGCTCAGAATACCATATCATGGAATGACCAACGGATAGTAAATTTAAAAAATGCATACACAGATATGGATGCAAGGGTTTTCCCTTATGTCAGTTCAATTATTGAGTCCTCAGAAAAATATTTTGACGGAAGGCCCTTTAATATTGTGACAGACAAGAAAAAAATTGCACCCAGCAAAGACCCTCGTGATTATATGAGTCTTTCGAGATATTGGTGGCCCGACCCTGAAAAAAGGGACGGGTTGCCATATGTCCGGTTTGACGGCAAGTCAAATCCTGAACTCGAAGAGTATGATTACCGCAAGATAACAGAGATGGAAACTGCAGTAACAACATTGGGAATGCTATATTACATAACAGGAAAGGATAGGTATGCAAAACGTACATCGGAAATACTGAGAGAGTGGTTCCTTGACCCTGTTACCGGGATGAACCCGAATATGGTATATGCTCAATATGTGCCCGGCATGACTTTTCTGAGAGGAACAGGCATCCTCGATGCACGGTCAGTAATGTATGCCCTGAACGGAGCAAAACTGGTTGAGAGTAGCAAATACTGGAGTGCAAAAGACAAAAATGATCTGCAGGAGTGGGTAAAGACATTCCTGTATTGGATGAAGAACAGCACACAGGGTCAGCTTGAGATGAAGGCGGACAACAATCATGGGTTATGGTATGACATTATAAGAATGGGACTCGCCTATTATATTGATGACATTGCACAACTAAGAAGTGTATTGGAAAATTCACTTTATAAACGTCTCGATTCTCAACAGGATAAGAACGGCAGCTTTCCGGAGGAGTTGGCTCGCACCTTAGGTTTGAGTTACTCCACCTTTGTTCTGGATGCATTTTACGAAGCTAATGAGATTGCTATGAAGATCGGATCAGATATGTGGAAGCACACAACTCCCAATGGTCGTTCAATATCACGCGGAGTGGAGTTTGTGTATCCATACTACCTGGAACCACAGAAATGGCCATATGAGCAAATATCTCCTTTTGAAACCGGCAGAGGTTCAATGGTTCTTTATATTGCCGGATTGCAGCTAAATAAAACGGAGTATGTCGAGGCAGCAAGAAAGATTGGGTATACACCTAAAGCGAATTTTAAAAGCCTTTTATACTTCGATATTATCAAAAAATAATAGATTAATTTTACAATAAATCTGAAGAGATGAAGCAATTTAAGATATTTCTGAAATTTCTGTTTTTAGCAATTCTTTTGAATAGTTGTTCAAGTAAAGTTGAAATCATATCAATTTTATATGACGACGCATTGTTGAAATCTGCAAAAGAGGCTGTTGCAGCAAAGGATAGCTCAATAATGCCAAAATTTACAGAATTCCGTCATTATACCGACTCTGTGTTCATGAAAATGGAGCCTTTGAGCGTAGTAAAGGATAAAAAACGTGTGGCCCCAAGCAAGGATCCGCGTGATTATATAACACTATCTCCATACTGGTGGCCCGACTCAACTGCAGAAAATGGCGTTCCATATATCCGCAGAGATGGTGAAAGAAACCCGGAAGTTTATGAATATCTGGAGAGGGCAAACAGCACAACATTTGCCGAGGCTGTCCAATCCCTTGCAGTTATGTACTATCTGAGCGATGAAGAGAAATATGCCGACAAGGCGGCCCAAATGTTAAGGGTATGGTTCCTGGACACAATAACCGGTATGAATCCCAACATGACCTACTCTCAGACCGTACCTGGAATGGTTGAGATTCGTGGTACAGGAATAATAGATGCACGCAGAATAGCAGGTGCCCTTAATGCTGCAAAAATAATCGAGGGCTCTGCTGCTTGGACAGAGACAGACAAGGCTGAGTTGAAAGACTGGGCAAACTCTTTCAGATACTGGCTTGAACATAGTGTCAACGGACTTAAGGAGGCAAAAGCTGCCAACAACCATGGTCTGTGGTACGAAGCAACCCATCAGGCAGCTGTGATGTACGGCGGCGATTATGAATATTTACGTAAGATTATTGTTGAGAATCAGCTTCCACGAATTGATACTCAGATGCAGCCCGACGGCTCATTACCAATGGAACTTGCAAGAACGCTGGGATTGCACTATTCTTCATTCGCATTGGAAGCTCTTAACATTTCTGACAATATAGCCGGAAAAATCGGGTTGAACCTTTGGGAATACAAGGCAGAGAACGGTCGCAGCATGCTACTGGGGCTGGAATTCCTAAAACCTTACTGGACCGAACCTCAAACCTGGCCACATATGCAAATCAAACCGTTTAACCAGGACCGTGGTGCACTACTCCTCTATTGTGCCGGCAAAAGGACAAACAACAAGGAGTATATCGAACTAGCCAAAAAGATAGGCTATAACCCTGATATCAGCGGAACTGAGAATACAGACGCACTACCAAGAATCAACTCCCTGCTTTATTACAAAATAAACGAAAAGTAAATTCATCTCCGTTGAAGTTTCTCGCATGTCCAACGAAATCATATAAAAACTGCAAAGAACCCTAAGTAGGGAGGATTCAAAGAGCTCATAAACTTCTCATTTCAAGCAAATACACAATACTCAAATTATCAATACATTAGAAGAGTTATCAAAGTGTTAGTACGATTAAGTTTTGCAGAAATCAGAATTAGTCGACAAAAATTGCTACAAATTCCGCTTATCCCTGCACGAGACCTCAAATTGCACCAAAGTGTCAAAACAAAACTTTAAAAACTTCCTTGAAGTTTTTCGCAAGTTTCAGATATGTAGGCCTATATAAAATATTTTCTATATGATTTTTTTGAGAATATTTTCATAAACAGATGTATGATTGCAATATATAAAAAACATCAAGGGAGTTTTCCGCACAGATTGTGAGTTGTAATGTAAAAGAGTTTCGGCCTGACAATTAGTTATAACTGCAAAATCCCAACCCCATAACACATACTTAGGTTTTCGAAGAAAACTGGATCAAAAGGAAAAGGAATCAAATGAAAAAGTAGGTGGAACAGATTATGTTAAAAATCATAATAGAGCAAAAGTGTGGCAAAAGCAGGTCCAGGTGTGGAATTTGAGGATGCTTGCATAGGAGGGTTTGGGTACCCAATATGTGAACGGAGCGCAAGAAAATCGAGTGCAGACCCGCGAGCTGATCTGCAAAAGCACAATATCGGGGCTGCCTTTGATTTTCAGCGGAGAGAACATGAAGTGGGTAAACCCGGTGCAGCATCCAAAAATCCACACCTGGACTGAAAGTTATCCAGGTTTTTAGATTCTTTTGTATGGATGAGTGCGATAGCATACAAGGGCATTGCAAAGGATGCATTTGGGCACCCACTACGTGAGTGAAATGGCAAAAAACAAGTAGTGCCCCCTGCGTCTGATATGCGTAGGCAAACTCAAGGGGGCACCTTTGTTTTTTAGTGGAACGAACGTATAGTGGGTAAATGCGATTGCATGCCCTGTAGGTTATCACACTTCATCCAACAAAAAGAGATCTCTCCACCTACTTTTCAACATGATCAAGTTTGCGCAGCAAACCGATAAGACAAACGATGCATTTTATCTCAACATAACTAAAGGTCCCTATACTGCCATGCAGCAGCCTCAGGTTTTCGAAGAAAACTGGAAAGCTGTTGCATGGCAGTATAGGGGCCGAAAGTATTTGAGCATAAAAAAAGAGGCCTAAGCCTCTTTTGCCAATATCAACGAACCAGTGAACTTGTCCACCTTCTTTTTTGCATAATCAAGTTTGACCGTAAGCCCCTTCTTAGTATCTGAAGGCATGTCATACATTGCATCGAGCATAATTGCCTCGCAAATTGACCGCAATCCTCTGGCACCCAGCTTGAACTCAATGGCTGTATCAACAATATAATCCAGAACATCTTCTTCTATCTTCAGCTTCACACCATCCAGTTCAAATAGCTTAGTGTATTGCTTTATAAGAGCATTCTTAGGTTGAGTGAGAATACTGCGAAGTGCCTGCTTGTCCAGTGGTTTCAGATATGTCAGAACCGGTAGACGACCGATTATCTCCGGGATGAGACCGTAAGCTCTGAGGTCCTGAGGTGCAACATATTTCAGCAGGTTATCCCTGTCTATATGCTCTGTCTTTTTTGATGTGCCGTAACCAACAATCTGAGTATTAAGACGTTGAGAAATCTTTCTATCAATTCCTTCAAAGGCACCACCGCAAATAAAGAGAATATTTTTAGTATTCACAGCAATAAGCCTTTGTTCAGGATGCTTGCGACCTCCCTGAGGCGGAGCATTTACAACACTTCCCTCAAGAAGTTTAAGCATCGCCTGTTGTACACCCTCTCCCGAGACATCACGGGTAATTGACGGATTGTCGCTTTTTCGCGCAATTTTATCAATTTCATCTATGAAGACAATTCCCTTCTGAGCCCTTTCAACGTCATAGTCAGCCTCCTGCAACAGTCTGGTAATTATTGTTTCAACATCTTCTCCAACATATCCGGCTTCGGTCAAAACAGTGGCATCTACAATAGCAAACGGCACATCAAGCATCTTTGCAATTGTCTTTGCAAGAAGTGTCTTACCTGTTCCTGTCTGACCAACAAGGAGAATGTTCGATTTCTCCAGTTCAAGGTCATCTCCGACAGGATGACTTATCCTTTTGTAATGGTTGTAAACTGCAACAGCAAGGTATTTTTTTGCCTCATCCTGACCAATCACATACTGATCAAGAAAGGCAGTAATCTCCTTTGGCTTCATCAAAGCATTGGCCGGTTTTCCCTTAGCATCGGCATTTTTGCCTTTTCGTTTGGTTGCCAGTGCCTCCTTGGTATAATCCAGAGCCTGCTGCGCACACTCATTACAAATGGATGCGATATCTCCTGCTATCAGAACATCAACCTCGCTTTTGTTTCTTCCGCAAAATGAGCAGAAATCATTGTATTTAGAAACCATTCTGACTCTTGTTATTTTCTGTTTGCTTTTGTAAGAATCTCGTCAATCATTCCGTACTCTTTGGCCTCAATTGAGGTCATCCAGTAATCTCTGTCCGCATTTTTTTCAATTTGTTCCAAAGATCTGCCGGAATGAAGAGCTATGATTTCATAAAGCTCCTTTTTGAGTTTCACTATCTCCCTTGCAGTAATCTCTATATCGGTTGCCTGTCCCTCTGCACCACCCATCGGCTGATGAATCATCACACGCGAATGTGGAAGAGCAGATCTTTTACCGGCAGCACCCGCAGTAAGCAGTATAGCAGACATAGAGGCAGCAACACCGGTACATATTGTAGCAACATCAGAAGATACAAGCTGCATTGTGTCGTAAATACCAAGACCTGCATAAACCGAACCACCCGGAGAGTTGATATAAAGCTGAATATCAGCCTTTGATTCAACAGAATCCAAGTAAAGCAGTTGAGCCTGAATTATGTTGGCCACATCATCGTTTATAGGAACCCCAAGGAATATGATCCTGTCCATCATCAATCTTGAGAACACATCCATAGCGGCAACGTTAAGCTGTCTCTCTTCTATGATTGTAGGATTGATGTATGCACTATGCACAGATTCGAATCTGTGGAGTGAAAGGCTGCTGATGCCTTTGTGCAATCTTGCAAATTTTTCAAATTCAGTAGCCATAATATTAAATTATTTTAATTATTCATTTTTTGAAGTTCGTCTATTGAGATTACTCTCTTATCCAGACTTACAACACTTTTTACATAACCGGTAACAAGCTCGTCTTCTACCTTTTCATATATACGACGACCCTCTTTCTCGTTAGAAACAAGTGATTCTGCATATTTAGCAATCTGCTCCTCAGGAGCGTTTGCCATTCCGTACATTGCAAACTGATAACTTGCTACCTTCTTTGCATGCTCAATAAGATCCTCTCTTGTTATCTCTATCTTCTGCTCCTTTGTAATAAACTGACGGATCATCTGCCAGCGGAAGTCCTGTAGGAACAGTGCAAAATCTTTCTCTATCTCCTCCATTGAAAACTTACCCTCGTTTGCAGTAAACAACCATCTCTTAAGGAATTGCTCCGGAACAGCAATAGCTGCTTTTTCTATAAGCGCGGCCCTTGCGTCAAGTGAAAAGCGGTAGTCACTCTCCTGTGCAAACTCGGCTTTCATCTTTTCAACGACCTTAGCATCAAACTCCTCAACAGAATTAACCTCTCCGGCACCATAAACCTTGTCGAAAAGTTCTTGTGTCATCTCAGCGTCAACAAACCTCTTTACCTCTTTTATCACAACAGTGTAGTTTGGATCAAGAGTAAGCAGTTCCTCTTTTTTAACCTTGAGCATTGCTGCTCTGTCAGTCTCATTTTCAAAAACAGCATTCACGTCAATTGCAAATTCATCTCCGGCCTTTTTGCCAATGAACTTTTTCTTGTTCTTTTCGTTGGCAATTGATCTAAGGGAAATATAAGTTCCCTCAATCCTGTTCTCTCCCTGTATAAGGTCTGCAATAATAAAATCTTCCTCCTCAACAGAATCAGCAGCTCCAAGCTGTCCATATTGTTTTAACAGATTACTTCTGTATTTGTTCTTTTCATCTTCCGAAATAGAAACTTCATAGTAAGGAATTTTATCTTCGGCACTTAGTTTTATATCTACTTTTGGAGCAAGAGCCAGATCAAATACGAATTCGAACTCAGTGTCGTTATCCCAATCTACAGGTTTCTGCTCAGTTTCGCTTGGTAAAGGTTCACCAATAATATTAAGCTTGTTCTCTGTTATGTAATTGTTAAGACCATCAGAGATAAGACCATTGACAGCGTCCAGCAGTGCTGGTCTGCCATGCATTTTTTCAATCATGCCCATGGGTGCCATACCTTTACGGAAGCCTTTGATCTCGGCTTTACGTCGGTAGTCGTTCAGGATTTTCTTTTGTTTGTCGGCATAATCAGATGGATCAATGTTAAAAGTAACATTCAGTGTTAAATCATCGATGTTCTTTTGTGTAACTTTCATAAATATTATTTTTTGTATAATGCAGTTTAATAACCAAAAAGCAGATATCCCAAAGGTTATCTGCTTTTATCAGTGCGGGCAAAGGGACTCGAACCCCCACGCCTCTCGGCACCAGATCCTAAGTCTGGCGCGGCTACCAATTACGCCATGCCCGCTTTGAGGAGTGCAAAGGTAAAACAAATATTTAAAAATGCAATAATCACCAAAGCTTTTAAATATTTTTTTTCAACTTTACCACTGCCCAGTTGTCCCGGCTTTTAGAAGAGACAAATTCCAGACCATATTTTTTGCCCTCTTCAAGTATTGCAGGAATGTCTTCTGTATAGAACCCGCTTAAAAACAGACGCCCCGCAGATGTAAGCGCCCTGCTGTAAGTCTCTATATCTGCAATTATTATGTTTTTATTGATATTGGCCAATACCAGATCATATCTGGCAGCCTGTATTACCGAAGCATCACCTAAAAGACAGGTCACCTTTTTGGAAACCTTGTTTTTATATATGTTCTCGTTTGTGGAATCCACCGCAAGATGATCTATGTCTATTGCATGTATTTGAGGTTCTGCGCCCATTTTAGCAGCAAGAATTGACAAAATGCCGGTACCACAGCCAACATCCAGAACCTTAAGCCCCTTTATACTCTCTTCAAGAATGGCATCCATCATAACGTATGTTGTCTGGTGATGGCCCGTTCCGAAAGCCATTTTAGGCATTATTGTAATATTGTATTTTGTCCTGGGCAGGTTTTTGTGAAAATCTGCCTTTACGGTACAAAGCTTCTCAACTACGATTGGAGAAAAATTTGATTCCCACAATGCGTTCCAGTTCTCCTCCTTTACAAAATGACTCTGTGCCGACGCTGTAAATTCATTATTGTGCCGAAAAGCAGAAAGAAGTGTCTTAAGGTCCTGAGAAGAAAAGCTATCCTCCGGAATATATGCCATAAGATATGGCTCCTCAATCATGAAGCTCTCGAAAGGGAGCTCCTCAATTTGAGCAATAACCTGTTCTGCATAATCATCGGAGAAAGGCTTAACCTCTATCCGGACTTCTATGTAGTTCATTAAAATGATTTAACTATACCAATAAAATCCTGTGCAACTAGCGAAGCTCCTCCAATAAGACCGCCATCTACATTCTCTTTTGAGAAAATCTCAACAGCATTTGAAGGTTTGCAGCTGCCACCATAAAGAATTGGAACAAGGTCGGCATGTTCGCCGAATTTACTTGCTATTACCCGACGGATATATGCATGCATCTCCTCTGCTTGATCGGAAGTGGCAGTCCGGCCTGTTCCGATTGCCCATACCGGCTCGTATGCAACAACTACTTTGTCAAGTTCCACTCCTCTCAGTTTGTAAAGCACCTCCTGAATCTGTTCAGAAACAACCTCGAAATGCCTTCCTGATTCTCTCTCCTCTAACCTCTCACCTACGCAGAAAATCGGAACCATACCCTCATTGATTACCAGGTTTATCTTCTTGCAAAGCTTCTCGCTGGTCTCTCCATAGTATTCCCTTCTCTCCGAGTGACCAAGAATAACATACTTGCAGGATAAATCCTTTAGCATCTTTACAGAAACCTCTCCTGTGTATGCACCCGATTCCTGATCTGCACAATTCTGGGCTCCCATAGAAATCTTTATGCCATTATCCTCTATTAGTTTGCCTATTGTGGCCAGATGTGTGAATGGTGGACATACTATTATCTCCACATCTGTTTCCATCTCTTTTGTAAGGAACTCCAACTGCTTTACAAGGAACTCTCCCTCTGGAAGAAGAGTATTCATTTTCCAGTTTCCTGCAACGATTTTCTTTCTCATTTCTGTAACTTTTTATTGATTTGAACGATGCGGCAAAATTACGAAAATAAAATAAAATGCTTTATCTTTTTTGCACTATCTTAGGGGCCGGATTCCATGCAGGACATATAGTGAAGTTAAAAAGGTCATATTACAAGGAGTATGCAATAATCGCCATATTATTGCTTGCGCTGGTAGTGTTAAATCTGATTCTGGGCTCAGTAATAATCCCTGTTAAAGATATCATATCAACACTTCTGGGTAACCACACGTCGGATTTTGTCTCGGACATCCTTTTCTCCTTAAGAATTCCAAAACTTATTACAGCACTTATGGCAGGTGCCGCTCTCTCCATTTGTGGTCTTCAGATGCAGACCCTGTTTAAAAATCCACTTGCAGACCCATATATCCTTGGAATAAGTTCCGGAGCCGGACTAGGAGTAGCATTTTTTGTAATGGGAGTATCGGCTTTTGGAATATCATTGCCATCATCACTCTTTTTCAGCCTCGGAATTGCAACATCTGCATGGATTGGAGCTTTTGCAATAACTCTTCTAATACTTCTTGTCTCTTATCGGTTAAAGGACAATATTTCTCTGCTCATTTTCGGCATCATGCTGGGGAGTGCCGTTAGTGCATTGATATCACTTTTCCAATATTTTTCATCAACATCTGCTCTCAAGGTATTTGTTCTTTGGACAATGGGAAGCTTCACCGGGTTAAACCCCGGGCAGATATGGGTAATGTTTTTCCTAATATTAATAGGATTTGCACTGTCGGTATACAATATAAAAGATCTTAACACGCTTCTCATGGGTGAGGCCTATGCTAAAAGCCTTGGTGTTAATCTGGAGAAGACAAGAAGAAGAATATTGATTGCAACGACGCTTCTTGCAGGCAGTGTAACTGCATTTTGCGGCCCCATAGGTTTTATAGGTATAGCAGCTCCGCATATTGCCCGGCTCTTTTTCAGGAATGCCGACCACAAGGTCCTTATTCCTGCCACCGCATTGTTGGGAGCAGTAATAATGGTTTTTGCAGATACTGCTGCCCAGTTGTCTACTCCAATCATCCCAATAAACACAGTCAGTGCGCTCATTGGGGTTCCTGTGATTCTCGCAATAATTTTAAAAAACAGGTTTGTCTAAGATGGAAAGTGTGCTAGTATTGGAAAAGCTCTGTTTGGGTTATAACAAGGTTATCTATCGTGAAATAAATGCTGAGGCAGGCAAAAACGAGATCATAGCTCTTGTCGGGCCAAATGGTGTAGGCAAAAGCACTCTTCTCAAGAGTATTGCGGGCATCCAGAGATATCACAGCGGAACCATAAAAATACTCAATAAGGATATTCGCAGCTATGCTCCAAACAAGCTTGCAGAGCAACTCTCCTTTGTGCCGTCACAGTCGCCGCGAGCAAAAAACTTTACTCTGTTCGACATGGTATCTACAAGTTGCTATAACAGGACAAACTGGCTAGGAAAAATCTCTGAACAGGATTATGATTTTATTTACTCCACTCTAAAAAAGGTAGGGCTGGATGGTTTTGCAGAAAGGGATTCCAGCAAGCTTAGTGACGGTGAGTTCCAGAGAGCAGCAATAGCAAGGAGTCTTGTTCAGGATAGTAAGATAATACTGCTTGACGAACCGACTGCCTTTCTTGACATTGCAAACAAAATAACCATTACACGCCTGCTTAAAGAGATTGCAGGGCAAGAGAACAAGACAATAATTTTCTCAACCCATGATCTGCAGCACGCCCTTAAGATTTGTGACAAGATATGGATAATGGGTCATAGTCAGTTTTTTTCAGGTGAACCGGCATATCTTATAGAAAAAGGAGCCTTTGAACAACTGTTCAAAGACTCCTCACTAAAATTTGACTCAAAGTTATTTACTTACATTTAGCATCTTTTCGATTGCTCTTGCAAGTCTTTTTACCCCTTCTTCTGTTCTCTCTTCATTCATAAACGAGAAGTTAATTCTCATCGTATTTTTACCGGATCCATCACAATGGAAAGCTTCGCCAATTACAAATGCGACATTTTCTTTAATTGCAACATTAAAGAGATCCATTGTATCATAACCTTCAGGTAGAGAAACAAACAGGAAAAGCCCCCCTTCAGGCCTTGTCCATTCAACACCCTTAGGCATGTATTTCTCAAAACAGGCAAGAATGTGGTTTCTTTTGTTTTTGTAAAGCTCTATGGTCTTACCCAGATTTTTCTCAAAAAGCCCTTTTTCCAGATACTTTGCAGCCACAGCCTGATCAAAAACAGGTGTACAAAGGTCTGTAGACTGTTTTGCAACTACAAGTCTGTCAATAATCTCTACAGGAGCAACAATCCAGCCGATCCGGAACCCCGGAAGGAAAGTTTTTGAGAAAGTCCCAAAAAGAATCACCCTCTCGTTATCCATTGAGTACATCATAGGTTGCTCCTCTCCTTCAAACCTCAATTCTCTGTAGGGACTGTCCTCCAGAACCAGAAGATCATACTTACGCGCAATGTCAAGCACATACTCTCTCTGTTTGATGTTCATTGTAACACCTGAAGGATTCTGGAAATCCGGAATAGTGTATATAAATTTCGGTTTTCTATCTTGTGCTATAAGCGATTTGATTGTTTCCTCAAGCTCTTCGTCCTTTTTTATACCTACCGGAACAGCCTGATATGACCAGAAAGCCTGAAGTGCTCCCAGATATGAAGGTAAACCGCAGACAACTGTATCGCCCGGGTTAAGGAATATTTTTGATGTAAGGTCAATAGCTTGTTGCGAAGATGTTGTTATCAATACATTGTCCTTGGTTATTTTAAGGCCTTTGGCAATATATCTCTTTGCTATCTGTTCTCTCAGCTTTTCATTCCCTTCCGTCGCTCCGTACTGAAGCGCAGAAACAGCCTCCGTTTCGAGTACTTCCTGCATTATTATCTTAAGATCTTCTATCGGAAAAGTAGCAGGATTGGGAAATCCCCCTGCAAATGATATTACTTCCGGTCTGTTTGCAACACTTAAAAGATCTCTTATTACAGATCTTCTCATGTTTTTTGCATTTAACGACAAAATGTTTTGTATGTTTACTGCCATGTCTGGATATATTTTTGGCAAAATTACTGAATTGTAACGTAAAACCAAATAAAAATTCACATTTTATTCTTTTATCTTACTATTTCTTATCATTCTAATATTATCAACCCCTTTTATGTTAAGATTAGTAACTATTTGCATATCTATTTTCTGAAAAAATTATCTATTTTTGCAAAAAAAGAATGTCAATAATACGTATTACCAAGGAGTTTCGTTTTGAGGGTGCTCATGCACTCACAGATTATGATGGAAAGTGCAGGCACATTCACGGGCATTCGTATAGGTTGTTTGTTACACTAAAAGGTACGCCCCTACTTGAAATAAACCATCCCAAATCAGGTATGGTTCTAGATTTCAGCGAATTAAAAAACATAGTCAATAAACTGATAATTGATCCTTTTGACCATGCCCTCATTCTTAGAGAAGATGCCAGACTTGTAGATGAGATAAAGGAGGCATATCAGAATGTAATAGTAGTGGGGTTTCAGCCTACCTGCGAAAACCTGACAGTCTATTTTGCCGGACTTATCCATGATAATCTTCCTGAAATGCTTGAATTACAAAGCATAAAACTATATGAAACCCCCACTTCATTTGTTGAATGGGTTAGTGAGGATAATAAATAAAACTGCCGTAAATTATGAAAAGACTCTTTCTGATAGACGGACATGCTTTGATTTTCCGCTCCTACTATGCTTTCCTAAGAAGACCAATGGTCAATTCCAAAGGGGAGGACACCTCAGTTCTATTTGGCTTTACCAAGACACTTATAGACCTTATTATCAAGGAACGCCCCACCCACCTTGCCGTGGCATTCGATCCTCCGGCCAAGACCTTCCGCCATGAAATGTTCGAAGCATACAAAGCAAACAGAAGTGAAACACCAGAACTTATTAAAAGCGCCCTTAATCCTCTGATTGAGCTTATGGAAGCCATATCTGTACCTGTAGTTATGAAAATCGGTTTCGAAGCTGATGACGTAATTGGCACAATGGCAAAAAAAGCTGAAAAGGAGGGATTCAAGGTATATATGGTCACTCCCGACAAGGATTACGGACAACTTGTCTCTGAAAACATTTACCAATGCAAGCCGGCAAAGAACGGCAACGAGATGGAGGTACTTGGCAAAGATGAGATCTGCAGTATATATGGTATTGAAGACCCATCTCAGATAATAGACATACTTACATTGTGGGGCGATGCTTCTGACAATGTTCCCGGTGTGCGTGGTGTTGGAGAAGTAAGTTCAAAAAAACTTATCCATAAGTATAAAACACTGGATAAAATTCTCAGTAGTCTAAGCGAGCTTCCGGAAAAACAACAAGAGGCTTTCAAAGAGGCAGAAAAATTCATAGACCTGAGTAAGAAGCTTATAACAATTGATACAAATGTTGATGTTCCCTGGGACGAGAATTCACTCAAGCTTGAAACTCCTCATTTCAATGAGCTGAAACGGCTTTTCAACCATTATGAGTTTGGCTCTTTGTCCAGGTCCATACCAAGACTGGAAGAGATTTTCACAACTACCCAGACACCGGAAGATCAACAAAAGAGTGAAATCAAACAAGAAATAAAAAACAATAAAATTCAGGCATTTAAGTTGGTTTCCGACAAGGAAATCATTCAAAAGAGTATCGAAAACGGAGAGATAGCCATAAGGACAGAGGGCAAATCCATAATATTCTCAACATCAAATCTGGTATCGGTATGTTCAGACATCACACTTTATAAAGAGATTCTCTCAGATGAAAAGGTCATCAAGTGTGGTTACGACCTCAAAGCCTTTATCAACTATGTGAGAGACAAAGGCATTAACCTAAAAGGATATCTTGCCGACATTGAGCTTATGCACTATCTCATAATGCCCGAAAGGGCACACAAGATAGAAATCCTGGCTCCGGCATATCTTGATATAGACCTCAGTTCAGGTGAGACTATGATTCAGGCAGATCTTTTTCAAGCGACTGAAAGCAGGCAGGAAGACAAAAACGAATCACTCATTAAGGAATCGCTGGTGCTTTTGCCTCTTTATCACAAACTTCTTACTGAACTTAAGGAGTCGTCTCTGCTGGAACTTTACAATAGTATTGAGATGCCGTTGATATATGTTCTGGCCGACATGGAGCACGAGGGGGTAAAGATTGACCGGGAGAAACTCAATGAATACAGTCGTACACTCACATCGGAACTTGCAGAGATTGAGGATTCCATAAGAGAGATGGCAGATGAACCCACCCTTAATGTCTCGTCTCCAAAACAACTCGGGGTCATTTTATACGAAAAACTGAACCTTGCCGCAAAGGCCAAAACCACATCCAAAAAAAATTATTCAACCGACGAGGAGACTCTTTCCGAACTTGCCGACAGCCACCCAATTATTGCCAGAATACTTGAGTACAGGAACATAAAAAAGCTCCTCTCTACATATATCGACCCCCTGCCCTACCTAATCTCACCAACAACGGGAAAGATACATACAACATATAATCAGTCACTGACCGCGACAGGCAGATTAAGTTCTGTTAAGCCAAACCTTCAGAATATTCCTATAAGGACCGAACGAGGCAGAGAGATAAGAAAGGCATTCATACCATCTGATCCAAACGGCTGCATAATGTCATCCGATTATTCCCAGATTGAATTAAGGCTCATGGCACACATGAGCGAAGACAAGGACTTTATTGAGGCATTCAGGGCCGGCAAGGACATTCATGCTGCAACAGCATCAAAAATATTTGGCATACCGGAGGATCAACTTACAAAAGAACAGCGGAACAGGGCCAAAGTAGCAAACTTCGGCATAATCTATGGAATCTCATCTTTCGGACTTTCACAGAGACTGCACATCTCCAGAGCTGAATCCAAAAAACTTATAGAGGACTATTTCAACAGCTACCCTCAGGTAAAAGAGTATATTTCAGGGATGATAGAGTACGCCAAAAAAGAGGGATATGTAAAAACCCTGTACGGAAGAAAGAGGTTCCTGCCCGATATATCGTCAAGAAACCAGGTAGTAAGGGGACTTGCAGAGAGAAATGCCGTAAATGCACCAATACAGGGGAGTGCAGCAGATATAATAAAGGTGGCCATGATCAAGGTTGCCAACCGGTTGAAAAATGAGGGATTAAAGAGCAAGATGGTGCTTCAGGTACACGATGAACTTGTTTTCGACGTAGTTCCCGATGAGATAGACATTTTAAGCAGAGTTGTAAAAGAGGAGATGGAGTCTGTCATAAGTCTCTCGGTTCCGCTCACAGTTGAGTGTGAATCAGGATCTAACTGGCTTGAGGCACACTGATTTTAAAGTGATATAAAAGTAAAATGACCCATAACGAGGAAAAGCTACTTATTAAAGAGGCTCTGGAAAACAATCAGTCTGCATGTTCCAGACTGGTTGAAAAATACAGAGAACCGGTGCAGACATTTATATTGGGAATAATACCCCAGGCCCAGGATGCAGAGGATATTTGTCAGGAGACATTTGACAAGGCATTCAGGAACCTGGCAACGTACAACTCCAGATGGGCATTCTCTACATGGTTGTTTACTATAGCACAAAACACATCCCTCGACTACTACCGTAAAAAAAAGAGCACCCCTCCCCCTCTGAATAATCTTGATTGTCTCGATGGCGATTCGGAAATTATCGATCATGCACAAAGTCCCGAGGAGAATCTGATTACCAATCAGACATTTGACAAACTCATAAATGCCATCAAAGCTCTAGATCCTAAATACAGAAAGGTTGCAGAACTAAGGTTTATTCAGGAATTTGCCTACGAGGAGATTGCCCGCGAACTCTCCTTGCCCATTAATACCGTTAAAACCAGAATAAACAGAGTAAAAAAATTATTAAATAATATATGGAAGAGCTAATCTATTCATACTTCCCGGAATTGTCGGCAAATCAGAAATATCAGATTGCTCAACTTTATCCACTCTATCTTGATTGGAATTCAAAAATAAATGTAATATCACGCAAGGACATTGATAATTTGTACCTGCACCATGTCCTTCACTCTCTCGCAATTGCCAGATTCATCAAGATTCCTGACGGGGCAAGAGTGTTAGATGTGGGTACTGGCGGTGGTTTTCCCGGGATACCGTTGGCAATATTCTTTCCGGAAGTATCTTTCTTCCTGTGCGACTCAATAATGAAAAAAATCAATGTAGTGAAAGAGATCTCAAATTCATTAAAACTTACAAACGTACAGGCAGAACAGATTCGGGCAGAGGATATCAATGGAAAATTTGATTTTGTCGTATCCAGGGCCGTAACAGATATAAACACTTTTCTTCCCTGGATCTGGAACAGTCTGGAAAAGGGAGAAATAGAAGGAGTAGGAAGAGGCTTGCTATACCTTAAAGGAGGCAATCTGATAGAGGAGATTTTAGAAATTCAGAAGAGATTCAATATTCCTGCTGGTAAAATCTCAAAAATTGACATCCAAAGATGGTTCAAAGAGCCGTTTTTCGATGAAAAAAGCATATTATATATTAAACGTTAGCATAAATATTTGCGATTAAAAACATTTTATTTATCTTTGCACTCCCTTTTGCAGAATAAATAAAATTAGAAAAAGATATCATGAAACGCACATTTCAACCATCACAACGCAAGCGTCGCAACAAACATGGCTTCCGTGAGCGTATGTCAACTCCAAACGGACGTCGCGTACTGGCTGCCCGCCGCCGTCGTGGACGCAAGAAACTTACAGTATCATCAGAAGATCTTTTCTAGACCGAGATATACTTTTAACTTCCAAAGACGCCTTGAGCGTCTTTTTTGTTATATTTGAAAGCCAAATTAATCAATATCACTGATGAAAAACAGAATTGACCTTGACAGCGCATTAAAACTCTATGACAGCTTTGAGATGAATGCTCTTTCTGAATTAGCGTCAGAGATAAGACAACGTTATAATGGCGACAAAGTGTATTTTAACAGGAATTTTCATGTGGAACCCAGCAATATATGCCGTCACAGATGCAAATTCTGCTCTTATCGCAGGGACAATTCTCTTCAAGCCGGTGCATGGTCAATGAGTCTGGAGGAGATACGAGACTATTGCAGAGAGAAATACACCGATGGAATGACAGAAGTTCATGTTGTAGGGAGCGTTCATCCCGACAAAGACCTGGACTACTATGTTTCCGTAATAGAGACAATCAGGAAAGAGGTAAAACCGGATGTGACTATAAAAGCCTATTCTGCAGTTGAGATTGACGACATGGCAAAATATTCGGGAAAGAGCTGGAGCGAAGTCCTTTCAATTCTTAAGGAGGCTGGTTTAGGAGCCCTCCCCGGAGGAGGTGCAGAGATATTTGAACCTTCTGTAAGGGTTCAGATATGCCCCGATAAAGCAGATGCAGATACATGGCTGGAGATTCACAGGACGGCCCATAATCTGGGAATAAGGACAAATTGCACCATGCTCTTTGGACATCTGGAGAGCCGGAGAGACAGAATAAGTCATATGTTTGCGCTCCGTGACCTTCAGGATGAGACAAAAGGTTTTGATGCCTTCATTCCATTGCTGTTCAAAGCGTCCAACAACTCTCTCTCTCATCTTGGAGAGCTTGATCTTATTGAGGTATTGAAGACTTTTGCTATTTCAAGGATTGTTTTAGACAATATCCCTCATATTAAATCATACTGGCCAATGCTGGGAAAGGAACTATGCCAGCTATCACTTCTTTACGGAGCAGATGACATAGACGGAACAATTAACGACAGCACAAAAATCTACAGTATGGCCGGTTCTGCGGAGACCAATCCCGGAATGAGTGCTAATGACCTAGAACAGATTGCCACATCTTGTGGTTACAGAGCAGTTGAGAGAGACAGCTTTTACAACGAATTATCAAAAAAATAGTATTTTTGCATTATGGCAGATAATAACACAAATCCCGGTTCGAACAAAGAAAATGTCTGGTGGAGACATTGGTTCATGATTGAGTTGTACAAGGCAGCAGGCGTTGTACTTGGAATTTTGATTGTAGCAACAATATTACTCAGGGTTGTAACTCGTCATAACAGTGAGATGGAGGTCCCGGATTTTTCCGGACTCTCACTTAAGGAGGCTCAGGAGATGGCAAATGAATCCAACTTAAGATTGGAAGTAACCGATTCCGTTTTCTTGCCAAGAATAGGTCGGGGATTGGTTTTTCGCCAGAATCCTCATACGGGAAGCATGGTTAAGAAGAACCGCCGTATATTACTCACTATCAATTCTTTCATGCCTAAACAGGTAATAATGCCATCCGTTATAGGTTACTCATTACGTCAGGCAAAGGCAGAACTGGCAGCAAGACAGCTGAATGTTGGCCGGTTGATCTATGTATCGGACATGGCTACCAATAATGTTCTTTCTCAGATGTATAAAGGAAGTTATATAGCGTCAGGAAAATCAATAGAATCCGGGAGTGAAATTGACCTTGAGCTTGGCAACAGCGGTGGAGAGAGTACATTCATTCCAAATGTAATAGGGCTACAATTCATTACTGCAAAGGATATTCTTATTGACAACTCCCTTAATATAGGCAATCTGAATTATGACCAGTCGGTTAAATCATACTCCGACACATTATCCAGTTTTGTCGTAAAACAAACACCTTCTCCTACAAATTACAACTCTTATTCATTGGGTGCCAGAGTTGATCTTTTTTTAAGTATCGATAAACAAAAAATTGAAGAGGTAAAAACAAAATAGCAAATGACAGAAGAAGAAGTAGTCATTCCTGACGAAGATGAAATTGATGATGAGGAGGGTGGGTCGTTTGAACACTACCGGTATGTTTCTGACAAAGGGCAAGGCCTTATAAGAGTTGACAAGTATATAACAATGCGCATGGAGAAAACCTCCAGGCACCGCATTCAGTTGGCAATTGCTGCCGGTTATGTTCTTGCAAACGGAAAGGTTGTAAAGGCCAGCTATATAGTCAAGCCGCTTGATGTAATCACAATTGTTCTACCTTACGAAAGAAAGGGCTTTGAAATAATGCCTGAAGATATCCCTTTGGATATACCATATGAAGACGAAGACCTGTTGTTGGTTAATAAGCCACCGGGGCTGGTCGTACATCCGGGACACGGACATTTTTCAGGGACACTCATAAACGCACTTGCATTTCATCTTGGTAAAAGCCAAAAGGCCGATGCCGAAGATGACAGAATGGGCATACTTGTGCACAGAATAGACAAAAACACATCGGGGCTGCTCCTTGTCGCCAAGAATGACGAGGCTCAGCTCTTTCTTGCAAAGCAGTTTTTCGACCACTCCATAAAAAGAAAGTATGTTGCACTGGTGTGGGGGAACGTAAAGGCAGAATCAGGAACAATTGTCGGCAACATCGCAAGGGACCCGAATGAAAGGATGAAATTCAAGGTTTTCCCGGAAGGTAATATAGGCAAACATGCTGTCACTCATTACAGGGTTCTTGAGAGGTTTGGATATACAACCCTTGTCGAGTGCGAGCTTGAAACCGGCAGAACCCATCAGATAAGGGTGCATATGGACTACATAGGTCACCCGCTTTTCAATGACGACAGATATGGGGGAGATAAGATATTAAAAGGTACGGTCTTCGCGAAATTCAAACAGTTCGTGGAAAACTGTTTCGAAATTATGCCCAGGCACGCGCTACATGCCAGAACACTTGGTTTTGTACACCCCAGAACAAAAAAGGATCTCCATTTTGAAAATGAGATCCCTCAGGATTTGGCTACAGTTATTGAAAGATGGAGAAACTACTCTAAAAATTCATCAAAGTAGTTTCTCTAATCAACTATTAATGGAACCGCATTCCTCCACCTTGTCTGAATCCTTCACCAGGTCTCCTTCCGTCTCCACCCTTCTGACCTCCAAATGTTCCGAATCTCCAGGTAAAGCTTAGCATAATATATTGTCTGAGAGCATTTGTCTCTACATCCTCAATATAGTTGTCCGCTGTTGTACGACGGAATGTTTTTGTCTGATTCAATATGTCGAAGATTTTAAGTCTTAATGTTCCCATCTTTTTAAACAACAGTTTAGAGGCCTCTGCGTTCCAGACTGCAGCAGGTTCATTGTACCCCTCTCCGAAGCCTATGTAGAATCTGTAGTCGAAGTCGCTGGTCAGGTTAAATCCGGCAGGCAAGGTCCAATTCATGGAGAGTGTAACCGAGTTTGTCCAGGTGTCAGCCTTCTGATACTGTTCTATACTATACCACGCTTTTGAATATCTGGCAGTTCCACCGAAACTTGTTTCAAGTTTTTCCCCACGGTAGGAAAATCTCAGATTTTCCGATGCAGAGAGTGTAGATGTAAGGTTCCTGACTCCATTAGAGTAGTTTATACCATTGTTGAACCTTAATCTGGTATTGGTAGAGATGTAAAATTTAGATTTGGAAATTGGAGTGCTGTAAGAGAAGTTTCCGCTAAGTGAGTAAATCCCGTTTTCATTCACAGGGAGGTTATACTGAATACCTCCGTTATCGTACCAGGTCTTATTCACAATTTTATTCTGATTTAATTCTGCCTCGAATTCAGCTTCCATTGTGCGGAATGTCTCTCTCTTTGTATTTCTGTAATCCAGTGAGAAACTATGTCTGAATTCAGGAAGCAGGTCGGGATTTCCCAAAGGAATGTAGAGAGGATTCGAGTTGTCGGGAACGGGCTGCAGCTGGCTTATGCTTGGCTGGTTTGTGTTACCTCTGTAGCGTATTCTCATAAACTCAGTGTCACTGAAGTTGTATTCAAACATGCCGGAAGGTGCAAAGTTTACAACATTCCTCGAGAAGTAGGTTGTATCTCCAATGCTCTCTGTATAAGCAGGTTGAACATTAAAACCAACTATATAGTTATACTTTTCTCCAATTTTTCTAATGTTGATTTCTCCTCTCTGGTTAACGAACTTGTTTTTGAAAGTATTTGAATAAACAGAATCCCTTTCGGTGTATTCTCCTGTGCTGCCGTTTTTATTGAATGCCTCTTTTTCTGAGTTATTTTGTGTGAAGTTGTAGCTGTATGCCAGCTCCATATAAAACTTATTACCTAAAGGCTCAGTATACGAAGCGCGTGCTCCCAGATTGTAAGAGGAGCTGTTAAGGTTATACTTCTGGTCCACAAGATTTGTCTTAGGGTGCGCCCCGAAAATATCTGTTTTCGAATAATTTGTTGCACTAAGGTCGTTGTTAGACAACCCATAGTTTACATTTATAGAGAATGTCCTACCCTCTTTGTTTGTTTTCTGTCTGTAAAGCAGATCTCCGCTAAGTTTCTGTGACTGATTGTCACCATTTGAACTGCTCGTGCCACTGTTTATTTTTGTCCCGGATGCTCCGTTTGTGCTGAAATCCTTGTTGTCGCTGAATGTTCCGTAACCAATATTAACACTAGGTCTGAAGAGTACTGAGGCCTTATCTGTAATCTGGTATTCCAGATTAAGAGAAGCATTATGTCCCTCAGTCACACTGTTGGATGTTGTCTCCTGTGCATAATTGAAACTACTGTCGACCAGAAAGTTCTGCTTAAAACTTTTGTTTATTGAAAGATTGTCGCTTCCGTTATAAAGGTAGCTACCTCCTATTTTTAATTTTTTGTTCTTAGATTCAGTATTTGCATTCAATCCGGCCATCCATGTAGTTGATATTCCGCTATTACCAAAATTCATTACAGATCCTCCAATTCTTACATTGCTTCCACCAAAGCCTCCTCCTCCGCCACCCATTGAGCTTCTCATGCTTCTCATCATTCCTCCAGCCAAATCCATAAATCCTCTGTTATTGGTATTATTGGCATTTCCCACAAAAGTCAGCTGGCTGGTTGATGTGAAGTTTCCTGACATTGCTGCTGCCTGGAACCTGTCATCTGTTCCGTAACCGGCAGACAAGTTTCCAAACCATCCGTTCATCATTCCGGGCCTTATGCTAAGGTCTATTACAGTCTCCTGATTGCCATCGTCGATGCCTGTAAAAAGAGCTTGTTCCGATTTTTTCTCAACAACCTTCACCTTATCGATTATCTTTGCGGGCAGATTTTTTGTAGCTAACTGAGGGTCATTCAGAAAGAATGTCTTGCCGTCAATCATGATTTTTGTTATCTCTTTGCCATTTGCAGTAATTTTGCCATCACTGTCAATCTCAATTCCTGGCATTTTTTTAAGTAACTGCTCGAGCATGTCTCCGTCTGTCGTTTTAAACGAAGATGCATTGTATTCTATTGTATCCTTCTTTACAATAATGGGGTTCCCGACAGCCGTAACTACAACCGCATTAAGGTTATTTACCTGCTCCTGTAATTTCACCTTCCCAAGATCGACAACCTTATCGCCTGTAAAAGCAACTGTTATTGTATAGGTTTTGTAACCCATATACTCAATTTTGAGTGTGTATGACCCTTCTGGTATGCCTGAAAGCTCTACTCGGCCAGAAGCATCTGAGAGACCGTATTTAAAAGCCTCAGTTGCACCGGCAGGTCGTATGGAGACAGTGGCAAATTCTATTGGCAATTGTCTCAGACTGTCCAATAAGGTTATCTTTAAACGAAAATCTCGCGAAGCCTGATCAGAGATCTGAGGGGCCTGGCCAGAAATAACGGATGATGTAAAGATGATAGAAAGTAATGTAAGCAGGGTGATTGTAATATATCTCATAAATAGTCTTTTTTTCAATTCCTTGCTTTGACTATTAAACGCGTTAAAAGTTACATCTGGTAAACAAAAAATTACTTTACCCTGTCAGGATTTGTTTTGATATATGACTCCCAATTTGAAGACCCAATCTTATCTATCTGTGGATTAGACAATTGTAAATAGTGACAATACGCAACTGCCAATCCATCAGTAGCATCCAGAAAATTAGAATTCTCTTTGATTTTTAATATATTTATAAGTAAAGAGGCCACCTGCTCCTTAGAGGAGGCCCCTCTTCCTGTGATTGCAAGCTTGACTTTTCTGGGAGCATATTCAAATATTGGAATATCTTTGTTTAGGGCAGCAGCTATGGCCGAACCTTGTGCCCTGCCCAGCTTAAGCATAGACTGTATGTTCTTTCCATAAAAAGGAGCCTCTACCGCAAGATCATCCGGAGAATATAGTTCAATGAGCTTTGTCACCTCATCAAATATCTTTCTTAGCTTGACGTAATGATCTGTAAGCTTTCTGAGATCAAGAATTCCCATGGTCAGATATCTGGCATTTCTGCCGGTTATCTCAATCACACCGTAACCCAATATCTGGGTACCGGGGTCGATTCCCAGGATAATTCTCTTTGGTTCCATCTGTAAATTATGAACGGAATGCTTAGTCTATATATGAAAAACCTGTATACTCTCTTAAAACTGCAGGTATTCTTATTCCGCGTTCGTCCTGATTGTTTTCAAGAAGAGCAGCAAGAATCCTTGGCAAAGCCAGTGAGCTGCCATTCAATGTGTGAGCCAACTGTGGTTTACCGTTTTCGTCTTTATATCTGAGTTTTAATCTGTTGGACTGGAAAGATTCAAAATTTGATACTGAACTAACCTCCAGCCATCTCTCCTGAGCAGCTGAGTATACTTCAAAGTCATATGTAAGCGCAGATGTAAAGCTCATGTCACCTCCGCATAATCTAAGAATTCTGTATGGAAGCTCAAGCGACTGTACTATACCTTCTACATGCTTTACCATCTCTTCGAGAGCATCATATGATTTATCCGGATGTGAAACCTGAACAATCTCAACCTTATCGAACTGATGAAGTCTGTTTAGTCCCCTTACATCTTTTCCGTATGACCCGGCTTCTCTTCTGAAGCATGGTGTGTAAGCGGTAGCCTTAACCGGCAGCTCATCCAGAGCCAGAATCACATCTCTGTAGATATTTGTTACAGGCACCTCAGCTGTAGGGATAAGGTAATAATTATCCAATCCTACAAAGTACATCTGTTCACCTTTGTCCGGCAGCTGACCTGTACCGTAACCCGATGCTTCATTAACCATCAGAGGTGGTTGTACCTCAATATAACCTGCTTTTGTATTTTTGTCAAGGAAGTATGCTATAAGTGCCCTCTGTATCCTGGCACCTTTTCCTTTATAGACAGGAAAGCCTGCTCCGGTAAGTTTGACTCCAAGATCAAAATCAATAATATCATATTTTTTTGCTAATTCCCAGTGAGGAACAGAACTCTTAAGTTTTGGAAATTTCCCTCCTTCTCTTACAATTACATTGTCCTCGGCCAATTTACCTGCAGGAACCGATATATGAGGTAGATTTGGAAGCAATACCAACTGTTCATTGAGTTCAGCAGTACTGTTTTGCATTTGTGTCTCGAAAACCTTTGCTCTCTCCTTTAGCTCTGACACTTTTGCCTTTGCAGCATCTGCTTCAGCCTTTTTGCCTTCCTTCATTAAGTTCCCGATCTCCTTTGCAAGCGAATTCTGTTCTGCTAAAAGTGTATCAAGTTCTGTCTGGCTATTTCTTTTTTTAATATCCAACTCGTTTACTTTTTGAATGATGCCTGTTGCATCGAAATTCTTTACAGCCAACCTCTCTTTCACAAATTCAGGTTGCTCTCTCAGCAGTTTAATATTTAACATCTTGTTTAGTTATAAAATGAGTGTTCAAAGGTATAAATATTTCGTCTATGTTAAAAAATTAATAGTTGGATGGTGATTGAGTTCTATTTCCCGGTATGGAGTCGGATTGGCGAATGCGTATCCCAGAGTTACCCACTTTAAAGTCGTTCCGCTAAAAAACAAAGGCGCAAACCAATTATGCCACTGCAAAAGGCTGCAGGGTTTGCGCTTGTTGTTTTTCTTCACGCTCCTCTCCTTTAGTGGGTACCCAACTCTTCCTGATAAGCATTCACCAATTCAACTCCATTTCTGTTTTTACTCAATCAGCATTCATTTATCTGTGTAAACCTGGTATCGCTTCTTGCTTTTTTACGCTTAGCTCGCTGAGTGGGTGCCTAATTGCTCCTTTGCAATGCCCATTCAGACAATTACACAATCAAATTTTGCAAGATGGCTAAGAATTATCATACCCAACTCTTCCTGATAAGCATTCGCCAATCCGACTCCAATTCCGTTTTTACTCAATCAGCATTCATTTATCTGTGTAAACCTGGTATCACTACTTGCTTTTTTACGCTCAGCTCGCTGAGTGGGTGCCCAATTGCTCCTTTGCAATGCCCATTCAGACAATTACACAATCAAATTTTGCAAGATGGCTTGCGTCGAACGAATTTTATATCCTCAATTTCACTTGATTAACTATTATTTATTTGATACATTTGTAGAGTTATTTAAGAATTACCCGCTTATTAAATAGATATGACATCAGAGCAAATACAACAAATAATATCACAAGGCGAAAACTCTACCATTCAGTTTAAAGAGCGGATTGATGATGCCTATAAGGTTGGTACAGAGATGGTCGCTTTTTGCAACTCGCAAGGTGGTTCGCTTATAGTAGGGGTCAATGACAAAACCGGAGCTTTAAACGGGTTGTCGTTTGAGGAGATCCAGAAAACCAATAATCTGCTTGCAAATGCTGCTTCTGAGAATATTAAGCCTGCAATTGTTATCTATACCGAAACAGTAGTATTAGATGGGCAGAATTTGGTGGTTGTTTCAATAAAGTCAGGAAAGGATAAGCCCTACAGGGATAACAAGGGGATTGTCTGGGTTAAGAATGGATCGGATAAACGCAAGGTATTCTCGAATGCAGAACTTCGGGTGATGATGCAAAGTTGCGGAAGCATGGCTGCGGATCGTGATAGCGTAGAGGGAACTTCTTATAACGACATTTCTATTCCAACTCTAAAACGGTTCCTTTATGAAAAGTATACACCTGAATGTGTGGCTGCAGAAATAAAGAATACGACACTTAGTACGACTGACATTGATACAATAGTAAATGCCATAGACGTAAATTTCACAATAGAACAGCTACTTCAGAATATCTCTTTGATGGACGGTAATGGACAGTTAACTCTATCCGGGTTACTGCTTTTAGGAATTAACATACAACGTTTCAGACCAGTGTTTACTGTTAAGTGCGTCTCTTTTGTGGGAAATAGCGTTGCATCGACCGAATTCAGAGATAAAATGCCCGACCGGGAGATGGAAGGCAATTTGCTGCATCAATACAACACGACTATCTCTTTTATCAACAGAAATCTGAAAAGCATCCAGGTGGAGGAAAATTTCAACAGTATCCCCAGGTTAGAGGTGCCGCTTGATGTTTTTGTAGAACTTTTAGTAAATGCTCTCATCCACAGAGATTATTATCAAAATTCTCCTATCCGTTTGTTTATTTTCGATAATCGTATTGAAATTTGCAGTCCTGGCATATTGCCGGAATCAGTTACTGAAGAGTCTATCAGGCAAGGAATATCAAAACCAAGAAACCAACTGCTATTTGATAACGCGAAATATTTGTTGCCATACACTGGTATTGGCAGTGGTATTATAAGAGCAATGCGAAGTTACGATCATATAACTTTTGAAAATAACCACACTAAAGAGGAGTTTACAATAACTGTCCTACGTCAGGAAATGATAACAAAACTAAGAAGTGACCATGATAGTCGCACGAACGACTATGATAACGACTATGATAACGACTATGATGAAAAGATTCTTGCATTCACATTAACACCCAGAAGTCGTAAGGAGATAATGAATGTTTTAGGCCTTAGTACACATACCGATAATTATATGCGTTACATTATCCCGATGCTCGAAAAAGGAGTGCTAGCAATGACTCTTCCCGACAAGCCTAAGAGCAAAAATCAAAAATATGTAACGACAGAAAAGGGTAAGTCGATTTTGAAGAAAAAATAAGAGACCCCCACTTAAGAGAGTCTCCTATTTATCGATTGTAATTTAATTACGCCTGGCTGATTGCTCCTACGGGGCAAACGTCTGCACAAGTACCGCAATCAGAACATATATTTGGGTCAATTTTGTAAATGTCACCAGGAGAGATAGCCTCTACTGGACACTCGTCGATGCATGTTCCGCAAGCAGTGCAATCTTCAGAAATTTTGTACGCCATTATTTTTGATTTTTAAATTGGTTTAATTGTTGCAAAGGTATAAAATTGGTTGGAATAGAACAAATACAAATTGTATCTTTGCAAGTAGGATTTTTTATAAATTATTGATGTCATGAGAGTCTTCTTTAGTCTTAAGTTTATTATTATAACAATTGCTGTTCTCTTAACCACTTCTATTTCTGGTCAGGACCAGAAAGTAGCTAGCATTGAGTTTAATAAGAAGATCCACGACTTTGGAGATATTCAGCTTAGCGCAGGAAAACAGAACTACACATTCACCTTTAAAAACATAAGTCAGCAACCCGTGATAATCCAGACGGTGATCTCATCTTGTGGCTGCACAACCCCAACATGGACCAAAAATCCTGTACAACCAGGTGAATCCGGAAAGTTAAGTGTTACGTTCTTAAATGACCAGGGACCTATACCATTTGACAAATCCCTTACCGTATATGTAACGGGTTCGCCAAAACCGATAATCCTGAGAATCAAAGGTGTTGTTCACGCAAAGAAAAAAAGCATAAAGCAACTTTTTCCGGTTCTGTACGGGTCAATGGCTCTTAGGAAATCTCCTATTGAAGTGGGTCAGATAAATCAAGGAACCGTAGATCACGAAACTGCTGAGATTGCAAACATTTCATCTTCTCCAATAAAAGTGACATTCACAGATGTATCAAAGGGACTCTCCCTGTCGGTTACTCCGGAAACACTTGCCCCCGGCAGTAAAGGAGACTTGATAATTACAATTGACACCAAAGTGCAGAAGAACTGGGGAGTGACATCATATATGGCAACACCTGTGATAAACGGCAAAAAAGCATTAAAAAAAATCGAGATAAATGCAACCATAAGGGAAGACTTTTCTGATTTGAGTAAAGCAGACATAGACCAGGCTCCACTGCCCATGGCTTCCAGGAGTTCATTCAACTTTGGCACTATAACTTCGGGCAACAAGATTGATACAATATTCGAAATTAAGAATCTCGGCAGGAAAGACCTTCTTATACACAAAATCGATTTGAATGAAAAGGGTGTGGTGGTGGTCAACCCCGGTAAGATTTCTCCGGGAGCATCTGCGAAAATAGGTGTTAAGATTAATACTACAGGGCAACTAGGAGAAAAAATATACATCCTTACACTTATTACAAATTCTCCTACAAGACCAATTGTCAACCTTCTTTTATCCGGAGAGATAACTAAATAATTGACAACCATGAAGGAAATAAATAAAGAGAGTGCACTTATTGTAAACGACGGAGTAGAACAACCTCCTGTGATCAATCCATATTTTCCAAATTTTTACAAAAAAAACAAAGTCAGGACACTGACCGTGAAAGAGTATGTCAATGGCATTCTGGCTGGCAACACAGCAATTCTAAGTCAGGCAATAACTCTTATTGAGAGTTCAAGAAGTGATACCCGCGAAAAGGCCAGACAGATAATAGAGGCTTGTCAGCCACATATGGTAAAATCTATGCGCATAGGTATAACCGGAGTTCCCGGTGCCGGAAAAAGCACATTCATTGAGGCATTCGGCGGGCTTATCACAGGAACAGGCCATAAGCTGGCAGTACTTGCAATTGACCCAAGTAGCGAAAAGAGTAAAGGAAGCATACTTGGTGATAAGACCCGTATGGAGACACTGTGCGCAGATCCTAATGCATTTATAAGACCCAGCCCCACAGGTGGTTCACTTGGTGGAGTTGCCCGTAAGACAAGAGAGAGTATCGTTCTTTGCGAAGCTGCAGGCTTTGATGTAATCTTCATAGAAACCGTAGGTGTGGGTCAGTCAGAGACGGCAGTTCATTCAATGACCGATTTTTTCCTTCTTCTTATGCTTTCAGGTGCAGGCGATGAGTTGCAGGGAATTAAAAGAGGTATCATGGAGATGTCTGATCTTATTGCAATTACTAAAACAGACGGTTCAAACATAGATAAGGCAACGCTTGCAAAGGCTCTCTATTCAAATGCATTACACCTTTTCCCTCCGACAGAATCGGGGTGGGTGCCAACAGCTATAACAACATCTGCCGTTACAAAAGCCGGTCTTCAGGATGTTCTTGACAAGATAAACCAATATTTTAAACTGACAGAAGCAAACGGCTATTATCTCCACAACAGACGGGAGCAATCGAGATTCTGGATGTATGAAACCATAAATGAAGAGTTGAAAAACCGATTTTATGAAGATGAGATGATAAAACAAAAGCTATCCGAGTATGAGGAGAGCGTGCTGGATGGCAGGATTGGGTCCTTTACTGCAGCAACTGAATTACTAAAATTTTATAAAAAGCTATGAACTTCGTATTTGACGCATTAAAAAACAGCATTCTCATTACTGGTTTGGTAATGATAATGATGTTGTTGATTGAGTATATAAATATCCATTCCCACGGAAAATCATTTCAAAAGCTTCAGAGCTCGCCTGTAAAGCAAGTTATTCTTGCCGCACTGCTCGGTCTGGTGCCAGGATGTGTAGGAGGATTTGCCGTAGTTTCGCTATTTACCCATAACCTATTGAGTTTCGGATCATTGGTAGCCATGATGATAGCATCCTCGGGTGACGAGGCTTTTGTTTTGATGTCTATGATACCAAAAACAGCTCTTATACTTTTCTTCTCCCTTTTGGTTTTGGGCATTGTTGTTGGAATAGTTGTCGATAAGCTATTCAAAAAGACACCTGTACCCTTTGATCCTGGTCACTTTGAGATTCACGAAAACAGCTGTGACATAGACAAGTCTCATACAGTTTTTGGTGCTAGTATAAAAGAGACCCTCAAAAAACCAAGCAAGGAGAGAATCCTCATCATGGCAGGAATTGCTCTGTTTATTGTTGCTGTTGTGCTGGGTCTTCTGGAACACGAACATGTTGCAGGAGATGCACATGAACACGAAGAGGGAGGTTTTGACATATTCAGCGAAAGGTGGATAAATCTTGTTTTTGCAGGATTAAGTCTCTTTACAATGTATCTGACGGCACGTGCAAACGAACACTTTATTCAGAGTCACCTTTGGAACCATGTTGTTAAGAAACACCTGAAGTCAATATTTTTCTGGACATTTGGTGCATTGTTGATAATCCATTTTGGAGAACAGTTTCTGGATATAGATCATTGGCTAAAGGATAATATAGTAATGATGATACTAATGGCTGCTATTATAGGCCTGATTCCTGAATCCGGTCCTCATATGGTATTTATTGCTTTTTTTGCCGGAGGCCTCATACCATTCAGCGTTCTTTTCACAAGCTCTATTGTTCAGGATGGACATACTGCATTGCCTTTGCTGGCAGAGAGTAAGTCAAGCTTCTTTAAAGCAAAACTGATAAACCTTGTAATAGGTTTATCAGCTGGCCTTATTCTTCACTTTTTTGGATTGTAGCTTATTCTCCGTTCATAGAGAGTAGAAACTCCTGATTGCTCTCTGTCCTTAGGAGTCTTGTCTTCATGAACTCCATGGCTTCTACCGAATTCATGTCGGCAAGATAGTTTCTTAATATCCAGATTCTGTTCAGAGTCTCCTTGTCGAACAACAGGTCGTCCCTTCTTGTACTGCTCAAAGTAACATCAACAGCAGGGAACACCCTCTTGTTAGACAACTTCCTGTCCAGTTGAAGTTCCATGTTACCTGTTCCTTTAAACTCCTCAAAAATAACCTCATCCATCTTTGAACCAGTCTCTGTCAAAGCTGTAGCCAGAATTGTAAGCGAACCACCGTTCTCGATATTTCTTGCTGCACCAAAGAAACGTTTTGGTTTCTGAAGGGCATTTGCATCTACACCACCACTGAGCACCTTTCCTGACGCCGGTTGAACAGTATTGTATGCTCTTGCAAGACGAGTAATGGAGTCAAGCAGGATTACAACATCATGCCCGCATTCTACAAGTCTTTTTGCCTTTTCCAGAACAATGTTGGCAACTTTTACATGTCTTTCCGCAGGTTCGTCAAAAGTAGAGGCAACAACCTCTGCCCTTACGCTGCGTGACATATCTGTAACCTCCTCAGGACGCTCGTCAATTAACAGTACTATCATGTAAACCTCAGGGTGATTAGCTGCTATGGCATTTGCAATATCTTTCAGCAATACAGTTTTACCTGTTTTTGGCTGTGCCACAATTAGCCCCCTCTGTCCTTTCCCGATTGGAGCGAACAAATCAACAATTCTTGTTGACAGGTTATTGTGTCCGTTTGATGTTATATTGAATTTCTCTTCAGGGAAAAGAGGTGTAAGAAAGTCAAACGGAACCCTGTCCCTTATAAACTCAGGAGATCTGCCATTGATCTGACTCACCTTTACAAGAGGAAAATATTTATCACCCTCTCTTGGTGGACGGATTTCTCCTACCAGTGTATCTCCGGTTTTAAGTCCGTAAAGTTTAATCTGTGATTGAGAAAGGTAAATATCATCCGGTGAATTAAGATAATTGTAGTCCGACGAACGTAAGAAACCATAACCGTCCGGCATAATTTCAAGTACTCCGGTAGCTTCCACAACACCTTCGAATTCAATCTTCTTTGCTACTGGTTCTTTAACTCTTCTATCTTTGTTTTCTTCCGGATTAAACTGATTCGGCTGTTGATTCAAATCTTCTTCAGCTACATTGAAAATCTGACCCTGAACCTGCTGCCTGTTGTCTTTATTCTCTTTTGTGAATTGAGCCCTTTTATGCTCTCTCTGAGGGTTCTGGTTAGGATTCTGATTAGGGTTCTGGTTGGAATCAAGAGGTTGCCCCATATTCTGCTGAGACTGATTCTGATTCTGATTTTGATTCGGGTTTGGTCTTTGGTTTGGATTAGGTCTCTG
Source organism: uncultured Bacteroidales bacterium (assembly GCA_942492945.1). Taxonomy (GTDB): domain Bacteria; phylum Bacteroidota; class Bacteroidia; order Bacteroidales; family UBA932; genus Bact-08. The sequence goes on from OW818649.1 coordinate 3,109,472, forward strand.
ATTGGGATTTTGCCTCTGATTAGGGTTCTGGTTAGGATTTGGTCTTGGATTCTGATTAGGGTTCTGATTAGGATTCTGGCTTTGTCTTTGAAGTTGGTTCGGATTAGGAACCGGAGTTTGCTTTACAAAGTTTTCCAGTTGCTCGTTATTTACTACTATATCTTTAACTTCTGCTTCTGTAATAATCTCCCCAGTAACCGTCTCCTCTTGTTTCTTAACAATTACCCTCGCTTCCTTAATCTTAGGATTTCTTCTGACCTTTGGAATCTGTTTTACAGTATCGTTTTTAGACTCCTGTGCTGCCGGTTTCTCTTCACTTTGAGGAGCCTGTTCACTTTTTACACTCTCTTTATCGGCAGTAGCTTTCATTGCCGGTTTTACCCTCTGCTTCTGTTTCTGCACAAGAGGTCTCTTCAACAGAGGTTCATTTGATATGCTTCCCTGCTTAGCCTGCTCATCCAAAATCTCATAAACCAACTCCTCTTTGGAGAAACTTTTAGCTTTATTTACATTAAGCTTTTGTGCAATAGCAATTAAGTCATCCTGACTCATCTTGCTCAATTCTTTAATATCGTACATTTAAATTGTTGTAGGGGTATAGATTTATCTGAAAAGAAAATCGTGATCTGCCGCAAATGTAGAGATATTCTCCACAAAAACAAAAAAAAGCAGACAAATCGCCTCTTAATCTATCTTGCTGCTATGACATCAATCTCCACCAAAGCTCCTTTTGGAAGAGAGACAACAGCAAATGCCACCCTTGCAGGATAGGGCTCTTTATAAAATGTGGCATACACTTCATTCATAACAGCAAAATCCTTCATATCGGTCAGATATACAGTAGATTTAAGAACATTATCGAAGCTGCATCCTGCCTCTTCGAGTATATAACTGATATTCTTTAAAACCTGAACGCATTGTTCCTTTATACCGCCAGGCACGAATTCACCTGTTGTGGCATCTACCGGTAATTGTCCGGACACAAATATCAGACCATTTGATTCAACTGCCTGACTATAAGGTCCGACAGCCTTTGGGGCTTTAGAAGTTGAAAAAACTTTTTTGTTCATAATTGATTATTTTTATTAAAACCTTCTGTCCCAGTAGCTGGCATTTCTCTTATATTGTAACAGATCTGCCAGGGCAGAGGCCTTTGCATTGATTCTGAAACTCCAGCTCTCCCATATACCTCCGGGAACCCACGAGACTGAAATCTGGAAACAGTGAAGATCGTATGTAGCGCTAAACTGGGTTGTTGTTAATTTTAATTTCATTACATCCACACCAGTATTGAGATTAACGTTAAGGTCGCGGCCCATTCTCACCTGGGCAGAGATTCCCAGTGTCTGGGTGTGGTTATGCAGGGTTTTCAGTTCCTGACTTGCATACTGATAAGACTTACTGTATGAGTAGTTATAATTTACATTAACCGACCATGGAAGTGATGGGTCGAGATAATAGACCCAACCTCCCGGAATGTATTCACCTGTTACAGGATGGTTGTATATTTTTGTATACATAGATCGTTGGTCTTCATGGCTCCCCGTCTTACCTGATGTGTTTTTATTGCCCGAGTCACTGCTGCCTCCCCCTCTCTCTCCCTTGCCGGAAAACTGATAAGAGAGCGACACACTTCCGTTCATCAATCTGGCAAGATTGAATCCACCCTCCTTTACAATATTGAACTGTGCAATTCTTCTTCCCTGCCCATCAACGGCATAAGGATCAAAATTCGCATTGGCACTAAAACCAAGCTTCTGCATAATTGTAGTACCAAGGCTTACAGATATGTTTGAAAGCCTCATTGAGTCAGCAAGAAAGTTATAAGACCCGGTAAAGTTCAGCTGATCAATCAGTTTAAATTTTCTGGTACCTCCGTTTGTTGTGTCTTTATCATCTCTTACTTTGGCTTCCAGATTATTTCCAACAGAGAAACCCAGTCCCGCGTTCCTGCCTTTTCCGGGGTATCCGTAAATCAATCCTTCGTACTTGTTGTACTCTTGTTCATGCTGAACTCCCTGATCGTCCAGATAAGACAAGGTTCTGTATCCGTTAGAGGGTGTACCTAGTTCCGGTTTGTAGCTGAAGCTCAGAGAAGGGGTTATCATGTGCCTTATTGCCTGCAGTTTACCTCTCTTACCAAAATTAAATATACCGTATATTCTGGTACTCATAGATATAGAAGCTGCAAAGTCCTGTGTTATTCCAAAATTGCTGAAGATATCAGATGTATTGGTTTCCACCACCTGAGTCTCTTCATTGAACTGTTTGTCTGTGCTCTGGAAGTACCAGTTCATTCCGTAACTGATACCCGGAGAAAATTGAAGATATTTAAACAGATTGAATGACGGCAGTCCTATGCTGAAGTCATGTTTCATGCCACTTCTGAACTTTGACATGAACTCCGGTCCTCCGAACTCCTTAGCCTTGAAGTTTATTTTATTGTCAAGTGCTGTATTGTAGCCGAAAGTTATCTTTTCGTAAAAACGCTCCTTACCCGCAGCATCTACCCTCTTGAACGGATATATCCTGTTTAAAGAGAATGTAAAATTCGGAAGTGTGAATGCATATGAACTGTCCAGCGAATTCTGACTGTGCAGGAGGTTCAATGAAAAACTGTAAGGTTTGCCGGCATATGTTTTTGAATATGAAATAGAAGAAGAAATCTGATTCTGGAGACTTTGTTGTATTTCGTCTGAGTTATATCGGTTGTTCAGAGGAGTTGCAAAATTCACAGATGCCCTGAAAGAGGTACCGGGCCTTGCCTTTGAGTCCTGAGAGTGGCTCCACCTAACAGAAAAATCTTTTGAACTGTAGTAGTCGGCACTCCCCTTCTCTCCTGTCTGATTGTATGAATAATTGAGGCCGAAACCTCCGTCAAACTTGTATCTTTTCTTGTATCTGCTCTCTACTACCACATTATAAGACCCCAGAGAGTAAAGGTCGGCAGTCACCGATGCATCGAAATGGTCGCCGAAGACAAAATAGTAGCCTAGTCCCTTAAGTCCGAATCCTCTTGCCGCCTCTTCATTGAATGTAGGTATCAGAATACCACTCGTTCTCTTTATCTGATTGGGGACAAAACCGAATGGCAGGGCAAAGGGCGTTGGGACATCTTCTATGACAACGTATGCCGGTCCGAAAACCGTTATTTTATTTGGTTTGTTTATAACCTTTGCGTTAGTCATTTGCAGATAAAAATGGGGATGTTCCAGATCGCATGTTGTATACATACCCTTAGAGATATTAATGGAGTTGTCCGGCATCTTCTTCAATATCTTGCCATGCAGGAACCCTTCTGACTCCTGTGTTATCATATTGGTTATCTTTGCCTTTCTGCTCTCAAAGTTATAATAGACAGTTTCCATCTCATACTCACTCGAGCCCTCCTTCATTTTTGGTTTGCCTTGCAAGACTCCTGCAGTATCCTTTACGCCCGATGCAAAAACAGTTTTTGTATCCAGGTTGTACTCCATATATGCCGACTTTAACTCCAGATCTCCATACCTTACAGTAACATCACCATAATAGTATATAATCCTTTTCCCGTTTGAGAAGTCCTCGACAATGGAATCCTTTGCACCTGAATAGGCAGGCATTGTTATGGATGCTTTCTTCCTGGCAAGTGAATCGGGTTTAACTGCAATTGTATCTTTGGCGGCACTCTTTATATCCTGCATGACCGGACGCGAGTAAACAAGCACAGATATGTGAATGGAAAAAGCAATCAGGAATAACTTAAAGATGTTTCTGCGAGAGACCAAAATGGAGAAAGTTTAAATAAATTATTACTACTTTTGTAGTCTGCAAAGTTAAATATATTTAGCAACAATAATGCCATTTAGATTACTTTTAACAATATTTTGTCTATTCTTCATCTCCTTAATTAATGCGCAGGAGAATCAATCTGTAAAAATAAGAAAGGTGGTCATAGATGCCGGTCACGGTGGTCATGATGCAGGGGCGGTGAGTCCCGACAGAAAGGTATATGAAAAGAATATCACGTTATCGGTTGCCCTTAAGCTTGGAGCAATGATAAAAGACAAATATCCCGGTATTGAAGTAATCTATACCAGAACCACCGACAAATTCATACCTCTGATTACTCGTACGGAGATTGCCAACAAGCATCAGGCTAATCTGTTTATATCGATACATGTCAATTCTGTAAAAGCCAGATCGGCTTCAGGATCTGAAACGTTTGTAATGGGGATGGATAAAAGCAGCTCAAACCTTGAGGTGACTATGAGGGAAAACAGTGTTATTGCATTGGAAGGTGATCACGAATCAAAGTATGAGGGTTTTGACCCTAAAAACCCCGAATCATACATAATATTCAGCCTGCTTCAGAATGCTCACCTGGAACAGAGCCTGATAATGGCATCGTTAATCCAGAACCAGTTTTCAAAAGGAGTTATTAAAACAAACAGAGGAATAAAACAGGGAGAACTTCTGGTTTTATGGAAGACAACCATGCCGGCGGTTCTTGTAGAGCTGGGGTTCATCTCCAATTACTCAGATTATAAGATACTTATTAACAATGATAACCATTACATGTTTGCCGGTAGCATCTTTAAAGCATTTGAAGAATTTAAGCATCAATATGAATATGGCAGCAAAATTGTTGCAGATACAACAAAGGATGAACTTATAGCGACACCTATAATAATAGAAGAGCCAAAAACAGAAACGACAAAAACAGAGTCAGCCAGTTACAGAATTCAGATCCTTGCCGTAAACAGGATATTGCCAGAAAATTCACCCGACCTAAAAGGTGAGAGAAACGTAAGGTTTATAAGGGTCGGTAAATTTTACAAATACAGTATAGGAGATTATGAATTTCCGGGAGAGGCGGAAAAAGAATTGCCCCTTATAAGAAAAAAATTTCCACAAGCATTCATTATAAAAGTAGAAAAAGGGACTATTGTCCCATTATAAAATAATAACTCATTTTATGAAGATTAAATTCACCAGAGAACAGAAAATTGGTCTTTTTGCAATACTTACCTTATTTGCTTTATATGTGGTTATCAACTACCTGAGAGGTGAGGATCTATTTGGCAAGAGCAATGTGTATTATGCAAGATACGAGAGTGTAGAAGGAGTAAACACTACCGGACCTGTATTTATAAAGGGACTGAAGGTAGGCACGATAGAGTCTATCGAATATAGAGAGAAGAGTAATAATTTTCTTGTAACATTAAAGATAGATTCAAAATATAAGATTTCTGACAGCTCTGTGGCGCAGATCTACAGCTCCGACATACTGGGCGGAAAGGCAATAAGGATAAACATGGCGCAGGGAACAAATGTTCTTGTTGATGCAGACACTCTGCTTACATCCATTGAACCAGGTATGCTTGATATGCTTAGCAACGAACTTATCCCTCTAAAGAATCAGGCAACTGCACTTATTGAGAACATGAACAAGACCTTCGATAACGTTAATGATGTATTAGACAGCAATGCAAAGGATAACCTTGCCAAATCTCTGGAAAATCTTAACAAGACTCTCAAAAGTGTAAGGTCCATCGCTCAGAATCTGGAAAATAACGGACCTGAGATCTCCTCTATACTGGATAACCTCGATAAAATATCAGCAACATTAAACGGTAGTGCGGGACATCTCGACTCATCACTAAAGAATTTTTCAGAAATTACCGATTCTCTTAAGAAAGCAGATATTGCCGGCACGATTGAATCACTGAAAATGCTTATTATGGATGTCAAAAATCCGAAAGGTAGTCTGGGAAAACTTATCAAAACTGACTCCCTGCACAACTCTATTGATAGCCTGCTGAGAAATCTGGATGTTTTGGTGACAAATATAAATAGAGACCCCAAAAAGTACATAAAAATTTCTGTATTTTAAAATTTATTTTCGCTTTATTTCGCTGATATTGAATATATTTTTTTCTTAAAAAATTTTTGTATTGAATAACAGCTATTTGAAAAATAATTGAAAATTCCTAGTATAAATTTGTTTTTTTTTAAAGAATTTATCCCCATTTTTGTTGGGCAATCTAAACTTAAATCTTAATCATGACTGAAACGCAACATTCTATTGTGTGGGATAATTGTCTGCAAATCGTAAAAGACAATATCCCCCCTCAAAGTTTCAGGACGTGGTTTGAACCAATTAAAGCAGTCAAACTTCTGGGCAATGTTCTTACTATTGCTGTCCCGTCTCATTTTTTCAGAGAATTTCTTGAAGAACACTACATTGACCTTATTAGTAAAGCATTAAAACGTGAACTTGGCAAGGATGCAAAACTTGAGTACAATGTAAAGGTTGTATCGAACGAAGCTGCTGTTCAGATTCCGCAACAATCATCTGCAGAGATAAAGAACAAATCCATACCGTTTCCAAATCAGGCTGGTCTTATTGCAAATCCGTTTGTAATTCCGGGACTTCAGCAACTTCATATAGATCCCCAGTTAAACCCTAACTACAGCTTTACCAATTTTATTGAAGGAGAGTGCAACAGACTCGCGCGTTCTGCTGGTCTGACAATTTCTGCCAATCCTGGCAAAAGTGCATTCAATCCACTGTTTCTCTATGGAGGTTCAGGATTAGGAAAAACCCATCTGGCACAGGCTATTGGTATATCAATAAAAGAAAAATTCCCGGACAAGATAGTCCTCTATGTAAGTGCAAACCGTTTTCAGACTCAATTCATGGATGCCGTGAATGTGAAAAATAAACTTACAGACTTCCTTCACTTCTACCAGATGATAGATGTACTCATAATTGATGACGTACACGAGTTTGCGGGAAAATCCGGTACCCAGAACGCCTTTTTCCATATTTTCAGCCACCTTCACAATCTTGGAAAACAGCTTATTCTTACATCAGATAAGGCTCCGGTTGACCTTCAGGATCTTGAACCAAGGATGCTGTCCAGGTTCAAATGGGGACTTTCAGCAGAACTCATTCCTCCTGATTATCAGACAAGAGTGGCAATTTTAAAGGCAAAAAGCTATAACGACGGCATTACTCTACCCGATGATGTTATCTCCTACATAGCATCCCGGGTAAATACAAACATACGTGAAATTGAGGGCACACTCATATCACTTCTTGCACAGGCTACACTCAACAACAAAACCATAACTCTTGAACTTGCAGAGGCCCTTACAGAAAAACTGGTAAGCAAAAACAGGAGCGAAATTTCTGTCGGCAAGATCCAGAAGACAGTCTGTGAATATTTTAAAATCAGTCCTGACCTTTTCCTGTCAAGCTCCCGCAAGCGCGAACTGGTACAAGCAAGGCAAATTGCCATGTTTCTGAGCAGAAACCTTACAAATAGTTCGCTTGCCTCCATTGGGTCACAGACAGGCGGAAGAGATCACGCAACAGTACTGCACGCCTACAACACCGTCTGCGACCTTATAGACACAGACAGGTCGTTCCGCAAGTACGTAGTTGACATAGAGAAGCAATTAAAGTCATTTTAACATGGAATCATCAAAAGTTTTTTCTTTCTTTTCGGAAATCTGTCAAATTCCAAGGGAATCAGGTCACGAAGAGCATATAATAGCCTATTTGCAACAGTTTGCAAAAGAGAGGTCACTCGAATGCAAGACAGATGAGGCGGGGAATGTCCTCATTTGCAAGCCTGCTTCATACGGAATGGATAAAGCACCTGTTGTTGTGCTTCAAAGCCATTCAGACATGGTTTGTGAAAAGAACAGCGACAGCAATCATGACTTTGCAAAGGACCCGATAAACGTAACAGAAGAGAACGGATGGCTCATAGCCAAGGAGACAACCCTGGGTGCAGATTGCGGAATTGGCATGGCTGCACAACTTGCAATACTTGACGACGAAAACATTGTCCACGGACCTATCGAGGCTCTCTTTACAACGGAAGAAGAGACTGGACTGACTGGTGCAAAATCGCTTAAGCCCGGATTTTTAACCGGAAAATACTTGATAAACGTGGATTCTGAAGATGAAGGGGAGCTTTTCATCGGCTGTGCCGGAGGAATAGATACTACAGCCAGGTTTAAGTTTAAAAGGGAACCTGTTAACTCCGGTGCCATTGCTTTGAAGTGTGGATTCTACGGTGCCACTGGAGGTCATAGTGGCGACGATATTGAAAAAGGTAGGGCAAATGCAAATCAGCTTCTTGTCCGTTTCCTTTATCAGGCAATGGAAAATCACGACATTTCTATCTGCAGCATTGATGGTGGAAATAAAAGAAACGCAATATCAAGAGAGGCATTTGCAATAATTGCCGTAAAACCTGAGGATAAGGAGTCTATAATCACTATCTTCAACAAGCTTGAAGCTGAGGTGAAAGAGGAGTACTCGAAATCGGACCCTCAGTTATTCGGAAAAATCGAAACTTCAGATTTACAGGAATGGAGCATAGATAAAGACACAACAAGAAGGTTGATATTCTCAATGCATGGGTGCCCTCATGGCGTACTGGCAATGAGCCAGGATATTGCAGGTTTTGTTGAAACTTCCACCAATCTTGCATCTGTAAAGATGAATGAAGAGGGAGTAATTACAGTATGCACAAGCCAGAGGAGCTCTGTTAACAGCGCCAGATATAATGCTGCCAAGAGAATTGAATCTGTTTTCAAACTTGCCGGTGCAGAAGTTGAACACGAAAGTGAATATCCGGGCTGGAAACCTATGCTCGACTCTAAATTACTGACCCTTAGCAGAAGTTCTTATCAGGAGTTGTTCAATGTAGATCCTGTTGTAAGAGCCATACATGCCGGTCTTGAGTGCGGACTTTTCCTTGACATATACCCTTATCTTGACATGATCTCCTTTGGCCCTACAGTAAAAGGATGTCATGCACCCGGAGAAAAACTTGATATTGCATCCGTTGAAAAATTCTGGATGCTTCTGATACACATTCTCAGAAGATTAAAATAAAAGAGACTGCCATGAGTGTTATTATTGCTCCCTCTATGCTATCTGCAGATTTCGGCATTTTGGACCAACAGGTTGAATTGGTGAATAATAGCCGTGCAGATTGGTTTCATCTTGATATTATGGATGGAGTCTTCGTCCCAAATATATCGTATGGATTTCCAATAATCAAGGCAATCGCAAAGAGTGCCAAAAAACCAATGGATGCCCATCTGATGATTATCGATCCCGACAGGTATTTCGAGAACTTCAGAGAACTGGGTGTAGCATATCTGAGTGTACATTACGAAGCATGCACACATCTGCACAGATCTCTTGAAAGGATAAAATCACTTGGAATGAAAGCAGGCGTCGCCCTCAACCCGCACACACCTGCGCACATGCTTCACGAAATTATCTCTGATGCAGATTTTGTATTGGTAATGTCAGTAAACCCTGGTTTTGGTGGTCAAAGTTTTATTGAAAACACCTACAATAAAATCAGAAAGATAAAAGATATTATAAGGGACCACTCTTCGCAATGCCTTATTGAGGTTGACGGTGGTGTAACTGTTTCAAACGCCTCGTTGCTGGCAGAAGCCGGTGCAGATATACTTGTTGCTGGCAATTCCGTATTCGGTGCCTCTGATCCGGTTAAGGTAATCAGTGATTTAAAAGGTATCTGATCTCCTTGAAAGCATAACTTTTCTTTGTCCCATCTCTTTTTTCAAGAACAAGGCAAGCGTTTTTGTCTATACCAGTGATTCTGGACTCAAAAATTACCTCTGAGTCTGTTTCCTGGTAATAGGCAAACTCACCAAATTTATAAAGCGATTCAATATATGACTTCTCTGTTACCTCTTTGAATGTCTTGTAAGTTTTAACATTCAGCTTGTCATAATACTCTTTTATAAAAGTGAGAATTTCCTTCAGTTCATTATCCAGCAGGTGCTCCTCCCCTGTCTCTAACAACAATGATGTCGGGTTGGGAGCGTCTGATGCAAATTCTCGCTGATTCAGATTTACTCCAATTCCAAGAATTGAGACTGACAAATTGGCACCACTAAGGTAATGCTCAATCAAAATGCCGCAAATCTTTCTGTTTCCTACATAAATGTCATTCGGCCATTTGATTTTTGCTTTTATCTTGAAACTTTCCAAATACTTCACTATGCCTAAGGCAACAATCTGAGATACAAGAAACTGATCTGTCGCCTTAAGCAGAGTCGGTCTTATAAGTATTGAAAATGTAAGGTTTTTTCCAACTGCACTCTCCCAGCTGTTCCCTTTCTGACCTCTGCCAGATGTCTGAAATTTAGCAGCATAGGTTGTGAAGTCTTTTGCAGTTTCAATTTGCCTAAAAGCCTCATAGTTAGTAGAATCTATCGTTTCGAACCATTTAATCTCAAGTGCCATAATAATTAAATTATAATTGGTCGCAAAATTGCAGTATTTTTGCATGATATTAAAGGAAATAATTTAAAATACAGTATAGTGCCAACAAAAAAAATTACGACTACAGCGGAGAAAAAGCCAAAAAAGGCTGCACCGGCTGTAAAAAAAGAAGATGTGACAATAAAGAAAATTGAAAATATCGATACCGACATAGTTGAATTGAAATGCATAGCAGATGCAATGCTGGAAAAACGTGCCCAAAATGTTTGTTCTCTAAATCTAAAAAAAATAGGCACGGCAATTTCTGACTACTTTGTAGTATGCAATGCTGATTCCACTCCTAATGTACTTGCAATCGCAGACAACATTGAGGAGATGATGCTCAGAAAATGCAACAGGAAGGTAGTCCGCATGCAGGGGAGGGAAAACGCATTCTGGATCATTCTCGACTATACAAATATTGTGGTTCACATATTTCAGACCGAATACAGGCTTTTCTACAGACTGGAGGATCTCTGGGCCGACTCAGAAAAAACAACTTATAAAGACATAGACTAACTTATTCAAGTAATATCACATAATGGAATTACCAAAAAACAGCAATTCTAATAAACCTGGTTCAAAATACTGGCCCCCAAAATTCAATATAATGTGGATTTACGTCATAATGCTTGCCGGCATTGTGTACATGTGGAGTTCATACGATGGCGGAGAACCGGTCAAGACAGAGTGGTCCAAAGTAAAGGAACAGATGACCACCCCCGGCGACGTTGAGAAGATCGTGTTTATAACAAACCTCAACAGAGCAGAAGTTTTCATAAAAAAGGACCGTCTTGTCAAATACAAGAATCAATTTGGCGGTAAAATACCAAAATTCGGCCCTCATTTTTATTTTATAGTATCGTCTAATTTCAACGCAGAGGAGCAATTCGAGGGAGTAAGGCAACTTCTGCCGGAACCCAACAGATTCTCGTTAGAGACAGAAGAGAGAACAAACTATTTCGGCAAAGCCATGGAGTGGTTGTTGTTTCCTCTTATTCTTATTGCATTATGGGTTTTTATGTTCAGAAAAATGAACAAAAGTATGGGTGGAGGATCCCAAGGTGGAGGAGGAATCTTCTCTGTAGGAAAGTCTCAGGCCAAGCTATTTGACAGGGAAAACGGTAACACAAAGATTACATTCAAAGATGTAGCCGGTCTTGAAGAGGCTAAAGTGGAGGTTATGGAGATTGTCGATTTCCTTAAAAACCCAAAAAAATATACAAATCTTGGAGGTAAAATTCCAAAGGGAGCACTTCTTGTGGGCCCTCCGGGTACCGGGAAAACCTTACTTGCAAAGGCAGTAGCAGGAGAAGCAAATGTTCCTTTCTTTTCAATTTCGGGATCCGATTTTGTTGAGATGTTTGTGGGTGTGGGAGCTTCAAGGGTGAGGGATCTTTTCCGTCAGGCAAAAGAGAAGGCACCATGTATCGTGTTCATTGACGAGATTGATGCTGTAGGCAGGGCGAGGAGCAAAAATGCAGGATTCTCCTCTAATGATGAAAGAGAAAATACTCTAAACCAGCTGCTCACAGAAATGGATGGTTTTGGTTCAAACTCAGGAGTGATTATTCTTGCTGCAACAAACAGGGCAGATATTCTTGACAAGGCTCTTATGAGAGCTGGACGTTTCGACAGACAGATACATGTTGACCTGCCGGAATTAAAGGAGAGGATAGAGATATTTGAGGTCCATTTAAGGCCACTTAAACTTGCAGAAGGATTCAAAATTGAGTTTCTTGCAAAACAGACCCCCGGGTTCTCTGGTGCAGATATTGCAAATGTCTGTAATGAAGCTGCCTTGATAGCAGCCAGAAACAATAAAGAATTTATAGACAGACAGGATTTCCTTGACGCTGTTGACAGAATAATCGGCGGACTTGAAAGAAGAAGCAAGATCATTTCTCCGGAAGAGAAGCGGACAATTGCCTTCCATGAAGCAGGACATGCAACGGTAAGCTGGATTTTGCCAAATGCAAATCCTCTTCTTAAGGTCACAATAATACCAAGAGGACGTTCGCTGGGTGCTGCCTGGTACTTGCCTGAGGAGCGTCAGATAACAACCACCGAACAGATGATGGACGAGATGGCTGCTACTCTTGGTGGAAGGGCGGCTGAAGAGATAATTAACGGTAAAATTTCCACAGGTGCATTGAGTGACCTTGAAAAGATAACAAAACAAGCTTATGCAATGGTTTCTTATCTGGGTATGAGTAAGGAGATTGGAAATATCTCTTTCTATGACTCAACAGAGTCATCGGGCTTCACCATTGGCAAACCATATAGCGAAAAAACAGCAGAACTGATTGATGCAGAAGCAAAAAGACTTGTTGCCGAATCATATATAACAGCCAAGCAAGTACTGAATGATCACATAGAGGGCTTTACAAAGCTTGCTGAGCAACTTCTGGAGAAAGAGGTTATTTTCGCAGAGGACCTGGAGACCATATTCGGGAAACGTGCCGGCAAACAGCTTCCACAGGAAGATGTCCTGCCCCCTAAAGTTGAAGACAACGGAGCTATACTGAAAAATGAATAATACAGTAGTCAGAACAATAAGCGGTACAATATTCTTAGCAATTATGATAGGAGCTCTCTTAACGGGCCCTGTCATTTTTGCTTTAGTGATGTTGTTCTCAATAGGACTAATGATGATTGAGTACATTCAGATGAGTTTAGGTAAGAGTTTTAGGATAGCACAGATTCTCTCTGTGACTTCGGGGCTCCTGCTATATCTTTTCATGTTTATGTACAAGGGTTTTGGCATGGATATCAAGTACATCTATCTTGTATCTTTTCCTGTTTTGGGAATCTTCATAACTCTCCTGTATGAGAAGAATGTTGAATCATACAACAGACATCCATATCTTATAAGTGCCATTTTGTACGCTGCCCTCCCGTTCGCCCTTACTAACTTTATACTGTTCAGTAATACAGGTGAGTACAAACCCCTTATTTTACTCTCATTGTTTATAATAACATGGTCCTCAGACGTTGGAGCTTATGTGATTGGAATGATGTTTGGCCAGAAAAAAGGACACAAGCTGTTCCCTTCTATTTCTCCAAAAAAATCTTGGGAAGGATTCTTTGGAGGTTTGTTCTTTGCATTGCTGACCGGCGTTTTACTTTACCTGTTCGGACTGACCGATTTCCCTCTTATACACATGATTGCAATATCTCTGATAATAAATCTTTTTGGTGTTCTGGGAGATTTGGTCGAATCTCAATTAAAGCGTAACTTTGGCGTCAAGGATTCAGGGAAACTGATGCCAGGGCACGGAGGTCTACTGGACAGGTTCGACGGTGCATTAATCGCTTTTCCTGCTGCAATTGCCTATATTAAACTTTGTTCACTCATATAATTAAATAAAATGCGCATTCACAAGGAGGGGTACGGAATCGTAATCAAAGGATTTTTTCTGATTTCAATTATTGTAGCAACTGTTTTTTTATGGAAAGGTCCGACTATTACAAGCTATATATCTGCTTTGGCAGGTCTGCTTATATTCTCTTTTCTGCTGAGATTTTTCAGATCTCCCAACAGAGCCGTTTTGTCTGACGACACTGCCGTACTGGCACCTGCTGACGGAAAAATTGTAATAGTAAAAGAGGTTTATGAGGGTGAATATCTTAAATGTAACTGTATTCAGGTTTCGGTTTTCATGAGTGTCTTTAATGTACATATCAACTGGTTCCCGGTAGGCGGAATAGTAAGTTACTTCAAGTATCATCCCGGAAATTACCTCGTTGCAATGCATCCGAAATCATCTGAGAAAAATGAGAGAACTTCAATAGTTGTCGATCATAATGGAACACCTGTGCTTTTCAGGCAGATTGCTGGACTTCTTGCAAGAAGGATAGTGTGTTATGCAAAAGAGGGAACCGAAATCGAACAGGGTGACCAGACTGGTTTCATAAAGTTTGGTTCAAGGGTAGATCTTTTTCTCCCTATAGATTCCAGAATTCAGGTTACAAGGGGACAACATGTTAAGGGTCGTCAGACCGTTATTGCAAGGTTTTAAGAAGAGCCGCCATCTCAGTTGCCATCTCTCTGGCCTTATCTGCAGCTACTATAGCGAATTTATCACTTCTGTCGGCAAAAATTATTGCCCTTGATACATTTACGAGCAGACCACAATGTCTGTTCATTCCATTTGCAGCAACTTCTGCTATTGAGCCTCCCTGTGTGCCTACCCCCGGTACCAGAAAGAAATGGTCCGGGCAGAACTGTCTGATTTCAGCCAGTTTTTCGGGACGGGTTGCACCAACAACAAATATCATGTTATTTTTGGACCCCCAGGTCATTGACTCTTCCATCACCTTGCGGAAAAGAGGTTGTCCCGATTCCATTTTTTTCATCTCAAAATCTTCGGCAGAGGGGTTTGATGTGAGAGCCAGAATTATTGCCCATTTATTATCGTATGTAAGAAACGGATCAACAGAGTCTCGTCCCATATATGGAGCCAGAGTAATGGCATCAAAATCCATCTTCTCAAAAAAGGCTTTGGCATAAAGCTTTGCAGTGTTTCCTATATCTCCCCTCTTGGCGTCAGCAATGATAAAAACAGAAGGATCCTTTTTTCTGATATATTCTACCGTCATAGCCAGCTGCATCCATCCTGACACTCCGCAGGCTTCGTAAAAGGCAAGGTTTGGTTTATAGGCTACAGCATATTGAGCAGTCGCATCAATTATTGCCTTGTTGAACTCAAAAATTGGATTTGCAAGTACACTTATGTGTTCAGGAAACAGTTCAGGGTCCGAATCAAGCCCGACACAAAGGAAACTGCCTTTGCGAACTATATTACTGTATAATTCGTTATAATTCATCTTTACTCTCCGGAAGCTTTTAACCTCTCCGAGTTTTCTGCTATCTGCAATTGGTCAATTACCTCTTGAATTGCTCCATCCATAAAGACCGGAAGGTTGTACATAGTGTAATTTATCCTGTGGTCGGTTACTCTCGACTGCGGGTAGTTGTATGTCCTGATCTTTGCCGACCTGTCGCCGGTAGACACCATTGTCTTGCGCTTCGCAGATATTTCGTTCAGATACTTTTCATATTCAAGATTGTACAGACGTGTCCTCAGTTCATCAAGAGCCTTTTCATAGTTCTTTATCTGAGACTTTTCGTCCTGACACTGCACCACAATACCGGTTGGAACGTGAGTAAGACGAATTGCGGAATAGGTAGTATTTACAGATTGTCCCCCTGGTCCAGAAGAACAGAATGTATCTTTACGAACGTCACTGATGTTTAGTTCAACATCAAATTCATCTGCTTCAGGCAGAACGGCAATTGATGCTGCTGACGTGTGAACACGGCCCTGTGTCTCAGTCTGAGGCACCCTTTGAACGCGATGAACACCACTCTCATATTTCAGAACACCATATACTCCTTGTCCTGAAACTTTACAAATAACCTCCTTATATCCTCCTGATGATCCTTCACTTTGGCTGTTAATCTCCATCTTCCACCCCTTTCTCTCTGCAAACTTTGCATACATGCGGAAAAGGTCCCCTGCAAAAATTGAGGCCTCGTCTCCACCCGAACCTGCACGTATCTCTACTATTGCATTTTTGGAATCCTGCGGGTCAACCGGTATAAGCAGGAGTTTAAGTTCCTCTTCTGCAATTGGCATTTTCTCTTCCAACGAAGCTATCTCCTCCTTGGCCATTTCGCGAAGCTCTTCATCTTTTTCATTCTGTATGATATCCTTTGCAGCCTCCAGGTCCTCCACCATCTTTCTGTACTTGTCCCCTGCATTTACTATCGGCTCGAGCTCTCTGTACTCCTTATTAAGAGATACATACCTCTTCATATCCGACATCACGCCGGGGTCTGAGATCTGCTCTGATATTCCTTCAAATTTTTCGCGAAGCCCGTAAAGCTTCGTCACTAAACTGTTGTCGCTCATAAAATATTATATAGTTTGCAAAAGTAGTGAATTTAACCGAGAGTAAAATATTTATTAGGCGATCTGTTGTAATGACTAACTGTTAGTTATCCAGTTTGAATCTGATTCTCAGCCTACTATCTGAATAATCGGTACTTATTATTCTGAATGTACCTATTTCTGAGGTATTCTGGACGTGCGAACCTATGCATGCGCATACATCATAATCACCAATAGAGACTATTCTGACAGTATTACTCGCCTCATCCGGAAGTTTACTCAGATCTACCTTTTCCGGAACCTCTCCCCTATCAACAAATGAAATTGAAACTGGTAAATTCTGATTTATCGTATCATTCACTTTGGTCTCAATCTCTTTTATCTGTTCCGGGGTTGGTTCTTGATCGATGAAATAATCACACTTACTCTTTTTTCTCTCAATATGAGTGGAGATTGACCTTTTACACCCAAACAGCCTTACCATTGTCTGGTTTAAAATGTGTTCAGCCGAATGCATAGGTGGATATTCCGCCTTATTGTGATCATTTAAAATTATTTCATCCATATTTTCATATTAAGTATTTCGCCAAAACAACTAATTAAACGAATAATGCCCTTTTGCGGTTATAACTATAACAGTAATCAGTTTTTCATCCACCCGATATACTAACCTATTCTTGTCGTCAATCCTTCTGGACCAAAGCCCGGAAAGATTGTGTTTTAATTGCTCTGGCTTACCAATTCCTTCATAAGGATGTTCTCCTAACTCCTCAAATATTCTTTCAAGCCTCTTTGTTAAAGCCTTGTCGCCTGATTTATATTGTGATGCTATATGTTTTTTTGCTGTATCAGTCACGACTACAATATATCTGGCCATATATTCTCTGTGTCTTTAATTCTAGTTACTCTACCTTCCTGCAAATCCTCTATACCTCTTAGAATAGACGCAATTACCTTTGGATCTGAAAAATACATATCTGATTCTTCTGATTCTTCTATTGGTGTAAGCAGCACAGGTTTTTTATTTTTTCCCCTGTGAACAATCACTTTTTCCTTTTCGGCTAAATCAAAATAACTTTTTTGATTTTCCCGAAATTCCCTTGTTGTTATTATTCTCATAAGTCATTTACTATTGCGTGTACACATTATAGTACCATTTTGTGTGCAAATATAATAATAAGATCTTATAGCTAAAAATTAATTTATTTAAAATATAGCAACTCCAGGTATAAGCAACAAATTTTTATGTAACAAGATAATATATAAGGTTTTTATCGTTTGAATTTTGCTTCTCTTTTTTATTTGATTGATTAATTGCCTTCTAAGGCCGTGCGCCGCAATTACCCACTTTACGCTCCCACGCTAAAAAACAAAGGCGATTACCGAGATTATTCTAATGCTGATTAGATGCCGGTAATCGCTTGTTGTTTTTTTTTGCGCTTAGATCGCTGAATGGGTACCCAATTGCTCTTCGCAATGCCTTCTCAGGCAATTACTCAATCAATTTTTAGAAGCAAAATCGTTACTCGCCTAAAAAGAGCTTCATATCCTCGTCAACAGAACCAATCGGAGCAATACCGAAGTTCTTTACAAGCACATTTGCTACATTTGGAGAGAGGAAGCCCGGGAGTGTAGGGCCGAGGTGTATGTTCTTAACGCCAAGGGCAAGAAGTGCAAGCAGGACTATTACTGCCTTTTGTTCGTACCATGCAATGTTGTATGCAATAGGGAGGTCATTTATGCTGTTTGCGTTAAAAATCTCCTTCAGTTTCATGGCAATAACTGCCAACGAATAAGAGTCATTACACTGACCTGCATCAAGAACACGAGGAATTCCTCCTATATCGCCAAGTGCAAGTTTATTGTAACGATACTTTGCACAACCTGCTGTAAGTATGACGGTGTCCTTTGGAAGTGCCTGCGCAAATTCGGTGTAGTAATTCCTGTCCTTCATGCGTCCGTCACATCCTGCCATGACAAAGAATTTGCGGATAGCTCCCGATTTTACGGCTTCAACAACTTTGTCTGCCAGTGCGAAAACCTGAGCATGGGCAAATCCGCCAATAATTTCGCCTGTCTCAATTTCTGTTGGTGGGGCACATTTTTTAGCATGTTCAATTATTGGAGAGAAATCTTTGGCAAGACCATCTTTCCTGTCAGCAATATGCTTGAACCCTGCAAAACCCGATGCACCTGTTGTATAAATCCTGTCATTATATGTTGATGTTGGTCTTGGTGGTACTATACAATTTGTTGTAAATAGCACAGGGCCATTGAAGGTTTCAAAATCCTGCAATTGCTTCCACCATGAACTTCCGTAATTACCTGCAAGGTGCTTGTATTGCTTGAACTTTGGATAGTAATTGGCCGGCAACATCTCAGAATGGGTGTAAACGTCCACTCCTGTACCCTCTGTCTGCTTAAGTAGCTCTTCCATATCCTTAAGGTCATGGCCCGAGATAAGGATAGCCGGGTTCTTGCGTACGCCGATATTTACTTTAGTAATTTCCGGATTACCATATGCTGTGGTGTTGGCCTTGTCTAGAAGAGCCATCACCTTTACTCCGTTTTCGCCTGTCTCAAGTACAAGTCCTGTTAGCTGATCAACAGAAAGGTTGCTCTTTGTTACATCTACAAGAGCTCTCTGCATAAAGGCATAGATATTGTTGTCCTCATGACCAAGGTTAAAAGCATGTTCTGCATATGCGGCCATACCTTTAAGACCATAAACCGTAAGCTCCCTCAAAGAGCGGACATCTTCATTTTCTGTTGCCAGAACACCTATTTGTGTCGCCTTCTCTTCCATCTCCTCTAGTTTGTCGGATGTCCAGAATGCTCCTTCAAATGTAATCTCTTTTATATCGCCACCTTTTGATACAAACACTGCTCTTACAGCATCTCTCAGAACAATTGCCTGTTTTACCCTGGCAACAAAACGACTCTTATCGAAGTTTGCATTAGTGATTGTCATAAAAAGTGAGTCGGTGATAAACTTGTTCACCTCTGAATTTTCAACTCCCATCTCCCTTAACGGGACCGTGTACATAGATATGCCTTTGCATAAAAAAACCAGCAGATCCTGCAGGTTTGCCACGTCAGCGGTCTTTCCGCATACGCCTTGAATTGTACAACCACTGTTTCTAGCGGTTTCCTGACACTGATAACAAAACATTTTACTCATAATCATATCTTTTTTGGTTTATTTCTAATACAAATTTAGGATCGGCAAAACCATTAAAGTGTAATAATTGTTACACTCATGATAAATACATATATTTGCTAAACATCTCTTAAGTTAATGAATAATCCAGATAAAAAAAAATGCCCCATATTTGGTGACATCCTGTTAAGCGAGGATCCTTCAATAATGGATGGTATTGAAAGTAAGACTAAAGTATATGAAAAGGGCGATGTTGTTGCACGTCAGGGTGACGTATGCAAAGGTCTCTATCTTCTCATCAAAGGGTCGGTAAAGACTGAGATGATTAACGAAACAGGCGGAGTGTTAAGCATTGAAAAGATAGATGCGGTCCGCCCACTTGCTCCAGCCTTCATTTTTGCCAAAGTGAATATATTTCCGGTTGATGTTACAGCAACGGAAAAAAGCGAGATTCTTTTTATTTCTAAGGAGGATATTCTTAAACTGTTCCAACGCGACACAAGCTTTATGGAGAGGTATATCCAGTTCAATGCCAACAAAGCTCAGTTTCTCTCAGAAAAACTGCAGATGCTTACAATCAAAACAATTAAAGGGAAACTGGCACATTATATCCTTACAACACTCTACCGGCAACAAAGTGCAGATCAAAATTTAAAATTACAGAAAAATGTAGTGTCGCTGGACAAAAATCAGACAGAGCTTGCGAAATTCTTTGGCGTAACCAGACCCTCTCTGGCCAGAATACTTCACGAAATGGAGCAAGAAGGGCTGATATCGGTAACCAGAAAAGAGATCGAGATTCTGGATATGAAAGGTCTGAAGGAGGCCAGAGGTTGACTTTGCAGTAGTTTTTAGCATGCAATTCATTTCCAATGCATTAGCATCAATAACCAGCGCATTTTATTTAACAATATCATTGCATATAATTGATAAGCAGAGATTTGCTAAAAACTACTGCAATGTGTATCTCCACGAAAAAGAGGCTGCCTTTGACAGACAGCCTCTTTTCATACATATCAGAAGACAAAACTAGTCTTCGTAACTATCCAGAATCTCTTTAACCTGAGATGCTTCGAGCCTTCCGTACACCTTGTCGCCGATCAATACTACCGGAGCAAGCCCGCATGCACCTACACACCTTAAACAATCAAGAGAGAATTTACCATCGGGAGTAACACCTCCTACCTTGATTTTCAGCTGTTCCTTAAGTTCATCCAGAACCTTTTCGGCACCACGAACATAGCATGCTGTTCCCATACAAACCGATATTGCGTGTTTGCCTTTTGGGGTCATAGTAAAGAAAGAGTAAAATGTAACAACTCCATAAACCTTTGCTACCGAGATATTCAGGATCTTAGCCACTACACGTTGAACGTCCTCCGGAAGATATCCGAAAGCAGTCTGACACTTGTGCAGGATCTTGATAAGGTCGCCGGGATCGTTATTATAAGAGTTACAAATATCCTCTATAGTTTTTTTATGACATTCTTGTAATTTAAATGCAGTCATGGTGAATTAGTTTTTATTTTTTTCGAAGTATTTGGTGTGAAGAAGATGATGCGCTTTCTCGCTCATTGGGTGGCCCAGATAATCTTCATATAGTTTTATTATATAAGGATTCTCGTGCGATTTACGGATTGCCTTTCCTGCATCTTCCCTGTAGATTGCCTCAAAACGGGCCTGAATAATGCTTGAGTCACCATGGTGAAGCGGCTGACCTGCGCCTCCGATACAACCACCGGGGCAAGCCATGATTTCAATTGCATGGAAGTTGTACATTCCGGAACGGATTCCATCAAGCAACTTACGAGCATTACCAAGCTGGTGAGCAATACCTATGTGAATAGGAGTACCGTTGAAATCCAGTGTAGCTGTACGAATACCCTCAAGACCACGAAGCTCCTTGAAGTCTACTTTTGTAAGTTTCTTGCCTGTATAAAGCTCATAAGCAGTACGAACGGCTGCTTCTATAACACCACCAGTGGCACCAAAAATTACAGCAGCTCCTGTTGACTCTCCCAAAGGACGGTCAAAATCCTCTTCAGGCAAAGAATTGAAATCTATGTTTGCAAATCTTATAAGACTTGCAAGTTCGCGTGTGGAAATCGAGAAATCAACATCAGGATTACCATTTGTAGAAAACTCCTCTCTCTGGCACTCATATTTCTTAGCCAGACAAGGCATCACAGAAATTACAACTAAATCTTCCCTCTTAATACCAAGAAGTTCTGCAAAGTAGTTTTTGGCAATAGATCCGAACATCTGCTGAGGCGAACGTGCTGTTGAAGGAACGTCCAACATTGTAGGATAGTTCTCTTCAAAGAAGTTGACCCATGCAGGACAACACGATGTAAGAATCGGAAGCTTTACATCCTTGTCTCCATTGAGAAACTTAGAAATTCTGCTCAGCAACTCAGTTCCTTCCTCCATAATGGTAAGGTCTGCAGCAAAATCTGTATCGAACACCTTGTCGAAGCCCATTGTACGAAGAGCAGAAACCATTTTACCTGTAACAAGGGTCCCCGGTTCAAAACCGAACTCTTCTCCAAGTGCTGCACGAACAGCCGGGGCTGTCTGAACAATAACGGTCTTAGTAGGGTCCGCAAGGGCACGTATAACCTTTGCAGTATCGTCGAATGGAGTAAGTGCACCTGTAGGACATACAGCAACACACTGACCGCAGAATGTACAAGGTGAATCAACCAGATCCTGTTCAAATGCAGGAGCAACAACCGACATAAAGCCGCGGTTTACTGCACTCAGGGCTCCCACAGTCTGTACGTCATTACAAATTGTTTCGCAACGGCGACACATTATACACTTGTCCATGTCTCTCCTTAGGGCGGGAGAGTAGTCCTTTCTGTAAGTAGACATTTCTGCATTCTCAACTGCATGAATCTCTCTTATTCCCATTTTCTGAGACAACTTTTGAAGGTCGCATTGTCCTGATGATGAACAAACAAGACACTCCTTAGGGTGATCGGAAAGAATCAGTTCAAGAACCGTCTTTCTTGCGTTAAGTACCCTTACTTTATTGGTATAAACAACCATGCCATCTGTACAGAGAGTTGAGCATGAAGGTGCAAGGTTTTTACGTCCCTCAATCTGAACCACACATACACGGCATCCTCCGGGACGATTCTCAATATTAAGGTGATCAAGTTTTAAATAGCAAAGAGTGGGAATGTCAATTCCATTAGCCTTTGCTGCATGGTAGATGGTAGTACCTTTACTAACCTCCACCAGTTTATTATCTATAGTGATTTTAATTTTTTCCATAAAGAGTACGTTATTGAACATGAATAGCTGTAAACTTACACTTGTCGTAACAAGCACCGCATCTGATACACTTGTCTACATCAATAATATGAGGTTGACGTTTCTCACCTGAAATTGCAGCAACAGGACATGCTCTGGTACAAGCAGTACAACCGGTGCATTTTTCCGGGATGATTGTGTATAACTTCAATGCCTTGCATTGTCCCGCAGGGCATATTCTCTCTGTAACGTGAGCCTTGTATTCGTCCAGGAAGTGCTCAATAGTAGACAAAACAGGGTTTGGAGAGGTCTGACCCAATCCGCAAAGAGCAGTATCCTTAATAACCTTGCTCAGGTTTTTCAGATACTCTATATCTGCCTCTGTACCCTTTCCATTGCATATTTTCTCAAGAATTTCGTGTAGTCTCTTGTTACCTATACGGCATGGGGCACATTTACCACACGACTCTTCTACTGTAAACTCCAGGTAGAATTTGGCAACAGACACCATACAGTCATCTTCATCCATAACAATCATACCACCTGAGCCCATCATCGAGCCGGCTGCTATCAGGTTATCGAAATCTATGGGAGTGTCAAGATGTTTTTCTGTAAGACAACCGCCCGATGGACCACCAGTCTGTACAGCCTTGAATTTCTTACCATCCTTGATACCGCCGCCAATTTCGAAGATAACTTCCCTGAGTGTGATTCCCATAGGAACTTCAATGAGCCCTACATTATTTATCTTGCCGGCAAGCGCAAACACCTTTGTACCTTTGGATTTTTCAGTTCCGATACTTGCAAACCACTCAGGTCCTTTAAGGAATATTGCAGGTACATTTGCATAAGTCTCAACGTTGTTCACGTTTGTTGGTTTGCCCAGGTAGCCTTTTTCTGCAGGAAACGGTGGTTTTACTGTAGGTTCTCCGCGAAGACCCTCCATAGATTTGATCAAAGCTGTCTCTTCTCCACAAACAAACGCACCTGCTCCATATCTCAATTCTATGTCAAAGGAGAATCCTGTGCCAAGGACATCTTCTCCAAGAAGTCCATAAGCTCTTGCCTGTCTGGCAGCAATCTTAAGACGCTTTATTGCCAGAGGATACTCAGCTCTAATGTATACAATACCTTTATTGGCCCCTATACAGTAGCCGCAAATTGCCATTGCCTCAATAACAGAATGTGGGTCACCTTCCAGGATTGAACGGTCCATGAATGCTCCCGGGTCACCCTCGTCTGCATTACAAACCACATACTTCTGGTCTGCTTTGTTTGATGAAGCAATCTCCCATTTCAAACCTGTAGGAAATCCTCCACCACCGCGGCCCCTGAGTCCGGATTTTTTCATTATATCTATGGCTTGCTGAGGCGACATCTCTGTAAGAATGTTTCCAAGTGCAGCATAACCGTCACGTGCTATATACTCATCTATGTTCTCAGGATCTATGAAACCGCAGTTTCTCAGGGCAATTCTAATCTGTTTCTGATAGAATCCCATGTGCTTTGAATCTTCTACGTGTTTCTGTGTTTCAGGATCTTCATAAAGAAGCCTGCTAACCTTGCGCCCTTTAAGAATGTGTTCGCTTACTATCTCTGCGCAGTCTTCCGGTTTTACCTGAGTGTAGAATGTGTTGTCAGGAACAATTTTAACAATCGGGCCTTTTTCACAAAAACCAAAACAACCGGTAACTACTACCTGAGCTTCATTTTCAAGCCCAAGTTTTTTTAACTCTGCGTTTAGGTTTTCCGTAATCTTTTCACTTTCTGAGGCTCTGCATCCTGTTCCGCCGCAAACCAGCATGTGCATTTTGTAATGTGCCATATATACTACTTTTTATCGTTAATGGTTTGGTAATTGACAGGAATGATACCTTCCAGAAGCTCTCCCTGCAATACGTACTTCTCAATAATATCAACGGCAACTTTTGAGTCGACATAGCCAAATACAACCGGATCTTTGCCGGGTATTTTTACTTCTACTGTCGGCTCGGCATAGCAATAGCCCATGCATCCTCCCTGTGTTACAACTGCGGGAATTTTGTCCTTCTCTATCCTTTCGATAAGAGTGTTCATAACCGCTCTCGCTCCGGAGGCTATTCCGCAGGTTGCCATTGCTACACGGATTTGAACCAGAGACTCGGGCGAATTGCTTTTTTCACGGATGTTCATTCCGTTTTCAAGATTTTGCTTCATCTTTCGCAAATCGTCAAGTGACTTGATTTTATTCATAAATATTGAGTTATTTGGATTATTGCACAAAAGTAATAAAAAATCATTAAGCAAATAATTAACATTTGTTATATATTTTCTGTTATAAGCTGTTTCATCAGCTTTGGAAGACCTGTTACAGAGCGCTCCCTTATATAGTTAACCTTTCTGCTATTTACTTCAACTACAGAAGGATCAACCACGTAAATCACAGCTTCCGGAGGTGCATTATATATCAAAGAAGAGGCAGGATAAACTGCAAGCGATGTCCCAACAACTATAACAATTTCTGCAGTTGAAATTATTTCTACTGCTTTTTCTATCTCCGGTACCTGTTCGCCAAAAAATACGATATGGGGCCTAAGTTGCCCCCCCTTGGGACATAAGTCACCAATGTGAAGATCGCCTGTAATCTCCCTGATATATTTGTCATCCTTCATACTCCTGCACTTAAGCAACTCGCCATGAAGATGGAGTATTTTTGTACTCCCTGCTCTTTCATGCAGATTGTCTACATTCTGGGTTATTACATCCACATCGAAGACCTCTTCAAGTTCCGCTATAGCCAGATGACCGGCATTTGGTTCAATTTCAAACAATTGCCTTCTTCTCTGATTATAAAAATCTAATACAAGCTCAGGATTGTTTTCAAGTGCCTCGGGGGTACATACATCTTCTACTCTGTGTTTGGCCCAAAGTCCGTTGGCGTCTCGAAAAGTTTCTACACCACTGTCGGCACTCACTCCTGCTCCCGACAATACTACCAAATGTTTTTTTATCATTGTTTCAACTCCTTTATATTCTCTCGTATCATATCCGTCAAAGTACGGATTATGGATGCATCATTAAGCGGAATCCCTTCGAGGACTTCCTTTACCTCAACAGTGTCAAAGATATACTCCTCGCCATTTACCTTGTAATTCAATATGAATTCTACCTCCGGATTTGACGAGACTGTAAGAATGAATGCATTTGCCACATCGCCCAAAGGTGGTCTGTCAATATTGCTGTACTGGAAACAGGCTGTTACAACTGTACCAACTCCTTGTTCTGAATCTACTTTTATATAACCTCCACTCTGCTCTGCAGACTGTTTGAGGAGCGGAATTCCAAGTCCAACTCTTCGCGTTGTCCGTGATGTAAAAAAGGGGTCACTCAGCTTCTCCACCTGATCTGCAGACATCCCTTTTCCATTATCCTCTATTGTAATCGTCAGTCTGTCCCCCTTGATATCTTCATCAATGAAAACTTTAATCAATCTGGCCCCGGCACTCAGGGAGTTTTGAATTATATCCAATATGTGAAGTGCAAGATCGTTCATAGTTGCAAAGTATTGTTTGTCAGTGCCTCTTTTATGGCATTGAAAGAAGGCAAGTCAATATTCAGATTCGTATATATATCTCCAAAGTCTCCTGGAAAATGTGCGTCTGACGATTTTATGATGCTATACTTTTTCAGATAGCTGTTTTGAGATGTGAATGTATCAATATTTGTATGCTTTGTCAGTTCAAGAGCATCAATTTTTAGCCCGGGAGGAAGGAAGCCTAGCTGACTCAAAACTGAATTCTGACGTTTGTCTATATGAGCCGGAATAAAGATACCTCCAAGTGAGTGGACAAAACTCTCAACCTGCTCGATGCTCTGGTCTATTGCACTAATCAGCAGATATTCTTCTTCTTTTATAATCTCCTCTTTCTCGTTTACTACAAGCTGGTAGCCAAAAAATCCGACATTATTAAAAATTTTCGGGAGATGTTCAGTAAGGTAATCCTGCAATTTTTCCAGATTCTCCTGACCATCTACAAACGCAAGCACATGAACCTCTTCCTTTGTAGTGACTTCGGCACCACATAACACGAAAATACCCTCCTTTTCCCCTATCCGCTTAATTTCTGCACACTGAAGGGTTGAATTGTGGTCCGTTATTCCAATAATACCAAGCCCCGACTCTTTTGCCTTAGTAATTATGAAAGCAGGAGTCATCTCAATGTCGCCGCAAGGCGATAAAACGGTATGTATGTGAAGGTCGGCCTTTATCATTTTAACGTATTGAACAGTATTCCTGAAAGTTCAAAAGCCTCCAGGTCACTACCCAATACAGGAATACCCTCTGAGTTGGCAGCTTCAAGCGTGTCAGCTTCAGGTTCAAATCCTTTTACAAGAATTACAGCAGCAAGATCCTTTAAGGTTGCAATTGCCATAATGTTCTTGTGAGTCTGCAGGGTGATCCATATCTGTCCCTCTTTTGAATATCCCATTACATCGGAGAGTAGGTCAGATGTATAACCCCCTTTTACTTCTCTGTCAAGTCCCTCTTTGGAAGAAAACACTTTGAGGTTCAATTTCTCTACAATTTCTTTTACTAACATATATCAGGTAATAATTATTTCTTTTTAATAAAGCGGTCCTTTCCCCAGATGTTTTCCATAATTGCAATCGTCTCCTCAAGGGACATTTCTCCCCTTTTCTCATAAAGAGTTCTAAGGAAGATGCACGAGTTGATATCTGCCTGATCCTTAACTATATCTTCGGCCAGGGCCTCGCAACTAGGGGCTCCACAGGCTCCGCAGTCAATTCCGGGAAAAAGTAGTTTTAGCTCTCTTGCTCCCTCCATTTTCTTTATTGCCACCTCTATGTCTCTATCGTATTTAACCATGGAGCGTGGTTCAATCTTCTCCATATGAATTACAGCTGAACAGTATTTTTTATAATCCTCTGTGAGATTATGTTTTTCAGGTTTTGAAGCTGCATACTCCTTCATGCTGTTTGCAATCAGGAATCTGTTCCTGTGTGACAGGATGCCACCTGCGCAAGATTCATCGCAAGCTCTCAGCTCTAAAAAATCCACCCCTTCTATCTCTTCATTTTCCAGCATTTCAAGAAAATCAATAACATTTGCCATTCCGTCAATGGCTAATGTTTTACCCTCAATGTGTACAGACTCACCACCTGTAGTAGGAAAAAGAACTCCTTTAGAAGAGATCTCTCTGCTCACCTTAACTGTTTGTGTAATTGGCATCTTTTGTTTGTATGCAAGAAAAACCTTATTAAAAAAGAAGTCCATGTTAATTACTCCGTTGATGGGAGATGCATATCCGCCTACAGGAGATTTAATTGCTGCTATCTTACCAATGCATGGAGTTAAATAAAAAATGCCCAGGTCACTTTCCGGAATCCCCTCTCTCTTGAACTTGTTTTTATAATATTGAGCAGTAATCTCTATTGGAGGGAGAAGTTGCATTATATGATCTACAAGTGACGGAAACCTTACCTGGATGAGACGGATGACAGACGGGCAAAATGAGGAGATTGCCGGCTTAACGGCATTTTTGAGGTATTCGTTCTCTTCATTGAGAAGTGAGTCCACGCTCTGCTCAACAGCACATATCTCTGTAAATCCCAATTCACCAATAATCGCATAGATTTTCTCAATAGAGATATTTTCGTCGAACTGAGCATAAAAAACCGACGGGACAAGTAACACTCTGTGTTTGAAATCAAAAATATGCTTGAAGTCATCGTCCATAACCCTGATTGCCCTTGTCGGACAAATACGGAAGCACTCACCACAATCTATGCACCAGTCCACATGTATCTTTGCCTTTCCACCCGATACCCTTAGTGCCTCAGTGGGACATACCTTCATGCAGTGAGAACATCCTATGCAGATGTCACTCATAATTTCCAGCGCCCTATGGTATGTTGTCTGACTCATCTCTTTTTCTAAAATTTAATCTCAATATTGAGCGTTGTTCCCTTTCCAACTGTTGTTTCAATTGAAAAGTTATCGGCATTTTCACTAATGTTGGGAAGCCCCATACCTGCGCCGAATCCCATCTCCCTTACCTCCCGGGAGGCAGTAGAGAATCCTCTTTTCATTGCCATATCTACATCAGCTATTCCTGGACCTTCATCTTCAAGTTTTAGTTGTATGCCGGCACCATTAATATCTGCATAAATCACTCCACGATATGCATGAGCAACAATATTGACTTCTGCTTCATACAGTGCTACTACTACCCTTTTAATTACAGTAGCGTCTACATTAAGTTGTTTAAGAGTCTTCTTTATTTGGGAAGAGGCAAAACCTGCACGCGTAAAATCGCCTCCTTCTACATTATACTCCAGATGCATGCTAATATACAGGTTTTAGTCCAGCAGAATACAGAATACCCGAACATCTGAACATTGAAAAAGGACTCTTTACTATAAGCATGTGATTCTCTTTTGCAATTTCTATCATATCCGGAGTCACCTCTTTGTTTCTGCATAAAAGCATGAATGGCACATCGGACATCTCTGCAGTCCTTATTGATTGAATGTTAGCTAACCCGGTAATCAGAATAAAATTTTGAATCTTTACTGTTAGTACATCACTCATGAGATCTGAGGCAAATGCGAATTCCACATTATCCTCCAGCCTAGACTCCCCGCAAACAACCGTCCCATTTACTAATGAACAGAGATCTTTAATTTTCATATTATGTTTTTTATATAACAACGTCTTTTCATATATGGATAGTGCTCGTACCTCTCCCAAACCTTGTATGCAGAGTTGTCCTCAGCCTGAGGATTGGAGATCGCATATTTAACATCCAGATTTTTAAGCCTTTCCGATATTGCTGTATGGTAAACAGCGGTTATGCCTTTGTTTTGCCATTCAGGAGCCGCCCCTATCATCATTAAGTCTATAGAATCATATTTACGGAAACCTCTCATAATATGGTACCAACCGAATGGAAAAAGTCTGCCTTTTGCTTTTTTAAATGATTCAGAAAGGTTCGGAAAACAAATCCCGAAACCGGCAATATTGTCATGCTCATCTTGTACAATAATGGTAAGTTCCGGCCTAAGCATTGGAAAATAGCTCTTTCCAATAGCATTTATCTCTTTGGGTGTAAGAGGAATGAAATTGACAATGTTTTGAAAACTCTGATTGAATGTTTTAAAGAATTTATCAACCAATACATCAATATTCTTTAATTTTTTAATATCCATGATGTTGAGGCTATGCTTCTCCCTCAGGGACTCACTTATTCTTTTAATCCTGTCAGGAACATCTACTTTTGTAGGAATTTTTAACTGTATCCAGTCTACCTGCTTGTTGTATCCCAGTTCTTCCATTATTCGCGGATAATACGCATAATTATACAGACAGTTAACCGAAGGCGTATTTTCGAAACCCTCTATAAGCATCCCCTGGCGGTTCCATGTGTTGTAACCCAGAGGTCCGTGAATCTCCGTTTTCCCCTCTTCCTTGCCCCATTCAGTAACTTTATCCAGAAGTGCCTTAGCCACATCTGCATTGTCAATAAAGTCGAACCAACCGAATCTTATTCTTTGATAATGCTGGAACTCGTCTGCCCTCGGATTAAGAATTCCTGCTACCCTGCCAATTATCTTGTTCTCTTTTGACCAGGCCATCCACATCCTTATTTTGCAATACTCCAGTGATGGACTTTTGGTAAGAACCGAGAACTCTTCAGAGTCCAGTACAGGAACATATTGTTTGTTTTCTTTGTATAACTTATGGGGAAACCTTATAAATTTCTTTATCTCCGACGAGGTTTTAACCTCTCTGATTTCTATTTGCATTTGTACACAGTTTAGAGGATGTAGGTTGCGCAAATGTAGTCATTTTTTTTGAATCAGGAATGGCATCAGCCCACAAAGTGCTGTATGACAACCTGGGCGCAGACAGCCCCGAAAACCGCAGGCAGATAGGAGATTGTGCCAACAATTGACTTCTTATTCTGTTCTTGTACCGCAAGAATTGCATTCTCATCGGGAAGTTCTTCTGAGAATACCACCTTAAAGCCCTTGCTGATGCCCTCTTTCCGGAGCCTTTTCCTTAGCATGTAAGCCAAAGGGCAATTAAATGATTTAGAAATATCTGTAATTCTGATTTTGGTTGCATCAAGTTTTGCCCCTGCACCCATGGAACTCACAACAGGTACACCTCTGTCCAGCGCATGCTTTATGAGGGCTATTTTTGGAGAGAGTGTATCTATTGCATCAACAATGTAGTCGAGCTCTTCTCCGGAGAGCAGCTCCGCAATATTTTCGTCTGTAATAAATTCATTTATTACCTTAAGCTCTATCTGAGGGTTTATATCCAGCAGACGTTTTGCCATAACATCGGTCTTAGCCATTCCGACAGTGCTGTCCAGAGCAAGCAGCTGACGGTTTTTGTTAGAAGGGTTTATTATGTCCGAATCTACAATTATCATTGCTCCAATGCCTGCCCTGGCCAGCATTTCCGCAGCATAGGCACCTACCCCGCCAAGTCCTACGACTGCAACCCTCTTCGATTTGAAAACATCAAGTGTATCCTTTCCCAGAAGAAGCTCGCTTCTGATTAACCAGTTTTCCATATTTTACTCCCCTGCCTTCTCAAAGGTTTTTGCCTCTTCCCAGTACTTGTCCATCTGCTCCAATGACATCTCTTTTAGAGAGAGTCCCTGTTTTATCGTATTTTCTTCCAGATAGTTGAACCGTTTGATAAATTTCCGGTTTGTCAGCTCAAGGGCCGTATCCGGATTTATTTTATAAAGTCGGGCAGCATTTACCAGTGAAAAAAGAAGATCGCCAAACTCCTCCTCTGCCCTCTTGGTGGCAATTGTCTCTTTTACCTTCTCGCCTTGGTTTTCGCTAACCTTCATCTCATGCTCGAATTCATCAAGCTCCTCCTTTACCTTGTCCCACACCTGCTCCTTTATATCCCAGTCAAACCCGACTGCCCTTGCCTTGTCTTGAATTCTGTAGGCCTTCACCAATGATGGCAGCGACTTGGGCACACCCGACAAAAGCGATTTATTCCCGTGTTTTTCTGTGCTCTTCAGTGATTCCCAGTTTTCTATAACATCCTTTGTACCGTTCACCCGAGTTGTAGCAAATACATGAGGATGACGATAAACCAGTTTGTCTGAAATCCTTTCCATTACATCGGCAATGTCGAATGTTCCCTTTTCGGAACCAATCTTTGCATAGAACACAATATGCAGCATTATGTCTCCCAGCTCTTTGCTGATATTAAAATCGTCGCCATCCATTATAGAATCGCTCAATTCGTATGTTTCTTCAATTGTAAGGCTTCTGAGCGACTCCATGGTCTGCTCCTTGTCCCAGGGACATTTTTCCCTGAGCTCATCCATAATATCCAAAAGCCTCAAGAAGGCTTTTATCTCTTTTTCTCTATCCATTGTTGAATTTTATTCTTATTTCCGAGGCTGTGCCCAGGTTTTCCAGTGTTGCTATGTTTCCTTGGTTAACAGCAATCTCAAGTAACCCCAGGGAGTTAAAAATAGCTAGTATCTCTCCGGGCAGGTGCTGTGAATAACTATGAGATATTGTTGTTATCTTGGTATAGGGGCCCTGCACAAAAACAGTGAAACTCCGGCCCCTCTGGAGCTTGTCAAATATGCCTCTCTCTATGTTGGTTATTGCATTGCCAAATGAATCTATGTAAACAACTCTCCCTGTTATGGAATCCTCGTTATAAACCACCTTTGGAGTTATCTCTTTTTTGATGTTAGTGGCAAATGTGTTTAATTCATAACTATTGTCAATAACAGATTCAACTCCCCTTACAAACAGATCCAGCGCAGAAAAATTCGAGAAATTCGCATCATCTTCAATTGCAAATGCTATTGCCGGCAATGAATCGAAAAGAAGAGAGAACCTGCCGTCATTAACCCCTACAAAGTAGTGATTATCTGCAAAAACGACCACCATTGGATGTCCCGCAGTGGGTTCACTCATTACCCCGAGAAGATGAATTGTACCTTTAGGATAATACTTATAACAGTTTTTAAGAATGAAAATTTCCTGAAGAACATCAAAGGGGGGTATCGAATTTGTGACCTCAACCAGCTCAATATTTTTTGAAAGCGATATGAGTCTACCCTTTAATGCACCCAGATAATAGTCACCCTTGCACCAATCACTTGTTATAGTAACAATCGTCATTTACAGGCCATAATATTGGGCAAAGATAGAAAATTTTCATACATTTGCCGCTCCTTTAAAGGAGATGTATTTATTTAAAAAATAACTAAATATTAATAACTTATCATGCACACTAATTTAAAGTTCATTAGCGCAGATGAAGCAGTTAAGGTTGTAAAATCCGGAGACCATATCCACTTCAGCAGCGTTGCAAGTGCCCCTAAAATTCTGATTGATGCTCTAGTAAGAAGAGGCGATTCCGGAGAATTGAGAGATGTACGCATTCACCACCTTCACACAGAGGGTTCGGCCCCATATACAGAGGCAAAATATGAAGGCATATTTTTCCACCAGGCATTTTTTGTAGGAGGCAACGTACGCAAAAGCGTACAAGCCGGCTATTCAGATTATATTCCCGTTTTCCTGAGCGAGACCCAGAAGTTGTACAGAAGCGGTACCCTTCCTTGTAATGTAGCTATGATTCAGGTTTCATCGCCGGACAAGCACGGTTTTGTATCGCTCGGAACATCGGTTGATGCAACCCTGGCGGCCATTGAGTGTGCACAACACGTCATTGCTGTAGTGAACAAAAACGTACCAAGAGCATGGGGCGATGCGATGATTCCCTTAAGCATGATTGATTACTTTGTTGAGGCCGACGAATTGCTGGAACCAGCACATTTTACTGAACCGGATGCCATTGAGGCAGCGATAGGAAAAAATTGTGCAAATCTTATTGAGGATGGTGCATGCCTTCAGATGGGAATCGGAGCTATTCCAAATGCGGTACTTACCCAACTTGGCAACCACAAGAACCTGGGTATCCATACAGAAATGTTTGCCGACGGAGTACTTCCACTTGTAGAAAAAGGCATTATCAACGGAGCCAACAAAGCGATTGACAAAGGCAAGATGGTATCTACATTTCTTATGGGATCACAAACATGCTATGACTTCATAGACGACAACCCAATGGTGCTCATGATGGACGTTAGATATACCAACGACCCTTTCATCATCTCAAAAAACCCTAAAGTGACAGCTATAAACTCTGCCCTTCAGGTAGATCTCACAGGACAGGTTTGTGCAGACTCACTAGGTACAACATTTTACTCAGGTGTCGGCGGGCAGATCGACTTTATCTACGGAGCATCACTCTCAGAAAGAGGAAAGGCTATCATAGCAATGCCATCGGTGACCAATAAAGGAATCAGTAAAATTGCACCGGTACTGAACCCCGGCGGCGGTGTGGTTACCACCCGTAACCATATTCACTGGTTTGTAACAGAGCACGGAGCAGTGAACCTTTACGGAAAATCACTTCAGGAGAGGGCAAAACTGTTAATATCAGTGGCTCATCCAGATCATCGCGAATCCCTGGAGAGAGCTGCATTTGAAAGGTTCGGGCCACATTTCAGGTTTATCGGTTAATCCTGTATCAGTACCTAAACAAGAGAGGGTGTCCCAAATTACTTTTGAACACCCTCTTATATTTTTGTTGGGTATAACTGTTACGTCCCCATGTACCTAGTCTACATCATCACTATTATCAGTGACAACCTCCACATAAAAATGCATTGGTTGGTACTTTCCAAATGACTTCTGTGTCGATCCGTAACCCCAATCTGAAGAGAAAAAAGTGACTGCTTTTCCTCCATGTTTCATATTCCGGAAAGCTTTGTCCATTCCTGTAATTACTGTCGTCTCAGTAGAACTTTCATCCACAATACTTGCACTTAAGGCAGTATAGCTTTTATTCGGACTGTATATCTTGTATTTTCTTGCTGTATCCTCAATATTTGTATCGAATACAAAACCATCAAGAAGTCTTCCTACGTACCAATATGATATATTGTCTCCGGCTTTTAAAGTGTCTCCAATACCCGGGGCGAGTGACTTAAAGTAGAATCCTTTTGATAAGGAATCTAATCCGCCAAAATGTTTTCTGCTGAATGCTTCAAGTGTGTCAATCTCAAACAGGGCCACACTGTCTACTACCCTCAGAATCTCTATATCATATATAGTTGGTGATGAATGTATTCTCGTGCTTCCCTGATAATTGTAGTCAGACATCCAGGAAGGGATGATAATCCTTGCCTTTGAACCCACTCTGAGTTTTATAAGCGCCTCTTCCAATCCTCTTATAAGTGTATAGTTGCCCATTTCAAACAGAACCGGTCCATAATATGTGGTGTCTGAAAATCCTCCGGCAATCTTTGCAACATTTTCGTACGTAGTGCTCAGATAATTATTCTTAAGATCCATTGTTGAGTATCTCACAAACACTCCTCCGGTCTCTTGTACAGGGTCACCATTACCTGCAGTTTGAGTTATAATGTACATACCCGACGTGGTGGGTTGAATACTGTTGTTGTATGTAACCTTAATGTATGCATCTAACAATCTCTTCTCAACGGAGTCCGAACTCTCTGTTATTTCCTTGGAACATGAAAACAACACTGCAATTGAGGCAAATAAAAACGTACCTGATCTTAAAAATCTATTCATCAAATTTTCTTTTCTTGGCTTTGTTACAAAAATCGTACAAAATTAGCAAAAATTAATTCTTTTTTATCGTCTTTATCCAAACCTCGAATATTAAAGGGGACATTTTTGGAACTAACCCGACATCTTTTTTAGCAAAACCCAGGTTTGCGGGAAAAACAATGTACGCATGCTCTCCCATTTTTGCCCCCAGAAGCCCTTTGTCCAGACCATCAATAAACATGCTCTTTCCAATGACACCTTTTCCAAAATCATACCCTCGGTTATAAATGTTTATCCCCAGATTCTCTGCTATTTCCAGAACATTTGTTTCAAACAACGTGCCTAATCCCGACTGGAAAACATATCCGGCAAAATCAAAAGCAACAGAATCTCCAGCCATGATCTCATCACCCTCCCCTTCTGCAATTATCACACGACTTGAACCTTTGTTGACAACCAGCCTTTTGCCACCGGCAACCTGACTCTTTGTAAAGCTGTCAATATTCTTAATCTGCTCGGCCAGCTGTAATTCTGTGTCCTGTTTTGTACAACCAGTAATCAGAATAAACAAACATGATAAAACAATTGTAATTATCTTCTTCATTTTTCTCAGACTCTCGGTAAAATATTCGGGCACTTTATCTATAGACATAAAAAGTTTGCCTCCCGATGCTCTCTCATGTCCACCTCCGTTGAAAAAATTCTTTGCCATCTCATTTACTGAAAAATCATCTATCGATCTTAGAGATACCCTAATATTGTCGGTGCTTTCAGTAAAAAGAGCAGAGACACTCACTCCTCTTATATTCAGAGGCATATTTACAAACCCTTCCGAATCACCCTCTGCAAAATCAAATTGCAGTTGCTCCTCCTTTGTCAGCACGATATATCCCGCTTCCAGCTCAGGTAGTATTACCATTTTTTTCTGTAGCAGGTATCCTAACAGGCGCATCCTTGACTCCGTAAAACCCCCGAATACATAGTGTTGCAACTTTTCTTTGTCTACGCCCAACATTAAAAGGTCCGATGCCATCTTAAAAGTTGTGCCAAATACAGAATTAGAGAAGTTGTTGGTGTCTGTCATAAGACCTACATACAAAGAAGAGGCGGTTAGTAAATCCAGTTTGCCCGGATTGTCTCTGTTTGCAGATCTTTCTATGGCTATTAGCGACCAGTAGAGTAATTCGCATGTAGAGGATATCTCTGTTGTGGAGATGACCAGATCGAAAAATTCATTTTCAGGATCAGGGTGATGGTCTATGAGAATCTTTTTTGCATGAGAACTTCTCAGGATTTTTTCGAGATCATCAACCCTACTTAGTTGATTGAAATCAAGGGCTATTATAAGGTCACATTCCAACAAATACTCCTCAACGGCAGCCTTTTGAGTCTTATATACCTTTATATCTTTATCTTCATCGAGAAACCCAAGATAGTCGGGATAACAATTTGGCACAACAATAAGGGAGTCAATTTTTTTTGAGTTCAGGAAATGTTTCATAGCAGTAACAGATCCCATGGCATCTCCGTCGGGATTTGTATGACTGATTATCAAAATCTTTCTGGCAGAAGATATTAGGCACCAGAGCCTGTCGATTTGTTCTATATCTAAAAAGTCCGTCATATCGAAATAATTGGCACAAAAGTAGGAAAATATATTGCGGGGTCTAAATATTTATTTTACTTTTGTGCATCATATTTTAGAAATAAATATAAAATAGAATAATTACCAATGAAAAAAATCTTAATTTTGGTTGTCCTGCCTATAATAATAGTAGTATTAGGCTATTTGATCTATACAAGCATTCAAGAACCGGTTATTTTTGAAAAAAACAAGAAATTCAGAGAAAGCCTTGCCATTGAAAGGCTTAAGGATATTCGTACCCTTCAGGTTGCTTACAAGACCAAGTTTGGTAAATTCACATCGGGCTTAGACACTCTTATTGATTTCTACAACAATGGCAAAATTACCGTTATTAAACAAATCGGATCTATGGACGACTCACTTGCGGTTGCACAAAAAAGAGTTTTCCGTGACAGTTTAACGATTCCGGTTAAAGACACTTTGCTTAAAAGACCGGGGTTCAATATTGACTCAATTGCATACATCCCTTATAGCGGTGGAAAGAAATTTGAGATGAAGGCTATAATAGGACAGGTTTCCAGTGTAGACGTTCCTTTGTTCGAAGCATCTGCTCCATATGAAGTACTACTTAAAGATCTTAACAGACAACTTATTATTAACCTTAAGTCTGACCGTGAAATGTCAAACCGTTATCCTGGGTTAAGAGTTGGGAGCATAGAATCACCAAACAACAATGCGGGTAACTGGGAATAAAAATTATGCCTATAATTGTCAATAAGCAGCTCGAGCTGGAAAAGACAAAAGAAAACAGACTATCCATTCAGGCTGACTTGAATGGATTTTCTTTTTCTGTTGTCAATGATTCCGCCAACAAAGTGTTTTTTATGTATCAGTCCGATTTCTCTTGTGAAAGGGGACATTACGACTTTTTCCTGAAAAACACCGCGCAGCTTATCGACTCTTTCACTCTTTTATCTTCAACATTCAAGAAAGTCAATATAATAATAGACACCTGCAAATATGCCCTTGTTCCAAAGCAACTCTACAAAGAGGAAGATACGTTCCAGCATTTGAGCAAACTTCACAGTCTGGACGAACTTGACGAGATAGACACAGTGGAAGTACCTGGTCAGGATATAATAATTCTGTTTGCCGTCAGTAGTACATTGATTAATCAGATAAAAAAGGCACAACCGGAATTCCGGCTCTTCCCCTCTATATATCCGATTATTTCGCAGGTTTCGGATTTTCATGACCACAACAAGATTTTTTTCAGATTTCATAAGGGGCACGTACATCTTATAGCTTACGAAGGTTTAAGACTGGTGTACTGCAACTCTTTTCCTGCAATTCATTTTAATACAGCCCTATACTTCCTTTTACTGGCACAAAGGCAGGTACAGTTCAACCCTGAGTTGACTACCGTTTATGTAAGCGGAAACTTGAAGGATTTTGAAATTATGGATATATCAAAGTACTTCTCCAAGGTAAAATATTTCAGAAATCAGCGCATCCCTCTGGGCTCTCCGGAAATTGAACTGAAATTCTCTTCTTTGACATTTGAACTTTAACAACTATGAGGATAATAGGCGGCGACATGAGAGGGAAGACAATTTCTCCTCCAGTTAACTATAAGGCCAGACCAACTACAGATTTTGCAAAGGAGGGGCTGTTTAACGTGCTTGCCAACCAGTATGACTTCTCCGAAGTATCGGTACTAGATCTCTTCTCAGGAACTGGCAGTATCTCTTTTGAATTTGCCTCACGCGGATGCTGCACCATAACATCTGTAGAGATGAACGCTGTTCATGCAGCATTCATCAAAAGTACGGCGGCAAAGTTCGGGATTGAGGGGATGCAGGTTGTCCGTCACAATGTCTTTGACTTTCTGGAAATATGCAATCAGCAATATGACATAGTGTTTGCCGACCCTCCGTACGACATTGCCGAGTTTGGTGGCATTCCGGAAAAGATACTCTCCCGCCCCATTTTCAAAGATGGAGGCATTCTGGTTTTTGAACATCCTGCGGGTTTCAACTATGAGACAAATCCGTTTTTTACAAAGGAAAAAAAATACGGGAATGTGCACTTCTCTTTTTTCGAGAAAAAATAAAAGTAAACGCTACAATAATTTTGCAAATATTAAAATGATCGCTATATTTGCAGTCCCTAAAGGGAAAAAGGTTTGGTAGTTCAGTTGGTTAGAATACATGCCTGTCACGCATGGGGTCGCGGGTTCGAGTCCCGTCCAGACCGCTCCGAAAAAAGCTAAATATCTGCAAATGATATTTAGCTTTTTTTATGACAGTTTACTTAATAAATCTTTGTAAAATATTTTGCAAGTACGGATATTTCTGTACCTTTGAGTAAAATATAAAGAATACGTAATGAAAAAGTATCTTGAAGAGTTGCATAAGCTGAAATTATTCAGGCTAAAAGATATTGTTGTTTTATCTGGAAATGAGAGTTCTGCTAAAGATCTCTTACAGAACTATAAAAAGCAAAAATTAGTTTGTCATATAAGGAGGGATTTCTATTCAGTAACAGATCTAGCATCTAAGATACATACCGCTAATAAGTTTGAAATTGCAAGCCAAATAACAGATTCTTCCTATTTGTCATATCATTCGGCATTAGAATATCATGGGTTGGCTCAACAAGTATTTTTATGATATTTATGTATCCTCAAATAAAAAATTCAATTCTTTTAAGTTTGATGAGATAAACTACCTGTTTTGTAAATCAAAAAATGGTTTTGGAATTACTACTCCTTCTGCAGATTCATTGATTCATGTTACAGACATTGAAAGAACAGTAATTGATTGTATCGACAGAATCGACAGAAGTGGAGGAATAGAAGAATTGGTTAAATGTTTCTCACTCCTGACATTCTTAAATGAAGAAAAATTATTAAAATACCTTGATCAATACTCCAAGCAATTTCTATTTCAAAAAGTAGGTTTTATATTACAATACTTCAAAAATGAGACAAAATTAAGTGAGAAAGTTTTTGATTTCTGCAAAAATAAAATAGGGATGAGTACCCGGTATCTTACCGAACCACAAGAATCGGATACTTATTTTATCGAATGGAAGATATGTGCTCCTGCTAATATCCTATCATTTTTAGAACAAGGAGGAACAGCTAATGTATAGTAAAACTGATATCGATTTATTAGCCTCAAAAAGTGGTTTTATTCGGGATAATCTGACGATTGCATAATTATCTATACGATGAGAGTAACCCCGGGTGGTTTGATAATTAAATAACTCACTATTTATTTACTTAACCTAAATCTCATCAAACCAGCCGGAATACGGGGCTACTAATTATGCATCTGGAAAAGATAAACAGAAATTTAAACACTCAACCCTGAAACTTCCATTAAAAGAGTCAATGAAATGATTTCATTCAAAAGATCTCATTCAATTTAACTTCCAGCTGCTCTCCGCGCAGATCTTTAGCAATTATAACGCCTCCCGGATCTAGCAGAAAGTTTTTTGGTATGCTGCTAATGCCGTATAGGCTGACAGCAAATCTATTCAGATCGCTCAACTGTAACCATTGAAGCTGATCGGTATGTACTGCATTTAACCATGACCTCTTGTCTTGGTCAATAGATATGCTTACTATTTCTAACCCTTGCCCGGCATATTTACGGTAAGCCTCTTTGAGCGTTGGATTCTCTTTCCGGCAAGGACCGCACCAACTTGCCCAAAAATCGACCAATACATATTTTCCTCTGAACTGCTTTAGGCTATATAAGTTACCGGATGAATCGGACAAAGTAAAATCGGGTGCTATTTTACCTTCTGAAATCCTTTTCGAAGATTCCAACCTATATAAAATCCTTTTCCCATAATAGGATTGTTGTACCTCCTGATTCAATTGTCCATATAATGCAGTAGCCTTTTTGACATCTAAATGTGCGATATACTTGTCGTAGATAATTACAGCTGCAGCCACCCACTGTGTATTTCTCTCTACAAAAAGAGAAACAGCACGACCATAAGCACTTAAAAAAGCTGTATCCCCGGGAGCACCCCGCTTAGGAAGCTTCCCAAAATAGTTTCTTTTATAATCATTCCAGACATCGTTTTGCTTGGAGCCTTTTAAAACACCATCATAAAGTTTTCGACTATCCGCTTCGAATGAAAAACTGCCTTTTTCTACAAAGAAAGACACCTGCTGATTATTTCCGGCAACCTTTAGCGTACAGATAAGCGGTTCCGGAATTACCCCTTTTAGTTGAAATGTTCCGTTTTCAATAATGGCCGAATCTGTATAGATCCGATAATTATATTGGTAAGAAAGATACACGATACTATGTTGCACATCATTTATCTTTCCATTGATAGTATAGCTACCCCTGGTGGGAGGGGCAGCATACACCATTGATGTTGCTATCTGCAAAAAATATAACAATACTATTATAAGGCTTTTATGACTTCTTCTCATCTTTAAAGAATTTATTAATAGTATATAGTACAAACTGCAGGTGCTGCTTGCTTTCCTGATCTTTAGTAACAGGAATCGCTGTTCTTACTATTTTACCTACTTTTTCGAGGTGCTGTTTTGCTAAAGCTTTTATATCAGAATTAGCGACGGCCTCTTTCGACATAGAGGCCACTAAAGCTGCCGTTCCGTCTGTTACAGAAGATGGGTCCAATATTGCCATAAGATTGCCTATATATGCCCGTTGTAGTTTACGACGATAATAGTCAATCGGAGTACCTGATTGTAATTCACTCCATAATCCGGCTTCAATATCCGACAGTAATTCTTCTGGCTGATAAACGTCTTCTTTTCCATCAAACCTATTGGCTACTTCTGCTAATCTAGTCAATCTTCCTCCGGAAGTCATCAGCATTAGCATTGAAACTTGCTTACTGGAAATTGGTTCTCCCAATGCAGGATTATTAATCCGGTTCAGTATAGAAGTATCCAGCAACCAGTGTTGGGTTTGCAATGCGTATTTGTTTAAAAATGCAACTGCTTCTTTCTGTATATGACGAGGTGTTGAAGCATATAAACTTCCTGATTGATCAACCGTTTTTGCGGTTTGATAAACGCCACAGAGGTTCTTGAGCACATGTCCAAGATATCTGTCGTATTGGTTAATTACACTCTTATACATCGAAACCAGATTCGCATAATCATCGCCATCTTGTTCTTTTGTCCATTCGATAAGATTTGGGACAATACGCTGCAGGTTCTTCATTCCATAAGCATTAGCCTTCATACTATTATCTCCTAAATCTTCGGTTTGTGAACGGGGATCATAATCTTTTCCTTCCCCACTAAACCATAAGCGAGGATTTACAGACAGGCTATCTTTTATCCACTTGTTCAGCACAAGAGCCTCCTCTTCTGGGGAAGAGACATTAGGGACAGGTGCATAACCCCATTTTATGGCCC
The DNA here is from genome assembly GCA_942492945.1 of uncultured Bacteroidales bacterium. GTDB lineage: Bacteria > Bacteroidota > Bacteroidia > Bacteroidales > UBA932 > Bact-08. The sequence goes on from OW818649.1 coordinate 3,151,742, forward strand.
AATTGTCATAGTCATTGATACGAGGGAAGATACCGGCTTCACTTATATTATCTTCAGGTTGTGCCACATAGTTAAAGCGGGCATAATCCATAATAGAGACAGTATGTCCATATCTTTCAAGCCATTTTTTATCTCGTAATTTCTCAACCGGAGTCAGACTGCTGGCACCCATATTATGACGCAAACCAAGTGTATGTCCTACTTCATGCGAACTTACGAAACGGATTAATTGTCCCATCAATTCATCATCAAAAACCATCTTGCGTGCACGGGGGTCTATTGCCCCTGCCTGTATCATATACCAGTCATGAACAAGTTTCATTACATTATGGAACCAGCCAATATGGCTCTCTATGATTTCGCCACTGCGAGGATCGGCAATATTAGGTCCATATGCATTTTGTTCAGTTGTGGCGAAGTAACGTATAACAGAGTAGCGCGCATCTTCAAGGCTCATGGTAGAATCATTCTCTGGCCACTCTTTGCCTATTATGGCATTTTTAAATCCTGCATGTTCAAACGCTTTCTGCCAGTCGTTGATACCCGCAATCAGAGAGGGTCTCCATTTTTTTGGCGTAGCAGGGTCAATATAGTATACGATTGGTTTTGAAGGTTCTACAAGCTCACCCCTCAACCATTTCTCATGATCTTCCGGTTTTGGCTCTAACCTCCATCTGTGAATATATGTTTCTACATTCACCTCTTGTTGATTGTCGCTATACACGTTATATTCGCTTGAAAAATAGCCAACTCGATAATCATACAACCTTTTTGTCATTGGCGTTTTTGGCAGTAAGACAAAGGAGTTGTTCAACTCAGTTGTTAATGCTCCCGCTTCACTGACTGCCGGTAAACCTGGTCTGTCAGAAGGAGGTACTGCCATATATGTTTTTATCGATCGAACCTCAGTATTGATAGGATAGCTCTTTATACTAGCTATATAACTTCTATCTTGTATTAGAGTGGTCAAGTTAAATGCCTTTTTTGTTGCAGGAGAATATGCAAGGATTGTATTATCTCCTTTCAACCAGTCTGTAACATCAAATACAACACTGTTACCGTCCTTGCCTTTCGCCTTGAGGTCGAACGCGGCTGCAATTGTATACATATTTGAATTGGTTACAGCTTTATATATCTGATTGGTAGTATCGGCACTATTGATCAAAGTGATCACCCTTAAGAATATCTTATTTGAGGGTCCTTTTTCCCAGCGGATAATTTGTTCCTTGATTGCCTCTCCGCCATAGTTTCCAGCCCCGGGGGTTGATTTACTTAAGCGGGTAACCAGCAATATTTCGCGTCCCATTATGGAGTCGGCCAACTCAAAATAATATTTATCATTTAGTTGATGTACTGTGAACAGACCCTTTTGTGTTATTGCCTTAGATGTAATCACCTCATTATAAGGCTTAATAGCAGAAGTCTTTACAGTATCTCCAGCAACCTTTGTAACAGGTGATACAACTACTGTTTTGTTATTATGTTGGGTTTTATGTAATAATGAACAAGAGCAAAGCAAAGTAGTCAGCAATAAGCTGGCAATAATATTTTTTTTAGATGAAAATCTCATATTTAAATAGTGTTTCAAAAAGTGTGTTTGATTATAAGTCTGTGTTGTGATATTTTTATTTGTAATGCAGGCAAATCTTGTCCATATCTAATAGCCAATATTATTCGGCAGCAAATTAGAATTGGTTTTGATAGCCTCTTCAGGCACAGGGTACAATATTGCAGTGGAAGTCCAGGTTGTCTTTAAAGGCCCCAGGACTGTCCCCGCACTACCTGTTCGTTTTAGATCAAACCAACGATGTCCAAGCTCCGCAAATAGCTCTACCCTGCGCTCTTGGGCAATGGCCGACAACATATCTGTTTTTGTGTTGGCTGTCGTGTTTCCAAGACCTGCTCTGGTCCTTATTACATTCAAGTCGGAAGCGGCACTATTAATACCCGTAACGATACCCAATTGAGCACGGGCTTCTGCCCTTATTAGATATTGTTCAGACAAGCGCAATAATGTATAATATTCCAGCTTTCCGGCAGCGGCAGCAGCTGAGATAAACTTGTATTTACAAGGTGTATAGTAAGTGATTCCAGCGTACGTAAACGTTTTGGTCCAGGCACTCTTTCTTTTATCACTGACACCCCCACTGGTGTTTTCAAAAGCACTTAACAAACCCGGTCTTAATACAAAAAACGAGGTAGCTGTTGTTGCAGGGTTGAAATAGGTACCCTCGTTCGTGTATCCATTTGTGGGGTTAATGAATGAGTAAAATTGCCAGATTGCTTCAGAACTGTTTTTATAAAAAGGTGAAGATGTAGTAATATCTGTCACCAACGAATACAAGGTTGTACTATCAATTACCAAAGAGGCCTGTTTTGCAGCATCTTCCCATAAACCCCTGTATAGATAAACCCTAGCCAGCAAAGCGGCAGCCCCCCATTTATTGACCCTTGTCCGGTCGCCGGATGTAGGTGAATAGTTATAGTTCACAGCTAATGTTTTTTCTGCATCCAATAAATCGGCAGTTATCTGGGTATAAACATCAGCTATAGATGTCCGTGGTGCCAAAGCTGTTTTAGTAACATCTGTAGTGGTAATCAATGGTATTTCGCCATAAAGGTTTGTCAGGTAAAAATGACAGTAGGCCCTGATAAACTTAGCTTCTCCTGTATACTGTTTTTTCAATGCATCAGACACATTGCTATTTCCTGCCAAGCCCTCTATAATTGCGTTGGCTTGATATATGATGGAATAAGGGTCGGACCAAAGGGTAAGATTATCTGAATTATTTATTGTAGAAATTATATTATTGGTAAATTGATCGTAAAAGCCTTTAGATGTATTATAGTACATTTCATCTGCAGACATACTAGGATAAACTGTGAGCATGTAATTAAAAGTACCTTTATTTGCCATTGCATTATACATACCGGCAACCGCAGAATTAGCTGTTGTGTTAGAATTAAACACTGTTGCTTGCTCCAATTGATTTGCAGGTATTTCAACCTCAATAAGTTTTTCGCAGCTACTGGAAACAACCTGAAGTATAAATCCGATTAACAAAAAGTGAAGAGCACGTGAAAAGTGACTTAAAGTATTCACCCTGAAATTATATCTTGTTTTCATAATTGTCATAAATATTATTAATAAACCGGTCCTATTATAACGATAATTGAATACCTGCCATGAATGTTCGTAACGGAGGCAATGCAACACCTTTTGTTTCAGGGTCAAATCCTTTATAATTGGTTAATGTCAGCAGATTTTGTCCCTGCAGGTAAATACGAATGTTTTGCAGGTGGCACTTTTCCAAAAATGTTGCAGGCAATTTGTAAGAAATGTTGATATTTTTGAGTCTTATAAAGGAGGCATCTACAAGACTCGCATCAGATGCAGTCCATCTTGAATATGCTGTATAGGCTGCTGCATAAGCCTGAGTAATTTTTGGATTCTTCTCCCAATTATTTCCGAGATAATCATTTACAAGATCTAACGACATATTATACATTAATCCGGGAGGGTAATAAGTTCCAGTTGCAATGGAACGTCCCTGTTGTTTTGTAAACTGCACAAATACATCAAATTGAAAATTCTTATAACTGACACTATTATTCAATCCTCCATAAAAGGCAGGATACGTAGCACCAGCATAAATACGATCTCCTTTACCATTCAGATAAATACCCGATTGATATGTCCCATCTCCATTCATATCCGCTACAGTTGGTAATCCGGTAGTAGCATCGTCACCTGTGTAATGATACAAGAAAGAGGAGCTCAGCGGATATCCTATTGCATAGGAGGAGGAATAACTTGAATTAATAAGATCGGGGTACGATATCAGTTTATTTCGTGGTACTGTTATATTGAATGCACTTGTCCATTTAATGCTGTTGTTTTGAATATTTACCGTATTTAACGCTAATTCCACTCCGGTATTTTGCACCAAGGCTGGCATATTGGCCTGATAACTTGTAAACCCGGCTTGTGGGCTTAAGGAGTAGGAGACTAACTGGTTATTTGAACGATTGCGGAACCATGTAGCAGTAAATAATAGACGATTGTTTATAAAGCCTAGCTCTAATGAAGCTTCAATTTTTTTATTTATTTCCCAGCGATAGTCCGGATTTGCTATACGTGTAGGGATCAGTCCAGCCGTTGCTCCATATGTAGAACCGGTAACATAGGTTGACACATAACTGAAGTTACCTATCTGGTCATTTCCAGATGTTCCATAACTGCCTCGCAATTTGCCATAACTAAGCCATTTAACATTTTTGAAGAAAGACTCTTCTGTAAATATCCAAGCTGCACCAAGTGCCCCAAAATTACCAAATCGGTTATTAGGTCCAAATTTTGAAGAACCATCCCTGCGAAAAGTACCATTAATGATATATTTGTTGCGCCAATTATAATTAATACGCCCAAACATAGATGCATATTTATATAAACTGGAAGCAGTTGTCACAGTACGGGTTGAGGCTGCAGCAGGGTCGGTCAGAAAGTCATCTGATGAGAATCCGGATGCCATCAAATAATATGGTTGCTTATACAAGGTTGATTGCCAGGTGCCACCCAAAAGTACATTTAGTGTTCCCTGAGCTATCTCTTTCTGATAAGTAATCTGAGGTTCAATTATATAGCTATCGGTATAACTATTTAGAAACTGAGAGTTACTTGTCATATTATAAGATGGATTATAAGCTGTACCTGGAGCAATACGCACCTGGTCATTTTGCATCTTGCTATAACCCAGGCTGGTTTTTATATCTAGTCCAGGAATGATGGTATAACGTAACTGCACATGACCCACTAAAGAGGTCACTTTATTGTCAAATGTCATCAACAACGACGCCAATGGATTTGATACTGAAGCACCCCAATACAAAGTACCGTCTGTATTGTATAAGGGATAGTTTGGCACCAAGGTATAAGCCGCGGCTGTAGGATCAGTCAGAGAGACATTGTTTGCATCGGCAGAATACTGAACTGATATTCCGATATTAAATTTCTTGTTATCGGAAGTATGATCTGTATTTAACAATATTGATGCACGTTTATATCCCTGTTCTCCGGGAAATACTGTTGTCTCTTTATGAAAGCTTCCGCTTAGCAAGAACCTTGTCTGCAAATCCCCCCCCGATACAGACACTGTAGCATCTGTTGTTTGTGCAGTATTCCCTATCAATTGTTTCTGGAAATCATATGTTTTTGTGGTATCCCAGCTTGCAAGGTCAATAGCAGTAGTATTGTTAATAGTTGTAATTCCTGCATTTGCCAACGCAATCTTGCGTATGCGGACATATTGCTTTGTATCCAACGTTTCTACCATGTGGCTCACGTTCGATATCCCTGTCGTTACACCCACATTAAAGCTGGTTTTCCCAGATTTTCCTTTTTTTGTTGTAATGAGCACTACACCGTTTGCTGCACGCGAACCATATATGGCAGTGGCATCTGCATCTTTTAGTATGTCTATACTCTCAATATCACTGGGGCTTATGCTGTTTATAGGACTGCTTTCCCCATATGCTCCATCAAGTACAGTAGTTCCAATATTTTTATTTACTGCCGTAGACGGAAATGGAACCCCGTCCACAATGTATAGTGGCTCGTTTCGTCCGCTACCCACAAAATTCTGTCCCCTTATCTGTATACTTACCTTTGAACCGGCAATGCCATTACTTTGAGTTGCCAATACTCCGGGTAAACGCCCCTGTAATGCAAGTAAAGGATTAGTAACCGGTTGTTTGGCAATATCTTCTGCTTTTACTGTACTTACAGAACCTGTATTCAACCGTTTGTTGGTAGTTCCATAACCAATTACTTGCACTTCGTCCAATACGTTGGCTGCAACTTTCAGCACTACGTTAACCGGACCGTCTACAACTTTAATCTCAGTGGTTTGATAACCTATGAACGAAAATACCAGAATATCTCCTTTTTTTACATTTATGACGAATTCTCCGTTATCATTACTGACCACTCCAATGGTAGTTCCCTTTATCATGATATTTACATATGGAACAGGCTTTCCCTGTTCGTCGGTGATCCTTCCATTTACAGGGGGTGGAGGTAGCTCCTTCATCTTTACTATCACTGTATTGTTTTCAATGATATAAGTGAGTGGTTGTCCCTCAAAACAGAGTTCAAGTGCCTCTTCGAGGGTTACGTTTGTCAGATCTACATCAATAGGTTTTGTCCCCTTGAGCATTGGAGGTGAGTAGACAAACTTGCTGTTTGTCTGTTTCATGATCTCGACAAACACATCCTCAAGCTGAGCGTTTTGCTGCTTAAGGGTAATCATCTGCGAGTAGCCTCTGGCCTGAACCTGCATCATGGCTACTAAAAGAAGGATAATTGTGAGTTTCATTTTTAGTAAGAATGTGGAATTTTTCATACTTTTGTGCGTTTGGTTAGTGAATTAAATTGTCTAGTATCAATCTTAAAGGCACTTCCGAACTCGGGGTGGGGTCCCGCCTCAAGGGACTCCACCTTTTTTTATCGGTGGCCTGTGTGTGTGTTTCTTACATTGGTATTCTGTTTTATCGGTTTTAGATTATTATTTGCTGTCAGAATTTAAATTTTCAGGGAGTTACAGTAATGGTCTTCCCCTCTATTTTAAAGTGAACCACTTCTGTCAATTCCAGCATTCGCAGAACCTCAGAAACATTTTCCTCTCTTGATATAACGCCGGTAAACACAATTGTGTCATTTGCAGTTTCATATACTACGCTTACATCGTACCAGCGTGCAATCTTCTGCATCACGCTCTCAATGGGCTCATTGTTGAAAATAAAGAATCCGTTTTTCCAGGCAATTGCCTCTTTGGTATCTGCTTCAACTACTGTTATAGAGTTGTTTGCATCAAGTTGTGCCTGCTGTCCGGGAACCAGCTTAACGGCAGGAATCTCTTCTGTACCAGCAGATTGTTTACGGACAACTATCTCAACGCTTCCCTCTAGTAGTGTGGTCTTTAGCAGTTTGTCATCGGCATAGGCCATTACATTGAAGTGTGTACCCAGTACCTTTATCTCTGAATTCCCAGCCTTGACTATAAATGGCATTGCTTCATTTTTAGCAACCTCAAAATAGGCCTCTCCTTTGACCTCCACCTTGCGCGTCTTGCCGTCAAACGCTATAGGGAAGCGAAGTGTTGTGGATGCATTCAGCCATACGATGGTACCATCTGGCAGTGTGACGCAATATTTTCCTCCGCGTGGAGTAGTGAGTGTGTTGTATTGAACAACTTTTTCAAGCATTGGTAGCCCTGATTTTGTATTGTATGCAAGTCTTCCGCTGTCGAGTTTGATAATGGTTGTATTTCCCTGCTTTTGAAGTGCTCCCTCCTTAACATCGTCTAGTACTACTTTTGTCCCATCGGCCAATGTCAGTATGGCTTTGTTCCCGCCCGGCCTTATGTCGTTTTTATAGAGAGGTTTTCCGATCGGCTTGGCAATCTCTACTATCTTGTTTATCTCTTTTGCCTGATTCTCCTTTTCATTGTTGAAAATATACAGGGAGGTAGTTATGAAGATAAGTGCAACAGCAGCTGCGGCGGCAATCTTGTAGAAAAGGCCGTCTCTTCTGAAAGATGGGGTATATACTTTTGCCGATGGATTTTTGACAATTAGTCGATATATCCTCTCTGCATCAGCCTCCTTCATCTTGTAGCTTTCAGGTAAAATACCATAAAACTCATCTACCATTTCATGCTGTTCTTCATCTGATGATTCTGCCAGAATCTGCATAAGTTCTGCCTCTTCATCTATTGTCACTTTTTTCTCAAGGTAACGTTGGAACAGGTCATGCATTCTATCTGATTTCATATTATATGGAATAAGTTGTTTATAATTTTATAAGGATTACAGATGCCCTTACAATACTCTAGACAATTGACAGAGATTAAAGAGGGGGGTAAGGAATTAAAAATTACGTTTTAAATATCGTAATTATAATTAATTGCTTAATTAAGAAATATTTGTGCTGCTGCAAGAATTGTCAGTTCTATTCTTTCTCCAAGAGATTTTCTTATTGAGGAGAGAGCTAGTTTCATGTGCTCTTTAACAGTATAGATTGAAAGATTCATTCTTTTGGCTATCTCATCCTGTTTGAGACCTTTGTGACGGCTAAGTATATAAACTTTTCTCTGCTGAGGCGACAGTTTCATGATGGCTTGCTCCAGAATTGCCTGATAGTCGTTATATAATACCGTGTACTCTGTGGAATCACTGCTGATTTCCGACTCATCGGAGATCCTTTTAAGGATAATCTTTTCGTTTGCCAGCCTTTTGAGGTAGTTGCAGGCTGCATTGACGGCAATTGTTCTCAGATATGAGTTGAAGAAATCTATCTTCTCAAGATCTGTTCTGCTATTCCATATTTTACAGAATGCTTCTTGTGTAATCTCCTCTGAAATATATTCAGAATGTGTCACATACATAGATAGAGAGTAAATTTTGTTCCTGTATTTGTCGAACAGGTATTTGAAGGATTCAGCATCACCATTGGCTACTTGACGGAGCAACTCTTTTTCGGTCAGTATGGATTTATCAAAATGCATATAACAAAAGTAGCTATTCATTCCGATTTCGCAAATAGGTAAATGGGTATATGAATAGTAAGGTATATGGAGATTTATCAAGTGCCCTATAACTCATATTTGGCAAATATAAGTGTTTGGTAGTGCAACCCTGTAAGTGTGGAATTGATGAGCTTGTTACAGGCTGTAGATATATCTCAATGGCAGTAGATACTAAAAATAATGTCTATCTGGCTTCTATGACAGGTGGTGTTATAAAATGCATTCAAACAAAATAAATTTCGTAAAATATTTACTATTAAGCCATAAGCAGTAATGTACCCCCTACTTCTTTTTGCTCCTGTCTATCTTAACGTCAGTGTATTCCAGCCCCTCATTGTATACACTCATGGCAGCCTTGCTCATTCCCATGCTTGAGTATCCGCCATCGTGGAAGAGGTTCTGCATGGTAACTTTTCGAGTGAGGTCGGAGAAGAGGGTGATCAGATAGTCTGCGCACTCCTCCGCTGTGGCATTACCCAGAGGCGACATGCGGTCGGCAAAGTCAAGGATTTTGTCAAACCCCATTATCCCCCCTCCTGCTGTAGTCATAGTAGGTGATTGAGAGACAGTGTTTATCCTTATGTTTTTCTCCCTTCCATAGATGTATCCGAAACTCCTGGCAATTGATTCCAGCAAAGCCTTGGCATCGGCCATATCATTATATCCGTAAAGCGTTCTCTGTGAGGCAATATAAGAGAGAGCAACTACCGATCCCCAGTCGTTTATGGCATCCAGCTTGTGGCACGTCTGTAAAACTTTATGAAAGGAGAGAGCGGAAATATCTATGGTCTGATGCAGATAGTGGTAATCCAGGTCGTCATAGGTACGGCCCTTTCTTACATTCGGCGACATTCCTATTGAGTGCAGGATAAAGTCGAATTTTCCGCCCAGATATTCGGTACCCTTATGAATCAGGTTCTCAAGATCCTCAACATTTGTGGCATCGGCAGCTATCACTATTGTGTTGCATTGCTTTGCAAGTTGGTCAATTGTGCCCATCTTCATAGAGGCAGGAGTATTTGTCAGAACAAACACGGCTCCCTCTTCATAAGCCCTCACCGCTGTTTTCCATGCGATGGAATTTTCATTCAGGGCGCCAAAAATGAGCCCTCTTTTTCCTTTAAGTAAATTATAAGACATACGTATGTTTTTTATAGTAACACATCTTTTGTAAAAATGTTTATGGGTGAGTACATGGGGACGCACATTGTGTACCCATGGATAAATGGGAACGCATATTGTGTGCCAAAAAAGGAAAAGGAGCGGAATTTGAAGATGCTTGTCTGGCTTTGGGTACCCACTTAAGGAGCAGTGCGTTTGAAAAAACAACGGCGGAAACTTGCAGCTGTCTATACCGGCATAATAGTTTCCGCATTTGTTTTTTAGCACTGCAACTGCATAGTGGGTAAAGCCGGGGCACGCATCGAAAAATCCCGCACCTTTTCCATTAGCACATTAGCATATTAGCATATTAGCACATTAAGCATGGTACACAATATGCGTCCCCGTATACCTACCCAATTGCAATATTTTTTGTACATTTGAAAACCTAAAAATTTCGCTTAAATTGCTTCAAATGAAAACTTCTGTAAAGACATTACTTAGGGTGGTCGTTCTGATTGCCATTGCTGTTTCTCTGCTCCTGATTATTGACAAAACATCCCAAAAAGACTCCGGGGGAAAACTTCAACTCGCTCTCATCCAGTATAATGATTCTCCATTGTCGGAGCTATCACAAAGCGGGATCGAAGATGGGCTGACGCAGATTGGATTAAAGGCAGGAGAGGATTTTGACCTCACAGTAAGCAATGCACAAGGCGATATGGCAACACTGAACCTAATGATTGATGCAGTTGCCGGCAGCAAACCGGATCTTATTTTTGTCACCTCCACCCCTACTTTGCAGGTTGCGGCCAATAAAATCAAGGATATTCCGGTAGTTTTTTCAGTTGTAGCGGACCCTATAGTGGCAGGAGCAGGAACAAGTTTCACCGAACATCTGCCAAATGTTACAGGAATTTCCACCCTTGGCGATTATGAAGGAATGGTCAAATGGATAAAGCTGATACGTCCGGGCACAAAAAAGATAGGAACCATTTACTCCCCCGCAGAGGCAAACTCAGTAAAAAACATGAGCGAACTTAAGAAGTATTCCGATCTAGCAGGGATTGAACTTGTGACCGTCCCTGTAAATTCAACAACAGAAGTTACAGACGCAGCAATGTCACTCATAGAGAACAAGCCGGAAATCGTTTGTCAGATTGTAGACAACCTTACATCTTCATCAATTGCCAGTATAATAAAGGTCTGCCAAAGCAACAAGGTTCCAATGTTTGGCTTTGTAAGCGATCAGTCTAAGAAAGGAGCAGTGCTGGTTGTTTCAAGAGATTATCATCAGGCAGGGGTTGACGCAGTTAATCTGGCAAAAAAAATATTTGACGGTGCAAAACCGGCAGATATACCATTTGAATTTGTAAGCAAAACAAATATCCTCATAAATATCAAGACAGCAGCTCAATACGGCATTGTTTTCCCAGATGAGCTTCTTAAGAGAGAGGGAGTAATAATCGCAGAATAAAGACAACTATGGACGAAAAACTGGTCATTACCAATGAGACCAAACAGGGTTACCTTTTATTGCACATAAGCGGAAGAGTCGACGGATACTGGTCCAAAATGCTGGACGAAGCCCTCGATGCTGCCATACGCGCCGGGGACCAGAACATTGCATTAGACCTCGAAGAGGTTGATTATCTGAGTTCTCTGGGAATAAGAGTATTCGTAAAGTATGTAAAGCTCTTCAAGAGCATAGACGGGTCATTCGGCATCACAAAAGCCTCACAGAATGTTCATTCAATATTGGATATGGTTGGGTTGGACTCCATGCTCAAATGGCAGGAACCATCAGTCACAATAATAGAATCAGAAAATTCTTCTGCATGCAAGGTTGAGAAAGAGGGATTCTGCTTCAAGTCGCAACCATTGTCAGAAAACACGGCAGAAAATCCGGAACGGAAACTTCTCAAATGCACATTAGTCGGACATCCAGAGAAGTTGCTCAACAGCAGCTTTACCGAAAATGACATTAAGAGTGTACGATTTGGAAAGGGAAAATATGGATTGGGACTGGGAGCATTCGGTACGGGTTTCAAGGATTGTGAAAGTAGGTTCGGAGAGTTTGTTGCTGCTGGCGATGCTGTAGCTTATATGCCTTCAGGAAAAATCAACAGTCCTGACTATCTTGTTACAACAGGCGCCTTGATTCCAGAAATCAATCTCCTTTATGGTATATTGTTCGAAGGGGAATTCAGCCGATTTATAAGATTCGCACCTCTGGCCCCTGGAAAAAGGTTGCCTTTAAGCTCAATAATAAATACGATATCCTCCCTCACAGGATATGAATCGTTTGCCATGATTATGGTTGGCGAGAGTGCGGGAATAGTAGGGGCCTCTCTTCATAAATCACCTGCATTATCACAAACCGGGGAGAATCCGCTAGGATATCCAGAAGTGAAAGAGAGTGTCAACTTTACCACAGAACCGGAGTTCAGAGGCAGTGTTGCTCTCACCACAGGTGTAGTTACCAAAAAGGTGAGTGGCGACATAACGCGGTTCACCAGACCTTCAGCAGAGGGTGGAGAGCTTCGTCAACATATGCACTCCGCTATTTTCAGCTACTTTCCCCTTAGCAAGTCAGACCAGGATTTAGATAAAACAGTATTTTCCCTTTTCGAAGATGACAAGATTGACAGCGTAATGCATCTTCTGAACGATCAGCGAGAGACTGTAGGTATAGGAGAGAGCGAGTTTTATCAGGGCATTTGCTGGGTGGGTCCTTTAGATTTATAGTATGAACATTAATTGACAAAAGTATGTCTTTACTAGTTGGAGCAATCACAATAGGCTTGATATTAGCACTGTTGGCATTGGGAATATTTATCAGTTTCAAGATTTTCAACTTTGCAGATATCACTGCAGAGGGTTCAATAACTCTGGGAGCATCAATTGCAGCGGCACTTATAGTAGCAGGAGTCGAACCGGTTACGGCTACAATAATTGCAATGTTTGGCGGTTTTGTGGCAGGTGCATTAACGGGCATTATCCATACAAAATTTAATATTAATGGTTTATTGTCAGGGATTTTAGTAATGACCGCCCTTTATTCAATAAATCTGCATATAATGGGAAAGAGCAACCTTCCCCTTCTCTCTGAGGATACCATAATTACAAAGATCGAAGCCCTCAATTTACTGGCAAACAAAGAGATGACTATCCTGCTAGCAACTCTTTTGATTGTATCGCTATTTGGAATTGTCCTCTATCTGTTTTTAAAGACAAATCTTGGAACTGCAATGCGGGCAACAGGCAACAATCCTCAAATGATAAGAGCCCTTGGGGTGAATACAAACCATATGATAATTCTGGGTCTGGCAATTGCCAATGCTCTTATAGCACTGTCAGGGGCCATACTTGCACAATTTCAGGGGTTTGCCGACGTTCAGATGGGTATAGGTATGTTGGTCTGGGGTCTGGCGAGCGTTATTATTGGAGAGGCAGTGATAGGAGACAAATCCATCGGTTCGCTCATTGTTGGAGCGGTTCTCGGTTCGTTGATATTCAGGCTATTGGTTGCCATAGCTCTTCGTTGGGGCATGAATCCTAACGACCTGAAGCTCATAACTGCCATATTTGTATTCATAGCCCTTGTCCTGCCAGGTCTGTCTAAAAAATTTAAAAAGAGAGGAGTGACTGTAAAATGATAACAATTACCAACTTATCAAAAACTTTCAATGCCGGTACCCCAAATGAGGTTTGTGCCCTTGACAATGTAAGCTGTACTATTGAACAGGGAAGTTTCGTAGTTCTTCTTGGCACAAACGGGTCGGGAAAATCCACCCTTTTGAATGCTGTAGCGGGAAATTTTTTCCCCGATAGTGGAAAGATACTTCTGGATGGTTCAGATATTACAGATTTGCCTGAACACAAAAGAGCAAAATATATTGGCAGGGTTTTCCAGAACCCTTTCAGCGGTACCGCTCCCGATATGACAATTGCAGAGAACATAACCCTAGCTGTAAGAAGGGGCAAAAGCAGAGGATTGGGATGGGCCCTTCCCTTGAGTTCTGTTGATGAATTCAAGAAGCGGGTAAAATCGTTGAACATGGGTCTTGAAGAGAGGCTCGACAGCCCAATCGGAAAGCTTTCCGGGGGTCAGAGACAGGCGCTTACACTGTTAATGGCTACATGGCTGAAGCCAAAGCTTCTGCTGCTTGATGAACATACCGCAGCATTGGACCCAAAGACAGCAAACAAAGTCATTCAGCTCACAGAAGAGGTTGTAAGCAAAGACAACCTTACAACAATGATGGTGACACACTCCATGCAGCAGGCGGTAAATATGGGTGACCGGATTTTAATGCTTAACAACGGAAAGATTGTCTATGACATTAAGGGCGAGGAGAAGAAGCGGATCAAGACTCACGACCTGCTTGCTCTCTTTGATGAGATTCGTAAACGGGAACAGGTCGACCCGACAACTGCCGAGATGCTTATCAGTAATTACGTCTGATTTTTCTTTCTTTTGCAGACGCTGATTACAATATAATGTCTGCTCTTTTAAGAATAGAGTCCGGCACTGGTAACCCCTGCTTCTCTGCAGCATCTTTGTTTATTACAAGTTCCAGCTTGTCTATCGGTTCAATTTTTTCTCCGGCAAGCATCCCCTTTAACAATCTGACTGTTTTCAGACCAGACATATATCCCCATTGCCAGTAGTTGACTCCAAACCCTACAGCAGCACCTTTTCTTGTATGCATTGGATCAGATACGAACAACGGTATTTTGGCTTCCAATGCCACCTTTGCCATTACGTTTATTCCCAAGTACATAGTATTGTCCGCAGTCACAAGTATCGCATCAACATCTTTTCCTGCAAGGTATTGTCCGGCCATAAGAATGTCATTTGAACTGGCTACCGACGTTTTAACTACCTCTACTCCCCTCTTTGAAAATTCTGCAGTAAATTTTCCTGCCGAAAATTCAGCATTGGGTTCTGCATTGTTGTATGGTATGCCTATCTTCTTAAGGTTTGGGATGAGTTCAAACATAAGGTTTACATATTCTACCTCATTTAGGGGATCGTATATACCGTAAAGGTTCTCAGGAACTGCTTTAAGACCCATGGCTCCTGGCTCAAAAGAGACTGTGAATACCACCGGAATATCTTTTACAATCTGAGCAGCAGCAATCATGCATGGGGTTCCGCATGTGACAATGACATCTACCCCGACGGATATGAAACTTTGAAGAATCATCGGTATCATAGACAAGTCACCCTGCGCATTCTTCTCAACAAGCCTGAAGTTCTGCCCGTCAATGTATCCGGAATCCTTAAGAGCCGTAAAAACTCCCTCCTTTGCAATATCAAGTACAGGGTCCTGGGTTATTTGCAGATAACCAACCGTCAGAATTTTTTCTTTATTGCCACAACTGATTGCACCAACAGCAATTAGTAAAATTGCTAAAAAATTTACATACTTTTTCATGTTTAAAGGTAATAAAATATCTAATTTATTTGGTTTATATTATAAACTTGTTTATGTTTGTGCGAGAATTTTTCACGTAAATTTATAAAACTTATAATCAAATGGAAGAGAAGAGTTTAAACAGCAAAGAGAGTCTTGAGCTTATTGCTCATATGATTCAATCCACCAGATCAAAACTTGAAAAAGGTGGCAGTATCTATTTTCTGATATGGGGATATATATCATTTATCACCACAATCGCAGTTTATGCTGCGCTTACTTTAAGCGGTAATCCACACTACAACTGGCTTTGGTTTGCAATACCAGTAATTGGAGTACCAACGATGGCATTTTTTCAAAGAAGAACTCCTGAAAAAAACACTACTTTTTTAGGTAGGATAATAGGTTATGTATGGCTTGTCATTGGAATAGTCGTTATGTTTGTTCCTGTTGTTTCAATATTTCTTGATTTCAGGTTTCCAATTCTTGCAGTAATAGGGATACTCCTCTCGATTGGTGTGACACTGACAGGTCTGATAATTGAGTTCAAGACATTCTGGATTGCCGGTCTGATATGTATTGCCTTGTCATTTTGCACATTATTTGTTAAGGGGATGGATCAGATAATTATATATGGCATTATAATAATTGTAAGTATGATCATACCGGGACATATCTTAAAAAGAAAGGAGAGCAGACAATGAATTTCAAGGAGTTGGACCCACTTCTCCATTCTGAACTCCGGCTGTCTATAATCTCTATTCTTATAAGTGTAGAGAGTGCCGACTTCAACTTTATAAAAGAGACCACCGGGGCTACCAATGGAAATATCAGTGTTCAGATAGAAAAGCTTAAAACAGCTGGTTACATAGATGTAGAAAAACGATTCAGAGGCAAAATGCCTCAGACTGTCTGCAAAATAACCCCAAAGGGGGTTACGGCTTTAGAACAATATGTAGAGGCTCTCAAGAGTTACATAGATTTGTAGCCAAACTCTGCGTCCAATATATTTTCCATTGGAAATTTGTTTTTATGGAAAATGTATTTATCTTTGCATCATATTTCTTACGGAGAAAAAAAAATGGAAAAATTGCTTAATTATATAAAGATTAACTGGCTCACTTTTGCGGGATTAGGAGCAGGCGCCATTGCAGGTTACCTGTACTGGTACTTTATCGGTTGTCAAAGCGGTACTTGTCCCATAACGTCATCACCTCTCAATAGTACAATATATGGTACAATTATGGGAGGACTCCTTTTCAGCATGTTTAAAAAAGAGAAAAAGAAAAGTTAGTTATGACTGATAATTTTAAGAATAAAGCATCTGATTGGGACTCACCAATGAAGGTAGAAATGTCGGGCCGTTTTGTAGAAGAGATGGTCCGTAACGTAAAATTCGACAAATCTGTGAAGGCAATGGATTTGGGCTGCGGAACGGGGCTGGTGGGATTGAGCATTCTCAACGAGATCAAGTCACTCATTATGGTAGATAATTCCAAGGCAATGATTGACAAGTTAAAAGAGAAGACTGAAGTATTTGAGCAAAACAATGAAACTTCTCTTAAAGAAAAAGTAAAAATCATAAACGGTTCTATAGAAAAATATACCGCTAGGGACCTGGATATAATTTTTTCACTTATGGCAATGCACCATATAGAAAATATCGAGGCTCTTTTTGAACATATTTCTAAAATCCTCAAACCCGGAGGTATTCTGGTAATTGGTGATCTGTGTGAAGAAGATGGTTCATTTCATGGTGAAGAGGTTGTCCCTAACAACGGATTTAATATAGAATCTTTATCCAAACAGATAGAGGCATACGACATAGAGATCGTAAAAACATATACCTACAATACAATAAAAAAGAATGACCGCGAGTATGATCAATTTATAATAATCGCCCAAAAAATATAAAAACAGAAAAAAAATTTAATCATGAAAACAATACACTTAACAAAAAATGAGTTTTTAGCAAAAGTTGCTAATTATGAAACCGATCCCACAGAATGGAAATATCTTGGTGACAAGCCAGCAATTATTGATTTCTATGCAGACTGGTGCGGCCCATGCAAGACTATTGCCCCCGTATTAGAAGATCTTGCTGCTGAGTACGAAGGCAAAATTTATGTTTATAAGGTTAATACCGAACTAGAACAAGAACTTGCCGGAACATTTGGAATACGCAGCATCCCTTCTTTATTGTTTGTCCCTATGTCCGGCCCACCGCAAATGGCCCAGGGAGCAATGCCTAAGGCATCTTTCAAAGAGGCTATAGAAAATGTTCTGTTGAAATAGTTATTAAAGTTGGCCCGAAAATTGCGGCGATATTTTCCGACAATTTGAGTAAATACTTTAATAATAAAAAAATGAAATCTAAACTAACACTAATTGCGCTAGCACTTATAGCTACCGTCGGCATTGCATCTGCACAGAACACGCAGGCAAAAGATGTAAAACCAGCTAAAGAAAAGGCATGTTGCCCGCAAACAGAACAAAAAACAACTGCAGATAAGAAAGATGGCAAAACCGTTGCATGCCCCTGCTCTGCTAAAACCAATGAAAAAGAAGCTGAAAAGAAGCATGATTGCACTGGTAATTGTACAGGCAATTGCGAGAAAAAAGAGGTGAAAGACGTAAAAAAAGATGAGTGCTCAGGTAATTGCTCAGACTGTGATAAGGATAAGAAAGAAGTGAAAAAACCTGCTTGTTGTGAAGAGCAAAAGGCGGCACCAAAAAGCTGTTGCGAAGGAGCTGAAAAACCCGCTAAACCCGCTAAGCCTACTAAACCTGCAAAAGCAGCAAAAGCAGCAAAAGCAGAGAAAGCAGCAAACGTAAAATAGTTAGATAGTTACTTCTATTTGGGTCTCATTTACTTAATTTAATCTCACAGATTCTTCTGTGAGATTTTTTTTTACCGTAGGTTTTTAAAGATATCAGTGTCTAAATACTATTAATAAAGAATTAATGACTAAGACCGAGGAGATAAAATATATAATTTCTGATATTCTGAATGGAGAGCGAGAGAAATTCAGCATAATTGTCAACCTGTATAAAGAGAGTGTTTTCAGGATTGCAATTGGATACATGCATACGAAGGAAGATGCAGAAGATATTGTTCAAGAGGTATTCATAAAGACGTACCAATCACTTTCCGGGTTTAAAGGAAAATCGGAATTTTCTACCTGGTTGTATAGAATAACAGTAAACACATGTCTGAATGCTATAGGGAAGAAACAGAGACTCTCTTTTTTGCAAAAAGCTGAGGATACTGTATCTCGATTTTTTAATATTAAGTCCGACGACAAAAATCCTGAAGAAAAATTACTCTCCCGGGAGAAGGAAAAAGCAGTTAAGGACGCAATAGACTCTCTTCCTAAACAACAACGAACAGCTTTTACATTAAAAAGGTACGAAGACCTCTCTCAACAGGAGATTTCAAAAATCATGAAGATATCAGATGGTGCAGTTGAACAACTGCTAC
Source organism: uncultured Bacteroidales bacterium (assembly GCA_942492945.1). Classification (GTDB taxonomy): domain Bacteria; phylum Bacteroidota; class Bacteroidia; order Bacteroidales; family UBA932; genus Bact-08. The sequence goes on from OW818649.1 coordinate 3,170,332, forward strand.
AGAGATCAAAGGTAAATCTTACTAATAAATTAAAAAAAATAAAATAATCCATAGGATTTTTAACAAACACATGTCTAAATAAGTATGAAAACAGAAAAGAGCATAACTGATTTTATAGACTCAAAATTAAAGATTGAACCTAATCCATATCTTACAACTCAGATAATGGCAAAACTTGAGTCGATGGAACATAATGAACCATATAAATTATCTTCTCTGCAAAAAGCGGTTGTCGCAGTTAGCATAACTGTAGTAGTGTTGCTGGGAATTTCACTAGGAACACTCTATAACAATGAAACAACAGAGTCATTTGCACTCAATATAAATGACTCCCAGATAGAAAACCTGCAAATATTCTCTGACCCCATAGTTAATACAGAAGATTAAAATGAAAACAGAAAAAATAAATAAAGTGCTTCTTTGGGCAGTAATCCTTCTGGCAATTCTGAATATCACAACCCTCGCTACAATTTTTTATGGGAAGTACCAGAAAAGCACACAGGACGAATCAATAGTGATTAATTCAGAAAGTTCTCCACTTAATGGAAGGATGTTCAGAGAGAATTTAAACTTCGACAACGAACAGATGAATATGTTCCGGGAACAAAGCCGTGATTTCAGATATAAAGCAAATGAAATAATCGGGGAGATGAATAGATTAAAAGGAGGTTTGTTTAATGAATTGCAAAGGCCCAATCCCGATAGGAAAAGAACCCGTGAGATATCTGACAGCATTGGAATCGCCCATTCCAATCTTAAGGAGGCTTCTGTAGACTTTTATCTGAAGCTTAAAGAGTGCTGCAATCACGATCAGAATGAGTTATTAAAGAACATGTTTTCTCCCCTTTTTGAAGAAAGAGGCCATCAGAAAATGGGTAGCAGAGGAGGAAATGGTCATAAAAATAGAAATGGAAATAGAAATTAATTCTAGAATTTATATATCAATTTACTAACAATCAATTAAAATTAAAAAAATGAAAACAAAAGTAACCCTTGTAGCATTAGCTTTAGTAGCGTCAATTGCTGTTATGTCTGCACAAGATAAAAAAACAGAAGCTACAAACATTGGTTCAAGAACATGTTATGTAGATGCAAACAAGAATGGAGTATGCGATAAGTATGAAGATAAGAGCTGCACAACCGGCAACGGAAAAGGTCTGATGGACGGATCCGGAAGAGGTAATGGTCTCCACAATGGATCGGGAAATGGATTGCATGATGGTTCAGGTAGGGGTCTTCGTGACGGTTCAGGCAGAAGATCTCATAATGGATCTGGCAACAGAGGACACTATAACACCGTTGGAAAACACATTTACAGAGCTTTCTAAAAAGTTAAAAAACTTTTCTTAGGCACTCGATTTAGCTTCAGCTGTTTCGGGTGCTTTTTTTAATGCCTCATAAAGAAGTTCCACAGGATGTTTTGCAACTCTTCCCGTACCATCCTTTATCTGTTGGCGGCAAGATGTTCCTGGAGCAGAGATTACAACATCGGCAGCTGCCGACCTTACAATCGGAAACAGAGTTTGCTCACCAATACTCATGGAAATAGCGAAGTGTTCCTTTTCATATCCAAAGGAACCTGCCATTCCGCAGCAACCCGTTGGCATTACCTCTACATTGTAGTTTACCGGCAAAGAGAGCATGTCCTTAGACAGAGCAACTGATGCAAGTGACTTTTGATGACAGTGTCCGTGAAGCTTTATATCCAAAGACTTATCAGTAAATGATTCTGGGTCTATTCTTCCGGCTGCGACCTCTCTCATTATAAATTCGTCATAAAGCAGGCAATTTTTTGCCAGCTTTAATGCATCATCCTTTAAATCTTTACCCACCAGATCAGGGTATTCGTCTCTGAATGACAGTATACAGGATGGCTCTATTCCCACCAAAGGGGTCTCTTCCGTTACGATATCTTTTAATACAAGCACATTTTTTATAGCCAGCCTACGTGCCCTCTTAAGCATACCCTTCGAAATTGCTGCTCTCCCACTTTCTGAATGAGCAGGGACAATAACCCGGTAACCTAAATTATCGAGTAGTTTAACAAACTTCATTCCAACTTCTGCATCGTTGTAATTCGTAAACTCGTCTGCAAATATGTATACCCGGCGGGGATACGGGGACGTATATTGTGTACCTTCAGAACTGTTAACACTTAATCTGGTGGAGTGTACATAATGTGCGTCCTTTTTTACCCATTTACGGAAAGTTATGCGTGAAATTGATGGTATCTCCCTATTCGAAGAAAACTTAAGGATACCTTTTATTACCTTAGAAGTAAGCCTGTTGGCTGCAAAAAAATTATATACCGGAGTAAACCAAGAACCTAACTTCTGTATATCAGCCATTCTGGAGACCATAAAAGCTCTGAAAGTCGGAGATGTTACGTCATAATGGTGTTGCAGAAATTCCGCCTTGTACCGTGCCATGTCTACATTCGAGGGGCATTCACTTTTGCAGGCCTTACACGATATACAAAGTTCAAGGGCATCCATAATCTCCTTCTGATCAAATATTTTTGTAGTAACAGGGCGCGTAAGTAACTCCCGCAGAATATTTGCACGTCCTCTTGTAACATCTTTTTCATCTCCTGTAGCTCTGAAACTCGGGCACATTGTGCCACCGAATTGGCTGGCCTTGCGGCAATCTCCCGAGCCATTACACTGCTCAATTGCCCTTATCCATCCACCTTGAGCCGAAAAATCAAAGTAAGTATTGAATTCCGGGACAGCAACACCAGGCTGATATCTCAATGAGGAGTTCATTGGCGGAGTGTCTATGATTTTATTGTTGTTGAATAGGTTGAACGGATCAAAAACCTCCTTTACCCTCTTCATGATTCCGTAAATGTAATCTCCAAACATCAACGGGATGAATTCTCCTCTCAACCTTCCGTCCCCATGTTCACCGGAGAGAGAGCCATGATACTTCTTTACCAGTAAAGCAGTCTCTCGGGCAACGGTCCTGAAAAGTTCCACATCTTCCGAATCCTTAAGATTGAGTATGGGTCTGAGGTGTAGTTCTCCGGTTCCTATATGGGCATGATAGACACATGAGAGATCATATTTGCTTAGCATCGCTGCAAATTCTTTCATATATTCGGGGAGTCTTGCCGGGGCAACAGCTGTATCCTCTGTAACCGATACCGGTTTTGCATCACCCTTCATTGAGGTAAGAAGTCCTAGACCCGACTTCCTAAGTTCCCACACTCTGGAAATATCGGCACCGTAAACTCTTGAACAATAATATATCAGGCCGGAGGCTATAAGATCAGTCTCAATTGCCGACACCACATTATCTAGTTCCTCCTTACTCTCTTTTGCTATTTCAATAATTAGAATTGCAGCAGGATCACCTTTAATGAAGAATCTGTTTTTATTTTGTGATATGTTGCTCTTGCTCAGTTCCAGAATGGTGGAGTCCATCATCTCCACTGCCACCGGAGAGTGCCTCAGGGCAATAAGGTTTGCCTTGAAAACATCCTCAAATGATGCTGAGTGAGCACAAACAACTGCCCTCTCCTTAGGCGGCAGAGGTACAAGATTCAGTTTTATTTCCGAAATCATTGCTAACGTACCTTCCGATCCGGCCAGTAAAGGGCAAAGATTAATATAGTGTTCATCCGTTTTGCAAGAGTGAACCAGCTCATCCAAAGCATATCCGGTATTTCTCCTTCGGATTACAGGGTCCGGAAAGTTCTCCTCAATCTCAGAAACTGCCCTTTTATTCTCAAGGAGGTCGGCAACAAAACCATATATCTTTGCTTCAAGAGTGTCACCTAAAAGTTTTTCTTCAAACTCCCTCTTAGTAATATCTTTGCACACTATAATCGAGCCATCCGACAGAATAACCTCTGCCTCCTTAAGATGGTCCCGGGTACTTCCATAAACCAATGAATGCGACCCACATGAATTGTTGCCGACCATCCCGGCCATACAACATCTATTTGATGTAGATGTCTCCGGTCCAAAGAAGAGTCCGTGAACTCCGGCAGCAATATTCAGATCGTCAAGCACAACCCCGGGCTCTACTCGTGCCCATCTCTCCTCTGCATTAATCTCCAGTATCTTATTCAGGTGCTTCGAAACATCTACAACCAATCCGCTGCCCACCACCTGACCGGCAAGGGATGTCCCTGCTGCTCTGGGAATTATAGAGACTCCCTTATCTCTTGCAAACTTTACAATGTCAGACAGCTCTTTCTTGTTCTCGGGAAAGAAAACTCCCGACGGCATTTCCCTATATGCAGAGGCATCTGTAGAATAGATAATTCTGTGCAGAGGGTCCCTTTTTATATCCATCAATTTTGAATTAACCGATTATCCCTTTGTAACCTTTCCATCAACAAGAAAATAATTCTGTTTGCTTTCCGGACAGGTTGCCCTCCCATTTGAATCGAACACCAGTTTATGGCCATATTCGCTCATCCAGCCCACCTGACGGGCAGGGTTTCCAACAACCAGGGCGTATGGAAGTACACGTTTTGTAACAACAGCTCCAGCTCCGATAAAAGCAAACTCACCAATATCGTGACCACATACAATTGTAGAATTGGCACCAATGGTGGCCCCTTTACCTACATGAGTTCTTTCATAAAGGCTTTTTCTGTTAACTGCACTACGCGGATTGGTTATGTTTGTGAAGACACAGGATGGTCCAAGAAAGACATCGTCGTCACAAGTGACACCGGCATAAATGGAGACATTGTTCTGAACCTTTACATTACGACCCAGAACTACACCGGAAGAGATTACAACGTTCTGCCCAATATTGCACTCCTCACCAATGACAGATTCACTCATAATATGGGAGAAGTGCCAGATCTTAGTGCCTTTCCCAATTGCACAACCATGGTCTATTATAGCCGTGTCATGCGCAAAAAAGTCTTTTTCTGAATTTTCCATAGCTGCAAATTTAGATAAAATCTTCATATGCAGCTATGGAAAACAATAAAATCAGAACTGAGCTGCCGTGACAGGGTTAACACCCGCCAGACCGAAATATGCTGCTACCAGTGTGCCCTTAAGGTACACCCTCTTACCATGGTTGGAAGGGGTGGTATTAAGATTAAGTAAGTCCCTTATGGCACCAGCAGGAAGCGCAACTGAAGCACACTTTATCCTCTCCCGCACGGTGGGCGAGTCGGCAATGGCAATATTTGTCGCAGATCCAAACGGAGCATCAAAATTTATCCCAGATGCCGTAAGGTCTCCACCAACAATAAATCCGGTAATCCATACATCCTTTGCTCCTGCATTCTGGGCAATCTGTTCTACTTTGAATGCGCTCTCCTTAGTCATGCCATCGCCACCCCCTCCTATCACAATGTTTTCAAATACCCAGTTGGAAGATGTATCAATTAAAATTCCCGATTTTGATGAAGAGGGATCATCGGGATTTGCATGCAGATTGATTGTAAGCATGTCTCTTGCAGTGACAATACGGTCAAGAATGGGAATCAACTCAGGAGTCGCAGTAGAGCCATCGGGCAAAACTTCTTTTAACCTCACAGAAATGTTTCCCGGGTTTAGATATACGAATCTTGTCTCTGTGTAAGGATAGAGAATGGATCCCTTGATATCCAGAACCTCCGGCTTGTACCTGACAAACCGGTTTACGAATTCCGGAGTAAAACTTAACCTCAACCCCACATTTGATTGCCGGCAGACAAGTGAAAGTAGGTATGTCTTACCCGACTGTATCACTACTGTCTTGTTATCTGAATAACAAACTGATTCAAAATCAGGCGTGACAAACATCCTTGAATAGATGCTTATATCGTAACTACCTGCATCAAGCTGCATATTTGCAGGTCTTGCGCCATACTTTCCGTTGTAAATAACAGAACCGCTGCTGCTCTTTATTGACAGGGTAAACTGATTGCTATCAGGAAATTCACGGACAACCGCCTTAGTAATACTCTCCGGCGTGAATACAATTTTAAGTACACCTTTAGAATCATCTTGGAAGGTAAGTCCATTGCAGGAAGTCAATGACAAAACCGACAGAGTAAAGACACCAAAAGCGCAGAACAACACTCCTGCAGACAAAAAAAGCCTGACTGCATGTGTGAACCCGATAAGCATGGACCATTCCTTGAATAGCTTCAACTTAGTTCCAAATAAAAAAAATCCCCTCATACCTCACTAATTTAATTGGTTAATAGTTCTCGAATTTATAACAAACCTCTATCAATATGTAACAGAATCGTACAAAAGACAAAATATATTTAATTTTAAAATTATGATTTCGGATTTTTATTAATTTTGTCCAAATTTAAAATTACGATGTATAGAATAACTGAACATCCTATTCTCCCAATTCCGCAGGAAGATAGAGTAGAATTCATTTTTGAAGGAAATAAAGTGGCCGGGCAGAGAGGTTTCACTATTGCTGCAGCTCTTCACCAATCAGGGTTAGTTATACACAAGCACAGCCTGGAGAACAGGGAGCGCACCCTCGAATGTGGAATTGGAAAGTGTGGTGCCTGCGAAATGTTGGTTGACGGAAAGGTGCGCCGCATCTGCATCACCAAGATTGACGATGTAAAGAACGTCAGAAGAATTGATGAGTCGTATCTTCCTGAATTGGAAACATCTGCCGATGGTGAAAACAACAAGGCACCTCAACTACAGCATGATATTAAGGTATACAAGACAACTGTTGCCATTGTTGGCGCCGGTCCCGCAGGTCTTGCAGTAAGGGAAGAACTCAACAAAGTAGGGGTCCACAACCTTGTAATAGATAACAACAGCAAGATTGGTGGTCAGTTTTTAATGCAGACACATCAGTTTTTCTTCTTTGAGAAGGTGAAGAGGTTCGGAGGACTAAGAGGGTTTGATATTGCCTCCTCGCTGGCAGGCGACGACCACTCGGGAATTCTTCTGGATTCTGTGGTTTGGGACATCCTTGAGGGAAAAAGGCTTGTAGTAAAGAATATAGCATCGCAGGAGATTTTTTATGTAGATGCAGACCAGATAGTTGTAGCCACTGGCGCGGTTCCTTTCATGCCGGCATTCAAAAATGACGACCTTCCTGGCGTTTATACTGCTGCAGTTGTGCAGCGTATGATGAACAACGAGCTTACTCTTCTTGGCAAAAACATACTAACAGTCGGCGCCGGCAACATTGGATACCTAACCTCATATCAGGCTATGCAAGCCGGAGCAAGCGTAAAGGTTATCATCGAGGCTATGCCGCGTGAGGGTGGTTTTCCGGTGCAGGCAAACAGGGTAAGAAGACTGGGAATTCCAATTCTTACATCACATATTTTACTCGAAGCTATTCCAAATGATGACAGGACTGGTGTAGTGGGTGCAATAATTGCAAAATGCGAGAACTTCAAACCGATTCCAGGTACCGAAATGAGAATCGATGGTATTGACTGCATAAATATCTGTACTGGTCTTATACCGGATAATCAACTGTTCCGCAAGGGAATAGAGGTATTTGGCAGAAAGTGTCACGGGGTAGGAGATTCTGTAAAAATCGGCGAGGGTACATCCGCTGTGTTGCGAGGCAAACAATGTGCCTATGAAATTATGCAGGATCTTGGAATAAGGTATGATTATGACACCTATTTGTCAGTTTCAAAAGAATACATAGATTCTCAACAACATCCTGAACGTATTCTGGACAAGCCGTTCGTGCCAACATCAGAACGTATGAATGCAAAAGGATTTGTGCAGATTGATTGCCTGTATGGCTTTGCATGTAACCCGTGTGCATTTGCATGTAAGTACGGAGCAATTACAAAGACTTCCACTTCTACAGTTCCACAGATAGATTTCGACAAATGTATCGGTTGCATGCAGTGCGTCAATCAATGCCCGGGTCTCGCAATTTTCGGATACCAGTTCAACAAAAACTGGCTCTTCCTTCCAATTGAATATAAGGCATCGGAGGGATCGGAAGTATATCTGATAAATAACAATGGTGAAATACTTGGCGAGGGGACCATTGAGAAAATCCTGAAAAACAATAATAAAACCAATATTGCAAGAGTTAAGGCAACCACGCTGGAAGGTGAGGCTCTTCTTGCAGTTAGAGGCTTCATTATAAAAGAGAAGTATCCTCATAAACTTGATCTCACTCCTCTTAAGGAGCCACATGACGCTAAGACTTATATATGTCATTGCGAAGATGTTACCGTTGAAAAACTTCTTGAGGCTATCGGAGACAGGAAAGTAATATCGTCAGACGAACTTAAACACATATCACGTCTGGGAATGGGTGCCTGCAGAGGGAGCCGTTGCGTTCCGCGTGCAAAAACACTGCTCAGGTCATACGGGATAACAGTCGTAGGAGAGCCAACACCTCGTGGTCCAATGTCCAATCTTGTCAATCTTGGTGAATTGGTGAGGGCCGACAAAAAAGAGGAGATAATTTTACCAACTGTAAAAGGGCAGAAAGAAAATGTCGGTTCAGTAAAAAAAGTATCTGCAATAATTGCCGGTGGCGGTGCAGCAGGTTCTTCACTGTTCAGGTACCTTTCTGAAGCCGGTTACAAACCATTGCTGGTAAATGACGGTCTTGGAAGTTCCTGGAGAAACATAGCAGGCGGACGTCCGGCTTTCTCGCTACCTGCCCTTGCCGACATAGCAGCCCACAATCTTGAAATATTCAAGGAATTACAAAAAAAGAGAGACATCGATTTCAGGTTAACGAGATATGTCAGCTTTGCACATGACCAGGAGACCTACCGTGCCCTTGATGCTTCCAAGGGATGGTCAGATGCTTTTATGGTAGATAAAAAAGATTTCCAAAAGGAGATTTCTCCATTTTTCAACAAAAATCTTGACCTCTATTCTCATGCTCTCATTACAAATGACTGCTGGCAGGCAAGTCCTGGACTGACAATTGACGCAATCCGCAATATTGGCCGGGAAAACGGAGGAACCATTCTCGAAAATACCAAGCTTGTAGATGTTTATAAAATTGGCAAGGAGTACAGAGTGATCCTTCAGAATGCCAATAACGAATATATTGAATATCAGACTGAAATTTTCATAAATGCACTAGGCAGCGAGGCAGATAAATTTGCCAAGAAACTTGGGATTGACACTGGTTTATACCCTGTCAAACATCAGGCATTTATAACAAAACGTCTTCCAATGCTAGGCAAGAACGGATCGAGTCTGGATATGCTTATTGACAGACGGAAATACAAGGGTTTTTCAGCTGTATACGGACAACAGCTGTTCGAAACCGGCCAGATTATCGGATGTGCCTCGCCGGCAATCGATGCCAGAGAAACCGATAAGAACCTTAAAATTACAACTCAGGATTTCCTCGAAGTGGCAACCGAGATATTTACCAACTGGATACCTCAACTTTCAGGCATAGGCTTCCAGGCAGTATGGTCGGGATACTACATAGAACCAAGATACATTGTAGACCCACAAAATGGACTCTTTGTTGGGATGCGCGGTCATGGCTTCATGCTTTCGCAGTACATTGCAAAACTATATGTAGATTCGCTTCTGGGCAAAGAGGTTCCGGATTATTTCCATGACCTCAAACTCACAGGAAAAGGACTGAGTGAGCAAGCTTTCAAATAAAACTCTGCAAAAGCTATTAGTAGTTATCAGACAATCAGCACACTACGTATTTGCTTGATTTTCAGACAGATTTTCAAGTATTTGTAAATCATTCATATGCTAACCTCTGCCAGAGACTCTGTCAGAGGGGTTAGCAATTCACTGAAAATGAGAAGTATGCGTATTCGCCTGCTAATCATGGATATGCGAACTGCTCTGGCAAAGCGGTTAGTAAATACCTAATTTGCAGCTAAATATATAACCATGTGGAGGCAAATCTTGCCGACACATACCTTCTTGAGCTCTTTGATTCCAACTCAATACCAATTTTCAACATAGGTTTTCTGCCAGTTGTTTTAGCATGTTGCTCATATTAAGGCACATGTAAAATATAATCGATCAAAATTCGGAGAAAATAATTTTATAAACAGCTGATAAACAGCAATATCTTATTTTAACTAGCAGCTAAAGTACGTGGGAAACATCAAGGAAGTTTTATGTTTTCCACATGGTTAAGTACAACATTATCAGAGCGAAAAAGGATTTTCAGATTTTTTCTTCTGTTATGTTTTATATTTTGTTTTGACATTTTGATGCAATTTTCCAGTCAATTTATCGATTAACATAATCATTTATAGCTATATAGCACTTATAGCGTCAGAAAATCGTCTCTGGCTTGGAGATTGTGTTTAAATACTTAATATATAGCAATTAATTCATATATAGAAAGTTGCCGAATTATGAAAAATGTCGCTTAACAAAGGGAGTTTTCTTGCACCCCCTAAAAACTTCATGGGGTCTTATCTCTAAGAGATAAAACCCCATTACTTAACCTAAACTTAAACTATGAAAAACTTCATCTCATAAAGTAACAAACTATGTGCCACAAATTAAAATTAAGAATATATTTTTTAGTGTTTAAGTTAAGTGCCTGACTTTCTGTAAAATAATTTTTTAAATAACTTTTGGATAATATCCTTATTCTTCAACTACCCTAAGTTTTGCAAACTTTAATAGCAATGTCTTCTTTCCACTCCCCTCAAAATCTACAATTGCCTTTGCATTCAGTTGGTCACCCTCCAGATTCAACAGTAATCCAAAACCGAACCTATCATGCTCTACCCTCTGTCCCGCCTTAAGCTTTGAAACCGGATCTGCACAAAAATCAGGATCGGGTGCCTTATGAGGAACAGATGGCAGAGATCTTGGTGAAGATGAGGATAAGGACGACGAAGAAGATGGGTTTGCCGACCGCTTGTTAATCTCCGTAAATTGCTGCCTTTCCTGTGAGTGTCTCTCTTGTCCGGCAATTCTCGTGCCACCGTGCCATGCAGGTCTTGAAGGCTTAGACTCTGAAATTCTCTCCCAACTGCCGCCCTGATTCAAACCCTCACTTTCAAGATCTGGCCAGTCCAGAAACTTTCGGTCAATTTCTTTAAGAAAACGACTCGGAGGATAATTCACATGTGAGCCCCACCTGAAGCGGGACTGTGCATAGGATAAAGTAACCATTAACTTTGCCCTGGTTATTGCCACATAAAAAAGGCGACGTTCCTCCTCAAGTTCACTTTCGCTGCTGGAGCCATTCATAGAAGGAAAAAGGTTCTCTTCCATTCCAATAATATATATATATGGAAACTCAAGACCTTTGGCAGAATGAACCGTCATCAGACTTATCTTGTTAGAGTCCTCTTCGCCGTTATTCTCGTCTACGGCACTCATCAATGTTATGTTTTCCAGATAATTGGGCAACAAAATAATGGAATTTCCGATGCTTACAGGTTGAGCTGCTATAGCTGATTGTTCATCCGGTTCCAATACTTGTGTGTCATCTGGGTGATTACCCGGGTACACATCATACGTCCCCGATTCTGCACCCGCTTCTCCGTCCAGCCGTACTTCCTCTTCACCCTCTTCTACAAAGGCTTTTATACTGTTCATAAGCTCCTCGGCATTGTCTACCCGTGCCTGCCCCTCTACCGATGTGTCGATGCGCAGGAATTCCATATAACCCGATTTTATAAACACCTCCATCGCCAGATCATACGCATTTGTACTCTCTACTTTCTGACTCATTTCTGTAATAAGTGAGGTGAACTCGAATATACGGGCGGCGGTGGCAGGTTTGATACCCATTACTGCCAGATCACCGCTATGAAGAGCCTCCCAAATTGAAAGCCCGGCAGAGTTAGCCGCCGCCGCCAGACGCCCGATTGTGGTCTCACCAATACCGCGCGGAGGTACATTTACAACTCTTTTGAATGCTTCGTCATCTTTTTTATTTGTAAGCAACCTCAGGTAAGACATTATATCCTTTACCTCCGCCCTCTCATAAAAAGAGTGACCGCCATATATCTTGTATGGCAACGATCTTTTTCTAAGCGCCTCCTCAACAGCACGAGACTGTGCATTGGTCCTGTACAGAACAGCAAAATCACTATAAGGAGCTTTAGTGGAATATATTTTAGACAAAACCGACGAAGCTAGTAGGAAAGCCTCCTCCTGATCTGTATATGCCTTAACAACCTCAATCTTATCTCCTACTGAAGCAGCTGAGAAGCACTCCTTCTTTAGCTGCATGGAATTCCTGGCAATAAGACTGTTCGCCGCATTGACAATAGTTTGCGTGGAACGGTAATTTTGTTCCAGCTTGAACTCTTTTGCCTCGGGGTAGTCCTTTTTGAAATTCAGAATGTTCTCTATGCGCGCCCCGCGAAAAGAGTATATACTCTGGGCATCGTCACCCACAACACATATGTTTTTGTGAACCGCCGACAATTTCTTGACAATTAGGTACTGCGAAAAGTTTGTATCCTGATACTCATCCACCAGAATATATGAGAATCTTGCACGTAATTTATCCAGAACCTGAGGAAAATCTCTCAGAAGAATATTTGTATAAACAAGAATGTCGTCAAAATCCATGGCCCCGGCCTGTTTGCATTTCTTTTCATAAAGAGCATAAACGTCACAGATTCTAGGCTTACGAGAAGCAACATCGTTCTGGATAAGGTTTACATTAGAAAAATAGGCAGCCGAAGTAACCAGGTTGTTCTTTGCCATTGATATTCTGGAGAGAACCTCATTGGGCTTGTATAGCTTTTCATCCAGACACAGCTCCTTAATGCAACTACGTATGGCACTTTTTGAATCAGACGTGTCATATATAGTAAAACTCTTTGGAAAGCCCAATAATTCAGCATCTTCTCTAAGAAACCTGACAAAAACAGAGTGAAAGGTTCCCATCCAGAGATACCTCGACTTATCAGGACCAACTAATGCGGATATCCTGATTTTCATCTCTTTAGATGCTTTGTTAGTAAATGTCAGAGCCAGTATTGAACCGGCTTTATTGCCATTGTTCAGTATATTGGCTATTCTGCAAGTAAGTACCTTTGTTTTTCCCGACCCTGCTCCCGCAACAATCAAAGATGGGCCCTCAAATTGTTCAACTGCTTGCTTTTGAGCAATGTTAAGGCCTTCAAATATAGACGAAATTTCTGTGTTCATTGGCGACAAAAATAACAAATAATGTGTATCTTTGCCGCAAAATTTTTCATAATAATGTCAAACCATATTCGATTACGCAGAGGTTTAAATATTCCATTAAAAGGCAATGCTTTAAACCAAATAACAAAGACCATCTCATCGGATATTCTTGCAGTAAAACCGGCTGACTTTAAGTCGCTGAACCCAAAACTACTTGTTAAAGAGGGTGATGCAGTTAAAGCCGGCACTCCGGTTATGGCAGACAAGAAGAACCTGGAGATTGTATTTTGTTCGCCAACAAGCGGTATTGTAACTCAGATTGTCCGAGGGGAAAAACGGAAACTACTGGAAATCCGAATTCAGTCAGATACAAAAAATGAATACCGCCATATTATCACTCCAAATTTTCGTTCTGCCTCAAGGAAAGAACTAATAGATACATTATTAACAAGCGGACTCTGGCCGACAATCAAACAGAGGCCCTACGGCATAATTCCAAATCCCGAAATCGAACCTAAGGCAATATTCATATCAGGTTTCGATTCATCACCACTTGCCCCAGACATAGATTTTGCACTTAAAACAGAATACGAATCTGTACAGATTGGTATCGATATCCTGAATATGCTCACAAAAGGCGGAATACATCTGAGCCTTCATGCCCAGAACTATGTCAGCAGTCCTTTCCACAAACTGGAAAAGGTTATAAACCATTCATTTGATGGCCCTCATCCTGTTGGAAATGTAGGTGTGCAGATTCATAATATTGACCCTGTTAACAAAGGCGAGGTTATCTGGACCGTTGATTTATATTCAGTTGCAGCAATAGGCAAACTTTTTACAAAAGGAATATACGATGTCAGGAAACTAATTGCAATAACTGGTCCAAGGGTAAAAAGGCCGAGCTATGTAGAGTGTCTTCCAGGGATGTGCATGACAGACATTAAAGAGTATGCCCTTACAAAAGGAGAGACCATGATTGAGAAAATGCCAATAAGATACGTGAGTGGTAACATACTCACCGGTGACAATGTTGGCCCTAATGGTTATCTAGGTTTCTATCACAACCAGATAACACTTCTGTCAGAAGGAAATTATCACGAAATGTTCGGATGGATCAAACCTATCAGACATAACAAATTTAGTTTCTCGCACTCATATTTTTCATGGTTGTCGCCAAAGAAGAGATATTCCATGGATACAAACCTGAATGGAGGAGAGAGAGCTTTTGTAATGACAGGAGTTTATGAAAAGGTCCTTCCAATGGATATCTATCCGATGCATCTGTTTAAGGCAATTCTTGCAGAAGACATAGATAAAATGGAGGCTCTGGGAATTTATGAAATTATTGAGGAGGATGTTGCACTTTGCGAATATGTATGTCCCTCAAAAACTGACATTCAGGAGATAGTCTCTAAAGGAATAGAACTAATGATTAAAGAAATGTCATAAAAGATTAGAGATGAAAGCTATAAGAAATTTATTAGATAATATTAAACCTACATTCAGCAATGGTGGTAAACTCAGTTTTCTCCACTCTGCTTTTGATGCATTTGAATCGTTTCTGTTTGTACCAAATACTGTAACCAGAAAAGGTGTTCACGTAAGGGACTCGATAGATCTCAAGCGGTCGATGATGTTAGTAATAATAGCTCTGGTGCCAACAATTATTTTTGGTATGTGGAACGCAGGTTATCAGCATAATCTTTCAGTGGGAGGAACTCTCGATTTGTGGGGTATGTTCTGGTTCGGATTTTTAAAGGTATTGCCGTTAATTCTTGTTTCTTATGTTGTAGGTCTTGGAATAGAGATAGCAGCTGCTCAGATAAGGGGACATGAAGTGAATGAAGGATATTTTGTTTCCGGAATTCTTATTCCGCTTATCATGCCTGTCGATGTTCCGTTATGGATCCTTGCACTTGCCGTTGCATTCGCAGTAATAGTCGGCAAGGAAGTTTTCGGGGGAACAGGAATGAATATATGGAACCCTGCACTTTTAGCCCGCGCCTTCGTTTTCTTTGCATATCCCTCAAAAATATCGGGAGATACAATATGGATAGCGGGACTGACCAAAGGCGAAGGTGTCATTGACGGTTTTTCAGGAGCAACAGCTCTTGCCAATGCAAAAGCAGGAACCCCGGTCCCATCGTTCTATGATATGTTTATGGGCTTTGAACCAGGGTCTGTTGGTGAGACCTCCACGCTGGCAATTTTAATAGGTGCAGCACTCCTTTTATATACCGGCATAGCAAGCTGGAAAATCATGTTTTCTACATTCGCAGGAGGATTTCTGGTTGCATTGCTTCTCAATGCACTATCTCCGGGTCCTGATTCATATATGGCCATGCCTGCCTGGAACCATATGGTTATGGGCGGTTTTGCGTTTGGAGCAGTTTTCATGGCTACAGATCCGGTAACTGGGTCACAGACTGAGAAGGGTAAATGGATATATGGTTTTCTGATTGGAGCCATGGCAATTATCATAAGGGTTTTCAACCCCGGCTATCCGGAGGGTATGATGCTTTCAATTCTTTTGCTCAATACCTTTGCGCCTCTTATAGACCATTACGTTGTTGAAGCCAATATAAAACGCAGGCTTAAGAGAGTTGTGATTAACAAATAAGGAGAATGAAAATGGACACAAATAAAAATTTATACACTATAGTCTATTCAACAATTCTTGTTGTGGTAGTAGCGGTAGTTCTGGCACTTGCCTCCTACCTGCTTAAAGACAGGCAACAGAGAAACGTGGCAATTGAGACCAAAATGATGATACTCAAATCTGTCAACCTTGCAAAGGATGCCTCCAAAGCAGATGACAAACCAACATACATTGAGCAGGAGTATTCTAAGTTCATCACCGACTCTTCAATAACCGAGGGCGACAAGACTCTTCCTCTTTATATATGCAGGATGGAAAATCAGGAGAAGTACTACATTGTAAAGCTTCATGGTGCTGGACTCTGGGGTCCTATCTGGGGTTACATCTCGTTCAAGAGTGATTTAAGCACAATATATGGAGCGGTTTTCGCTCATAAGGGTGAAACTCCCGGCCTTGGGGCTGAGATCTCAACAGCTCGTTTTTCTGACCAATTTATTGACAAAACAATATTCGAAGGTGAGAATTTCGTATCTGTTTCTGTTGTAAAAGGTGGTGCAGCAACAGGTAATCATGAGGTTGACGCTATATCAGGAGGTACCATCACCAGCAAGGCAGTCGAAGCTATGTTGAAAAGCTGCATAGGTGATTATCTTAACTTCTTCAAAGCAAACCTCAACAATACCCCACTGGTTCCGGTATCCGATTCTACAATTGTAAATCCTTCGGACAGCACCATGTTGATTAATCAGATTGACACTACTAAAAACTAGCAGAAATGGACAAAAAAATATTTATAGAACCTATATTTCTGAAAAACCCAATCACTGTACTGGTACTGGGTATTTGTTCTGCACTGGCAGTAACAACAAAGCTGGAACCTGCAATTGTAATGGCTCTTTCCGTTACAATAGTTACCGGATTTTCAAGTTTCATCATATCGCTTATACGGAACACAATTCCAAACAGAATACGTATTATCGTCCAGCTCGTAGTTGTTGCCATGCTTGTAATTCTTGTGGACCAGATACTTCAGGCTTACGCTTATGAAGTAAGCAAGCAGCTTTCGGTATTTGTAGGGCTGATAATCACTAACTGTATTATAATGGGCCGCATAGAGGCTTTTGCTCTTGGCAACAAACCAATTCCTTCTTTAATAGACGGGCTTGCTAATGGTTTTGGTTACGGGCTCATCCTTGTTGCTCTGGCATTTGTCCGGGAACTTTTTGGCTCCGGAACTCTTTATGGAATACAGATTATTCCGTTAAGCTGGTACTCTGCGAATGGCGGATTTTACGAAAACAACGGCTTCATGATTCTTCCACCTGCTGCCCTCATACTAGTAGGTTTGATAATATGGGTGCAAAGAAGCTTTACAAAGGAATTAATAGAAAAATAATAAACACATACCAATATGCAAGATTTAGTTAATTTATTCGTCAAATCCATATTCGTAGAGAATATGGTGTTTGCCTATTTTTTGGGGATGTGTTCATTTCTGGCGGTTTCCAAAAGTGTCAAGACAGCCACAGGTCTGGGTGTAGCAGTTATTTTTGTTCTGCTGGTCACTCTCCCTGTCAACTATCTTATTTATAAATACGTGTTAACAGCGGGTGCGTTAGCATGGTTGGACCCAAGCTTTGCCGACCTCGACCTGAACTTTTTGAGCTTCATTATATTTATAGCTGTTGTAGCCTCTATTGTTCAGCTTGTTGAAATGATAGTAGAAAAATTTTCACCCTCTCTATACAATTCTCTTGGAATATTCCTTCCGCTTATTGCAGTAAACTGTGCAATACTAGGGGGTTCGCTTTTCATGCAGGAGAGAGGTTACGAAACAATTACTCAGGCAACCACCTACGCATTAGGTTCGGGCATCGGCTGGGCCTTGGCAATAGTCTCCCTTGCTGCCATACGTGAAAAACTCAAATATTCAAATATACCGGCACCGTTACGTGGTTTAGGTATCACATTTATTGTAGTAGGACTCATGGGCATCGCCTTTATGAGCTTTATGGGTATTAAACTATAAGAGAAAGAAAGTCATGAATTTAACAACAATATTAACTGTAGCAATAGTATCGTTCCTTATTGTAACGCTCCTTCTTGTAATAATGCTGCTCTATGCAAAAGCAAAGCTGACACCGTCAGGGAAGGTTAAACTAACCATTAACGAAGAGAAGGAACTCATAGTTGACCCAGGTTCAACTGTTCTGACAACTCTTTCAAACGAAAAAATATTTCTGCCTTCGGCATGCGGTGGCGGAGGAACATGCGGAATGTGCAAATGCCGTGTGATAAAAGGTGGCGGAGAGATTCTCTCTACAGAAGTTGGTTTCTTTACCCGTAAGGAACAACACAATCAATGGAGACTCGGTTGTCAGGTTAAAGTGAGGGAAGATATTGAAATTGAGATTCCTGAAGAGGTGCTTGGCATCAAGAAATGGGAGTGCGAAGTTGTCAGCAATCACAATGTAGCAACATTCATAAAAGAGTTTGTAGTAAAATTACCTGAGGGAGAGCACCTGAAGTTCAAATCGGGCGGGTATATCCAGATTGATATCCCTGTATGCGAGGTAGACTACAAGACCGAAGTTGATGTAGAACCTGAATACCGTGAGGACTGGGACAGAATGAATATCTGGGACCTCAAAATGAAAAACACAGAGCCTACTTTCCGAGCCTACTCTATGGCTAACCACCCTGCAGAAGGCAACATAATAATGCTCAACATTCGTATAGCCACACCACCTTGGGACCGCAGCAAAGGTACATTCATGAACGTTAACCCAGGAATTTGCTCTTCATACATATTCTCACGTAAACCGGGCGACAAGGTTACTATTTCAGGCCCTTATGGTGAATTCTTTATAAAGGATACCCAGAATGAGATTATATTCGTTGGAGGTGGAGCAGGAATGGCGCCAATGCGTTCACACATTTTCCATCTTTTCAAGACAGAAAAGACAACGCGTAAGGTAAGCTTCTGGTACGGAGCCAGATCTGTCCGAGAGGTATTCTATGAAAAAGAGTTTGAAGAAATAGCAGCAGAATTCCCTAACTTCCAGTTTAACATCGCTTTGAGCGAACCTAAACCTGAAGATAATTGGAAAGGATATACCGGTTTCATACACCAGGTTCTGTTTGACAACTATCTGAGTAAACATGATACTCCGGAAGATATCGAATATTACCTTTGCGGCCCTCCAATCATGAACAGTTCGGTAACCACAATGCTTGACAATCTTGGTGTACCACCGGAAAACATTGCCTTCGACGATTTCGGCGGCTAGAGATGTGTTTGAGAGATGTGTTTTTATAGCAAATTATCTCAGGACGCTTTAGCGATTGCAAAGAGATTTAAGGCTACTTATCCCTCTGCCGGCAACTATGTACCAAAAGATATTATAAACGGATACAGCTACCCATCTACGCCGGTTGTGACAGATAAAGCACCTTCTGTAATTCAGGATTTCAACTGGGGATTGCTTCCTGATTGGGGACTGGTCCTCGGGAATTCCGGCGGAATTAGCAACAAATATAGAAATGCAGACCTGTCTATTAGAAAATACACTCTTAATGCGCGCCTAGAAACCGTAAGGAGTACAAAGTCATTCAAAAATTCCGTCAACAAAAGATGTCTTGTTATTGCCGACGGCTTTTATGAGTGGCAACACCTATCGGAGAATGACCATAAACTTGAGGAAGACCACTTATTTGAAAAGGGGGAAAGTCCGATAATTTCAGCAAGAAAAGGCAAAATCCAAAAGAAAAAATTCCTAATAACCCTTCCGGACGAAGAGATCTTCTCGTTTGCCGGCCTCTACTCCTCCTGGACAAATCCGGTTACCGGAGAGATCTACAACACCTATACCCTGCTTACCACTCAGGCTAATGAGTTAATGTCAGAAATTCATAACGCAAACAACAGGATGCCTGTCATTTTAAAACCAGAGGATGAAAGCAGATGGCTGGAACATTGTGATATTGAAGAGTTTGCACACCCTTACAGCGTACAACTGCTAGCGAGGGCACTTTGAAGCAGAAAATTGAAGAACAGCGATCCTGCCAAAGTCTTTCATATAAAAAACCCTCCCACACAATACGAGCAATGCCCTGTAAATCATTCACCTATATAACTATCTATTACTGAGACTTGTATAGACATAATTGATACACTGATATATACTAAACTCTGCCAGAGTACTCTGCAGAGTGATTAGTATATGGCTGTATCATAGGCATGTACAAACAGGTCTGATAATCTGAATGTTATGTATATGTTTGATTTAATGAAATATACCAACCTTTTTAGCACAGTTACAACACATCCATACGGATGCGCCAGTTCATAGGTAGCAGGTTGTTTGCACGACTCCCCAGATTTTTTACAAAGCCCAGTCCAAGACCGTTATAGGTGACCCGCAGATAACCAATAGGTGATTTTTGGAGGCATAAAGCATTACGAGAGAGATACTTCAAAGCATCCTCCTTGGTCAGTTCCTCTGATGGCCATTCCCCCTTATAATCAATTGAAAGCGCATACTCATGTTCCGGTTGCCCGTTTCCCACTGCCTTTTGCTTTGTCCCCGATTCCTCTTGTCTCTTGTCTGATGCCACTCGTCTCTTGACTGATACCTCTTGCTTCGTGCCCGATACATCATGTCTCTTCCATAAAACCTCCTCTACATCACCCGGTTTCTTCAACAATGCAAAGAAAAATCCCTCGCCCTCTGCCAAACCTGGAAAAAACTGGAAACCTCCCTCCAGAGTTAGTTTTATACCCCAATCATTTACCAATGCCGGATTGAATTTATCCTCTATCGAGTTAGATCTGTAGAATTCATACAAGTCAAAGATTTCTGCCCCAAATTCTGATTTGAGCCATGAAATGTTTCCGTCGTTTTCATATAAATTGAATGTGCATGTAGAATATGCCAGGAGCCCACCGGGTTTTAACGCTTTCCATATATCGGAGAGAATTCTTTTCTGACGCGCAACACACATCTTAACACTCTCCTCTGACCATTCGGCAATTGCAGACGGGTCCTTGCGAAACATTCCCTCTCCCGAACAAGGAGCATCAACCAGAATAAAGTCAAAAGGGCTAATACGGCAGCTCTCCCGTCTATCAACTGAAAAAAAGAGACCTTCAGAAGTGTTTTGTCTAAATTTTCCGGTCATGTTGTTTTGTATTTGTGTGGAAAAACCACCGGGATCCATATTTGTGACCACAACAGAATGGTCGCCCCACTTAATGACATTTTCTTTAAGAGGAGCCACTCTGGTTCTTATCGCCTCATTTGCTATTAGTTGTGCCCCACGAGGCATCATAGAGATCAGATGAGTTGTTTTTCCCCCGGGTGAAGCACAAAGATCCAGCAAGTTCCGGCAGTTTAAAATATTCAGCACAGGTTCCAGTACTGACAGAAACATAGACGATGGTTCCTGTACATAATACCCACCTGCATGTAGAGTAGGATCAAGTGTAAACACAGGCCTTTCAGCGAGATAAAGACCATCTTTGCACCAGGGGATTGGCGTTGGTTTGTTGGGTACACCTGATGCGTCCCCATATACCCACCCGCGTTCTCCCTTAAGTGGATTAATCCTTACCGACACCTTTGGCTTAGTATTTTGAATGGCGCCCAGAATGACTGGTGTATTAGAAACACCGGCAGCTTCGGTAAGATACTCTATAAACTTCCCAGGCAACATTATATATACTATCTTGAAAAGCCCCCGGATTTGAAGACTTCTGTTGAATAATTTGTTCCCCACATATCATAGCGGTTAAACTGGTCAATAAGCTTAAGTTGAAATTTAGGCCAGTTCTTGTGCCTGCGTTGGGACCAATAAACCTCTGCAATAGCTGAGAGCCTTGGAAAAACACCATATTCAAGAGCTTTAACATTAGAAAAGTATTCTGTCCACATACATCCCTGACCACCAAGAATATTTGCAGAAGCCGATTCAGAAACACTCTCCGGCACAGGTTCAAACAGATATACTGAGTCAACCGGGACATACCAGTTCTTATGGCAAAGTGAATCTTCGTTATGCTTTTGTGCAATATTGAAGTAGCTGTACAGTATTGGAGTCAGAATTGCCTTATGCCCCATTGCTGCAGCCTTCCAGCCATGTTTAGCATCACGCCAGCTCATAACAACTGCACCTTCTACCAATCCTCCCTCCATAATCTCATCCCAACCCACCATCTGACGGCCACGTCCTGTAACAACAGCTGCGATTCTCTTAACAAAATAACTCTGTAGTTCATCCTCGTCCTTTAGTCCATATCTTTTCATAAAGTTCTGAGTTTCCGGCGACTCCTTCCACCACTTCTTTGAACACTCGTCGGCTCCTATGTGAATGTAAGGTCCGGGAAACACATCCATCAATTCTTCAAACACATCTTTAAGAAATGTAAATACCTCCTCCGATGGAGCCAACACATTGTTCTGACGGTTAAATATGCCCCATGTAATAGCCGGTTGCTTTGGAATTTCGGGAGTTGTACTATATTGAGGATAAGAGGCTATGATTGCCATCGAGTGGCCCGGGACATCAATTTCAGGAACTATTGTGATATATCTTTCTTCTGCATATTTGACAATCTCCTTCATTTGATCAACTGTGTAAAAGCCACCATAACGGGTACTGTCAACCCCTGTTCCCGGGAAAATGCCGATAATTGTTCCTGCCCGCCATGAACCAATCTCGTTTAGCTTGGGATATTTCTTGCTCTCCATTCGCCACGCCTGATCATCGGTAAG
The DNA here is from genome assembly GCA_942492945.1 of uncultured Bacteroidales bacterium. GTDB lineage: Bacteria > Bacteroidota > Bacteroidia > Bacteroidales > UBA932 > Bact-08. Next base: position 3,192,735 of record OW818649.1, read on the forward strand.
GTGCCAGTGAAAGTAGTTCATCTTGTGCAATGCAAGATAATCAATATATTTTTTAATATATTCCACTGAATATATGTGCCTTACAACATCCAGATGCATACCTCTATAAACAAAACGCGGGTAATCCACTACTTCAATTGCCTTAACAGGAAGAGTAACACTTTTTGAATTCAGTACAGAGACCGGTTTTGTTGTAGGTAACATTTGAATAAGTGTCTGTACAGCATAGAAAAGACCCTGCGGATTTGCACCTGACAAATTTGCAACTCCGTTCTTTATGGAAATCGAATAGGCACCTTCTCTCTTAAGATCAGTGGGACTAAACCCTGCGTGAGCATAGGCGATATCTGTGATAGCCAGATTTATATATTGCAGCGTTTTTTGTTTTTTTGATTTATTCTTAGGTTTTTCTGCAACGACCTTAAGATTAAACTCGTAATATTTTGACAAATAACCGTTCAAAAAAACAGCAGATTTTAACTGGTCCACATCTGATGCGACAATTAATGTATTATCATTAATCTCAAATGATATATCCCCGGAAACAACCTTAACAGGTTCTGGGATAATTGAAATTTTCAGGAACTTGCTGTTTGTTGTCATTGCTAGAGAATTGTCGGATGATAACAGAAAAAGAAGTGCAAATGCAAAAAATAGATTTTTCATCGTTATTATTTTATTACACCGTTGAACCCTTTCTCCAGTTCATCGGTAACCTTATCAATTGCTCCCTGAAGCTTAGACCCAAGCATCATCTTAAAAATACCCGATAACTCTGCTTCAAGCTCCAGATGAAATTCAGTTTCAGTTTCATTTACCGGATTTAACAATACAGTAAAGACAAATGCAATGGGACTCTTTCCGTATTGAATATATTTGATGGAGCTGAAAGGTGTTCTCTCATCTACCTTCAATCCCATTTCAAAACCCTGTACTTTTGCCAAAAGTGTATCTGATGTCGATTTAATCTCCGATTTTTCCAGAACCCCATCCGGCAAATTTCTGGTGAAGTTGTTCAAATCCGAAAAAAGTCCAAACAATACTTTTGACGGTTGTCTTACAACTACCTTCCTACCCTTAACCTGAGTCACTCCCATACAATAAACACATTAGCACATTAGCACATTAGCACATTAACACACTACCCCTCACGCCCCCATGCTTCCGGACGATACCTCCACTCACGTAGTGTTTCAACTTCGTTTTGAGCTATATATTCACATGCCAAAGCCTGGTCAATAAGAGCATCGTAATTCGTCAGGGTTCTCAGTTCACAATTCGCATATTCAAATGCTCTGCGCGACTTGTCAAAGTTATAAGAAAATATTGCCACCATCCCCAATACATTGGCTCCCGCTTTAGAGAGACAATCCACTGCAGAAAGTGAACTACCTCCGGTGGATATAAGATCCTCCACAACTACCACATTTGCTCCAACCGGTAACTCTCCTTCTATTTGGGCACCTGTTCCGTGATCTTTTGGTTGAGGGCGAACATAAATAAAAGGTTTGTTCAGTTCTTCTGCAACCAGCACACCCCATGCTATGGCCCCGGTAGCGACACCTGCTATAACCTCCACTTTCTCATAATTCTGCTCAATTATACGCGCTAAATTCTTGCTTACAATAGATCTGGACCTCGGATATGACAATATCTTGCGATTGTCGCAATATATAGGTGATTTCCAGCCAGATGCCCATGTAAATGGCTTTTCGACACTCAATCTGACAGCCTTTAAATCCAAAAGTTGTTTAGCAATTATTTTTTCTATAGATTCCATAAAAAAGTATCTTTGTACAAAGATAGTAAAACAATCCAAAATTAATGTACAGCATATACTTCAACAATCGCTGTCTTGCGGTTTGCTCAAGCTCTGAGCAGCTTCTAAACGACACCGATGCAGTTATATTTAGTCCATCCTCAAGCCAGGAAAAGTTAGGTAAAACAGGCAAGAAGCCCCCTGAGCATTTGTCAAACCACATAAAAGGTGTACTACATTCCGCTGGTTCCAATGCTATAGTTCCCCCAATCCAGCTAAGCCAGATGGATCTGTCCGACCTCCCTGCACTTTTCCAAAATACCCCCAATATAAGAAAGCTTTACATCCCTAGTAATCAGGAATCAGTAACGTTCAAACGTCTTTGTACAAAGTTGACATCAATACAGGCGGGCGGCGGACTTGTGACCAATAACATGGGCGAGTACCTTCTTATTTTCAGACACGGGGTCTGGGACCTGCCAAAGGGCAAACAAGAACCCAACGAAGACATCCGCCAGGCAGCCCTCAGAGAAGTTGAAGAGGAGTGCGGTGTTCACGATCTTGAGATAAAAGAGCACCTCTGCGACACTTATCATACATACGAGCTTAATGGGAAGTTCATGCTGAAGTGTACACACTGGTACAAAATGGAATATTTGGGAAACTGCCCCGACACAAAGCCCCAGACAGAAGAGAGTATAGAACGCGCAATATGGGTTGCCCAAAATGACCTTCCAAATTACCTTTCCCATACCTACCCATCCATAAAAGAGGTTTTCCGGGTACATGCCGGGCAGTGACTTTGCAGTAGTTTTTAGCAACACACTGTTTTTCTGGTCATTATAAAGAATAACCAAATAGATAATAAAAAATATTTTCACTTAATACGCTAATTATATGCTAGTTGCTAAAAACTACTGCAAAGTGTGTTTTGGAAAACGTCAAAATACTTTTTAGCTTTATCTTGTAAACTTTAAAGTGGGAAAGATTATGCGGGAAGGTAGAAAAAAAGCAAGGGTACAGTCGGGAACAATTCACGTTTATATTAGAGGTAACAGCAGACATAACGTCTTTTACGACGATCTGGAACGAATAGTGTTTCTTAAACACTGCCAACGAGCTGCTGAGACATATAACACAATAATCACAGAATTTGCAATGATGGATAATCACTTCCATATGCAGATCGAAACGGAAAATCTTTCATTATTTGTAAAAAGTCTACTGCAAGGATATGTACAATGGTATAATAGGAAAAATGGTCTATCTGATAAATTGTTTAAAAGTCCGTTTAACAGTTCAAGTAAATATTCAACCGAGTTGATTATTGAAAACAAATTATATATCCTGCAAAATCCATTAGCTGAGGGGATGTGTGAATATCCTTCTGATTACAAATGGAGTTCTTATAAATTCCATTTTGGCCAGAAAACACCATTGTCCAAATATCTAAGTGTTGACACATCATATACCGACAATTATTTCAAATCTTTAGGTGCTCTTAACAATGCAATTATAGAAAAATCAAAAAGAACAAAGAAAAGTTCAGTAAATAAGAACGACAACCTGGATAGAATAACTGACGCTGAACTAGCAGAATATATTCGAGAGATTATTTTAGCCGATAATATTTTCCAACTAAATAAAGACGAAATTACAATGTTAATTAAACGACTTTACAAAGAGACTAATGCTAGTTTCAGACAAATTTCCTCTTTAACTCACGAAAATTACGATTATGTGAGAAAGATATGTGGAAGACTTGACAACATTCAGGTCGTCACCGCAAGTCTGTAACGTTAAGGCCGTTCATACGTGATTCCGGAAAGGAAAAGTAACTGGCCGACCATGGTTTTTTTTCTACAAAGTAGGAGATTCTGGCCACATGCCTTGTGCCATTTTTTGCAAGGTATTCCACAGCCAGAGGTTTTAGGGAACTCTTCTCGACAACCAGAGTTATAGAAGTATAGGCCAGCTTTTTGTTTACAGGTTTCAGTTCGATCTTCCAGACAGTTTTGCCAGCATCAGTTGCAGAACGAGGCTTCTCGCTGTATGAGTAACCCTTCTCCAGAGATGAGAGAAAAGCCAAAGGATTTTCCATGAGATCAGTCTGCGAAGGATCATTGTTCATTATAACAAGCTCTTTGTTATCAATATTATATACCCATTTTGTCGCGCCATTACAAAAAAGTTCCAACTGAGAGTTTGTCAGCCTAAAAGATTCACCCTGCGATTGAATCACGCCCTCAAGTTCAGAGCCATCTACAACCATAGAAAACTTCATTTCAAATGCCGGATAGGATTTTAGTTTGGCGGTAAACTGACGTAGAATCTCTGAATTAGTGGACAGATCACTCGATGTTTGTGACTGCTTACTTAATGCCGGAGAGGAAGAAGAGACCAAGAGCAAGAAGAGCAAGAATGACCTTGCCACAGTTTTTGGCAACTTATTGAAAGAATGAGATATACGGAATGTATTTCTAGACATTTTAAGGGATTTAAACAAAAACTGCGGCAAGGTTCTACTCCAGCGATGCGAGTATGCGATCCAAAGAGTTGAAATCGGTTATAAGAACCTGACGAGCCTTGCTACCTTCAAAAGGGCCGACAATACCGGCAGCCTCAAGCTGGTCCATAATACGTCCGGCGCGGTTATAACCAAGATTCATCCTGCGTTGTATGAGCGAAGTAGAACCTTGCTGGAACTGAACCACAAGCTTTGCAGCCTCTTCAAAGAGCTTGTCCCTCTTGCCAAGATCAATTTCACCTGCACCCGACATCTCACCCTCCTCACCAACATATTCAGGCAAGAAATGTGCCGTAGAGTAACCACGCTGAGAACCAATAAACTCGCATATTCTCTCAACTTCAGGAGTATCAATGAAAGCACATTGAACACGGGTAAGCTCACCACTATTAGAGAAGAGCATATCACCACGACCAATAAGCTGGTTTGCACCAGTAGTGTCCAGAATTGTACGTGAATCAATATTTGAAATAACCCTGAAAGCTATACGGGCAGGGAAGTTGGCCTTTATCAGACCAGTAATTATATTTGTTGTCGGCCTCTGAGTGGCAATCACAAGATGAATTCCTATGGCACGAGCCAGCTGAGCAAGACGAGCAATAGGCTCTTCAACCTCACGGCCCGCAGTCATAAGAAGGTCAGCAAACTCATCAATAATTACCACAATGAAAGGCATATAACGATGACCCTTGTTAGGGTTGAGCCTGCGCGACAAGAACTTCTCGTTATACTCTTTAATGTTACGCACATGTGCAAGTTTAAGAAGATCGTAACGGGCGTCCATCTCAATTGTCAACGACCTTAAAGTAAATACAACCTTTTGAGTATCAGTAATAATAGCATCATCAGAATCAGGCAGTTTAGCCAGAAAATGGCGCTCCAGTTTGGCATATAAAGAAAGCTCAACCTTTTTAGGGTCAACCAGCACAAACTTAAGCTCAGACGGATGCTTAGTATAAAGCAAGGAAGTAATAACAGCATTCAGACCAACAGACTTACCCTGACCAGTCGCCCCCGCAACAAGAAGATGGGGCATCTTTGCAAGGTCAAAAGTAAGAGCCTCGTTGGAGATTGTCCTGCCAAGCACAACAGGCAGGTCAAAATTGGAGCTTTTAAACTTAGGATCCTCCAGAACAGAACGCATAGGCACAATGCTAGGTTTGTCATTGGCAACCTCGATACCAACAGCGTTTGTCCCCGGAATCGGTGCGATTATCCTGACACCACGGGCTGCCAGAGAAAGAGCAATATCATCTTCCAACCTCTTAATCTGAGAAATTCTCACACCTGCAGCCGGAACAATTTCGTAAAGAGTAACCGTTGGGCCAGTACGTGCAAAAATACGTTCAATAGCAATTTTATAGTCACCTAATGTCTTAACAATCTTTCGGTTGTTCTTTTCAAGTTCGTCATGAGGAACCTTATAAATCTTATCCTTATAATCGTCCAACAGATTCAGAGGAGGAATCTGATAATCCGATAAATCCAGACGAGGGTCAAAAAGTGTGTCTAAAGATCCCTTAGGAATATCCTTCAAAAAATCTTCCTCGTCATTCTCAACCTCAGCCTCTGTTTCATTATCTTCATCCAACTCAATCTCGCCCACTTCAAAACCTTCCGGCTGCGTATTGCTGTTTGCAGCGGCGGCCGCATCATTAACCGACAGATAATCTGCCCCTTCTACTTCAAAAACTACATCCCTGTTTATTGAATTGGAATCGGATATTACAAAAGCACCAGGAATATCATGCGATTCACTAACGCCGGAATCCGGGGCAGCTGAAGAAGATTCAGACGCAAGAGCCGCAGCTGCAGCAAGAGCAGCCGCCTTCTCTGCCTTACTCTCCTTTGGTTCTTTCGGTTTCCTGTGAAAAATACCGGCAATAAGATTATTGAACCAAAGAACTATCTTGTAGTTAAGTATTACTAGCCAAAGCATAAGCAGAATCAAAACCACTGCACCGGCACCCATCGGCCCCAACATAGAGATGAGCCACTCATTTACATAGTATCCGTATGACCCCCCTACTCCGTTTCCAAACCATGTGTCAAACTTTGTAAAACCAAAGACATACGAGAAAAAAACCGATAAAATTATAGCACCAAAGGCCGACAGGAAGAAAATCCTCAACAACTTTACTTTCCTTATTTTAAGCGAATAAATAGCAATTCCCAGAAAGAAAAACGGAATAATGAACGCTCCCAACCCGAACAATTCAGAAAGAAGCAAGTTTGCCCAAAAAAAACCAACTTTACCACCGCCATTCTCTACAGGTACAAGGTTGTTCCACACATCGGTCCGCGAAAGTAGCGATTGATCCTCTGCCCATGTAAACAGGTAAGAACTAAGAGCGACAAAAGTGTAAATAGCTAAAGCGGCAAAAAACAGGCCGTTAATAAGACGAAATGCCTCTTTCCCCTGAGGAGCAGGAGCGATTTCACCATTTGTAGAACTTTTTTTCTTAGCCATATATAAAATCTATTATACTCTAAATTAATTATACTCTCTCAATTCTGGCACCGATTGCGTTCAGGCGCCCGTCAATATTTTGGTAGCCCCTGTCAATCTGCTCAATATTTTCTATTATGCTGATACCCTTGGCACTCATAGCCGCAATAAGCAAAGCAATTCCTGCCCTTATGTCCGGCGAGGCCATGCGGGTACCCTTAAGACAAAATGCACGGTCGTGTCCGATAATTGTTGCCCTGTGAGGATCACACAAAATAATCTGGGCACCCATGTCAATAAGCTTGTCAACAAAAAAGAGCCTGCTCTCGAACATCTTCTGATGAATGAGTACTGAGCCCTTGGCCTGTACAGCTGTTACAAGAAATACACTCAACAAGTCAGGCGTAAGACCCGGCCAGGGAGCATCGGCAATAGTCATTATTGAACCATCCAGAAAACTCTCAATCTCATAATGATCATGCGCCGGAATAAATATATCGTCACCCCTCCTGTCAACGGTAATACCCAGTCTCCTGAACTGTGCAGGAATGATTCCCAGCTCATCATAAGCCACATCCTTAATAGTAATTTCGCTTGCGGTCATGGCAGCAAGACCAATAAAACTGCCAACTTCTATCATATCCGGCAAGATTGTGTGCTCACAGCCTACAAGTGATGAAACTCCTTCAATAGTAAGCAGATTTGAACCAATACCCGATATTTTTGCCCCCATGCGGTTAAGCATCTTACATAACTGCTGCAAGTAAGGCTCACAGGCCGCATTGTAAATAGTTGTAACCCCTTTGGCAAGGACCGCTGCCATTACTATATTTGCAGTACCAGTTACAGAAGCCTCATCAAGAAGCATATAGCAACCTTTAAGGCCATTGGATCTCAGCTCAAAAAATGAGCCACTACTTTCAAAGTTTAATACAGCGCCAAGCTTTTCAAATCCAATAAGATGAGTATCAAGGCGCCTTCTGCCAATTTTGTCCCCGCCCGGTTTAGGCATATAAGCAAATCCAAAACGAGCCAGAAGCGGACCAACCAGCATTACAGAACCCCTCAGTGCGGCTGACTTCCTGCAGAACTCCGCAGACCGTACAAAATCTAGATTCACGTTTTTTGCGCAGAATGTGTAAATGGGTACATGGGTGGGTACATGGGGACGCACATTGTGTACCCCTGTAATATCATCTTCTGCGGTAGAATGGTTGGGTACACAATGTGCGTCCCCATGTACCCGTTCCACCTCAACCCCCAGATCTACCAGAAGTTCTATGAGTTTATTCACATCAAGAATATCGGGGAGATTATGAATTGTCACCTTATCATCAGTCAGCAATACAGCAGAAAGAATTTGAAGAGCCTCATTTTTAGCCCCTTGCGGAATAAGCTCGCCTTTAAGACGGTGCCCACCCTCAACCTTAAAAACAGCCATTATTTTTTTACTTTATTATTTTCTCTTTGTAATCTTCTTTTTCCCCGGACGGAAGCCATTGCTTTTGTTGTGACCACCCGAATGACTGGTAAAGCCAGTATTATAGGAAGACGCGTTGTTCACAGAAGGTACAAAAGCAGAGAGATGAAGATCTTCAGGAACTGTTATCCTACCTTCCGAAAGAATATTTATGTCTTTGAATATAGTCTCTTCTGTAACTGTATCTTTGTTCCAGATAAGGTACTGCTGACGCATGTAGTTAGCCAGGATCAGGATCATGTTCCTACGAACGTCATCTTCAGGTTTATTGGCAATCATATCCAGCATATTCTGAATGTTGCGTCCGTAATGGGCAGCCTTTAGAGGAGACTTTTCCAGTGGAATAGGGTCAGGTCTTGTGGCGAATGTTGCTGGTGTTGGAGTCGGATATGGAGAGTCAATGTCGATTTCAAAATCCGAGATAATCTGAACATGGTCCCATAACTTATGTCTGAAATCACTTATATCTCTGAGTGCAGGATTAAGAATACCCATTGTACCCACAACCGCACGGATCTGCTCATTACGCTTTTCTCTGTCCGGAATATCCTTCACGTACTTTATCATCTTCTGTACATGCCTACCATACTCGGGCATAATGAGTTTAATTCTTTGAGTATTGTAATCCATTATAACGATTTGTTAAATTTTATTAACATGAGACAAAGATACATAAATTTTGGCACCCAACTCCTCTAAATAAAGAGTAACAAGTTTGTCCTCCACTTTAAGAACCTCCCCCTTCTTGTTCTCCATAGCACCTCCTAAAATCTGCACTATGTCACCGGTAGAAATAATCTCTTTGTTCTCTGCTATAGTCAGAAATTCCTTAATTGCATCAATTTCTTCATCTCTAACAACAGCCGGCCGGCCAAGATAAAACAGAATTCTGGAAACTCCGTAGACAAGAAGCAGTTCTCTAAGCTTGTGTTCCGGCAGCTTTACAAAAATATAGGAATTAAAAAGCGGCATCTCCACCTCCTTAACCCTGTCACTCCATTTACGCTTAGACTTGTGAAGAGGCAAATATGCTTCTACACCCATATCCTTCAGACGTTCAGCAACTCTCTTTTCTGCTCTGGCAGAGGTATACAACACAAACCAACTCATAAAACACCGGATTATTCACCCCGCAAATATAAGAAGAGTTAGATTAAATTTCCCTATCGATACGCCTTGCGATGTCAATAATTTCTAAAATAACCAATGAGATTTTATCGAGACTTTTGGGTAGACGGGAGAGTTTCGTAGTGCGAGCCTTGATTCTTTTTGACAAATCCGACAGTGAAACAGCAGATGCCTTAATCTGCGCGGCGATTTCTTCACCAGTCATTGCAATCACCACACGTTCCCTCTCCCTGAGTTCTGTAGAAGCACTCTCCAGACGTGCCAGATCGGTCTCAGAAACACCCTTTGTAAAACGCAACCGTTCAATCTCTTCAAGAGCAAGGCGAATCTCTCCAAGCTCCTCATTAATTTCATTTTGTTTTGCTTTAGCCATATGATTTTTTTTACTCGTGGCACAATAAGTGGTATCTTACTATAAATGACCATGTTGTCCAAACATATTTGATCTGTTTATTTCCTACAGATCCAACTTCTTTACTGCTAACTTCAAGGCATTAAGCTCATCGTCAAGCTTTTCAATCTCGGGGTACAACTCTTTTATTTTCTTTCGCTTGAGAACCTCCGTCGCAATCTTGCTGTGCGCCCTTGCCAGAGCCTTTGCAGCAGTCACACTTCCGGAACGTAGAATTGACAATTTATTAACCCTATCCAACAACAATAGATACTCCTTGTCGCCTGTAAAATCCCTGACGGCACCCGACTTCAAGTATGACAAATAATTTGCATCCAATCCCTTTACCTCATTTTCAATAAGCTCGCCCACAGATTTTGAAGAGAGAATTTTGACAATGCCTCCCGTAACAGCCCCAACCAGTGAATCACCTGCAATCACATACTCCCTCACGGCCTTTGTCTGGGCACTTCTCACCCAAAGCTCGGCCCCGTAACCAACAATCCTACCAAGAGCCTTGCCAACACCAAGAGGCAAAGGGTCAGAGATATCCATGAGATTATATCTGTTAATGAGAGAATCGAGGTTTCTGCCGAGCGACCGGAACTCCCTTCCGGTATTGTTGTAGCGGTCCGAATGCGACAGCGATTTTAATACTCTTTGGTACGAGACTAGAATTTCAAGAGAAATATCCATCTTTTTAGCAAGCTCAAGATCTGAAACATGAGCTTTGCTCAGGGAGTTCAACTCCTTTAATCTCAGTAACGGGTCGCTCAGAGAAGCAGCATAGAAGCAACCCCTGTCTGCCCTGATTTTGGCCATCTCAACAAACAACGCACTCGGATATTTTGCAAAACTGTCACAGGAGTTAGAGAAACTCTGAATCGTATTCATCTGGCTCTTGGAGAGAGATGCGCAACCAGTAAGGCCAAAAACAGAAACACCAATGAATGAACCAAATAATACACCAGTAAACAGAAAACTTTTCATAGACTGCATCATAGTCCAAAGAATTAATTAAACATCAAAAAATAATCAAACATTCAACATGATATTCAGGATAGCCTCAGAGGCATGTCCGTCGCCAAAAATTGATGGAAAATGCAACTGCCGGCCAAGCAAAGCATCGTATCCTGTTACAATTTTATCATAATCGGCATCAACAAGAAGAGCAGAGCCACACTCGACAATCTCCACCCATTCGGTCTGCGGACGAAGAATCAGAGAGGGCTTGCGGAAGAAGAATGCCTCCTTTTGAACACCACCTGAGTCAGTAACAACAATTTTCGCTCCCTTTTCCAGAGTAATCATCTCAAAAAATGTGACAGGAGATGTTAGACAAATCATTGGAGAATTGGTGATTCTATCGTAAAGCTCTGCACTCAAAGACTGTTTGAGCATTTTTGAAGTTCTGGGATGAAGAGGCACAACAACATTAATACTATTATTATCAGCAATATCGGCTAATGCTCTGAAAATATTGCTGAGTCTCTCACTATCGTCAGTATTGTTGTCTCTGTGAATTGTTGCCAGTATGAACTTACCCGGTTCTAGTGTTACGTGGCCATATTTTTGGTCAGAGGTAAAAATTTCATTGAGAGGAGCTACACTCTGAGCCACTTCTGCAAAGAAAAGGGAGTTGTCGAACATAACGTCACCTGTATGAAAAACGCCAGGATTATCGATGCTGAAAGGACCTTTTGCTGCCATATCAAACCCCTCGTGTACATCAAACCCCTCGTGAGCCAGATTCTCCATACCTGCAACCGTCGGAGTGAAAAGAAAAGTAGACGAGTGGTCGCATATAATTCGGTTAATCTCCTCAGGCATAGACTTGTTGAATGATCGCAACCCCGCCTCGATATGCGCAATAGGTATATGTAATTTGGACGCAGCAACTGCTCCCGCAAGAGTGGAGTTTGTATCCCCATAAAGAACAACCATATCCGGTTTCTCCTTTATCAAGATCTCCTCAATACCACTTATCATAGCAGCAGTCTGAACCCCGTGCGACCCGGAGCCGACATTGAGATTGTAGTCAGGTTTGGGAACCCCAAGTTCATCAAAGAAAATATCCGACATATTTGCGTCATAATGCTGACCGGTATGAAGAATGATCTCCCTGACCTGTTTTTCACATTTCTTTGCATCTATGCAGTCGCAATGATTTCTTATTGCACGCGATAAAGCCGCCGCTTTAATTATCTGCGGACGAGCACCAACTATGGTTAGAAGTGTATACATATTCTCGTAGTAGTTTTTAGCAATTTAGTTGCTAAGAACTACTGCAAAGTTAGCAAAAAAAAGGCTGTCTCAAAATATATCTGAGACAGCCTGAGGCAGTTACCTTAAATTAATACTTAACCCTAAATTAATCCAATTGCTATTTACTTAACTCTGCCTTTAAAAGTTCTTTAAGTTTGGGATCTGACGGTCTTGGAGCATCAACGCTCACAACATTGCCCTTCTTGTCAAACACCATGAATCTTGGAATTCCTGTAATTTTGTAATCCTTGCAGATTTTACTCCAGCCGCTTGCAAAGAGCTGGACACCTCCTAGTTTTTCGTCTACTATCATTTTGAGCCACTTCTCCTTATCCTTATCCTCATCCACCGACACACTCATCACAACCAGATCTGTACCATGCATCTCCTCCTCAAGTTTCTTGAGCGAAGGAATCTCACCCTTGCAAGGTCCGCACCATGTTGCCCAAACATCTACCAGAACTACCTTTCCTTTAAAACTACTTAAAGATACCAGTTCGCCGGCAGCATCTGGATAGGTGAAATCAGCAGCAGGAATACCTGATTTTATTGTATATAGCTCAGAACCTTTGGCCTCCAGCTTTAATTTCAGATATGGATCAACAAAATATTTACCATAATCATTTACAAAGGTCAGATAATCGTTATAGGTTTTAATTCTATAGAGTGCTGAATGACAGAGATATTCAGCCTTTTGCCTGTTCGTAGACAGCAAACTTAAATCCTTTGCCAGATTTTGTGGTTTAGTACTTCTGTTTGCAAAATTTACATACATTGTGAGTGTACGCAATCCATAAATAGTGTTGAAAACATCGTCGTCAGGGAACCTGTTCTCTTTCACTATAGTAGAATAGAAAGCAGGCAGACTGTCATGTGAAGGATGTTTTGCCCTTGGAGTGTTAAGCATGTTTATTGCAAGCATATCCAGGTCATATCCAACCACATTGGCCATTGCCTTGTTAAAATCCGCATTTGGTGTATTAATACTTTTGACAAACCCCTTTGCTTTATCGACCAAAACTTCAAGGTCAGGAAAGAAATCGACATATGTGCTTCTCGAAGTATTAAAATACAGCGATTTGGCCTTTACAACTTTTGACACATCCAGCCACCTGCCCAACACTATATTTTCCGGAGTGTTTTTACCGGTAAAAGTCATATGCCTGTCTTCTAATACAACCTCAACCACATCACCGGGTTTTAGATACACAGGATGCTGTCCATTCATGATGTTCTCATGACCTATTGCATAGAATCCTTCTGACGGAATACTTACTAAAAAACCGAACACACCGTATTTCCCATAAGTAGTTGTTGCAAAAGTCTTTAAAGCCCCGTTATCAAGCGAGAACAGGTTAATGTTCACTTCACCCTTATGCGGTGTTTTATTTACACCAATAATAGTAACCATCTGACCATATGTCAGGTTCCATGAGAGGAGCAATAGAATAATTGCCAGTTGTTTCTTCATTTAATTATTAAATTATTTATTTGATTGTTTATTGTTTTAAGAGACTCATTTTAGAAAGTAAAAATTCCAGTTGAGCCTTGAAAACCGGATCATGTGGCCTACGGAACTCAGATGCAATCATCTCCCCATCCGGGTCGATTATCATAAATCTCGGAATAGTGTTTATGGAATATTTCCTGGCAAAATCAAAATCAAGGGCGTTTGGAGTCATTATACAAATACCATTCATATCATTCGCTTCAATATACCTTTCCCACTCTTCCCTGTCCTCCGGTTTATCTACAGAGACAGATATGAACTGGACATTCTTCCCGCGAAAAGCCCTCTGCATCTTTACCAGAAAAGGGATCTGATACTTGCAAGGACTGCACCAAGTGGCCCAAAAATCGATAACAACATATTTGCCCCGAAAATCAGACAAGCTCACTTTTTTGTGTTTTTTATCGTCAAATATAAAATTATGAACAGGTTTATTGTTAAGGTTTGTTTCTGAGGTGATAAATTTGCGGGCATTATCACGATACTTGTTCAGCAGCAGCTTTCCCCCATCAGATATAATAAAGGATGATGCCAGATTAAGAGTCTCTTCAAAAAAAAGATACCAGTGGTTCCTGTCAATAGTCTCAAGTTCATTAAGAATATAAGTCTCTTTCATTTCCTGCAATGCAAAAACCGATGCCTGATCAACCAAAAAACTCTTTGCTCCAATTTTAAGCCCTCCCTCCTTAATCTTAAGTTTTACATAATACCCAAGCATATCATTTAGTCCCGGATAACCAAGGAGCCACCCGTCGTTCAGATTATGGTTTTTGATAAGTGCTGCCAAATGAGCTGCCCTCACGTTATCTTCTGAGCTGTTATAATTACTAAGAATAAGCTCTATCCACTGAAATTTGATACGTTTAGCCTGGTCCTCCAGAAATTCCTTATCAGTAATGCCGGATAATTTTAAATCAGCCATATTTCTGTTATACAGATCCTTAATATAATCAACCGTAGTATTACAACAATAATCATCAACCTTATATGCAGTTTGTTTATAATCTACACCTGCAAGTTCCATCACAGCAATTCTAGACAAAAGCGAAGTAGGGCAATTCATATAGGACAGCTTTGTCCATTTAGCAAGATATTGGTTGATTTTTACATTGCCACCTTTGGTTATAATCAGTCCGTCCTTTTGAGAAACAACAATTTCGTCTCCCGGATAGACTTTTATCCAGGAGACAACATTGTCAAAAAAGACCAGGAAAAGCTTATTGGTGGCCAACACTTTTTCATTAAGTTCTACAACAGTCTGCTTGCTTGCAGAGTTCCTTAAGTTCGCTTTAAAACCATCTTTATTTCTTATCTCACCAATAAGGAAAGAGCCTTGTAATGGATTATCAATTATCACCTTAGCAGGGACCATAACATTCTCTGCTCTACATACCGACACTGTAAGAAGAATCCCGCAAAACAGACAAATATTTAAAAACTCCCTTTTCATCTACAAAAAATAAAAAATTGATAATCAGATGTGGGTTAATAAGTACAAGGAAATGTAGTGTTACCGATATTAGGGAACGCAAACAATATATCGGCAGCCCTTCCGTTTCCTTCAAAAGTAAAGATTGGATCAGGTGTAACGTTGCCTAAAGAAGTGAGAACAAACACCCTCACCTTATACTTTGTAGCTGACTGCGTTCCAACAACTAACGTATTATTTGGATAATAAGTTGAGTAGTTTGGAATATGCTTGATAAATGTCACTGTTTCACCAGCAGCAGGGGTATATGCCAGCTGAACGTTTGCAGCTCCCTTAGCCGCTACATTACGCATATATATTATATTGTTTGTAACAAAGTAAAGAATATCCAGAGTCTGGTTAGAATGATACATAGTAGCATTAAAGGCCAGGTCCGAAGTAGCAAGAGTATCATTTGAAAATTTCAATGTTGGCCCAGAAGTGCCTGAGAATCCCTCAACCTTTGAGATAAACTTAATATTGGCATCTGTTTTATCCTGCATGACAGCAAAGAAATATGAACTATAAAGACCCCTGCTGCCCATGTAGAGAAGGTTCTTATTGTTATTTTTCACTGACATGTTGCTGCCGTTAGCATTTTTTGTAGCCACAAGCTGGTTTCCGGAAGTAGACGAAATAAGCACAAAAGTGCTTGATGTTTCATCATATGCCAGTGGACCAAACATAGAGTGATTGACTGTGTATTTCGAAAGGTGGTATGGCGAATAGTTTATGTCAATCGGAGCTTCTACACCAAATATCCCAGTATTTGAAGACATTGCGTAAATACTGTATGCTCTTCCTTTGTTTGTTGTCCATAAACCCATATTGGTGCCGAAAAATCTTGTCGGTGCATAGGGTTCTTCCATAACATCATAAAACATATCTTTGAAGTCTTTTGCAATTACTGCTGTAGAGAGAATTACAGCCTTTGCATCATTATCTGATACAGGAAAAATGGTTTTTGTGTTGGCGAATGAACCTGTCACCGGATTAATAACCTTGTAATTAATGGCAACAGAGATTGCCTGAGCCTTCCCTTTAAGCTGCCTGCCATTTACGCTCAGCAATACATTTTCAACCAGTAGTTTGCCTGTATTATCATAAAGATCCAAATCGGTAATATTTGACTGATCCTTGATAATATACCAGCCATCGTTGAACTTGGTAACAACATTCAGAGTGGCATTCTTGAAACCAACAACGCCTGTAGTTTTGTTCTTAGCCATAAACACCAGACCATAGGTCATAGATTTTCTTGTTACCGTATAATTTACAAGGTCTTTGGAAGATCCCTTTTGTATTGTATCAAGAGTGGGAATATCATTTTGCACATTTGTCTCATAAATAGTATAATAATATTCAAACTGAGCCCCGGGAATATTTGATGTTACTGTAGGTGTGATATTAAGCTTATCCACCATTTGCACAGCATTGTAAATAGCCTCTACTCCTGTAATAGTTATAACCTCTTTTTCTTTATAGTCATAATTTCCGAGATCCTTGAAGCACGAGGATAAACTTAGAGCGATACTAAATAGAATTATAATAGAAAATATTTTTTTCATACGTCATTGGTTTTAAAATGATACTAACTGACCAAACTCATCTGTAAGAGGAACACCCGGATTTGAAGGGTTGCTGTTGTATAAAAAGAGAAGGGTTTTTAATTTTGTCTTCCAATAAGACATTTCGGCATAGCCTGAAGCACTAATGGCAGCTATAAAATCCTGATCCCAGCGGTAACCTGTCTGTTGAACCATCCAGCTGTGTTTTACATAACTGTATTTTCCAAAAAAATTTTCCATATATGTAGTCCATGCATTTGGCTTTACGAGCATGTCTGCAACGTGAACTTTTCTCCAAAGTTTGGTAGTCTCTCCCAGTTTGAAGTTCTCATTCTCTTCAATCTCTACCCTCAAGGTATAGATCATAGATTTCAGACTTGCTTCTCTTAAGAATACAATCGGAACACGCATATGGTTACTCCCGGCTTTAATTACATAATGCTTAGCAACGGTAGGGTCGTCGAAAGCTTTGTAGTGCACTCCGGCGACACAATTATCTACACCCGCTACGGTCACCTGTTTAAGTTTGAAAACTCGGTCCTTATCAGATACTATACCCATTGTATAGATATCAAAAAATACTGTGTCTTGCACCACTGAAGCATTCTCGTAGACGAAAGTGTATGATTTTAAAGTATCTCTCAATTGAGATGCAGAGCTGTAAACATTTGCTGGGGTTGGACCGAACTGTAGCCTGGTTTCTCCATCATACAAAAGGTAGTTTTCATCGTTGCAAGAGATTAAGAACAAAGCAACTAACAAATTTATTGTATATATTAATTTCTTCATGTTTCTGTTAAGTTTAATTATTTAAGTTCTGTTTCCGGAAGTGGAACAACATAATTTACCACTAATGAGGAGTTGTAGAACAAGATTGATGTTTTAACAGTGTTAAACCTTTTGTACAGATAAAACAACTGTCCCTCTCCGTAGAACTCTTTACGGAACTCCGTAAGAATTGCAGTTTTTAGGGCAATTTCATCTGCAGGAAGAGTTAAAGCCGCTATACCTCTTGTATTACGAAAGTCGTCCCACAGCGTCTGGTCCGAAGCAGCCTCAACAGCAATAAGATAAAGCTCACTCAGACGAATTACTGGAATCTGCCTGAAATCGGTGTTCAGATCAAACGGGGTTTCTGGTACAAGATACTTCTTTAGGATATGACAAGTTGTATTGTTAGATAAGGTTATGAGCTCCCATAGGTTAAGCTCACGAATATCGGTACCTGTATTACCAAACATAGTAGTCTTAATAGAGGCGACTGTTGAACCCTTCTTAAGAGTGCCAGTGGCAAAATTGTCGGAATACTTTTTATACAACGAGTAATCATACATGCAGAATATATGTTCTGTCGGGAAATTATAGTTTGTATTTGCAAAATCATCCGATGAACCTAAAGTGAATTTTTTTGTTCCATCGGGGTTAGTAGCATTTATTACTGCAAGGGCAGATTCATAAGCAAGCTGTTTTTCGCCGTACCAAAGATATGCCCTGGCCTGTAGAGCTTTTACAGCATAATAGTTCATACGTATAATCCTGTGAACGAAAAAGTCAGAAGGGGCAAAATAACCGGAAGAGCTAGGAATCTTAAGTGCTTTCACTGAGTAATTAAGAATAGGATCCACACCTGCAAGAAGCGTTTCTGCTTCGGTAAAATCGTTAAATATCTGAGTTTTAAACTCATCATATGTAATAGGAACGTTTATATCTTTAGATACTTTCGTTACATATGGGATGGTTTTAATACTCCCAACATCACCCGTTGAAGGAACCGGGCCAAACATCCTCATAATATCAAAATGAATAAAAGCTCTGAGAGCCAGACATTCACCCTTTATAAGCTTATATGTTCCGGGCGTTTTAAAGATTGTTGTATCCTTATCTATATTCTCAAGAATAGAGTTGATGTTAACTATTACATTGTACTGTTTAACGTAAATTGCATCAGTTATCTCTTTTGCAGTAGTATTAGTAAATTGGTGCAATGCAAGATAGTATGGAGCTGTGTCTGTGGAAACATCCCACAAAGAGGCCATATACTCTATGTTTGTGAATGAAAGACCCGCGCCATACAAGGTACTACTCTTCATTAGAGTGTAAACACCGGCAACAGCATCTTTGTAACCTTGCTCAGAAGCAAACTGCACATTTGAGGGCATTTCTGTCTTAGGATAAACCGTTAGCCAGTCACTGCATGAGTTAAAGGTAACCAGCAGTATTATTGTATATATAAAATTCTTAAGTTTCATTATATTATCCTCCATTAATTAAAATGTAATGTTTACTGAAAAACTGAACTGGTGTGAATAAGGATAGTTCAGACCTCTCTCTTTCTTAATGCTGGTCCAGTAAAATAGATCTGATGTGCTTGCAGTAAACAATATATTCTCAATCTTTACTACTCTGGAAAGTTTTGGGTTTTTCATCTCATATTGCAGAGTAAGGTTCTGACAACGGAACAGGTTCTCCTCCTGAACAAATCTTGAAGTCTTGTAAGTAGGAGATGTGACATCCAGCCCCTTAAATGCTGACACATCACCCACCTTACTCCATCTGTCGTAATAGACCCTTGAATCTACATTATATTTGAAGTCGGCATTTTCCACTTTGTTAATAAGGGTAGAGTTATATGATTTGCCCTTGATCTTGTAACCAAAAGATGTATTCAGCGTGAATCCTTTGTATTTGAACATTGTACTGATTATTCCCTGTAACTTAGGATCGGTTGAACCAAAGCCAATTATGTCTCGTGCGTCCCATACATATGTTGGATTACCCAAACGGTCTATATAAATCTCCTTACCATTACTAGGATCTATCCCCGCAGAAGGGACAACCCAAAGAGTGTTTGAAGAGTAGCCAGGTTTATAGAGAATGCTTGGATTAGCAACCTTTGCCTCTTCAATTGACTTCTGAGCGTCTAACAGAGCTTGAGATACAGAAATAATCTTATTGTCGTTATGCATTGCTCCTATAGTCACATTCCAAAAGATTTGCTTGGCTGTATTACGGATTATAGCAGCCGTAACTTTCAACTCATAACCTTTGTTTCTCATTTCACCTACATTCTCCACATAACTTGTAAATCCGTTGGCAGCAGGGCTCGAGATAGATGAAATCATCTCTGTTGTTTTATCAGAATAGAGATCAAGAGTAAACCCTAACCTACTGTTGAAGAATTTAGCTTCCAGACCAAGATTCATATTGAACTTTTGTTGCCATTGCAAATCGTTGTTTCCAAGACCCATTAGCTGGGCACCTATCCAGTTAAAATAACGGTCATCCGTAAAATATCTATAGGTTGAGATTGACTGGTAGGCATTAAAGGTTTGAGAACCGGTTGTTCCTACCGAACCCCTTACTTTAAGGAAATTGATTTTATCTTTCCCTTTAAGGAAGGACTCCTGATGAAGGTTCCAACCAATACCTGCCGACCAGAAAGGAGCGAATCTCTTGTTACTTCCAAACTGAGACGAGCCATCGGTCCTGTAAGAAAAGTCTACATAATACCTGTTAGCATAGGTGTAGTTAATGTTAGAGGTCAAACCAATTGCTCTCACCTTGGATTCACTTCCGGTTGGCTTTGAACTCTGTGCATACTGCATTGCCATAGCAATAAAATCAAATTTTTCATTATTAAAACCCTCTGCTTTAAAGCCGTAATTAACAGTAGCACTCTCTCTTAAATTCAAATCCAAACCTGCATAAATCATATGTTTTCCAAATGTTTTATTATAGCTGGCATTTAAACTGGCATCGTATTTATTTGATTTTCCAACACCATAATTATATGATCCCTTTCTGAAAAGGTCAGCCTCAGAATATTTTGCAAAATCTGTATGGTCTCCCGGTTTGTATATATCAGACTCTGTATTGCTTCTATACAACCCTATTCTTGCTCTAAGAATAAGCTCTCTGATCGGCTTCCATTCAAGAGAGAAGTTATTTGTGATGTCAAATGTGTTATCCTTATCGAAAGAATGTAATGTGGCATTATACAAAGGACTGGTCGGAAGAAAATCCCATCTTTGGCGATAGTCGCTGTTGCCGGAATTACCCATAGTTTTAAGAGCGTTTCCATTTTCATCATAAGCTGCCCAGTAAGGATTCATAGAAACATAATTGCTAAAAGTGCCATAGCTGGATTCCTGAGAATTTCCCAAACCTAACATAAGTGAGTTTGTGAACTTAACATTTTTAAGATAATACGATAGATTAATTGTACCGTTGAAAGTTTTTCGGAATGACTCCTTCATTACACCCTGCAAATCATTATATTGAGCAGATGCTGAGTATCTGAAAGTCTTATCACCTCCTTCAATTCTTACATTGTGCTTTTGGCCGACCCCTACTCGTAGAGGTATTGACAACCAATATGTATCAACACCGCGATTCACTTCGCCCAGCAAATAGCTGTAATATCTGGAAAGAGGCCATTGATATTCTGCCCTTGGATTTGTGTAAAGACCCACTCTTAGCTCCAGAGCAAGCTTTTCTTTCGCATTAAGCACATGATATTCTGTTAGATCCGGAGTCTCGATTGTTGCGTCTCCTCTATAAGAAACCCTTAATTTGCCCATTGTTGGAGCCTTGGTGGTAATAACAATTACACCGTTTGCACCTCTGGAACCATAGATTCCCGTTGCTGAGGCATCCTTAAGAATAGTTATTGATTCAACCTCATTTTCGTTAAGATCGTACATTTTTTTTAGAGAGGATTCAAATCCGTCAAGAACAATCAGCGGAGTGTTTATACCAACTCTTGTTTCGTCCTTAAGTTCCGAAATGTTAGGAACACTTGAGTTACCCCTTATCTGAAGTTCCGGAAGACGGTTAGGATTCGAACCATAAAGATTGTTGTCGATGAGGTTAATTGTAGGGTCGATATTACTAAGAGACTGTATAAGGTTTCTGTTTCCATTCTGCATCAACTCCTTTGCAGAAATTGTAACTGCAGCTCCAGTATAATTCTCGGACGTTTTTTTAAAGATACCGGTCACAACAACATCTGAGAGTTCCAGTGTCTTACTCTTGAGTGTCACACTTTTAAGCATCTTTAGTTCTGACACTGGAATATTCACAGTCTCATAACCGATAAATGAGAATATTGCAATAGCGTTTCTCTTATCGGCAGCAACTGAGAAGTTATACATACCATTCTCATCTGTAGAGGCACCAATTTTGGTTTCACCTTTAAGATAAACAGACACAGCCATAATAGGTTGATTATCTTCATCTTTTACAATACCGACAAGGTTAATTCTTTCATTTTCCTGTCTTGTATTTGGCGACATTATAACATTGTTATTCTCAAACTTTAAGTTAAGTCTGTTACCTATAATATCGTTAAGGAATTTACTTAAAGGAACATCCTTACCGGAATAGGTTACCGCAGGTATATCCTTCAGGTGATCTGCATTATAGATAAAGTTAAGGCCCGTTTGCCTTTCAATTTCGCGAAGCGCAGAACCAACAGGTTCATTCTTGAAGTTTACGCTCACCTTTAGATCGTTTTGTGCCGCCAGAAAGCTTAGCGAGCAGAATAACATAATACCCAGCAAAAGAGATTTCTTAGCAATATGCCAAAAACTCTCTGACCTACGGGGAACAGGGTTATTCACATAACCTTGATTACATTTCATAAGCATTAATAGTTTAGTTAATAGGAAATTAGTTTATATAAAAGTGCGTTGTTTTCTTGTATTATGTTAATTTAATCCGACAGATAAATAACTCATTCCGACAGATATACGGTGTTGCCCCTACGTTTATAGCTGATTGAAGTAGTCATCTGAAGAAGTCTGAAAACCTCGTCAAGAGGATTGTTCTTTAGGGCAATGGTTGTGAATTTCATATCTTTAACTGACTGAGATTCAAACTCCACGTCAAAATTATACCACCGTTTTAGGACGGTGACAATATCTTCTAGTCTTCGCTCCCTGAATTTGAAGACCCCCATTTTCCACAAAGAGTATAGCTGAGCGTCATCATCGAAGATATTAACCTTCATATCATATTTGTTCATGGTTGCACATTGACCAGACATAAGCACAACCGATTCCTGAGAACCAGTCGCCTGTAACACTATACTACCTGAGATAAGTGCCGTGGTTGTTGTGAAATCCCCGGGATAGGCAGTTACGTTGAATGTTGTACCCAGAACCCTTATATCCTGGTTCTCGGTAGATACTATAAAAGGTATTGAGTCCTTTGTCACATCGAAGTAGGCCTCACCTTCAATCCATACCTTTCTCTCATTACCCTTGAACTTCAAAGGAAAGCGCATTTTTGAGTTAGAGTTTAGCCATACAACGGAGCCATCGGACAATACAACATAGTAAAATCCTCCGTGCGGAACTTTTATTGTAGAATAATTAACCTCTTCAAAATCACCTGTGAGAGTCAGGTAATCCATCACCTCTACTTTAGGTATTATAACCTCTTTCCCATTAGTTTTATAAATTTTCGCAATATTGGAACTCATCACAACGGAATCGCCATTTGGCAAATCCATTACAGCAATCTCTTTTCCGGGAGGTATTGTTTTTTGAAAATAGGGGTTGTCATAAACATAGAATATTCCCGCCCCAAATAATAAAGGAAGAGCAATAATCGCAGCATATCTGAGCATCCTCCGGAAATTGTACCCTTTTGAATGCATCCTGCGATTTACCATCTGCTTTTTCTTAAACAGATCCTGACTGTAATACTTGTAAGTTTCATAGAGTTCAAGAGCAGTCTTTAACGTGTTGACTGTCTTTAGAAACTCTTCTGCATTATCATCCTTAACCCACTTTTCGAGCTTAACTTCCTCATCGCTGTTTAGAGTACCAAGTCTCTTTTTAACGATCAAATCAATAATTTCTTCTGTTAACATAATTTGTGTGTCTATTAATACAACACCAAACTATGAAAAAATCATTAGTCTTTTTTGAATTATTTTATAAAATTTTGAAAAAAAATTATTCGGACATGTTATTTTGATTGTCCCAATGTCAGGAAAAGCCTCTTAGAATCCAGTAGAGCTCCATCATAAACAACACAAAAACAAGCAGATACTTCCTAAGAAGTTTAAAGGCCAAATACATATGCGCCTTAACAGTATTTACAGACAAACCCATTTCGTCGGCAACAACCTGATAATTCTTGCCCTCCAGATAAACACCGTTGAGCACTTCTAGTGTCTTTGGCGGCAACTTGTCCAACGCTTTGAACAGAGCCCTCAGCCTTTCATACTCCTCAAGCACATCCTCATTTACCTCAATTTCAGGAGAGACCGCCAACTGACCATCTTTAAAGTGTCCGTTTTCCTGACCTTCATTTATCTCGATTGTACCCTTGTTACGCCTTCTGTAATTAACGGCCCTGTTGTGGACACAGGTAAAAAGAAATGCCTTACTGTACTGCCTCGATGACTCTTTTTCCCAAAGCTTGAGGAAGGTTTCCTGTACAATATCCTCCGCAACCGCGTAGGAACTGACAAACCTCTTTGCATAAAGGACCAGCAGAGAGAAATATTTGTCGAACAGAAAATCAATAGGTTCTTCGGTGGTAAGTGTCATTTTAAATGTTGCTGGTGGGTGGGTACTTTGCAGTAGTTTTTAGCAACTCCTTGAATACATGCTACTTACACGATGTCCTCAGAAACACACAGACTTTGACAAATACATAGACACAGATAATAGATTATTTACCAATTAGTTGCTAAAACTACTGCAAAGTTAAACAAAAAAAAAGAAGACCAAAAAAAGGTCTTCTTTTTTATAATTTGTACAACCCGGCTAAAAATATAACCAGATCGCGACTTGTTTATGCTTCTGCTACAACTTTTGGAGCTTTTGTTGCCCTTGGTGCTTTTGCAGGTTTTGTTTCCGGAGCAACCTCTTTTGGTATCTCTACCACAGGTTTAGGCAAAACAGATACAAATGACTTGTTGTTTGCTTTCTTGCGGAAAAACACAACACCGTCTATCAATGCATAAAGTGTATGATCTTTTCCAATTCCTACGTTGTCACCAGGACAGTGTACTGTTCCTCTCTGGCGGATAAGGATATTTCCAGCTTTGGCGACTTGTCCACCGAACAATTTAACGCCTAATCTCTTACTGTGTGATTCGCGGCCGTTCTTTGAACTACCGACACCTTTTTTGTGAGCCATAATCTAAAATTTTTCTTTTAATAATTAAGCAATCTCTTCAATCTTGATTTGTGTCAAATATTGACGGTGACCATTTTTCTTGTCGAAACCCTTACGGCGAATCTTCTTGAAAACGATTACCTTATCACCTTTAAGGTGCTGAAGAACTGTCGCTTTAACAGTTGCGCCGGCAACATAAGGAGATCCGATCTTTACAGATCCATCTTCGTCAATAAGTAAAACTTTGTCAAAACTTAGAGAAGCACCCTCCTCTGCCTTAAGGCGGTTTACAAAAATTTTCCTATCCTTCTCAACTTTGAATTGCTGTCCTGCAATATCTACAATTGCGTACATAAATAAATATAATTTATAATTTTGACTGCAAGCGGTTACTAATAAGTAACTCTTTATCAATAGCTTAACAATCTTCTTCCTTTCAATTTGGGAAGGCAAATATATAATTAATTCTTTATTCTACAAAACTTTCTTTATTTTTGTGTTGCCCTGCTTCATATTTATAACGCTTTTTAAATATTTGAAAAACTCCCCATGGATTCACCATTTATATTCAATAAGTATGTCACCGGACTCAACTTTATACCCAGAGTAAACGAACTGACAACCCTGGAAGACCGAATAAAAAAAAGAGAACACTCGCTGATATACGAACCACCCAAAAGCGGCAAACGCTCACTTATCCAACAGCTATTCGTCAAGCTCCGTCAGGATTCGTATAATTTTAAAGTCTGCACAATAGACCTGTTTAATGTTCGGACAGAAGAGGACCTGCTATTCAGCATAAGAACCTCATTGGTAAACGGTTTTGCGAATACCCAGGTAGAAAAGGAGATGCTGGAAGAAGATCTGATGCTCGACCACGTTAGGGAGATGACCGAGTACCGCGACCTTGTCCTCAACCTCTCAGAGGCTCTCGCAGCAAAATTCGACACAAACGTAGTAGTATACTTTCAGGAGTTCCAGGAGCTGTTGAATTTCGAAAATCCGGAAGAGACACTCGCTCTACTCGAGAGGGTATGGCGCACACATACACATACAACCTACCTCATAACAGGCTCCTGCGTCAATGCTATGAAGGAGATATTTGTAAACCATAAAAACTTCTACCGCTTTGCAGCAAGAGTAAAGCTCGAGCCAATAGAAGAACGGCTATTCTCAGAATTCATTATAAAAAACTTTCTTAAAGCAGGGCGAGTGGTTTCTAAGGAACTAGTAACGCAACTATACAACTTTACAGAAGGGCAACCATTTTACACACAGCAACTTGCAGAAATAGCATTCAACCACACCCGTGGATTTCTAACCGAAGCCCTGCTACACGAATCGTTCGACGACCTAATAGAGTTACACTCATACCTTTTCCGTCAGACCACCAGCCGGCTAAGCTACTACCAGATGAACTTCCTCAAAGCGGTTCTCGATGGAGTGACCAAGTTCAGTGCGAACGATGTGCTCACCCAATACCAGTTCAACTCCTCAGCAAATGTTGTCCGCCTAAAAGACGCCGTCCAGAAAAAAGAGATACTGGAACAAGAGGGCGACAAATGGCTCTTTCTCGACCCCATCTTCAAGGTCTGGCTTAAACGTGTTTACTGGAGCAAGTAAATTTCTTCTCACTAATCGAATAATATCGTAATATACATTACGTATATACAAATAATATATACCTTTGCGATATAATTACTACAGTTATGAAAATAATCTCTCTTAAAATTGATGATCAGAACTTTGACGAAATAGAAAAAATTCTTTTACAGATAAAGAAACCAAGGAACAGATACATCAATGAAGCCATAGAAAATTACAACAGGCAACAAAAAAGATTACTTCTAGAAGAAAGACTGAGCTTAGAATCAGGTTTAGTTAAAAAAGAATCGCTTAATGTCCTTAAAGAATTTGAGAGTATTGATTATGCTGATTAAACAATTCGAAGTCTGGATAGCGGATTTAAATCCTCAAATTGGAACTGAGACTGACAAAACCAGACCTGTTCTGGTAATTCAAACAAATTTTTTAAATAAGGTCGACCACCCATCAACTATTATATGTCCCATTACATCAAATGTGGAACATAATTCTGATATTTTAAGAGTCCATTTGGGTGTTGGTATTGCAAATTTAAATGAATCCAGCGATATAATGATTGATCAGATTCGTTCCATAGACAATAAGAGGCTTATAAAAAAAATTGGTAACTTACCCGATAGAATAACAGATAAAGTAAAAGAGAACATTAAGATCGTTTTAGATCTGGACTAAGGAACAAATTAAAATGAAAAGAGTAGTCATTGCCGTAACCGGCGCAAGCGGACAGATATATGCAAAAAAGATAATTGAACGACTTCGTTCACAAGCAGATGTAATTTTCACCGACACCGCCAGGAGCGTCTACTTCGATGAAATTGGCGAGCAACCACCTCAACCCCTAATCGACAACAACAACTACTATAACCGCAACGCATCCGGATCCAACGCCGCCGACATAATGATAATAATCCCTTGCACAATGGGCACAATCGGACGAATCGCGTGCGGCGCCACAACCGACCTCATCTCACGCATTGCGGAGGTGCAGCTCAAAGAGAGAAAAACACTCATAATAGTACCCCGCGAAACCCCCTACTCCCTAATCCACCTCCGCAACCTGACAACACTCACAGAAGCCGGAGCAATCATAGCACCAGCCTCACCATCTTTCTATATGCACCCCGCCAGTCTGGACGAGCTGACCGACAATTTTGTCAGCCGGATCCTCGTTCTGGCCGGAATTGCACAGCTGCCATCGAACTACCGTTGGGGAGGCAAAAAATGAAATGTTTAAGAAGTTTTTATTATCTTTGGTAAGTTAATCCCTTGAAAGAATGAAGAACTCTCCTGAAATAAAAGAATTTATCTCTCAGAATAGTAATCTCTTTTGGTACATTCCGGAAGATAAAAAAACAGAGATAAGTCATGAGTTTCTGGTGGAGACCATTCTGAACTATGGTGATATGGATTCAGTTGTTCAACTATTTCATTTACTGGGAATTAATAAAGTTGCAGAAATATTTTTCAACTCAATTAATTTAAGTGAACGAAGGAAAGGTAACTACCACGAAATCACTATAAACTACTTCACTCAAGTATTTAAAAAGTATGCGCATTGATTCAAAAAGCATGCACAAAGAGATTTTAACAGGCAAACAGGTTGAACTGTTGCCCTTGGTAACAAAATTTAAACGATCGTTCTATATGGTTGGAGGCACTGCAATTGCCTTGCATATTGGACATAGGCGATCAATCGATTTCGATCTTTTTACTTTTTCAAAGCTAAACAAGTCGCGGATAAAATCAACACTTCATCAAGTTTCTTTTAATCAGTTGCCAATTTTTGAAGATTACGACCAACTACATCTGCTTATCAATCAGGTAAAAGTCACATTTTTCTGTTTCCCATATCTGGTGGAACACCCTGTAAAAGTAGATTCACTCATCACAATCCCTACTTTACTTTCATTGGCAGCAATGAAGGCATTTGCTCTCGGGCGAAGGGCAAAATGGAAAGACTATGTAGATTTGTATTTCATTTTGCGCGACTATTACTCTATTCCAGAAATATGCACAGAGGCTAAGAAAATTTTCGGCCAGCAATTTTCAGAGAAATTATTTCGCGAACAATTGGCGTTTCATAACGATATAGACTACTCAGAGCCAGTCGAGTATCTTGTACCGGCAGTTGCCGAAGATGAGATCAAAAATTTCCTTACTAACTCAGCAACTGATATTTGGTAGAAGACTTTGTTTAAAGGTCACATTTTAAATATTCTATGAAAGAACTAAAATTATAACCCCTAACTATCTAATTTAAAAATACATGCTAATAATTTCTTGGAACTACATCCATGAAGGTATTAGCATACCATTTAATATAAGCACTATAGTGCTGGATGTGTCGGCAAGTTCGTCAGGTCTGCACCCTTAGTTCACATATCTGCTTTAATTTTTACAGATTTTCCTTACTGTATCGTAATGCTCATGAGTTATCGAAGCGATTTGTCGGAACGAAGCATTGGTTTCGTTATGTAGAAATTGTATAAGTTCTTTTAGCTCCTCTTGAGCGAGTTTGTATATATTTGTTCCATTGGTAAATTTATCTGCCAACAATATAAGTTCATCATAGGTTATCCTCATCGGTTTCTCCGTTTCAAATTCTGCTACTTCAGAGGCTTTTACTCTATCGTTAATTATAGCATTATCAAGATTATATCTACATTCATAATGGTTGTCCAGAAATAATGTGTCGATATTTATGTACTTTCTTAACGGGGAATGGCCCCCAAAATGGAATCCATAGGAGCTCCATTTGAAGTCGGATGGGTGATTGCAGATTTTTGCATTTAGTGGATTTTGCAGTATATACAACATATTTTTTATTATCCAGGGCTCAGTAAATTTGCAGGCACTCTGGAATGGCGTGCTGAAAAGCTTGTCTTTGCTTCCTTTCCTGATATTGTACTTTTGAACGTAGCTTATCAGCAAACTTTTCATGAAGTTTGTGACTTGATTTGTTATAACTTGAATGTGCACATGATTGTTCATCAATGCAAACTCCAGGATTTTAGTACCATTGAGCTTGGCCGCATAATCACATCGTCTTAAAAAATCAATCTTGTCATTATCGTCATAAAATACATTGTTCTGGTTATTACCTCTGAAATAAACATGGATGTTGCCCTGCTGAATCCTCAATTTGTTGTCATTATCCCACATAGCTTTTTCTCTTATTGATTATTATGCTAATATAAGTTTCGACATTCATTTATGAGCTTTAAATTGGACAATAATTTTTTATAATTGAATAATCGTTGGCAAATTTTCCCACAAAGTGCACAACAAGGTATGTGTCGGCAAGATTTGCCGACACATGGGTTTTTTATTTAGCTGCAGATTAGGTATTTACTAACTGCGGCCCATCATCAGCATCCGGCTAGTACTGCAAAATCGCTACTTTGCCATCCATTGAGGTGACTAGCAGCTGGTGATTGCCGATGGGTAGGATGTAATTGATGAGGGCAATGGAGAAGTTGTACTGCCAGGCAACGGTTCCGTCTTTTGTGTTGAGGGCAAAGATGTTTCCTTTGTCGGTGGGGATGAAGACAAGACCATCGGCGGTGGTGATTGGCGACGGGGCTATCTCGTAGCCATAGCCGGTGAAGGTGCGCCACAGTGATTTCGGTTGGACATATGTAGTTGATGTTGTTGGGGATGATGGCGACGATGTTGTTGGTGGAACCGCGTTTATTGTCTGCGAGACCGGAGCAGGCGGAGGTGTAACCGATTTTGTAGTTGAGAATGCAATTACAGTGTCCTGCATTGTCTTCACATAGATTGCAGTACCGTCGGCAGAGAGGCCGATAGCCTCGCGTCCACCCTTTGCTTTCCAGATTTCCTTGCCTGTATAAGCGTCGATTGCGTGAGTCATACGCTCCGGAGTAACAACAAAGATTCGACCGTTGGCTTTAACCGGACAGACAGCTGCCGGAGAGAGTCCCCTGCCCTTGTTGTTTGTCCAGCTCCACAAAAGTGAACCGTTTTTGGGGTTCAAAGCGTAGAGTGTGGATGCCCAGTCACCAATATAAACGCCCTCCTTATCGACATAAGCCTTCGCCTCAATAAAACCCTTGATTTTGTCGTATGTCCAGACAATCTGACCGGTCTCAAGCTCAATAGCACGGAAAATTCCATCGGAAGAACCTATGTAAACAATACCTTTATAAATTGTCGGCGAAGCCAGTACAGACTTGTTGGCCTTCACTTTCCATAACAGCTTGCCCAACAATGCGTCTAAGCAGTATATGTAGCTATCACTGCTTCCAACAACCAAATGGCCATCAGAAACCGCCGGGGTAGAGAAAATTTTTCCAGAGGTTGAGTATGACCAAAGGAGTTTGCCCGATGCAGCTTCCAGCGCTTTGACAACACCGGCAGTGTTTGCGTAATAGACAATTCCGGAAAGTATGGCGGCACCAGCACCAATATCGGAGTTGTCCTGAATCTCCCATATAGTCTTAACCGGCTGATCTGGCTTAGCGTTTGCAGATGTTCCGGAGCAGCAGGCAGCGACTGATGATGATGAAGCTGACGACGGCACTATGGCAGGTTTCAGAGCCTCTACTGGAACCACTGCTTCAGGAGCATTTTTTAACAATAATGTGTGCCATGGAGCTTTGGTGATACCTTTGGTTCTCTCCTGAAATGTGATAACTCCTACAGAATTAGTAACATTGCTGCCCATAGTAACAGTGATGATGTTGTAACCGGCAGCCACCTTGCTTCCAGACAGGTTTGAACGTCCCATTACTCCCGGAATAGAGTTACGGACACCGGCAACACCGGGGTAATTGAGGATGCTGTTGTTGTGGCCGTGCCCGCAAAGTGCAACCTGAATATTTGTACGGGCAATGAGGTCAAGCACATTCTTGTAGTTAAGCATTGCATCGTCCAAAGGATAGTGATTAATGAAAATAACAGGTTTGTCCTTAGGCAGCACTTTAGTAAGAGAGTCCAGCCAGACAATACTTTCGCGAGGGACAAGAGCAGGGGCCATACGCATATTGGGTCCGGAATTACAACCGATGAACTGAATGCCACCAAAATCAAAATTGAAGTGCTCGTAGCCAAATACTTTGGCAAACGTATTACAACCACTTTCGCTCCACTTGGAGTCGTGGTTACCCGCCACAATATAGTAAGGAACAGTAAGCTTGTCAAGTATAGACTTTGCCCGCTCAATCTCAACATCGGACCCGAATTCCGTAATGTCGCCGGCAAGAATAACAAAATCTAAATCGGTCATTGAGTTGATATCGTTGACTGAATTCTCAAGATCCAAAGAGGGAGGAGATGCTTCGGAAATGTGAAGATCTGCCAGATACGCAAACCTTACAACTCTGTCTTTTGCGCTGACAGTAAGGCCAACCAACAGAGTAACAATTAGAAGAAAAAAATTCCTGGGAATATTCATGGTTTGATATAGTTAATTAAAATACAAAAGCAATATGACAAAAATACTTAAAATAAATAAGCGGAAATGGCAAGAAGATAATTAATACTTAAATATTCTATATTAATCTTAAAATTAGCCAAATAATTGTTAAAAATTCTTGTACCCATAACATTTTTAGACTATATTTGTTGGATATAAATGACAAAAAACGGTGATCATAACTTCAAACATTGTGACTCACCATCATTTTTCGTACAAAAAACCATACTATGAAAAACTTATTGGTTAGATTGGAGCGAATTATCTGGGTGATGATGCGCAACTACATGCCCAGGTGGACCATATTCGCTATAGATTTATTTATTGTAATAATTGCATATACATCACTCTGGTTTTTCCGCGACAACATAGCCGCTACACAGTCGCACCATTTTGTGTTAAAAATAGTAGTCGTAATAATATTTTATGCGGTATCTGCTATCCTTTTCAAGACACATCACGGAGTTGTAAGATTCTCCACTATAAGCGACCTCAGAAGATTATCCTTCTCGATACTCTTTGCCACACTTCTCTTTGAAATTTTCAGCATAGTCATAAACGGGACCAACCTTGCAAACGGGCACCTTATTCAATTCAACCTATGGTTCCCTGTAGTACTGGGCTTCGTTGTGATTGCGGGGCAACTCATGTTCCGGTTCATGGTCAGGACTGTATATGAGGGCTTCGAAAAGAGGTATGAGAAGCAGAAGACAAGAGTCTTTATTCTGGGCAGCGACTATGAATCCATATTACTCGCTAATTCAATCAAGGAGGAGAAGAACAACCCTTACGACCCTGTTGCGTTCATAACACTAAATGATGCCCAGGTAGGCAGATCGGTTGGCGGTCTGCCAATACTTTCGGCCAAAAAGGGATTGCTTAACCTCATGGTTCAATATCAGGTTAACACACTCTTGCTATACAAATCGCAACTAGACTCCATGCCAAAAGAGTTTTACGACCGCTGCATTGTGGAAGGTCTTGAACTTCTTATGGTCTCTACCTTTGTAAAGCATGACGACACTGTTGTACAGACAGCACCACAGATAAACAAAATCAAGATTGAGGATCTTCTCGGAAGAAATGCCATAGAGATGAACAAAGATGCCCTGGAGCACAACTTCACAAACAAAGTGGTACTCATTACAGGAGCGGCAGGTTCTATCGGAAGTGAGATAGCCATACAGGTTGCACAGTTCAAGTGCCAGCAGATTATACTATTAGACCAGGCAGAGACGCCACTGAATGACCTGTGGCTGATGTTAAAAAGCAGAAACCCAAACAACATAGATATAAAGCCAATCATAGGCAATGTGAGCAGCTTAGCAAAGATGAGACAGGTGTTTGAATGTGCAAGACCCCATATAGTTTTCCATGCAGCAGCATACAAACATGTTCCAATGATGGAGTTCCACCCGTCGGCATCTGTTGTAGCAAATGTTCTGGGAACAAAGAACGTGGCAGACATGGCAGTTGAGACAGGCGTGGAGAGATTTGTTATGATATCTACAGATAAAGCCGTTAACCCGACAAATGTGATGGGCGCAAGCAAAAGGGCAGCAGAGATATACATACAGAGTCTCTATCATAAGCTCCTTGAAGATGGAGTTGAGAACCCTACCCAATTTGTAACCACAAGGTTTGGCAACGTACTTGGGTCCAACGGTTCGGTGGTGCCACTATTCAAGCGCCAGATAGCAGCCGGGGGACCAATAACAGTAACACACAAAGATATTACCCGCTACTTCATGACCATACCGGAGGCCTGCAGCCTGGTGCTTGAGGCCGGTTGCATGGGACACGGAGGCGAAATCTATATCTTTGATATGGGCGAGGCAGTCAAAATATATGACCTTGCAGAGAAGATGATCCGCCTCAGTGGTAAAATTCCGGGTGAAGACATAAAAATTATAGAGACCGGCCTGCGCCCCGGCGAGAAGCTCTACGAAGAGCTACTCGCTCGTGACGAGAACACCTTACCAACCCACCACAAAAAGGTGAAAATTGCCAGAGTTCGCCGATACAGGTACTCAGACATAGCCCCAATGATAGCCGAGATGAATGATATAGCTCTCGAATATATTCACCCTATAGAGGTGGTAAAGAGGCTCAAGGAGCTTATCCCCGAGTTCATCAGTCAGAATTCCGCAAGATTCGAAGAGCTGGACAAGCTCGAACTATATAAAAATTCTAAACAACCACAATTTATTGATAAATGAAAACGAGAGATTTACTACTTGTGGCGGCGGCAAGCCTCGTACTTGCCTCGTGCGGTTCCACCAAAGGCATCCCCTACCTTACAAACGTCGACAATCTGAGCCAGAGCGACCTGGACAAGAGTGCCAAAATATATGAAGCCAAAATAATGCCCAAGGACATACTCACAATCTCTGTGAATACAGTTGTACCGGAGGCCGCCGCCCCATTCAACATGGGATCAAACGCCGGTAGTGGCTTATCAACTAAAGGAGAATTGAGTACTATACAAGGAGCAGAACTTCAAACATATATAGTAGACAGCGAAGGTAATATCGAGTATCCGGTTATAGGCAAAATGAATGTGCAAGGGCTAACCCGTGTGCAGCTGCAAAATCTAATTAAAAACAGAATACATCCTGAATATATTACTGAAATACCTGTAGTAAATGTCAGGTTCAAGAACTATAAAATTTCAGTACTTGGTGAGGTTGCAAAACCTGGTTCTTATACTGTGCAGAACGAACAATGTACAATTTTTGATGCTTTGGCACTAGCAGGTGACCTCACTATCTACGGCAAAAGAGAGAACATCCTGTTAATAAGAGAAAATGCAGAGGGGAAGAAAAGCGTGACAAGAGTAAACCTGCAAAATGCATCTCTGCTAACTAATCTGAATACCTACTATCTTCAACAGAACGATGTCCTTTACATAGAGCCGAATAAAACACGAGCAAAGGCAGCAAATATTGGAGTAGGCGAGACTTATGCAATATCAATAGTATCTACACTTATATCAATTACAACCTTAATCCTTACAGTAGTAAGAATGAACTAATCAAACTGAAATTTATGCAAGAGAACTTACACAACAACCGGGCGGTTAACACAGAGGAGAACCCGGAGATAGATCTAAAACAGTTAATTTTCATTTTTTTAAATAAATGGTACTGGTTCGCACTTTCAGTAGTAGTAATGCTTATTGCTGGTTACTTCTACCTAAAAATGCAGACACCAGCTTATGAGGCAAAAACATCTGTTCTTATTAAGCAGGAACAGAATGCTCCTGAAGAGATGTTTCTTCTGCAGGATGTTGGGTTTAATATGGGAAAGAACAATATTGACAATGAAATTGGCACGTTCAAATCTCCAGATATGGTAGCAAAAATTGTAAACCTGCTTGAGCTTCACACAACTTACAGATATACAAATAGATACGGATTTTACACGCCGGAATTATATAAAAGCTCTCCACTATATGTAAGGTGGGAGGATGTTGAACCAGATAAAATACCAACAACCGTAACTCTTACATTTACACAAAAGAAGGAAGGTCTGAACGTAGATGCAGAATACAGTATGAACGGTGAGAAAATAGACAAAAGCCTTAAGATGGAGTCACTTCCCGGCTATCTGACACTACCTATAGGAAGGTTTTATGTAGCAAGGCAAGATAGTATAAAATTTGAGGACGAACCTCTAACAGTGAGGATATCTAACGCTGTGGCAGTATCTAGGGGTATAATAAGCAGATTGAGCATTACCACAACTACAAAACTCTCATCTCAATTAGATATTACTCTTAAGACAGAGATCAGGAAAAAGGGTGAGGATTTTCTGGCTGCACTTGTAACACAGTACAACAAAGAGGCGGCTGAGGACAAGAACAAGGTTGCTTTCAATACAGCAGTATTTATTGAAGAGAGGTTGAAAAACATTGCCGATGAGCTGGGTGATGTGGAGTATCAGGTTGAAGCTTTCCGTAAGGAGAATCAGGTAACAGATATTCCAGCTCAGGTTGGGTCATATCTAAGTAAAACAGAAGGTTACGACACAAAACGTCAAGAAATTGAGACACAGCTTGAACTGATAACCTACATTGAGAACTATATTGCAAAGAACGAAAACAAAAACAAGCTTATACCAAATTTAGGTATCAAGGACCCCGGTCTGGTATCTGTTATAAACAACTACAACGAACTTCTTATTAACAGAGAACGAGTACAGTCCTCCTCAACAGAGACCAATCCTGCCTTAAAGAGCCTAAACTCTCAGGTTAAAAATATGCATGAGAGCATTCGTGCATCACTAGCAAACGAGAAGAACGCATCTCAAATTGCATTAAGCAACCTGGAGAAGGAGAACACCCTGACAAACACAAAGATAAGAAACATCCCTTCTGTTTCAAGACAATATACCGACATTGTAAGGCAACAGGAGGTTAAGTCTAACCTATTTGTATACCTGCTACAGAAGAGAGAGGAGACAAATCTTACCCAGGCCGGTGTTGCCCCAAAAGCAAAATTGATAGCCAGACCCTACTCTATAGGCAATCAAGTAGAACCAAGAAGACAATTCGTGTTTTTACTGACCATAATAATTGGCTTCGCTATTCCGGCTCTAATAATTTTTATGCTAGACTACTTTCAAACAAAGATCGAGGGTATGAAAGACATGGTGAATTTGAAAGATATCAGTGTTATTGGAGATGTGATAAAGGTTGACAATCTCAACGGACATGGATCACTGGTTGTTAAACCTAACGATGACTCTGTTGTAAACGAGATGTTCCGTACTCTTAGAAACAACCTGCTGTTTATGCTAAGCGAGAAGGATCAAAATGCTGTTCTTGTGACTTCGACAATAGCAAAAGAAGGAAAAACCTTTGTCGCTGCCAATCTGGCAAGGAGCCTTTCATTAATGGACAAGAGGGTACTACTGCTTGGTGCAGACATAAGGAACCCTCAGTTATCTAATGTGTTGTCTATACCTAAAAGAGAGAATGGTTTTTCATCATACCTTGCCGGTATTGTACAGGACCATAATGAGCTGATTGAACAGGTAGAACCAAATTTATATGTCCTTCAGACAGGTCCAATTCCTCCCAACCCAAATGAACTCCTATCTAAGAGGAGAACTGGCGACCTAATCAATATGTTAAAGAAGGAATTTGACT
Organism: uncultured Bacteroidales bacterium; assembly: GCA_942492945.1. GTDB lineage: Bacteria > Bacteroidota > Bacteroidia > Bacteroidales > UBA932 > Bact-08. The sequence goes on from OW818649.1 coordinate 3,229,610, forward strand.
ATGTTGTTATTGACAGTGCACCTGTAGGTGTTGTTTCAGACACCCTTTTGCTTTCTAAATATGCAGATGCAAGTATATATGTTGTAAGGGAAAATTACTCTGAGAAAGACACCATAAGCTTCATTAACAACATGGTGCAGGACAAGAGGCTAAAGAATGTAGCAGTGGTACTTAATCAGGCAACAGCTCAAAATGCGCAAGGGAGATATAAATATGGCTATAAGTATTCTTACAGATACAGATATGGATATGCACAAGGCTATAGCAAAAGAGAAAATTAGAATCAAGCATTTTGATTTATTAAAATATTTGTCTATTTTAGCATTGTTATTGAGCAATAAACATACTCAAACTTATGCTGGAAAGCCTTGTAACATCCAAAACACGTATAAAATTGTTGATAAAATTTTTTATCAACAGCAATACAACAGCTTACCTTCGAAATTTATCTGCTGAGTTTGGGGAGAGTACAAATGGTATCCGTCAGGAATTAAACCGTTTTGAAGATGCAAAATTGCTTGAATCAAAAGTTGAACACAATAAAAAACTATATAAGGCTAATACAACACACCCCTATTATAAAGATATGCACCACCTGCTTCTTAAATATGTGGGAATTGAGGAGATTGTAGAAAGCGTTGTTCAACATATAGGTGACTTAGAAAAAGGATACATAATAAACGACTTCGCTCAAGGGAATCCGGGCAATGTTTTGGATCTTCTTTTGGTTGGCAAAAATTTCGATTACGAGTACTTAAACAAACTAGTAAGAAAAGCTGAAGAAAATGTATCCTTCAAGATAAGATACATAGCTGTCTCACCCGACGAAGCTGCACAATATATCCCCGACAAGACCAGATCTCTATTAGTATGGTCTGCCGGGGATAATTTTATTTAGTATCGTTGAGCTATTGCTAGTAAGCTAGAGAAGGCCATTCCCGATGGGACTGACCAGGATTTTTTCGTCATACATCATACAACTAATTTATCCACAATGTCTTCACACAAAATTCTAATAACCGGCGGTGCAGGTTTTATTGGCTCAAATCTATGCGAATACTTCCTCAGAAAGGGTCACTATGTAACCTGTTTAGACAATCTTTCAACAGGATATAGAAAAAACATGGCTGAATTTTTCAATCATCCAAATTTTAAATTTATCGAGGGAGATATCAGAGACATAAGTACTTGCAAGGAATCTGTTAAGGGAACAGATTATGTCATGCACGAGGCTGCATTAGGTTCTGTTCCACGTTCTATTAATGATCCAATCGCTACCAATCAAGTAAATATTGATGGATTTCTTAATATGTTGACTGCTGCTCGCGATGCAAATGTTAAGCGATTTATTTATGCTGCCTCTTCCTCTACTTATGGAGATTCAAAAATACTTCCTAAAGTAGAAGAAAATATTGGAAAGCCTCTCTCCCCGTATGCAGTTACAAAATATGTAAATGAACTTTATGCCGAAGTTTTTGCCAAAACCTATGGAATGGAATGTGTTGGACTAAGGTATTTCAATGTATTTGGGCAAAGACAAGATCCAAATGGTGCCTATGCAGCGGTCATTCCTCTTTGGGTTAAACAGATGATAAACGGAGAGAGCCCCATCATTAATGGAAACGGTGAATACTCCAGAGATTTTACATATATTGCAAATGTTATTGATGCAAACGAGAAGTCAATGTTAACACCCGGCAAAGACCTTGTAAATGGAGATGGAATCATAAATCAGGTTTTTAATATTGCCTATGGAGGGAATACAACCCTAAAAGATCTTTTTGTAATTTTAAGAGATAACCTTGCCCGTTTTAGGCCAGATATAAATTCAATAGAACCAATCTACGGACAATACAGGTCTGGAGATATCCCTCACTCGCAAGCATCTGTGGATAAGGCAAAAAAGATGATTAATTATAATCCGGAATTTAGTGCTCCAGAGGGATTTTCCCTTGCTTGTGATTGGTATTGGAATAATCTTAAGTAGTATCTTTCTATGTTGTTCAATTCTATAGAATTTTTAATTTTCATTCCTATAGTTTTTACTGTTTACTGGTTTATTCTTAATAAGTCATTAACCCTGCAGAATCTATTTATAGTCGTCATTAGCTATGTTTTTTATGGCTGGTGGGATTTTAGATTTCTTGGATTGATGGCATTAACAACATTACTTTCCTATTTAAGTGGGTTGCTCATTAAAAAATTCTCTAGTAATAGAGCCCGGCAAAAACTGGTAAGCACTCTAAATGTTCTAATAAATTTAGGTATATTAGGATATTACAAATATTTTAATTTTTTTGCTGAAAGCCTCGAAGACTTACTCATAAGTATTGGTTATAAACCTGACTGGATTACTTTAGATATAATTCTGCCTGTAGGGATAAGTTTCTATACTTTTCAGGCTTTAAGTTATTCGATTGATGTATTTAATAAAAAGATTGAACCAACAAGAGATATCGTATCTTTTTTCGCTTATGTAAGTTTTTTCCCACAATTAGTTGCAGGACCAATCGAACGTGCAACGAATCTACTCCCGCAATTTTATAAAAAAAGAAATTTCAATTATACGGATGCTATAGATGGACTACGTCAAATTTTATGGGGGTTTTTTAAAAAAATGGTTATTGCGGATAATTGTTCTCAAATCGTTAATGAGATTTTCTCCAACTATCAAAATATTAACTCCAGTGGGCTATTTATTGGTGGGGTTTTATTTGCATTTCAAATTTATGGTGATTTTTCCGGGTATTCCGATATTGCTATAGGTCTCGCAAAATTATTTGGAATTCATATTATGAATAACTTTAATTTTCCATATTTCTCAAGAAATATTGCAGAATTCTGGAAAAGATGGCATATATCTTTGACAACCTGGTTTCGTGATTATCTCTATATCCCTCTTGGAGGTAGTAGATTAGGCAAATACATAACGATTCGTAACACACTGATTATATTTATAGTTAGTGGTATTTGGCATGGTGCAAACTGGACATTTGTAATTTGGGGTTTATATAATGCATTGCTTTTCCTCCCTTTATTATTAGTGAATAAAACTAAAATCCATAAAGAATCAATTGCTTATAATCGCTTTTTCCCTTCACTAATTGAAATAGTCCAAGTTTTGTTTACGTTTTTTTTAGTAGTAATTGGTTGGATTTTTTTTAGATCAAGTTCTGTTGATGTTGCATTTGATTATATCTCGAGAATTTTCTCATTTGATATATTTGAGATACCACATATTCCAGGATCAAAAAAAATACTCTTTTATTCTTTGTTTTCAATTTTTTTCATGTTGGTTTTCGAATGGTCTTGCAGAACAAAACAATTTGGTTTTGACATAAAGGCGATTATCAGCAATCGAAAAGTAAGATGGTGTGCTTATATTCTAGTGATTTGGTTAATCTTAGAATTGGGGGGAACTCAACAATCGTTTATATATTTTCAATTCTGATATGAATAATTTTTTAAAAGAATTGTTTCTTTTCTTTATGCTTGTAGCAATCTCCCTATTTATGCTAATTGGCTTTTTTTATTATATTTTCGGAGAAATATCATATAAAATACCAAACGATAAAAATATATTGATAATTGGTGATTCGCATACAGAATGTTCTATTGACGACAGTATATTTAGTAGATCAGTAAATATATCACAGTCTGGAACTCCATACTATTATTCTTTTATTAAACTAAAGAAATTCATGTCCGAAAATAAATCCATAGACACGGTTCTTTTATCTATACATCCAGGTGTGATAGGCAAAAGTATTGATAGCGTATGGGTTTATAATAGTAATAATATTACTTGGAAGGTTAGTTCGGTTTTTAATTTAATACACAAAACTGACTTTGAACCATTTATCTTTAATATTGATTTCTATTTAGCTTTTTTAAAAATTCCCATTAACAACATTCAAACTTTATCTCAATTACTCTTTTCTAAACAGTTCAACTATAAGTCAACAAACATTGGTGCCTATCATAAAAACTTAAATAATAACTTAAAAGAAAATTTAAAAAAAATAAACAATAGAAAAATGGACGATGGTGAAATTATAAATCCTTCATTAATACAAAGAGAATATATCGAAAGGATTATCCGATTTTGTAATGATAGAAACACCACAATAATACTTATTTCTACACCTGTTTATAATCCAAGTCGATTTTACAATCCGAATATTGTCCTAAATTATCTGAAAGACATTAATTTAAAAATTAAACTTTCTGATTACTCCCGTTTACCGTTGGATGATAGCTGTTTTGCAGATATATCACATTTAAATTATAAAGGAGCTCAAATGTTTAGCTCATATTTGAATACTAATGGAATAATAATAACTAATGAAATACAATAGAAATGAATGGCAAAGTATTAGTCACAGGGGCTGACGGCTTTATCGGGTCACATCTGACCGAAATGTTGTTGGAAAAAGGTTATTCTGTAAGAGCACTATGCTATTATAACTCCTTTAACAGTTGGGGTTGGCTGGAGGGAAATAATCATTCTAAACTGGAAGTAGTTTTAGGCGATATCCGAGATCCAAATTTTTGCAAGCAAATCACAAAAGGTATAGATCTGATATTTCATCTGGCTGCTCTTATTGCAATTCCATATTCCTATAATGCCCCAGACAGTTATGTTGAAACCAACATAAAGGGTACGATGAATATTTGCCAGGCAGCTAAAGAAAATGGGACAAGGCGCATACTTATTACTTCTACTTCGGAAGTATATGGCACTGCACAATATGTTCCTATCGATGAGAAGCATCCTAAACAACCGCAATCACCATATTCTGCAACTAAGATTGCGGCTGATGCTATTGCACTTAGTTTCTACAATTCATTTAACCTGCCGGTTGTAATTGTAAGACCCTTTAACACATATGGCCCCAGACAATCTGCTCGTGCAATAATTCCAACAATTATAACGCAAATTGCAGCTGGTATAAAAGAGATCAAAGTAGGCGACTTAACTCCTACTCGTGACTTTAATTATGTAAAAGATACGTGTATGGGCTTTATCCAACTGGCCAACTGCGATGCTGCTATTGGTCAAGAAATTAATATTGCCAGTAATTATGAAATATCTATGTCCGACACTTTAAACCTCATAGCGGGAATAATGAAATCTGATGTGAAATTTATTGAAGAGGCAATAAGGCTTCGTCCAGAAAAATCAGAGGTGTTTCGTCTCTGGGGAGACAATAGCAAAATAAAAAAATTAACTGGGTATACTACATCATATTCAATTGAAGAAGGGCTTCATGAAACAATAAAGTGGTTTATAGATAAAAACAATTTAAAAAACTATAAATCTGATATTTATAATGTTTAAAAGATAATTTTATGGAATACAAGATACCATTATTTCAACTTAATTTTGGTGAAGAAGAGATCCAGGCTGTAACAGATACTATCCATTCCAAGTGGATATCAACAGGTCCTAAATGTGAAGAATTGGAGAAACAATTTATCGAAATGTTTCATGTTAATTATGCAGTAAGTTTATCAAATTGTACAGATGCTCTCCATTTAGCATGTATTATTTGCGATATAAAACCAGACGATGAAATTATATGTCCTTCTTTAACATTTGCTGCTTCTGTAAATTGTATTAAATATGTAGGTGCCACGCCGGTATTTTGCGATATTGCAGGACCGGATCATATTAATATCAATCCGGATATTATTGAAAAACTGATAACAAAGAAGACAAAAGCAATTATTGTTGTTCATATGGGAGGTTTCCCTGCAAAAATGGATGAAATAATGGCTATAGCTAAAAAGCACAATTTAAAAGTAATTGAGGATTCCTGCCACGGTCCTTTATCGGAATACAAGGGAAAGAAACTTGGCACTATTGGAGATGTGGGGTGTTTCAGTTTTTTTTCAAATAAAAACATAAGCACGGGAGAAGGAGGTATGCTAATTACAAACAACGAAGCTATGGCAACTAGAGCTCGTTTGTTGCGTTCACATGGAATGACAACAATGTCTTATCAACGAGCAAGCGGTCATGCTACTTCTTATGACATAGTAGACTTGGGTTATAATTTCAGACTGGATGACATTAGAGCATCTATAGCTGTTGTACAAATGAATAAGTTAGAGAAAGATTTGGGAAAGAGAATTCTGGTACGTCAACGATATGTAGAACAATTGTCGAAAATAAATGGGATAATTATTCCTTTCGCAGATAATACTGAGTTTGTATCCAATTACATAATGCCTGTTGTTCTCAAATCATCATCAGAAATCAAGCGAGACAGGGTTAGGGAAGTATTGCACTCCGCAGGAATACAAACAAGTGTACATTATCCTGCTATCCATCGTTTTTCAATATACAAGGGCAACAATGCCATTCTTCCCCAAACAGAATATGTTACAGATAATGAGATAACATTACCAATGTATGCATCATTGTCATTCGATGAAATCGATTTTATAGTAGAAACATTAGATAAAGCTATAAATGGATAAAAAATCTATATTGATATTTGGTGTTGGTCCATTGCAAAAGTCTATAATAGAGCAATGTGAAAGCATGGGCTTATTTACAGTTGGCATTGATCCTTCTTCTAATGCGAGCTGTAAAGATATAGTTAATGTTTTTGTCGTAGTTGGTGGGCAAGATTTTGACAAAACATTAGAAATTGCCAGAAAATATAAAATTTCAGGGATCATTACTGCCGCAACTGATAAACCGTTGGTAATGATGGCAAGAATTGCTGAGATTCTTCACCTTCCCTTTTATTCCGTTTCAACAGCAAGGTGTTCGACAGATAAATTTCTAATGAAGGAATGTTTCATAAAAGGGAAAATTCCTTGTGCGAAAGGTAAACTTATCTGTTCGCCTGAAGAAATTGAAGGATTTCATTTCCCTTTAATTTTAAAACCCAGAGATAATTCAGGTAGCAAAGGTGTGATATTCTGCAATAATATTACCGATATCAATATAGCATTTAAAGAATCGGTGCAATTCACAAAAATGGATACAATATTAGTAGAGGAATATATTGAAGGGCAAGAATATAGCATTGAAAGCTTACATTTTGATGGAAAATCACATATATTACAATATACAGAAAAAATAACAACACCTCTTCCATATAATGTAGAACTTGGACATCTTCAACCTGCAAATTTAACACAAAGTGTAAAAGATGAGATTAATGTAATAATTTCCAAAATTGCTGAATCCTTAGGCTTTGAAAATTGTGCTTCTCATACAGAATTAAAAGTTAATGAGAGAGGAATTTTTGTTATAGAAACAAGTCCAAGACTTGGAGGAGATTATATCACATCACACTTGGTACCCTTATCTACTGGTGTTAATATGGAAAATTTCCTGATAAATGTTTCGCTCGGGCAGAAAGCAACTTACACATCCAATAATAAGGCTTCTTTGGTCCATTATTTTAATTTTCCATTAGAAAAAAAAGTAAATCAATTTATAACACAAGACGAAATCCAAAATTTGTTTCCTGCTGTTGCCCTTTTTTATTTAAATCTTAAGAAGGGTGATATTATAAAAAAAATAACGAACAGCCATAATAGATATGGTGAATTTATATTATCTGGCGACAATATTGAAGACTTGAAAATAACACGAGACAAGATTACTCAATATGTTGAATCTATAATATATACTTAAACCTAACAATACAAACAACATGAATAACTCATTTATGAAAGAGAAAAAAAATATTGTGGTTTTTGGTGCCACTGGAGGAGTAGGCGTTTATACATCATTACATTTAGCTGAAATGGGCTATAATGTTATTGCTGTTGGAAAAAGAAAAAATGATAATGGTTTTTTTAAAGAGAATAATATTGATTATTACCCGGTTGATATTACCCGTTATGAAACCTTTTCAATCCTTCCGACTGAAGAAATCTATGCAATTATCCATTTAGCCGGTTATTTACCTGCAAGAATGGATGGTTATTATCCTCAGGTCTATATAGATGTTAATATTACTGGAACACTTAATATTCTTCAATATGCCATAGCTGTAAAAGTTGACCGGTTTATTTATTCCCAATCAATGTCAGATGTTGACTATCTGTTTGGGAGCAGCACTCCAATTAAAGAAGATAGTATAAGCAGATTTCCGTTAAACAACGATCATAGTGTTTATTCTATAACTAAGACTGCAGCTTCAAACTTAATCAAGCATTATTCTGTAAAATATGATTTTAAATATTTTGCTTTAAGATTACCAAATATATATCTGTATCATCCTAATCCAAAGTATTTTGTTGATGGTATTGAACGGTGGCAGGGTGCTCGTATGATAATGAAGCAAGCAATTAATGGTGAGGATATTGAAGTCTGGGGTGATCCAAATAGGCTTAGGGACATGATTTATGTAAAAGATTGTACCCAAATAATTGAAAAAGTGTTGTCTTCCAATTCAAAGGGAGGTATTTTTAATGTGGGAACTGGTATAGGTATATCAAGGGAGGAACAGGTGCAAGGGATAATTGATGTCTTTTCCCCCCCATCAAAACGTTCAAAAAAAATCTATCGGTCTGATAAGCCTGATTCTCCACAGTACATTTTTGATGTATCCAGGACAATTAGTGAATTAGGTTATGTACCTCGTTACGATTATATAAGTTATTTAAAAGATTTTAAAGAGGAGATGGAAAATAACAGATTTGAAAAAATATGGGGCAAAGAATCGGATTATAAATGATATAATATATGAGTGTAGAAATATCAACTTTACTAATATCATCTGATCAATCCATACTTTCTGCAATGAAACAAATGGATGAAATCCGCAGGAAACTGCTGATTGTTATCTCAAATGATAAATTTCTGGGGCTTCTTTCTATTGGAGATATCCAACGTGCATTGATAAAAAGCCATAATCTTTCAGATAAGGTTTCATCAATAATGCGGAAAAAGTACATTCTTGCTAAACCCGATCAAAAAGAAGAGGATGTCAGGAAAATCATGTTAAGGCTCCGGGCAGAAATTATGCCAGTTGTAGATAAACAGAATAATTTAGTAAAGGTATATTTTTGGGAAGATTTATTTGGCGAAACTAAGAAAGGACCTCTGTTTAGATTTAATTTACCCGTCGTTATAATGGCAGGTGGTTTTGGGACTCGTTTAAAACCATTAACAAACATTCTGCCTAAGCCACTTATACCTATAAATGACAAGACCTTTCTTGAAGAAATTTTCGAACGTTTCAATAACCATGGATGTGATACATTTTATATTTCAGTAAATTATAAAGCTGAACTAATAGAGTACTATCTGAAGAACCAAAACTTACCATATAATTTAAATTACTTCAGAGAAGATAAGCCAATGGGAACAGCAGGTAGTTTGTACTTACTAAAAGGCAAGATAAAGGATCCCTTTTTTGTTAGTAATTGTGATATCCTAATAGAACAAGATTATTCTGAAGTTCTTAAATACCATCAGGACAACCATAACGAAATTACAATAGTAGCAGCATTGAAGTCTTATCCAATTGCTTATGGAACAATAGAGACTGGAGACAATGGAAAACTTCTTAAGTTGGTCGAAAAGCCCGAACTTACATTTAAGATAAACAGTGGAATGTACATACTTGATCCGCATTTGTTGGATGAGATACCAAATAACCGAATGTATCATATCACACAATTAATTGAAGATGTCTCTCAGAGAGGTGGTCGTGTAGGAGTGTTTCCTGTAAGTGAGAAATCGTGGAAGGATGTGGGTAATTGGGACGATTACCTGAAACTCATAAATAAACAATTATGAAAAGAAAGAGACTTCTAATGATAGGCCCCGGGTATGGGCACAATATTATCCCTATCATAGAACAGTTTAATAGACAGACATTGTTTGATGTTGATTTTCTATGTCATTCATTTAACCTTCCCGAGGATGATTATAAAAACATAAATTTTATTCCTTTTCCTAAAGTAAGAAGAAGTGATTTAGTTAGTTGCATAAAATACATACTGTTCCTTTTAAAGTATAGCATATTTGGGAAAAGATATAATGTTTTGTTGATTCAGGGAGAAATTGGAATTTTCTTACTCTTTCTTCAAATATTTGTGAAGGCTAAGACTAAGATTTTTGTTCCGTGGAGTATAGATGTTTATAACCTTTCTCAGACAAAAACTTTAGAAGGAAGAATCATCAGGCAAATCTTTATAAGATCTGATTATATCCAGGTCAATTGGTTCTCTAGCAAGGAGAAAATTGAAAAGTTGTTTCCAAATAGTAAAACGCTAATGTTTTTTTGGGGATTAAACGATAGTTTTTTTATACCTCCAGTGAATGTTATTGAATCTGATTTTGTTAGAAATTTTCTATCTGGTATTTCTGATCAAAAAATTATTGTTTTCTGGCCCCGATCAATAATTACGTGCCATCGGCAAGATTTGGTTGTAGAAGCACTTGCATTAATTAAAAAAGAGTCTCCCGAAATTCTTATAAATTTTACTCTATACTTATGGCCAGGCAATGTTGAAGATAAGATCTTCCGGGCAAAAATTGAGAAAATAATCTTGAATACAGGGATAGATGACATTGTGAAAATTGTTGACCACCCATTTATCTCATATAATGATATTCGGATAATTGAAAATCGTTCAAATTTCTTCATTCAAATCTCTGAACAAGATGGATTATCAACTTTCATTCATGAAATGCTGTTGCAAAAAAAGGAAATAATTTTATCTAAGACACCTCATTACAAATATTTGAATGACTATTTTGATTTGAAGTTAGAATTTGTTGATAATGACATCAATGCCATTGCTGCAGCAATAAAAAACAAATTAGCACTAACCGGAACTAATGACAATGACATTTTAGAGTATCGGAAAAACATAATTATCAACAACTTCAACTTCAGTAAAAATTACACTCAATTTATTGAACACATACATTCCCTTTAAAATCTTTTAACTTAAAAGTGATTATCTCTTAAAAATGATAGAAAAATGCAAATATTTTTGTGATAGTCAATCTGTTTGCTCTTTGATGATTGATGATATGGTTCCTGTTGCAGTAAGTTGTAACGGAGAAATCTCTGCACAAAATGATTGGGGTTATTTGATGGATGCTCCTGATTCCCTGTATACATATTTTAATGATCAGATTCTTAAAAAATACCCCGAAGTTAAAGGAACTATCTTTATGCCGTTATCTTCACCAAATTACATACCAACAGATAAAGGATATAAAGTTTTTATCAATCAGGTAAATAGTAGTGCGTTTTTATCTTTTCTTGCAAAAATTTCAGATCACTTCGAAACTGCATTTCATGGCGATAAGCATACGTCCGAATGTCGTTATCTGGAAAGAGAGGGATTAGATTCCATCGTTATGGCCGTATCCCAATTTGAAAAAGAAACCGGACACATATTTAATGGGGGAAAATTCCCTGCTTACAGGTACAATCAGATTGCATTAGAGATAATATCTAAAATTCAGGCAAAGTGGTGGGCACTGGATGTAAGTATGATTAATAAGGTGACAGACAAAAATGATTTGATTTTCGATCATGAATTGAATATCGTTTTAATTCCTACCAACGTTTGTGGAGACATATTCAAAAACTATTTCATACCTCCTCGTACCGGTATAAAACAGACGGTTAAAAAGGTCTTAAAGTACATACTGGGTATGGATAACAAGTACAGTGATCCTGTCAAATATCTGGACTATTTATATAACAAGAGGCTCCCTATTATTGTACAGGAACATTTTCAAAGTCTCAGGACAGATGGGGAAAGACAAACACCTAGTGTATATGATGATATATTTTCACTTGATCTTATATATGCCTTTTTAAGAGGAAAAGATATTTGGTATGCCACATGTAGTGATATAGCACACTATTACGAATCATTCATCCATTCTTCAATAGTTGTAAAAGATGAAACTAACTTTACTATAGCTTATAAAGGGATATATAACGAACCTTTTCTTTCCATCAAATTGATGTATCCAAAAATATTGCATAAAGAAACGTTGCAAGAGATTCAAGGTATCTTTAAAAATGGTTGTTGGATATTTGACAATATTTCAGTCGGTAACTATGAGATAATTCTGTCATAGAATATGGAATATCGAATTATCGAAACATTTGCTGATTTTGAGTCATTAAAAGAGGATTGGGAAAGGATTGAAAAACTTTCCTGTGTAACAACCTACACTTCTACCTTTCATTATAATTTTTTGTGGTGGGAAAACTACTCGGATACAAATTCTGGAACTCTCTTCATAATAGTAATTTATAATAATGGCAAAGCTACAGGCATTGCACCACTGAAAATTGAAAGAGCAAAAAGTCGCTTATACTCATATAATGAATTAGTATTTTTAGCACCAGGTGATTACTCCGATTTTCTGATTGATACGGAATCAGAAGTAGATCCGATGAAGATTGTTTCATTCATCTTTACTGTTATAGAGAAAAACAAAGAAAAATATGACAGAATATGGTTAACCCACTTTTCACAACACACCATACTTACTCATTATCTTTTTATTAGCAGCTACAATAAGAATTTACATTACTTAATAGAAAACCCATATATTGACTTTACCAGATTCTCGTCTTTTGAAGAATATACAAATCTGTTCCTTCCGAAAAAGATAAAACAGTATATTAATAGATTTCAGCGTGAAGTAAAGTATAAAATGGTAGTTACGAGTGAAAACATCATAGAAAAAATTTCAAAGGTACATATTGCTGAAAAGGCACACCTGAACGCCAAGGGCAAAACAGAAAGACATTCATCGTTTGAAGATCCAAAAACATACTCATTTATCAATTCATTATATACAAATAATCCTAACGTACTAACATATATGCTGGTAGATGATGATAACGAAGCCGAGATAATATGTTTTTACACCGGATATGTTTATAACGATGTATTTCACTCAGGAATTACTGCTTACAGTCCAAAATACCAGAGATTATCTGTTGGAAAGATATTTAATTATATGATTTTTGAACATAATCACGCAGAGCCCTCCTGGAAGATATTTGACATGGGTACCGGGCGATATTCATGGAAATTTGAAATGACAGATTCATTTAATTTATTGTATCAAGTCAATATTTTTCAACCGTCCAGAAAAAGTCTCTATTATCTCAATAAATGCGAAAAGCTTATATTAGCAATTTTACAATTTCTTCGAAAATGAAATTCATCACAAAACTATATTATAATTCTATTGGGCTTTTTATAGAGGGAGCAAGACTCTATAAGTTGGATCTAATGTCATTTAATGAAAAAAAATATATTAATTGCAATTTGGTCCCTCATTTTGAATTTTATATGCCCAACGAAAAAGATTTGGATTTATTTGCAAAGTTATACGAAAACATCCCCGGAAAAATAAATAAAATCAGTCAGACTTTTGAGTCTGGCAACTATTTATGTTTTGCATATTTCGATACTATTAATAACCGTTTGGCGTATACACGTTGGTTATGTAAAAATGAGTATTACAGCGATGCAATGCGACAAAAACTGATATTGATGGAGAACGAAGCATTGACACTTGACAGTTATACTCATCCTGATTATCGGATGCTGGGACTCCATAAACAAATGAATATTCAAATGCTCGAATGGCTTAAGAAAAATTCCCATATAAGATATGTATATATGGTTATTCTTATTTTCATTCCTCATTTAACAAAGATACCATTAGAGTTAGGATACAGACCCATTAAAAGTAAATTTTATTATACAAAAGGTTCTTTTATAGCGTTTCTGGAGTTGATTAAAAGAAAATTAAATGTTAAAATTATTTAAGGCCATCTCAATATATTCTCTTGGAAACATTTTAAGTGCCGTTGCCTCATTTCTGTTACTTCCAATCTATACTACTATATTAACTCCCAGCGATTACGGAGTACTGGAATTGCTTAACCTCATAGCTGCTTTCCTTGGAATTTTATTCGGGTTAATAATTTCTAATGGTTACGGAAGGATATATTTCGACTCTACCAATGCAGATTACAGAAAAAAATTATATGCAACAGGACAGATATTCACATTGATTTGTGCTGTTATATTTACAGCAATCATTTTTATCAATGCTGATTGGTTTTCTCGAGTCATCTTAAATGCAAATGTCGGAAAGCTTCCCGTTTTATTGATTACGGTTTCAACCATTTTTTTTGTTCTGATAAAGATTCCCCTTGCAAATCTTCAGATACGACAACTGCCAAAGCAATATATATCTGTTAGTTTAGCCGGATTTCTGCTAACAGTTTCCGCAACAATTGTATTTGTTGTATTTTATAGATTAGGAGTTTATGGTGTTTTATACGGACAACTTGTTGGCAATGTCCTCCAGTTTATTTTTTTAAGCATCTATTCAAGAAAGGAATATAAGATAAGTTTTTCCTTTGTACAGTTAAGTCTTATGCTTAGCTTTTCAATATTTCTAATACCTGCAAATTTGTCTTCATTAATTCTGAACATGAGTAACCGTTGGTTTTTACAGGAATATCAGACAATTGAAGATGTTGGTTTATTTTCACTCGGTGCAAAATTTGCCTCAATTATCCCAATGTTATTTACTGAGCCTGTCAAACAAGCTTTTAGCCCTTATATTTATGAACAGATTGATAATCCGGAAAAGCTGAAGAAAACACTGTCTGAATTCACACGAATTTTTTTTATAGGGCTCTCAGTTGTGGTTCTTGGTATTTCTCTGTTGACACGAGAGGCTATAATTATTATTGCCGATAAAAGTTTTTACGGGAGCCAGAATGTAACATTCATTCTTTCAATTTCCTTTCTTTTCCTTGGGCTTGCCGGTATTATTGTGCAGGGTATTCAGATTGTAAAGAAAACGTGGATTATTACAGTAATCTGGGTTTTTTCTGCGGCTATTAATGTTTTGCTAAATTTCTTGCTTGTTCCAACTTATGGCAGAATGGGGGCGGCCACAGCAACAATGATATCTGTCATCATTATTTGTATTTGTTATTTTATTGCTGTTGCTAAGGTATATCCTGTACGATTCGACTACTCCTCATTTATATTTATAATATTATTAGCCTTTCTCTTTAATTATGTGGGATCATTGATTAATTTAGGTGTTAGTATAAGTATCTTAATAAAGCTTTTATTAATGGGAGGTTATATATGGTCTCTTTTCCTTCTTAAAATTATAACAAAAAAAGAAATCCTGTTTATAAAAGAGTTGATAAGCAAATCAATAAAAAGAAAATAATTTCCAAATAACTTATTTATGTTAGTCTATTTTAGCCTCTTAGCAATAATCCTGTTTATATGTGCTTTCCCTTCATATAATCCTGAAAAGAATAATATTAAATTATTCTTCTGTATATTATTAATATTTTTATTTATGGCGCTTAGGGTAGACTATGGTGGGGACTACTCCTCTTATGAGGAATATTACAACTATTTTCATACCGGAGGAAGCATAGCTACAAATACAGTAGAAATGGGATTTTATTGGCTTTCTTATATTATGCCCTCATATAGAATGTTATTGGTTTTTATATCTATCCTGTTTTGCGGTGCATTGTATTTTTTATTTAGACATTATATCCCTGTTAGATATTGGGCGTTTGCTTTTTTTATATTGTTTATAAGTAAGTCAATGTTGATTGGGAATATGTCGGGTATTCGTAATAGTATAGCGGTTTCCGCTTTTATTTACGGGTTGTATTTTTTAGAAAATGGCTATAAATTACGATATATTTTACTTATGATAGGAGCCTCCTTCTTCCATACCAGTGCATTGATTTTCTTACCAGCAATTTTTATTACTCCCAGTAAACTTTCAAAAATTGAAATTACACTCATTATCGTAATAATTATCTCTTTCTCACTTGTATCTGCAATATCTCCTGAAAGAATTAATGAATTAGTAAAATTAACTATTTCTACCTCTTACTTTTCCAGATATGAGACTTACTTAGTTAATGAAAAGATTTCAGGACTTAGAAGATTATCCTATTTATTGCTATTATTCATGTTGTATCTAAATATTAAAACTTTAACCAAGCCATTAACAAAAAGAGAATCGCTTTTGATTAAACTGTCTATTCTGTATTTTATTGTAATGTTAGCTCCTTCAATAGGGCTTATGTCCAGATTGTATTTTTTCTTAGGGTTTCCTTTTTTGGTAGGGAGTATATATATAATTCAAAAAGAGAATAATATAATACTTAGGTATACTTATACAGGATGCATTTTATTAATGTTTAGCATGGAGTTCTATAGCTTTGCCATGAGTGAACGTTTTGCTCTTTTATATTTGAATTATCATTCAATATTGTAAATAATGGAAATCTTGCATATTTACAGGGACGAGTATTATCCCAATACAGCGACACTAAATCGTCTTCTTGCTTTTATCAAAGGATTTTCCGAGATTGGAATTACAACCAATGTATACTTTCTCAGACCTAACGAAAAAAGGGAAAAAGTTAATACTGTATATCCAAATGTTACTTTCCATTACTTGTGGGAGAAAAAGAAGTTCCATGATAATAAATATCTACAATACGGACAACAAATCCTTTGGGTGCTTTCGTCTTTGATGAAGAGGAAAAAAAAAGATAACATAATTTTATTTGGCTCTAACGAATTTTTATTCTTCTTCAGCTTGTTTAGAAATTTAAATATCTATTATGAAGTGACAGAGCATCCTAGTCTGTGGATGATTGGTAAATCTCTGCATATCAAATTGATGTTTAAATTGTACTATTGTGGCATCAGAAAATTAAAGGGTATTTTTGTCATATCGTCTCCTTTAAAGGAATTCTATATAAGTAAAGGCGTTTCAGCAAGTGTAATTCACACAGTGAATATGATTGTTGATACTTCACGATTCGAAAATTTAAAGAGAGAAGACAACATAGACAGATATATTGCATATTGTGGTTCTATAGTAAATAAAAAGGATGGAGTTGACGATTTGATAGAGGCATTCAACATCGTTAGTCAAAAAGTTTATGATGTAAAATTATTGTTGATGGGAATTTATAATTATAAAGCCGATGAAGAAAAAAACAATAGTCTCATTAATAAGTACTCACTTCAGAAAAGAATTATTCATTGTGGTGAAGTGTCTGTTCTAGAAATGCCTCAATTATTGAAAAATGCATCGGCTCTTGTTTTGGCTCGGCCAGATAATCTTCAAGCGAAAAATGGGTTCCCTACTAAATTAGGAGAATATTTACTTACATCCAATCCTGTAGTAGTGACCAGAGTCGGGGATATATCTTTATTCTTGAAAGATGGAGAAAGCGCATATATTGCAGAACCAGATAATATAGAGAATATTGCAGATAAAATTTATTTAGCATTAACAGATAAAAACGCCTCATTAATAGGCAAGAATGGGTTGGAAGTTGCAATAGAACACTTTAATTATTTCAATGAGTCCAAAAAGATATATAAAACAATTTATAATCATTAAGTACTAGATAAATGAATCACAAAATATCTGACAGTGTTTTCGTTACTGTGTTGATGAGCGTTTACGGAGAAAAAGAAGTATGGCTGAGAGAGGCTGTTGATTCTATTCTCAATCAAACATTCAGTAATTTTGAATTCATTGTCATACTAGACAAGCCGGACAATGATCTTTTATGGAATATATTGAACGAGTATAAGCTAAAAGATAATAGAATCATCCTACTAAAAAACAACAGCAACATTGGCTTAGCTGCCTCTTTAAACAGAGGCAGCGTGATCTCAAGAGGAGATTATATAGTAAGGATGGATGCTGATGATATATCTGTACCAGAAAGAATTGAGACCTTAGTTTACTTCATGGAAAATAATGTTGAGATTGGTGTTTGCAGTTCATGGATGAGATCATTTGGGGGTAAGTTCTGGAAAAACAGGATAGAAAAATATCCGACGGACCATATCAGATTAGAGACAGATGCATTGTATAAGACACCTATCTCTCATGGTGCTTGTATAATTAGGAGTAAAATGATTGCGGAATTCTCTCCTCTGTACAACGAAAAATGTTATAGCACTCAGGATTATGAATTATTTTCAAGGCTAATGCAAAACGGGGTATTTTTTGCCACATTACCGAAAACGTTATATTTAAGAAGAGTATGTGAAAGTTTGGGAATAGAACCTATACCGTACCGGATTATTCATAATCAGGTGGAAAGAGGCAATATCCAGACTTTTCTTAAAAGATATTCCTACAAGTTACCAGATATTATTTCTGAGATTGATATTAAATCCTTATCTGATATCTTTCGGAACGAAAAAGGGAAATTCCACAAAGAAAGGCTAGGTATTATTCTTTTTTTATTTTACATGTCTATCAGCGATAGGTCCGGAAGACGTTTAATGCTGGTGCTTAAAAATGGGGATATTTCTATATTTAAATATGTGCCATTTATGCTTACTGTAAAGTTTATGATCCCTTTTTCCTATAATTCATATAATATAAATAATATTTGCACAGACTCCTCATTATCAATATCATAATTCACTAGTTATGTAATTAATCAAACAAGTAAATATAGAATGAGAACAAAAACGAATAAAAAAATCGATACAAAGGACAATAAGGGTAATATAAACGGATATTTGGTCCCAATATATAATATAAATGATAAATTTCATGAAGAAGGGAAAGAGCCTCAGCAGGTATATTTAACCGTAGTTCATGAAGGAGCTTCAAAAGGACCTCATTTGCACTATATCAGAACCGGTTGCTTTACATGTATAAAGGGTAATATAAAAGTTATAACCAAAGAGAAAGGTACATATTGTGAATATTTCAGTGGAGAAGATTATAACTATATGTCAATAATAATCGAGGCTGGTATATCGGCTATTATTCAGAATATTGGTATCGGAGAGGCTTTTATACTTAACATGCCATCACCTGCTTGGACATCAAGTCAAAACGACGAGCACACCGATGATTTCTCAGATTATTTTACGAAACAAAAAATTTAAACAAAAAGTATATGATAACAGTATTTGGTTCAAAAATTGGACAAGAAGAAATTCAAAACGTTGTTTCATGTATGGAACAACAATGGATCGGCCTTGGAAAGATTGTCGATCAATTTGAGGATGCGTTTAAAAAGAAGTTTGATATTCCCAACTTCCTAATGGTGGATAGTGGTTCAAACGCACTTTATCTTGCGGTGACATTATTAAATCTTCCAAAGGGTTCAGAGATTATTATTCCTTCATTTACATGGGTATCCTGTGCTCAGGCGATACTTCTTGCTGGTATGAAACCCGTATTTTGTGATGTTGATATTAATACAATGAACGTAACTGCGGAAACAATAATACCAAAGATTAACAAGAATACAAAAGCCATTATGGTTGTTCATTTTGCCGGGTTACCAGTAGATCTTGACCCAATCAGACAACTTGGATTTCCAATAATTGAAGATGCCGCGCATGCTGTTTGTTCTACATACAAAGGGCAATTATGTGGCTCTATTACAGATGTTGGCATATACAGTTTTGATGCTGTTAAAAATCTGACTGCTGGTGAAGGTGGTGGTATTGCGACTAAAAATCAAGAGATGCTTGAACGTGCAAGGATGCTGAGGTATTGTGGTATTGGAAAATCCGGTTTTGAAGCGGCTATTGCCAATGCTTCTGGTAAAAACAGATGGTGGGAGTACAACATCTCTGAGCCATTCATAAAGATGTTGCCTATAAATATTAATGCCGGTATCGCTTTGGCTCAATTAGAAAAAATTGATATACTACAAGCTACAAGAAAAAAAGTATGGGATACATATCAAGCTGAATTTAAAAATCTTCCATGGATCACAAGACCTCCTGAAGCCAATGTAGGAGATACACACTCCTATTTTACATATTCTCTAAGGATAGCAAAAAGAGATGAAATGGCCCATTTTCTTTTGGATAATGGAATATATACTACTCTCAGGTACCATCCACTACATATGAATAAACTATACAATCAAATGGATGTCAGATTAAACAATTGTGAGATTTTAAACGAAGATTGTTTAAGTATACCACTGCATCCAAGGCTGATTGATTCTGAAGTAGAATATATCATTAGTAAAATAAAGGAATTCGGAAAGCAAAACAATCTTTGATCCTGAATATTGATGTCATTTATTTAATTATATGAAAGTCGCAATAAACCAACCATTCACATTCCCATACATTGGTTTCTATCAGTTAGTCTCGCAGGTTGACAAGTTCATCTTTTATGATGATGTTACATACATGAAACAGAGCTGGATAAATAGAAATAGAATTTTGCTCAATGGTAAGGATCATTTTTTTTTGATACAATTGGAAAGTGCATCATCATACAAACTCATTTCTGAAACATATATTAAAAATGATCCAATCGCACTAAAGAAAACGCTTAAGATGATTTACCAAGCCTATTCCAAAGCTCCATATTTCAGTATTGTTTTCCCATTAGTTGAAGATTGCTTTAACAATATAAAAAATAATAGCAAGATATCAGAAATAGCATATATTAGTATCAAAAGTGTTTGTGATTATCTAGGTATTAAAACGCAGCTGGAATTTTCATCAGAAAAATATCCTTTTACAAAGGGAATTGGAAGAAAGGAAAGGTTATATGAAATCTTACGTTTAAATAGCGCTACTGACTATGTAAATTTACCTGGAGGTACAGGGCTCTATTCAAAAGAAGAATTTATTAAACATGGCTTCAATCTTCATTTTATTGACAGAGGGCAAATCGTTTACAAACAGTTTAATAACGATTTTGTCCCTTGGCTCTCAATTATAGATGTTTTAATGTTTAACTCGGCCGAGGAGACTAATCTTTTAATTTCAAAATGCACACTTGTCTGATGGAAATTGGCGGTTATTTTAGTTTGGAACTTAACAAAGGTATGCACTATCATACAAATGCACTCCGGCTTAATACAGGAAGAAACTGTTTTGAGTTCATTCTTAAAGCCAGAGGTTACAAAAAAATATACATACCATACTATACCTGTGATGTTCTACTAGAGCCACTAAAAAAACTGCATATTGCTTATTCTTTTTATAATATCGATATTAACTTCGAACCAATTGAATATTTTCCACTAAACACAAATGAAGCTTTTCTATACATTAATTACTTCGGTCTAAAACAGAAATATGTAGAGCATTTGGCAAATATATATGGTAGCAATTTGATTGTCGACAATACTCAAGCATTTTATGCAGAAGCATTGGATGGTCTGGATACATTTTATTCTGCCAGAAAATTTTTCGGGGTATCAGATGGAGCTTATCTATATACCAATATCTCGTCTAATGAAAAATTTTCGCAAGATTATTCATATAACAAAATGTTACATTTACTGAGAAGAATAGATTGTTCAGCAGAGGAAGGATATGCAGAGTTTAGAAATAATGAGGACAACTTAATGAACAACCCTATACTTAAAATGTCAAAATTAACAGAACAGATTTTATGTTCGATAGACTACAAGTCTGTAAAGCAAAAAAGAAGGGAAAATTATACTTATTTAAATGAAACACTAGGAGACATTAATATTCTTAAATTGCCATCAATAACAGATAATACGGTCCCGTTAGTATATCCATTCTTAACATCAGTTTCAGATTTAAGAAACCGGTTAATTAAAAACAAAGTGTATGTAACAACATTCTGGCTAAATGTTTTAGATTGGACCGATATAAATGATATAGAAAATCAATTTACTAAATGCCTGATTCCATTGCCTATTGATCAAAGATATGGAATTGAAGAAATGAATAAGGTATTAAGTATTATTTCTTATGGAAGCAAATAGCGAAATAAAAGCACTAGCGCCTGTACTTATCACTACTTTATGCAGATATAATCTGTTTCGCAGATGTGTAGAATCGCTTTCTCAATGTAAAAACGCAAATAATACAGATTTATTCATTGCATTAGATTATCCATTGAATGAATCGCATTATGCAGGTTACCAAATGATAAGCAATTATTTAGACACAATAGCCGGGTTTAGAAACATAACAGTTATTAGACGTTCTATTAATTATGGACCGCACAAGAATGAAACAGATGCAATGAATATAGTCTTAATGAGATATAAAAAAGTTATTTTCTCAGAAGACGATAATCAATTCTCTCCCAATTTTTTAGATTTTATAAATAATGGATTGGTTAAATATAAGGATAATCAAAGCATATTTGCAGTTTGTGGGTACAATTTCCCAATAACAATAAGCAAATCATATAAGTACAATCACTATTTTTCTCAGGAGTTCTGTGGTTGGGGATATGGGATTTGGGAAGATAAATATAAGGAATATGAAAAATGTTGTACTGAAGGTTATATCAGAGAAAAGCTTGAACCAAATCTTAAATATTTAAGGCCAAGTCTTATTACTTGTTTGATTCTGATAATCAAGAATATGCGCATGACAGGTGATGCAATTGTTTCATTGAAATTAATCGACGAGGGCTTATTATGCGTGTTCCCAAAAACTTCCCTTGTGCGAAACTGTGGATTTGATGGTACTGGACAAAATAACAGGAAGTCTATAAAAAGTGAAAGATTATATTGCTGTCAAGAGATAGACAAAAGTGATGCTTTTGAATACGATGAAATAAGTGAAGTTGCTACAAATAATGAGATTCGTAAACTACTTGACGAATATTTCAGAATTGATTTGTTGAGAAAGATAAGATCTTTTATGTTGTTATTATATTACAAAACCACTTTAAAAAAATCCTGATTCATATTTTCTATGGCAAGGAAATTACTTCAAATTAATGTGACTGCGAATATTGGCTCAACAGGGAGATTAGCAGAGGAGTTAGGTCAAGTTGCACAATCTCTCGGCTGGGAAAGTTATATTGCATACGGCAGAGAAATGCATCCCAGTAAATCGCATTTAATACGTATTGGTAATAAACTTGACAATTATTTACATGTAATTAAAACGCGTCTTTTTGACAGACATAATTTTGGGTCATATTTTGCCACAAAAAAATTAGTAAGGAACATTAAAAAAATAAAACCTGATATCATTCAACTACATAATATTCATGGTTATTACCTTAATATCAAAGTCTTCTATAATTTCCTTTCACAGTCGGATATTCCTGTAGTCTGGTCGTTGCATGATTGCTGGACAATGACTGGTCATTGCGCTCACTTTGTTATGGCAGGTTGTGAAAAATGGAAGAGTGAATGCTATGATTGCCCTTTAACACGAAGTTATCCGAAATCACTTTTTATAGATAATTCAAGAAAAAACTACAGAGAAAAAAAGAGTCTGTTCACATTACCAAAAAACATAACGGTTGTATCTGCTTCTGAATGGCTTGGAAGCATTATAAGAGAGTCTTATTTATCTAAATATCCTCTTCATATAATACCTAACGGAATAAATTTAGATGTATTTTATCCAAGAAATGACACTTGCCATATTCGTAAAAAATATGGATTGGTTAATAAGTTTGTTCTAATGGGTATAGGGACTATGTGGGATGACAACAAGGGTTTATCTGATTACTATGAATTGAGGAAAGTCTTATCCAATAAATATGAAATTTTACTTGTTGGTATGACACAAAAACAGATAGCAAACTTGCCAGATGGTATTACAGGAATTACACGCACTAATAATATTGATGAACTAGCAATGTTATACTCTGCTGCCGATGTAATTACAAGTTTTTCTTATATGGAGGCCTTTGGATTAACTCCAATTGAAGGATTTGCATGTGGAACACCAGCAATAGTATATAACTGTACATCCTCCCCCGAATTGATAACACCAGATATTGGACTTGTGGTTAAAGGTGGCAATATAACAGAAATTAAAAAGGCTGTAGAAGAGATATCCAGAAACGGGAAACAGTATTATTCAAAAGCATGTCGTCAAAGGGCAGAGTTAATGTATAGAAAAGAAGATCGTTTTGGTGATTATATAAAACTCTATGAGGAACTAATTTCAAATAAATTTAATTAATAACATCAATGTTTAGAGATAAAACACTTCTAATAACAGGTGGAACCGGCTCCTTTGGAAACGCTGTTTTGCGTCGTTTTATAAATGACGACAGTTTCAATGAGATACGTATTTTCTCACGTGACGAAAAGAAACAGGACGACATGAGGCACAATCTTCAGAATAGTAAGGTGAAGTTTTACATTGGCGACGTTCGTGATAAAAGATCGGTTGATGGTGTAATGAGCGGCGTAGATTATGTTTTTCATGCGGCGGCACTAAAACAAGTTCCTTCTTGTGAGTTTTTTCCAATGCAGGCCGTAAAGACCAACGTAATGGGGACTGAGAATGTTCTTGATTCTGCTATAGAACATGGCGTCAAAAACGTTGTGGTACTTAGTACCGACAAGGCCGCCTACCCTATAAATGCCATGGGTATTAGCAAGGCAATGATGGAAAAGGTTGCAATTGCAAAGGGAAGGCAGCTAGGATCTGACTCTAAAACCACAATCTGTTGCACAAGATACGGTAATGTAATGGCAAGTCGTGGTTCTGTTATTCCACTATGGATTGAGCAGATGAAAGCAGGAAGCTGCATTACCATAACCGATCCTAATATGACACGGTTCATGATGACCCTCGATGACGCAGTGGACCTTGTATTGTATGCTTTTGTTAATGGCAAGAATGGTGATCTTTTTGTACAGAAAGCCCCTGCTGCTACACTTGACACACTTTCTAAATCTTTGATAGAGCTTTACAAAACAGTTACTGAAGTTAAGGTAATTGGGACCCGTCATGGTGAGAAGCTTTATGAAACACTGGTAACGCGCGAAGAGATGGCAAAGAGTATAGATATGGGCGACTACTTTAGAATACCTGCCGATAATCGTGACCTTAATTACGATAAATATTTTGTTGAAGGGCAAGAGGAGTTATCTATAATTGAAGATTACCATTCTCACAATACAAATAGATTGGATATTGAGGGCATGAAGCAGCTGCTTGTTAAACTAGATTTGATAAAAGAAGACCTGAGTCTATGATACGAATTGGAATTACCGGGCAAGCCGGTTTTGTTGGTACATCTCTTTTTAATACTCTCGGACTTGACAAGGAATTTGAAAGGGTTCCATTTTCAGACAGCTATTTTTCTGATGATGATAAACTTCGTTCATTTGTTAGGGAATGCGATGTTATTGTTCACCTGGCTGCAATGAACCGCCACTCTAATCCTGAAGTTATTTATGAAACCAACATTAATCTTGTAAAGAAGCTAATATCCGCATTGGAAAATGAATCTGTCAAGCCACATATCCTATTTTCTTCTTCTACTCAAGAGGATAGAGAGAATCTTTATGGAAGGTCAAAACGCGAAGGCAGAGAATTGCTAGAACAGTGGGCCTCCAGAAACCAAGCATCGTTTACAGGATTGATTGTACCAAATGTCTATGGACCGTTTTCAGCACCTTATTACAATACCTTTATTGCAACTTTCGCTCATCAGCTAATTAATAATGAGAAACCAACAATCCAAGTAGATGGAGATATAAAGCTAATTTATGTTGGAACCTTATGCCGGTTTATTGTTGACAAGATAAAAACTACAATCCCGGAAACTATCAGTAAAATAGAAGTTCCCCATGACTTTGAAAAAAAGGTCTCGGCAATATTATCACTTTTTGAGAGTTTTCAAACACTATACGCTACTAAGGGAATTATTCCGGAACTAAAAGATATTAATGAGATTAACCTTTTTAATACCTTTAGAAGCTATATAGATTATCAAAGTTGCTTCCCTGTTAAATTAGTACAGAAATCTGATGAACGTGGTGTATTTGTTGAAACTGTAAAAACGGGGATTGGAGGGCAAGTTTCGTTTTCAACTACTTTTCCCGGTATAACCAGAGGAAATCATTTTCATACTCGTAAAATTGAACGATTTACAGTTATAAAGGGAAAAGCCAGAATTCAACTCCGGAAAATTGGAACAGATGAAGTTTTGAATTTCTTTCTTGACGGAAATGAGCCCTCCTATGTAGACATGCCTGTCTGGTACACTCACAACATTACTAATATAGGTGATGATGAATTATATACACAATTTTGGATTAACGAATGGTTTAACCCTGAAGATGGGGATACATTTTTTGAGGAGGTATAAATGAAAAAGTTAAAAGTACTTACTGTTGTTGGAACTCGTCCGGAAATTATAAGACTCTCCTGTGTTTTACAAAAGCTGGATGCTTCTGATGCAATTGAACACATATTGGTTCATACAGGCCAAAACTATGATTATGAGCTAAATGAGATTTTTTTTGAAGATCTTGGACTTAGAAAACCTGACTACTTTCTAAACGCTGCCGGTAAGAATGCTACAGAAACGGCCGGTTTAATACTGATTAATATAGATCCTGTGTTGGAAGATGTAAAACCAGATGCTTTCCTTGTTTTAGGAGACACAAACTCATGTCTATGTGCAATTGCTGCAAAGAAAAGACACATTCCAATATTTCATATGGAGGCCGGAAACAGATGCTTCGACCAAAGAGTACCTGAAGAGAGCAATAGAAAAATAGTAGATCACACAGCAGATATCAATCTGACCTACAGCGATATTGCAAGAGAATATCTTTTAGCTGAGGGGTTAAGGCCAGACCGGATAATTAAAACTGGTAGCCCTATGTACGAGGTATTAATTACAAATAGACCAAAAATTGATAAGTCTGATATACTAAAAAAGCTGAATCTACAGAAAGGGAACTACTTTGTAATATCTGCTCATAGGGAGGAGAATATATCCTCAGAAACCAACTTCTTTAAGCTTGTCGAAATTCTTAATCTGATTGCTCAACATTACAACATGCCTGTGATTGTAAGCACTCATCCAAGAACCCGCAAAATGATTGAAAAATATAATATCCAATTCAATCCTCTTGTCAAACTTATGAAACCTTTGGGTTTAAGTGATTATCTTGCCTTGCAGGTTAATTCAAAAGCTGTGCTAAGTGATAGTGGTACAATATCGGAAGAGTCATCTATCTTGAATTTCCGGGCTCTGAACATTCGTGAGGCCCACGAGAGGCCCGAGGCAATGGAAGAAGCTAGTGTTATGATGGTAGGCCTTAACTCAGAAAGAGTTATGCAAGGTTTGGTTCAACTGGAAGAGCAGAACATTGGTGATAACCGGAATTTTCTACCTGTTGCTGACTATTCAAAACCTAACGTAAGCGATAAGGTTATCCGGATAATTCTATCTTATACTGATTATATTAAGAGAGTCGTCTGGAGCGAATAATATATGAAAATACTTTTCATAACCCAATATTTCTACCCGGAAATATTTAGGGGGAATGATATTGCGTTTTATCTGGCAAGAGAAAATAACGTGACCGTTGTGACTGCTGTCCCTAATTACCCAAAGGGATTTTTTTTTGAAGGGTATGGGACTTTTTGCAAATCAAGAGAGACTATTAATGGAATAAGAATTGTAAGAGTTCCCACAATTCCACGTGGGAAGGCAGGTAAAGTGAGATTATCACTTAATTACCTAACTTATTTGTTGTTTGCATCATTATATACAATCAAACTAGCTCTTACAGAAAAATTCGATTTTGTTTTTGTACAACAACTTTCGCCTGTTACAATGGCCATACCCGGTGTTTTATACAAAAAAATTCGTAACGTTCCTTTATATATATGGGTACTGGACTTATGGCCAGAGAGCCTTCAATCTGCCGGTGATATTAATAACCGATTAGTATTAAAAATTTTTACCTCAATCGCCAAGATTATATACAAGAACTCATCAAAGATTTTAATCAGTTCAAGAGGATTCAGAAATTCAATTATAGACAAGGATGTAAATCCAGAGAAATTAATATTTTTCCCAAATTGGGCAGAGGAAATATTTGAAAATCCACCTACAGAGATTGTAGAAACTCCTACATTGTTATCGGGTTTTAGAGTAATGTTTGCGGGAAATATTGGAGAGGCTCAGGATTTTCCATCATTAATGCAGGCTGCATTATTACTAAAAGGTGAAAAGGATATTAAGTTTATCATAATTGGAGAAGGCCGAAAAAAAAGATGGCTAGAGACCTTCATAATAGAAAACAAATTGGAGGAGACTGTTCAGCTATTAGGTGGATTTCCAATTAGTCATATGCCTTCGTTGTTCGACAAAGCAGACATCATGCTGGTATCTCTAAAAGATGAATTAATTTTCAACCTTACAACACCAGCTAAAATTCAAGCATATATGGCTTCTTCCAAGCCAATTGTTGCAATGATGAATGGAGAAGGTGCCGCTTTAATTAAAGAAGCTGAATGTGGCTTCGCTGTTGGTGCAGGGGAATTTGAAAAACTTTCAAATCAGATAAAAGATTTACACCAATTTCCGTCTGGCAAATTGAAAGAGTATGGTGAAAGAGGGAGAAATTATTACAATAAATATTTTAATAAGCAATCGTGCTTAGAGAAGCTATCTAAAATACTTGAATTAGAATAAACAATCCCTATATGTATCTGTTAATCTTATCTATACTATTCATATCAATCTTAGGATATTTTAAGATAGCAGACCATTATAATATTATCGACAAGCCAAATGAGAGGAGTTCTCATAAACACGTTACCCTCAGAGGTGGGGGTATTGTCTTTTATATTGGGGCTGCACTCTATTTCTTAGTATTAGGCTTTAACTATCCCTTGTTTGCCCTTGGCCTCTCAATTATTGCGGTCATAAGTTTTATTGACGACATTAAGACTATCCAGTCAAGGGTGAGGATAGTGTTTCACTTCGTGGCTATGCTTCTTATGTTCTACGATTGCGGTCTCTATTCTCTGCCTTGGTACTATACTTTTGTCGCTTTGATTCTATCTACAGGTATAATTAATGCATATAACTTCATGGATGGTATAAATGGACTGACTGGCGGCTACAGTGTAGTTGTAATGGCCTCTTTCTGGTATATAAACAACTACATTGTTCCATTCATAGATAATTACCTTATTTACATAGTTCTGCTCTCGCTGTTAGTCTTCAATTTCTTCAATTTCCGCAAACGAGCCAAATGTTTTGCCGGCGATGTGGGGTCTGTAAGTATAGCTTTTATCATAGTCTTTCTTTTGTGTAAACTGATTGTACAAGAACACGACATTTCATACATTATAATTCTTCTTATCTACGGTGTGGACACAGTCCTGACAATAGTCCATCGTCTGATCTTAAAGGAGAACATCTTTGTTGCTCACAGAAAGCATATGTATCAGATTATGTCTAATGAACTTCATATACCCCATTTATATGTTTCTCTGCTTTATATGGCAGCACAAGTAGTGGTTATTGCAGGATATTTTATATTCAAAGCAAATAGTTCCTGGTATTTCCTGATCGCCGCCTCAGTAATGGGAACAATATATATTGGCTTTATGGTTAGGTACTTTAAGCTGCATCAATAACACCTTGCCACAGTTTTTGGCAAGTAGCTGGTTTTATGGCTGTTGAAAATACCATTTATAGATAGCAGGTGAAGCACTTTTTAGACAACCGGTGAAACACCTTTTGGAAGTCTAACTAGAGAAAAGTGTATATTTTTAGTGATAATCGGAGAGGAATGTGTATCTTTATAGTGGAATAACGAGAGAAATATGTATCGTATAAAGATTAATGAATTAATACAGTGGAAATTATCAGCAAAGCGTAAACCACTTGTTTTTCTTGGC
The DNA here is from genome assembly GCA_942492945.1 of uncultured Bacteroidales bacterium. Taxonomy (GTDB): domain Bacteria; phylum Bacteroidota; class Bacteroidia; order Bacteroidales; family UBA932; genus Bact-08. The sequence goes on from OW818649.1 coordinate 3,259,295, forward strand.
GCGAGACAAGTTGGGAAAACGTTTCTCTTGAAAGTGTTTGGCAAAACTGAATACAAACAAATGGCGTATGTCAATTTTGAACACCCAAATGCTCCAAAAAATTTGTTTGAGGTTGATTTTGACGCAGATAGAATTGTTACTGTACTGAATGCCTTTTGTAATCTTAAAATTAATCCGGAAGACACTCTTATTATTTTTGACGAAATTCAGGCGGCACCAAAAGGTATTACAGCATTGAAGTATCTTTATGAAGATTCTCCTCAGTACCATATTATTGCTGCAGGTTCTCTTTTGGGCGTAGGCATTCACCCCGACGAGTCGTTTCCTGTTGGAAAAGTTGATTTTATGAAGCTCTATCCAATGTCATTTTATGAGTTTCTGCTTGCTTTGGGCGAAAAAGCGATAGCAGAACTTTTTGAAAAGAGAGATTTTGCAAACCTTAACTTTTTCAACAATAAACTAATCAACTATTTACGATATTATTTGTATGTAGGAGGAATGCCTGAAGTGGTTGAAGATTTTATTGAAAATCGCGATTGGCAAAATGTTCGTAGACTTCAGAGGCAAATAATTGCTTCCTATCGGAACGACTTTTCAAAACATGCTCCTAAAGAAATTTTACCTCGGATAAATATGGTTTGGGACAGTATTCCCGCACAATTGTCAAAAGAAAATAAAAAATTCATTTATGGGGTAATCAGAGAAGGTGCGAGGGCTAAGGATTTTGAACTTGCTATTCAATGGTTGACAGATGCAGGGCTTTTACATAAGGTGTATAATACAACCAAAGCAGCTTTGCCATTGGTTGCATATCAGGAACTGTCGGCTTTCAAACTATTCCACAACGATGTGGGATTATTGGGAGCTATGTCGAATCTTAACGCAAAAACAATCGCAAATGGCGATGCGATATTTTCGGAATACAAAGGTGCATTAGCAGAGCAGTATGTGTTTCAACAATTGATTTTAAATGACTTATTGTCTATTTATTATCATACATTTGAAAACAGTAAATACGAGGTTGATTTTCTCGTACAAACTGAAAATGACGAAATTATTCCAATCGAAGTTAAAGCTGGTGAAAATCTAAAATCAACGAGTTTCAAACTATTCTGTCAAAAGAACAACCCCAAAACTGCTATTCGCATCTCTTTGAAAGATTATAAATTAGAGTCGTGGATGACGAACCTTCCCTTATATGCCACCACGGGGCACCTTGCCACAGTTTTTGGCAAGTAGCTGTTTGTATGGGCTTTGCAGATGCCATTTTTGAGTAATAAATAAATCAACATATGTATAACAATCTTCTCTCTAAAAAATCCAAACTCGCTGTTGTCGGGTTGGGTTATGTGGGTCTTCCCATTGCTCTGGAATTTGCCAGGAAAATCTCAGTTATAGGGTTTGATATAAATGAGGGGCGCCTTGCTAAAATGCGAGCCGGGAGTGACCCTTGCGGCGAACTGGCCGATGAAGCTTTCCTTAATGCTGATATTACTTATACTTCTTCTCTTGAGGTGCTTAAAGAGGCGTCGTTCTATATTGTGGCTGTGCCCACTCCTATTGATGATGCTAATATGCCGGATCTCAAACCACTTCTGGGTGCTACCAAAACTGTGGGCACCGTACTTAAGAGGGGCGACTACGTTGTTTATGAGTCTACGGTGTATCCTGGTTGCACCGAGGAGGATTGTGTTCCGTTGCTGGAGAAGCTGTCGGGGCTTAAGTCTGGTGTCGACTTCAAGGTTGGTTACTCTCCTGAGAGGATAAACCCGGGTGACAAGGTCCATACGCTTACAAATACAGTTAAGATTGTTTCGGGTTGCGACGCCGAGGCGCTTGAGGTTGTTGCCAAGGTATACGAATTAGTTGTTAAGGCTGGGGTTCACCGTGCTCCAAACATTAAGGTGGCCGAGGCCGGGAAGATTGTTGAGAACACGCAGCGTGACGTAAACATAGCTCTTATGAATGAGTTGTCTATTATCTTCAACCGCATTGGGATAAATACCTTTGATGTTCTGGATGCTGCGGGCACTAAATGGAACTTCCTTAAGTTTTATCCCGGGTTGGTTGGCGGTCACTGTATAGGTGTCGACCCTTACTATCTTGTCCACAAGGCTCATCAGCTTAAGTATCATCCTCAGGTTATTAACTCCGGTCGTTTTGTGAATGACTCCATGGGTGGTTACATTGGTAAGAAGCTGGTAAAGGAGATGATCCGTCTTGGCAAGAATATTATGAACGCCAGGGTGCTTGTGATGGGCATAACCTTCAAGGAGGATGTCTCCGATATCCGCAACTCCAAGGTTATGGATATAATAAACGAACTGCTCGACTACGGTGTATCTGTAGATGTGGTGGATCCTCGTGCCGTTGCCTCTGAGGTTCTTCATGAATACGGCATCTCTATAATCGAAAAACCAATGCTTCACGAATACGACACCGTTGTGGTGGCCGTCTCTCACCGTGAATATCACTCTCTGGACGAAGCATACTTCCGATCCCTCACCACTCCCCAAGCCGTCCTGGCCGACATCAAAGGCCTCTACCGGGGCAAAATCAAAGAGATGGTTTACTGGAGCCTGTAGAGTGTCAATCTTTCAAACACCCGATAGGTACTACATATATTCCATCTGTTCGTCTATATGCATATTCACCAACTCCAGTAAGTATCATACGGAAGGCAGGTGTTTTCATCCGGTTGGTGTCAATTTTTTCAGTTAAGGCTGTGAGGGTTCGCGCACCTTCTTCTATCAACTTATCGCCGCCTAACTTGATTTCAATTAGTCCAAAAGAGCTATTTCTCAAGTGAACCACAGCATCACATTCTAATCCGTTCTTATCTCTGTAATGATAAACAGTTCCACCCAACGCATCGGCATAGACACGGAGATCGCGAACGCATAAAGTTTCAAAAAATAGTCCAAAGGTTTTTAAGTCATTGATTAAGTCTTTTGGCCCCAATCCAAGTGCAGCTGTCGCAATAGACGGGTCTGTATAATAACGTGTATCTGAAGTGCGAATGGCTGTTTTGGAACGAAGATTCGGGTTCCATGCAGGCATATCCTCGATTACAAAAATTTTCCGCAAGGCTGTGAGATAGGAATCAATGGTCGCTTCGCTCAGGCTGTCAGTCTCATTCACTGAAAGGTCCGCTAATATAGTGGCAATACTGGATTGTGTGCCTTGATGTCTTGCATAACAACGCATGAGCCGTTTTGCACGTTCCGGATTGCGATTGACATTATCTACTCGCGATATATCAGATCGTGTAATCGCTTCAAAATATTCTTCAATCTGTATAAGTGCGGCCTTCTCCGTTTTTTTAAGAATTGCTTTCGGCCAACCTCCACGACAAACAACGTATGCAAGTTGTTCAAAAGAAAGATTATTAGTGGCACCAATTTGTCCGGGAGACTGAAAAAGTTCAGCAAGACTAATACCTCCAGTAGATTCTCCAGATTCCCAAAGACTCATTGGGCGCATTGTAATCCATCCAAAACGTCCCGTTCCTGTATGTTGGATATCATCTGTGGAAACCGGTACTGCAGATCCGGTCAGCATAAACTGGCCATCTTCATTTCTATGGTCAACTTCAAATCGGATGGCATCCCAAAATTTAGGTGCCAATTGCCATTCATCAATCAATCTTGGTGTTTTACCTTCAAGCAACATAGTTATATTCGTCTCAACCATTTGCAAATTCTGCGTTTTTGTTTGCGGATCTGCCAAGTAAAGAATACTTTTGGCTTGCCGTTCTGCTGTAGTAGTCTTGCCGCAAGCTTTAGGCCCTTCTATCAAGACCGCTCCCATTGCCTCCAATTTATCTTTTAGAATACGATCAGCGATTCTATTTTTATATTCCCTCATAAATTGTTTTTTGAATTCTGTCGCAAAGATGCGTAATATCAGTCAATACACAAAATTTTCTATCGGAATATTTAGGAATTTGGCTGATTTTTACTTAGCTGTTTGGCCTGATTCTATTTAGGAATTTGGCCAGCAGCACCGCACCTTGCCACAGTTTTTGGCAAATGGCTAGTATTGTGACTATTGAAGATACCATTTATTGAGATTTGGTAACAAGAAAAAAATACGCTTCTTTTATTAGCCTAATTATTAATCACTTGCCAAAAACTGTGGCAAGGTGTTTTTTTGGTTCTTGCTTTTTTTGTAAATTGCGCCAGAAAATTTGTGGGAGGGGTTGTGATGAAGGATATTTCTGCGTTAGTGAGTGCTGCCGATAAGTCTGTATCGGTGTCGGTTGAAAATTTTGAAAGTTCAGTGGTTGTAGCAAATGAGCCCAGGCGGGCGCAGGTTGGCTTTTTCCACGTGTGGATAAGGGGGAGCAATCGGTATAACGTTTTTTATGATACTACCGATTTTGTGGGTTTTCTTGAGCGATGCCAAAGGTCCGCCGAGAAGAATGAGACCGTTGTATCTGCTTTTGTACTGATGGACAATCATGTTCATTTACAGATATATACACGCGCATTGAATGCATTTATGCGGTCTCTGCTGATGAGCTTTAATCAGTGGTACAACAAGCGCAAAGGGATGAGCGGGCAACTTTTCAACAGTCCTTTCTCAAGCAAATTAATTGATAATGAGGAGTATCTTCAATATAATTACTTATACATACTTACAAACCCGATAAGGGCGGGAATTTGTGAAAACATAACCAAATATCGGTGGAGCTCCTACCATTTTATAAAGAAGGGTTACTACAATAATTTATGTAAATTTATAGATGTAAGCAACTTGGTGAACGATTACCTGTTTAAATCAAATAACCATCTGCATTTAAGCGCATTAAGTCATTTAAAAGAGTTTTGGTCTTTGGAAGGGTCTGACAGAGAGAGCAATAAAATGAAAAAGCATTATAATGAGAAGCATATAATCAGACCAACAGATCACGAAGTGTCAACAAATTTGGTTTACATACTCAATGGAAGGAAACTGAACGAAATTTCGCATGATGAGCTGATTAGAACTATGCGAATCTTAAAGGATCATGGAAGCGCAACCTATCGCCAAATTTCATCAGTCACCCATGAAAGCTTTTATGATGTGGTGAGGATGCTGAGGTAACACCTTGCCACAGTTTTTGGCAAGTAGCTGTTTGTATGGGCATTGCAGATACTATTTTTGATTTTGGGCTTGGAGTGCGCGGGAATAACCCAAGCTACGAAAATTGCCTCAGTAACTCCCAATGAATGAATAACTTGCCAAAAACTGTGGCAAGGTTGAATTTTTTACGAATTTTTGTATAATTTTATGCTTTAATATTAACAATATCTGAATATTGCTTTATTCATTACCGATATAATATGATGGATCTGGATTTTTATGTTGATTCTGTTGCAGTTGATGTTGTAACAGCTGAGTTGGAGAAACTTTCTTGTCCTCTTTTTTTTCGTCCTCACCTTGAAATAAAAGAGAGTGATTTTTTTATAAATGTTCGTAATGTTGCAAGCTACCGTGTGCAAAATGGCGACAGAGTGCATGTTCATCCACATGAAAACGCAGATATTGAGTCAATTAAACTATTTTTGAATGGTTCTGTTCTGGGTGCGGTACTTCATCAGAAAGGTATTCTTCCTTTTCACGGTTGTTCCTTTGAATATAATGGGCAAGGTATAATTATCTCTGGCCTTTCAGGGTCAGGAAAGTCTTCAGTTACAACAGCTTTCTGTCAGAACGGAGGTCGTTTTATCAATGACGATATTACACCTGTGCAGATTGGAGAATCGGTAACAACAATTCTTCCAATTAAAACCAAAATAAAACTTTGGGACGATTCTCTTCGAAGCCTGAATATAAAGAATGACAACTTGCAGAGAATCAGACCGTCGATGGATAAATTTTATATTTCTCTTCCTGAGAAGATGCTCACAGAACAACCTCTAAACCATATATTTATCCTGGCTAAACACAATGAGAATATATTCAAGGTGAATGAATTAAGTGGGATGGCTAAATACAATGTATTGCGCAATCAGATTTACAGGAAATCATATCTGAAAGGAATGCCTGAAACAAGTAAAGCATATTTTAAACAACTATGCAAGCTCGCGCAACAAATCAGGATTACCCAGGTGATACGCCCGCAGATATGTAGTATATATGACACTATGAATTTTATTAAGCAACAGATTGTCTGATGAAGAACCTGGTTTGGCTCGTATCATATCCAAAATCGGGAAATACATGGTTCCGTATGTTTTTGGCTAATTACCAGAGAGATACTGACAAACCTGTATCGTTGCAAGAGATTGAATCTACACCCATATCAAGCGATGCTGTAGCTTTTGAAGAGGAGACATCGCTAAATCCCTTTGAAATGACCTTTGATGAAGTAGATCTCTACAGACCCGATGTTTACCGGACCATCTCACAGGATGCAGAAATTACAGGTAAGATCTGTTTCAAGAAAACACATGATGCATATACTCTCAATACCGAAGGAGTGCCCATTTTCCCGGCAGATGTGAGTAAATGTGCTGTGTATTTTATTCGCAATCCATTAGATGTATGTATCTCGTATGCAAATCATGGCGCGAAAGAAGTCAGCTCGACGGTAAATTTCATATTAAACGAAGAGGCATGTATGGCAGGTAAGAAAGCCGGGCAACTTTGTCAGAAACTTATGTCTTGGAAGAGTCATGTTAAAAGCTGGAAAGAGCAAAAACTTATACCCATACTAATTGTACGTTATGAAGATATGCTTACCGATCCTTTTGCCACATTTGGGTCCATCGTAAAGTTTCTTGGATTGGAATATTGTGAAGAACGGTTGGAGAGAGCGATTATAAATAGCGACTTTAAATTGTTAAAGCAGATGGAGCAGGAAGATGGATTTAAAGAAAAAATGCAGAAGTGTAAAAGTTTTTTTTGGAAAGGGAAAATTGGAAACTACAAAGAGTATCTTTCCGGGAAACAAATCAGAAGTATAGTTGAGTACAACTTTGATATTATGAAGGAGTTCGGGTATGTCAACGACATAGGGGAAATTAAAATATAGAAATAAACAGGAATATGGAAAAATACAGAAGAAACGATCAGATTATAGACGGAGAGCTGGATAATAACCAGGTGATGATGCATATCGAGAAAGGGAAGTATTACGGATTGAATCCGGTTGGGAAAAAAATCTGGGATATATTGGAAAGTCCTAAAAGTCTGAGTGAAATAACAGCTATTCTTCTCTCAGAATTTGATGTTACAGAAGTTCAATGTATACAAGAAGCTCAGATATTCTTAGATAAGGCGGTTCAATGCGATATAATTAAAAAGGGTGAATTTGATTCGTAAGTTCATACAACTCCCGCTGGATGAAAAGTTGCTGTTTATGGAAGCGACATTCTTTTTGTATTTTTCAAAGGTATTCCTGATGCTACCTTTCAGATATTGCATAAAGAGAATGTATCCCTCAGAGTCAATGACAGCGGTTGCTGATCCTATATTACTGATAAAAATCCGCGATGCCGTTTTCAGGGCTAACAAGCTGGCTATCTGGAAAAATATCTGTCTGGTAAAATCATTCTCCGCAAGGTTTATGTTGCAGCGTAGAAATATAGGTTCCGTAATGTATCTGGGATTACAGTTCAAAAATGGCAAGGAGCTTGTTGCACATGCATGGCTCATATCCGGAGATAGGTATATTACACCTAAAGGGAGAGAAAAATACAAGGAAATACATTGTTTTTAGCATATGTTTTGTACCTTTAATTATTAAAATAAATATCATTATATATGGACAACTTTAAACAAATAAAACTGGTTTGGCAAACTCCGGAAATTATTGATCTGGATATTAACGACACATTAACCGGTGATCTTCATCCAACTGAAATTGACACTACCGCTGGACCAAGCTAGTCGAACTAAAGTATACAATCTGGATTAGGCTTTAAATGAGTTTTATATTTGGCACCATTAATATGAAGCTAAATTCAAGTAAGAATAAATAACACTTGAAGCTGATAAATTACCCATTGACCGTTTTCAACTCCATTTACAAACTGACCACGAATGCATTCAGAAAGCCCTATGAAAGGATTTTTTGTTCATAGCATATTGTTTTGTATCTTTAACTATTAAAGTAAATATCACCCTATGGACAACTTTAAACAAATAAAACCGGTTTGGCAAACTCCTGAAATTATAGACCTGGATATTAACGACACATTATCGGGTGATTTTGGTCCATCTGAACTTGATACTTCAGGTGCACCAGTTAGTTAAATAAAATATCCTATTTGAATTAGGCTTTAAATGAGTTTTATATTTGGCACCATCAATCTGGATGGGACAACTTCAGATCAGTCAGACGTTGTGTCTCTGGCACATGCTGTAAAATGGGAAGGGTTTAAAGAACAGATTGAAACAGATGCCAACTGTGCTATAGGTCTCTGCCATCATCCGGAACGTGAACCAAAAGCAGGTATATTCAGGAACGACCAGATAACAGTAGTAGCTGATATACGGATATACAATTCCGAGGAGTTACAAAAATCATTTACCTTTAATAATCATGCCGAGGCTTTCGCCAAGGCATATCTCCTTTGGGGAACATCATGTGCAAATCATATAAACGGTGATTTTGCAGTTGTAGTTATTGACCGCAGAACAAATGAAGTTCATCTGTTTCGCGACCACATTGGAGCGAGACCCTTAACATATTGTTTCCGGAAAAATCGTTTGATTTTTGCTTCGCATGAGTTTGGTCTTGCAAAATCCGGATTAATAAAAACATCACTCTCTCAGGAAAAATTCATCACACATCTTTTTCGTTTTAAGGGAAAATATTCTCAAACAGTATTCCGCCACATTTTTAAGGTTACCCCGGGGTATTGCTTCTCATTTTCTGCAGAAGGAGAGAAATCGACTAAGTACTGGAAGCCGGAGGATATAAGGAAGGACAATTCTCTTATGTTTGACGATGTTGTAGTACGTTTGAGGCAGTTAATTGTTAACGCTACCCTTAGAAGAGTGGAGCCGGGCAAAACAGGGGTTCATGTAAGTGGAGGAATTGATTCCTGTGGTGTGGCCTCTATTTTGGCAAACCATACAGATGATAAGTCACAACTATATGGTTATTCATGGTCACCAGAAGAGTTTGAAGATGAATATGAAGGAGTTAATGAAAAGGAGTTTATTGATGCATTTTCCCGGGAAAACAAAATATCTGTTAAGTACCTGAAATTAAAAGAGAATGATGTTGTTAAGGATGCTTTAATTCCGGAATTCGAGGTTCAGCATATTGAGCATCCTGTAATGAAAATGGCAGAAAAAGATGGAATTAAGACACTTTTCAGTGGATGGGGCGGGGACGAATTTGTTTCACTTAGTTTACGGGGCACATTAAATCATCTTTTCTTTAGCTGTAAATGGTTCTCTCTGGCACGATTTATAAAGCAGTTTGGTATTAAATCTGTTATAATGCGTTTGCTGACAGAGGTTATCCCTTTACTTGTCCCTTTTGGATTAATGCATTCGTATAAATCTGAGTATACCAACTGGTCAAAACTTTGCCTACTTAAACCCTCATTTATTATTAAAAATTGCAAATCTATTTTTTTTCACAAAAGAAAAAACGTATTCGGTTACGGGAACCGAACGCGGTTTGCACTCAATTTACTGGAGAATCGTCACATTCCCGAACGTATGGAGAGCTGGGCCGTAAATGCAGAATTATATGGTTATGAATATAAATACCCCTTGCTCGACAAAGATTTGCTGGAATTCTGGTTCAGCATTCCGGTAGAATTCACCTTCAATAATTTTCATTCCAGAAAATTATACAGAGAGGCCATGAAAGGTATTCTCATGGAAAAAATAAGAACACGCAAAGATAAAGGAGAGGGGTTGCGTATGACCTATTCAAAACAAAACAGGAAAAAGGGGGAGAGATACGTTAGAGAGTTATTTATGGCAATTCCTGAAAAAGAACATCTCTCGTTCATTCGTCCGGGTGCATTGTTAAAGGTAATCGACAAAAATTTAGAGACCGATGATATCCGTAACGCTATAAAAGAGAATCAAGCGATTATTTATCTCCGGTACTACAGGCTGTCGAAAAAGTATTTATCATGACGGATTTCATCGCTCAAAAATAGAGATTCGTGCATAATCAAAGAGGAGTATTTTTTTTAATTTTTTTCGTGTAACTTTAAAATCTTAAAATAAATTTCTTTTATATGAATAACAACGGACAAATAAAACTTGAGTGGCAAACTCCGGAAATTATTGATTTGGATGTGGACAAAACCGAAGGTGGAACCGACCCAGCATGGAACGAAACTATGACATCCATAGGTTCTGCTTCGTAAATCGCAGATTTACATATAAATGGTTTTTTTTATCAATTCCAGTACTCTTCCAACAGACTCATCTACAGATTCTACCTCTGTTTTTAAGTGTAGAGCCGGCTGCCCCGGTCTTTCATAAGGAGCATCAATACCGGTAAGTCCGGTAAATTGTCCTGCAGCAAATTTTGCATACAGCCCTTTTGGATCTCTGCTTTTACATGTTTCTATATCTGCATCGACAAAGATTTCAAAGAAATTCTCTCCTATAATTTCGGCGGCTTGTTCCCTATCTTTCCTGTAGGGAGAGATGAATGCGGCAATCACCACCAGTCCGGCATCATTCATAAGTCTGGCAACTTCGCTGGTTCTTCTGATATTTTCTGTTCTGTCATTAGGAGAAAAACCCAGGTCGGAGTTTAATCCGTGTCGGAGATTATCTCCGTCCAGAACATAAGCGTTAATATTCCTATCAAGCAGCCTTGATTCCAGCAACCGCGCAATTGTCGATTTCCCTGACCCGCTCAGACCTGTTAACCAGATTGTTGCCGGTTTGTGTTTCAGCAAGGCTTGTCGCAGCTGTGCGGTAACCAAACTCTCCTCTTTTTTAATATATCGTTTCTGAGGAATATTTTCAACCATTTGATCGAGGATAACTCCTCCCCCACATGTAGCATTGCTGTTCCTGTCTATGATTATGAAAGAACCCATGCATGGGTTTCTGCGGAACGTGTCGTAAATAAGCGGGCGGCTAAGCAGAAGTTCAATACGTCCTATATCGTTCAGATCCAGTTTCTCTGCCTGTAAACGTGATAATTCATTTATATTGTATTTATAACGTATAGACCCTGCCCTAACCGGAATACATTGTGTATTGCTTTTTAAAAGGTATTCTGTTCCCGGTTTTAGCGGCTCTTCATTCATCCATACAATCATAGACTCCAGTGTATTTCCGGTCAAAGGCATATTGTTTGGTTTGGCAATAACCATACCTCTGGAAATATCCAATTCGTCTACTACGGTAATAACTACCGGCATTGGAGCAAATGCCTCGTTCAAAGCGCCTTCATATGTCTCTATGCCTTTTATTCTGGTCCTCTGTCTTGATGGCAGTACAATTACCTCTTCTCCCTGACGGATAATGCCTGAGACAATGCTGCCTGCATATCCCCTGAAGTTTGAATTTGGACGTATAACATTCTGTACAGGAAACCGAAAATCGATAAGATTCCTGTCATTGACAATCTGTACATTTTCCAGATAGTTCAACAACGGGCCTCCCTGAAACCACGGCATTTTTTCACCTTGCCTTACTACGTTCTCTCCAGTTAATGCAGAGATAGGAATGAAGTGGATGGTATCTACATTCAGCTTTTCAGAAAATGATTTGTAACTGTTACAAATGGAATCAAAAACAGCTTCGTCATATGCAACCATATCCATTTTGTTTACTACTACCACTATCTTTCTTATTCCCATGACAGTAGCAATTAGACTGTGGCGACGTGTCTGGTCCTTAACTCCATTTTGTGCGTCAATAATAATCAGTGCCAGTTCGCAATGAGATGCTCCGGTTGCCATGTTCCGGGTATATTGTTCATGTCCGGGGGCATCACAGATAATAAAACCTTTTTTTTCTGTGGAGAAGTAGCGATATGCAACATCTATGGTTATACCTTGCTCCCGTTCTGCTTTGAGGCCATCTGTAAGCAATGAGAGGTCAATTTCATTCTCTGTAGTGTTAAATATCTTTGAATCACGGCTAATCGCAGCCAGATGATCCTTATAAATAAGATGTGAATCGTACAAAAGCCTCCCTATCAAGGTCGATTTTCCGTCATCTACACTCCCTGCCACTAATAGTCTGAGCATCTCTTTCTGCTCATGACGTTTGAGGTATGCAGATAAATCGCTGTTTATCAACTCTTGCTCTCTTACTATATAATTTGTATCTTCCATGTTGCTCATCTCAATCTGTCATCAAAAATAACCTTCCCGCTTTTTCTCCTCCATACTTGCCTTTGTATCAAAGTCTATCAATCGTCCTTGCCTTTCGGAGGTATTCGTCAGCAACATCTCTCTTACTATCTCATCTATGGTTTCTGCTTCTGATTCAATGGCCCCAGTTAGCGGATAGCAACCTAAGGTTCTGAAACGTACCTTTTTTCTCTCTATTTTTTCTGCGGGATCAATCTTCATTCTCTTATCGTCTACCAGAATAAGCATTCCATCCCGCTCTACAACATCTCTCTCTTTTGCAAAGTAAAGAGGGACAATTGGGATAGATTCCATTTGTATGTACCTCCATATATCTAGTTCTGTCCAGTTTGACAAAGGAAAGACACGTATTGATTCTCCTTTTTTGATTTTTGTATTATAGATGTTCCAAAGTTCCGGTCTCTGGTTTTTTGGGTCCCATTGATGAAACTCGTCCCGGAAACTGAATATTCTCTCCTTTGCCCTTGACTTCTCCTCGTCTCTTCTTGCTCCCCCGAATGCTGCATCAAAGCCGTATTTGTCCAGTGCCATTTTTAATGCATTAGTTTTCATTATGCGGGTATGAACTTCTGAACCGGAGTCAAACGGGTTTATGTTCCGGGCCAATCCATCGGGATTAGTAAAGACAATCAAATCGAAGCCGGCTTCTTTCTGCATTTTCTCTCTGAATTCTATCATCTCCCTGAACTTCCATGTAGTGTCTACATGCATTAAGGGAAACGGTATCTTGTCGGGATAAAATGCCTTCTGAGCAAGGCGCAGCATTACAGATGAGTCTTTACCAATTGAATACAGCATTACAGGGTTAGAGAATTCAGCGGCAACCTCTCTTATGACGTGTATCGATTCATATTCCAGTTGTTTAAGGTGTGTTATCCTGTAATCCATATTTCTGTTTTGTTAGTGCAGGAATTTCCATAAAGTCAATATACCCAATAGCAACGTTCCCCATCCTATTGCCCTCTTAAGCAACCCTTCCGGAAGAATTTTTATTGTTTTAGCTGCCGGTATAACAGACAGCATAGATCCCATACATAGCGGAATGGCATAAGTCAGATTCATCTCTCCTCCAAGAATATAGAAGACAATTAGTCCAACCAGACATGTAAAACATTCACATAGCGAAGTTATTACGATTGCCTCCTTCTCTTTTATCCCCGACATCAGTTGTCCGCCGGTCATCAATGGTCCATAGCCGCCTCCCGATACTCCTTTATTAAACGCTGCAATAGTTCCCAAGACCAATAATTTTGGCTTGCTTACTTTTTTACCGGTCGATTTACTGAAGAAATTGCTGTATATCAGATATGCCCCAATTAAAACAATCATTATTCCTATATAAAGATTTGCATATTGCTGACCCTGGGCCTTCAGCTGACTGCTTAATAAAGTGGCAGCAACCATTCCTATCACAGATGGTGCTGCAAGTAATGGTAATGCCAGTTTTATATTTTTGTTCTCTCTAAGATTGACATTTCCTTCTCGATGATGAGCAATACCGGAGAAAAGACCGGTAATAAATTCGGAGAGGAGTATTGCCGGAACCAGCTCCTGGCGGACCACTCCGAACATAAGCAGCAATGGTGTGAGTGTTGTGCCGTAACCCATTCCCAATGAACTATCTATATATTCGCAGAAGGCAGATATCAGAAACAGAGCCAAGAAAATGGCCCATAAAGGAAACTGAATGCCCAAAGGTTTGTAATCCAAAAGGAATATTATTCCTAACGCTGCTGTCATCAGGCAAAAAACCCATATTAATGTAATGCTCCTTTTTTGATACATGAATTTTGTTGTGAGAAATCTATTGTAAAATTAATACAATTTTCTCTTGTATAAGTCACACATCCATATCATTATTGCATATCTTTGTAATAATTGCTAAAAAACATGAAATGACACACAATCTTAAGGATCGCACCTATCTTCATGAACGGCACCGGTTGAGTCATCAGCAAATTGACAAGTTACTTGGCGAGAATCGTTGTAAAGAGTTTTTGAAGGAAAAGCTGAGTATACTTGAATCTGTGAAGAATTTTATAGCAGTGGTGGATTTCCTCAATTTGAACAATATACGTGTGGTTAGCCTTAAGGGTCCCATGTTGTCCAATCGTATTTACGGCGATCCTGCAGTCCGGTTGTCTCACGATATTGACCTGCTTATAGATAAAAAAAACATCGAAGTTTGTCACAACCTGATGCTTTCAAAGGGCTTCAGATTATCTCACGGTATTGTTTGGCCTGATAATAAGACCAAACAGAAATTGCTCGTAAGTTCCCTTCATCACTTATCGTATTACAGTAAGGGGCTCAATTGTTATGTTGAACTTCATTGGGAACTAATGCACAATCTACCGGTATCTTGGGAGGTTGCTTCGGGCATAATTGATAATAATATCGTTGAAACTGAATTTTGTGGAAAAAAAATCTATCTGCTTTCTAAGGAAATGGAATTGCTTTTCTTGATGATGCATGGTGCAAAACATGGCTGGAGCAGACTCAAATGGTTGGTTGACATAAATGATTATCCTTCAGGAGATATCGATAATATTAAGTTCAACAGTCTGGTTAAGAGGTTTAAAGCTGAACGGATAGTAACTCAGACAAACATCTTGTTAAAGAAGTTTTTTGACAAAGAAATGCCGTTTAAAGGCAAAAATCTAATCGATAAATATCTTATAAGCTATCCATTAAAGAGTATTGAGGATAAAATTAGTACAGCAATATCAATGAAAAATCACTTGAAAAATCTCAGATACTCTCTTTTGCTTTTTTCTGACATATCATATAAAATAAAGATTATCAAAAGCTATGCATTCAGAAGCAGTGATCTTAATGTTTTTAATTCAAAATATAAATTTGTATACTATATCTATCATCCATATAGTTTAATTAAGAGGCGGATTTTTTATGCAAGATAATAGATTTATTTTCAGGAGTTTCAGCCTGTTTTTCAGATTCAGGCCCATAAGATTGATAACGCTATTTCTCATCTCTCTTTTCCTGGGATTTTGTCAGGGTTTTACAATAGTGCTGCTTATACCATTACTTGGCCTGCTAGACCCTGCTCTGCAAAATAGTTCTTCGGGCAATAGTTTAGTAGCCTCTTTGAATTTGGTTTTCCGCGACAACGGTATTGGAGTGAATCTCGGACTGATTCTTATTATATATACCTTGACGTTGGTATTTATCGCACTTCTGAATTATGCCCAGATGCTAATGCAATCATCTTATCAACAGGGATTTTCATATAATATCAGAAAACTTCTTTTTAAGAAAATTATAAACAGCGACTGGCAATATCTGAATGGTAAGAGCAAACACAACCATATTCAGGTTCTTACTACCGAAGTTCCTAAGATGACCACATATTACTATTACTATTTATCTCTTGCCGGTAAGGTTATTTTTGCATTATCGCATGTAATACTAGCAATGACTATCTCTGCAAAATTCACACTCTTTACTATTGCAGCCGGCTCTGTCGTTTTCTTTATCCTTCGCAAAAATATTAGAAGATCGTCGGTTTTGGGCTCTGAAACAATTACTGCATCAAGAAAAATGCTTAAAAGTATAGATGATTTTTGGGTGACCGTTAAGATTGCCAAAGTACATAACTCAGAAAAATTCTATTTCAGGAAATTTGACGAAACCAATAAAAAGATGCTTGACAACCAGACCAAGCTTCTGAAAAATCGCTCCTTGCCTCAGCTTCTCTTCAGTATTGCCGGCGTAATTTCGCTTATTATTGTTGTATATTTTGCATATGAAGTAGTTAGTATTCCTTTGTCTACACTCATAATTTTAATACTTCTGTTTGCCAGAATTTTTCCTCAGTTTTCTGGTATTAATGCAGATTTGAATATGCTGGTTGCCAACACTAAATCTGTAAAAATGGTCATTGGAATGGACAGAGAGCTGGAAGACAGACCTTTTGACCAGTGCATGAGCAAAGAAACTATAATTTATGACAATAGTCTCAATATTAATAATCTTAACTTTGCCTATAATCATGAACACCCTCTTTTTGAAAATTTCTCTGCTTCTTTTCCTGCCCGTAAGATTACCGGTGTAATTGGAAAATCGGGATGCGGCAAGACTACTCTTATGGATATTATTGCGGGTTTGTTAAAAAGTAGTGA
Source organism: uncultured Bacteroidales bacterium (assembly GCA_942492945.1). GTDB lineage: Bacteria > Bacteroidota > Bacteroidia > Bacteroidales > UBA932 > Bact-08. The sequence continues at coordinate 3,275,742 of OW818649.1, forward strand.
TACCACAATAACTGTTGACGGTAATGTGCTGTCTGCCGACAAACTTCCTTCCTGGAAAAGAGAGATTGGGTACCTTCCACAGGATGCTTTCTTTATTGATGGTTCTATAAGAGAAAACCTTGTATGGGATTCTACGCAGCAGTTATCTGATGATCAGATTTTTGAAATTCTTAAGCAGATTGATGCTTATAATCTGGTTATGTCTCAAAAGGATGGAATAGATACTTATGTAGCAAACTATCAATACCATTTTTCGGGTGGAGAGAGACAGCGGCTTGCTTTAGCCAGAGTATTAATCCGTAAGCCTAAGTTACTTTTATTAGATGAGGCAACATCTTCGTTAGACTCTAAATCTGAGGCTCAGATTATGGATTGTCTTACAAGACTGAAAAAAGATGTTACAATAATTTTTGTGACTCACAGAACCAGCCTGACACCATATTTCGATAAGATTGTCGATCTTGACACCACAACACCTTGCCACAGTTTTTTGCAAGTTGGTGTTTGAGTGGGCTTTGCAGATGCCATTTTTGAATTTAATTTGAAGTTATTTCCCGCAGCCGGGCTGCGAGAATAACTTTAAAATAAATGGTAATCAATAATGTTTGATAATGAATCACTTGCAAAAAACTGTGGCAAGGTGTCACCTCCTGTAAACAGATCCTGACTCTTTCTTTTTCTCTTCGTTCTTTTTTGTCTCAGCTTTTTGTTTTTGCTCAGTATTCTTCTTTACTTCTGCATTTCTTCTTTGCTCGTTGTTCTTTTTTACCTCAGCATTCCTTTGTTGCTCGCGGTTCTGCATCTCTTTCCTCACCTTCACAGAATTTCCTATCGGTTTTCCGTAATAGTTGGTCTTCTCGTTTCTGTCACCTTTCTGGGTTGTAACCGGAGGGCGATTGTTTTCTGTATTTTGGCGGTTGACATTTTGGTTCTGTCTGTTGGCATCTTGATTCTGCCTGTTGAACTCCTGATTTTCTCTGCGTAATCCTTGATTCTGATTGTTCCAGTTTTGTTGTTGCTGGCGGTCCTCTTTTGAGTAATTGAAGTTCCGGTTTCTTCTCACATTTTCATCGTCCCACTTGCGAGCCCTGTGCCTGTCGTTTTCGCCCCAGTAAATTGCACTCCTGCGGTTCTCATTGAATCCTCGTACATAAGGGAAATTACTATGATCGTAGTAGTCTCGATAATAATACCTCGGATAATGGGAAACATAATACTGATGATGCATCCATGGTTGATACACGTTGATATCCAGAACTATGGCAAAACTATTATACAAATCGAAATTTGAGTACATAGACGGAATGTTCTGCGTATAAAACCATCTGCCATCGGTCAGATAAATAAAATTCCTATTCGAAAGATCGTAATAGCATTCAATGTCTGGCAGATAATAGTAACGAGCTCCGCTGTAATATGGAGGAGCCCACTGAGGATTTTCATCACCATAACCATATCCGGGTTGTTGCGATGATATTCCTATACCTATCACGCCACATGCGGTGAACATAGTGGTCGAGAGCAAAACGACAGCTATAATCGCCAACTCTTTCATTCGTCTGATTCTTCTTTTCATGATTTCCTTATTTTCGTTGTCATTTATTAGGTACAATATACATGCCACTCAGTAACTCTGCTCCCCAGCCCTATGCTTTCATGGCCAATCATTGATAATGAGACCATTACGCGATATCGATAATTTTCATAACTATCTGAATATTAAGATTTGGCCATGAAAGCATAGGGCTGAGCAGCTGGGCTGCAGTTGGTCAGTGCTCGCTGCTCTCCTAAAACGATATTTTGAATGTGATGCCACTGGTTGTGAAGATCAGATTCTCTGAAGCCAGCCCCGATACAGGTATTTTCATGAAGGGCTCGATGTGCAGGTAAAGTGTCGGGGAGATCTGTTTTTCAAATCCGATGCTGATATTCAGACGACCGGCAATGTCGAACTGATTTGATGCCCCTGCAGTGTTTGTAGTTGTTGTCTCTACATTCTCCAGCTTATATGTTCTTGTCTCCTCGCTTCCCATAAATGATAAAACCTCTCTGAGTTCTTGCTTGCGTGCTATAGACATGTACTTCTCGCTCAGGTATGCCAGTGACGATATTCCGCCAGCAATATAGTAGCTGCCTGACTTTCTGGATAGGAATTTCCATTTGATATTCAATGGAAAGTCGAGGTTTATAATGTTTGCCCTTCTATTGTCGGATGGTATGGCAGTGTTGCTGATGGTACTTTTGCTTTCCACTGTCTGATTTTCTATCTGAATACCAGTGGATAAAGCTAGTGTTTTTGATAATGGCACATCTACGTTTACTCCTCCTGAATAGTTGAATGCTGTAGATGTTGCTGTTGAATTTATACCCTGGGCCACATTTATACCGAACCTCACTTTTCTTGCCGGACTCTTTTCGGTTGTTGTATATGTTGGTGTTGGGGAAATTCTATTGTCGGCATTGTCTGTAGGATTATTGGCGGCTATTGCCTGTTGGGGAGCTGTAGGCGGAGGTGTATTTGTGGGTGGGTTTGCAGCTGTAGTTTGCTGGTTTGGGGTTGTAGCTTGTTGGGTTGTAGCTTTTTGAATTGGCTTCTGTTGTGTAGATGTCTGGTAATGTGCTACTTGTTGAGCAGTGGTTTGTTGTATAGCCGCATGTTTGACTAGAACTTGCTGGCGATGTGTTTGTTGGTTATATGCTTGTTTACTAATTGCTTGTCGTGTATCGGTTTTGCCTGAAATCGTCTGGTTGGGATCTGTCAAGTGCATCTTGTCAGGATCGGCCTTGAGACTCTTCTCTGCGCTTGTTTTGCTGCTGTTGGTGATCACGCTAATCAGAGGGCTGCCAGCTCCGGCCGGTTGCTCTTTCTTGAATGTGTTTAGTAGGACTATCCCTAGCAGCAGACATGCCGCAAGACCGGCTGCATAGCGTATATAAACAACTCTTTTTCTTCTATTCTGCTCTTTTTTAAGGATGTACTTTTGCTTGCGCGCAAAATTCTCCCATGCACCTGCCACATACTCCTCTTCATATCCGGCAAGGGTATCTTTTATCTGCTCGCTCAACTCTTTCTCTTTATCCATATCATTTATGGTTTGTGTTATAATAAACCTGATATAATTCCCGTAACCTTTTCTTGGCCCTGGTCAGATATACTCTTGATGTACTCATGCTCATGTTCAGTTGTCCGGCTATTTCGTCGTGACTGTATCCTTCAATTTCATACAGGCAGAATACAGTTTTATGTATTTCGGGAAGGTCGTTCAGCATTTTAATTATCTCTTGCGCAGTAAGCCGGCTGATGATTTCCGGCTGTTCGCTGTTGGGTCCATGGTTGTCGTGGATATCGGGAGAAGCCTCTCTCTCTATCAGAGGCATCTCCCTTGTCCTTTTTCTGAACTTGTCTATGGAGGTGTTAACTACTATTTTACGTAACCACCCCTTGAAGGATTGTTTTGTGTCTAACCTCTCTATCTCCGAAAACACCTTCAGAAAACTATCATCCACAATTTCAATTGCATCATTTCGTTGGCTGCTATATAACATTGCTACACTCAAAGCGTAACCGAAATATTTTTTATACAACATCTCCTGATGCCTCTCACTTTTTCGAATGCATCCTTGAATTATAATATCTATGTCGTCAAAGTTTGTATTTGCCACTTTATTCTCTGATGCCAATTGCCTGATGCTTCCCGCAAAAACTATGCAAGAGTGTTTTTAGCATTTTTTCTAGTGTTATTTTAATTTGAAGATTTAAGTTTGACAACGTATTTTATAATTGAATAAGGCAATACATCTACTGATATAATTCTGTCGGTCAATAGCTTGGCCCTTGTTTTCTGTGGAATCACACACAAACTTTGCTTGAAAGCAAGTTTTGAAGGCATAATAAGGACAGAGGTTCCACCCTCTTTCATCAACTTTATACCCTCTTCTAGTCCTTGTACAGCTTGTCCCTGGCCAAGGAAGAACGACACACCATTTGTCACCTTGATTACATTGTCGTCCATATATTTTCTGGTGAAGTCTATTGACACATAATCTACAGTGTTGGGCCTCCTGCCTGTACCCGGGATGCTGTCTACAAAATAGAGCCCCGACGCATATTTTTCAAATGCTGCATATTTGGTGCTCACATAATTTTCTATAGAATCTCTTTGGATATCATCTATCTCTGTTTCTGTTTTTGCATCAACAATCCTAATATCGATTATAAAATTGCTGTTTGCAGAAAAATCGGAGGTACTGTAACTGCCATAGGCAAGGTATGATGGTATGTAAAACCTGTACTTCTCTCCTACTCTCATCATGCTGACGGCATAGTCCAGCCCCTCTGGAATGATGGAATATGTGAGCAGCTTGAATTGCGCAGGTTTAGTCCCTGGGAGTTCATTTGTTTCGATAGGGGTTGCTGCCACGAATGAATTCTGGAGAGCCATCGATGAAGGATTTAGATTAGTAATAGTATAATAGAAACTCACGACATCATTTTTCTTTAAAGCAGCTCCTGCAGAATTAGCTGTTAATACCTGATAATAAAAACCTTCTGAGTGCTTCTGTGCCTGAATATTATTGTCTGCCATATATTTGTACAATATCTGGTCGTCAATTTTTACCTGTCTCTCATAATCGGTTTCACCTATCGAACAAGAGAAAAGCATCAGACAAGACATAGCTGTCAGCATGATTTTACTTAAATAACCCAGTGGAAGATTTTGTTTGCTCATAATGAAATGTTTTAATGTTTATAAGACTATACGCATTAACTTCCTCAAACGCTACACCGATTGAAACCATTTGGAGGAGATCTTCAGAGACTCATGTCTGCAATTCCTATTTTTGGTATTATATTTTGTTTTTCAAAATTATTTGCATTATTTTTGTAATAGAGAAGTGAACAATGAGAATAATTACATTCCGTAGAGTTATAGAGTTTTCTGAGAAGCATGCAGACTCGGATATTGCGTTGCGAGAATGGTATTGTAAGACCCAGAAGGCAAACTGGGAGTGCTTCGCAGATGTGAGAAGGAGTTTTAACAGTGTAGATGCAGTAGGTAACAATCGTTTTGTTTTTAATATCAAGGGGAATAGTTACAGGCTTGTTGCTATTGTACTCTTTAAAACGAAAATGGTTTATATCAGGCAAATATGCACACATATAGATTATGAAAAATATGACTGTTCAAAAATTTAATGATATGAAACAAGAAACATATAAGGCAAATCCCGGCAGACCGACTCATATAACTAGCAATGAGCAATATGAAATTATTCTAGATAGAGTTGAAGAGCTATTACAGGTAGTCGATAATAATACTCCTTCAGATAATAAATATTCTGTGGAGTTGGAGTTGTTGTCTAATCTGATTGCAGATTATGAAGAAGTATATATGCCTGTCATTCAGCCTACTTTAGCAGAAATACTCCGTTTACGCATGGTAGAAATGGGTCTGAATCAAAAGGGAGTTGCTCAATTATTGGATGTCAGTCCTTCTCGTATTAGTGAATACTTAAATGGAAGCAGCGAACCCACATTAAAGGTCGCTCGTAATATGGGAAAAAAACTTTCTATTGACCCTCATATATTACTAGGAGTCTGAAAGGTACATGGGGACATACAAAAAAACCGTATCTTCGTCTAAAATATTTACAATCACTTTAATAATGTATAGCAAGCAAAAACGATTGACAATCTTTACTTTATTGATTGTCTCTTTATGGGGATGCGGGAGCGGTTCCGCACATTTAATTGCCGACAAATCTGTTCGAAAGGCGGTTTTTGAGAAATTTGAGGAGCGCAAGGCGCAATTTCTGAATAATCGCGGGAGTGAGCTTTTGTCGGTTTTAGACAGTACTTCTTTGCAGGAGCGCGAAGGACTTATGTTCTTGTATGCGTATTCAACATTGAGCGACTTGAGCAATTATGACGGTGCTTTCTTTCTGGATCAGGTTAAATATTCACTTATGGCCAGGGACAGCTTTGCTTGGGGAAAGCTGGTGAGCGATGCCGATTTTCTGCACTTTGTGCTTCCTCCGCGGGCTGGCTCGGAGAATCTGGATTCGGCGCGCCGACTGTTCTTCCGGGAGTTACTTCCCCGTCTCAGGGGCATGTCTATGACGGAGGCTGCGCTGGAGGTTAACCACTGGTGTCACGAGAGGGTTGTTTATCAGGCTGCTGACGGAAGGACCTCGGCTCCTTTGGCCACAATGAAGACTGCGTTTGGTCGTTGCGGAGAGGAGTCTGTGCTGACTGTCACTGCATTAAGAGCAGTCGGAATTCCGGCGCGCCAGATTTACACGCCACGCTGGGCTCATCAGGACGACAATCATGCATGGGTGGAGTTCTGGGCCGATGGCAAGTGGTACTACTGCGGTGCCTGTGAACCTGAGCCCGATGTTAATATAGGTTGGTTCACCGAGCCCGCCCGCCGGACAATGCTAACAGCTACAACAACTCCCGGGCACTATGCTTCGGAATATATAATAAATGAGGAACCTAATTATACCAGACTCAATCAAATTGATAATTATGCCACAGCTAAAGATTTGTTTGTGAAGGTTGTGGATGAGGCTGGCACTCCGGTTAAGGGCGTAACTGTAAGGTTCCTATTATATAATTATGCAGAATTTTATCCTTTGGCAGCGCTTAAGAGTGATGATAAAGGTTTTTCACACTTGCGTCTGGGCTTAGGCGATATTTTGGTTTGGGCGGGAGATGACGAGCGTTTTGCTTACGAAAAGGTAACTGTTAAAGAGATTGACACACTAGTTCTTTCTCTTTCTAAAAAATCTTTTGACGATTCTGTTATTAAGCTTGACTTAGTACCTCCGGTTGCGCAACCTCCTCTAGCTGTCTCCGACAGTAAGAGAGCTGTGAATAACAAGCGTCTTGCTTATGAGGATTCGTTACGTGGTGTATATGAGTCGACCTTCATGAATGAGTCACGGGCAATGGAGTTTATTGATAAGAGTTGTTCTTTGAGAAAAAATAGTGGTAAAACAGTCTCTTTTGATGGAGCTGTACGTAAGGAACTGACCGGTTTTCTGGTTAAGTCACGCGGAAATCATGGGGAGTTGAGCAGGGTTATAAACGAGGTTGAACCTGAGTTTGCCTCACGTGTAGTTGATATTTTGCGTGTCATTTCGGAAAAGGATCTTCGTGATGCTCGTGCAGACGTGCTTCTTAGTCATATCAGAAACACATCTGCAACAAATGATGACCTTAAAATATGGTCGGAATATCTTCTGAATCCGCGAATTGGTATTGAACTGATGACACCTTACAAGGAGGAATTGAAGCCGCTTTTTCCGGCTGGTTTCTGGTCGGAGGTCGTAAGTGATCCCAAGATTGCGGAGAAATGGATAGAGGAAAATATTAAATTGGTAGATGATAATGAGAACTATATAAAGGTACCTTCGGTTCCAGTTGGGACTTTCAAGATGAGGGCCGGTGATCTGGTTAGCCGAAATACCCTCTTTGTTGCAATCTGCCGCACAGCCGGTATTGCAGCGAGAATTGATCAGGTTACAGGTTGGGCGCAATACTATGCTCATAAGGAGTGGGTGAACGTATTTGAAAAAGCTCGAACAAATAATTCTGCTCAAAATGGCACTGCCCATATATCGCTCAAATATAGCGGAAAAGCACCATGCCGGTATTACTTCAACTTTACTTTAGCCAGATTTGAGAACGGTTTCTTCAGAACCCTTGAGTTCGAAGAGGGCAAGGACATCAACCTCTTCTCTCCTTCCCTGCCTTTGGAACCTGGTTATTATATGTTGGTTACGGGTAATCGCATGGGTGATGGGTCGGTATTGGCAAACGTCACATTCTTTAATCTGGAAAGTGGCTCAGAAAAGGTTGTGAATGTTGTGGTCCGTGATCCTGAAAACTCTGTTAAACCTTTTGCCAACATAAAGTTGCCTGATTTCATCACAAAGATTGATGGGTCAAAAATTGAGACCGGTCAGGCTATTAGGACATATGGTGCCATTGCCATGATCTGGCTTGATCCTGGAAAGGAGCCCTCAAGACATGTACTTAATGATCTGTCTCTTATGAAAAATTCTTTTGACGAGTCATTGCTACCCTTTGTCTTTCTCGTGCCTAAGGAGAAACTGACAGATACTTTTCGTCCGGAGTCTTATGTGTTGCCCGCCAATTCTGTATTTGCCAATTCTACATTAACTTCTGAATCAGGAATACTTACCCTGCTAGAGAAGGGTCTCAATGCCAATCCAACGTCTTGTGGAACATCGCAAAAGTCGAATCTCTCCAGTCAGCTTCCTGTAATAATACTCGTAAATGCACGGGGCGACGTCCTCTATTTTTCGTCAGGATATAAAATTGGAGCATGTGAACAGCTTCTTAAAACCTTTGCTAGCACAAGCAACTTAATATCTAAGCAATAAATGGAAAAAGAGAATATCATTCTGGAGGCTTGTGTTGAGACACTTGAACAGTGTATTGCTGCAGAAAAAAGAGGTGTTGGGCGGCTGGAACTTTGTGACAGGCTGGATCTTGACGGAACCACACCCCCGGAGTCATTGATAAGGGCTGTATTGGATAATGTAAAAATTCCTGTGAGGGTCATCATCCGCCCCAGAGGAGGTGATTTTATTTGCACGGCTGATGAAATTGAGCAGATGCGCCAGTCTATATTGCTTTGCAAGGATATAGGTGTAGATGGTGTTGTGTTTGGAATTCTTGATGCTTATAATGAGCTTGATATTGCGGCTCTGTTACCTCTCATTGAGTTGGCCAAACCTCTTAATGTAGTAATTCACAAAGCCATAGACCTTACGCCTGACCTCTTTGCAAGCATGAAGATGTTGCAACAGATACCTGGTGTTAATGCTATACTCACTTCGGGGAAGTCTGTGACAGCACTCGAAGGTGCAGATCTGCTCAAGAAAATGTGTGACCACCTTAAATCTTCGCCAAATCCCAACAATCTGTCTATCATTGTGGCTGGACGCGTTACCTACGACAATCTCAACCATCTTCACCATCTTATTGGCGCCGGTCAATATCACGGCAAGTTGCTTTAGCAGGTATATTTTTAATACCTTTGAAAAAATTATCAAAACCAATGCCAACACCCCTTTTTATCAGAAAAGCCTCCGGAGTAATGGAGCCGTTTTCCCGGGAGAAGCTCAGACGCTCATTGCAACGTTCGGGAGCTGCCGATCTGCTTGTTGATTCAATCCTTAATGATGTAGATTCCTGGATTTATGATGGTATCAGCAGCAGGAAAATATATGACAGGGCCTTTTCGCTTCTAAAGAAAAAGACTCTTGGAACTGCGGCCAGATACAAACTTAAGCGGGCTATCATGGAAATGGGACCGACAGGTCATCCATTTGAACATTTTGTTGGTCAGGTTCTTAAGCGTCAAGGCTACAATATTGATGTTGCGCAGGTAATTCAGGGTCATTGCGTCACACACGAGGTAGACGTTATTGCAACCCTCGATTTAAATCAGACCTTCATCGAATGCAAATTCTACCTGAGTCAGGAGAAGAATGCCAATGTTCAGGTTCCTCTTTATATTAGATCACGAGTGGACGATATAATAAAGTATCGCAAGGAGTTACCGAAGTTTGCAGGGTACACATTTTCTGGAGGAGTTGTCACTAACACGCGCTTCACTTCTGATGCCACAGCTTACGGTGAGTGCAGTGGTCTCAAGTTGCTAAGCTGGGACTATCCCTATGGAAATGGGTTGAAGGATATCATCGACAGAGAGAGGATTTTCCCCATAACCGCACTTACCAGGCTCACCACCCCAGACAAGCATAAGCTCATGGAACAAGGCATAGTCATTTGCAGTCAAATACTTGAACAACCTTCATCGCTCGACTCTCTTGCGCTGGACCCTGTTAAACGCCAGAAAGTTCTGGAAGAGGTGCAAGCTCTCGTATAACGCTGCAAAGTAATTTTTTATTTGTATTTTTGCAGAAAATTATTCTATGAAATATTCTCCTGAAGATATTGCTAAACAAAAGATTTTAATCCTCGACGGGGCAATGGGTACGATGATCCAGAGATACAAGTTGCAGGAGGAGGATTACAGGGGCGAAAGGTTTGCAAATCACGAGCGTCAGCAGAAAGGGAACAACGATCTGTTGTCTCTTACAAAGCCTGAAATTATCAAGGCCATTCATATGGAGTATCTTGAGGCAGGCGCAGATATTATTACAACTAATACATTTAATTCCAACAGGATATCCATGGCCGACTATGGCATGGAGGAGCTGGTTTATACGTTGAATTTTGAGTCGGCCCAAGTAGCTGTGGCGGCAATCGCTCAGTATGAAGCTGATAGTAAAAAACCGCACTTTATAGCCGGTACTCTGGGCCCAACCAACAGGACTGCTTCTATGTCGTCTGATGTGAATGATCCGGGTGCGAGAGCAGTAACATTTGATGAGCTGGTTGAAGCATATTCTGAACAGACTAGGGGGCTGATGGATGGTGGAGTTGATATATTATTGGTAGAGACCATTTTCGATGTACTAAATGCTAAAGCTGCATTGTTTGCAATTGATTCTGTTTTTGAAGAGAAAGGTGTCAGAATACCTGTGATGGTATCGGGTACAATTACAGATGCCAGCGGGAGAACTCTCACCGGACAGACCTTAGAGGCATTTCTGGTGTCAGTTTCTCATTTTCCGCTGTTTAGTATCGGACTTAACTGCGCATTGGGAGCAGAACAACTGAGACCGTTTGTACAAGAGTTGTCGGCAAAATCGGCATTCTATGTGTCGGCCCATCCAAATGCCGGTCTGCCCAATCAGTTTGGTGAATACGACCAGTCGGCAGAGTATATGGCTTCAATAACAGAGGAGTTCATGAAGGAGGGCTGGGTGAACATAATTGGAGGGTGTTGCGGAACTACTCCATTACATATCAAGAAAATAGCAGAAAAATCAAAGAATTACAAACCGAGAATAAAACCGGTTTTAGAAAGATATACTAAGCTTAGTGGGCTTGAAACGCTGACAATTGCTCCTGAGACAAATTTTGTAAATATAGGTGAACGGACAAATGTGTCGGGATCAAAAAAGTTTGCACGGCTCATACGAGAGGAAAAATACGGCGAGGCGCTTGCGATTGCCAGGGATCAGGTAGAGGGTGGTGCCCAGATCATTGACATCTGCATGGATGAGGCAATGCTTGATTCGGAAAAGGCGATGGTTAAGTTTGTGAATCTTATTATGGCCGAGCCTGACATCTCAAAATTACCCCTTATGATAGACTCTTCTAAATGGAGCGTCATTGAACCTGCACTTAAATGCATTCAGGGTAAATCAGTTGTTAATTCGATAAGCCTTAAGGAGGGCGAAGAGGTATTCCTCGACCACGCCCGCAAAATCAGAAAATATGGAGCGGCTGCGGTTGTGATGTTGTTTGATGAGGATGGGCAGGCCGACACATACGAAAGGCGGATAAAGCTAGCGGAGAGGTCATACAGACTTTTGGTAGACAAAATAGGATTCCCTCCTGAAGATATAATTTTTGACCCTAACGTGCTTGCCATTGCAACAGGCATAGAAGAACATAACAACTACGCTGTCAACTTTATACGCTCTGCTGAATGGATCAAGAAAAACCTTCCGTATGCTAAGATAAGTGGTGGAATAAGCAACCTCTCATTTTCATTCAGAGGAACTGACAAGGTGCGCGAGGCCATCCATTCAGTTTTCCTTTATCACGCCATAAAGGCCGGGTTGGACATGGGTATAGTGAACCCTGGGATGCTTCAGGTCTACACCGAGATACCTGCCGACCTGCTATTACTTACAGAGGATGTTGTTCTTAACCGTCGCAAGGATGCTACCGAGCGACTGGTGAAGTTTGCCGAGGGTATGCAGAACGAAGGAAAAAAGGAGGAGAAGGCCGACGAGTGGAGGTCGCTACCTGTAATTGAAAGAATTAAACATGCTCTCATAAGGGGGCTCGATGAATTTATCGAGCAAGATGTAGAGGAGGCACGAGGGCTTTTCAGAAGGTCTATTGAACTGATTGAAGGTCCTTTAATGGGAGGAATGAACGAAGTTGGCGATCTTTTCGGTTCAGGCAAGATGTTTCTTCCTCAGGTTGTCAAAAGTGCGCGTGTGATGAAGAAGGCAGTTTCCAAACTTGCCCCGTATATTGAACTTGAGAGCGAGGGAGAGGAGAAGAAGAGTGCAGGAAAGCTTTTGCTGGCAACTGTAAAGGGTGATGTTCACGACATAGGTAAGAATATAGTTGGAGTTGTACTGTCGTGTAACAACTATGAGATTATAGATCTTGGAGTTATGGTGCCTGCAGAGAAGATTATAGACACCGCAATAAGAGAAAATGTAGACTTCATAGGATTAAGCGGATTGATAACCCCTTCTCTTGAAGAGATGGTACATGTAGCATCGGAAATGCAACGCAGAAATATTACGATTCCCCTGCTTGTTGGAGGAGCAACTACATCGGAGATTCATGCTGCCGTAAAGATTGCACCGACCTATTCCAATGCAGTTATCCATGTAAAAGATGCGTCGAAAGCAGCCGGGGTTCTCTCTGCTCTAAGTCAGGTGGACAACAGTAAATATGTGGCTGCTGTTGCAGAAAAATACAGGAAACTCAGTTCCGACCACAAATCACGTCAGGTGGAAAAGAACCTGCTTTCTATTGCCGATGCAAGAAAAAACAAGTTGGTTTCCGACTGGAACAGTAATTCCGACAGTGAAAGCAATTCCAATTGGGAGACACGTTCCCTTCCTCAACCTGTCAAACCCGGCATCCACGTAATGCATGACATTGATCTTAAGGAGCTTTGCAATTATATAGACTGGACATTCTTCTTCTTTGCATGGAAGGTTTCCGGTAAATATCCCGCAATTTTCAACGATCCGGTAAAGGGTCATGAGGCCAAAAAGCTTTTCGACGATGCACAGCTTTACCTGAAAGAGATTGTTGATAAAAAACTGCTTACAGCAAAAGCTGTTTTCGGACTATTTCCTGCTGTATCCGATGGTGATGACGTTATCATTTACTCCGACAATTCTGTAACGAAGGAGGTGGCTACCACATTCCATTTTCTGAGAAATCAGGAGCCTAAGGAGAGTGGTGTTCCAAATCTCTCTCTGGCAGATTTTGTGGCTCCAGCTAGCGTAGTTGACCAGACTGAAAAGCAAGGTCATGGGAGCAAAGCCGGCCAGACCGACAACATGGGTCTTTTTGTTGTTACTGCGGCCATTGACGAGAACAAATTTGCTAATTATCATGAAGATGATTACGCATCCATTATGATACGGATCCTTACCGACCGTCTGGCCGAAGCTGCTGCCGAATGGCTTCACGAAAAGGTCCGCAAGGAGTTCTGGGGATATTCTCCTGACGAAAAACTCTCTCTGGAACAGATGCTCTCTTCAAAATACAGAGGTATCCGTCCGGCTCCGGGTTATCCTGCCTGTCCCGACCATACAGAAAAAAGGATTCTTTTCGATGTACTCAATGCAGAAAAAAGAATTGGTGTAGAGCTGACAGAGAATTTTACAATGGTTCCTGCTGCATCGGTAAGTGGATATTTCTTTTCTCACCCGGCATCATCCTATTTCAATATCGGCAAAATTGGTCAGGACCAGCTAAAAGATTATGCAGAAAGAAAGAAGATGACTTTAGAAGAGGCAACCCGATGGCTTGCCCCCAATTTGTAAATTGAAAATCGACTTATAAATAGTGATATAGACTTTTAAATATTAGAAACAGAAAATAAAAGATAAGAAACACAGATAATGAGTGTAATAGATAAAATAAAAAACGCAAAAGGGCCGCTTTTCACATTTGAACTGCTTCCACCGCTTAAAGGGCATAGTATTGATAAAATTTATGCTGCCATAGATCGGCTAGTCGAGTTTAGTCCGGCTTACATAAATTTTACCTCTCATCGCAATGAAACTTCATATCGTGAAAGACCTGACGGTCTTGTGGAGAAGAGGCTCACAAGGGTTCGTCCCGGGACCATCGCTCTTGCTGCAGCGGTAAAGTATAAATACAACATTACTGTAGTGCCTCACGTTCTATGTGGTGGTTTTTCAAAGGAAGAGACAGAAAACGCACTAATAGAGATGAACTTTCTGGGAATAGACGATGTTCTGGCTCTAAGAGGTGATCCTGTAAGAGGTACCCGTTCATTTATTCCTGAAAAGGACGGGCACGCTCATGCTTCGGACCTGATCACTCAAATTGTGAACATGAATAATGGCCAGTATCTCGAGCCTTCTCTCGTTAATGTTTCTCCATCATCCTTCTGTATTGGTGTCGCTGGTTATCCCGAAAAACATTTCGAAGCACCTAATCTGCAAATAGATATGGATAATCTCAAGAAAAAGATTGATGCCGGGGCAAACTATATTGTAACTCAGATGTTCTTTGACAACGAAAAGTTCTTCAGATTCAGGGATGAGTGCAAGAAAGCAGGGATAAATGTTCCTGTCATTGCTGGGATAAAACCTATTTCGGCCATGAATGACATTAATCTGCTTCCTCAGACATTCCATATTGATTTTCCAAGCGATCTTGTTTCTGCAGTTCAGAAATGCAAAACAGATCAAGAAGCCAGGGAGGTTGGTATCGAGTGGACAACAATGCAGTCGAAGGATTTGATCCAGAAGGGAGTTCCGGGTATTCACTACTATACTCTGGGACGTTCCGATAATATTGCCCGCATCGTAAAAGCCTCCTTCTAATTAACACATTAACACATTAGCACATTAACACATTAAAAATATGAACACATCCATAGAATACAAAGTTGCAGACATAAACCTGTCGGCATTTGGACGTAAAGAGATAGACATTGCAGAGAAAGAGATGCCGGGACTTATGTCTCTGCGAAAAAAATATGGTTCTAAAAAACCTCTCAGCGGTGCCCGTATTATGGGTTCGCTGCACATGACTATTCAGACAGCTGTTCTGATTGAAACTCTTGTAGAGCTTGGTGCAAAGGTACGCTGGTGCAGTTGCAACATCTTCTCAACTCAGGACCATGCTGCTGCTGCTATTGCCGCCGCCGGTACTCCTGTTTTTGCATGGAAGGGTGAATCTCTCGAAGAATACTGGTGGTGTACAGAGCGCGCTCTTGATTTTGGAGACGGACAAGGTCCCACACTTATCGTTGATGACGGCGGCGATGCCACAATGATGATGCACCGCGGATATGAAGCAGAAAATAACCATGCAGTTCTTGATGCTAAGGCCGATACCCCCGATGAGATTGAACTTAACAAGATTTTGAAAAAAATCCTTGCATCCGACTCAACCCGCTGGCACCGTCAGGCCCCGGAAGTGAAAGGTGTGTCGGAAGAGACCACTACAGGTGTTCACAGACTTTACCAGATGCTTGAGCAAGGTAAATTGCTTTTCCCTGCATTTAACGTAAATGACTCTGTTACAAAATCAAAGTTCGACAACCTTTATGGCTGTCGCGAATCTCTTGCCGACGGTATCAAGCGAGCAACCGATGTTATGATTGCCGGCAAGGTGGTTGTGGTAGCTGGTTATGGCGACGTTGGGAAAGGTTGCGCTCGTTCGATGAACAGTTATGGTGCACGTGTCATTGTCACTGAAATTGACCCTATCTGCGCGTTGCAGGCAGCAATGGAGGGTTTCGAGGTAAAGACTATGGAAGATGCTCTTGGTGAAGGAAATATCTATGTTACAACCACTGGCAATAAAGACATAATAACTGCCGAGCATATAGCCAAAATGAAAGACCAGGCAATTGTATGTAACATAGGTCACTTCGATGATGAAATACAAGTAGCCAAACTAGAAAAATGGCCGGGTATCCAAAAACTCAACATCAAACCACAAGTGGACAAATACACATATCCCGATGGTCACTCTATCTTCATGCTTGCAGAGGGTCGTCTTGTAAATCTGGGTTGTGCAACCGGTCACCCATCATTCGTAATGAGTAACTCATTTACAAATCAGACACTTGCTCAGATGGAGTTATGGAACAAGAAGTATGAGGTTAGTGTATATCGCCTGCCAAAAGATCTGGATGAAGAGGTTGCCCGCCTGCACCTGGAACAACTAGGCGTTAAACTCACCATTCTCACACCGGAACAATCGGCATACCTTGGAATTTCCATTAACGGCCCATACAAACCTGACCACTACCGCTACTAAGAGGGTACATGCCGACGCATCTGGTGTGGTACATGGGGACGCATCAAGTGTACTCCATTTTCGGGTACACTTGATGCGTCCCCATGTACCCCCCATTTACCATACAAAATCATCATATGAGAACATATCGTAAAGAACTTTGGTTTGAAACAAGAAAACGAAGAGAATTCATAAACATTACTAGGCATATCGATGATTGTCTGAGGGAGAGCGGTATAAAGGAGGGTCTGTTGCTTTGCAATGCGATGCATATCACTTCCAGCGTTTTCATCAATGACGACGAAAGTGGTCTGCATGCAGATTTTGAGCAGTGGCTGGAGAGACTTGCACCTGAAAAGCCCCATTCACAATACCGTCATAATGGCTTCGAAGACAATGCCGATGCACATCTCAAAAGACAGGTGATGGGTCGTGAGGTAGTGGTCGCAATCACTGCGGGCCGTATGGATTTCGGTCCATGGGAACAAATCTTTTATGGAGAATTTGACGGACTTCGCCGAAAACGCGTGCTCGTGAAAATTATTGGGGAGTAATTATTAGAGAGAAATTTTGCGTGGCACGATAAGTGGTATTAATCTTATATTCAGACCAGTATAAAATTAAACAGATCAAATATATTTGGTTAACATGGTTATTTATAGCAATATACCACTTAATGTGCCACGAGGGAGCTTGTAGATTGAGACATTTCACAAAATATTGTTTGAGTAAGTCTTTGTCAGATAGTTATTTGCTAAAATTCACTGCAAAGCATAAAGCTATGCCATTGGGGCAAAGTATCTATGTTTCATATGTGGGAAACTCCAAGGATGTTTTAAAGTTAAATAGTGTTGAATACTGGTGTTGACGAGGATACAAAGAGCTCAAGAAACCATGTGTCGGCAAAATTTGCCGACACATGGTTTTATATATAGCAGAAGATCAGGGATATACTAATCCCTTTGCCAAAGCCGTTAGTAAATGACAGATCAACAGGCCAATACATATACCTCTC
Organism: uncultured Bacteroidales bacterium; assembly: GCA_942492945.1. Classification (GTDB taxonomy): domain Bacteria; phylum Bacteroidota; class Bacteroidia; order Bacteroidales; family UBA932; genus Bact-08. The sequence goes on from OW818649.1 coordinate 3,292,916, forward strand.
ATTTCCAATGAAGTGCTAACCCCTTTGGCAGAGTTTTTGGACGCGAATTTGTTTGGACAAAAAATTTATGTATGCATCCAACAATCTCTCAATTGGTATGTTGTAATTAGATAAAATACAGAGGGAACAAAACAGATGGCTATTCTATTTGGTTATTGATGGCTCATGCTTATGGCTGACGGCATTAAATGATCGACTATCAGAAATTCTCTGAAATTGTCAGAAACTGTTATGACCAATAAATAATTCTTATGACTAACAACTGGAAACGTGTATTCGCAATTATCTGGACGGGGCAGCTCTTCTCTACACTGAGTAGTTCTGTTGTCAGTTTTGCTGTTATTTTCTGGTTGAGTGTACAGACAGGTTCGGCAGAGGTTCTGGCTTTTGCTACATTGGCCTCACTACTGCCGCAGCTTGTGCTTGGTTTGTTTACCGGTGTATTGGTAGACAGATGGGACAGAAAAAGGACGATGATTGTTGCAGATTTGTATATTGCTGCTCTGACATCGGTGATGGCGGTGCTTTTTTACTTTGGGGCCACAGATATTGGGTTGATATATTTATTACTGGCATTGCGATCTATCGGAAGTGCATTTCACATGCCTGCTATGGAGGCCTCTGTTCCATTGCTTGCTCCCGCTTCGGAGCTGATGAGGGTTGCAGGTGTGAACAATATGATTTTTTCCGTCAGCACAATCGCTGCACCAGCCATAGCTGCTATATTCGTAAGCACACTCAGCATGACGTGGGTATTGATGTTTGATGTTATTGGTGCCTTGATTGCCTGCGGATCGCTTTTGTTTGTAGTAATTCCAAACCCTCGTGATAGAAAGGGTACAAATAGTGGAATTTCCGAAAGTGGTAAAACGAATGAGGAAGTTCTACTGGGTAAAATCGATAAACAGAATAGCATAGAAATTATACAGGATGATGTGGATGTAAAGGATGAAGTAGATATCCTGACTGAAGTGTACTCTACTGGGATAAAGGCAGAGTTCAGACGTTTTTTTTCGGAATTGAACCAGGGACTGCATGAAATTCTAAAGAGGCCGGGGCTTATGTGGATGTTCGTCTTTACAATCTTTGCCAGCCTTGCTATGGTGCCGGTCTCCACATTGTTCCCTCTTATGACCCTGAGCCATTTTGCAGGTGACACTTACAAAATGAGTATGGTAGAGATTGCATGGGGTGTGGGTATGCTCATAGGTGGAGGGTTGATGAGTCTTCCCAGGTTTAAATTCAACAAGATTTTGCTTATCAACGCAATGTATGTGATATTGGGATTCACATTTGTCTTTTCAGGATTTCTTCCTACTGAAGGATTCTATCTGTTTGTCGGCTTTACACTGTTTGGGGGTGTTGCCGGTGCTATATTCTGGGGAGCATTTACGGTTCTACTGCAAATGAGTCTGGATTCTGCAGTACTCGGAAGAGTATTCTCTATACACAATAGTCTTATTATGATTCCGGCAATGTTGAGCCTGATAGCAACAGGGTATATTGCAGATAGTATAGGAATATCAAACACATTTATTATATCTGGTTTCGTCCTTGTGCTTATTGGCATCATTTCCAACTTCATACCATCTATCAAGAAAATGACTCAACTTTGATATTGTTTCAAATATTTTGTACATTTGAGATAAATGGGTACATAATAGATGAAAAAGATTCTTTCGTTAGACGGCGGCGGTATCAGAGGAATATTGCCGGCAGCTATCCTGGCTCACCTGGAGGAGAGGTTGCAGACAATAAAGTCTGACGAGAGCTTCAGGCTTGCAGAGTGTTTTGATCTTATTGCAGGAACTTCAACAGGAGGCATCATTACCTGTCTATATCTCACACCTGCAGAAACAGGGTCACTAAAGCCAAAATATTCGGCATCACAGGTACTGGATTTCTATATAGAGCTAGGCCCGGTACTTTTTCACAGATCTTTACGTCAGCTTCTGACTTCCGGATTTGGTGTATTCAGGAGCAGGTACTCAGAGGATGCTCTATATGAATTTTCAAAAAGGCTCATGGGTGACCACTATATCTCTGAAGTACTTAAAGACTGTCTGGTGACCGCTTACGATCTAAGCACACGTAAGGCGCTGCTCTTCAGCAAGCACAATGTATCAAAATATGGTCCTATGGCAGATTATAAACTATGCGACGTTGTCCGTTCCACATCTGCAGCGCCCTCCTATTTCTCGCCCGCCCGTATTTTCGCACGTGACAACAGCAGCCGTCATCTCGTAGATGGAGGTGTCTACGCCAACAACCCATCTATGTGTGCGCTTGTTGAGTCGGTGAAACTCTGGCCGGATGAGGGTATCTCAAATTACATGATGGTTTCTGTAGGTACTGGCAAGGTAATCAAACCCTATTTCTGGGAAAAAACGCACAAGTTTGGCTACCTCAACTGGCTGGAGCCAATCATTGACATTCTGACAGCGTCTGTTGCCGAAACTGTCGATTTTCAGCTCCAGCAGCTCTTCTCGGCATCGGGTGTTCCCGACAGCTACATTCGTGTAGAACCTCCCCTGCTCTCTGCAGACACCCGTATGGACAACGCATCTGCCAAAAACATGCAGGCCCTGCAGAATGCCGCCCGCTACTACATAGACCACAACTCCGACACCTTCGACCGTATCATCAACAGGGTACATGGGGACGCACCAGTTGGACCCATATACAAATAGCACAGTAATGACATATCAAATAAAATAATCGTGGAGACCAGTAACCACATAAAAAAACGGGGCGATCCCGAAAAGCCAAAAGAGTAGGGAAATTAATAAATGATAATCATGAATTGGTATCTTGACATTTTAAAAAACAAGTACGCTGAATTTGGCGGAAGAGCAAGAAGAACTGAATTTTGGTCATTCGTTCTTTTCAATTTTATTTTTAGTTTGGTTGCAATGGCCCTGGATAATATTTTTGGGATCGCTTTTTGCGGATACGGCAATGGTCCTATTAATTTACTGTATTCACTGGCTGTACTGATACCCAGCCTGGCAGTATCTGTCAGAAGGTTGCATGACATCGGGAAAAGCGGCTGGATGTTACTGGTGGCTCTTATTCCGATAATTGGTGCGATCTGGTTGTTAATTCTTTTCTTTTCTGAGGGGACACATGCCGTAAACGAATACGGACCCGATCCTAAAGAAAAATTATGAAACATCCAAAACTCCATTCAATAGAAGAGATCCGGAAGAGCCATGGAACTATACGAAATGTAATTGCTCTTAACAAGGAAAACCTTTCGGCTATTGATAAAATTGCGCTATAGATAACAAACCACGTTGGCAGTATGGCTTTTTTTATATCCAATATGATTCAGATTTGTCTTATGCCCTTAATCCTGATTGGGCAAAATTTGCAGGCAAAATACTCAGAAATTCATGCGGAGGAAGATTTTTCGATAAATAAAAAATCTGATAAATGATTACTTTTTTGGTCCCTTCTTAAGTTTTGGTGCAGGCAGTTCCGGGTAGCTGATTTTAATGAGTTGTGTCAGGAAATCTCTGTCTTCCAGCCTATCTTCTATCAGAAAAAAGTTTTTTGCCCCCGGATAGGGAGGTGCTTCAACAAGCTCTCCTGCGAGAAAATTTCTTCCGGCATCGGTTGGTTTTATAAATAGCTTGTTGTCACATATAAGTGCTATTACCTTTTCCTGACAGTAAACGACATATTCGCCCATCATCTTCCTCTTGGAGATGGCTCCTGCTCCGGACATCTGTTCGGCTACAAAATCGACAAAATCCTGACTAGTTGACATTTATTTCTGGTTTAATGAATTTTACCTCTTCCACACATTTACTATTTCCGCAATGTACATTTTATGAAGTCCCCCTTTTGTACTGTAATGTGTATAAACCGGCTCTTTAATGAGAAACGAATCAATAGAGAGCATATCTGCATAAAGTTTTTTGCACTCTACTACAAGTCTTGCCTCTGCAAATGTCGGATTACCCAGCTCCGTAAACAGAGGTGTTAATGATGCCTCTGAAACCTTGTCGCAATCACGGCCACTCACCGATCCGCAAATATCAAGTGCCGCCTGATATTTTTCATCAAAAAATGAGAGCGTAAAAGAACCATGCTTCTCAGTAAATTCATATGTATATCTCTCCGGACGTATAAAGACAAACACAACAGGCTTGTTCCATATATATCCTGCTCCTCCCCAATTGGCAGTCATTGTGTTGAACTTCTCTTCGTTTCCTGCTGTTACTAGCATCCAGTCGTCGGCAATGAGCTTGATAAGATTATCTCCGATTGTCTTTGGACTAATTTGTGTGTATCCGGAATCTTTCATTGTTGAATAGTTTAGTTGTGTAAAATTAGTCATTTTCTTTATCTTTACAGAGGGTACATGGGGACGCATCTTGTTTACCCAAATAATATCACTACCATATGCTGACAAACAAAACTATAGTAATTACGGGCGGAACAGGTTCTTTTGGAACTGCTCTCGTGAATCGCCTGCGCAACTCTTATATTAAGGAGATAAGGGTTTTCTCGCGGGACAGAAAGAGACAGGATGAGATGCTGGAAAGTCTTAAAATATCTGATCATATCCGTTTTTTCGAGGGTGACATTCGGGACAAAGAGAGCCTGACATCGGCCTTGAAGGACGCTGATTACGTTTTTCACGCTGCTGCTTTAAAGGAGATACCTTATTGCGAATCATTCCCGATGGAAGCTGTTGAGACAAATGTTACAGGTACAAAAAACGTTATAGACCATGCTGTAGAGGCCGGGGTAAAAAAAATAGTAATAATAAGCTCAGATAAAGCATGTTATCCATTAAGCGCAATGGGTATTTCAAAGGCAATGATGGAGAAGGTGGCACTGGCAACGGCCAGTTCATTGAAAGGAGCCCCTTCTGAAATATGTATTGTCAGGTTTGGTAACCTGATGGGCTCCAACGGAACAGTAGTGCCCTTGTTCGTGAATCAGATAAAAGCAGGGAAAGATCTTACCGTAACAAATCCCGATATGACCAGGTTTATGATGACTCCCGACACTGCAGTGGATTTATCACTTTTTGCATTGTTAAATGGTAAAAATGGAGATATTATCCTTAAGAATGCTCCCTCTGCCTCTCTGGATACACTTACCAAGGCACTCATTGAACTTTACGGCAATTCTAAAAACAGTGTGAGGATAATAGGGCCCCGCCCCGGAGAGAAATTATTTGAAACAATGGGCACGCAGGAGGAGATGATAAAGGCAGAATTGATAGGCGAAGGTGATGATTCCGGAAAATACTTCAGGATACCACTTATAGCCGGAGTAACAAGTAAATCAGATAAATCAGCTGATTTACCGACAGGTGATTTTAATTCGCATAATGCACCTAGTCTTGATGTAGAAGGAATGAAGCAGCTGCTCGCCACTATTGGGTCCATTTAATTTCTTTATATTTGCATGTAATTTAAAATAAAAAAAATGGTCGATAAACTCAAGTACAAGGAATCAAAACTGGCATTGGTAGGACTGGGATATGTTGGTCTGCCTATTGCTCTGGAGTTTGCCAAACTCTATGCTGTAATAGGATTCGACATAAATGAAAGTAGACTTGAAAAACTGAGAAACAGGATTGACCCTGCAAATGAGTATGGTCCGGATAGTTTCGACAATTGCGATATTGAATTTACATCATCACTTGAAAAATTGAGCGAGGCCTCATTTTATATTGTTGCTGTGCCCACCCCTATCGACAAACACAATCAGCCAGATCTCAAGCCTCTCCTTTCGGCATCAAAATCGGTAGGGCTGGTTCTGAAAAAGGGCGATTATGTTGTATATGAATCAACTGTGTATCCCGGTTGCACAGAAGAAGATTGTGTGCCACTGCTTGAGCAGTATTCCGGTCTTAAATGTGGTATTGATTTTAAAGTCGGGTACTCTCCTGAGAGGATAAATCCGGGCGACAAGGTGCACACGCTCACCAATACTGTAAAAATTGTATCCGGTTGTGACGAAGAGTCGTTGGAAACAATAGCAGCTGTATACGAATCTATCATTATACCCGGTGTGCATAGAGCTCCGAGCATAAAGGTGGCAGAGGCTGCCAAGATTATTGAGAATACTCAGAGGGACGTAAGTATCGCTCTCATGAATGAACTATCTATTATTTTCAGCAGAATAGGAATAAATACATTTGATGTTCTTGAAGCTGCCGGTACAAAATGGAACTTCCAGAAATTTTTTCCCGGCCTAGTTGGTGGTCACTGTATAGGTGTTGACCCTTATTATCTGGTTCACAAGGCAAAGGAGCTTAAATATCATCCGCAGATAATAAATGCAGGGCGATATATTAACGATACAATGGGTGGTTACATTGGTAAAAAAATTGTCAAACAGATAATTGCCGAGGGAAAGAGTGTTCTTGGCGCAAGGGTTCTTGTTATGGGGCTTACTTTCAAGGAGAATGTCTCTGACATCCGTAATTCAAAGGTTGTGGATATAATTCGGGAACTGGAAGATTACGGATGCATTGTAGATGTTGTTGATCCTTTTGCTTCTGCTGAAGAGGTAAAGCACGAATACAACATAGAATTGCTTGTAGAACCTCAGACCGGATATGATGCGATTGTTGTTGCAGTTTCACACAAACAGTATCTGAATCTTGATGAGAGGTATTTTCTGTCAATTGTAAACGACCGGGCAGTTTTTGTTGATGTGAAAGGAATTTTCCGAAACAAGATCAATCAACTAAAATACTGGAGTTTATAGTTGGTGCCAGGCAGTTAACCGTAAAGTAGAATTTTGTTCCAACTTCTGGTTCTGACTCTACCCATATATCGCCCCCGAGAATGTTTACATACTCCTTGACTATTGCTAGTCCCAGACCTGTACCTTCGAAAATCCTCTGATTTCCGCTCTCTACCTGATAAAATCGAGAAAATACCTTTTCCAGGTTCTCTTTGGCGATACCTATTCCTGTGTCCTTGACAAAGAAAATGATTTGTTCACCATCAATTTTATAGCCAAAACTGACAGAACCTTTTGTTGTGAATTTTAGAGCATTACTAACAAGGTTAGAAAAGATCTGCTGCAATTTGGTCTTGTCTGTATAGATTTCTCTCTTTTCAGGAGATGGTACTACAACGTTGAAGTCGAAAGGAAATTTAAGCTTGTTATAAAACATATAAACATCGTCGAGGACCTCATTTGCGTCAAATGTTTCCTTATGAGGGGCAACCTGTCCTGCCTCGATTTTTGCCATATCAATAACATCGTTGACAATATTCATGAGCCGGTATGCACTGCTGTTAACGATAGTGACATACTCCTTTTGTCTTTCATCGGTAATCTCACCCATAAGAATATCTGTGAATCCTATGATCCCATTCATAGGGGTTCGAATCTCATGGCTTATATTTGCCAGGAATGCGGTCTTCAACCTGTCACTCTCTTCTGCCTTGTCTTTTGCCGCTTTTAAACTGTTTATATTTGCCAGTCTTTCTATAAACATCCCTATATTGCTGGCAAATATTTCAAATATTATAAGGTCCTCCGGGGTATATGCATTTACATCTTTATAGTCCTGTACTGCTGCAACTCCTGTTATCTTATTTAAAGTAGAGTCCATCAGCGGTGCTCCCATCCAAACCGGCGAATACTCTCCCTGATCAATAAGATTATACTCCTCCCGAATCTCTTTCTCTGTTTCTGCAGTTACACGTTTACCCTTCCCTGTGATCCTCACATAATCTGTAAGAGAATTTTCAAGTGCCATAAGTTCATTGGTCTCAAGCTTATCATATTCGTCAATAAAATATGGGAAACTGTATTTGTTTTCTTCTTTATGGTATATAGCTATATAGAAGTTATCGGCTTTAATGACCTTTTTCATTAGGGAGTGCACCTTCCCAAGAAATGTTCTGAGGTCTGTGTTCTCTAAGGATATTCTGGAAATGTCAAGTAAAACTTGTTGAAGCTCTACTCGTTTCTTACTCTGAGTTATATCTCGCATTATGCCTCCTACTCCCTTCTTTCCCTTTCCCAGATTTACAGAAAATTTTGTTATCTCATATATTTTCTCACCAAGCTTTTCCTCTGTCGAGAACAATATCCCTTCTTCCAAAGCCCGCTTGTCCGATGACGGGCATGGTGCTATTAAATAATCCGATGCTAGTTCCTTGTCGGTTTTGTTTATGATTTCCTCTTTGGTCTTATTAAAGAACTTACAAATTGCTTCGTTTGCAATAATGTATCTGAAATTGTCGTCTTTTACAAACATACAGTCGCTGTTTGCATTAATAAAGGTCTCATACCTCTCCTCACCAATTTTCAATGCATTTTTTGCATTCCATCCCGACAATCTGCTTATTAAGATACGTCCAAGCAACATTGAACCTATTGGATATATAACCAGAACCGGTAAGGCCATCTTTGTCAATGTAATCCAGAAAACATCCTTCGGCAGAAAAACCGTGCATGCAAGCATTACTACATGGGTCAAAATGCTTACTTTGAAAAGGTCAAGCAGATAGTTCCCTTTTCTCCAGTCAGGATAGAATTTTTTCCAAAGCATTCCTATGGAGCCTGATGTTACAATAACGGCTATTCCCATCCACACTCCTGCTCCGCCAAGGTATATCCTGTATAAAGCTGTAATGGTCATTGATATTATTGTAGGGATGGGTCCAAAGAAGAGTCCTGAGTTCAACAGAAGAATAGAGCGGGTGTCAAAAGTCAGCCCAGGAACCAATACCCATGGGGTCATCATCAACACTACCCCTATTGCTCCAATGGCTATGCCAAGTAAATGTTTATACACACTTTTGATAAACCCATCCTGTTTCCTCCACACAAGATCATACAACAAACTGAATGCCACCAGAATTGCTATGTTTTGTACTAACCCCAATATCATTGAGTCATTCATTTGTAGATGTAACTTGTTATCCGGTAACAAATCTACAAATAAAAAAGCGGAAACTGAAAAGACAGATTTTTAATCTGCTATCAATTTCCGCACAATTTTGTGGATATCTATATTTCATAATGGATGCACCACATGCACCCAAAATACACTTTATTTAAGTATCTCGGCAAGTTTATCCAACAATGCTTTTCCTCTCAGGTTTTTCCCAACTATAACGCCATTAGGGTCTATCAGTACATTCTGTGGGATAGAACTGATTCCATAAGATTTGGATACTTCATTGTTCCAGTATTTAAGATCTGAAACCTGTGTCCATGTCAGTCCATCTTTTTTAATAGCATCAAGCCATCTTTGTTTTCCTTTTTCGTCATCTAAAGAAACACCCAATACTGTGAATCCTTTATCTTTATATTGATTGAAGGCATTTACCACATTAGGATTTTCTGCACGACATGGACCACACCATGATGCCCAGAAATCTACAAGAACATATTTGCCTCTGAAACTAGATAATTTAACCGGATTCCCTTCTGTGTCGTTTTGTGTAAAATCCGGAGCAATTGCTCCTACCATTGTTTTCTTCATGATTTCAAGACTGGCTGCATAAGCTACACCTGCAGGAGTTGCTTTGACATCAGCTGTAAGGCCCTTGTATAAAGGGGCTACTTTGTTGTAATCAGGAATAGAACCACCTAAAGTCTTGATAGCCTCAAGACTGATGAAACTTGATGGATTTGCTTTAATAAATGCTGTTGTTGCTGCATCTTTCTCAGCCATAATAGCTTCGTATCTGATATTCAGAGGAGCCCTTACTGCCTCATCTTGTTGCTTCTCTTTAGGGAGAGCATTGTATTCAGCCATGAAAGCATCCATTTTATTTTCAGAAGGTTTTAGAGCCTTCATATATAAATCGTTATCGGTATTAATCTTTGAACCGGAAACTGTGGCATTCTTTAAAGAGTCGGGGCTTGTTACATTAATGACACCTGTCTCAAGGTAGATAGGAAGCTGAGCAGCAGTCCTGCTTCGCATACCTGATCCTGTGTAGTTTATTACAAGTACAGCCTTAACAGGTGCATTTACAGTTCCCTTGAACTCAAATTTACCGTTAACAATAGCCGATGAATCGGCAACATTATCACTAGCTGTACGATATGCAAGATATGCCTTTGCAGGAGCATTAAGCTTTCCAACCTCTCCTTTAACAGTGTATTCTCCCTTTTGTGCAAATAAAGACATAGGAGCCAGCAATAGAATTGCTAAAATTGTTTTTTTCATTTAGAATTTGATTTTATTGTGATTGATTTTATTTAATTTTAAATATTTCTTCAAGTTTTTTTTCTATTTCGCCTTTCCCGTTAGGTTCAAAACCTACCTCTTTAAGGATTATCTTTCCGTCAGGACCAATCAGAAACGAAGTTGGAAATGCTGTTACTGCAAATTCCGACATAATATTCTTACTATCCCAAACCTGTGGCCATGGATTTTTTATTGTCTCAAGAATTTTTAGCCAAGGTTCTATCTTGGAATCAGTTGAAATTCCCAGAATCTCAAAATTCATGCCGCTGTACTTTGCATAAATCTCGCGCATTTTCGGGAAAGCCTGCTTACACGGGCCACACCAGCTTGCCCAAAAATCTACCCACACATATTTACCTTTTAACTGATCGAACGAAAAGAGTTTGCCCGAAGGATCATTCAGAACAAAATTCTTTACTATGGAGCCTATTTTAGAACCCTTTACCCCTCTTATATAAGCTGCCAGCTTCTCTCCATCATTTGTCTTCTGCATATCCGGCGATAATTGATTATACATCATCTCCAGCTGTTCTGAACTTAGTGAACCTCTTCCCTGTCCGCTTAATACATAAACACCCACATATTCGTTTTTGTTCTGTTTTACAAAATCCATCACCATGGTTTCCATATACAATTTAGATAATGAATCCCTGGAAGCACTTATTTCTTTAGCCAGTGGGTCATTTTGAGCCACGTATTCCTTTCCATGCAGTTTTGATATCTCAGCGCTTATTTTTTTGCTGACATCACTCTGCTGCTTTAAGAAGTTGTTAAAGAGAACTGTTGTATTAGCACCGCTTACTGAGGCACCAAAGAAACCCTCTTCGATATTCATCTCTAAATTGATATCTCCAGAACCATCAATTAACAGGGGAAACGGACGGTAACCCCTCCGTACTTTCATTTCGTATTGTGTAAAGAATAACTGAGTAAATGTAGTGCTGAATGGTATTTTAAGGGTGAATTGGCCGTTGATTATGGCCACAGAATCTACCGGAGTGCCGTTGGTATAATATAAGATATTATTGTATCCTTTTGTGTCTCCGGTTACTTTACCTGTAATTACAACAGTTTTCTGTCCCTGAGCAACCGCTGCTAATAAGAAAAAAAGCATCGTAATGCTTAAAATTATTTTTTTCATCTGTAGATTTTGTTGTTGGTATTAATATACTATTAGTACACTTTCCTAAGGGTTCTCCCTAAATAAAGTTGTAAAACTACAATATTATTATCTGAATATACAAAAACAGAAACCGAAAGTGTGTGTTTTTATTACAAACTCGCGGTTTCTGCGTCAGAAAAAAGGATTTTATTTACTCAACAACCCAATTTTTTCTTTTACACTTGCCTTTGTCTCAAGAAGCGATCCCTTTTTATCCTGGGTCACTGTTGGCAGAAGCTGGTCAATCCATTTTATTGAATAAGACAGCGCCTCAACATCGTCGCAATACCATGCCAATTGTTCAGACATCATTTTTTTGTAATAATATCTCTCCTCTCCTTTAAGGATATTAAATGCCATTGCGTTCTCGACCTCCTTAGCCATAGATATCCAGTTGGAAAACTTATATTTAGCAGGGACCAGATATGTCAGCCAAACGGATGCTTTTGGGTGGTCGCTCTTTTGAGCGTAATTAAGAACTGTCTCAAACTCAGGATCATCTGCAGGGGCTTTCTTGCCAAAAATATAGATTCTTGATTTTGCACCATATAAAACATCAATTTTTGACAATACTGACTTTTCTCCAAACAACCCAATAAACTTATTCAGGTTATCCATAACATATAATGTTTGTCTGCTCACAGCAGACTCATCGTATTTCAGATATAAGCTCCAGTATGTTTTAGTATACAAAGAATCTAAAGGAAAATCCGGCGGGAAGATGTTTGATAATACAGTCTGCTTTTTCTCTCTTAATCCTGCTATATGTAGAGTGTTCACATAGGAAACTATAAAATCAACATCCTTCCTGCCATTGTCATAATCCCTGCTTTGTGCAGCCAGATTGTTTTTTTTGTCAATTCCCTGCCTGAATCTATCAAGCATCTCTCCAGCAGTTGATCTGCCCTCGGTTCTGTGCATTAGGTTTCCATCGGAGTCTACAATCAAAAAAACAGGTTCGGTGTACACTTCATATATTTTGCTCAATCGCGTTTTTTCAGGACCCTCTGTGTAATCTACACTTAAGAAACGGTCATTTACAAAATCAGCAACGCTATCAATCGTAAAAATATTGTTTTTCATATAAAGACAAGGAGAACATTTGGGTGATCCAAAATCTAGAAAAACAAGCTTTTTTTGAGCTTTTGCTGCTTTAAGTACATCTTCCAGAGGAACGTTTTTCTGAAGGTTGACTTTTCTTGTTTGAGCATCAACCACGCCTGAAAGAGATAGGATAAACAATGCTATAATAACATTTTTCATCTTATTCTTTTTTAAGCCGGATACCGTCTAAACAGAAATAGGAGTTAATCAGATCTTTGCCGTTAGCATCTTTATATGAGCAGCTTGTGCTGAACACAACTTTTGTAACTGTGCCAAGTGGTTTAAGATCTGCTGCAATCCAGTCTGCCCTTATGAATGCGAAAGCAGGATTCAGAGGGTCTGCACCCTTTCTGCAACAAAGATATACGTCAACTGTCCCTGTAAGAGTAGAACCGTTATAACCTTTGACTATTATTTTATAGTAATCTCCGTCTAATGAAAGTTTTCTGGTAACCCCTGTTGCGTAAGTGTTCCATATCGCTTTTGGTGCCGACGGAATATTGGGATTCGCAATAGAGGTGCCTGAGTTGGCTCCATATGTCATTGCAAGATAATTATAGGTATTGTTTGCAAACAACGCAAGATCTATTACAGATGGTTTTTCCAGAGTGAAATATGTGTCGGTTGCATTGTCGGCACAAGCAACAGCATATACCTCTGTCATGTTTCTGTATGCAGTATAGACACTCAGAATATTTGTATCTCTGGCTGCCTTGGTATTTGTCCATACAAAAGAGCGGTTATTCTGGTTAGAATAAGCAAAGCCACTGAAGGTTCCGTCCGGATTCTTCTTTGTATTGAACCTTATCCCGCCGGAGGTAAATCCTCCATCCGGAACAGTATTTGTATAAGTGCCCAGCGTTAATTCATTGAAAGTTATATCATTTGGAATTGACACTAATAATTCTGCTTTGTCTGAGCAAGAGTATGTGATGAATATGGCACTTGTAAGTATTATAAATAGTATTTTTTTCATATTAACAAGTTTTTAGTTATCGTAACCCGGATTTGGTTTAATTTGCTTATTTGTAGTGGTTTCTGTTGACGGAATAGGCCAACAATGTTTGTTTACATCTACCGGTGTAATGTCCGGTTTGAGAAGGTAGAGAATAGGCAGGTTGTTTTTCTTGAACCTTAACGAAGCAAACCATTCACTACCATTCTCCATGTAAAGTTCAAGACAGTACTCTTTAAAAATCAAGTCCATTAACTCATCTCTTGTTGCCGGAGCAGCTAACGAGGCAAGAACCGGGTTGGTTCTCTTCGATCTCATGGTATTTATTGGTTCTATACAGTTTGCTATGCTCTCATTCGTCCTTGCCTTCAACTCAGCTTGCATAAGATATAGTTCCGGATATCGGAAGTAGTAAGTTGTGAACTTGTCGTTCATGAGATCGGTAGATGCTCTTCCTTGTCTAGCAAGTTTTGTAGGGCAGAAATATAGAATACCTGTGGCACTGATTGCCCTTGCCCAACCCATGGTCTGAGCAAATCTTGGATCGGCAGTTATCCATGAATCAAATTCCGGATAAAATGATTTAAGAGACGAAGGGTTATTCTGATTGGCTGTGCTCCAAGCATCACCTGCCTGAATGACTGTCTGAGAATAGGTACCCTCACCATAGGCCCTTCCTGCATCCTCTTCCATGTACCTTGCCCACAATACCTCTTTTGAATCCCATGCATCGTTATACATTCTCTTCATATCGGTATCCATTTTAAAAGTCGCCGGTGCTGTCGATATTACACTATTAGTCAATGTTAATGCTGCAGCATAGTCGCCGGTCCAACCTCTGTTCATGAGAAGCTTTGCCTTAAGTACTTGTGCCATCTGCTTTGAAAGTCTCTTTGAAGTTGTATAGTCACCAAGGTATTTGATACCCTCGTCTACATCTGCAAATATCTTTTCATAACTCTCTTTAACAGATATTCTGTCTGCAAAAATGTTATTGAAGTTCGCAATCTCTTCTCTCCAGAGGATACCATACTCATCGTCGGCCCAATAGTGAGAGAAACACCATAGCAAATGAGAATATACCCATGCTCTGAATGTTCTTGCCTCTGCAAGCATAACTGCTTTGTCATTTGCAGTAGGGAACTTGTTTTCCGGCAATTCTCCAATACCTATGATTGCGGCATTGGATGCATTTATACAGGCAAACCATTGTTGCCAGTAAGTAGAGAAGGCAGATTGTGTAGAGAGGTAGCTCATATTATAATATATAACTCCTCCCGCTTTTCCGACACCGGCTTGTGACGATAGGGCACAGAATGGACTACCACCAAAAAAATCGCTGGTAGAGCTTCCGCTGCCTGTAGAGATTGATGCATACATTCCATTTAGGACCGACACTGCACCGTCATATGATGTTACTGCGTTGTCTACAACTAATTTATGGGGCGGTGTGAGTGAAAGGAACTTATTGCATGAGGTGAGTGCCATTGTGGCAAAAATCACCAATATTAATTTATTTATCTTTTTCATTTTTACCACTCTATTTAAATGTTAATTTTAATCCTAAGCTGAATGTTGTTGAAGAAGGGTAAGCACTATAGTCTATACCTGAACCAACTCCTATCAACTCCTGAGATGTCCTTGTTCCAACAGTGTAGCTTTGTGCCATATCTGTGCTTCCAAAGTTGCCTTGTGGGTCAAATCCCGGATATTTAGTAATTGTCAACAGATTTGATGCCTGCAATGTGACATCGACATTTGTCAGGAATTGTTTGTTGAACCATCTCTGAGGCAGTCTGTAATTCAGGTTTAGCGCATTCAATCTTATAAATGATGCATCAAAGATAAAAAAGTCACTAAGACCATTATAAGTAGAGGTCAGACCTATTCTAGGTAATGCCGCCTGTGGATCTTTGTTGAAGTTCCATGCCGATTGCAGATAATTATATGCATTGTAGGTACTTGCTCCCGCAGTTACAGCAGAGTACGGATAGTTCCATAATCTTTTTGCGCCATATGAGTATGTAAATACAGCAGATACATAAAAGTTCTTGTATGTAAAACCTATATTGAAACCACCGTAAAACTTAGGATTGAAGTTTCCCAGTACAACCCTGTCTGCTTTGGTAATAACTCCGTCGCCATCCTGATCCATTATATAGGGGTCTCCCGGCACCTCCCTGGCAAGCCTGTAGTTCAATTGAGCACCAGTTGTAGGATTTGTTTTTCTCAGGGCAAAGATCTCCTCTGCAGTTGCAAAATATCTCCCGGCAGATTTATATCCATACCAGTCGCCTAGTTTTCCGCCAGCTACAAGTTTGACCCATTCATAATAATAAGGCATTACTATCTCCTTCTGAATTCCATCGAGCTTGTTCACAATACTGCTGTTGGTCGCAATATTGAATCCTAGCTCCAGTGTCATATTACTATTCTTGATAACATCCCCTCTTATTTCAAATTCCCATCCGTCATTTGTTATAGAACCCACATTCTGATTTATTGTCTGATAAGATGAGTTGGTAGGGACAGATCCTGTATATATCAGGTTATCTACCCTTTTGCTGTAATAACCAACGGTTCCTCTGAGTCTCTCTTTTAGAAGTCCAAAGTCAATACCTATGTCTGTTGATGTTGTATTCTCCCATTGCAGCGAAGGATTACCAAGATTATATGGTTTTATACCCGGCTGCTCTGTATAAGGGGCTGCAGAGAGAGTTGTCATCCAGTCGTAATAGCCCAGGTTCTGAGATCCCGACTTTCCCATCGACAGCCTTAACTTTAGATAAGGAACTATATTATTGATGGGTTGCATGAATTTTTCTTCAGAAATTATCCAGGCCAGAGCTCCTGACGGAAAATATCCCCATCTGTTGTTCGGACCGAATTTTGATGAACCGTCTGCCCTGAATGTTGCTGTCACCAGATACCTGTTCATATACTTGTAATTCACCCTGGCAAAGAATGAGGCAAGCGCGCTTCCATATTCATCGCTTCTACCCCCTGTTGTAGCTGCACTATTAATGTTTATCAGAACCTCCTCGTCCGGAAAACCTTCTCCATAAGCATTCTGTGTCTTGTATTTAAAAGATTCTGTCGATTCTCCCAGAACTGCAACAATATCATGTTTGCCTATAACTGCGGCATAATTCAACGTATTGTCCCACACCTGGGTGGAGTACTCAGTATTTGTAAGTGACCGGTAATTATATGCTGAACTGTAGCCCTGGGTACCCTTTTTATTAAATATATCGTTTGTCGAACCGGAAAAGTTGATTGTTCCTGCCGAACGGAGTTTTAAACCTGGCAGTAATTTCAGTTCCAGAAATGCTGTTCCGTTAAGTCCCTTTCCAACTCCATCGTTTCTGTTATTCAGAGTTATGAAAGGATTCTCGATTGTTGTATTTGTCGGTACTATATTTATGCTGCCATCGGGATTATAAGCCTGAAAATCTGGTCTGAATCTTGGAATACTTTTCATCAAGGCATCTTTGTTATTTGCAGTTCTTGTAGATCCAGACAATGTCATTCCAATTTTTACTGCCTTGCCGACATTGGTTTCAAAGTTCATTCTACCTGTATATAACTGGCTCTTCCCACCTTTTACCAATCCATTAATATCGGTATAGCCAAAAGACAAATAGTAATTTGTACTTTCTGTTCCGCCTCTTACAGAGAGGTCCACCTGACTTGTAATTGCAGGTTGTGTCATCTCTTCCCACCAATCAGTATCTCCGGTCATATATGCATCTGAGCGAAGTTCAAGCATTTGAGGGGTCCACTGACTTGTGTTTATTTTGAGGAACTTGGTTTCGTCAAAGAAAAATTTCTCACTGTATCCAAGGTTACCGTCTATGTTTATTCTTTGTCTGCCAAGAGTTTCTGTGAAGGCTTTATATTCACTGACATTTAGTGTCTTAAGATCATTTGAATTTAGTGTCTGGATACCTGTCTTGAAATTCACGTCAATTGTTGGGGCTTGTCCCTTTATACCTCTTTTGGTTGTAATCATTACAACCCCATTAGCTGCTCTTGAACCATATATTGCTGTTGCTGAAGCATCTTTTAAAATATCTATGCTCTCAAGATCGGACAGATTAAGGTTAAACAGACTATTAGTTATATCTCCTGTTGTATTTGAAGAGTAATCCGGAACTCCATCTATTACCCAGAGAGGCTGTGTACCAGAACTGGAAAGTGTTGATACGCCCCTGATTGTAACACTTATAGGTGATGTAGGAGAGGCAGATTGAATCATTACATTAACACCTGCTGCTCTACCTTGGAGCATACTTTGCACATTTGCTCCCATAGGTACCGATTCAATCTCCTTACTGCTTAGCCTCGAGACTGCACCTGTTGCGTCCTTTATGGTTGTCGATCCATAGCCTTGTACCACAATCTCATTAAGATACTCTGTAGCATCGTTTAATGTTATCAGTTTAAAGTTTGAAATGTTTGCAGGATTAAAATCCAGATCGAGTCGTTGATATCCGAGGCATGATATTGTCACTTTTTTGGATGATACGGGTACTTGAAGTGTAAAGTATCCGTCAAGATCTGTAGATGTCCCCTTTTTTGAATCAACTACCAGAAGATATGCTCCAATAACCGGCTCATTACCCTTGGAAGAGACCACTCTGCCTTTTAAAACCATGAAATCTGTCTGTTGCGACTTTACGGTTGAAGCATTGGAGTCTCTCTTACCCACTGGTAATGAGGGGTTGGTTTCGTCAGAAAATTTTTCAGGAGAAATTATAATTTGCTTTTCAACAATCTTATAATTATAACCTGTGTTTTTCAACAAAAGATTCATAATCTGGGTTATCCCCATTTTTTTCGCTTCAATAGATACCTTCCTGTTTGCGTCAACCATATTGTTGTTGTATACAAATGTGAAGGTAGTCTGCTTTTCAATCGCCTTTAACACCTCCTTAAGAGTGGAGTTTTTATAAGTGATCGAAATTTCTTGAGCATCAACTCTGTTTGTCATAAAAAGAAGACAAAACAGAACCACCAGAAAGGCAAGGAGATTCCTTATTCTGGAGAAAGGAAAAGTTTTTCTCATAAATGTTTATTTTGGGTTAAATATTATCTCTAATACACTACTCCGTAGATTTCCCCTCAAAAAACATCTTTTTTTTTAGATTTTTTTCAGAGTAATTCTGGTATCGTCAATTTTATACCTGATATTTGACGAAAGCCTCAGAATTTCCAGTACCTGTGTAATTGATTCTGATTTGAAGTTTGCAGTAAATCTGTAGTTGAGAATAGACGCATCATTTATAGTGAATTTAACACCATACCATCTTTCCATTTTTTTGATAACCTCATCCATTGGAGAATCGTCAAATAAGAGATATCCCTCTTTCCATGCAGTGTTATACTCTATATTGGCATTTTTCACCAAGGTAGGTCTTTGCATGTCTGGAATTACTATCTCCTCTGCTGGGTTCATAATAATTTCCTTTTTGTTGTCTTTATGAAGGAGTGAGATTTTCCCTGAAATTAAAGTTACTACCAGTTTATTATCATTCGAGTATGAGGAGAGATTGAAAGATGTTCCTGTCACTTTAACGGTATAGCCTTTTGATGTCTTTACATACATTGGCCAGTTTTTGTCAGAAACAACCTCAAAATAGCCCTCTCCTTCCAATTCGATCTCTCTTTTATCAGAATTGAATTTCTCGGGACACTTTATTGAACTTGAACTGTTCAGCCATATTTTACTGCCGTCGGGAAGATTTACTATGCCTTTGACTCCAGTGTTTACAATATACTCGAATGTTGCCATAACCTGCTTGTTTTCCTCTTTCTCCCTATTATCAAACAACATATAAGCCCCAAATAGTGATAGGGCAATTATTAGGACAGCTGCAATTCTGTATAGCTCACGCAACCCTGCATAATAGTTCCATCTCTTTTTCACAACAGTTGTTTCCGTTTGAGTAGTTTCCTTAGCATCATCCAAAGATTTTAAACCTTCAAGTACCCAATAATTTTTCAGTTGACTATATAGTTTTTTATTTTCGTCATTTTGGTCAATCCAGTCAAGAACATGGTTCTTTTCATCATCACTGGCAAAACCAGAGATGTACTTTAAAATCAATTCCGTGTCAATTCTGTTCTCCATATTTATAATACACTTATAAAAATATTTACCCTCATATCTAATCTACAAAAACTCTTTTAATCTTATTCTGAATATCTTCAATGCCTGAGAAATGTGATATTCCACAACCTTTATTGATATGCCTTTGCTCTCTGCTATCTCCTGATATGTCATACCGTGCATTCTATTCAGGATAAATGTACTGCTTACCTTTTCCGGCAGTTCTTTATATGCTTTTTTTATATATTCTTCCAGTTGAAATTTAATGACAACGTCTGAAGAATCGTCAGTCAGTGAGATAATGCTTGCTCTGTACTCCTTCTGCAACACCTCGTTTCTTACTCTCTTGTCATTCGCAAGTTTTCTAAGCAGGTTAAGACAACGGTTTTTTACAATTGAGAATAGATAAGGTTGTATTGGGAATTCGGGATCCAACAACTTACGTTTTTCCCAGAGAGCAATAAATGAATCCTGTGCAATATCTTCTGCCAGAGCATGATCGTGAAGATACTGTAAAGAGTAGAAAAAAACTTTTCTATATTCCTTTTTATATAAAGCATCGAAAGACTTCCTGTCTCCATTGATAATGGAAATCATTAGTTCTTTCTCTTCCGATACTTCATGCATTAGATATAATTTTCACAAATATATGTTTTTTTTGATGCACCTGCACATGTACCAGCCCTATGCTTTCATGGCCACACGCTGATTATCAGAATGTTAACAATAATTTTATAATCTCTTAATTACCTGGTTATCAACACTTGGCCATGAAAGCATAGGGCTGAGATTTGTAAGCATAGGGCTGAGATTTGTAATAAAAAAAACGGAGTCCCAACTTGGGGCCCCGTATTTTTTTATTTCTGGAGTCATCAGGTACACAATGTGCGTCCCTATGTACCCATTTAGACTGCTGCAGCCTGAGTTGCATCAACGAACACCCTGGTTGCCAATTCTTTGTCTAGCAGATATACTGCCTGTCCATCTTCACCTATAAGATTAAGCTGATCAAGTATTGCCTGTACGTTCTGCTCCTCTTCTGCTTGCTCGTTGATAAACCACTGGAGCATGTTTGATGTTGCATGATCCCTTTCGTTTAATGCTGTTTCGTAGCAATTGTGAATCATATCTGTCACCTTGCATTCATGATTGTATGTCTCATTAAATGCATCCTTAATTCCTTTCCACTCTGTAGGAACCTTTGCAATTGCTTCTAGTTTTACAACTCCGCCACGTCCAAGAATATAGTCATAAATTTTTACTGCATGTGTTACCTCTTCCTGATATTGCACTCTCATCCAGTTTGCAAATCCTTTAAGCCCCTTTGTCTGAAAATATGCCGACATTGATAAATACATATATGCTGACCAAAATTCTGCATTGATCTGTTTGTTCAATACCTCTTCTACTTTGCTATTAAATCTCATAATTGTAATTTTTTAGTTTCTCAATTGCTTTTGAACTGCAAAATCTGTACCATGTCAGGTGGGTATACGGGGACGTATATTGCGTACCCAAAAGAAGTTTTTACTACATTTGCAGAAACATTCAAAAACCTGAATAACATGTTTATTGCCGTAGATTTCGATGGGACAATAGTAAAACATAAGTATCCCCAGATTGGGGATGAGATTCCATTCGCTATTGATACTCTGAGGCTCATCCAAAGTGAGTTAAAGCATCAGATTATACTTTGGACAGTACGCGAAGGTGAGCTGTTGAATGCAGCAGTAGAATTTTGCAGAATAAGAGGACTAGAATTTTATGCTGTAAATCAAAATCATCCGGAGAGCACAATGGTAAACGCTCCACGTAAAATTATGGCGGACATGTTCATAGATGACCGGAATTTTGGGGGTATGCCAGACTGGGGCTTTATTTACAATGCTTTAAAGGAGCGACCCAAAGAGTGCCTGTCTGTGAACATTTTCAATCAACAGGAACAATCATTGCCAAAATTCAAAAAACGTGGCCTGTTCAGGTAAAAAACACTACATTTGTTAAGATATACCCAATAAAAACATAGCTATGAAAGGCATTGTACTGGCCGGTGGTTCCGGAACTCGTCTTTACCCGATAACCAAGGGGGTCTCAAAGCAATTGCTACCAATATATGATAAACCGATGGTTTATTATCCCATATCTGTACTACTTCTTGCCGGAATCAGAGAGATACTGATAATCTCAACTCCCGACGATCTGCCGGGTTTTCGCAGATTATTGGGCGACGGCAGTGACTATGGGGTGCGCTTTGAATATGCAGAGCAGCCGTCGCCTGACGGATTGGCACAAGCCTTTATAATTGGAGAGAAATTTATCGGAACCGACTCTGCCTGCCTTGTTCTAGGAGACAATATTTTTTACGGACAATCTTTTTCAGGAATGCTAAAAGAGGCAGTCAGAGTTGCAGAAGAGGAGAGTAATGCAACAGTTTTCGGTTACTGGGTTAGCGATCCTGAGAGATATGGAGTTGCAGAATTTGATTCAAACGGAAAAGTTCTGAGTATAGAGGAAAAACCTAAAGAGCCCAGAAGCAATTATGCAGTTGTAGGGCTGTATTTCTATCCTAATAAGGTTGTAGAGGTAGCAAAAAAAATAAAACCTTCTGCGCGAGGAGAACTTGAGATTACAACTGTCAATCAAGAGTTTCTGAAAGATGGAGAACTTAAGGTTCAGCTACTGGGACGCGGATTCGCATGGCTCGACACCGGTACACATGACTCTTTGTCAGATGCATCCACTTTTGTTGAAGTTATTGAAAAAAGACAAGGGCTTAAGGTTGCCTGCCTGGAGGAGATTGCATTCAGCAACGGATGGATTTCCGATCAAAAACTGACAGAACTTGCCCAACCGATGATCAAAAATCAATACGGGAAGTACCTTCTTAATCTTTTAAAGCGTTAAAAATGAGAATTATTTCCACAGAAATACCTGAAGTTTTTATTATTGAACCAAAAGTCCATGGAGATTCGCGTGGCTATTTTATGGAATCATTCATAGCCTCACTCTTCGAAAAAGAGGTTTGCAACATCAAATTTGTTCAGGATAACGAATCAAGCTCTTATTACGGGGTTTTGCGTGGCCTTCACTACCAGCTGTCACCTCATTGCCAATCTAAGCTTTTAAGGGTCATATCTGGCCGTATAATGGATGTAGCAGTAGACATCAGAAAAGGCTCCCCTACTTTTGGTAAAAATGTTACACTGGAGCTCTCTGCCGACAATAAAAGACAGTTGTTCATACCTAAAGGCTTTGCACATGGTTTTTCTGTCCTTAGCAACCAGACAATTGTACAATATAAGACCGACAATCTGTATGCTCCTGAATTTGAACGCGCCATAAGGTGGGACGACCCTGATTTAAATATTAACTGGGGTTTACCATCTTCAGATATAATTTTGAGTGAAAAGGATAAAAAACATCCGTTCCTAATGGATGCTCCTCTTTTTGACTATAATCAAAAACTTTATTAATGATAATTAGCCCGGATAATATGACTGGTAATCTGACCGGTGTCCTTATAACAGGCGCAAACGGTCAGCTTGGTATGGAACTTAAAAGGCTCTTTGATTCAGGCACCGATAATGTCAAGGTACTGCTCTCTTTGTTCCCTCACGTATTCTACACAGATATTGCAGAACTAGATATCTGCAATACAGATGCAGTCAAACAGTTTGTGATTGCAAATAAAATAGGGCTGATAATAAACTGTGCTGCCTACACTGCCGTTGACAAAGCCGAAGATGATACTGAGAACGCACATAGAATTAATGGAGAGGCCCCCGGCATTCTTGCCGAAGCCGCTTCTGAGACTGGAGCGTCACTTATTCATATTTCGACTGATTATGTCTTTAATGGGAGAAGTAACGTTCCATACACAGAAAGGGACCAGACATCGCCTCAGTCGGTTTACGGACGCACAAAGCTTGCCGGAGAATATGCAATTGCATCTTCTGGGTGCAGTTATGTTATTTTACGCACAGCATGGCTATATTCAGCATTTGGCAACAATTTCGTAAAGACAATTCTACGACTGGCTTCTGAACGTGATACACTTAATGTTGTTTTCGATCAGACAGGCACACCTACAAACGCAGCTGACCTTGCATCGGTCATAGTGACTATCGCATCCCGGGTAAATGACTGTTCATGTTCAATTTATCATTACTCAAACGAAGGGGTATGTTCATGGTATGACTTTGCAACCGAAATTGTAAATTACTATGGATTAAAATGCAAGATTATGCCGGTTAACAGTGATATGTTTCCATCCAAGGCAATAAGACCTGTATACTCCGTTTTAAATAAAGGAAAGATAAAGGCAGACTTTGACATTGAAATACGACATTGGCGCATAGCTCTTATGGATTGCCTTAAGAACATGAATGCTCCTAAATAATCCTTTAATATCATAACAAGAAGAAGATGATGATGATGAAAAACATTCTTATAACAGGAGGCGCAGGATTTATCGGATCACATCTCGTACGCCTGATGGTAAACAAATATCCGCTATACAGAATAATTAATCTGGACAAGCTGACCTATGCAGGTAACCTGGCTAACTTAAAGGACATTCAAAATAGTCCTAATTACAAATTTGTCAAGGGAGATATTTGTGATTTCGATTTTATTCAGAGACTGTTTGCAGAATATAACATTGACGCGGTTATACACCTTGCTGCCGAATCACATGTGGACCGTTCTATAAAAGATCCATTCTCCTTTGCGCAAACTAACGTAATGGGAACATTGTCATTGCTCCAGGCTGCCCGCCTCTTTTGGGACGGTTCTTTCGATGGCAAGTTGTTTTACCATGTATCTACAGATGAAGTATATGGCTCACTAAAGGATGATGGTAAGTTTTTCCTTGAGACAACCAAGTACGACCCTCACTCCCCCTACTCTGCTTCCAAGGCCTCTTCTGATCACTTTGTACGAGCATTTTATGACACATATGGACTCCCTGTCAAAATATCAAACTGTTCAAACAACTATGGTAGCTACCAATTTCCGGAAAAACTTATCCCTCTCTTTATAAATAACATCCGCAATAACAAACCTCTTCCGGTATATGGGAAGGGTGAGAATGTGAGAGACTGGCTTTATGTTGAGGACCATGCATCT
Source organism: uncultured Bacteroidales bacterium (assembly GCA_942492945.1). Classification (GTDB taxonomy): domain Bacteria; phylum Bacteroidota; class Bacteroidia; order Bacteroidales; family UBA932; genus Bact-08. The sequence goes on from OW818649.1 coordinate 3,317,571, forward strand.
GCAATTGACCTGATATTTCATAAAGGGCACCTGGGTGAGACATACAATGTAGGAGGTTTCAATGAATGGAAAAACATAGACCTTATAAGGCTTATGATCAAGGTAGTAGACAAGTTTCTGGGACGAGCCGAAGGTTCATCTGAGTCACTTATAACTTATGTTACCGACAGGGCAGGGCACGATTTGCGCTATGCAATCGACTCTACCAAGTTGCATAAGGAGCTTGGTTGGTCACCCTCATTGCAGTTCGAAGAGGGTATAGAGCGAACTGTCCGCTGGTATCTGGAGAATCAGGAGTGGCTTGACAATGTAACATCAGGCGATTATCAACGTTATTACGATGAAATGTACAACAGGTGACTTTGCAGTAGTTTTTAGAAACTCTCTGTTAACATGTGTTTTACACAAATATTTTTCTTGAAAAAATCTATTAAAACGCCATATTCATCTAATTGTCAACCACATGCTAGAAACTACTGCAAAGCTAATAGACAACAAGCTCCTTGACGAAATAACCGAGCAGGCAAAAAAATCTCCACGCCTGAGAATGAATCTCAATCTTCATGATTCTTATGAATCAAAAGCTCAGAAGATGATTAACTCGCTAGAACCGGGTACAGTTATTCCCGTGCACAGACATAGGAACTTCTCTGAGACATATATTGTGTTGAGAGGTGCCATTAAAGTGTTTTTTTATGACAGTAACAAAACATTAACTGAGAGTTATTTGCTGGATCCATGTGAGGGATACTACGGACTGGAAATTCCAGCCGGCGTATTTCACAATCTGGAAGTCATAGCACATGGAACTGCTATTTTTGAAGCTAAAGATGGCCCTTACATACCAATTGATACAGAGGATATACTTTGAGGCCGTTTTTTATTTATCTTTGTGCCACTTTTAAAAATATATGTAGTGAAAAATTTTGCGTTGATTGGTGCTGCGGGATACATTGCTCCTCGTCATATGCGTGCCATAAAGGATACAGGAAACAATCTCATTGCCGCATACGATGTATTCGACAGTGTGGGAATAGTCGATTCTTTTTTTCCTAAATGTGCCTTTTATTCCGAATACGAATTATTTGAGCGACATATTGCAAAAAAGAGGAAAGTCCTTTCTGCAGGTGATTCAGATCCTGTATATCCCAAAGGAAAGTTAGATTATGTTTCTATTTGTACTCCCAACTATCTTCATGATGCTCATATAAGATTTGGTCTAAGAGCCGGTGCTGATGTTATTTGCGAGAAACCATTGGTGCTAAATCCATGGAACATTGATGCTCTTGCAAGTGTGGAGAAAGAGACAGGGGGACATGTATACAATATATTACAACTAAGGCTCCACGATGCAATTATAGCACTAAAAAAGAGAGTTGCAGAAAGTCCTGCAGACAAGGTATTTGATGTAGATCTCACATATATCACATCACGTGGTAACTGGTATTATACAAGTTGGAAAGGTGATCCTCGTAAAAGTGGAGGCGTTGCAACCAACATTGGGGTACATTTCTATGACATGTTGTCTTGGGTGTTCGGTGCTGTTAAGAACAATATAGTACATATATATTCGCACGATCGTGTGGCAGGGTTTTTGGAGTTCGAGAAAGCTCGTGTAAGATATTTTTTAAGCATTAATGTAAATACATTACCTGACGATGTAAGGCTTGCAGGGAAAAGAACGTACAGGTCCTTAATGATGGAGGGTCAGGAGATAGAGTTTTCAGACGGATTTACCGAATTGCATACAAATTCTTACCGGAAAATTCTGGCAGGTGAAGGTTTTGGTCTTCAGGAAGCCAGAAATTGCATTCAGATAGTTCACGATATAAGAAATGCTTCTCCTGTGGGGCTAAAGGGCGACTATCACCCATTCGCAAAACAGGAATTAACCCGTCACCCATTTGGTTGGTAATTAGTAGAAAAAATAAAAAATAAAATAATTTGGAAACTGTAAAACAATTTGCATTAATGGGTGTGGCCGGCTATATAGCACCTCGCCACTTAAAAGCCATTAAGAATTCCGGGAACAATTTAATTGCAGCTATTGACCCTTTCGACAGTGTTGGATTGATGGACAGCTATTTCCCCGATTGCTCCTATTTCAACGAGTTTGAGTTGTTCGACCGTCACCTTTCCCGGTTAAAAAGTGCGAATAAAGGCATCGATTTTCTATCTGTCTGTACTCCTGACTATCTTCACGATGCCCATGTCCGTTATGGTCTTAAACTAGGTGCCAACGTGATTACTGAAAAGCCTATGGTTTTGAATCCAAAGAATCTGGATGAACTTGCTATTGCTGAGAAGGAGAGTGGATGCAGGGTATTTACTATTCTTCAACTTCGCTATCACGACATAATACTAGCTCTAAAGAAATCTATAGAAGAGGGCCCTGCTGATAAAATCTATGATCTAGATCTCACATATATCACATCTCGCGGCAGCTGGTTTTATACAAGCTGGAAGGGCAATCCCCAAAAAAGCGGAGGTATTGCAACAAATATAGGAATCCATTTCTATGACATGTTTCAATGGATTTTTGGCGATGTCAAGCAGAACATTGTTCACATAAAGACTCATGACAGAGTTGCCGGATACCTCGAATTCGACAGAGCCCGCGTGCGCTATTTCCTTAGTATTAACTCCGACACCCTCCCTAAGGAGCTACAGGAAAGTGGTCAACGAATATACCGTTCCATAAATGTCGGAGGTGAGGAGATTGACTTTACCGACGGTTTTGCAGATCTGCATACAGAATCATACAAACGAATCATGAATGGTGAAGGCTTTGGAATTGAAGATGCACGCCCATCCATACAAATTGTAAATGACATCCGTAATGCCACACCAATTGGATTAAAAGGTGATTATCATCCATTTGCCAGTTTAGCACTGGCTAAACATCCGTTCGGCTGGTAGGTCACATGGGGACGCAGCAAGTGTACCCATATTTCATCTCATTTTACATTATTATGTGTACCGCTGCACGGGTCGTACAACGCATTTACCCACTTAGCGCTTAATACAATAAAGAATTGAGATTTCTCAATCTATTATTAGTACTCTTGTTAAGTACTCATATCACCCTACTGTCCCATTCTTCTGCGTTCCAGCTCTGCTTTGATAAGCTGGAGTTCGCGGCCAGTCTGACCCGACATTGAGGTGTTTTCTTCTGCGCGTCTAAGAAGGTATGGTAAAACTTTGTCGACTGGTGCATATGGAACATACTTGCATACATTGAAACCCTCCTTGGCCAGAGTAAAAGAGATGTTATCGCTCATTCCGTAAAGTTGTGAAAAGAAAATCCTCTTATCATCTCTTTTAAGCCCTTTTTCATCTATTAATTGGGCAAGTAGCTGATTGCTTTCGTAATTGTGTGTTCCGCTGAACAATTCAAAATTATCAATATTATCAATGACATATCTGAGGCCATCATTATAACTCCTGTCTGTAGATTCTTTATCGGGATGAATAGGGTCGATATAGCTTAGTTCGTAGGCCCTTGCCCTCTCCTCCTCCATATATGCTCCCCTTACGAACTTAATTCCCGGTATATATCGGTTTTTTACGGAATCTTCATGTAGAAATTTGAGATATTCAAGCCTGTCCTTTCTATACATCTGCAAAGTCTGAAACACAACTGCTCTATCTTTATTATACCTCCTCATTGACTCTTCTACAATCCTGTCAATAAGCTCCTGAGAAGCAAAATGTTCTGCATCAATCAGTATTCTCACATCGTTTTCGTATGCTTTTTCACACAAGGCAAATATTCTCTCTCTGAAGTTTTCATATTCTGCCTTTTCTATGTCACCAAGCGAAGGGAAACTTTCTGATGCCTTAAGAAGCACTCTGTTAATTATCATCGCAGTTGGTTTAAAAACAGTATAAGCTATTGATTGGTTTTCTGCTGCAAACTCAATAGATCTTATTGTCTCTTCATAAGCTTTTTGAACATCATCCAGTTCCGTCCCTCCTTCCGCTGAATAATCTAATACAGATTTAACATTATAGCTATTTAAAGTATTAACATTTTTCATACAATCTTCCAGAGTCTCTCCTCCTACAAACTGACGATATAATGTAGGCTTAACTGCCCATGATAGAGGCAATTGCAACTTTAACGCGAACATAGTCGCACTTTTAGCCGCCTTAACTATTGTCCGATTCTGTATAGTAGAAAACAGAATATAGGCATTACGCAGATCTGCATTGCTTTTCATTGAGAAAGCAATTTCAGTATTGTTAAAATCAATCATATAAAATTATTTTCGAGCTTGTCCTTGTGACGTTCAATGTAAGTTTTTATATAGGAACAGGTAGGTCTTACTTTAAGTCCTTTTTCCTTAGCATACTCCAGAGCATAGGCTACTATGCTTGCGGCTATGCCTCTCCCCTCTATCTGTCTAGGCACAATTGTATGAGTAAGATCTATTATTACCTCATCTTCTAGTTCGTATTGAACATAACCTGTATAACCATCTTCCTCTGACTCAAATCTTCTTACATTCTCTCTGTGAATAATTACTCTTTCCATTTAATCAACAATTAGTTGTACCTGTTTCATAATAACATATTTTTCCAGTTTTTGTTCAAGGGTTGCGATATATAGAGAGGGATAATGCCTTCTCTTTGTGTAGTATGTAAGCAATATTCTCTTTGTGTAGTATGTAAGCAATATTCATCTCCATTTCTCCCGAGCTCTGCATACAAAAAAAAAGGAGCACCCCGAAAGGTGCTCCTCAATTATATAACTATTGTAATTATGGTTTTACAACTCTAACAACAACGTCACGTTCTAGTTTCTGATTGAATAGGTCAGTTACAGTTAACTTAAGAGTAACATCAACATAAGCTTGTGGAAGTTCAGCAACAGCTGCAGTAGCTTTAACCAGGAAGTTATTTCCATCTGGAGTTACTGAAACCAAGTGAGCATTTGAAGATGTATTTGTAAGAGTAACAGAAGCAGCTCTAACGTTTCTTGGAAGAAGTGGGTCATTGCTGAATGCATTCAGGTTAACACCTAAGATGTCGTTTACTTTGAAGAATGCGCCTACAGACTTAGTAGTTGCAAGGTCACCATTAACAACCTGAAGAGTTTGAACAGCAGTTGCAGGAAGTTGAGGTATAGCAACTAAAGCACCTTCTTTAACCTCACTCTTAGAGTATACAGTGATAGTTTCTAGAAGAACAGCATTATTAGGGTTGCCAAAGTAGTAATAGTACAAGTTAATCTGGTAAGGAACAGTAGAGTACATTGTAGCTTGTACGATATTGAATCTGTCTTTATTTAGTGTTACAAGAGAAGAAGTAAGAGGATCAGCTGCCGGACCTGCAGGAACGGTAACTTTCTTAGCAAATCTCCACTTGTTAGCAGCAACTTTTGGTGAAACTGCAGGAACTACAACATCAAGATTCTTGTATGCTCTGTATAGGTCATAGTAAGCATTAGCAGCAACTGTCTGGCCTGTACCACCTAGGTCTGCAAATGTTCCGTAAACTATAAGCACGCTATTTGTAGCAGCATCAAATGTATTGTCTTTATGCAAAACTGCATTAGCCATTTCAGTAGTCATATCTGGGTTAGCAATTGTGAATGGAAGGCTAACTGTAAATACATCAGCAGGGTCTACATAAGCACGACGGTCTGTAAACTGAAGTTTACCAGTGTAACTTCCAGCAAGAGCTGTAGTTTCGTCATAAGTGAATCTGATCTTACGAACACTTTGAACTTTAGCAAGAGTTGTAAGAACCGGTCCCCAAGTACCGATAGCGTCAGGAGCAATAACAACTCCGTTTGCATCCAGGAATTCGTAAGCAACACCAACGATATTTACAGCAGGTGTACCAGTAACAAGTTTAACCTCTACATTAGTAGCATTTGTTCTCCAAAGTTCAGTCTTACCAACACCGTCAAGTGTAGTAAACATAGAAGTAAGAACGATCTCCTTTTGGTCAGCAGGAGAAGCAGAAGCGGTAAGAGTATGAGCTGCGAAAGGAATTGCAGCTATCTCTGTATTAAGAGCAGAATAGAAAGTAACGTCAATGCGTTGTTCTCTGTACATACCCATCCAGTCAAATGTCTTCATTGTGAAAGGAACCAACTTGTCATTCAGGTTAGTAATTGAAGAAGCACTTATACCTGTTGAAACAGTACCATCAGTCTTTGTGATAAGGTGCTCAACATCTGAGTTACCTGGCATTTGCACAAGACCTACTTTGAAAAAGTCAGTTTTGGTAAGAGTAACAGTAGGAGCCGGAGCTGTTCTGTTAAAATAGCTTAGAAGGTCTTTAGTTGTTCCAATCGGTACATAAACACTTGGATAACCTACCGGCCAAGCACCACCTATCAAGGCAACACCAACTTTAGGTTCAGCAACTGTGTTAACATCTCTTCTAACTTTAATAGCATATTGGTATCCTGAGAAAATCTCACGACCACCTTTAACTGCGCGAACTGCCAGTTCATGAGCCTCACCTACCGGCTTGCCAGCAGGATAACCAGCAAGAGCTTCAGCAGCAGCTGCAGCAGCACGTGTTGGAGTGAAATTCAATGTATATAGGCCATTTGAAGGAGCAGCAGCAAACTGAGTGAACAAACCTGTGAAACCTTCTGTAGGTAAAGCAGCCGGTTGAATAGCATAAGCTGAACCGTCTTGTTTAACAACCTGGAAAGTGTAACCAGCTAATGAAGCCTGAGCAGGGTTGATGATAACAGGAAGTTTACCTGATGAACGAAGAAGATCATTGTATGCAACACCAGCAAAAGCAATAGCAGCATCAGCAGCAGCTTCTGTTCCGGCAACTGTCATAGCAGCCCAACCAGCAGCGTTATCTGTAGGTACATAACCATAGCTGATTAGACCAGTTGTAGTTCCGATTGGAGAAGTAAGGCTGGTAACATCGTTTCCTAGCAAGAAATCAGCAGCCAATGGAACATGGTAAGCTGTAAGTGCTCCAGTTGTAGGATCTTTAAGAGTAACAAGCAGATTATTGTTAACTGAGTCAAAAACAATTGAAGGAATCTCAACTGTAGTAGCAACGCCACCAACAGCAAGCATACCGTCAACAACTGTAAGTGCATCATTCAATTTAGCTCTGATGTCATTTCCAGCAGAATCTTTCAGACGAACAGGAGTAGCTGTACCGTAAGCAACAGTCCAGAATCCGGCAGCGTCAACGCCTAGGGTTGGAGTAACACCATTTGCACCAGCAGCACCAGTTGCGCCAGTTGCGCCAGTAGCACCGGTTGCACCTGTAGCACCATTAGTACCGTTAGTACCATTCATGACGTTGATTGATGTGTTGTCAGAGAAAGTAAGCGTATAACCACCTGTGATGTTGGTAACCGTTTTTACTAATTTGCCAGCAGTGATAGCCTGATTTAAAGCGGCAATAGCAGTTTTATTAGCTGCTACGTCTGTCTTAAGCTGGTCGATATCTCCTGAGTAATCCTTTTGACAAGAACCCAAAGAGATCACAAGTGTGCATAATAGCACACAAATACCGAAGAATGTGATTTTTCTTTTCATTTTTACTTTTTAGTTAAATACTTTTTGTTAAACAAAATTTTTGATTGGCAAATATAGGTAATTAATTTTAATGTTTTCCATATAATCTGTTAGCGCAAATATACGTATTGCATTATACATATGCAAATATAGGTAATTATTTTTTCAATCAACACACAAAATTAATTATTTCATGCTTTTTATGCAAATTTTTTATTGAATAACAGGGTGTTATATAATAATGGTAATATTTGCACAAAACCCCTGTTTTATAATAAGCTTATATAGTGATGTTTATGATTTTGAGTTTATTTGTTTTACATAGCTTGTTGATCGTTCTTTATATATGTACCAAAAAAAGAAAATTCACAACCTGCACTCAAGCGAGCTTGGCGCTGGTGTGGTATATAAAAAAAGCTGTGCGTTGCACAGCTGAATTTCTTTGGTTTGCGGAGAGAAAGGGATTCGAACCCCTGGACCCTTTCAGATCAACGGTTTTCAAGACCGCCGCATTAGACCACTCTGCCATCTCTCCTTTGGATTGGGCTGCAAAGATATTTAATTTTTCAATACCTCCAAAAATTTATTGTCGTTAAAATTTTATTTTTTGGTATATTTACTAAGAAAATCTGGCATAAATTTTGACGCCAAATTTTAATATATAAAACAACTGACTTCAATAAGACTTCATCATATGAAAAATATAATATTCGAAAAAGAGATACTGGAACTTGAGACAAATCTTTCCAGATATGCATATAGCCTTACATCAAACAGAGATGATGCCAAGGACCTTGTACAAGAGACTTTCTTTAAAGCACTTAACAATCAGGAAAAGTTCAACGAGCATACGAATATCAAGGCTTGGGTGTATACAATAATGAAGAATACTTTTATTAACGACTACCGCAGACGGACAAAACGTCAGACAATGTTCAGTTCCGATGTTCATGAATATGTGCTAAACAACAGACCTGCGGATCTTGGTCCGGAGACAGATTTCGGGTTCAGGGAGCTTAATAAGGTCGTTAACAGTCTGGAACCTGAATTCAGGATTCCGTTCCAAATGCATGACAACGGCTATAAGTATCAAGAAATTGCCGACGAACTGGGGCTTCATCTGGGAACCGTAAAGAGCAGGATTCACTTCTCTAGGCAGAAGCTGATGGAGAAGCTGAAGTAAAGAACTTCCTCTCAAACAGCATCATGTATATAACACCTATTGTTATGCATGAGTCTGCTATATTAAAAATCGGTCTGAAAAACACAAACTTCTCTCCTCCCCATAGAGGAAACCAATCAGGGAGAGTTGTGTCTATAATTGGAAAGTAAAGCATATCTACAACCCTTCCAAAGAGAAACGGTGCATATCCTCCTCCTGCAGGGAGTGTTTTTGCTACTTCCGTAAAAGTTGATTCACTAAACAATAGCCCGTAAAAGAGACTATCGAAAATATTACCTATGGCCCCGACAAGAATCAGAGATACACCTACCAGAACTCCGGCAGGTGCACCTGACTTGATTAGTTTGTTTATATAGTATATTATAAATCCTGCAAGACCAATTCGAAACAGACTGAGTACCAGTTTTCCAATTGTGCCCCCGAACTGCATTCCAAATGCCATTCCGTTGTTTTCTATGAAATATATCTGAAACCAGCTGCCTAACACCGGGATACTCTCACCTAGAGTCATATGTGTCTTTATCCAGATTTTTACAATCTGGTCAATTAACAGAATCGCTACTATTAATATGGTGATTTTCTTTCCTTTCGAAAGTTGCATAGAGTTAATCTCTCTTGTTTTTTGCTTCAACGCTTAGTGTTGCGTGAGGCACAATAAGCAACCTCTCTTTGGGTATAAGTTTACCTGTTTCGCGACATATCCCGTAGGATTTGTTCTCTATGCGAATAAGTGCCGCTTCAAGAGAGCGGATGAACTTGAACTGACGCTGAGCCAGTTGGCCGGCTTCTTCTTTTGACAACGCAGATGCTCCCTCTTCCAAAACCTTGAATGTAGGCGAAGTATCTTCAGTATCATTGCTTGAACTATGCGTAACAGCAGATTTAAGTTGCTGATACTCTATTTCGGCAGCCTCAAGCTTTTGAAGAATGAGCTCTTTAAACATCTGAAGCTCCTCATCGCTGTAGCGGACTTTTTCCAAAACCTCTTCTTCTGGTTTCCCTTTCTTTGTCATATCTCTTTCTTATTAAAAACGTAAAGGTAATAATATTTATGTACAAGGAATAATTTAATATTTAATCTTGCTTTCATTATCTATCCAAAGAATGAACGGTTCAACTCCTTCTTTATCACATATTTGCTTACAAGGGATAGAACGTTCTTCAAATGGCAGGGCAAACTGGTCATATATGAAAGCATCGCTGAATCCTGCACTTTCTGCCTGCATTCTGTCTGCTGCATAAAAAATCTTATCTATGTGGGCCCAGTATGCTGCTGACAGGCACATGGGGCATGGTTCGCAACTTGAATATAGTGTACATCCTGCAAGGTCAAATGTGTTAAGCTTTTTGCATGCCGATCTTATTGCATTAACCTCGGCATGTGCAGTGGGATCATTATCGGCTGTTACAGTGTTAGCTGCCGAACTGACCACTTCCCCATCTTTTACAATAACTGCTCCGAAAGGGCCTCCCGTTGAGGAAACTGCATTTCCGGAGGCTAAAGAAATTGCCTCAAGCATAAATTTTTTGTCGCTATCCATTACTAGTTGTTATACTATTTTTTCAACTTTAATATTGATTGTAGCCTCGTCCCACTCTATTGATGAAGCCCCCTCAATAACATCCTGAGTCAGTATTTCGGTCGCAAGTGTCTGGTTGCAAATATAATCTGAATACTCCAGCAAGGTTTCTGCAATTTCCGGCAGTGGTTGCAAAAATATCCGTATTTTATCCGTCACCTCAAACTTACAATCTTTTCTCAGGTTCTGTATTCTATTCACAAGCTCACGCGCTACCCCCTCTTTCCTCAAAGCATCACTCACCGAAATGTCCAATGCAAGAGTAAGTTTTCCATCGACAGCAACCAGCCATCCCGGCATATCCTCAGATGTAATCTCCACATCCTCTCCCCTTAGAATCACATTGCCGGAGATCATTTCCAATACATACTCTTCACTCGCTTCAATTTCTGAAATCTGCTCTTGTGTAAAGTTAAGAAATGCGTTTGAAATCTCCTTCATCTGCTTCCCATATTTTTTACCAAGAGTCTTGAAGTTTGGTTTTATTTTTTTGGTTATCAGGCCTTTTGTGTCGTGTATAAACTCTACCTCCTTAACGTTCACCTCTCCTAATACCAGATCTTGTATTAAGCAAAACTGCTCCTGTATCTTTGGGTCCAAGACAGGTATGAGGATTTTTGCAAGTGGCTGACGCACCTTTATACTTACCTTTCTTCGCAGGGCCAATATCATTGATGATGCCCGCTGGGCCAACTCCATTCTCTCCTCCAGCTCTTTATCAATTACAGAATTGTCCGCACAAGGCATTAAAGCCAGATGTACCGAGCCCTCCTTATGCAAACCTGAGACATTGTTCAAGTCTGTAAAAAGTCTGTCCATAAAGAACGGGGCTATAGGTGCAGACAGAAGTGCTATGTTTTCCAGACAGGTATAAAGTGTCTGGTAGGCAGAAACCTTGTCTGCATCCATCTCTCCTCCCCAGAATCTTTTTCTGTTAAGACGGACATACCAGTTGCTAAGATTGTCACCTACAAAATCTTGTATTTTTCTTCCTGCTCCTGTTACATCATAGTTTTCATATGCTTCGCCTACCTCTTTTACGAGAGTATTCAGAAGAGAAATGATCCATCTGTCTATTTCCGGACGTTCATTTACCGGTATCTGTGGCAAATGGTTTGTGAAATTGTCTACATTGGCATAAAGGGAAAAAAACGAGTATGTGTTGTAAAGAGTACCGAAGAATTTACGTCTTACTTCGTCTACACCACTTATATCGAATTTAAGGTTATCCCATGGCTGTGCGTTTGTAAGCATGTACCAGCGCAGGGCATCGGCTCCATATTCATTGAGAGACAAGAAGGGATCGACCGCATTACCAAGTCTTTTACTCATCTTGTTGCCCTCTTTGTCGAGTACAAGACCGTTTGATATTACTGTTTTAAATGCAACCTTATCACTAACCATTGTGGCAATGGCATGCAGGGTGAAAAACCATCCTCTTGTCTGATCTACACCTTCTGCTATGAAATCACCGGTGTGTCCGAACTCCTCTGTTCCTAGTTTTTCAAGTCCCATCTGTGCAAATGGCATTGCTCCCGAATCAAACCATACATCAATAAGGTCGCTCTCTCTGATCATCCTGTCTCCCTTTGGCGAAACAAGTATGAAATTATCTACAAAAGGGCGGTGAAGGTCTATCTTGCCATAGTTTTCACTACTATAGTCACCTATACCAAATCTTTTGTCTTTAAGAGGATTAGACATCATGAATCCTGCCTCAACAGATTTTTCCAGCTCATTGTAAAGTTCGGCGGCAGAACCTATGATAATCTCCTCCTTTCCATCCTCTGTTCTCCAGATAGGAAGAGGGGTTCCCCAGTATCGGCTTCTGGAAAGGTTCCAGTCCTGAAGGTTCTCCAGCCATTTTCCAAAACGGCCGCTGCCTGTTGCCTCCGGCTTCCAGTTTATTGTTTTGTTGAGTTCTATCATCCTCTCCTGTACTGCGGTGGTTTTAATAAACCATGAATCCAGTGGATAGTAAAGTACAGGTTTATCGGTTCTCCAGCAATGAGGATACGAGTGGACATGTTTCTCGATACGGAATGCCAGTCCTTGTTGCTTGAGCATTACAGACAAATCGATATCAAGGGTAGTGTCATTTTCGTTTAATGTTGGATCGTATGCATTTTTGACAAATCTTCCTGCGTACTCCCTATAGAGTTCTAAATTCACCTTTTGTTTTAAAAAATCCGGATCAAGATCTTCTGTTTTGTAAAATTTTCCTGTCCTGTCCACCATTGCCTGCATCTGGCCATCTGTATCCATTACCATAAGAGGAGGAACTCCGTTTGTTTTGGCTACTCTGTCGTCATCGGCTCCAAAAGTTGGAGCGATGTGAACTATTCCTGTACCATCAGAAGTTGTTACAAACTCTCCCGGGATAACCCTGAAGCTGTTCTCTCCCGGATTTACCCATGGAATCAGCTGGTCATATTCAATTCCGCACAATTGCTCTCCCTTGATTTGGCTTCCTACTCTCTTGAATGGAATAAGTTTGTCTCCGGGTTTGTAATCCTCAAAGACAATCTCCTCTGCCTTCTGATTGAAATGAGCGTAAAGCAGCTCTTCTGCCAGAACATATATGGTTGGCAGATGTGTATATGGATTGTATGAAATGACCTTTATGTAGTTTATATTGGGACCAACGCAAAGTGCAGTATTTGAGGGCAATGTCCAAGGGGTTGTGGTCCATGCGAGAAAATGCGCACTTAACTCTTCAGAATAGAGTTTTTCGTCATTAAAAATAAATTCTGATTTTTTGTCTCTTTTAATTTTAAACTGTGCCACACATGTTGTGTCCTTGACATCTCTGTAGCATCCCGGCTGATTGAGTTCGTGTGTACTGAGACCGGTTCCTGCTGCCGGCGAGAATGGTTGTATTGAATAACCCTTGTAAAGCCATCCTTTTTTGTATATATCTTTTAAAAGGTACCACAGAGTTTCAATATAGCGGTTGTCATAAGTGATATACGGATTTTGCATATCTACCCAGTATCCCATCTGTTCTGTGAGTGCCTCCCACTCCTTTGTATATTTCATCACCTCCTTACGACAGGCAGCATTATACTCTTCTACTGAAATGGTTCTACCGATATCTTCTTTTGTTATCCCAAGCATTTTTTCCACTCCAAGTTCTACAGGAAGTCCATGTGTGTCCCATCCGGCCTTTCTCTCTACAAGAAATCCTTTTTGCGTTTTATATCTGCAAAATACATCCTTAATGGCTCTTGCCATGACATGGTGGATCCCGGGCATACCGTTCGCAGATGGAGGCCCTTCAAGAAAGATAAATTTTTGCGCACCTTCTCTCTCGGTAACCGTTTGGATAAAACAGTTTTCCTTATTCCACTTTTCTAATATAGAGCGATTTATCTCTACTAAGTCTAAATTCTTGTACTCGGCAAACCTCATTGTTGTTTCAATTTTGAATTTGCAAAGATACGATTATTCACTACTTTTGAAAAAAATTGATTATGGGTACTTCTCTTATCGTCGTAGATCTGATTTTACTTCTCATTTTTGTGCCAGCAATCATAGTAGGAATACGGAAAGGTTTTGTAAGACAGCTTGCAGGATTAATCGCTCTGATACTGGGTGTATGGGCCGGCTATCACTTCTCAAGCTTTCTCAGCGGAAAGCTTAACATCTGGCTAAACACTATATCTTCTTTTGTTGACATACTTTCTTTTACCCTGATATTCCTTGCTGTACTGTTGGGTGTAACTTTAATAGGACATTTCCTGTCAGGAATAATTAAAGTTGCTCTCCTTGGGTGGCTTGACAAAATTCTCGGGGTTATATTTGCTATTATAAAGACTGCATTTATTCTTAGTATTGTCATTTATATTTTAAATTCATTCGATTCAATCTGGAGCTTCCTTCCTAAAAAAAATCTTGCTGATTCTGATGTTTATCTTTTTTTGGAACGGTTGGCCCCAAAAGTCTTTCCATACCTTAAGAATTTACAGGATATAACTTTAGATATCTGATTCTGTTTTTTCAATGCCAATTATTGATTTGCAAATCATTTGTCTTTACTATCAATTTTTGCACCTTTTTACTATTTAACACCCTCATTTGCATACTACTGCATAAATTTGTTTCTGAAAGGGAGCAAGTTGCGGTTAGGTGATGATCTTAATGAGAGCAGGTAAGATCACGTAGGGTTAGATTAATGCTCCCTTTCTTTATTAAATTAATTTGAGGAGAGAGTAAAATGAGATTTTCCGTAAACATAAGACAACATGATATAAGTGACTGCGGAGTTGCATCTCTGGCATCCGTTGCTGCTTATTATGGATTAAAGGTGCCTCTGGCAAAGCTTCGTTTGTACAGTGGAACAAATTCACAAGGCACAACAATAAGAGGTATAATAGATGCTGCCGAAAAAATAGGTATGTGTGCCAAAGGATTCAAGGGAAAGGTTGCATCTCTTTACAAAGTTCCAAAACCCGTCATTCTCCTTCTTAAAAAAGATATTGGGTTAATGCATTTTGTTGTTTTGTATAAAATTTCGAAACAATGTTATTATCTGATGGACCCTGCCGAAGGCAATACTGTCAGAGTAGAACAGGATGAATTTAATAAAGAGTGGACCGGATATCTTATTGTTATTGAACCGGATTCATGTTTTGTCAAGGGCGTGGACGGAATTTCGACATTCACACGGTTGTATAAGATAATACGAAGAGATATTAGTGAATATCTGAAGATCCTGGCCGCATCTGTTTTTTATATTCTTATTTCGCTAAGTACTTCTGTTTTCATAAAATATATCATTGACGACATTCTTCCGCATAAGGACAACAGAATGTTACTTTTGATTTCAATAAGCATGACTGTACTTATTGTAATTTCATTGATAATCTCGGTATACAAATCAAGGATACTCCTTAGATTATCGCTAAACACCAACAAGAAGCTTATTCTAGCATATCTAAGGCATGTTTTCAGACTGCCCCAGAATTTTTTTGACAACAGAAAAACAGGTGAGCTTACTTCAAGAGTAGATGACGCATTCCGTATAGGCACACTTCTTTCTGAACTGGCCGTTAGTGTTACTATAAGTATGCTTACGCTAGTTTTCTCATTTATACTGCTTTTTACAATTTTCTGGAAGCTTGCTCTTGTTGTAGTTGTATTTATTCCTGCCTATTTGATTTTATTTTTCACTTATGACCGGTTCAACAGGAGGATGCAAAGAAAAATAATGGAAGAGGCTTCTCAGTTTGAGAGTTCTATGATTGACGGATTGAGATCGGTGAGGAGTATCAAGCAATTTGGTCTTGAGAGTATTATTGTAAGCAGGATAAAAGAGCGGTTATTCAGACTCAATAATTCACTCTATAATGCGGGTAAAACCGGAATTACAGTATCAGGAACAGGTGAGAGCATCTCAAGGATATTATCTCTTGCTGTTTTGTGGATTGGCGGATCGTTTGTTCTCTGCTCATCGCTAAGCACAGGGGAACTCTTCTCCTTCTTTACAATAACCGCTCTCTTTTCATCGCCCCTCACTTCTCTTGCCGGACTTAATGTTTCCATCAGAGAAGGCCTCACTGCTGCAGAGAGGCTTTTCGAGATTATGGACCTTGACACAGAGAAAAGTTTTGAAGGCGTAGTGATATCACCCGAGAGCAGTACCTCGCTTAAAATCGACAACCTAAGTTTCAGTTATCAGGGCAGAGAACCTCTGTTTGAAGGATTCAACATGGAGCTGAGAAGTGGGGAGATTACCTATATGATGGGTGAAAGCGGATGCGGCAAGAGCACAATAGCCTCTCTTATTCTGAGGATACAAAAGCCCGTCAACGGAATAATCACCTTGGACGGGGTAAACATCAACCATTTTAACCTTGAGCTTTGGCGGCAATGGGTTACCATTGTACCTCAAAATCTTGATTTGTTGGGAGGGACACTCTTGGAAAACATTGCCCCGGGAGAGTCATGTCCGGATTACGAATACATAATTGAACTTTGTGGTGAACTAGGAATTCTTGATTTTATACAAAAGCTGCCTTTGGGGTTTGAATCTAGCATTGGAGAGTGTGGATCTTCTCTTTCCAGAGGTCAGCAGCAAAAAATTGCCATAGCCAGAGCGTTGTACAGAAAGCCGAAGATTCTGATACTTGATGAGGCCACATCTTCGCTTGACGGAACCTCAGCAGAACTTATCCGGAATGCTGTTGTGAAGGCTAAGAATAATGGCACAATGATTCTTATGATCACACATAATGAGACAAATATTAGTTGCTCCGACAGGCAAATACGAATTTAAAATGCTGAGAAAAAACAGAGGGTGCACACTCTGGGCAAACTCCTCATGCTTAACTGAGGATAATATTAACATTTATTTATTATGAAAGAGTACGTAGAAAGAGATTGGGGGTTAGAAGCTCTTGATGATGGTGAGCTTCTTGTATCGGGAGGAATATCATGGAAGCAGGTTTGGATGCTCCTTGAGAAGATCGCAGAACTTGCCGATAAGGCAGAAAAATACTGGCCCAACTTCAGAAAGGGGTTCCAGGTAGGATGGGAGGCTGCATGATGGAAGCGATTACATTCAATGAAAGCTGCATGGTTTCTGGAGGTTCCGGTGCAGGATGGGATTATACAGCAGCCGAATATCTAGGGATGGGTATTGGATATGGAGCGAAAAAGTTATGGAAGGCTTTCCAGTACCTTAGTGCAAATTTATATGCTATGCGTTCGAATCCTAAGTTGTTATATCAATAAGGATGTCTGTTAAATTTTAAGAAATTGGGAGGTTGTAACAAAAAAAATATAACTTTGTGAATTATGAAAATTTTTTACAAACTCCCAATTTTATTGCTCCTTTTTATCCCACTGGCTCTCTCTGCTCAGAAGAGATGGAGCCTGGAGGAGTGCATTAGATATGCATGGGATAATAACCTGACAATCAAACAACAGGAAATAGCCGTTGAACAAAGTGTGAACAATGTACTGCAGTCAAAGCTCCAGTATGTTCCCACATTTAACGCTTCGGTCAGCCATAGTATGAACTGGGGAAGGTCAGTTAATATGCAGGATCTGCAAATTATAGAAAACAAGCTCAGTCAAAGCACTAGTGCGTCTATGAGAGCTTCAATAAACCTTTTTGAAGGATTTCAGAAGGAGAATGACCTCAAAAGCAAGAAGATTTTATATGAGATTTCCTTACAGAATGTTGGCAGAATAAAGAATCAGATATCCATTGAGATTTCAAGGGCATATCTCCAGATTCTGCTCTCCAGGGCAATTCTGCAAACTGCCAGCCAGAGTCTGGAAAGTGTCAAACAGCAGGCAGAGAGGACTGGTAAACTTGTAGAGGCAGGAAGTATTGCATACAGTTCTCTTCTGGAGATTCAGGCTCAGCTTGCAACAGAAAGGGTACAGGTTGTAAATGCACAGAATCAGGTTAATAATTCTATTCTGGCTCTTAAACAATTACTCGACCTGACCGGTGAATCGGATTTTGATGTTGTAACTCCTGACCTGGACCTTATTATTGTCGACTTTACGGGCGAATCAGTTGATAATCTCTTTGAACGTTCCAGGGACCTTCCGGAAATCAGGAGTGCAAAGCTCAACCTGCAAAACTCAAATCTTCAGCTTGCAATAGCCAAAGGGAGTGTTTATCCATCTTTGTCCTTCTCTGCCGGGTACGGAACATATTACAGCGACAGTCGTGAAACCAACTTCATGGATCAATTTAACGAAAACAGGAACCCTTCAATAAGCTTTGGACTTAATATTCCTGTGTTCAATAATGGAAGGACAAATACCGCTATAAAAAATGCCCGTCTGGGAGTTCGTAGTTCAGAGATTGATGTCCGCAGCAAAGAACAGGTTCTTTATAAGGAGATTCAACAAGCTAACAGCGACGCCCTTGGATACTACGAGAGATACAAAGCCAGCTCACAGAATGTTAAGGCAATAGAAGAGTCTTTTCGTTACGTTCAGCAGAAATTTGACCTTGGTGTTCTAAACGCAACAGATTACACTGTTGCCAAGGCAAACCTTTTTAAGGCGCAGTCTGAGTATTATCAGTCTAAATATCAATATGTTTTCCAATTAAAAATTCTCGACTTTTACAAAGGTATCCAGATAACTCTATAAATTATGAATATTAAGAAAAACACTAAATGGATTTTACTTTTTGCCGCCGTTCTGATCATTGTTCTTGTAGTTTATGGGACAACCAATAAAAAAGATCAGATATCGGTTACGACAGAAACTGTTGGTAAAAAGACAATTATTGAAGCTATTCCTGCAAACGGAAAGATCAAACCGGTTGTAGAGGTTAAGATAAGTCCCGATGTTTCCGGTGAGATAATAGAACTTAACTTTAAAGAGGGTGATTCAATTAAAAGAGGTGATCTTATATTAAAGATAAAGCAAGACGTATATATCTCTATGCGAGACAGAGCAGAGGCGTCTCTTAACTCAATAAAGGCTCAACTTACACAACAATTGGCCCAATACAATCAAATTGAACTTAACTATCTGAGAAACAAGACTCTTTACGAACAAAAGGCAATTTCTGAATCTGAATATGAAACAGCATTTTCTCAGTATCAGGTAGCAAAAGAACAGATTAAAGCTGCAGAATTCAATGTCAAAAGTGCAAATGCTGGTCTTAAGGAGGCTCAGGAGAATCTTGTCAAAACAACAATTTATGCACCTATGAGCGGCATTATTTCAAAGATGAGTGTCGAGAGGGGTGAAAGAGTTGTTGGAACAAGTCAGATGGCTGGTACTGAAATGCTGAGAATTGCCAATTTCAAGGAGATGGAGGTGTTGGTAGATGTAAACGAAAATGACATAATCAGGATAAAACCTAATGATACCACAAAAATTGAGGTTGATGCCTACCCAAACAGGAAGTTCACCGGATTGGTCACACAGATTGCTAACTCAGCAAAAAACATAGGATCGGCACTTGAACAGGTTACAAATTTTGAAGTGAAGGTTTATATTCTACCCGAATCATATTCAGATCTTATAAAAAACGGGGTAAATCCCTTCAGACCAGGCATGTCGGCATCGGTATCGATTCAGACAGAGACAAAAAAGAACATCCTCTCATTACCTATTCAGTCCATTACAACCCGTGCAGATCTTCTTACCGACTCTATAAAAAAATCTCTTGGGACAAATGAAGCTGTGGAGCAGGTGTTTGTAGTTAAAGGCGACACTCTTGAGGTAAGAAGAATTACAACAGGAATTCAGGACTTAAATAACATTGAGGTGACTACCGGCATTCTTGAAGGCGAAGTGGTTGTTACCGGCCCATATTCTGCTATCAGCAAGACATTAAAAAGAGGCAAAAAGGTTAAGATCGAGAACGACAAAGATAAATTAAAAGAAAAAGAGAAGAAGGTTGAGTAATATGTCCAATCCGTATCTTCTGCTTATTGAAACCAGCACAGAGGTGTGTTCGGTGGCTCTCTCTGCCGGAGATAGTATTATATCTTACAGAGTTATCAAAGAGGCAAAGTCCCATGCAAGGGTTATAGCTCTTATTATTAATGAAGTCCTCGCAGAGGGAGGTCTGACTATTAATGAATGTGACGCAGTGGTCGTAAGCGAAGGTCCAGGATCATATACCGGACTGAGAGTTGGCGTATCTATCGCAAAAGGTTTATGCTATGGGGCAAACAAACCATTGATAGCCGTAAGCTCTCTTGAACTTCTCGCCAGACTGGCCGCCAGAGATGGGGATATTTCCCCTGAGTCTGTTATTGTGTCCATGATAGATGCAAGAAGAATGGAGGTATATGCAGCCAAGTTCGATTCATCGTGCAATCCAATATCTCCTGTTGAGGCAGTTATACTTGACGAATTAAGTTTCTCATCTGAGCTGTCCAAGGGACCGGTGCTTTTTGCAGGTGACGGTGCACGAAAATTCATGAGTGTGGTAAATAATCCAAACGCCCGCTTCGCTCTGGTTGATGCTGATGCAAGAGGAATGTCAACCTCTGCCCTAAGAAAGTATTTATTGGGCGATTTTGTGGATGTCGCATACTTTGAACCCTTTTATCTAAAGGATTTTGTAGCCGGGATAACAAAAAAGAGACTGTTGTAGCAGTCTCTTTTTTTCTTTATATGTTATTGCCCCTATTTTACAATTCGTGCAAGCAATTTGTCCAGTTCAGCATTAAACACATTCTTTGCAACTATTGTCCCACTCTTGTCAATTACAAAGAGCGCAGGTATTTTGGTTACGTTATAGGTGGTTACTGCTGCCGATCCCGATCCCAGGCCGTCGCACACACTTATCCATGGGAGCATCTGCTCATCAACTGCTCTTGCCCATGCTGTCTTGTCGGTATCTACTGATACCTGGAAAATTTCCAGACCCTTATTGCTGTATTTGTCATATATCTGCAAGAAATCCTGATTAAGCATTCTCTGGTTTGCATCAGATACACTCCAGAAAGACAAAATAATAACCTTCCCAGACAATTCTGAGAGTGACCTCATTTTCGATTTTACATCGGGTAGCTTGATATCGGGGAAACCTGTTTCTGAAGCATCCAGAATTTTCGCATTGAACATATCTGATTTCTCCCTGTATGATACCTCTTCTTTTAGTCTTGCTACATATGCCGATCCCGGATATCTCTTATCCAGGGAGTCACACACTCTTTTGAACAAAAGAACATCTCTTACATCAGCAAAAATGGGCAGGTTATTTGGGAACTTCTGATACAAAAGAATTATATTAGTAATGGAATTCGGATTTGTATAGAGATGTTTTATGGAATTCTGCTTCTGTTTTACATACAGTGAACCCAGCTCATAGTTCAATGTTGTCTTTTTTGCCTCATCGCCTTTAATTACTGCACTATCGAGAACATTTGCAAGGGAATCAAACCTGAAGCTTAATTTTTGTGCTCCTGATTCGATTTCTGTGAGTAATTTAGTCTCTTCCGACCCCTCTGTCAATATTTTTTTCCCGAGGGTGTCTGCAATAAGTTTGACATTGTCTCCCGGCAGAATGATAAGAGAGGCGACTTTGTTCTCATTATAATAGAGATAATAAAAATTTGGAGTTTTATCTTTCAATTTGAGTTTGTAGTCGAATTTACCATCTTCAATTTCAATGGTATCCACCACCCTTTGGTTGTTTATCTCCAAAACCTTTAAAACAAGATTTCCGTTGGATGTTCCTTCGATAATTCCCTTGATCGTTGCTTTGTCTGTAGAACAGGCAAAAGCCGTCATTGCAACAAGAGCGGTCAGGAAAAACTTCTTCATTTTTTTATTTGTTTAATGTTTGCAGAAATGGAATTTGCAATTGATATCATCTCCTGACTTTCCAGTTTCATTTTGCTTTTTTTAAAGTCCATATCACCTTCACTGTTCAATGGAATCAAATGTATGTGAGCATGAGGAACCTCAAGACCAAGGACAGCTACCCCTACTCTCTTGCACGGTATTGCAGCTTTGATCGCTTTAGCTACAATCTGGGCAAAAGCAAAAAGGTCTGAAAGGTCTTTACTTTCCAGATCAAACAGATAATCTGTCTCCTCCTTTGGAATGACAAGAGTGTGACCTTTTGCAATAGGATTGATGTCCAGAAAGGCATAGAACCTGTCATTCTCGGCTACCTTGTAAGAAGGTATCTCTCCATTAGCAATTCTGGTAAATATTGTTGCCATCTCTATTTTGAGATTTCGATAATTTCAAATTTTATGAGACCCGACGGAACCCTTACCTCCACAACATCTCCCTTGGATTTGCCTATCAAAGCCTTTCCTATTGGGGTTGCTGCAGCAAGCTTGCCCTCTCTTAGATTTGCCTCCGACTCCCCTACAAGTGTATACTCAACTAAAGAATTGTTTACAAGATTCTTAAGTTTAACCTTGTTCATAATCTGTATATGAGTTGTATTGATCCTGGACTCATCTATAATTCTTGCATTGGCAATCATATCTTCGAGTTTGGCAATCTTCATTTCCAGAAGACCTTGTGCCTCCTTGGCGGCATCGTACTCTGCATTTTCAGATAAATCTCCCTTATCTCTGGCTTCTGCTATCTGCCTTGAGATACTTGGACGTTCAATGCTTACAAGCTGGTGATGTTCAGCCTTTAGTTTTTCTAAACCCTCGGCAGTTAAATAATTAATTTTTGACATAATATGAAAAATTAAAAAGAATCCTGCGTAGCACAGGACTCTTTGTTACAAAGGTAATAAATTATATTTGGATTAAAAAAACTATCTTAATTTAATTCCGTCATTGCCAAGAAACACTCTTGAATCCTCTCTGTCAACGAAAAGTTGGGCTTTTAGATCTTCAAGAGAATCAAATCGTTTTTCATTTCGCATTTTTCCCGCAAACTCGATTTTAAGTGGCAATCCGTATATATCCTCATCAAAATCAAGAATATGAGTCTCAATGGAACGCTCATTTCCCTGACCTATCGTTGGACGGGTACCGATGTTGGTAATACCTCGGTAAGTTTTGCCGTTGTAATCGGTCCAAACGGAATAAACGCCATCGCCAGGTACAATTTTAAGAGGTTCATACAATCTGATGTTTGCTGTGGGAAATCCAATGGTCCGTCCTATTCTTAATCCCTCCACTACGACCCCCTCAAGACCATATCTATATCCTAGAAGCGAATTTGCCTGCTCAATATTTCCCTGTAGCAGAAGCTCTCTTATTTTTGTAGAACTTATTTTTGGATTATTATCCTGAGATGAGACCTCTTCCACTCTGACAGGATTGATACCCAGCTCTCTTGCAATTTCAAACATCTCCTGTTGCGTCTGATTTACGTCGTGCCCTACTCTGTGGTCATACCCAACCACCAGTGTTGATACATGATATCTGTCTGAAAGATAATTCTTAAAGAAATCCCTTGTAGTCTGATTTGCAAACTCTTTGTCAAACGGCAAAACAACTACTTCATCTATACCATAATTCATCAAAAGGTTTCTTTTCTCATCAAGCGTAGTAAGTAATCTGAATTTAGCCGCATCCTGTTGCAAAACTGCTCTCGGGTGGGGCCAGAAAGTGAAAATCACAGATTTACATCCTTGCTGACGCGCAAGTAAACAAACTTTGTCTATTACTGCCAGATGACCCCTATGGACGCCATCGAAAAATCCTGTACTTCCTACAACCATTTTATTAAATCAAAATCTTGTCTGTGTGGGAGTTTAGGGTTCTTTGCATATACCCTTCCGGCGAAATTGTACACTCCTGCGCTTTCAGGAAGCATAGAACATCTGTATTTTGCCACTCCGTTTGAATAACTTATAAAATCAAATTCATACTTGAATTGAATAACCATTCGGTTATTATTGTCCTGTTCTGCAAAGACCATCTCCAGTCCTATATCTTCTGGTTTAAGGTCGCCGATCAGAAGCTCAACTTCTGCCACATATTCATTCCCTTTAGATATTTCTGATTTGGAATTATCGGGTTTTATATAACTTTTCACCTCTATCAATGGCCACTCCCTGCGAACTTTCTTTTTCCAGAAAGCCAGTTCTCTTGCCATAGCATAGTCGTTTGCCCTTATTGTCCTGTTCCTTTCCGAAAGTGGATTATAGAACTTTTCCTGGTAATCGGACATCATTCGGTTGGTTGTAAAGTTGGCCGCCACTTTCGCTATAGTGTTCTTAATATATTCTATCCAGCCGACAGGTAAGCCGTTCTTAGGGTTCAATTTGTAAAACAAAGGAGCTATTTCATTCTCGAGCATGTTGTAAATTGTAGCCGCATCAAGTTCATCCTGAAAGTTCTGATCGTCGTATGTCCTTTCCAAAGGAAGTGCCCAACCGGCACCCTCTTTGTATCCTTCCACCCACCAACCATCTAAAACTGAAAAGTGCATCACACCGTTCATTACTGCTTTCTCACCGCTTGTGCCGGATGCCTCAAGTGGCCTTGTAGGAGTATTCATCCATACGTCAACTCCCTGGACAAGGTTCTTGGCCGTTGTCATGTCATATCCTGGGATAAACATAATCTTGCCAATAAATCTTGGCATAAGTGAGACTTCAACAATTCTTTTGATTAGATCCTGACCTGCCTTATCTGCGGGGTGCGCCTTGCCGGCAAACAAAAACTGAACCGGCTGATTAGGATTGTTGACAATTCTGTCTAATCTGTCCAGATCGCGGAAAATAAGGTGGGCCCTTTTGTATGTTGCAAATCTTCTTGCAAAGCCGATTGTGAGAATGTCTTCCCTTAAGGCCTCTTTTATTGCAATCAGGTGGTGAGGAGAATAATGTGTATTTGTAGCAGGATCTGAGAGTGTATGTTTGACGAATTTAATCAGTCTACTCCTTAGTTTACTCCTGACTGCCCAAATTCTACTGTCTTCTACCTGATATATGCCTTCAAAACATGATTTATCATAATTGTGTGTCGCAAAGTCGCTGCCAAATGCATCTGCATGGATTTCCTTCCATTCAGGTGCTGTCCATGTCGAATAGTGAACCCCATTAGTCACATAGCTCACATGCAACTCTTCCGGAAGATACCCCGGCCAAAGTGGTGACAGAATTTCCCTGCTTACCTTACCGTGAAGCCAGCTTACACCGTTCACCTCTTGAGAAAGGTTGGCAGCAAGATTACTCATAGAAAATTTTTCTGATGGATTTGATGGGTCTATCTTTCCCAAAGCCATCAGAATTTCCCATGTGATCTTTAGTCTTTCCGGATAGTGGGCTATATAGCTTCTTAGCAGATCTTCAGGAAATGCGTCGTGACCTGCCGGGACAGGAGTATGAGTTGTGTATAGCGAAGATGACCTGACAACCTCCAGGGCCTCGGCAAATGATAAATTCTCATGTTGAATAAATTCCCTTAATCTTTCGAGACCAATGAATGCAGCATGCCCCTCGTTACAGTGAAACACATCAGATTTTCGTTTCAGAGCCATTAATGCCCTTATTCCGCCAATACCAAGAAGAAGTTCCTGCTTTAGCCTGTTCTCCTGGTCCCCTCCATAAAGATGGTGTGTTACCGATCTGTCTTCAGGCAGATTATCCTCAAAATCGGTATCCATTAGAATAAGTTCTGTCCGGCCTATATCTACCCTCCAAAGACGTGCATTCAGGTTTCTCCCGGGAAGTGCAATACTGACAGTTACCCAGTTGCCGTTCTCGTCTCTCACAGGTGTAGCGGGGATCTTCATAAAATCCTGTGCCTCATAATGTGCCACCTGATCACCTTGCGCAGAAAGCAGCTGCGTAAAGTAACCATATCTGTAAAGAAGACCTATCCCGGTCATAGGCACCATCTTGTCGCTTGACTCTTTAAGATAGTCACCTGCAAGCACTCCAAGACCTCCCGAGTAAATTTTCAAGGACCTGTCAAGACCAAATTCCATGCTGAAGTATGCGATACCGGGACCCTTCATCTTGTTTTTTCCTTCCATATACTCTTCGAAATGAGCAAACAAGGTATCCATTCTTCTTAAAAACTTATCATCCTTTTCCAGTTCCTGATATTTTTTAACAGAGATCCTGTCCAGCATCAATATTGGGTTTCCGAGACTGGATTTCCATAACTCTTCATCTATAAGTTTAAAAACGTCAATTGCCTCCTGATTCCAGCACCACCAAAGATTTTTTGATATGACATCAAGTGCCTTGAGCCTTTCCGGCAGTTGCTTATTTATTAAAATCCTCGCCCAGTTGGGCTTGTTTGCCACATCTGCCCTGAAGCTTACATGATCCTTTTCGTCGGTTATATATGTAAATGACCCTATAGCTGATGATAATTTTCCGATTGCAAGTGAATATGCCTTTTTATAATATATTATCTGATTCTCCCACAAGGCAATTGTTGATATATCTCTTGCATTTTCGCGGTAGGCAGACATGTTTACATCTGTGAGTCCGGCAATTTCCAGTATTTTAACTGCAACTTCCTGAACCACGTTTTCATATCCATCATCTCTCCTTTCAATGATATCTATGGCCGGATGTTTTTTGTGGTAATGGTCATTAACCCACAATCCAAATCCTGTAAGGCTGGTGGTTATTGTCGGAACCCTGAAAGCAAGACTTTCAAGAGGTGTGTAGCCCCATGGTTCATAATATGAAGGAAAAATTGTAAGATCCAGGCCAACAAGCAAATTGTAGTATGTGAGATTAAAAATTCCATCGTTCCCATTTAAATATGAGGGTACAAAAAACACCTTTACTTTATCGCTGCTCTTGTTTAAAAGATAAAGCTCCCTAATCTTTCTCATTACCGGGTCAAGCTCCGGATCGTTAAGTGTGTGTGTGCAGTTTGTGGTGTAGTCCGATTTGAAGTTCAGCTTATTGACAAGTTCCTTGTTTGGTCCGTTATGTCCCGCCGGTACAAAGATATATGCAACAACCTCTTTTGTGAGGGAGGCGTTGTTGTTTATCCGTCCGAGAGAATCAAGAAAAATATCTATTCCCTTGTTTTTGTATTCATATCTCCCGCTTATTCCTACAATAACGGCATCGTCCTGTATGGTACATCCGGACATTACAGAGGCCATCTCCAGAAGTCTTTTTCTTGCATAATCATGGAACTTCTGATACTCATCTTCCTTTGGTGTAAAGCTGTTTTCAAAACCATTCGGGGTAACAATATCTACCTCTCTGCCAAGAAAATATTTGCACTCTCTGGCGGTTATGTCGCTAACGGTGGTAAAGACATCACTAATGCCGGCAGCTAGTTTTTCCAGTGAATGCTTAGCCATAACATTGAACTCTTTGGCCTTCTCGTCCGGATTATAGAGCTTCATCGAACCATATAGGGGATTGTTGTTGCTTGCCAGCGAACGTCCAAGAACGGTTGCATGAGTTGTAAATACGGTTGCAACAGGCAGGTTAGCCGAATGCAGGTATAGAATGCCTGCTCCTGTCATCCATTCATGGAACTGAGCAACTGCTTTTTGACCGGGAGAGAGGTTGAAACGCACATAACTCTCAATGACTTTTCCTGTTGCATAGCCGAATAGTGCCGATTCTACATAGTCCCACTGCCCGCTTATTGAATCTAGTTTGTACTTAGTCCAGAATTCGGTGAGGATTTCATCTTTTTTAGTGATATAAGAACTGAAATCAACCAAAACAGCAATAGGGGTCCCCGCAACGTTCCATCTGCCAACTCTTATCCTGAGCCCCTCCTCTGCTGCCTGTATCCTCCATGCTCTTAGTAAGCCTGCGTCTTCTATGAATTCGGGATTCTGTTCTGTGTCTCTCCAGACATCGGGTCCGATAAGTATATGGTTGTTCTTTAACTCTTTTGCTAAGTTTAACGCCTTTGTGGCTATAACAGTATGAATCCCTCCTACCTTATTGCACACCTCCCAGCTTACCTCAAAAAGGCAATCGGGAGAGTCCATCGTTTTCTCTGCCATTTTTTATTTTTTAGAATTTTTTTTAGGTTTTGATTTTTCTGCAATTATTGTTCCAGTATCTACCCCTTTTTCTGCAGTTGCTTTCTCTACTCTTATCAGAAAATCGCTCACCACATTCATGTAGTTGATAAATGCTTCGTAAGGAGTATCATAGGGATTGAAGTAATTGTGCACGGCTCCGTCGGAGAAAAACTTTGTACACATATAGTAAAAATGGTCGCTCTCCTGAAGTTTTCTGAAGTCGGAGAGCAGTGACGCATTATTGGAGGCCTTAACCTGTCGTTCTGCAGAGTATGTTTTATTGAATGCTTCGTTTTGAAGCTCGTTCCCTAGCCACGCACTGGTATCCCTCTCCTCGTCGGCCCATGAAATTGCAAAAGGAACATGAAGTGGGGCCACCGGCTGATGTTTGACACAAACCTCACTTGGGGTGCAGAATTCGAAGTTTGTATTTGAGAGGATGGCATCAGGGAGATATTTGAGAAACTGGAATATACCGGAGGATGCCCTCTGATGTTCGCCAAATGTTTCATAATCCATGAAGAGATTGACTACTTCATCCTTTTCCAGCGAATCTGCCAGCCAGGCGACATATTTGTCCGATGTCAGGGGCCATTTTGCCCATGACCTGTCAGAAAACCGGAATGCTATGTCGTCGCTTAGGTTGAAATTCTTGAGCAATAATTTTAGTCTCGGGTTTATTGCATTCGTATATACATAGTTGGGACTCTTCCATCCCAGAATGTGCTTTGCTCCCTCTGTAAGCATTGCAGTGAAGCCCATATCGGCCACCATTGCACCTATTTTGTCTGAATATATCAACTCTGTGTTTCTGAAAACTTTAGGCTTTTGTCCAAACAGGTTTTCGATAGTACTTGAATGCTGTTCTACCTGTTCTTTAAACTCTGCAGGTGAGATAAGAGATGAGAGACTGTGTGAGTATGTCTCTGCAAGAAACTCTACACAACCTGTTTTGGCAAGCTCCTTAAAACTCTCAATTACTTCCGGTGAATATCTTGCAAACTGATCAAGAGCGGCCCCTGATATTGAATATGCAATTTTAAAGGCACCCTTGTATTGCCTTATCAGATCCAGCATTAGCTGGTTTGCAGGCATATAACACCTCTCTGCAACTCTTCTCAATATAGTTTTATTTGCAAAATCGTCATAATAATGAGAATCGTTCCCAATATCGAAAAAACGGTATACTCTCAATCTGTCGGGTTGATGTACTTGAAAATAGAAGCAAATAGTTTTTTTCATCATAAATTAAATTTATGTATTAAAGTAGCATAAATATCTGCCACCCTTGCTGCCGCATTGTCCCATTTAAGTGAGTTAACTTCATCAAATCCTTTTCTTACTGCCATCTGAGATATAGCAGGGTATGATAGTAAGGCATAAATTGCGTCTGCCATGGCATCTATATCCCAGAAATCTACTTTTATTGCATGATTAAGAACTTCTGCAACTCCTGACTGCTTTGAGATGATTGTGGGGACATTTGCCCTCATAGCTTCGAGTGGCGATATACCAAAAGGCTCTGATACTGAGGGCATTACATATACATCGGAGTAGGCAAACATTTTCTGTACATCTGTTCCTTTTAAAAAACCTGTAAAATGAAAACGGGTTGATATACCGAGTTTTGCGACCCTTCTTATTGAGCGGTTAAGCATATCTCCGCTGCCAGCCATTACAAAACGAACATTAGGATATCTCTTCAATACTTTGTTTGCTGCCTCTATAAAGTACTCCGGTCCCTTCTGAAACGTAATCCTGCCAAGGAAAGTTACAATTTTGTCATCTAAACCTCTTGACACATCCATATTTTCGACACCTTGAAAGTCCACTGCATTGTGTACAGTAACGACTTTGTCCGGATGAAGACCGTATTTGCTTATTACAATATTTCTGGTGAGGTTGCTTACGGCAATTACCATGTCGGCCTCTTTCATCCCTAACTTCTCCAGTTCGTATACCTCTGTGTTTATATTATTCCCACTCCTGTCGAACTCAGTTGCATGAATGTGTACAACAAGAGGTTTTCCTGTAAGTTTTTTTGCTGCCACTCCTGCAAGATAGGTCAACCAATCATGGGCGTGAATTACATCAAAATCATATCTGAGAGCAATCTCTCCGGCAACCATTGCATATCTCGCTACCTCCTCCATGAGGTTGGCCCCGTATTTCCCTGAAAATTTATATTTTTCTCCAAAATAGTGTTTATAGTCTTCAATCTGACCCTCTCTCTGTTCGGCTACCATATTGGAGAACTGGACCGGATCCAGATATGGCACAAGGTTTGACCCAACTCTTAAAAACTGAACCTTCTCCAGAAAATCGCTTACATTTTTTACAGTCTCCTGAACTACAACTTCGCTTGCATTTATAATACTGACCGAACTCTGATCTTCATCTCCGGCAGCGGAGGGCATTACAAATAATACCTCCACTCCCTGGTGCGCCAGACCCTTGGTAAGACCAAAACAGGCAGTTCCCAACCCTCCGGAAATGTGTGGAGGAAACTCCCATCCAAACATCAATACCCTCATTGTTCATTTTTTTTATATTGTTCAACTAACCTCATTGATCTCAGGATGGCCGAAACCGAGTTCGCATAAGACGTGCATCCGTGTGGTTGATAAGGAGGATCACCGTCATAAACTTCAGAAATCGAACCTATGCAATGTACTGCCAGATCCTCTTCAAAAGCATTTATCAATTCAGTGGCAGTGTTAATAAATGCTGCTCCATAAAGTTTCAGAGATGCCTCTATATAAAATCCGAGTAGCCATACTCGCGCGGTTCCCTGATGATAGGCCATATCTCTTGCATACTGGTCGCCGTCGTATTCACCTTTGTAATTAGGGTTTCTTGGGGAAAGTGTCCTGATACCTCTTGTTGTAAGCAAAACCTGTTTTACGTTCTGAAGCACTTTGGATTTTATATCATCACTTATTGGTGAATAGTCGAAGGCACATGTGAAAAGCTGATTAGGACGGACATATTTGTTCTGACCTTCCGGACCTACGTAGTCGGCAAGATGTTCTTTTGTTTCAATCCAGAAAGCTTTAATGAAGTTCTTCTCTATTTTTTCTTTTACAGCTCTCCAGTCATTTACAAAAGTGTTATCGCTGGTTTTTGGGGCCATCTCAAGAACAAAGCATATTGCATTATACCATAACGAATTAAGCTCTACCTGATACCCGGCTCTCTCTGTAACCGGAACACCGTTTACGTATGCATCCATCCAACTTGTGGCAACCCCTCTCTCCTCTGCCCATAGCAGTCCGTTTTCATGCATTCTTACATTTGTCCTGCTACCATCTCTGAATGAGTTGAGTATCTCCTTAAGCAGCTCTTTATATATTCTCCATACTTTAGAGCTGCCTCCCAATGCCTTTGCGTACTGTTGCAATGTCCAGAAAAACCATAGTGGTACATCTGCCTTTTTATTTGTCTTTACAAGATACTCTCCTTGCTTTCTTACTATAGTATCGAGCACATCTCTGAATCTGGAGATATCTCCGTTTGAATACCATGTAAGACCTGGTAGCGATATGAGTGTGTCCCTCATGTTCTTATCTAGCCACGGATACCCAGCATATATGCTTGTATCCTCACCATCCTGAGTAATAAACTGATCGGCGGCTATCTGAAGACAGCTCTCGAAACTGTCCCTTTGGTGCCTTCGTTTAATACTCTGTGTGAATTTCAGGGAGAGTTTTGAAGGATCCTCCTCTCTGGTTGATGCAGAAAATATTATAGTTTGTCCCTTCCTTATGGGTAGTTCAAAGTAACCCGGAACAAAGAGATCTTCCTTAGATTCATACGCTCTCCTGCTCTCCTCTTTGTACTCAATATTGTAATACCAGTCTGGATTGGATATAAACTCGCTATTAACATTCATCTGAAGGTTAAGGTCGGGAAAGCCCTCATACATTTTGAAGCTTCTCCCTTTTTCGATTTCACGGTATTTTGTATCTGCTTCTACGTTTGCCTTTGAAAGGATATGAGCATTTCTGAATGCAAGGAATGGCTTTAATCTGAGTATTGTGGGCGAATGTGCCTCGAGCAATGTATATGTAATTAGTACCTGTTCTTCATTATTGCATAGCATCACAACCTTTCTGAGTACAACTCCTCCTACATTATATGTTATGGCTACAACCTTGTCAATCTCAAAATTCCTGATGTATTTGTGCCCCCTGGGCTCGTATATATCTCCATACCTGTGAATTCCAAGATTGAATTCTTTTCCGTGCTGGACAAGAGTTTCATCTAGTGAAGAGAGTAGCACGAATTTGTCTCCGCCAAAATTTGCTATTGGCACCACAAGAAGTCCGTGATACTTTCTGGTGTTGCATCCTACAATTGTAGTATTCAGATATCCTCCGGCATGGTTCGTAGACAACACCTCGCGTTTAAGTGAATACTCCAGGTTAACCAATTCCTCTTTATTAAACTGTAAGTATGCCATATTCGAAATTATTAACGTTGCAAGATAGCAAAAAAAAAGTTACTAAATTATATCACTTCCCCTTTTTCAAGACAATTGCTGCTCTGCATGGAAGGTACAAAGAGAGCTGGTCCCCTCCGTTTGAGAAGCTGGTGAAATAGTTGGTTTTATCTGAAACCCTGTCAAATCCGCCAAAACATATAGAGTCCGAACTCAGTACAATATTGTATTTCCCGACAGGTGCATAGAACTTAAAATCTGTATATGAATTGTCCGGACTAAAATTGAAAGCAAACACAAATCCTCCCCTTGAGAAAATAAGAACCTGATTTTCTTTGTTCTGATAAAGTGATTCAGGTTTCGCACTAAAAATTTCACTTCTTTTAATCATTTGTATCATAGATTCATCAAAATCAAGAAGGAATTTATATTTTAAATTTGTATCATCGGCCAATGACCACTGTCTTCTAGCATAGAAAAATGACCATCCGTTACCCTCTCTGGGAAAATCTATCCACTCAGGATGACCAAACTCGTTCCCCATGAAATTGAGGTATCCGTCACCTGCAGTTGCTATTGTTACAAGACGTATCATTTTGTGAAGCGCAATACCCCTGTCTACAATCAGATTTTCCGACAATCTGCTCATAGAAAAATACATCTCCTTATCCATAAGCCTGAATATTATGGTTTTATCCCCTACCATTGCCTGATCGTGGCACTCTGCGTAGCTAATTGTTTTCTCATCGGCCCTTTTATTGGTAAGTTCCCAAAACATCTCCCCTACGTTCCAATCTTCATCCTTAAGTTCTTTTATCCATTTGATCCAGTGATCGGCAACACCCATACTCATCCTGAAATCGAATCCGAAACCACCGTTCCTTACCGGAGCGGCAAGTCCCGGCATTCCGCTTACATCTTCTGCAATTGTAATTGCATATGGGTTAACCTCCTTAATGAGCTGATTTGCCAAAGCCAGGTATACAAGAGCATCTTCGTCCTGATTTCCGTCAAAGTAGCATGAATAATCTGTAAAATCCTTGCCAAGCCCATGGTCGTTGTATATCATACTCGTAATACCATCAAACCGGAATCCGTCAAATCTGTACTCTTCCAGCCAGTATTTGCAATTCGACAGGAGAAAATGCAACACCTCGTTCTTTCCGTAATTGAAGCATTTGGATGTCCAGGCAGGATGATTGCCTCTTGGTCCTTCATGAAAGTACTGGTAATCTGTTCCGTCAAGAAGGGATAATCCCTCCAGAACATTATTTACAGAATGCGAATGTACAATATCCATGACAACAGCTATTCCCAGCGAATGCGCCTCATCGATAAGCATTTTTAACTCCTCCGGTGTACCGAATCTGGAACTTGCAGCATAAAAGTTTGATACCTGGTATCCGAAAGAGCCATAATAAGGATGTTCCTGTATTGCCATCAGTTGAATTGTGTTATAGCCAAGTCTGGCAATTCTTGGCAACACCTTAGTTCTAAATGATTCATAGGTTGACACTCCGGCCTCTTCTGAACTCATTCCTATATGCGCTTCGTATATAAGTGGGTTTGTTATGTTCAGATTCGTATTTTTTACCCAGTTATATGGCTTTGGATCCCATATCTGTGCTGCGAAAAGCTTTGTATGAGGGTCCTGAATGCATCTGGTGGAATAAGCAGGCATACGCTCACCCTCTCCTCCGTTCCAGCAAACCATCCATTTAAAAATATCTCCATGTCTGAATTTGTCCAAGGGTAACTCTAGTTCCCAATTTCCGTTATCTATCCGACTAAAGGCATACTCATCCTGTTTTCTCCAGTTGTTTACATCTCCTATAAGGTATAGTGCTGTTGCATTTGGTGCCCACTCCCTGAATATCCAGGATGTCCGGCTCTTATGGACACCATAGTATAAATGCGAATTTATGGCAGTTGTGAGTTGCTTGCCATACCCTGAGAGCTCCTGACTCTTAATTGCGATCTTCTGAAAACGCCTGAAAATATCTCCCTTGAATGGCTCCAGATAAGGATCTTTTAACCAAAGTCCCAGCTCTTCCATGATATCTGTTATTCTGTTAATTTTTCGATCTCTTCTTCGAAGGACCTTAGTTGAATCTGGCAGTATTTGACCAACTCCATAGCCTTTTTGACGTCATGCGAAATGGTCTCAATGTCTGATGCAGGATCCTCTATCTTTATAACAAGCTCCTGCAGTTCCTGCAGAGCTTCCTGATATGTCTTACCTTTTTGTTTCATCTTCCTTGTTATTTATTGTGCAATTTAAAGCTCCCCCATCTATAATCAACCTTATGTTATCTCCCTCCTCTACCTGACTTATATGACTTATCTTCCTCCCCTTCTTAAGAACAAGGGCATATCCCTTTGTGAGCAATAACAATGGATTGTTTGACCTTATCCTCTGTTCCAGCATCTGAAGCTTATGATAGTGCAACTGGATACCGGCTTTGTATGAGCTCCGCAACCGGTTTGTGACCGATTTTAAATTATTCGATTCATTTATGAGCCTTGTATGTAAAGATAACGATAGTCTCCTTGATAAAAAAATTATTTGCTGGTCCTCTTTCACAAAAATATCCACTATAAAATCTGCAAGTGCCGTCGGGGTCTTCACCGATGTGTGGGCCACCATGTCTGCTATGTGATAGTCATGGTCGTGACCAATTCCGGTGATTACCGGCAACGGGAACTGTGCTATGTTTGCGGCCAGATTGTAGTCATCAAAACATGCCAGATCCTGAGCTGAACCTCCTCCCCGGAGTATCAGCAGAATATCAAACTCATCTGATCTCCCGGCCACTTTGTCCAGAGCATCTATAATACCTTCCGGTGCTATGTTGCCCTGCATTGGCGCATTAAAGAGCTCTGTCCTGAACTTGAAGCCGTACTCATTCAAATGCAGATGATTTATAAAATCCCTGTAACCGGCAGCCTGATCGGAAGATATAATTGCAAGCCTTTTGGGCAGAAGTGGCAATTCAAGAGTACTGTTCATCTCAAACATCCCTTCATTCTTGAGTCTTGTTATGGTTTTCTGCCGCTCAAGCTCTTGTTCTCCCACTGTAAATGAAGGATCGATATCTGTAACAATAAGAGAAAGTCCATATAGGGCAGAATACTGAACCTGTACACATATGAGAATATGCATCCCTTTTGTAAGTGGTTGTCCGGCTGTTGTTTCGAAGTATGGTTTTATGAGCCTGTAGCTGTTTGCCCATATAATTGCCTGCGCCTTTGCCGTTACTGAGTCTCCTCCTGTTGGCCGGTCTACAAGATCGAGATAACAGTGCCCTGCAAAGTTGTTTTTAATCTCGCTTATTTCTGCTCTTATCCAATACTTTGCGTTATTCCTGCTCTCTATGGATTCCTTAATCTTCTCCTGTAGCTGACAAAGGGTCATCTGCGCCTCAACTCCCATTTTATTTTTTTTATGAAACTATCCATACAAATATAAGCATAATATTGTACCTTTGCCCGTCAGAATTTATATATGAAGATTACTCAAGCCATATTTTCCGGAAGCTGTCGCTATCTAAAGGACAAACCTAAAGCAAGACTACCGGAATTTGCTTTTATCGGCAGATCAAATGTCGGTAAATCTTCTCTTATCAACGCATTATGCAGACACGGCCAATTGGCGCACACCTCTTCTAAACCCGGTAAAACCCAGCTTATAAACCATTTTTTGATAAACAATTCATGGTATCTGGTAGATCTCCCCGGTTACGGTTATGCCAAACGATCCAAGAGCGACAGGGCTGTACTTGTTGATATAATAAGAGGCTACATAAATGGTTCGGAAGACCTGGTAAATCTGTTCGTCTTACTTGATTCCAGACTCGACCTGCAGGATATTGACCTACAATTTATACTGGAACTCGGCGATGCCGGAGTTCCTTTTTCAATTATATTCACAAAGTGCGATAAGCTTAGTAACTCTGCCCTGGAAACTCAGATAAAAAAGAATCGCGAATCCCTTATGGAACACTGGGATGAACTTCCACCTGTTTTTTTGAGCTCAACTGAGAGCGGGAAAGGCAGAGAGGAGATTCTTGATTATATAGAAACTCTTTTAAAATAATATAACATTACAATCATGGACCATAATCATAAGATACAGATTTTTTCTTGCCGTAATTCCAGGTATTTAGCCGAGAAGATAGCTGCTGCTCTTAATCTGGAACTAGGCAAATCCACCGTTACGGTATTCAGCGACGGTGAGTTCCAACCCGCTTTTGAGGAGAGCGTCAGGGGAGCTACCGTGTTTATTGTTCAATCTACATTTCCACCGGTGGATAACATGTTCGAACTTCTGCTTATGATCGATGCAGCCAGAAGGGCATCTGCATACAAGGTAAATGCAATTATCCCATATTTCGGATGGGCTCGCCAGGACAGGAAAGACAGACCAAGGGTACCAATAGGGGCCAAACTGGTTGCCAATCTTCTTGCTGCTGCAGGTTGCGACAGAGTAATGACTGCCGACCTTCATGCAGATCAGATTCAGGGATTTTTTGATTTTCCTGTCGACCATATCTATGCCAGTTCAATATTCCTTCCATATCTGCGTGACCTCAAACTTGATAACATGTCTATAGCGGCACCTGACATGGGTGGAGCAAAAAGAGCAAATGCATATTCCAGAATTCTCGGATGTCCCCTTATTATATGCCACAAGTCACGTGAAAAGGCAAATGTTGTGGGATCCATGACCGCTATAGGGGATGTAGAGGGAAGAAATATTGTTATAATTGACGATATGATAGATACAGCAGGAACAATTTCCAAAGCTGCCGATATGCTTATGGAAAAAGGTGCGATAAGCGTAAGGGCCCTTGCCACTCATGCTGTGCTTTCTGGTCCTGCCTATGACAGAATTGCAAAATCTCATCTGACTGAGGTAATAATCTCCGACACAATTCCGCTCAGCACAGATCCAAATCTGGACAGAAGCAAAATCAAGGTACTTTCGGTTGCTGAGATTTTTGCAGATGTAATTGACAAAGTATATAATTATAAATCTATCAGTTCAAGTTTTGTGTTTTAGCCATGCTTATTGATATTCAAACAGATATTGTTTACGAAAAAATCGTTAAGACGCTCCGCCGGTTTTTTAAAGATGCCGGGAAGGAAAAGGGCGTACTGGGCATATCGGGTGGAATCGATTCTGCCGTAGTAGCCGCAATTGCTGCAGATGCATTAGGTGCCAAAAACGTACATGGTTTAATTATGCCTTCACCTTTTTCTACAATGCACTCTGTTACCGATGCTGTTGAGCTTGGTGACAATCTTGGCATTTCTTACAGCATTGTTCCAATAGAGGGAATATTCAATAAATTTATCAGAGAGCTTGATTCCCTGTTTTGCGAAGAGACAAAAAAACTAACAATAGAGAACCTGCAGGCCAGGATAAGGGCAAACATTCTTATGTCCTATTCAAATCAGACAGGTGCGCTGCTGCTGAACACTTCAAACAAGAGTGAGATGGCAATGGGATATGGGACATTGTATGGTGACCTTACTGGAGCAATAATGGTAATTGCGGATGTTTACAAGGTTGACATATACAATCTGGCAAATTACATAAACAGCATAAAGACAGTAATTCCCTATTCTACACTTTCAAAGGCTCCTTCGGCCGAGTTGAGCACTGGTCAGAAGGACAGTGACACATTACCTCTTTACGATATTCTGGACCCAATTTTGCATTCGCTTTATGAGAAGGGAATGACTCCCGAAGAGTTGATAAATTCGGGAACAGACCGCGTACTGCTTAACAGGATTCTACAACTCAACAACGCATCTGCGTTTAAGGGACATCAGCTTCCTCAGATGATTCAGGTTGGAAATCACCCTCTTCTTCCATTGGACAAGTGTGTGAAAATAACCGAATAGTTGTTTTAAATTTTAAAAAATCTTTCTGGAATGTATTTATTTTTATTAACGGTAGCATTAGTGGGTTTATGTGTGTTTTTACTATCATTTAACATTATATTCAGAAAAAACGGACAGTTTCCCGAGAAAGAGGTGGGACACAATAAAAACATGCGGAAACTGGGTCTGATGTGTGCAAAATCGGAAGAGAGGATACTATGGGGAAAGAGAGGCACGCTTAGGAACGGTTTCAGGTATGATCCACAAAGAGGTGTTCCTCGCAAAAATTTGTTATCTTTGCCCCCCTTATGAGTATAGTAGCTATTGTAGGTCGTCCGAATGTTGGTAAATCTACACTTTTCAACCGCCTTGTCGGAATGAGGCAAGCAATTGTAGATGAGGTCTCTGGAGTTACCCGTGACCGTCACTACGGACGTTGT
Source organism: uncultured Bacteroidales bacterium (assembly GCA_942492945.1). GTDB lineage: Bacteria > Bacteroidota > Bacteroidia > Bacteroidales > UBA932 > Bact-08. The sequence goes on from OW818649.1 coordinate 3,356,003, forward strand.
GAATGGAGTGGACGGGAATTTTCCGTTATCGATACAGGAGGATATTCTGTAAATTCCGATGATATTTTTGAAGAAGAAATTCGCAAACAGGTACTTCTTGCCATTGAAGAGGCTGATGTGATTATGTTTATGTGTGAGGTGGGGACAGGTATAACAGACTTTGACGCCACCATTGCAAACATTCTTCGCAGAAGCAAAAAACCTGTAGTTCTTGTTGCAAACAAGGTTGATACTGGTGACAAGTTCTACGATACACACACTTTTTACTCACTTGGACTTGGAGAACCCTTTGCAACATCTTCTGCAAGTGGCAGTGGCACCGGAGATCTTCTGGACAGAGTTGTCGAACTTTTGCCTGAGGAGGATAAAGAGGATCTGACACTTAATATCCCGCATATTACAATTGTAGGAAAACCAAATGTTGGAAAATCTTCTCTTACAAACGCTCTTCTGGGCGAGGAGAGAAATATAGTGACCCCTGTTGCAGGAACAACAAGAGACTCAATATCTACACGTTACAATAAATTTGGCTATGACTTCATGCTTGTTGATACCGCCGGGTTAAGAAAGCGCAACAAGGTGAGGGAAGATCTTGAATTTTATTCAGTAATGCGCTCTGTAAGAGCCATAGAACATTCCGATGTCTGCATAATGATGATTGATGCCTCCATAGGGGTAGAAGCTCAGGACATGGCGATTTTCAATCTGATTATCAAAAACAAGAAGGGTTGTGTTATTGTAATCAACAAATGGGATATTATTGAGGGAAAAACTTCCAACACCATGAAGGAGATGACCGAAGAGATACTCCAGAAGATTGCTCCTTTCAACGATCTCCCGATAGTATTCACATCTGTAATAAACAAGCAGAGAATTCTGGATGTGCTTCAGGCTGCTGCTAAGGTTTACGAAAACAGGTCAAGAAAAATTCAGACATCTAAGCTTAACGAGATTATGCTCCCGGAAATTGAGAACTACCCTCCTCCTGCTTTAAAAGGGAAGTACGTAAAGATAAAATACATTACCCAGATCCCTACACCGGCTCCATCGTTTGCATTTTTCTGTAATCTGCCACAATATGTAAGAGAGGACTATAAGAGGTTCCTGGAGAACAAATTACGAAAACATTTCGAATTTACCGGAACTCCTATTCAGATCTTCCTTCGTCAGAAGTAGGTTAAGCGTTTTGATGTACAGGCAACTTTAAGCTGAAGCAGGCTCCTCCCAATTTTTCCGAAATATAGTAATTAATCTCACCCTGGCTCTGTTCCATGATGCTTCTGCATATTGCCAGTCCAAGACCGGTACCACCTGTCTTGGTTGTGAAGTTCGGCTTGAACAGCTTATGCGTAAGATTATCTGCAACTCCAGGTCCGTCATCCTCAAATGAGACTTCGTAATAATTCCCGACAACTTTAAGTGACACACAGATTCTTCCTTTACTCTGGTTCTCTACAGCCTGTACTGCATTTGACAAAAGATTCACAAAAACCCTCGAAAGCTGCGTCTTTCTTGCCATTGTATAAGCTTCCCTTGAATCACTCTCGTATGAAATTGTTATATTGTCCCTTGTGTTGAAAAGAACTATCTGCTCCCTAATGAGGTTGTTGATTTCCACCTTGGCAAGATCCTCCGAATAAAACCTTGAAAAACTGGAGAATTCTCCGGCTGCTTCGGACAGAATGTCAATTTGTTCTATAAGTGTACCGGCAAGTGCATCGAATCTGTTTGGCCAATCCTCTATCCCCTGACTTTTGAGCCTCATTAAATGCTGTATACTGAGTCTCATTGGCGTAAGTGGGTTCTTTATCTCATGTGCGATCTGTCTTGCCATCTCTCTCCATGCCTGCTCCCTCTCTCCCTGAGCCAGAATCCTTGTACTCTCCTCAAGGTCATCCACCATTTTATTGTATGCTGCTACAAGTATACCGAGTTCGTCCTTGTTTGTATAGTTGATATGCTCGGGTTTGCGTGATATATCCAGAAGCTCCATCTTTTTACTGATCTCTGCCAAGGGCTTTGACAGAGAATTTGAGAGGGCCAGCCCACCAAAAATAGCAGCCAAAAGGAGCAGAAGATAGATATTGATAATAGCTGCTATTATACTTGAAGCGTCACTCTTCATTCCCGATTGTTTAGAAAAGAACGGAATATTTGCGATTGCTATAAGTACTCCATCCTGATTATACAGTGGTGCATAAAGTGAGTTGTAAGAGAGACGTGCTATGTTCTCTTTATTGACAAACTGCTTTTTGTTGTTATGGACAATCTGCTTGTATGCCTCGGGGTTCATCCTCTTTCCAATAAGGAACCTGTCATATACCTCTTGTTGAGTAGTTCTTATAAGCAGACCATCTGAACCATATACATTAATGTCTATCTGTGTATTGTTCGAAAGTCGGTTCATCGCATTCAGCAGATCTGTCTTATTGAATCTTGTGTCGTTGTATCGCTGGATATTCTTTACATAAAAGGAGAGTGCAGACTCAACAGAGTTCATCTTAGACTCCATCTGCGACCTGTTATTCTCATTGAAATAGTTTACGGAGAACCAAATGCTGCCTGCTCCCATTGATACGAGAGCAACAACAAGTGAGGCAACAATAAGGGTTGTTATCTTCCACCTGAAAGATTTTTTTGGCAACTGGTAGAATAACCTTCCGTTTCTGAACCTCAGGATTCCAAAAAAAAGCAGTGAAAAGAACAGATATATATATGAGAAAGTAACAAAATATGGAAAAACATTTCTTTCGGGTCTGCTGATTACCATCATGTTCTCCGGTGAGACTTTGTTGGTGAAATGAATATAGCCGTCTTTTCTCGTTACATAATAACCAATTAAAGTATCAGACTGTGCGACAATAGGATAATTATATCCTCCGCTATATGTTACAAGTCTGTTATTTAAATACTTACCATATGAATAACTCGACGGAATATAAAAATTATCTATCTGAACATGGTTAAGCAACGCTGCCGGATATCCTATTGTCTCCTTCATGAACTTTGAATCAAGTTCTATATACAGCCTTATGTCACCGTTCCCAAAACCCGGATATGTGAAAATCCCAAGATAACTTACCCTGCCGTTGTAATTGTTAAGAAAGAAAAACCGGGAGCCGTCAACAAGGGGCATTCCGTAGTTATCTCGCTCGTTATCAAAGAAATGCTCACAGTCGACCAGAGGAGAATCGTCTTCCCTGTCAAGCAACTGACCTTTTGTGCATTTAGTCCTGCGTATGTCATACCTTTGAGAGATGCTGCCGAAGTATGCCTCATTTAGTCTGTCACTGACATACCCTTCTCCTCCCTCAATATTAACAAGGAGGTTCAGGATAGGGTCTTTTGCAATAGAACTTTCCATGTCCTTAAGTTGCAACTCAAGGTTAAGGTCTCTCTCTATCGACATTTTTGTTGTCCAAACCTTGTTCCTGTCAAGCTCTTTTTTATATCCGTTTATACTAACCGTTACAAGTGTATATAGAGAGATTGCTGCTATATAAATGTAAAGACTCTTTGTTTTGAGAAATGAATATTTTCGTCTCTTGATCTGTATGGGTCTGATAAGCTGGAACGAGAAAAGAAGTGCAAGAAAAAGAAGACCATATGAGACATATACAAGAATGGAGTAAATTGAAATTTCGTCTATCTTATATAACTCAAGGACAATATTGGAATTGATGATAACTGATTTAAGGCTTATCTGTATATATGGAATCAGTAGAATCGGAATCATGAGGAACACCGCCGTCAGTAATCTCCTTTTTTTGGTTTGAGACCTCAAAAATATAAGAGCCAGACTCTTCCGTACCATAAAGAGTGCAAGTATCAGTAGAAAAATGAGGATATTGGTTATGAGCAGGTCTGCCAGTGAATTGAATATTCCGAAATCGGCATAGAGGTTTGGGGAAAAAAGTTCGAATTCGCTTTGTGACTGTGAAGACTGATAAATTGCAAGAAACCGGATCACTACCAGACCGCCGAAAACAAAAAAGAACTCCTTGACACCTCTGTTTATCTGCAGGTTTGAGAACAGAGCAATAATTGCCAGCAGCATTGCAAACCATCTTAGGATAGCTCCTGACTGACCACTATCGTTTGGAAGGTTTTTTAAAACAGAAAACAGTACCCCTCCATCTTTGCCGTGAACAACGTATGATTCATCATATGTGACTGGTACTATGGAAAGCTGTCGCCGCAAGGAGAAGTGAGGGTTTATTTCGCTTTTCAGAACATTGTTCTCTGTGGGGTAATCAGTTTGAATCAACAAAGCGGCAACAAGTTTCATGTTCCCTTTTGTATATTTTTTTACAACATACCAGGCAGAGCCCAGGCTCATATATTGCTCAAGTTTACCTGTATAGGCAAGTGGTGTATTTGTAACACCTTTACTGTTGAGTTGGTTTATCCTGTATCCGAAATCAAAATTAGCAATATCATCATTTGCAATTGGCAACTGGTTTATCCAGGACTGAAGAGTGTCGCTGTAATACCTGTATATAACCATATCTTCAGGAAAGTCCTTGAAGTCGATGAACAAAGAATCCGGAGTTTCTGCTGTTTTTAAAACAAAATCTTCCAGTAACTGTTGCCTTATGTGAATTCTGCTCTCAAGGCGCGATACCTCTCTGTCCATAGAGTCTGATGACGAGAACTCCAGAAACGAGACAATCATCAGGAGAAGTGCCAGCATCCAGAGTGTGGCCGGTCTTTTTCGGATTATTACAGATAACAGCTTGTTCATTCCTATTTATGATGATATGGTTCGCCTTTGATTATTGTATATGCTCTGTAAAGTTGTTCTAAAAATATAACTCTTACCATCTGGTGCGAGAAGGTCATTTTTGAGAGAGAAATCTTTTCATTGGCCCTTTTATAGAGCTCTTCCGAAAATCCATATGCCCCTCCAATTACGAAGACTACATTTTTTATACCATGAATGCTCTTCTTTTCTATGTATGAGGCGAATTTTTCCGATGTAAACTCTTCTCCCCGCTCATCCATAAGAATAAGCTCGTCATTCTGTTTTAAAAATTTCATTATTGCTTCTCCTTCTCTCTCTTTTATTTGTTGCTGAGAAAGATTCCCCACAGTCTTAAGTTCCGGTATTTCAACTCTTTGATAGCTAACATAGTGTTTTAGTCTCTCCTCATAGAGCTCAATTCCGCCTCTAAGCCAGAGAAATTCAGTCTTTCCGACAAGCAATAATATTATCTTCATTGTTACAAATTTAAGATATATTTCACAAATTCTTTATCTTTATATCAAAAGCTTATGGCTTGATTTTTGCTGGATCCTACACTATCGACAAATAAAATTGTTATGAGATCTATATTGTTTTCTTTGGCTGCTGTTTTTTTGACTCTTTCGCCACTATCTGCACAGACAACACCCGAACAGGATGTTTTTGTTCCGATTGCGAAGTATTTTCAGAATGGTGATGCCGAAAAATTATCGGCGTGGTTTGCACAGAATCTTGATATAGACATACTTGGCACAGTGAATGTTTGCAGTAAGGCTCAGGCAAAGCAGATAATGAAGGAGTTCTTCTCAAATTATTCTCCAAAAAGCTTTGTCATTGCATACAGAAGCGGAAAACCTCCAATGAAGTATGCAATAGGTAACCTGAATGCCGGAGGAAGTAAATTCAGGGTCACACTATTTGTAAAGATTCAGGATGACGGTAATTTCATTCAGGGCTTAAGAGTAGAGAAAGAATAGACTACCTGAATACCGGTTTTGCATAAGCAATAACATCTTCCTTTGTAATTACATTATTGCTGAGTATAAGCAACCTCTCCACAACATTCCTGAGTTCCCTTATGTTTCCTGTCCATTTGTATGTAGTAAGTTCTCTAAGAGCCTCTTCATCTATTGACCTGTGTATCATACCACTCTCTTCACAAATCTGATCAATAAAATGCCTTGAAAGAAGAGGAATGTCTTCTTTCCTTTCGCTTAATGGAGGTACATGTATAATAATCACGCTTAACCGGTGAAAAAGGTCCTCTCTGAATGTTCCTTTGGAAATCTCCTCTCCAAGATCCTTATTCGTGGCTGCCACAACCCTTACCTTTACGTTTATATCCTTGTCACTTCCAACCCTGCTAAGCTTGTTTTCCTGTAAAACCCTTAAGACTTTAGCCTGCGCAGCGAGGCTCATATCTCCTATTTCATCCATAAAAAGTGTACCCCCGTCGGCCTGCTCAAACTTGCCCTTATGTTGTTTTACAGCAGACGTGAATGCCCCTTTCTCATGTCCGAAAAGTTCACTTTCGATTAGTTCTCCGGGAATAGCTGCACAATTGACTTCTATGAAAGGCATATTGTTCCTGCTTGATTTTTCATGGAGCCATCTTGCTACCAGTTCCTTTCCTGTGCCATTGGAACCAGTTATCAAAACTCTCGCATCTGTAGGAGCCACTCTGTCTATCATGTCCTTGATTTTCATTATGGCCGGTGAGACCCCTACGATTTCCGGAATTTTTGCAACTCGTTTTTTAAGGATCCTTGTCTCCTTAACCAGATTTGTCCTGTCTGTGGCATTTCTCAGTGTTATGAGAATCCTGTTCAGGTCCAGAGGTTTTTGTATAAAGTCAAATGCCCCTTTTTTTATACATTCAACTGCCGTATCTATTGATCCGTGTCCGGATATCATGATAACCGATGATTCTACATTTGCTTCATTGAGCTTATCAAGCAGCTCCATGCCGTCCATGTTTGGCATTTTTATATCTGAAAAGATTACCTCATAATTGTTGGATGTAGCAAAAGCTAGTCCCTCTGCCCCATCTGCTGCTAGTGTCACCTCATGACCTTCGAACTCAAGTATCTCTTTTAGAGTATTTCTGATGCTTTTTTCATCATCGATTATAAGTAGTTTCATAAATTGATAATTTGCTTTTTTTGTGTGGATTCGGCTAATTCTGCCATAAATCCCTCCTTTAGTGAGTATGACGACTGGTACAACTCTAAAATATTACACCTCTTCAGGACCAGTTGAACAAATATACTGCCAAGAACCATATAGTCTACCCTGAAAGGTGTCATCCGTTGCATCTGCATCCTCTCCTCTCTGGTCGACTTTATCAGTATCTCATGAAGGGCACTTAGTTTTTCCATATCCAGCTCCCTGGCAGGCAGTGAGCCGTCATCATCTGTATAAAGTAACTCCCTGAGGGTGTCAAAAGAGCCTGATGAACCTATCATGAATACAGGTTTATATTGTTTGCATGCGGTCCATAAATTGTATAGGGTCTTCTCCAGATAGCTTTCAATATCTTCAATCTGCCTTTCTAAAATTGGATCGTCGGGATTAAAAAGTTCTTTTAGCCTAACAACACCAAGATTAAAACTCTCTTTCCAGTAAATCTTATCTTTATCTGCTATAATAAGTTCGTTGCTGCCTCCTCCTATGTCACACATAAGGACTTTTTCGTTATATAGAAAGACTGATTCTCTGATTCCTTTATAGGTAAGTTCTGCCTCCCTGTCTCCCGATATGGTCTCTACTTCCACATCAAATTCTTGCTTGATAATTTTTGTGAAATCGGAGCCGTTTCTTGCGTCTCTGATTGCCGATGTGGCAAATGCCTTAATAAGATCTGCCCCTCCTGAGGTCTCTATCTCTTTCATCAATTTCCCAAACACTTCTACAGAAGATTGGATAGTCTGAGGACTAAGCAGGCCGCTTGAGAAGCCACCTGATCCAATGAAAGATGGCATTTTGACAACTCTTATTATCTTACATTTTCCGAGGGATATGTCGGATATTAGCAAGTTAAAAACATGGGTTCCCAAATCAAAAATAGCAACTTTCATCAATATTATTTTCGCAAAGATAATCCTTTTTTGTGTATGTTTGTCTTAATTAAATGAGCATGAATATTCCAAAAATCATTATAGCCATTGACGGCCATTCTTCAACCGGCAAAAGTAGTTTCGCAAAGATTATCGCAGCAAAATACGGACTTATTTATGTAGATACAGGTGCCCTCTACAGAGGTGTAACGTTATATGCCATAAGAGAAGCAATGATTGACCCACAGAATAATATTGATAAGGAGGCTCTGTCAAAGGCTATGGAATTTATTAATCTTGAATTCCGGGCCAACAGCGTTGATGGCAGAAGTGAGCTGTTTATGAATGGCGAGCTAGTTGAGAGAGACATAAGAGGGCTGGAGGTCTCAGGCAAGGTGAGCTTCATTGCTGCTCTTCCACAAGTGAGGGAGTTTGTTGACAAAATTCTAAGACTTTACGGTGAGAGAAAAGGAGTGGTTATGGATGGCAGAGATATTGGCACAGTTATCTTTCCCAATGCAGAACTGAAAATTTTCATGACAGCAAATGCTGACGTGAGGGCTGCCAGAAGGTACAAGGAGCTTATTGAGAAGGGCGAAAGTGCAAATTATGAAGATGTGCTGCAAAATATAGTCCAGAGAGATTACTTAGATGAAAACAGGGAGGCGGCCCCGCTCAAAAGAGCGGGAGATGCCATAATTCTGGATAACAGCAATATGTCTATAGATGAACAGATTGTATGGATTGACAATATTTTATCCAAGAGATGGAACTAAAAGTAGAGGTAGATACAAAATCGGGCTTCTGTTATGGAGTCGTGAGAGCTATCAAGGAGGCGGAAAACTTTCTTGACAGTAACCAAAAATTATATTCTCTTGGGTCCATAGTACACAACAATACTGAACTAAGCCGTCTTAAAAAGAGGGGGATGGAGGTGGTTACCCACAAAGATATTGAACAACTGAAAGATTCTGTAATATTCGTACGGGCGCATGGCGAACCTCCCTCCAGTTACGAAACTGCCGAAAGGAATAATCTTAAACTTATTGACTGTACATGTCCTGTTGTTCTGAAACTTCAAAAAAGGATCAAGGAGAGTTATTTAAAGCTCCGGAGTGTAAACGGTCAGCTTCTTATATTTGGAAAATCGGGGCATGCCGAGGTTAACGGACTTGTGGGACAGGTAGACGGCGATGCTATAGTCATTGAGAACATTCTGGACCTTGCGAAGGTAGATTTCACCCGCCCCATGAGTATCTTCTCTCAAACAACAAAGGACCCCCAGGAGTACAAAGAGATTTGCGACATGATAAAAGAGAAGATAATCCTTGCAGGGGGTTCTCTGGATAACTTCAAATCAAACGACACAATATGCGGACAAGTCTCTTCCAGGCACCCTCATCTTAAAGAGTTCTCTAAACAGCATTCTGTCATCTTGTTCGTAACAGGAAAGGAGAGTTCTAACGGAAAAATACTCTATGAGTGCTGCAAGTCTGCAAATCCGAGATCATACAGTATAGAGTGTACAGACGAAATAAAAAGGGAGTGGTTTATGGACGGTGATTCTGTAGGGGTTTGTGGTGCAACATCCACACCAATGTGGCTTCTGGAAGATGTCGCTCAATTTCTGTCAGATAAACTTTAATGCCATGTCTGAGATGCCGGCACTTTTCTCAAAGGTAATTCTGCCCCTTAAGATAAGGAGTGATATATATTATATTGTTCCTGAACACCTTATAGGTGTCATTCAGATAGGATCAATGGTCCTTGTGAATTTTGCCAACAGGGAATATACTGCAATCATTTCGGAATTGTGTAATTCCACCGACGGGTTTAAGGGGTCTCTTAAGGAGATTTTATCTATTGTTCCATTACCTCCGGTTCAATCCAATGAGCTTGAGTTCTGGCAGTGGATTTCCGATTATTATATGTGCACAGTTGGAGAGGTATATAAGGCTGCATATCCTAACAGTGCCAACCAGGAAAAGCCGGTCAGAGTAAAAAAAATGACTGCTCATACCGACAAAGAGAACTCTCTCCCATCACTTTCTGACGAACAGAGTAAATCGTTCAATCTTATAAATAAAGCCTTTGCCAACAAAAAAGTGACTCTATTAAACGGTGTTACGGGTTCTGGCAAAACAGAAATATATATTCACCTTGCAAGTGAGCAGATTAAAAATGGTATGTCTGTATTATACATGGTGCCTGAAATTGCCTTAAGCCGGCAACTGAGTACCAGACTGGCAAAGGTATTCGGTAACAGGCTCATGGTATACCATTCCAGACAGAGCAACGGCGAACGTACAAGGGTTCACAATCTAATACGTAAAGGAGAAGAGCCGTTTATAATACTCGGATTAAGATCCTCTCTCTTTTTACCTTTCAGGAACCTCGGGCTTATTATAGTTGATGAGGAACATGACTCCTCCTACAAGCAGTCAGATCCCGCTCCTAGATATAATGCAAGGGATAGTGCCATTATGCTTGCCGGTATTCACAAAGCAAACATTCTCCTGGGATCCGCAACTCCATCTCTCGAGAGTGTCTATAACGCTTACTCCAACAGATACACTCTGGTTGAACTCAAAGGCAAATATTTTGGCGCAATACCTCCCGTTATTGAAATCATTGACACTATCAGGGAGTCGAAGAGAGGAAGAATGGAGGGAGTGTTTTCCACAGCTATGCTCAAAAGCATTGATGACACCATTACTGCCGGAGAGCAGGTTCTCATATTCAGAAACAGACGGTCATATTCTCCAACTGTCCAGTGTCTGTATTGCGGCGATATACCAATGTGTCCGCACTGCAACGTTTCACTAAGCTATCACAAATCAAGGGAGGAGCTCAGGTGCCATTACTGCGACCATCACATCAGGTTCAGCACTATCTGTTCAAAATGCGGAAAGCCGGGATTAAAAGACAGAGGCACAGGAACCGAAAAAATTGAAGAGCTGATAAAGCTCCGGTTCCCGTTAGCAAGGGTAGATCGTTTTGATTTCGAAACAACCCGAAGCAAATTAAGGGAGAACAGGATACTAAAGGATTTTGCACAGCATAAGCTTGATATTCTTGTAGGTACACAGATGATAAGCAAAGGCTTCGACTTCGAAAACCTCTCTTTGATATGTCTCTTGCAGGCCGATAGCATGCTTGCGATACAGGATTTCAGGGCGAACGAAAGAGCACTTCAGCTACTCACACAACTCTCGGGGAGGGCGGGAAGAAAGTATAAACAGGGGAGAATAATTATACAGACGGCCCAAGCAGAGCATCCTGTTTATATGAGCTTTGCACAGGAGCAGGAAACTATTACAGATTTGTTGAAAGAGAGGAAGGAGTTTGACTATCCTCCATTTGTAAGGCTTATTAAAATTACTCTCAGTTGTACAGACAAAAATAAATTGAATCTGGCTGCCAGTAAGATGGCAGAGTTTATGACCGATTGGGGAGTCAAGGAGTTTTCTGGACCTTTCTCACCACTAATTGACAGGTTGAGAGGTGAGTATATGCTTCAGTTCTGGCTTAAGCTTCCTAAGGACAGTACAGTTTCCTCAATCAAAAAAAACATTACTCAAGGAATTGATAAACTGATCATTAAGGAGTATTCATCGGTTAAGATATCTCTGGATGCCGACCCTCTTTAATCAATTTAACCCTAAACGTAATAATATTAGTTATGCAAAAAAAGATTTTGTAATTTTGCATGTTGACTAGGCAAATAATGTATATTTTATCATATGGGAAAAATCATAGCAATAGCAAATCAGAAAGGTGGAGTCGGTAAGACCACTACAGCAATCAATCTGGCTGCCTCTCTGGCGGTAATGGAAAAAAAAACATTAATAGTTGATGCTGATCCTCAGGCAAATTCTACCTCTGGATTTAATTTCGACCCTGATTCCAACTCGCAGCTAACGCTTTATGAAACACTTATAGGAAATGTCAACATTAAGGATATCCTTCTCGATACTGATATTCCCGGGTTAAGACTGGCTCCTTCTCATATCAACCTTGTTGGAGCTGAAATAGAGATGCTCAATATCCCTGACAGAGAACTCGTTTTAAAACGCTCCCTTGATTCAATAAAAAATGATTATGACTTTATAATCATTGACTGTTCCCCTTCTCTTGGTGTTATCACCATAAATTCTCTGTCTGCTGCAGATTCTGTACTTATTCCTGTTCAATGTGAATATTTTGCCCTTGAAGGTCTGGGGAAGCTTCTTAACACAATTAAACTGGTTCAGAACAGACTAAACCGCAATTTGCAGATTGAAGGTTTTCTCCTGACTATGTTTGACAGCAGGCTGAGACATGCAAATCAGGTTGTAGAAGAGGTTAAGAATCATTTTAACGAAATGGTTTTCAACACAATTATTCAAAGAAATGTAAAGTTGAGCGAAGCTCCCTCTTTTGGAAAACCTGTGATTTTACATGACGCCGTTTCAGTAGGTTCCAATAATTACCTGAATCTTGCAAAAGAGATTATTAAAAAGAATTCATAGTTTACAAAATGAAGAAACCAGTTTTAGGAAGGGGACTTGGTGCCCTTATATCGGATGCCGGCAATATGCAGTTCAACAGGCCGTCCACATCTGAGACACCCCCGTCGCTTGCATCCATAGCTGAAATACCTGTTGGTAAAATCGACGCAAATCCATATCAGCCAAGAAGCACTTTTGATGAAGACTCGCTTGCAGAACTAGCAGAATCAATTAAATCACTGGGACTGATCCAGCCAATCACTGTAAGACTGGTCGAGGGTAACAGGTTTCAGATAATAAGTGGAGAGAGACGATTCAGGGCTGCTACCGTTGCCGGTTTGACTACAATACCGGCATATATACGTAAAGCCGATGATCAGGGCATGCTGGAGATGGCTATTGTGGAGAACATACAGCGCGAGAATCTTGACTCTATTGAAATAGCTCTCAGTTTCCAGAGGCTGATAGAAGAGTGCAATCTTACGCAGGAGGCAATGGCAGAACGGGTTGGAAAAAAGAGAACAACTATAACCAATTATCTCCGTCTTTTAAAATTACCGGCTGAAATACAACTTGCAATAAGAGCTAAAATGTTGTCGATGGGACACGCAAGGGCACTTCTGGCACTAGACAACTCCAGAAAACAATTGAAGCTCTGCAACCAGATTATTGAACAGGATCTTTCCGTCAGACAGGTAGAGGCAAAAATAAAGAAACTAGCAGGTACCGACATCTCCAAGAAGAATATAGATAACAACCCAGAACTGGATGACTCATATTTCAGGCTCCTTGATATATTTGGCAGATATTTCAACAACAACATCAGCCTCAAGAAAGGTGACAATGGAAAGGGTTCTATTACTATCCACTTTTCCGGAGATGAAGAGATTGTTAATTTCTTAAAGGCGATTGAGCAAGCAAACATCTGACCTGTATGATGAGAAACAGGATTTTCATACTCATATTGGCTCTTTTGGTTACCTATTCATCAAAAGCTCAGTTTAGCGGGGGAACGTTCGGGAAAGTTGGTCCTCCGGGGTCGACAAATCAGCAGAATAACCAGACAAACACAGAAGATGAAGACTTGGGACCTAGACCTCCTGCGTACACTCTGAAAAGATATTTTAAAAGCCTTGCTGGTAAAGATTCTTTGACAATTTCCCGTATGTGGGGTGGTTCGATAATATTACCCGGTACCGCACAGATTTACAACAGAGATTACTGGAAGCTGCCAGTATTGTATGGAGGTATAGCAACATTCCTGTATTCCGGATACAAGAACAACCTCAAATGGCTGGAAAGCGGAGATACCAGATATAAGACTAACAGGGACCTCTTATATATGGGGGCAATTTTCACTTATTGGGGTGGAGTAATGGATGGGGTTGTGTGTTACAAGTATCATAAGGATATACTCCCTGCCCGTGCTTCTCTCTACTCTGCATTGCTGCCTGGACTGGGACAGGCATACACCGGGAACTACTGGAAGATTCCTATTTTTTACGGCGGCTTTATTACATGTGGATACTTTATCTACTCTAACAACCTTCAATACCAGAGATACCGCGATCTTTACAACGAAGCAAGCAAACCGGGCTCGACTCTTACCGGAAGGTATAATGTTGAGACATTAAAGTATTTCAAGGACAGCTACAGACGATATCGTGATTATTCCATACTTTCAGGTCTTATTGTCTATGCCCTCAATATTATTGACGCTAATGTATTTGCACACCTTCAGGATTTTGACATTAGTGACGACCTTTCTGCGTCATTTGGCCCGGGGATAATACAGCCCCTCAATTATCAATTTACTAACAATCTGAACCCTGCTTTTGGTCTTCAGATGAAATTAAACTTCTAAATAATGAAATTAAATACATCATACTCCTCTCTTTTTAAAACTCTTTTAATTTCCCTTTTTATAATGTCCCTCTCTTCGGAGGTTTCATACGGTCAGATTTTTTCAAAAAAACCCAGCCGTAAATCAATGGAGCAAGAGATATCGAAGCTAAGGAAAGTAATAGATTCTCTTAAACAGGAACTGGAAGTTAATGTAATTCAATTATCGGATACGGTAAGCAGTAATGACACTATTAACCCAGGTGCCCTCAGCTTTTTTGAGGGAGAAGATTTTATTGAGCCTGCTCTTCCTACAGACAGTTTGCTTAATATTTGGTATGTCCAGAAAAACCTGTCACTGGAAAACAATTTCCCTGTAGATCTGGACAGTAGCAATTTCACTTCTGATGTACCGGATTCTGTTTTCATCCGCAGGTTGAAGTCTATGAACTCCTTTATTCCGCTTCCGTACAATAACATTATCAAGAACCATATAATATATTACACTCAGAAGATACCGAACAAGATAGACCTTGTACTCGGGCTAAGCAGCTATTACATGCCAATTTTTGAGGAGATACTGGATGAATACGATCTCCCAAAGGAGCTTAAGGTAATGGCAATAATTGAATCGGCATTGAACCCCAGAGCTACATCAAGGGTAAATGCAAAAGGTATGTGGCAGTTTATGTACAGAACTGCTTTACAGTACAATCTTAAAATAAACTCCTATGTAGATGAAAGACTGGATCCTGTAGCATCTGCCCATGCCGCAGCCAAGTACCTTAAAGATGCGTACACAATATTTGGAGACTGGTCCCTTGCAATAGCCTCGTATAATTGTGGAGCCGGAAATGTTAACAAAGCCATCCGAAGAGCTGGTGGCACTAAAGATTTCTGGAAGATTTATCCTTTTTTACCCAGGGAGACCAGAGGTTATGTTCCTTCTTTTGTAGCTGCCCTATATACTCTCAACTACTATAAAGAGCACCGGATAAGCCCGAGACAAATCTCATTACCTGCTCATGTAGACACTTTTATGATATACAAGCCTCTTCATTTTGGACAGATATCTGAGTTGGTAGGTATTTCCAAAGAGGAACTAAGCGACCTTAATCCACAATATACTAAAGAGATAATCCCAGGATCAGAGGGAGGTATGATTTTAAACCTTCCTTTCAATTACACTTCTGCGTTTGTAGACAAAGAGCAGATTATTTATGGATACAAGGATAGTCTGTACTTTAATACCATAAACGAATCCAAAACATCGTCATTCGAAAATACTTCTATAACACATACCGTAAAGAAGAATGAGACACTAAGCAAAATTGCCCAGAGATACAAGGTCAGGTTATCTGACCTGCAAGCTTGGAACAGAGTGAAATCCAATATAAAACCCGGTCAAAGACTGGTAATATATTCAAACGGGGCACCAAAAAACACAGTTGCATCTGCTTCTGCTTCGAAGTCTGAAGCTCGTTCATCATCTAACAAGACGACATCTTCAAACGGATATGTGCATTATACAATTAAGAAAAACGACACCCTTTGGGAGATCTCAAGAAAATTTGATGGCGTTACCCTTAATGATCTTATGAAACTTAATGGCTTCAACAAGAAAAGTAAAATCAAACCGGGAGATAAAATAAAGATCAAGCCAATATAATTTGTCAGAATCTCCACATTATCTGAACTTTTGCTTCACTTTTAGAGGGGCCCTTTATCATATCGGGCCCCTCTCCTGTTATATCCCTGTCGAGATATCGTGTTTGAGCAAGCCTCAGCCACAAATCAACTGCTTTTAGGGGTTTCACGTGGATATTCATGTACCATCTAAATCCTTTGCCATAGCTTACTGGCACAGAGTACCCGTAAAGCACATCTCTTTCGTAGGAGTATATTCTCACATCCCAGACAGATGCGTTAAAGGCTGCCAATCTGAGTGACGCATCAATTTTTTTATTTAGAGACTCATATATTACTTCGTGATAAAAATGAAGCCCTGCTTTTAATTGCGCGCCATCTAAAGCAACAAGGTCAACTCTGTTTACAAACTTTATTTTATCTGTCACCTTATAGTCGATACTGTACCTTAACGAGTATCTTTTCATGGTCTGCACAAATTTTATATAGCTTGTAACACTCTGTCCCCTTTTATAACTTGCAGTAAATGTAATATTGTGATAGCCGCAGAGAATCTCTGCTCCGGATGTCAGTCGCCAGTACTTTCCAGCATTGTAAGCAAATAATGCCTTAACTCCCCTTTCGTCATTTGGCATCGCTGAACGAGATACTGCGCCGGCAAAGGGTGCAAAATATTTTTTTGAGTAGTCCCTTAGAAGAACTGAAGATTCAAACCGGCTGTCAGGTGAGTAAATAATACCGGCCAGCCAGGCAAAAGAAGCAGTATGGTCAGATGCCACCTCTCCAAAGACTCTTATTTTATCAAGTACCCAGTATATATCTATCGCAGTGTTCCCTCCATATCCATTGTGATATCTGTCCTTGAACTGTTTCAGAGGGTCATCACCACCGTATGGAAGATTAAATTTGTACAATATTGCAGTATAGCCCAGCTTTAACCTATCTGCGGAATAAGATATGTTGGACCCGAGTAATGAGCCACTCAATGATCTCCGTCTTTCTAAGGTTGTTGTTGTATTGTGCAGACCCGTTTTAAGAAGCGAGGTATATTTTCCTTCTTGATCAATTCGGGCATCATATTTTCTGCGAGAACAAAAAAATGTAATCTTGAATCTCTTCAAATTTACAGTCGTTGAAATTCCTCTCATTGAAAGGTTTTCATCAGTCGAATTGTATGGATTCAGGCCCATCTCAGACTTTCTTAATGACCTTGGTTCGCCGGATGAACTGAGGGAAAAGGAGTTCCAGACAACCAACCCTTGTCCAAACCTTGCTGAATAGTCTCCTATAACAAGAGTCTCAACAGGTCCTGTCTTACTGAGAGAAATATTAACACTGCTATAATCTACCCCCCTCTCGCCACCGTCTCTCTCAATTGTAAGCGCTAGCCTAAGTTTATCAGAATAATTATACTTGTATTGAAGATAATTTTGCCCCGGTGGACCAAGATACCTGCTGTTTGGATACTTCACGAATTCCTCCCGTGAAATAGGTGTGTAGCCCTGTTGTTTCTCTATTAAGCCTTTACCTCTGACTAGTATCTGCGACCTGCCATCCTTAAGAAATGCCCCGGCATTGAAAGCCAATTTAGAATCATTTGTACCAGTATATAAAAAGGGTGCAAGCATATCTGCGACCTCATTGTCGATTCCGGGTATAAGCATTAACTCATTGATGGACAACAGAGAACCATATTCCTTACGATAATCGATGATTGACTCTATCTGAAAGTCATTCAATATAACAAGCCTCTCTAAATCCTTTCTTGAGGCACTGTTAATGTTGAGAGGAGATACCAGCATATTCTGGTACATCTCAATTATCTCCTCTGTTATATCCGGGTTGCTCTCTCCTTCGGATATTATGCTTTCTGCATATTCCGATATAATTCTGACAACCGCCTCAGGAATGTACCTGCTTCCGGTACCCTGACAAAAAAGCACATCGCCGCCTGTAAGCAGCAATGCAATTGCAATCAACCTCCTCATAAATCCTTCCCCTCATACAACTAAAAAATGATGTCTAATTAACTTTGAATTCGTATTCTACCTTTTCAAGTTCCTTATTAGCCTTGACAATCTTTTCTGCCAGCTCAGCCTTGAATTCCCTCATCTTTTCCAGAAGTGCCTCGTCTGCAGTAGCAAGTATCTGAAATGCCAGAATAGCAGCATTTCTTGCACCATCAAGCGCGACCGTAGCTACAGGTATACCAGAAGGCATCTGAAGTATAGAGAGTATGGAATCCCATCCGTCTATAGAGTTTGATGATTTGATAGGGACACCTATTACAGGAAGCGGTGTAAGGGCCGCGATGATCCCAGGTAAATGTGCAGCTCCACCCGCACCGGCGATAATAACCCTGACTCCTCTCCTGTCGGCATTTTTTGCAAAATCCATTACTTGTTCAGGAACTCTGTGAGCCGACAATGCATTAATCTCAAACGGAATCTTCATCTCATTCAGAAATTCTGCTGCCTGCTTCATAACAGACAGATCTGATGTACTTCCCATAATTATGCTAACTTGTGGATTCATTGGCTGTTCACTTAAATTGGTTTTAGACAAAATTAATACTTAATTTCGCGGGCACAAATATTTTTTAACATGGAGCGCATTAAACTACATGACAAGTTCTTTAAGGTATCTATTCCTTACAGCAAAATAGAAGAGAGCATTAAAACAGTAGCCGATCAGCTGAACAAAGATTACAAAAATGTTGAAACCCCGCTTTTTCTCTCCGTTTTAAATGGCTCTTTCATGTTTACTGCAGATCTTATGAAGTCTGTCAATTTTAATTGTGAAATTTCTTTTATTAAACTTTCTTCTTACAGCGGTGTTGAATCAACAGGTGAGATCAAGCAGATTATTGGAATAAACAAGCCACTTAAAGGCAGATCTGTGATTATCATTGAGGATATTGTGGACACAGGTGCAACTATTGAGGAGCTTTACGCTCTTTTGCAGAAGCAAGAGGTGAAAGAGATAAGGATATGCACGTTGCTTTTAAAACCTGATGCGTATAAAAAGGACATTGATATAAACTATGTTGCATTAAATATTCCAAATGACTTTATTGTTGGTTTCGGACTGGACTATAATGAGCTTGGAAGACAGTACAAGGATATATACGTATTAGACAATAGCGGAGCATGAAATACTATATAATTTTTGGCCCTCCGGGTGCAGGAAAAGGGACTCAATCATATTTACTGGCCGAGAAATTCTGTCTCCGGCACATCTCTACCGGAGAGTTGTTAAGGAAGGAGATTGAGAAGAAGAGTGAACTGGGACTTTTAGCAAAATCTATCATAGATAAAGGTTGCCTTATAGATGATGCCACGGTTCTGGAGATGATAAGAAAAGAGATTTTCGCCAATAAGCCGGATGTTTCAGGGTTCATTCTTGACGGATTTCCGAGAACAATAGAACAGGCAATTGCTCTTGATAAACTTCTGACATCGCTCGGCAGAAAGGTAGACGCCGTTATCTCTCTTGAGATTGATGACGATGTTATGATTAAAAGGATTCAAAACAGGGCAAAGATTGAGGACAGAGTAGATGATATGGATTTTGAAACAATTCAAAACAGGATAAAAACATATCACAGGAAAACTGAGCCTCTTATAAAATATTATACCGAAAAAGGAAATTACTTTCCTGTGAACGGAGAGTCTTCCATAGAGGAGGGATTCCACGATATATGCAAAATAATCAATAAAATAAATAATGAGTAGCACCAATTTTGTAGACTATGTCCGTCTTCTTTGCCAATCGGGCAATGGAGGAAAGGGCTCCATGCACCTCCACAGGGAGAAATTTGTCGCAAAAGGAGGTCCTGACGGAGGAGATGGCGGTAGAGGGGGACATATAATTCTCCGGGGAAATAGTCAATACTGGACGCTTATTCACTTAAGATACAGGAAACATGTAAGGGCCGTCCACGGTGGAGCCGGCAGCGGCACACTCTGTCATGGTGCAGATGGCGACGACATCTATCTTGAAGTACCACTCGGCACAGTAGCAAAAGATGCAGAGAGTGGTGAGGTTCTTTTTGAAATTACTGAAAACGGAGAGGAGAAGATCATTGCAAAGGGCGGACGTGGAGGTTTGGGCAATGCTAACTTCAAAAGTGCAACTAACCGCACTCCAAGGTATGCACAACCCGGAGAACCGGGAATAGAGAACTGGTTTATCCTTGAGCTTAAGATTCTGGCAGACGTTGGGCTTGTCGGTTTTCCGAATGCCGGTAAATCCACTCTGCTTTCTACAATTTCTGCTGCGAAACCTAAAATTGCCGATTACCCATTCACAACACTGGAACCAAATCTGGGAATTGTAGACTATTACGACCACAAATCCTTTGTAATGGCAGATATCCCTGGTATAATTGAAGGTGCACATGAGGGCAAAGGACTTGGGTTAAGGTTTTTAAGGCATATTGAACGCAACTCAATGTTGTTGTTTATGATTCCGGCGGACAGTAAAGACATTAAGAATGAATACAAGATACTTCTGAACGAACTAAAGCAGTATAACCCGGAATTATTAGACAAACAACGGATTCTTGCTGTAACCAAGTCTGACATGCTTGACGAGGAGTTAAAGAAAGAGATAAAAAAACATCTCCCGAGAAAACTTCCCAGTTTATTCATATCGTCGTTCAGCGGTGAAAATATACAAGAGCTTAAGGATCTCCTATGGAAACATCTAAATAGTTAGTTTCTGATGTTTGAGCAACTGACAGAGCTGGACAGATCCATTTTTCTTACATTAAATGGATTTCATTCGCCTTTTTTTGATCAGGTGATGATCATATTCTCTGCCCGCGCACCATGGATTGCTCTATATCTGTCAATAGCTCTGTACATGTTCTTCACATTTAAATGGGAAATACCTGACGGATCGTTAAAACCAAAATTCAGAATTATAAGAAAACCTTTGGTTTTTGCATTTATTGCTCTTGCAGGAGCTATAGTGACATTTGCATGCACCGATATCTTGTCTGCTCAGATTAAAGATCTTGCAGAGAGACCCAGACCTGCATATGATCCTGTTATTGGATCATTTGTAAGAATGCTGGAATATAAGGGAGGTATGTATGGATTTCTTTCGAGCCATGCTGCAAATGTATTTGGGCTGGCAACGTTTACCTCCTTGGTATTCAAACGCAAGTATTACTCAATAACTATATTCTTCTGGGCCTTTGTGGTCAGTTACAGCAGGATATACGTTGGGAAGCATTTTCCCCTTGATGTTCTTTGCGGTGCTGTTCTTGGCCTTTTAACCGGCTGGTGCATATATATGATTGTTTCTCATTTATTCAAACGATATAATACACCTTCGGGTAAATCAGATGTATTACATAATTGACCACTCTACCGATCCGTACTGGAACCTTGCTGCAGAAGAGTATCTGTTCAAAAACCTGGACAAACCGGTTTTCAGGCTGTGGCAGAATGACAATGCAATTATCATTGGTCTGCATCAGAATGCTCTTGCCGAGATCAATCTTGACTATGTAAGGAAAAATAACATAAAGGTTGTTAGGAGACTGACCGGAGGTGGCGCTGTCTATCACGATCTGGGGAACGTAAACTTCACATTCATAGACAACCGTATTGACAATGAAGATACTGCCAGCATGTTTGCCCGTTTTACAAAACCTATAATTGATTCTTTGGAGAAACTGGGAGTTAAGGCATATCTTGAGGGGAGAAATGACCTGCTAATCGACGGAAAAAAATTCTCAGGCAATGCAGTTGCCGTTTACAGAGAGAGAGTACTTCAGCATGGCACACTTCTATTCTCATCATCTATGAATACTCTTGGAAATGCTCTGGCCAGCAGACCTGAAAAATTTGTCAGCAAATCTGTAAAATCAAATATTGCGCGGGTAACAAATATAAGTGAACATCTTGAGCATCCTATGAATATTTCTGAATTCATGGATTTCATGGAAAGAGAGATAAATACAATTAATCGCAATCTTTACCATCTTTACTCCTATTCCGACAAAGATATAGCATCCATTCAGAAACTCAGGGATGAGAAATACAGTCAGGACTGGTGGAACTTCGGATCATCTCCTGTTTATCAATATTCAAAGGTGAAACAGTTTCCCGGAGGTTTGGTTGAGGTTTATATAAAAGTCGGCAAAGGAGTAATTACAGATATCAAAATCTATGGAAGTTATTTCTTTATAAAGGAGACGCATGAAATTGAATCACTGCTTACAGGAGCTGCTCATACTCCCGAAGGTATTGGTGAACAGCTCAAAAAGATAAACCTCTCCGACTACTTTGGAAACGTAGAGGGAGAGGAGTTCTTAAGTCTTTTCTGGGACTAGTGTATGTCTATATTTCCTTCCTTTTCTCTTTGTATTTTACAAGGATATCTTTAAGCACATCTGCACAATCTACCAATGCGTCTTCAAATTTTATAGAATGACGCTCAACTACCAGGTCATTACCCGGCATGTCTACCCTTATCCTTACATTTTTATTTTCATGATCGGGTAAAAGGCTTAATACAACTTCTACTCTTTGTATTTCATCATAATACCTTGAAAGCTTTGAGAGCTTTTTCTCGATGAAATCTATCAGCTTCTGATCTGCGTTAAACTTGAGTGACTGAATTCTAATGTCCATTTTATCCTCCTTTTTTTGCTCGTGGATGAGCGGTTAAAAATACTTTTTTAAGTTGTTCGAACGAATTATGAGTATAAACCTGAGTTGCTGCAAGTGATGAGTGACCGAGTACCTCCTTTATACTGTTGAGATCTGCACCGTTATTCAACAAATGTGTGGCAATGCTGTGTCTGAGTACGTGTGGCGACCTTTTGCCTGTAAATCCCTCAACCCCTCTTAGCTCCTTTGTTACAATTTTATTAACAAAGGAGAGGTAAAATGGTTGACCGGAATCTGTCAGAAAAAAGTTACTATTGTTGCTTACCGGGTATATCTCCTTGAATTTAACAAGATAAAACGCAAGTTCTTCCTGAAGAGTCTCCGGAAGAGGTATCTCCCTTTGTTTATCTCCTTTACCAACCACTCTTAACACTGCCCTGCTCACATCCCAGTCCGATATTTTAAGGTTTGCCAGTTCTGCCCTTCTTAACCCAGTACAATAAAGGGTAGAAATAATAGTGCGGTTTCTGAGTGCATAAAAATCCTCGGGATCGTACTCCTTGTCGAAATAGTGTTCAACAGCATTCTGAGTGTAGAATTCAGGAAGTTTTTTTGATTGTTTTGGCCGGGGAACTCTCTTAACAGGATTTGCCTTGATATATCCCTTTTTCACAAGATAGTTTGAGTAGCTGCTAAGTGCAGAGAGTTTCAGATTCATTGTCCTTGATGATAGACCGGAGTCAAGTCCCGTTGCAACAAATCCCCTGATTGTATTGGGATGAAGGGCCACATATCCATCTTCGTCATCTGAAAGCGATGCATAACCATAAAACTCTCCGATGTACCCTGCATAGAGCGCCAGTGTTCTGGGAGAATACCTTTTGTTAACTTTCAGATAATCTATAAACTCAGTGAGCTCTCTCATAATTATTCTTTGCTACTAATTTACAAAAAAAAATGACACCTTGTAAAAACAAAGTGCCATTTTTAAAATTATTTCAGGTAATTACTCCTCGTTTAAACGAAGAGCTTGTACATAAATTGCTTTCTTTATTTCATCGCGTCTTTTAACAGAATTCTTGGTAAAAGTTTTTCTGCTTCTAAGTTCACGAACTATGCCGGTCTTCTCAAATTTACGTTTAAATTTCTTTAACGCTCTTTCAATATTTTCACCCTCTTTTATTGGTACTATAATCATACGGCAAACACCTCCTTTTTTTAGAATCACAAAAGTATGGATAATTTTGATATCAGACAACTTATTAAACTGATTTTTCCTAAATTTGCAGAATTAAATAGATAAATATGGACTTAACAGAGTTTCAAAGACAAGTTTCTCAAGGTATACCGGAAATACTGCCAGAACCAAAACCTTATGAAAAAGATATAAATCATGCGCCTAAGAGAAAAGACATACTCTCTTTTGAAGAGAAAAAGCTTGCACTTCACAATGCCTTAAGATATTTTCCGGCAAAGCATCATGCAACACTTGCACCGGAATTTGCAAATGAATTGAATGAGTACGGAAGGATATATATGTACAGGTTCAGGCCTGACTATAAGATATCTGCCAGATCTTTATATGATTATCCCCACAAGTCGGTACAGGCAGCTGCCATAATGCTTATGCTCAGCAATAACCTTGACTACGCTGTTGCACAACACCCCCATGAACTAATCACATACGGCGGTAATGGAGCAGTATTTCAGAATTGGGCCCAGTACTTGCTAACAATGCAGTATCTTTCTCAGATGACCGACGAACAGACCCTTGTTCTATACTCCGGACACCCTATGGGATTGTTCCCTTCACATAAAGATGCTCCAAGGGTAGTTGTAACCAATGGCATGGTTATTCCCAATTATTCCGGCAAGGATCATTGGGAAAAATTCAATGCGCTAGGTGTTTCGCAGTATGGGCAAATGACGGCAGGATCGTTTATGTACATTGGTCCTCAGGGCATTGTCCATGGAACGACAATAACCGTTCTTAACGCCGCAAGAATGAGATGCGGCTCAAAGGATAAGGATCTAAGAGGTAAAATATTTGTAAGTTCCGGTCTTGGAGGTATGTCAGGAGCCCAGCCAAAAGCAGCTGTTATTGCAGGTGTTATTGGTGTGGTGGCAGAAATAAATCCAAAAGCAGTTCATACAAGACATTCACAAGGTTGGGTAGATGAAGTGTTCTGTGATCTTGACGAGCTTGTTAAGAGAATAAACGAAGCAAAGGAGAACAAGGAGGCTGTCTCGCTTGCTTATCAGGGAAATATTGTTGACTTGTGGGAGAAATTCAACGATGTTGGGATGGAAATCGATCTGGGAAGCGACCAGACATCTCTGCACAACCCTTGGTCAGGTGGATACTATCCTGTTGGTATTAGTTTTGAAGAATCAAACCGGCTAATGTCCGAGGAGCCCGAAAAATTTGCAGAACATGTGAGATCCTCATTGAGGAGACATGCAGAAGCAATCAATAAACTTACAGCAAAAGGAATGTATTTCTTTGATTATGGCAATGCATTTCTGCTTGAGGCATCAAGAGCAGGGGCAGATATTCTTCTGGCTGACGGGAGATTCCGTTATCCATCGTATGTTCAGGATATTATGGGGCCACTCTTTTTTGACTACGGGTTCGGTCCATTCAGGTGGGTATGTACATCTTCAGATCCTAAAGATCTTGAGATGACCGATTCTATTGCAGTAGAAGTTCTTGAAGATATCATGAAAAGTGCTCCTGATGAGATTGTCACTCAGCTGGCAGACAACATTCACTGGATAAAGGAGGCCGGAACAAATAAGCTGGTTGTTGGCTCACAGGCACGTATTCTATATGCCGATGCAGAAGGAAGGATCAAAATTGCCATGGCTATGAACAATGCTGTCCGCGAAAGGAGAGTTTCTGCTCCTATTGTTCTCGGGAGGGACCACCATGATGTTTCTGGTACTGATTCACCTTTCAGGGAGACATCCAACATATATGACGGCTCAAGATTTACTGCAGATATGGCTATTCAGAATGTTATAGGAGACTCTTTCCGCGGTGCTACATGGGTATCTATACACAATGGAGGCGGCGTTGGCTGGGGAGAGGTTATTAACGGTGGATTCGGCATGGTGATAGATGGCAGCGAAGATGCTGACAGGAGAATAAAGAACATGCTTCACTGGGATGTCAACAACGGGATTTCTCGCCGTGCTTGGGCCAGAAACAGTAGTGCCCTCTTTGCCATTAAGCGCGAAATGGAGAGGACCCCTGAGCTTAAAGTTACGATACCGAATTTTGCCGATGAAGATCTAATTAGCAAGACCGCTGATCATGTTTTTAACAGGAAACCCTAGTTTACCGGCGTAATTTTTTAACTCTTCCACAATTACCGGATCTATATCCCTTTCACGGGATAGAATCCAGAGATACTCACCTGTTGGTCCGCCAACAAGTGCATAGGTATAATCTTTATCTACCTTAAGAACCCAATAATCGCCCGAAAACGGCCAGAAAAAGCTTACTTTTAACTTTCCGGGTTCTTTTGGATCAGGAGCCCAGGCTCTGCCTTTTGCCTGCTTTATCCTAGTCTTGTCGTTGATGAGTCTGCCCTCGTTAATAACTATTATTGTTCCGTCATCATCAATACGATAGGATGCAGTGTTTTCTTCCAGTCCCTCTTCGAATGTATTTGGCAGCCTTGAGATCTCATACCATTTACCCATATATTTATTGATATCAAACTCCTGAACTGTATCTAAAGTAAGATAGGCCGCAGAACATGATGCAAGAGTCAATAAGGAAAACAGAGATACTATATATTTCATAATTTTAATATTCATTTTATTACATTGTAATTGCAACAAATTCTATACCGAAAAAGGTTTTTTATTCTTTCTCCAAAGTGTATCAATTATTACACTAATCAAAATTTGTTAATTCTACTTTTGTGACATAAATATAGATAAAAAAATGAAAAGAACAGTTATAAAGATTGATGAAAGCCTTTGCAACGGCTGTGGCAATTGTGTAAGCGGTTGTCACGAAGGGGCACTGCAAATGATTAATGGAAAAGCAGTGATGGTTAGTGAGCTTTATTGTGATGGACTTGGCGCCTGTATTGGAGAATGTCCGGTTGGAGCAATAGAATTGATCGAAAAGGAGGCTGAGCCTTATGATGAGATTGCTGTAATGGAAAGGATTGCTCCAAAAGGCGAAAAGGCCATAACAGCACACCTTAAGCATCTAAAGGAACATGGTGAGAGTGAGTGGCTTGAAATAGGCATTAACTGGTATAGGGAGCATAATGTGAATACTGACTTATCGACCTTATCTGTTGAAAAACCAAAAATGGCCTGTGGTTGCCCGGGGTCAATGGAGAGGGACTTCAGGAACGCAGCTCCTGCTGCTGTTGCTGCTGTTGGGTCAATAAACTACACACAAAAATCACAGTTAATGCAATGGCCGGTACAACTTCACCTTCTCAACCCTGCAGCATCGTTTTTCCAGGGAGCAGATGTACTGCTTGCTTCTGACTGCTCTGCATTCACAGCCGGAAATTTTCATGAAACTTTTCTTAAAAACAAAACTCTGGCCATTGCCTGTCCTAAACTTGACAGCAACACCCAGAGTTATGTAGATAAAATTGCATCAATGATGGACGATGCTAAGATCAATACTCTTACTGTACTGATGATGGAGGTTCCATGTTGTGGCGGATTACTCGGGTTTGCAAAATCGGCAAGGGAAAAAGCTGCCCGTAACGTTCCAATAAAAGCAATTATCCTGAGCGTACATGGAGAAATCCTTTCAGAAAACTGGGTCTAGGTCATTTGCTCTTTGAGAAAAGCAGGTTGTCCAAAGAATACTTTCCGGGACCCAGCAGGAAAAGAGCAACAAACACCAGTAAATAAATCAGAGCCATCTCTCTTACCTGAAAAGGGTCAGCGGCATGTGTGACAAATGCAGCAATTATCATAGTGAATGCCAGTGGTATAAGGGAAAGTCTTGTAAGTAAACCGGCAATAACAAATATGGCAGCAAAAAACTCTGCTCCTATTGCCAGTATAAGGGAAAGTTCCGATCCCAATCCTATAGGGTCAGGAAATCCCTGTGAGAAGGTATCAAAGCCCTGTATCTTTGCCCATCCATGTGTCATTATCATTAATGCAATGCCCACTCTTAAAAGCAAAAGAGCTGCTGAAAGGGCACTATCTTTGAGCGGGGATCCATAGAGTATAAATTTTTTCATTTTCGCTATTTTAATTTAATTGCTTTGTCTGAAAAAAGGATTAAGAATATTCTCTATATCTACAAATGCCTTTTGCATTACCTCATATACTACACCACCAATCTGAGCAGCCATTTTCCCTGAATCCATCCTTGATATTCTGGTTTTTCCGTCAGATGTTTCATATACAGAGATCCTACATGGCATCAGGCTTGAATAGAGACGTTCATGATCACTTTCAAGAAGCTTTACAGAGTAGGAGGGCTTACAAAGTTCAAGTACCTTCACCGGTAACACCTCAAAGTTGTTTTTATGAAGTGTCTCCTGCAGGTCATGTACATGAGTCACTTTCCAACCGATTGAGACAATTGATTCAGTCAATTTGTCTACTGTTTCGTTAAATTTATATTTGCTTTCGTTTTCTATAAACATTTCCATGATCTTATATATTTTTAATAATATTTGAGAGGGACTCCGGGAGCTCTACACTTTCTGTCTCTATAACCTTAAGTGTCCTTTTCCCCTCTTTCGACAGTGTAAAATACATCTGCCGTTTGTCCTTTTCTCCCATATCTCTTTCTATTAATCCTTTTTCCTCAACTGACCTCAATAGCTTTGAGGTGTTGGAGCAGCTAAGGTGCAGCTGTGACGCAATCTCTCCGGAAGAGAGCCTTCCATCCTTAAGAGAACAAATTACCATTCCCTCATTCAGACATAGTGAATGCTTTGTTAAAAAATCTGTTTCAAATTCACTTATTGAACGACATAGATCTCTTATGGCACAGAGTGTTTTCATTATTAAATCTTCTTAAGTAATACTTTATCTATTATTTTCTTTAGCTCTGCTTTTGGTAAGGCTCCCTGAG
This sequence comes from uncultured Bacteroidales bacterium, assembly GCA_942492945.1. Classification (GTDB taxonomy): domain Bacteria; phylum Bacteroidota; class Bacteroidia; order Bacteroidales; family UBA932; genus Bact-08. Next base: position 3,384,487 of record OW818649.1, read on the forward strand.
CTATTTGCGGAGCTTCTCCCATTGGAATGAAAAAGAGCGTTGGAATACTAGTAATGCCAAAGGCCGATGAAAGCTCCTGCTCCTTGTCGGTATCTACCTTATACACGTAAATAAGTCCGTCATACTCTTCTGCCAGCTGCTCAAGTGCTGGTGCTATAGTTTTGCAAGGACCACACCATGTGGCATAAAAATCAATAATTGCAGGTTTGTCGCCAAGATATTTCCACTCCTTGGAGTTCGTCTCGTAATTGACAACTTTCTTGAGAAATTCTGCCTTGGTAAGATGAATTGTTTTTACTTCTGTTTGTTTTTGAGTGCTCTTTTTATCTGATGTCTTGTCTTTCACGTTACCTGACCCGCATGATATAACAACCGCAGATAACATGGCATAAACCAAATATTTTTTTATTATTCTCATTTTCTGTTTCTTTAAATTAAATACTAAAACTTTTGCAAAAGTAACAATTATTTCCATTAAAACAAATTTCCTTTGGAATATATTTTGGGCGTTAAGAAAATTTTTCTTCCTTTGTATTTAAATACGTACATAAATATGAAAAAGACCATTTACCTGACAGCCTTTCTTCTGGTTGCCACTCTTTGTTTTTCTGAACCATACAACAAGCTAACTGTCATGACCTATAACGTACATCACTGCAATCCTCCTGCAATAAAGGGGCTTATAGATGCCGGTGCCATTGCTGATGTTATAAAGTCTAATAAAGCAGACATTGTATTCTTGCAGGAGATTGATATCAAAACCAGAAGAGTAGATGGAATGAATCAATCTTTAGAACTGTCACGTCTTACTGGTCTTAAATACTCAGTCTTTTTTAAGGCTATAGATATATTGGGTGGCGAATATGGAGTTGTAATATTGTCGCGGTTCCCGTTGGACTCTGCTCTTGTTTATCCGCTCTGGCAAGAAGGAGAAAGTGAACAGAGGGTGCTAGGCACTGCAGTAGTTACTCTTCCTGATGACCGGAAAATAAGAGTAGCATGTACACATCTGGACCTATCGGCAGATATACGGGAGAAAGAGATTAAGCAAGTGGACATGATCCTTTCTAAAGGAGAAATTCCAGTCATACTGGGGGGTGACTTCAATGCCGAACCAGTAAGCAAGGAGATGGGTATAATGTTTAGCCGACATACAAGTTCAACGTCAGATTTTGTGGTAACATTTCCAAACATAAACCCTGAAAAGACAATTGACTATCTATTCACAAGAAGAATAGACAAAATAAAATTTATATCACATAAAGTTATACCCGGTATTAATGCATCTGACCACTTACCTGTAATTGCCGTGGTTGAATTTTAAACCTTCAATAAAATATTATGATTACATTTGCGGGCAATAAAAACTTGAAATGATGAAGTACATATACAAGCTTATCCTGAAGATTATGGGATGGAAAATTATGGATACTCCTGTTCCTGAACCCAAATGCATAATCCTGGGTGTTCCTCACACATCCGGGTGGGATTTTGTCATTTCGTATCTTTTTTATCACTCTTATGGGGCAACAGCTTACATAATGGTAAAAAAGGAATTTTTCTGGGGACCTCTTGGTCCGTTTATGAGAGCAATGGGAGGTATTCCGGTAGACAAGAATAAAGGGGCCACTCTTACGAGACAAATTATTGAGGAGTTCAACTCAAGGGAGAGGCTGCACCTTGCAATTGCTCCGGAAGGCACTCGCAAGAATACCGAAAAATGGAAAACTGGCTTTCACACAATAGCTCGTGCAGCAAACATTCCGGTTTATCTTGGATATTTTGATTGGGGTAAAAAAGAGGTAGGAAGAGGAGAAAAATTCGAAATAACCGACGATGTTCAAGGTGACCTTAAGAAGATAAGACAATGGTATAAAAATAAAGGAGTTCAAGGTAAATTTCCGGAAAATTTCAATCCCGGAAGTGATTTGGAATGATAATTGTAATAATTACACTTGGTAATTAAAAAAAACTAATGGAAATTAAGAAATTCAACACTTTAAGAGACCTATATTCTTACTGTACAGACACATTTGCAAACAACAAAGCATTCGCATATAACGGAGGATATTCTTACACTTACAAAGAATTCGGAGACAAGACCAAAGATGTTGCTCAGTTACTGAGTTTGGCCGGTATTGGTAAAGGGGACAAAATCGGAATTCTCAGCCAGAATATGCCTAACTGGCCCGTTGCCTATTTTTCGGCTGTTGCATTCGGCAGAGTTGTGGTTCCAATGTTACCTGACTTTTCTGAATCGGAAATCAGAAATGTAATTGACCATTCAGAATCAAAAGCCCTTTTTGTATCTAAAAAACTTCTCTACAAGGTTCCCAAAGAGCTTATGGATAGGCTCAATATTGTGATTGATATTGATTCTTTGGAGGTATTGCATAAGGCAAATGATATAGATCCTGTTTCTGAAGTATTTTCAGCTCCCGAAGATCTAGCAACAATCATATACACATCCGGCACAACCGGAAACTCTAAAGGTGTTATGCTTAGCCACAAGAATCTTTGCACACATCTATACGCATCATTTAAGCTTCGCCCAAGTTTTGAATGGGATATCTGGCTATCTGTCCTTCCGCTATCTCATACACTGGAATGCAGTCTTAGCATGATGTTGCCAATGATGAGTGGTGCGTCGGTATACTTCTTAGAGAAAGCCCCTACACCAACTATTCTGGTTCAGGCCCTTAAAGAAGTTAGGCCTACAACTATGCTCACTGTACCAATGATAATAGAGAAAATATACAGATCCTCTATTGTTCCTAAATTTCAGGCAAACAGCATAACAAAAGCTTTATATAAAACAACAATCGGTCGTAAGTTCCTTCACAGAGTTGCGGGAAAGAAGCTTATGGAGACATTTGGCGGACGAATCAGATTCTTTGGAATCGGAGGCGCAAAGCTGGATAGCCAAGTGGAACGTTTCTTACTTGAAGCAAAATTCCCCTATGCAATTGGCTACGGCCTTACAGAGACTTGTCCTCTGCTTGCCGGTGCAATTCCATCAATGGTAAAATGGCAATCTACAGGACCTGCTGTTCATGGCGTAACGTTAAGGATAGATAATCCAAATCCGGAAACCGGAGAGGGGGAAATTGTTGCAAAAGGTCCCAACGTAATGATGGGTTACTATAAGAATCCGGATGCAACTGAACAGTCTTTTACAAAGGATGGATGGTTCCGTACTAAGGATTTAGGCATAATTGACAAAGAGGGGCGACTCTACATTAAAGGACGGCTGACCAATATGATATTAGGCCCAAGTGGAGAAAATATTTACCCTGAGGAGATCGAGTCAATAATTAACGGTCACTCGATGGTTGCAGAATCTCTTGTTACAGAAAACAAGGGAAAACTGATTGCTCTTGTTCATTTCAATCCTGATAAACTAAAGGCACTTATGGAGGCTACGGAGGAAGCACTTAATGCATACTACCACCAGACAAAGGAACAGCTTGTTAAAAGTTATGAAGATAAAAAAGACGAACTGGTAAAATCGTATGAGGAGAAAAAGGATGAGACAGTAAAGGCTTTCAATGAGAAGATAGAACAATTGAAGAAAGAGGTTTACGAATATGTAAACTCCCGAGTAAACAAGTTTTCAAAAATCTCTTTCGTAGTCGACCATCCCGAACAGTTTGAAAAGACTGCTACCCAAAAGATTAAAAGGTTTTTGTACCACAAAAAGCCTTAAAAGGTAATATCCAGGCGCCCCACATAAACGCCGGCAGTTCCGGTTTGATTGACAATCACTCCCTTTCCTGCCCTGTTTTTCATTATAACGGGCTTTTCAAGGAATGTGTGCGAGTGCCCTCCAATAATTATGTCTATGTTCCTGCTGTATTTTGCAAGTTCGGTGTCCGATGGGTTCACTTTGTTGCCACCATCATACCCAAGATGACTAAGTACAATGACAAGATCGCATTTCTCTCCGACTTTAAGTTGTTTTGCTAATTTGTTTGCAGTTTTTATTGGATCTTTATATATTATATCGGCACGTCCACTTTCTGAAACATAACCTTTCAGATTGAGTAGGACACCAATAATTCCAATTTTTCTCCCCCCTTTGTTAATTATGATCCATGGTTTTACGAGGTCCTTAAGCGGGCTCTTCGAGAAATCAAAGTTAGCACAAAGAGTAGTGTATTTTGCCTGTTTCAACCTATCGGCCAGCTGTTGCTGCCCGTTGTCGAACTCATGGTTGCCAAGACATACAGCATCGTAACCCATTGCATTGTATAGCATGACTTCCGTTGCTCCTTTGAATAGGGTGAAATAGGGTGTTCCCTGATTGTAGTCCCCTGCATCCAGAACCAATACATTATTATTTTCGTGTCTGACTTTATCAAAATAATTGGCCACCCTCTGAAATCCTCCATATCCGGCGTTCCTGCCGCTTGTGATTGTCTCAATATTGCTGTGAGTATCGTTTGTATGAAGAATAACCAAATCCTGCGGGTATACTGTCACTGACAATAAGCCTGAGACTAATGTCAGTAATAACCTTCCTTTACGTAATGCTTTATTCATAATACTAATTCTCAATCTCTACTCTGTTGGTTAGTGATGACTCTATCTTCTCTCCTTTTTTATTGATACCTGCAATTTTTTCAAAAATAGCATCCCTTATAAGAAAACCTGTCTGTTCAACCGCAATAGCCTCTTTAAGTGCCATAACGTTGTCTCCTCCACTGAGGAGAAAATCTATTGTTGCAATCCGGTAGATCTTTGAATCATCAATCTGCACTCCGTCTATAAGAGCCTCCTTTAGTATGCCTCCTTTAATTTCAAGTTGCACGTTATATGACATTGCCTCAACCCTGTTTGCTGCAAAAGATTCCAGTAGTTTCCGCACAGTTGCACCTGTCACATCAAGAATCACAACATAGTTTTCGAACGGGAATATTGAAAAAATATCATATCTTCTCACATTGCCTTTGGGTAGAGTGGCTCTGATGCCGCCAAAGTTGGTTAGTGAAAAATTAACCTTCTCCTTGCTGTGTTTCTGTGCAAACTCCAGCAGGGCATCTACTGCAAAATTTGAGAGCAGGCTCTCCGGTCTTCCCGAACGCATCTCCATTTCAGATACTCCAACAACCTCTTGCATTATCCTGTCCATTTCCGGCTTGAAGAATTCAATGATCCCTTTTACGACTGGTTCCTCCGGTTTGTTTAATGTACTATCCATTAATATCCTGCTCCCTTTAAAGGAAAAACGAAGCTCTTGAGCCTGCACTACTCCTGTAATCAGGAGAATAGTAAGGAATGTCAGGATTTTTCTTGTCATCTTACTGAAGTTTTATAAAAATACTAGTATTTTAACCACTTAATAATTTCTTTCCAGTTGGCCTTCTTTCCGTACATTAAAATACCCACCCTGTATATTTTTGAAGATATAAGTGTCATTAGAAGGAAAGTGCCGAACAGTATTACTATTGACAGTGCCATTTCCCATGCAGGAACACCGAAAGGAGCCCTGGCCATCATTACCATCGGCGAGGTGAATGGTATCATGGATCCCCAGAAAGAGAGGCTACTGTCGGGGTATTGAAATGTATGTATCATTATGAAAAGCCCAACAATCAGAGGGAGAGTTACAGGAAGGATAAGTTGCTGTGTGTCTGCCTCATTATCTACAGCGGAGCCAACAGCTGCAAACATTGAAGCATAGAGAAGGTACCCCAATATGAAAAATGCCATAAAAGCGAGAATGATAGGCACAAAGTTTACGCCTGAAAGGGCACTCATTATGTCACCCATTGGAGAATTATCTACAGGCATGGCAGTTACAGATTGTGCCATACCGGCAGGTAGTTGGCTCTTGGCCATATCTATACCCATAACTGATTGTACCCCGAATATTATTCCAACTGTTAGCCCTATCCAGATAAGGAATTGAACCAACGCAACCGATCCTACACCAAGGATCTTACCAAGCATAAGTTCAAAGGGCTTAACTGAAGATATTATCACCTCCACTACTCTGCTGGATTTCTCATCAATGACACCTCTCATTACCATAGACCCGAACATGAAGATAAACATGTATATCATGAAACTCGCAATGTATGCTATTCCCATGTATATCTCAACCATACCAAGTTTTTCGTCTCCCTCCTCGCTTATTGTAAAGGTTTTGACGCTGACTTCGGTATTGATATCTTTTAGAATTGCATCAAGATTTTCAATATTGTATCTGCCCAGTTTCGTTTTTTCGACTGCTTTTTTTACTGTTCTCTCAATCTCTTTTTTTGTATCTATGTTCAGCTGTTTTGTTGAGAAGGCCGAAACTGTAACGTTTGCAGCAGAGTCCAAAGGCGATATCTCTACAAGTGCATACAGATCTTCACTGGCAAAGTTCTTTTTGACTTTTTCCACATCTGCATTTGCATCGAAGAGATAAGTATATTCATCGTTGTTTTTAAAAAAAGGGGCACAAACTTCGGACTTGTCTACAACCATAATCTTTTGTCCCTTCTCCCCAGATGAGAAGGTCATGATTACAGATGGCATTACTATTAAAGCCGCAAAAAAAATCGGAGTAAGGAGAGTCAGGAAAATAAAGGATTTTTTCTTTACTCTTACTGAGAATTCCCTTGAAATTATTAGAAATAGTTTATCTGTTTTCATAGCAAATTGTTAGCTTACCAATTTAATAAATATGTCATTCATCCTTGGAACCATCTCCTTATAAGATACTATATCTAACTTAGTGATGAGTTCCCCTAGTATTTGTGAGGAGTTTGCCGCCTTGTCCACCTCTAGTATTGCTCTACGGCCATTTTTGTGTTCCTCCTGAGAAATGAGTCTGAAAAGAGAGTTACTCTGCAACTCTACCGGTTCAGTAGAACGGTAAAAAACCTCAACTTCATTTTTTCCGTAATGACTCCTTATTTCATCGAGTCCTCCGCTTACTATCAATTTTGCCTTGTTTATAAGGGCAATATTGTCGCATAGCTCCTCCACCGATTCCATATTGTGGGTAGAGAGAATTATGGTTGCACCGTTTGCTTTCATTGCAAGAATTTCATTTCTTATTAGCTGGACGTTTACAGGATCGAATCCGCTGAATGGCTCATCCAGAATTAAAAGAGATGGTTTATGCAGAACAGTTGTAATAAACTGTACTTTCTGGGCCATTCCTTTTGAAAGTTCCTCTACCTTCTTGTTCCACCAGGCCTGAATACCGAATTTTATAAACCACTCCTTAAGTTCCCTGTTTGCCTGTGCGTGACTCATCCCCTTCAACTGAGCCAGATATATGGCCTGTTCGCCTATCTTCATTTTCTTATAGAGTCCCCTCTCCTCGGGAAGGTAGCCTATATGGACGATATCGGACTGTTTGATGGGATTTCCGTTGAAAAGAACCTCTCCGGAATCAGGAACAGTAATCTGGTTTATGATTCTGATAAGTGTTGTCTTGCCGGCCCCGTTTGGTCCGAGAAGACCAAAGATTGAAGCTTTTGGTACATTAATGCTCACACTATCAAGTGCAGTGAACTGGTTAAACCTCTTAACCACATTGTTACAGCTAATGATACTCATTCTTTATCTATTGTTAAAAAAAGGAAAAAAAATTAAAGTCAGACAAAGATAATTAAACTCTATTTACTTAAAATAGTATTTGAGTATTTTATGAAGCTCTTTTTTAATGATATTATTCAATACCAGATTTGTCAGGTCCGTCATACCGGCTCCTCTTGAGTCCCTGAATCTTATTATTGATCTGGCTACATATCCTCCAAGATATGGGTGCCTTGACAACTCTTCAAATGTTACATCGTTTAAGTCTGCCTTTGCTACATTATTTGTATCAACTACAATCCTGTCGGCAAAGAGCTCTAGCCTCTCCTTGTCTATTCCGAATATTTCCAGTAATTGCTCCTTGGCGGCAAATCCTCCCAGACGATCCCTGTACTGAATGATCTTCCTTGCGTAATATGGGCCTATTCCGGGCAGGGACACCAAAGCTGCAGAATCAGCCATATTAAGATACAGGGCCTCTCTTTTATGAGTTTCAAATGTAGTGAAGGACCTCTCTCTTTTGTTTAATACTGTATCTGTCATGGCCTTCTCAATAGTGATACCCGTTTTTACCTTTTTTTTAAACTTCCCTCCCTTTTTCCTGTAATTCACGACCTTGTCAATTTTGTTCGGATCGAACTTTTTGACATCAATCACTCCCGGTTTTGTACCTGCGGTTTCTTTAACATAATTCTCCGGTTCACTCTTCTCTTCTGCAAATAAAAAAAGCACTCCTTGAACAAAGAGTACTATAAAAATCAATGTTACAACCCCTGATGCATGGGATTTTGTAATCTTTCCTTCTCTCCTCATCTCTCTCTCCTCCAAAATTTATTATTTATGTTTTCCTGCAACTACAATTACAATCTCTCCTTTAGGTTCGTTAGAACTATACCACTTGACGAGCTCTCCAAGCGGAGCCCTCCTGTTCTCCTCAAATAATTTTGTAAGTTCCCTTGAAACTGATGCCTCACGTTCTTCTCCAAAAGATACGGCTAGTTGCGAAAGTGTCTTAACCAGCCTGTAAGGCGATTCATAGAAGATAATTGTCCGGCTCTCTTCGCTAAGTTCCTTTATTCTTGTCTGACGACCCTTCTTTAATGGAAGGAACCCCTCAAAGCAGAATCTGTCACATGGTAGACCTGAATTTACCAATGCCGGGACGAAAGCAGTTGCTCCAGGCAATGTCTCTATCTCTATTCCCCTCTCCTTACACTCTCTTACTAACAGGAACCCCGGATCTGAAATTCCCGGCGTGCCGGCATCACTTATGAGCGCGATTTTCTCACCAGACAAAATTCTCTCTGCAATTCTCTCCACACTTTTATGTTCGTTGTACATATGGTGTGACTCCATCCTGGTTCTTATTTCATATTTTTTTAGTAGAAAAGAGCTGGTTCTTGTATCTTCTGCAAGAATAAGATCTACCTCCTTTAATATTCTCAGTGCCCTAAGAGTTATATCTTCGAGATTTCCGATAGGAGTTGGTATGAGATATAGTTTAGGCATCTAATTTCCTTCTTAGGATCATATAAAACCTGTAAATTATATTAGATGTCTCATCCCAGTCGGGAAAAGCTGCCCTTGTATATTCCAAGGCCTCTTCCATTGAGTTCATTTCATTCAGTTTCTGAATGCTGAGCCTGTATTGCTCATCATCGTCATTGAACAATCCCTTTATAAAAAAAAGTTTGTCGTTTAGTGTAATTGCATGATTCAAATTTTCTATTGCCGGCCCGGGGATATCGGTTTTCCAGGCAATTACGGCACTTTCAGCAGTATCTAGTATAGATGTTCTTCCGTCATAGAAGAGCTCCATCTCCTCCTCTTCAACAGCAATTCTTAACTTAGACTTCTCATCGGCCGGTAAATGTGGAAGGAACGATTTTGAGACATTAAGCTGGACGTCGGAAAATGATCTTTTCAGTTCTGCTATTGTCTGATTAAGCTTTCTTATCTCTTCGTCCTTTATATTTATTAATCTCTCTGCGTCTTCCTTTTTAAAGTATCCCGAAAGGCTGTATCGCTCCTGCTCTATCATTAATGTATTGAGCTTTTGTTTTATAAGGTCCGTAGCAATATTCAGCTCTTCCCATCTGGCAGGTGATATTGAATCTGAATTGTTTAAAGAGTCAAGATCTCTAAGGAAACCTGATACAATTATTTTTATTTCTGAAACTTTATTACTGTTAAGCATTTTAACTTTTTTATCTTTGCATACGATACAAAAGTAATTAAAATGTTTTTAGAAAGCGCAAAAAAAACAGGCTGGATAGAGGTGATCTGCGGCTCAATGTTCTCAGGTAAAACCGAGGAGTTGATAAGAAGACTAAAGAGAGCAAAATTTGCAAATCTGCGTGTGGAAATCTTTAAACCAAAGATTGATGTAAGGTATTCTGAGGAGGCTGTGGTTTCGCACGATTCCAACAGCATACGTTCAACTCCTGTTGATTCACCAACTAGTATTTTACTCTACGCGTCGGAAGTTGATGTGGTTGGTATTGACGAAGCTCAGTTTTTCGACAAGAGCATTGTAAGTGTATGTCAGCAACTGGCAGCAAATGGAGTAAGGGTAATTGTCACCGGTCTTGATATGGATTATCTGGGGAACCCTTTTGGCCCCATGCCTGATCTTATGGCGGTTGCAGAATATGTAACCAAGGTACACGCAATATGTGTTAAATGTGGAGATCTGGCTCACCACTCACATAGATTAACAAAAAGCGACAAACTGGTTATGTTGGGTGAAAAAGACACCTACGAACCAATTTGTCGCCATTGTTTCAATGGTCTAACCAAATAAATTACTTAGCTGGAGCAGCTGCAGCAGCTTTGCGGGTTAGTTTTGCTTTACCGTTATGAGTAACAGTAGCTTCTGGGTTAACAGCTGTAAAGTTTACAACCAATGTTTCTGGTTCTGCAACAACTTCCATTGCACCGTTAAGGTCCATAGGTTGAGCGCAAGTCATTGTACCTGTGAAAGTAACAGCAGGTTCAGCGATTGTAGCAACACCACCAACAGTGATTGAAGTAGAGTCATTAATAGTGATAACTGCAGTAAAAGTAGAGTCAGCAAGATACTCAAGCTCGATTGGAGCAACGATTTCCTGAACTACTGAATTACCAGTTGAATCAACAACAGTAACAGCGATAGAATCCATACCTGACCACTGTCCAACTAGTTGTTCAGAAACAGGTTTAACTTTAGGACCACATGAAGCAAGAGCCACGATTAACGTAGCGGCAGCAAAAATTGTTTTTAGTTTCATTTTATAAAATGTTTTAGGTTTGTTTGTCATTTCGGCGGCAAATGTAGAAAGATTTTCAATACATCGTTCATTTTTTTAAACATTTTGTAACTTTGTTTTCATATTTTTTTCCAATGACACATTCTCAATTTACTTTAAGTAGGTCCAACTTACTTCACAATTACAATTTTTTCCGCTCAAAACTCTCATCATCAACGAAAATGTTGGTGTTAGTCAAGGCAAATGCCTATGGGCACGGAGATATTGAGTGTTCGCACCTTTTAGAAGAATTTGGTGCCGATTACTTAGGTGTAGCCTTCCCTATTGAGGGTATAAGGTTAAGAAAAGAAGGAATTAAGTTACCAATTATAATCTTGACTCCGGGGATTGATAATTTCGAGGAGATAATTGAGTACGATCTTGAACCAAGTATCATCGATTTTGAGTCGGCACATAAAATGCGGGAGACTCTCTTAAGGCTTAATATCAGCACATACCCAATACACATCAAGCTTGATACCGGCATGCACAGGGTTGGATTTGACAGAAATGAAATAAATATGCTCGGGGAACTTTTACTATCTAATCCGAACCTGATGGTGAAGTCTATCTTTTCTCACCTATCGGCTGCAGATGAGGCTAAACATGATGAGTTTACCCGTTCTCAGATTGACTTGTTCCGGCAAATGAGTGAAAATTTAATATCGAGTTTAAGCTACAGACCTATACTCCACATACTTAATTCTTCGGGGACAGAAAGGTTTCCGGATGCCCAGATGGATATGGTGAGAATTGGCGTAGGAATGTACGGAACCAGCTATGTTGACGAATCAAGGTTAAAACCGGCAGGCTCATTACAGGCCCCGATAATCCACATAAAAGAGATTACTGAGGGTACTGTCGGATATGGAAGGCACGGAGTTATCGGAGATACCGGAAAGGTCATTGCCACCGTTCCTTTAGGATATGCAGATGGTGTAAACAGGCACCTTGGAAGAGGATCGGCTAGTTTTTCCCTTAACGGAAACCTTGTCCCCACAATAGGAAATATCTGTATGGACACACTAATGCTTGATATAACCGGAACCGAAGCCAAAGTCGGGGATGTTGTTACACTTTTCGGCGACTCACCAAAAGCGTCTGATATTGCAAGAATTCTTAAGACTATATCATATGAGATTTACACTTCGGTTTCTGCAAGAGTAAGAAGAGTTGTAGTTCCTTAATGAGATATCTTGTATACCAGTTCAATAAGAAGTTCACCGTCTGAAGCCTCTCCCCTGTCGTTGCTTTTACTCATGGAGTCATATTTTCTTATCAGAGAAATTATCTCCATACATTTTATCAAAGGATAGTTTTGCGCCGCAAATTCATATTCCGGAATGAAGTAGGGATTTATTCCGATGTAGTATGCAATATCTGAGCGAGATGCACCCTTCTTTTTGTTAACAATTGCATGATATTTGACAATCCTGGAAAAATGAGAGAATATGGTGGCAAACGTTACTACCAGAGGATATTGTTTAGGAGAGCCTGAAAAATGGTCAGCAATTTTGAAAACCTTGGTCTGGTCCTTGACAGATATGGCCTTTGTAAGTTCAAAGAGGTTGTAATCACGGCTTATCCCAATATTTTCCTCCACATCGACAGATTTTATCTCATTTCTCCCATCTGGCAGATTGGTCAGAAGCTTGTCAAGTTCAAGTACCAGTTTTCTTAGTTCTGTGCCGCTGTAATCTGCAAGAAGTACCGAGGCCTCCGGGGAGATACTTTTTCCTTTTGATTTCACATATCGTTCGATCCAGAAGTTTACCTTGTCTTCTCTTAGAGCTACGGATTCAAAAACAACACCATTTGCCACTGCCTGTTTATAGAATGACCCTCGCTTATCCAGAGACTTGTTAGTAAGAGAGATTACAAGTATGGTAGTGGACATCGGTTGCTTGCAGTAGTATTCAAACTTATCCAGATCGGCAATTAGCTGAGCTTCCCTTACAATAACCAGTTGACGGGAGGCCATCATAGGAAACCGTCTGGCAGCTTCTATAACCTGACCGGACGAAACATCTGTTCCATAAAGAAGCAGCTGATTGAACCCCCTCTCTTCAGGCTTGATTGCTCTCTCAGAAATTTCATCAATGATTTTGTCGGAATAGTAAGGTTCGTCCCCCATCAGCACATAAAGGGGCTTAATAATTCCGTTTCTGATATCTGTCAGTATCTCCTCAAATTGCAGAACTGAATCTTTTGTTGCTTGTTTTGCCATAATTAATAAGGGCTAAATTATGCAAAAAGTGTAAACGGAGCAAATTTTATATCTTTGTTGCCGCATAATACTGAATTATGAAATGCATGATTTTTGACCCTGTAAGAAAAAAGAGAGTAGTACTGACTCCTGAAGAGGGGGTGAGGCAGCAACTTATTAACATGCTTGATAAAAAACTCGGATACCCGGCAAGCCTTATGGTGTGTGAATATTCAATAACTATTAACGGTTTAAGATACAGAGGAGACCTTGTAGTCCTGAACAAGGCCCTTAAACCTCTTTTTTTAGCTGAATGCAAGGCTCCGTCCGTAAAGATAGCCAGAGAGACCTTTGAACAGATATTGCGATACAATATGGCTTTAAATGTCAAATATATACTCCTGACAAACGGCGACACAACCTATTTTGCCAAACGTGATGCTTCTACAAACAATTATATATATTTAACTGAGATTCCCTCGTACAATGAACTTTCTGAATAAAAAAATATTTTCAATTATTGCCCGGGAAGCCCAGGATTCAAACGTTCGTGCATATGTCATTGGCGGATACGTACGTGACTGCTTTCTTAAACGAAAAAGCAAGGACATAGATATAGTTGTTGAAGGAAGTGGAATTGAACTGGCAGAAAGGGTGGCAAAAAAATTGGGAGTGAAAGTTTCAGTTTTCAGGAATTTCGGGACTGCAATGTTAAAAAGCAGGGATATTGAGGTTGAATTTGTTGGCGCCAGAAAAGAGTCTTACAGACTTGACTCCCGTAAACCAATTGTGGAAGATGGCTCACTTGTTGATGATCAGCTCAGAAGGGACTTTACAATTAATGCTCTGGCATTCAGTTTACAGGAAGAGGATTTCGGAAATCTGGTTGATCCTTTCGGAGGGGTAAAAGACCTGCAGGCCGGTCTTATAAGAACTCCGCTTAACCCGGATACCACATACAGCGACGATCCTTTGCGAATGATAAGAGCAATACGTTTTGCTGCCCAGCTCTCATTCACGATAGTTCCCGAGTCTCTTGAATCTATCCGCAGAAACAGAGAGAGATTACGGATTCTTTCATTTGAAAGGATAAACGAGGAGATCAACAAAATTCTTCTAACCTCAAAACCTTCAGTAGGGTTCTATCTTCTTGATTCAACCGGTCTTCTTGATATAATCCTTCCCCAGCTGGTTAAGCTTAAAGGGGCAGAAACCATGGAGGGAAAGGGACATAAGGACAATTTTTCGCACACGCTACAGGTTCTGGACAATCTAGCTCAAACAAGCGACAATCTTTGGCTCAGATGGGCCGCCTTGCTTCATGACATAGCAAAGCCGGCCACTAAGAATTTTGAACCCGGCATCGGGTGGACATTTCATGGGCATGAATTTATTGGAGGGAAGATGGTTCCGAAAATATTTCAGCAGATGAAAATGCCTCTAAACGAAAAGATGAAGTATGTACAGAAGATGGTCCAGCTTCACTTAAGACCCATTGCCCTTGTTCAGGAAGAGGTTAGTGACTCGGCAATAAGAAGACTGCTTTTTGATGCAGGTGACGACATTGATGACCTGATGCTCTTGTGTGAGGCAGACATTACTTCCAAAAATGAAAAAACGGTAAAAAAACACAAAAACAACTTCTCATTGGTGAGAGACAAGCTGGTTGAGGTTGAAGCAAAGGATACCGTAAGAAACTTCCATAACCCAATTACCGGCGAGTTTATTATGGAGCGATACGACATAAATCCGGGCAGAGAGATTGGAATCATGAAAGAGTACATAAAAAATGCGATTCTGGATGGTGTCATTGGCAATAATGCAGAAGAGGCAGTGGCACTCATGGACAAGAAAGCTGCAGAGATTGGTCTAGTGACTCCGCCGCATTAAGTGGTAAACTTTACTCTGCCAAAGCTATTAGCACTTCACTGGGAATGAGAAGTATACATATTCGGCTACTAGTCAATTATCTACTAACGGCTTTGCTAAAGTGGTTAGTATGCACCTGATTTGCAGTTGAATGTAAAAACCATGTGGAGGCAAATCTTGCCGACACATACCATCTTGAGCTCTTTGAATCCTCCTCAACACCAATTTTCAGCACTGTTTTTAGTAAATTTAGCATTAATCAATGTCCTTTGTAGATTTCACATGATTTTGCCGGACATGTGGGAAACTTCTACGGAGTTTTTTCCGACATTTTTAGTTTACAAACTACGATGTTAACAGAACTGCCAACGTTGATGCTGGCAGCCGCGTGGCACGATAAGTGGTATTAATCTTATATTCAGACCAGTATTAAATTAAACAGATCAAATATATTTGGTTAATATGTTTATTTATAGTAATATACCACTTATTGTGCCACTAAGGAGTTGTCAAAGACAGAGGCTGCCTACTTTAGACAGCCTCATCGAATTTGGAGCGGAAAACAGGAAAAAGGGAAACTAATATGTTGTATTCTGAGGGTTAAAATTTGTCCATTTTAACATCCAGTTGTCTGCTGCTGCATCGGACCTGAATGCTCCAACGAAGTTGACTTTGTCGAAAAATGAGTCAGTTACCACAGGATCTGTGAATAAATTCACTTTACCTGTCAACGGACTGACGGTTTTCGGTCCATAGTTTGGAGTAGACAGCAGTGGATTCGGCTGAGAAATACCCAACTCCGAAATTGTGTTTAACCTGACATTGTTATTTGATGCTTTTTTAAAGTATGTCGCAGAAAAAGATTCATTTGCAGGGTCGAGTGTTGTTGCATCCTTTGACAACTGATCAAGAAAGGCTCCGTCTTTGTCACAGCCAAGAATTGTGACACCTGCCAGATATGTGTTCTTAATATTCAGATTACCGGCATCTGCTGCATTCTGAGTAAGGGATCCTTTATCGTTACAAATCATGATTCCTACAGGGAACCCCATCGCTACAGAGTTATAACAGTTAAGATTTGAACTTCTTCTTATTTGCATTGCCGACTGAAACTGACCCAGTTTGGAACCGTTTACCGGTGCATATACTCCTCCGTCAATATAAGTCGATGTGTTCTGGAATGCTGCATCCTGCCCCATTGGACCTACAAATGTAACATTAGAGAAAACAGGTTTTGTAAGAGGCAGGATTGTAGATCCACCACTTTCGTTATCTGACTCAAAACCGTTTGACTTTGAGAAATCTGCTATCTTAGGGTTTCTGATTCCCAGACAAAACTGCATCTTCCCTGTAAAACCATTGTCTGAGTCAAAATCATCGTCCCATCCGTGGTATGCAATTATATACTTTGCATTAACCGTTCCGCCGAACCACTCAAAAGAGTCGTCGTTGCTATAAGACACTTGTATGTGGTCGAGCTTTGTACCACTCCCTACTGAACCTAAAGTAAGACCATTGATTTCCTGATCAGTCTTTAATGGATAACCTGCGAACTCTATCCTCAGATATGAATAAACACCGGAATTATCTGCATCGTCGCTTCCTCCATGCATAGAACGAGGGCCACCTTCTATAAGCATTTCTGTCTTATTGTTTTTAGCTTTTCCGCAAATGATGATCCCACCCCAGTCGCCCGGCTTTCTGGAACCTGCAGCCTGGTTTGATGTAAATACGATAGGCAGGTCTGCCGTCCCCTGTGCGATAACCTTACCGCCTCTTTCTACTATCAGGGCTGCTTTTGTATCCTTATCTCCTTTTATGACAGTTCCGGCTTCTATTGTTAAAGTTGCACCGGTGGTCACATAAACCCATCCCTTCAAAACATACACACCCTTTTTAATTGTATGGCTTTCCTTTATTTCAAACTCCTGAACACCATTTCCAATCTCGTTTGTATTAAATATTATCTGTTCAGTCGAAACAGGAGGTGTTTCTGTTTTGTTTTTCTCACAAGAGGTGGTCATTGTTAAGACAAATATTGCCATAACCATAATTGTCAGATTTTTAATTCTTTTCATCTTTTGATATTTTTTAATCAGTGTTTATTTCTATATACTTATCTGTAAACCAAGGAAGATATTAGCTCCCGGTTTGAATTTTTTACTTAGTTGGCTCCTTTGTTGGAGCACTCCGTTATTATCTATATATTTTGGATATTGCTCAAAAATCACATCTTGATTGAGAATATCCTTAAAACTTGCTTTTACCTCCAGTCGCTTCCCAATTTTCTTACTCACCACAAGATCAATCAAATCTCTTGGTAATTCGTACGTATCCGGCACATCATTATTGATACTTGCTCCTGAACCGGTATCTACCCTACCGATTCCTACTATTCTTTTGCCTATTCGATTATAAAGGATACCCGCGCTTAATCCAATTTCTTGATTATCATAAAATAAGGACGCATTTACAAGATATGGCGATTGACCCTGCATCGGCCTGTCCTTCTCAAGTGACTCCTGCTCAAAATCAACCTTACTTGATATCAAGGCCGCATTCAATCCTAATGTCAGCTCCTTGATTCCCAAAAAAGCCAGATTTTTCTTCATATCTAGTTCTAGTCCGAAATTTTTTGCCGCATGTGCATTTTCAAAAGTATAAGTATATGAGCCCCCTGCGTCCAGATACGTCCACTCAATTGGGTTTATGAAATATTTATAGAAACACGCCATAGTTATATACTCGTTACTTGAAGGGTAATACTCATATCTCAGATCCAGGTTATGAATAGTTGCATTCTTGAGGTCTTTGTTACCTTTTACATCTGAAAACAGATTGAAATCATAATATACAGACGATGACACCTCTCTGAATTCCTGCCTGTTAGTAGACGATCCATATGCAAACCGTATCAGGTTTTTCTTGTCTAAATTGTAACTTGCATTCAACGAAGGAAAGATGTCCACCTGATCATAATTCTTGTCTACTGTTGAGAATTCATAAATTTTATCATAACTGCTCAACACCATTCTGCTTGCCTCTACTCTTGCTCCTGCCAGAATGTTGAACCTGCCCACAGGTAGTTTATATGAGGCAAATGCGGCCCCAAGTAAATTCTGTCCTTTATAGCTGTTTCTGTTATCTGTGTCCTCATATATGTATAGCTTATCTGAGCCGAAGTTGGAATCTTTAAGGATTTCACCAGTTACATTACCGTAAACAAAGTTCTCGGGAAGACTATATTGATTGAACCTGTAGAAAAACTGGCGGTTGTTATAATCCCTTGATTTGAATTCGCCATAAATTCCCATTTTTATCTCCGACTTGATATCTGAGTGTAAACCGACAGGTATTGTAACATTTAGTGCCGGAGAGATTATGTGTTCATCAAGTTTTACGAAATCTCTTGTTATTTCATTCTGGTCTATACCCATTTGCCCATAAAACCTGTCTCCGTAAATTAGGTTTTCCTCTCTGTTTATGATTCTTCTGTCCGGCTGGTTCATACCGGCATATGAGTAGCTGACGTTCCAATCAAGGTCTGTCTCTGAAAGTTTGTGACTCCCTGCAAACTGTCCGGTATAGGTTGTTCTGCTTGTATACAAATACTCCTGCTTCTCCTGATTATATCTGGCGCTTACGTTCTGCCACCCTTCACGGGTTGTGTATCGATTTTTGCCTGTCTGGTTAAACAGGTTTCTGAATTCCAGTTTAGTTTTACCCTTCAGATAAGTCAAATTAAGCATCGCGCCTACTTTTGCATCTATACTGTATTGATTGTCATTATATTTATAAATGTATTCCGAAGCATCAGATACAGTATTGTATACACCAAACCTTGCATTAAGGATATCTGAGTATGTCTGGGCACTCTTTGAATAGTTGACTGCTCCAACAAGTCCAAATTGAGCATTATTCTTCATACTCATGGTTCTGTTTATCATAAAGCTCCCTTTCTGATCAAAAAATGGTCTTTGCTTCTTTACCGACCAGTCATTTCTAAAGCCATTTTTTGTAATGTCAGTCACCAGGGTAGAGTTGTTGTTATCCACTCTTGCAGGAACTATCGATCGCAATGATCTTACTCCGTTGTCAAAACCCAGAAAATCCGTAGAGGAGGCAGTATTATAGAAGTGGTCGTTAAAATGTGTCTGACTGTTTGCACTCATTCCATAGGATAAAATGATTTCATTTTTATCCGGCATACTTCTGGTTGCTATTTTAACAAATCCTCCGGAAAAATCTGCAGGTATCTCTGGTGATTGTGATTTTACAATCATTATATTCTCTAATTGAGAACTGGGCAGCATATCAAATGAAAATGACCTTGTATCGGCCTCTGTACTCGGCACGGCGGAGTTGTTTATCCATACATTATTGTACCTGCTGGCTAGTCCTCTAACCATAATATACCTGTCGTTAATGACAGATACTCCGGGAATTCGCTTTACAACCTCAGCGGCACTCTTGTCTTGAGACAGAGTAATCTGTTTACCTGATAATCCGCTCATTACAACACTTGCAGTTCTGGCTGCCTGAATCATCGCTATTTCTGAACTCATTCTTCTTACAGATGACACAACAACTTCAGTCAATACATTCTGTGCCTCTTCCATAACGATATCGAACTGGTTACTGCCTGCTTTAATTACAAGATCAGGTACAGAAATTGTCTGATATGTCATACAGGCTACCTGTATCTTATGTATACCCACAGGTATTCCGCTGACAGTGTAATTACCCCCCACGTCGGTCGAGGTCCCTTTTTTTAGGCCCTCAAAAAAAATTGTAGCACCTATAACTGGCTCTCCAGTTATTTTGTCCAGCACAACTCCTTTTAGTACATTTGTAGTCTGTGCTGCTGAATTCTGGACAATGACACCAAAAATCGTCAGTCCGATAATAATTTTCAATAGATTTTTCACTTTTTCCTTTTTTGTTTCCGCGGACAAAAGTATGAAGGGTCTGTTACGGCAATAAGACGAAAAGATTAAGAAATTCTTACGAAAATGACCGGATTTATGAAGGATTGCAATCTTAATATACCTTTGCACTATGGAAAAGAAAAAAATCCTGGTAGTTGACGATGAAGAGGATCTTTGCGAGATTCTCCAGTTCAACCTTAAGAGTGCCGGATATATTGCAGATGTAGCCTACTCGGCGGAGGAGGCATTTGCCAAATTAAAGAACAACTACGATTTACTCCTTCTGGATGTAATGATGGGTGGAATTTCGGGTTTCAAACTGGCAGAACTTATAAGGAACGAGTATAATAACAGTGTCCCTATAATCTTCATTACCGCCAGGGACAATGTCGCTGACAAGCTTATAGGATTCAATGTAGGAGCAGATGACTATATAGCAAAACCTTTTTCGATAAAGGAGGTGGTTGCAAGGGTTCAGGCCGTCCTCAGCAGAACTGCTTTCTACAAAAAAACAGAGAAGGAGAAAATTGAATACGAAAAGAGCGTTAAAGAACAGAAAAAAACTGAACAGGAAACAATCAGCTTCCCGGAATTTTCCATCAACGGAACAAATAAACAGATAACTCTTTACGGAGACAACGTAAAACTCACAAAAAAAGAGTTTGAGATCCTTTTCATGTTGGCAAACTCTCCTCTGAAAATTTTTTCCCGCGCAGACATTCTGGATGCTGTCTGGCAAAATGAAGCTTATGTTCTTGACAGGACCGTTGACGTCCATATTGCCAGATTGCGAAAAAAAATAGGCAGTTTTGGTTCATGCATAGTAAACAGATCGGGTTACGGTTATTGCTTTGATATAGATGAAGCCGATTAAGATTAAATACAAGCATCAGGTTATACTGTACTTCGCTCTTATGCTGACTGCCATAAGCCTGGGTTTCTCGTTTGTTTTTGTACAGAAAGAGAAAAACATAAAGATGGAGATGCTAAAATATAAGATGCATCCTTATACCGACCTTATCTATAACTATATAACAAAAGACAGCGTTAATTTTACAGAAGATAATATTGAGAGCAGGATTTCTGAATTAAAAGGAATTCTGCCAGGAAATATGAGAATTACACTACTGGATACTACAGGGTGGGTTATTTATGACAATCTCTCCGATGGGCAAATAAAAAAGGACAACCATCTGAACAGACCGGAAATTACTGATGCAAAAGGCAGAGGATCTGGCTCTGCTGTCAGACTATCGGAAACACTTAACTCAGAATATCTTTATTACGCAAAAAAATATCCCGGACTTATAGTGAGAACCGCTCTTGACTATAAAACAGCAGTATTGCCTCTGATAAAAAGCGACAACAGATACAGGGGCTATATCATATTGATTTTCATTGGTGTAATTGCACTGCTTGTTTATGTAAGCAGGCAGGTGGGAAGGCCTGTTTCTGCGCTTAAAGAGTTTATAGACAAGGTACAGCAGGGCAAAGGAGATTATGATGACATCCGTTTCCCCGATAATGAATTCGGCGAAGTGGGAGAGAGAATTAAGCAGACGTTCCGTCAGCTGGAAAATACTAAACAGTATAAACAACAACTCACGCATAATGTCGCACATGAGCTTAAGACGCCTGTAACCGGAATCAGGGGTTATCTGGAGACACTTCTTCAACAGGAAAATATTGACGCTGAACAAAGGCGCTTCTTCCTTGAGAGGGCCTATGCTCAGACTATGCGTCTTTCTTCTATAATTACAGATATTTCTATCCTGAATAAAATAGAAGAGGCGGCAGATAAATTTGAGATAGAGACAATTAATATACGTCAGTGTATCCAGGAGATTGAGAGCGACCTGGCTTTCAAGCTGGGAGAAAAGCATATTGAATTTTCAATAAAAGTTTCTGATGATCTTTCTATCGAAGGAATTTACCTTCTAGTTTATTCATTATTTAAAAACCTAATTGATAATTCATTAGAACACGGCGGTGAAAATATTGGAATCTTTATAGAAAATACTAAATGTGAAGACAATTTAGTATGGTTCACATATTATGATACAGGTAAAGGGGTGCCTCAGAACCATCTGGAGAGGATTTTTGAAAGATTCTACAGGGTTGAGGCAGGCAGGAGCAGAAAAAGTGGAGGTTCCGGGCTGGGATTATCAATTGTAAAGAATGCAATAAACCTTCACAAAGGATCAATCAGCGTCAGAAACAGAGAGAACGGAGGTCTTGCTTTCGATTTCTCCCTGGCACTTAAAATCAAGTAGAAATTTCTGTTAATGGAGAGAAACTCCAATAAGCTGTGTGAACTCTTCCCTTGTTTTTATATCCTTAAGAAAGGCTCCGGTAAAAGCAGATGTTGTGGTTACCGAATTTTGTTTTTGAACGCCCCTTATCTGCATGCACATATGGGAGGCTTCTATAACAACAGCAACTCCAAGAGGGTTCAGTGTATCCTGAATACAGTCCCTTATCTGAACAGTCAGACGCTCTTGTACCTGTAATCTTCTCGCATATGCTTCCACTACACGGGCAATTTTGCTGAGTCCGGTTATATATCCGTTTGGAATATAGGCTACATGAGCCTTTCCGTAAAATGGCAGTAAATGATGCTCACATAAGGAATATAGCTCGATGTCCTTTACTATCACCATCTGCTGGTACTCCTCCTTGAATTTTGCAGAATTCAATATTGCAGCAGCATCGGCCTGATATCCCTGAGTGAGAAACTGGATAGATCTGGCCACACGTATTGGTGTAAGGATCAGTCCCTCTCTGGAAGAATCTTCACCAATGAGCCCAAGTATCTCTTTATAATGCCCGGCCAGCTTCTGGGTTGTCTCTTCATCATAATGTTCAATCTTTGTATATGCCATAATATTTTTCTAAATTCGGGGCAAAATTAAGAAATTTAGTCCAGAAACCGTTTTTAATAATGAGAATTTTAATAACAGCTGCGGAGGAAGAGGAGATTATTACTGCCAAGCAGGCTTACAACTCTTTAACCCCGGGTGAAAAAAATGAGCTGCACGTTACCTACATGCTCACAGGAATAGGCTCTGTATCTACTAGCTACAGGCTTACTAAAGTTCTAAACAGCACATCTGACAGTTTTGATCTTGTTGTAAACATCGGAATTGCCGGAAGTTTTTCTCAGGAATTTCCGATTGGATCTGTTGCAAGAGTAGAGAAAGAATACTTTGGTGATCTTGGCTTCGAGACGCTTTTTGGATTTGAAACCTTGTTTGATTACAACATTCTGGATGCAGATACTTTCCCTTACAAGGGTGGCGCCCTGCATACAGTTGAACTCTCTTCAGAAATTGAGAAAGCGTTGGCTGCCTATCACCGTGCAGCCGCAGTAACGGTTCAGACAGTAAGCGGACTTCCTGAAAAGACACTGCAGTTAAAGCGTGATT
Source organism: uncultured Bacteroidales bacterium (assembly GCA_942492945.1). Taxonomy (GTDB): domain Bacteria; phylum Bacteroidota; class Bacteroidia; order Bacteroidales; family UBA932; genus Bact-08. The sequence continues at coordinate 3,407,738 of OW818649.1, forward strand.
TTCGCCCGCAGATTGAAAGTATGGAGGGCGCAGCCTTTTTCTACGTATGCCTTCTTGAAAAGGTTCCATTTATAGAACTTCGCTCTGTGTCGAACGAAGTTGGTGAGAGGGACCGGAAAAACTGGAACATTCCTCTGGCACTTGATTCTTTGACTGAAGCGAACAAATGTCTTTTGAAATCGTTATTAGCCTGAAGAATCCATTACGAACATGACACTTTCACTTGCCTACTCTCCTTGTCCTAATGATACCTTTGCATTTCATGCGATGGTTAACGGGCTTGTAGATACAGAAGGTCTCCAGTTTAATATAGAACTCGCAGACGTGGAGCAGTTGAACAAGAGAGCGTCCGAAGAAAAATATGATATATGCAAGCTTAGCTATCATGCATTCTTTTACTTTTGTGACAGATACACAATGCTCCGGTCGGGAAGCGCATTAGGCTACAACAACGGACCTCTTTTTGTCTCCGAAAGGGTATTAGATGGACCATTTTCCGGACTGAAGATTGCAATACCCGGAGAAAAAACAACTGCGGCACTGCTTTTGAAGATAGCATATCCAGAATGCACAAACATTTCACCTGTTCTCTTCTCCCAAATTGAAGAGAGGATTTTATCGGGTGAATTTGATGCAGGAGTTCTGATACATGAGGGTCGTTTTACATACGCATCTAAAGGGTTGAAACTTATTAAAGATCTTGGCACATACTGGCAGACAAAAACAGGGAAACCGGTTCCTCTCGGTGGTATAGCGGTCTCACGAAAACTAAGCCTTGAGACTGGACAGAAGGTTAACAGAATTCTGAGAAGAAGCATTGAATTTGCCTTCAAAAACCCTGAGTTGTCAGCAGAATATGTATGCAGCAATGCCCGGGAACTTGACCGTACCATTCAGAAGAGGCACATTGAACTGTTTGTAAACAACTATAGTACCGATATTGGAGAATCAGGTATTGACGCTGTTTATTCGCTATATAACAAGGCTTTAGAGATAGAGCCAAAAATTATTAAAAGAGATAACCTATTTATTTCATAGTTTTACATATTCAAATAAATTTTATGAGCGCAGAAGTTATAAAGATCCATGAGATCAAAAAGTTTTATAAGGTTGGTAATCAAGACGTAAAAGCATTAAACGGCGTAGATATTACCATAAATAAAAATGAATATGTAGCTATTATGGGCCCTTCCGGTTCAGGTAAATCTACAATGATGAATATTCTGGGATGTCTGGACAGTCCCACTAGCGGCTCTTATATCCTCAACGGTATAGATGTCAGCAAAATGCAGGACAATGACCTGGCAGAAGTGAGAAACAAGGAGATTGGCTTTATTTTTCAGTCATTTAATCTGTTGCCTAGATATACAGCTCTTGACAATGTTGCACTGCCTCTGATTTATTCCGGAAATTCTAAAAAAGACAGAGATGAAAAAGCCCATGCAGCACTTGAAAGCGTGGATCTTACAGACAGGATGCACCATAAACCTAACGAATTGTCGGGTGGACAGAGACAAAGAGTGGCAGTTGCCCGTGCTCTTGTCAATAATCCATCTATAATACTGGCCGATGAGCCTACAGGAAATCTTGATTCCAAGACTTCAATAGATATAATGAAACTTTTCGAAGAGATTCATAAGAAAGGGAACACAATCATAGTGGTAACCCATGAAGAGGATATTGCCAAGCACGCTAACAGGATTATAAGGTTGCGCGATGGTGTGATTGAATCGGACGAAGTCAACCAAAAGGTGAAGCTATGAACATTTATACAAAAACCGGAGATAAAGGGCGTACATCGCTTGTCGGTGGAGCCAGAGTCAGTAAGGATGATCCAAGAGTGAATGCGTACGGCACTGTTGACGAACTTATATCACACATCGCGCTACTGAGAGCAGATGCATACGGTGCTCCCTATTCGGAAAACCTTCGCCGTATCCAGTCAAATCTCATGCTTGTTGCGGCACATCTGGCATCGGATGACTTTGGTGCCACAAGACTAAAACCTTTTGATCTTGGAGAGATTGAATTTCTTGAACATCAGATAGATGACATGACATCAAAGCTACCTGAGCAGACCGCATTCATTTTGCCGGAGAGGCCCCGGGTTGCAGCTGAGTGCCATATAGCAAGAAGTATATGCCGCAGGGCTGAGAGATCTTCAATTTCACTAATGACCGAACCAAGAATTGAGGTTTCCGTAAAATATCTGAACAGACTTTCTGATTATTTATTTATATATGCGAGATATCTGGCTATGATTGATGGCATTCCCGATGATTTTTGGCAACAGTAAGTTGCTAATCAAAAATAAATAGTTATCTTCGCACACTATTTTCGATAAATTATCTTAAGTATTTAATTATTAATTATTTACGCTATGTATTGGACACTAGAATTGGCGTCAAAACTTGAAGATGCACCTTGGCCTGCTACCAAAGAGGAGCTTATAGATTATGCAACACGTTCAGGTTCACCCATGGAGGTGATAGAAAACCTGGAAGATCTTGAGGATGATGGTGAAGTTTACGACAGCATAGAAGATATCTGGCCTGACTATCCAAGCAAAGAAGACTTCTTTTTTAACGAAGAGGAGTATTAATATATTTTAAAATGAAGATCATAATCGCTGGTGCCGGCGATGTCGGAAGTCACCTGGCAAAGATGCTCAGCAATGAATATCACGATCTCACAATAATTGACAACGACGAAACCAGACTCAATCATGTTGCTGAAAACTACGATGTTGTAACTGTATTTGGTTCTCCGACATCTATAAAAACCCTCTCTCTTGCGGGTGCTGCACATGCCGACCTTTTTATTGCCGTGAGCCCTGCTCAGGAGCAGGATGTCAATATAATAAGTGCGCTACTTGCAAAAAAAATGGGAAGTGCCAAAGTGACGGCACGTATCAATAACGACGAATATCTTCAGAACGAGAACAAACTTCTATTTACAGAAATGGGAATAGATCTTCTTTTCTATCCCGAAAAGATAGCATCTCATGAAATCATAGATCTTTTAAAACAGACGGGCACTTCTGAGTTCATGGACTTCTCCGGTGGGAAACTCCAACTTATCGTTTTCCGGCTGGACGACGGAGCTCCATTGATAGACAAGACCATGACAGAGGTTGCAATACTGAACGAAGATGCTCCTTACAGGGCAGTTGCTGTTTCCAGGGATGGTACAACAATAATTCCCAGGGGTTCCACCAAGTTCAAAGAACATGACCTTGTGTTTGCAATTTCTAAACGGAGCGGTGTGCAGGAGGTGATGAATTATTCCGGCAAGAACAATATAGCAGTCAAGAAGTTGATGATAGTTGGCGGTGGTAGGATTGGAGAGATGGTTGCTAAAAAACTTGAGAACACTGTAGACTATATAAAACTGATCGAACGAAAGATGGAGAGGTGCGAGGTTCTGACAGAGAGACTTTCCAAGACGCTTGTAATTAATGGTGATGCCAGAAATACTGACTTGCTTATAGAGGAGGATGTCAATGACTTTGATGCCTTTGTAGCAGTAACCAGCAACTCAGAAACAAATATCCTTTCTTGTGTAATGGCAAAAAAGATGGGTGTTGCAAAAACCATTGCGGAGGTGGAAAATCTTGACTACATAAAGTTGGCAGAGGGAATGGGTGTAGATGCCGTGATTAACAAAAAACTTATTACAGCAAGTCGAATATTCAGATTTACTCTATCAAACAAAGTTCAGTCTATTAAATGTCTGAATGGTTCTGATGCCGAAATCCTGGAATTTATTGTAAATCCTAACAGTGCTATTACAAAGGACAAAATCAGAAACCTTGGATTTCCAAAAGATGCCATTATTGGAGGGGTGATAAGGGGAAATCACAGTTACATTGCTTTGGGAGATACTGAGATCAAACCATATGACCGTGTAGTGGTTTTCGCTCTTCCAACTGCCCTCAAAAAGGTTAACAGATTCTTTTCGTAGAATTTTCCACTCTTGCATTTAATGTTTCCTCTCTTATAATCTTTTGTTATATTTATGGCGGAAATGTTATGAATGACGTCGAGATAAAGATCAATCGTGAAAACGACAAAGAGTTAATGGTGTTCCGTGACACCTTTGACAGGTTGTACGGAAAGCTGTATAACTTTTCATCATATTATATAGACAACAAGGAGGAGGCAAAAGAGGTTGTTCAGGATGTTTTTCTGAAATTATGGGAAGGGACATACGATATTCTGGCTCTTGATAAAGAGAAGAAACTTGATTCTCTTCTTTTTACCATGACAAAGAACAAATGTCTGGACATCTTAAAACACAGAAAAGTAGAACAGAGGTTTTCTGATGACAAGAAGGACGAATACATACGCAGTTCAATTAATGAACACGCTTTGAGTGATGATTCCTCTCTTGAACTTCTGATAAGCAAAGATACTGAACAAGCAATTAAAAAAGCGATTATGGAGCTCCCGGAATCTGTAAGGGAGACATTCATCATGAGCCGTTATCACGGCCTTACATACAAGGAGATTGCCATGAAACAGTATATTTCTGAAAAGACTGTGGAGTACAGGATATCTTATGCGCTTAAGGAGCTAAGGGTAAAACTATCTCCTTATTGCTACATGATTCTGATTCTGCTGTATCGATAGCAATACCTTTGGCAAAGCGGTTAGTAAATAATTGACTAGTAAACTTCAAAAAAACATAGTCTCCTCTTGTATGGATGAGTGCGATAGCCTACAAGGGCATTGCAAAGGATGCATTTGGGCACCCACTACGTGAGTGAAACGGCAAAAAACAAGTAGTGCCCCCCTGCGTCTGATATACGTTTGCAAACTCAAGGGGGCACCTTTGTTTTTTAGTGGAACGAACGTATAGTGGGTAAATGCGATTGCATGCCCTGTAGGTTATAGCACCTCATCCAACAAAAAGAGATGTCTCCACCTACCTTTCCATTTGATCCGATCTTCTCAGGATATTAGAAAAAGGGCAAAAAGCATAAATTCTCCAAGAGATTTACGAAGATGTTTTAATGCTAAAGTGAGTTGATTTTCTACCGTTTTATGAGATATATTCAATTTATCTGCAATCTCTTTTATCGACAGACTCTGATACCTGCTCATACGGAAGATCTCCTGGCATCTTTTGGGCAACTCTCTTATACTTTTTTCAATTGCCTCTTCCAACTGGTGTAAATTAACCTTCTCTTCATTTGAGTTATCGCTTAGAGACTGGCTGTATAATGTGTAATCTCTGCAGTATTCTTCTCTTATAATGCTGCTTTTAATATATCGTATGATTCTATAACGGATAGATGCAAAGAGATAACCCGACAATGATGAGTGAAAAATAACTTCCTGCCTCCTTTGCCACAACGACACAAAAATATCCTGCGTTATTTCAAATGCAATATCGGATGAATGTGTCCGGTTAAAGGCATAAACATAGAGTTTTTCCCAATAACGTTCATAGATTTCGCTAAAGGCTCCCTCTCTCCCTTTTTCCAGCAAGAGGCATAACTCTTTGTCATTATAATCAATAAAAGATCTGATAGCAAATAAAGTTTAATCAAAATTATATAAAAATTTCAACAAATACTCACCAAAAAAAAATACAGCTTGGAATGGGTGTATTTGCTCATTCATGATACTTCTTATATGAACACAACATAAAAATACGAAAACAATGACTGAATCGGAATTTAAAGATATGCTGTCGCGTTATGAAAAAGGGCAGTGTTCAGCCTCAGAAAAGAGGCTTATAGATAATTGGCTTGATTCTCCTAATTACAAAGAAAGCACCCCTTTTAGCGATGATAATGAAAAGCTTGGAATTAAAAATTCTCTGCGGGATTCAGTTTATAGAAAGGCAGGAATCAGTGTTCGAAATAGAAAGAGGTATTTTATACCATCTGTAATTAAAGTAGCAGCATCAATTTTACTTATAGCTGTTTTAAGTTATGGAGCATTCAAATATTATGAATACACAGAAATAAAAAAATATGCTATTACCGAAATAGCCTCTGGAACTGATATAAGGAAAGTAATACTTGCAGACGGCAGTATTATCTGGCTTAAACCGGACAGTAAACTTAAATATCCTAAGAATTTCAAAAAGAGAGGGGAGCGGATTGTTAATCTTACAGGAAGGGCCCTTTTTGAAATTGAAAAGGATCCCTCACGTCCATTTGTTGTACATTCAGGTGATCTTACTACCACTGTCCTGGGAACCAGTTTTAATATAGACGCTTCTGGCGAAAACATTGAAGTAGTAGTACTTACCGGTAAGGTTTCAGTAACTTCTGTTAACAACAAAAAGGGGTTAGTGCTGTTGCCTGAGGAGAAAGCACTCTATAATATTTCCAGCAAAGAGTTGGCCATGGAGAGCAAAGCTGTGGTAGAGCCTGTTAAATTAGAGATTATTAAAGGAACTGAATACAACATGAAATTCAACGATACCAGAATGGATGAGATTATTGATAGGATAGAGGGCAAATTTGATGTTGATATAAAACTTGAAGATGAGGCACTCTCTGATTGTATTTTAACTGCCGACTTTACAAGCCAGTCTCTGATTAAAACATTAGATATTATTTCTAAAGTTCTCTCAATCGAATATAAAATTGACAATAACAAAGTAATTTTTAAAACTAATGATAAAGACCAGAGCCATTAATGGCTAATTGCAACTGTATGATTAACCAAGAAAAGTAAAATCTATGAAAAATTTACCTGATACATAACAATCAAAAAAAAGACAAAAAAGCAGGGGTGCTTCCAACACCCCCGCCGAGTCTAATTGTTTCATCTCTCTTAAAAATTTCTAACAATTAAACATTACAAAATTATGCAAAAAATTTCAGAAAATGGTGTCCGAAGATACTGCAAAAGTTCTTATTTAATTACTACAATCATGCGAGTCTCCCTGATACAAATAGCTATTACACTGATATTCTGCAGCGTGGTATCTGCTCATGATTCCTATGGACAGGGTATGCTAAACAGGGAGGTTACTATTAAATGTAATGACATTTCACTTAAAGAGTTTCTTTCCAGAATTGAACAACAGGCAGCTGTAAAATTTGCATACAGCGGAAGCATTGTCAACATGGAGGACAAAATCACCGTTGATGCTAAAAAGAAAGAGCTTGAAAAGGTTTTGGAAGAAATCCTGAAACCAAGAAATATCTGCTATGCAGAAGATGAAGATTATATCATACTTACACAGTTCAAAAAACGGGAAAATGATCGTCTTGAAAATATTTCATTTGATATAGGTGATCAAGATCAGATTGAAAGAAAAGTCACGGGTACCGTAAAAGATTTAAAAGGATTACCTGTCCCCGGTGTAAATATATTGATAAAAGGGACAAAAAAAGGTACCAGTACAGATACAGACGGTAGATACGCAATAAATGGATGGGATAACAGTATCCTTGTTTTTACCTGTATCGGATATAATAAACAAGAGATAGCTGTAGGCACAAGGAGTGTGATTGATCTTGTTATAGAAGAAAATGCTGCCGAACTTCAAGCTGTTACAGTCAATGCCGGTTACTACACTGTCACAGATAAAACCAAAACCGGAAACATCGCCAAGGTTACGGCAAAAGAGATAGCCAATATTCCTGTTGCAAGTCCGTTGATGGCTTTACAAGGGAGGGTGGCCGGATTGGAGATCTCTTCCACAGTCGGCCCAGGTGTTGCACCCACAATCAGAATAAGAGGTCATAACAGCCTGCGTACCACAGATCTTGGCAAATCCATTCCTGGAAGTACAGGAATAGATGGCAACCTCCCACTTTACATTATTGACGGAATACCTGTCAGTTCAGAATCTCTCAACCTCTCAAGTTACAGCCAACAACGCTTTGGAGGGAGACTGGATCCACTGAGTACTATCAACCTGGAGAACATCCAGAGCATAGAGGTGTTGAAAGATGCTGACGCAACAGCCATTTACGGTTCAAGGGGTTCAAACGGTGTGATACTGATTACTACCAAAAAAGGTCAGTCAGGAAAGACTGATCTTGATATTAACTTCTACCAGGGAGCAGGCAATATCACACGTAGATTGGATTTGCTTAATACTCAGCAGTACCTGGCTATGAGGCGTGAGGCTTTGAAGAACGATGGAAAAACAATAAGCCCTACTTCTACCTCCCATGCAGAGATTAACGGGATGTGGGACACAACCCGGTACACAAACTGGCAGAAAGAGTTGTTAGGCGGAACGGCCGATATTACCGATCTTCAGTTGAATGTCACCGGAGGCAACTCTAACACCACATTTCGTCTTGGAGGGAGTTATCATAGAGAAGGGATGATCTATGATGGTCATGGATATAGCCGTATAGGAGGTAACATGAATCTGAACCACACTTCTGACAATGGTAAGTTCACAGCAGGTGTTGCCATTAACTACGGTGTAGACCAAAATAAGTCAGGTGTTGGTCCTATGAACTATGCAACAAGCCTGGCACCCAATGCTCCACCTCTATATCTGGAAAACGGAGAGATAAACTGGGCAATAAACAGTGCCGGGAATGCCACCTGGACTAATCCGATGGCCTCTTTTGCCAACCCTGCCTTATCAAACAACCGAAACCTTACTGTTAGTGCCAACCTCTCTTATTTACTATTTCAGGGATTAAGGGTAAAAATTAATCTGGGATACACCGATATGAACGGAGATACTAAGTACAAACATCCAACCACTGTTTATCCACCTGTTACAAGGAAATATGTAACCCCAAGTGCCGACTTCAGTACCAACCATCGCCAGTCACTTCTGATAGAGCCACAGTTGAGTTATGTCAAAATACTCGGAAAGCATTCTCTTGATATTGTGGCAGGTTTTTCTTACCAAGGGAACATTAACGATTATCAGTATTTACAAGGCACAAAATATACCTCTGATGCCTTATTAAATTCAATTGATGCTGCGGGCGTGATTGCAGTCACCTCTAACTACTCCAATTATAAATACAATTCTGTCTTTGCCCGTGTTGGTTACAACTACAAGGAACGCTATCTGCTCAACCTTACAGGGCGCCGTGAAGGTTCCTCCCGTTTTGGTCCTGAGAACCGTTTCGGAAATTTCGGCGCCATCGGTGGAGCATGGATCTTCTCAAGTGAACCATGGATAAACAAAGCCCTACCTTTCATGAGTTTCGGTAAACTAAGGGCAAGCTATGGAGTGACAGGAAATGACATGATAGGTGATTACCAGTTCTATGATCTTTATAAGATGGCAAATTCCTCCCTCGCTTACGAAGGTTCCTTAAGTCTTTACGCTAACATGCTTTTCAATCCGGATTTCAAATGGGAGGAGACTAATAAGCTGGAGATAGCTCTTGAATCAAACTTTTTACATAGCAGGCTTGGTTTGGAGGTTAGCTGGTACCGTAACCGTTCCTCCAACCAATTGGTAAATTATACCTTGCCTGCTACCACCGGTTTCACATCTGTCCTTAAGAACTTTGAAGCTACCATAGAAAATTCAGGGTGGGAAATCCTGTTAAGAGGAGATGTGATCCGCTCAGAACATCTGCAATGGAATCTTTCTGCAAACCTCTCACTTCCCCGTAACAAACTTGTAGCCTTCCCCGGTATTGAAGAATCTCCCTATGCAACTATATACAAAGTGGGAGAACCTCTCTCCATCCAGCGTACCTATATCTGGACAGGAGTTGATCCGCAAACAGGGTTATATACATTTTTAGATGTGGATAATAACGGAGTTATTAACAGTAATGATCAGCAGTTTTCATACTGCAAGGACAGTAAGTTTTATGGAGGCCTGACCAATAATTTGGTTTATAAAGGTTTTGAACTCTCTTTCCTGCTCCGGTTCAAGCAACAGGTTGCAAGATACAAACCAGTTTATACTGCTGGTTCCAGTAATAATAACGTCCCGCTATGGGTGTGGAATGAGCGTTGGCAAAAGCCGGGAGACATTACAGATGTGCAGCGGTTTTCACAAACAAGCCCTGGAACAACTTTGTCGAGCAATTACATGGGTTCCGATGCTATGACCGATGCCTCTTTTATCAAACTGCAAACCCTTTCAATCTCCTACACCCTGCCACAAGTCATGGCCCAGAAAGTTGGTGCCAGGATGGTGAAAGTTTTTTTACAGGGTCAGAACCTATTTACAATCTCAAAATATAATCGATATGTTTTGGATGTTGAGACACTAGGCACTCCTCTGTTAACTATTATCACAGCCGGCCTTCAACTTAAATTTTAACTTTAAAAAAGCACTAAGATGAAAAATTTTATAAAAGTTTCATATATAATCAGGTTAAAGGGCTGCATTAAATCGCTCCTGTTATTCCCTTTGTTAATGTTTACAACTTCCTGTGAAAAGTTAATTGAGGTGGATACACCGCCAGCCTATCTTTTAAAATCTCAGGTTTTTACCGATGACGCCACAGCTCAGGCTGCAGTAAGGGGGATTTACAGTCCCTTTTTGAATCCTTACTATTGTACCGGATTCCAGACTGCCTGGAGGACAGGCTTATCAGCAGATGAGTTAACTTTCAACTATACAGAGCCTTCTATAAGTGCGTTTCAAGAAAACAACCTGGTGGCAGATAACAGTTATGTCAGTCAGTATTGGACATATGCCTATACAACTATTTACCGGGCGAATGATGTGATAGAGAATATCGCTGCTTCCAGTGGATTGAGTGAAACAGCAAAAGCGCAGTATAGAGGAGAGGCACTGTTTTTACGCTCTTTCCTTCATTTTTACTTAGTGAACTTTTTTGGCGATGTACCGTTTGTAACAACAACCGATTACCTTGTAAATGCAAAAATTCCACGCACACCGGTAGATGAGGTTTATCAGCAGCTTGAAACTGATCTGGAGGAAGCTGTATCACTACTGCCGGCCGCTTATCCGACATCCGGAAGGTACCGGGCCAATAAAGCGGTAGCTTCAGCATTACTTGCAAGGGTTTACCTTTACCATGGTAAATGGGCAGAAGCAGAAAATACAGCAACAACAGTGCTGGGCAATACGACTGATTATGCACTTGTAGCTTTGTCCGGTATCACACTGTCCGGAAATAAGGAGGCCATCTGGCAGATACCGAATTCTGATAATGAGTATTATACTGATGAAGGCGAACATTTTTATGATTCATATAGCAATTTGAGTACTGCTCTGGGCTATATGTCACTTAGTGATGATTTCGTGGGAACCTCTACTTTACCAGGTGCTTTTGAAAACGGAGACGCCCGGAAAACAGCCTGGGTAATACTAAATAGAAAAGCATTCATGGAGCCTTATAAGTATCGTGCCCGTTCCGACGCAGATATTACAATTCCAGATGATTCAAGAAATGAAAACACCACTGTACTTCGCCTGGCAGAACAATACCTGATCCGGGCCGAAGCAAGGGCACAACAGAATAAGCTTGCTCTGGCAATTGCCGATGTGGATGTCATTCGTGCAAGAGCCGGTTTGCCACTTATAGCGAATACCAATCCGGGCATCAGTAAAACTGCTCTATTGGATGCCATTATGCAGGAGAGGCGGGTGGAATTTTTCACCGAATGGGGACACAGATGGTTCGATCTTAAGCGTACCGGCAAGGCTGTGGAGGTATTGAGTGCAATCAAGCCAGGATTTACTTCAGACGATCTGCTTTACCCGATTCCTGAGAGTGAACTGAATAAGAATCCTTTCCTGGAACAGAATCCCGGATATTAATCATTATACGACCCACCGGTATCCATTCATCATATCGGCAGGTCAGTTATTATAATATTAAGAGACTGATTCAGAACCAGTCTCTTCTACAATAATTTTTTTTAAAATGAAATTTCTAATAATGAAAGCTAAATCATATTATAATATGCGGTTTTTAAGTTATTCCAAACTTGGATTCCTGCTCTTTTTCACAGGCTGTTTTTTTATCAGTAGCAGTGGACAGTCTCATAATATTGGGAAAACCCCTTCATCCTCTTCAGCATATTTTCCAAAACTTGTCTATTCTGAAATCCCCGGGGCACCAAAGTTATCCGACCCCCTGCTTCTAATGGGTAAGACCGGGGCTCTTATTTCAGAAGGTATGGGCTGGGCCGCCCCAGCTGTTTACGACTGGAATGGCGACGGTAAGAAAGACCTGTTGATCGGTGAATTTGGCAGCGGTCTGGAGTACAAAGAGCGTGCTGTAGGTAATTTTGTTAGGGTCTATCAAAATACCGGAACAGATAAGGATCCTAAATTCAATGATAATTTTGAATATGCAAGGCCGAATCGTTTTGCGGGCAGTGGTACTCCTCTTTCTATCTTTACCTGGTGCTGCCTCGGTTTTACCCCCCAGATTACAGACTTAAACGATGATGGTTATCAGGATATTGTCACCGGTCAGTATGAGCAGGGAGAGGTAACTTGTTTCTGGGGTAGTGACAATGGCTTTTCTCCGGGTGAAAAACTCCTGCAGGAGGGTAATCCAGGAGGCAAAAAAGATTCAAATCTTCCTTTCACAGATGTGAACAGCTGGGAGTATTGGTGTTATTCGGCTGTCAGTTTTGGCGATTTTGATGGTGACGGCGATTTTGATATGATTGTTGGCGGGTCAGCTTTACGACTTAGCGAGAACATAGGATCAAAAACAGCACCCAAATTTGCATATCGGAAATTTTTGTTTGATACCGATGGTAAGCCCCTGAGAATATACGAACCATCGGAAGAGGAACTGAAGAAAGTAAAGGGATTTCTGGATAAATATCCCTCTGGTTTAACGACTGCAGTTCCCTGTGTTGTTGATTGGGATAAGGATGGAGTATTGGATATAATGGTGACACACAGTTATACCTCCAAAGGCTCGCACGCGGTGATCTTCTTCCGTGGGGTAAAAACCTCAGAAGGTTATCGTTGTGAAAAGGGAATCCCTTTATTTACCGCTAAAAACGGGGGCAAGGAATTTCCCGGTAGTTGGCTCAGAGTGTTCGTTACCGACTGGAACAATGACGGCGTGAATGATCTTTTAATAGGCACCAGTGTAGCCACCACCAATGGCGGGCAATTCAATCATGAACTATCCTGGGCATGGGAGCATGAGATAAATACTGCTAAGGAGAACCCTGGTCTCAAGTCGCCGGATAAGATTGAAGCTATGCGTACCGGCAATCCCGATTCAGATGGGAGGAGATATCGCATTAGTGATTACCTGAAGGAAGGAGGAGATCCCACTTTGGTGCATAGGGGTTATGTCTATCTGATGCTGGGTAAATAGTGAAAACAATGAAGTGAACAATAACGAGAAGGATGAAGAAGATATATTTCATAATTATAATGTTGTGTTTTTCATTTATCAGCAATGCACAGGATGTTGTGAAATGGGAAATCGGGTGCAAGAAAATATCCAGGAAAACCTATGAGGTTCATTTCACTCCCAAAGTGCAGGATTCCTGGCACATTTATTCCCTGGAGGTATCCGGTGGAATGAATGTGCCCACGCGCTTCTCTTTTGAGGATAATCCTCTTGTCATATTGAAAGGAGGAGTTAAAGAGATCGGTTTGCAGCAGGATTTTGTGCAAGAGATAAGACTGAAAAAGCGCGTCTCCACTATTCTTAAAGGCACTATTACTTTCATGGCTTGCAACGATGAGCAATGCCTTCCATCAACAACTACTGATTTTACCATAATATTAAAGTAATCTAGTAATAAACTGTAACCTTACAAAACACTACCCCAGAAGTCATATAAAACTTTTGGGGTAGTGTTCATTTTTGGATAAAGGAATAGCCTGTGTGTCGGATACGTCAGTCTATTTTTTCACTGTCTCTCTTACCGGTTTTTTAGCCAGGTCGGCCGGCCTCATCGAATATTCTGCAACTCCTGCCTTGGGAACTTCTGTAACCATTGACTCCAGAGGTATATTGTTTTTAATACAATATTCAAGTAAGAATGAATAGTTGAAATGTGCAATTGCATCGTTCCTGTTAGGAGAATTGTATGCAGCAAAGCGGTAAAGAATAAAATAAAGTTCTAACATAGGAGCTTCTATGGAAACTTTTCCCCCATCCTTTGAGAATGGCATTCTTATAAGGAAGCTTATATCCGAACAAAATTCCTTTAGCCTTCCGTCGGGATTTTGCATTATCTCATATGAAAGATTCTTTGCTGAAACATAATCTTTGTTATTTAATGCTTCACTCAATCTGAATTTCTTCCTGATATACTCTTTACCCAGAAATTCCGGTGCCTGGTCAAGCTCTTTCTCGCTTCTGACGTTTCTGAAAAGACTAAACAGCAACTCGCTGACAACATCTTTACCATATAAGCCCTCGTATTTGGATTTTTGATTCACAAAATCTAAAGCCAGTTTATTGTTCTTGTCCTTGACAAAAATTGTAAAGTAACTCCAGATTAAAGGGTTTGAAAGATCGTATGTCTTAATGTTCAATAATTCAGACATGTATTTATCCGCAGCTTCCCTGTCATACTTTGAGGCTTTATAAAAAGCGTAATTATACAAAAAGAGAGGGTCTGAAGAGCCTTCGAGTGCCAGCTTTTCCAGATAAACAGAATTCTTTTCTTTTGTAAGGGCCGATTGTCCTGTGAAAATAAAAATCTCTTCGTCCTGTCTGCTTGTAGAAGAGTGAACTTCGTTTAAAGTAGAAGGGTCCACAAATACAAATGTAGGGTATACTCCAACCTTGTACCTTCTGGCAATGGGTGCGCCTTCCACCGTTTCAGCATCTATCTTGCAATTAATGAAGTTTGAATTGTAAAAATCGCCTACGGCTCTGGTAACAAATACTTCGTCTGCCATGTTCTTGCACGGGCCACACCATTTTGTGTAGAAATCTATGAATATCAGTTTATCCTCCGCTTTGGCCTTTTGTACGGCCTCCTCCCAGGATCCATGAAAGAAACGGATCCCCGGGTTTTGGGCTGTCATATTTAATGTAAAAATGACAAATGAAAAAATCAATAAATACTTTCTCATTTCTGAACTTTTTTTACAGGTCTTGTCGGTACATATGCTGAGTCGTCAGCCTTATTAGCTAAGACATATAATCCATGATAAGTTACTTTTACATTATAATCAAATGTATAGAACTTTTTATTAGGAGCGCTCGCCGTACCACCATTTATACAAGTCGAGGACATGTAATATGAACTTGTGGCAGAAACTGTTTCAATGGGAACACCTCCAGCCGCTTTTATTGCATCGTTTATAGTAAGAAGATTCTGATCAAATGATTGCAATTCATTGAAAGCAGGTAAATACCACCCGTCTGTATTTCCTGGTGTAGATTTGTATTCGTAGGCATACATGAAAGCGCTGGTAGCCGATGTTAAATTGAGACCTGCACTCTTTACCCTGTTTACCAAAGTAAGGGTATTGCCATACCCATCATTCATATCCGGTGTGAAAAAGGTGCTTCCTACCGGACCGAATTTTCTTGTAACCATATCAAGAGCAATAATCTTTGCCTCCTTCACATTCGCAGGATTTACCCAGCATACAATTCCTGCTGGTTGGAAATTCTCGTCATATTCAAGGTCCCCAACCTCATAATATGCTTTTGGAGCTTTTAAAGTATATGGTATGGTAATGGTTGTATTCGTACCGTCAAGTGAGGCCTGAACTACTATGTTCCCCTTTCTGTTAAGAGTATTTGGAGAAAAATAGTCAGAAGGAGCAGTGAGTGACAGAATATTGTTCTCATATTTCACATTCCACTCAGCAGGGGCCGACAATATTGATATTGTTGCTCCTTCTGTGTGTTTGATGCCGATATTGAAACTCTGGCCACACATAGCCTCTATCGATTTATATTCCGATGAGACGAATAGACCAACAGAGACAGTTCCCAGCGGATGGGTTTTCATAAAGTCCCACATTAATGGCAATATGTAATACCAGTTTACACCATGACCTTCATCTATTACAGAAAAGAGTTCAATATCTGCCTTACCACCACCCCATTTCTTTGTGAGGTATTTTTTATAGTTATCTATACTTAATGTATCACTTAGTTTAGCATCTGAGGCAAAGTATCCTCCTACTGAAATTGCCCATGCTGTAATATTACTGAGAGCAGCACTGTGAATAACTATGTCGTCTGAAACTCCGTTAAAAGCCCTGATTGGCACGGCACGTGTTGGTATCACCTCTCCCGGAGCAATCTTCATTTGTCCTGAAACGGGCGCTGCAGCAGCAAACACATCTGAACGATAAAAAGCGAGTACATAGGAGAATATTGCTCCGCTTGAGTGTCCACAGGTGTAAATTCTGTTGTTGTCAACCGCCGGAGTATGTTTTTTGAAATAGACTATCATAGAATCTACAAAAGGTAAATGATAGGTCGAATTCTGCCAGTTTACTGCATTTCCTGTATCCTCTCCCGCAGGAAATACAATGATACAATTCTCCTTAATTGCCAGCTGATTCAACGGATCACCCATAGATATACGCTCAATCGGGTCAACTCCCGCACCATAGCTGCCGTGAAAGTTGAAAATCAATGAAATTGGTTTGGTTTTGTCTATTGAAATAGGCATAAAGTATTTAAACCTTCTCTCCGATTCCACCCCATTGTACATGACTTTCAATTTCACAAGGTTGATTCCCGGTGTAAGTGCTCCCTCGACGGTTGTCCCTCCGGGATTGTCGGGGGTTACCTTGTCTACAACA
The DNA here is from genome assembly GCA_942492945.1 of uncultured Bacteroidales bacterium. Lineage (GTDB taxonomy): Bacteria > Bacteroidota > Bacteroidia > Bacteroidales > UBA932 > Bact-08. The sequence continues at coordinate 3,424,388 of OW818649.1, forward strand.
ACCTCTCTCTTCTCCTGCGACAGGTAGGCACTTGTATCCTTCATACATGATACTAAAATCATTAAAGGAATAAACAGTATAATAAAATATTTTTTCATCTTTCTGATCATTTTTATTTCTTATAATAAGGACTAAATATTGTCCAGTAAAGTAACGCCTCCGTTAGATCTTCCATCGCGCCAATGTGTCTGATATTTAATCTGCACATCAACCGGAATACCTGAAATTGACTGATGTTTCTTATTCAGCGTAAGTTCCAGAGTTGTCTTATCCAGATTGAAAACAAGGATATCTCCTTTGTTCTCTGTACCAGTGCCTTGTTTGTCTGTGCCATAACGTGAAACACCAAGTATGAGGGTCATTTCTGTTCTTGATACACAGATACTTGTTATAACGGCATCCGCAGTATATCCAAAATCGGATAGTGATATGGCGACATTATCGTTGTTTGGCGCCCTGCTTGATTTTATATCCAGGATGTTGTACTTATAGAGTTTGTTGCCGGAAGTGAAGAAAACATATGGCGATGTCTTCATGTTATAGAATCTTGATGATGCATTAGCTGAACCGCCGCTCACCTCTCCTGTTAATGTATACTTGTTACTGGCGAGTTTTCCGAGAAGCACTAGTTTAAGGGCATCGTTTGACTCCTTAAGAACGGCAAATGATGTTCCTGCCTGGCTTGTTGCAGATCCGTATATGAGGTCGCATCCGGGGTAGGCTTTCACATCTGTCACCGGTATGTTGTAACTTGAACCGTAGCTTGAGTATGCAAATCTTCCGTAAACTTTGTCAAAGACCATAAAGTTGCCGAGGCTGTATCCATGTTGGAAAAGATTGTTGTTTGCAGTCGGAATCATGTCGTCATAATATCCGAAAGCAGAGAAGTATCCATTTGTTCCATAAACGCTTTTCTTGTTAAAATAGAACCCCGGGCTCCATACAGATGGTGCAAGTGTTGCAAAATAGATTGCACCTCCGGAAATCATATTAAAGTAGTTCATCTTCTGGAACCCTGTACCATATGCGTTACTCCTCCATATACTTATTCCTTCAGAAAAGAATTCAGGTTTATATCCGCTGATATCTGCAGGGGGATATGAAGAGATACCTGTATAAGCCTCACCTGTAAGATATGGAGTTGCATCGGGATTCAATGAGCTTTTGTCCAGAAGTCTTACCTGATCATCGGCCAGTACCAGAATTCTGCCGAATGAGTTGACAAAAGGATACGTCTTTGCACTTGCAGACTCAAGCAACATAAAACCTAGTTGCTGAGGGTTGGTGCCCAGTGGTTGTCCGTATCTATCCTCAAAGTAGTTTACTGCCCAGTTTGATGGCTTGTCAAGTCTGAGGTAAGAGAGTTCGGCCTTGCCCCTTGACTTGCTGAGAACCATTATAAGGTTTCCTGCTGTTGAAGAGGAGACATTGACATCAAACCTGAAGTATTTTTTTATTCCGTTCTCTTTATCTTTTACGATAAATCTAGAAACCTTGTTTCCAGGGAGGAGATCGATAAGGATACCGAGATTAAGCTTTGTTGAGACTATCTTGTTGTCAATCTCCCACTCGTAGCTAAATTTTGAAGTGTCGCTATACTGTGTTCCTGTGAGCTTAGGGGTGATTTTAAGGCTGTCGTCTACATCTTTTGAATAAATTGTTTCAATTCCTTCAATCTTGAGCTCGTTAATCTCCTTGTAATCTTTTTCGCTGGTACCCAAATCCTTGTAACAAGAGCATATTAAAAGTGCCCCGGTTATCAATAAAATTATATTCTTGAATTTCATAACTGATTCTTATTAATAGATTGTCTAATTGCCCGGCATTACCATCCGGTCAATATATATTCTTGCACCTGTCTCATCATCGAATGTCGGTATAGCATTCAGATAATTTGCCAGTCCTGTAAAGTACGACCTGCCCTCATTATTTACATCAAATGGACAAGTTTCCACATTGGCGAATCTGCTGTTGAACGATATAAGTATCTTCCATTTCTTTGGGTGATAGAAACCTATGTAATCGTATCTTAGCGATGATGACCACCATACGGGCTCCGACAAATAGTTGTTGATATGTAGAGTCGCTCTCAGACCATCTCTCATTCCCAGGTCAAAGTCATCACTGGCTTCAAGTTCAAGACCCAACAGTACATCCTGCGGATTAGTGAAGCTCGAACTCAGATCTTTGCGGTATACAAGAATCTTTAATGTATCTCTTAATTTTCCTGCCTTGAAAATCTGTTTTTTCTCAAACTTCTTATAGTGCGTACCCTCTACTGCTGTTGTTGAGTCTTTAAAAATATTCACATTGTAAGATCTGTCTACATCTGAGGGTGTACCTAAATATTCAACGATAATTTTTGCAGTGTCTGCCTCAACATTGTCGGGACGCATTCCAAATGAGAATGTCTGCTTGGTGATAGGAACCATCTTTTTATTATAGTCAAGTGTGTAGTACATAAACTGTATCCTTGACTTCCCTTCATACATGTTGTCTATCTTCTGGTCACAAGAGTATGTAATCAGCAAGAGAACAAGAAAGGTTGTATAGTATAGAAATTTTTTCATTTTCATAATTGTTGTGAGTGGTTTTTAGTTTCTGTTTCCTGTCTCTATTTCTTTCAATGGTATAGGGATCACAAAAATATTATCGCCCGGAGGTACAATACCAACCACACCACTGCTGGTAGGAATGCCCAGGTTTAGTCGTTTATATGCGTACCACAACTGACCCTCTCCAATGAACTCTCTTTTAATCTCCTGTACTATATAATCAAGAGTAAGGAATCCCCAGTGTGAATTGTTACGGATGCGGTGGTCCCTTAATGTATTTATGTATTCCAGCGCCTTTGTATCATCTTTACCTAAATAACTCTCAGCAAGTATAAGATACATTTCCGACAATTTAATCATAGGCATTTTTGGGAAAAACTTCTCTTTATTGTCGACATTGAATTTGACAAAGTTCCCGGTGGAAACGTTGAACCACTTGATATTGCGGATGTCGTCATTGTTGCTCTCATAAACTGTAGAGATATTTACAAATGGCAGATACGCAAATCTTGTAGATGTTGCAGTTATTTCAGGATAGTGAAGCTGAATTGTATAATCCGGAAGTTTAATGTTCCTCAGTGAGAATATATGCTCGTCTGAGAAAAGAATATCTATCTCCTTGTCGGACTTGTCTGTACTCGCAAAATCCAGAAGTCTGAATTTACCGGAGTTGACTACCTCTTCTGCATATTTGATTGCATTTGTCTTGTCGCCTCTCATAATGCTTACGCGTGCTAGCATTGCTTTTACGCTGTAAAGGTTAATGCGTGCAACATATTTATCTGCTTCGTTCTTGCTTGTCAGCTGATATGGAGTTGCGTCCTTTATCGGATCCGCTGCCAAAAGGGTTTCGGCCTCTTTTAAATCGTTATAGACCAATTGAACATTCTCCTCTACGGTATACATAGGGGGAAGTGAAACCCCGAACTCTGCGTTGTAAGGAATGCCTTGCACCTTAGGGCTTAGTTTGACATCCTTGCAGAACATCCTTATAAGGTCGAAGTGTAAAAATGCCCTCAGGGCCAGTGCTTCTCCCTTAACTGTATTCCTCTCCTCTGGTGTAAGTACCTTAGTGTCGAGAGATACCCATTTGATTATATTGTTTGCTCCGCCTATTGCAGAATACATGTTTCTCCATATACTGAGGAACTTGTTTTGGAGTGCAGCGTCGGCAAAGTCGTATACCTTGAGCTTGTCGTATGTTGCAGAGACTCCATCATAATTATAATACTGAGCCATTACATCCATAGTCTCCATTGTAAGGTTCATACCGTATAATGAAGAAGATGCCATCTGGCTGTAAACACCAGCCAATGCCTCAGAATATCCCTGAGGTGTGCTGAAAAGTTTCTCTTCAGTTACCTTGTCTACTAAATCTATATCCAGCCATTTATTGCAAGACAAAAGCAAGAAAGAGAGACACAAAGCTGTAATTATCTTAATTTTCATAACTTTATATTTCTTTAGAATGTTAAATTAACTGCAAGTGAGAATGTCTGGGCAAACGGATAAGAGGTTCCTCTCTCTATTTTCACTGTTGATATTCTGAACAAATCACTGGTAGAGAAAATCATCTTTGCCCTCTCAATAAATGATTTTTCCAGATATTTCTTAGGCACCTCATAAGATAGCGACAATGTTTGCAGCCTTATAAAATTGTTGTCCTGAACCAATCTGGTTGTCTGATAAGGCATAGATGTGTCATCGATACGCTTGTAAAGAGCAATGTCGCCCGGTTGTTTCCATCTGTCATATAATACTCTCTTGTCTGCATTGTACAACGGCGAAGAGCCTTCTACTTTCTGTGCTAGTGTAGAGTTGTAAATCATGGCTCCATACTCATATGCAAGTATGACATAGAGGTTGAATCCCATATATGTAAGGTTCGACTGGAAGGTCCCTTGTAAAAGAGGATTGGTGTCACCAACCAGAATTTTGTCCTTAGGGTCATATGTAAATGTAAGGTCGCCATTCAGTTTTCTGAAAATCTCGTTACCTGTTGCAGGGTCGATACCTAATGATTCAACAACCATAAGGGCACTTTGAGAGCGACCAGCCTGATATGTCCTCAACGGCTTGGGACCAGTGACATTAGTCTGTGAGTTGGCTTCCAGGTTCATTGCTTCCAAAGCGTTGGAGAGGTTCTTGATCCTGTTCCTGTTTGAAGAGACTCCTAAAGTAACGTTCCAGTTAAGATCCTTTTTTGTATTCTTAAGAATATTGAATCTCAGGCGCATATCCATACCAAGATTTTCCATTGAACCAAGGTTCTCGGTATAGCTGCTGAAGCCTGTTGATGGTGCCACGTCTATTGGAAGAAGAAGATTCTGTGTATTCTTCATATAGGCATCAATATTCAGAACCACTATATTTTTAAGGAATGACACGTCGCAACCTACGTTGTACTGAATGGTATTCTGCCAGCGAAGGGCAGGGTTTCCATAGCCAAGTAACTGAGCTCCGTATATTCCGTTATACTCATAGTCGGAACTATACTGATACTTTGTAATAGCCTGGTCGGCAGAGAAATTGACCGAACCTGTACTACCTGCAGATGCTCTTAATTTCATGGTTGCATCACTTTTCCACCACGCCTCCTTATTAAGGTTCCATGCTGCTCCAAATGACCAGAACGGGGCAAAGCGTGACTCTTTACCGAAACGGCTCGATCCGTCTGTACGGAAGGAGATATCAATAAAATACCTGTTCTCGTAACCTACATTCAGGTTCGCAAAAAATCCCACCAATCTCGATTTGTCAAATGATCCTGAAGGTTTGGAATTTTCCTTGAACTTCTGGGCATACTGTACAAATCGCATGTTATCACTTAAGAATCCTGTGGCTGTATATCCGTCTCCTATTCTGTCCAATGTGGTTATGTTTGCTCCAACCCCAAAGTTTGTGGAGTATTTTCCTGCAAAGGTGTTGTTGTATGAGGCAGTAATGTTTCCGTCAAAGTTGAGGTCCGACTTGTTCATAGTTGTATAGCTGCCTTTGTTTGCAGCATCGGTCTCCTTGTAGAAATAAGACGATAACGGTGAAAGGTATTTCTCTGTCTTTTCAAGTTTTTTACTCAAAGAGGCTCTCCCTGTCACACGGAAATTATCATTGATCCTGTAGTCAAGATTTATATTGTCCTGAAATTCGGTATATCTGTTAAGGTCTGTATTTGGGAGGTTTGCATTAATAAGTGGATTGACAGAGTTGTTGAAAGCATAGGTGCCAATCATATCTCCTGTTAACCTGTCGTATATTCTCTCATTAGGATTTTGCTGTGAATAAGAGGCGAATGAGCCATAAGGTGAGTTATAGCCTTCCACATTGTTTACAGTCAAATCATTCTTGATGACAAACTTAGTTCCTATATTGTAGTTGAAACTTACATTTATTCCATATCTCTCTCTTCCTGAACCCTTCATGACGCCTTTATCGTTGTCGTAGTTAAGGGTTATGCCATATCTGAAACTTGCATCACCGCCCTCAATAAAAGCATTATACCGTTGATTTATGCTTGTCCTCAGTGGCTTGGAGAGCCAGTATGTATCTACTCCCCTTACCACCTCAGATAGACGGTCGTTATATTTGATATCAAGTCCAATCTGCTCCTCTCTGTTGTTTGTCCTGCTTGTATAAACTCCTGCAAGACGTTCATACTCCAGCTTTTCTGTAGCATTCATAAGATTGTAATCTCTTAGGTCAGGTACAGAGATAGTAAAATTCTCATTTGCTGAAACCCTTATCCTACCCTCCTTTGGGGGAATGGTTGAGATCAGAATAACACCATTTGCTCCTCTTGAACCGTATAATGATGTTGCAGAGGCATCCTTAAGAATTACAAACGATTCTATTCTATTCATATCCAGGTCATAAACTCTTACCGCAGATACTTCTATACCATCGAGTATATACAATGGTGCATTAGGGTTGGTTCTTGCATCGTCGGCACTTGAACGAAGGTCAAATCCGTTTTCTCCACGTATTGTGATTTCCGGAACCCTGTTGGGGTCGGAACCGTACTCTGTGTTTGGAACTGCCCTTACCGAAGGGTCGAATGCAGATATTGCCTGCATGAAGTTCATAGATCCTACCTGTCTGAGTTCATCTCCCTTTACTGTAACGGTAGAACCTGTAAGACTAGATTTTGTCTTGTTGAAATAACCGGTGACTACAACATTGTTGATGCTGTTTTCAGATTCCTTCATTATAACTTTTGTGAATGACTTCATGTTAGAAGGCTTGAACGGCATTGTCAGGTCGTTGAAACCTATATAAGAGAATCGGATATTTGCTGATTCGTAAGGAATTTTAAGTTTATAGTTACCATCGAGGTCTGTTGTTATACCCTTGGTGGTTCCTACAATATGAATATTAACACTAATCAGGGGCTCTCCCTTCTCGTCTGTCACAATACCTTGTATCTCATACTCTTTCTGCTCTTTTTTAGCATTTTGGGCAGGAGTTTCTACTGCTTGTTTTTTGGGGATAATGACAATAAGGTCCTTCTCCACTCTGTATGTAAGTGAAGTTGACTCAAGTAACTGGCTTATGGCAGACTCTAAGGGTTTGTTTTTAAAATCGACACTTAGTTTTTTTGACAAATCAGCCTGATTGTTGTTTTGAAAAATTGCAACATTTGTCTGTTTCGAAATTCTGTCCAAAATGGTTGTAATTGGCATGTTATCAACCTTGATGGTCACCAGAACCTGAGGGAACTGTTGCGCCTGGACAGGTACAACTGCAAATGTGGCAATAATCAATAGAAATAATTGATAAAGATTTTTCATCGATAGTTTTTAATATTGGTTATTTATATGGTTAGTTTTTTTTGGATAATATAATTGCGTCGTCGCTTATGTTCCATTCCAGACCTGCACTTTCTGTGATCAGCTCAATAATCTCCTTTGGATCATACGACTTAAGTAATTTACCAGAAAATCTTAAAGAAGAGAGAGTTTCGTCCTGTAATACCAGTTTGAGTCCGTAAAACCTTTTGATCATTGTTGTAAGTTCGTTCAGTGGAATGTTATGGAACCAAGTCTGGCCGTCGATCCAAGAATTGTACTCACTTACATCTACTTGTTGTGTTACAATTGATTGATTGCTCTGGTTGTACCTTATCTGGTCACCTACTGCCAGTAATACTTGCTGGCTGTTTACTCCAACCTGCACGGAACCCTCCGATAGTGTAACATGGTGCGACGCATCATCATCATAGCAACTTACATTGAAACATGTACCCAAAACTCTGGTCATTAACTTCTTTGTCTCTACAATAAAAGGAGTTTTGTTTTTCTGTTTTGCAACTTCAAAATAGGCCTCTCCTTTGAGATAGACCCGTCTCTCCTTTCCGGTGAAGGTTACCGGATATCTTAATTCACTCTCTGCATTGAGCCAGATTTTTGTGCCATCGCTCAATGTAATCTGGTATGTGCTTGCTATAGGAATTTTAAGGGTATTGTACTTTACCTCTGTCACCTCATTTGCTCCTGAATATGACAATCCGTTGGATACTCCCTTCTCAATATTGACTCCACTATCCTCAATTTTTGCATCGATATCGGACAAGGTGACCTCCCTTCCGTCCGAAAGTACAAGTGTAGGTGACTGAGACTTTATGACTGCAACTTTAATATCCTTGTCTGCAAATTGTGTCGGTTTATCCTTAAAGTAATCATAAATACCAAGAGTCAGCATTAGCAGTGCCACGGCTGCAGCAGAGGTTATATATGCAAAGATGTTTCTCTTTCTCTTCTCTATGTGTTTAATTTTGATCTTTGCCTCTTCTCCTAGGATGGCGTCAAGAATGTGTCTTGCTTCTGCCTCCTCACTTGCGTTCAGTTTCCTGTTGACCTTTCCGGCAACATACAATTTTTGAATACTCAGGAAGTAGCTTTTGTTTTGAGGCGACTCTTCAATCCAATTCAATAGTTTCTGGTTTTCCTCAGAGGTACTCTGATTGTTTAAAAACTTGACAATAATTAAATCCATTTCTATCTTCATTTATATTATAACGACATGACGGGTACCATACCCTAACAAAAGGGCATTTATTTGTCAATATATCTTTTTTATTGGAATATGCGTGATGGCAGGAGGCATATCAACCGTAGTATTCATTAGTGGCATGAAAGTAGCGCTGATCCCTATTACTTACGGAAGTCTCATTTATCTGCTATCGCTGATTATACGGGTTATCCAGAAGCCAAGATAGGTTATGAAAGTTTTTCTTTAACCATATCTTTGTACTTTCTTGATATTTCAATTGATTTCTCTCCAATATTCACGATTGAAGAGTTGTATGCGGTTATATGCTTTTTATTTAGTAGAAATGATCGGTGCACCCTTATAAAACGATGATCCAAAACATCTTCCCATTGAGAAATCTTCATTTTTGTCCTGTACGATGTGCCTGTGGTTGTTCTTATCCATACCTCATCGTCTTTTGACTCTACATAAGTTATGGAATCAATTTCTATTGATATCCTTTTTCGTTCAGATATAAATTCGATAAACTTCTCCTCATATTCCGATGTGAACAATTTCATCGCAATAATCTTTTCAAGTGAAATAAAGGAGATAAGCAGAACCCAGATAAATATTGGATTGATTATAATATCGGGACAATCATGGGGACCCGATTTCTCCAAATACCAATAAGCGAGAAATATTCCCAGATATTCTATAAATAAAGTAGATAATGCCAGATATAATGAATTCAGCACCCCTTTCAACCGGTCCTTAAATGATAGGTCCTTTAAGAAATACTTTGCAAACAATGCTCCAGGCAAAAACATGACAGATAATAAAAGAGCATATGAAAATGACTTTAATATACTTACAAGAATCCCACTCATAACCAATGTCACGAGCGACCAGTATATTAAGCTGAAATACTTTTTCATACAGTAAAATTAGGTATTCTTCCGGCATAAGTAAATAAATATTTGACCCTCAAAGCACAATAGGGGGATTTGACATGTCCGGAACAGGTTTTTACTTAAGCAAAAAGGAGATTATGAGCTAATTTTGCAGAAACATTTAAAACCAATATTATGATTAAATTATTTTACATGGGAGGTCCTCTCTTTATGAGTATCCTCACAATTGAACTGATTTTTCTGCTCGTAGCCGCATGGAAAGCTCCCGCCTGGGTAAAAGAGATAGGCCTGATAGCGCTGATGACCGGAATTCTTAGCGTATTGTCAGGTATGTATTATGCTTTTGACGCTATTCAGATGGCAGGTGATATATCTTCCTCTGTTCTTGCCGGGGGTTTAAAAGTAGCACTGGTTCCAATTATTTACGGAGGTTTGATTTATGTTTTATCGCTGATTATCCGGATTACGCAAAAGACTAAGATCTAGCAGACGTACACCAGCCCTATGCTTTCATGGCATGTACCTAATTATCAGGGTGTTGATAGAATTGTCAAATTTGCATAACCAGTTGATATTCAGCGCTTGGCCATGAAAGCATAGGGCTGATTAGACCGAAAATGAAGGACCACGCAAATACTGGGGTGATCTCAAACATAAACTTAAAAATGAAGGTAGCGAACTGTCCGAAAAAATCGGACAGATGAAAATGTTAGCAACTGACGGAAAATGCGCATGACGGATGCTGCAACTGTTGAGCAACTCTTCCGCCTTATTCAGTCAATTCCATCACCAAAAGCAGAAGCCTTCAAAGTATGACTGGCCCAGGTTGCCCGTGAACGTCTTGAGGAGATTGACAATCCGGAACAAGGTATTGCCCTAATCTCCAAGTCGCTTGACTTTTTTATAAGAGTTTATCATAAAAACCTTAAAAAAAATATTTCCAATTTCTTCAATTTTAATACTGCTCCCAATATAACAAGCAAATTTTCTAAGCTTGTCCCCTACCTTGTATTCAATAGCATAGAACCCCGCATCAATTACTGACCACTCATCTGACACTGTGTTATTTTCTGTATACAACCAATATTGATGCTCGTTATCTTCTTTGGATATTGCAAACAAACCCAATAAACCCAAATGATTAACTAATGAGTCAGTATTTATTTTGTCTGTAACATCCTCACAAACAAACTGTCGCTTCATATCCTTTAATTTAACTCCATGGCTGCCACTTCTTCTCCAATGCTGTTGAGAAAACCTTAAAGTGTCGTTATAATATTCGTAAAAATAATTCTTTACCTCCCACTTTTTGTTAAACGAAACAACAACATATACATTAAGCGGATAACTGTCCGGGTCATTCCAAGGGAAAGTCGCATTGAATCGTATCTCCAAAAGATTTTCTGACTCAAAAATTGATGGTAACTTAAGTGGACAATTACGTTCCACTGGAACCTTGGAAAAACTGGCAGTATCAGAAAGAACCTTCCCTAAAAAGATACATCCGTCGTTTTGAGAAAAACCAATTATCGGAAGCGTAAGTGTAACTGCTATGAACAGGAGCGCCTTTTTCATACTCATATAAAATTAAACAAATCAATATAAGCCAATTACAAAAATCGCGCCCCGCTCTGCCCACAAATATCATCCCGCAAAACAACCTCAGGGTTTATAGTCAAATCATACAAGGATGTCAAGTCAAGCCCAGCATCTATTTATAGAACAATTTAGTATTTTATTTTTTCATGCCTTTTTCTTTAAATCTGCCATAATCTTTTTTTAATTCATCCACAGCTTCTTTTATCTTATCTGTAGTTATTGAAGTATTCTTGGAATAAAATGCGTTGATTTCATTAATTGACGTCATTAAATCATTATAGTAAAACAATGGGATATCATTCTTTTTAAAATCCGATTCTTTAAGAGAAGTACATAATTTTTTACCATCAGCATAAATACTTTCTAACAATAAGTCGTACAATTTCACACGTATAACTTGTTCTTCTTTTGTTAATAACGAATCGGGTACATGATAAATTCTTTGATATTGTTCTTTTGTTAAAACATCTTTATCTTGAGTGAAACAATTTATACTACTTAACAAAGAGACAAAGATTAAAATGATAATTCTATTTTTCATGGTTTTAAGTTTTAAATATTAATATAGAGGTGATTAGCTACTAGCAAGATAACATGATTAACCTGTCAGAGCTATTTTTTGGTCAATTATTGTGTTTGCTTTTTTTTACTTTCATATATTGCTGTTTTAATTCTGAAATACTTTCTTGCATTTCCTTGGAATTGAAGTTTTTACTCTTTGCGTTAAGCTGATTGATTTCATCAAGACTTTTTATGAAATCGTGATAGTAATAAACAGGCAAATCAATATGCTTAAAATCGCTCTCTTTTAGATTAGTATAAACTTTTTTACCGTCGAAGAGTATGTTCTCTACAATAAGATCATAAAGTTTATATTTTAGTTCTAACTCCGATTTAGTCAGAAGACTATCTGGTTGATAGATCCTTTGATATTGCTGAACTATTTTCGAATTGTTTTCTTGCGAAAATGAATTTAAAGAAAATAGCACAAAAGTCAAAATAGTAAAAATAATTGTCTTCATAATATAATTTATTAAGCTTGTTTATAATTAGTTGTAAAATGTGTATGTAACTCCGTAACATCAGCCCTATGCTTTCATGGCATATATCTAATTACCAAGGCATTGACAGCGATGTCTATTTTGTGTAAAGAACTGATTTTCAGCATTTGGCCATGAAAGCATAGGGCTGATTATTTTCCAAATTTTCCGAACTTGGTACTTAGACTGAACATGACGTATCGGCCTATTATGTTGTAACTCTCCTCCTGAACAAAGTTGTCGGCATAAATAATCTTCTTATTCTTAGTTTGATTCAACATATCATATGCTTTCACACTTAAAATAATCTTGTCCTTTAGTATTGATTTACAAAGCTCCGCATTCCATATCCTTGCAGGATCGTTGTTGTAACTAAAACCGCTATAAAAAAAGTGGCTATAGTCAGAAATCAGATTAAATCCATAAGGTAAGGCCCATTTCATATTTGCTGCCAATATGTTTATCCAGGTTGACCGATCCTTAACTTTATTTACTGGAAACCAAGAATTTGAGTATCTGGCATTTACTCGTAATCCCGCTTCGAAAAAAGTGGATTTGTACCAAAGCCCCAAAGATCCGTTCGGAGTGACGCTGTTTGACGTATATTCCTCATTATTGATATATCCAAAACCTCTGTTGTATGCAGCGCCGAGGCTCCCGTAGAGATTTATTCTTCTTGATAATTTAATAGCCATAAGGGAAAATCTAGAGTTAGCATTAAATGTCGGTCCTTTGTTTACGGGCACAGTGTATGTTATACCGAGCTCGTCGATGGTGCGTTTTTCTATAATTTTATTTTGTATCAACGAGAGGTCAATATCATAGTAGCCCACTCCGCCACGTTTACCTACACTTAGTGTGTGGATATATTCAGAACGCAGGTTTGGGTTTCCGGTCCTGATAAATAACGGGTTATTGTTATTAACTATCTGATGCAATTGCATGAGCGACGGATAATTACTCCTTGCCGAATAAATTGCCTTAAAATTGTAATAAGAATAGTGGATTGTGGGAATAATGTCCCATTTTAAATACTGATCTGAGAATTGTTTTGTGTCGACACGGTTTAGGGTTGGTTTCAATTCGGCAGAAATAATCAAATATTCACTCCGTCTTTTTTTCAGCGGTAATGTATATTTCAGGGTAATACTGTTATCGATAATCTGATTTTCTATATATCCACTACTGCTTTCATCCTGATTGACATATTTGCCAAGATCGCTGTCGTAATTAAACGTCTTGATATCGGAGGTCGAAGTTAGATAACTGAAGTTATAAGACAATGTAAGCTCTTTCACCAAAAAAGCAAAATAGAGTCTGGTGTTGATATTCATACGATTGTTTTTTTCGTTCCTTCTTTGGTCGGAGTGCGATACCTCGTTGTTGGACATCCGGGTAGATGACTTGATGAAATAATCGGAATTAATGCTGTTATTGTTAAGGGACACGGTTGCTTCACTGAAGTAGAATTTTGATTTATCTCTTTTATTCCTATTTATTGTCAGTGGTGCGTTAATCATAAGATTTCTGCTTTCGCCATTATTCAATGATTCGCTGCTGGTATGATTTTGCTCGTTGTAGGACATGTAAGAGGCAGAAGTCATCCGGGTATCAGATTTAGCTGAGCTATATGATATCACAGGATTGAATTGGATATAGAGATTTGCTTTGTCTGCACATCGTTGTGTTCTGTGAATTTTAGAAAAAGTAGAAGTAAAAGCATCGCTTCTGGTATTAGACAGATTTTCGGAAATGTATGTACTGAAACCTTCCGGCAACGTTGTTTCGCGTTTTGTTGACTTTTCAAGAAGGGTATTAGAGTACCGGTAGGTCGAATTTGCGTAAATACTGTTTATGGACCCGGCGGTTGATTTGGCATAATCGGCTCCGGCCAATATTGTCTCTATCTCTCCCTCATATTCTCCCGGACTCTGGGGTGACTGGGGCATGCCCATATTGTATGTTGTCCCCGGGCCGGCATCCCTGGACGTGTTATTTGCAGAGCCTATGACTGCCGTCGTTGCTTTTTTATCAAATCGTCCGACAAAACCCTTGACCAGATATCGGTCTTTGCTACCGTAACCTGGTGTAACGTTGCCGATCCAGCCAACTTTCATGTCATCTTTAAGTACGATATTCAACTGGAAGGGAGCGTTGATATTATCTTCTATCCCACCTAAGAACTGTTTTTTTCGTTTGAAAACACTTACTTTTTTTACGGCATAGGCAGGCAGGTTGTCCAGTGCTACAGTTTTATCAGATGCGAAGAATGGCCGGTTTTCTACCGTCAGTGTCTGAACCTTTTCCCCTTTAAAATAAATATCTCCTCCGGACAACTCCAATCCGGGCATCTTCCTGAGCAAATCCTTGAGGTAGTCGTTGGGTGCGGGATTAAAAAACTTAGCATTATATTCAGTCGTATCGCCTTTCTGCACAATTGAACACTCTGCTTCGACGACGGCCCCATTTATGGCAATGATTTTTTGTTTTAATATTACTTTGCCAAGATCGACAACTCGGTTCTGTCCGTCCGGAATATCAATTAACAGAGGAGAATAGCCCATATGTTCGACTATTACCGCATATTTACCTTTATTCAGCCTGGTTATCTCAACATAACCTTTGCTGTCGGAGATCCCGTAATATGGCGACTCATGGTTACCATTGACAAAGACCTTAACGACAGCATTATTGACAGGCTGATTGTCAATACTATCGATCAAAATCATCCTGATTGAGTTCCGGCCCTCATTCTGTTTCTGTGCATGAGCGGAAAACGCTACGACTAAGCACAAAACTATAGATATAAACCCTCTCAAAGCTGCAACTATTGTTTTTTAAGTTTATTTTTTTGATTCTTAGATTTTGATTTTGAATCCCGGAGCTCCTTCGATGCTTTTACAAGCCTGGAAAACTCCTCCATCTGTTTAGGTGTCAATACATCTTTATAGAGCGTCTCCTTCATTATTCCAACCTTATCCATCCTTTCTCTCATTTTTACATTGTCAACAAAGAGAGTAGTAAGAAAAGGGAGCTCCTTATCTATCTTCAGATCTATTTCGACCAATTTATCGATCTGGGGTTCAGTTAAGCCCTCTATGTTTTTTAATCTAAAAACAATACGGTCCTTTGCAATTTTCTCTATAGAAGACGGATTGAATCCCTGAAGTTGAGCATATGCGCTTCCCAAAGTGCACATTAACACAATAAAGCAGAATATATATTTTTTCATAGGCATTAGTTTTTTAATTTTGATTTTGAATCCCGGAGCTCCTTCCATTCTTTTTGAAGTCTGGACAACTCCTCCATCTGTTTAGGTGTCAACACATCTTTATAGAGTATCTCCTTCATTATTCCAACCTTATCCATCCTTTCTCTCCATTTTTTATTGTTAGCTAAGAAAGTAGTAAGAAAAGGGAGCTCCTTATCAATCTTTAGATCTATTTCTACCAACTTATCGATCTGAGCTTCGGTTAAGCCCTCCACACTTTTTAGTTGATATACAATATTACTCTTTGCAGTTTCCTCAATAGGAACCGCCCTGGATCCAGGGAATTGAGCATATGCTCTTCCAAAAGAGCATATTAATACAATCAAGCATAATTTAATTTTTTTCATAGGCATTTGATTTTAATTAGAAATTTAATCTTATTCTCTCCTCCTTATTGATTATTAAAATTTATGACATTTCATTGTTTTCATAATATAATTTATTAAGCTTGTTTATAATTATTTGTCAAAAGTGCATGTTACTCCTTCTCTGTAATATAGCAGGAGTAACGATTTTGACTGAATTTACACTTCAAATCTGTGTTGTTGTCTCATATATAAATTATTAACTATATATATATAACACCGATTACCCTAAAAATCGTTAGTCAAAAGACAATTATTTTTAATATAAATTGCAAAATAAAGGATACTAGCCCTATGCTTTCATGGCATATGTCTAATTATCAGAGCATTGATAGCAATGTCTATTTTGTGTAAATAACTGATTTTCAGCATTTGGCCATGAAAGCATAGGGCTCATCTACATTAATGTTATGACCAAGGAAAATGCCATCAGGATTTTTGAAGAAAAGAGAGTGCGCTCTGTATGGGATAGTGATGTAGAAAAATGGTATATCTCTATAATTGATGTTATTGAGGTATTAACCGAATCTTCAAATCCCAGGCGATACTGGAGTGATTTAAAGAAGAAATTATCTCTTGAGGGAAGTCAGTTGTACGAAAATATCGTACAACTTAAATTGCAATCTCCAGACGGCAAATCATACAAAACAGATGTAGCTGATGTAGAGCAACTCTTCCGCCTAATCCAGTCAATTCCATCACCAAAAGCAGAACCCTTCAAAGCATGGTTAGCCCAAGTTGCCCGTGAAACAACCTCAGGTTTTCGCAAAACACAGGAAAAGCAACTTGTATGAAGATGCTTATTAGGTAGTGCATAACCCCCCTTGGTAGCCTCAGGTTTTCGCAGAACACAGGAATAGTAAAGAGGTATTTGCTGTAGAGTTGTAAATACAAATTCTCTGGTTTCCAAAGCAGCCTTTTGTTACACATAGCCCGTGAAACAACCTCAGGTTTTCGCAAAACACAGGAAAAGCAATTTGTGTGAAGATGCTCAATAGGTAGTGCATAACCCCACTTGGTAGCCTCAGGTTTTCGAAGAAAACTGGAAAGCTGCCAAGTGGGGTTATGCACTACCAGAGCATTTTCGTACATTTGCACCATGGCATCGATACTCCAGGCAGAAAACATCTCCAAATCATACGGAACAAAGGTTCTCTTCGAGAATCTGGCAATCAACATAAACGAAGGCGACAAAATAGCACTCATAGCCCCCAATGGAAGCGGGAAAAGCTCTCTTTTAAAGATACTTGCGGGCAAGGATAGCTCTGATTCCGACGGGGTCGTAAGGGTGATGAGTGGTGTAAAGGTTGCATACCTCGAGCAGGACCCGGGGTTTGACGAGAACAGAGGGGTATTCGAAGAGGTCTTTGCAGCATCGGACCTGTTATCATCAACCGTTGCAGAGTATGAGAGTGCGCTAAGGTCCGACGACCACAAGCGGCTGGAGAAGGCAATCCACCAGATGGATGTGATTGACGGCTGGAAATACGAGCAAAAGGTAAAGCAGATACTTTCGCGGCTTAATATTGACAACCTCGACCAGAAAATGGGAGATCTCTCGGGAGGGCAGAAAAAGAGGGTTGCATTGGCAGGGATGATGATTCACGAGGCAGACTTTATAATCATGGACGAGCCGACCAACCACCTCGACCTTGAGGTTATAGAGTATCTTGAGGAATATCTTAAACGCAGTCAGGCGACTATACTCATGGTTACACACGACCGGTATTTTCTTGACAGGGTCTGCAACCAGATACTGGAACTTGAGAACGGGAAGATTTATGCCTACCGTGGCAATTACTCATACTTTCTGGAGAAGCGCGACGAACGGATCGACAACCTCAATACAGAGACAGATAGAGCACGTAACCTGCTCAGGGGAGAGCTGGACTGGATGAGAAGAATGCCACAAGCCAGGGCGACAAAGGCAAAATACAGGATAAATGCGTTTTATGACCTCAAAGAGAAGGCAGAACAGCAACATCGTGAAAAGAGCATCAAGATAGATGTAAAGAGCTCCCGTCTGGGAAAGAAAATAATCAACTGCAAGGGTGTCAGCCATAATTATGACAATTTCCGTACAATTGATGATTTCACATACAATTTTGCAAGAGGCGAGAAAATTGGAATGGTCGGAGCAAATGGTATCGGAAAATCGACATTCCTCAACGTTATTACAGGAGCCATCCCTCCTAAAAACGGAGAGATCGAATGGGGAGAGACCGTCGTTTTTGGATATTACCGTCAGAATGGACTCGAATTTAACCCTGACGAGACTGTGATTGATGTTGTGAGAAACATTGCCGAAGTTGTAACTCTTGGCGACGGCAATGCAATAAATGTCACACAGTTTCTTACTCAGTTCCTTTTCCCTCCTTCAATACAAAACACAAAAGTTGAGAGGCTGAGCGGAGGAGAGAGAAGGAGACTCTATCTGGTTACGGTGCTTATGAAAAATCCAAATTTCCTTATTCTCGACGAGCCCACGAACGATCTTGATATAATGAGCCTGAATGTACTGGAGGAGTATCTCAGCAACTTTCCGGGATGTCTGCTGATTGTATCTCACGACAGATACTTTCTTGACAAGCTTGCCGACCATCTGTTTATATTTGAGGGAGATGGAGTGATAAAGGACTTCGTTGGCAAATACACCGACTACCGCGAGGTAATAAAAGAGAGGGAGAGAGAGCTTTCACTGACGGCAAAAGCCGAAAAGCAGCAACTGAGAGAGGAGGAGAAAGTGACACCTGTACCAACAAAGCGCAAACTCTCATACAAGGAGCAGAAAGAGCTAGAGTCTCTCGAAATTGAGATAGCAGATCTTGAAAAAGAGAAGAGCAGCCTTGAGGCTGCCCTATCTTCAGGTACAATGTCACCCGAAAAGCTAATGATCTCTTCAAACAGGATAATGGAGGTAATTGCCCTTCTCGATTCCAAAAGTGAACGATGGCTCCACCTCAGCGATTAGTACATTAACCCATTAGCACATTAGCACATTAGCAAATTACTCCATAAGTTTTTTATACTTGAACCTCTTAGGAGTAAGGTCACCCATCCTGCGTTTTTTGTTCTCTTCGTACTCACTGTATGAGCCTTCAAAGAAATACACTTTGGAGTCACCTTCAAATGCAAGTATATGAGTTGCAATCCTGTCCAGGAACCACCTGTCATGAGAAATTATAACTGCGCATCCTGCAAAATTTTCAAGACCCTCTTCCAGCGCACGGATAGTGTTTACATCCACGTCATTGGTAGGCTCATCCAACAGAAGTACGTTCCCTTCATCCTTTAGTGTAAGTGCAAGGTGAAGACGATTCCTCTCACCACCTGATAGTATTCCGCACATCTTCTCCTGGTCCGCGCCGGAGAAGTTGAATCTGGAAACGTAGGCACGTGCATTTACCTCCTTGTTTCCAAGTTTCACGTATTCAGAATTCTGCGATATTGTCTGGTACACAGTTTTGTCCGGATCTATCTGTTTATGTTGTTGGTCTATGTATGCTATCCTTACAGTCTCGCCAACTGCAAAGGATCCTGCATCTACATGTTCCAGACCCATTATAAGTCTGAAAAGTGTTGTCTTACCTGCTCCGTTAGGTCCAATGATTCCCACAATTCCTGCAGGAGGAAGCTTGAAGTTAAGATCCTCGAAAAGCACCCTGTCGCCAAAGGATTTTGTAACCCCTACGGCCTCTATTACCTTGTCTCCAAGACGCGGTCCGTTAGGTATGAATATTTCAAGTTTCTCATCTTTAACCTTACCATCCTCATTCAGCATCTTTTCATAAGCACCAAGTCGGGCTTTAGATTTTGCCTGACGAGCCTTTGGAGACATTCTCACCCACTCGAGCTCTCTTTCCAGAGTTTTACGTCTTTTGCTCTCCTGTTTCTCCTCCTGGCCAAGACGGATTGTCTTCTGATCAAGCCATGATGTGTAGTTGCCCTTGTATGGTATACCCTCTCCCCTGTCAAGTTCAAGGATCCAGCCGGCAACATTGTCCAGGAAGTACCTGTCGTGGGTCACTGCAATAACGGTTCCCTTATACTGCTGAAGGTGTGCCTCAAGCCACTGGATACTCTCAGTATCGAGGTGATTGGTTGGCTCATCAAGCAGAAGCACATCGGGCTCCTTGAGCAACAGTCTGCAAAGTGCAATTCTCCTGAGCTCTCCTCCGCTGAGGTTTTTAACCAATGCATCGGGGTCGGGGCATTGAAGTGCATCCATTGCTCTTTCAAGCTTTGAATCTATATCCCATCCGTTTGCATGTTCAATTTTATCTGTAAGCTCACCCTGAAGTTCTATCAGCTTGTTCATCTGGTCGTCATCCATAGGCTCAGCGAACTTTGCATTGACCTCTTCGTAGGCCTTCATAAGGTCCATAACCTCCTGAACACCCTCCTGTACAATTTCAAGAGCAGTCTTGTTTTCGTCCAGATGGGGCTCCTGTTCAAGGTATCCAACAGTGTAACCCGGGGCCCACACAACATCTCCCTGAATCGCAGTTTCGATTCCCGCTATAATCTTTAAAAGTGTAGATTTACCCGAACCGTTAAGACCTATGATGCCAATCTTGGCTCCATAGAAAAATGAGAGGTAAATGTCCTTTAATATTGCCTTGTTATTGGTTGGTAGAATCTTACCAACACCGTTCATAGAAAAAATGATCTTTTCGTCTGCCATAAATTATTATTTACGGCAAAGATAACATTAGATTATCTCTTTCCCAATTTGAATATAAGAGTATCCATGTATTGCATTGTTACCAGAGAGTCCATCATCGCTTTTGCATTTTTCATCTTACCTCTGAACTCCTCTTCCTGCGATTTCTCTATTTTTTTAGCCGGTGGCGACTCCATCTTAAGTGGGTTTATAGGGGTACCGTTTCTCCATATTCTAAAATCGAGGTGAGGCCCTGTCGAGAGCCCTGTACTTCCCACATAACCAATAATCTGACTCTGTCTGACACGAGCTCCCTTTGTTATTCCCTTGGCGTATGCCGACAGATGAAGATATGCCGAAGTATATGTTGCATTGTGCTTGATTTTAACTGTGTTTCCTCCTCCTCCGGCATAGCCTTTCTGCACAACCACACCTTCACCAATGCTCATTACCGGTGTCCCCTTTGGTGCAGCATAATCAACTCCTGTATGAGGTCTTACAACCCTTGTCACCGGATGCCTCCTGGAATATGTGAACCCCGATGATACCCTTGTAAAGCTAAGAGGAGCTTTGAGAAAGGCTTTCTTAAGATTTTCCCCCAATGAGTTGAAATATTGCACGGAACCTGTGTCATTCTGTGCAAACCTATAGGCATCATAAACCTTTCCTCCATGAGTGAAATAGGCTGCATATATTGTCCCTATCTCCACCACCTCGTCGTCTATTACAACTTCGTCATAGATCACTTTAAACGAATCGCCCTTCTGCAATCCAAAGAAGTCAATCGACCAGGCATAGATATCTTCAAGTCTTGAGGCCAGATTAATATTCAGTCCCGCTCTGTCTACGTCGTCCCAGAGAGATGTGGTGATTTTTGCCTCTCCAAGCCTTGTTCTGGTAGTCACCTCTTTTTCGTAGACCTTTACAAATATTGAATCGTGAAGACCAAAAACCACAAACGACGTCTTGCTCTCCTTGTATATCAGATAAGCCAATCCCGGATTTTCTCCCGACGTGAAAAAAGCTCTGTAATTATTGCCAACCCTCAGTTTCTTCAGATCAAACACATTTCTGGCGGCCTGAGTCAGAGAATAAATATCTGCATCCGGGACTCCCAGCTCATTCATGAGGTTGGTGAAAAACTGCCCCCTCTTTATCTGCCCCTCACTCACATTAAACTCCGACACAGGTATCCCAAATTCAGTAGCATCATTTTTTGGTTGCGCGTTTTCGTTTTTTCCATTTTTCACTCCTCTCTCTGAACAAGATAGAGTCAAAAAAAGAGCCATAAGTAGTATCAGTTTCTGCATATCGGTTTTTTTACAATTCGAAGATATGAATTTGTTGATAATATTGTGGAAAAAATTGTAAAAAAATGTAAGAAAATGGAAAACATTACTTATTTTTGCATAAGACAAAAAACAGATAAAAAAATCTAAAATGGTCAAGTTTATAGGAGAATACACGGTTAAAGTAGATGACAAAGGAAGGTTGATACTCCCTTCGTCATTTAAGTCCGTGATTTCCGTAGATGACCTTCGCTTAGTAGTAAAAAAGGATTTATTCTCCAACTGTCTGGAAATGTTCACATATGAAGAGTGGGCAAAGGAGTCTGAGAAAGTCAAATCCCGTCTGAACTTTTTTAATCGTGAACACAGTCAGTTTTGGAGAGAATATATGAGAGACCGTGCAGTAGTCGAACCTGACGAAAAACTCGGCAGAATATCAATCCCCAAAAGGTTACTAGAGCAAATTGGTGTTGAAAGAGAGGTGGTCTTTGCCGGAAACGATCATAAGATTGAGATCTGGGCAAAAGAGAATTTCCAGAACATCAAATTACCGGAGAGCGACTATCTCGCATTAGCAGAAAAAATTTTAGGATAAGGAAAGGAGTTGTTTTATGAGTGCTTATCATACACCCGTCCTGCTTGATGAAAGTGTATCAGCTTTAGCAATTGCACCATCGGGTATATATCTGGATGCTACATTCGGAGGAGGCGGACACAGCAGGGAGATACTGTCAAGGATGGACCAGAATGCCAGGTTACTGGCATTTGACAGGGATGCAGATGCCTTGGGCAATGCTCCTGAAGACAGCAGGCTCATTCTTATTCATAATAATTTCAGATTTATTCAGAATTATGTCCATTACCATGGATTTGAATATGTAGACGGGATACTGGCCGATCTTGGAGTCTCTTCTCATCAGTTTGACACAGAAGAGAGAGGTTTCTCGTTCCGGTTCGATGCTCAACTGGATATGCGCATGAACCAGTCGGCCCGAATAACAGCAGCAGACATTGTAAACAGTTATGCACCGGAGAAGCTTATGTGGGTGATGAGTAATTACGGAGAGGTGGAAAACAGTAAGAGGGTTGCCCAACTTATTTGCAAATACCGGGAGGAGACAGCAATTAAAACAACAACTGACCTCAACAAGGCTCTTGAACCAGTTCTTCCAAAATTTGCAGAACACAAATATCTGGCAAAAGTGTATCAGGCACTGAGGATCGAAGTGAATGGAGAGATGAAGGCCCTGGAAGGATTTTTAGACGACACCGTAAAGGTGCTCAGACCCGGAGGCAGACTGGTAGTAATTACATATCACTCCCTGGAAGACCGTATGGTTAAAAACTTTATGCGTTCCGGAACTATTGACGGAGTGGTAGAAAAAGATTTTTATGGTAATATTTCCAGCCCATTTAAGGCTATAACAAAAAAACCTCTTGTGCCGGGAGAGGATGAAATATCGGGCAATACAAGGGCGAGGAGCGCAAAACTAAGGGTTGTAGAGAAAAAATAGATACATATGGCGAAACGTAATTGGATATCGGAGATAATGGGTGGGCAGATTCTCTTGCACAGCGGCATTTTGCAGCAGGCAAGATTTGTACTCTACATTTTCATCCTGATTATCCTCTACATAAGTATAAACTTTGGCATTGAGAAGAGCATGCTCACCGAACGCAGAAATCAAAAGGAGCTGAAAAACCTCAAAGCCGACTATACAAGCAAGTCGTCAAAGTTAATGTATCAAAGCAAAAGGGCAGAAGTAGAGAAGCGTCTTTTTGAGCAGAATTCAAAACTGATAGTACCAATCGAACCCCCGAAAAGGATATTAATAGAGAAGTAGTATGAAGGAGATAGTTCAAAGGGTAAGCATAATATACTTTTTCATCGTCATACTTAGTCTGATGGTTGTTGGCCGTATCATACAGCTACAGTACTTTACAACACTTAAGGTAAGTTCAGATGACATCTCGTTTCGCATTGAAGAGATAGAAGCCACAAGAGGAAGCATCCTTGCCCGTGACGGCAGGTCACTATCGGCATCTGTCCCATATTACCAGGTGAGAATGGATTGTCTGGTACCCGGTGATACAACTTTCAACAACAATATTGATGCACTGGCCGCTGCCCTTAGTGGGTTTTTCATGGACAAGACACCTCTTGCATACAAGACCGACCTTGTTCTGGCAAGAAAACAAAACAAACGCTACAAGGCAATAGGAAACCGGTTGGTTGACTATTCTGAGCTGATGATAATAAAAAAGTTTCCTCTTTTCAACCTTGGTGCAAACAGAGGTGGCATAATAGCAGAACAGAGGAACAAAAGGAACAACCCATATGGAAGACTTGCATACAGAACCATAGGATTCATCAATTCTGAGGGAACCGGTGTTGGAATTGAGGGAAGCTATGATTTCTACCTCAAGGGTATACCCGGCAAACAGACAGTACAGAGAATGCTTGGAGGAGAGTGGAAGCCAATAGACAACGAAGCATTGGTGCTTCCTAAGGATGGTTACGATGTTCAGACAACACTCGACATTGATATTCAGGAAGCGGCAGAGAATGCCCTAAAAAGTCAGCTTGCACTTTCCGATGTATTCGAAGGCGCCACGGCTATTGTAATGGAGGTGAAGACCGGAGCAATACTGGCAATAGCCAATATGAAGAAAAATGCCGATGGTGAATTTGATGAGTCATTCAACTATGCAATAGGACAGGCAACTGAACCAGGGTCAACATTCAAGCTTGCAACAATGGTTGCCCTTATTGAGGACGGGTATGTTACTCTTGATACCCCTGTTGATGCAGGTAACGGAAAATGGACATACAGCACCAAGACCTTTACCGATGTGACACACGGCGGATATGGTCTTATAAATGTATTGAAGGCTTTTGAAAAATCATCTAACGTTGCTTTTGCAAAACTTGCTGTTGAGTACTATTCAAACAATGAAAAAAAGTATGTTGACAGGCTTAACAACATGAAACTGAATGAGAAATTCAACCTTGACATAATGGGAGAAGGGCGCGCAGTAATTCACTCACCTGGCGATGCAATGTGGTCCAAGCTTACCCTGCCAATGATGGCAATGGGTTATGCTTCTCTTCTGACGCCTCTTCACACGCTTACATTTTACAATGCCATTGCAAACGGAGGAAAAATGATGAAACCATATTTTGTACAAAACCTTCAACGGTCCGGGGTTATTGAGAAAGAGTTTCAACCGCAGGAGCTGAGTGGCTCAATCTGCTCAAAATCCACTATTGAAGCTGTCCATAAGGCACTCAGGGGTGTAGTTGTAGAGGGAACTGCCAAAGCGTTCAACGACGAACGCTATTCAATCTCCGGAAAGACAGGAACGGCACAGATTGCATTTGATGGCAGATACATAGACGCACAAGGTTTCCGTAAGCATCAGGCTTCATTTGCCGGTTTTTTCCCATCCGACAATCCTCAGTATTCTGCTATCGTGGTCCTTTACACAAACAAGACACGGGCAAACTTCTACGGAGGAGCATGGGCCGCCCCTGTTTTCAAGCAAGTATCTGATAAAATATATGCATCAAGTCCAGACTGGAAGGAACCTGTTAAAGGAAAAGGAATTGAGCCAAAAATAAAACCTTCCATACTTTCCGGCAAGGGTAGCACTACAAATAAGCTTCTTTCACATGTGCCAGTCGGCGAGAAAATAATTCCGCCTGATGCAGAGTGGCTGCAGTTCTCAAAAGACAGTAACAAGGTTTCAGTAAAGGAGTGTCAGATTGTAACCGACTCATTACCCAGCGTAATGAATATGGGGCTAAGAGATGCAATTTATTTGCTTGAAAACCAAGGATACAGAGTTCAATTCACAGGCCGGGGAAGGGTTGTGAGTCAGACTCCTGCACCTGGATCTGTTGCCGAAAAAAAGAGTATTATCCAAATTCAACTATCAGAAGAATATGAAATTAAGCAAGTTGTTAAATAGCGTTAAGGTATTGTCTGTATCAGGCAACAGAGAAGCTGATATTCTCTCTGTCTGTTTCGACTCAAGGGAAGTTAAAGAAGGCTCTCTCTTTGTTGCTGTTAAAGGGGGTACTTCAGATGGTCATGATTTTATTGGCAAGGCTATTGAAGCCGGGGCAACGGCAGTCATCTGCGAAGTTGCTCCATCAGTTTCGCTGTCGGCAACAATCGTATGTGTCGAGGACAGCCATAAGGCACTTGGATTCGTAGCATCTTCATTTTTTGACAATCCGTCAGATAAGCTTAAACTAGTAGGCATTACCGGCACAAACGGCAAAACTACAACAGTAACATTGTTATATCAGCTTTTCACCAGTCTTGGATATAAATGTGGTCTTCTGTCCACTATTGCAAACTATGTGTTTGATAAAAGGATAGAAGCAACCCACACAACACCCGACCCTATTGAGACAAACGCTTTACTTGCTCAGATGGCTGATTCAGGATGTGAATATTGCTTCATGGAGGTCAGTTCTCATTCACTAGATCAAAGCAGGGTATGCGGACTAAATTTTGCAGGTGCGATTTTTTCGAACATAACCCATGATCATCTCGATTACCATAAAACTTTTCAAGAGTACATCAGGGTAAAGAAGAGTTTTTTTGACAATCTGCCTCCTGCTGCTTTCGCACTAACTAACATGGACGATAAAAATGGTCTTGTGATGCTTCAGAACACACTGGCCCACAAATACACATATTCGTGCACATCACTTGCTGATTTCAATTGCAGGATCATTGAAAAGGGTCTTGACGGAATGCTTGTAAGGATAGACAGTCGCGAAGTCTGGACAAGGTTCATAGGAGAACACAATGCCTACAATCTTCTGGCAATATACTCATCGGCAATATTGCTTGGTGCAGACAAAGAGGAGGTTCTGGTACAATTGAGTTCATTGACCTCTGTTTCTGGCAGACTTGAATATCTCAAGGGCCTGAACAAGCTTACAGCAGTTGTAGATTACGCACATACGCCCGATGCATTGGAAAACGTATTGAAAACACTTAAGGATTGTGCAGGTGAAAGTGAAATAGTTGCGGTGTTTGGGTGTGGCGGGAACCGAGATAAAAGCAAAAGACCTGAAATGGCACAGATTGCTGCCAAATATTCAGATAAGATTATCGTTACCTCAGACAATCCCAGATTTGAAGAGCCGGAATCAATTATTGAAGACATCAAGGCAGGTTTTACACCAAAGGAGCGTGCAGGGGTCTTGTTTATAACAGACAGAAGGGAAGCAATAAAGACTGCCCTGCTTATGTCTAAGGAGGGTTCCATCATACTTGTAGCGGGAAAGGGTCATGAGAACTATCAGGATATAAAAGGGGTAAAGCACCATTTCGACGATAAAGAGGTGATATCGGATGTATTTAACCAAAACTGCGTGTAATTATGTTATACAATCTTTTCGATTACTTTAAAGACACTATTGACTTTCCGGGTATTGGACTGTTCAAGTATATATCATTCAGAGCATTTTCGGCATTGATACTCTCTTTGCTGATAGCTCTCTTCGTCGGTAAGAAAATGATCGGAAGGCTGGCAAAAATGCAGATTGGCGAAGAGATCCGTGATCTCGGACTCGAGGGTCAGATGCAAAAGAAGGGAACTCCTACAATGGGAGGAATAATTATCATAGTATCACTGCTTATTCCTGCTGTACTTTTAGGTGACCTCACCAACGTTTATGTCCAGCTGATGATTGTGACAACCATATGGCTGGGATTCATAGGCTTTGCAGACGACTACATAAAAGTTTTCAAGAAGAATAAGGAGGGCCTGCAGGGACGATTCAAAATTGTGGGACAGGTGAGTCTGGGTCTTATTATTGGTCTTAGCCTGTATTTGAGCGACCAGGCAGTTGTACGTGTTCCTTCAACTCAGATGACAAAAGAGGCAAGAGCAGAAATTGTTTCACAGGAGGGATTTTCCGATAAGGTTAGCTACTTTAAGGAGGAAAAAAGCACCAAAACAACTATTCCTTTTGTAAAGGGTAATGAATTTGACTACTCCTGGCTTTCACCTGTTAAGGGAGAAGCAGGAGAGAAAGTTACGTGGATAATATACATTCTTGTCATAATATTCATTGTGACTGCTGTCTCAAACGGAACAAATATTACAGACGGAATGGACGGCCTCACAACAGGGGTATCTGCTATAGTTGGAGTCACGTTGGCCATTCTTGCATATGTATCGGGTAATATAATCTACTCCAACTACCTTAATATAATGTATATACCAAACACCGGAGAACTTGTGATAGTTCTTGCTGCATTCATAGGGGCCCTTGTTGGATTTCTCTGGTACAACTCATATCCGGCACAAGTATTTATGGGAGATACCGGAAGCCTGGCAATAGGAGGAATAATAGCGGTAGCTGCAATTATCATTAAGAAAGAGCTTCTGATTCCGATTCTTTGCGGAATCTTCTTTGTGGAACTTTTGTCGGTAATGATGCAACGCATATACTTCAAGTATACAAAAAAGAGATATGGAGCAGGAGTTAGGATATTCAAAATGGCCCCACTTCATCATCATTTTCAAAAAGAGGGAATTGATGCTCTCATTCAGACTCCAAGAAGAGCGATACCAGAGGCCAAGATAGTGGCCAGATTCTGGATCATTGCAATACTGCTTGCAGGTTTAACAATAATAACATTAAAAATTAGATAATATGTCAAGAGTAGTCATTCTCGGAGGCGGGGAAAGTGGAGTAGGGTCGGCAGTACTCTCTGTTATAAAGGGTAATGACACCTTTTTGTCCGACAGCAATATGCTTTCCGGCGAAGCCAAGGCCATGCTTGAGAAATATGGTGTGCCGTATGAAGAGGGAGGGCACAATAAGGAACAAATCCTTAATGCCGATGAGGTTATTAAAAGCCCCGGTATTCCGGATACTGTTCCTATTGTGGAGGAGATAGTCGCAAAAGGGATACCTGTCATTTCTGAAATAGAGTTTGCCGGCAGATATGACAATGCCAAAAAAATATGTATCACCGGAAGCAACGGAAAGACAACTACAACATCTATTATCTATTTTCTATTGAAGAATGCAGGTTTGAATGTTGGTCTTGCCGGAAATATAGGGCAATCATATGCATATCAGGTAGCCACACAAAGTTTTGACTACTATGTTCTGGAACTGAGCAGCTTCCAGCTGGATGGAATGTACGACTTCAAAGCCGACATTGCCGTCCTGCTGAACATAACCCCCGATCATCTTGACCGGTACAACTACGAGATGGAAAATTACATCAAGGCCAAGTTCCGTGTTACTCAGAATATGTCTAGTGAAGATTGCTTTATATTTTGCGCCGATGACGAGATAAGCATTTCACATCTGAATAAGATTGTCCTGCAGGCAAAGAAACTTCCTTTCAGCCAGACAAAAATTGTTGAAGAGGGCGCTTTTCTCGAAAATGACCAGATGCATGTTCACTATGACGACAGAGATTATCGTATGTTCATAAACGAGCTATCACTACAGGGGAAACACAACATCTACAATTCAATGGCAGCAGCAATAACAGGAAAGGTGCTGAATGTCAAGAACGAGGTACTTCGCGACAGCCTCTCAAGTTTCAAAGGTGTCGAACATCGTCTGGAAAAGGTTCTTAAGGTCAAGAACGTACTATATATAAATGATTCAAAGGCAACAAATGTAAATTCTACGTGGTATGCCCTTGAGAGCATGACAACTCCGGTCATTTGGATTGCCGGAGGTAAAGATAAAGGTAATGACTACGCTCCTCTTTTCGAGCTTGTAAAGGAGAGGGTTACAGCCATAATATGCCTTGGCGTGGATAATGCCAAGCTGCATGAAAATTTCAGTGACAAGGTGGAAGCAATGTATGATGCACTTTCAGCTGAGGAAGCTGTTAGAACGGCATACTCAATTGCAAAGCCTGGTGATACTGTTTTGTTGTCCCCGGCGTGTGCAAGCTTTGATCTTTTTAAAAATTACGAAGACAGAGGTAAACAATTCAAAGAAGCTGTTCAAAATTTATAAAAATGAGCGATTCCGATTCAATAATATACAGACTAAAGGGCGATAAGGTAATCTGGATTATCGTATTTCTGCTTTCTCTTATCTCGATTGCTGCCGTGTATTCG
This sequence comes from uncultured Bacteroidales bacterium, assembly GCA_942492945.1. Lineage (GTDB taxonomy): Bacteria > Bacteroidota > Bacteroidia > Bacteroidales > UBA932 > Bact-08. The sequence continues at coordinate 3,454,172 of OW818649.1, forward strand.
TCCAGCAGCTCTTTGGCATTCAAGGAGGGCAAGACTACTCTGGACTTTCTTCTTAAACAGATGAGGTTTGTTTTGTTCGGACTTACAGCTCTGTATATATGTTATAAAATTCCACTCGGTTGGTACAGAATGCTCTCGTATGTGGGTATCCTTGTCAGTATAGCACTTTTAGTCGCAACAATTGTAATAGGGAAAAACATAAATGGAGCCGACAGGTGGATCAGTATTTTCGGTTTGTCGTTCCAACCCGCAGAGATAGCTAAGATAGCCACAGTACTTTATCTGGCCAAAATATTGGAAGAGAGGAAATTCGACACATTCAAGGAGTTCTTCTTCTGGGTATTGGTCCCTTTAGGAATAATATGTCTGCTTATACTCAACGGCAGTGCATCTACTGCCATTATCCTTGCAGGAATACTATTTATGATTCTATTTATTGCTGGTGTGAAGTGGAGCCACTTGTTCAAAAGCGCAGGCATTGCAACAGGTGCGCTTGTGATTGTTATAATTCTCAATCAGGCATTCGGACTATTTCCAAGGGTAGAGACCGCTGTGAATCGTGTAAAGAATTTCGCGGTTGAAAAGGATATTGACAAAAAGCTATCGCCCGAGGAGAAGCAGCGGGAGATGGACAAGACTTTTCAGGCAGATATGGCCAAGGCAGCAATTGCCTCCGTAGGGGTTTTAGGAAAAGGGCCGGGCAACAGTACCCAAAGGTATGTATTGCCTCACCCCTACTCAGATTTTATATATACAATAATTGTGGAGGAGTGGGGATTTCTGGGAGGATTTCTGGTACTTATGCTCTATCTGTGGTTCTTGTTCAGATGCATTGTCCTTGCAAGGTCATGTTCAAAGGTCTTTACTTCTGTGCTTGTAATAGGTCTTGGTCTACTGATAACATCTCAGGCCATGCTTCATATTCTGGTTAATGTCGGGATACTGCCAGTTACAGGGCATACCCTCCCATTAATAAGTCTGGGAGGCACATCCCTTGTTATCATGAGTGCTGCTTTCGGTATTATTCTCTCAGTGAGCAGGACCATAGAGGTAGATAAGGTAGTTGAGAATGAGAAAAAGGACAAATTAGACAATAATAATGTAGAGGAGATAGTCTTATGAAAGAAAATTTCAGAGTTATTATCAGCGGAGGTGGAACCGGCGGGCATATTTTCCCTGCCATCTCTATTGCTGATGCTATAATGAAGACATCTCCGGAAAGTGAAATATTGTTTGTGGGAGCTCTTGGCAAAATGGAGATGGAGAGGGTTCCTGCTGCGGGATACAAAATTTCCGGTTTGCCGGTTGCGGGGTTGAAAAGAAAATTTGATGCAGAGAATTTCATGCTACCATTCAAACTTCTAAGAAGCTTGAAAATGGCTGGAAAAATAATCGACGACTTCAAGCCCGATGCAGTTGTAGGAGTTGGTGGTTATGCTAGTGGGCCAATCTTGTGGATGGCAGGACAAAGAGGCATTCCATATCTTATTCAGGAACAAAATTCCTTTGCCGGACTTACAAACAGGATACTTGGGCGCAGGGCCAAAAAGATATGTGTTGCCTACGAGGGGATGGAGAGGTTCTTCTCCCGCAATAAGATCATCATCACAGGGAATCCTGTAAGAGCAGGGATTGTTGAAACTACAAGCGAAATGAAAGATGCTGCAATTGAGTTCTTTGGCCTTGACCCTCAAAAAAAGACGCTTCTTGTCGTGGGGGGAAGTCTTGGGGCTAGAACATTAAACAGCTGCGTTAAGAATTGGATAATTGACAACAAAGAGAGTGATATACAGATAATCTGGCAATATGGCAAGTTTTACAAAACTGACATAACCGCGTTCATGGAAAAAAACAGGCGGGATTATGTTAAGGAGAGTGAGTTCATCAAGCGGATGGACCATGCTTTTGCTGCTGCCGACGTTGTAATAACAAGAGCGGGTGCCGGAACTATTTCTGAGTTATGCATCGCAAAGAAAGCGTGCATTTTTGTACCATCACCAAATGTGACTGAAGATCATCAGACTCACAACGCAATGGCTCTTGTGAATAAAAAGGCTGCTCTGCTTGTAGAAGACGCTGAAGCAGAGAAAAGATTAATGGATATAGCAGTAACACTTGCAGAGGACCCTAAAAGAGTTGCAGAGATGGAAAACAACATCTCTAGTCTGGCTTACAGGAACTCTGCGGAAATTATTGCAAAGGAGGTAATTAATTTAATTGTGAAGTAGTTATGAAACGTGTATATCTTTTGGGAATAGGTGGCATAGGAATGAGTGCACTGGCCAGATACTACAACCACGCCGGTTGCAAGGTAGCCGGTTATGACCGTACGCCAAGCAAACTGACAACGGAACTTGAAGAAGAGGGAATTTCTGTTCACTTTGAGGACGATCCTGCCAATATCCCTTCCGAAATAAGAGATAATATTGAGAATACTCTTGTTATCTACACACCTGCGATCCCCGGTGACTTAAAAGAGTACAATTACCTTAAAGAGAAAGGGCACAGGATAATCAAACGCTCTGCAGTACTTGGCTTTATTGCTTCATCCAAAACTACACTCGCTGTAGCCGGAACGCACGGCAAAACAACAACCTCTACCCTTCTTGCACACATTTTCACTGCTTCAGGCACTGGTTGTACAGCGTTCCTTGGAGGCATATCAAAGAACTATCATTCAAACCTGCTGTTGGACAAAGGTGAATTTCTTGTTGCAGAAGCAGACGAATTTGACCGTTCATTTCTTCAGCTTTTTCCCGAAATCGCTGTCATTACATCTGCAGACGCAGATCATCTGGACATATATTCAAACCACCGGAACATACAAGATGCATTTCAGGAGTTCGCCGGACAAGTGAAGAAGGGTGGAATACTGATTGTAAAAAAGGGAATGGGACTTGATCTTTCAAGAGTGCAGGCGAAAAAAATTTATGAATACTCCTACAATACACCTTCCGATTTTTATGCATCTCACATAAGAGTGACAAACGGTGGATTCTTCACATTTGACCTGATTCATCCCGGAGGTGTCATCAAAGATTGTACTTTGGGTGTACCCGGATGGGTTAATGTAGAGAATGCCGTAGCTGCCTCAGCAGTGGCTCTGATGGCAGGTGTCCATCCCGAATCTGTTAAGAATGCACTAACATCGTTTGCCGGTGTGGAACGGAGGTTCGATATCCGCCTGAATACTCCTGTCTGTGCATACATAGACGATTATGCACACCATCCTAAAGAGATATCTGCAGCTATCAGTTCAATGCGGAATATTTTTCCGGGCAGAAAGTTGACAGCTGTTTTTCAACCGCATCTGTATACAAGGACAAGGGACTTCGCTCCTGATTTCGCCGAAAGCCTAAGCAAACTTGATGGATTGATCCTTCTGGACATATACCCCGCCCGGGAACTACCAATAGAGGGGGTGACATCAAGAATAATTTTTGACGCCGTAACGCTGGACGACAAGATATTGATTGATAAAAGTGAGTTAATGACCACTCTTGCGAACAGGGAGATAGATACACTTATCAGTTTCGGAGCCGGCGATATAGACAGGTTTATTGAACCAATAACCGCGTATTTGAAAAAGAGATACAATGTTTAAAAAGATATTAAAATATTTTGGTTACACACTGCTGTTTGCATCTATAGCAGCTTATCTGTTTTTTTCCACTGTTCTTACAAAAGAAAAAGAGGCAAAACAGGTATGCAAATCCATTAAGGTTACCATACTGGATAGTTCAGACAACCGGTTCGTAACAAAGGATGAGATAATTGAATTACTGAAAGTAGAGGGAATCACCCCGGAAGAAAGCAAACTTAAGCATATCAATCAGCATTTTCTGGAGTGTATACTTAACAACCGCAATGCAATCAAAAGGACAGAGGTGAGCTATACACGGGAGGGGATACTGAGAGTAGATATAAGGCAAAGGAGACCAATACTCAGGATTGAGACTGAAAACGGAGGTTTTTATATGGATGAGACTGCATATATTTTTCCGTTAGTAAGGACCTATACATCATATGTTCCGGTTGTTTCCGGAAACATCCCCCTTGCTCTGGTTCAAGGACAAAGAGGAATGGCGAAAAAAAATGCAGAGTGGGCACAGGATCTTAAGGAGCTGGGACTTTATCTGTACAGGGAAGAGTTCTGGAACTCAATGGTGGAACAGATATATATAGACGAAAAGGGTATTCTTCATCTTACACCACGAATTGGTGAGCAGGAGATAATTTTTGGACATCTGGACAATATTGAATATAAGTTTAAAAAACTATATGTCTTTTATCAGGAGGTTATTCCGACAGAAGGCTGGGAAAAGTACAAGACAATTGACTTACAGTTTGGCAATCAGATAGTTTGTAAAAAAAGAGAAAATAAAACAAATAATAACTTAAATATATGAAAAGGTACATTGCAGCTATAGACCTTGGAACAACAAAGGTTGTGTCCCTGGTTGGAGAAAAGACAGATTCAGGCTATAAGATTGTATCATTCCGCGAAGCCCCTTCCAAGGGAGTCATGCGTGGTGAGGTCGTTAACATCCAGAATGTTCTTGATTCACTGATTCCTACAATAAAGGAGATAAAACAGGAAGACGGTATAGAGATAAGCGAAGTATATGTAGGAATAGCCGGACAGAACATCAAATGCAACACTGCAAGACACAGCAGGAACCGGGGAAAATCCGACGAACTCATATCTGACAAGGAGATAGAAGAGATGGAGCAGGATATGTTCAATTCACGTGTTTCTGCCGGAGAGAAAATACTGCATGTGATGCCTCAGTCATACAATGTTGATGATCATATTGGTGTAAAAGACCCTGTAGGAATGACAGGAACCCAGATAGAGGGTGACTATAAGATCTTTATTGGCAAAATCAACTCTGTAGAGCACAGTAAGCTTGTAATCAACAGGGCTGGTCTCATTCTGAAGGAACTTATTCTGGAACCGGTGGCATCTGCCCGTGCCGTACTCTCAGAAGACGAAATGGAACTAGGCGTAGCAATGGTTGACATGGGAGGTGGCACAACAGACCTCCTGATTTACGAGGATAACATTGTGCGCCATACCGCGGTAATACCATTTGGGGGCAACTCCATTACCGAGGACCTTCGTCAGGGATGTGGCGTCTCGTCCAGAAATGCAGAACAGATGAAGATTCAGTATGGCTCATGCTACAGTGAGTATGCACCCGAAAACAAAACCGTAATAATTCCCGGAATAGGTGGTCGCGAATCAAGAGAGGTGTCATTCCGTGTTATAGCTGGAATAATTGAAGCCCGCGTAGAAGAGATTATCGAAGCAATAATGTACGAAATTGAGAACTCGGGTTATCAGGATAAGATCCGTGCAGGTATAGTTATTACAGGTGGCGGATCACAACTTACAAACCTCTGTCAGTTTGTAAAATTCAAAACCGGATTCGATACAAGGATTGCCTCTCCCAATAATAGTATTACCTTTGACTCGTGCGAAGGAGTATGCAAACCAAGTTCTTCAACTGCTGTTGGCCTCATTATCAAAGGATTTGAAAGTGAAAAGAGTGCTAAACTGACCGCAGAACAAGAGCAACATGTGGCAACACTTTTCCCTAAGGAACAGATCCCTGAGGTAATCTCAGAAAAGGGGCAAAAAGGTCAATCAGACAGAAGGGAGAAGAGACATGGAAGCTTTATCAACCAGACTCTTGGGGTGCTTGGAGGCATATTTGACAACTCAGATAACGAAGCTTAACTAATATGAAAGAATATTTACCTGTAGACTGGGAGGCAAACCGGTCAATTATTAAGGTAATCGGCGTAGGCGGTGGTGGTGGCAACGCTGTAAATCAGATGTTCCGGCAGGGAATTCAGAATGTCGACTTCATGATATGCAATACCGACACTCAGGCGTTGGCTTCCAGTCCCATACCGGAGAAACTGCAACTAGGCAATGTCCTAACCAGAGGGTTGGGTGCCGGCTGCAATCCGGAACAAGGTAAAAAAGCAGCAGTTGAGACAATCGACAAAATAAGGGAGATGCTACAGGGTACTACCGAGATGGTATTCATAACAGCAGGAATGGGTGGAGGTACAGGCACCGGTGCTGCACCTGTAATTGCAAAGGTTGCCAAAGAGCTCGGACTTCTTACCGTAGGTGTAGTAACCTTACCTTTCCGCGATGAGGGAAGCGAGTTCCTTAAAAGAGCCGTCCTTGGTATTAAAGAACTTGAAAAATATGTAGACAGCCTGCTGATAATCGACAATCAGAAACTATACAAGATATTCGGCGATTTAACCATTTTTGACGCTTTTCCAAAGGCCGACTCTGTCTTAAGCACAGCTGTAAAGGGAATAGCAGAGATTATCACCCGTCCGGGGTTCATAAATGTAGACTTCGCAGATGTAAGAATGGTTATGAACAACAGCGGCATGGCTCTTATGGGAAGTGGTACCGCAAGTGGCGATAACCGGGCAATAAGAGCAGTAGAGGAGGCCTTCTCCTCCCCTCTTCTCAACGACTTCGACCTTACGACTGCAAAGAGTGTACTTGTAAATATTACATCCAGCAAGGACCACGGCCTCACTATGGCTGAACTCTCGCAGATTATGGACTACATAAAGGAATTCACCGGCAACAATCCGGAGAATTTCAAACGAGGGGTGGTTTGTGACCCTTCAATCGAGGATGCTATAAGTGTAACAGTTGTTGCAACCGGCTTTGACATGAACTCACTACCTCAAATCTCCTCTTCCGGAGGTAAGATTGTTGAATCGGTAGTACTAGGTAGCGATGGAAGCGGCAATCATTCAGGCTCTTCATCATATTCAGAAGAGTTGTTCTCTTCATCGGCAGGGCTTCCTGTTAACCGTACCCCAGCTCCTGTTACACGAAAAGAGCAGGTTACCGCTCCTGCTGTCAAGAAAAACAAACCGGCCTTGATTATTGAATCGGGTGAAAATATATCTGACCTTGAATCTCAGCCAGCCTATATACGCAAACAGATGAAAATAAATCAAAACAACGGTATTGCAGGCCGACAGGCAGATTCTAGAGAGAGTAGCACATTCAGATTGGAAGAGGTAGATGGCAAACAGCATCTGTTATCAGACAATTCATATATCCATCAAACACAAGATTAAGTAATTATGATCAGAAAGACAAGGGTCCGTTTCGCTCCAAGTCCAACCGGGCCTCTGCATATAGGAGGTGTAAGGACAGCATTGTACAACTACCTTTATGCAAAACAAAGAGGGGGAGATTTTCTCCTCAGAATCGAAGATACAGACTCCCAAAGGTTTGTTCCGGGAGCAGAAGAGTACATAATTGAAGCATTGGCTTGGTGTGGTATCTCTCCCGACGAAGGTGTGGAGAACGGTAAAATAGTCGAAGTTGCAACCGAAAAACATTCTCACGCACCTTACAGGCAATCCCAAAGAAAGCATCTCTATCGCAAATACGCAGAAGAACTAGTAAATAAGGGCTATGCATACTATTCATTTGACTCCTCAGAAGATCTGGAGGCGTTGAGAAAAGATGCAGAGGCAAAGGGAGAGACGTTTATATACAACCATACTACAAGGGATGCTCTTTCCAACTCACTCAGATTCTCACAGGAAGAGACAATAAAGCGATTAAACGACACGAACGAATGGGTTGTCCGTTTCAAGATGCCCGAGAACCGTATTGTTAAGATGAAGGACCTTATTCGTGGAGATATTGAGGTCAATTCCGGAACACTGGACGACAAGGTCCTGTGGAAAGCAATTGATGAACTCCCTACATATCATCTGGCAAACATTGTAGACGATCACCTTATGGAGATAACCGAGGTTATCAGGGGAGAGGAGTGGTTACCATCATTACCGCTTCACTATCTTTTATACGAGGCATTCGGATGGCAGGATTCACAACCTCAGTTTGCCCATCTTTCACTTCTTCTTAAGCCCGACGGCAAAGGAAAGCTCAGCAAAAGAGACGGCGACCGTTTAGGTTTCCCAGTTTTCCCACTTGAATGGACAAATGAACAAGGTGAAACATCCAGAGGTTACCGCGAGGACGGATACTTTCCCGAGGCTTTCATAAATCTGCTTGCCTTTCTTGGATGGAACCCGGGTACTGAACAGGAGTTATTCTCTCTTGAAGAGCTTACAGAGGCATTTTCATTAGAGAGGGTAGTAAAGTCAGGAGCAAAGTTCAATCCCGACAAAGCCAGATGGTTTAATCAGGAATATCTGAGAATGAAAAGCACACAGTCACTTGTTGACTACTTCAAACCAGTACTTCTGAGCAAGGGTATAGACAAGAATGATGCATATATAGCAAAAGTGATAGACCTTATTAAAGAGAGAGCAGTTTTTGTAAATGAATTCTGGACTCTGTCCGATTATCTTTTTGTTGCACCATCTTCATATGACCAGGTCGTAAAGACTAAATTCTGGAAAGAGGAGACGCCGGCTGTCATTAAAGTAATCAGCGAGATGCTGGAAGGGTTCGAGCCTTTTACAAAGGAAGCACTTGAACCGGCACTATCATCTTTCATTAAGGAGAAAGGGTATCAGATGGGATCGGTGATGAACATTCTAAGACTATTCCTGGTTGGGGAGTCCAAAGGTGCAGGTGTTGCAGATATCATGACGCTTATAGGAAAGAGAGAGACTATCTCCAGAATTGAAAAAGGGTTGACAGCCTAGGCTATCCCTCTTAGCTTTTTCTCCCACCTCCAGGCAGAGGCAAGAACATCCTCAATTGGTGTAGTTGCTTTCCAGCTCAGAACCTCATTGGCCCGTGCCGGATCGGCCCAGACTTGTTCCACATCTCCTGCCCTGCGGCCTGTTATTCTGTATGGAACATCAACTCCGGTAGATTTTTTGAAAAGGTCAATGAGTTCAAGAACAGAGAGTCCCGTTCCTGTACCAAGGTTAAAATACTCAATATTGTCTTTCATTAAGCCGGATTTGTCCAGTAGTCTCTCCATTGCGGCAACATGCGCCTTTGCAAGGTCACAAACATATATGTAGTCCCGTATGCACGAACCGTCGGGTGTTGAATAGTCGTTCCCGTAAACACTAAGGACGTCACGAAGTCCCGCAGCTGTCTGTGTAATATAAGGTAACAGATTCTGAGGCACACCTCTTGGAAGCTCCCCTATCAATGCTGATGGATGTGCTCCTATTGGATTAAAGTATCTCAGCAGTATAACGTTCAGTTTATCTTTGTAGGCCATTGCACTGTCTTTCAGAATATCTTCACAAATCTGTTTTGTCCTTCCATAAGGCGACGTTGCAGGTTGCAACGGGGCTTTCTCACTAACCGGAAGATTCTCCTTTGCCGGTTGACCATATACGGTACAAGATGAGGAAAAGACAATTGAAGACTTTCCCTGCCTGTTCATAAGTTCTATAAGATTGACCAGAGAGAAAAGATTGTTTTTATAATACATTAACGGTTTTTCAACGCTCTCTCCTACTGCTTTATAGGCAGCAAAGTGAATTGCCGCCCTAATATCTGAGTGTTTCTCAAAAAGCTTTTCAAAAGCATCATAATCCGAACAGTCAACTTCTTCAAAGAGAGGCCTTTCACCCGTTATTTTCTCAATTCCGTCAAGAACATCAGGTGAAGAGTTAGAGAAGTTGTCCGCAAGTAAAACCTCATATCCTGCATTGAACAGCTCAACTGCAGTATGGGCACCGATATACCCTGTTCCCCCGGTTACCAACACCTTTGCTTTTTTCATAATTGAGATTGTTAATTATAATTTGTAGAAGTCAGATATAGCCTTGCATATTGTTACCTGGTCCTCATCTTTCAGCTCTGTATGCATTGGCAGCGACAGTACCTGATCCGCCAGATATTCCGAATTGTTTAACGGCACCCTTATCTCCGAAATCTTTCCAAATGCTTTCTGCTTATTCAGAGACATTGGGTAATAAATCATAGAGGTAATTCCTTGTTCAGCAAGATATTGTTTTAATTCATCCCGTCTGCCCTTCACCTGAATAGTAAACTGATGGTATACATGTGTAGAGTTTTCTGACTCTTCCGGCACAATAATGCCATCAACTCCTTTGAGAAGTTGCTTATATCTCTGTGCAAAGCCATACCTTGCTGCAGAATATTCATTTAAATGGGTTAGTTTTACATTAAGAATCGCCGCCTGAATTGTATCAAGCCTTGAATTACAGCCAATTATGTCATGAAAATATTTCACCTTCTGTCCGTGGTCGGTAACCATTCTTATTTTTGAGGCAAGCTCCTTATCCTGGGTGAAGATGGCCCCTCCGTCTCCGTAACATCCTAGATTCTTTGTCGGAAAAAATGATGTACATCCAATATGCCCTATTATTCCCGAATAAATCTCACTGCCATCGGCATATGTGAATTTTGCCCCAAGTGCCTGTGCATTGTCTTCTATGACATAGAGGTTGTATCTGCCGGCAATCTCCATTATCCGCTCCATGTCGCTGATTTGGCCAAAAAGATGGACCGGAACTATTGCCTTTGTTTTATCAGTTATCGAAGGTTCGATGTCTTCAACTTTTATATTGAATGTTTTAGGATCTACATCTACAAGAACCGGTACAAGACCCAATAACCCTACAACCTCTGCAGTAGCTGCATATGTAAATGCCGGCACAATAACCTCATCTCCCGGTTTAAGCTCCAGAGCCATCATTGCAATCTGTAGTGCATCTGTACCATTGGCACAAGCTATCACATACCTGGAATTGAGATATTCAGCAAGTTTGACTTCGAATTCTGTAACCTCTTTGCCATTTATAAAGTTTGTATTATCGAGTACCTGCTGTATCGCTGCGTCTATCTCAGGTTTTATTTTTTTGTACTGACCCTTAAGGTCTAACATTGGAATTGCCATGTGTTTATTTAAGATTTTACTTATGCAAATGTATAAATATTCTTTCCTACTACAATAAATAACTACCTTTGCACAATATGATTACTAATGACAGATATATTGGAATAGCTTCCGACCATGCCGGGTTTGAACTCAAGGAGATCCTCAAAAAAGAGCTCTCCGTAATGGGTTATCAGGCAAAGGATTTTGGCACAAACTCTTCCGACAGTATGGATTATCCCGATGTTGCCCATCCGCTGGCAGAGGCAGTAGTAAAAGGAGATGTAGCAGCGGGCATTGCTATATGTGGGTCCGGAAACGGCATAAGCATGACAGTCAACAAACATCAGGGAATAAGGGCCGCTCTGTGCTGGACAACAGAAATTGCATCTTTAGCAAGACAACACAACAACGCAAACATTTGCTCCCTGCCGGCAAGATTTATCTCAGAAGAACTCGCAAAGGAGATCATGCATACATTTCTTTCAACAGATTTTGAAGGAGGAAGGCACCTTGCGCGAATTAATAAAATCAACTGCTAAGGATGTCTTTCTACACAATTGCAAAAGAAAATTGCAACAAGTCTCTAGTTCGAAATTTTGACGAATACCCTCATGGTGTCGTAATTTCGGTAGACAAACCCTATGGCTGGACATCTTCCGATGTTGTCAGAAAAATCAAATTCAGGGCCCAGCGCTTTTTCGGAGTTAAAAACATTAAGGTAGGACATGCAGGAACCCTTGACCCTTTGGCTACAGGTGTTCTGATTATTTGTCTTGGGAAAGCGACAAAACTTGCAGAAATGCTTCAGGCACAGGAGAAGGAATATATGGCAGGAATTACTTTCGGTTGCACCACTCCTTCCTTCGATCTTGAAAAAGAGATTGACGCATACTATCCCTTTGAGCATATTACAATTGATTCAGTAAAATCCATCCTTCCCGGATTTATAGGGGAACTGGACCAAATCCCGCCCGTATTCTCTGCTAAACAGGTCAACGGAAACAGATCGTATGAGCTTGCTCGGGCAGGGGTAGAAAAAGAGCTGAAGCCTTCAAGGATAACAATTTACGCTCTTGAAGCAATCTCTTATATAACACCGGTATTAACCCTAAGAATAAGATGTAGTAAAGGGACTTACATCAGGTCTGTTGCACGCGACCTGGGTATAGCACTGGAAAGCGGTGCTCACCTTTCCGATCTTGTAAGAACATCGTCCGGAGGTTTCTCCGTAAAAAATAGCGTTACATTAGAGGATCTTGAGAATCTTATGAAAATAGACTAAATTATCATAGCGACGAAACATTTTCCATATTCATACGTATAATAATAAGTTTGTCAAATTTTATATATGAAATTATCACAGTTTAATTACCCGCTTACTCCCGATCATATTGCAAAATATCCGGCCAAGTATCGCGATGAATCGAGATTATTAGTACTTCACAAAAAAAGTGGAGAAATTGAGCATAAAATCTTTAAAGATCTTTTGGAATACTGTTCCATTGACGATGTCTTCATTTTCAACAATACCAAGGTTTTCCCTGCAAGATTAAATGGGAACAAGGAGAAGACAGGAGCTGAGATTGAAGTGTTTTTACTGAGAGAGTTAAACAGCGAACAAAAGTTGTGGGATGTACTGGTTGACCCGGCCAGAAAAATCAGAATTGGCAACAAACTTTATTTTGGAGACAACGATAACCTTGTTGCAGAGGTAATTGACAATACTACATCACGAGGCAGAACTTTAAGGTTCCTTTTTGACGGCACACATGATGAGTTCAAGGCTACATTATTTAAACTTGGAGAGATGCCAGTACCCAAGTGGATAAGGAGTAAGGCGGAGAGCATAGATAATGAAAGATATCAGACAATCTATGCAGAACATGAAGGAGCTGTAGCAGTACCTGCTGCAGGGTTACATTTTAGCAGGGAACTTCTTAAAAGAATGGAGATAATGGGGGTAAACTCTACCAATATAATACTTCATATGGGTCTTGGCCACTTCCGTACCGTTGATGTAGAGGATCTTTCAAAACATAAAATGGATTCAGAACAGGTTATAATTACAGAAGATTCAGCTAACCTCATAAACAATACTAAGGCAAACGGGAAAAAAGTCTTTGCCGTAGGAGTAACTGTCTTAAGAGCTATTGAAACATCTGTAACAACACATGGTCAGCTTAAGCCATATAACGGATGGACCAATAAGTTCATTTTTCCTCCATACAGTTTCTCGATTCCCGATGCTCTCATCTCAAATTTTCAACTTCCTCAGTCAACCATGCTTATGTCTGTAGCTGCATTTGGTGGTTTTGAAACCGTTATGCGTGCCTACAACACTGCACTTAAGGAGGGCTATAAGTTTGGTACATATGGAGATGCAATGTTGATAATATAACAGATTTCTCTTTCTGTTATTTAATTATCCTTTTTTAGAATATTTATTTTCGGTTTTATACAGGCAGCTGATGAGTTTTCATCAGCTTTGCTTTATGTATACCGATGAATTGGTTTATATAGTAGCACTGAATAAAGTTTTCAGGTACAACCCTAAAGTCTCAAATTTCCTGCTTAGGGAGTTCGGGTCCGCAGAAGCCATATTCAAACTCGACAAGTCTGTGTTGATGGAAATCTTCAACAAGAGATATCGTTTTTTTGATCAGCTTTCCGACAGTAGTATTTTATTTTGGGCAAAAGAGGAGATCTCCTGGGCCGAGTCAAAAGGGGTCAGGATTATACATATAAATGACAATGAATACCCTGAGTCCCTGAAGGAGTGCTTCGATCCTCCTCTTATCCTATACCTCTATGGAGATGCAAATCTCAATCAGGAGAAAATAATATCAATAGTAGGGACAAGAATGTCCACAAAATACGGAACCGAGTGTTGCAGGAAAATAATCAGGGAACTACTTGATTATGGCTGCTCACCGGTAATAGTAAGCGGTCTTGCATATGGAGTGGATATTGCTTCACATAAGGCCGCACTTGAGTACGGATTGAGTACGGTTGCTGTTCTTCCCAACGGGTTGGACCGCATTTATCCTTCTGCACACCATGAAATAGCAAAAAAAATATCCAGACAAGGGGCAGTTTTATCAGAATTTCCCAGGGCAACGGAGTCGCTGAAAATTAACTTCATACAGAGAAACAGGTTGATTGCCGCCCTTTCAAAAGCTACTATCGTAATTGAGTCGAGAGAAAAGGGAGGGGCACTTATAACGGCAGAACTGGCCCAGTCATATTCAAGGGAGGTATTCGCCCTTCCGGGTCGTATTTCAGACCCTATCTCCTCTGGTTGCAACAACCTGATATTTCGTAATATTGCAAACATATTCAGCTCAACGAAGGATTTTATCTCTTTTATGGGATGGAGCACTGAAAATAAAGACATTACAAAAAATGAAAAACAATTGTTTTACTCCGGAAGTCCGGAAAAAGAAAAAATATTAGTAGCTTTAAGGACTAATTCCGAGCTCAGTTTTGATGAAATACTCTTTATAACCGGAGCCAGAATACAGAGTCTTTGCGAAAGTCTTCTGGAGCTGGAACTTGAAGGTTATATTAATTCACTGGCCGGCAAAAGATATAGTTTAGCATAATATTAATGACTCAATTCATTGACTCTCATATTCATCTTTACGACACAGAGTATGATTCGGATTTAGATGACGTAATCTCAAGAGCGAAAGCTGCAGGTGTTGACAGATGTATTTTACCTGCCATTGACTCTGACACACATGACAAGATGGTTAACCTTGCAAAGCTCCTCCCCGGTTTTGCCTTCCCTTGCGTTGGATTACATCCTACTTCTGTGAACGCCGGCTGGGAAAAAGAACTTTCTAACATACATGAGAATATTACTCGCAATGTATTTTACGCTGTGGGTGAGATTGGCATGGACGGCTACTGGTCAAAGGAGTTTATGAAGGAACAATCCTTCGTTTTCGAAAAACAGATTGAGCTTGCTGTTCACAAGGGTCTTCCTGTAATAATCCATTCCCGTGATGCCACTGACGAAATTTTCAAGGTGCTTGAAAGGACTGCGCATCTTGGAGTAAAAGGTGTTTTCCATGCATTCTCCGGCAGCTATGAAACCTATATACGTATAAAAGAAATGGGAAGTTTTAAGTTTGGCATCGGGGGTGTCATAACATTCAAAAACGCTTCTCTTGCTAAAGTTGCTGCAAAAATGGACTTGCAGGACATTATTCTCGAAACCGATGGCCCATGGCTCACACCTGCACCATTCA
Source organism: uncultured Bacteroidales bacterium (assembly GCA_942492945.1). GTDB lineage: Bacteria > Bacteroidota > Bacteroidia > Bacteroidales > UBA932 > Bact-08. The sequence continues at coordinate 3,469,272 of OW818649.1, forward strand.
GGGGAAAAAGGAACGAACCATCATACATCTCCTTAATAGCAGAAAAACTTGCAGAAACAAGGGGCTGTTCTGTTGAAGAGATAGCAGCTGTTACTACAAAAAACGCAGAAACACTTTTTAATATATAAAAAATGAACTCGTCAATACTACTAATATACACCGGAGGGACAATCGGCATGAAACAAGACCCCGAGAGCATGGCTTTGGTCCCCTTCAATTTTAACCAAATAATGGAAGAGGTGCCTGAACTGAAAAAATTCGGGTTCAGGATAGATTCCCACTCGTTTGATCCTCCTGTCGACTCATCTGAGATTCAAACTGATTTTTGGGTTGATCTGGCAAATCTGATAAAAAATAATTACTTAAATTATGATGGGTTTGTAATACTACATGGTACCGATACAATGTCTTTTTCTGCGTCTGCATTAAGTTTTATGCTTGAAAACCTTGAGAAGCCAGTAATTTTCACCGGCAGTCAGCTTCCTATAGGAATGTTAAGGACAGACGGCAAGGAAAATCTTATCTCATCTATAGAAATTGCTGCAGCCAAAGATGAAAACGGACATGCTATGGTTCCTGAAGTTTGTATATATTTTGAAAGTCAGCTATACAGAGGTAACCGTACCACAAAATACAATGCTGAGAATTTCCGTGCTTTCAAATCGGCAAACTATCCATGTCTCGCCGAGGTGGGAATACATATTAAATACAACAAAGGATTCATTTCATATCCTAAAGAGTGGGGCAAAAAAATTACTGTTAATACAAAACTGAGTACAGATGTTGCAATTCTTAAGATATTCCCCGGAATTACACGTAATGTAGTTGATAGCTTTCTAAATATTAATGGCTTACGTGCAATAATAATTGAGACCTATGGTTCAGGGAATGCACCAACCAAAAGATGGCTGATTGATCTTCTTGAAAGCGCGATAAAGAGAGGATTGATTATACTGAACGTCTCTCAATGTCATGCAGGAAGAGTCGATATGGATGCATATTCAACAGGAATTCTGCTAAAAAGAATTGGTGTCGTAACGGGTAATGACAGCACTACAGAAGCCGCTATTACTAAACTATTTTTTTTGCTTGGACAAAGCAGTGATATTCTTTATATTAATGCTTTTCTCACAAAAAATATGAGAGGAGAAATAACAATCAGTTAGTGAATATTAAATATTCTTTTTAAATTGCACGATAATTAACGATAGTTTAGAAACAAATAACTATTTAAAATACATTGTTTAATACTTTAATCATTCAAAAATTTATGAAAAAATTTTTCATGTTTTTGGCAGTAATGGGTTTTATGGCCATTTCTGCTCAGTATGCTGCTGCTCAGACACAGGAACCTGCTGCTGCCACAACAACTACTGTTTCTGACCAGACTGTTCAACAGGAGATTCCCATCCACCAACAGTTAAAAGCAAAATTTATTGAGGGTGGTGCTGGTTTCATGGCATCAATCCTTATAGTTTTTATTCTTGGTCTTGCAATTGCAATTGAAAGAATCATTTACCTTAATCTCTCAACTACAAACACTGAGAAATTGCTATTAGGTATTGAAGAGGCTCTTGCTTCAGGCGGAAAAGAAAAAGCTCTTGAAGTTTGCCGTAATACAAAAGGTCCTGTTGCTTCTATTTTCTATCAGGGTATCTCACGTATGGATGAAGGTGTTGAAGTTGTTGAAAAATCAGTAGTTTCTTATGGTGGAGTACAAATGAGCCAAATGGAAAGCGGTCTTACCTGGATCTCTCTTTTCATTGCTACTGCTCCCATGTTAGGATTCCTTGGAACAGTTATCGGTCTTATTCAGTCTTTCGATGCTATCGAAGCTGCCGGTGACATTTCTCCAAACGTTGTAGCCGGTGGTATGAAAGTAGCTTTGATTACAACAGTAGGTGGTCTAGTTGTAGGTATTATCCTTCAGATCCTTTATAACTACATTGTATCTAAAATTGACTCTATTGTTATCTCTATGGAAGATGCATCTATTTCGCTTGTCGATATCCTCGTAAAAGCTAAAAAATAATAACTATGTCAAAATTACTTAAATACTTACTATATATACTGTTTGCAATATCGATAGTATTTATCATAGGTTTCTTCGTTGATCAGGATACTATGCTTGATTCTCTCCTATATTACACATATGTGCTTGTAGGAATATCATTTCTGGCAATTATTCTCCTTCCTCTGATCAACCTGGCCAAAAATCCTAAAGGGCTAAAGAAAATGCTTATGACTCTTGTTATTGCTGTAGTTTTTATCGGAATAGCATATTTGCTCTCTTCCGGTGATCCTCTGCTGGTGAAGATAAATGTTGAAGCGTCAGAAAACGTACTTAAACTTACAGATACAGGACTTATACTGACATATATCCTTTCAGCCGGTGCCTGCCTGGCAATTATTTCCGGTGGGATTGTTAAAATCGCAAGAAACCGCTAGTATTAATTGAATAAAAAATAATAAAAAGATATGGCTAGACCAGCACAGCAACTCCCATCGTCCTCATTGGCCGATATTGCATTCATGGTTCTCATATTCTTTCTTTTGGTATCCACAATGGATCAGGATCTGGGATTACAGCGTCGTCTGCCTCCTATGCCTGACCCTAACCAGAAAGCTGACGACGTACAGATTAAACGTCGTAATATGTTGATTATCAAACTAAATGAGGCGGACCGTCTGCTTGCAGGTGGGTCACAGATTGATGTCAGCATGCTCAAGGATAAGGCAATGGAATTCCTACTTAACAGTGCGAATGACGAAAATTTGCCTGAAAGGGAGGTAAAGACAATTGAAGGTTTTGGGTCCTATCCTGTTTCAAAAGGTGTAATTTCTCTTCAAAATCATCGTGGTACAAGTTATGAGGCTTATCTTAAGGTTCAGAACGAACTTGTAAAGGCCGTTAACGTAATCCGCGATGAATTTGCGATGGCTAACTTCGGAAAGGTTTACATTAACCTTGATGAAGATAAGCAACGTATAGTAAGAGAGGCTATTCCTCAGAATATTTCTGAGGCAGAACCAAAAGATACAGGTAGAAAGAAATAAAAAAAACAGAAAAGAAATGGCAAAATTTTCAAGAAAAAGTAAAGGAGGAACTCCGGAACTGAGCACCTCATCACTTGCGGATATTGTGTTCATGATTCTCCTGTTTTTTATGGTTACTACCAGTATGAGACAGACAGAAAGAATGGTTGTTATAAAGATGCCTGAAGCCTCAGAAATAGCAAAGCTTGAAAGAAAGGACCTTTCTGCGTATATATTTGTCGGCACCCCAATGCCTAATTTACAGGCACAGTATGGTAACGACTCTCGTATCCAGTTAAACGATTCATTCAAGACCATTGACGACATCCGCGACTTTATTGCTGCTGAGCGTGAAACCCTCAGTGAGGCTGACCGTCAGTTTATGACAGTATCCATCAAGGCAGACGAAACTGTACGTATGGGTATTATTTCAGATATCAAACAAGAGCTAAGGAGAACTTCTGCTCTTAAGATAATGTATGCGGCCAGAAGGTCGGCCCCGGTACAATAACGGTTTAAACGTAATTTTCATGTAAAGGGTGCTTTCTATAAACAATAGGGCACCCTTTCTTGTATATAAGATAAATAATATTTAACATGAAGAAGAGCTATATCATCATTTCTCTAGTTGTGTTTTTTACAACACTCTCTCTTAATACATATGCCCACAAGGATAGACCAGACAAACCCAAATATGTTTTTTTGTTTATAGGTGATGGTATGGGATTTTCGCAAATCTCTTTAACAGAAGCATACCTTGCAACCCAAAAGGGGAAGATCGGGAGCGATCCTGTTACTTTTACAAAATTTCCTGTTATGGGAATGGTTACAACTCATTCTGCCAATTCGTTCATTACATGTTCATCTGCTGCAGGGACGGCCATTTCTACAGGCTTTAAAACAAATAACCTGATGCTGGGGGTAGATCCTGACACAAACAAGCTGACCAGTCTAACATACAAAATACATAACAAAGGTATACCCATAGGTATCATAAGTACTGTCACAATAGATCATGCTACTCCGGGAGCATTCTATGCAAATAGTACTGCCCGCAGCAGTTACTACGACATAGCAATGCAAATTCCGAAAAGTGGCTTTGAATTTTTTGGAGGAGGGGGATTTCTTAAACCTGATGGTGACAAAGGTGATAAGACAAATATGTACAATGTACTTGAAAACAATGGCTATACTGTTGTAAGAGGAATTAAAAACCTGTCATATAAAAAGCAATCTGAAAAAATTGCCCTTTTTCAGGAAGTTGGTAAAGAGAAGGATCTCCCTTTTGCCATTGACAGAAAAGATGGGGATCTTTCATTAAAAGAGATTGTATTTGCTGCAATAGATCATTTATACTCAAAGAAGGGCTTTTTCATTATGGCAGAAGGGGGAAAGATAGACTGGGCTGCTCACAGTAACGATGCTAAGACAACCGTACTCGAAATTCTTGATTTTGCAGAAGCCATAGGTATTGCATATCAATTCTATCTTAAACACCCAAAGGAAACCCTTATAATTGTAACATCTGACCATGATACAGGAGGAGCCAGTCTTGGCAGAGATAAAGGAGACGAACTTAAACTTAACGAATTGAACAACCAGAAAGCTTCCTTTGCCGAATATAAGAGTGATGCGGAAAAATTCAATAAGGAGAAGTATGAAACCTTCATGGGTTTAAGTAAAGCTGCAAAGGTTGGCTGGACAACAACATCTCATCTTGGCAATGCCGTTCCGATATTCTCTATCGGTTCTGGTAGCAGAAGCTTTTCCGGAAGAATGGATAATACTGAAATTCCAAGAAAAATACTTTATTTGATGAATATCGAGTTTTAAATTAAACTAAACCTGAACGATGAGAAAAATTACCTGTCTGTTATTATCTCTGTTAGTTATTTCTGTTTCATTCTCACAGAGTTCTCCCAAAAGAGAGTTCCGCGGTGCGTGGATACATACCGTTGGAAATGCACAGTTCAAAACAATGAGTACCGACTCTATAAAGCTATTGTTCATAAACACATTGAACAATTTCGAGAAGGCTGGCATAAATGCCGTTATTTTTCAGGTAAGACCACAGGCAGATGCGTTTTACATGTCCAAGATTGAGCCATGGAGCAGATTTCTGGCCGGTGAACAGGGTAAGGCACCTGATCAGCTTTGGGATCCTCTTCAGTTCATGATTGAAGAGGCTCATAAAAGAGGGATGGAACTACATGCATGGTGCAATCCTTACAGGGTCACATCAAGCGAAAAGGAGCAGTTGTGCCCCGATCACTTGTACTTTAAAAGACCCGAGTTATTTAAAAAATATGGAAAACAGCTTTACTTCGATCCGGGGGAACCAGACGCCATAAAGCATACAGTAAATGTAATAGCTGATATTGTTTCTCGCTACGACGTAGACGCTATCCATTTTGACGACTATTTCTATCCATATCCTGTTGCCTTTGAAGAATTTCACGATGACGCATCTTTTGTTAAATATGCTAAATCACAGGGCTTTGAATACTGGCAAAAAGGTGACTGGCGCAGAAACAATGTGGCGACGCTAATCAAAGCGTTGAATGATACTATCAAGGCTATCAAACCATGGGTTAGATTCGGGATCAGCCCGTTTGGAATTCACAGGAATTTAAAAGACACTCCTGACGGAAGCGGTAGTAAGACAAATGGATTGTCAAACTATGAGGCACTGTTTGCCGACGTTCCATTATGGATACAAAAAGGATGGATAGATTATAATGTCCCTCAGATTTACTGGAAGATAGGACATCCTGCGGCAGACTATAAAACGCTTATAGAGTGGTGGAGCAGCTCAAATTTTGGTTGTCAATTGTATATAGGGCAAAATATTAGCACATTCAGCGAAACAGATTTGGATAACCCGCAAAAAACTCAATTTGAGGCTAAAATGAAAATGGTAAGAGAACTTCCAAATGTCGATGGCAATGTGTGGTGGCCCGGCTGGAGCCTCAACAACAATCCATTTGGTTTTACTGACAGTCTTATAAACAAGTATCAGAAACACCCTGCCCTTATACCTGCATATAGCACACTTGACAGTATAGCTCCTGTACCGGTTACCAAAATATCCCGAAAAGGAAAAATGCTTGTATGGAACCATAGTTCAGGAAACGATAAGATGCAGGAGGCTGCCTTCTATGCTGTCTACAGGTTCCCTAAAGGAGCCGCTGCTGATCTTAACAATAGCGAATACCTTGTCAAACTTGTTGCAGAACCAAAATATATGTTACATATAGGTAAAGGAAAGAAAAACCGTTATCAGTACATCATAACTGCCATAGACAAGTGTTGGAACGAAAGCACCCCTTCGAAGGTAGTTGAAGTGAGAGAATAGCCACTTTTATTATTGTCATTTCTTATCATTTGAGTAACTTTACCGAGTTAAATTATTATCAGAGGTTAAAATGGAAAGCAAAAAAAGAGTAAAGATCTCCGAATTACTGAAAAAAGAGGCCGGTACAGATGTGCTGGTAAAAGGATGGGTAAGAACAAAACGTGGGAACAAAAATATTTCTTTTGTTGCTCTTAACGATGGTTCAACAGTAAATAATATTCAGATCGTCTTTGATATGAGCAAATTTACCGAGGATCAGCTAAAGGGAGTTACTACAGGTGCCTGTCTCGCTGTTGAAGGTGCTTTGGTTTCTTCGGTAGGTAGTGGACAAAGTGTGGAAATACAGGCTAATTTGCTGGAGATCTACGGATCGGCAGACCCTGAGACATATCCGCTTCAAAAAAAGGGTCACAGTATGGAGTTCCTAAGGGAGATAGGCCATCTTCGTCCCAGAACAAATACATTCGGTTGCATTTTCCGCATAAGACATGCCATGGCATTTGCAATTCACAAGTTTTTCAATGATAAAGGATTTTTCTATCTTCATACACCAATAATAACTGCATCCGATGCTGAGGGAGCAGGTGCAATGTTTCAGGTGACAACTCTCGATCTTAACAATATCCCAAAAAATCCGGAAGGAGGAGTTGACTACTCCGACGACTTTTTCGGAAAATCAGCAAACCTTACTGTAAGCGGACAGCTGGAAGGTGAACTAGGGGCATTAGCATTAGGCGAAATATATACATTTGGCCCTACATTCAGGGCAGAAAATTCCAATACGCCAAGACATCTGTCTGAATTCTGGATGATTGAACCTGAGATTGCATTCTACGATATAAAGGACAATATGGACCTTGCGGAGGAGTTTATCAAATATCTTGTAAAGTATGCTCTTGACAATTGTGCAGATGACCTTAAGTTCCTTAATGACATGTTTGACAAGGAATTGATTGAGCGTCTGCAAAGCGTTATAGACACAGAGTTTGTAAGGCTCAGCTATACCGATGGAGTGGAGATACTTATGAAGTCCGGGCAAAAATTCGAATACCCTGTGTCCTGGGGTACTGACCTTCAGAGCGAGCATGAGAGATATCTTGTAGAAAAACACTTTAAAAAGCCTGTCATTTTAACTGATTATCCTAAGGAGATAAAGGCATTCTACATGAAGCAAAACGATGACGGTAAAACCGTGAGGGCCATGGATGTTCTTTTCCCGAAAATCGGAGAGATCATTGGAGGTTCTCAAAGAGAGGAGTCGTTGGAGAAGCTTGAACGAAGAATAAAGGAACTGGAAATGGGTACTGAATCACTCTGGTGGTACATTGAGACCCGTAAATTTGGATCTGCCCCGCATTCAGGATTTGGTCTTGGTTTTGAAAGACTTCTTCTTTTTGTAACCGGCATGTCAAATATTCGTGACGTAATTCCTTTCCCAAGATCTCCTAAAAACGCAGAATTTTAAAACTTTATGCTGATAATTGGAATTGCCGGCGGTACCGGTTCCGGAAAAACAACGGTTGTAAAAGAGATAACCAAACTTCTGTCAAACAGTCAGGTGGTGGTAATACCACAAGATTCCTACTATAAAGACAACAGTCACCTGCCTCTTGAGGAACGGCTGGAACTCAATTTTGACCATCCAGAATCTATTGATTTCAAGCTTCTTGTAAAACATCTCCGCGAACTCAGGGCAGGCAAGGGTATTGATCAGCCTGTCTATTCCTATCTTACTTGCTTAAGGTCCACAACTGAAACTGTAAGAGTTGAGCCGGCACAGGTAATTATTGTTGAAGGAATTCTAATATATACCTGTCCTGAACTCAGAAGTTGCATGGATATAAAGGTATTTGTAGATGCTGATGCAGATGACCGCCTTTGCAGGGTTATCACAAGGGATTGCCTTGAAAGAGGCAGAACCGTAGGAAAGGTGTTGGAACGTTACGAAAAAACGGTAAAACCCATGCATCTTCAATTTATAGAACCCAGCAAGCGGTATGCAGATATCATAATTCCTCAGGGAGGGCATAACCAGGTTGCAATAGATATTCTTCTTGCGAGCATAGAGAAGGTGCTACACAGAAAATAATGTTTAACAAAGAGAATAATGTTGGTCTTTATCTTACCATAGCTGTCCATCTGCTGGTAATCATTATTCTATTGGCAACACGTATCGGTTTTGTTCTTAGTGAGGAAAACTCATTTGTACTCGATTTCGCTCAACAAGAGGCTGTCGAAAAACAGGAACAGGAGGCTCAACTGAAAGAAGAGGTAAGCAATGAACTTGACGAGTTACTATCCAGGAGCACAAACATACGGAACGTCGCAGTTGATGCCAGTCAAAAAAACAAGGCCCTTAAAGATGACCGCTTCAAAAATCCCAACCAGGTTTATGATGAGGCAAAGAGACTGCAGGATAAGCTAAATGCCTCCAAAAAAGAGGCCGAAGCTTATCAGGGAAGTGACGATGTTGCCGAACCGGCCAAGGAACAGAAAAAGAGCGAAACTTACAAAGGCCCCTCAGTTATCTCCTACTCTCTTGACGGACGCAAGGCAATGAGCCTTCCTATACCTGTATATAAATGTGTGGGAGGAGGTGATGTAAGTGTAGCTATCAGCGTAAACAGGAAGGGTTATGTTATAGCTGCATCAGTAATAACCAACTCATCATCATCTGATCGTTGTCTTCAGGATTATGCAATTAAAGCTGCGAAGTCGTCACGATTCACAGCCTCTTCCAGTGCACCGGAACGTCAGATTGGAGAAATTGTTTACCGGTTTATTGCTCAATAGCAACCTTCATTACATTATCAATCTCAGCCATAATCGGATAAAAAGCACGGTCATCTAAAGGCGAATACCTTCCGACCAAGGCCTTAATCTGAGTTATCATTATATCTTTGCACTTGTTCCATTCATCATTTTTTGGCACAAGCTTATTACTTTCTGCAAATTTCAGGAATCTTTGCTCAAAGTTTACAGTTGTAAAGAATTTATTCAGACTCTTGATATCTTTAATGCTCTTCAACACAGGTCTGTAAACATCTGCCATCTGAGAGCTGAATCTGAAGGCAAGACCCTGATTGGTTGCCTTTATAAAGAAGTCATTAACTCCAATGGTATCTATAGGAACAAAAATATCAGGAGTAATTCCTCCGCCTCCGTAAACAATTTTGCCTTTTGGTGTAGTGAATTTCAAAGAGTCGTTTTTACGGATGCTGTCTGCCGATGACATCTCTCCGTGCTTGAATCTCTCATAGATATCATATTGGTAGTCCTTAGAGTAAGGTTTTTGGATTGACCTGCCTGTTGGTGTATAAAATCTGGCAACTGTCAGTCTTATTCCGGATTTATCTGTGAAATATATTGGTTCCTGAACCAGTCCCTTACCAAATGACCTTCTGCCTATTACTACTCCCCTGTCGTTATCCTGGATGGCACCTGCAAATATTTCGCTCGATGATGCAGAGCCTTCGTCAATTAGTACCTTAAGCCCCATATCATTGCAAGTTCCGCTGTTGTCGGCAAAAAAGTCCTGCCTTTTACGGTGCAGACCCTCCATATAAACAATAAGTTCTCCTTTTTTCAGAAATTCATTTGCCAGAAGGAAAGCCTGGTCAAAATAACCGCCAGAGTTACTTCTCAAGTCAAAAATCAGATCCTTCATCCCTTCGCTTTTTAGCTGTTTGACTGCTTCAAGAAACTCCTTGTGGCTTGTTCTGGAAAATTTAGAAAGTTTTATGTATCCTGTACTCTCTCCCGACATGTAGGCAACATCTATGCTATTTACAGGAATTTTAGCTCTCTTTATGTCAAAATAGACAAGTTTTGCAGATATCCCTCTCTTTACGCCTACATTGACCATTGAGCCGGACTTCCCTCTCAATCTTTTAACCAGACTATCCTGGGCCATCTTTACTCCTGCAACTTTCTCCTTGTTTACCTCAACTATTCTGTCACCCGAAATAAGGCCGGCCCTTTCCGAAGGACCTCCTGTTATCACATTTATTACAATAGCAGTATCGTTAGGGACATTGAACTCAATTCCGATACCGTCGAAATTGCCTTCCAGAACTTCGTCAGCATCTTTAAGCTCCTGAGGAGGAAGATAGACAGAATGGGGATCGAGAGTCTCAAGAATATGTGGTATTACCCTCTCTGTTATATCGCCTTGATCAATTGAGTCAACATAATTCTTGTCTATCTGACTCAATACCAGCATCAATTTGTCCCAGTTCTGCGCCTTTACAGACAGTTCTCTTTTGTTAGTGCTTATTGTGCCCAGAATTTTGAACACCAGTAGAATTACCAGGGCCAAGATAATTATTGTTGGCCATGGGTTGTTCTTTATACGCTCTTTTATGCTGCTCATATATTTTATTCACTAAGATTAACAATTTCTATTCCAACCCTTGCAAGGAGATCTATCCCGTCAGTAATCCGGTAGTTGTCCCTATAAACAAGCCTCTTTATCCCCGCCTGAATTATCAGTTTGGAACACTCAAGACATGGTGCTGTTGTTACATACATAGTTGCGCCCTCGCTGCTATTTCCGGATTTAGCAACTTTTGTTATTGCATTTGCCTCTGCATGGAGCACATAAGCCTTGGTGTGGCCATCTTCATCTTCGCAAATGTTTTCAAAACCGGCCGGGGTGCCATTATATCCATCAGATATGATCATCCTGTCCTTAACCAGCAGTGCCCCAACCTGCCTCCTTTTGCAATAAGAATTTTTGGCCCATACTGCAGCCATCTCTAGATAGCTCCTGTCAAACTGAATTTGCTTTTCCGTCATATTAACCTTGTAGTCTTTGATATAGAAATCTTTTTATACTTCTTTTGGGTGTTTTTTCAAACTCTTCCGGGAAAATTTTTACTGTCTGAATCTTGCAATAATTTGGAAGATCTTCATTTACTGCACCCCTATTTTCTTCCATCTTTTTTTCCAGATCAATGGTGGAAAGTCCATCTTGCTCCGCCAGTTCAAAATCTGGGTAGATGAGTGCCGTCAGTGACCCCTGTTCGTCAATAACCAGCGATTCATTTACATACTGCATGTTATTTAACAAGCTCTCAATCTCCTCTGGATATATATTCTGTCCGTTAGGGCCCAGAATCATACTTTTTGAGCGGCCCCTTATATAAAGGAAACCATCCTCGTCAATGACTCCCATGTCACCTGTCCTCAACCATCCATCTTTTGTAAGGACATTATCTGTGGCCTCCTGATTCTTGAAGTATCCTAGCATCATGTTCGCTCCTTTGCACATTATCTCTCCCGGAACGTTTCTGGGATCGGCAGAATCAATTTTTACCTCCATTCTAGGAACGGCTTTGCCGCAGGAGTACAACCTGGTGTTGTCCCATGGAGCATAAGTTATTATTGGTCCACACTCCGTCATTCCGTATCCTACTGTAAATGGGAAACCTATCTTACGAAAGAAAACCTCAGCCTCCTTGTTGAATGCAGCTCCTCCCACGATAACCTCCCGGAACCTTCCTCCAAAGGTTTTTACAAGCTCCTGCTGTATCTTCTTTTTAATCTTCTGATCTATGACAGGCACCCTAAGAAGCACTCTTATTGAAGTCTTGCTGATAATGGGCTGAAGTTTCTTTTTGTATATCTTTTCTATAATTAATGGTACAGATACAACAATATGTGGTTTAATTTCGGCAAATGCCTCCATGATTATCTTAGGACTCGGAATCCTTGTAAGGAAGAAGACATGAGCTCCTACCGTCATCTCAAACAGGAATTCGAACATCATACCATACATATGCGCGGTCGGCAACATTGCTACTACCTTAGATGTGTTGTTCAACTGGGGTTGCACCTCCAAAGCGAATTCAACATTGGAAATAAGACTCCTGTAGGGAAGCATGACACCTTTGGAAAAACCCGTTGTTCCCGATGTATAGTTTATCAAAGCTAGTTCCTCGTGAGTATCTTCGAAATATGCTATATGTTCTGGCCGGAAATATTTTGGATACTTCTTGCCAAATAGTTCGTTAAGATGCTCCCTGGTTTCATATACCATCTGGTCTTTTGCAAATAGTACTGAAAAATCTGAAATTTGAATCACTACCTCAAGGTTGGGCATCTCTGTTTCACTTAGAAGTTCCCAGTTCTGGTCGCCAATAAATAATATTCTTGAATCTGAATGGTTTACAATGTGATGAATATTGCCAGGTTTAAATTCATGAAGAATTGGGACAGCAACAGCACCATAGGTAACTGAAGCAAGAAACACCACTCCCCAGTTTGCCTGGTTTTTTGAACAGATAGAGACCTTATCTCCCTTTTTCAAACCACATAATTCAAATACTATATGAAGCTTCTCGATTCTTCTGGCAACATCTCTGTAGTGAAGAGTTACACCCTTATAATCGGAAAGAGCAGGATTGTTCCAATTATCCTTGAAACTCCTTTCCAACATCAGGTTGAGTGATTTTTCCATTTATATTAGTTATCGTTAAGCAAATGTCTGCAGATCACACAAATGAGAATACAACCCCTTCTGTCTGATCAGTTCGTTGTGTGTTCCTCGTTCAACAACGAAACCCTCTTTAAGAACGATTATCTCATCGGCATGTTGAATGGTAGAGAGTCTGTGTGCGATAACAACCGATGTCCTGTTCTTCATCAGATTAATCAAAGCCTCCTGAACAAGCCTTTCACTCTCTGTATCCAATGCAGATGTAGCTTCGTCAAGAATAAGTATTGGTGGATTCTTTAACACTGCTCTTGCTATTGCAAGTCTCTGCCGCTGCCCCCCGGAAAGTTTCAACCCTCTGTCGCCTATATTGGCCTGATATCCAAATTCCATCTGAGAAATGAATTCATGTGCGTTGGCAATCTTTGCTGCAGTTATAACATCCTCCTCTCTTACCTCTTCCATTCCAAAAGCAATATTGTTAAAGACGGTATCGTTAAAGAGTATCGCCTCCTGAGTAACTATGCCCATAAGGTTTATAAGCTCTTTTGGCTCATAGTCCCTGATATCAATGCCATCAAGAGTAATCGAACCTGAGGTTACATCATAGAATCTTGGCAGCAGGTCGGCAAGAGTTGTCTTACCGGCACCGGATGGCCCTACAAGAGCAATCATTTTACCCTTATTTATCTTGATATTAATGTTTTTTAGAACAGGTTCGCTGCCATATTTGAACCCAACTTCATTAAATTGTATCTCATTTTTAAATTCACTGACAGGCACCGGATTTGCAGACTTTTTTATTGCAGTATCAACATCCAGGATTGTAAAGATTCTTGTTCCGGAGACCATCCCTCTTTGGATACTTGCATATGCATTTGAGATATTCTTTGATGATTCGAGAACCTTGTAATAGATTCCCATGAAGGCAACAAATACAGGCATATCCATATCCAGGTTCCCTTCCATTTTTAGATAGCCTGCATATAATAAGACCACTATCACTACCGCTACTCCAAGAAATTCAGATAATGGTGAGGCCATTTCCTGACGGTTATACATTCTTTTAGTTGTCCTTCTGTGTTTGTAATTTGTCTGATCAAAACGTTCATTTGTATATCTCTGGGCATTGAATGCCTTAACTATTCTAGCTCCTGTTATCGATTCTTCAAAATGGCTCACGATTCTTCCCATAAGGGACTGAGATTCAGTTGCCCCTCTCTTCAACGATCTTACCACCCGACCAATAACAAATGCTGTTATAGGCAGTGCCACTAAAGTAACGGATGTCAATTGTGGAGAATAATAAAACAATGCCGACAGATAACCTATAATCATCAAAGGATCCCTGAATAATATCTGAAAAGAATTGGCAACGCTATTCTGAACCTCTGTTACATCATTTGAAATGCTAGACAGAATATCACCCTTCCTTTTCTCATGGAAGTAACCAATATGTATTTTTGATATCTTAAGAAATAACTCCTTTCTGATATTATACATCAGCTTTGTTCTTAAGCTGACTAGAATTCTCTGAGAAAGATATCTGGTCAAATTCGAAAGAAACGAGGTTATAATAAATATTACACATACAAATATAAGCCCCCCCTGTTGAGAAGTCCCACTTGTATACTTAGTCAGGTAGTATTGAAAAAGCCCCTTGAAATAATCCACACTTAAAGAGAATTCAGGAAAAGCCATTTGTTGACTCATACTTCCAGGATCAAAAATTATTCTTGAAAGGGGTTCAATAAGTACGAAATAACAAACTCCGAAAATTACTGACAAAATTGACAAAAAAAGATACCCCGGCCAATATCTTCCATATGGCTTTGCAAATGACAACAATCTTAAAAATGTCTTCATGCCTCTTTGTCCTTTTCTTTAGTTTCCTCTTTGGTCTCCTCGTAATCTACATACTCCCCTACGTTCCTGTCAACGACTTTGTTCTGAGATGTGTTACTATTGTTAATTATTGTCTCTCCTTCACGATAATTCTCATCTCCCTGTGAATACATTCTGTTTTCTTTGGCAAACTTGCCTACCTTTTTCTTTATCCACCAGGCAAGAAGCAGAGGTCCGAAACGTGCAACCAGCCAAAAAAACAAGAACAGTATAATTATAAATGTCAAAAAACCTTCCATTATTTTTTCAATCTTTTTACCTTCCCGTTCTCAAGATTCAAAATCACATTTTTCCCCTCTTTGGTAGTGACAACGACTTCACTTTGAGAAGCAATTTTAATTTCTGTTCCCGGCATAAGAGAATTTTTGCCAGCGAATTTTGTAACAGGATTTCCGTTTATGGTATATATTATTGTCTCTAATTGTGTTCTAAGCACCCAATATTTGTTTCTGCCTACTTTAACAAGTTCCGGAAACTCCTTTATTGTCTCCTCTTTGCCTATATCGTTCCAAGCCGGATAGTGCCTGCAATCTCTGTCGTAAAGACGTAATGTGTTGTCGGTATGTAGCAGCATAATTGCAAAATCACCATCACCTTTGATATCATAGGTTTTTGGGCCAAGCATTATCAACGAATCAACCCTTTTTGGATAAGATCCGGCAAACCTTCCCTTTCTGTCCAGCAAATATAGCTCGTTTCCACTTGCAAACATCATTTGCAGCTTTTTGTTACGCAGATAGTCAACCTGCACGACAAAACCTCTTATGGGTGTCTTAAACGGAACTGTCCAGATTCCCTTTTTATTCTTGTCAAGCAACCTTAGGTTGAAATTAGGGAGTTGCTCCAGATATTCCGTCTCTCCATTGTTGAAATTCACCAATTTGAATGGCCCTTTATCAATATTTACAATTGTATCAAGCTCCCATCCCGGATTTTTTTCCTGTTTCTCACGCTTCGGTTCAGGCAATTGTTTCATTAGCTCAGCATAAAACAAGAGGTTCATTCCTATGCCTGTTTCAGACTGATTAAGCTGATAGACTACTGCCTCAAAGTTTTTTTCTTTCAGCCTCTCTCTTACAGATTCCCTGACAGATTTTTTAAATAATGCAGCAATGGAATCCGGTTGTGAAGAAACATTTACAATCACAGAAAGAAGAGAATTCTCCTTTGATATCTTGCTGTATAAACCAGTTTGGCTAAAATACTCCTCCATTGTGAAATCCAAAAATTTTTCTCCTGCAAATTCCTTGATAATTTTATTTTCTCCTATAATTAACCACTCACCTCTCTTGCAAAATTTCTCCTCATTTGTATTAGAAAAAACCTTGCCAAAAAGGTCGGCAATTGCCCCTTTCTGTTTAAAAGTTTCTACAATCCCCTCCTTATCTCTCTCTTTAATGCCTGTCTTTATAAGAGTGATCCATTTCTGCTCACTTTCGAACGGTAGTAATGCAATGGCAATTTCCTTAGGTTCAAGTGACACAAACCAACTCTCATTTTCCGCTGTCCTTGCAGAATTCGGCTTCTTGTACAACTCCTTGTACTCACGGTATCTGCCGGCGAACAGAGTAAAGTCCTTAAGAGGAAGGGCAAGTAAAAAATATGTATTGTATGGAAGTACCTTCCACGATTTCATCTCTCCTCCGGCATAATTCTTAAATACTTCCGAATAATTGCCTACACCCTTCAGATTAATAAAATCTCCTTTATACTGATGACATGTAGAATTGAATTTGCCGCTTAAAGTGGTCCAGGAGCTAAACTTAGACAGGAAATCTGAATAGCCCCAATATTTCCATTCAGCTATGCCTGAGAATATTTTTCCTATATTCTGATGATTGATGAAAAGGAGATTGTCCTTGCGGATGGTCTCCTTCAATACCCTGGCAAACTCATGATTGTCTAGTATTGAGGTCCTGGATATTAGGTGCCTTATAGAAGACTCCAAAACGATGGGTGATGTGCTTGCAATGAAAGTATTCTTGTAAACAGCAAACTGAACCCCTTTTGAAAGATGGATATCAACACCGTTAAATACTCTTTTTGTATATCCTGGCATTAAAGAAGTAAGAGCCTTTGTCAGCAACTCCTTATCAATGGTTTTGTCAGAAATATCCATGCAATATAAAAGAGAAAGTTCATTTTTTGCCGAGTAGTGCACAGACAACAATATTTCTGAACCTGATAACTCTTTTAGTGATTGCTCATCTCTGCATACTCTGTCAATCGAGATTATGAGCCTGAGCAGCTCATTGTCCTTGTACAGATAATGCGAAAAGATACTTGTTGAATCAATAAAAGCCTCCATTAGAAAGGAACTGTTTCTGAAGCTGAATACTGCAACTGCGTCTACAGGAACTGCAACTGCATTATTTAAAACCACTCCCCTGCTCTCTATATCAGGATTTGCCTTCTCCCGTGTTAAAAAAAACAGGGCCGTGCCACAACCCAAAAGCAATAGAACTATGGGCAGTACAATGAAAATATACTTCTTGTTTGTGATTATCATAAGCTCACAAAGTTATTAAAAAATAAAAAAAGGAACAAACTAAAAAAAAATGTACTTTTGCAAACATTTTATTGAAATTTACAACAAAACATTTACAAATCATTATGCATATGGACTCTTTTCTTAATTATAATATAAATCCAGTATTAGTTCACTTACAAAAATATCCTGTAGATTTTACAAAAAAGGATATTATAAAGTTTATTATTGATAAAGGGGTAAGAATCCTGAATTTCAGATATGTTGCAGCTGACGGAAGGTTAAAAACACTCAATTTCCCGGTTACAAGTTATCAGTATCTGGACAGCGTATTATCGTACGGAGAGAGAGTAGATGGATCGAGCCTTTTCCCATATATTGAGGCCGGGTCAAGTGATTTGTATGTAGTTCCGAGATTTTCAACAGCATACCTCGATCCTTTTGCAAAAATACCAACCTTGGGACTTCTCTGTTCATACTTTACAAAAGATGGCTTACCATTGGATACTGCTCCTGAGAATACTCTTTTAAAAGCATCAAGGTCCTTCACAAGAAGAACAGGCTATTCATTTGAAGCAATGGGCGAGCTAGAATTTTACATTGTTGATGACAAGCGCAGTGACTATCTGATTCCGGATCAGAAAGGGTATCACGAATCTGAGCCATTCACAAAATACGAACAATTCCGCTGTGACCTTATGAATCATATTGCTCAGACAGGAGGTCAGATCAAATATGGTCATTCAGAGGTAGGAAATTTCACACTCGACAACAAAACATACGAACAGAACGAGATAGAGTTTCTTGTATCCCCTGTTGAGCAGGCTGCAGATCAACTTGTAATGGCGAAATGGATAATTCGTAACCTCGCATATAGATATGGTCTCAACATAACTTTTGCTCCAAAAATAACTACAGGAAAGGCAGGAAGCGGTCTTCACTTCCACACAAGAATGGTCAAAGACGGAAATTCTGTAATGATCAAGGATGGCAAACTGTCAAATGATGCACTGACTGCAATTGCAGGATACATGAAATGCGCCTCTTCTCTTACAGCTTTCGGAAATACAAATCCTACATCATACTTCAGGCTAGTTCCTCATCAGGAGGCACCAACAAGTATATGCTGGGGAGACAGAAACAGATCTGTATTAGTCAGGGTCCCTCTTGGCTGGACAGGTAAGAACGACATGCTTGCTATTGCGAATCCTCTTGAAGATTCAGAAAGCAGAAAGAATACAGACAAACAAACCGTAGAGATGCGTTCCCCTGACGGGTCGGCAGATATCTATCAGATGCTTGCCGGGTTGACTGTTGCTGCAAGAACTGGTTTTGAGATGGCCGATGCACTGGAGGTTGCAGAGAGAACATACGTAGATGTAAACATCCACGACCATGCGAATGAGTCCAAGCTAAACTCGCTGGAACAACTTCCTTCGTCATGCTTCGAGTCGGCAAAGGAGTTGTCTGCAAAAAGAGAAATCTATGAAAAGGATGGAGTATTCAGCCCTAAGCTGACCGATGGAATTATCAAGAAATTGAATTCATACAACGACTATAATATTCGTAATGAGATCCAAAATTCACCCGAAAGGATGATGGAACTACTGGAGACATACTACCACTGCGGTTAATTGCCAATTTCGGAAAGGAACTTTATTCTGACTAAGCGTATCTCCTCCTCTGTATAGTCCCTTCCAAGTTCATCAACTGCCTCCTTCAAAGAGTCAGTTGATGCCTCTGTCTTGAAGTATTCATACACATCCTCAACTTTGTCGTCATCGACAGTTTGTCTGATATAGTAGTCTATATTTAGCTTTGTCCCGGAATTTACAATCGATTCAATTTCATCTAAAAGATCACTCATCTCCATTCCCTTGGCCTCGGCAATGTCCTCCAAAGGAAGTTTCCTGTCTATGCTGGTAATAATGTAAACCTTATTAAGTGATTTGTTTACAACCGATTTGACAACCAGATCCAGAGGTCTGTCAATTTCGTTTTCCGAAACATACTTGTCTATAAGGTCTATGAAGTCCTTGCCAAATTTTTTTGCTTTCCCCTCACCTACTCCCTGACAGTTTTTCAGTTCTTCCAGGGTTACCGGATATTGCAATGACATGTCCTCAAGAGAAGGATCATGAAAAATGACAAATGGTGGCAAGTTGAGGCGTTTAGACATTGAATGACGTAAATCCTTAAGCATTGCAAGCAGGACAGCATCTCCTCCGCCACCTCCTGCCTTGCTGCTGCCAGATGCAACAACGTCGTCTTCGTCGTCTGCTTCAAGATACTCCTTGTCTTCGGTAAGCATAATAGATTGGGGGTTCTCAAGAAATTTCAAACCTTCCGGTGTACAATCAAGAAGGCCATACTTCTCAATGTCCTTTTCGAGCAGGTGGTGAATCAGGGACTGCCTTATCACAGCCATCCAAAACCTGATACCCTTTGTCCTGCCGATCCCGAAAAGCTCATGATTATGGTGGTTATAAGACTTTATTATTGAATTGTTTACCCCTGATAGTATATTAGCAATATGTTCCGCCTTGAACTGTTCCTTCATACCGGATATAAGTTCAAGAATAAGGGCCACATCATCTTTGCCTTCAAACTGTTTCTTTGGAAACAGACAATTGTCACATGATCCGCAGTTGTCCTGCATATAACTCTCTCCGAAATAGTTGAGAAGAACCTTCCTTCTGCATACATTAGACTCTGCATATGATACTGTCTCCATGAGCAGCTGCCTGCCTATCTCTTGTTCAGATATCGGTTTACCCTGCATGAACTTCTCCAGCTTCTGAATATCTTTATACGAATAAAAAGTGATACACTGCCCCTCTCCTCCATCTCTTCCGGAACGGCCAGTCTCCTGATAATAACCTTCAAGACTTTTTGGAATGTCGTAGTGTATGACAAACCGAACATCAGGTTTATCAATTCCCATTCCAAAAGCAATTGTAGCAACAATTACCTCTATCTCCTCCATCAGAAACTTATCCTGAGTGAGAGCTCGTGTTCCAGCGTCAAGTCCCGCATGATATGGGAGTGCTCGTATTCCGTTTACCGTCAACAACTCTGCAACATCCTCAACTTTCTTTCTGCTGAGACAGTAAATTATGCCGGTTTTACCTGTATTGTTTTTGATAAACTTGATTATCTCTCTGTCTATATTGACTTTTGGCCTTATCTCATAATACAAATTGGGTCTGTTGAATGACGATTTGAAAACACTTGCATTTTGCATTCCAAGGTTTTTCTGAATATCACTCTGCACTTTTGGTGTGGCTGTGGCGGTAAGGGCAATTACCGGAGCCTTGCCAATTTCCTGAACAATGGGATATATTCTCCTGTACTCAGGTCTGAAGTCGTGACCCCATTCAGATATACAATGCGCCTCATCAACTGCGTAAAAAGATATTTTTATCTGCTTAAGTAATTGAATGTTCTCTTCTTTTGTCAGGGATTCAGGAGCAACATACAATAATTTTGTCAGACCCGACAGAAGATCATCCCTTACCTCTTGTATCTGGCCCTTGTTGAGAGAGGAATTCAGAAAATGTGCAATCCCGTCCTTCTCCTCCACAAAACCGCGGATAGCATCCACCTGGTTTTTCATAAGGGCAATCAGTGGTGAGATAATAATTGCCGTCCCCTCCATTAAAAGAGCCGGCAGTTGATAACAAAGAGATTTTCCTCCTCCTGTGGGCATTAGGACAAAGGCGTCATTTCCATCTATCAGATGTTTGATGATCTCCTCCTGATCTCCCTTAAATGCGCTGAAGCCAAAGAAAACCTTTAGCTGTTCATGTAGAAATTCAGAAGTTACCATCATATGATTTTTGGAAAAAATAAGTTACCTTTGTAAATCTAAGTTATCTATTTGTTTTCTCATCACAAAATTTTTTATGAATATTTCAAAGAGAGACCTGATAAATATCGCACAAGGGGTTGTTGAAAAGGAGGCTGCTGCAGTTGCAAGGCTTAAGGGCTACATAGATGAGCAATTTATTGATGTTCTTGATATAATCTATAATAGCAATGGGCGTCTCATAATTACAGGTATTGGCAAAAGTGCAATTATAGCAAGCAAAATTGTTGCCACACTTAATTCCACCGGAACTCCATCAATATTTATGCATGCGGCAGATGCTATTCACGGAGATCTGGGGATCATTCTTGAGGATGATATAGTCCTCTGCCTTTCCAAAAGCGGTAATACATCAGAAATCAAAGTGTTGGTGCCTCTAATTAAAAAAATGGGAAACAAGGTTATTGCGATGGTATCCAATTGTGACTCATTTCTGGCCCGACAGGCAGATTATGTAATTCGCGCCACTGTAGACTCCGAGGCATGTCCAAACAATCTTGCCCCGACCTCCAGTACAACCACTCAGCTTGTAATGGGTGATGCCATGGCAGTATGTCTGTTGAACATGAGAGGATTCACGCAGCAAGACTTTGCTAAGATTCATCCTGGAGGGTCACTTGGGAAAAAACTTTATACCAGAGTAAAGGATCTTATAGACAAAGATTTGAAGCCTCATGTATTTGAAGAGGAAAGTATCCAGAATACTATTATTAATATCTCTACCAACCGGCTTGGAGCCACTGTTGTTGTAGATAAGCAAAACAACCTGCTGGGCATAATCACAGATGGTGACGTTAGAAGAATGCTTGAGAAAGGATTTAGCCTTAAGTCACTTAAAGCTAAAGATATAATGTCTCACGATCCAAAGACTATCGAGTCAGACGAATTGGCAGTTAATGCTTTTGATTTGATGGAAAAGAACAAAATCACCTCTGTAATTGTTTTAGAAAAAGGGAAATATATAGGTTTAGTACATATACATGATATTATCAGAGAAGGAATTGTATGAATAATTTTAATCCAAATGAAATCGGCATAGCAAACGGCAATTATTTTGCTCTCCCATACAAGCTTGAAGATTCAGAAATTGCCATTCTTTCCGTACCATGGGATGTAACAACATCTTATCGGCCAGGTACCCATAATGGGCCACAGGCTATCATCGATGCTTCGTTACAGGTCGATCTTTTTGATGCACTGGTTCCCGAAGCATGGGAAGTAGCAATTGGCACTGTCCCAATTGACGAATCTATCCTTAAGAAGAACCGAAAGCATAGAAAAATCGCAGAAAGTATAATAGGCAAGCTTGAAGACGGCGTAGACAGCAGTATGCTTAAAGAGGAGCTTGATAGTGTTAACCAAGCCTCATTTCAACTTAATCAATACGTATATAAAACCTGCAGAGAACTTATAACCAACAAGAAAATAGTAGGTATAGTTGGTGGCGACCATAGTGTTCCACTTGGTAATTTGAAGGCTGTTTCCGAACAATACGAAGAATTTGGCATCCTCCATATCGATGCTCATGCAGATCTCAGGATTGCATACGAAGGATTTAAATACTCTCATGCCTCCATTATGTATAATGCCCTTAACGAGATTCATCAGATTTCGCAACTGACACAGGTAGGTGTAAGGGATTTTTGTCAGGAAGAATCGGATATCATTAATCACGATCCCAGAATACGGTGCTTTACAGACATTGAGTTAAAGCGAAACGGTTTCGACGGAAAGTTATGGAAAAAACAATGCGAAGAGATTATTGCATCGCTACCCAACAACGTTTATATAAGCTTTGATATAGACGGTCTCTCTCCGGAATTATGCCCAAATACAGGCACTCCTGTCCCTGGAGGAATCAGTTTCAGGGAGATAGACTATCTATTATTCATGCTGGCTTCATCAAACAAAAAAATCATTGGATTTGACCTTTGTGAGGTGTCACCATCGGCAGAAAATGAATGGGACGCAAACGTTGGTGCCAGAATTCTTTATAAACTTTGTATTTATTCTTCATTTAACAAAAAAAACAGATTGCCATAACCAATGACAACCCCTTTCTCAAAACCTCAGGTAAACAGAAGAATAGAGATACGCAATATCTTCAGCCTTTTTTTTAAAAATCAGTCCAACGGCGGAATAGTTTTGCTTTTTTGTGCCATTTTGGCAATCATTATAGCAAACACTCCTCAGTTGAACTTTCTGAATGGTTTATGGGAACAGAAATTCGGACTGTTTATAGGTACTGCAAAAATTGAGATGACTCTCAGACATTGGATAAACGATGGCCTCATGGCTATTTTTTTCTTTGTTGTAGGGCTTGAAATCAAAAGGGAGATGTTTGTGGGTGAACTCTCTTCCGTAAAGCAGGCAACTCTCCCTATTTTTGCTGCTATTGGAGGTATGGTGGTTCCAGCACTTATTTATGTGTTTTTCAATAATGGCACCGAAAGTCAGAACGGCTGGGGTATCCCGATGGCTACAGATATTGCATTCGCTCTTGGTATTCTTTCTCTACTTGGTAAAAGAGTGCCTGTTTCACTTAAGATTTTTTTGACGGCTCTTGCAATTGTAGATGACCTTGGAGCGATTGTGGTTCTGGCTCTTTTCTACCCCACTCATGCAATTCAGCCCGACCTGCTGATATATTCAGGCGGCATCATTATTCTTTTAGTGCTTTTTAACCGGTTTAACATTCACAAAGCAATTTTTTATATAATTCCGGGAGTAATATTGTGGTTTTTGATCCTTGGATCAGGAATTCATGCAACCATAGCCGGAGTACTACTAGCGATGACAATACCGGGAAAGACCTCTCTCAACGAAGTGCGCTTTTATATAAGATGCAAGTATCTTCTTGAAAAATTCAAAACCTCAGGAAACCACGAAGTCATGGTTCTTGCCAATCCCCTCCAGATTCAGATTATACAGAGCATGCATAACTCTCTGAGAAGCATCAATCCCCTCATGCAACGCTTTGAACACTCCCTGAACCCGGTGGTTACATATATAATAATGCCCCTTTTTGCCCTTGCAAATGCAGGGGTTCTGTTTGACGGTTCTTTATTCTCTGCTCCGATTGCTCCAGTTGCCAAAGGAATTTTTATAGGTCTGCTAATTGGTAAACCTTTTGGCATTTTCTTTGCAAGTTGGATTGCTTGTCAGTTAAAGATGGCCCAGCTTCCTGCCGGTGTTAAGTGGAGTCAGATATTTTCTTTGGGAATTATTGCGGGAATTGGATTTACAATGTCTATCTTTATCGACAATTTAGCATTTACCGATTCAAGGATAATTGATACCGGCAAGGTGACTATTTTAATTACCTCACTGGTGGCAGCACTTGTTGGGTTAATTGCAACATATTATACCACAAAATCAAATATTGACAACAAAACCAATTAATAATCAATAAAAAAATGAAAACAATCAAATTCTTCTCTATCATTGCTTTAGCTGCATTGATTACATTCTCATGCGGTGAGAAAAAAACTTCTGTTACAGGTGCCTTAAGTCAGGCCGAAATTGACTCTGCAAGTTATGCTGTGGGTGTGTCTCTTGGGAGCATGGTTAAGCAAGCCAACTTTGGCGAACTAAACATGAAAGAGGTTAGCAAGGCAATGGCAGACGTTCTTGGTGACAAAACTCTTAAAATGGACGCAACCAAAGCCAATGAAGTTATTCAGGCATTTGTTGTAAAAAGACAAGCAGCTGTCTCATCTGAGAACAAAGAGAAAGGTGCTGAATTTCTTAAGGCCAACGGAACAAAAGACAGCGTTGTTACAACTGCAAGCGGTCTTCAGTACAAGGTCATCAATGCTGGCAGCGATATCAAACCTCTTGCAGAAGATACAGTACAAGTTAATTACAAAGGTACCCTTATTGATGGTAAAGAGTTTGACTCTTCATACACAAGAGGCGAACCTGCAACTTTCCCGTTAGGTGGCGTTATCAAAGGTTGGATCGAAGGTCTTCAACTAGTTGGTGAAGGTGGTAAAATCAGACTTTTTGTCCCTTCTGAACTAGCTTACGGCGAACAACAAGCTGGTCCGACTATCGGCCCTAACTCGACACTTATTTTTGACATTGAATTGTTAAAAGTAAAAAAAGCTATAGTAAAACCTGAAGCTGCTCCTGTTAAGAAATAGTTATGGCAATAGAAATTACAGGCAGACTCATTAAGAAACTTCCTCAACAATCCGGCACCAGTACAAAAGGTGAATGGAAGAAGCAGGAGTTTATTATTGAAACTCAGGAGAATTTTCCCAAAAAAATCTGCATGAATGTATGGGGTGCAGAAAAAGTGGATGAACTTGCGGGTTATGGAGAGGGAGAAAACCTGAAGATTTCCGTTAATATTGAATCCCGGGAGTTTAACCAAAGATGGTACACCGACGTTCGTGCATGGAAGGTCGAAAGGCTCTCTGAAGGTGTTCAGGAGCAGGCAAAACCACGGCCTGCCGGGCAGTCAGAAATTACAGATCCCTTCTCATCAGATGGAGGGGAGGATGATTTGCCTTTCTAACCAATAACTAATATCAGATAAAAAGGGGCTGTCTAAAATAAGTAGACAGCCTTTTTTTGTAATCGTCAACCATTCAAGGGCAAGCTACGGATCAAGTTGAAAAGTAGGTGGAGCAGTAAATTACAAGTGAAGTAAAAAGTCTGGATTACTTCCAGTCCAGGTGTGGATTTTTGATGCTGCACCGGGTTTACCCACTTCATGTTCTCTCCGCTGAAAATCAAAGGCAGCCCCGATATTGTGCTTTTGCAGATCAGCTCGCGGGTCTGCGCTCGATTTTCTTGCGCTCCGTTCACATAGTGGGTACCCAAACCCTCTCTTGCAAGCATCCTTTAAATTCCACACCTGGATCTGCTTTTGCCACACTTTTGCTCTATTATGCTTTTTAGACCATTCCTTTTACGGCAATTCCCTTCTCCACCAGGTCATCTGCCTTTTTGCATATCTGCGACTGTTTCTTTTTATTAGGTCAATTGCTTGGTCAAGGGAGTATTTGCCATCGATATAGTCGAACAACTCTCTGTATCCAACAGTCTTTAAAGCGGGTCTGTCTCTGAATTCATATAAGCCCCTTACCTCTTCCAGCAGTCCCATATCCATCATAATATCTACCCTTCTGTCAATCCTTTGGTATAGTTCTTCTCTGGGTCTCTCAATCAGGATTTTCTCAATTTTAAAATTGCGCGGTTTACTTTTAAATTGTTTAAAAGAGGAGAAGGCCTCACCTGTTGACAGAGATACTTCAAGGGCCCTTATTACTCTCTGGGGATTTGCAATGTCCATTGTTTCGTAACTCGCTCTATCCAAATGCCTCAGTTCTTTTTGCAATGGCTCTAGTCCCTCATTCTTAAGCCTCTGCATGAGAGTCTCTCTCAATTCCATATCCGCAGGAGGAAAATCATCGATTCCGCGGCATACAGCATCTATATACAAACCGGATCCTCCAACCATAACCAAAGAGTCATGAGTCTGGAAAAGTTTTTCCAGCAGTTTAAGTGCTTCAAGTTCGTATTTTCCTGCAGTGAATAAATCGTGTATAGAGTGGGAGAAAATGAAATAATGTTGCACCATGGACAGCTGCTCATCTGTTGGGGGTGCTGTGCCAATTCTAAGTTCACGGTAGATTTGCCGGGAATCACATGATATTACAGGCGAACTTAGCTTTTGTGCAAGATCAATTGAATAGTCTGTTTTTCCGGCAGCTGTCGGACCAATGACAATAAAAAGTTTTTTGTAAGACATCAGATGCGGGTTATCCCTCCTCTCCTTCGGGCAGTTCGTCTGCCTGAAAAAGCGGGTCAGAGTCATTCAACTCTATCATCTGTTCAAAATCATCATAATTATCTGAAAACTGGTCCGGATTTTTCCCTTTTTCTGCAATCAGTCTCGGATACGCTCGTCTTGCGAGCTCCTCCTCTTTTGAAAGAAGCTCCAGGGTAATGGCTCTGTCTTTGAAAGTGTCATATACATAGAGCAACTTTGAGAGTCCGGACAGTATAGCCTTTTCAAGGGTAATTGAATCCATTGTTCCGTCACCAATGTCAAACAAGCCATAATGTGCCTTTACCTTGTTGTTTTTATCCAGTCCGCGGAACATAACAATTTGATCAGGAGCAAATCCAAGGTCATCCTGCAGAAAAAGATGAAGGGAGTAGAGCGAGGTGTTGCCTCTGATCTC
This sequence comes from uncultured Bacteroidales bacterium, assembly GCA_942492945.1. GTDB lineage: Bacteria > Bacteroidota > Bacteroidia > Bacteroidales > UBA932 > Bact-08. The sequence continues at coordinate 3,496,557 of OW818649.1, forward strand.
GTACTCTCTCAGAAATATCTTGTTTCCTGCTATAGTGGCCTTGTATCTGTATACCATATAATATGAATTTTAAGCGAAGTTATACATTATTTAGTATAAATTCTAAACTATTTAACCCATCGGCGTAATCAGAAATTGAGGGATATTGTGTTTCACCGACTTCCGTATCTGCGAATCTGCATTTTTTCCCAACAAGGCACTGAAGGTGTAATTTATTCGAATTTGCAAATTCATCGGCTTCATTGATATCTTTATACTTCAATATTCCTATTACTCCCATGGGGGGTGGGAAACTCATAAATTCCCTTAAAATATAAAAACCACCGTCCAGATACCATGAATTCTGCATGGTAGCAATAGCTTTCTGATATTTGTATGCCAATAAATAATCCTCGCTGACCATAGCGGCCCTGCTCCTACCAAAAACATCGGTCAATAATCCAAATGAATAATCCTGCGGAACCAAAAGAGTTGAGACGCTTCTGCAACCCATTCCGTAGTATAAAAAGATATCATTTGAAAGTTTTTGCAACTCCTCCTCATTTTCATCGCCAAGAAGTATCGCAATGCTTGATCGGGAGCTTCTTATTATTTTTGGTGTATTCTTGTATTTGTCCTCAAATATTTTTGCCGATTCATCGCCACCTGTAGCAAGTAAAATATCTGGATTGGCTGGAAAACTATCGGTAAATTCCACTCTATTTTTCCAATAAGGATTAATATCACAAAGAATGCTGAATAGTGAAGGCAGCAAAAATCTATCCTTACCGGAAAGCTTTATCTGAGCCATGCATCCAGAAGCCATTGTAACAAGGAAGTCGTGAAACCCGACAATAGGCAGATTTCCTGCCATGATGATACCGACAATACATTTTTTTTCAACTAGTTTCTTTTCATAAGGTATCAACCAGTCTGTCAAAATGTTCTCCCGAAGAAATTTTGTAATGACAGCTCTTATTGCTTCCTTTTGCATTCCTGTCGAAAACAATGGGTTGGATTGTAGCGAATCTTCAAATGCTCTATCCAGCAGAAGATTGTCTTTACAACCATTTAGATTTGCATCCAATGATTTTCCAAGCAATGAAAAATCTCTTATAAAAACTTCTTTATACATTTTGCAAATTTAGTAAAAAGGGGCTATTTTTACCAAACGCTATGAATGTCAGCATGAGTGAAAATTCTCCCACAGACTCCTATAAATCAATATCAAAGCCCTCGACAGGTATTTATAAAGAACTTGGCAGTAAATTTCTCTCTTTCGCTTATCCCGTCTCTTCTGAAGAAGAGATAAAAAACATCCTGGCAGAACTTAGAAAAAATTATTTTGACGCAAGACATCATTGTTATGCCTATCGTTTAGGTGTCAATGGTGAAATATGGAGAGCCAATGATGATGGCGAACCCTCATCCTCTTCGGGAAAACCAATTTTCGGACAACTTCTGTCAAATGAGATAAGCGATGTTCTGGTAGTAGTGGTAAGGTACTTTGGGGGTATAAAATTGGGTGTGCCTGGTCTTATAAGAGCATATAAAGCAGCAACTATTGATGCTATCGATAATACTGAAATAATTGAAAAAATTGCTGTACGGGTAATGAAGTTCAGTTTTGACTACCTGCTCATGAATAGCATGATGAAGCTTATAAAGGAGTATTCTGCAGTTATTCTTGAACAACAGTCAGACAACCTCTGTACCATAGCAGTAACAATAAGAGAGGGCAACTACAATCGCTTTGCCAATGCAATAGCAGAAGCAGGGGGGGAAATATTAATATGATAAAATCAACAAAATCAAACAAATATATGTCAAGGAACCTAATATCTATACAGGATTTTTCTAAGGAGGAAATTTTAGAGGTCCTAAAAATGGCTGCCGGGTTTGAAAAAAATCCGTCACAACCAATATTCAGGGACAAGGTTGTTGCAAGTATCTTTTTTGAACCATCCACCAGAACGCGTTTAAGTTTCGAAACTGCAGCAAACAGACTTGGTGCCAGGGTTATAGGTTTCTCAGATGCGGGAAACACCAGCGTCACAAAAGGAGAAACTATAAAAGACACAATCAAGATGGTCTCGAACTATGCCGACCTTATAATCATGAGGCATCCACTCGAAGGAAGTGCGAGATATGCTTCGGAAATATCTCCGGTTCCGGTGATAAATGCCGGAGACGGTTCAAATCAGCATCCCTCACAGACCCTGCTTGACCTCTACTCTATTCAGAAGACACAAGGCAAGCTTGACAATCTTTTTATAAATATTGTAGGCGACCTCAAATATGGCAGGACGGTTCACTCTCTGCTTCAGGCTATGTCGCATTTCAACCCTACGTTTCTGTTCACTGCTCCCGAAGAGTTGAAACTTCCTAACGAATACAAAGAATATCTCAGGAAAAGGAACATCCGATTCGAAGAGACCAGAAACCTGGCTGACGGAATATATCAGGCAGATATTTTGTACATGACAAGGGTTCAACAGGAACGCTTTACAGATGCAATTGAGTACGAAAGAGTAAAGAACGTATATAGTCTGAACAATTCAATGCTTGAGGGTGCTAAGTCGAATATGAAAATCCTTCATCCTCTTCCAAGAGTCAATGAAATAGCTCTGGATGTCGACAACAGCGACCATGCATACTATTTTGATCAGGCAAAAAATGGCGTATACACCAGAATGGCCATAATAACAAAACTTTTCAGTTAATATAAAATATCAGACAAATGGAAAAACATTTAAAGGTGAGTGCCATTAAAAATGGAACGGTTCTTGACCATATTCCTGCAGAACAACTTTTCAAAGTAATTGATATTCTTGGTCTAAGTGGTATAAGCAATCAGATTACTTTTGGCACAAATCTGGACAGCAAGTTTCTAGGAAAAAAGGCAATTATAAAGATATCTGACAGATACTTTGAGAGTGATGAAATCAACAGGATCGCTCTGATTGCTCCTCAGGCTAAAATCAATATTATCCATAATTTTGAGGTTGCAGAGAAGAGAATTCTCTCAATTCCATCATCAATAAAGGGAATCGTGAAGTGTATGAATCCGGTGTGTGTCACAAATCATCAACCAATTGAAACTCTTTTTACTACCATAACTGACGAATCTGAACTCAAGCTTCTTTGTCATTATTGTGAAAAGATAACTGACAAGGAAAACTTAAAAATCATAAGCAACAAATAGTTCCAACCTATTAATTGGTCTGTTTTTGGCCAATTATACTTTGGATTTTACATTTTTTATATACCTTTGAAGCAAGATTAAAATAACAAACAAAATATATTCATATGAAAGTCGCTCACAATTTTAATGCAGGACCTTGTGTTCTTCCGAAGCCTGCCATTCAGGCAGCTATAGATGCTCTCCATGATTTTAAAGGTACAGGCATGTCCGTAATTGAATTGTCCCATCGTTCAAAAGAATGGGAGGCAACAATGGAGGAGTGTCGTGCTCTCTGGAAAGAGATCCTGAATATACCAGAAGGGTATAAAGTGCTGTTTCTGGGAGGTGGTGCCAGTATGCAATTCCTTTATGTTGCAATGAACCTTCTTGAAAATAAAGCAGGATACCTGGAGACAGGAGTATGGGCAAAGAAAGCATTCGCCGAAGCTAAAGCACTTGGCAATGCAGTAAAAATAGCCTCTTCTGCAGATAAGAATTTTTCATATATACCAAAAGGTTATGAAATTCCTGCAGACCTGGACTACTTCCATATTACAACAAACAACACTATCTACGGAACTGAGATTCACGAAGACATGAATTGCCCTGTAAATCTCGTTGCCGATATGTCATCTGACATTATGAGCCGCCCTGTAGATGTAAGCAAATATGCCCTTATTTATGGTGGTGCCCAGAAGAATGTTGGCCCTGCAGGCGTTACATTTGTAATTGTAAGAGAAGACATACTTGGCAAGGTCTCTCGTTACCTTCCGACTATGCTAGATTACAGAACCCATATTAAAGAGGATTCAATGTTCAATACTCCACCTGTATTCTCAATTTTCATTATGACTGAGACTCTGAAATGGGTTAAAAACCTTGGTGGTCTGGACGCTATGTACAAGATCAACAAAGAAAAAGCAGCCTTGTTATACAACGAAATTGATAGAAACAAGATGTTTGTAGGAACTGCAGCAGTCGAAGATCGTTCTATTATGAACATCTGCTTCGTTATGAGTGAAGATCATAAGGATAAAGAGGATTCATTCATGGCATTTGCCAAAGAGCGTGGTATGGTTGGAATCAAAGGTCACCGTTCAGTTGGCGGGTTCCGCGCATCTACTTACAATGCTTGCCCAGTGGAGAGCATAAAGGCACTGGTATCCTGCATGCAGGAGTTTGAAAAATTGAATGGATAATCTATATTCTCAGAAAAATGAAAGTACTGGTTGCAACTGAAAAACCGTTTGCAAAAGCAGCGGTTGACGGAATAAGATCGATAGTTGAAGGCTCGGGGCATACGTTGGCCCTACTTGAAAAATTCACTTCAGAGGAGCAATTTTGTGCTGCGGCCTCAGATGCAGAAGCATTAATCGTGCGTTCCGACAAGGTTACGAAAGCCGTTGTTGAAGCTGCCAAGAAGTTGAAAATTGTTGTACGTGCAGGTGCCGGTTATGACAACCTTGACCTTGCCGCTTGTACAGAACATGGGGTTGTCGCGATGAACACACCTGGACAAAACTCCAATGCCGTTGCAGAACTTGCCATAGGTATGATGATATACATATCAAGAAATTGCTTCACTCCCGGAACAGGAAGTGAACTCAGCGGTAAATCTGTTGGAATTCACGCATTCGGGAACGTAGGCAAACTGGTTGCCAAGCTCGCTCTTGGATTCAACATGAAGGTATATGCATTTGACCCTTATGTTAAAGCTGAAGTTATTGAGAAAGAAGGGGTAATTCCTGTATCATCTATTGAAGAACTATATAGCAAATCCCATTTCCTTTCTCTCCATATTCCTGCTACTTCAGAAACAAAAAAATCCGTAGGCTACAACCTTATTTCAAAACTACCAAAGGGTGGCTGTATAATAAACACAGCACGCAAAGAGGTAATAAACGAAGATGAGTTAGTCAGGATCATGGAAGAGAGAAGCGATATCAAGTATATTACTGATATTGCAGCCGACAACCAAGCTCTTCTAAATGAGAAATTTGGCACACGTGTATTCGCTAGTCCTAAAAAAATGGGAGCAGAGACAGCAGAGGCAAATGTTAATGCAGGTCTGGCATCGGCAAACCAGATTGTCAGATTTTTTTCTACAGGCGACAAGACTTTTCAGTTAAATAAATAATAAAAAAGATATTATAACAAAATGGTAAAGATAAAACCGTTTGCAGCGCTTAGACCTCCTAAGACTATTGCAATGGATGTGGCATCCCGCCCCTATGATGTTCTAAACTCTAAAGAAGCTCAGGAAGAAGCAGGCGAAAAATCACTGTTACATATAATAAAACCGGAAATTGACTTCTTCCCTATTATTGATGAACACACTAAAGAAGCTTATGATAAGGCCGTTGAGAACTTACAAAAATGGCAGGAGAGAGGATGGCTGGTGCAAGATAAAAAAGAGATGTACTATGTATATGCCCAGACAATGGAGGGACGTACCCAATACGGCCTTGTAATTGGAGCAAATATAGATGACTACCTCTCGGGGAAAATAAAGAAACACGAGCTTACCCGCAAGGACAAGGAAGAAGACAGAATGATTCATGTTCGTATACAGAATGCAAATGTTGAACCTGTATTCTTTGCCTATCCGGACAACGATGAGATCAATTCTATCGTTGCCAATGTTGTAAAATCAAAAGATGCAGAATATGACTTCGTTGCTGAAGATGGCTTTGGTCATCACTTCTGGGTAATTGAAGATGAACAGACAATAAATCGCATTACCGAAGTTTTTGCTTCAATTCCTGCTTTGTATGTTGCTGATGGTCACCACAGAACAGCAGCTGCGGCCCTTGTTGGCGAGGAAAAACGTAAACTTAATCCTAATCATACCGGTAAAGAGGAATACAATTATTTCCTGGCTGTGGTATTTCCTGAAAGTCACCTTAAGATTATTGATTATAACAGGCTTGTCAAGGATCTTAACGGAATGAAGCCCGAAGAACTGATTGAAAAACTAAGAAATGACTTTATCGTTGAAGATAAAGGAGTCGAAACTTACAAACCAAATGCTCTTCACAACTTCTCTATGTACCTTGGGGGACGTTGGTACTCACTGACTGCCAAACCAGGCACTTTCAACGATAATGACCCTATTGGTGTACTTGATGTTACAGTACTTTCCAACCTTGTGTTTGACAAATTACTTGACATCAAAGACCTGAGAACTTCAAAGAGAATTGATTTCGTGGGTGGCATTCGGGGTCTTGGCGAGCTCAAGAGAAGAGTTGACTCTGGAGAGACTGCTGCTGCATTTGCCCTTTATGCTGTTTCGATGAAACAACTTATCGACATTGCAGATACTGGCAATATCATGCCTCCAAAAACCACTTGGTTCGAGCCAAAACTAAGAAGCGGACTTGCAATTCATAAGCTTGACTAATCTGGCTTACTGAATCTGAATGTTTTATTGATAAATACCAAAAACACACTTATGGCAGTAGTCGATACTGTCATAAGTAAAAGGTATATGTATAGAAAGCCTCCGAATTTCGGGATGTCAAAGAAAGGATAGAGATAATCCTGAAAGGTAAAAGCTAGAAATAGCCCCCATATCATAAATAAAACTGGATATATGAGCCACTTTAAAGTGAACTTGTATTCCAGTTTTCTCTCTTCAAAAATAATCCAGTAAAAAAACATCATTGGTGGTGCCAGATAATGCAACAGGTCGGAGGCTACCTTATGAAGTCCTTGTGCCGTTGATGTTGGTGCCAACAATATTGCAAAGGTTATTCCGGTAAGCATTATATAGGATGTAATCGGACTCAGGAGTTTTTTAAAAAAATCTGCTTCGGGCCATTTCTTAAAATTAGTCAAAGCAACAAAAGAATATATCATAATGAGCACATTGGACTGTAAGGTAAAAAACTTGAATATCGACAACCCTTTCCAAATGCTGTAGTCTATAGTGTTGGCATAGATATCAATGGCAACCCCTAAAAATGTTGTTATGAAAATAATTAATAGCAATAATTGCCTGAAATCCTTTCTTTGCATATATGCGTGATTTTAAAATATTCGATTATACAATGTTAAGGCATATTTGCATTATTTACAAATAATTTGTTTTAACAGAATTTTGTGTTACATTTGTGCGTTAATAGAGTGTTAGTTCCTATTATTCAAAGCATCTAGCTTTTTCTGGTTTTTTATTAAGATTTTGTTAAGTAGACTTTCGTTTTTAACACTCATTCAATCAATTATTTATTTTTAATTAAAGTTTATTTAATGAACATTTTTATTTCAAACTTAAGCTACGGTGTCAATGATGCCGATCTTAAAGAACTTTTCGGCGAATTCGGCGAAATTTCATCAGCAAAAGTAATTACAGACAGAGAAACAGGCAGGTCAAGAGGATTTGGTTTTGTTGAAATGCCTAACGATGCAGAAGGTGAAAAAGCTATCAAAGAGTTAAACCAAGGTCAGTATGACGGTAAGGTTATTAACGTTAATGTAGCTAAACCTAAAGAAAACAGAGACAGTCGCGGTGGCGGTGGATACGGTGGTGGCGGTGGCTACGAAAAAAGACAAGATACTAGAAGAAGATACTAGTTTTTAATTCATAAAAAAGCTGTCTGATAATCAGACAGCTTTTTTTTTGTGTTTTTTTGCATATTTAAAAATCTTTGTATATTTGCCGTTCAGAAAAAGGAACTATAATGAGATTTTTGGCAAATGCATATTGGTGGTGGCACTTACAACTTTTAAAGTCGTGAGAGTCAGTCCTGCATTTAGCCTGTAATATAATATTAAGGTAATTCTAAAGGCCTGTCGCACTCGCGACAGGCCTTTTTTTTAATCTCAACACAAAAAAACAAATATGAATACTTATCAAGTCAGTCCTGAGGGTTATTACGGAGAATTCGGCGGAGCCTACATTCCCGAAATTTTATACAGTTGCGTTGAATCGCTTAAGAACAACTATCTGCAAGTTCTCGATGATCCTCTATTTCAGACAGAAATGGAGAGTCTTCTTAGTGATTATGTGGGCCGTCCCAGCCCTCTTTATCATGCTGCCCGTCTTTCGGAAAGATATAAATGTAAGATATACTTGAAGCGGGAAGATCTTAATCACACAGGAGCCCATAAAATAAACAATACAATCGGTCAGGTTCTTATAGCCAGACGTATGGGAAAGAGAAGAATTATTGCAGAAACAGGAGCCGGGCAGCATGGAGTGGCCACAGCTACTGTATGTGCTCTTATGAATATGGAGTGTGTCGTATATATGGGAAAAACAGATGTGGAGAGACAACCAGTAAATGTTCAGAAGATGCAGATGTTAGGAGCTACGGTCAGGCCGGTACTATCGGGAAATATGACATTGAAGGACGCAACGAATGAGGCAATACGTGATTGGTGCTCAAACCCTTCTGATACATTTTACATTATAGGTTCTACAGTGGGTCCGCATCCTTATCCCGACATGGTAGCTCGCCTTCAGTCGGTTATAAGCAGGGAGATAAAAAAGCAACTTATGGAAAAAGAGGGCAGGTCAAACCCGGATTATCTGATTGCTTGTGTTGGAGGGGGCAGTAATGCAGCAGGAACAGTATATCATTACCTGAATTGCCCTGAGGTTAAGATTTTGCTGGCAGAGGCTGCCGGTGAGGGGTTGAAAAGTGGACGTTCTGCAGCAACCATACATTTGGGAAAAACCGGAATTATTCACGGTAGCAAAACCCTCGTAATGCAAAATGAAGATGGCCAGATAGAGGAACCATATTCTATTTCTGCAGGACTGGATTATCCGGGAATTGGCCCGTTGCATGCCCACCTTGCCCGCACTGGAAGAGCAAGGGTTTTACCTGTAACCGATAATGAAGCAATGGAAGCAGCGTTCCGCCTGACTCAGATGGAGGGAATCATTCCGGCACTGGAGTCGGCACATGCACTGGCAGTGCTTGAACAATATCCTTTTCAACCATCAGACATTATCGTTCTCACTCTGTCCGGAAGGGGAGATAAGGATATGGACACATATATTTCAAATATGAATGATAATAAATAAGCATCTATATGAATTACAAATTCAAAACTAAGTCTCAAAAAATGCTGGCGGACCTGCAGACACCTATAGCCATTTATCTGAAGGTACGTGATGCATTCCCTGAATCGGTTTTATTGGAGAGTTCCGATTTTCATGGGGAGGAAAACGGATTTTCATATATCGGGATTGAACCTATGGCGCGATTTCAGGTTCAGAACGATCAGGTATTTCTGCGCTATCCCGATGGCACAAATAAGTCTGTTCCAATAACTGAAGAGCGGCTCATAACAGATATTTTTCATGAGTACATTAATTGCTTTGAACAAACATCTTCTGCTAATGATACAGGAATCAATGGATTCTTTGGGTATACTTCGTATGACACAATAAGATATTTCGAACCTGTTATTACAGGAAAGGCTCCCACCTCAGCCTCAGATATTCCCGAAATGATATATATATTTTATAAGTACATAGTTGTTATAGACCATTTTAAAAATGAATTGACTATTGTCGAAAACCTTTTCGGAGAAGATTCCGACAATATGGATCAAATACGATCATTGCTGGAAAACAGAGATTTTGCCACCTACGATTTTGCATTGAAGGGAACAGAGAGGTCTTCAATTAGCGATAATGACTACTTGGAAATGGTAAAGAGAGGTATTGGCCATTGCCTTCGCGGCGATGTATTGCAGATAGTCCTTTCACGATGCTTCGTGCAGGATTTTCTTGGCGATGATTTTAAGGTTTACAGGGCCCTGCGTTCTATAAATCCATCACCATATCTCTTTTATTTCGATTTCGGTTCATTCCGGATATTCGGGTCCTCTCCGGAGACACATTGCCGGATTGATGGAAAAAGGATCTATATCGACCCAATTGCTGGTACTTTCCGACGGACAGGAGATGATGTGACAGATAGAGAACAGACTCGTCTACTTCTTAAAGATCCCAAGGAAAATGCAGAACACGTTATGCTGGTAGATCTGGCAAGGAATGATCTTAGCCGGAACGCATCGTCGGTAAGATTGGATTTTTTTAAGGAGGTTCAATATTATTCACACGTTATCCATTTGGTTTCGCGGGTAGAAGGCATATTACCACCTGGGATAAACCACATTAAGGCATTTGCCGACACCTTTCCGGCCGGCACACTATCTGGAGCACCTAAGGTAAGGGCCATGCAACTAATCAGTCAGATTGAACATCACGACCGTGGAGCCTATGGTGGTTGTATCGGATATGTCGGTCTTAATGGCGACCTGAATCAGGCAATTACAATAAGATCTTTTGTCAGTAAAGGAAACACACTCACCTATCAGGCAGGTGCCGGTATAGTCGCCAAATCCGATCCGGCAACCGAGCTGCAGGAGGTAAATAATAAACTGGGTGCATTAAAGAGGGCCATTGATATGGCTTCGTCACTTATAAATTAAAAATTGATGAAAAGCAGGATTTTAATAGTTGATAATTATGATTCATTTACTTACAACCTATATCATTTGATAAAGGAGCTGGGTTATTTGAATATTGAGGTATTGAGAAATGACCGTCTTTCGCTGGATGATATTGTGCATTTTGATAAAATAATTCTCTCTCCCGGTCCGGGAATTCCATCGGAAGCAGGACTATTGTGTGACATTATCCGTAGGTATGCATCGGAAAAATCCATGTTGGGGGTCTGTTTGGGGCATCAGGCCATTGCGGAGGTGTTTGGTGCACAGCTTAAGAATCTGAAAGAGGTATTTCACGGGGTAGCGACTCCTGTAAGGATTGTTTGTCCGGATCTGTTATTTAAGGGACTTCCTGACACTTTTGAAGTTGGCAGATATCACTCATGGATAGTAAATTCCCAAGAATTCCCGGCATCCCTTGAGGTGACAGCAGAAGATGAAACCGGTTCTATAATGGCCCTGCGCCACAGAGAATATGATGTACGCGGAATTCAGTTTCATCCTGAGTCGGTACTCACACCATGTGGCAGCATTATATTGGGCAATTGGTTGAAAAGATAAATAAATAAAACATTATGAAAGAGGAATTAAACAGACTATTTGAACATCAATACCTGAACAGACAGGAGGCTCATGACATCCTGCTTAAAATCTCTCAGGGAAAATACCCTGAAAGCCAGATAGCTGCCCTGATGGCAGCATTTCGCATGCGAAGTATCTCTGTTGAAGAGTTGACAGGTTTTCGCGATGCGCTACTTGAAACTTGCCATTCATTGGATTTCTCCGCGTATGATCCCGTGGATATTGTTGGTACCGGAGGAGATAATAAAAACACATTCAATATCTCAACTGCTGCAAGTTTTGTAGTTGCCGGAGCAGGTTATAAAGTGGTCAAGCATGGGAACTACGCAGCAACTTCAATATGCGGGGCATCCAATGTGATTGAGCAGCATGGAGTGAAGTTCAGCAATAATCCCGAGCTGCTAAGCAAATCACTGGAAGAGACAAATATTGCTTATCTGCATGCACCTCTTTTCAATCCTGCATTTAAACTTGTGGCTCCTGTAAGGAAGGCATTCGGTGCCCGCTCATTCTTCAATATGCTGGGGCCTTTGGTCAATCCTGCAAAACCCAGGCATCAGATGTTGGGAGTATACAGTCTGAAGCTAGCACGACTCTATGCATACACTTTCCAGCAGTCAGGGACAGATTTTGTACTTGTTCACAGTCTGGACGGATACGACGAAGTATCGCTGACCGGCAAGTTCAAGATAATCCAAAACAATGGAGAACAAGTGTTCACCCCGGAATCAATCGGACTTTCCAGATGTATCCCTGCCGATCTCTACGGCGGAGATACTGTGGGAGAAGCAGTTCGTATTTTTGATAGTGTCCTGTATGGTAAAGCAACAAAGGCCCGGACTGAGTGTGTGTTGGCTAACGCCGCTTTCGCTATAAGAGCGATTGACTCCAATCTCCCATTTGAGAATTGTCTGGAACAGGCAAGAGAGTCAATCATTTCCGGCAATGCTTGGAACACGTTAAAACGATTTCTGGCACTCAATAGCTAAAAGTATTTGCATATGAATATATTAGACAGAATTATCATAAATAAAAGAGATGAGGTTGCCCGGTTGGTCGGACAGAATGACGGCTCTTTTGGTCCTTTTGCTGAAAGGAGTGTGATCTCATTTAAAAATGCCTTGCAGAATTCCGATACCGGTATTATTGCGGAATTTAAACGAAAATCACCTTCAAAGGGGTGGATCAGTCCCTGTGCCGATTGCCCGGCAATTATTGGTTCTTACGAAAAGTCGGGTGCAACGGCTCTATCTGTTCTGACCGATTCTCTCTTTTTTGGGGGAGATTGTCAGGATTTGATCTCTGTTCGTCCTCTGGTAAACTTACCTTTGCTGCGAAAAGATTTTCTTATTGACCCCATACAAGTTTACCAGAGCAAGGCAATAGGCGCAGATGTGATCCTGCTGATAGCAGCAGCATTGTCTAAGGAACAGGTAAAATCAATGGCTGTACTGGCTCACCAACTCGGGTTGGAAGTTCTGCTGGAAATTCATTCCAATGACGAACTTGACCATCTCTGTGCAGAAATCGATGTTGTTGGGGTAAACAACAGGAACCTTAATACTTTTGTGACCTCTGTTGATATTTCCTTTGAACTGGCAGCGAAGATTCCCGACAAATTCTTGAAAATTTCCGAGAGCGGGCTATCAGAACCCAAAATTGTAAAGTCTCTCAGGGAGGCTGGGTTTCAGGGATTTTTAATGGGAGAGCATTTCATGAAAGAGGAGGCTCCTGGTAGTGCACTCAATCAATTCATTATTAATCTGTCATGATTAATATCAAGGTATGCGGTATGCGATATGCATGTAATATAAGAGAGATCGCATCTTTGCCTGTTCATTGGATGGGCTTTATCTTCTATGATAAATCTCCACGTAACGCTCTAAGTATTAAGTCTGATTTTTTACATGTTATACCTGAAAGCATTAGCCGGACAGGTGTGTTTGTAAATTCCGATTTTAATACAATAATGGCAACTGCAACAAAGTTTGGGTTAAGAACCATCCAACTACACGGAAATGAATCACCTGAGTTATGCAACAGTCTATGTTCAGAAGGGATGGAGGTTATCAAGGCTATATCTGTTTCCATACCTGACGATATTGAATCTGTAGCAGAATATGAGGGTTGTTGCCACTATTTTCTCTTTGACACGCGTACCCCTCTGATAGGAGGATCGGGGAGACAGTTTAATTGGGACATTCTCAGAATATACAAAGGGATAACACCATTTTTACTTAGCGGCGGAATTGGGGAGAGTGACGTGGAACGAATCACACTTCTTAGTCATCCGATGTTTGCCGGATTAGATATTAACAGCCATTTTGAATTGGCTCCCGGCTTAAAATCAGTTTCACAAATAGACCATTTCATTAAAAGATTATCCAAATGACAAACAGAATAGACGCCTTATTTTCGAAGAAATCAGAAAAAATACTCTCGGTATATTTTACAGCCGGATATCCTAATCCGGGTGATACCATACCAATTTTAAAATCGTTGCAGAACCATGGAGTCGATATGGCAGAAATAGGAATCCCTTTTTCCGATCCTATTGCAGATGGCCCGGTAATTCAGATGAGCAACACATCTGCTCTTAAGAATGGGATGAACCTTAAGATATTGTTCGAACAGTTGAAGGATGTAAGACGTGATATCTCAATACCGATTTTACTTATGGGGTATCTTAATCCGATAATGCAGTTTGGATTTGAAGAGTTTTGCAAATCCTGTTGTATGAGCGGTATTGACGGAATTATAATAGCCGATCTTCCTTTTCGCGATTATCTGCAGGAATACAAACATGTGGCCGACAGTTTCGGACTCAGGATGATTATGTTGATCACCCCTGAGACTTCTGAGGAGAGAATTCGTCTGATAGATGATTATACAGAAGGTTTTATCTATATGGTCTCCTCTGCGTCAACAACTGGCGCCAGGAAGAACTTCGGACAACGCGAACAATCATATTTTAAAAGGATCCAGAATATGGGATTGAGAAATCATTGCCTTACAGGCTTTGGAATATCTAACCACGAAACAATGGAAACGGCGCAAGAGTACTCTGCCGGTGCAATTGTCGGCAGCAAATTCTTATCGATACTTACTGAATCTGCCTCCCCTGAAATGGCAGTAAAAGAGCTAATGACAAATTTGCTATATTTGCCGGAACAAAATACCTGAAATCATATATTATGAAAACTCTTATCATCTACGACTCCGTTTTTGGCAATACCGAGATAGTTGCCAGAGCAATTTTTGATGAATTCGAAAACAAGGACGAGACTCAAATCTGCAAACCGGAAGATTTTACACCAGACCTCCTCAAGGATGTTGCCCTCTTGATAGTTGGCTCTCCCACAAGAGGTTTCAGACCCACAAAACCTATCACAGATCTGTTCGGGTCAATGGGATCAGACTCACTAAAAGGCGTCAAGGCTTCATCTTTTGACACACGTGTAAAGCTGGAAACAATTAAATCCGGAGCATTAAGGTTGTTGGTTAAAGCTGGTGGATATGCCGACAAGACTATCTCAAAGCTTCTTATTAAAAAAGGGGCAACAATTATAGCTCCCTCTGAGGGATTTTTTGTCACAGGTAATGAGGGGCCATTATACGACTCTGAGATTGAGCGTGCAAAACAATGGACAAAAGAGATCGTCTCTAAATTTCAGGTAGCACAATCTTTATAAGAGGAACTATAAGAGGAATAAGTATTGATGTGAATAAACCCATCAGTGCTATGGCAAGCCCTCCTGCCGCTCCTTCCAATACTCCTGTTTCCATTGCTTTTGCTGTTCCTATACCATGGGCAGCGGAGCCTAGTGCCAAACCAGTTGCCAGTCTGGAGTTTATCCCCGTAAGCTTTAAGAACCATGGCCCCACTATAGCTCCAAAAATACCGGAAATAACTACTATTACAGCTGTCAGAGATATTGATCCCCCGTATTGTTCACTGATTACTATAGCTAATGGAGTTGTTATTGATTTTGGCAATAATGTTACAATTGTCTCGTATTTGGCTCCAAAAAGAATTGCCAGCAGACCTACACCAAGAATCGCTGAAAGACTTCCAATGAATGTTGCCGCAATAATAGCTAATCCCCTGCTTTTTATGTAGTTGTAATGTTTGTACAGAAGATATCCCAAGGCTACAATTGAGAGGTTTAGAATATATCTGAGCAATTTTGTGTTTTGCAGATACAAGTGCATATCCACCTGAATAAATCTCAATGTTAGAATAACCAATAATGTTGCTACAATTATTGTGTGTAACAGCATTATTCTGCCTTTGGAATAAATATATTTACCCAGTATATATGAAACTACCGTGAGAATGATGAATAGTGATTCTAGAATGAAATTATTCTCCATTGATCCTTTCAAATTTCTGTACTATATAGCCTACCAGCCAGAGGACTAAAAGAGAAGTGAGTAATACAGATAGTACAATAGCCAAGGCATCCTCTTTTATTGATGAAAATGAAATCAGCGCTACTCCGGCAGTTGCTGGAATAAAGAAAAGCATAAGGTTATCCAGCAAAAAAACTGCAAAGGATTCAATCCATATTTCTTTAACCAAACCTGTCTTAAGCAGGGTAAACAGAACCAACATTCCCATTACGGACGGAGAGATAAACCCATTTATTGCATAACTAAGCAATTCGCCTATATAATAAGAGATTATAAGTATTGCGGCACCCAGAATTAACTTTAATCTCTCATCCATTCATAGGTAGTGTAGTGTTCGCCGGTCATTCCTAGTGATTCATAGACCTGTTGGGCCCTGATGTTTCTTTTATCGACATATAGTCTCAACCCTTTTATGTTTTCCGATTTTTCGACAATTTCTCTTATATGGCCATATAATAACTTGTATACCCCCATTTTTCTATATCCGGGTTTTGTAAATACCGATTGGATCCACCATACCCATCCGTTTCTCCAGTCGCTCCATTCAAGGGTAATCATAAGCATCCCAACAGCCAATCCATCCAAGTCTGCTATAAAATACAATGCTTTTGCCGGATTTTCCAGAACAGAAAGCACCCCCTGTGACAACACTTTTTTGTCGAGTTGGAGATTCTCTGTCTCAAGCGCCATCGCTTGTTGAAAATCTACGATGGTCAAATGGTCCTCAATACTTGCCTCTCTTATAACTATATTCATACAGTATTTGATTTATGTTTTCTAAAACAACCGGGGCCTTACTTTTGTTGAGGATGTGAGTTGATATGCTATGTTAAAAGCAAGTTCAGTGTCTTCTTTTATTCCATCCCAATTCCAGCTCTCATTATAATTATCAGCAGGTCTGTGATATACGTTTTTAATGTAATAATCCCATCCATCACGTGCCCACTTTTGCCCATGTTCCCGGCTGTCAAAACATCCCATTGCCCATATTGAAGGAACACCTTTTTTGAAAAAAGGGAAATGGTCGCTTCTGAAAAAAAGACCAGTATGCGAATCCGGGTCGGGTAAAAGGTATCTACCCTGCTTTATCGACTCCTCCTTGTATAAACTATCTAATGTAGAATATCCAAAACCGATCATTGTAACATCTTTCATCCTTCCTCTCGGTACCATCATATCGTTGTTCAGGCATGCAATCGTTTTATCCATTGGCACTATAGGGTGTTCCGTATAATACTCACTACCTGTAAGACCTTGTTCTTCTGCTGTAGGAAAGAGAAGTATCACAGACCTTTCCGGCTGTCTCCTCAGTTTTGAAAAACAACTGCCTATCTCCAGTGCCCAGGCCATTGTAGTACCATTGTCAACTGCTCCGTTATAGATCGAATCCCCATTTTCTGCTTCTCCAATTCCAAAATGGTCCCAATGGGCAGTAATAATTATTGCCTCTCCATTTTGTGAAGACCCTCTCAAAATGCCCGCAACATTTGTCGATTTGTTTTTAACTATCTCATTGTCAAGGCTAGAAGAGAACTTGGCTTTAAGTTCAAATGGTTTGAATCCTCTTTTGCATGCTGCGGCTCTCAGCTCGGATACTTTAAAGCCAAGTTTACCGAATATCAACTCTGCACTGCTTGCCGGCAGCCACCCTGTAATCTTACATCGTGTCGCAGCTGTTGTGTCATCAATAAATAGCTTGCTTGTGATAGAGCTTTTTCTGGGCACATTATATTCATACCCTGCTCCAAGTGACTCATGAATTATTAAAATTGCATCTGCTCCCATTTTTGCGGCCTGCTCATATTTATATGTCCACCTGCCGTAGTATGTCATCTCTCGTCCTCTGAACAGTGAGCTGTCATTTGTATATAACCCGGGGTCATTGATCAGCACTACAACTGTTTTCCCTCTAACATCTACTCCTTCGAAATCGTTCCATCCATACTCCGGTGCTACAATGCCAAAACCACAAAAAACCAGTTGTGAACCTGACAAACTTATCTGTTCTACATTTTGTGGAGAATTAATTGCAATCTCATCAGGAGAAGTAAGAGAGAGATTCTCTCCTCCAACATTAAACAGAGCTTTGCCGGTTACTTTTGATGTTATCTCTATCATTGGCACCTCCTGGAAATAACTCCCGCCAAATGGTGCTTCAAAGCCAATCTTACGCAACTCGTCGGCAAGAAATGCGACAGTGACCCTTTCACCTTCTGTAAATGGTTGTCTACCCATAAACTCATCGGAAGCAAGTGTCTTTACCACTCTTTGCATTTCTGTAATGGAAACGGAACTTTCAGTGCCTGAAGTACACGATGAGAAATGCGGCCACGCAATTGCGCAGAGACAAAAAAAGTGAACGATTTTATTTTTCATCTATCTAAATTTAAAAAACAACCAGTAATTCTAATGTTATTTTGTCTGAATCTATCTCGTTGTAAAGGGAGAATTCAGGAATCGCCTTTTTGACAAAGTAGTTCTCGTAATCAAGTCTGATCAGAGAATTGAAAGGTTTTGATGTTAAGCCAAAGGCCAGTCCAAATGTCAGTCTGTTCACATCAAATCCATTTGTGACCGGGCTCTCTGTAATACCATCCCATCTGACAGATGTTGTAAAATTCCTGAATAATCTCAGGTTTGTCAAAGGGAAAGAGTATGCACCCTGTATATATGATGCAAACCTGTTAATAGAATTATAGTAATTATGCCTGTTCAATACCTCCGATTCGATTTTATATCTCTCTTGCCCGTATCTCAAATCAACTGCAGTTATCAGATAATTCTCCTTATCGCCCAATGGATATCTGTATACCTTACCAGATGCTCTGAGTCCTTTCATACTGCCAATAATTAATCTAGCACTATAGGATTCCGTTTTTTTCCAAACGGGTTTGTTGATTGTTGAACCGTTAAAAACTCCCAGTTGAAAATAAAAAGGGGTCTTCCCCACATCAAATCTATAGCACGCAAGAATGCCCAAATCTCTTGTCCCTGCAATATACTTTGCCAGAAATGTCCTGTTTGCAAAAAGCATCTGTGCAGGAGTTGTCTGATATGAGTTAAAAACAGGCACACTGGTTTGTCCCAAAGTGACATCAAATCCTTTAAATAATGAGATACTCGCGTTCAGATCCAGTGGCTCAAACTTCCCCTCGCTACTCAACTCAACCTGCGCCCTGTATGTCACATTTGATGTGATGTTTCCAAACAGTCCAATCCTCGAATTCCTTACAGAAAATCTTCCTGTACCCTCATTTATGGCAAACTCATATTTTGTTTTTAATGTTGCATCAAATTTTACTTTAAAATCATTTTCTTTCTCTTGGCTGTGTACTAAACATGGAAATGCAATAAGGCAGAATAAACAGAGGTATCTCATTTAATTATTAATATTTATAACTTTCGAATAACTGAAAGGTTCGCCGTTTGAAGTAATGCCCTCCAGTCTTACAATGAATTTTCCGGGATATGATGGAGCATAAACTGTAAGTGCTCTTTTTTCACCCGGAGAGAGATCAATCTGAGGATCCCAATATAGTGTACTTCTGAGATCCGGTATTTTGCTCGAAGAGATCAGCTCTCTTGCCGTAAACTTGCATGGATACTGAACTCCCTGATAATCTACAATTCTAACATTTTTATTAAAGGTAAGCCCGGGAAAGTTCCCTTTATAAGTTTTCAGTGAGACTATACCTGCAAAGCTTGCCAGTCCTATAAAGAATTTACCGCCATATACCGACATACTCTTAACCTTAAGTGGATCGTAGTCCATAACCCTCTTGTGATCGAAAACTGCTATCCCGTCAATAAGTACGAGAGTATTGTCCCTTGAATAGGTCATGGAGTCATAGCCATCTACCCATCTCACCTGCAAATCTGTTCTATCGTCTACTTTCCGGAACCTTAACTCCGAGACATACTCGACAACCACCTCCTGCATAAGAGTGAAACGAGTATAATCGTCCAGTTTGTATACCACCGGTTTTATTATGAGAAGCGGGTCCCTTTTAACAGAAATGCTTTCAAAAAGAGTATCTGCCCCGAATCTCCTTCCTATCTGCATCTCAATGCTTCTTTCGTTAAGAGATTTATATATCCTGTTGCCAATAATAAGCGATGGTAAAGGTTTGTTTGCAGTTTTGACAAAAGGGTCAAAAATTTCAAATGACATTTTACTGTTTGAATCAGTTTTTGGCACCTCTACAACAATATTCCGGTCACCATATATGGAATTAGTATAAAATGCAATATTTCCTAAACTATCTATAGAAGATGTGTATATATCCGATTCGCCATTGGCGGCAGATAAAAATGCAATTTTTTCTGTTATTAGGTCTCTCCCCTCATAAAAAATCCTGCCTCTAATTATCTCTCCCTCATATTCGGGAGTATACCTGCCTGTATACTTAACGTCTCCTGCGGTTTGTCTGACCTCCGGTAAATATTTCATAAGTATCGGACTATCTGGTTCGGGAATTGAATCTATCCTTACTACAGAGATATTGAGGGTCATGTTCTCTCTGGAGATATTATTTATTGCCAACTGAAACGGGCTACTTTTTGTAATAGCTTTTCCTGTTTTTTCAATATCCAATGATACGAACCTCTCGTTTTGTGAAATATCACTATTCAACGAAGGTTCCAACGCAGATGACTTTTTAACATCCTCCTGGTCAATTATTACATTTCCGGGGACCCGTTCAGAAGTGAGAGTATTATATAATGAGAAGACCTTCTCGAAAAACTCTACTTTTTCCTCATTTAGCATCTGCTTGGTATAACCTGTCAGTCTGTAATTTCCGGTAGGCATATTAGGAGGAAATGTTATACGCCCGCTGCCGCGACCTGCCGTAAGTGCTATTTTTGATGTCATTACAACACCGTGTGAATTATGAATTTCAATATAGGCAACATTACTCAAATCAGATAACAACTCTTTGCTTTTTGAGATGTCGAAACAGTATACAGAGAGCCACATAACCTCACCAGCAATATATGCACCCCTGTCTGTCGAAATGTACAAACGTTCAGTTACCCCCGATTGTGCCCTGGAAATATTTGTATAAATAAGTGTAATCAGGAAAAGTGAAAGAAACAATATTTTATTTTTCATATAAGTTCGGTATTAGATATGGTTGTTTGGCCAGAATGAGGGTTTTATCTTTGTCCCGAAGACTCTGCAATCCGAACAGTTCTTATGGACCCAATAACTTTCATTGGCCTCTTCTGAATAACTGATTACGTCATAGTCAGCTACATGCATCGAGGCGAAAGGAATCGGATTGGTGCCGTCTATGAATACCGATTCGCATAAGGCCGGCTCTTTATAAATGCCGATATCCGTTGCGTAGTTAAATGTCCTTTTTCTGGCAACAATACCCGCACTTATATACCCCAGAACCCTCTCATTTGGGTTTGACAGACACTTGATATTGCCACCTATCTCTGTTGGCTGTGGCGCAAATATCCCACCGATCTTATCGGAGTTTTTACTTATGTTTTCCCAGTAAATAAAGGCTTCCTGAGATATGGCCATCTGTGTAAGGTACATTGAATAAAGGTAACTAATCCTCCTGTCCTCCTGCCCCATGCTAACCAAAGATTTCTGAAAGACTTTGTCTTGTTCAAGATTAGCCGTTGATGCAACCAATATAGCCGAAGATGGGCGAGTATTCCAACAATTATAACGATTCTGACTGAAGTCTATGTTATTGATCTTATCTTTTATTGGATCATATAAAAAAAGTGATAAATATTGCGAATGGAACTCCCAGTCCTCTATGTATGACCACTTGTAGTATCTTGTCTTGTTTTGCGGATCATGTGTATTTACATAAAATGTTGCAATTTTATTCACATAGTCCGATGTTACCCCTATGGAGTCAATCACAGGAGAAACCAATACTTGCAGAAGATTTGATTCATATAACTGTCCTCCCTGCAATTTTACCCGCAGCTTATATTGTCTTGCAGGATCAAGCCCAATCGTATTTACTATATACTGTGTCTTGCCTTTTCTGAGTACCTCTTTTCCTATATAAAGAGTGCCATTGTCGCTCACAACCCATACTTGTGCCTTAGTTATGTAATTGATCTTGCTCTGGTCCTTAATCGCTTGGGACCGGCTGAGTATGACCCTGGTTGTATCGTTCAATATTATATCGCCCTCAACTACCACCATATTGTCAATATCTGTCACACCCTCAGGCTGAAAAGGGGTAATGCAGCTGGTTATGAAAATCGCATATACTATAAATGCTGTTGTAATTAAAAATTTTCTCATCACAAGTTTGTCAGAATTTAATATTATAGTTAACATATGGAATTGGCGCCCCAAAAATGGAGAGTTTGTAGCCCTGAATCTTGGTCCCGCTTTTTGTGTCGTAGTAGACAGAAAAAGCATTCTTGCGACCGGTAAGGTTGTAAACCCCGAATGTTATGGTACTATGGGTCCATAAGGTAAGATTGTGACTTGGTTCTATATTGACTGCAAAATCCATCCTGAAATAATCCGGGATCCTATATGCATTCCTGTCTGAAAAGTAGAGTCTGTATCCATCTCCGTAATAATACTTGCTAATAGGAATTGTAACGGGCCGGCCTGTCGCATAGTCAACATTCATTGAGATACTGAAACGTTGTGTAAACTTATAATTTGCAATTATTTTAAAGTCATGAGGTTTATCGTAGGATGCAGGATACCATTTACCCCCGTTTATGCTGTAATTCTCCTTCTGGCCGCTCTCTCTTAACATCGTCTTTGAGTAAGTATATGTCAGCCAGCCATTTAATTTCCCTAGCGGTTTTTTGACAAGTACCTCTAAACCATAAGCTTTACCTTCAGTATTAAGAACGTCTCTCTCTATGTGCTCGTTCATATTAAGTATTGCTCCACCTTTGTAATCCAGATAGTTTTTCATCTCTTTGTAATACCCTTCCAGAGATATCTCTGTCTTGCGCCCAAATACATTTCCGTAGATTCCGAATGCTGCCTGCCATCCATCCTGAGGTACAATATTGGCATCGCTTAGTTTCCAGATATCAGTCGGAGCCACTGCAGTTGTATTGGACAACATATGGATATATTGTTTCATACTATTGTAACCGGCTTTGAATGTAAGGTCCTCATTAAATGAATACCTTGCAGATACTCTTATCTCCGGACCATGATATGGTTTGGACAGACCTCCTGAACTATCTGCAATCGCAGAGTAAACTGAATATCGAAGTCCAAGATCAAGCGAGAAATTGTCTGTTATACTCCAGTTATCGCTGAAATAGATTGCGGTTTCAAGTGCCTTTTCATTATTCAGTCTTTTGAGGATTACAATGGATTCGTCACCAACAGGTGTGAGTGTCCCGGGACTGAGGTTATAGAAGGTTGAATTCAGTCCATAGTTCAGAGAATGTTTCTCATTAAGCATAAGATTGAAATTTGCCTTTAGAAAAAACTGTTTAATGCTAAACTTCATATTATAGGCATTCACAGGATTTCCCTTTTCCTCTGTTTTGTAATAGTAGTTGTCATATCCTGTGCTTACCAGCAGATTGTGCTTATCACTTATTATTCTCCTCCACTTTATTGAGGCGTTCATGTTGCGGTAAAAGAAGCTGGTGTCCGGGCTGAACTTAAACCCGTCTCCGGAATAGTATCCATACGCATACAAAGTATTTGCGTTATTGAATTTATGGCTCAGGCCCAAGGTGACATCCTGGAAAGATGCAGTTCCATCCTTGTATCCGCTCTCCTTAGGAAGAAGACCCAATATCCAGTTTGAATAGGTTGTCCTGATACCCGCAATAAAGTTTGTCTTCTCTTTTACAATAGGCCCTTCTATGTGAAACTTGCTTGTCAGCAGTCCCAATCCAGCCGATCCTGTAATTTTATTACTGTTGCCTGTCCGGCTGTTAATCTCAAGCACCGATGATATCCTTCCTCCGTATTTTGCAGGAATTGTGCTTTTGTACAACTCAATATCATTTACAACATCTGGATTAAATGCTGAGAAAAGCCCGAAAAGGTGCGTCGGGTTATAGATTGTACCATCGTTGAATAATATAAGGTTCTGATCGGTAGCTCCTCCCCTTACGTTGAATCCACCAGAAGACTCTCCCACCGATTTAACACCCGGAAGGGTAAGTACTATTTTCATTACATCGGCTTCGCCAAAAGCAGCAGGTACATGCTTGATCCTGTCAATCCTGACTTTCTCAAGCCCCATTTGGGTACTTCTCATTTTTTGTGTGCTCTCTGCCGTTAGGACAATCTTTTTTAGGGAATATACTTTGTCTTTCATTATAATGTCCATCTCCCCGTCACCAAAAACCTCCAGCATAAGTCGTGTATCTTCCAGACCATAACCCTTAAGAATAATCTCCTTGTTTCCTGTTGGGATAAGTATCCTGTAAAAGCCAAAAGCATCTGTTGTAACTACAGTCTGAGTCTTATCTATCATTACAGATACCCCTGCTATAGGCTCTCCGGTGTCGAGATTCTTTACGTATCCTCTCAGAAGTGCCCGTCCATCTTTTTTTGGGGAATTAGGATCACCAATCCTGTAAATCTTGTTCTCAAAGCTTGCTGTATTATCGTTAAAGGTTATAGCATTAAGATAATCCTGATTTGAATCAACACTCTTTTGTTCAGAGAAATAATCCTTTGGAAGAGAAGTGGATATACCCACTCCTTTAAGTATATAAAGAGCATTGCCAATTTTTGTTGTAGAATACTGTTTATTTGCAAAAATCTCTGTAAGTGCTTTAATCAAATCCTTGTCACTGCAATCTAGTGACAACTTAAGGGAGTCTTCTCCCTTTTCAAGATTAAAGAAGAGTTGCATGCCGGTATGCTCCTGAACGACTTTTTTTAATGAGTCTGCACTTACATTTGTTACTGCAATCCTTTTCTCTTGCTGTGCATTCAGGTTTGATAAACCCATTGCAAATATTGCCGTAAATAATATAAGTCTACTCATGGCTTTCTGTGGTTATTGATTCTACAAATCCTATAGCTAAGGCAAATGAGTGATCTTTGTCATGTTTCATATCCAGGTTCCTCTCTCTTATAAATTGTCTGATATCCCTTTCTCGGTCACGGAAACCGGCCAGCAGGTCAGATTTGTTTTTTATGATCTTAACTGTATTATCTTTCAGAAGATAGTAATTTTCATTAACAATAAACAATCGTTCAAGCTTACTTTGGGTTTTCGAACTGATTGACTCATTGATTCTTTCTGAATAAATCTTCTTCGTCTTCTTGTACAGTTTGGCATTTCCATTATACAACACCTCATAAAATCCCTTCTGAAGAGAGTGATCATCATGCGCGATGTTGATAAATTTTCTCTTGCCCAGATTGAAGCAATCCACAAACTCTCCGTTGAGCACCACAATCCTTCCCGATGTTTTTATAAGTACATTTAGCTCATCCAGATGCGAATTCAGGTTCATATAAATATCCTTGTATAACTTACCGTTGAATATGACATCTCCTTTTTCAAATTCCGAAGAATATGCATAAAAGGTTCCTGTATGAAAGAAGTTATATTCCAGTGGTGCCTGCCCTCTGTATATATTTGAAAATTCACCGGCATCATTTATAAACTTATTGTAATCTCTGTCATTTTGGGCAAAAACAGGGTATAAATACGTAGAAAGAGTCAGTAAAAGAATAAGTCGTTTGATCATAGCCTTGTTTAGTTAATAGGTACTACTTGGGATTCGAAATATTTTCACGGATTTTCCATTCTCCGGTATGAAAACGGACTGATGGGTCCCTCACATCATTGCATTTCACTATAAAGGCTCCCTCTTTTTCCCAATATGTCTTGACGGTATAGCCTTTCATCGGACCGTCCTCGTCACTTTTTCTCACTGTCACATTGTCCGGATTTACAATCATTTTCATCCCTTTTGACTCATTTATCATATCCATGTCCCCCCTGCTGTTTCCTCCGACTATCAACGGTCTGACTTTAATAAATGTTGGGATTGCATTTGCCTTTCCATCGTCCTGAGGTATAGGAAGAACTATGATTCCCGATGTTTTTCCCTCAACTACGACAGACTTTACACCTACAATATTCGTTTCAGGAATACCAAGTTCCAATGACATGAACTTCTGATACAAAAATTCTGGTGATGCAGTCAATATCCAAACTTCAAACCCATACGATTTGAGATTGGCAATGAATTGCTTCATTTCCGGATAAAATTTGTCTTTGTATGATTTTAAATAACAATTGTACCCTATATTGGCAATTTCATCTGGTGTGAGTCCTGCAAGAAAATGGACACGATTTTCTACGTATGGTTTACCTACATTGTTTCCGTCTTTAACCATCTCCTTAATTATTGCCATTTTCTCCAGTGAAAGTTTGTCATTTTTCCCTCTGTACACATCGTCGGCATATTGAAAGAGAGCTTCATCTGCCAGATAGTGCGGCACCTGGCCAAATACTGTTCCGTCGCCGTCAAATACAGCGACTTTCCTTTCCTTAAGAACTAATGTGGAATCAAGGAACTTTTCGATACGATTGTTAATCTCCTTTGACCAACCTTTAATCTGGCAGTATTTCTGAGCAACCAGATTTGAGCTTAAAATAAAAACAAACAAAAATAATGTAAGCCATCTTTTTAATCTTGCAGTGTGTTCTCTCATAAGTATTTTATTTTATTATATGTTTTTTGTCAAAACCTCACTCTGTCGTTAGGTGTGTCGAACAATGAATTGTTTATTATATCATTGGGGAATATAATCTTACCCTTGTTGCAGTCTATGTCATAATTCTTGGTTACAAGTATCAGACGTCTGACAAATGTAGCGCAATTATAAGTATTAGTATCTTCTTTGGAACTGAAAAGATTATATTTTTTATCCTTTTCTTTTTGTATAAAAGAGTTCACATATTTTATCCTTTCCTCATTAATATGCATCTTTAGAAGATATCTCCTTCCGTAGTATTTTTTCCCAAAATGTACAACCGCCCTGTTTCTTACAATGCGATTTTTATAACTGAACGGATTTTTGTTAAATAATCTTGTCTCAACAACTTCTATACCTCCCATATTTTCGTCCAGACTTGAAAAGGCGCCCCCTTTTACAACAAGTGCCACATGCCCCGTCAGCCCTCCCCAGAATCTGTCGCTACTCCCCGGAAGCATATTGGAATTTGGACGTACAAGTATATCTCCGGCTTCAACAACTATATATTTCTCAGCAACTCCTTTCATGGTAAATTGTCTCACAATACTAAAAATGACAAGTAAAAAGAGATATGCTGCTATAACATATGCCACAGATCTGAAAATCCTTTTAGCTCTCACATTCATATTTGTTGTTCCGAAGCTTTGATAAATAATGCAGAAAACAATTCAAATAACATTATAAAGAGGAATGGGGCTATCAGGTAGAAGATATGCATTGTATAGGTTCCATGTATTACGTTTAGAAACAAAGGAGTGGCAATGTGTCCTACCTCTCTTATATGCAATAACGAATATCCTATATACTCAAATAAAATAAGACTTGCCAGATATAGTACCCACACCGCAACAGAGCTTCTGATCTTTCCTTTAGCAATATCCGAAAGTTTTATATATAAGGCAATTATACCTGCCCCACCCAGAAACCACCACAGGAATGCCCACCAACACAGACCCTCTGAATTTAGTATCGAAATGATGTACACATATTTATAATTCCCTACCCATACATATGAAATTGTGGCCGTTGCAAGGAATATCGGAAACAACATAATGGGAAATTTTATTTTCCTTAACAACGAAGACCTGAACATAGAATGAATTATTGTTGCCCCAATAAATCCCGTAATAAGGTCATTAGCAACATCCACAATCTTCTCAAGGTAAAAAACATGGTATCCCAATATCACAATGCCTTGTTCGACTATTTCATATAAAAGCAACAGAATAAAGAGCCACAACCATTTTTTCCTGACACCAAAGGCAAGGAACAAAGAAAAAATAACCATACCACTCCAAAGATGTACAAATGACCAAAGGTCTACATAAAGAAATCTACTTTCGAAAAGTCTGGTATATAGCCATTGTGTATTCTCTCTGATAATAGTAATAAAATCTTCCATTGAATAATATTTCAAAGTTCATTAGGTTAAGTTGAGACAAAGTTAACAAATTCATGTGAATCATTTCCCTCAAATCATTATCTTTGATGCATAAAGAATAATATCATTTGTATGGAAAAACCTTATGTAGCTGGTATAGATATCGGAGGACAAACAAGTAAAATCGGCATTGTAGATGCACGCGGAACAGTTCTTACTCAAACAACAATCAGGACAGACACTCATACTGACGTTAACGACTATATTTCTGATCTTTGTGATGCTTTAACAAGAATGGCCCTAGAGGTCGGCGGTATTGAAAAGATTCGCGGAATTGGAGTTGGTGCACCAAACGGAAACTATTATACTGGTTCAATCGAAATGGCAGTCAATCTCGTATGGAGCGGCAACTGTACAATACCATTTGCAAAACTGATGTTTGAGAAAATTGGAATTCCGGTTGCTCTTACAAATGATGCAAATGCAGCAGCTGTTGGAGAGATGACGTACGGTGCCGCCCGTGGAATGAAGAACTTCATAATGATAACACTGGGAACAGGTGTTGGAAGCGGTATCGTGATAAATGGTGAGGTTGTATACGGACACGATGGGTTTGCGGGTGAACTGGGCCACACAACATCGGTCAGAAATAACGGAAGGCAGTGCAATTGTGGCCGCACAGGTTGCCTGGAGACATATACATCTGCAATTGGAGTTGGTCGTACTGCCCGCGAATGGCTGGAACTCTCTTGTGAAAAAAGCTTGTTACGTGATGTTAAAGAAACGATTACATCAAGAGACGTATACGAAGCAGCAGTTCAGGGAGATGAGCTTGCAAAAAGAATATTCGAATTTACAGGAAAAAAACTAGGTGAATCCTTTGCAGACTTTGTAGCATTCAGTGCACCTGAGGCAATTGTCCTTTTCGGTGGACTTGCAAAAGCTGGCGACCTGATATTGAAACCAATAGAAGAGAGCATGAATGCAAACCTCCTGAACATGTGGAAGAACAAGATTAAGATAGTTTTTTCTCAGTTAAAGGAGTCTGATGCTGCAATTTTAGGTGCAAGTGCCCTGGCCTGGGAACTTAAATAATTATCAAAAGGAGGTTAAAGTTGTTCGATTTTAACGGCAAAACCGCCCCCTTGAGCCATAGAAATTTCAAACACAGAAGAGGTAGTTACATCAATTACCTCTTTTTTATAATCCTGGGCCCTCTTGTTAGCATTCAACCCGTCTTTCATTATTGTGGCTCTGTATTTACCCTCTTCAAGAAATGAGAGATCAATCTTTATTGTCCTGTCTGTCCAATTGTTAAGACCTCCGACATACCAATTATCACCTTTTTTTCTTGCAGTTACAATATACTCTCCTATTTTCCCCTCAAGAACTCTTGTGAAATCAAAATATGTAGGGATAGATGCTATAAAGTCTGCAGACTCTTTTTCTTTAATATAGGCAGAAGGGGCATCGCACAATGTAACCAAAGGAGAGTCAAATACTATATATGTTCCGAACTGATGTGCCCTTGTACCCTGACTCATGGGATTTGAGTAAATAACCCTGAAATCTTTTTTTGTAGCATTAGTCATGGCTCCCTGGGTATAATCAAACGGGCCGGCCAACATCCGGATGAATGGAGCTGTCACATCATATTGAACCATGTCTGCATTTGCATCCCACTTGAGTTCCTCCAGACCGAAAACTCCTTCCAGGTTGAGAATGTTCGGATACTTTCTGTTTATTCCTGCCGGCCTGTTCACACCATGTAAGTCCAGAACTAGTTTATAATCTGCACATTTCTGAGCTATTCTTATTATTCTCTCTTTCACCTGTTGGTCATCCCTGTCAAAGAAATCTACTTTAAATCCCTTGATTCCCTTTTCGGAATAGTACTTACATGCCTCTTCAAGCTTACTGTCAAGTACGTTTCCAACAACCCATAGAATCAAACCCACTTTTTTCTCTCTCGCATATCTTGCCAGCAGATCAATATCAATTTCAGGAATAGAAGACATAATGTCTCCCTTTGAGGGCAATGACCATCCTTCATCAAGCACCACATACTCTATATTCTGTTTTGATGCAAAATCGATGAAATACTTATATGTCTCGTTATTGATTCCAACTTTAAAATCAACTCCGGTAATACCCCAGTCGTTCCACCAGTCCCATGCTATTTTTCCGGGTTTGATCCAAGATGGGTCGGTAATTGCACATTTGTCCGCCAGCTCATAAACCATATTATTCACCGGTAATTGAGTATCAGAGGTACTTATTACAAAAATCCTCCATGGCAAGTCGCTTTTCCCATTAATTCTTGCAATATGGTTCTCGAATGATTTTACCATCTCCTGTTTCCGTTTTTCATGATTGAATGTCTCTGCCGGGTATGGAGTGAATATCGGCTTTAAACTGAAGTTTTCAGATACTTTATAGAAAAGCCCGGGGTAAGAGACTACATTTGACTCTGCTAAGGTTAACTTTATGTCTTCATCAAGCACTATTGTAAGCGGGGTTATGATAATTTTTGAAGTATCCACTTTACTGAGATTCACAACATCGTACAAACTTTGAAAAGACGCCTGAAATTTATTTGCTTTTGCTCCTCTTACATATGGCAGATATGCCTGACAGTCAGAGGAAAATTTCACTCCTGAATTTTCGTTTACAATTATAAGATCCTCTTTTGAATTAAAATAAAATTTGTATGCAAAACCCTCATTTGAAGAGGCAAACAGCAGCCCGAAATTATCTTTGAATTTTATGTCCAGCATATTATATTCCGATTTGATAGTATTGAATCTGTAAAACGGACTTACTGTGCTATCTGTTTTGAAATATGACTTTACAGAAACAATTTTTGGATTTGTGCCAAATATCTTACCTGCTGCTGTCTCTACTGATAACGGAAGACCTTTAAAAAGTTCTCTCTTTTCCCTTATGACATTAAAGGTTATCTCATTACCCACATTAATCTCTACCATTATTTTATTGTCGGGAGATATAATTCTGAATGTTTTTTCATTTGAGGCATAACTACTTTGCAGTGCAAAAAGAGTCAATAATGTTGCCAGTAATATTTTTTTCATAAATAAAGTTATAGTTTTGTATAAATGTAAAGAAAACAATTTTTAACGAAATTTCTCCTTAATGGATAAAAAAGGCTTTTTAACCTTAGACGACGCTCTGAAAATTCAAGGACCCAGATCCTTTATGGCCATGACTAAGCCTGTAGGGTCAAAGTGTAATTTAGACTGCACTTATTGTTACTATCTTGATAAGGAGCGTTTTTACGGGAGCAAACAGGAGATATTTCCGGAAGAGATGCTGGAGAAGTACATTCGGGACTATATTGAGACTAACCAGGTTCCCGAAATAACATTTGTATGGCATGGAGGGGAGCCATTAATGGCCGGCATCGAATATTATAAGAACGTTGTAAAATTCCAGAAGAAGCATAATTATCTTAACAAAAAGATAAACAACTCTATCCAGACAAATGGCACACTGCTAAACGAAGAGTGGTGCAAGTTCTTTAAGCGAAACAATTTTCTTGTGGGTGTCTCAGTAGATGGGCCCATGGATATCCATGACACTTACAGGAAGAACAAGTCGGGATTTTCTTCATTTACCCGGACAATTAAAGGAATAGAGCTGCTCAAAACATATAAAGTGGAATTCAACACCCTTACCGTCGTAAATAATCTTAGTGAAGGGAGGGGCAGGGAAATTTATATTTTTTTAAAATCCATTGGATCTCATTATATGCAATTCCTGCCTGCCGTGGATTATATAGAGCCGGCAGGAGAAACCCAAAGGCCAATCATTGTTTCTCCGGAGTTGTCGGGCAAAGCTATTCTTGCACCATGGTCCGTATCAGATATAGGATACGGCCAATTTCTGATTGACATATTTGATTATTGGGTAAGAAACGATGTGGGTACATACTTTATCCAGTTGTTCGACCTGACATTAGGTTCGTGGTATGGTGTTAACTCTGCTGTCTGCGCATATGCTCAGACTTGTGGCGACAATGTTGCTGTTGAACATAACGGCGACGTCTTTTCTTGTGATCACTTTGTTTACCCTGAGTACCTGATAGGTAACATTAAAAGCATGCCGTTGAAAGATATTATCGGTTCCGATGCTCAGATCCAATTTGGAATCAACAAAAGAAACACACTCTCAGGAGAGTGCCTTGGTTGTCAATACTATTTTGCCTGTGGGGGTGAATGCCCTAAACACCGGCACTTATTGACAAAAGATGGTGAAAGAAAATTTTCTCTTTGTGAAGGTATAAAAATGTTTTACACGCACTCTGAGCCATATATGAGATACATGGTCGACCTACTGAATCATGAGAAATCGCCCTCTTATGTTATTCCGTGGGCCGCAACAATTAATTACTGATTTATAGTGATAGATAAGCTGAACATAATATTCAAGGAACGTTTTTCCTGCAACCCGGAGGATAGCTATTCATCTCCCGGTCGGATAAATATAATTGGCGAGCATACCGATTACAACCTTGGATTCGTTCTGCCGGCTGCAATCGACAGGTATGTATCAGGATCGTTCAGAAAAAACAATGTCGGATTAATAAGGGTTTTCTCAGCAGATTTTAATGAATACTACGAATTTAGTATTTCAGACAGAGAAGCGCCTGAGATGCTATGGTGCAAGTTTGTTTATGGGGTTGTACAGGAAATCGTCAAAAAAATTGCTGATCCACAAATTACTGCCGGTATTGCATTTGATTGCGTGTTTGGCGGGAATATTCCTATAGGTGCAGGCCTCTCCTCCTCTGCCGCTCTGGAAAACCTTTTCTCTTTTGCCATAAATGACATTTATAAATTGAACCTTTCCAAAGAGGAGCTGATAATCATTGGCCAGGCTGCTGAACATAATTACATAGGAGTCAATTGCGGGATCATGGATCAGTTTGCATCTATGATGGGGAGAGAAGGGAGCGCAATTAAGCTTGACTGCAAATCGCTTGATTTCTGCTATTTGCCTTTTGATAACGATAAAGTAAAGATAGTCCTTTTCGACACAAAGATAAAGCACAGCCTTGCATCTTCCGAATACAACATCAGACGCGCGGAATGTGAAAAAGGAGTAGGCATTTTGAAAGAGTTCTTCCCGGCTATTTCTTCTTTAAGAGATATAAGCATAGATCAGATTGAGCAACATAAGGAAAGCTTGCCGGACATACTTTACAGAAGATGTTCATATGTCGCCGAAGAAAACACAAGACTTCAAATGGTCTGCAATGCATTAGAAAACAGCGATTTTAAAACTTTCGGCAAACTTATATGCGAATCCCATAAGGGATTAAGGTATAAATATCAGGTTAGTTGTGAGGAGTTGGACTTTTTAGCTGAGGCTGCGGAAAATTTTGATGGTTGTTATGGTGCAAGGATGATGGGTGGCGGATTTGGAGGATGTGCCATATGTTTCATTAAACCAGATGCAGAAGAGGCCTTTATAAATGAATTATCTGAAGGTTTTTATAATAAATACGGCACTTTACCGGATTGTATAGATGTCAATATAGGTAAAGGAACCCACAAAATTTCGCAACAACTCTAAAACTTGAAATATGAAATTCGAATTAATTGATCTTATCGTCTTTTCTCTTTATTGCGCGATTGTTATCGGGCTGGGACTTTGGGTTTCCAGAGATAAAAAGGGAGTTAAAAAGAACTCCAACGACTATTTTCTTGCAAGCAACGCTCTTCCATGGTGGGCAGTCGGGTCATCAATAATTGCTTCAAACATAAGTGCGGAGCAGTTTATCGGCATGTCGGGGTCCGGCTTCAGAATGGGAATGGCTATTGCTACCTATGAGCTAATGGCGGCATTCACTCTGGTAATAGTAGCAGTTGTTTTCCTTCCCATTTTCATCAGAAAGAAGGTCTATACAATGCCTCAGTTTCTGGAACAAAGATTTGACATTAGGGTAAAGACAATTCTTGCAGTCTTCTGGTTATTGGTTTTTGTCTTTGTAAACCTTACATCAATATTATATCTGGGCTCGCTGGCAATAAAGAACATGATGGGTCTCGAACTTATTTGGGGAATCTTAGGGCTGGCCCTCTTTTCTGCTGTTTACTCAATATACGGAGGACTCAAGGCTGTTGCCTGGACCGACGTTATACAGGTGGTTTTTCTGATCGGTGGTGGTCTTGTAACTACATATGTAGCGTTTGATTTGTTGGGATATGGTGATTTCTTTGCCGGAGTAAAGGATTTCTGGATTAAGGTCGGGCCCGGGTCGGCAGACAATAAATTTGACATGATCCTTTCCAAGGACAATGAGTTCTACAAACAATTGCCTGGTATTGGGGTACTTATCGGAGGCATGTGGGTTGCCAACCTATACTATTGGGGTTGCAACCAGTATATAATTCAAAGAGCACTGGCTGCAAAAAATATCGATCAGGCTCAGAAAGGGCTGGTATTTGCCGGCTTCCTCAAGTTGTTACTCCCTTTGATTGTTGTTGTCCCCGGGATTATAGCATATGTCCTTTTCAAAGAGGGCAGGATTGCAATTACGGTAGCGGATGACGCATATCCTACACTGTTGGCACTGGTTCCAACCGGAGTAAAGGGATTGGCCTTTGCAGCACTTGTTGCCGCTATCGTCAGTTCGCTGGCATCTATGATGAATAGCGTGGCAACAATTTTCACAATGGATATTTTCAAGGTATTTATAAAGCGCGATGCATCCGAAACCACACTTGTGAAAACAGGCAGGATAACCAGTATTGTTGCTCTTGTAATTGCAATAGTTGTTGCTCCCCTTCTTGGAAATCTTGATCAGGCGTTTCAGTTCATACAGGAATTCACAGGCTTCGTAAGCCCCGGCGCATTAGCAATATTCCTTGCTGCATTCTTCTATAAAAAGGCCACCGCAAATGGTGCCCTCGCCGCTGCTGCATCGAGTTTCATCCTGTCCGGAGCAATAAAATTTCTATTCCCGGCAATACCATTCCTGGACCGGATGGGTTATGTATTCCTGCTATGCCTACTTATAATTGTAGTAGTCGGAATCGTATGGCCCAAACCAAATGTCGACAAGGAGATTGTACTAGACAAAGAACTCTTCAGGACAAGCTTCCTGTTTAAACTGGGAGCCGTTCTCATAGCAATGATTTTAGTGCTGATATATACCGTTTGGTGGTAATAAACGTCCTTGAAGTTTTTTGCATATACCTGATGATCTTCTAAATATAATAACATTCTATATGTTAAACTATATAAAAGTGATGCTTCCTAAACAATAGCACTTGTTTGAAAAATTGCTGAAGTTTTCATTTCATAATGCCACACTCCTAAGCTGGATATTGTGTTGATAATATTGAAATACAAGAAAAGCGGGATGGTCTATATAGCAGTATGGGACGCCATTCTGCTTGCTGGTTCATTTTTTTTTGTAAAACTTTGAATTTACAAAAAGCTTTTCTATTTCATCCACATTATCCGACGGGTTAGTTAAAGGCATATCTTTATTATATAGGCTATACCCTAAAAGATCAGATTTTTTAATTTTGTCGATTGCTGGCAATTTTGTTCTGTTCGTAGTTTCTATATGTCTGCCTTTTTTGTCAACAATAATCAGTTTAGGAAGAAACACTCCCTTTCTGCCAATAAATTCATCCATAATTTTAACACCATTTTCAAATTCTTCTTGTGACGTTCTGCCTAGAGCTTCATACCGGTACATAATTTTGTTATCCCAGGTATTTATTGTTGCATAGCTTTCAGAAATTTTATCTTCAATATTTGTTTCATCATTCAAAGTGTCATGCCCCGATGGCATTAGGAGAATTTTTCCACCTCCTCCTTCAACATTAGCTGCATATCGTGGAACTGTAACGCCTGAAATCCAACCTTGCAAATGCTTAACATAGATTTTGCCGATTTGTATAGGTACAATAAAATGTACGATCCCTTTTTCTTTATGACATTGTAATAAATAATATGGATGAATACCTATCCAGAACATTCTTCTGAAAGTTTCTGCCAGAGTTTTAAAATAGTCATTTACATGATTTAATAAGACTGTTTGATTCCTGATTGTAAAACCATGTTTCCTGATTTTCTTTACTGCGATTTCTAAATCTTCAGTAATTTCATGATAATGATTAATATGCGTCATAAAATATACATATTTATCAACCCCTTTGTTGAATCTGTTTGCAGAGATATTGATTAATTCCAGCAGTTCATCTGTTATTCCCATAGGCATCACTACAGGCACTCTTGTTGCAATTCTTATAGCACGAAGGTGCGGGATCCTGCTTAATTCTTCCAAAACATATTGCAACCGTTGTCTGCTTATCATAAGTGCATCTCCTCCAGTAACAAGCACTTCATTAATGTTTTTATTGTATCCAATATAAAATAATCCTTTATTAATTGCGGCGATATTAACATCAACAGAAGCGTCTAACGATTTTGCTCTTTGACAATGAACACAATATGAAGCACAACTTGTGTTTTCAGCGACAAAAAGGGCAACTCTGTTTGGGTATCGTTGATAAACGGCACCATAACTTCTAGAACCTTCGTTCATTGCTCCTTCAAGACCTGTATCCGGGAATAATAAATTTGCAGGGGTAGGAACACTTTGCCAAAAAATTGGATCAAGTCGTTTTTTTGATTTCTCTCCCGACAACATCACCGGGTGAAATGGGTCTTCTTGCATAAGAGAAGCGTAATACGGCGTTATCCGTAATGGTTCCTTTCCTTCTTTCCGTAAGGAAACTAAAGTTCTTTCAATTTCACTTATCTGATAAGGATTTAATTTTAACACTTTCTTTAACTGATCGATGTTCCGTATCGAATTTTTTATTTGCCAACCGGCATCTTTCCATTGCTCTTCCGTTACATCTTTCCACAGTTCAATTGTGTTAAACTTTCTTGGTGTATAGAATATGGTATCCCTTGATTTCATGATTTTAGCTGTTAAGTGGTGTAATCTCCGTTAATCTCATTGCAAGTAAAGGCTTATACATTTGTAGTAATGTCTGGTCAAAATACAAAACTTATTCGTCAATGTCAAGGTTTTTCGGTTTTTTTGCTTGAATCTTAAATGTCGTAACTATCAAAATTATTGTTTTTTAAAAGGAGTCCCGATAAATCTGAAGCTATAAACCTGCAGTTCTTTATATTGGAAGAACTGAACTTTTCTTGTAGATTTTTAACTGAAAAGTAAACATTCTCCCTGTTTCATCCAGACATATTCCTACTACTATTTTTTTTGCGCCGATGCTTCCCTGCCTCCATCCCAGACACACAGGAGGTAGTCATGCCGCCATCTTCCAGTGATCATGATTTGTGTGATTATGGCTTTGATGTTTTAATTGTACACATGTCCTCTTGACAGACAAGGCAATGGGGCATCTCAGCCGGAGGGAGCCCTGCGACTGAGGATGGAAAATGCCCCATTGTCTTGTCTGTCTGAGGCATAGGCACAAAAAAAAAGGAGACTTAATCTTACGATTAAATCTCCTTTGAAAGATGGCGGCTCACTCTCTCCCACTTGGTATAGCAGTACCCTTTTGTACAGTAACGGCGCCATGCAGCGTCATCGGTCATAATCCTGCGCTCATGTGGCGCTGCCACACTGCGCTTGGCTCATTCCCTCTTCCTTGCCTTGCATCCATTCCTGTACAAAAGCAATTTTCCTCCGTTTGCGCCGATGCTTCCCCTGCCCCCTCACAGACTCTCAGGAGGTAGCCATGCCGCCATCTTCCAGTGATCATGATTTGTGTGATTATGGCTTTGATGTTTTAATTGTACACATGTCCTCTTGACAGACAAGGCAATGGGGCATCTCAGCCGGAAGGAACGCAGCAAGGCGTAGTGACTGAGGATGGAAAATACCCC